>CP070825.1:2225880-2256326 GCA_020344415.1 Candidatus Aminicenantota bacterium
AAAGCCAAGCGTGTGGCGTCGACTCTCCGGTCGATCATCAGCTCTGATTCATCAAACATAGAATACTTTTAACAGGAAATCCATTCTTATAAAGGTGGGTAAGAAAGAAAGTTTTTGTATCTTCCGTCTTTGATATTTGATCCAAATTTTCTCTGTGATAATAGAAAATTTCATTTTATATTCAGGAGGTAAAGGATGCCTATTGTCCATGTAAATGTTTGGGAAGGCTTAGGCCCAGAGAAGGCTAAAACTATAATCCAAAATATTACCAAAGTTTTTGTGGATATGGGAAAACCAGAACAATCCATCAGAGTCATCATTCATGAAGTCCAAAAATCTCATTGGGGAATTGGGGGAGAGCCGGCATCAGACAAATTCAAAGATGTGTCTTCTCCGGAGTAGTTTCGTTTTCAAGGCTATAAAGAATATGTCGGTTAGTTTAGCTTTTTTTATTTAGTTCTATTCAAGGGAGGAGGCGTTCTATGAGTAAGCCATTTATTTTTCTTGTTATTATTACAACCCTTATCTTTTCTATTGGATTTTATCAAAAAATGGATTTAGAGAAAGAGAAAGAAATATTACTTGAAATTGACCGTGAATTTTCAAAATTTTCGGTTGAAAACGGAACGTTTGAGGCATTTTCTCGTTTTATGGCGGATGATGTCACGATTCTTCCCAAAAAAGGTCATCCCATATCCGGAAAAGAGACATATCTCGAGCTGAATTCTCAAAGACAGGAAAGCAACACGAAAAGTCAGCTTAAGTGGGAGCCTTATTTTGTGGATATATCTGCATGTGCAGATTTGGGCTACACTCTTGGTCGATATGAATCAACAGTTACTGATTCAGCCGGAAATAAACAAGTTACATATGGCTACTATGTAACGATCTGGAAAAAACAGAAAGATAGAAGCTGGAAGTTTGTCTTTGATGCTGGCAATGAAAGCCCCTCTCCAGAGGAAAAAGAGGCAAACTGAGATAGGGCTCTCCCAATGGACATTAATTTACTCTGAGCTAAAGACTGTGAATTGAGAATGGGGAAGAATAAAATCCAGAGTGGACATAACAAGGTGATTAGATAAAAGTGAATAAGCCATTAAGAAAAAAATTTCTAAAACACTTGTACATAGGAACTCCTTTCTTTTTCCTTTTCTTCTTCCTCTTCTCTTCATTAACACTCGCTGTGCAAGAGGAAAAGCAACAAGAGGAGAAACAAAAACAAAAAGTCATAACCGAAGAAATTGTTGTAGAGGCTAAATTGCCCAAAGAGCTTCCGCTATCCACCACGACTTCAATTAAAAGAGAAATGATAGAATCCTTAAATCCCAGAGACCTCTCTGAAGTTCTCTCGCATACATCAGGAACGCTTGTATCCTCTGGCACAAAAAACGAATTCCGGATAAAAATCAGAGGGTTTGAGAGCCAACGGGTAGTCCTGCTGTATGATGGTATACCCATATATGAACCCTTTTTTAACTCATTCGACCTTAAGACAATCCTTACCGAAGAGGTGGAAAGCATTAAAGTTGTCAAAGGCGCGTCTTCTGTTCTTTATGGTCCCAATGCCCTGGGAGGTGTTGTTAATATCATTACAAGGAGACCGAATCCTTCTTCTTTTTCTCTAAAGACGTTTTATGACAGCAATAACGCCCTCACCGTTTCCTCCTCAGGGGCAGTTCGGTGGAAAAATGTTTTTTTCTCGGGCTTTATGACTTTTGACAAATCAGACGGATTCAGATGGAACAGAGACGGAAAGCGCATCCTTAGAGAAAACAGCGATTATGAGAGAAAAAATATCACAGGCAAGGTTTATTTTTACCCAAACCAGAAGAGCGAAATTCTCTTTGAAGCTGCTCATTATCGGTCAGAGTTCGGGATTCCTATTGCTACTGAATATTTCTTTCCACGCTACTGGAAGTTTAAGAGTTGGAATCGGTCGCAGTTTAACCTCGGGGGAACTTTCTCTTTATTCAAGGGTGGGAATATCAAGTTTAGAAGTTATTATGTAAGGCATGATAATGTCCTTGATGCCTACTTTGATCCTGATATGAAAAGACTTAATTGGGAGTCCACATACAAAAACAACTCCCTCGGAGCCTTTCTTTTAAGTTCTTTCTCTTATCAGGCTCAAAACGAAATAAAATTTAGTATAAACTTCAGAGATGACAATGTCAGGACTCAAGATGATATAGGAAAAGAATGGGAAGAGTTTGAACACCAGATTGTTTCACTAGGATTCGAGAATCTTTTTAGCCTGAATCCAAAATGGAAATTAGTTGGAGGGATTAATCTTGATTATTTGAAAAAGCATACGGGAGATAACAAAGCTTCATTGAATCCTATCGCGGGCATAAAGTTTAATCCCTCTGACTATATCGATCTTCATCTTACCTTCTCGCAGAAATCAAGGTTTCCTTCAATGAGAGCATTGTATAGCACGAGTTTTGGAAATCCCGATCTTAAGGATGAGAGAGGGACAAGCTACGAATTTGGATTCAGTTATGATAGAGAATTTCTTTTCACAGGAGCGGTTTTTTACAACAGAATAAGAGATCTTATCAACGTTATTCGTTTGCCTGATGGAACAAAAAGAAATTTGAATATAGGCAAAGCTCATATCTCGGGTTTTGAAATGAGGTTTCAGAAGAGATTCCGATGGTTGAATTTGTCAGTGAATTATACGTACCTGGATGGGGCAAACGAAGAGGAAAAACGTCCGTTAGATCTTGTTCCTGCGTCCCAATTGAATTTTGCTTTAGATGTCTGGGACAAAAATAGCCTTAAATTCACTCTGTGGAGTCTTTATGTATCCAGTTCTGAGATGAAGATTAGCAATGATATCGTTAAAATCCCAGGTTATTTTGTTCTAAATGCGAGTCTTTCAAAAAGTTTTTCGAATTTTACTGTTTTTCTAAAAGGGGAAAACCTGCTCAATAAATATTACGTAACTGAACCTGGGTATCCGATGAAAGCAAGGACTGTTGCTGTTGGTTTGAAATATATTTATAGAGGAGATGAGCAGTAGAGAATATCTGAATAAAACATTCTTGCTTTAATATAGTGAACCTTTTTTCAAAAAAAATCCTCTTATATTATTGAAGTACATGTACGTAATAATTAGGAGGTATTCATGAAGGTAAAAGCTTTGTTCTTTGCAATTTTATTTTTATGTGCTTCTTCTCTTTTTCCCTACGAAAGTGTGAAAAAATTGAATCTCCCCGCTCAAGGTATTGAAGAATTGGAGATTGACTGCGCAGCGGGCTTTTTAAAAGTTTATGGAATTGAGGGTCTTGCAAAGATTGAGGTAACAGCAGAAATTATAGTAAAAGGAAAAAGAGTAAGAGATGAAGAGGAATTTATTCGAGAAAATATCAAGCTTTCTCTTGAGAAAAGGGGCGCTAGAGCGGTATTGATCAGTAAATTTAGAGAATCCTTTCCTTACATCTCTTTCAGGACGAAAGTTATCAACCTGACAGTGAATGTTCCGAAAAATATAAATTTGCAGATTGATGATAGCTCTGGCTCTATGAGTGTTGAAGACATCATCGGACAGCTTGATATAGATGACAGCTCTGGCGAAATCTATGTTGAGGACATAAAGGGAAATGTAGATATTAATGATAGCTCTGGTGATATAGAAGCGATAGCAATTTCTGGCTATCTCTCTATTGATGATGGTTCAGGTGGAATCGACGTGAAAGATGTTGTCGGGGATGTCTCTATTGATGATGGTTCAGGTTCGATTTATGTAAATAATGTAGGCGGAAGTCTCACGGTTAGCGACGGCTCCGGCTCGATAAACGTCGATGGTGTTGATAAAGATGTGATTATCAGAGATGATGGAAGCGGAGGAGTTAAGATAAGAAACGTCAAGGGAAAAATCAGAAAATAAATCAAATCCCCACATCCTGGCACAGTTAGCATTATATTTCCTTCCTAGCATGGTTTAGCTTGGGCAGCCCTTTTCAATTCCAGTCCTTTAAACGCTGAGGCTTTTATAAAAGATATGGATGATTCTCTTTGGAATGCACTTAATGATATAACAGAGTGGCCAACAGGCGATTTATTCGAGAATTATCCGGCTTTGATCCAGAGATAATGTTAATCAACATAAGAGAAAAAGCCCTAGCAATGAAAGAGAATCTAGCTTGGCTCTATTCAAACTGCGTTCAGAATAGAGGGAAAATTCAGAAAAGGTCCTCAAATTTCATTTTTCTTTTATTTAGCTCCTTCATGAGCCTTTCTTTGTAGTTGCGGAAAAAATCATCTGTTGTTGCTCTTTTCAGGTTCTGTCTGTAATAAAACCCGCTTATCGTGCTTAAATAATTCATTTTGTCTATGTACACTTTGTCTGCTTTTCCTTCAAGACGGTCTATGAGATTTTCCGGGTTTCCTGGGAGCAGGGGACCAATGAAGGCGAATGTTTTGACACCTTTTGAGTGTATTTTCTCCAGAGCAATAAGCCTTTCCTCAACAGGCGCAGCCCTTGATTCGAATAGCTTTGCTGTCTTCTCATCGTCAGTTGTTATAGTGAATCCTACTTCTATCTCATCAAACTCCTGGAATAGGTCCAGGTCACGCAAAGCCAGAACGGATTTTGTTTGGATATTGACTGGGAATTGCTTTTTCAATAATTCTTGAAGGCACTGTCGTGTTAACTTGTACTTTACTTCAAGGGGCTGGTAAGGATCACAGACAGAGGAAATCCAAACCGTTCCTTTTGTTGCTCTTTCCAATTGTTTTTTCAGGAGTTCGGGAGCGTTGATCTTAACATCCACAAATTCACCCCAAGGCTCTTTGTGTCCAGAATATCGCCTCATGAACAGCCGTGCGTAACAGTATGCGCAATTAATCTGACACCCAGTGTAGGGGTTTAGGCAATAATCAAAGATTTTCGATTTGTTTAGGATACTTTTAGCTTTAACTTCAGTTATTTTTAGCATAGGTCCATAATCTTGTTAACAGGATAAAGCTTCCCCTTTAGAATCTCAAGCCATTAGTCGAGTTTGGTCTTGTATTAATCGAATTCATGGTGTATTTTACATGGATATCAACGCTTCAAATTAATTTATAGGAGTACCGTTGAATAATCTGGATTATTCGCGAGCCAAGATTGCTGCAGCCGTTGTTGCGAGGAGCGAAGAAGATTGCCACGCTGCGCTCGCAACAGGCTAAGCAATCTCATTTTTTATGAATAATTCAGGATAAATGAAGGGAGGAAGAGCGATGAATAAACTAAAATTTTTTCGAGTCCTGGCAGGTTGCCTGCTTTTAACATTGACATTCGCCAGTCTGGCAATTTCAGGTGAAAAGCTCACGATTCGTGTGGATCGTATGCTTGATGTTGTAAGTGGAAGGATTATAAAGAATGCATATGTCACAGTTGAAGGCCGCAAGATAGTCGGCGTAGGCGGGTCAGAATTAGCAGAAGGAACGAAGGTCATCGATCTTGGGGATATGACACTTCTGCCTGGTCTGATCGATATGCATGTTCATCTGGCCTATGATATTGAGATGGGCTTTGTTTATCGCTCTGTGCACGATGGTCCTGCCGACGATGCGCTTCGCGCTGCCCGAAACTCCCGACAGACACTCATGGCTGGCTTTACAACAGTCCGCGAGGCTGGCTCACGCAATTTTGTTGATGTGGCATTGATGAAAGCAGTTGAAAGAGGTTTCGTTGAAGGCCCCTGGATCTTTCCCTGCGGGCATGGCATCAGCATTACAGGAGGACATGGAGATGAGATAGGATTTCAACCTGGTATTCTAGAGATGACGCCAGAATTTGGAATTGCGGATGGACCTGAGGAAGTCTTGCGTGCAGTGCGCTATCAAATCAAGCACGGAGCAAAACAGATCAAAATGATAGCCACAGCAGGAGTTCTATCTTTTGAAGAGTCAGGGATTGCCCAACAGTATTCTGATGAGGAGATGCGGGTTATTGTTGAAGAGGCGGCCAGACACGGCCTCAAGGTCTTCGCTCATGCCCATGGAACAGAGGGCATAATCGCTGCAGTAAAAGCCGGTGTCGCTTCGATTGAACATGGTTCGCTGGTTGACGATGAGGCAATAAAACTCATGAAGGAAAAAGGAGCTTATTTAGTCCCAACGACCTATCTTGCCGAGTCAATAGACCTTGAACGCCTTCCGCCATTGCTCCGTTCAAAAGCGGAGTATATTTTACCCCTCGCCAGAAAGAATCTTCGCCGTGCTATACAATCTGGAGTTAAGATTGCATTTGGCACTGATGCAGCAGTCTTCCCACACGGGGATAATGCAAAAGAGTTTGCCGTATATGTAAAACTCGGAATGTCTCCGATTGATGCTATCCGCACGGCAACAATAAATGCAATCGATTTGCTCGGAGTCGATGACCGCGGAATAATTGAAGAAGGAAAACTAGCAGATTTAATAGCTGTTCAGGGCAATCCTTTAGAGAACATCGCTGTTCTTGAAGATGTCAAATTTGTGATGCACGGTGGAAAAATAGTCAAGAGGTAATGCAAAATGAGGATGTCAATATTTTACAATCTCATAGCTGCTTTGAGTGTCAGTAACAAAGGATGTAGAAGGAAGAGATAGAATAATATGACGATACCGATAACTACAATCCAAAAAGTCTTCATTATAATATTAGCTAGCATTTCTTTTTTTCTTAGTAATTTGTAGTGTTTCTTCAGAGGTAGTCTTTCTATTTTTTTCTCGGGTAGCTCTTTCTCTGCGAGTATTGAAGCGAAAAAGTTTTTTCTATCAGTTTCCTCCTCAAAAAATTCCTGTATGTGTATTGTGTATCCTTGACTCTCAAGGTCAGCCTTCAGTTTTTCAAACTCATCTTTTGATCGGGCTATCTTACGAACAATCTGGAGTTCCAGGTCCTCTGGTTCAGGTATGATTCCCCAGGATTCTAAAAGAAAGGTAATTCGTTTTTGAATGTTAGTGTCTAATATCTGTAATCTTTTTAAGATATTCATCAATGGATTTTATCTATAGTCTATAACACAGCAAAAGCTCGATATCAATGAGATTGAAGGACATTGAAAGCTGATTATACTCTGAAGGATTCCTTTTTTGTACAAAAGGAAAGGCTTCTTTTCTCTATGAATTGACTTCAAATTTTTCGTTATGATATAAGCTGGATAGGGGATAAAATAAAAAACAGGCGTAAAAGGAATTCATGAAGATATTTTCCTTATACAGAGATTTTTTTAAATTTCTAGAGAAAGTCACGACGCACCAAGAGAAATGGGATATTTATTTTTCCTTTTATTATCAGCCCCACAAAGAATTTTTCGAAACTTATTTTTCCCGTTTCCCCTTAATCGATAATGATAGTCTTAAACAAAGAGTCGAAACGATCAAAATATCAGATTATTCCGGATTGAAAAACCTCGTTTCTATATGCAATCCAGAGGAAATTATCAGAGAAACATATGAAAAGTGTACAAGAATCGTTCTCCCAAAAGAGGAGCCGAATGTCTATCTTTTAGTCGGGTTTTTTAGCCCTGATGGATTTGTTATGAATTTTCGCGGGAAGCCAGTTATATGCTTTGGCCTGGAGAGGTTTAAAGATTTCTCTTTATTGCGGATTCTCTTTGCCCATGAATATGCTCATTTCCTGTTGAATCTGAGCAGGGGAGAGGTTCCAGAGGAAAAACAATTGGAGTGGCTATTGATATCTGAGGGGATGGCGATATCTTTTTCATCATTAGTTTTCCCCAACCATATGCTTCCTGACCATTTTCTCTTTAAGAGAGACAGATTTAACTGGTGTCAGGAGAACGAGCTTCTTTTAAGAGAGGTCTATTGTTCAGGAAAATTCTCTTCAAAAGAGTTGATGGAATTCTACGATAGGGGGTATCCTGATTTGAAGATTCCGCCTCGAGCAGGAAAATATCTTGGCTTTCAAGCTGTAAAAAGATATTTAGGCCAACACAGAGAAGAGAATATCGGGTTGCTCTTATCTGACAAAAAGCAGGCTCTCTCCTTGGGATTGTGATTTATCAACAAGTTCTAGATGTTTTTCTTCTAGCTATCCTTTTTTTTAATTTTGGTATCTAATTTCGCTTATAGATAACTTTTCCTCCAACAATGGTATAATCCACCAGGGCTTTCATTATTTCTTCGGGAGGGATTGTCATTAAATCATTATCAAATATCACCATATCTGCCAGATAGCCTTCCTTAATCATACCCTTACGGTCTTCCATGAACTCTGCATAGGCTGACCCCAGAGTATAGAGCTCGATGGCTTCTTCCATTGTGAGTTTTTGATCGGGGAACCAGCCGTCTCCAGGCTCTCCGGCTCTGTCCTTTCGTGTCACAGCAGCGTAGAGTCCTTCCAGTGGGTCGAGCGGCTCAACGCTATAATCCGTCCCAAAAGCGATTTTTGCGCCTGCATCCAGCAGCCGTCTCCAGGCATACGCTCCCTTGCATCTTTCCTTTCCGATCCGCTTTTCTGCAAATCGTTTATCTGTTATACAATGGGTTGGCTGCATGGAAGTTACAACACGCAGGCCTTCAAACCGAGGAATATCCTCGAGCGCTAGAATCTGGGCATGTTCACTGCGGTGGCGGCTATCGCGTTTTTCGTTGACCTGTTGAGCTTTTTCAAAAGCATTCAGGATCCAGCGATTGGCTTTTGGACCGATAGCGTGGATGCCTATCTGAAATCCCATTTTATCTGCAGCGACTATTCGTCGTTCGAGTTCTTCATAAGGCATCATAGCCAGCCCTGTTTTATCTGGTTCATCCTCGAACGGTTCAAAAACCAGCATGGTGCCAGAACCGAGTGTTCCATCGATAAATCCCTTAAGATAGCCGAATCGGATCCAGTTGTCCTCTCTTGGATATTGTTTCTTAAGTTCTAAATACCTCTCCAGCTGTTTTTCATCTTCTGGTAAGGGTAGACCGACATAGACACGCAGCGTGAGATTTCCCAAATCCCTGAACTTCTGATACGGTTGAAATTCACCTGGAGGGAGTTGGACGGTTGTAACGCCCAATTTAGCTGCCATATCAAATGCTGCCTGCCATCCTTTCATGCGTTCTTCCTCTTCTTCTTCAGGGGTCCTCTTTACGCGCACGGCTCCATATTTTAACAATCTTTTAGCAGTTTCTTTAAATATTCCTGTTGGCTCACCGGAAACCGGGTCTTTCTGAATTTCTCCTCCAAATGGATCAGGTGTGTCTTTTGTGATTCCGGAATTCTTGATAACGTAGCTGTTCACCAATACAGAATGACCATCAGCACGGCTCAGAGCCACTGGATTATTTGGGGAAACCGGGTCAATAAGCTCTTTTGTTGGCCATTGTCTGTTGTTGAACATCTCATGCTCCCAACGCCCTCCTCTTATGAGCTCACCCGGCTTTGCCTGGGCCACCTTCTCTTTAATCCTCTCTGTTATGATATTGGGGTCGGTGATGTACCGCAGATCTATATAATCTGGATCTATTGAACCAAAGTGGCAATGTGCATCATTTAAACCAGGTATAAGCAGCTGGCCTTTGGCATCGATAACCTTGGTTGTTCCTTCCTGAATGTACTGGTCGATCTTTTTGTTTGACGTAACAGCTATAATAAACTCTCCGATCGCAGCAACCGCTTCAGCTCGGGGGTTGTCCTTATCAATGGTTACAATTTTGGCGTTCTTGATCACAAGATCTGCTGAAGGACCCTCATATTTTCTGGCGCACCCGTAGAAAATAAGAATGAAACAGAGAATTGTTATGATTGCTAGAGCTTTTCTAAACATTCTTCATATTCCTCCTTTGCATATATTTTTCTTTAAATATCACAACATTCTGCTGAAATCAACAAGTAACAATGGGGTCAGGCTTTCATAACTTTCATAAGTTTTTTAATTTACTGATGATTAAGAATTTGATTCTGTGTGTCACTATGAATTATAAAACTTATGAAGCCCTGATCACAAAGTTATGAAACTTATGAAAGCCTGACCCCACAATGGTTTTGACATCAAATTTCCCCTGTGATAAAAATTTTTTGTAGATATTGGTAAACAAGGAGGATTTCTCAAATGTATAGAAAATCCTTTATTGCCCTTTACCTGATTTTAATGAGTCAGGCTTTACTGGCACAGCAGGATTCAAAACCTATGCTTATCCAGCGCGTGAGCATTAGCCAAGATAAGATTGCCTTTTCTTATGCTGGGGAAATCTGGCTTATGCCGCGTGAAGGAGGAGAAGCTCGTCAGCTCACAAATCACCCCGGGGATGAAGACTTCCCTGTATTTTCCCCTGATGGAAACCAGCTTGCTTTCAGCCGGCGAGTTGGCGACAACTCAGATGTTTGTGTGATGCCTACCCAAGGAGGAAAGGCAATACGTTTGACTTTTTACCCGAAGTCCGATTATCCCTGTGGCTGGACACCTGATAGCAGAAAAATTCTCTTTGTTTCAGGGAGAGATGGAGATGGCTTTCGCCGTCTTTATTCCATTTCTTCTCAAGGGGTTTTTCCAGAGCCCCTTCCTCTGCCAATGGCAAGCGAGGGCTGTTATTCGCCAGATGGAAGGCGCCTGGTTTATGTCCCAAAAGCCCTGGGCACAGATATCATGAACTGGCCTCATTACCGAGGAGGGTTGACCAGTCCGCTGTGGATAGTCAATCTGGATGATCTGGGGATCAAAGAAGTCACCGATGATTCTTCAAATGCTCGCTTTCCCATGTGGATCGGTGAAAACATCTATTTTCTCTCTGATCGAACTGGAATTTTTAATCTTTATGTATATGATACAAAAACCCAAGAAATTCGCCCTTTAACAAGTTTTGACTCAGTCGGAATTAAAAATGCAGCCTCAAACAGAGACGCCATTGTTTTTATTCGAGAGGGCAGGATTTACCTGTATGACCTGAAAACAGGCGAGATTAATCCTGTGAACATAAGAGTCTCGCCTGATATTTCTGAGTTGAAAAGGCGAACAGCTAAAGCGGCACAATGGATCCAAACAGCCCATATTTCCCCCCAAGGAGATATGGTTGTCTTTGCTGCGCGGGGAGAAGCCCTGACCTTTGATCCAAAGACTGGCAATTCATTAAACATCACACAGACTCCTGGGATAGCAGAGCGCAATCCAACCTTCTCTCCTGATGGAATGAGGATCGCCTATTTTTCGGATGAATCAGGGGAATATGAACTTCATGTAAGGTCTGTAATAGGAGATTATTCTGTCACCAAGATTAAAATCGAGGAAAACCCATCATTTTACAGGGAGCTAACCTGGTCACCAGACTCCTCGAAAATAGCGTTTTCAGACATACGTCTAGCCTTGTGGTTGGTTGATGTGAATGCAAGAGAAACAGAAAAGATCGATGTTTCACCTTACATTGCCCAAGGGCGTTACTATCCAAGCTGGTCCATTGATAGTCGATATTTAGCTTATGCAAAAGCGCTTCAGAACAGGCTGCGCACGGTCTTTATTTATGATGCCGAGCATGATCGAATCCACCAGATCACAGATGGGCGTGTCCATGCAGAATTTCCGATCTTTGATCAGAGCGGCAGGTATCTCTACTTTTCAGCCAGTTCAAATGCACGCCGAGCTGCAGCCAGCGATATCGGTTGGGGACTTCTTTCCAGCCGGCTGGCAAGGCCCTTGGTTTCCAAGACACTCCATGCATTGGTATTGAGTAACGGCCAGCCGCCTCCTATCATTCCCACTTTAAAAAGGGCCCACCCACAAAAACCATGGAACGAGCCCCTCTCAGAGGTTCAAATCGATTTTGAAGACCTGGAACGGCGCATCGTTCAGATTCCGATTGAACCTCATGATTACGCTGGGCTTGCGCTAGGCAAACCAGGCATTATTTATCTGTTTATTTCTAAATGGCCGATGACACCAGGAGCTACAGGTTATGTGCCGACAGCACTCTATAAGCTCGACCTTCAAAAGCCGACAAGAATCGAAAAATTTTATGATGACATAAGCGGTTTTTCAATCTCCCATGATAAAAGAAAAATCCTCTACGGCCGTGGTGCAACGTGGGTTATATCCGATGCTGATAGACCCATTCAACCCATGGAAGGACGGCTCGACTTGAAAAGCCTTGAAGTGACTCTGAATCCCCAATTTGAATGGAAGCAGATGTATCATGAAGCTTGGCGTTTGATGCGGGATTATTTCTACGACCCAAATCATCACGGGTATGATATCCAGGAACTTGAAAAACATTTTTCCTCCTATCTTCCTTCGGTGACTAGGCGCAGTGACCTGAATCTGCTTTTCAGGGAAATGCTCGGCTTTTTATCTGTGAGTCATCTCTCAGTGGCTGGCGGGGATATTCCTCGAAATAAAAAGCCTCCTAAACGAGTCGGCGTGCTGGGGGCAGATTTTGAGATTGATGGAGGATTCTATCGGATAAGACGTATCTATCGGTCAGGACACTTCACATCTACGAATCCTTTAATGAGAGGTCCTTTGGACCAGCCTGGCATGGATGTTCGCGAAGGAGACTATTTATTAGCTGTGGATAAAGAACCAGTGGATTCGAGCAGGAATGTTTTTTCCTACTTTGAAGGAAAAGATCATCGTCCTGTAAAGATCACAGTGGCCTCTAAGCCTGATGATTCAGATAAACGCACCTACACGGTCGTGCCTCATATAGGAGCAGGCGCCCTGCGCAAAATGAATTGGGCTGAAAAGAACCGTCGCATTGTTGAGAAGCTTTCCGGGGGAAAACTGGCCTATATTTATATCCGAAACTATGGAGGAGGAGTGGAGGATTTCATCAGAGGAATCCTGGGAAGCACTGATAAGAAAGGCCTCATCATCGACCAGCGGTATAACGGAGGAGGAACTACTTCGGATAGCCTGATTGAAGATCTGAAGCGAGAGAGAATCTATTATTATGCATACCGCCATGGAGAGGATTATCCGGTTCCTCCTGTTACTTTTCCAGGTCCTAAGGTCTTGGTCATCAATGAGTGGGATTTCTCGGCTGCTGAGACCTTTGCCATGATGTTCAAACTGACAGAAGTAGGAATGATCGTTGGTAAGCGTACTGCAGGAGGTGGCATAGGAACAGCCCTCTTTTATCCTCGATTGATCGATGATGGACGGATCAGAATCCCAAACAGGGCAGCCTACAATCCAACGGGCTCTTGGGATATAGAGAACCATGGAGTGACTCCGCATTTTGAGGCGGGTTTTCCTCCAAAGGATTGGATCGAGGGCCGTGATCCTCAGTTGGAAAAAGCGATTGAGATTGCCTTTCGCGCCATCGAAAAAAGGTCGCCAAAAACCCATATACGCCCTAACTATCCTGTGTATAAAAAATGACTCAAATATTTTTCAATCGCAGAAAGCAGCGGCATTTTTTATGAATAATTCAGGGTCACAAAGTTTATTAAAAGGAGAATATTATGAACAGCAAGAAATATTTTGATGAGGTTGCTCGTAAGTGGGATGAGATGCAACAAAGCTTTTTTTCAGAGGAGGTGAGGGAGAAAGCTTTTTCAATAGCTGGGGTGAAAGCAGGGGAGATAGCGGCTGATATTGGAGCGGGAACCGGCTTTGTTACAGAGGGCTTGATGCAGAAAGGCTTAGAGGTTATTGCTGTTGACCAGTCTGAAGCAATGCTGGATGAGATGAGAAAGAAATTCGCCGATGCTAAAGGTGTAGAATACCGCACAGGCGAAGCGGAAAAATTGCCCATACAGGATGATTCAGTTGATTATGCTTTTGCCAATATGTATCTGCATCATGTTGAGCTTCCTTTGGATGCGATCAAGGAAATGGCGCGAATTTTGAAGCCGGGCGGTAGGCTTGTTATTACTGATATGGACGAACATAAGTTTGATTTCTTGATAAAAGAACATCATGACCGCTGGATGGGCTTTAAAAGGGAGGATGTCAAGAAGTGGTTCAGCGAGGCAGGTTTCAAAGATATTGTTATTGACTGTGTTGGGGAGTGCTGTGCCCAGTCAGGATTAAAAGAAGAATATGCAGAAGTCAGTATTTTTGTGGCTTCTGGTGTGAAATAGAACACAAATATCCAAAAAAACTTCTAAAAACACTTGACAAACCGTATGATAAATCTTATTATTAAGTATATTCTGATTAATCAGAAATATTAAAATAGTCAAGATTAACTAGGAGTAAAGATGGTTAAAAAAGGGAAAGGAGAACAAGGTTGTCCTCCAAAAGCAATAGCCATGGCCTGTTGTAAAGTCGAAGCAGTGATAAGCGTTGACGAAAGAGGGCAGACAGTTCTACCCAAGGAATTGAGAGACAAGGCAAAAATTCGTGCGGGTGACAAGCTGGCACTGATAAGCATGGAAAAAGAGGGGAAGGTCTGTTGTCTTTCTATGATTAAGGTCGAAGAGATTGAAGAAATGGTGAAAGGGATGTTAGGGCCGTTAATGAAAGATATTCAGTAGAACAAAAGGAGGCAATAAAAATGGAAGATAAGAAAATAAAGAAAGTTGTTAGGGATGCTTACGCAAAGGTTGCCAGTCAAGGTCGCTCATCTCATAAACCCACTGAGCAGGAGGATTCTTGCTGCAGTTCGGTTAGTTCATGTTGTGGAGATGTGGATTTTGCCGGGGACATAAGCAAGAAAATTGGATATACAGAGGAAGATATTAAGGCCGTTCCTGAAGGTGCCAATCTTGGTCTCGGCTGCGGAAATCCTGTTGCCCTTGCCTCGTTGAGGGAAGGGGAGACTGTTCTGGATCTTGGTTCTGGAGCAGGCTTTGATTGTTTTCTTGCTGCCAATGAAGTTGGCGAAAGCGGAAAGATTATCGGGGTCGATATGACGCCAGAAATGGTTGAAAAGGCACAAGAAAATGCAAAGAGAGGAAATTACCAAAACATCGAATTCAGGCTCGGAGACATTGAGAACCTTCCAGTCGAAGATAATTCTGTTGATGTAATCCTATCAAATTGTGTTATTAATCTCTCTCCAGATAAGAAAAAAGTTTTCAAAGAGGCGTTCAGGGTACTCAAGCCAGGTGGGAGACTGATGATTTCTGACATTGTTTTATTGAAGGAACTTCCCGATTTCATAAAGAAGTCTGTTGAAGCTTATGTCGGTTGTATTTCCGGAGCAGTATTGAAGGATGAATACATTGAGGCCATCGAAGGAGCTGGGTTCGCAGAGGTTGAAATAGCGGATGAGACATCTTATCCAAATGAATATATAGACCATGATCCGACGGCGAAAGAAATCATCGGGAAATTTAACATCTCGCTCGAGAAAGTTAAAAAGATTGCAGGCTCGATCACGAGCATAAAGGTTAATGGAATCAAGCCAAACCTTTAGCCTGCTCCGTTGAGTCCATTTTTTTCAGCGATACTATTAGAATTATTCTCAAATCTGTTTGCGTAGAGGCTTGATTCATAAAGCCCACCTTTTTAAAAATATAAATTACCTTCATTCATGTTTTCCCAAATTTTTGACTTCGCATAGTTCCCGTGTTATAAATTTTCAATAGGGAATTTGAAAGAGGTAAAATAAAATTTCACTGATAAGGAGGTCAACCGTGAAAATAACTAAGAATCGTCTATTGCGGCATTTTCTAGTTTTTGGATTCTTGGTACTTTTGGCATCGAGTTTTCACTTCACACAGGAAAAGTTCGATATCAAGGAGAAATATGAAAAGGCAGAATATATGATTCCGATGAGAGATGGCGTTAAACTATACACACAGGTTTACACACCTATAGAAAAGAATAAAAAGTATCCCATAATGCTTTTTCGCACTCCGTACTCGGTCCGATATTACGGATCCAAGATCTTTAGACGCTCCCTGGGCCCGAACAGGCAATATGCCCCAGAAGGTTTCATTTTTGTGTACCAGGATGTTAGAGGGAAGTTCAAATCAGAGGGCGAGTTTGTGGTGATGAAACCTCATAAACCCGACAAACAAGGACCCCAGGATACAGATGAGAGCAGTGATACATATGATACGATCGAGTGGATATTGAAGAATATCCCTGATCATAATGGTCGTGTCGGACAGTGGGGAATCTCATACCCCGGATGGCAAACTGTAATGGGTATGATCGATGCTCACCCAGCAATGAAAGCTTCCTCACCTCAGGCCTCTCCTTCTGACATGTGGATAGGAGATGATTTTCATCATAACGGTGCTTTTCGCCTCATGTACACATTCGGCTGGCTGGCTGGGAATGCCCAGATTAGGACAGGCCCCTCGCAAAAACGTGGCAGGAGATTCAGCTACGGGACGCCTGATGGCTACAAATTCTTTTTGGAACTGGGGCCAGTCTCGAATGTAGATAAAAAGTACTTCTATGGTCAGGTCCCGACATGGAATGAGTATATGGAACATGGTGATTACGATGAATACTGGAAGCAGCAGGAAGTACTTCAGCATTTGAGTAACATCAAACATCCAGTTCTAAATGTTGCGGGCTGGTTTGATGCAGAAGATTTTTATGGTCCGATGAGCATTTATTACACGATCGAAAAGAAGAATCCGAATAACAAAAATATTCTTGCGGTTGGCCCTTGGCTTCATGGAGGATGGGCACGAATGGACGGAGATGCCCTGGGAAACATAAGGTTCGACGTAAAAACAGGAGTCTACTTCAGAGAAAAAATCGAATTCCCGTTCTTCCTCTATTACTTGAAAGATAGAGGCGAGTTGGATCTGCCAGAAGCAATGGTTTTTGAAACAGGCTCCAATCAATGGAAATCGTATGACCAATGGCCGCCAAAAGAGGCTTTAGAGAAAAATCTGTATTTTCATGCAGATGGGAAACTTTCTTTTTCTCCACCTGCCGAAACATCTGATGAAGCCAATGATTCTTACATCAGCGATCCGAACAAGCCAGTGCCGTTTTCCCAGGAGATTCGCACCTCACAGGGGCATCTCTGGATGGTCGAGGATCAGAGGTTTGCATCGCGTCGGCCCGATGTGCTGGTCTATCAGACTGATATCCTTCAAGAAGACGTGACTATTGCTGGTCCTATCATAGCTTGCCTTCATGTAACCACAACTGGGACAGATGCGGACTGGGTAGTCAAATTAATCGATGTTTATCCGGGCAATGCTCCCGATAATAAGCCGAACCCGCTAAACGTGAGGATGGGAGATTTTCAGATGTTGGTGGGAGCAGATGTTTTTCGAGGGAAATACCGGAATAGTTTCGAGAAACCAGAGCCTTTTGTTCCGAATAAGGTAACAAAGGTCGAATATGATTTACGGGATAAGTCTCACTCCTTTCGAAAGGGGCACAGGATTATGGTGCAGATTCAGAGCACCTGGTTTCCTGTGATCGACCGGAATCCGCAGAAGTTTGTGGATATTTATCATGCGCAGGAATCCGATTTTCAAAAGGCGACACACAGAGTCTATCGGTCAGCACTATACCCTTCTCACCTCAAGCTGAAATTACTAAAATAATTAGTTTGGAGAGTCCCCAACCGCCGCTCTTCTAGTTTATAATGAAGGGAACAGGTCTCAATATTTAATATGCATAGTTTAAAAGAAAAGGATTTATCGCCAAGATCATAAGAAGCTCGAAGAAAATATGCCAAATATTGAAACGAAATCCCTTTTTTTTTACATTAAGGCTTCAAAAAAATGTTCAGGCATATAAGTGGATATGATTTTCCGCCTTTCAGGCCTCCCAATGAGGCTGAAAGTGCACTCATCCGCATCACAAGAGGTTGCCCTTGGAACAAATGCGAGTTTTGTTCCATGTACAAGTCCCTAAAATTCGAACTGAAGCCGCAAGAGGAAATTCATGACGATATCAGGAAGGCTCGACAAATATACAGGGATGCGGATTCTATATTCCTCGGTGACAGTGACAATCTTGTACACAAGGATCTGGCAGAGATAGTGTCCTGCATCAGAAAAACCTTTCCAGAAGCAAGGCGCATAACTGCCTATGCAAGGGCAAAAACCATTCTTCGAAAGAAAATGGAATTCCTGACTACTGTCCGCAAGGCTGGGCTTAATAGACTCCACTTCGGCTTAGAATCCGGGGATGCTGTCGTACTCGAGAATCTCTGTAAAGGAGCTACTCCTGAAGAGATGAAAGAGGCTGGACGCAAGGCTAAAAAGGCTGGATTTGAAGTATCATTCTACGTTATCAGCGGCGCCGGCGGTAAGGAACGATGGAAAGAACATGCTATTAATAGTGCTAGAGTTCTCAATGAGATAGAACCGGATTACATAAGGTTAAGGACTTTGACCATACAACATGGGACACCAATGAAAGAAAAACAGAAGAATGGAATATTTATCATCACACCGCCATTGGAGAGGTTAAAAGAGGTCAAACTTTTTGTCGAGGAATTAGATTTAGAGGGATGTTATCTTGCCAGTGACCACTTGACAAATTACCTCTGGGCAGGAGGAGGCATAATTTATAGAGGTGTGGAAGGGAACCTTCCTGGGGATAAAAAGGAGATGCTCGAAACGCTGAGCCGGGCCATAGAATTCGTTGAATCCACAGACTTGGAAGTCAAGGATTCTAACCAACTATATGAAGAAGGGTTCCTCACCGCCCTCTAATTATTTAACTCTCAATACTGACAGTATATGTGATTCAATAAAACTTTTTTCTTAATTGAATCTTATATTTTTTTACCTTTTCATTGAATGTTGTATATTTCATTCCCAGTAGCTTCGCTGCCTCTTTCTGGCTTCCATTGGTCTTCGATAAGACCCTGATGATTATGCTTCGCTCAACAGTATTCATGAGTACTCCTAGAGGCACTGACTCATAAATACACACTCTCTCCAGAAATAGACTAAAGAGATTCTTAATAAAGCTCTCTTCTTTTGAGGAAATGTGTTCACCCAGCTTATAGTCCTTAATGCTTCTTTCTGTATCTAATGGCTTCAGCGATTCCAAATTTTTTTCAACAACGAAATTCTCTGACCTCATCATTCTCTCTCCATAATCGTTATTTATATATGGAAATTTCTTCTCACTCATGGCTTGATTGACAATATTTTCATCTATTCAGACAAAATAATAAGCATATTTCATGCCAATTTGACAAATAAGGAAAAAGATTTAATTTTCGACATTCCCTTTTAAGGGTATGATATCTTGAATCAGAGGAATTTTGTGAGGTCAAGAAAAATATGTTGAAATAAAAAATTAGCCGTTTGTTCGCCCCCGTACACCATGTGTCTCACTAGCGGACACAAATCATTATTTGTCAATTTTCAGTTCCCATGTATAATGTATAATTGGAACTTGGTATGATTATTGCAGAATATTTAAAGAGAAAAACAATAAAAGAGGTACAAAATGAAAGAACTTATAGTTGAAATACCCATATGGGATGCAGAACAAAACATCGAGATCGATGTGAGGGTCAATGGGAAAAAGAGAACTTTTAGGTATCGCGTCGAAATCGTTAACTTGGGAACTGAAGATGCAGAGACAATAGACCGGGTTTCTATCATAAAACGGGTGATAGAGGAATATGACAGAGACTGGAGATTATTTCAGATCGGAATGCCGACAAAGAAAGATATCCCCATCATATTTCAGAAGAAGCAAGTGAATAGTCATTAATCAGCCTTCTATCAATAGAATCCTTTTCAAGATTTGTCATAAAGCGATCATAAGCTCATAGATACGGGCCATCTTTAAAAACTCTTTATAGATTCCCCTAAGAAAAATAAGAAGACACAAAGAAGGGGACAGGGTATTGAAAAAAGGGGATAGATTACTTTTCCTTTTTATTGTCACTGCGAGCGAAGCGTGGCAATCTCAACTGATGAAGAAAAAAGTAGCCTATCCCCTTTTTTTCATTTTTTTAACAAAACAGATGACTTTTATTATTTTGCGTGATATTTTATAAAAAAATTTCAGATGAGGAGGGATAAATGAGAAAAGTATTCTTACGAATCCTAGCAGTGATCTTCATTATGACTTACCTAACGGTTGGAGTTCAGGTCCTTAAAAGCGAATCCACACAAACACAGGAAGCCCAGGAAACTGCAACCCATCAGGGCCCCGCTGATCCTGCTGAACTGGAGGCTTTCATCGATGGCATTATGACTACTCATATGATGGCCAACCATATTGCAGGAGCTACATTTTCTTTTGTTAAAGATGGAGAAATCTTCTTTGCTAAAGGATATGGATATGCCGATATAGAGAAAAAGAAACCGGTTATCGCTGATGAGACTCTTTTTCGGCCAGGCTCTGTTTCAAAACTTTTTACCTGGACCGCTGTCATGCAGCTTGTCGAGCAAGGAAAAATTGATCTCAACACTGATATCAATAATTACCTAATAGAGTTTAAGATTCCAGAGACCTATCCTGAGTCCATCACTATGACGCACCTGATGACCCATACACCGGGATTCGAAGAGATGGTGAGTGAAATGGCTGTACGCAGTGCTGAAGACCTCGTTCCTTTAGGGGAATTTCTTGCCGCTAAAATCCCAGCCAGAGTTTATCCGCCAGGGGATATTTCTGCCTATTCCAATTACGGGACCGCACTCGCTGGCTACATTGTTGAAGTTGTCTCGGGTATTCCTTTTGATGATTATATCGAGAAAAATATATATCAGCCCCTGGGTCTGCATCACAGTACTTTCCGCCAGCCTTTGCCGCCTCATTTGGCAGATAAGATGTCTGTGGGGTATTCCTTTGAGAATGGCGTATTCAAGGCCAAAGAATTTGAGTTGATCAATGGCCTTGCACCAGCAGGTTCAATGAGCTCGACTGCTACAGATATGGCGAGATTCATGATAGCCCATCTTCAACATGGGAAATATGGAGAGAATAGAATATTGAAGGAAGAAACAGCAAGGCAGATGCATAGCCTTCTACACACCCATGATAAGCGAGTGGACGGCAATGCCCATGGTTTTTGGGAGCTGAGATTGAATAACCTGAGGATGATCGGACATGGAGGTGATTCGATCTGGTTCCATACATCACTTATCTTGATACCTGAGGAGAATGTTGGTCTGTTTGTCTCTTATAACAGTGCAGGAGGCGGTGGCCCAGCTCGAGATCAGCTCTTACAGGCGTTTCTCGATCGCTATTATCCTGCTTCTGAAATGCCAGAGTTAAAGCCTGATCCTGATTTCAAGAAGCGTGCAAAGAGATTTGTGGGAAGTTATAAAATGGCTAGAGTTGTGATCACTTCTTATGAAAAACTAATGGCCTTGATGATGAAAGCCGATGTGAAAGTGACCGACGAAGGCACATTGCTGACTCCTTTTCCTGCAGGATTAGGCGATAAACAATGGGTAGAAGTTGAACCTCTAGTTTTCCGGGAATTGGGCGGACAGGATACTGCTGTTTTTAGAGAAGATAGCAAAGGACGCATTACCCATGCATTTATAAGCTCTCTTCCGTATTTTGCCATTATAAAAATGGCCTGGTATGAAACTCCTGCGTTCCATTACAGCTTGCTCGTAATCACAATGATTTTATTCCTTTCAACATTGATCTGGCCTGGAGCGGCACTATTTAGAATAGTCTGCAGACGAAAAAGGGAGGAAAAAAAGGGGCCACGGTCGGCTCGTTGGCTTGTCGGGATCATAAGTGCACTCTATTTGATTTTCGTTCTTGGCTTCCTCATGGTGCTCAGCGATCCCATGGAACTCATGTTCGGTGTTCCTTCTGGACTGAAAGTGTTCTTAGCCTTCCCAATAATATCTGCCGTACTCACTATCGGTGCAATTATTTATACTGTTTTTGCCTGGAAGAAGAAATACTGGACAGGTTGTGCCCGTCTGCATTTTACACTTATCGTGCTGGCTTCCTTAATCTTTATCTGGTTCCTGAACTATTGGAACCTTTTTGGTTACCGATTTTAAGAGTTTAGAAGCTCTTTATAAAATTTGGGGCCATTAAAATTACTGGAGTGAAGATAGCTCATTCTTCGGGGGAGGCATTCTCAAACGCGGTTTTGAGCTCTAGATGACCCTCTGCAGATAGGTCGATGAATTCGAAGCCGATGTCATAGACAGCTTCCGAACCTGGGGGAAGTGACTTTATCCACGCAACACGTGCTATGGCTTCCACGCTGCTTCCCTTGGGAAGAAACAGTTTAATTTGTATTTCTTTTCCCACTTTGAGAGGCTTGTTGCTGTAGGTTCGCATGCCGCCGAGACCAATATCCTGAAGTTGTTGCTTTTGTCCAAGGGAACGAACAGGACGGTAATAAACAGGTAATTTATATCGCGGGAAGAGACGCCTTCTAATCGGCGACTCTTTTTCTTCTGTCATTATTGAATTCGCTGAGCTTAATTTAATAAAATTGTATGGATAATTCTTATATGTGTCAATCTCTTTACTCCACTTTGTGTCATAGAGCCTACCTGAATATGTTGGAGGCCTTGTGGCCTTTTCTTAGCTTTACGCTCCTCTTGAGTAAATATATAATTGGGTGAACCTAGATTAGACAAGCATATTATTAGCATATTACTTATATCATGTGACAAAGTTGATTAAGAAGCCTTGAGGTTTTCTCTGGCTGAGGATAAAGAAATGCTTTTAACAGCTTTCAGTGCTTTTTAAGGAGGAGACTATGAAGGGATTAAAGAATAAAAGGATTCTCATCACAGGAGGGGCAAGGGGAATTGGAGCTGCGACAGCGGCTCGTTTCTTGGAAGAAGGTGCACGCGTTTTTGTGCTCGATTGTGATAAAGCAGCTCTTCGCAGCATAGAGAAAGAGATGAGCGGTTTAGGGGGAACAGTTGCTGCAGATGTTTCAGATGTTGAGGCAGTGAATCATGCTTTCAAGGAGCTGGATTGTTTTATCCAGGGATTGGATGTTCTTGTAAATAATGCGGGGATAAGCATCAGACATCCTTTTCTGGAAGTTGCTCCTGACGAGTGGCTAAAAATCATTAACGTGAACCTTAATGGCATGTTTTACGTTGCTCAACAGGCCGCACGCAGGATGCTTGAGGGAGAAGAGGGGGTTATCCTCAATATGGGCTCGACCAATGGCCTGATAGGATATCCCTATTACGCTGCTTACAATGCCTCGAAATCTGGCGTTATAGAATTGACGCGCTCGATGGCTCTGGAATTGGCCCCTAAGGTTCGTGTAAACGCTGTTTGTCCTGGTTACATCCTCACTCCAATGCAAGAAGCTGAATACACTCCACAAATGCTTCGGGAGTGCGAGAGTAAGGTTCCGCTCGCAAGGCTAGGCAAGCCAGAAGAAGTGGCTGCCCTCTTTGCCTTTCTTGCTTCTGACGAAGCACGATTCATCACAGGACAGGCTTTTGTAATCGATGGCGGAGAAATTGCAGGAGGCTTGGCCAGCCAGACATAAGAGGAGAGAAAAGATCCCTAATATTGCTGGTCACATAATCTATAGAAGAGAGGGGAGAGGCTTTAAAAAAAAGAAACTCATGAAGATTTTATATTTCTAATTTCTGATTGATTCTACTTTTTTCTTGATTTCAGGCTGATTGAGATTGATCTCTAGGGATTTTTGCCACGCGGCCAAGGCTTCTTCCAAGTTTCCGAGCCGGTAATGACATTCTCCCAGAGAATTCAATATATTTAGATTTACTCCGAAATGGGAGATGGCTTTTTCATAGAATGACACAGCTTGATTGAATTCTCCCAGAAATTGATGAGATTTTCCTAGGAGGAAGTAGACATCATAATTGGCTTTGGCTGATTTGAAGAAGGAGATTAACGTTTGCTTTACTTCATCATATTTTTTCAATACAAAATAGACTCGTGCAAGATTTAGTGCATACAGAAGAGAATCAGGCCGATTATTATAGGCTGTTTCAAGCTTAACCCTAGCCTCCTCGAATTTCCCTTTGTTGAAGAGTTGAACACCCAGGACATAAGGATAAACAGGATTGCTCAGTGGAAGCAATGGTTTAGAATATACCCATGGCCGGGGAAGCTTCGCTGCCGGGGTAATTTCGAAATTTTCATTTTGAGATAGAATTTGTTGATTTCCATCCCATAATGTCACTTTCAAACCGTAATAATCAGGAGGGAAATTTTGTAAAGGAAATTCTTCTCTAAAATCTATTCTATTTTGATACTCTCTCATGGTTCTTGAAGTTTCGAGAAATAACGCATTGCCCTTGAAAAATTCAAATTTTAATCGTCCTCTCCGTTCTAAGTCCGGTGTCATGTCTAAAATTTGGAAAAATACAAAAAGTGATTCTTTGGGGTGAAAGATTCTCTTTGGCTGGCAGCGGATTTGTTCACGGCCCAGTGCAAAGGGAATGAGCTGGTTTATTGCAGAAGGAATCTGTCTTATTCTGTAACTCAAAATTAAGCGACTCATTCGAGGGAAAGAATCTTTCTCAGAAATAACGATGTCTTCTTCAAAAGTTGTGAATTCCTTGGATACTTCGTTTTTCAAAATAAAGGAAAATTTGTAATCACCAGGCAGCAAAGGGAACATGTCATAGAAATCAACAGGCCTATAAGTGATTCTCTTTAGCTCATCTTTCGTGAGTTCTACTGAGATTGGTTTCTCATACTGGTAGATTGTTTTTCCTTTTAAATCGGATATTAGCCCGTTTATTATAAGATGAGTGGAATACTTATCTTGATAATTTTGTACGGAAAACCTCTTGAGTTCCACTACATAGTGGACAAAGTCTATACCCGATGGATCTCTTATAACTCTTATCATAGATTCGTTATCGATGTAATTAGCCGTGTAATCCACTTCTACGATGTCTTTATACATCAAGAATTTTTGTGCATATTTGTCCTTTAATTCCTTCTGGGGAACAGTAATGATATTCTGGAGCAGAATATCAGAAGACAGAGAAGGACGGCCAGCCTGGGTTGATTCTCCTGGAATGAGAGAAAGAGAGTTTCGAGCCAAATTTGGGCTTATTTTCTTCAAGGCTCTAAAAGCGGCTAAATAATCTGCTTGATCTCCTAAATAAGAAGTCATCAAGGCTTGAGGGCCGTCACTCGTAGGCCTGTATAGAATATATTCACCCACGCCGTCTTTCTGGAAGAAAATCAAGTTAAACCCGGCAGGGAGTCCATACCTTGTCAAGCCCTGATAAAACCATATTTCTGTATTGTATACCTGAGTCTCTCCGATGATTTGTTCAATATCGCCAGGTTCGCCCAGTATGATGTAGATTCGTCCCCTATCTGTTTTCCAGCCAGGCTTAGGAACTCCTCTACCAAAGGAATAGTTGGCATAACTGATTCTTCGGTAGTGTTCCTTTCTGAATTCGTTTTCTGGGGTGCCTTGCGTTGGATCCCTGTGATTCCAAAAAGCTTGGATAAAGAGTTCTCTTTCTCTATCGGTTTGAAGCTTTAGAAAGACATCTCGCTCAATCGGTGAGATGATATAAACTACTTCTTCCTCGAGCCATTTTTTGTGCTCCTGGGGAAGTTCTCCACGAGTTTTTTCCCCAGCCAGAACAAGAGAGGTGACTATGGAAAATAGGATTATGAATGTTAGATGTTTTTTTTTCATACTTATTCAACCTTGATAAAAATAGATTAACTCCATTCAGGAATAAATTCAAGGCGGTACAGGCTCTGTTACGAAAAGTGAGGCAATCTTACATCAAACATCATCATTAAGATGTCCGCGATTCCTATTTATGTTTCCTCTGATAAAGTGTTTTCATATGGGGTAAACTGTTTCCGGATTATCGATAAACAATTTTGATTTACTCGGAAAATGGCTGTAAAGCATAGTATTTTAGTTTGGAAATGGCATTAAAACCAGTTTTTAGCCCATAAATGGTTAAGTTTCATTTGGGGTCAGACCTTTGTAATTTTTATAAATTTTGTTAAATTTAGGTGACATGAGGAATTTAGCCTGACATCTATCTTAAAGGATGAAAATATCTTAAAATAGAATTGGGAGAAGGTAAGAAATGTCAAAGAGAGCGTTGATTTCGATTCTTGTTTTTATTATCTTGGTTGGAATTTTTTTATATATATTTATCTTTAAGGCCAAGCCTAGTCAGGAAGCCTTAAGAGAGAAAACATTTAAATCTTTTCAGACTCAGTTAGAGTCTGTTGAGATTGAAGAGATGAACATTATTCTTTTCACTATAGATACGCTTCGAGCAGACCGTTTAGAATGTTATGGATATCAAAATGTTAAGACTCCAAATATTAATCGTCTGGCAAAAGAGGGGATTCTTTTTGAACATACCATAGCTCAAGCTCCGCTTACTTTACCTTCTCACTCTTCAATCTTTACTGGTACAAACCCTCTCTACCACGGAATCCGGGATAATGGAGGCTTTTATCTAGATGAGTCTCATGTAACTTTAGCAGAAGCTTTAAAGAATGAGGAATTTGCTACAGGGGCTTTTGTCGGGGCCTTTGTGCTTGACTCTCGCTGGGGGCTCGACCAGGGTTTTGATTATTATTACGACAATTTTGATTTGACTAAATATAAAAAAGTGAGCCTTGATGCTGTTCAGAGGAGAGGCGATGAAGTGATGGCCGAAGCCTATAAATGGCTTGACAAGAGGCTTCAGGAGAAGTTCTTTGCCTGGATACATCTCTATGATCCCCATACCCCCTATGAGCCGCCAGAACCGTATAAAACTCAATACAAAGGAAGAGCTTATGGTCAATATGATGGAGAGATAGCCTATGTTGACCAACTGATAGGGGAATTTCATGACTTTCTAGAAGAAAAAGGGTTGTTGGAGAAAACCTTGATAGTTTTCACAGCTGATCATGGTGAAAGCCTTGGAGAACACAAGGAAAGTGCCCATGGTTTTTTCATCTATGATTCTGACATAAGAATTCCCTTGATCATAAGATTTCCCCAAAAAAAATTCTCAGCGAAAGTCATAAATAAGCAGGTACGAAGCATAGATATAATGCCTACAGTACTCCATCTCATAAATACAGGAATTCCAGAAGGAGTACAGGGGGAAAGTCTATTGTCCCTCATTCTGGGAGAAAATAACGAAGGTATTCTTGCCGCTTACAGCGAGACATATTGGCCGAGGTATCATTATGGCTGGAGTGAGTTGAAAAGCATTCGAGAAGGCAGATATAAATTCATAGATGCCCCAAAGCCCGAGCTTTATGACGTTTCAGTAGATCCAGGGGAGTTGGATAATCTTATAGAGTCAGAAGGCAAGATTGCCCAGAGGATGAAAGAGGAATTGGAGGCTTTTATTGAGAAATATTCATCTGAAGAAATTCTGAATGTCGGCCCAAAAAAAGTCGATAATGATTCGCTCATAAAGCTCCAAGCTCTGGGTTATATCGGATCTTTCCATACTACTTCAAAAGCTAAGGAAGGAGAGAAACTGGGAGATCCTAAAGATAAGATTGAGCTCTATAACGAGATTAAACTGACTCAGTTTTTAGTGACAGAAGAAAAGCTTGAGCGAGCCGAGGAAAAAATCAAGGGTGTTTTAGAAAAGGATGCCTCTGTGCTTGAGGCCAGGTATATTCTAGGGAATATCTATTCAAAACAGAATAAATTTGATCAAGCGATTTCGGAATACAAAATAGCTCTTGAGGTCGACTCGGATTATTATGAGGCTATATTCGGATTGGCGTTGGCCTATAAAAGATCCGACAAGATTAATGAAGCCATAGTAGGGTTTAATAGGTTGATCGAAATCGATCCCAAAGACACCAAGCCCTTTCTGCATCTGGGAGAGATCTATGAAGCGAAGGGGGAACTGGACGAAGCTGAAAGATATCTGAAATCCGCCTCTGTGATAGACCCTGAAAATCCTGTTTTTCGCAATAAATTAGGAGCTGTATATCTTAAGAAAAATATGTATGATGCTGCAGAAAGAGAGATCCAGGCAGCCCTTAGCATCGAAAGAAGTATCCCCCTTTTGAACGCTCATTTTAACCTGGCTTTACTCCATGAGGCAAGAGGCGAGTTTGACCGGGCTGTTACAGAATACAAAAAAGAGCAGGAAGCCAGTCCCTTCAACCACAAACCTGATTTCAATCTTGGTCTTTTTTACGCCAAAACAAAAGAGTTAGATAAAGCAATTGAGGAATTTGAAAGCTGTATACAGAAAAACGAAGATTTTCCGAGCGCCTATGTCTTTTTAGCCAAAGCTTATATGGATAGCGGAAAGGACCTGGAAGAGGCAGCAAGGCATGCTTTAAAAGGACTCAGTCTGAACCCAGACCTACAAACGAATATTCTCGCTCATTTCATCCTGGCTGATATCTATAACAGGTTGGGAAGACACCAAGAATCACGCAAGCATGTTGATAAAGCTAAGAAATTACAGAAAACACTCTATGATTGAATATTTAAAAACCTATAAAACAATAAGAGTTTGAAGAATCTGACCCCAGAAAGAAGAATTGATAGGCTTTAACCAAAAATCTTGACATTAAGTTTTTTCCTTTGATATAAATATTTAGAAATGTAAGAGTGATAATATGATTAATAAAGATAATATTAAAATTTGTTTGATAATTGCTGTAGTTTTTATCCTGTTGTCTGGTCCAATCTTATGGGCACAGGATGCAAAATTTAGAGGCACAGTAAAGGATGAACAGGGCAATCCTATGCATAAGGCCAAAATTACTCTTACCCTGATTGCCCACAATCTCAGCTTCAGCTTTGAAACCAATAAAAAAGGAAAGTTTTACCGCCGGGGAATCGAGCCGGGTGAATACATGCTGACCGTTGAAATGGAAGGATTTCAATCACTTAAGCAGCAGATTTATATTAAGGCGGGAGAAGAGCATACGATAGATATCATTGTAGCAAAAAAGCCTTCGGCAGTAGAGGCTAAGGATAAATTTGACCAGGGTGTTCAGTTCTTTCAGCAGGGAAAATTTGACGAAGCAATTAAAGCCTTTGAAGCTGTTCTAGAAGGCAAGCCAGATTTTGCCGAAGGCTATTTTAATTCAGGAATGGCTTACCTGTGCAAAGGCGATATAGACACGGCAATAGCAAAAATGGAGAAAGCCATTGAGCTAAAGCCTGGTTTTATTGAAGCATATTTCGGGCTTGGGCAAGCCTACATTAACAAAGGAGACGAAGAACAGGCAACCAAAATTTACAAAAAAGCGGTAGATATAAATCCCAATGATGCAAAGATCTATGTCAATCTGGGGTCGCTTTATTTTAGTAATAAAAAAGATGATTTGGCTATGGAAGCCTTGCTCAAAGCAAAGGAGCTTGACCCCTCCTTGCCTCATACATATTATCAATTTGGTCGTCTCTATTTGAGAAAAGGAGAGATTGAGAAAAGTATAGAGAACTTCGAGAAGTTTTTAGAATTGGCTCCCCAGGCGCCTGAGGCTGAGAGGGTAGAAGCCCTAGTAGAAGATCTCAAGAAAAAAAAGTAAAACCACAATAACTAGTAAATCGCTATATCTCAAGCATTAATAATCCGTTCACATATTTTCGGGGAGCGTTCCTGTTTATTGAATTATCTCTGCCGTTAGGACAGGATTCTACCCGCAGCGCCATCTGGAGAAGACTGTTTTTTACAGGTTAACAAAGCCAAGCAGTTACAGAAAATGGTCTCTGTTAAAAGAAAAAAATCTACTCCTTTTCATCAAGAAGAGAAGGAGATGGACTTCCCAAAAAAGAAAGTCAGCAAGGTAGAGTAATGAGAGGGGACTCTTCCTTCATTTAAAAGGGAGAGTCCCCCGAGTTTTAATCTACTTAGAATTCGATTTTCGCGCCTATCTGTACGCGTCTTGGATCGGGCATATACATCGGGACATTGAAAGCTGTCGACCAGGAGGAGAAGGACCTGAAGCGATAGTATGTGTCGTCATTGAACAGGTTAAAGACATCCCCAAAAACATGGAACTTGAGTCCCTTGTAGATCTTGAAGGTTTTCTGAAGTCTCATATCTACCAAGAGCATGTTGTCGAATCTCTCTGTGCCTGGCGGATCAGACATAATTGAGTAATAGGAGGCTGGTCTTTGATCGAGGTCATAAATTCTGACAAAAGTTTTGCGAGGTCTTCCTTGCTGGTAGGTCAGATTCGTGGCTACCAGGATATCCAGCGGAAAATTATAAGCAGCAGAGACTTTCAAGGACCATCTCCGGTCAAGGTTCAAAGGACCCTTGGCGTTGATCAGATCATTCGGGTCTGTTCCGACTTTTCCTGTGTACCAGACAAGCGACTGGCTCGAGCTGTACGATCCTGTCGATGCTCTGGATGACAGATTCAGGCCTTCTGACTTGGAGTAAGTGAAGGAAGCATTCAGCAACCAGTTATTGGAATACCTCTTCATCAGCTGAAAGATCAATCCGTTGTAGGTTTGACCCCAGTCTTCAGGATTGGTGAGGAGGTGGTCTTCTGCAGGGAAATTGGTCTGATTGTAAGCAGTATAAGTCTGCCCATTGTCAGGGGATACTCTCTGGACTTCCTCATAGATTCCGGCTGCGTTCACATAGCCTATATTGTTGACTTGTTTCTTATAGACATAGGTTATTCCAACAGAAAAGTCGGGAATGAGTTCTCTTTCTAACCCTACCGAAAATTGGTCGGTTCGGGGATTTTTCAAGTTTTCATCCACTCTGTAGCCTT
>CP070825.1:2256426-2265914 GCA_020344415.1 Candidatus Aminicenantota bacterium
ATGGCATTTTTTATTTATTTTTTGACAAGTTATGTGAATTTGCTATAATATTAATCGACATTGCGGGGTAGAGCAGTCTGGTAGCTCGTCGGGCTCATAACCCGGAGGTCGCTGGTTCAAATCCAGCCCCCGCTACCAATTTATTTTCAACGACTTACGCAAAAATCCACTCCTAAAGGGCCCATAACCCGTTCATTAGCTCCCCATATAGGAGGCATTTATGACCACAACTTTAAAAGGAATGGTGTCTGCCTTTCTGTCTACCAGGAGGCTAAGGAACCTAAGCCCCAAGACAATCATTTTTTACAGCCAGCATCTCGCCAAGTTCCTGGAGTTCATAGACTCACATTATCCGGATGTCTCTCTGGAGCAGATTGACCACACCATTTTGAGGGAGTATGTTTCTGGACTCAAAGAGAATCATTCTGCGGGAGGAGTAAATCACCATATCAAAGTACTGAAGATCCTCTTTTAGTTCATGATTGAAGAGGGTGTGATCACTGAGAATCCTTCGAAGAAGATTTCAAGGATCAAGAATGACCAAACTGTTATTGCTACCTTCTCTAATGAACAAATTATCGCAATGTTGAAATTCACAAAACATCAGATGGATTTTCCAGGAATCAGAAATTACGCATTGATCACTCTGCTATATGACACCGGTTGCAGAATATCAGAATTATTAGAGCTCAAAGTCGATGATATTCAGCTCGACGAGAAAACCTTAACACTCAAAGGCAAGAGAAGAAAGGGGAGAGTTGTGCCATTTGGAGATCGGTCGCTCATTGGATTAGTTAAATATTTAAATAGGAGAACCACATTATTCGGAAAAGATGGGGTACTCTTCCTCACAAAGTTTGGTGATCCCTTAACGAGAAGAATGACGAATAAGATAATTGAAAGAATCGGCGAAAAAGCGAAAGTTGAAAACGTAAGGCTTTCAGCTCATACTTTTCGTCACACATTTGCTAAAAACTGGTTGATGAATGGTGGCGATATTTTCAGCCTCCAGAAAATCCTTGGGCATAGAACTCTTGGTATGGTCAAGAATTATGTGAATATAACATTCAAAGATATTCAATTACAGCACAGCAAATTTAGCCCAGGCGATAATCTTTATGATTAACACTACGACAGATTGAGCGCTTTAACTATCATTGAAGACAGCACGGGACTCAAAGCTAAGTTGAAACAGCAATTGACAAAATGTGTCCGAATAGGGGATAATATCCCCTATTGGAGTACAAAATATCAAGTATATCTTTGATCTACGGTTTGTATTTTGAGTATATCTGGGGGATAATATCCCCCATTGGAGTGCATAATATAAAATGAAAACAGCCGAATTCTTCGCCACACATCCTGTTTTTTCACTAGATGAAGCGGTTAAAGTATTAGATTCACAGAGCGGTCGGTCAGGGACCGTGGAACGGCTCAAATATTATCTGGGAAAAGGGCGATTGAAGCTGTTGACGCGGAGGATATATGCGGTAGTTCCATCGGGTGTGAAACCTCAACAATTCCAACCCGATCCTTTTCTGACGGCTTCTGCTATCCGACCTGACGCCGTTTTCTCTCACCACAGTGCGCTTGAGCTCTTGGGTGCTGCACATTCTATGTGGAAAAAAATCACACTTTATACAGAAAGACGACGAAAACCGCTTCACTTAGACGCTTTCAGTATACTTTTCCTGAGCCATCCTAGATTGAATAAATTGAATTTGCCGGATCCTATCGGAACACAAAGGGTAGAGCGGAGGGGGAAAATTCTAAGAACGACGGGGCCAGAAAGAACACTTGTCGAGGGATTTCGACGTCCCGCCTTGGCTGGCGGACTCGAAGAACTCGTGGAATCAGCTATTGGTTTTCCTACTCTGAGCTTGAGCCTTCTCGAGAAAGTCTTGCATCGGTATGATATCGCTCTTCTTTGGGCGGCCACTGGATGGTTTTTAGAGCGCTACCGGAGGATATTCCAGGTGAGCGAGGAATATCTCGAAAAATTCAAGCTGCGATGTCCATGCTCTCCCCAGTATCTTGAGCGAAATTTGCGGGGTGGATGGCTTGCATCGAGATGGAATTTGATTCTCCCCAACACATTAAAACAACAAGTTGAATATGATGAGCGTTAGCCTGGGATATTTAGAGCGTTGTGCTGCCGATACTGGATTCCAAGTCGGGCCGCTCGAGAAGGTAACGCGGCTTGGGGAGTTGGCATTGCATATCGCTCGACACACAGTCCTAGGCAAATCGCTGGTCCTGAAAGGGGGCACCGCACTCAATCTGTGTTTTGGGCCGCCGAAACGGTTGTCCGTCGATCTTGATTTTAATTACATTGGACAAATCGAGAGAGAGCAGATGCTTGAAGAACGACCGAATATCGAGACGGCCATTATCGAAATCTCGCGCCGTTTGGATTATCGCGTCCAACGTTCTGCGGATGCTTTCGCCGGGCGTAAGCTTTTCCTGCAGTATCGATCTGAATTGGGTCAAGACGAGAGAATAGAAATCGACCTGAATTTCATCTTCCGTGTCCCATTCGCGGGTATCGAGGTACTTAAGCTTTGGCAGCCGGGCGAATTGGATAGACCTTCTATTCAGATTGTTGGTTTGATGGAACTCGTCATCTGTAAACTGCTCGCTATGTTGGATCGAGGTGCAGTCCGCGATGTCTGGGATGTGGCTAACTTACCTAAAAAAGCGCTTGATGTCCTGACAGAAAGATCCTTTCGGGCTCGGTTCATCGCCCTCTCAGCAATCCTAGATCATCCCCTTTCAACGTATCGTCGCGAAAGACTCGAGAACCTTATCGATAATCGCGTCATCGACGAAAAACTCCTCCCATTATTGGCTGGAAATCCATCCTTAAAGGCAAATGAGATTATCCAAAAAGCTTGGTCGGTTGTCAGACCATTTTTGGAATTGACAACTCCGGAAAAGGAATATCTTCAAGAAATTAATAAAGGCGTTTTACGTCCTGAGATTCTTTTTCCCAGCTCACCTGAAGAGTCCAAGAAATTCGCTGCACACCCTGCTATCCAGTGGAAGGTCGCTAATGTTCGCTCGCATTTAGAGGATAGAAAATATCGTGATAATGGTTAGGGTGCAAATTAGAAAGGAATTACATTGATATTACATATACTTTTATCGTGATAACAGAGGGGGCGAGGTGAATATCAAGAAAATATCGCGGCTGATTGAAAATGCTGAAAAGCGATTAAAACTGATTGAAGCAGAACGAACCAAAATTGTATCCGAATTGAATGAACTCCGTCAAAAGCAAAAAACACTGCTTCAGGTCAGAGAATCAGAATCTTTATTCCTCCAAGCATCTGTATCAAAAAAGTCTCTTGCAGAAGAAAAAATATCTCTTTTTTATTCTCTATTTAAAGGAAGGGAGGATGTTTTTGCGTGTAGATGGGAAAGTTACCGAAGTGGAAAGGTTGGATATCAACCTGCATGTCGGAATGAATGGATTAATGGCATTTGTCGAAAGCCAGAAATTAAATGTGGAGCATGCGGGGTTCGCGATTTTATTCCACTTGATGAATATATGATAAGAAACCACCTCAAAGGATTCAATCCTGATGACGCTCGTGCATCCGTTTCAAGACGAGAGTTTGTTGTTGGACTCTATCCTTTAAGGCCTGATAATACATGTTACTTTCTTGCTGCTGACTTTGATAAAGATACGTGGAAGGATGATGTAGCCGGCTTTGTTGAATCGTGTAAAGAGCACAGCATCTCTGTTGTTGTCGAGCGGTCTCGTTCTGGTAAAGGTGCCCACGCCTGGATTTTCTTTTCTGAACATATACCTGCTTTGTTGGCCCGACGCTTGGGATCTTTTTTGCTGACAGTAACTCTCGATAAGCGACCGGAAGTGGGTTTTGATTCTTATGATCGATTATTTCCGAGCCAGGATTTCATACCAGAGGGAGGTTTTGGAAGCCTCATCGCACTTCCACTCCAGGCAAAGCCTCGTGAGAAAGGAAATACAGTTTTTTTGGATGAGAATTTTGTGCCATATTCAGATCAATGGGAATTTCTTTCGACTATCAGCCGAATGAGTAGAGAAGAAGTTGAGAAAGTTGTAGAGAAAGCAAGCCGGGAAGGAAAAATCGTAGGCGCACGTATTCCTATTGTTGAAGAGGGAGCTTCAAAACCGTGGAAGATGGCTTCTTACAAAAGCAGTAAAGAAATTCCTATTACAGGCCCAGTCCCAGAAAAACTCAATCTGATCTTGGGAAATTTAATTTATATTGAGAAAGAGGATCTATCTCCATCCTTTCGGAATCGGCTAATTCATCTGGCTGCATTTCAAAATCCAGAATTTTACAAAGCACAAGCGATGCGGCTTTCCACGTATGGGAAGCCCCGGGTGATATCCTGTGCGGAAGATTATCCAGATCATATTGGCCTTCCACGAGGATGTCTTGAAGAAATCCAGGAGCTATGCCAATCTCTTGGAATCAAGATATCTCAAATAGATAAACGAACGAAAGGGACCCCAATTGATGTGGATTTTATGGGCACATTGAGACCTGAACAGGAGGATTCAGTCGCAAGATTGCTAGCTCATGACACCGGAGTACTCGCTGCAGCTACTGCATTTGGAAAAACTGTCGTTGCCGCAAAAGTAATCGCGGAGAGAGCTATTAATACAATGATATTGGTTCACCGAAGGCAGCTCTTTGACCAGTGGAGGAATCAACTTGCTGCATTCCTAAATCTAGATCCTGAGAAAATCGGAATGATCGGGGCGGGAAAGAGGAAGCCAAGCGGTTTTATCGATATTGCGATTATGCAAAGTTTGCGACGAAAAGGAAGAGTAGATGATATAATTGGTGATTATGCCCAATTAATTGTTGATGAGTGTCATCATATCTCAGCCAATAGCTTTGAACAAGTATTGCGTCAGTCTAAGGCTAAGTATGTGATGGGACTATCCGCCACAGTCACAAGAAAAGATGGACATCATCCTATCATCTTCATGCAGTGTGGTCCTGTGAGATATAATGTAACCGCGCGGCAAGGAGTAGCTACACATCCCTTCGCCCATCAGGTGATTTTTCGTGAAACAGGCTTCAGAATGCCACAACATCTTAAGGGGAAAGAACCGAAAATTCATGAAATATACGAGGCCTTAATCAAAGACGAAGCTAGAAATAATCATATCTTTGAGGATGTTATGAAATCTATTGCTGAAGAAAAAAGATCTCCTCTCTTAATTTCAGAACGTAGAGTACATGTTGATCTGTTTGCTAAGCAATTTTCTTCTCTCATTAAAAATGTGATAGTGTTCAGGGGAGGCATGGGGAGGAAACAGCGTCAGGAGCTATACGAGAAATTGACAAGTATCCCTGATTGCGAAGAACGTTTATTGATAGCGACTGGCCGGTATCTAGGAGAAGGTTTTGATGATGCCCGACTGGATACTTTGTTCCTAGCACTTCCTGTATCTTGGAGGGGTACTTTGGCCCAATATGCAGGGCGTTTGCACCGTCTCCACTATAATAAAAAAGAAGTTCGGATTTATGACTATGTAGATTCAAAGGTTCCACTTCTTGAAAAGATGTACAAGAGGCGGTTGCGAGGCTATCGCTCCATTGGCTATAGTGATAGTTGATCATGCCAAATATTGCCTATAAATTCGCCATTATGACCACTCTCTTATCGGAGAGGAAGGTTGCTCGCAATCAAAGATAAACTAAAAAATAAGGGTCTTTTTGATCAAGTATTTAAGTCAAAAGGAACTCATAACCTGTTTATCAGATTCCAGGAAAAAGAAGGGTTGTTTTTGAGGTCGTTTGCTTTTAAATTCAGCAAGTTAGATAGCTAGAGCAATGCAAAGCCAAAAGGGTGTATAACCCGGAGGTCGCTGGTTCAAATCCAGCCCCCGCTACCAATTCCATCATTTGTAGATACCCCATATCAGTTCATAGAAAAGAGACAATTCTGTGGAGGGTAGGGAAGTCCTTCTTTTAGGTTCGTGGGCCAAATACGGGCCAAATTCGCCCGGCTTGGGCCATCGAGGAGCAAGACTGCGCGTCTTTTCTCTTCTTGATTTGTCATTGTGTAGAGCTGTGTTGTCTTCACTGATGTATGCCCGAGAAGCTGTTGCACTGTGATGATGGCTGCTCCGGCATTCAGAAGGCGTGTGGCAAAAGTTCTGCGGAGATCATGAAGCGTCAGATTCTTAATCTCTGCACGTCTATTAACGCTATGGAATGCTTTCCGTACACAGACAAAGCCTTTCCCTGTCTTCGGATTCACGTACACTAGGGCGTCGCCTTTCCTAGCCTGGTAGAGTTTCATCAATTCAATGTACACAGAGTCTCGTTTATTGGAATATACCTGTTTTTTGCTGTTTTTGTCTCTCGAATATTGAAGAGATGTTTATCATATACAAAAGGCAATCCCTGGATTGTGATATAAAGCTGAAAGGACGATTTAAGGAATTAACGATGGAAATTAACTGGCATACAGTAAGTGTAACAGGGAACATTTTGCTTTGTCTGTATGGAGCAGGATTGACGACCTGCGCCGTAATCAAATCTAACAAGGAGAAAAGACGGAAGGTCTCTGTCAGTGTTTCACCAAATTGGCGCCCAAAATATCGAGATGGTAGAGTAGGCCCACAAGTCCTAGTAATTACGGTCACAAATCCAGGCAGTAAAAAGATAAAGGTGAATACTCCTTATCTTGGACTTCCTAGTGGTAAAAGTTTAATTAGTATTTATCCTCTTAATCCTTATCGTTTTCCTCTTTGGCTCGAGGGTGGTGATAACTGCCTTATTTGGATGGAGATGAAAGAAGTCAAGGCTGGACTTGTCCAACATGGATATCAAGGAATAGTAAAACTCAGAGGAAAAGTGTCAGATGCGAGTGTTGCTTGACAATACATAGAATAGCTATGTATAATTGTTCTACGTATCAGAATCCAACACATCAGGAGAAGTGCGATTATGAAGATCGATAAAGATTTTATCGCTGCCTCCGCTACACCACTTGTTTTGGCCATACTCAATGAAGGCGAGAGCTATGGATATGCAATTATCAAGAGAGTCAGCGAACTCTCGGGAGGAGAGCTTCAGTGGACGGATGGGATGCTCTATCCCCTTCTGCATCGTCTGGAGCGTAATGAATATGTCAAGGCGACATGGGACAAATCTGAGACAGGGCGACGAAGGAAGTACTACCGCCTGACAGATCGAGGACTGGAACAACTCACAAGACAACAACGCCAGTGGCAAGTCGTCGATTCAACGTTGCGTGGCATATGGTTCACTGATACAGATGCTGCGTTACAAGGCATCTAACCTCATGCTCAAAAGGAGACAACAAGTGGAGACTAAACAGACACTGGAAGAACGCATCAGGGAATGGAGGAGCTATATTAGCCGCCGAAAGGCAGTCAAGCCCATCGATGTTGAGGAACTGGAGGATCAGCTTCGAACTCAGGTAGAAGCTCTCAGGGAAGCGGGTCTTGACGACGATGAGGCCTTCCTTGTTGCAGTGAAACGACTGGGCGACCTCGACTCGATATCGCGGGAGTTTGCGCGCGAGTACTCTGAGCGACTCTGGAAGCAGCTGGTCGTATTGCCGGACCCAGCAGATTCCGCTTCCGATATGAAGATAGAGGCGATGGTAGTAATCGCATTGGCAACCGCTGCAGCTATCGCAATCAAGATTCCAGAGCTCTTTGGCATGAATATTGGGGGTTACGACGCCGATATCTCGTTTTACGCCCGCAACCTCAGTCTATTCACTCTGGCATTCCTCGCGGGATTCTTTGCTTGGAAACGCGGTCTTAATCAGATTGGCCTTATCCAGCTTGCTGTGCCTTTTTTGATAGCCGCTCTAGTCATAAACATTTTGCCGTTCAAGCATTCTGGAAGCACAGAGTGGCTGGCGGTTATCCATTTGCCAATCGCATTGTGGCTGGCTGTTGGTTTCGCCTATATCACCGGTCGTTGGAATGATCATGACCAACGCATGAACTTCGTGCGTTTTTCGGGTGAATGGTTCATCTACTATACCCTTATTGCATTAGGCGGCGGCGTGTTGATGATGTTCACTCATTTTATCTTCGATGCTATCGGAGTCCGTGTCGAGATAATCCTGAATGAGTGGGTGCTACCATGCGGAGTTGTTGGCGCAGTCATCATAAGCGCTTGGCTTGTGGAGGCTAAAAAAGGTGTTATCGAGAACATGGCGCCTGTGCTCACGCGACTTTTTACACCCCTGTTCACGGTAGTACTTCTCGTTTTCATTGCGACTATGATCTGGACCGGAAGCGGAATCAATGTCGAGCGTGAAGTGCTTATCGGCTTCGACCTGCTTTTGGTCCTTGTCCTGGCGTTGCTTCTTTACTCGATCTCAGCACGCGACCATCAAGCACCTCCCGGTTTATTCGACAAGCTGCAACTCTTGTTGGTGATCTGCGCCCTCCTTGTCGATGCACTCGCTCTCTGGGCTATCGCGGCACGCATCTCTGAGTTTGGTTTTACCCCGAACAAAGTAGCGGCCCTGGGAGAGAACATCATCCTGCTTGTGAACCTCGGCTGGTCAGCTGTGCTCTATTCAAGATTCCTGACAGCACGAGCATCATTCGCTCCACTTGAGCGCTGGCAAACATCTTATCTTCCAGTGTATGCAACCTGGGCATGGATTGTGGTTATAGTTTTCCCGATCATCTTCAGCTATCAATAGTAGCCTGGTATTGTATGCTGCACCGAGGACAAGGTGTAATACTTCATACCCTCTTGAACAATATTTCAATTATTCTAACATACACCTTATAGCTTCATAGGGTGTTTTACCCTTGAACGCTCCATGCGGACTATCCATGTTATAGAATTGCTCCCACTCTGCTAATTTCTCATTTAAATCCGCATCATCCGTATATGTCAACAGCTGATAAAATTCTTCTTGATCCGTTCGAAGGGATCTCTCGACCTTTCCGTTGAGTTGTGGAGATCGAGGTTTGATATAGACGTGTCTCATACCCTCATCCTCGACATGCCAATGAAATTGGGCTTGAAACTCATGACCTCGGTCTGTCCGAAACGTATGGATGCGGAAAGGGAATTTCTCGATCACATAATCGATGAACTTAATGGCATTCTGCTGATTGTGACGTGGGTAGATCTTCATCGCCCTGATCCGAGTGGCATCATCAATCGCCGTGTATTGAAAGCGTCTGACTCTATGGCCCTCAAAGTTCCTCAGAGAAACGAATTTGACATCAACCTGAATGTGATGGCCAGGGACTTTTTTAGCATAACGTCGAGTGTGAATAGCTCTACGGGGCGCACTCTTTTGCAAACGTCTCAGGCCGTTTCGAACAAGGGTACGATAGACACTGGATTCTGAGGTTTTAATCCCCTAATAGCGCTCAAGGTACCAAGTGATTCTCTCGGGACCCAGTTTATATGTCTGTCTCAGGTGAAGGATCTTATCAACGACATCTTGGGCTAAGCTTCTTGGAT
>CP070825.1:2266014-2418168 GCA_020344415.1 Candidatus Aminicenantota bacterium
GACAGCACAAGAGTTCTGGCCACTAAGGTCTATTCTTTTCTCCTGAGTTCTGAAGGTGTGGAACTTTCTGCTGTATCAGACTTCACTCAGGTCAACAGCGTTGATATCGCTGTGACAACAAAACAAATTCGGTTTGGCCGAGATTACGAGCAAACCCTAGATAGCACAGTAAAGCTTCGGAATAAATCTGATTAAGAGATCGCTCCTGCATCTGAAGCTATAAGAATAAGGAATACACTTCAATCGGAGGTAAGAAAGGTGAAAAAAGAAAGGGGCAAGAACTTCAAAAGAGAGAGCAAAGAGCAAGGATTTATCTTGGTTATCGGTGTTCTCATCATAATTTTCTTGCTTCTTCCTGTTTTGCCATTTTTATTCCAGCTCTCAACAGATTTCAGATTAACTGAAAAATCTTATAAATCCTTGGCAGCCTTTTCATTGGCAGAAGCTGGTGTGGAAAGAGCTATCTGGGAATTGAATTACGGAGATATTTCAGACTGGAGTGGAGATGAATCCTTGCGAACAATGACCATTTCATCCTTCAACACTTCTGATGGGAATGTGATTGGGGATATTGAGATAAGGGTGGAGAATCCTGGTGGAGACAATCCTGTCGTGGAAGCTGCAGGAAATGTTGCTTATGTTGGCTCCCTTACAGTAACCAAAGCTGCCAGGGTAGTATTAGAGAAAAGCGAATATCATCCTTTCGATTATGGGATTTTCGGGGATGAGGGAGTTAATATGAATTCCAATGCAGTTGTGGACAGTTATGACTCCAGGAATGGCGCTTACGGCGACACAAACATGGGCTCACATGGAAACGTGGGCACCAACGCCACTCATGATGGCGCTATCGATTTAAGGTCCAATGCTCAAATCTACGGTAATGCCATATCAGGGCCTGAGACTGATCCAGAAGCGGCGATAACAACCGGTCCCAACGCCTACATTGATGGAATGAAGCTGGCCTTAGATGCTCCTAAGGAGCTCCCATCAATCTCTCCTCCTGAAGGTCTTTCTCCAAAAGGAGACTATTTTCTTGGGGGCAATGACCTAGACATAATCAACGAGAGCGGAGAATACTCCTCATTCATGATAGACAACAACGCCAAGGTCACAATCACGGCTGATGTCACCCTTTACATAACGGGTGGTTTTTCCCTGTTAAGCAACTCGCAGCTTGAGATTGCCGACGGTGTTTCAGCCACGATATACCTGGGAGGAACTTTCGAGCAAAACTCAAACACCCAAATAAATAATCTATCAATGGACCCCACAAAGCTTGCAGTTTATGGAACAGACACATTTAATTCACAAATGATATGGAATTCCAACACACAATTCTTTGGAGCCGTTTATGTGCCACGCGCTGATGTTCTCTATGACAGCAATGCTGATTTTTACGGCTCGATTGTGGGCAAATATCTCCAGAGCATAAGCTCTAACGCAAGACTCCACTATGATGAGGCTTTAGGAGATGTGGGCATGGGAACGGACAGCTCAACATACGTTATCAGATCCTGGCAAGAGAAACTCTGATTTTTTCTGAATTAAGTCCTCTGAATATCAAAATACTCTTAGGTCACCTATTATCTCAACTCCTGTGTTTGACCAGGTGCTTAATCCCCTCTATAAGCATATCAACATGCTTTAAAGAGACATAAATATGGGTTGAGACTCTCACTCCATGAGTTCCCTCTCTCTTATTCCCGATCGTCCTTACCACGATATTGTATTTTTCCCTGAGATAATTGACAATATTTTGAGACTCAACACCCTCCACATGGAAAGCCGTCAATCCTCCACTGAGATATGCGTCTTGTGAAGTGTGCAATACTACTCCGGGAATCTTGCTCAATTCCCTTTTCAGATAGCCAGCAAGAGTCTTGACCCTCCTTTCTATCCTCTCCTTGCCAATAGCATTCTGGAAATCAACAGCCTCTCCCAGAGCGATTGTAAGAGCGTCTGCCCTCTGTCCTAGAGTTTCGAATTTCCTCGAATCCTTATAACTATCCCATCCACCAGTGGCAATCGTTGGCCACAACTTGTCTTGAACTCCTTTTTTTACATATAATAGTCCAACTCCTGTGGAAGCCCCAAGCCATTTGTATGGACTGGTAGCAAAGAAATCAACACCTAATGCTTTCATGTCGAGACTCAGCATACCTATCCCGTGCGCACTGTCTGCCAAGACAAGAACGTCCTTCTCATGTGCCATCTTGCTCAATTCTTTGAGAGGAGATATCAGTCCTGAGATATAGACCGTGTGGCTGATGCTGATGACTTTTGTTCTTGAGGTTATGGCTTTCCGAAAACCGTCCACAATCTCATCGACACTTTTTGGAGGCAGCCCGATAGGAACATTTTTGATCTTAATCCCGTATCTTTTTGCCTTGAGCTTCCAAGGGTGGGTTCCACCTGGATGTTCCATTGTAGAAAGAAGCACCTCATCTCCTTCCTTTAAATCCAAGCCATTGGCAACGAAATTCATCCCTTCAGTCGTATTCCTTGTGATGACAACTTCTTCAGGGGAAGCATTTATGAAGCTCGCTAGCTTGGTTCGAACTTCTTGTTTTTTTCTGGGGATGAAATTATAGACATCAAAAGGATTAGTGACCTGAATTCTAAATGACTTAATCAAAGTGTTAAACACCGGCTTAGGCATGGGACCAACTGTTCCATTATTCATCATGATGAGCCTGTCTTTGAAAAGGAAATGTTTTCCTATGGCATCCCAGTAAACTCCATCCGGAGATTCATCCTCTATGTACTTCTGGTTCAAAGTAGTTATGCTTTGATAAACACTGGCATTTAATTTGCCAAGAGAAGCAACAGAAAGAGCGGAACCTGCCAGAAGGTATCTGACAAAATCTCTCCTTGACAGCCCTTTAAAGCGGTTCTCAAAAGTGGGTTGTATTTTTTGATCCATCTCTTAATTCTCCTTTGTTCGATTTGCTTCATTTTATTCACAATAATATTCACCTGTCAAACAAAATGGAAAGCGTCAAAAAGAAGCCTGTCCCCTTTTTATGTAGGGCTTGATTCATCAAGCTCACCTTATCTTAAATTTGTAGAAGACTAGCAGATTTGATAAATCAAACGCCATCAGGATGGAAAAAAGAAGCCTGTGCCCTTTTCACAATTGACGCTCTGGGAAGAAAGTTTTTATCCAGTCCCGATATTCTCTTGAATTCGGGCAAAAATCTCATCTGCCTGATCCTGACTGACTGTTCCTTTGACTATCAGTATGTATCTTTCAACTAGTGAGACAAAAATAAGCCCTCCCTTTTTGTCTCTCACCACGAAGAGCTTTTCATTAACTGGTTTAAAATCGTTATACCTAGAGCTTTCAGCAAAGCTTTCCCTCACTTCTTTAAATTTCTTCTGACACGCATCAATGCTTTCATATTCAATTATATAAACGCTATACCCATCACTATAGTCAGCCTTTATTCCCTGATTAAAGGCAAAGACATCTTGCGTGAAAAATGAATAGATGTTGTACAAACCCAAGTTTCCTTTGAAATACTTTATGCTGAGGGTAAGCAAATCGTTTTTGGGGATCATAGAGACCAAGGGAGGCTTTTTTCCTCTGACCTTGATCTTTGCATCCACTGCCCGGGCAATCCTCAGTAAACCCTTAACTGTCTCCTCATCTTCATCAAATCCAGTAAGTGTGACTAAATAATTCCCCTTCCAGAAATTCATATAGTAGCCCTCAAGCAGTGCTTCATTTCCTATTGCTAAAACTTCACCTTGAGAACTGGTTTTGAATGTATACATTCCATAGGCGCTCTCAGAATTTACCATCTCAAATATTTCCAGAGAAATTGATTTTCCATTTTTGCTCAAGTAATCCTGAACAATGACTTGACTGAAGCCATATTCATGGTATATTTCCGCTCCTCCATCTATGTACAGAAATAAATCTTCCCCTCTGTATTCTTGAGGAGAATCATCTTTTTTCCATTCACCCAATTCTGTTTCCTCGGGTATGTATGTAAGAAGATTCTGTTGGAGACAATTTGAGAGGTTTTCAGAAGAATAAAGCGAAAGAGACAGACATAAAAGAAATAGAGCGGCTAAAAAATCCGAGCCTCTCACGATCTTAACCATTATTACTATCGTTTGCTTTATAATATAGATTAACTCTTTACAAGGGCTGTGGGCCAATATCGAAAAATTAAGCTTTTATCTCTTTAATCTTCACCTTAGCAAGGTCAATCTCACCGAGTTTATGTTCATATCCACGGTTAATCATCACGATATCTTTGGCTTCCAATCCCCACAAAGTTGTGCAGTAGGCATCGGCAGCCACTCTGTCTACTCCCGCCACAATTTTCTGTGGCTTAATCAACTTTCCTGGGCCAAAGGGCCCATTTGTCGTGATAAATTCAGTAGCATCCACAATGCATAGAGTTGGCTCGACTACAGTATTTAAATCAGCAATGCACTGGTCCAGGAATTCGATAGAATTTTGGTTTGTCGCCCAATCTTCTTTATGGAAAGACCTGTTATTCATCCGGTAATTCAAGCCCATCAAGTTTTTCATTGTCCCGGTGAATTTGTTTCCGGCATGGTCCTTAGTAATTGGCATATTAATGAAAACATCGTTCGTATATAACTCTTTCATGATCTGTGCTTCCTTGAGTTCCTTACCATTAGGTATAGGTATGGTTTTGAAAAGAGATTCATCACTATTGTCTATTAATTTCAAATTGGCTCCTTCCTCTTCAACTGCTTGAGCCAAGCCCGTGCTCTCCCAATGCTTTCTTGTCAGCCAACTGAGGCAGTTGACCTCTGCCGCTCCAGCCTCTTTACACATCCTTATGACAGTGCGGACTATCTCTGGTTTGGTGTATGACCCTGGATGTCTGCTTTGAGTATTCGGTAAAATGGCCACTTTAGAATTCTTTGGCACAAACTTTTCTATCCCTCCGAGAATCTCGACGGCTTTGATCGTGCTTTTCGTATAATCACTTCCTGCGACCACAGCCATATCTACTTTTTCACCCGGCGCACAGCCAGAATGCCCGATGAGCTGATAGAAGACGCTGCTTCCCAATGCAGTAGAAAGACTGATTTTCGCACTTTTTTTAATGAAATCCCTTCTCCCTATTTTTTTTGTCATGAAAACTCTCCTTCCATGAGTTTTTCAAATTCTCTCATAATTTTCTCTCGATAATCAAGCTTCAAAGAGGAAAAAGGGGACAGGTTACTTTTTTCCCTCTTGCTTTAAGCGATTACAACGCTCCGCTCGTAATGATATCCTGCAGGTGGGCTTGATGAATCAAGCCTCGACAGTATGAAAAAAAGTAGCCTGTCCCCTTTCTTGATTATGTTTTTTTAGTGAAATTATAAAACTTATGAAAGCCTGACCCCAATGTTACTTCTTCATCAGGATGATACTGCCCCTTTCCACTCCAATATCGCGGGCAACAACCTGACATTTCGCCTTTAAGAGAAAAAATATGGGTCGATCCTCATCTGAAAGCCCCTCATAATTGCCCTGCCCTTTGCTGATTATGAGAGGCGCAGAATTGAAAGCGTTAAAAAAATCTTCCGAGCAGAATTTCAAGATGTTTCCCGGAGCATCATATCCTGAAGAGATGATTTGTGCCACTCTGTCTATCCCAGAATCAAGAGCATCCTCTCGAGTGGCATCATTAATGATCGGATTTTCCCTAACAACGTAAATAACAGGTTTATTGAGCTCTTCAATCAAAAGTCGGTCAAAAACTGTCTCACCTGCATTATCCGCTATGTATAAAATATTTTGAGCTTTAGCAAGCGCTTTACAAAATTGCGGATAGTGATTTATCGCAAAACCTTGGGAAAGAATCGTCTCGAGGTCTCTTTTCAAATCAAAATCTGCATTGGCTCCAAAATCAATGACATTTCCAGCAATGGAAAGCCTTATGGCAGTCATCAATCTGTCTTCTGAGGAGTTTATCAACTTTTTCAGCTCAGGAAATAGGGAAAGTGCCTGGCGAGTGCATTTCTCTTTTATTTCTTTGAAGGGATCTTCGAGGCCCGTTCTCTTGGAGATTATCTGGTAGACTTTCCGTCCAATTTCAGGAGGAGTTGCTCCAAAAGGTATCTCAGGAATGACTAAGCTGACTTCATTCAATATCTCCCATGTTTTTTTCTCATCAAGATTGAGCATCTTTGAAGTTCTAAGTGCTTGCGTGAAAAAACAGGGGTAGCAATCTAAATAAGCTCTCATTTTCTCTCTATTGTTACCTCATCCTTAATCATCTTTCTATGACTGGAGAAAGGAATAGCAGGAAGATTACGGACAGAAAAAAACTCTACTTTTTGAGAATCTGACCCAGGCGAAAGCTTTCCTCTAGCATCCACTTCATATCCAATAATCAAGACATTTTTATATAGCATTGATTCTTGAGAATAAACACCGAGCAACCTGACAATCTCTCCTTCAAGCCCTGTCTCCTCTTTTAGCTCCCTGAGACATGCCTTTTCAGGAGTCTCATCAATTTCAATAAATCCCGAAGGCAATGCCCATTTTCCTCTCGCAGGCTCTACTCCCCTCTTGACCAGAAGAATCTCGCCATTTCTATTTCTCACAAAAGCGGCTGCACTGGGCAAAGGATTCTCATAATTAACCCAACAACAACCAGGACAGACAAGCCTTTTCTTTTTTTCTATTGTTCCTGCTTTTAATCCAGCACCGCAATTGGGACAATATTTGAATGTGCCTCTCACCATTTTAAAATAACAGTCCTCTTATTCTACCATAACTGCTGTAAGAGGTACGAACCTTCATCTCTTTTTCCTTTCAATCATTCGCTTTTCGAAATGATTCAAAAATAATGATATCTTCAAGTTTCTTCTTAGTTGGAGTATCAGGCCATTCATCAGGGATCCCGATAGGAGTAAAACATATAAGCTTGTATTGGTCAGGCATGTTGAAAAATTCTCTTATCTTTGCTTCTGGGAAAAATGATGTGAAAAACCCGGTTCCATACCCCAAGGCTCGGGCTGCTACCATCAAGTATCCTGCAGCCAGCGTTCCGTCATAAAGAATGTAATCAGGGTACTTTGCCTTAGAGTCAACAAGGACAGCCACATAAACCGGGGCTGAAAGAACATTATCCAATACCTTTCTGAGGCTTTCTCTGGTTTTAGCCAGTTCCTCTCCAGAAGGCTTTCTCCCCTTTTTGTATTCATCAAGATACCAAAAGAGAGCCTCATTCTGCAGCTTGTCCAGCTTCTCTCTATCCTGGATGACCAGAAATTTCCAGGGTTGCTGATTGCCGGCTGTTGGGGCGAAGCGCGCAGCATCAAGAATTTTAAGAATATGCTCTTTGGGAACAGCTTTAGATTTGAATTTTCGTACTGTGCGCCGGCTTTTTATTATATCGAAGAGATATGCCTGATCTGAAGTGTACTTTATCTCGGAGTTTGCTTCTGTATAGTAACGATTTATTGGAGTACAGACATCAGCCACGACTTTCCACATTCCTTCCTCCTTGTGGAAAACCAGCGTAAAATATGAATCAAGAATATACATCCCTCCCTGAAGGGTTTTACTCCTATAATGAAAAATAGCAACGGTATATCCGTATTCTTTCCCCTCATAAGCTTCCAACAGTTCTACGGGCATCTCCCAGTCTTTTTCCTTGAACCAATCCTCATGGAATTTCAGGTAGCCGTTACGAGTATCGATGAGCACTCCTGTACTTGTGAGGAAGAAAAATTTTTGATTCTCCGTGACCGTGGAGAAAAGCCCTTTCAAATCAGAGCTCTGAATTGACCGAACATAAATCTGGAATGTCTCTTTCAAAGAAAGTCCCGGTTCGTTTTCTTCTGCTGCCATGAGCAATGAATGGAAAATCAGAGAAACAAGAAGAATAGCGAGGCCTATACTTATCTTTTTCATAATCCCTCCTTTATGCCATGTTCATACTTTAAATTCTCTTCTTTTTACTTTTGAAAGAAAAAAGACGAAAAACAAATAAAACGAAATTTCCTAACAGCCTTTCCTCTGGCTGAATATTATTCTAGAGGATGAGCGCAGGGCGCAAATGCCATAGGCCACAAAGCAATGAAGATACGATGCCCCTTCAAATTTTCTTGTTAATCTCTCGATAAAAATCTACTATTTCCAATTTGAGGAGACCTATGATTTCAGAGACAGCCTGAGCCATTTCCTTGAAAATATTCTCGTCAAGCGCGCTGCGGCCAAATTTGAGATGAGTGGCGTCGGTGTAATGTTCACCGCTTTTCCTGTCAATGGCCAGCCATTTGGCATCAAGGCCAATCCACCGACCCACATACACTTCAGGCCACATATGATAGGCAAAAATGCCATGGGCATACATGACACCTACAGCCGCCCTTGCTGGAATCCCTGCTGCACGACAAAGCGTGACCGTCAACACAGTATGCTCGGAACAATCTCCCTCTCGATTTTTCAATATTTCTTTCGCTGAAGCGAATCCCACATCATAGTTGGGCGTCAACTCCCGCCTGATCCACTCCGCAATTTTCTTGGCTGCACGCCATGAATTTCTTTCTTTTCCAACGATTAGGTCTGCAGTCTCCTTTATTTCTGAATCGTCAGACTGGCAGAACGAGGTTGGTTTTAAGTACTTCCGAAGTTTTTCATCTTCAACGGGAAAGGAGATCGCCTCTGCCTCCTTAAATATCAAGGAGGAAGTCTGAACAAGGGCATAATCTTTTCCTGTCTCTAGTATTTCCTGGCTTCCATCATCGAAAGGGAATTTTTTGATTTTATCTATTGAGATTCCGCTGAGCTTAAAAGTGACTTTTTGAATTTCTTGAGGATTTTCGAAGATGACATTGGATTCAATGATTGTTGAAAAAGCAATGTCAAAATTTTCATCTGAAACTTCCTGGGCTTTCTCCTTGGACATCCTAATGGATGTTGTATTGATCAAGCTTGCCTTGCTAATATTCTTCCAGGAGATTCCGCTATCATCAATCCAATCCTCCATTGTAACCGGAACAAGATGTGCGGCCTCTGTCTTCACATGCCAGAGGTTCATTTTATTCCCTAAAATTAAAACATCTTCCCTTCCGATCACCTCAAAGGAACAATCCACAAAAGAGTGGGTAAGGGGCTCAAGTATTTTAAACTTGTATTTTTTTCCCGATTTTAAACCTTCCTCATTGATAATCTTCTCAATAGGCACTCCGAGATAGAATTTTTCTTTATAAGGCAATTCTTTTATAAGCTTTCCATTGGATTTGAATAATATTCTCTCCGGGTGGATCTCAGCTTTTATTACCATCTCAATCTCTGACATTTTCGTTCTCAATAGAGTTTCCAAAGGCCTATCGTCCTCATCATACAAGGATTCCTGTTTTGTCATGATTTCTACTGGATTCCCTCCCAAACGCGAAACTTTCATCCATGACTCACTGTAGCTTTTTTTATATTTCATTCCACCTTTTAACAGTGAAATCTCCAGTTCGTGGCTGTAGCCTACTTTTAATTCATTCATATAAATTCCCATCCAGCTCTCTTGAGTTACTTCCTCTTTTATCTTCCCCGACTCTTCTTTCTCTGGGTAATAAATCTCGGTTCTATTCTCACCTAAAAGGAAAAAACCAACCAAAAGAATGCAGAATCCAAAACTCAGCCATGACTTAAAGTTATTCTTATTCATTATAATTACCCTCATATCAAGTATATCCTTCTGTTCAGCTATTACGCAAGTTGTTAAATGCGCATTTTAAATCCGTGATACCTCAAATGATTTTGGAAATCCTTGAAGCAACCTTGAAGATTTTGGATAACAGGAAGAATCTATATTATAAAATAAGCCTTGCTTGGTATTCCATATCCGACGGGAGATTTATTATAGACTTTGACTTTTAAGTTGGATAATTTTTCATTCAAAGATATTATTGCTTGACATCATGCCCTTTTTTGCATAATTTTTTTTTAAAACTAAAAAGTAGAAAACGTGCTATGGCTGCGCACCTGTTCGGAACACACTGCTCACAGTTGACAAAGAAATTCTGGGCTTTTCATTTTTTTTTATGGCAAAACAACATGCAAATTGAATTTTATTATTGTAAAAAAACAGGACTTCTAGGATGAGAAAAACAAAAAAAGTATTGGAAAATACTATTAAGAGATGCAGGGAAAAAGATATTATCATCCCCACCTATGAGGAAATGGTTCATCCTGAAAAGATTCCCAATGGCGTGAAGGATGAACTTCGAAACATAGGACTATGGGACCTCCATTCAAGAAACCTTTTTAGAATCACATGGAAGAATGAACCGATAAAATTCGGAGGTGGATTTGGCGACGTTAATTACATGGAAATTCCGAAAGAATTAACAGGCATTAAAGCCAGAATCATAATGCTAATTGGAAAATATTTCCCTACAGGTTCTCACAAAGTTGGGGCCACATTCGGACCTCTTGTGGAAAAATTGGTAAGAGGTGCTTTTGATCCGACGACTCAGAAGGCTTTGTGGCCTTCTACAGGAAATTACTGCCGCGGCGGAGCATATGATTCTTATCTTCTTGCTTGTCCAAGCATAGCAGTGTTACCTGAAGGAATGTCCCGTGAAAGATTTGAATGGTTGGAAAAAATTGAGGCAGAAATCCATGCAACCCCTGGCTCGGAAAGCAACGTCAAAGAAGTTTATGATAAGAGTTTCGAATTAAAAAGAGCTCGACCTGATGAGGTCGTTATTTTAAATCAATTCGATGAGATCGGAAACGCCGTTTGGCATTATGTATGCACAGGGCAGGCGATCGAAGAAGCCTACAATAAAGAAAGAAAAGATAAACAAAGGCTTACTGCCATATTTTTGACACAGGGTTCTGCAGGAACGTTAGGATGTGCGGATTATCTACGAGAAAAATTCCCGAGAATAAAGGTCTGTGCTGGTGAGGCCTGGCAGTGCCCTACTCTTCTTTATAATGGATATGGAGCCCATAGGATTGAAGGCATCGGGGATAAGCATGTTCCCTGGATACACAATCTGAAAAACATGGATATGGTTGCCGATATAAATGATGAGTTTTGCATTCGACTGCTTCGACTATTCAACGAGCGCTCTGGAAAAACCTATCTTAAATTTAAGGGCATTTCAGAGGAAATCGTAGATAAATTGCACTTGCTTGGAATTTCCTCCATCGCCAACCTCGTCGGCTCCATCAAAATGGCTAAGTATCATGAGATGAATGAGAATGATATCGTGTTCACTATAGCCACCGACTCTATGGAATTTTACCAATCTCGGATTGAAGAATTGCGGGTGGAAAGAGGCGAATATACAGATAACCAGGCTGCAGTGGATTATGATACCTGCCTCATGAATCTTACCACAGATCATATGCTCGAGCTAAGCTACTGGGATAAGAAGAGAATGCACAATCTCAAATATTTCACATGGGTCGAGCAGCTTGGGAAAGACGTGGAAGAGCTGGACCGTCAATGGTCCGATGAGAATTATTGGATAGGAAAATATCATTCTTGGAAGGAATGGGACAAAATCATCAGAGAATTCAACAGAAAAACAGGACTGCTTGAGAAATATATAAATTAAATATCACACGCAATCTGTAACTCATAGTGCCTACAAATATTGCAGGAAATTACACTTAAACTGTTAAAAAAAGGGGATATAAAAGCTACGCAGGCGAATTGAAACTACGCCCTAATATAATTCGGGAAATTAAGATTATATTAGTCAAAGGGGGGACTTTGGAACAATTGCTGTTCATCTGGTTGGATTTAACGATCTTAAGACGATTCGCAAAATCTCGCGATTGCCGCGTCGCGGCGCTCCTCGCAGCGACATTAGCGGTGAGATCGACTCGTGAATGATCCAGGTTAGATGTACTTGTAAGGTGCTTTCCGGAAACAAATATGGTGTTTCTTTATCTTTTCGTTCAATGTCGTGTATTTCACTCCCAAGAATTTTGCTGCATCCTTCTGACTTCCATTGAATCTTGAAAGAGCTCTCATTATTAAACTTCTCTCCAATCCTCCTATAAGCTCTTTAAGAGGAAGTGCTCTGCTCATACAAAAATATTCAACGAATAGATTAAAGAGGTTCGACCTAAAATTTCCTTCTCCAAAAGTGAAATTCGCAATGTCCGCGTAATTGACAAATAAATCCTCCATATCATCTCTTGTTTTGCTATCTGTCTCATCCAGAAAATCCAGTCCCAGCTTCTTAAGATCTTTGAACTCGGGCATTATTTCAATACTTGGGAAATCGGATTGTGCCTTTTTCTTACGGGGAATTGATTTTGTAATATTTACGGCCATTTCCCACTCCTAATTAAATTTTTTTCTTCATCCCCCAACCTGGGCATAGAAATCTGCCTTAAATGTCTCCATTCCAGAGAGTTTAAAAATGATCAATAATCTAGATCCTTTTTTCTGGTATTTCTTTCGAATTTAAAAGGTAGTCTATCGACTGATTAAGCGCTTCTAAATCCAGAGGTTTAACAAAGAAATGAGAAATGGACAGGTTAGATAGCTCATCAACTTTTACCAGGTCTGGGAACGCGGAAATCAGGATGACTTCTCCCCTATAACCTGACTCTCTGAATTTGGCGACCATCTCAACTCCATTGAGATAAGGCAACTTTAAATCAGCGATGATAAGATCAATGTCGGCTTTCTCAAAACGCTGTAAAGCCTCTCTTGAATCCTTTGCTAGATAGACTAGATATTTCTTATTAAGAATCAGGAAAAAAGTTTGCCTGATGGATTCATCATCATCGACAACGACAATTTTCTTCTCTGCCATTTTATTTTCACCTCGTTTTAATCTCAACGATTCCATGAGACTTGGTTTAAATGCATATTTTGTGCCAAATATTCCCTTGATGCCCCGCAGAGGAATACTCCCGAAAAAGCAAACGATCGCTCGGGAAAGTTACTGAAAGGGGTCAACTCAATGATACTCTCCCTCATGTAACTGGCAGATATTATTCAAGTTAAAGAACTGAGTTATTTCCCTTCTATCATAGACAGATTGAAACACCTATCAATAGCCTGATAGAAAAAATAAAAGGACTGGTACGTCGCCTTATTTATTTAAATCCATATGAAAAAATGTTTACATCAGGTAAAAAGCATTTACAGTCAAAAAAAGGGCAGGCTACTTTTTTGTATTAACCGGGAAATGCATAATCCAGGAAAAAAGGAGACAGGCTACTTTTTAAATTACAAATTAAAGGTTGAGCTTGTATTCTTTTATTTTCTTGTCCAGGGTAGGACGGCTTATGTGCAGGATTTTGCTTGTTCGAGTCTTGTTGCCTTTTGATGTCTTCAAGACATGTTGGATATAGTCTTTCTCAACTTCTCTTAAGGGAACAAGTTCTTTTGGAAAAAGTTTTTTTTCTCCGGTCTCCAGAGGCAGATTTTCCTGAAGGATAACATCTCCTTTAGCGAGGATGACGGCACTGGTTAAAGCATTCTCCAATTCCCTGACGTTCCCCTTCCAGGGAAAATTCATCAGGAGCTTCATAACCTGAGGAGGAACCTTCTTCACTTTCTTTCGAAGTTCTATGTTTATTTTCTCCAAAAGATAAGCAACCAAATCGGGGATGTCCTCTTTTCTCTCTCGTAGTGGAGGCATGGATATTTCAACCACTTTCAAACGATAATAGAGGTCTTCTCTGAATTTTCCCTCTTCAATTAATGATTTGAGGGCTTGGTTAGTGGCAGCGATTATCCTGGCTTCTGCCTTTAGGATTTTCTCCCCTCCGACTTTCATAAAATCCTTTGTTTCGATGACTCTCAAAAGCTTGGATTGGAGATTGGGAGATATATCCCCTACCTCATCAAGGAATAAGGTGCCCTTGCCAGCAATCTCAAACTTTCCCTTTGTTTCACAAACAGCATCGGTGAAAGCACCCTTAACATGACCAAACAGTTCGCTCTCCAGCAGTGTATCTGTGATCGCTGAACAATTGATGACGATAAAAGGTTCTCCTCTGTAAGGGCTGTTATAGTGAATCGCTTTAGCAACCAACTCCTTTCCTGTCCCACTTTCTCCATGGATGAGCACGTTGGTTCTCGTGTTAGCTACTGATCCGATCAACTTAAACACCTCTCTCATCTGCGGGGAACGACCGATGATATTATCTATGGTGTATTCCCTCTGTATCTCTTCCACTAGATAGGTGACTTTTTCCTCCAAGCTTCTTATTCGGATAGCTTTATTTATGGTTAGATCCAGTTCAACATAATCAAGAGGTTTGACCAAATACTCAAAGGCACCCAGTTTTATGGCCTCTACGGTTGTCTTCATATCATCGTAAGCGGTCATAATTATTACGTAGGCATCATCATTCTTTTCTCTTATCTTCAATAAAACTTCAAGGCCGTCCAAATCGGGAAGACGAATATCTAGAATAATCAACTCAGGAAAGCTTTCCTCGAATTTTCGAAGCGCTTCCTCACCATCTTCAGCAAGGATGACTTCAAAACCTTCCTTCGAAAGATGAGACGAAAGAGTCTTCCTGATCAAAGGATCGTCGTCAACGACTAATATTGATTTCATTTTTCTTCCTCACTGGGAATAATGATTTCAAAAGAAGTACCTTCCCCTTCTTTATCCCTAACTTTTATAGAACCTTTATGTTCTTCAATAATTTTTCTCGCATTGGCTAGGCCCAGACCAATTCCGGAAGATTTAGTTGTATAGAAAAGTTCAAAGATAACTTCCCTGTCATGCGCTGGGATTCCACTGCCATTATCGGAAATGAGAATCCTGATTTTTCCAATAGAGTCTTCTTGGAAGTAAGAAAGAGAGAGATTTATCTTTCCTCCTTCTTCCACAGCTTCATAAGCATTGCGCAAAATGTTTAAAAAAACCTGTCTTAACTTGTCGCCGTCCACCAAGACTTGAGGCAATCCCTCTTCGATATTCTTTTCCAGCGTTACCTTTTTCAACTCCAAAGAATCTGCCATCATTTTGACGGCTTCATCAACTATCTGCTCGATGGAAAATTGCTCTAGATTTAGTTCAGAATCGCGAGTGAAACTCAGAAGCTCCTTCACAAATTTTTCCATCTGGGTTATCCCCTTCTGCGATAAGCCCAAGTGTTCTTCTTCTATCTTGTCTAATCGATTACTCTGGAGCAGCTTTTGAATGTTCAGTTTGACTGAAGTCAAAGGATTTCTAATCTCGTGAGCGATTCCGGCTGCAAGGCGTCCAATAGAGGCAAGTTTTTCCGCTTGGATTAATTTCCTGTGTGCTTCTTCCATTCTTTCCCTCGTCAGGAGGAGTTGATGACTCATCTCGTTGAAGCTCTGAGCCAAATTTCCGATTTCATCCTGGGAGGTGATAGGAATTTTGTGATAAAAATCTCCTTTGGAAATCTTTTCTGTTCCCTCTGCCAATCTTTTCAGGGGATTTGCTATTCTTCTGGCTAATAAAATTGCCCCTCCTATACCGACCAGAAGCCCTATGCCGTGTATCACAACCAACCAAAAGCGTGTCTGACGAATCTCTGCTCGCATCTCTTCCAACGAAAGGCCGATCATTATAGAGCCCCATCTACTTGGAGAATCTCCCGCAAAAATGGGAACCTCAATTTCAAGAACCCTCAGGATCTGTCCTGTATCCCTGTCTAATAAATCTTTCTTTTCAAAGAGGAAAGTTTCTCTATCGGCATCCTCTCCTAGACGGCCGTACCGATAATTCTCTTCGTAATCCCTGATAAAAGGAGTGGCCACAAAAAGATTATTGAAACGATTATAGAAGATGACATAGACAACTTCTCCATTTACCTGTTCCTCAATATTCCTTTGGATCCCTTCTTCATCCCATTGAATAAGTGGCTGCAAATTTAATTGAGCAATGTTCTTAGCTATCAATACTCCTTTGCTCTTCTGCTCCTCAAAAATCGCATCCCTTTCTCTCAGTTCGATAACGAAGAAAATCAAGAGCACTAGTACAGTGAGCAGAACGATTACATGGAGCATGAACCTTGTCTGAAGGGACATACGTATGGGCAATATCAGTTTCCTGTTCTTATTCATCAAGCCATATCTTTTTAGCATTAAGGTAATAGAAGCCCAGAGGAGGCACTTCTAATCCCCTGACGTTTGCCTGTATAGCTACTCTATTTTGATGAGAAAAAAGAGGAAAAGCAGGGATATCCGCATGAAGGATTTCTTCAATTTTCCTAAAAAGCTTTATCCTCTTGGTCCAACTTCTTTCTATTTCAGCCTCCTGCAAAAGCCTATCCAGCTCAGGATTATCATAGCCGAAAACATTGAACACAGATTTTGAGAAAAATAAAGGGCGAATGATATCCTCAGGATCAGGGAAGTTCATTATCTTCCCGATAAAAATCAAATAAGGGTCTTCAAATCTTTGGATTTCACTGGATGACCTGTAATATCTCAACCTCAATCCAACACCCAATGCGCCGAGCTGTCTCCTTATTTCTCTATAAATCTTAAATTTTAAATCCGTTCTTGGGCCCTCAAGAAGAAGGGTAAGCGTAGGGAAATTTTCTCCTTCTGGGAAACCGGTCTTCAAAAAGATATCTTTGGCCTTTTCAATATCAAACATATTCTCATCATCTCTGGGGAAAAAACCAGGTAGTCTTGAAGGAATAAAGTTGTTTATCACTTTGCGCACATATCTCATATCATAGGTCGCTCGAGCCATTTCTCTTTTATCGATTGCATATGAAATAGCTCTCCTGATTGCAGGATTATCGAGAGGAGGGATGTGGCAGCTCATTCCTAAGAATATGGGATGGAGCGATCCGTCCTGAAAGACCTGGTAATTCTTTCCGATTAATCTTTCTGATACAACTGGAATGGAATGGATCTCATCATTTATAAAATGATCCAGGGTGTAATGAGGGCTGAATTCCACGGCACTAAGATAGGGCATTCCTCTAAAGTACTCTTCATATCGTTTCATTCGGACGCCTACGATATCCAATCTGGGACTTCTTAAGTAGTAATCAAACTTGAATGGTCCTGTGCCACTCGGTTCTCGGAAAAAACCTCTTCCCTGGTCAAGAACAAGGTCTTTGGGAAGAATCTTACAAAAATGCATGCCCATTAGATAAAGTGCAGAGACGAAAGGTCGCGTCCAATAGATTTCGAAAGTATGTTTATTCAGAACCTTAAATCCCTCCACATCTTCGGCTTTCCCTTCTCTAAAATCTTTGGCTCCGACAACTCTCGGAAGGAAGAATTGATAGTAAGGAGAATTGGTTTCCGCATCGAGGAGGCGTTCAAAAGAAAATTTCACGTCTTCGGCGGTAAGCTCTCTCCCGTGATGGAACTTAACTCTCTTTCTCAAATAGAATGTATATTTCTTACTATCCGGAGATATCTCCCAGTACTCAGCTAAACAAGGCACAATATGCAAGTTCTTATCCAGCTTGACCAATCCATCATAAATCTGTTCTGACACGAAGATAAAAGATTCCGGACTTGTAGGGTCGAATTGCCCTCGGAATTCGTTGGCAAAAGATTTCACCCGAAAAACTCCTCCGTAGCGAGGTTTTTTTCGGACAGGCTCTTGGTAGAAGTTAAGCAAAGGTAGCGCTAAGCTAAGAACAAGAAAAATGATAAGGGCTGCGCGTGTATTGAAGTCCTTTGCCATTTTACTGTTCCCTATAGCCTAAGTATATATTAGACCAATGGTAAATAAATGGCAATTTTTATGCCAAATTTCCTCGTTGCTTAACTCTTTGAATATGAGTAAGTTAGAAAGGTCTTTTAAAAAATATCGAAATTTTTTGTAAAATTATTTTACAATATTCAAAACTTACCGTCCATCTGGAATTCCGCACTGTCTAACCAGAATCCTGAATGGGTCAGGGAGTCACGCTGCGACTGGAGCATATCGTAATGGAACTTCTCTTCCTCGCATATATTTAAAAAGATCTCCCTCGCTTGAGGATCATCCACTTCTTCTGCAGATCTCCGAAAGTATTCTATGGCCTTCTCTTCAAGCTCCATTCCTATGCTTAAAGCCTCTATATCGCTTTTCCCTTCTGCTCTCTTCATTCTTAAAGCCAATTCCTCAATCAGCGGAGATTTCTCTTTGAGTTCTTCTCCTCTGATAAACTTTTTCCAGTTTTTTTCTTTGAGAATAGAAGTGAATAGCTTGCTAAAAGCCTCGAGATGTTTCACCTCTTCATCAGCAAGCCTCTGAAACATCTTCTTTCCAAGTTCATTATGTGTGATTTCTGATGCGTGTGAAAAAAAGTTTTTTCCGTCAATCTCTAATTTAATAGCTTCCTTGATAGCGCTTTCAACCTGCGTACTAATTTTCTCCATATTATTTCTCCTTGTTGACCTGACTTATTCATTCTTATTACTTCCTAGCCTTTTTCCAAGCTTCAATGAACTTTACAGCCTGACTCACCATTCTTTGAACGACCCTTTCTCCAAACTCTCTTGTCGCTCTCTTTGGATCTCCAGTAGACCAGATTCCGTTGTTCGAAAGTTCATGGCTGGCTCCACCTTTTTTCGTTTCAGATGGTACTCCCTGCAAAGCGCCTAAGACAGCCATCAAATCTGGATTTTCTCGGCTCAAAGTCAGCAGCTCTAGCATTTTAGGTGTGAAATGTAGTTTCGGCTTTTCGGCTCGCTCCATCTTTATCAATTCGGGTTTGAGGTAGAGCATGATGGATGTTTCATGGATCCCTGCATGTTGATCATATTCGACTCCCTCCACTCTTTCTCCCCCTCCCTGGAAGGATGCCCCTATTCCGATAGATACGGCAATGGCCTCTGTCGCGTGGTTGATTCTATGGATGACATTGCTTTCTGCGATTCGATTTCCTCCATGATAGTTGAAGAACATAATCCGGCGGAATCCATATTTCATAAGAATTTCTGAAGTCTCGAAAAGGACCTGCTCCATGGTCTCAGGTTTAAGGCTCAAGGTTCCAGCGAATCCAGAATGATAAACGCTATATCCAGCCAGAAGAACCGGAGCAATCACTACTCCTGTCCTAGCAGAAATCAACTTGCACATACCCAAAGCTTCATAAAAATCCGTGCCTAAGGGCAAATGAGGACCGTGTTGCTCTGTGCTTCCAAGAGGAATGATCACCATATCGTTTGTTTTTAGGTAATCCCTCACATCTGTCCAAGACATCTCCTGCAGAATGAGGGGGTCTCCTTCTTCTTGGGCGGAGATAAATGCTCCTGAAAGAAAGAAAACCAAAACAAGAATTGACACTCTCGGAAAATAGGAAATTTTTGTTACAGCCATGTTTTTCCTCCCATAATGGATAGAGGATAATTCTCTCTTAAATATCCTGGATTATTCACGAATTGCGATAATTGCAGAAAGCATGGGCATTTTTTATGAATAATTCAAGTTACTCACTTTTTTAAAATATAGAAGCTCCTTTTACCATCATCTTCTTCGATCTGTCGGAAATCAATGATCCTATAACCTCTTTCAAGCAAAGTCTCGAATGCCTTCCTAGTCTTCATCCTCCAATCTAAAGGTATGCTCCTTACTTTGTCATCGGTCACGTCTGTCTCCCTGAGCATCCTATAAAAATCAAGAGGTATTTCAACCAACAAGAACTCATGCTCCAGATCAAGATTTAATTCTTTAACAACCTCGAGCTCAAGCGGCCCACTTCTGCCTTCTATTTCAACCGAATCCGCGCTGACTGCGATTTGACCGGAGTTAATCAAAGATTCCAAATCGTACTCAGGCCTATCTATCTTCTTTTCCAGGTCCCATGAGACGAAAAACCTGTCACACGGAATATCCAGTCTATTTAAAAATCCTTCAAATTCTCCATAAAAAGCTTCTTTGTATTCTAAGACATCCATCCCAAAGTGGTGGATATTCCTGTAAGCATTCACTCCAGTCAGAGGATCAAAGGTGCATATTACAGTATGGATCCCGAACACATCTATCAACTTATCTCTCTGAAATTCTTTGATCAATATCCCAAGACCCAAACGATAAAAATCTTTTCTCACTCCTGTATATTGGGAATAAAACTGAATGTTGGGAAGCTCTCTGAATCCAATCTTTTTGTCCTTGACTCCGATAAAACCATAAGAAAATCCGACTAAATGTTCTTTGTCTTCTTTGAACCGACCTTTTCCATCGTCAACAAAAACTCCGATAAAAAGACTGCTTCCCTCATGAAAAAAATTCTCGCATATCATGTTTCGCGTGCCTGCCAGGTTATCCTTCGGATCACCCCAAATCTCCTCTCTTATCTCCTCGTACTTCAAGTAATCATCGTGATTGTTTGAGTCCTCCACTCTAAAAAGAAACTTCCTTCCTTTGATCTCGTGTATCTTCTCTAGTTCTTGCATTCTTAACAAGCTTCCGTAATTATACTATGGATAAATGACGATTTTATAGGAAAAAAAGTGAGGAAACAATGCTTAATTGCTCATAGTTAGCGTCTCTATTTCCGTGACACTATCAAAAGCAGTCACGCAAGCTGATGAGGAAGTCATCCGGAGGCGAGCGGGCATGGTTCCTCGAAGAGGAGAGCGAGCCGAGGAATAAGCGGATATTCCACGCTGGGAAAAATCCGTGGGCTGACGAATCAGCTTGCATGACTGCCACTGTTTCGCGGTTTTGAGGATGCTTCCTTGCTCATAGGAGATTACTAAAATCTTTACCCTATTTTGCAATTAAGAATTGTATCCCCCTTTCTCAAAAAAAATTTGAATTCATCCTATTTTTAGTATATTGTAAATACCTTTATATGAATTCAAACAAAGAGCTATTTATACATTAGGAGGGCACGTTATGAAGGCCATCAATAAAATTCTGTCAATAACGTTCTTCTTAATCGTCCCTCTTTTTCTCTACGGTGCAGAATTTCAGGTAAAGGTCATAAAGGGTGCAGACGATCTTCCAGAAGAATTCTGCAGCCATTGGAAGGCTGGGGATATTCTCATTTCTGACGGAAAATATCTGACAATAATCGGCGGGACTGAAAGGCCAATAAGAACCCTAAACAACTATGTTCGAGCTAACGCCATGGGAAGTATTATTAGCTTCGTTCCTGCTGGAAAAAATTTGCTGAACAACCTGAATATCGGGTCCCCGGTTTTTAAGATAAATGAGAGAAGAAAATATATAACCTTTAGCTCTGTGGAACACCTAAAAGAATCTCTTCAAGGAGATACCCTTATTTTTGAAGCTCAAGCCGCCTATATTGGAAAAAGGGGAGAAAAAGCTAGTGTCGAGACAACTTATCAATTTTTTCCTAAAAAAGGAAGAATAGATATCGCTTCAACCCTGACCAACACAGGAAAAAAAGAAATTCAAGACCTGAATTACTACCTTTATTTTGATCCTCTCCACAGGTATTACTTTAGTCCTTTCAACAGGAAAAAACATCCAGGCTTGAATTTTCGAGTTTATCAGAAAAATGGCTTCTACTTAGCCTGGGTCAATCAGAATCCTATACCCGAGGAAGACGAAGCCTTGCCAGGAAGGTTAGCTCCCAAGGATGTCTATGAGATTCGTCATATACTGCTTGTGGATACCCAGCACCAACAACTATTAAAGAAAATCTACGAAATTTTAGACATCAAGCTTGAGGAAGCCACCATTCACTTTAAGAATTTTGGCGGGAACTTAATGGAAGTCATTGTCAGAGATGCCTTCTCCTCCTCTGTCTTTTTTCGTTCGTTTCTTGAAAATTCCTTTTCACTCAACATTTCGCTCCCCAAAGGATTCTATAAAGTCAGGGCAAATTTCTTCCCAGCGGTCCGCGAAGGACTCATGGCAGTTCAGAAAGGCGAGGAAAACTGGTGCATTCTCGAAGACATTCCTTGTGGACGAGTAAAAGTGAAAATCAAAAACAAAAAGGAAGAATTTGTCCCAGGAAAGGTTACTTTTATCGGTCTGGCGCAGACAAAAACGCCCTATTTTAAACCCGATAACCCCATAAAAAATGGAAAGTATTGGGAAACCTTTAAAAACTCCTGCTTCCCTAAAGAAGACGGAATAGAAGTGAAGCTCCCTGTAGGAACATATCTTATAACCGCATCGAGAGGACCAGAATATTCTCTGGATAAAAAAATTGTTGAAATATTCAAGGATGAAAGACAAGAATTGGTTTTCCTTATAGATAGAGTGATAGAAATTCCCAATCTTATCTCCGTGGACCCTCACATGCACACCCAGAATTCGGATGGAAGAACGCGCATCCCTGAAAGGATAAAATCCGTTGTAGCCGAAGGAGTCAATGTGGCTATATCCACAGACCACAATATCATCACGGACTACTACCCCACGCTTAAAAAACTTGGTTTGAATAAATACCTGGCTGTAATAGCAGGCAGTGAAGTCACTCTCAGCGGCTTAATCCATTATAATACTTTTCCTTTAAAATACAGGCCGGATGAGGAATATAACGGCGCCATCTACCCTCTCGCTGAAGAGGTTCCTCCACTTTTTAAAGCCAGCCGTACAAAAGACCCAGAAGCCATCCTTCAAGTGAACCACCCTCGTTCAGAGGATTTAGGTTATTTCAATAACTATAAATTGGATAAGGAGTCAGCAGCTTTTGCTCGAGAGCATTTCGATATATCTTTCGATGTGCTGGAAGTCATGAACGGACCTTATTTCTATTCTTCCTCCAATTATGAGTCTATTGAAGATTGGTTTCATCTTCTGAACCGTGGTTATTATTTCCCGCTCACTGGTTCTTCAGATACTCACTCTATAGACAGGGAAGAACCAGGTTATTCCCGCACGTATGCAGTTTATGAAGGAAAAAAGGGTGATTATCTGAACTGGGATGCCCTTGCCCGTTCGATTAAAAAAGGTCACTCCTTTTCGAGCAACGGTCCAATTGTGGAGCTTAAAGTCAATGGCAAATACTCATCAGGTGATTCATTTACAGAAAGAAGCGGTAGAGTGGATGTCTGGATAAAAGTCAAAAGTGCTCCATGGATTGCCGTAGATGAGGTACGAATAATCGTGAATGGAGAAAGAAAAATCATATTTCCTGTAAAAACTGCAAAAGAAGTCATTCAAAAATTCATGGGGGAAATTGGGCTGAAACTGAATAGAGACTCCTACATAATAGTAGAGGTCTTAGGCAAAGAGAGTCTCTTTCCTGTCTTACAGAGTACACACTGGAGTGGACTCCTCGAAAAGGCCATCCTCCCCTATGCTCTGACAAATCCCGTATTCGTAGATGTAGACGGAAACGGCGAGTATGATCCTCCGTTACCTCGAAAAATCGAGATGACTTCTGAGGACTTTGAATCGAAAAGTCGATGACGCTTTATTGAAATTGAGGAAAAATTCTTACAGAAGAAGTTTAAAAATTGAAATGTAGACCATTTAAACCGAAAGAACCCAATTGCTTCTACAGCGAACCTAACCTGTTGACCTTACTTCGATTGGTCCTTTCTCTCACTTTTTTTATTCTCGCTATCATTAAACAGAGCCCCACCCACAACTTCATAGGCTTGGGGATTCACTGGCTTGGCGATGTCCTTGATGGATTTTATGCTCGTAAATTCAAGCAGGAGACCATCCTAGGAGCTGAAATTGATATCATTGCCGACCGCGTGGAAATCCTTTTTTTCTATGTGAACTTTCTCTACTTCCATCCTCAATTGTACTTTCCCGTCGCCGTCTACCTTGTCGATTTCGCTTTTATCGATTTCTACCTGAGCTACCAATTTTTAAAGTACGACCTCATCTCTCCTATCTACTTCCACAAAGTCGACAGAACAGTGTATCTACTCAATTTTAGCTCTCCAGGTAGATTCTTCAATTCCACTGCTGTCACTTTGATCCTGATTTTTCTTCCTCAGTTCCAGATCATAGCCACAATTATCGCTTTTGCATTGATTGGAGTGAAATCATATTCAATCTATCTCCTGAATAAAAAGAAACTCGCTGATAAAAAGATGTATTTAAGATAGAGAAAAATTGGACCGATGAGTAGAAACAAAAGCCTCGACTCCTCGCCACTCAAAGGGAAAAAATCTCCTGCCTCCAAAATAAAACTGTCCATATTCATTCTGGAAATCGTTTTGATCGTTTTGCTACTAGTATTATGGTTTAGCTCAGAGGAAATCAAAAGAAGCAAGAATCTGTGGGTCCTCTTTTTCTATAGCTTCCCTTCAGAGTTCTTGATCGCCATTGTCCCCCATGAACCCGTTCTTCTTTATTTCGGCAAATTCTACCAACCTCTAACCGTTGCCATAGTAGCCGTCATCAGTACGGTGATGACAGAGGCACTCAATTATTCTGCCTTTAAATTTGTGACAGATAGTAGTTTCTTTAAGAAAATTCAACATAGAAAATTTGTGACTAAAATTGTAGACCTTTTCAACAAAGCTCCTTTTATTGCCCTCCTGGTGGCAGGCTTTACACCCATTCCTTTCTATCCTTTCCGCTTCCTGGTTGTACTCGCCCATTACCCCTGGGTAAAGTACCTCCTTGCTGTTTTCCTTTCCAGAACTCCACGATTCTTTATTTTCGCTCTACTAGGTCATATGATTAAGATTCCTGACTATCTGTTAGTAGTGATCTTTTTTATTCTGATTTTAGTCGCCAATATCCCCTTACTGAGAAGATTTTTGAAAAACAGACAGAAGAAATAACCTGTCCCCTTTTTTATGTTTTCCCGACTAAATTACGTGGGACATCCTTTGACTTCAAAATTGCCAGATGCTATAAGTAAAATACACTCGAGATCGATATGAGAAAAAAAAATAGCACTGATCAAAAATTCTTTTTTGTCGTTAATCCTCAAGCTGCTAACAGAAAATGGGCCCGAAGGAAGAAGCTGAGAAATCATATCCAGGATAATTGGCCGGGAGAAATAATCGATATCCAGGGAAGCAAACGAGACACGATTGAAAAAACAAAGGAGATGAGCTTAGCTCAAACAACAATAGTAGCTGTTGGAGGTGATGGAACTGTTGCCGACGTTATTCAAGGCATCATCGAAGCACAAAAGGGGAAAAAAACCCTCTTGGGAATCCTTCCTTTTGGAAGCGGAAACGCTTTCCGTAAATCTCTCGGGATTCCCAAGAATGTGAAAAAAGCCATGAACCTGCTCCATGAAGGATCAATCCATGAAATCGATCTCATCCATCTAGAGGGAAAAACGGCTGGATTCGCCAGTGTAGGGGCAACAGCCAAAGTCACTGAGGTGAAGCTTCAGCACAAGATTCAAGGTTTATTCGGACATATATTAGCATCTAGGATCCTCTTCACCTTCCAAAGAGAAGAGAGGGAAATAGAACTCATCGACGGCATAGATGATTCCGGAGAACATTTTGATAAAAAAATTTTGAACATAAGATTCCTTGATTGTGTTGTCGGAAAGACAAATTATTTTGGCTATAGCTGGAAAATCGCTCCTAAAGCAAAAATCGATGACGGCTTCCTCGATATTACTCTCTTCGAAACGAGCGGACTAAAATATTTACTTTGTTTCCCTCTCATATATTTTGGATTCTATCAAAGAACGCAGAGACACTTTAAAGCAAAAAAAATGATCATTCGAGGCCACAATCTCCCTGTTCAGTACAACGGAGAGTTTCTTGGCTCAAAGGATAGAATAGAATTTAAAGTCCTTCCTCGAGCCTTAAAAGTCATCGCCAAAAAATAAAAAAAGGGGACAGTCCCCTTTTTCTCTTTTTCTGATGGATAACCCTTTTCATGTAAAGAAAAAGGGGACTGTCCCCTTTTTTTATTTTTTTCTTGCCTTTGACACGATTCCTTTCACATCTTCAAGCAGCGCGGGAGCATGATAGATAATACCATCTTTGATCGTCCATTTGATCCCACCCCTTGAAACAAGCTTTCCGTCTTTTAAATCCTGAACACCGGTTGGGTAGAGAAACTTCAAGTTCTCCAGAGGATTTTCATCCACTAGAATGAGGTCAGCAAGGTAGCCCGCTCGGATTCGACCCAACTTCTCTTCCACCCCTAATATTTTGGCGTTGTTGCCTGTTGCATGCTGGATAACGTCTATTGGATGAAATCCTGCTTCTTGATGGAGCTCTAACTCGCGGATAAGACTGAAACCGTAAAGCATGTAAATGTAGCCAGCGTCTTCGCCGACACCGACCACGCCTCCCATACGGGCGAATTCCTGGACAGCCTTCATCCAGATTCTATAATTCTCCCGCCAGAAGAGTTCATCTGTTGTTGTCCAGTTCCAATGATAGGAGCCGTGATGACGAGGATTGGGCTTAAAATATTCTTCCACAGCTGGATGCAGATAATCTTCAAACCAGGGTTGATTCATAGCCCGCAGGAGATCTCGGTTGGCTTCATAGATTACAAATGTCGGACACCAGGTAACTCCTTTCCCGACAAGAGTCTTAAGAACTTTAGCTAGCTTCTTGGGGTCGGCTTCCCGCCAGAGACGTCCTGCATACCGGAAGCGGTCGCTCTCATTGCTGTAATTGTACCAATAGGGAAACTTTTGTGAACCATGCAGGGCTGCATCAGGAACACCATACCAGTGTTCGATAGAAGTTACTCCGAAGTTCGCATCATCCCAGGCATCTGTTTCTTCAACCCCTACGTGATGGGCAACCCTGAGACCCAGCTTATTGGCTTCGTCCAGAGCTGCCTTCATGACATCACGGTCCATGCCAAAAATTTTCACACCATCTCCGCCTCGTTTTTTAATCTCTTGTATCCTTTTGCGAACTTGCTCAGCCGTGCTTCCCCAAGCACTCATATATAGGAATATCCGCGGTGCAGTGATCAAGCCTTCCTGACTCTTACGGCGCTCCCCTATCGTCTTTTGATAGTTGCTTCCCACATCCCGGATTGAAGTTATGCCGCAGGCCAGCCAGAGTTTGTAGAGATATTCAAAAGGAAGGGGCTTGCCAGCGCGGCCTTCATGGATGTGAGCATGAATGTTGATCAGGCCTGGGAGAAGGTACATTCCTGTTCCATCAAGAACATGCTCTTCCTTAGCATAGGCATCTTTTCTTCTGCTTGCAGACCGGATGGACTGAATCTTATTGCTTTCGACGATGATATCAAAGGGGCCTCTCGGCGGCGTACCCTTGCCATCAACTACAACGACATTCCTTATTACTAACCGGCCATACCGCTGGCCATGCTCTACCCCTCTTGTTTCGCTTCTCAGCCCTTGATTCAATAATAGGCAAAGTAAAATAATTGAAATCGCTACAAATAATTTTCTTGCATCTCTCATAACTGACTCCTTTCAGACAAAATAACTATCCCATTAATACTAAAAATATCTGTTTTGGTCTATAGAAAAAATCGCAAAAAATGATAAGATAGAATGCCGCAATGATAAAAAAGGTAAAAATTTTCCCTCTCCTTTTCATTCTGCTGAGCTGTTTATCCACTCTTCATGCTGATATCGATATCTTCGGCTATTTTGAAAACCGCTTCTTTATCCTTAAAAGGGGCAACATGAACCTGAACGACATCTCCGAAAAATTTTCCCTTGGCGATTACAACCGCCTTCGTCTTCAATTCAAATCTTCTGTCGCCAAAAACATCTCGTTAAATCTGGCTATCGATTTCTTTACTTTTCACGGAATCATAAAAGGCCCTTTGGGAGCTTATGGAAATAATACTCAACAAAACTCGACTCAAACAACTCTGGACCGGGCTTACATCGATCTCTACTTTCCCAAGTTCGACGTTACTATCGGAAAGCAGCGAGTGGCCATGGGAGTGTCTTACATCTGGGCACCTTTAGATCTTTTTAACCGTGTCAATATCTTCGAACCCAGAGAGGAAAAACCCGGAGTCAGCGCTTTCAAAATATACATTCCCATGGGGCAGGCTTCAGGTATTACCGGGGTCTTCTCCCCAGAGGAAAACTTCAAATCCTCTAAATCAGGGATTCGTGTTCAGACTCAATATAAGGGTGTGGATATGGCTGTGAATCTAATCCGCTATGGGATGAAAAACGAAACTATCTATGGAATAGACTTCCGTGGAGAAAACATAATCGGTTGGTGGTTTGAGGGAGGATATTTTTCATCTCCTTTAGAGAATAATCTAAAAATTGTAATCGGCTTCGATTATACTTTTCCCTACAAGAGAGGAATCCTCTGGTTGAATGAATTCTTCTACGATGAGAGTGGCGAAAAAGACAAGGCTCTGTATGACTATGAAAAACTTCTAGAAGGAGACCGTTTCACCTTAGGACAAAAATACTGTATGTCGTCTTTAAGCTACAGCTTGACTGATTTTCTCTCCGCCAGTACAACCTATATCGGAAACTTGACTGATGGATCTTACATCCTAAGCCCTAGCCTTCAGTATGAAGTCGCTCAAAACGTCTCTTTGAGGACAGGCATATTCTTTTTGATGGGTAAAAAAGGAGGAGAGTTTAACCGAGAAGGGGGAAATGATATATTATTTATCTGGCTCAAGATTCATTTTTAAAATGGGAGTGAGAAATGCCTATAGCAAAGCTTGAAAACATCACCAAAATCTATCGCATCGGAAAAATAGATCACCCAGCTCTAAGAAGGGTGTCCTTCACTGTCGAAGATGGAGAATTTCTCTCTATTGCCGGGCCATCAGGCTCTGGAAAAACAACGATCCTCAATATCATCGGCTGTCTGGATAAGCCTTCCGAGGGCGAAGTCTATCTAGATAATAACAATATCACAGAATTATCCACTTCCAAACTGGCTGATGTCCGCCGCCACAAAATCGGATTCGTGTTCCAGACTTTCAATCTGATTCCAGTCCTAACAGCTGCAGAGAATGTGGAGTTTCCCTTGATCCTGGAAGGAGCGAAAGACCCGAAGGAAAGAAAGCACTGTGTCGAGGAAATCTTAACTGATGTAGGACTCAAAGATTTTATCCATCGCCGTCCCAATGAGATGAGCGGCGGCCAGCAGCAGAGGGTGGCCGTAGCCAGAGCTCTGGCCAAAAATCCAAAGCTTGTTCTGGCTGATGAACCGACAGCAAACCTTGATTCCAAAACAGGTGAAGAAATCTTGAATATCATGCTCGAACTCAATCAAAAAACATCCACGACTTTTATCTTTTCCACCCATGACAAAATGGTCATGGATTTTGCCAGAAGACTCATAAAACTCAGGGATGGAAAAATTGAATCTGATCAGAAAGTGAGCCAAACATGAAAATGTTTCTTAAGCTTGCCATCCGGAATGTTTTCCGTTACAAGAGGAGAACTTTTATAACTTTCATGGCCATCTCTTGGGGGCTGGGTCTGATGCTCCTCGGCATGGCCCTTTACAACGGCATAAACAGGCAGGCACTGGATAATATCATCAATAGCCAGACAGCACATCTCAAGATTCTAGCTGACGGATACTTCGAGAAACAAGATGAATTCCCTCTAGATCTTACGATCGATAATCCCCAGAGAATCAAAGACCTGCTCAAAGAAACAGACGAACTTCAGGGCATGGAGGCCCGGGTACTCTTTGGCGCTTCTCTCATAAACGGATTGGATGAACTGCCTTGCTTAGGAGTGGCTTTTGAACCAGAAGCTGACCCGGGAGCGTTTAACCTAAAAGAATCCATCATTGAGGGGAGCTATCTGGAAGCTTCAGATCAATCTGCGCTTCTCGGGATAGGTTTAGCTAAAGACATGCGATTAAAAGTCGGGGATACGTGCGTCGTCAGAATGTTCTTCTCTATAGAAGATTTTGTGTGGAATGCCTTGGATCTGGAGATAAAAGGAATTGTGGATACCGGAAATCCGCAGGTGGACAGTTCAACCATCTTCATCCCTCTCTCCCTCGCTCAAGAAAGCCTAAGCCTGGATTCCCATGCGACTGAAATTTCTATACGTCTTAAAAGCGAAGACAGACTTGTAGAAATGAAGGAATCCATCCAAAGCAAGTTGAAAGCCATTAGCAACAATTATGATGTCTATACATATGAAGAGTTGGCTTCAGATTTTATCGAATTCAGCAGAACTAGAGCACGATTACAAGCTATCATTCCTCTCATCATGCTCCTCATTGCTACTCTGGGAATCGTCAATACCATGCTCATGGCTGTGCTTGAGCGAATAAAGGAAATCGGGATGCTCGCTGCCATGGGCATGAAAAAACTAGAGGTTATGTTGCTCTTCATCTTTGAAGGTGCAATCATCGGTTTCTTCGGTTCTCTTGCAGCCTGTCTCATTGGAGGTCTGGGAGGCTGGTACCTAGAAGTGAAGGGATATCGTCTTTCTGCCTTAGGCTTAGGGGAGAGGTACGCTGAGCTCGCCGAAGCTGCCTATCCTGTTAAAGATGTTTTTTACGGGGATATAACCTTTGGGCTCCTGGTTTTCACGCTTATTTTCGGAACAGCAGTTTCTATCCTGGCCAGCCTCTATCCAGCCTACAAGGCTGTAAGACTCGACCCAATAAAAGCATTGAGGCATGAATAATGAAGGCTATAGCAAAATTAGCATGGCGTAACATTTGGAGGAACTCGAGGCGCACATTTCTCTCTTCTTTTGCCATAGCCCTCGGGGTCATCTTTATAATTTTTCTTCAGAGTTACGTATACGGAATCGTGGATATGTTTTTCGAGAATTTGATTCGCAATGAAATCGGTCATGTGAAAATCGCTGCGAGAGAATTTTTGAGACTGGAGAAAAGCTTGCCCAAGGAACATCTGATCTTTAATTCTCAAGACCTCAAAGAAACCATCTCTCCACTTCCAGGGATAAAATCAATGACCGAAAGAATCAAGTTTCACCTGATGCTTAGCCATGGTGACAAGAATGAGCCGTGTCTGGGCTTTGGGATAGACCCTGAAAAGGAAACAAATTTCTTAAATATCAAAAAGTATATTACCCATGGTAATTATATCCAGGATTCAAAGTCAGAAATGATAATCGGCTACAAGCTGGCAAAAAAACTGGGCGTCGCTGTCGGGGACGAACTGCTCGCTGTAACCACAGATATCAATTTCTCAACCTATGCTTTGACATTCATTGTTTCTGGAATATTCGAAACAGGCTTTCCGGTCCTGGATAAAAATTATTTTTATATACCCTTGGAGAAAGCCCAAGAGCTGCTGGATTGTGAGGGAGCATCTCATGAAATTATCCTTCTTGCCAAGGATTCTGTTCAAGCCCCTGAAATCACGGAGAATATTCAAGCAATCCTTAAAGAAAAAGGGCTGGACGAGACTCTTACGGCTGTTCCCTGGCAAGACCATTATATGGTTAGTTTCATGCCCTGGTTTAACTATATGATAGGAGTGATCATGTTCATCATCATGATGATTGCTGGTTTGGTCATTCTCAACACAATGCTAATGGCGGTTCTCGAACGAACCCATGAAATCGGCATCATCAAATCCATGGGAATGAAGGATAGAGGGGTTGTCTCTCTGATCCTCACAGAATCGCTATACATAGGAACTATCGGAGCAGCAATAGGCGGCGCCATCGGCAGCAGCTTGTCTATACTCACGGAAAAAACCGGGATCGACTATTCCTGGGCTTTGGAAAAAGTAGAATTCCCGGTCCCTTTTATGACTTCAGTGTTCTATCCAAAATTTGCCCTAACGTATCTGTTCATCTCAACTATTTTCGCTATCGGAATGACACTCTTTGCTACTCTCTATCCAGCCATTAAAGCATCGAGGATGGCGCCTGTTGAAGCATTAAGAACAACCTTAAAATGAGGCAAAAAATAATGAAAAAAATCCTAATGACTATCCTTATTATAATCACGATAAGCTTTTTAACTGAAAGCTATACACAAGAAAAGATGACAGCCGAAGAAATCCTCAAACGCAGAGACGAGAACATGGCGTTCGAATCAGCTTATACTGAAGTTGAGATGATCATCACCATAGGAAATAGGGTCAACAAAAAAGAACTAATCAGCTACTCAGAGGGCACGGAAAAATCCTTTATCGAATTCCTGAGCCCGGCTAGAGATAAAGGAACAAAAATGCTGAAAATCGGAAAGGTTCTCAAAATCTACTTTCCTTCAGCAGAGAGGGTTATGCGCCTCTCCGGGCACATGCTCCGTCAGAGTATGATGGGTTCGGATTTTTCATATGAGGATTTGACAGAAACAGCGGAAGAGTTGAGGGAAGAGTACGAGGTAAAACTCCAAGGAGAAGAGAATTTCGAGGGAACCCAGTGCTATGTCCTGGAGCTCGAATCAAAGGTTGAAAACAAAACCTATTTCTTCCAAAAAATTTGGATGGATAAAGAAAAACTCATCGGCCTCAAAGTCGAACTTTATGCTAAAAGCGGGAAATTGTTGAAAGTAATGCGAGCACTTAACGTCCAATCATTCAAGAAAAGATACTATCCCACCAAAATTGTTATGGAAGATAAATTGAGGAAAAATTCGAAGACCGAGATGATCCTCAAGAAGATCGATTTTGATATTCCGATATCTCCTAACATCTTCAGCGAAAGAAATCTGATGAGAAGGTAAGCCTGCCTAAACTATAGTCAGCTCATTTGCGGCTTCCCAAAATTGATCACATGAAAGTGGTGCATCCCCAATTTGCCTAAAAAAATGCGATATTGGGGATTCCTGGCACAGAAAGGCCCACTGGCAGCTAGCCTATTGACATCTCATACTATATATGGTATTAGAATCCACCTGAACAGCAATATTTTGAGGTGCATCCGTTTTGAGGGAAAAAATCCAGATAACTCCAATAAGCGTGATGAAGATGAAAACGAACCTTAAGGAAAATTATAGGCTTCAAAAAGATAGAAATAGAATAGAAAAAATGTTCTTTGAATATAAGGAATTAATATTTGAAAAGGTAGATGGCTATAGAAAACATTACAATCTTTGCGAGACTTCCTATGAAAGCCTCATTTCTGTCGGGATCGTCACTTTATTCAAAGCAATAGTGAACTTTAATTGTGAAAATAGAATGAAATTCTCATATTATGCTCGAACAAATCTCGATAAAACCATGGAACGCTATCTCACACGCACCATCTTTCCACAAAATTCATTCAAGAGACGGCCTGTATCCCTTCAGTAAAATCATCACTATCATAGTAATATCGATTCAAATTTTCTGTTATACAATAGCCGTGGAAATAACCCAGCGTGAGTTCATGAAAAGGCTGGATGAATCATGAAGGAGAGATCAATCGTTGCAACGCATTGACGGCGGCTACGGGAAATGCACGACCGGCGAGCCCTTCAATATCCATCATAGATTTTATTTCCCTTCCGCCCAGTGAGGTAGGAACCTCAGCTGAGACCTTATCAAAAAAGTCAGCAAGAGCTATTATGCTGCTTCCTTGAGGAATATTTTCCAAATTTTTATCAAGCACATCTGCTTTCTCCACATAATGTTGGAAATAAGCCGCAAGAAGGGGCTCTACTTCTTTTAACAAAGAGGCGGTTGTTCTCAGGAGCACCTTTTCTTTATCTCCCAATGTCGTATCATAAAGCTTTACATCACTTTCCATGAAACCGGCCACATCTTCGAAAAGATGAAGGCTTGTGCGCAGGTCTCCTGCTTCAAAAAGAAGAGCAGCCGATTTTATGTTTTCCACATCAGATGTATTAAGTCCCAGTTCTTTGGCAATCCTTCCAGCTAGAAACGAAACTCTCAGTGAACGGGGCTTAGCGTCGTCAGCAACCTCAAGATACTTGAGCATAATATCCAGAACTCCGATATAGGACCTCCTCAACTTTGCAACTCTAGCCTCTCTCTGTTCAGAAACTGTCCCAATGATACCGCCAGTTAACACTAGAAAGCTTGCCCATGTGGTGAGGGTAATGATCTCATCAAAGGAAAACTGTACGCTCTGATTCGTAAAAACTTTGGAAAAAATGAGATAGAGGATGACCAAAAGGGCACAAAAGATTCCGGTCAGAACGGCTTTTCTCTTCCCGAGAAAATACCCTGAAAGAATGACAGGAAGGAAGAAAAAGTTCAGGAAGGAAAGCTTATAATAAACTAAAAAGGCAATGGCAAAGACTCCAAGAAAGACGAGAAGGATTATTGCCCCTTCAAAATGCGCCAGGATGAAAGCCCTTATTTTTTTCATTTCCACTCCCTTTCGAGGGAATCCTGCCGAATAAATCTATCTCTTTTTATAATCTCTGAAAAAGATTCTAGAATCATTAACGGAGCTGAATTCAAAAAATTGAGCTTAATTTATTTCTTTTCACTTCTTTCCTGAACCGATGTATATCATCTAAAGACACTTTAGTCAATAGAGTGAGGAATCCATCCCAGAATATCCGATGGCTCGAGAGACTTCCAAAAAGAGGACGTCTCCATCTTTATCAACTAATGTTTGGAAAGGTCTAATCGCTAATATGGTATAATTTAAAAAGAATGCTTTCAGGAGGAAAAAATGAAAAAAAATTTAGTTCTATTTGTAACCTTGTGTATACTTCTATCCGGATGTGCACCCCACTTTCATCTCGATTTCTTGGGTAAAGATAAAATTCAAGAAGTGGTCCTTATAAAAAGCAAGGCCAAAGAGAAAATCTTAATTCTCGATGTTTCAGGGATTATCGGAACTTCCCTCAGCTTCAGCATGTTTGAAAGAGAAAAAGACCTCCTTTCTATGGTCTATCACAGGCTGGAGAAAGCCTCAGAAGACGAGGCAGTCAGTGCAGTCATCCTTCGGCTAGACACTCCTGGAGGCGAGGTAACAGCCTCGGATATTTTGTACAATGAGATATTAAGGTTTAAAGAAAAAACTGGCGTCCCTGTTGTGGGCTTAATGATGGGCCTGGCTGCTTCTGGAGGTTATTATATCGCCTCAGCCAGCGACTATATTATTGCACATCCCTCTACTATTACAGGCAGCATAGGAGTGATCTCAATATTTCCAAACCTCCAGGAACTCTTCACAAAAATCGGAATAAAGGTGAAGGTCATTAAATCAGGAGAAATGAAAGATTCCGGAAGTTCCTTCCGAGATATGAGCGAAGAAGAAAAAGAGGTTTTTCAAGGTATCATCGATGAACTCTACAAGAACTTCCTGGAAGTGGTCTATGAAAAAAGAAAGAAAGCTCTTTCCTTTGAAAAACTTAAGGATATTGCTGATGGCCGGGTTTACACGGCTCGCCAGGCTTATGATCTTAAGCTTATAGATAAGATTGGCTATTTCGATTCAGCCCTGGAGAAAGCCCTCTCTCTGAGTCGTCTTAAAGAAGCAAAAGTCATCGCTTACACTTATTATCCCAAGAGGAAAACAAATATCTATGCAACCAGCCTAAAGAAATCATCCTTCTTGGAGGGGAAAAGCCTTGAAGATGTGCTCCCATCTTTGAAAAGCGGCTTTTATTATCTGTGGCTGCCTCAGCTTTCAAATTTTTATCAATAGCCCAATGTATTTATGTAAGGGTAAAAATTGCCGATGAATATAAAGGATTCCTTCTGATATTGCTGAAATAATAAAAAGTATCGGCAGTTTTTATGAGTAATTCAGGTTAGCCTATCTTGGCTTCTATATCAAAAGCTGGCGGGCTGAAAATGTGGGCTTTGACAGAACAGCCTTCTACAGCTCTGATGACAGCCTGTTTGTATTTCTCTGGAAACTCAGGAGGCAGATGGATCTCGAGCGAAACCCTCTCGACCATCTTGGTCTCGGGATTCTTTTCTGTTTTCATAACAAGATGTGCTTTTTCTGTCGGAATTCCTCGATTCTGACAAAATGAAAGAGCATATATGCCGGCACAAGTAGCAATAGAGATCAAAAATAAATCAAATGGAGCAGGAGCCGAACCATCGCCTCCAGCGTAAACCGGCTGATCGGTATTTATTAAAAACCCTTTATATTCAGCATCCACACGCTTTCCGCCTGGGAAAAAAACCCTCATTTCTTTTTCCATATCTCTCCTCCCTTCTTTTTTAGGGTCAGGTCTACACTTTTAAAGTTTTTAGGGTCAGGTCTACACTTTTAACTTATTCCTTCATCTCAATTCAACAACTAGCTTAAACCTTAATCATATCTTTCAACAATAATTTTAGCATTTGTAAGATAAATAAGTTAAAAGTGTAGACCTGACCCTATCTATTTTGAAAAAAGAGCCAGCAATAACTTCTTATCCCTAGAGGTCATAGCTAATCTCCCGAAAAGGTCATAAATCATCTCCGTCATATGCTGTTTGTTGGTCTTATGGATAAACTTTTTTTTCTCTAGTTTGTCTAAAACGAGCTGGATGCATTCATCTTGCTCTTTTCGGGAAATGGGCTTCTCCCAACTAATCTGGGTTTTTTTGAGACCAGTAGAGCTATATATGTGAAATAAAGTCAGTAATATAGCAGAGGCAAGATTATAAGAAGGCTGTCTCGCAGACTGCGTGATTGCGAACCTGAAATTCGAACTGAGGAGCTCATCAGAGGTCAGGCCTGTTCTTTCGTTTCCGAAGAGAAGCCCAATCTTTGTAGCTGGTGGGAACTCGAACATCTTGGTCACAGCATCTTCTAAGGATAAAAAGGGGAAATTTTTCCTTCTTTTCGAAGTAGCAGCAAAAATAAGATCAAGGTCGCCCGTGGCTTCAGATAGACTCGAATAAAACCGAGTTTTTTCTAATATATCACGTGAATGGACGGCTGTTTTATATGATTTTGAATCCAGTTCCCTTTGTCTAATAATCCTAAGATTTTCGAATCCTGTATTCTTCATGTTTCGAGCAACAAGACCTATATTCTCAGGATTCTGAGGCTGGACAAGGATAACTGTGAAATTACTCATCGTTTTGCTCTCTTCAGTCACTACAAACCTCGAATAAAAGAGGAATTCTTTTAAATCAAACCTTTTGGGACACAGCCGATTTCTTTATTATATACAACACAAATGGGAAAGGCGAGACAAAGAATTATGGGTCCCCCTAATTAAAATAAGATGTTGGCAATAAGAGCCCCAAGCACAGCCCAGTAAATCGTGGAAATGTAGGGATTTCTCGTTATTATACATGCTCCACTCTTACATCCGATGAAGCGATAATAAAGAAAACCGACTATAGCACCTACAAAAGCTCCGATCAATAATTTAATCACCTTCTTGTGTCCCACGATTTTCTAATACTTCCCCGTACTGCCAAATCCTTCCTCCCCTCGCGGTGTCTCTTCAAGTTCCTCTGTCTCTACAACTTCCACCTCGTTTACGGGCTGGATCAAAAGCTGAGCGATTTTCATCCCTTTCTCGATGACAAAAGGCTCATCCCCTAGATTGACCATAACCACCCTGACTTCACCCCTGTAACCTGAATCGATAACTCCTGCCAGTCTATGAATCCCCTTAAGAGATATGCCGCTTTTATCCCAAATCAACCCTACATAACCCTCAGGAATTGCTACTTTTATCCCAGAGGAAATCGGCTTAATGTCCCCTTTTTCTAAAACGCAGTCTATAGAGGAAAAAACATCTAACCCCGCATCTCCTTTATGCTGGTAAAGGGGGAGCTTGGCATCTTCATGAATCCTTTTAACCTTGAGTTTCACCACTTATATACCCTCAACCCTGATTTCTGGAAAATGACTTTCTGCAATCTTGGCAAATTCCTTCATGACATCCCTTGTATAAGGCTTTTTTTGGAGAAAATCGCTGTCAATGGTATTTGTTGGGATAAACTGTTGAAGCTGGAAGACCTTGGCACCATCAAGCATTTTGCTGATTTCCTCTATATCTCCTGCACCTATCAAGTCAGGAACCGCGGTAGTCCGAAAGACATACTCAAGACCTGATTTTTTTATAATATCAATGCTGTTCGAAATATCCTCCACTGCAACACTTGACCTGGTCACCTCTTGGTATCTCCCCAGGGGAGCTTTAATGTCCATGGCAATATTATCAACGAGCTGTTTTTTGATTAACGATTCTAACCTGGACGGAAAGGAGCCGTTAGTGTCAATTCTCACTAAAAGCTTCCTTTTTTTGATAAGGCGAAGGAGCATTTCTAAATCATCGTGAAGAAGGGGCTCACCGCCTGAAACACATATACCTTCAAGCCAGCCGCTTCTCGAATCCATGAATTGAATGAAATCATCTATAGGATACGTCGGGAGGGTTTCCGGCCTCAGGGCTAAATCAGAATTATGGCAGTAAGGACAACTAAAGTTACACCCGCCTAGAAACAAGGTGGAGGAAATGTAGCCAGGGAAATCTTTAGAGGCGAATTTTTCTATTCCTTTGATTTCAACCAACTCTCCAACTCCTGCCGGCTATTCAGAACAGCTCGAACTTCTCCTTCATCCTGGAGCAACAACGTTGGGATGATAATCGCACCTTTATCGTCTCGCTTGAGGATACCCAAGAACTCCCTGATCTTTAATTTGCTCTCCTTCTGGACGAGATTGTATTCCTCCCACTCCAAAGCGGTTTCATTTAAATATCTCTTGAGCCCTTCACACTTCGAACAATTTGGATAGGTAAACAGAAGGAACTCCATATGTTATGCTATCTTTGTATAGGGGGTTCTCTCTTTGAATTCCTGTTGTTTTCCATCATTCCAGGTACTTATAGGTCTCAGATACCCGACTATTCTGGAGTAAACTTCTGTCTCTTCACCACATTCAGGACAGTCAGGATTTACTCCTTTGATATAGCCATGATTTGGACAGATACTGAAGGTTGGGGTTATGCTAAAATATGGAACTTTTGTCTCGGCAATCTTTCTCACCAATTTTTTGCATGTTTCCCTATCGATGGCTTCGGGAAGAAATGTATGAAAGATGGTCCCTCCAGTATAGAGAGGTTGGATATCTTTTTGATGTTCGAGAGCTTCAAAGACATCACGAGTTGCATCCACGTTGAGTTGAGTGGAATTGGTAAGATAGGGGTATCTATCTGTTCCTGAAGTAGCGATTCGCTTATACTTTTGTTTATCAAGTCTTGCCAGGCGATAGGAAGTGGATTCAGCCGGCGTCGCCTCTAAATTGTAAAGATTGCCTGTCTCCTCTTGAAACTCTCTGATTGTATCCTTCATGAATCCAAGGGTTTCGATAGCAAATTCCTTTCCTTCAGCTGTACCGATCCCCTTTCCTAGAAAATTGAGACAGGTCTCATTCATCCCGCAAATACCGATGGTCGAAAAATGATTGTCAAAGTGACCGAGGTAAACCAACGTATAAGGCATGAGTCCTTTAGCCAGCATATTGTTGACGACCTCTCTTTTTGTCTCGAGAGACTCTTTGGCCATTATCATTACAGTCTTTAACTTTGTGAAGAATTCGTCACGCGTGGTCGCTTCATAGCCAATCCTATTGAGGTTGATAGTAACAACTCCTATGGAACCGGTCGAATCTCCTGGTCCCCACATACCTCCAGGTCTTCTCAGAAGCTCCCTTTGGTCAAGGTTTAAGCGGCAGCACATGGCTCTTATATCACCAGGGTCTAGTTTGGTCCCCATGTAATTCTGAAAATAAGGAATTCCATACTTGGCTGTGACTTCAAAGAGGAGATTGGCATTCTGAGAGTCCCAATCAAACTCATAGGTCAGATTATAAGTGGGTATAGGAAAGGTGAAGACTCGCCCCTTCTGGTCGCCTTCGATCATCAATTCCAGGAAAACCCTGTTGATCATGTCCATCTCTTCCTGGTAATCACCATATGTGGAATCCCGTTCTTCTCCTCCAACGATAACATGTTTATTTTTCATGTCTTCGGGAACAGTCCAATCAAAAGTCAGGTTGGAAAAAGGAGTCTGCCATCCCCAGCGGGAAGGAACATTCAGCCCAAAGATGAGCTTCTGAATATCCTGTTTGACTCTCTCATAATTAAGATTATCCGCTCTGACAAAAGGCGCCAAGAGAGTATCGACGCTGCTGAATGCTTGAGCTCCGGCAAACTCTCCCTGCATTGTTCCAACAAAATTCACCATGTGCAGTGTGGCTGTTTCCAGGTGCTTGGCAGGAAAAGAGTGGGCTTGGCTGGGCACGTGACCGAATCCTTTTTTAAGAAGGTTTTCTAAAGACCAACCCGCGCAGTAACCCACAACAGGGTATGAAAGGTCATGGATATGAAAATCTCCCTCCATATGGGCCTTTTTTATTTTTTCTGAATAGAGCTGGTTGAGAGCGAAATTGGACAACACTTCCCCAGAAACTCGGGCATTTAACCCAGAAAAACTCATCGCTCCTTCATTGCTGTTCTCTTTTATCTTCCAATCTAAATCATTTATATAATCTTTAATCAGCCTCTCCAGATTGACGCCTATTATGCGAGCCTCTCTTATCTCTTTGTGCCTCTCACGGTAAAGAATGTAGGACTTGGCAATATCATGATATCCCCGCTTCATAAGAACCATTTCAACAATATCTTGAATCTGTTCCACAGATGGAATGGTATAGCCGCCAAACTTCTCATCAAGAATGAAGGTAACTATATCACACACAGTCTTGGCAGCTTCGCGATCGGCTTGTCCATGAGCTTCCATGGCTTTGTAAACAGCATTAGTAATTTTATCCTGAGTAAAGTCAACGACAGTCCCATCTCTTTTCTTTATTCTTGAGATTGCTCTCTGCATCTCAGCTTTCCTTTCCTTGTTCAAAGTCAAAAAGTCCTCCTTATTTTCATGACGTTGGGTTTAATTTCCCGGATTTATCCTCTTTAATTCACTCAGGATAAGAAAAAGAAAAATAAAAAACGTCACCATATGTTGTATATGCAACCGATTATTAATACGAAATATTGTATTTACAACGGAACTCTATACTTGTTTTTTTTCGATGTCAAGTATTTTTTTAAAATTCTTTCTAAAGACCTTTTCACGTCAAGGAACAAGACAAGCTTACTGGATAAAGGAAGTATCTCTAAAACCGTGATGGCTAAAATTTATCTCTACGAGGCTCTCTGTGTTAGAATAATCTTGGTTTATCTATATATATAAGCTTAAGAAAAAGAGGTATAAGATGAGAATAATAGAAGTAAAAACCCGGACCAAAGAAGAGCTGATTGATATAACGTCAAAAGTAAAGGAGGAGGTTGCTCATTCAGGCCTGAAGAATGGCATCTGCTATGTCTATATCCCCCACACAACTGCTGGTGTAACCATAAACGAAAACGCTGACCCTTCTGTGAAAGAAGATATCCTCATGACTGTAAAGAAACTCGTTCCAGAGGACCTCCCCTACAGACACTCTGAGGGAAATTCCCCAGCCCACGTAAAAGCCAGCCTCGTTGGCTCTTCAGTAAATGTAATAATTGATGAGGGCGAGCTTCTGCTCGGAACTTGGCAGGGCATCTTCTTCTGTGAATTTGATGGACCGAGAAGACGAAGAGCTTATATAAAAGCTTCTTCTTTTTAAATTCTTATCTCAATAGAAAACTCTTTCACCGATTCTTTTATTTATCTCTATCTCTGATGGATTGGGCACAAGAAAGGAAGAAATCTTTGTTTCTGAATTTTCCTGATTACGAATGATTAGAAGGAAAGGCCCATTTCTCGAAGATCAGATTCAAGGTCTGTCTGGGGCATAAAATGGATGACATTTATTCCCAACCTCACGGCAACCTCGATATTCTCTTCTCTATCATCGATAAAAACACAGTCTTCAGCTTTTGCTCTGGCTTTTTTTAAGGCTTCTAGGTAGATTTGAGGATGGGGTTTCATAAAACCCACTTCGTATGAGAGAACATATTCATCAAAAATTTGAATCCCAGGGAATTTCTCTTTAATAAAGCTGTAGCGCATGATATCTGTGTTGGAAAACAAAACGAGCCTATAATTTCTCTTCAATTTTTCCATGATTTTCAAAACAGGTGGGTTAGGCGAAAACACGTCGTTATAGATTGAATAGAATGTATCATGATCAATACGGGCCTTTAGATTCCTCACGACTCGATTGTAAAATTCCACCGGAGTAATCCTGCCGCAATCAAAAGTTTCAATAAGATTCATATGAGTGAACGTCAATTCCCGGATCTCTTCTTTTGAAAAAGGACAGTAATCTGCCATCTTTGTGAAAAAAATATTGTTGTCAAAAAAGATAATCACCTTACCCAAGTCTGATATCACACAACGGATACGTCTCATGGAAATAGCATCTTCCTTGAAAAATAGACTTTGGGACAAAGCTGAAAAATAAGAAGTGATTTTACAACAAAAAAGAGAAAAATCAAAGACGTCCCTAAGCCTGGGCAATTTTCGTTGGCAGTTCGATCCCTGCCTTCTCTTTTCTGTCTGCGTATTTCAGCAAGAGTGAAAAAATAAAGCCAACAATACCCAGCGAAGCAAACATGATCATCGTATTCGTGAAATCTCCTCCAGAAAGATCCCTTATTTTCCCAGCCAAGAAAGGAAAAATTGTCATCCCGACATTCTGGATCATGGTCATAAGGCCAAAAGCTGTTCCTAACCGTCTCTCCTCAACTAATATTGGGATTACAGGCCACAAAGCAGCCGGAACAAGGGAAAAAGAAATCCCGATCAAAATCATGGAAAAGGCAGGATGGGTGTGGGTTAGCCCCAGGATCAAATGAGCAGGACCCAACAACAGGGAACCGATGATCAATATTGTCCCTCTTTTTCCAAGCTTATCGATGAACAATCCAAGCAGCGGAGTAAAAATCATGGCAGCTAGAGTAATAAGAGATACATAACGGCCACCAAGAACATCGCTAAATCCGAATTTTGCCTTGAGGAAAACTACTGCAAAGGCTGTAAAAGGGAAAATTGCAGAGTAAAAGGTCATGCAGAGCAGAGAGACAAGCCAATAGGAAGGTTTAAATCTATAGACGTCATGAAAAACAAATTTTTCTGTCCCTTCCTCTTCATTTTCTCTTCTAAAATACGCTTCCTTGGATTTATCTATACCTGAATATACCAGGAAAAGTAGGAAACTCACGAACATGACCACTGCCGAAATCCAGATAGCCATACGCCAGGAGCCGCTCCATTCCTGAATATTCGCTGCAGTATTCAAAGCGGCAATTGTGCCAAGTCTGGCTATAGATACAAGCGATCCGAAGGCGAATGCCAGTTCTTTTCCTTTGAACCATCTGGAGAGAATCTTATCCATGGTGATGATGAGGGATTCTGAGCCGAGGCCATAGACAAATCTTCCTGCCAACATAATCAGGATGGTGGAACCTGAAGCCGTGATAAATACACCGATGGCACAGAGAGCCGCATATATTGTCCCTGCCTTTCTAATGCCTATTACATCCAGGAGAATACCGCCCAGGAGAACCCCTATGACATTCGGTAAGGAGTATAAACTGAAGAGAAGGCCGTATTGAGCATTGCTTATACCCATTCCTTGCATGATATAATCCGCAATAGGAGTCACTGCATCATAGGCATAATAAGAGCCAAAAATCACCAGCCCCATAAGAACCAAGACAAGCCATCTCAGCTTGAAGACAGCTTCTTTTGTTTTCTCTTTCATCATCTCTCTTTTCCTCTGATAACTCTATGAATGAGACTTATGCACTAAAACAGTTTCTTTAGAAATGCCTTTGAAAAATATTAAATTAATGGAAACCTGTCAAGATTTTTTTCATCCTCTTTTCGCACAACGGTCCTGCAGGTTTGCTGATGAAAATTTGATTGGAAACCTATATAGAATTATGAGGATATCTAACTGAGGCAACGTCTGGACTCGAGAACTAAAAAAGCCCAGCACACAGAAGGTCGGCGTGGAAGAGCTCTCGAGTTCTCCTCCTGACGCTCCAATCCACAGTATCCTTTATGGTGACATAAAACCAGAACTTATCAAATAGCCTTAATTTTGTTATGTAATATTGACTAAAATCTGTAAGGCTATCAATGATTATCTTGCCTATTTCTCTATCTTTTTCGCCTAAGACAATGACCTTGTAGACATCTTTCTGCTCCCCTCCTTCGGTAACAGTATCCTTTTCTAGCTTTCCATACACTTTTGCTCTTTCGATCTCTTCCCAACCCTGTTTTTTGTCATATGCCAAGTCTTTTAAAACATGAAATTCTTCTCTTGTTTTTAAATCTAAATAGTCATCAAGGACAATCTCTCCAGTTCTTGTGAAGACATTCATCCAGTCTCCGCTTTCTTCCTTAACATCTATGCTATTGGCAATTAAAACCGAAGGCCTCTCAGGGAAAAACTGCCCTTCACCTCTGACTTCTTTACCTATCCAGGCGCTTGCATCTATTTCGTCTTGAACGATCATATCAAATCCATGGGTTTCAGGCACAAAAAAATACTTGCCAACTGCAACTTTTACAGAACCCTCAAACGCAATGATGCCCTCTTCTTTAATCTTAGCTCCTTCTTCTTGGGTAACTACCTCTTCGCCTTCTTCTTTCTTACAAGCTGTGCTCCCTGCTGATACTAACAAAAAGGCTAACATAGTCAATCCAAGAATCAGAGTCACCCTTTTAGCGTTACCTTTTCCTCTGGTTGAAACCAATGATCCAATGCTCATAGCTCATACCTCCTCTGTAGCTTTTAATCCTTCAATACTGTCTAGTCAGAGGCGATGGATACACTCTTTTCCTTACAAAGAAACATCCATGCTTTTTGTCTAATGAAAAATAATTTATACCACTGAAAAGAATAAAAGTAAAGTGGAAAATTGGTTAGGTCTTTGGGAATGACGTTGCTCCCGCAAAGATTTTTTTCGCCATGAAAATTCCGGCCTTCTCAGCGCCTGCGTAACTCACCTCTAAAGAGGCTCAAACATACTCGGCGATCCACTAGGTGGATTTCCCTCGAAGACCAGAATTTCCAGGCTAAATCTTTGAAGGTCGCATCATCTATTCCCAAAGACCTATGAGACGTAGGAGAAAACCGGCTATCTGCTATCACCGAAAAAGGATTGCTTCCGTTAATGGTTTGGAGATGATTGTTCTATTTCTTTTTCACTCTTTTGACTGAGGAAGAGCGCGAAGAAACAGAACGGCTTCCGGATGAGCTTCTGACTCTCGAACTGGAAGAAATGCTTCGAGAGGGGGATCTGGATGAGGAAGTCCTGCTCCGTATCCGCGAAGGAGATGCAGACCTAGAGGAAAAGGATCTGGCTCTCGAAAAACTCCGGCTCGAGGATACAGGTGAGCTTCTTTTGCTCGAACGACTAGAGCGGCTTGTGATGCTCGGCGAAGAATATCCTCTCGAAGAGGGAGCGTTCCTGATACGGGGAGTTACAGACCTTGAGGAGGAAGATTGGAGCCCCGAGAGACTTCTTTTTTGTGCAGTAGACAGACGATTCCTATATGATCGCGGGGAGTTCTGTCGAATACGAGATGAATCCATGCGGTCCCTACTCGTAGAGTTCGAATCGCTGCGAATGGATCTTCTTGAGGAACCAAACCTGGGAGTTGAATAAGTGCTTCTGGAAGCATAACCTTTTATAGAGGAACTGCCCCTTGACACTTTTTTTCTTTCAGAACTCAGAGAGATAGACCTCGTCACTTTCCCCGAAGAGCTAGAAGAAAAAGATCTTTGCCGAGAAGAAGGAGAGGCTCGTCTTGAAGGATAGGTCCTTGTTAAGGATGTGCGGGAAATACTTCCGGATGGACTCAAAATCTTTCCACCTCTCCTCGTAACAATCCTTTTCTCGGCTTTCGAGGAAGAGGCCCTAGAGAATCTGGAAACACTCTTGATTCCAGTTGATTTCAGTCTGGAAGAAGATATGCCAGCCTTGCCAGAGACATAGCCTTTCCCTACCTTCCGTATATTGGATCTCGAAAGGACATTAGCTGCCTTTTTGGCTTGAGGGCTGGATCGGTTAATATTGGGCTTTAGATTCGGCTGTTTGGCTGACAGAGATATTTTTCCCAATCTGCTCACTCTCTTCTGGCTCAACGCCACTTTGGAAACATGGCGCGCTTGGAGCTGTCTCTTGTGAACAACGGTTAGGACCCGAGAATTAAGTGGGTAATGTCTATGATAATAGCGTCCATAAAAACGGTTGTTGATGATGACTGCGGGATGTCCGTAATAACTTAAGGGACACCATCCAATATAATCATATCCGTGCCACCAGTGTACCCAAGCAGGTCCCCAGATTCTGGTTGGGATCCAATGCCAACCAAGGCCTAACCTCCAGTGCCATCTTCCATAATGGTAAACACACCATCCCCATGGATCATAAGATACCCAATTCCAACCGATAATAGGATACCAGACCCATCTGCCATAATAATACGGTCTCCAATCATGATGAACAACATAGGGAACCCAAACATATCCATATGGCTGTTCATTGACCCAACGTCCATTGTCCGCCAACTCAACTTCGTACTCATCAAGTTCTGCAGGTAGATATCTTCTGGCCACAGCTCGACTATGGAGAGCATCTCTAGACCTGCTCCATCCAGAGAAGCTATCATCGAGGCTCGCATAGAAACGGACAGGGTCAGAATTAAAATAACCGCCTGAGGCAGTCACTCTCTCTTCACTGCTGACTAAAAGTGACGCCTCCTCTCCGGCAGCTTCCACGCTCCCCTCAAAAACAAAAAGTTCACTCGCTTCCTCTCTGATGTCAAAACGGTAAAGGCCCTCCTCCAATATGTAGAATGAAGCGTCAGGTGTATGAATTTCAAAATCTTTCTCTCTATCTAAAACGCTAATCCTTAAATAGACGTTTCCTGAAAGTAAATGAAGTTTAATCTGATCATTGCCTCTCTGGGGAAGTTTTGCAAAATCAATCTGAGTATGGCTATCAATACGGAGGTAGTTTTTCCTGCCAAAATGAATTTCTGCACGGCCTTCTCTTGTTCCTAACTTATCACCTTCAACAACGGGCAAATTAACCACTCCACTCTCATAACCTAAATCTTCGGCTCTCTGAATGTACACATCCCCCTTTACATAACTAAGGTGGGCATAGCTGTAGCTATAATATTCTTCCTCGGGAGAAGAAAAGGCAAAGCTAACAAGAAATGCCAAAAATGCTGAAAAGACGGCGAGTTTTCTCATCATTCCTCCTTTTCAGCTAAGAGAGAAGCAAAATATATGCCATTCATTTCCCCCCTAAGAAATAGAAAGAATGCCCTAAAAGATGTCCTTTTTAAAGGACAAATGATAACAGTTTAAGTCAAGTTTAATGTGAGTTTGGTACTTTGCTTAAAGAAAAAGAGTCCTTTTATATTTTTTTGAGGGCAGGAATAGGAAAGAGTATAAATGAAATAAAAAAAAGGAAGAATTTCAGCTCGTTTCTAAAGATGTAAGGATGAAAGTAGTTCCGGGGAAGAAATGTGTATTTCCTCCCCGGACTAATCCCCTTTTTAATGCAAGAAAAAAGTCTTTTAAGACTACAGAATCAGATCAGCGAAAAAATTTTACGCTTTTTTCAGGATGGGCATACCGGTTCTTTCTGTTTCAACAGCTTTATAGCCAGCCGGTATATCATCTAAGGACCCATCTCTGATATCTCGAGCAAAAAAGTAAATTCTCTGAATTCGTCCTCCTTTTAGATTGACATCCTTGAAATGGAGATAGTACTTCACACCTTTTGAATTGGTGAATTCATAAGCCATCTCTTTACCTCCCGTTTAAATTTTTTAAGTTAAAAAACAAATCCCAAGCTAACCCCAATAAGATGGGCAGTTGTTTTATAGGTGCCTTTCCACGGATTGAACGTAGCCTGAGGATTAAGATCAAAATACCTGTTTTCACTCTCTCTGTCTTTGAACGGCTCGAACTGATAGGCGACATTTAGAACAAAGTTGCCGGACTTATAACCAAAACCTCCAGTAACAGCCCATCGTTCAGAATCAGGAAGAATTGGATCCACGGATTCATCAGGCTGAGGAGTTTGATCATAAAGAAATCCTGCCCTCAGGGCAAGGTTTTCATTCAGATTATACTCAAGGCCGCCTCGGAAGACAAAGGAATCCTCCCAGTTTTCCTTAACATGTTTATCATCAAAACCAGGAACTTCAACCGCAACCGTAAATTCATCATAAGTGCTCCACAGGAGATAATGTACATCAGCCGACATTATAAGGCTCTCGGTCAAATTAAATGCCAGTCCAACACCAAATATGTGAGGGAAGTTGAAAGATGTGGAAGCGGTACCTCCGCTTGGAACTTGGGTTGCAATAACCGTTTCGATTGTCTCGGCTGTCCCTGGTGGCAGTAATTGGTCAAAAGGAGGAAGAAGCTGAACATTGACATCGGGAGCACTCAATTCTAAATTTCCGTCAAAATCTATCTTGAAGCCACCACGCCAATTGAATCCAAGGGAAAAATTTTCTCCCTTGTAAAGAGCTCCTGCGTTCAAGCCCCACGCACTACCGGTAGCATCGAAAAGAACGGGGATTTCAACTGTATATGAACCTATAGCAGGAAAAGGTAGACCAACGACTGAACCAGGAAGCGTATCCTCGTCACGTTCAACGAGCTCAAATTCCAGGGTTGAATAGATATAGGAAACACCAAAACCCAAAGAGAAATTCTCATTAACCTTGAAAGCCACGGTAGGATTGAAGATCAACGCCTTCATGTCATCCCGAACAGAAATATACTTCAGAGGATAATCTTCAGGCCACGTAATCCCCAGACCATATGGAACAAAAAAGCCAAAACCAGCAACAACGCTGTCAGAGATTTTATGAGAGATATAGAAGGTCGGAGGATAGAACCACTTTTTTTCCCTTTCTACTGTCGTATTAAATGTAGGATCTACTAATGCGTAGTTTGGCAAGCTCAAATCGCCTATGGATGTGATCAGAGTTGTTCCAAAGTTAATCTGGGTTCCTTCCAACCAGGCCAAACCAGCCGGGTTGTGAAAAATAGCTGTCGGGTTATTCGCAATAGCAACGAACGCGCCAGCCATCGCCATTGCTGCGGCACCGTGCTCATAGATAAGAAAACCTGCACTATGGGATAAAGTGCTTATGGTTAAAAATATCAGGCAAAAAATTGAAACAGCAATTATTCTCTTCATTCGAGTCTCCTAAAGAAACAATTTTGCCCTATGCTTATGTATGATCAAGCTTTCTGTCAATTTTTCTCAGTCTTTCTCAAGTATTTATAAAAAAAACAGGGTAATGTCAAGATAAAATTAGAAAAATTTACCCAGAATATCTCTGGATAGATCTTCAAAAGACACATAGAATATAACCAAAAATCCTTTATTGCGTTGTTGTGTTTATCTAAAAAATAAAAAAATTTTTTTTTATTTGTAATATTCTTTTTTTTTTGTATAATGGGATTGGTTCTTTTTTGCGGGCTGGAGAGGACCCCCACCTTTTTGGTTCCCATCATCAACCCCCCTTTTGCTGACAACAGCCCGCACCCCTCCCCCTTCATCAACGGCAAGAAAATAATCCTTTCTAAGAAAAATGAAATCTCTTCAGACATCTGACGAAATAATGCGGAAAAGTGGGAATTTTAAATTTAAGACATAAGGTGTCGTGTAATCAATGTGCTATCAAGGGCAGTCATTACTGTTATATTAATATAATATTGTGCTCCCTTAATAGCGGATCTCGCGTTAGAGATTGAAGGTTATTTTTACCGGAGGACCTCCCCATCAGGATATTTTTTTATGACCTCTACAGGGACGTCAAAAACATTATCCCATCCGCCTAAACGCCGAAGAACCTGAATAGAGGCAAGACCGCGTTTTTTGCCTTCTTCGATGAGATAAACTGGGCTGCCCCGTGGCCGACCCAATTGTATGATTATATAGCCTTCAAAAGTAAGGTCAATCATCGGACCTTTTTCCATTTTTTCTAAGGTGTCGTAGGAGACCTTGACAAGATATTTCCAGGGATCTTTTTCTCTATTTAAGTCATAGTTGAAACGATATAGGCTCTCTAAATTCTTGAAAGGACGACGGACATAGACACCTATGCCCCTCCTTTCAATCATGTAGACTGAAGCGTCTCGTGCTTTTACATATCTCTGGTGAAGATAGGCCAGATTGTCAGCAGCTGGCCATCCTGAGAATTCATATTCCATGTTTTCCAGGATCTCTCGACAATTGGAAAGACTGTAAGGCATCACACTCCCTCTTCTCATCTCTTCTTCTAAGTCATTGAAAGAACGGGTTAGGTAGATGAATGCATTATAGAGATTGGTTCTCAAATACCCCTCTCTAAAATATCTGGATCTATCTTCTGCGATCTTCAGGAAAAGCCTACAAGAAGCGGCAAAAGCCTCTGATTTAAAAAGAATGGCCTGTTCCTGATCAGAGATTTCTCCATTCCAGCCCTTAAAATGTTCATAACTACTCTGTGCGAGATAAGCTGCCTGCCTCTCCAGTTCTACGCCAAGTCTATAAACCGCTTTCCTTCTATCCGCATAAGAGGTCGTTATTAAGACAAATACCATAAAGAAAATAGCGTGGATTTTGATTGTTCTGAATCCCATCTTTGCCTCCATTCTTGGACACTAGGAAAAACATAGCGAAATAGAAAGGGAATGTCAATTTCATGTTTCCTGGGGACACAATACTTAATTGTAGAATTAAAATTTAAATATTGTCTGAATGGACCTTTAGCCCAATAAAACTGTTCTCATAATATTATCTAATGAAGTGATCACCGAACGCTGGTAATAAGTAACTAAGTATTGTGTCCCCCTAATTTTACATATGATATAATGAACGATAAGATGCTCACCGAAGAAAGCCTCAAAAGAAGATACGAGAGAGTCTATCTTCAACTCCAGGAACTTCTTCTTAAAACTGAAAACAGGACAGCTCAGATGGCGACAGTCGCCGCCATTCTCCATAATAAAATGCCTCAATTTTTCTGGACAGGCTTTTATATCCTAACGGAAGGAGAGTTGATCGTCGGACCATACCAGGGCCCCCTTGCTTGCCAGGTTCTGGAAAAAGAGAAAGGAGTTTGCTGGGCGGCACTATTGAAGGAAAAAACAATCGTTGTTCCTAACGTTCACAAATTTCCTGGCCATATCGCCTGTGACAGCCGCTCTAAGTCTGAAATAGTAGTTCCCTTGTTCGATGAAAATGGAGGAGCCTGGGCTTTACTGGATGTAGACAGCAGAAAAGTCAACACATTTTCAGATATCGATAAGGAATGGCTGGAGAAGATAGTGAAGTTGATCAAGCTATGAGGCTTCTTCTATTGAGAGTTAAGGGAACAAACGAGGAGGAGGACCTGTTTCATTGCCAGAAATAAGCCGCCTATTTCCGCCTCTTCCCTAAGGCTGTGTTTATATCGGCCGTAAGTTCTCCCCAGATTCACAGAAAGTATTCCCTTTTTTATACCGACATTTGCATCGGTTGATCCCAGGGGATCCACTTCTATACCCCTGACTTTAAGAAACTCAAGAATATCAACGACAGTCTCCACCAAGAAGGATTCTCTTGCTCCAGGAATCTGGTGGGCTTTTGAACTCTTGTTGAGATTCATTTCTAACTCAACATCAACTTCAGAGGCGATTTCTTCGCAAATTTTCCTGATCTTTCCCTGTGCCTTCTCAAGTTCCTCTTGATTTGCTGAGCGAAGGTCTACAGTAAAATAAGATTCCTGAGAAACAGCATTCCGGACTCTTCCTCCTCCTATCATTCCAACATTAAGAATTGTCCACCTCTCTGGTGGTTTGGATGGAAGCTTTATTTTATATATCCTCTCTAAAGCCTTAGCCACGGCTAAATTTGGATTGGGCACCCCTCTGCTCTGCATCGTATGCGCTCCAGGGCCACGGAAAGTTATTCTCCCTCCTCCAAAGCCGAGGGCACCATAATGGACTTTGCCCAAATCTCCATCGAGAGCTATTACCAAATCAAACTTTTCTTCTGTCTCTTCCATGAAAGCCTGCATCCCAAGGAATCCGACTTCTTCTCCCACAGTTGTCACGAAATAATAGGTATCTTTCGGTTTAAACCCCGCATGTTTCAAGGCTCTTACCGACCAGAGAATATTTATCAAGCTAGCCGTATCATCCCCAATGCCAGGAGCCTTAAGAATATTTCCTTCTCTCTTTACCTTTATTTCCTTTACTCCTTGGAAGACAGTATCCATATGAGCAGGCATGACGATCTTTCTTCCCTTCTGAGACCCTCTCCAGATGCCGATGACATTACCTGAACGATCCACAAAGGCCTCATTCAAACCGGCTGCTTCGAACTGCTTTTTCAGGTAAACAGCTCTTTTTTCTTCCTGTCCGGATGGAGCCGGAATTTCTGTGAGGTAAATCCACTCTTCAATAATCTTCTCGCGGTTTTTTTCAAGGAAAGAAAATAATTTCTGAACCAATGGAGAGCTGGCTATCTCAGGAGTAAAGAGCGACTCTTCTCCCCAAAGGGTAAAATTTGAAAAGAGAGCATAAAGGCAGAGAAAAACAAACCCTAATCTAAATAATTTTGGCATCCTTTTCTTACTCCCTTCATTAATATTACCTAACCTGGCTTATCCATCAATTGGAGTTCTCTCTTGAATCCAATAATTGATGGGCCTGGTAATTCTCCGCCCTAAAGATTCAAGAATCGACCTTACTATAATGTTTGATAACTCTTACAACAGCCTTTTCGCAGACCTTGCAGAAAGGCTTTTTCCCTCTTGTGAACATGAGGCAATCAAGCATAGGACGGTAAAGGCCTTGGGCTGAATAACCTGCACCCTCGAACGCACCAACCTTTTCCTTGAACTTACTTTTTTGGAAATAACTATTTACCTTCTTTGCATGCTCTCTGGATAAGCGGTCAGACTCTTGCTCAATCTTATTGACTTCAGCTTGAGCGGCTCCTTCTTTCTTCATCGTAGCAATCTTAGCATTGATCTCACGGCGTATCTTCTGGTAAGCATAATCCATCTCTTCATAACCTTCTTTTTCCCAGGGTGTAGGGATTTCGACTCCTGGAGTAAGAAGATCTTTCCACTTGAGATTTTTAGAATCTAGCAGCGCAGTGATGTTAGGCTCTTTAGGCTCAATGCCTCTTGGATAAAACTCGTTATAGGCCACAGAGGACGTATAGTATTCATCTGCGAGCCCTGCAAAAGAATGGCCAAATTCATGGAGGAAGAGATACTCAAACCACTGATTGTCAACAGTAAATGTACAGTATAGATTATAGATGCCTCCGCCTCCATAGCGCTTATGGTTGACCATGATGACGAGGGTATCATAGGGAACATGAGCAGCGATGTCCCGGAGAGATTTGTTGTCTTCTGTCAGGAGATATCGTTCCGACCCAAGGGAGTTAAAAGTGGCGCTAAGGGCTGTGTTCTTAAAGATTCCACGCCGTGGCTCATCGCATCCACTATCACCCGATGGCTTGAATACCCCATAAATATTAAAACTAGCTCTGAGTGTCCTATAAGGCTCCTGGCGAAGAAAAATCCCAGTGAGGCGCTCTAAATCACCTTTAAACTTCTTCTTCTCTCTTCTAGTATAACCCTCTGCGATGAAAGCGACATCTACCTTCTTGTGAGGTTTTCCGCTTTTTATGATCTCAAAGACCTCTACTCCCTCTTCCACGCGTTCTCTTATGATACCCACTGCTGCGGGATCGATGTCATGGCTGAAGAAAGGCTGAAGAATATTTTCCCGATTCCTGGCTTCCAGTCGAAACCTTATCTTCTTTTTTGGATAAGGAATGAGAACACTCTCGTGATAGGCCCTTTTTATGCTTTTCATGGCCTTAGCTGTCGTCTTATATTCAGCGAAATAACTATCAAATCCCTTGGAGAAAAGAAGTTTTCCTGAGAGAGCATCGTAGATCTTTACATAATAACGGCCATTATCGAACTTATCGACGAGGTTGCGTTTGCTCCCAGCCCAAATGCCTTGCTGGTAAATCTGATCTAGGGTAACCTCTTCCTCTTTAGCATCGCCGATGTGGAAATAATCGATCCTCATAGTTTTGTCGACAAAATAATCATCAAATTTTACTGGTTGTTGAGCGAACACTGTCCCTAAAATTAAAAGGAATTCCGCGATAAAAACAAAGACACGACTCATGAATCCTCCTAATGCTACTGAATTATTCATAAAAAATGCCGCTACCTTTGCAATCACAGCAATATCAGGAAGTTATCCTGATACTACTGTAAATCCTGTTAAAAACTTTTTTGGGGAAAATATATTTATCTTTTCGATACAATGATTTTCCCTGCTGTTTCTTTGATGATTTTCACGGCTGCAGCTGCCGTGATCCCGGCCATATCCCGCTCTGGATTGACCTCTACAACATCCAAACCCACGATTCGAGCATTTAAAGCATGAATCACATTGATTGCCTGCCGGGTCGTAAGACCTCCTGATTCGTGGTGGGAAACTCCTGGGGCAAAGGCAGGGTCAAGGGCGTCCATGTCAAAAGAGATATAGAGTGGATTCGAAAAATCAAGAACCATTGGCTCCTTAAAATCTTTCATTTCTATGATCCGAACCCCATGTTTCAAAGCTTTCTCCCTCTGTTGACCAGTTGCGGCCCTTACTCCCACCTGTACTAGGTTTTGGGCCAAACCCTCTTCCATTATTCTCGCAAAGGGACAAGCATGGGAATAACGGTCTCCACGAAGTTCCTCATAAAGGTCTGGATGAGCATCGAAATGGAGAATGTCTAAAGGCTTAAATTTCCTGGAAAACGCCCGAACCACAGGGTAACTGACAGAATGGTCTCCGCCTAAAACGATCGGAATAGCTTCTTTTTCCAAAATCTCAGAAATACTTTCCTCGATTCGAGAAAATACATCTTTGAAGTCTCCTGAAACATCTATATCTCCCTGGTCAACCAGCACGGTTTCTTCCTCTAGGTTTACGGCGAGTTCGGTCCAAGGGTTGATGGCTTTCCCTGTGGACGCCTCCCGGATGGCCTCTGGCCCTTTCGAGGCTCCTCTTAGATAACAGGATTTTTCATCAAAAGAGACCCCTATGATAGCCATCTCGTACTCTTGGCTTTTTTTTAACGCTCCGCCAAAATCAGTCATTCTTATCTTCTCAAATAAATTCTTTTCTGGCTCGCTTCCAGATATATCCGGAGGATAGAAGAATTATACAAAAAAAAGGAAGAAATTAAAGCCTTTCATACTATTTTCTTTCGAAGGCGATGGCTGCAAAGCTTACGGCTGACTGAGTCGTTTCCTCTTGCCAGATATCATAAGCTAGGAGCTGGCCCTGGGCCTCCTTTATAATCTCCAGGAGGCAGGCTATGGCTGAAAAACCACAGACATTGTATCTGTCCTTAACCTCTCTTGTCGTTTTCCAGAAATCTTCAATCTTCCCCTTGCATATGGCATCTATCAAGACTTTATCATGATCTTTTGTTTCTAAAAGCATGGATGAAGCTCGCTCGCTATGGCCAAATTTTGGACCGACGTGTGAAAAATCGACACCAGCAACAAGAAGAGTATCTGACACATGACCTTTGACAAAATCACCTAAGACTTTCAAGAAACTGTCCACGCCAGGGATATCCGAAGGTCTCAACACCTTGTCAAGCACCTTATGAAAAGAGCCACAAAGGAAGGGTATCAGAGAAAAACTCGAGCCAAAAATATGCTGGAGGAAAATGAGTTGAAATTCAAGGGAGTGCTCGCTTCGATGAGCAATATCGTTAGGAGAAACAGCTCCACTCCCAGCCTTCCTTAGCTCTCTTACAAAATCTTTATCCGTCATCACCCGACCCAATGGCGTTTCAAAATCTTTCTCAGTTAAAGCCACGAAAGACTCATGCAGGTTATGGCCTGTTCCGAGAAGAACGATTCTTTTAGGAGTTATATTTTTTATGGCCCGGTAGGCCTTAGCATAGGCCCTTTTTCCGGTCTCCAAATCAATATGGGGAGAAATCAATGCGATGATTTTGTTGTTCTCTAATCCTTCCTCCGGATCCTCTTCACGATAAAAAAAAGAATCAACGTAGGCTCTGAGTTCCTTTGGAGTTTGAGGATAAGAGCGACCTGCATGGCAGGCTTTCCTGACCTCAAGAAGAGAATACTCAGAGATTATTCTATTTTTTTGCTGTCGATAGTTTTCGCTGTCTAAAATAAAAACTGAATCGAGCTCTGAAAGAAGACCCTTAACATCGTCAGAACTTACGAAGGCTCCACGTTTCTGCCGCATAAGCTCAATTTGAATGTCCCTGATGGTCCTTTTTCCATCAATGAGGCTCATCAGTCCCACGGGTTCCCCTTTCAAAAAAATAGGTTCTTTAATCAGGCCGAGGGGATCCCTTACAAGCACCCCCCTCTCCCCTTGGTAGTAAGTAGGGAGGAGTTCAATATCTTTCCTGAGTTTGGGGACTGATTCTTCCATATTTCAATGATTAACCTGAATTATTCCGGTCTCTTTAAATTTGAATCCTTCTAATTTCGACATAATATTTTGAGTTAATATTATGCTCAAAAAATTCAACTTTTAAAAGCCATTTCAAATGCATGTAATAAATAGGATCAGGTCTTGCTTTTTGCTTTTTGATTATTTTTCCTATCTCCCTTAATGACATCCTGCAGGTGGGCTTGATGAATAAAGCCCCTACAATTCAAATGTGGGTTTGATAAATCAGATCCCTGGGATGTCTTTTATTGAAGCAAAAAGCAAGACCTGACCCCTCTTTTTTGATAATATCGACTTATCCCACTCTCTGAGAGAAGCGAGAAATGTCATACTGGAGAATGAGCAAAAGGTTCAACCAGATTTATAAAAAATCAAGAGAGCCGGAAAACAGTATCCCCTTTGACCCAGAAAAAGACTCTCTCGCTATTTTTTCAGACCACCATAAAGGGGATGGAAGTGCTGCGGACGACTTCAAGAAAAACGCCTACCTTTATGAAACAGCCCTTTCTTTCTATAAAGAAAAAGGATTTGAGCTAATCGTCCTTGGAGACAATGAAGAGTTCTGGGAAAACCGTTATGAACAAATCCAAGAAAATTATGAAGAAATAATTAGAAAAGAAATAGAAATTGCGATGTTCACCCCCGAACAATTAAAAATAAGAATTTGGGGAAACCACGATAAAGAAGTCTCACTGCGGAGGTTCAAAAGGCTTTATAAAATGTTCGGCAAGACTCCTCTGAGTACAATTGAGTTCAAAGAAGGTCTTTGCCTGGGGGAAGATATTTTCCTCATCCATGGACATCAGGGTCGTTTTTTTGAGGACAAGGCCTGGAGAGTGAGTCGTTGGGCTGTTCAATTCGTCTGGAAAACAATACAAAAACTCTTCCATATCGGCAATGACGGCCCAGCAGAAAATTTTGAAATTCGAGATAGTTTAGAACTTCATTACTACGATTGGGCCAGGAAAAAAAGAAAGATGTTGATTTGTGGCCACACTCACCGTGCAATATTTGGCTCATTGACCCATTTTGACCGACTTCAGATAGAAATCCGCCACCTGGAACAGCTATTGGCAGAAACTCCTTCAAAGGACAAGGTAAAAACAGAGAAAAAGATAGAAGATAGAAAAAAAGAGACAGAAAAAATTCTAAAGAAAAGAGCAGGAAAAGAGCCAAAATCCTTTACAGAACATCCCAATTGGCCGGTTCCTTGTTATTTTAATGACGGATGTTGTGGATATACGAACGGAATTACCTGCATTGAGATCGATAAAGGTACGATTCGCCTTATCAAATGGCAAAGGCAAAATTTCCAAAGGATTATCTTGGCTGAAGAAAAGCTGCAACTCCTTCTTAAGTATATTAAAGAAAGCCGTCCTATCGACGAAATCCTGGAGCCTAAATTGAAATCCTTCTGAATGTCCGTTTTATCGGAAGCGTTTTCAATTCAGAAATAATGAAATATATATTCAAGACCAAGATTTTAGGAAATAGGCGCAGCGACCATTGAAGATTTTGCCTTCGGAATTTGCTCTTCTTCCCAAAACCTTTTCTGATTATGGAATTGGAAACGCTTTCCTTTTTGTCTTTTCTTTTGCCCAAAAAATGACTATAATGCAAAAACATAAAATATAATCTCCGGGAGGTACAAAGTACCGTGAAAAAAAATAAACAAATTAAAACTACAGAAGATGCTATAAAACTCCTAAACATCGCCCTTGAGCATGAATGGGCTGTAACCCTCGAGTATACAATTCATGCCTATTCCATGCCAAAGGGAAAATTCTTCTATGAAGATCCGATCATGAAGAATAAAACAGATGCCCGGGCTCAAACGATACAGATTGGAATCGATGAGATGTATCACTCCCTCCAGCTCGGGATTATCATCACCCAGATGGGAGGAATTCCTTCATTTAAAACAGATGAAGTCATACGATATCCCCGGATAATAGATAACCTGAGAAGAGACAAAGAGACAGAGGACATGGTAACTCAACTTTATCAATCAGCAGATTTCAAAGAGGGTGCCTTTCCTAAAATACAAAACATGATCCTAAACATATCCTACGATGAAGTACGTCACTCTAAGCAGTTTGATGCCATGATGGAGGCGATGAAGAAGGAAGGGGTAGAAGATGCCCTTTGTTTTCAGCCGGACTCTGAGAATCGAGACAAAGAAGAAGTCAAACTCCTGCATGAAATCACTCACGCTGAGAACGAGCTTATGCACCGCTATTTAAAGTATGTTCTTCTCTTTAGCGAACACCAGGACCTCAGCCAACGTCTGTTCAAAAACGCTATCGATCATATGAGGCACTGGGATAAAAACTCTGGCATCCTGATTAAAATGGGAGATGTCATTCAGGTTGAAAATGCAAAGAAAGACGCAGATGGAGTGGAAAAGAGCCGTTCTCCAATGCCTTCTCTTTACGCGGGAGAAGACCGACGTTCAGCCTTAGAGACTTTAATCCCTGCAGAGGAAGTTCTCCTAGCCAAATATGAAAAACTCATCTCTTTGGTGCCTGACGGAGAAATTAAGGATCAATTGCAGCTCCATTTCTCTCTCAATAGAGAACATCTCTTCACCCAAGAATGGCTCCTTAAAAATCTGCAGAAAATAAAGGGCCTGAAATAGAAGAAATTTATCCGAACAGACCCGGGAGCTTGACGTCCCAGGAGGTAGCAGTGAAAAAAATTACCAACGGGATAAAAAAATTTCAGCATTTCTATCCTTACACTGTGGCCCTTGTTGGCGGACAATCAGGAGGTCAAATCAATTATATGGCCTGTGCGTGGCATACTGCTTTCTCATTCGATCCCCCTCTCTTTGGAGTGCTCATCTCCAAAAAGAGACTCACGCATAAAATCATCTCCGAGGCAAGGGAATTCACAGTGAACTTTATCTCTGCCGAGCGAGTGAAGCTTTCTGCCCAAATGGGAAGGAAATCAGGTCATGATATGGACAAGATCAAAGAGTTTGAGGTGAAGCTTTCTCCATCTAAAATCATCAAATCTCCTGTTATCGAAGAAGCCTATGTCTCTTTCGAATGTAAATTGACAGATATCAAGGCTTACGGAGATCACGATCTGTTTGTTGGAGAAGTATTGGTCATCCATGAAGAAGAAAAAAGTTTCGATTCAGAGGGAGTCCTTAACACCGGAAAAACTCATCCTCTTCTTTATCTCGGGAGCGACTTCTACATCACAATCAACCCTGATACTCTCAAGCATGTTCTTCCTGATTGATATTTTGCTATCTGCAAACTCGCTTATTCTGAAAATCTGATAATGAACTTGGAGATGCTTACCCGACGAAGGAAGCATCTCCAAATAAATGAGGATAGCATGATTTTGGAAATTCCTTTGCTCCGTTCAGATTTTTCACGCCATTCCCTCACTGTCTTTCGCGGCGCCTGCGGAACTGCGCACGTTTGTCCTCATCTACCTGAAGTTATGTCCTCTGTTCGAACAATAGTCCACGTCCTTTATAAAGGCAGTGCTCAATACATCCTCGGCGCCCGACTTTGTCAGGTTCCCTCGAAGGACAGCTCGGGAAGGCTAAATCTTCAATGTCGCTTTAGGAATTTCCAAAACCATTTCGGTTGTCACGGGTTTAGACATGTTTACTCAAAAAACTAAAATTTGAAATAGAAAGCTATTTAAGTATAATAATTTAAGTATATTAGAGAAGAGCTCCATGAGTGCCGTACTTCAGATTGAAGACCTTCATAAAACCTTCAAGACTGGTTTTATCCCCAAAAAAACAAAGATCCTCAAAGGTATTTCTTTGACCGTGGAAGAAGGGGAAATCTTTGGATATCTTGGACCCAACGGTGCAGGAAAGACAACGACCCTAAAATGTATTCTGGGCCTTCTTTTCCCTGAGAGAGGAAAAATTGAAATCTTTGGCCATCCCCACCTTCATCTCAAGGCCAAAGAAAATGTGGGCTTTCTTCCTGAAAATCCTTACTTTTATGATTATCTGACAGCTTTAGAATTCCTCCGCTTCTACAATCATCTATTCCCTGAGAAGAAAAAGGAAGAAAAAATAACCAATCTCCTCAATATGGTTGGATTGGAGGAATCGGCAGATCTTCAGCTCCGAAAATTCTCTCGGGGGATGCTGCAGAGGATCGGTCTAGCCCAAGCTCTTCTCCATGATCCTTCGCTTGTTCTTCTCGACGAGCCTTTGGGAGGCCTCGATCCCTTGGGAAGAAAAGAACTACGGGATATCATCGTCCGTCTTAAAGGGGAAGGAAAGACTGTTTTTCTCTCATCCCATATTCTTCAGGACATTGAGATGATATGCGATCGTGTTGCGATCATTGTCAATGGACAGATCATCAATCAAGGAGCTCTTCGTGATCTGATCTCAGAAAAAATACTGTTTACAGAAATCACACTCTCCGGTCTCTCCCTGAAAGAACTTGAAATATCAGGAGAATGTGTCTCAGACCAGGGAGGAATGATACTGCTCAAGGTCTTTGATGAAGTGAATGTGGACAAAGTCCTCGAGTTTGTCCAGTCCAAGAAAGGGAAAATCCACTCCCTTATCCCTAGGACTGAAACTCTAGAAGACCTTTTTGTAGAAATGGTCAAGCAAAGATGAAAATTCGAGCCATTGCTCTAAACACTTTCAAGGAAACAATCAGAGATAGGATCCTTTATCTTCTTCTCTTTTTCGCCGCCATCTTCATTATCTTTTCCAGGCTGCTGGCCCTCCTTACGGTAGGAGACAGGGTTAAAATCATCAAAGACGTAGGACTCTCCTCCCTCTCTCTCTTTGGAGCTTTAATGGCCATCCTGATGGGGACAGGCCTTGTCTACAAAGAAATCGATAAAAAAACAATCTACACCCTTCTCTCTAAGCCTATCCACCGGTATCAATTTGTTTTAGGTAAATTTTTTGGTCTCGTTTTAACCCTTTTTCTTATGCTCCTGTCGATGAGCCTAATCTATTTAATCGTAGTTTTTCTCCATACATTCCAGATTGAATGGAAGATGCTCATCGCCATATTCTTTATCTTTGTGGAGCTTCTCCTCATAACGTCAGTAGCCATCCTCTTCTCTTGCTTCTCGACACCAATCCTGAGTTCGATCTTCTCCCTCTCTTTTTATCTTATCGGTCATGTGTCTTGGGGACTGGAGACACTCATCCAAAAAATCCAGCCCGGCTTCGGCAAAACTTTAGCTCAAATCCTTTACACTTTTCTCCCTGACCTGGAAAATTTCAATTTCAAAACAGAAATCGTCCACAATCTTCCCATTCCCTCGAATGTCTATTTTTTCTCAATCCTATACGGGATATTCTATGCTCTTTTTATGCTTGTGCTAGCGATGCTAGTGTTCAGAAGAAGAGATTTTATTTAAGAATAATGAAAATAAACCTTTTTGGGGCTAAGGGCTTGAGTGCTGTATTCCTTGCCTTCTTGCTCATCCTAACCTGTGGCGTCTTTATGGGCCTTAAGCTCAAAATCGACGATATCACTCGCAATAAAATTCCTGGTGCTTCTATCATCTATGTCCCTTCAGGGAAATACCTAAAATACGGAACTTTTGGCAACTCCTCTCTCCTGGCCGATCTTGTATATCTCTGGGCCATCCAATACTACAGCACATACACTATTGTCGACAGGTATGAAAACCTGGACCACATTTTCTCTATTATAGCCGAACTAGATCCTCGTTATCTCGATCCCTATGAAGTAGGGGCTGTCATTGCCAATTATGAGGCTGAAGATTTGGAACTCGCACTTAAAATCCTGGATAAAGGATTGGAGAAAAATCCTGACCAATGGATTTTCCCTTATGAAGCCGGTCAATACGCCCGGTTTAGAAAAGAATACAGGCTGGCTCAAGAATATTTTAAAAAGGCCATGGAGATCGAAGGCGCTCCAGATTTTGTGAAACGTCTGTATGCCGACGCTACCTTCATGTCAGTAGACTATAAATCAGCCTGGGAGACCTGGATGGAGATTTACAAGACGGCAGAGGATGATCGAATAAAAAAAATCGCTTCCAACCACCTCTACAGGGTAAAAGCAGCCTTAGATATAAGAACTATCAGAAGAGCTATCATTAAATTCCATGAAAAATACGGTCGCAACCCATCGGACCTCTCACGGCTCATACGAGCTGGATTCCTGAAATCTATCCCCAAAGATCTTGACGGAAAAGAATACGTTTATGACCCCAAGACAGGGAAAGTTGACCCTCCGACAATCCCATGGAAAAGATAATCTTTATTGTTCTTTTCGGCCTTGTATGGGGAAGCTTTCTCAATGTTGTGATTTATCGTCTCCCGTCAGGAATGAGCCTCCTTAGACCCCCATCTTCATGTCCCCGTTGTAAAAAGAATATAAAATTTTATGATAATATTCCCGTCATTTCTTTTCTCCTTCTTAAAGGGAGATGTCGCTTCTGCAAGGAAAAGATTCCCTTTTCTTATCCCTTAGTAGAGTTTATGGCCCCTGCGAGCTTTCTTCTCCTTTACAGTCAACATTCGCTGAGTTTCTTTTTCTTTGCTTCCTGTCTCTTTGCCAGTGCAATGATTGTTCTGGGGATCATCGATTTCTACCATCAAATATTACCCGATGAAATAACACTGCCAGGATTAGTCCTGGCACTGGTCTATTCCCTTTTCAGGCAGGATCTCAATCTGACTCAGGCTTTAGTCGGCGCTGTGGCCGGAGCTGGGTTCCTTCTTTTTGTCTATGGAGCTTATTATCTATTGAGGAAGAAAGAGGGCTTAGGAATGGGTGATGTAACGATGATGTTGTTCATGGGTGCCTATTTAGGTTGGCGCCAGGCCTTCCTTGCTCTGATCTTGGCTTCTTTCGCTGGGGCTATTGTCGGCATTTTTTTCATCCTGTTTAAAAAGAAGGATTTTCAATACTCTCTTCCCTTTGGGACCTTTCTTTCTCCGGCTGCCTTTGCTGTCCTTCTCTGGGGTGAGAAGATCATCAAATCCTACTTAAGCCTGTATAAAGATTTGGCTCCTTAGCTCGTCCCTCTGGGTCAGGCCTCCACATGGGGGAAGCAAGAAATATTAAGGGCAGATATCATGAGTGGCATATGTGGAATTGCCAAGGCAGAAAATAGAGAAGGAATCCCCGCTTCTCTTCTTTCTTCTATGTGCCAAACATTGATCCATCGAGGTCCAGACGATCAGGGCTCTTTTATCGAAAAGAATATAGCACTAGGGGCAAGGCGCTTGAGTATCATCGACCTCGAGGGCGGCCACCAGCCCTTAGCAAACGAAGACGGCTCTATATATGTGGTTCATAATGGAGAAATCTATAATTTCCCCGCCCTTCAGACTGAACTTAAATCCAGAGGTCACATTTTCCGAACAAAATCGGATACAGAAACCATTGTCCATTGCTACGAAGAGTGGGGAGATGATTTTGTCCAAGAACTTAGAGGAATGTTCGCCTTTGCCCTGTGGGATAGAAGAGAAGAAAAGCTCATCTTAGTCCGAGACAGGATCGGCATAAAACCACTTTATTACACCCTTCATGAGGACGGGACTCTGATCTTTGCTTCTGAATTGAAAGCTATCCTCGTCCATCCTAAGGTGAAGCGGGCCTTAGAGCCTCGAGCCCTCGACCTCTTCTTAACTCTCGAGTATATCCCTTCGCCTCTTTCCATCTTTAAAAACATTCATAAGCTTCCTGCAGGATGTATCCTTATCTATAAGAGAGGTAAAACCCAGATAAAAAAGTATTGGGATATTAAACAGGAGTCGAAAACATCGGAAAAAATATCAAAGGCCACTCTCGTTTCTATAACAGACAAGCTTTACTCTCTTCTTAAAGAATCTGTCCAATTAAGGCTGATCAGCGATGTTCCCTTGGGTGCTTTTTTAAGCGGCGGCATCGACTCCTCCTCAATTGTTGGCTTGATGAGTGAGCTAAGGATATCTCCTCTAAGAACATTTTCCATCGGCTTCGAAGAGACCTCCTATAACGAACTCAATCATGCCAGACGCATTGCTCAAAAATTTAATACTCTACACGAGGAGCTCATCCTGCAGCCTCAAGTACTGGACTCAACAGAAAAGCTTATCCGTCATTTAGATGAACCCTTGGGAGATTTCTCCATCTTCCCCACGTATCTAATCTCAAAAATGGCAAGATCTCATGTTAAAGTGATCCTCTCAGGAGATGGAGGAGATGAACTATTCGGGGGCTATGAACACTACCAGGCCCAAAAACTCTCTGAATTTCCTCTCCCTTCTATCTTTCAAAAAAATCTGCCGGCCGTTGTCAAAAAATTCCCTCCTTCAGCCAAAAAAAAGGGGATATGGAACAAAATCCGAAGATACGGACAGGGCCTGGAATACAGCCCTGATCACAAACATCTTCGCTGGATGATGTTCTTCTCTCCTGGAGGTAAAAAAGGCCTGTATTCCAAAGACCTGATTTGCGAATTAGATGGAATAAAAGAGATTCGTGAGGTAGCCCCATTCCAAAAAATCTTCCACAACCTCAACTGTTTTGATCCTATAAGCGGAGAACTTTACCTCGATTTGAAGACCTACCTTGTGGATGATATTCTAGTAAAGGTTGATAGGATGAGTATGGCTGCGTCATTGGAGACAAGGGCTCCTCTTCTGGACCATAAGATTGTAGAGTTTCTGTTTAAGCTTCCAGGAAATCTCAAACTGAAAGGATTGACTTCAAAGTGGATCTTTAAGAAAACAATGGAGCGGCTTCTTCCAAGTGCAAACATCCTTCGCAGCAAAGAAGGTTTCAGCATCCCTATCAAGAACTGGTTAAGACAAGAGCTCAAAGATATGATGTTCGATTATCTCAATCATAAGAGAATCAAGGCCGAAAGGCTCTTCAATTTTGATTATATAAAAAATATGATGGACTCGCACCTTGAAGGCAGGGAAAATTACAGCCACCAGCTCTGGGCTCTCCTGGTTTTTGAAATCTGGAAGGAGCAATATCTATAGCTTATTTATTATAAATATATTGCTTGAGCCATCCCGGACTTTAAACTTCTCAGAAACAGCAAGACCGAGAATCCAAACGATTTCATCTCCAGAGAGAAAAACGGGCCTTCTATCTCTCTCTCTGAGTGGAATGCGTTTGGCCCTCATTATTTCTTTAAGTTTTTTCTGGCCAGGAGCTCCCAAAGGCCTGTATCTATCTCCATCCCGCCTGCTTCGAACCAAAAGGGGAAATCGGAGATTGTCGTGGTCAAGGAAAGCCGTGGTTTTATCATCAAAGCGAAGAGGAGATTCTCCTTTTTCAACCCTCTTTCCTATAAATCTTAGTTTGAGCTCGCTGATTTCTAGAGGGCTCCTCCCGTTCCAAGAGTATTCATATTTGATTTTAGGATGAGGCTTCTTTTTCAAAAATATCAATCCCTGTTCTCTGCGTAAAACGAGGTCTTTTTTTATCGGGCGCTCCTTTCCCTCCTTGAGGCTTAAAACAGAATCAACATCTTCCAAAGATATTTCTCTCAGGTTTCCCTTTAAATCAAATATGAATTCCTGGACAACTCTTCTCGCTAGCGCCTTTGGAAGTGAGGAAAGGAGTTTCCAATCGAGCAAATGCTGATCGTTCTCTCTTAAAATGGAACGTTGGGCCTTTTCTTTTCCTATTTTTTCTAAAAAAGCATTTTCTTCACGTATGATTGAGGCAATCTTTCCCAATTGAGATACTATTTGAGGTTCGAAATTCTTTCGAATATGAGGAATAAGATCCAATCTAATCCTGTTTCGCAGAAAGCGGCGGTCAAAGTTCGTTTCATCCATGCGGAAAGACATCTTCTTCTTTTCTAAATAAAGCTCTATATCTTCCCGCTCTATCTGGATGAGAGGTCTGATTATTATTTCATCCTTAACAGGAAATATGCCCCCCAGTCCTCTTAGGCCACTTCCTCTCATGAGTCTCATCAAAAAAGTCTCAGCTTGATCGGTCATCGTATGGGCAGTTGCGATCTTGACTTTCCCTATTTTGAGTGCTGTTTTTTTCAAAAAATTATACCTTACCTCTCTCCCAGCCTCCTCAAGGTTAATCCTCCTGCTTGTTGCATAGTTCCGAATATCTTTTCGGCCGACAAAAAGGGGAATGGAAAATTTCCGGGCTATTTGTTTGACAAACTTCTCATCCTCGTCTGCCTTCTGACGAAGCTTGTGATTAAAATGTCCTAAAAAAAGGCTGAAATCCCATTCCTCTCGAAGTTCGAGAAGCAAGGCCAACAATCCAGTTGAATCCAACCCTCCTGAATAGGCGATGAGAATATTGTCTTTTTTTTCGAGAAGACCGTATTCCTGGATTGTCGTTTTAAAAGTTTCTAGAATCAGTTTGCTCATTTTCCGTTTATGGCATTCTAGTACTCAGGGTCAGGCTATCCTGAATCATTCATAAGAAATAACTAGCAAATAATCCAGATAAGTAAATGCAACAGGAAATTCGTTCCTAATCTTTTTTAAAGTGCTCTAGTAAAATGGCGGTGGAGGGACTCGAACCCCCGACACTGCGGATATGAGCCGCATGCTCTAACCGCCTGAGCTACACCGCCAGTGGCAAAGATTTTAGCTGAATCCCCTCTCTAAGTCAACGGAGGATTATGTCATTGCGAGGAATGAACAAGATTGCCACGCTGCGCTCGCAACAGACTGCGCAATCTCATATGAAGGTAGAGATTGCCACGCTGCGCTCGCAATGACAATTAATTATATTAAAAAGTAGCCTGTCCCCTTTTTATTGATATTTATCTTACGATAACACGAGATTGTCCGCCTTCGAAAGAGATTGTCTGGCCATCAGGACCATTCGCCGAAATACTGGCAATAGATACTACGCCTTCCCCTTTGCCTTTGGCCTCAAAGACGAGCGTTGCAATACTGCCTGTCCCGCTTATGCCTTTTCCTATTTCCGTGCTTGAAAATCCGATCGTACAGACACCTGAGGAGTTATCAATATTTTCCAAAAAAGGAGGATTTTCTCCGAGCCTTCTGATAAATCCCCCTTGTATAACTTCCATTAAATTCAAAACCTGAGGATCAAAGTCTAGGGTCAGAGATAGGTTTGCTATCTCTTGTTGGCTGGATATGTTTAAACTCATCCTCAATGTTCTGCCCTGTGGGACAACAACGTTATTTGGCCTAAGGGATATACTGCTTTGTCCTGCTGCTTTTCTTCGTGTTGCCATGGATTCCTGTTCTGCTCTCTGCCTTGCTCTTCGTTCATAAAGTTCCTCTTCAGAAAGACGTGGAGCTGTCGCCGCCGAAGATGCGACTCCTTTAAGACCCACCCAGAGAGGTTTCAAATCTTCTTCCCCAAAGGGAATGGTGCGGATTATATAAGGAGTGATAGTCAGTATAACATCCGATTGTGTGATGTTCAGTTCAGTATTAGAAAAAAGACTTCCCACGATGGGGATATCTTTAAGCCCTGGTATTCCTCTTATGGTTTTTCTCTCTTCGTCCTTTAACAAACCAGCCAGGAGGTTTGTCTCTCCGTCCCTGAGTCTTATGATATTCTTCACTTCCCTCGTGGCGATTATTGGGATATTGGCATACCCTATTCCGCCAAGAGACCTTATTTTTATCTCTAATTCTAGCGTAATTTCTTTTTCAAAATGAATCTGAGGTGTAATCTTGACATCGATTCCGATATCCTCGTATTGAAAGGATGTCACTGGTTGTTGACTAACTCCCCCCGCTGCAATCGGCGTGAAAGTGGTTCGCGGAATTGGGATCCGGTCTCCCACCAAGTATGTTATTTCTTCCCCCTGGATGCCCCGGAGTCTTGGCTGAGAGATCATCTTGGTATCTGCGTCCTGCTCCAGAAACTGTAAAAAAGCTGTGGGTAGAGTGATTTGAAAATTCTCTATTTTCGAAAAATCCAAATCCTTAAGATTCTTCCAGCCTGTGGTTTCCGCAGTTTCAGCCTCACTGTATCTTAATCCAACCAGATGCTGCTCAAGGTCCATGCCCAATTGTTGCAACTTTATCCGGGATACTTCCATTATTTCCAAATCAATGATAACTTCTCCCTTAGGCTTATCCCAAATCGTCAGCACCTTTTCCGCCAATTCAACGACAGCCGGCGCATCTTTCACCGTGACTGAGTTGAGGTTTTTGTCAACAAAGATGCTGGGAGCTTTATACTGCGTGCGTAGAATCGAAGTGAGCGCAGCCTGGATGTCTTGGGCATTGATGTTTGAAAGATAAAAAGTCTTGATAGCATTCAATTCATATTGAAGACGTTTGGCCGGCAGGTCAGGAGCAACGATAATTGTTCCCTCATCTATAATTCTGAAAAAATTCTTAGAAGCTAAACAGAGCGAATCGAGGGCCTGTTCAAAATTCATATCAGCAAGGTCAATGGAAAACGGAATATCCCTGAACTGTTCATCGAATATGATATTAACATGAGAAAGTTTCCCTAAAGCCTGGAAAACTGAGCGAAGAGGCGCATCGGTGAATTTCAATTTAATTTTTTCATCGCTCACTTTGAGTTTTACTGGCAGCTCTAGTTTAATTTCTTTGGGCTTCTCTTCCTTTGGTTCTCCTCTCCTGAAGCTCTTTACTTCCTCAGCCATATATCTATCGCCGGGATTGTATGAAAGCGCCTTCTCGTACTCGGCTAAGGCTTCGTCCCTTTCACCTTGAGAGGCAAGCCTTCGAGCCTCGTTGAGATGGGCATAACTGGCAGCAATCCTTGCCCGGAGCAGGGCCAGCCGATAGACAGAATTATTCGGGTCATCAAGCAATGCTCTCTCATAGTACTTGATGGCTCCGTCCCAATCCTTATTGACGGCAGCCTCATTTCCCAATCTATAGCTCCGGCTAAGCATTGAACAATAGCAAAAGGATAAAGCTATGATTACCAAAATGGCTATCTTTTTCATTCCTTTTCTCCTTCTAAGGAATACTTCTTTATTTCGGAGTTCGGGCCGATGATTTCTATCTCTTCCCTGGTGATCTTCCCAATTTCTACTCCAGCACTTATCATCTCTCCCTTTTCCACAGCCACCGCATCTCCTTCAAAAATAATCAAACCAACAATCCTCTCGCCAGAGTGAATATATCCGATGTATCTAATATTTAAAGAAGGAAGCGGTCGATTTTCACTCGAGGTGGAAGAAGTCTCTGAAGAACCCTCAGAGCGATTCTGCTCAAATCTAAGTGCATCAGGATTAGCCTCTAGAGAGCCTGATATTCGGGGAGAAAATATGTTTCTTCGTGGAGGCTCGAGTTTTTTCCTCTCTTTCAATAACAACTCTTTCCTGATAAGACTCTTGATTTCCTTTTCTTGAGCCTTCTTTTTCTGGAGAAAATCTCCACTTGCCGATAGACATAGGCTAACCCCTAGGAAAAAGATCAGAGTAGTTGTGAGAGTCTTTTCAAATTTCATAATAACCTGCCAAGATCACTCTTAACTCAAGGTCTCCCCGTGCAGGGTCAATATCCAAAAATTCAATTTTTTCTATAACTAAGAACTTTGGAAATCTTTCTACGGTATCGATGATTTGTTTCAGAGCCATATAAGATCCGCTCAGATTGAAGCTTATGTTGACCTTCTTAACTCGTTCCTGCTCATATTCAGCATAATCATACCTTTTTCTCCCCAAAATCCTCATCCGAGCTTTGCTCAGGATCTGCTCAAGGTCAAGTCTCAGCTGGTTGAAACCATCTTTTTCTTTATAGAAATATTTTTTTCCGATATCTTCTATATCGCGACTAGCCTCTTGCCACCTGAGCCATTCCTCTTTCTTTTCTATCACTGTGGTGTTAACTTGTTCATATTCCCCTTGTTTGGCTGATTGGGAAGAAAGAGCACGAAAATAACTTCCCCTTTGCGGAAGAGAAATCACAAGAAGAAATAACAAGACTACTCCAAGGAAAAGACAGGGCAGCCCCAAAATCTTTTTCTCTCTGTCGCTCAGAAGATCAAATGTTTCTTTCATAGCTTAAAGATATCTCAGTGATCAGTAATCCTCTCTTATTTTCATCTTCGCTTATTGGATTTATTTGACTAAATCCTAAGGCATTCAAATTATTTATAAGCTTAAGTAACTCATTTACATTTGGAGAAACCACTTTGAATTTCAGCAGCATCCTTGAATCCTTTGTGAGTGTCGGCGCTAGAGAAATAATATAACTGGAATCAGGAAGAGCGCTCTCTAGATCAGAGAGAAACTCTATCCAAGAAAAACTCTTCTTTAAAATGATGTTGTTAACCAAATCCACCTTATCCCTATAATTCTTGACTGCCTGCTTGACATTGGCTGCGCTCTTCCGTTGATCATTCTGGGCGTTTATTATTAATTGATTTGTCTTTGCAATCGAGCCTTTCACCTCTCGAGTCTTTCCTCTGTATTCAAGAAAGATTTTCCCCGATAAAAAAACCATAATAATAAGAACAATCCCGAGAATGGAAAGAAACAAATAAAATAACCTCCTGTTTCGCAGAGGATGGCTCGCTAAATTTAAACTCATTCGTTCCTGTATTATCATAGGATTTGTCCGATTAGTGGAGATAATATCTTCTTCTCTTGCAAACCAAGCTCTACATTCAAGCATGCCTCTATCCCTTTAAGAGGAAAAGATAATCTTTCTTTCAATAGACGCAACATTTTCTCATCGTTCTCCAACAGACCCACGCGGATCCAGACCGAATGGACCCTTTCTCGTTCTCGATCTTCAACGAAATTCACAGTATTTTCAATTTCTTTTACAATATTTCCCACAAATCCAGAAACATTCGCTTCCGAGTCAGGAATATAAGATTTCAGGCGGTATAATACGATTTCAGAATTTACTATTGCCACTAGGCAAAGAGAGTCTTCTTCAATGCTAATGAGAAGCGAATTTTTTTCTTTGTCCTTTTCAATCAAATTAAACAAACTAAGAGTAGGAACGCCGATAGTTCTGACTTTTAACCGCAGCTTGCTGAAGAGTTCTTCATACTCCTGGACAACAGATGCTCGAGCTACCGCAGCAAGCATTTTTTCTGATTTGTTTGATCTTATGAGGTAAAATGAAAACCTGGCATCATCTGGGAGCATGGGCATCTGTTTTTTTATCCGGAAACGAATAATCTTCTCTCTCTCCAGCCTGGAAGCCGGGAGAGAATCAAATGAAAAGACAAAAGACTGCAAAGATAATTCAGGAATAAGACAGGCTATGTTATGTTCAGAGAGAGAGAGTCTTTCCATTCCTTCTCTAATTTTTTTCTCTAAAAGGTCTGGATTCTTTATGTTCTTCTTGCTGAAGGAGGGCTCAATTACCCCTTTATCTAGAGGAAGAATGAAATAATTCTTGATTTTTCCCTCCTTGGCAGAAAAACGAATTCCACTGAGATAATTAGAGGATATCTGAAAAACAGAATGCGGAATCGGGCGCTGGGTGAAATAATCTTTTATTCTGTCTAGAAGAGCGTTCATCTTCTCACTCGACAAAAGTCACTTTGTTTAATTCTTTAAGACTGGTCATCCCTTTTAAAACCTTTTCCAGTCCCACCTCTCTTAAGAAAATCATGCCTTCGCTCTCAGCTCGTTTCTTCACCTCAGAAAGAGGCTTTTTCGCAAGAATCATCTCTCGAATCTCATCTGACAGCTCAAGCACTTCAGCTATGGCTGTTCTTCCTTTATAGCCGGTGTAGTAACATTCCGGACATCCGCGCGCTTCGTAAAAAATTTTTTCCTTGTATTGTTGGGGGCTAAGACCGCTCTCGAGTAATTGTGATTTGCTGTATTTAATGGAAGTCTTACAAGCGGGACAAAGGACTCTGACCAGCCTTTGAGCCAGGATGCAATTTAAAGCTGATATAAAGCTGTATGGATCGACTTTCATATGGAGAAAGCGTCCTATGACATCGAAAACATTATTAGCGTGGACCGTTGTGAAAACCAGATGTCCAGTTAAGGCAGATTGGATAGCGATCTGGGCAGTCTCTGGATCCCTGATCTCTCCGACCATAATCTTATCTGGATCATGTCTTAAGATAGATCTCAGGCCTCTGGCAAATGTAAGCCCTTTTTTCTCGTTAACTGGTATCTGGGTAATGCCCTCAATCTGGTACTCAACCGGATCTTCGATGGTTATGATTTTATCCTCTGGAAGTTTTATCTCTGTCAGAGCCGCGTATAAAGTCGTCGTTTTTCCGCTTCCTGTGGGACCAGTAACCAAAACCATCCCATATGGCTGGACGATATACTTTCGGAATTTATTCAAAACTTCTTCGGAAAAACCGAGCAGATCCAACCTCAATTCTGCTATAGCTTCGGTAATCATTTCTTTGTCCAAAATCCTGATGACAGCATCTTCACCGTAGATGCTCGGCATGATGGACACACGGAAATCTATGGTTTTGTCCTTGATTTTCAGTCGGAACCTCCCATCCTGAGGCACTCTTCGTTCTGCGATATCAAGGTCAGACATAACTTTCACTCTGGATATGATAGGAGCTTGAAACTTCTTATCAATCGGTTCCATGGCTTCATTCAAGACACCATCGATTCTGTATTTAATGATCACTCCTTCCTCTCTCGATTCGACATGGACATCGCTGGCCCTTTTTTGAACAGCCGTAAAGATTATGGAATTCACAAGTTTGATAATAGAACCATCCTGGTCAGCCAACTTCTCAACTGAAATGACTTCTTCTTCTTCGATTCCTTCCTTTTCTACGACTTGGACAATGAATCCTTCGGTGGCATCCCTGAGGACTTGAAGCGCGGTCTCGCTCTTTCGAAGCGCTTCATGGATCGCTCTTTTAGAAGCAGCATAGACTTCAACTTTTCTTCCTAGATAAGATTCAATCGTATCGACGGTCGCTATATCAGAAGGGTCATCTATGGCTATCTTTACAGTGTCTTCATTCTCTTGGAAAGGCACAAAATTAGACCGATAAAGAAAATCCACGGGAAAAGACTGGACAAGTTCCCGACTTATGGTGATAGATGAAAGGTCAATATAAGGCACGCTGTATCTTTCAGCTAATTTTCTTGTCTCTTCCGTTTCGGAGCGAGAACTTTTTGGTGATTTTTTCTTTTTTTCTTTATTCATCATCGAGCCACTCTAATTATATTAAAAATAGGCAGATAAACAGATAGAAGCATCCCTGCAACCAGCAAACCCATAAGAATGATTATAATGGGTTCAATGAGGGAAATAAATGTATCGATTTTTGTTTGGATTCTCTCGTCATAGAAATCAGCTACATCCCTCAACATCCCTTCCAGATTTGCTGAAGTCTCCCCTATTCGAATCATGTCCAGAGACATCGGTGGGAAAAAATCTGCGTTGGAGAGAGATTCCGATAAGCTTTCTCCGTTTTTTATCTGGTTAGGCAGATTTCTCATTTTCTGAATGAGATATCTATTGGGCACAGCTTGGCGCGTAATCCCAACTGCCGAAAGGAGAGAAATTCCCGCTTCAAGGAGAAGACTCAGTGTTCTCGAAAAAAGCGCGATCCCTGACTCCAGCCAGATGGGACCTCCATAAGGAATTTTAAGTTTGAGCTTATCCCTCAAAATAAGAACCTTTTCTCTTCGTTTTAGTTGAAGATAGACCAAAAAAAGCACAAATAAGAATGCTATTATGAAAAGAAAATATGTTTTCACAGCCTGGGAGACACTCATAAGTACGCGGGTTATAGCTGGAAGCTGTGCTTCAAAGTCAGCATAAAAACTGGCAAATCGGGGGAGAACAAAGATGAGCAAGATCGAAAGGAGGAAGAAGGAAAATATGAGTAACAGAGTTGGATAAGTCAGGGCAGTTCTGATTCTGGTTTTTGTAAGGGAAATAGCTTTTGCGTAATTGATATAACGGCTGATCGAACCAGCCAGGTTTCCGCTTTTTTCTCCGGCCATGAGAGAGGCAATATAGACTCTAGAGAAAGCTCTCTCATAAGGTGCAAAAGCCTCAGAAAGGGATTTTCCTCCTCGAACATCATTCTCAACATTCATCAATAACTCTTTAAGATGGATATCTTTAACCCGTCTCACTATGACCTCAATGCTCCTGAGTATGGGGTAACCGGCTTTGATGAGAGCTACAAGCTCTTGGTTAAAAAGGATAAAGTCTTTATCTTTAATTCTCTTCTCAAAAGGAGTGGCCGAAATCTGAATCTTTTTCCAATCTCTTTTAACAGATAAAACACAAAGCCCTTCCTCCTCAAAATGCTTTCTGCAATCTTCAACCGAAGGAGCTAAGAAAGATTGGGAAAAGGTGTGGCCGTCCTCAGTGGCTATTCGACAAAGAAAGTAAGGCATTTCTCATCACGTAAATTTTATAAACCTTGGTAAATGTTATAATAATACTATGTTATCCACTCGATTTTGTCAACTCCTGTAGGGTCAGGTCTACACTTTTAACTTATCCCTCAGTCTGGTCAAGTAATAGGCCCGTTCCTTAGGCGAACCTTCTAATAAAGTTTTTCTATCTTCAGAGAAAAAAAGTTAAAAGTGTAGACCTGACCCTACAGGAGTTGACAAAATCTAAAGAAAGATTTATTTTAAAAAAATGAAAAGCAAAATCTCATGTATCCTATTTATCCTTTTCCTTTTCTGCCTAGTATTCACTTCCCAAGGTGACTTGATTTCAAAGGACCGCTTTCTGGCTAAAAAAACGGAGATCCTGCTGCAAGAACAGCCAGCTAAGAAAGAAAAACAGGATTATATGGAAAAAATGCTGCTCAGGAATGCAGATCCTTTGGGATTAAAAGAAGACCTAGCGCTAAAAAAGCTGCTAAAACAACCCAGCATAAAATGGGTCATCAGAGCTGGAGAAAAACACATTCTGGAATAAATTCGACATATATTTTTTATCAACATGATTCAATTTTTTGGATTATTTAAAGAAAATAAGGAAACGAACTTCTATATTCTGCCATGAGAATAAAAATTTATCTTGCCGTTTTGCTCGCCTTTGTCCTCCTTGTACTGAGTGGATTAAACATCTATAAAAAAATTACCTGGAGAGAGCCGACAGATGGCGTCTTCTGGCAAGAGAGAAAGGGGAATCTTACGGCAATAAAAGTCGAAGCAGACAGCCCTGCCTATTTAGATGCTGGCATCGAAAAAGGAGACATCCTCTACGCCATCAATAATAACCAGATAAAGAATAAAATAGATATTATTAAAAACCTCTGGATAGCAGGAAACACAGACAGGGGAGTTGCCTACCAAATTTTGCACGAAGGAGAGCTCTCTTACCCAGGTTTCTTCCTGAAACAAAAGGGAGTTGATTATGTTTATTTCTATCTTGCCCTTGTCGGTTTAACTGTTTTGGTTATAGGATTTATTGTTTTTTTCAATTCGAAAAAACCTTTCTCCCTCCCTTATATCTTTTTTTATCCTCTTTACTTGGCTTTTTACTCTTTCTATATCTTTTCCTCCACAGGCCATTTGAATACTCTGGACAGCCTATTCTACTGGATCGATAAAACAGCCTTCTTGGCTTTTCCTCCTTTATTGCTTCATTTTTTCATGATTTTCCCTCATAGAAAAAAAATACTTCCATTTAAACCCTTTCCAATTTATATCCTGTGCCTCCCCTCTGCATTTCTCCTTCTCATAAAAATATTTCTTCATCTTCCCTTCCTTCAAACCTTAAGCGATTCTTCACTCCTCCTATCACACCAGATATCGCAAAAAATGGATCTTATCCATTTTGCCGTCTTCACAATTGCTACGTTCATTCTCATATTCTATGGTGCACTTCAAGCATCGACCGTCCTGTTAAAAAGACAACTAAAATTGATCAGCTATGGCCTCGGTTTTGGAATAATTCCTTTCACTTTCTTTTTCATCATTCCTTTTGTCGCAGGTCATGTACCTTCAAAAACAGCAGAGCTCACCATTATTTTCCAAGCCCTTATTCCTTTAACCGCTGCTTATTCTATTTCTAGGTATAAAATTTTGTTGGATTTCGAAATCCTTCTCAAGAAAGCCGGCACTTTGATCTTTTCTTATGTGGTTATTGGAATAGTCTACTTCATCGTCAGTTCTCAAACCCAAATTTTCTCTGAAAATAGGCTAAACGCAATAATTTTAGGAATTCTTGCCATTATTCTTGGAGCGACACTCTTTACTCCGTTAAAAAGACTTACTCAATCTCTGCTCGATAGAGCCTTCTACAGACGAAGCTATAAATATCGCAAAACTCTTCTCTCCATAAGCAAAGAACTCAGTCGAGAGAGAGATCTCCAAAAGCTTTCTCAATCCCTCATGGAGTTAATCGCCAATGCCCTTTCTTTGAAGTGCATCGCCCTCCTTCTCCCCGTGGATCAAGAAAGCAACTCCTTCTATATTTTGAAATCTAAAGGCAAAATCCCTCAAGCCAGCAACAATATCTCCTTTGATAGGCAAATCTATAACAATTTAAAGGAAAGGGATTATCTTTCTTTCTACAGCTTTTCTGAGAACAAAAAGCTCCAGAAAAAATACCAAGAACTCACATCTCATGGTTTCTTTCACTATATGCCTCTTAAAGTCGAAGACAAACTAATTGGTTGCTTAGGAATGGGCAAAAAAATTGATAATACTTTTCTAAACCGTGAAGACTGGGAACTTCTCACAACGATATCCTCTCCAGTAGCCCTGGCCCTAGAAAACGCCTATCTATACGATCAAGCAAACCTTAGGGCTCAAGAACTGGAAAGACTTAAAGACTACAGCGAAAATATCATTGAAAGCTTGACCATTGGAGTTGTTGTCTTAGACCAGAAAGGAAAAATCATAGGATGGAACCGAGTTCTAGAGGAAACCCTTTCCATGAAAAAAGAGGATGTCTTGAACAGAAATTTAGTTGATGTTTTAGGGAAGAAAAATTTTTCAGCCATTTTTCCTTCAGATACTCAACAAGATTTCCGTCTTTTAAGTGAAATTACACTGGAAATGTCTTCTGGAGGCAAAAAGATATTCGATATTGCTAAGACACCTCTTCTAGATGCTCAGATGAATCCATACGGAACAGTCATTGTTTTTGAGGATATAACCGAAAAAATATCACTCCAACAGCAGCTCCTCACCTCAGAAAAACTGGCATCAATCGGTCTCCTTTCTGCAGGTGTAGCCCACGAGATAAACACGCCTCTGACAGGAATTTCTAGCTATGTCCAAATTCTTCAAAAAAAGTCTGCTGATTCTCATCATACTCAAATCCTAGAAAAGATAGAGGCCCAGACTGAAAGAGTCGCCAAGATAATTAAAAATCTTCTCAACTTCGCCCGCAACCCTTCAGACTCTTCATTTCATCAGATAGACCTCAAGGAAAATCTTCAAGAGATAATATCTTTGATCGATTACAAACTGAAAGCCATGAAAATAAATTTGGAGTTAAAGCTTTCATCAGTGAAACCGATATTGGCTCAAGGAGAAAGGCTGCAGCAGGTTTTTATCAATATCATCCTCAATGCCATTGATGCTATGCCTGACGGCGGAACACTAAGAATTGAACTCGCAGAAGAAGATAAAGAAGCGATCGTGATAATCGAAGACACAGGCACAGGCATCTCAAATCAGCACCTCCCTCATATATATGATCCATTCTTCACAACTAAGGGAATCGGGAAAGGAACAGGGCTCGGTTTATCCATCAGCTATGCTATTATCAAAGAACATGAGGGCCATATTACAGTAGAAAGCGAGAGAAAAAAAGGCTCTCTTTTTACTATTCATATACCTACAGACCTTGATAAGAGGAAAATGAATAAAATATCGGCATCGTAACCATAATTATATAATTCAAAATGGAAGAAAGAGAAATGATTCATATCATAGACGACGAACCCATTATCCATGAAGTACTAGGTGATCTTTTGACTTCAGAAGGGTATGAAGTGGAAAATTCCTACAGCGGAGAAGAAGCCCTTGAGAAGCATTCTTCCCAATCTTTTGACCTTGCTCTCTTGGATTTGCTCATGCCAGGAATAGATGGGATAGAAGTCCTCAAAACATTAAAAAAGATCGATCCTCTCTCTGTTATCATAATAATCACAGCCTACGCTTCGGTGGAATCAGCAATTTCTGCCATGAAGATTGGAGCATTTGATTACGTCCGTAAGCCTTTTAAACACGATGAGTTGTTATTGACTGTAAAAAGAGCGATAGAACACAAAAAACTCCAAGAAGAAAACATACGTTTGAAAGATGAACTCAAACGAAAGTTCAGTTTTGAAAAAATCATCGGAAAAAGCAAAGCCATGAATAACATCTTTGAAATAATAAAAGCTTCTGCTCCTACCAAAAGTACCATCCTCGTTCAAGGCGAAAGTGGCACAGGCAAAGAACTTGTTGCGAGAGCTATTCATCAAAATGGTGATCGGGCTAAGTTTCCCTTTATAATCGTAAATAGCGGCTCACTGCCCCCTGATTTGCTCGAAAGTCATCTTTTCGGTCATGTTAAGGGCGCCTTCACTGGAGCTGTCAGTGATAAAGAGGGACTGTTTGAAGCAGCTAACGATGGAACGATCTTTTTTGATGAGATATCAACCCTCAATCTCGAAACTCAAGCCAAACTACTAAGGGTTATGCAGGACAGAGAATTCATGAGATTGGGTGGGACAAAAACAATTAAAGTTGATGTCAGAGTGATTGCCGCTACTAACACAGACCTGGAGGAGCTCATCAAACAAAAACTATTCCGCCAGGATCTCTTCTATCGGATGAATGTGATCAAGATAGAACTCCCCCCCTTGCGAGAAAGAAAAGAGGATATCCCCATTTTGGTCAAGCACTTCCTGGATTTCTACGGAAAAGAAAATAAAAAGGAAGACCTGAGCATAACTGAAGATGTCATGGAAATACTGCTAGACCATGACTGGCCAGGAAATGTAAGGGAACTTGAAAACTTGATAGAAAGAGCTATCGTACTAACCAATGCCAAACTTATAACAAGGACTAGTCTTCCTCCTATCCTTCTTAATCCCCATGAGGGACAATCGCAGATAGATACTACTCTAAACGACGAAGTGAACCTGAAAGAACAGATTCAAGAATTCCAGAGAAAAGCTATTATAATGGCTCTGAAGAAAACAAAGGGAGTTCAAAAAAAAGCTGCTGGAATTCTTGGGGTAAAGCCCACCACATTGAATGAGATGATCAAGAGATTAGATATTGATGTGATAGATCTATCCTAAAAAAACTTTCCAGGGACAGCTTTTTTCGGATTTATCTCTATTTTCTTCGGTTTACTTTCCAATTCAAAATAAAACGTCTTCCTTATATCGTCTATGATAACTCTCTTTGTGACTTGCTTTCCATTCTCTTTCCATTCTATTAAAAGAGGGAAAATGAACGATTCTTTCAGTTGGGTGACTCTCAATTTCAGTATATATCCTCCCTCGTCTTCCTTCTCAAAAGATTGAGTAACTCTAACATCAGGAAGAGTGTAAGAGTCAAACCAGTTCTTGAAGAAAGCTCGAAGATTTTTCCCCGAAATTTCTATAAAGGTATTGATAAAATCATTCGTGTTAGCTACACCATATTTATGCTTCCGAAAGAACTCCTCTAATCCCTTAAAAAAAACCTCCTCACCAAGTAAGTTTAAAAGCATATTCAGCACTAGAGAGGTTTTGTTATAAATAATTGTCTGGTAAGCATCATAATCAAAGTAGCTGATGCGGGACCCCAAGGAAATGGGGCCCCATTCTGATTTTTTTTCTGTCCATCGAGAGAATTTTTTTAGAATATCAGAAAAAACTCTATTCCCATATTTTTCTTTTAAATAGAGTACGGCAGAAAATTGAGCCAACCCTTCGCTGAGCCAGTGGTCATGATAAGTTTGCCAAGTTACGCCTTGGCCCCACCATTGGTGAGCGATTTCGTGGGCAATGAAGTATTCCTTCCAGCGAGAAAGGTCCACCGGACCTCTGTTAATCACGCGTTTTCCGTCAGGAACACGGGGTAGCTCATTGAGAACGATGAAAGAGGCAGGGCTATGTCCTCCACTAGTGGACCATAGCCTCCGGACAATACTTAACTTTTCATAAGGATAGGGGCCAAACTTGCTTTCATAGAATCGAATAATATCCTTAGCCTCCTTAATAAATTCTCTTTTTTGAAAAAAAGAATAGGGAGAGTGGTAAAGGCAAACGGGAAGAGGCTCTGTATCTTCATTTACTTTTTTAAATCTCCCTACAATAAAAGAAAGGTATTTAAGAGGGCGTTTCGTCTCAAAAACATAAACAGAACTTCCCATTTTTTCAATTTCCTGGACTTTTTCTACATCATTCAATCTGGTCTGCTCTACCAATTCTCCGTTGGAAATACACACATATTCAGGAGGAACAATAATCCTTACGCGTGCTTGAAAATAATCATCATCAGGAGGAGCAGGATACCAGAAAGCCCGTCGGCTAAATAAATGTGTGTTGAATTTAGGAGTATTATAATCGAATCTCTCGTCATATCGTAATTGAGCAGTAGAAATGACATCCGATGTCTCCTTCGGAGGGATGATTTTTCCCCGATAATAAATCTCGATGGAGTAAGGCTTATTTTGAGGCGGAGAATGGACAAAATAGACATATAGGGTTTTCCTTAATTTATCCTGACTATAAAATAAATCTCTCCTTTCTTGATCATAGATCCGAAGAATCTCTAACTCAGGATTGATTTTTAACTTCACTCTGTTGAGATTCGGAACATTAGACTCTATCTCAATCCTTGCCTTGCCGGAAATATAAGAGTGTCTGGGATCGAAGTCGATATCTATCTGATATCTTTCAACCTCAAACATTTGGGGAAAAGATAAGAAAAGCTTCCCATCTCGACCTTTCTTTCTCGGGGAGTAAATATTAATGACTTTCTTATCTTTCCATCGGAAAAGGTTGACCTCCTCATCAGCAAAAGGAGAATAGATATAGGTTAGATTCCCCAGCTTTTTTCCTTCAAAGGCGAAAACGGCTTGATCTCCTTGTGGCAAGATAGAAAGCAGCTCACCATTTAGAGAGTTTTCTACAGTAAACGAACGAGGATAATGTTTGACGAACAGAGAATAAGCCCTATTTCTATCTCCCTGAGAGATTGGGGTATTTTTCTCTTCTGATTCCTTTATAATCTTGATGTTTTCATTGAAAAAAGGATTGGAAACCCTTAGGTAAGCATACTTAAGCGTATCCTTGAGGAGGTTTTTTTTATAGACCATCTGAAGCAAATGCCTCTCTTTTGGATCAGAGGGAGAAAAATACAGATGACCATCGCCCAAGATGAGAAGCGCAGTATCAAGCCCTGGGATATTATCATAGAAGAGGACCGCATCCTCAAAGCTAAGTTTAATGTCGGCATGTTCAATTTCAACTGATTTAACTCTCTCAACTCTATTGGATGGGATTTCAATTTTATACAGAGTGCTGTAGTCTCCAACCACTTTTTTCTCTTTTATCTGCCACTGGCCTCCTACGTTAAGAAACAATAAGCTCCAAGTTTCTATAACCGAAGAATATGAGTTTTGAAAGAATGCCTGAAGATACACCCTGGCTTCGCTTCCCTCTTGACGCAGCCTACCTGCTTTGAACAGGGATACACTATCCATCTCTAAATCATCGAACTTATGCCGCATGCTGCCCTCTTCTTTAATTCGTAAATCAGAGGGAAACAAAGCTAGGTAGGATGGAATATCCTTTGCCTCCAAAGACTTTTGAACCTGAGCGATAAATTCGCTTATGCTCTGTTCTTCAGCTGGCACATAAAGAATTATAGAAAGGAATAGAAGAATGGATAGAAACGACTTTAGATTTACTCTGCTTCTCACTTATTTATTATAACAAAAAATTCAAGAATAACTAATAGATGAGCAATATTCGTGCCATTTTTTGGTGTGTATGAAGATTTCAATGCTTGGCTTTTCAGCCAGATTTATTATAAAAATCTATCAGAATTTCTCGCAAACTGTAAACTAATTTTACAAATAATTCATTCTTCCCAATGGGAATAACGCTAAACTCAGCAATCACTTTTTCTTTCCTTCCGCAAAATCTTCTTCCCAGGTAATCAAGCTATGATAGAAAACTCTGTCTCCTTCCTCGATTCCCCTTGTGATCTCTGTGATATGGGAAGTGGAAGCACCAAAAGCCTCAACAGCATAAAAAATTCCTTTCTCTGGATCAACAGAATCTCCGCAAGTGTAGAAATCCAAGGCTCCATAACCGTATTCAGGCCATGTATGGGTGGAGATGTGAGACTCAGAGATGACGATTACTCCGCTCACTCCCTTAGGAGGGAACCTGCTGACTGAAACAGCCCAGACTTGAGCGCCAGAAATTTCAGCAGCTTTGACTAAGATCTGCTGAACCTTCTCTACGCTGCTGATGATTTTGGGATCACAGCCAGATGCCTCAACAATATAATGATGGCCCATTGATTCGTGTATTCTCTTTTTCTTGGCCATTTCGAGACTCCTTTATATTGAATGGAAATAATTATGGCATATTCAGCCGCCCTGTCAAGAGGTCCAGGTTTAGAGGAGGAAGCATCTCCAAATTCATGACAGCCGAAATGGTTTTGGAAATTCCTAAAGCGACATTGAAGATTTAGCCTTCCCGAGCTATCCTTCGAGGGAACCCGACAAAGTCGGGCGCCAAGGATGTATTGAGCACTGCCTTTATAAAGGAAGTTGTCTCTGGTTCGAACAGAGGACATAGCTTCAGGTAGGTTAGAACAAACGTGCGCAGTTCCGCAGGTGCCGAGAAGGACAGTGAGGGAATGGCGTAAAAAATCTGAATGGAGCAAAGGAGTTTCCAAAATCATGCCATCATTACAGATTTGGAGATGCTTAATTGAAAGGAAAAATTGAAAGGAAAAATTCTTGACAATGACAAATCACATCTGTTATAAAATCTAGTCAATAATATTCATACATAATTTTAAACTTCATATTAATCCTAAATTTAAAGGAGGAATCATAAATTTCATACCTCATAGAAATCTTTTTCCTTTAATTTACCAAAAACATTCCAATTCTAAGTAAGAATCTCATTTGCCTCTAAAGTGAGCACACATAATCAAAAACTCTCTCAAAAACTTATAAATAATTAAGGCGCTCGGATTTCGTATAAAAATATTATAAAATAATTATAAAAATCTGGAGGGAAAGTGGTAGAAGCTGAAGAATTAAAAGTTAAATCATTCATAACAAAACATAACAACGAAAAAAAGGCCCTTATAGCAATCCTTCAGGACATACAAGCCGAATACAATTATCTCCCTCAGGAAGCTTTGAAAATTGTCTCTGTATGCCTTGACATCCCTCTCATAGACATTATTGGAGTGGCCACCTTTTACCGAGCTTTCAGTCTTGAGCCAAGAGGACAGCATCTCATAACAGTCTGTCTAGGGACGGCATGCCACGTAAGAGGAGGGCCTAAGATTCTAGAGGAATTCGAAAGAAAATTAAATATAAGACCGGGTGAGACAACAGAAGACTGCCAATTTAGCTTAGATACAGTTGCGTGCTTAGGATGCTGCGCCATTGGTCCTGTGGTAGTCGCTGACGGCGACTATTATGCTCAGACAACCATCCGGAGCGTCGATTCTATACTAAAGAAGCACAGAAAAAAAGAGAAGAAAAATGAAGAACACCAAAAAAATTAAATCAATCCCTGATTTAGAACAAGTCATAGAAAATCAAATCAATATTAGAAAGGCTGAAAAAAAATCCATTCTCACAGTTTCTGCTGGCACATGTGGTCAAGCTCGGGGATCTCTGAAAGTGATTGAATGCCTGGAAAAAATTATAAAAAAAGGAAAATTAGAGGACAAAGTCAAAGTAAAGATCACAGGATGTCACGGTTTCTGTGAGGCTGAACCCAATATTATCATTCATCCCAAAGACATCTTCTATCAAAAAGTACAACCAGTAAATGCCAAAGAGATCATCTCTGAGACTATCCTCAATGATAAGGTTATAGAATCGCTGCTTTTTTCAGATCTTGAAACTGGAGAAATAGTTTCCCAAGAAAATGATATTCCTTTCTATAAAAAGCAAAGGCGCATCATCCTGGGAGATAATGCGCTTATTGATCCTACTGACATCAATGATTATCTCTCCATCGGAGGATACAGCTCGCTTGTCAAAGTGTTGAAAAACATGTCTCCAGGAGATGTCATTGAAACTCTCAAACTATCTGGCCTTAGAGGCAGAGGCGGAGCAGGTTTTCCCACCGGGGATAAATGGGAATTCACAAGAAAAGCTAAAGGAGAAACGAAATACATAATCTGTAACGCAGATGAGGGAGACCCTGGTGCCTATATGGATCGTAGTTTACTGGAAGGAAACCCTCATCGTGTTCTTGAGGGAATGATAATAGGCGCCTTCGCTATAGGAGCAGAAGAAGGATATATCTATGTACGTGACGAATATCCTCTCGCTGTTGACAATATAACCATAGCCATCTCCCAAGCAGAAGAAATCGGACTCTTAGGAGAAAAAATACTCGGAACTGACTTCAACTTTCAACTTCATATTGTCAAGGGAGCCGGTGCCTTTGTTTGCGGTGAAGAAACGGCTCTAATTGCTTCTGCAGAAGGGAAATTGGGTGAACCTCGTCAGAGACCCCCTTTCCCTGCGGTGAAAGGCTTATGGGGAAAACCCACTAATATCAACAACGTTGAAACATGGGCTAACATTCCAATAATTACCGATAAGGGCGCTGATTGGTTCTCGCAAATAGGCACCAACGGGAGCAAAGGAACCAAAATATTCTCTCTCGTAGGCAAAATTAATAATACAGGCTTAGTAGAAGTTCCTATGGGAATCACATTAAGAGAAGTTATTTTCGAGATAGGTGGAGGAATCCCTGGAGGAAATGAATTCAAAGCTGTGCAGACTGGAGGCCCCTCGGGAGGTTGTATTCCTAAGGAAAAACTTGATCTGCCAATAGATTTCGAAAGCTTGACAAAAGCAGGCTCCATTATGGGCTCAGGCGGAATGATTATCATGGACGAGAATACCTGCATGGTTGATATTGCTAAATTCTTTTTAAACTTTCTCCGTGATGAATCATGCGGCAAATGCATCTCCTGTCGAGAAGGAACTCAAAGAATGTGGGAAATTGTTAGAGATATATCAGAAGGGAAAGGAAAAGAAGGGGATATTGAACTACTTGAAGAACTTGCTAAAGCAACAAAGGGCGCTTCTATGTGCGGCCTGGGACAAACTGCCGCGAATCCGGTCTTGTCAACGCTTAGATACTTTAAAGAAGAATACGAAGATCATATAAAATATAAGAAATGTCCCGCTTTGGTCTGTAAAGAAATCGTCTCATCACCCTGCCAATATATCTGCCCGATAAACCAAGAGGCTTCAGTTTATATAGCCTTAATCGCCCAAGGAAAATTTGAAGAAGCTCTGAATATTATCAGGAAGGACAATCCCTTGCCCTCAGTTTGTGGTCGCGTTTGCCACCATCCCTGTGAAAAAGTTTGCAGAGCTGGAGAGATTGGAGAACCAATTGCCATTCGAGCTTTAAAGAGATTTGTCATAGATTGGACAATTGAAAGGGATTATCCATCTCCCAATCAGAAGAAAAAGCCAAAAAGGAAAAACAAGGTGGCTATCATTGGAGCAGGCCCTGCTGGGTTAACGGCAGGATATTATCTGAATCAAAAAGGATATCCAATAACGATTTTCGAGTCCTTGCCAGTTCCGGGCGGAATGCTGGCAATAGGAATTCCAGATCATAGATTGCCCAAAGACGTATTAAATTTTGATATTGAAAATATCAAAAAATCGGGTGTAACCATAAAAACAAACACGACTCTAGGTAAGGATTTCTCAATTGATGACCTCTTTAAAGAGGGATATAAAGCTATCTTTATCGCAACCGGAGCTCACAAATCAATGGAGATGAAAATCCCTGGAGAAGACGCAGAAGGTGTCATACAAGCAATGAAATTACTTAAAACCGTTAACCTAGGAAAGGAAGCACAGCTTGGAGAAAAAGTAGGAGTTATAGGAGGTGGGAATGCAGCAATTGATGCGGCTCGAGTCGCCATCAGAAACAAGAAAACTAAAAAGGTTAGCATATTATACAGAAGAACAAGAAAGGAAATGCCTGCCTTTGAAGAGGAAATAGACAGTGCAATTGAAGAAGGAGTAGAGATACAATTTCTTGTAACGCCTATTAAAGTTTTGACTCAAAATGGAAGATTAGTGGGAGTAGAGTGCATACGAATGAAACTTGGAGATATTGACGCCAGCGGCAGAAGAAGACCTGTTCCCATAGAAGACACTGAATTCAAAATAGAATTAGATACACTCGTTCCCGCTATTGGCGAAAGACCGGACATTTCATTTCTTACTGACAAAGACGACCTGAAAATTTCAAAATGGAGGACCATAGAGGTGGATAAGGAAACTCTCAAAACAAATCGGGATGGAGTCTTCTCTGGGGGCGACGCCGTGACAGGGCCGCGCACTGTAGTAGAAGCCATGGCTGCAGGCAAAACAGCTGCTAAATCCATCGAAAATTATATTGAAAAGAAAAGATTGATAAGGAAATACAAACTAACCAGACCCTCAGTTTATTTTGAGCCCGTTGAACTGACTGAAGAAGAAATAGAGAGAGCAAAGCGCCCCAAAATGCCGAAGTTATCAGTAAAACAAAGAAAGAAAAACTTCAATGAAGTCGAACTGGGTTTAAACAATGAAATGGTAATTAAAGAAGCACGGCGTTGCCTAAGATGTGAATTAGAAACCGAAGAGGGTAAAAAAGCAATAGGACGGCAAAAATGATTAATATGAAACTCAACAGATTAGAAGTTAAGGCTGAGGAAGGCTGGACTATTTTAGAGACAGCCAGATTCTATGGAATTGAAATTCCCACCCTTTGCTACAATGAAGGACTCAGTGCTTATGGAGGTTGCCGTCTTTGTCTTGTAGAAATAGGCGAGGGATCTAAAGCGAAGCTCGTCTCTTCCTGCACTTACACCGTGGAAGAAGGCTTAGAAGTTAGGACCGACACGAAACAGGTTATTGAAACCCGCAGAATGATGATAGAACTCATGCTTTCGACGGCGCCCAATTCCAAGGTTATCCAGGATTTAGCCTCAAAATTTGGAGTGACCAAAGTCAGGTTTAAAGTCCGAAACGAAGAATGTATCCTCTGCGGCCTTTGTGTCCGCATGTGCAAGGAGCAAATGGATGGCCGGGCGATCGGGTTCCAAAACCGGGGTCATAAAAGAAAAATATCTACTCCTTTCGATATTCGATCTGAAGAATGTCGGCTCTGCGGCGGCTGTATCTACATTTGTCCGGCTTGTCAACTAAGATGTCAAGGGCCTCAAGCAGACACCGATGTCTGTAATGCCTGCCTGACAATGGAGCCAACCTGTTTGGATTATTATGACGATTTACAGTGTTGGATGTACGACGCTGGCCGTTGTGGGACTTGCGTCAGAGAAGAAAAGGAAAAACCAGACAGTAAGGAGCAAGTTCGAGACTCTGAGTAATAAACAAGAGATGATGCTTGTTCCTCGCTGCTTTTAGACAAATGAGTAAATAAGGAGGTAATCATAATGGCTTATACAAAACTCAACAGAAGTGCCGCGACCTTGACCAAAAACAGAACCGAAGGTTCTATCAGTCCCTTTAGCGGTATGTGCGTAACTTGTGTCGATGGCTGTATCGGTATGTGCGAGATAGGAAAATCCGCCTATCGGGGACACGAAGTTCTTTACCCTCAGCCTTTTGGTATCGTTACTGCTGCCTCTGAAAAAGACTATCCGGTCGACCTTTCGCATTTCAGCATAATGGGAACAGCGGTCGGTGCCCAGGGAGTTGAAGCTGACTCTGATAAAGCCACTTTCCCCAAGGTCACGATCGAAACCGCTGTAGGACATGACAAAGGAATCAAACTCAAAGTTCCCTTTGTCCTCGCAGGCATGGGTTCTACAAATGTAGCCAAACAGAATTGGGAAGGATTGGCTATAGGAACAGCCATTTCTGGAGTAATTCTCACCATTGGAGAAAATGTCTGTGCAATGGACGACGAATCCGAGATAAAGAATGGAAGAATCATCCGTTCTCCAGATATGGAGACCCGTGTGAAACTCTTTCAAGACTGGCAAGAAGACAGATACGGAACCGTCGCTGTTCAGGCAAACGTAGAAGATACTCGGTTGGGCGTCCAGGAATATGTAATCGAAAAGTTAGGTGTGGAGGCTGTTGAGCTAAAATGGGGTCAGGGAGCAAAAGACATCGGGGGCGAGGTCAAAATAAAGAATCTGAAGAAAGCTCAGGGATTAAAGAAAAAAGGCTATATCGTCCTTCCTGATCCTGAGGATCCCAGTGTTATCGAAGCTTTTGAAAAAGGAAGTTTCAAGGAGTTTGAAAGACACTCAAGACTGGGAATGGTTGAGGAAGAAAGTTTCATGCAGAGAGTTGAAGAGCTAAGGAATGCCGGTGCAAAATATGTCTTCCTAAAAACCGGAGCTTACAGGCCGGCAGATTTGGCCCGTGCCGTCAAATATGCTTCAAAAGCAAAACTCGATCTCTTGACAGTTGACGGAGCCGGCGGCGGAACAGGAATGAGCCCCTGGAGGATGATGAATGAATGGGGAGTTCCGAGCGTAGAGATATGGTCCCTATTGTACAACTATCTCCGCCAGATTGATGAACAAGGAGAATTCATTCCCGACGTTGTAGCTGCTGGAGGAATCACCTTCGAAGACCAGATTTATAAGGCATTGGCACTTGGAGCACCTTATTTTAAAGCAGTAGGCATGGCCCGAGGCCCCATGGCGGCAACGATGGTAGGAAAAACCATAGGCAAGAGAATAACGGAAGACCAGATTCCTGTCTATATTGAACGCTTCGGTAATAAGGCTGAGGAGATTTTTGTCACTGCTCCAGAACTTAAGGAAAAATACAAAGATAGATTTAAAGAAATCCCCACAGGCGCCATCGGTCTTTTTACTTATTTTGAAAGACTCAGCCAAGGCCTGCGACAGCTCATGGCAGGCAACAGAAAGTTCACTCTTGATTTTATCAGTCGAGATGATATTGCAGCCTTGACAAAGGACGCAGCCAATATAAGTGGTATTCCGTACGTAACAGAAATAGACAAGGAAGAAGTAGATAAGATCTTAAAGAGCTAATTAAAGGGGATAGGCAACTTTTAATTAAAAAGTAGCCTGCCTCCCCTTTTACCCAAAGGGCTCCATCATCTGTGATGGAGCCTTTTTTTATCACCTTCCCTTCTACTCTCTGTATAAGCATTTTTATTTCCATGACGAAAAATAAACTAATCTTATCATAAAGGTTTTTGGGAATGAGTGAAGTGACCTTTGAAGATTTAGCCTTCCTGAGTTGCTCTTTGAAGGAATGGCGTGAAAAATCTGAACGGGAGCGAGGGCATTCCCAAATACCCTTATTAAGCCTTCACGGAAATAAAAATGCTTACATTTCTCACTCTGCTCTTTACGAGGCTTATCTGTTGTGCTATAAATAGCTCTGATAAACAATGAGTATATTTTCAACAATAATCGTCCTATTTGTCCTGCTATTTGCCATAACCGTCCATGAAGCCGCTCATGGCTGGGCTGCTTTTAAGATGGGAGATCCAACTGCCTATCATCTGGGAAGAGTCACCCTAAATCCTATAGCACACATCGACCCAATTGGAACCATTCTTGTCCCCCTAATGTTGGCAATTATGGGATTTCCATTCTTTGGCTGGGCTAAACCCGTGCCTGTCAATCCCCTCAACCTGAGAAATCCTCGACGAGATAATCTTTTAATCTCTGCAGCAGGTCCTATATCTAACCTGACTGTTGCATTTATTGGTTTTTTCGGCATCATAATCCTAAAAACTTTAACTTCTGGCTTTCAGGAGGGAAGCTCTCAATCATTTGTTAATTTGGCCTCCGGAATATTTTTTATTCTTTATTATACTATCGTAATCAACGTGATATTAGCCACGTTCAATCTTATTCCAGTTCCCCCTCTTGATGGCAGTGGAGTTCTCCTGGGTCTCATTTCCAATGAAGCAGCCCAGAAATATGAGCAGATTCGCCCCTATGGGTTTATCATCATCATACTAATGTGGATAACGGGCATTTTAAGGGCTATATTTGGTTTCATCCTGGGAATTGTTGATCTTTTCATTAGATTAGTCTAAGAGAGCGAAAACAGAAATAGAAAGATATAATTCGACCCAATGGACACCTCATCAGGCTATCAGGTAAAGTTAGAAGTATTTGAAGGCCCGTTGGATCTCCTCCTTTTTCTAATAAGAAAGAAAAAAATTGACATTCATGATATTCCTATAGCCACTATAACCAGAGCTTATCTAGAATATCTCAATCATAAGGAAAGGATAAACCTGGACCGGGAAGCTGAATTTCTGCTTATGGCCTCGCTTCTCATTTATATTAAATCTCAAATGCTTCTCCCCCGTGAAAGTGAATTAACAGAAGAAAAAGATCCGCGCCAGGTACTCATAGATCGGCTCCTGGACTATCAGAAAATAAAAGCAGCCTCTCTTCTTCTCAGAGAAAAAGAGGAGGTCGAACTTATGAGGTGGCACAGAACATATCGTCCTTCCATCTCCACAACCGAAGAAGTTGAGCTCATAGAAGTTTCCCTTTTTGACCTTGCTGAATCCTTTTTTACCCTTATGAAACAAAAAGAGAGGGAAAATATTCAAATTATCCAAGGAAAAGAGTATTCGGTAGAAGAAAAAATGAAGGAAATTCTCGCTATAATAAAAGAGGATTCCTTTCTCGATTTTCTTGATTACCTTAAAGAGCAGGAGACACTAGAAGAAGCTATCGTTTCTTTTTTCAGTCTATTAGAGCTTATCAGAGCCAGAATTGTCATTGCGATCCAGGAAAGCCTTTTTCATTCCATTAAAGTCTGGCTCCGAAAAACCCCTCATTCGAAAGGCAGCTAATGGAAAATCGCCTGAAAGAGCTCATCGAGTCTTTAATCTTTGCATCTTCAGAACCTTTGTCACTGGAAAGAATTAAAATTGTACTCGAAGAATTTCCAGACGAAGAAATTGAACAAGCACTCCAAAAACTTATTGCAGGCTATGGGTCCGATGAGAGAGGGATAGAAATCACCGGGTCTGCAGGTAGTTACCTCTTCTCCACTAAACCAGACTTTGATCCTTGGATAAGGCAACTTCTTAGAATTGAACGAAAGAACAAGCTCTCATCCGCAGCGTTGGAAACTCTATCTGCTATCGCCTACCATCAGCCTGTTACGCTAGCTGAAATCTCGGCTCTTAGGGGAGTAGATTCCACACACACCTTAAAAGTTCTCCTCCAAAGAAAGCTGATTAAGATCGTGGGAAGAAAAAAGAGTCCAGGGAGGCCGTTGATCTACAGGACTACAGATAAATTCTTGACCTATTTTGGTTTAAGCAACATTAAAGACCTACCCACTGAAGAGGAAATCTCAAAAATCCTAGAAGAGGAAAAACAATAAAAATAAAATGGGGACCGTTCTGTTTTTCTCACATTATTCAGATGTCTTGTATCGGTCTTTAGAGGAGATAGGTCTTGAACAATAGAAAAGTTGAATTCCTAAGAATCGCTCTCCTGGTTCTTTTTGCTTTTCTTTTCCTGATTTTTAGTTTCTCCTGTAGGCCAAAAGAAATAAAGATTGCAGAGCCTCCTTCAGACCGCCATCAACCCTTCAATTTTATCGGAAAGCGAGGAATGGTTGTCGCTGCTCATCCCTTAGCCGCTCAGGCGGGCTTGGAAATGCTGAAAAAAGGAGGTAATGCCATCGATGCAGCCATAGCAACCGCCTTTGCTCTTAATGTTAGTGAACCATTCGCTTCTGGAATCGGTGGGGGTGGATTTATGGTAATCTACCTTGCTTCAGAAAAAAGAGTCACTGTCATAAATTTCAGAGAAAGGGCTCCCTTGGAGGCCACCCCAGAAATGTTCATGGAAAAGGGAAAAACAAGGGAAGACTGGAGAAAGACTCATGGTCTCGCTGTCGCTGTCCCTGGCGCTCTGGCTGGGTGGAATTACGCGCTCAAAAAATATGGGACAAAAAAGCGGGCTGAAGTCATGGAGAAAGCGATTGAAATCGCCGAGAAGGGATTTGTTGTTAGCAAAACATTCAGTGCTATCAACAAGGATGAATATGAAAAACTGGCCCAGAACGCCGGAGAGGAGTGCTGCTATTTAAACGAAGGTTTTCCCTTTGAACCAGGAGATATATTCCAGAATAAGGATCTAGCCAAAACCCTCAAACTCATCGCAGCCAATGGCATCCATGAATTTTACAAAGGAGAAATTGCCCGAAAGATTGTAAAAGCAGTAAAAGAAAAAGAAGGAGTGATAACTCTCGAAGACTTAGAGGCATACGAGCCTGTCGAACAAGCTCCTCTGAACGGGACTTACAAGGATTATACAATTTTCACTAACGTCCCGCCTGGTTCTGGGGGGCTGCTCGTGATTCAACTTCTCAATATCCTCGAAAACTGGCCCATTAAGAAATGGGGCCACAACTCATCAGCTTACATTCATCATTTCTCAGAAGCTCTTCGGTTTGTCTTCGCTGATAGAGGGCGTTATCTTGGCGACCCTGACTTCATCTCGATCCCTATACCCGAGCTTACTTCAAAAGAACATGCCGCTCAAATTGTCTCTAAAATCAGGCCGGATCGTCCTCTTAACCTCTATCCCTATGGAAAATTCGATGAGCGTGAGGACCAGAAAGATAACACAACTCACCTCTGCGTTATTGATGAAGAAGGAAATATCGTCTCTCAAACCCAAACCATAAATCATTTCTTCGGTTCGGGAATTATTCCTGAAGGCACAGGATTTCTACTGAATAATCAAATGGATGATTTCTCTCGTAACCCTTCCTCGCTCAATGCCCCGAATTCTCGCAGACGTCCTCTCAGCTCTATGGGGCCTCTCATCATGTTCAAAGGTGAAAAGCCGTTTCTTATTCTTGGATCTCCTGGGGGAACACGAATCTTCTCCTCATTAACCCAGATAATTATCAATATCGCTGAATTCAACATGTCCCTTGATGAAGCGATAGAGGCGCCTCGCTTTTTTACCTATTCTGTTCAAGGAAAACCTCGCAGTATCTCTCTCGAATCACGTATTCCAGATACAATCATTAAAACCCTAGAGAAAATGGGGCATGATATGAGAATAAGACAAGATTACGATAAATATTTTGGCGGTGCCCAGGGAATATTAATCCTCCATGATAAAAAAATCATATACGGAGGAGCTGACTCCCGCAGAGATGGATTCGGAGCAGGATATTAATTTAATGGATTCTCTTCTATTTTTTGTAAGTCATAATCAGAAAATATACGGGGGAATGGCATCGCTCCCGTTCAGATTTTTAACGCCATTCCGTCATCGCTCTTTTCGGCACCTGCGTAACTCGCTACGCTCAGACATACTCGGTGTCCGGCTCCGCCGGATTCCCTCAAAGCGCGCCTCAGGAAGGCTAAATCTTCAAAGGTCGCTTCACCCATCCCCCCGTGTATTCTCTCTTAATGTCTCAAAATATGTCTCGCCTGCACAAAATAGAAGATAATCATTAAAATGAAATATGAGGGCAGAAAAATGAAAAAATCTTCAATCACGTTTTTGATTTCATTATTTCTTTTTACTTTTGCGGCCTTCTCCAAACAAGAAAAAAAAGTGTCTTCATCCCTGTTCGAGCAGCCACTCCTTATCACTTCTGCCGGCCAGAGCGCTGAGGTCCAGCTGGCTTCGGTATTGGCCAAAAGAGCAGGTCTCGAATCCACGCTATCTAAACTTGCTGGCCCTGCGGATTTGGAGAACATAAAGACTCTTGTACTGGTCTTAGGAGTAAGCATGAAAGGATTGGGAGCAGCAGGACTGGATTTAGACAAAGAAAAAGAAAGAATAACGACCATGATTAAAGAAGCAGAGAAGAAAAAAATTCCAATCCTTTTCCTTCATCTTGGAGGTGAAGCAAGAAGAGGCCAGCTTTCAGACGAATTAATAACCTCGTTTCTATCTTACGGCAGAATGGTCATCGTTGTAAAATCCGGCAATAAGGACAAACTGTTCAATCAGATTTGCAAGGAGAATAACATTCCTCTTATCGAAGTTGAAAGGACAGTAGAAGCTTTAGCTCCTTTCAAAGAGGCATTCAAATAAAAACTTCTTCTCTAATCTGATATATTCATTCTGATTTAGAGTTTTGAAAAATGTCAGAGGCTATAATTTTCTTATCTATGATCGCCATCTTTGCGCTGCTTGCCATGGCTCTGAAACTCCCTATCGGTGTTTCCCTCGCATTCTCTGCCCTTAGCGGTTCTCTCATCGCTGGCAAAGGCATAAGTCTTCGGCATCTCGTTGAAGGAAGCTTCGGCTATTTCGATACGATTCTTATCATCGCTACAGCCATGATATTCATGAAGAGCCTCGAAGCCTCAGGCATTCTAGACACTATCACAGCTCTCTTGCTCAAAACTTTTTACCGACGAAAACTCTCACTCCTTCTCACAGCCATGGTCTTGGTCATGTTCCCAGGGATGGTTACAGGCTCATCCACCACAGCGGTTCTAAGCACAGGAGCTCTGGTTGCTCCGGTGTTGATGAAACTGGGTCTGCCCAAAGTAAAGACAGCTGCCTTGATTGCTATGGGTGGCATTCTGGGCATGATCGCTCCTCCCGTGAACATCCTGGTCATGATCATGGGAGGAGGAGTGGATATGCCTTATGTAGGGCTCACCGTTCCCCTTCTCATAATCGTTGTTCCACTCGCTGTCATCATATCACTCTGGCTGGGATTCAAAGATATCAAGATCGTTGAATACGATGAGATGCGTTTGATTCTTCCAAAATCCTATTCTGAAAAATATGGCTTTCGCATCTATCTCCCCTTGATCGTAGTCTTATTCTTAATGCTTGGCCAAAGCATCTTGCCTGGACTCATCCCTGATTTGGGGATTCCTGCCATTTTTCTTGCAGGTAGTTTGGTAGCTCCTTTTTGCGGCAAGCCTTTTAACTTCTTCAAAATCACTCAAAAGGCAACTGAAGAAGCCATGCCCATACTCTGCATCCTTGCTGGCGTCGGAATGTTCATTCAGATCATGACTTTAACAGGAGCAAGAGGATGGGTAGTTATTTCCTTTCTATCTTTGCCTGCTCTCCTCCTCTATCTTGGGATTGCCACGAGCATGCCCTTGTTTGGAGCTGTCTCTGCTTTTGGCTCTGCCTCAATCTTAGGCGTGCCCTTTATATTAGCACTCATCAACAAGAACGCTATCTTGACTTCTGCTGCCTTATCAGCAGTGGCTGGTTTAGGAGATTTAATGCCGCCGACAGCTTTAGCTGGCATTTTTGCGGCGCAAGTTGTTGGTGAATCTAATTATTTCAAGGTTCTTCGTTATTGTCTCGTTCCTGCTCTCTTTGAGCTTGCCATGGGGATAGGTGTCTTACTCGCCGCTCCCCTATTAGATAAAATTATTTAGAGGTAAGTATGCAAATTCTTTACCATCTTATTGTCCTTTATTTGACTATAAACTTTATCTGGTATCTGCTTCGCGAGAAAAAGTTCTGGTATCAGTTCAGCGTAGCTGTGGTTCTTGTTATGTTTCTCCTTCGCCTTCTTTTGATTAAATAAGCTATGACCGAGTTAAAAGGAAATTTCTTCTCAGGACTCATCCTCTTCCTTTTTGCTATCGTCATCTGCTTTCTCTCTGCCCAGAAATTCTTGAGTATGCACAAAGCTGAGATTATCTATCCAAGTCCCGGTCTCTCTTCGAGAAAAATGCTGAGCTCATATTTTTCAGGCGTAAAGGATACCAGGGGAGATGCCGAGGTTTATATATTCGAGGGGGAAGAAAAAGGGGGAAACATACTCATCTTGGGAGGTACCCATCCCAATGAACCTGCAGGGTTTATAGCCGCTTTCCTTCTCGCTGAAAATATTCAAGTCTCTCAAGGTAAGGTTGTTATCGTCCCCCAAGCTAATAAAAGCGGCTTTACCCATAGCGAACCCCAAGAAGGAAGCCCCCAGAGGTTTTCATTCGATACGCTTGGTGGGAAGCGACACTTCCGTTATGGCTCTCGCTTAACGAATCCAGTGCACCAATGGCCTGATCCGACATTATACATCAATCCATCCAGACAAAAACTCTCTGGCACTGAAAGCCGAAATCTCAACCGTTGTTATCCTGGAAGAAAAAGCGGAACTCTTACAGAGAAAATCGCTTTTGCAGTCATGGAGCTTATCAAAAAAGAAAAAATAGATTTAGCTCTCGACCTGCATGAGGCAGCTCCTGAATACCCGGTCATTAACGCCATTGTCTTTCACGAAAACAGCGCTGAGCTTGCAGCTGTAGCACTCATGGAACTCCAGCTGGAAGGGTTTGAGATCCGATTGGAATCATCTCCCAAAAACCTCCGGGGTCTGAGCCATAGAGAATGGGGGGATACGGCTCAAGTCAAAGCCATCCTTCTGGAAACCGCCAATGCCTCCCAAGGAAGGCTCATAGGGAGGACCTCCCCTACTCTCATAATAGGAGGAAAAGACAAGAATTATGTAAAGGCGGGCCGTCTTGGCAGGCTCTTCATTCCCTTCGGAGATGAAGGAATTCCTCTTAGGCTCAGGGTAGCTCGCCATCTCGCTACCATAAAAGCTCTCATCTCAAGTTTCAAGGAATTAGACAGTAATAAAATAATTGAAATTGACAATATGCCGCCTCCCTCGCAAATAAAAGAGAAGGGAATAGGGACCTTTCTTAATCCCTCCAAATAAGGTCAAGGCTTTCTCTTGTATATAGTATGGATAAGATATGTTTCGTGACAATAAAAGAAAATAAACGGGGGGCTGGCATCGCTCCCGTTCAGACTTTTCACGCCATTCCTTCATCGCTCTTTTCGGCACGTGCGTAACTCGCTGCGCTTAGACATACTCGGTGTCCGGCTCCGCCGGATTCCCTCAAAGAGCAACTCAGGAAGGCTAAATCTTCAAAGATCGCTTCATCCATCCACCCGTTTATTTTCTAAATATGATGTTCGTGAATTTGAAGAAATCCAGCTAAGTTAATATTTTACCTGTATTTAGGATTGACAAAGGGACTCCGACTGATATAGTATAATCATTCATTCTTTTTGCTCAAGAAAATGGAAATCATCGTAGCTAAGAACTCTGGATTATGTTATGGAGTTAAAAGGGCTTTGAATCTAGCCAAGGAAACAAGGAATAAGAGAAACGGGAAAGTCTTCACTCTGGGAGACTTAATCCATAACCCAAGAGTGATCGCTGATCTGCAGAAACAAGGAATTCAACCTATCGAAAATTTAAATGAACTCAAAAAAGGAACAGTTATCATCAGGAGTCATGGGGTCTCACCTGGAGTACACAAATCACTAAAAGAAAAACAAATGGAAATCGTCGACGCCACCTGCCCCATAGTAAAAAAAATCCAGAAATTGGTTGAAATATTAGCCAAAGAGAAAGAGGAAATCATCATCGTCGGTAACAAAGACCATCCAGAGATAAAAGGTCTCATCGGATTCAGCCAGGGAAGAGGAATCATTGTTGAAAATGAAACGCAAGTCAAAAGGCTGACGCACAAAAAAAAGAGAGCCGTCCTTGCCCAATCCACTCAGGATTTATACCTTTTTGAAAAAATTGTAGCTGCTCTCATCGAAAAAACAGAGGAATTAAGAGTCTACAATACTATCTGTCATTCGACTCAAACTCGTCAAAAAGCCACTTCTGACCTAGCTTCTCATGTAGATACGCTTTTTATCGTTGGGGGGAAAAACAGCTCCAATACTCGTAAACTCTTCCAGATTTCAAGAAGAATCTTGCCCACTACATACTTCATTGAAAATGCAGAGCAAATCACACCTAAAACGCTAAAATGGGCAAATAAGATAGGGATATCTGGAGGCGCTTCTACTCCTCCTGAAGCTATTCAGGAAGCCGTAGAAAAAATCAAAGATAGCTATAAACTCCAACTCAAAAAGGAGAAGACTATTCAATGTCGGGAATAACAAAAAACCCAAAAAACGAAGACGCAATCTCTTCTGAAGATTACGAAACCTTACTGGATAAATACCAGTTCAACGCTAAAGAAATCGCCCCAGGGAATATAATCAAGGGCAAAGTCATTAAAGTAACCCCTGCTCATGTACTTGTCGATGTAGGCTTCAAATCTGAAGGTATCATTCCTATCGAAGACTTTAGGGACAATCAGGAAACCGCTGAAATCCATCCAGGAGATATGGTCGAAGCCATTCTGGAGAGGGGCAATTTGAGAGAAGGCTATCTTATCTTGTCCAAAAAAAGAGCAGACGCTATCAAAGCCTTGAATAATCTGGAAAGAGCATACACTCACAATAGCTGGATAATAGGAAAAGTCACAGACAAAATAAAAAATGGTTACATCGTTAATGTCGGAATCAACACTTTTCTCCCTGACTCACACGCTGATGTTAGAGCGGTTAAAGACCCAGAGAAACTCAAAGGAAACGATTACAAATTTAAAGTTATAAAGTTCGACAGGAAAAGCGAAAACGCTGTCCTTTCCCGAAAGCTATTCCTTCAAGACGAAAGAGAGAAAAGAAAAAGACGAGTCTTTGATCATCTCAGTCAGGGGCAAAAAATCAAGGGCAAGATTAAATCCCTGACCAACTTCGGTGCTTTTGTCGATCTAGGAGGAGTGGAAGGGCTCCTCCACATATCTGACATGTCCTGGGGAAAAACGAATCACCCTTCAGAAATCTTTGAGATGGGACAGGAAGTAGAAGTGGTGGTTCTTGACTTCAATGAAAAGGATGAAAGAATTTCTCTTGGTTATAAACAACTGGTTGATGATCCATGGACAAACATTGAAGAAAAATACCAAGCAGGCCAAAAAGTGAAGGGTAAGGTAGTAAGCCTGACTGATTTTGGCGCATTCATTGAACTAGAAAAAGGAGTGGAAGGTTTAGTCCATATCTCAGACCTCACCTGGTCTCGTAAGCCTATTCATCCCAAAAAAATTCTCACTGCTGGAGAAGAAGTCACGGTGACCATCCTTGATTTGAATCCCTCAAACAAAAGAATCTCTTTGGGTCTTAAACAGATCACTCCTCATCCCTTAGAGCTTCTTAAGCAAAAATTCAGCCCAGGTTCTCGGGTTACAGGAACTGTAACGAGCATAACTGACTTTGGTGCCTTCTTGGAGGTCGAGGAAGGGATTGAAGGTCTAATCCACATCTCAGATATCAGTTGGGAAAAAACCAAACATCCATCCGAGAAACTGAAAGTAGGACAAGAGACCGAGGCTATAATTTTAAATATCGATGTTGAAAAACAAAAATTATCTCTAGGCATAAAACAGCTAGAAGGAGACATCTGGGAAGATTTTTTTGCTAGACAGAAAATGGGGGACCTTGTCAATGTGAAAATCACGCGCATCACCAATTTTGGCGTTTTTGTGGAGATCACTCCTGGAATCGAGGGAGTTGTTTTCCTCTCCGAGCTCGACCAAAAAAGAATTGAAGACCCAGCTGAAGCGTTTTCCGCTGGGGAAGAGCGAATTGCCAAAATCATAAAAATGAATCAAAAAGATAAAAAGATATCCCTCAGCTTTAAACAAGCTCAGATGGATATACAAAAATTGGAATATCAGAAATACGTACAAAGCCAAGATAATAAATTAACATTGGGAGACATAATGAAAGATCAATTCCAGGAAATTCAATCCCCTAAGAAAAAGAACAAAAAAAAGGAGGAAAAAGATGATTAAAGCCGACTTAATCAACAAAATCGCAAAGGAAATGACCATTTCCAAACAGGAGGCAGAAACCGGCGTTAATCTTTTCTTCGAGACAATCAAGGAAGCGATTTTAAGAGGTGAAGAGATAGAATTAAGGGGGTTTGGTAGTTTTCGATTCAGACAAAGAGGGGCTCGTGCGGGAAGAAATCCTCGTACTGGCGAGCCTGTTCAAGTCCCTCCAAAAAAGGTTCTTTATTTTAAACCAAGCAAGATTTTAAAAAAAATGTTAAATAAATAGCTGGAAGACACGAGATGGAATATCTCTCTGCTCCGTGGAGAGAAGAATACGTAAAAAGAGTATTCAAGATGAACGAATGCATCCTTTGCCGTGCGCTCAAGCTGAAAAAGGACAAAGAAGCTTATATTCTCTTTAGAGGGACATATAATTTCATTCTCTTAAATAAATACCCCTACACCCCCAGCCACTTGATGATTGCCCCCTACAAACATCTTGCTTCATTCGAACGAGCAAAAAAAGAAGCTACAGACGAAATGGTAGATCTCGCAAAAATAAGCCTCAAGATCTTAAAAAAGCAATATAAGCCGCACGGCTTTAACACAGGTATGAACTTAGGAGCCAGTGCAGGTGCTGGAGTTGTAGATCACTACCATCTCCATGTGATTCCCCGCTGGACAGGAGACTCAAACTTTATGCCCCTCGTAGGAAAGACAAGGCTCACGATAGAAGATCTCGATACGACATATGAGCGGCTCTTCCCATTTTTTCAGAAGGAGAAAAAAACACGCACTAAGAACTGATACCCTAAAACGTCCTCAACAAAAAGCCCATAGAGGAAAAAATGAATTTCGAACTATCAGAAGACCAAAAGATGCTCAAAGACATGGTCAGAGAATTTACCCAAAAAGAGATCGAGCCTCATGTGAAAGCTCTAGAGGAAAAGCATGAATTTCCCCGCGAAATCTTAAGAAAACTCGCAGAGCTTGGATTGCTGGGAATCACAATTCCCCCCGAATATGAAGGAATAAAAACAGACTTTCTTTCCCTCATCCTTACCCTAGAAGAAATCAGCTACTCCTCACCATCAATAGCCGTCATCATTAGTGTCCATAGCTCACTCTTCTGCTACTCTATCTTTAAGTACGGAAGCCAGAAGCAGAAAGAGAAATATCTTCCCCCTGCAGCCAAAGGGGAAATCATCGGTGCCTTTGCCTTGACAGAGCCTGAAGCTGGATCTGACGCAAGGAATCTCAAGGCAAAAGCAGTGAAAGACGGTGACCTCTATATCTTAAACGGGACAAAGGCATGGGTGACCAGCGGAGCCGACGCGGAAGCTTTCATTACTTTTGCATTAGTCGAAGTGGAACCGGGCGTGAAAAAATTGAGCTCTTTTATCATAGAGAGAGATTTTCCAGGAGTCCAGATATCTAAAATTGAAGAAAAGATGGGGCTTCATTCTTCTCCAACTGCAGAGATTGCCTTGGAAGACTGCCAGGTTCCCATAGAAAACCTCTTAGGTGAAATAGGGAAAGGGGCACATATTGCTTTTCACTGCCTTGACTGCTCCAGAATCGGGATCGGTGCTCAAGCTGTAGGCATTTCTCAACGAGCTTTAGAAGAAGCCATAAGATATGCCAAACAAAGACAGGCTTTCGGCAAAAAAATTTCGGAATTCCAGGCCATTCAGTTTGAAATAGCCGAAATGTCAACGCTCATAGAAGCAGGCCGACTGCTTACATATAGGGCGGCTGATTTAAATGATAAGGGGAAGCCTTTTTCAAAAGAAGCTTCAATGGCCAAACTCTTCGCCTCAGAAGCGGCCAATAAAATCTCCTATTTGGCTTTGCAGATTCATGGCGGCTATGGTTACTCCAAAGAATTCTTGATCGAACAAATCTACAGAGATGTAAGAGTTCTCCCTATCTACGAAGGCACTTCTGAGATTCAGCGCTTGGTTATTTCTAGACATCTCTTAAAAGACCTATAAAAAAATGAAAACAAATAGAAACATCCTCCTCTTGAGGTGAAACCATGCTTAAAGCAATGCGAAAAAATGTAAAGCAATTATCCCCTATCCTGTGGATTGTGATTGGTGCTTTCATCATCACTATATTCGCAGTATGGGGCGGAGGCGTCCGATCAGGAGAGGGAGGACCAGCAGACACCCTTATCTCAATCGGGAAAGAAAAAATATCTGCTCAATTTTACATCGAAAGCCTTAGACAAAGGCTTGAGGCAATGCAGAGAGAGTTTAAGGAACTCAATCGAAATCTCATCCAGCAGCTCAACATTCCCCAGCAAATATTACAGCAGATTATCCAGCAGTCTCTTCTTCTTCAGACAGCTCAGAACATGAATATAAGTGCCTCAGCCGGGGAGGTTCGAGAGAAAATAATAAGCTATCCTGTCTTCCAGAGAGACGGCAAATTCATTGGTTTCCAAGAGTACAAGAGAATTTTGACGTGGAACCGCATATCCATCGCAGAATTCGAGGAAAGCCTTCGAAAAGAGATTATAATAGACAAACTCATCAAATCCCTCACGGCAGGTATCGCAATAACTCAAGAAGAACTCTGGGAGAACTATAAGAACGAAAACGAAACCGCTAGGCTGGAATATGTTGTTGTTGAAGCAGATAAGATAGAATTCAAAGAAACGCCCCCTGATAGCGAAACTCGTGAATACTTTGAAAAAAATAAAGAGAACTATCAGATCCCAGAAAAAAGGGAAGGATTGCTTGTCTTTCTCAACATGGAAGACATAAAGGGGGAAATCGAGCTCGCTGATTCAGAAATCGAGAAATATTACGAAGATAATATATCTCAGTTTAAAGAGCCAGAAAAAATGAGGATAAGCAGAATCTACCTTCCTTATGAAGATAAAGAAAAAGAAATGGTTCGGGCCGAAGCCCAAAATATGCTGGATAAAATCAATGCAGGTGAAGACTTTGGAGATTTAGCCATAAAGAACTCCAAGGATGAGAAAGCCCAAGAAAGCGGAGACTGGGGACTCTATGATTGGAGAAGGCTATCTCCAGAGGAGCAGGAAAAAATCAAAGAGCTTTCTAAAGGAGACATTTCTGAGATACTGGAGCTTCCGGAAGGGGTCTCGATCATCAAGATGACTGAAAAAGAACCAGAAATCACAAAATCTCTTGAAGAAGTCAGGCAAAGGATAAAGAGCATTCTCGAAGATCAAAAATCCAGGCAGATTGCCGAAGATAGAATCTCTCGGCTTGAGAAACGGGCAAGAAAAGAGAAAAGCCTGGAAGCAGCAGCCCAAAAGACAGGGTTTGAAGTCAAAACGACCGGGCTTCTCAAAGAAAAGGAAGCGTTCGAAGACATTGACACCTCAGGCTCCATAAGCCAAACTCTTTTCGCCCTGGAGGAAAAAGAAATCTCCTCTCTCATCAACACTTTCAAAGGCATAGGAATTGCTCAACTTGAGAAAATCGATCCTCCTCGTCAAGCCAATCTAGAAGAAGTAAAGAATGACGTGGAAGAAGATTTCACTGCTGTGAAAAAGAAAGAAAAAGCCCTTGAGAAGATAAAAAAGATTAAAGCAGAGGTAAAAAGCAAAAGCCTTGAAGAGTTAGCTGAAAAATATAACGCTGAATACAAAACTGTTAATGAACATAAACGAGGGCAATATCTGGGCATAATCGCTGAAAATAAAGAAGTCGATAAATTGGCTTTCTCACTTTCCCTAAAGGAAGTAAGTGAACCTGTGGAATTCGAAAACGGTTATTCTCTAGTAAGAACCCTGGACAGGAAAGAGGTCACAAAGGAGGACTTTGAAAAAGACAAAGAAAAAGAAAGAGAGAACTTACTGGAAGTAAAGCGGAATAAATTTTTTCAGTCTTATATGCTAAAATTAAGAGAAGAACGTGAAGTCAAGATAAAATACGATCTCTTTCTTAAAATCAACTCCGATATCCTCTCTAGGTTCGAAGGAGAGGACTAACCTTTTAGCAACTCAGGCAACAGGGTCAGGCTTGAAAAACTTGAATAACTTTTGGAGTCAGACCTCAAAATGGAGGAAGAAAAAGGGGACAGGCTACTTTTTTCTCAAATGGAGAGATTGCCACGCTCCGCTCGCAAAGACATCCCACAGAATAAATAAGTAGCCTCTCCCCTTTTTCACCTTTATGTTGAGTCCGGACTCAAATTCACATAATAATTCAATTTATTCAACTCCATAGTATGAGAATGAATAAGCTCTATCAAGCTGCTGAAAAAGCTATAAAACAATCCCTTCGCCTCCGCAGAGGTGAGAGATTCTTGCTGGTAACAGACAAACAGAAAATGGAAATTGCGGAAGCCCTCGCTTTCTGGGCAAAGCAAGTTGGAGCCGAAACAACAACATTTCTCATGGCAGAAACTTTAAGACCAATCACCGAACCTCCTTACCTTTTCAAACAAATGGCCAGAAAGGCCACAGCTATCGCCTATATGCTTGATCCGAGAATCGAAGAAAAGCCGTTCAGGGGATACATGGTTAAAATCGGAATGGAACGAAGCCGTATTTGTATGATGCCTGGCTTAACGAAAGATATGATAGAGCGCTTGGTGAATATTGATTTTAAAGAGATGGATCGGTTCACTAAAAAAGTCATAAGAGCCATGAAAGATGCGGCCGATGTTCTTGTAGAGAATCCCGAAGGAACTCGGATTGAATTCAGCGTCAAGGGAAGAAAGTGGGCCAACGATAACGGAAATATAAGCCGCAAAGGAACGCAAGGGAACCTTCCTGCAGGTGAGTGTTATACAGCTCCTGTGGAAAGCACTTTTTCCGGAAAACTAGTCATCAGTCTCATCGACGACAAGCTCGGGCGAGGAACGATGTGTTTCGAAAATGGAAAGTTGGTGAATTACCGTGGCAAAGGAATCCGATCTGTCATCAAAAATATCGGCGGGGATGAATCAGGCAGAATAATCGGTGAATTCGGCATCGGGACGAATAAAAAGGCCCGTATAACGCCAAATATGTTGGAGGCAGAGAAAGCTTTCGGGACAGCTCATTTCGCTATCGGCGACTCTTATGGCCTGGGCGAAAATCGAAGCAAGCATCATTACGATGCCTTAGTAGAAAAAGTGTCTATCCGAGCAAAGGGAAAATACTTAGCTAAAGAAGGAAAATTTCTTATTTAATATTTCAAAAAAACTCTGCCAAAAGAGTTTTTACCCTCTTCTCTAAGGCTTCTCTAAATCTATTTACGGTCTCTGTGAAATCGCCCCCAAGATAATCAGTTATATACATCGGCTCTCCTACGTTAACTCTAATCTTTGCTGGAACCAGAAAGGGAACATGGGTGCCAAACATTGCTATTGGTGTTACGGGAACAGAAATTCCATCCTCTTTATACAAATTATAAGAAATTATTGAAGGTCCTCTCCTAAAAGACGGCACATAAGGATGGGGGTCTTTTTTCATGACTCTTCCCCTCCCTTGAAGCGCGATGATTGCTCTTCCATTCCTGAGATAATCCTGACATTTCCTTATGGCCAGCCTTTTTTTCTGGTATATATCCACTGGTATCGTCCCAATTTTCCCTATTACGTTTGATGCATAATTGACAAAAAGGGTTTTAAGAGGCGTGAGAATTAAATCTATAGAAACTCCAAAATTTTTCAGCTGTCTCCGAAGATGTTTTCTGATGAGAAAATTAAACTCTTCTTTATTGAAGAACATCTCATTTCCCGTGAAAAAAAAAGGGCGGGGTACAATTTGGTATATTGTAGCAACATCCTTGAAAGATCCGATATGATTACCAACTATTATATTTGGGCCTCCTTCTATAAAGTTCTCTTCACCTTTAACCACAGTTTTTTTGCCGAGGAGGGCATAATTACTCAGTCTTCTGAAGACAGGTTCCTGTCTCTTGAATTCTTCCTCAAAGGTTGCCATTTCAGTCGTTCCTGCTCTCTTATTTTAAGCAAATCCAAACAAAAAGTAAAAGGCTTCCTGGGTCAGGTCTTGTTTTTTGCTTGATGACAAATTTCCATCTCTTTATTACACTAATAACGGATTCTTTCTTCCGATATGTGCAGGTCAAGGGCAAAAAATAAGACTTGCCCTCTAAATATGCTAAACTTAACTTGACTTAATTTTAAAAAATTCTCAAAATTCTCTTTTATAGAGCCTTCAGGAAGGAGGAACGGATGATAACTTTAATACACAAGGGTCAAGTATTTACACCTGACCCTTTAGGAAAAAAAGATATATTGATTCTAGGAAACAGAATTGGGGCTGTAAGTGAACCCGGGCAAATAAAAATCGATGGAGTCAAAGTTCATATTGTAGACGCTTCTGAAAAAATTGTTATTCCCGGCTTCATCGACAGCCATGTCCACATATTGGGAGGCGGGGGAGAAGGAGGACCTTCCACTAGGGCTCCTGAGATTAAAGTAGAGGACATCGTATCAAGCGGAGTTACCACCGTCATTGGCTGCTTGGGAACCGATGGTGTGACACGTCACATGGAATCCCTTCTCGCCAAGGCAAGAGGGCTTGAAGAAGAAGGCATATCGACCTATATTTTTTCTGGTTCTTATGCGATTCCTGTCGTAACCATTACTGGGAGTGTTCTCTCTGACCTCATCCTTATCGACAAGTTCATCGTAGCTGGCGAGATCGCAATCTCTGATCATCGTTCCTCTCAACCAACATTTGAAGAAATCGCCAGTCTGGCAGCCGAGTGCCGCGTGGGAGGAATGCTCGGGGGGAAAGCTGGAGCACTACATTGTCATCTTGGCGACGGATCCAGGAAACTGGGAATGCTTTTTAGGTTGATAAAAGAGACAGAAATTCCGCCTGCACAGGTTATCCCTACCCATGTTAATCGTAATCCCGCGCTTCTCGAGGAAGGGATCGATTTTACTCTCCAGGGAGGGTATATCGATTTAACAGCTGGAATTGATCCCGAACCCATTGATGATAACGTAAGAAGCATCGCTGCTGCGATCCAACTCTGCCTTGAAAAAAAGGTTCCTCTCACCCAAATCACTATCAGTTCAGACAGCAACGGGAGTATGCCTCACTTCGATAAAAATGGAAACTTTGTAGGACTCACCATCGCTACTCAAGAATCACTCCTGCGAAATTTCCGTTTTCTGATACAAAAGAAAATCCTGAAAGCTGAAGATGCTATAAAGCTCTTTTCTACAAACGTTTCCAGCTTTTACAAGCTCAATCAAAAGGGAGAAATCAAGGGTGGAAAAGATGCAGACTTGATTTTGCTCGATAAGGATTATAACCTAACAGACTCCTTTGCTATGGGAAGAACAATGATGACCGAAGGAAAGCTTATCGCAAAAGGAACCTTCAGTCCTGAATGACGCAGGATGCAAAGCGTTAAAAATACAATGACTTCAAAATAAAAAGGAAAAAAAATGAAAGAAACCGCACGCGATGAGAAAACAAAACGCAAAGAACCTGGCCTTGTCATAGCCCTGATCCCCCTGATCGTTATGCTCCTTCTTTTTGCAATAGGCTATGGCGTATACGGAATCAGGGCTCCGGCTCTCCTCGTTACCGCCGCCTTCCTCACAGGGTGTATAGGGTTATTTCTGCGTTTCAAATGGCAAGAGATGCAAGAGGGAATCATTGAAAGCATCCACAAGGCCATGCCAGCCATCCTCATCATGCTCTGTGTCGGGATTCTCATCGGCTCATGGATTGCATCTGGAACAATTCCCATGATAATTTTTTACGGCTTAAAGCTCATATCCCCAAAGTATTTTCTGGTGACTGCCTGTTTTGTCTGCTCGGTTACTTCTTTAGCGACCGGAACATCATGGGGAACTATCGGGACCCTGGGAGTCGCTTTTATCGGCATTGCCATGGGGCTCGGAATTCCTCTTGGTCCGGCAGCTGGAGCAATCGTTGCCGGAGCTTACTTTGGCGACAAAATGTCTCCTTTTTCAGATGTTGCCAATCTGGCACCTGTCACTGCGGGTTCCAATCTTTTTGACCACATCAAGCACATGCTCTGGTCTGCGACTCCCGCGTGGCTCTTAGGTCTGTTGATTTACTTCATAGTCGGACTCAGATACGGGGGAGGAAAAGTCGAAGACGATACCATGATTATTATCACTCAAACAATAAAGAAAAACTTCAACTTTAATATTCTTCTCCTCCTTCCGATGGTCATCGTTTTTTACTTTGCGTTCACAAAAAAACCCACCATCCCGGGTATGCTTCTCTCCTCTTTTATTGCAGGGATTTTAGCCATCATTTTCCAGAAGGCCTCAATCCCTGAGGTGGCAACGGCTATGAATACAGGCTACGTGGCCAATACAGGTGTGGAAGAGGTAGACAAATTAATCTCTCAGGGTGGGATGATGAGCATGATGGAAGTTCAGCTTGTGGCTTTTACTGCCTTTAGCTTCGGCGGAATTATGCAAAGAACGGGTCTTCTCTCTGTCATTCTTGGCCGAGTGATGAGATTTACCAACAAGGTATGGAGCTTAGTGCTGACTACCATCGCATCTTCAATCATTACAGCCTTGGCCACAGGAAGCTCCTACCTCTCTATGATTCTTCCCGGAGACCTCTTTTCTCCTATTTATAAGAAAAGAGGACTGGCCGCAAAAAACTTATCCCGGATTATCGAAGAAAGTGGCGCCATCATGGTTCCCCTTATTCCTTGGAGTATGGCTGGTGTTTTCATCACCGGGACCATCGGGGTTCCGACCCTCTCTTATCTTCCATGGGCCATAATGAACTATGCCTCCGTTGCAATATTAGCACTTTATGGTTTCACTAAATTCACAATGGCACCTAAGATTAGAGAAGATGAGACACAGATAGGAAGCTAATTAGGGAGACGTTCCTCTATTTTTTGTCCATTTCAGAGAGGGCTTTTTTAAATTTATCCTCAGCCTCTTCCGATCTTTTCTTTTCCAACTCAGCAGTGGCTTCAAACCTTCTATCAGCCTCCTTTTTCTTCTTTTTTTCTTTTAAAAGAAGCTCCTCCAAAGATTTTCTTTTTTTCCCTGCCTTTTCTTCAAACTGAATAATTTCCTCAGTCACAGGATCGATCCAGAGGAGGGATTTGCAAATAGGACAGAGGACCTGAAAGACCTGTTTGTTTTCTTTCGTTTTTTGCATTTCAGGGAAAATTTAACAAAAAAGTAAAACTAAGACAAGCTATCAAAATCATCTTTCTTTCTGAAATGAAGGATAATTCAATCCTGCAATAAGGATATTTGGGAACGGATGAAGCGACCTTTGAAGATTTAGCCTTCCTGAGTTGCTCTTTGAGGGAATCCGGCGAGCCGGACACCGAGTAGGTCTGAGCGTAGCGAGATACGCAGGTGCCGAAAAGAGCAATGAAGGAATGGCGTGAAAAATCTGAACGGGAGCGCAGACGTTCCCAAATATCCTTATTAGATCTTCGCGGAAAAAAAGGATTATTATTCTATCCTCCTTTGGGAACATCTATATTGAGCTTTTTTATCAATTTGAAAAGACCTTGTCTGCTAATGCCTATTTTTTCTGCAGTCATTGCTCTATTATAATTCCATCGAGCCATCGCCTGGTTCAAGAATCGTCTTTCAAACTCAGCTCTAGCCCGAAAAAAGTCATAGGAAGACTTTGAGTATCGCGTTCTCTTCGGATTAATCCTTGAAGAGAGAGATTCCTCTTTAATAAGACTATTCTCTCCCGAAAGAATCAAACATCTCTGGATTTCATTCTGAAGTTCTCTTACGTTTCCAGGCCATGGATAGTCTAACAATAACTCCACCGCTTGAGGAGAAAAAAGCGCCTGTTCTCGCTTCATCTCGACACAGTATTTCTTGATATAATAATTCAAAAGATGAAAAATATCTTCCTTCCTCTCTCTAAGAGGAGGGAGCTCCACTGATATAATCTTTAGGCGATAATATAAATCCTCACGAAAATTTCCTCTCTCAATTTCCTTTTCAAGATTCTTGTTTGTCGCACTCATGAACCTAACGTCTACAGAGCGGGTCCGATTCTCCCCGACCCTCCTAATTTCTTTTTCTTGAAGAAGGCGAAGAAGTTTTGCCTGAAGATGAGGAACCAGATCCCCTATTTCATCCAAAAAGAATGTCCCGCCATTCGCCTCCTCAATGATTCCTGGTTTATTTCGGATAGCTCCTGTGAAAGCCCCCCTTACATGCCCGAATAATTCGCTTTCTAGAAGAAGGTCAGGAATAGCTCCACAATTTATAGCGACAAATTCTCCCTTCCCCCTTGCTCCCTTCTCATGGATAGTTCTGGCTATAAGTTCCTTGCCAGTCCCACTTTCTCCTATGATAAAAACTGGGGCATCGCTGTCTTTGACTTTATCGATTAGAGCTCGGATATGGAATAGCGCTTTGCTCGTGCCCACAATGTTCGAATCATCGTCTCCTCGGAGATAAATATTTCGAAACATACTTTCAACCTCTTGCTTTCTCGAAAGCCAGGAACTTTCTTTCGAACCTAATCCCACAGGCAAATTTTCTTTTCTGAGATAACGATTTCTTTCTAGGATTTTTCTCATAATAAACAGAGACGATTCTATTTTTTTCTGATTACCCTGGATTATTCAGAGGATGCGGCAATTCATATGAATTGTCGATGTCAAAAGAAAGAGTGATAATCTGGAGAATATTCCCTTAGGATTTATTTAGTTTCTCTATTTTTTTAGCTACGTCTCTGTACTCGGCATTCCAGTTTTTAATTTCACCGTAAATACTAAGAGCCTTTTTCGTCTCTCTCAAATCCCCGTAAAGTGAAGCCAATTCATATTTCAGGTCGAACGATTGACTTGAGTCCTTGTCTGATAGCTTCAAAGCCTTTTCGATCCATTTCACGGCTTCTTGAAAATCCTTCTTCTTTCTAAAGCAGTGGCTAAGAACACTGTAGCATTCCACTGCTCTCTTTTCATCCTGAGAAGCTAATTTTAATTCCTGAATTGCCTCATCTATCAATCCTTGCTCCAGAAAAGCAATGCCTAAATTAAAGTGGCTTTCATAATCTTCTTTGTCTACTTCCTCCTCCAAAGCTTCCGTGAATTCAGCAACAATATCAGCCAGTTCTTTCTCAAAAACCGTGGTCTTGCCTGCTAACTGACTATTGGTTACAGTTTTTATTACATCTAACTCCCCATCAATTTTTTCTACTAAATCATAATACTCTTTTTCTCTTTTTTCTTTGGGAACAACAGGAGTTATATCCGTATCTGCAAAGACTTCAGCAGAAGTGATCCTTTCTTCCCCCTCTTTTTCTGGGATATGTGGCATTTTTTCCCGAACTTTTTTTTCTATTAACTCTGTCTCTTTCTCAGAGACTTTTTCAACTCTCTTATGAATTTCTTCATCTTTAACTCGTGCAGCCACTCCCTCAAGAGCAGCAAGCTTCTCTTCTATCCTAGGCTCATCAGGATATTCTATCCTTAAATTCTCAAGAATTCGTTTAGCGCTCTTTGCCAATCCTTGTTCTTTATACAGATCGGCTTGTGCCAAGTCCGCTTCTAAACCCTCTTCCGCTTCCCCTCTAACTTTTGAAGGCTCCTCCCTTTTTTCCTCTCTTTTCAGTTCCCTTTTCTTCTCTTTGTCTTTGAGAATTTTTTCCGCCTTAGCTTGAGGCGCGATTCCTTTAAGAACCTCAAGCTTCTCTTCTATCCGGGGTTCATCAGGGTATTCTATCCTCAAATTCGCAAGAACTCTTTTAGCGCTTTTTACCATTCCCTCTTCTATATACGAATCGACCTGGGCCAGGTCCGCATCTAAGCCTTCTTCCGCTTCCCCTTTAACTTTTGAAGGCTCCTCCCTTTTTTCTTCTTCAATCGGCTTCTCTTCCTTCTCCTCCGCTTTGGGAACCTCTTCTTTAACCTGAGGTTTGTCCTCCTCAAGAGCCGCAAGCTTTTCATCTATCCTAGGCTCATCAGGATATTCTATTCTCAAATTCTCAAGAATTCTTTTTGCACTTTTCACTAATCCCTGATCTAAATATGAATCAACCTGAGCTAAATTCTTCTCTATTGCATCTTTGGCCTCATCTATAATCTCTAAAGGCTCCTCTTTTGTTTCCTCCTCGATTGGCTTTTCCTCTTCCTCTTTGACGAGTTCCTCCACTTCAATTGGAATCTCCTGTTCTTCTTCTATTTCGATCGCTTCTTCCTTCTCTTTTTCTATCTCAACTGCCTCAACCTTTTCTTCTTCCCCAACCAGCTCCTCTGCCCTCTCCTCTTCTTCTTCCTCTTCAATGGCTTCCACCTTCTCTTCCTCCGATTCGATTGCCTTTTCTTTCGCTTCTTCTATTTCGATTGGTTTTTCTTCCTCTTCTTCTATCTCAACGGTTTCAACTCTTTCCTCTTCTTCAACAGGCTTCTCTTCCTCCCCCTCCTCAGGAAACCCAAGTTCTTTTCCCAGAAGGGTGTACTCGTTTTTAATTTCCTGATCCTCGGGGCAAAGGTTAACAAGCTCACTTAAGACAGCAAGTGCTTCTTTTTTCAAGTCTCTCTTCTGGTATTCTTCTAAAACGACCCTGCGAGCAACCTCCAGGTTCTTTTTTTGATTAATCGATTTAAAAACAGAAGCTAATTTCTCAAGGGTCGAGAGATGGACTTTCTTCGACTTTAGAATCAGCCCAAGAAGACCGATGGCTTTTTCCGCTTTTTGTTTTTTTACCAAAGAATCAACCAGAGGTTCATATATATCAAAGGCCTCATCGAGCCTTTCTTGCTGAATATAAACTCGCCCCAGTTTGATCCGGGCATCTACATCCTTTGCTCGTAAAGTAACTATCTTAGAATATATTTCCTCCGCCTTTTTAAAGTCTTTTTCCTCAAAGTATAACTGGCCGAGTAGATTCAGGGCCTCCACGTTCTCTTTATCTTTTTCGAGAATTTTATTTATAAGACCTAGCGCTTCTTTACTCTTATTCCCTTTCTGGAGGAGACTAATGAGATTGGCTGTGGTTCTTGAATGATCTTCTTTCAGGTCTTTTGCAAGGTCTAGAATTTCTTCGGCCTCTTTCAGTGCATTATTCTGTATCTTGATTTCGGCTACTTTGTTGAATTCTTCAACTGCCTGATCGAATAATTTCTCTTCCTTAAAAAGTTGGGCCAAAGTTAACCTGGATTGAATATCATTCTCGTCTAATTTTAGAAGCTTTTCGTACATACGGATGGCTTCTTTTATTTTATTACTTTCTTTTAAAATTCCGGCTATTTTCTGATATTCCCTCTTTGCTTCAGAGGTAAATCCTTGACTATGATACAAATCAGCCAATTTCATTCCTATCTTGAAGTCGTCTGGATTTAATTTATTTATTTTTTTGTAAACAGCTATTGATTGGGAATACAAGCCCCTCTCTTCGTAATGGCCAGCGATTTTCAGGAATTCCTCAATTGCCTTCTCCCTCTGATTCGACCTCACATACAGGTCACCAATCGTACTCCTGACATTTATGTCCAGAGAATTTTCTGTCAGTAACTTTTGGTATTCAGTGATAGCCTCATGAAACTTCCCTTTTTTTGCATACTTCTGGGCGATTTTTGCGATTTTGCTTCTTTCTTTCTCAGATGCCATTTCTCTCTCTTCCGAGATTAAAGGTTTGTCTATGCAAGTAAGTTGCTCCCGTTTCTTTTAAGGCTCTATAATGCTCTCTCGTCCCATAACCTTTATTTTTCGAGAGGGAATAACCTTCATAGATTCTGTCCAGCCGAATAATCATTTCATCTCTCAAGACTTTAGCCACTACCGAGGCAGCTGCAATCGAAATGCTCTTCTTATCTCCTTGAGAGATACCTAACTGTGGATAATTTACATCATTTAAGCTAAATCCGTCAACTAGGATGAAGTCAGGAGTTATGGGCATATTTTCCACTGCCTTTTTCATTGCACTCATTGAGGCCCAGTATATATTCTTCTGATCGATCTCGAAATTCGATGCCAGTCCAACACCCACAGAAGTTGCATATCTGATGATAGCCCTCGCTACTTTCTTTCTCTTTGTGGGAGAAATCGCCTTGGAATCATCAATTTCTTTCGCCCACCCAGGCAGATTTCTTCTCATGATAGCAGATGGAAGAATAACAGCTGCCGCCACAACCGGACCGAAAAGAGCTCCTCTTCCTGCCTCATCAACGCCAGCAATGGCTTTAAATCCGTTTCGTATTATTTTCTTTTCAATTTGAAAGTTGACCACAATCCACTCTTTTTATGGGATAAAGCCAATCAAGATTCCCACCTTCTTCTACTCAACATGCAGAAGGGCTAGTTCGATATTCAAGAAAACATTGAATTTTTAAAATATTATTAAAGCCCTTCTACCTTTCTTCTTTAAGCCTGGCCGCTTTACCTTTAAGGCCTCTAAGGTAATACAGTTTGGCTCTTTTGACTTTTCCTCTCCTTACAACCTCAATTTTTTTAATCATCTTAGAATGAAGAGGAAATATTCTCTCTACCCCTATACCAAAAGAAACCTTTCGAACAGTAAAGGTAGCTGCCGCATTAGAACCTTTCTTAACGATCACATCCCCTTTAAAAATTTGAACTCTCTCTTTTTCTCCTTCTCTGATTATAACATGAACCTTAACTGTATCCCCGACCTTAAAAGCATCTATATTGTCTTTTTTGTGATTTGCTTCTACTAAATCAATTAAGTTCATCGTTCTTGCCTTTCTTTCGAGTCCTTAGATCCTCGAGTATATTTTTTATCCTCAGAAGAGAATTTTCTATTCTTTAGAAGGTCAGGTCTTAGACGCGACGTCTTCTCTAAAGATTTTTTTTGTCGCCAAGAATCGATTTTTCTATGGTCTCCTGATAAAAGCACATCGGGAACCTTCATTCCCTTGAAATCGCGGGGCCGAGTATAATGAGGAAAATCCAGCAATCCATCGTAAAATGAATCATGTCTGACTGATTCAGCTTTTCCAACAACATGAGGTATAAATCTCGAAACAGCATCGACAATAACAACAGCAGCAGGCTCGGCTCCAGTCAAAACATAATCCCCGATGGAAATCTCGTCTGTTACTAAATACTGAATCACTCGCTCATCCACTCCTTCATACCGACCGCAAATAAGAATAATCTGACTATATTGGGCTAAGTCCTCTGCCAAGCGGAAATCAAGTTTCCGTCCTTGAGGAGAAAGCATTTATACTTGGGTTTCCTTTTCGTGCTTAATCTTCTCAACAGCAGAAAAAATCGGCTCTGGCTTCAGCACCATTCCTTGACCGCCCCCGAACGGCCGGTCATCAACCTGCTTGTGCTTGCCAGGAGCAAAGTCTCTCAAGTCATGAACATTAACCTCAACTATGCCTTTATCCAGTGCTTTCTTTAATACTCCAGCTCGAAAAGCGCTCTGGAACATTTCAGGGAAGATTGTGATTATATCAAATCTCATCCAACTCTAAAAGACCCTCAGGAGGGTCGATAACAATCTCTTTCTTTTTCAGGTTTACCTCAAGACAAATGGCACGTGTAAATGGAATGAGAACCTCTCTGTCCTCTCTTTCGATAACTAAAAGGTCGTTATCCTTAATAAATAAAAAATCTTTAATACTTCCGATTCTTTCTCTGCTCTTGGAGACAACACAACAGCCTATGAGCTGGAATATGTAGTAACTATTCTCTCCTAAGGGGAGAAGATCTTCTTCGGGAAGCAGTACATCTAAGCCCGCGAACTCTCGAGCTTGAGCTATAGAATTAATTCCCTCTAATTTAACGATATAATAGTTTTTATAAGAACGGAGAGATTCGACCCGATATTCTTCCTGAGCCCCTTCTCTTCTAAAAAATACCCTTGAAAAAAAAAGGCTTAAGAGAAGAGTCAGAATAAAGCCTAAGCCTTAATTCGCCTCTCTTTCCTTGGCTTCTTATAACTTTTCCTATGCTTATCAAACTAACCTTTTTCGATTATCTCGAGATTAAATCTCCTTTTCAGTTTCATTCCCGCGGCACCAAGAATAATTCTTATGGCACGTGCAGTTCTTCCCTGTTTCCCGATTACCTTGCCTAAATCCTCCGGAGCAACTTTTAGTTCTAAGATCGTGGTCTGTTCCCCTTCTAATTGGGAAACCTGTACCTTGTCCGGATTGTCAACTAATGATTTGGCAATCATTTCAACGAGTTCCTTCACTGTAACCTCCTTAAGTTTTGTTAATTGGAAAGTTTCTCAGCCTTGGAAACTTTATTTAAAAGAGATTGAACTGTTTTAGAAGCTTGAGCTCCTTTTTCTAGCCAAAATCTTGCTCGATCGAAATCAACTTTTATCTCTGGGGGTTCCTTTAAAGGATCATAATAACCAATGATATCTTTCGCTTTACTTTCTCTTGGCTTTCTAGAATCGATTGCTATTATTCGATAGAAGGGCCTTTTCTTTGTTCCGAGTCGCATTAATCGTATCGAAATCATTTTTAACCTACTCTCTTTGGAAGAATAGAGATAATATCTAAATTTTTATCTTAAGTCAACTGTTTTTAAATTCTTAGGGACGTTTCTCAACTAATTCAAGGGACTCAATACTTAATTGCGGAGATCACTTATTTTATTATGATAACTCGTGAAAATCCAGACTAAGTATTGTGCCTTTATGGATAGTGTCCGTTGGAATTGAATCAAAAGGATGGCGTTTTTGGGAACGTCCCTATAAGTTTCTGAAATTGAGGCTTCTTCATCATCTTTCTTACTTCCAAAAATTGCTTCAACAACTGATTGACCTCAGATATAGGTCTCCCGCTTCCCCTCGCTATTCTCGAGCGACGGCTTCCACTGATTAGCTTTGGATTCTCTCTTTCCTCATTGGTCATTGAATTAATGATGGCTTCATAATGAAGAATCTTTGTATCATCGATATTCATTTTGGAGATATTCTTGAAAGCTCCTCCTGCAGGCAGCAGATTCATAACCTGGGATAAAGAGCCCATTTTCTTCATCTGAACCAATTGCTTCTTGAAATCCTCGAGGGTGAACTCTTGTTTTTTTAGTCTCCTGGCCAGCTCCTCTGCTTCTTTTAAATCGGCCTCCTGCTCTGCTTTTTCCACTAAACTTAAGATATCACCCATGCCAAGAACCCTGGAAGCCATCCGGTCAGGATGAAAAACCTCAAGCTTATCGAATTTTTCTCCGACACCTATGAACATTATTGGTTTTCCTGTTACTGAGACAATCGATAGTGCTGCTCCTCCCCTAGCATCTCCGTCGAGTTTGGTCAATATGATGGATGTCAGCCCAATTTTTTCTTCAAATAACTGAGCACTCTTCACTGCATCCTGGCCCGTCATAGAATCACCAATATAGATAACCTCTGTTGGATTGAGGGTATCCCTTACCATTCTCAGCTCTTCCATGAGCTCTTCATCAACATGAAGTCTCCCTGCCGTATCAACAATAAGAGGATCATTACTTCGGTCCTTCGTAAACTTGATAAGGTCTCTGAGAGCTTCTGAAGGAGAGGCCATCTGCTCTTCTGTCAATTCATGGAATGGAAGGTTGAGCATTTGGGCGATCATCTTCATTTGCTCTTGGGCTGCTGGTCTTTTGAGATCAAAAGATACGAGAAGAGGGTTTTTTTTCAAGGTCAAAACCCACTTCGCGAGTTTTCCACAGGTCGTAGTTTTGCCTGAGCCTTGAAGTCCAACCAGCATAAAGATAGATGGTGGTGAGCTAGAAAATTTCAACTTTTTTGCCTCTTGCCCTAAAACAGATGTAAGCTCATCTCTGACAATCTGTATGACCTGTTGAGCAGGGGTTAGGCTCAGGAGAACCTCCTGTTCTAATGATTTATGTTTAACTCTTTCCACAAAATCTTTCACAACCCGAAAGTTAACATCCGCCTCAAGCAAGGCCAAACGAATCATCCTCAAGGCTTCAGCCATGTTCTTCTCTGTGATCTTCCCCTCACCGCGGAGATACTTCATGGCTTTCTGTAGTCGATTGGACAACTGATCAAGCATGTTCTCTACTCGGGGTCAGGCTTTATCGTGAAAAGATATTCAAGAGCAAAACGCAGCCCATTTTTCACCATTAGGACAAAGCCTGACCCCATTTAATATTCAATATGTTAAGCGATACTCACTCTCAAAGTCAATGGCAATGAGACCCGGGAAGTATCTCCATAGCCGTGATAGCTGAAATGATTTTGGAAATTCCTGAAGCGACCTTGAAGATTTAGCCTTCCCGAGCTGTCGTTCGAGGGAGCCCGACGAAGTCGGACGCCGAGGATGTTTGAGCACCGCCTTTCTAAAGGATAGGAGCTCTAGTTTGAACAGAGGACATCACTTAAGGTCCCGAGGAATAAACGTGCGCAGTTCCGCAGGCGCTGAGAACGACAGTGAGGGAATGGCGTTAAAAATCTGAAGGGAGCAGAGGGATTTCCAAAATCATGCTTTTATCACGCATATTGAGATGCTTACAGAGACTTGACTTTTATAGGCAATGTGATTAAGGTATTACTAATTTTCCAGAAGAAGCGTGAAATACAGGATATATTGAGATGATTTTTTCACTTGCTCGGTGCAGGGTATAGAAATGAGTTCAAAAATAGACTATAAAGAAATAATAAAGATCATAGATCTCCTGGAGGAGAGAAAGCTATCCCATTTTGAATTGGAAGTGGAAGGATTTAAGATCAAAATCACTAAAATCCCTCCCTCTTCCCCACAAGATTCCCCTCCCGCAATCCAACCTACCCCTGAACCTGAAGAAAACGCGCTTCCTTCTGAATCAAATCTACAAGAAGCAAAAAATGATCTTCACACGATCACATCTCCAATGGTGGGGACATTCTACAGAGCTCCAGATCCATCCTCATCTCCCTTCGTAGAAGAAGGAGACAAGGTAAAGAGAAGCCAAACTCTCTGTATTATCGAAGCTATGAAGCTGATGAATGAAATCGAATCAGATGTAAACGGAATTCTCAAAGAGATTTATGTTGAAAACGGTAAGCCTGTGGAATATGGACAAGTTTTATTTGCTATCCAACCTCTCCCCTAACTGCATATGTTTTCAAAACTTTTAGTAGCAAATCGTGCGGAAATCGCTCTGCGTATCATCCGCTCAGCTCGGGAATTAGGCTTAAAAACGGTCGCTATCTACTCTGAGCCAGACAAAGATTCCCTCCATGCCTTGCTTGCAGACGAAAAAATATGCATAGGTCCAGCTAAATCCTCTGAAAGTTATCTTAACATCCCTAATATAATGAGTGCAGCTGAGATTACAAAAGCAGACGCCATCCATCCTGGTTATGGATTCCTGGCAGAAAATCCCCGGTTCCCTGAAATCTGTGAAGCTGAAGGAATAGCCTTTGTCGGTCCTCCTGCCTCAATCATGAGGCTTATGGGTAATAAAAGCAAGGCCCGCCAGGAGATGCAAAAAGCAAAATTGCCCGTAATTCCTGGCAGTAACAAAATTGTCGAAGACATTGTCGAGGCAAAAAAAATAGCCCAAAAAATCAGCTATCCTGTGATATTCAAGGCAGTCGCTGGTGGCGGGGGTAGAGGAATGAGAGTGGTTCGTTCACCGAGCCTTCTGGAAGAACAATTTTCCATAGCTCAAAACGAGGCCAATGCCGCCTTCGGAGACTCTTCTCTTTACCTGGAAAAATACCTGCCGAAAGCACACCATATAGAAGTTCAAGTTATCGGTGACAAAAAGGGGAATGTCATCGCTTTTGTTGAAAGAGAATGCTCTATCCAGAGAAAATACCAAAAGCTACTGGAGGAAACACCTTCACCCTTTATAGACGAAAAGTTCCGGAGGAAGATTGTAAAAGCGGTTCAGGAGGCAGCTAATTCTATACGGTACCAGAGTTTAGGGACTTTTGAGTTCTTGGTAGATGACAAAAAAAAATTCTACTTTATGGAGGCCAACACTCGAGTTCAAGTTGAACATCCGATTACTGAAATGATTTATGGTATCGACCTGATTAAAGAGCAAATTAAAATTGCAGCAGGCAACAAGCTATCTTTTTCCTCAGATCAGAAAACTAGGGGCCACAGCATAGAATGTCGGATCAATGCCGAAGATGCAGAAACGTTCATTCCCTCCCCAGGAAAAATCGAGTTTTTGGCACTCCCAGGCGGAGAAGGCATCCGCGTTGATACCGCAGTCTATGCAGGGTGGGAAATTCGCGCCGAATATGATTCTCTGGTAGCCAAAATTGTAGCTGCTGCTTCTTCACGGGAAGACGCCATCAAGAAAATGTATACAGCATTAGAGATGACAACTATTGTAGGGATAAAAACTAATATTCCTCTTCACTTAAGTCTTCTTTCTAATTCAGAGTTCGTTAGAGGAGATTACGACATCCAATTTATGGAAAAATTCCTTCAGAAAAAATAATTAAAAGGGGACAGTCCCCTTTTTTTCCCACCCTTTTTTTCCCACGGTGTATAAAGCTAAAGTAAAGAATTGAGTATTGTGTCCCGTTTTTTTTACATTTTTTTTAAATATATTTCAACCTTAAACTGCCCGGAATTATCGCCAGCGACATTCTCGTTGATTCCCAAGAAAAGCCGGCCTCTAAGTGGAATCACGACTTTATTCTCTCGTCCCACATAAAATATCTCTTCTATTTCATTCCGAATCTCTTCTCCTGTTTCCTCATCAATCTCAATGGAGATGAGTTGGACCACTTTTCCTATCAGCGCCCCTACATTCTTATTTAATATGGGTTGCTGTATCCCTCTATAATCATATCCATCAGGATCACAATGAGCCATTGGATTTCCCTTCTGAAGAGATATTCTACCCCTTGCTCTGAAATAGACTTCCTGGCCTTCCATTACTCCCAAGCCTGTATCAGTCCAGTTCGCATTACCCAAAACATTTATCCCATGGACAATCTCCTGGCTCTCGATAGGGGGGATATCAGTCCCTTTTCGAAGAGTCGATAGGGAACCTAGTCGAGCCTTGAAGCTCGCAAACCTTGAATGCTCTTCAGGAAGGTTAAACGAAGGGAGTAATTTCAAATTAGACAAAATTTTCTCTTCTCTCTCCCTGGTCCATGGATTTCTTATCAACCAAGAATTTGAAGGCTTCCCCTCCTCTCCCAGTCGACTGACCAAATTCACAAAACCCTTTGGATTAAACTCTGCATCATAAGTACTTGAGAGGGCAAACTCATCTGCCTCCGCTACTTGAGAATGAGAATGTTTTAACTCCGAAAAGAAGGCCAGCGCACCTCCTTTCATCTTGAAGACTTGAAGGAGTCTCTCCCAATCCTTCTCTCCTTTTATAATCTCATCAGGAGTAATATCAGGGTAATCTTTCAATCTTGTGTAAAGATGTTGATAGATATGATTGGCCAAGACATGCCCTATTTCAAAAGCCAAGGCTCCTGCTAGCTCTGACTCTGATTTTACCTTTTCAATCAAGCCGCGCGTGAAATATATCAATCCTCCCAAGGCTGCAAACGCATTCACATCAGAAGAGTCAATAACCTTACACGACCACCTCAAATTCCGGTCTATCCGCTGTCCAATCTCCTCAAGATACTCATTCACAAATTCTTCTTTTAGGATTACGGCATCTTTCTCAATTTCAGAGGCAAGCCTCCTGGCGTACTCTCCTTCCTCAGTAACAGGCACAGGGCTATAAATCGCATTAGTGGGTATCTCCTCTCTAATCGATGCATTTTTCTCAACTGAAGCACAGTTTAAAAGGAAAAATGAAAGAAGGAACAAGAAAAAAACCATAAAACCTTGATTGAGTCTATTAATTTTGCTTTTCGTTCTCGCCCTGCGCTCTTCTTTCATGTTTTTCATCAATCCCTCCGTGTCTAGAGGAAACTCATTAATTTTGCTTATTTTTTTAATTGTAACACATCTATCATCTGTCCGTGTATCAAACCATTAGAAGCTAAAATTTCTGCACTATCAAAACTGAATACTTTTCCTTTAAAATCAGAAATTTGACCCGCTGCTTCTTCTACTATCAATGTACCAGCCGCCATATCCCAGGGTTGAAGCTTTAATTCCCAGAATCCATCAAACCTTCCACAGGCCACATAGCAAAGGTCCATGGCAGCCGAGCCACAGCGGCGGATTGCCTGCACCCGAGTAGCAAAGTTATTAAAATGATTGATGTTGTTCACTTCACTTACGCGAATATCATAAGGGAATCCTGTTGCTACGAGACTTTTATCCAAGTCATCCACAGAAGACACTCTTACCTTTCTTTCATTAAGGAAAGCACCTCCTCCCTTCAAAGCGGTAAACATCTCTTCCCTCATAGGATCAAAAACCACTCCGAGAACAATCTCTCTTTCCCTTTCAAGAGCAATAGAAACTGTGAAAACTGGAAATTTGTGGGTATAATTTGTCGTGCCGTCGAGCGGGTCAATTATCCATCTAAACTCTGCTCCTCTCTTCTCACTCAATCCTTCCTCAGCTAAAAAATCATGATCAGGAAAAGAAGCTGAGAGATACTTAAAGATCATATCTTGGGATTGGTTATCCAAATTAGTAACAAGATCGACGCTCCCTTTAAAAACAATCTCTCTGGCGGTATCCATGCTTTCCCTGAGAAATCGCCCGGCCGTTTGAGCAGCTTCTTTAGCAGCCTTCAAGTATCTCTCCAAGCCCATAGCCCTTCAATATTACCAACTCTTAAATTTTCAAGCAACCTCTTTAGAGAATGGAATCTAAAATGTATATGCTCAATTTTTCCGTTTGACATGAAATCGATTCATTTATAAATTATCGGTATGGAAGAGAAAAGCCTTCAAGGAAACTTGACCGAACTCCCCTTCGCTCATCTTCTTTTCCGCTGCTGGCAAAGAGAAAAATCCGGCTGCTTGAAACTCAAAAAAGATAAAATTGAAAAGAAGCTCTATCTTGAAAAGGGCGAAATAGCAGTCAAGCAAGGTTCATTTCCAGAAAAGGATTTCCTTCAAAATCTTGCCGAAAAAAGTATTCTCGACCCTTCCTCCTTCCAGAAACACGAAAGCTTTGCCTCTCAGGATGAATCCTCTCTGATAATGGCTCTGGTCGAACTCGGCACTTTTTCTCCTTCCAAGCTATGGGAACTTATGGAAGTCTTTTTTAAAGAAGATCTATTTCCTGTTTTTGACTGGTCTCAGGGTGAATATCTCTTTGCTTCAGCCGACCTCCCAAAAGAACCAGCAGTCCTCTTCAGTATTCAAATCCTCAATTTTACTCTTGAAGGTGTTCGCAAAATGAAAAACTTTGACCTGATGAAGGCACATATTCCTCCTGAAGACAGCGCCATCCAAATTCTTCAGCCTGACTATCTAAACCAAATAAAGCTTGAGCCTCATGAAAAATATTTGCTTAACGTGATCGATGAGAAAAATGAGCTAAAAACTATCTTAGAATCGAGCAAACTGGGAGAGAAGGAAACGCAGAAGACACTCTTCGCCCTCTCAAGCTTGGGCATAATAGGGACTCCTCATGAAAGTGGAAAAGACAGCCTCCCTCAAGGAACGGCCCCTGTTGGGTTTAACAATACCTTAGATGCTTTCAACGAAAAATGCATATATATATATAAATATATATCCAAGGAGATAGGGCCAGTAGCCCTGAATGTCTTAGGGAAATGCCTTGAAGAGATCAAAGCCCATCTATCTCCTCATTCCCAAAAAATCGAGCTGGGAACAGACGGAAAGATCAAGATGAGCTCCCTACTAAAAGCCAAGACAAGCTTTTTCAGCGAGGAAGACAGAAAACTCCTTCTTCGAGACATGAATGAGATTCTAGCAGCAGAGGTTCTGGCTGTAAAAAAAACCTTGGGCAATGAACACGAGCGAGCGCTTGTTGAAAATTTAAAAAGGCTAGGAAATTGAAGCTAAGCAGAAAACAGATTCTCGCTCTTTTAATCTTTGTAACCCTTCTTGTGCTTTTTCTTTTGATAAAAATTGGAACCTGAAGCCAAAAACCTCATAATTATTCTTGGGCCTACGAGTGTAGGTAAGAGCTCAATAGCAGTGAAGCTCGCAAAAAAAATGGGGGGAGAGATCATAAACTGTGATTCAATGCAAGTTTACAAAGGTTTTGAAATCGGAACGGATAAAATTCCAGCAGATAAAAGAGAGGGTATTCCACATCATCTTTTAGATGTAGCAAGTCCTTCGAACCAATTTACTGCTGCAGAATTTGTAAAATTTGCCTTGAAAGCGACAGACCTCATCCATAAAAACAAAAGACTTCCTCTAATAGTGGGAGGAACTGGATTATACATCAAGGCTCTTGTTGACGGCCTATTCCCAGAAAAGAAAAGGGACCCAGTGCTCCGCCAAAAGCTCGAAAAAGAAGCTGAGGATAAAGGACTGGAAAGCCTGAGAGAAAAGCTTATGGAAGTCGACCCTATTTATTGTCAAAAAGTCGGAAAGAACGATAAGATAAGGATAATCCGAGCACTCGAAATATTTTATTCATCGAATAAACCTATATCTGAACATTTTCTGAACACCAAGACTTATGTGGAAGATTTCAATATTATAAGAATTGGGTTAAAATTAGAAAGGGAAGTCCTCTACCGAAGGATTGAGGAAAGAGTGGATAAAATGTTTCAGAAGGGCATAATCCAAGAGGTGCAGAATTTACTAAAATCGGGAATAGATGAAAATTTTCCTCCTTTTCGTGCGCTCGGCTACAGGCATGTCTTGAAGGTCATCAGGAATGAAATCTCTACAGATGAGGCTATCTCCCTGACCAAAAGAGACACTCGCCGCTATGCCAAAAGACAGATGACTTGGTTCAGAAAAATGGATGGAATCGAATGGTTTTCACCCGATGATTTCTCTTCTATTGAAGAATATGTTAGAAACAACCTTAAATAACATGGATTATTCAAAAAAAATTCAGGATAATTAAAATGGAAAAAGCAATCCTTGTTCATCTCGCCACAAACAAAAAAGAAAAGCAGGAAGCAGAAGAATCCATGCAAGAATTGAAGGGATTAGCCGGAGCAGCCGGAGCTCAAGTCGTCCAGGAAATATTTCAGTTTCGAGGGGAGATAAGCCCTAAATACTATATAGGAGAGGGGAAGGTCTCTGAAATTGCTCACCTCAAAGAGGAACTTCAGACCAATCTCATCATCTTCGACCATAACCTTACCCCTATTCAACAGAGAAGCTTAGAAGAAGAGATTCAGGAAAAAGTTATCGACAGAACCCAGCTCATTCTGGACATATTCGCTCTTCGGGCTAGAAGCAAAGAGGGAAAACTTCAGGTAGAACTAGCCCAATTGAACTATCTTCTACCCCGGTTGTTGGGAAAAGGAGTGAAACTTTCCCGGCTAGGAGCAGGGATCGGCACCCGTGGTCCCGGTGAAAAGAAGCTGGAAGAAGACAGACGGAGAATCCTGGACAGAATTTCTAAGATAAAGAAAGATATGCTAGCTATCCAAAAAAGACGAGCCCGCCAAAGAAAAAGCAGAAAAAAAAGGCCCGTTCCTGTTGTCTCTCTTGTAGGATACACGAATGCAGGAAAATCCACCTTATTCAATATGCTATCAAAGGAGAATACATATACTTCGCCCCAGCTTTTTGCGACCCTTGATCCCATCCTTCGTCGGGTCAGTCTCTCTGATGGCCTTTATTTTTTCTTGAGTGATACAGTTGGATTCATCAAAAAACTACCCGTAGAACTCATTACATCTTTTAAAGCGACATTGGAGGAAGTGAAAGAGGCAAACTGCATCTGTCACATTATAGACATTACATACCCCAACTACATGGCCCAGATAGAAGCCGTTGAAACAATCCTCTCTGATCTTGGTGTTTCAAATGTTCCTATCATAAAACTCTTTAACAAGATCGACCTTCTTCCAAACAAGGAGGATTTCCTGGAGAAAAACACAAGCTCCAACGGAGAGGTCATCTATATCTCAGCGAAAACAGGAGAGGGAATGCAAAGCCTAAAGGAAAATTTAAGATCTGTGCTCTTTCGAAAACTAAAATTATTCTATTTGCAGATCCCCAGAGAAAAAAAAGAGATTATCGAATCTTTCTCTAAATGGGCTATTGTCCTGAAAAGAAGAGAAAACGGAGCTTTTTTTGAACTAAAGATTATGGCTCATCCAGAATCGATGATAAATTATTTGCCTTATATAAAAAGAGGAGAAAAAAATTGGTAAAAAAAACATCCTATATTCTTTTACTCATATTCACTCCACTATTTTGGTCATGCGCCACCTACCAACCTCCTCCGCCTACCCTGTATATAGAGGATCTTCCTCAGGGCACTGTGGCAGAACTCTCTCTCGAGGAGAGAATCATCACTGAAGATGCCTGGACTAACCTGAAGCAAGGTAAAGGAGACAAGGCTCGAAAAATTATTTCCAAATTGGAGCCTAAAAGTTCTTTCTATTATGTGGGTCTAGGCTATGCATATTTACTCCAAAAGGAATTTCAAATTTCAGAAGATAATTTCAAAAATGCCCTGAAATATTATCCTGAGATGAATCTAATACACATAGGATTGGCTCAAGTTTACCAGGATACAGGACGTGAAAGCTTGGCTTTTGCTGAATACAGAGAGATTCTTAAAAGGGAGCCCGGGCATTCCTGGGCTGCACATGAGTACGAAATCCTCAAAAACAAAAAGACCGAGGAAGCGCTGAATCAAGCAAAAGCCGCTCATTCTGAAGGTGATACTGAAAGAAGTAAAGAGGCGTACAACAAAACTCTCTACTATTCCCCGAAAAACACAGAATCACATCTTGCTCTTGCAGAAATTTATATAAAAGAAAATAAACTCCAGAATGCTCTCACTCACTTGAGAACAGCAAGCTCAAACGAGCCGGATAATAAAGAGATATTAAAAAAATATGGGGAAGTCCTTTTCCAAGCCGAACAACACGCAAGAAGCCTTGAAATCTTCGAAAGATTATTGAGTCTAGAACCTCAGGATGAAGATATAAAAGAAAAAATCGAGAACTTAAAAAATAGGTTAGGGATCTTTGAGCTTCCCAGTCAATACAATACCATAGTATCCCGAGAAGCGGTTTCTCGAGAAGAAATAGCTGCGCTTTTATCGGTAGAATTCAAAGAAATTTTAGGCGAGCCGTCCCCCAAGCCTCCCATAATAGTAGACATCGCCACATCATGGGCATCTAACTTCATCCTCAAAATAACCTCCTTTGATATCATGGAGGTCTATCCGAATCACACTTTCCTACCTAGAAAAATAGTCACAAGGGCAGAAATGGCTAAAATCCTCCTCCGACTCATCAATTATTTAAGGGAAAAGGGCTACAGGTTTATTCAACAAATCCCTCCAGAAAAAATTCAAATCTCAGATGTTTCCCCAGATAATTATTATTATCAACTGATTATCCAGATAATTTCCTACAATATCATGGATCTTTCTCCAGAAAGATCATTCAATCCAGATCTTCCCGTTTCAGGCACAGAATCCATTAAATTGTTGAATATCATACTTACTTTGATAAAATAGACAGCTAACACACACATTAGTATAGATTAACATGGATTATTCATAAAAAATGCCGATTTTAGATTATAGTGAGTCCAATAAATAAAGCGATTACTTCGATTTAATGAAGTAATGATATAGGCATTTCTTATGAATAATTCAGGTTAAATGGATAACGAACACGAAGAGAGAAATCGCTTCCTGACTATACCCAATATTCTCAGCATCTCCAGAATTCTTCTTGTTCCTGTCTTTCTGGTGATGATTATCCAGGGAAAAGCTTTTGAAGCGTTAGCTGTTTTTCTCTTGGCTGGCTCCACAGACCTCCTTGACGGCTTAATAGCGCGCCAGTGGCATCAGAAAACAAAAATTGGTACGCTCCTCGATCCTGCAGCAGACAAATTACTCGCCACTCCTACTTTTATAGTCCTTTCCCTCTCATCCTTAAAACTGCCAAATATCATCCCAGTATGGCTTACGATTTCTGTTATCGGCCGCGATGTACTCATAATTACAGGAGCTCTTGTTGCCTTCAAACTGAGGGGGCAAAAAAGTTTCAATCCCTCTATTTTTGGAAAAGCCAGTACAGTCTGTCAGTTCTCAGTAATTTTTTTCGTTCTTCTCTTGAACTATGTACAAAAGTCCCCGCTATATCTTTCCTGGCTTTACGTTGTGACTTTGTTTTTTACGTTGGTGTCAGGAATACACTATGTCATGATTGGCTCTAAAATGATTCTTCCCTCAAAGCAGAGCTGAATTCTATTTTATGTTTTTGTCGATAAAGCCTTTCCTTAGAGTCCTCCAGATTATTTTCAAATCAAGAGCAAGGGACCAATTCTGAATATAATAAAAATCGTACTCCAGCCTTTTATCTATAGGAGTATCCTGCCTTAATCCATGAACTTGTGCCCACCCAGTAATCCCAGATTTTACCTTATGCCTGAGCATATATTTGGGGATTTTCTCCTTAAAATCTTTAACAAAAACCGGCCTCTCCGGGCGGGGACCAATCAGGCTCATCTCTCCTTTTAAGACATTAATCAGCTGAGGGAACTCATCTATGCTGAACTTTCTCAGGGCCCTACCTATCTTGGTGATACGGGGGTCATTGGGTCTACACATAACTGGACCTGTTTCCTTTTCTGCATCACTGATCATTGTCCTGAACTTATACAGAATAAACCTCCTGCCATCCAGCCCAACTCTTTCCTGCTGGTAAAACACTGATCCCTTTGAACCTATTTTGATTAAGAATCCCACAATGAGCAACAAAGGAGAGAGCAAAGCGAGGAGAATTACTGAGGCAACTGTATCCATGATTCTTTTAACAAATCTCATCATGCCCCGCAATGGGGGCTCATCAATACTGATCACTGGAAAACCTTCTAAATCCTGGATGCTCGCTTTTAGGGTTGACAGTTGGAAAAGGTCTGGTATTAATCTTACATTCACTACATGTTTGTCGAGGATTTTAAAGGTTTCCAAAATTTTGGGATAGTTGTTCAAATCCAAGGCGATAAAGACATCACTGATGTTTTCCTTTTCAAGAATTGGCCCTAGTTCTTGAATAGACCCAAGAACCTTTACACCACCATCGATATCAACCTCTTCTTCCTTTTTCTTCTCATCATCTAAAAATCCTTTCACCACAAAACCCAAATCTTTGTATTGCGCTAGCTTTTGGGCAACGGCTTTTCCCATTTCTCCTGCTCCGACAACAAGCACATTCTTAAGGTTTCGACCTTTAGCATAACGCCTCTTCATGAAGAAATAAATCTGGTTTCGGAGAAAAGAGACCATGAAAATCACGACAACAAAATAGACGGCAAGAAAGCCATGGGACAGCTTGAAATCCATCCGGAACAGAGGAGCTTGCCCCTGACTGTAAGAATAAAGATAGCTTAAGACAGCCTGGACAACCAAGAAAGTTAAAACGACATTCAATGCGATGAAAAAAAAGTCGTCAATTTTTGTCCTCTTCAGCCGAGTCTTATAAAATCCTTGGATGTAAAAAATTATTATATGAGTAATCAAGAATAAGGGAAAAACTGCAATATAGGACGCTAAAGAAGGGATGCCTCGCTCAGGATTTATTGGAATAATATAGGCATAAAAGCGAATTAGGTACGAACAAAAGAAGGAATAGAGAACACCTATACAATCGCTCAAGAAAAAAAAACCAACAAGACGTGTTCGATGTCTTTTTATCACTGTCTGCCCTTGTGTTCAGACCATTTTTCCAGAAAAAACTCTGAAATCCTTTTCTTGAAGATGTCCCGCGAGAACTTCATGGCGTTGGCTCGAACCGTAGTTTTATTAAATTCTAAGACCCTGAATTTGTCAAGCGCCTCGAGAAAGCTTTTGACACGCAATTCATGAAAAAAAAGGCCCGTTTTCTCAGGGATAATCGTCTCCTTCGCACCTCCCTTCCCATAGGCAATCACTGGAACACCACAGGCTTGGGCTTCCAAAGAAGTAATCCCAAAGTCTTCTTCCCCTGGCATTAAGAGAGCTATTGCTCCTTGATAGGTTTGAAGGAGGTCCTCGGCAGCAAGAGAGCCTAAGAACTCAATATTCGTACGAGCTTTCTTTCTAAGCTTTTTATAATCCGGACCTTGACCGACAATCTTCAGCGGGAATCCTGTGCGATTAAAAGTCTCTATTGCTAGATCTATACGTTTATAGGGAACAAGGGCTGAAACGATTAAGTAATAGTCAGCCTCTCCGTTTGTGGGCTGAAAAAAATGAGTATCCACTGGGGGATAAATGACATTCGCCTGACGTCTGTAATACTTTCCGATCCTTCTGGCAACGTTTCTTGAGTTGGCAATGAAATAATCGACTCTATGGGAAGATGACTCATCCCACAATCTCAAATAATGGATAAGAGGAGGAATGAGAATACGGGGAAAAAAAGATAACTCGCGAGGTGAGAAATAAGAAAAATACTGGTTCCAAGCATAGCGTATAGGAGAATGAACATAACAGATATGGAGTGAATCGGGGTGAGGAATGATGCCTTTAGCCACACAGTGAGAAGTAGAGATAATAAGTTCATACTCCTGCAGATCAAAAAGTTCAGCTGCCAGCGGAAAAAGGGGAAGATAATGCCGATATTTTTTCCGCAGGAAAGGGAGCCGTTGAAGAAAACTCGTCTTTATATCCCTTCTTTCAATCGCCTCTATTTGACTTCCTGGAAAATGGAAAAGGGTATAAATGGGGGCATCAGAGAAGATTTCTGCAAAAATCTCCAGGACCTTTTCACCGCCACGCTGACCGGTCAACCAGTCATGAACAAGAGCAACTCTTACGTTTTTCATTGGGGATGATTATAAAAGGGGGTTAAATAATTGTCAATTCTAGCTCCGCGAAGGAAGCCTCTCTTTTTCCATTAAAAAGGCAGGCTATCAGGCGGGCTGACTCGTCAGAAAAAGGAGACAGGCTGCTTTTTTGGAAATTTTTCCTGAGCTATATCCTTCCGTCTTAATACAAAAAAGCAGCCTGTCCCCTTTTTCCTGCAGATGAATCAAGCTTCTAGATTTTCATATAACCTTAAATAAAGGGCCTGAATCTGTGCCACCATCCTGGAGAGGGTGAATCTCGGCGGAACATTTTCATTTATTTTTTGGCTGAGTTTAAGAGCATATTCCTTGTCTTGAAGAAAGTGGATCACAGCTTGGGATAACGCTTCGGGATCTCTGGTCGGAACGAGAATCCCTGTTTCCCCGTTTTCTATCACCTCTCGTACTCCATCAACATCTGTGGCCACAACCGGCTTTCCGAATATGGCTGCTTCGATTAAAACATAAGGAAGCCCTTCCCAAAGAGAAGGAAGGACAAAAACATCGAAAATGGAAAGAAATTTTGCCACATCCTCCTTCTCACCCATAAACAAGACCTCTTCTTCCAAACCGAGCCTCTGAGCCTCTCTTTCTAGTTTGGAACGTAATGGCCCTCCGCCCACAATTATTATCTTCACTTCAGGAAAGGCCTTGCAAATTTTTTTAGCCGCTTTAAGAAGAAAAGTGATACCCTTCTGTCGGTGGAGCCGAGCCACGGTCCCTACTATAGGTTGGGATGGCTCGAGTCCCAAATTCCTTTTATTGTTCACCATTTCATATATCAATCTTTTTCGGGATTCAAGTAAAGGTGGCTCAATGCCATTCTTAACAACATGCATCTTCCCTTCTGGAGCCAATTTAAACTTTTTACCCTTTTTTCTATCTGCATCAGAAACAAAGATCAAAGCGTCAGTGAACCGTGAAAAATATCTTTCCAGCAGAATGTAAATCCGCTTTAGCAGGAAAGTTCGATAGTGAAGATAATGGATTCCATGGAGAGTATGAATGATAACAGGAAGGCGGCATTTGCGTGCTGCCCAACGGCCATAAAATCCTGCGATTCCTCCATGGGTATGAAGGATATCAATCCTATTGTCTCTCAATATTGAAACGAGCTCCAAGATGGTCTTTCTATTAAATCTCTTGCTAAATAATGCAGGAAAATGAGGGACATTATTTCTTTTGAGTTCATCCACAAGAGGACCTTTCTCACCGGAACAAACAAAAACATCAAACTTTTCCTTATCCAGACTTTTTGCCAAGGAAAGAAGGTTAATCTGTCCCCCGCCCAAGAAAGGCCGGTCAATCATTTGCAATATTTTTATCTTCTGCATTTTTCTAATAAAACTCTTTTTAGATATTTGCGGGCATGATGAATCAAGCCCTTACGTCCCTTATATAATAACTTTCACTCCTTAATTTTACCAAGCAATTTGAAGAAGCGCTTTCGATTCCTGCGGTAATTCTTCCCCTTTAGAAGTCCCCAAAGTCGAATAAAACAAAAATTCAACACAAAATAGAGGCGCAGCAAAAATAGCGAAACCTTTGAATTATGTTTTTGATAAAAATAAAGCTGGCTTTTTCTGTACTCGAAACGGCTTGAAACCTTATCCCTTTGAGTGCTGGCCCCCCCTCTATGGAAGACTCTTGCCTGAGGAAAAAAAAGAAGACTCCATCCCTTCTTCCTTATCCTGTAACAAAGGTCAATATCTTCAAAGTAGAGGAAAAAGTTTTCATCGAACAAACCCACGTCTTCCAGAACTTCTCTTCTTGTCATAAAGCAGGCCGCGCTTAGCCAGCCCACTTCGTTTCTCTTTTGAATACTTTTTAACTTAAGCTTATAAAAAGGGTTCAAAAAATGTTTCTGAACGATTTGAGAAATAAAGCTTACTCTCATGCCAAAAGAGACCTGATATGCATTCTCCCCTCGGAGAAGGGCGGGCCCGATGGCCCCTAAACGGGGATTAATTTTAAGCTCTTCGAGAAGAAGGCTTAATGCATTCGGATATATAACTGCATCCGTGTTTAAAAATAGGAAAAATTCTCCCTTGCTTTCCCTGATTCCACGATTGAGGGCAACGGCGAAACCGACGTTCTCTTCGTTTGCAATGAGTTTGATCTTAGGATAATTTTGCTTGATAAACTCTTGACTTCCATCTAAAGAATTGTTGTCAGCAATCAGGATCTCCAAATCCATATCTTGAGCATTTTCCTCTATCGATGAAAGGCACTCCTCAAGATGAGACTTGTCATTAAAGCTAACAATGATGATTGAAAGCTCGGGCAATTTCTCGTTTCTATTCAAGGTAGTAAGCTCTCGATTAGCAAAGAAAATTCCTTGGCTATTTTGGGCCAGGAGAACTGAGGCCTTTTTTCACTGAATCTACTCAACACCGCCTCCTTTCTCTCTTCGTCTTTAATAGCAGTCATAAGGGCTTCTTTAATTTTATGCACATCCGGGACATCAACCATGATAGCCATATCCTTATATATTTCTTTAAGGGAGGTTTTGTTCAGGAGAACCGGCACAGTTCCACATGCAAGCACCTCGAGAGGAGGCAGTCCAAATCCTTCATATTCAGAAAGATAAGCAAAGGCGTCAATAGATGAATAAAATAGAGAGAGCTCTGCATCATCAATAACTGCATCCCATTTGATCCAGTCTTTATTTAAAAGTTTGGATATATTTTGAGGAGGATGAGTAAGGTCTTTGCCGATTACATAAAGAATTGTGTCAGGTAATTCCTCTCTTATACGGTTCACGGATTCTACAAGTAAAGGTATATTCCTTCTATTAAAAATAGATCCCAAATAGCCGATTATTTTTGTATTTTTTAATCCCTTTTGCTCTTTCCATTCATTGATTTCATTCTCTGAACGTCTTTTAAACCTATCCTCAACACCGTGAAGAAAAACCTTGATTTTTTCAGGGTTGATATCGAAATTCTTTATAATTTCATTTTTCGAAAATTCAGATACAGTGAGTATTGAAGTAGATTTTTTTAAACTTCTCTTAACAAGGTATTTCTTCATTACTGCTTCCTTTTTTGAAAACCACTCAGGATGAGTAACAAACGAAATGTCATGTTCGATGACTATGGATTTCCATCTATTAAAAAAAGGAATCGTGTAATTCGGAGCAATGAGAAGATCAGGTTCAATATCTTTTAATTTTTTGATAAAAGGTCCATTCTGCCACCTGAAATATCCTTTAGGAGAAGGAATAACTGATTGATTGACGTTCTTATCTGAATATTTTTTTATATGTTCTCTTGTGAAAACGAAAAAACTAAACTCTGGCAAAATATCAATAAGAGAAATTAAAATATTATCTATAACTCTTCCAACGCCTGTGGAGTATTCGACTACTTCATAGCAATCAACTGCAACTTTCAAATTTAGCTCCTCTGAAAAACATCTCTAAAAAAATCAAGCGTTTGTATTTTTATGTCTTCCCAAGTAAATTTTTTTGCATCAGATGTAATAAATATTATCTTTGGATTTTGGAATTTATCAAAAAAAATGTGTTGATACTTTATATCACTTAGAAAATTGAATGTCAAAAAAGAGAAGGATTAGACTCCAACAGATATTATACTCAGGGAACATTCCCTTTTTCCCTAAATACAGATAAGTCATGTTTCTTCAAAATTTTTATTCCATTTTTTATGTTTTCTGTATCAATGTAGAGTTGTCTGAGCATGTCCTCGTTTTTATCGAAGAGCAGTTCACTCCTTGCCGGTAATAATCGCTTGTGATGTGACTTAAGTACTCTATACCCTATTCTATAAGAGGTACGCCCTATCAAAAAAACAAGTAGGAAAATGAATATAATCAAAGTAAACTTTTGAATCCTAAGTATTGTTCTATTCTTAGGCTGAGTCCGTATTTCATATAGAAGCAAGAAAAGAAAAATGAAGTTTGAAACCCATATTAATAGTGAAAAAGTAACGTATCGGTAACTTACAGCATGAGAGCTGCCAAAACCTATTCGACCTATTCCAGTTAAGATGGCGCAGGAAAAGGAATAAAGCCCCAAAAGAAAATAAGGCAACATCATGTTTATATCGCTTCGATGATTTCGCATGCATAACCACACCATCCATCCGAAAAAAACAAGTCCAAACAAGCCGATAAATAAGGCGTATTCTTCATAAGTAACTATAGAAGCTCCGATATATTTTAAGATATATTGAATGAAGTCAAACGGATTTTTCACGAATAGGAATAATGATTGCCCAGCAGGAAAATCGGGCTGATATTTATAAAAGTACGAAAATAGAATTAAAACGGTTGCCCCTGTCCAAATTGTGATAATCGGAACTTTTTTTGGTCTGTTATCATAAGAGGCAAGAAAGAGAGCGAAAAAGCCTAAAAACCAATATGCAAGCCCGTTTGCGAAGGAATAGGTGGCCAGAATTCCGAAAAATATTGCTCCAAGAAATAGACTCCATTTGAAAATTCTGTTTGCCAAGAGCATGAAACCAGCTACAACAGCAAAAACATTCATAAAAATCTGAATCTGCCAGCCCCAAACCCAGTTCTCACCCTGATGGAGGGAGACCACTAAAAGCGATAGAATTGGCACAACCCACAGTGCATCATGATACCCGAGGGCCTTAACGGTCTTATATAGATGACAGAGAATAATGACGAAAATCCCTACTGCGAGAATTATATTAGCCACTAGCTCACAGGAAATGTTGTATCCGCTCACGCGAGCGAGAACAAGCATAATGAGTCTTGGGAAAATTAATCTATGCTCGTTGTGCTCCTCCCAAAGATCAGAAAGAGAAACTCCCTCATCAAAAGACTTCCCTAGAAGGGGGATGAAATTCCATTGGTCCCAAAAGGGCACATCCACATGGTATTTAACAACAGCAATAGTCAAGTACAACAATGGAAGAAAAGCCAGGATAAAAATTAAGATTTTTCTCTTCATCCATCCAAAAGAGATTCATACAAGCTCAAGATCTCTTGAGCAGTCCTCTTCCAGTCAAAATTTAACACTCTTTTTCTTCCCTCAGCAATCAGGTTCTGACGTATATTCTCATCTTTTAAAGCCAGGATGATTTTTTCTGCCATGTCTTCAGGTTCTTCTGGGCTGAAATACAGGGCTGCATCCTGAGCAGTCTCAGGTATGGCTGGAGCCTTGGAAGCAGCAATAGGTAAATTGCTGGCCATAGCCTCAAGGAGAGGAAACCCAAATCCCTCGCAGAACGACGGCAGAGCGAGGACAGAAGCTTGGCTGTAAAAAATCCTGACTTCTTTATCAGGAAGGTAACCCATTATTTTTACCCAAGCTTCCAGTTTTTCCTTCTCAATCTTTTTTTCCAAATTTCTGCTATCCCTTCCAGGCCGGCCAACGATCAGAAGAGGAATTCTTTCATTTTTTCGATGGATAATCCTGAGAGCTTCAACTAAATTCAACAAATTCTTTCGAGGCTCAATGGCCCCAACAAAAAGATTAAAAGAGGTTGGCAAAGAATATTTCTTTCTGATTTCCTCCATTTCTCCGGAGGAAATGTCCCCATTTAGTCTAAGCTCCATGCCAGGGTAGATGACTTTCACCTTTTTCCCTTCTACAGCGAATCTTTCCAAGAGGTCGTTTTTAGTAAAATGAGAGATAGCCACGATCCTATCGGTCTTGAGAAGTGAGGCTTTGATCTTATTCACAAAACTCCTTCTTGTCTCTCTATCTGTCTTTTGTGGAAAATCCATGAAGAACAAATCATACACTGTAACGATTTTTTTCCCTTTTGTCGGTAGGATGAGGGGAGTGGCAGAGTGACTTAAATCTAATTTTGTTTTAAAAAAACGATCTAAAGGAGGCCAGGAAAGTCTATTCCAGAAAAAATTCATCATTTTTACAGGAAAGCGAAAATCTCGAAAATGTTTTTTAACAAAGGGGGGAATTTTTTGAGAAGGGAACCGGTCTTTATAGGAGGAAGAAAAGAGATAGTATTCGTTAGAGGAATCAATTTGAGCCAGATGAAAAAGAAGGCTCTTAAAATAAATTCCAACGCCCGTTTCTTCTTTAAGAAAGGGACGCATATCAATACCGATGCGCATTTTGAGTAAATGTATTCTCAATGTAAGGAAAAGTCAAGGAGAGGAACCAGTCCAAATGTTTCCAAATAGCAGAAATAAAAAAAGTTGCGGAAAACTTGCTTCTTGTCTATGCGGGTGATATTATTTTCTCGAAAAGGAGGATTCTCATGACTAAATTAGAAAAAATATCAGCAAGAATCGATAGCTTCCGCGATGAAATGATTGACATGCAGATCAAACTGTGTGCCCTTCCGGCCATCTCTCCGGCAAGCGGTGGAGAAGGAGAAGAGAAAAAGGCAGAGGCTTTGATTGATTGCATAAAGAAAAACGGATTTCATGATTTCCAAGTTATCAAGGCCCCGGATCTGGATGCCGCTTCTGGTTACCGCCCGAATATTCTTGCCTTTTTCAAAGGCAAAAGCCAAGCAAAGACGATATGGATAATGACCCACATGGATATTGTCCCTCCCGGAGAACTGGCTCTATGGAAAGGAGATCCCTTTAAAGCCTGGGTGGAAGGAGGAAAAATATATGGTCGGGGAGTCGAAGACAATCAGCAGGACATGGTTGCTTCTCTCTATGCAGTTAAGGCGCTTTATGAGGAGAACATTGAACCCAATTATGACGTGGGAATAGCCTTAGTGGCAGATGAAGAGACAGGAAGCGAGAAAGGTATTGATTATGTTCTCCACAACACAGATGTCTTTCGAAAACAGGACTTAATCATCGTCCCAGATGCAGGGAATGAAGAAGGAACAATGATAGAGGTTGCTGAGAAAAGCATCCTTTGGCTCAAATTCAAGACATTGGGGAAGCAGGCCCATGGGTCCACTCCTGAGAAAGGCATCAACAGCTTCAGGGCGGCCTCTTTTCTGGTCACCGAACTAAACAACCTCTATGATATTTTCTCTGACAAAGACTCTCTCTTTGACCCCCCAATATCCACATTTGAACCAACTAAAAAAGAACACAATGTCCCCAACATCAACACCATTCCCGGTGAGGACATCTTTTATATGGACAGCCGAATATTGCCAAAGTTCACCATTGAAGAAGTTGAAGAAAAAATCAAGGAAATGACTGATAAAATCGAAAATAGATTCAAGGTGAAGATAGAGCTGGAAGAAACTCAAAAGGCCCCTGCAGCTCCTCCGACTTCAGCTGATGCCCCTGTAGTTCATGCCTTAAAAGATGCTGTTAAGGCAATTTATGAAAAAGAGGCAGAAGCCATTGGCATTGGAGGAGGAACAGTCGCGGCTGTTTTTCGAAGAGAAGACTTTAGTGCTGCATGCTGGTCCAAAAATGACGAAACAGCTCATCAGCCTAATGAATACTGTCATATTGACAACATGGTCGCAGATGCGAAAGTTTTCGCCCATATTTTCCTTCAGGAATAAAAACCCTTAAAGGTTTGATTTGTCGAAACCTAAATTCAAAAAATGGGATTTTCTAACTTCCTCTTGGCCTGGATGATTTATAAAAAATGAATTATCAGCTTTGAGAATACAGATCGAATACACATACGGGAGGTATAAAAGTGAATAAATACATATTTGTCATGACAACGGTTCCGGATGAGGAAGAAGGCCAAAAGATAGCCCACAAGTTAGTCAAAGATAGGCTAGCTGCATGTGTAACAATATCAGCTGCTTCAAAGTCTTATTACTGGTGGCAAGGAAATATATCCGAAGAAAAAGAATACATTCTCTTCATCAAAACGCAAGATTCACTATATCCCGAGCTCGAAAAAAAACTCCTCAAGATCCATCCCTATGATGTCCCAGAAATTGTTGCTCTTCCCATCCTCAAAGGATTTAAAAAATACCTCAATTGGATTACAGAGGAAACTCCCTAAAAAGGGGACAGTCCCCTTTTTTTCGTGATTGATTGTCATTGCGAGTGAAACGCGGCAATCTCAAACAATTTATGTAGGGGCTTGATTCATCAAGCCCTTCTGCAGGATATCTTCGTGGACCTAAAGTAGCAATTCCCCTGAATGGAAAGAAAAAAGCAGCCTGCCCCCTTTTCTTACATTTTACGGATATTTTTTCTGGATCTTCTTAGCTATTTTTATGGTACTGAGATGGATTTCCACCGTATCATAAACATTATGAGCATAGCCTCCTGCAAAAAGAACAACTAGAGGAATGCGAAGTTTTCGAGCTTCCTCGATAATGATCCTGTCTCGCTCATTGAGGCCTTCCATAGTTACTTTCAAGCCTCCCAATTGGTCCTTCTCATAAGGATCAGCGCCCGCAAGAAAAAAAATAAGATCGGGCTTAAACTCTGTATATAGGCGAGGAAAATGAGAGCGAAGTGCGGAGAGGTATTTTTCATCTCCGTCGCCAAACCACAATCCTATATCCAAAGTGCTCGGAGGCTTATCAGCAGGATAAATATCCATTTGGTGGATGGAAAAAGTAAATGCATAATCTCTTTTGGCAAAAAAGAATGCGTTTCCGTTCCCTTGATGGACATCGCAATCCACCATCATGACCCGATCGATCTTTCCCTCACTTTTCATTTTTTCCGCTGCTACAGCTACATCATTCAATACGCAGAAGCCCTCACCATGATCAGGAAAAGCATGGTGGAATCCTCCCCCAATATGTACTGCAAGCCCCTCTTCTAGAGCTTCCTCACTGGCAAGAACTGTTCCCCCGACATAAAGACTGGCAAATTCCAAGAATTCCGGAGTATAAGGCAGTTCCATGCTTAATATTTCAGAATTTGAAAGATTGCCTTTTTCCAGTTTTTTCAAGTATTTGGAGGAATGAGCCAAAAGGAGATCTTCCTCAGTGGCAGGTTTAGGTTCAAGAAAATTTTCTTTCCTGGCTCCCATCGCCAAGAGTTTTTCGTAAATAAGCCTGTATTTTTTTAACGGAAAAACATGCTCTCCTAAGTCCACCATCCAATAACGGTCACTGTAAATGAACTTAAACGGGAATCTTTTTCTTCGCAGCAGCCTGAGCAAGCTTATCGGAGGAACCATGAGTGATAATAAATATCAAAAAAAAACAATAAAAAAAAGGGGACAGACTACTTTTTTCTTTCCATTCGGGGTAATTGCCACTTTAGGCCACAAAGATATCCTGCAGAAGGGCTTGATGTATCAAGCCCCTACCTAGATTGTTTGAGATTGCCGCGTTTTACTCGCAATGGCAATTAATCACGAAAAAAAGGGGACTGTCCCCTTTTTTTTATGGAAATTTTGAAACAATTCTTGAAGTTTACCGAAAAATGGATTAATTTTTATTTTCATAATAGTCTTATTGAAGGTTTTTTGACCTGAAAGGAATCATTTATGGGTTTCAAAAAATTTTTTATCAATCTCACCCCATCTCCCCTTGTCAAGCTTTTTGCGAACCCTTACGTGGCTGGTGACAGCATCCAAGCTGCAATAGATGCCGCTAAAAAGTTTTGGGATGAAAGACATCTCTGTTCCACCATAGACCTTCTGGGCGAAGAACTGCAAAGCGATGAGGAGGTTCAGTATTCTGCAGATGTGTACAAAAGACTAATCGACGCATTGGGCAGCCAGGAATATTCCTCTCTCTCCTTAAAACCCACCCAACTCGGAAGCCATCGTGGCACTGAGCACTGCAAAAAAGTCATAGAGGAAATTATCGAACGAGCTGAGCTCGATAACATAAAAGTGACTCTAGATATGGAAGATAGCAGCTTTACTGATATGACTCTGGATATCTTTCGTGCTCTTCACAGGGATTATCCGACTTTTGGAACCGTTCTGCAATCCCGTCTTTTTCGCACTGATGATGACATAAAATCCTTAAGAGGTCTGAATGCCCGCATCCGTATATGCATTGGCATATATAATGAACCAGAAAAGATAGCCCTTCAAAGCAAGCCTGAGATGAAGAAGAAGATGCTAGACCAGGTGGAACTTTTACTCAAGGAAGGCCACTACCCTGAGATCGCCAGTCACGATGAAGGAGTCATTAGAGAAGCTCTCAACATTGCTGAAAGGCTGAATATGAAAAAGGACCGGTATGAGGTTCAAATGCTCATGGGTGTGCCGATGCAGGCTTTTCAAGACGAACTTATTCAAAACGGCATCCTTGTCCGCCTTTATGTTCCGTTTGCCGAAAAATGGAAGTTCGCCATAGCTTATTGCAAGAGAAGACTAGCAGCTAATCCAGCAATGGCTGCTTATATTGTGAAGAATATTTTGCATAAGACCGCAGGCAGGCGCTAGGAGCTTTTCTTCTGCTTTTTCTTTTTAATGGCGATCTGAGCTGCAGCAAGGCGAGCAACAGGCACCTGGTAGGCAGAACAGCTCACATAATTGAGCCCGATCTCGTGGCAGAAGTAGATAGACCGGGGGTCTCCGCCGTGAACGCCGCAGATCCCTACTTTAAGATCTGGCCTGGCCCTGCGACCTTTCTCAACAGCCCATTTCATTACCTGGCCCACTCCGCTGATATCTACTGTTTCAAAGGGATTGTTCTTCCAGATTCCATGAGCCAGATAATAAGCAAGAAATTCAGCCCCATCATCACGGGAAAGGCCATAGATTGTTTGTGTGAGGTCATTGGTTCCGAATGAGAAAAATTCTGCTTCCTGAGCTATCTCGTCAGCAGTAAGCGCAGCTCGAGGAACCTCAATCATCGTCCCCACTGAATACTCAACCTTGACCTTATATTTTTCCATGACCTTCTCAGCTACTTGTAGGATGATTTTTTTCTGATTGGCGAGTTCCTCTTTAGCTCCGACGAGTGGAATCATAATCTCAGGATAGACTTTTTCTCTTTCTGTGGCCAATTGGCAGACAGCCTCAAAAATGGCCCTGGCCTGCATTTCAATAATCTCGGGATAAGAGATTCCAAGACGACAGCCTCTGTGCCCAAGCATGGGATTGAATTCAGAAAGAGCCTTGACTCGTTCCAACAATTTCTCCAACTCTCGAATTTTCTTCTCCTTCTTGGTTCCTGAAGCCTTTAAAACGGCTATCTCTACCATGAGATCTTCCCTGCGGGGCAGAAATTCATGAAGAGGCGGGTCGAGTGTGCGGATTGTTACGGGATGTCCCTTCATTTCTTTGAAAAGCCCGTAAAAATCTTCCTTTTGGAAAGGAAGAAGTTTGCTCAAAGCTTTCCGTCTTTGCTCCTCGGTTTCGGAGAGGATCATCTCTTTAATGAAAGGAAGCCTCTCTCTTTCAAAAAACATATGTTCTGTCCGTGCTAACCCAATACCTTCTGCACCAAAAGCAAGGGCAATTCTGGCATCTTCTGGCGTATCTGTGTTGGCTCGAACGCCCAGTCTTTTGATCCGGTCTGCCCAAAAGAGGAGTTTTCGGAAGTTCTTGTAAATTTCAGACTCCTCAGCCCTTTTCTCTCCACGAATGACTTGGATGATTTCAGAAGGCTGGGTCGGGATTTGACCTTGAAAAACTTCCCCTGAAGTTCCATCAATGGAGATCCATTCTCCTTCTTTGATCTTCTTGCTCCCAATCTGGAAGAATTTTGGCTTCTCACCCAACTTAATATCTCCACAGCCCACGATCGATGGCTTCCCCATCTGCCGGCCCACAACAGCTGCATGAGAAGTCATGCCTCCTGTAGCTGTCAAGACACCTTGAGAGGCACTCATTCCATGAATATCATCGGGAGAGGTCTCTTCTCTGACTAGAATCACTTTCCTTCCTTCATTTTTCCAAGAGACCGCATCATCGGCTGTAAAAACCACCTGTCCTGCAGCCGCACCAGGAGAAGCTGCCAGCCCGCGTGCTTGAACTTCGTGTTTTTCCCTTTCTGTTGCATCAAAGACAGGGTGGAGAAGTTGGGTTAAGGCTTCTGGTTCTACCATCATAAGAGCTTCCTCTTCTGAGACCAAGCCTTCCGCCACCATGTTCACAGCAATCTTAACAGCTGCCAATCCTGTTCTTTTGCCGCTTCTGGTCTGGAGCATGTGAAGTTTCCTCTCTTGAATTGTAAACTCAAAATCTTGAACATCTCGGTAGTGCTTCTCTAACCTATTCGTGATTTCTTCTAATTCCTTGTAGGCTGCAGGCATTTCGTCCCCCAAAGACTTGAGAGAAGAGGGAGTTCGAACACCTGCAACAACATCCTCTCCCTGAGCATTAAAGAGATATTCGCCGTACAACTCCTTTTCTCCTGTTGCAGGATTTCTAGTGAACCCAACTCCGGTTGCTGAATTTTTTCCAATGTTTCCAAAGACCATCTGTTGGATGTTGACCGCTGTTCCCAAATCATCAGGAATGTAATTCAAACGACGGTAAGTTACAGCTCTAGGATTGTTCCAAGATTTAAAAACAGCAGAGACCGACATAAGTAGCTGTTTTATAACATCCTGGGGAAACTCTTTCCCTGTCTCTTTTTTGATCAAATTCTGATATTCAGAGTTGGTCTCTTCCAAGATTTTTTCTGTCAGTTCAAAATCGTGAGTGATTTTATTTTCTCTTTTTTTCTTCCTTAATATTTCTTCAAACGTCTTCTTGGGAATTTCCAGAACGACATCCCCGAACATGTGGATTAAGCGGCGGTAACAATCCAAGACAAATCGTCTGTCTCCACTCTTTCTTGCCAATCCCTCGAGAGTCTTGTCGTTAAGGCCCAGATTCAAAACCGTGTCCATCATTCCTGGCATGGAAAATTTTCCCCCTGAACGGACAGAAAGAAGAAGGGGCTCTTTCTCTCCTCCAAATCTCTGTTTGGTAAAGTCCTCCAACTTCTTTAGATTGAGAAGGATTTCTTCTTCTATCTCAAAGGGAATTTTATCCCCTTGCTTAGCAAAAAGATCACAGACTTCTGTGGATATAGTAAAGCCGGGTGGAACAGGCAAGCCAATTCCTGACATTTCTGCAAGATTCGCACCCTTTCCTCCCAAGATATCTTTCATATCCTTGTTGCCATCAGTATGGTTCTTCCCGAAAAAGTACACGTATTTCTTTTCCATGTCTCTGCTCCTTCTGTTAGAGTAGCTCAAAAAATATACACGTAACTCCTATTAAATTCAAGTAGAGAGGAAAAGAGGGAGGTTTATGGTTTGAGAAAAACTGAACCATCCGCGTCTTTATGTCAGATGTTGAGACGCGACGCCTTTTTTCTGGCTTCAGCAAAGATGTTTAGGGAAAAAAAGAGCAAAACGCTGTCCATTAATATCAGTTTATAATCGAGTTTTCGATTGAGACCGCCAAAACATCCACAATCGATATCTATTCCTCTTAAAATGGTTAGGATTATGAGCACCAAAAAAACTGATAATAGTCCAGAAAGAAGAAGAGCGCTCGCTCCTCTGAATATGCCAAAGATCAAGAATGCTCCACAAATAACCTCTATCCACGGCAGAATGAGAGCCAGAAAGAATGATACTCCCTGAGGAAAAACTCTATAATTCGCAATATCCTGGGCAAAGCCCAGAGGCTCGAATATCTTCAGAAGTCCGGCCCAGATAAAAATACCTCCTACCACGAACCGGAAAGCAAAGAGAACAAATTTATTTCGAAGCATCTTCTGATCTGGAATCGACAGGCAATCCCTCACTTACCCACTCAAGCCATCCCCCGAAGAAGATCCTGATATCTTTAAAATCTTTTTTATGGAGAAGCTTGGCTAATTCCACACTCGATTGACAATCACTCCCATCACAGTAAACCACCAAGGTCTTTTCAAGGGGGAAGGAAAGCAAATCCAAAACCTTCTCCTCCTTACGTTCTACAAAAGGTATGTTTCGAGCTCCCAAGATATGTCCCTTTTGGAAAATCTCCTCAGACCGGGTATCGATAAAAAGAGCTACTCCTCTTGAAAAAAGCTCCTCTGCCTCTGCCAATGAAATGAATCTGATCGAAGGATATTCCTCAGAACGGAGAAAAGCACGGCGGAATTCACCCTGAAAATAGTTTTTGACAAGGTGAAAATTTATGCTAAATCCTAGGATGGAGCTCAGAATCAATATGAAAACGATTTGCCGGAAAAGTTTTTTTATCGTCATAGCTCTAGGTTTTTATGAAAATTATGAAAGTCTGACCCCAACTATAGCTTTATATATTTTTCCAGCCCTGCCTTAAATACCTCTATAGACCTCTTCAGGTCATCTTCATTGAGAACATAGGCTATCCGTACTTCGTCTTTTCCCTTACCCGGCGTACAATAAAAACCCGCGGCAGGGGCTACCATAACAGTTTCTTTGTTAAGATGAAAATCGGTGAGCATCCATTTAACAAAGTGTTCGGAATCTTCTATAGGGAGTCCAATTATAATATAAAAGGCTCCCTGAGGTTTATGGATGACAACTCCGGGTATATCTTTTAATCCATCGAACAGAATATTTCTTCTCTTTTCGTATTCTTCTCTTACCGGCTGAAAATAGTCCATTCCCATGCGGTAAGCCGCAAGAGCCGCTTTTTGCTCCACTGATGGAGGACAAAGCCTCGCTTGAGCAAATTTCAGGAGCGATTGATATGCTTCCTTGTTTTGAGTGATGACCGCACCGATTCGTGCTCCACAACAGCTAAAGCGCTTGGAGATGCTATCCACAATGATGATTTTATCCCTTACCTCTTCGTATTCCATGACACTTTTGTGGCTCTGACCATCGTACACAAACTCCTTATAGACTTCATCCCCGATCAGAAACAGGTCATATTCTTTAACGAGGGAAATGACTCTCTCTATTTCCTCTGGCGAGTAAACCGTACCGGTTGGATTATTAGGAGAACAGAGCAGTATCGCCTTTGTCTGGGGCGTTATCTTAGCTTCGATTTCTTCCTTGGAATGAAGGCGGAATCCATCTTTAACACTGAGGGTTAAAGGAACAATCTTCACATCGGCGAACGATGCATAGCCGTTGTAATTGGTGTAAAAAGGTTCGGGAATGATGATCTCTTCTCCAGGGTCTGCCACAACGCTGAAAGAAAAGTGGATTGCCTCGGAACCGCCCAATGTAATGATAATATCATCTGGCGCAACAGGCATGTCGTAAGCCCTGTAATAATCTGCAATAGCCTGTCTCAGCTCCAAGAAACCTTGAGCCGGACCGTAGCTGATCACCTTTTCATCGTAGCTTTGAATGGCTCCTAAAACTGGCTGTGGAGTCGGAATATCAGGCTGGCCGATATTCAAGTGATAGATATGAATGCCCCTCTCTTTAGCCTTATCCGCATAAGGCTTTAGCTTTCTTATGGGAGAAGGCTGAATCTCCTGACCCCTTTTGGAAATATTCATTTATGAGTGCCTCCAGAATATAAAAGACTCTGTCCCTGAGGGACGTAGTAAAAAATGTAAATAATGGGAGAAGATTTGATTATTCCAAAACCTCATAAAGTTGTCAAAGTTTTTATTGCCATAGAGATGAGATTCTGATATTTTTGACTCGGTTAATCTGAAACAAAGATGATCAAGGACTCTCAGGCAAGAATCGTCCACAAAGAAAGCTGGAAGGACTATTACCTCTTTTCCCTGGAGTCTTCCAAAATCGCAAACAAAGCTCAGCCAGGCCAGTTTATAATGGTTCGAGTGACCTCTGAGCCTTACCCTCTCTTGCGGAGGCCTCTCAGCATCCATTCTAAAGACGGGAACCATATCGAGATTTTCTTCCAAATAGCAGGTCTCGGCACAAGCCTATTAAGCGATAAAACGACGGATGATGCACTCGACATCTTAGGGCCCTTAGGAAAAGGTTTTGGCATAGGTCAAAACCTTAAAGGAAAAGAAGCGGTTTTAGTGGGAGGGGGAAGAGGAATCGCGCCTCTTTATTTCCTGGCTCGCCAACTCCGATCTCTGAAGTCCTCGGCTAAAATCTTTTACGGAGGAAAAACACTCGATGACCTTCCTCTAAAAGAAAAGCTTGAAACAAACGGCTTTGAGACTTACTGTTCGACCGATGACGGCTCTTTTGGCTATAAAGGGTTCGTCAGTGATCTTCTCAAAGCCGAGCTCGACCGGCTTACTCCAGCCTTTCTATTTGCGTGCGGCCCTGAACCTATGATGAAAAAAATCTCTGAAATGGCTCGTGTAAAGAATATTCCTGCCGAATTCTCTCTGGAATCATTTATGGGCTGCGGATTTGGCGCCTGCTGGGGATGTGTAAAGAGAATAAAAAAAGGTGATGAGGAGGAATGGATTAAGATTTGTGAGGAGGGCCCTGTTTTTTCAGGAGAAGAGATCATCTGGCAGGAAGAAAAATGACTGACTTATCAGTGGATTTAGGCTTTCTCAAACTCAAAAACCCGGTTCTTACGGCCAGCGGAACCTTTGGCTACGGCCTTGAATTTGAGCCTTATATTGACTTAAATAAGCTGGGGGGATTTGTCGTTAAAGGCCTTTATTTTTCCCCTCGCGAGGGAAACCCGCCTCCCCGTTTAGTCGAAACATCCAGCGGCCTCTTGAATGCCATCGGCCTCCCAGGAATTGGAGTTAAAAGGTTTTCAGAGGAAATCCTCCCTCAGCTCAGAAAATACAATACAGCGCTTATCGTTAATGTCTGCGGAGAAAGAGATGAAGAGTACGCATCTGTCGTTGATTTCCTAAACAAGGAAGAGGGAATTTCTGCATATGAGCTGAATATATCCTGCCCCAATGTGGAAAGAGATGGCCTCTGCCCAGCCCTAAATCCTGATTCCACCTATTCTGTGGTCAAGCTTGTCAAAAAAACAAGCTCCCGTCCTTTAATAACAAAGCTCTCTCCCAACGTGACCGACATCGTTGAAATTGCCCTCAGTGCACAAGAAGCCGGCACAGATGCTATCTCTCTGGTCAATACATTCCTGGCAATGAGCGTCGATATCGAGTCAAGAAAACCAAAACTAGCTAACATCTTTGGCGGGCTCAGTGGTCCAGCCATCAAGCCTATTGTCCTCAGGATGGTCTATCAAGTTGTGCGTCAGGTTCAAGTTCCTGTTATCGGTATAGGTGGAATTGTATCGGGCCAAGATGCTCTTGAATACCTGGTCGCAGGGGCAAAAGCAGTGGAAGTGGGAACAGCAAACTTCATCGACCCTGAAGCGGCAATAAAAATCATAGAAGAGATAGAAGCTTTTTGTCAGGAAAAAGGAATAGAAAAAATTGAAGAGGTCATTGGCACACTATGAATAAAACATCAGATTTGGCAAAAAAAATCATAGTCGCTTTGGATGTTGGCTCAAAGGAAAAAGCCCTCCTCCTTGTCAAACAGCTAGAAGAAGCTCGAGTCTTTAAAGTCGGGCTGAGACTCTTTTCAGCCGAAGGCCCTTCCCTACTCCAAGAAATCAAGAATCTGGGAAGAAATGTATTCCTGGATCTGAAACTCCATGATATACCAAACACCGTTGCTGATGCGGTCAGAGTCGCTGTCCGCCATAACGCCTTCATGCTGACTCTTCATTCCTCAGGCGGCCGAGAAATGATGCAACGAGCAGCAGAAGCCGCGGCAGAAGAAGCAGAAAAAAAAGGAACAACCAAACCCCTCCTTTTAGCTGTGACCATCTTAACCAGCCTTAAAGATGAGCAGCTACGAGAAATAGGCATGGAGGAAGATACGCTCAACCAGGTCCTCAAACTAGCAAAACTCGCAAAGCAGGCAGGCGTAGATGGAATAGTCTGTTCGCCTCAAGAAATTGAAATCGTAAAGAGAGAGTTGGGTGAAGATTTTCTCGTCGTTGCTCCCGGGATCAGACCTTCCTGGGCTGCAGCTCATGACCAGAAAAGAATTCTAACTCCCTTACTGGCCATTCAAAAAGGAGCAGACTTCCTAGTGATAGGCCGCCCGATAATAGCCGCAGAATCTCCTCAGGAAGCTTATCTCAAGATTATGGAAGAATTAGAAGGCGCGGTAGACACTTCCCACGGTAAAAATAGCGTTTAAAATAACCCCTAACACAGCTATCACAACAACGGCAATAACAAAACTCACGATTAAATAGCTAGCAACCTTTTCTTTGGGAGTATTCATAAGGGGAGTCATCAATCCCAGATAAAGAATATATATCCCGTAAAGACTGCCCAAAATAACCAAGGGGCTTAAGAAATAAAAGACATGAAGGCCGCCCGCCACCCAAGCCGGTGTCATGCTATAGACGGCAAGCTTCATCGCATTATCCGAATTCTGTGTTGAGGAAAAAGAGGGCGCCAAGGCATTGATGACAATGCCTAAGACAAATACAGCTACAAGAGAGAACACGTAGGCGAGCACGGCTCGAAAGAGAGATGTTCCGATCCCCAGCCTATGCCAGCCAAGAAAGGGTACCCTATAACCGATTATCCCGTATCCTATGAATTGAGCGGCTGCTGGAATTGCAGCTAAGATCAAAACATAAGAGGTGAAGAGCTCGGAAATAGGGAAAGTCTCTTCTTTTATTTTAAGCCATTCTTCCTTTGGTCTGAGAAGAATCCTTTGGACTCTTGCTACAACGTCCATTCGTGTCCTCCTTCTTGTAAATCTTCAAAACTATATAATTTCTATTGCATCATGTCAAACATACCATAATGCAAAATGGGGTCAGGCTTTCATAAGTTTCATAGATTTTGCAATGGTATTCAAAATAAGATTCAGATTTCTATGAAGGAGGTGGAACAAGACAAAAGTTATCAAACTTATGAAAGCCTGACCCCAATGATAGGAAGGAGATTATGGAGGCGCGGGTCGGATTCGAACCGACGAATCGAGGTTTTGCAGACCTCTCCCTTAGCCACTTGGGTACCGCGCCATTCTCAACATAGGATTGAAACTCGAATCAGAGAAGCAATGGAATTTTTACTCGTTTGATATTTTAAGTCAATCCCCTTAGTTTGTCCAGCTTATCCCACTCTTATTCTCGATTGGGGCATAAGGGGGAGGAAATTAATAAATGAATGATTACTGACTTTTCAGCCCGGCCAGTCTCTTCTTCTAATCCTTGATTCAAGCACTGCCAGGCCCGCATCCTCCCACAGGTCGAGCGTTTTTTTACTGCTCAAAATCATTCATACCGGAGGGAATCAACAGGATTGGCAAGGGCGGCTTTAAGGGACTGATAGCTGATAGTGGCGAACGTAATGATCAGAGCCAGCACAAAGGAGATGATAAAGGGCAGCGGGCTTATGGCCGTTCTATAGGCGAAGTTCTGGAGCCATTTGGCCATAGCCAGATAGGAAACAGGCCATGCAATAGCATTGGCTATCAGCACCCATTTTATGAATTCTCTGGACAACAAGACAACAATCCCTGAAACTGATGCCCCGAGAACTTTTCTGATACCAATCTCTTTGGTTCTCTGCTCCGCTGTGAATGAGGCCAGGCCAAACAAACCGAGACAGGCAATAAAGATCGCCAAAACCGAAAAGTAAGAGAAGATTTTGCTTAATCTTTCCTCTGCCCTGTACTGGGCATCGAAAGAATCGTCGAGAAAGGTATATTCAAAGGGACGATGAGGATCGACCTGCCTCGTTTTATCTCTTAAAAAAGAGAGCGTTTGGGGGATATTCTCTGGACTGATCCGGACAGAGAGCGAATTAAATATGTGTGTGGTAAAACGGATAAAGAGGGGAGAAATCTGCTTGTGAAGTGATTCCATATGAAAATCTTTAACGACACCGATAACAGTATACTTACTTACTTTTCTTGACATCGATATCTCTCGAATGGTCTTTCCTATAGGATTAACCCACCCAAATTTCTTAGCAGCGGTCTCGTTAATGAGTATGGATTGCTCTATATCTGTTCTAAAATCCGCTGAAAAGTTTCTGCCAGCAGCTATCTCAATATCCATCGTCGGTATAAAGTCATGGTCAATATAGAGCTCGCCCATATATTGCATCTGATCTAAGGAAAAGCCTTCAGGGATAAAAGGATTGACATAGGTTGTCTGTCCCGGAACATGTGAAGATGCCGCAACACTTAGGATTCCACTGTGACTTTTGAGTTCTTCTTTGAGTGGCCGGAGTGAATCTAATGTGCTCTCATCACTGATCGGAATGACGACGATCTGTTCCTTGTGGAAACCGAGTCTTTCGTTTTTCAAGTAATTGAGTTGGCTAAAAACGACAATCGTGGCGATAATTAATACAATGGATATAGAAAACTGAACGATAACCAGGACACTCCGAAACCAGGTCTTAGCTGTTCCAGCTTTAAACACTCCTTTCAGCACTCTCACAGGTTGGAATGCGGATAAGAAGAGAGCTGGGTAACTCCCCGCGATCAACCCGACAAAAACGGCTAAACCAATCAGACTTGGAATGAGCCACAAATTCTCGGCGTAATCGATGTTCAATTCAATCCCGGATATCGATTGAAAGAGCGGCAGAGTAAGCTCAACGAACAGCAGGGCAACTATAAGAGACATGAAGCTATAAAAAATAGATTCTATAAGGAACTGTCTGATAATCTTGCCTCTATCAGCACCCAGAACCTTGCGCATACCCACTTCCTGGGCTCTGTTTCCAGAGCGCGCAGTTGAGAGATTCATGAAGTTTATGCAAGCAATGGCCAGGATAAAGATCGCAATAGCAGCAAAAATATAGACATAGACAATACTGCTGTTTCCTTGAACCTCTTGCATTAAGTTAGAATGGAGGTGGATGCTTGTGAGAGGCTGGAGGGAAACGACTATCTCTCCTTTGACATATTTCAAAGCGTTACCTGCATGTTTCTTGATCATTTCAGGAAATTTTTGCTCGAGTTGCTTGTAGTCGTACCCCTCTTGAAGAAGGATATATGTATAATTGTTAATGGATAGCCAATTGTGCATGTCCCTTTTGTTGCTTTCTGCGTATGTTTCAAACGAGCAGAGCATATCAAATGTAAGATGAGAATTATTGGGAACGTTCTTCACAACACCGGTAACCGTGAAATCATATTCATTGTTGATGTTCAAGACGTTACCGATAGGATCTTCCTCACCAAAATATTTCTTGGCCATATCCTCTGTGATGACGACAGAATAGGCTGTTTTCAAGGCAGATTGAGGATCGCCTTTTATAATAGGAAAAGTGAAGACCTCAAAGACAGAATTGTCTGCAAAGAAAAGACGATCTTCATTATACAGGCTTTCTTTATATCGAACAGGAACTCTTCCAAGCCTGCGAAATCTGACTGCACTGAGAACTTCTGGATAATTCTGGACGAGATATTCTGCCATGGGAGGGCTGGATTTTGGAATGTTGAGATCATCTCCTGAAATCTTTAAGTCACATCGCAGCCGATATATCCTGTCCGCCTTTTCATGAAATTTATCATAGCTCAATTCATGCAAAACATACGCTGTTATCAGAATACAACACGCGATACCGATAGCCAGGCCCACAATATTTATGAAAGAAAAAGCTTTGTGCTTTTTCAAATTGACAAGGATAATTCTTAAGTAATTTTTAAACATAACAGTCTCCTCGAGTACCTAAAATAGCAATAAACGTGCCAATTTTAAATACATTTCTGTCAGCTAGTCTAATCTAATGAAGGTGGCTCAGCCTGAAATGAGGTATTGACTAGGAATCAGGGGAAGATGGCTCTTTTTATCTTGCTTTTACTATCAAAAGTAAACATTAGAAAAAATACCTGATACGGAGCTGTTTATCTCTGAGACTCCTATGTTTTGGAAAGTGTTCGTTGACGTTACATGGGGTGTGCGATGGCGTACAATCGGGTCGACTGAAAAGCACTGAAAAAATTAGGGAAAGGTGGAGCGGACGATGGGATTTGAACCCACGACCTTCTGCTTGGCAATTAGCCAAACATGCT
>CP070825.1:2418268-2423190 GCA_020344415.1 Candidatus Aminicenantota bacterium
CAGGCCTAAATAGTTATTGGCGCAGAAATTCAGGACTTCTTTACCGCCTTTAACTTCGATCTCTGCTCCCTGGGGAGTCATTATGATTCTTTCCGATTTGTAGAGGCCTGCATCATGAATAGATTGAATTTCTTTGGTCAAATCTTCCTTTATCTTGCCATACATTAAATACCTCCTTTAAGTTTTTAGACTATATCAAAAAACAAATTTCAGGTCTATCTTTTTTAGCTATTTGTTGTTTATTAAGGCGTTTTACTCTTTATTTTTTAATTGCTATAATCTTTGCCATGGCAGACGAGGGATCTTATTTTTTTGAACCGTTCACTGAATCATTTGGCAGACGGTTAAAAGTCGAAAAATTCTATTATCAAGGGAAGACAAAATATCAGTTTGTCCAGTGTTTTTATAACAAGTTTCTTGGCAAGGTTCTGTTTTTGGATAAGAGGATTCAATCGGCGCAAATAGATGAATATATCTATCATGAATCCTTGGTTCATCCAGCCCTCATCACTCATCCTTGCCCGCGAGAAGTGCTGGTGATTGGAGGAGGAGAGGGTGCTACCATAAGGGAAGTGCTCAGGCACTCCACGGTTGAAAAAGTGATAATGGTGGATATCGACAGTGAACTTGTGGAGCTGTGCCAGAAACACTTACCCGAGTGGTCTGAGGGTGCGTTTACAGATCCAAAGACAAATCTCATCTTTGAAGATGCCCGACCATTTGTAGAGAAAACAAAAGAGAAATTTGATGTCATTATCTCTGATTTAACTGAGCCCATAGCGCATGGACCATCCGTTTTCCTTTTTACCGAAGAATTCTTTTCAAAAAACTTCGCAGCTCTTAATGATGATGGCTTGTTCGTTCTTCAAGCAGGGAGCGCTGATCCTTCTTATAATCAATTTTTCTGCTCTTTGGTGAAGACTTTAGAAAACGTTTTTCCTATAGTTCGGCCCTACTGGACCTTTGTTCTGTCATTCAGCATGCCCTGGGGCTTTGTCCTGGCTTCCAAGACAAATGACTCTCTTGACCTGGACGAGAAGTACATAGCTCAAAGAATGCGCGAGCGTGCAGTTGAGAAGCTAAAATATTATCATCCTGGCTTTCACCAGAGCTACTTTGCTTTGCTTCTCTATTTAATAGAAAGTCTAAAACAGGGGAAAGTTTTAACTGATGAAAAGCCCTTCATCTGGAAACTATGAGCACTAAGAAAGAAAACCGGGAAGAAGTTCCTTCGGAGGAGAGAGAATACCATAGCCCATCGAGTGGTATTTTTTTCAAGCTAAAAAAACTTCTTTTCAAGGCCAAATCCGATTATCAAAAAATAGAGGTTATCGAGAACGAGTATTTTGGAAGAGTTTTGCTCCTTGATGATCTTGTCCAGACTTCTGAAAGAGACGAATTTTTCTATCACGAGATGCTTGTGCATCCGGCTTTAGTTGCCCATCCTTCTTCTCAGAATATTCTCGTTATCGGCGGGGGAGATGGGGGAGCTCTTAAGGAAATTCTTCGCTACCCGATTAAGTATGCCTGTCTTGTGGAGATCGATCCGAAGGTTATAGATGTCTCCAAAGAATATTTTCCTTGGCTTTCACCCTCTCTTGAAGATGAAAGAACTGAGCTTATAATCGCTGACGGCATAGAATTCATCGAAAAAGCAGATAAGAAGTTTGATATTGTTTTCGTAGATTCCTCTGACCCTACAGGGCCTTCAGCTTCTCTTCATGAAAGGGATTTTTACGAGAAACTGAAAAAGTGTCTTAACCTTGAAGGCATAGTGGTCTCACAGGCCGGATCGCCTTTTTATCACCTTGAGTCAATTAAGAAGAAAGATGCTTTCCTTAAGAAACTCTTTAAAAATGTCTGTTTCTACACCAGCCCTGTTCCCACTTATCCTGGAGGAAGCTGGTGCTTTGTTTTTCTATCGGATGAAGTTCAGCCCTTAAAGATAAAAAGAGATCCTCCCCGGGGACTTAAATATTTTAATCTTGATATTCACAAGGCAGCGTTTTCTCTGCCAAATTTCTTAAAAGACTTGGGCTCTAACTAATAATTCAGCTTTCCCTCTGCGTGGCGCTTGCTGAGAACTTCAAGCATATCCTTGGTCATAGCAGCCAGATCATAGCTAGGTTCCCATCCCCATTCCTCACGCGCAGCAGAGTCGTCAAGAGAATTGGGCCATGAATCTGCGATTTCCTGCCTGAAATCGGGCTCGTACTCACAAGTGAATTCAGGAATATACTTTTTGATCTCAGCCGCTAATTCGCCAGCAGAAAAACTCATAGCAGTAACGTTGAAATCAGAGTGATGCTTCAACTGGGAAAAATCTGCTTCCATCAAATCTAGGGCCGCTTTGAGGCAGTCTGGCATGTACATCATCGGGAGTCTCGTTTCTTCTTTCACAAAGCATGTGTACTTTTTGTTTTTTACGGCTTCAAAGTAGATAGCTACAGCGTAATCTGTTGTTCCTCCTCCGGGCAGCGTCTCGTAGCTTATGATGCCCGGGTAGCGGCAGCCTCGGATATCAAGGCCGAAGCGCTTGACATAATAATCGCAGAGAAGCTCTCCGGCAACTTTGGTCACCCCATACATCGTTTTTGGTCTCAAAATTGTTTCCTGGGGAGTATTATCAAGTGGAGTTTCAGGGCCAAAGGCAGCGATAGAACTGGGAATAAAGATTCTCGTCATTTCATGTTCCAAGGCCACTTCAAGGATGTTATAGGTTCCGTTCATGTTCACATCCCAGCAGAGTACTGGATTTTTTTCTCCCACAGCAGAAAGGATGGCGGAAAGATGATAGATGGTGTCGATGTTGTATTTTTTAACGACTTCTTCGATCGTTTCCTTTTTGGCGACGTTGATAAATTCAAACGGCCCAGAATCGCGGAGCTCAGGGCTGGGTTTAGTTGTGTGGCCGGTGGCGAGGACATTATCATTGCCGTATTTCTTTCTTAAAGCCATGGTTAATTCAGAACCAATCTGACCAACTGAGCCAGTGACCATTATTTTTTTCATCTCTTTTGCCATTTTTCTTCCCTCCAAGATTTACGAATTTTCCTTAGCTAGATTTTAAGAGATTTTACTTATATATTTCCCCATAGAAGATGTCAACTGGAAACTGTGTGGAAACTGCGGGATCAGACCTTCAGTACTTTTATAATCTTTATAAATGGGGATGACTCGCTATTGATAAAATTGAGACATTCCCCTAAACATAGTTAAATAGCTGCATGATAGACGCGTAGCAAAAGGAAACTATCTTGCTTAAAGTTATGCAGTCGTTTAAAAGCTATTTTTAGAGCGGTAGCAATAAATTATCCGAGCCCTTAATGGAGTTCCGGGAATCTATTTAACCAAGTGTATTCTCACCTGGTAAGAGCATCCTGTCTCCGGAACGATCACAATGATATCGTAACTGCTGTCGACCATAAAACTCCGCATACTCAAGTTAAAAATCCAGTTCTCATCAGAATATCTAAAAGTATCTCCGTCATCAGCTTGCCCTGTGACGTCATACTCCGTGGGATCTCCACCGGGATTGCTTGAGCCTGCATACAAAACAGATATTACAGGAGGTTCTGAAAGGCTTGTTATCTCCTCCCCAAAAGAATCGTAGAGTCTGAACTTGACTGGGATTATTCTATTGCTCTTATATGTCCTCACCTCACTGCTATCCTCAAAAGGCAATGGTTCGATAAAACCGTAGAAATCATAGCACGGAGGTGCAAATTCATCCGCGCCCATGTCGAACTCATCGCCGGTACCGTCCTTGCCCCAGTTCGGAACGTCATAGGGGCGAGTATCACCATCGATATCTGTGTACAATCCGGCATCGGTGCCTACATCAACACAGGGCGAGAATTCCGTCAAATGGTAGTCGCCTCCTCCAACAAAGACCGGATCGGCATTGATATTGCCATTTCCAGGCCAAGGTTTCCACTCTCCCCAGTTTATGAGCGCATCCGGAGTCTGATAAACACCCGATTGTCCACCCCTGATATCGCTGTATTGAATCGTTGGGTGGGAACCTGACCAACTAAAGACCTCTGGTCCAAACTTACTGGCATAATCTTCCCAAAATATGCTGTTAGTGATGCTAGGCGAACAATTACTGACATAAATACCTCCACCCCAGACAGCAGAATTTCCGCTGAAAGTGCAGTTGGTGATTGGTCCAGAGCAGTATTGGTCATTTATCCCGCCTCCAAATCCAGCAGTCACATTTCCGATGATGACGCAGTTTTTGGTGGCAGTTGCTGAAGAGTAACTAAGGATCCCGCCGCCATGAGCGGAGGCATAGTTAACGCTGATAGTGCAGTTGATGATTTGCGGGGAGGAGAATGCGTTAGAAATACCGCCGCCCCAACCGCCTGCATTTGCACTGATGATACAATTGATGATTTGCGGAGAGGAGCGTTCGTTCGCAATTGCGCCGCCCCAAGCACCATTACATGTGTTTCCGATAATGATGCAGTTTCTAATTGTTGGAGATGAATAGTAGCAATAAATTCCACCTCCCCCTTCATACCACCTCACGTAGGGCCACGATCCATTCTTGATCGTGAAACCATCCACTATCGACTCGCTTGTCTCACCACTGTGGAAGTAGAATCCCCGGCCGCTTCCTTGGCAGTCAATAACGCAATATTGAGGTCCATTTTCTGACTTTAGAGTAATAGTTTTACCTCCAAAATCAAGATTCTTGTTGTTGGCGCCTGTATATGTGCCATCGCGCACGATAATAGTGTCGCCATTAATTGCTGCATTTATAGCCGGTTGAATCTCTGTGTAGGTTTCTCCTGGCCCGACATACAAAGTAGCCCCGGAAGCTGTTCCCGATAATGAAAGAAAAACTGCCAACAAAACCGCACAAATTAGGGTCATAAAAACTTTTCTCATTCTTTGCTCCTTATGGAATATCGATA
>CP070825.1:2423290-2428825 GCA_020344415.1 Candidatus Aminicenantota bacterium
CACCTTATTATTTAGCATCTCTCGCTCTCTCGCTCTCAAGACATTTTTTTTCACAATTGAAAAACCGATTCTTCTCTACTATTTTACTTATTTTAAAGACAAGGCCACTGGCTATGATTCTGATTTATTCCCATATTCCATCATCCCCTAAAAATCAGCGATTTCAGCTTTAAAATATGTGTTTGTCAAAGGCTGCAGGTAGGCCGTTACTTTAGACCTAGTTTTAACCTTTTTACACCTCTTCTTGATAAAATAAAACCAGTATTCCTTATTCTGATAAGCAAAAAATATACCAATATTATCTCTTGCGATTTTCGAGCACTTTCAAGACACTTTATATTCGGTCCTTCCTTCATTAACAACTGTTATATTGTAGTTGCTTAAAGGTGATATAAGTCCTAGTTTGAACGAGCGTTAAAGTCAATATGCCAACAGTTAATGATTGAAGAACCCTACGACTCACCATTTTCTTATTCATGAATTCCTCTCTTTGTATTATCAAGCATTTCATTTCATTTCATCTTATCGTCCAGATGCAGAACTTTGGACTTTCATAGATGCAACCTTGTCACACATACATGCGTTTTCTATAATAAAAATAAAGTAGAAATATCTAAGTAAACGGTAGAGCCTATTAGAATGTGGAATCTGGAATGGATATAATCAAAATTCTCTGTGTCATCATTACTTTTCAGTTATTATTCTTATCCCTGTTCTTAATCACATATAAGAAAGGAAACAAAACGAGCAACTATATCTTATCTGCATTTCTATTTTTTAACGCCTTGCTTGTTTTGAATCTTTTACTTAAAATTTCAGGAGTTTCAGCATACTCACATTTCCCTCCTCTTTCTTTAATCGGCAACTCTAATTATTTCATGCTGGGGCCTTTGATTTTCCTTTATACAAAATCGTTGTGCTATCGTGACTATAAAATTAGAGTCATCGATATTTTCCATTTTTTGCCTTTGCCACTACTCGTTGCTGCTGCCTTGATCATTCACCTGCTCGCACTATCAAAAACTTACGTTTATAGCTCTGGACAAATGTCCATTTCATGTGAACATTGTTTTTTCGCTACAATATATGTGCTGTTATTAGGCTATATCAGTTTCACACTCCTGGCACTTAAAAGATACCGAAGAGAATTAAAGGACTATTTTTCCAACATCAGACCGATTAATTTATCATGGTTATCCCTCATTCTAATCTCTTTCCTGCTTATGCTGCTCGTGGATGCAGCCATACTGGTGTTGAGTCTGCTTGGCGCCTCATCAAGCATAATCGGTAAGCAATTGCTCATTTTGACTTTGCTTATCAATTTTGTTTTTGCGGCAGTTCTTGCCTTTATGGGGCTCAGACAACCGGGTATCTTTACTGGTATCGAGTCCGGTTTAAAGTATGGGAAAGCTAGATTATCCAAAGCCGAAGCTGATCTGTATATGAAAAACCTCAAACATTTCATGCAGCAGGAAAAGCCTCATCTCGATCCTTCACTCAATTTAAATGACCTGGCAGAGAGGCTCTCCATCCCAGCTCGGCAGTTATCCCAAGTTATAAACGATTCATTAAAACAGAACTTTTTTGATATGATCAGCAGTTACAGGATCGAGGAAGCCAAGTTTATGTTACTTGATCCGAGTCACCGGGATAAAACGATACTAGAAATTTTATATGATGCAGGGTTTAACTCAAAATCTTCCTTCAACAATCTTTTTAAGAAAAAAACTGGGGTAACTCCTTCAGAATTCCGCAGGATAAATCAACATTAGTCCCTAGACACGCATTGGACAGATTTCCCTCTCCCCCCTTATAAGTAATGAGGGAAAAAATCCCCTAGAAACGTTCTCTGATGGCATTAGGGCACATTCGAGGGATATTTTAGAGTATTTTTATATTTAGGTGTGACCTCCTCCCCTAAATGTACTTCCTCTCGAGTTAAATTTACTGGGTATGGATTGCCATCCACTATTAACATTATAGCTTTTTTTTGTGCATATGCATGATACCTTTTTACATTACAGTAATCAGTCAACAATCATTTGCATACAGAGCCGCTTGAATTTACCCATAAGTCCCAAATGACCAAAGGGATGAATCTGGGTCATCAAGACGCCAATCATTTCTTCTTTAGGATCAACAAAGAAATAAGTATTGCAAGAGCCGGCCCACCAAACCTGCCCCTTGGTACCAAGTTCTCCGTATTTGCCAGGGCTGGTTAATACAGCAGACATAAGGCCGAAATTCACTCCCGGACCTAGCATGTCGCTCTGTATACCAGGTAGATGGTTACGCATCATGAGCTCAACGGTTTTACGACTTAGCAACCGCTGTCCATCTAATATACCTCCATTAAGAAATAACTGCAGCATTTTAGTAAAATCTAAGGCGGTGGTCACAATACCTCCATAACCGGTGCTTGTCCATCCTCCTCCCCCTGAGAGTGCAGAAGGCATGTTTCTAAAATTACTCGAAGCTGCGGATTCAACCAGCTCAAGGTCGCCATTTGCATATTTATATAGGTTTGGGAACCGATTCAATTTACTCTGAGGAATGATAAAATATGTATCTTTTAAACCTAAGGGACGAAACACACGTTTTTCTAGAAATTTATCCAACGGCTCAGATGCAATAATTTCTATGAGATAACCTAAGATGTCCGTGGCGTAACTATATACCCATATAGTTCCTGGATGGTGTACAAGGGGCAGTTTGGAAATGCTTTCTACAAATTCATTTAATGTCCCCTGCCAAGGAGTTAGGCTTCTTGGATTCATTCCCGCTTCCTTATACATCTTATCCAAATCGTAAAAGCCATGCCCATAAGAAAAACCTGCTGTATGTCGCAGGAGATCTCTTATAATAATCGGTCTTTTTGAGGGTTCCGTTATTAGGGGAATATCTTGAGGCTTATTGTTAGGCCAAATTACCACTTTCATATCTTTAAACTGTGGGATGTACTTTGAAATCGGATCATGTAGAGAGAAGCGCCCTTCCTCATAAAGTATCATCACGGCAATAGAAGTAAAAACCTTGGTCATGGAGGCGATGCGAAAAATAGCATCACGGGTCATCGGTATTCCTTCTTCAATACTCATTTGACCGAATGCTTCATGCTGGACAATTTTTCCATGGCGGGCGATCAAGGTTACGGTGCCTGCCAACTCACCTTTTTCTATGTGATTCTGGATAATTTTTTGAATTCTTTTTAAACGGAAGGAGGATAATCCGACTTCCTCAGGGGAAGCAGGTTGAAGACTTTGGGCAAAAGAATTACACAGGCATTTACCTAGAAGCAAAATAACGATTGAAATTCTAATAAACCAATGACTTTGTCTCATTTTTCCTAAATCTCCTTAGGGATAGGTCGATTTAATGAATAGGCCATTCAGACTCACAATGTCGTCCGAATTCCTGCATTAGGACGATTTAAGGTTTTATTTTTCTTACTATCCGTGAGAGAGAGTAAATTTATTAGCTTATAAAGACACGGTTCACCAATAATAACTGCAAACCTTATTTTGTGATGAGTTAATGTTCTTGAAATTGTCGGTCCGATGAAACTCGTTCTTTTCGCCCAACTGAAGGCGTGGATGCGGATTTTACAGCAAAAGTTGTGGAACTCCTCGAGAACGGCTACGCTGGAATAATTGAAGAAGGCATCATCAGGACCAGACACCGATAAACTCTGTTGAATCCGTTATTTCTGAAGCCAGGAAAAATCTATAAATTTGAAATTGACCTTGGCCCAACGGCGAGATATTTGGCAGCATTAAAAACTATTACGAATTCAATTTCACATTTGGCCAGCATTCAATTTAACCCATTAATCCTCAAACAAACGCATACCCAGTCTGCTGCAAAGTTTAGAAATCTTCTTCTGTTCATATACCAAATTCAATGATCTTGCTTTCTCAAGGGCGAGCCGGATTTTTTCTTTGCCGGTATCCCTATCGTCCGATTCGTATAGAAACCTGCCGTATTCGTACAAAGCAGGAACGAGCGCTTCATCATCACCGGACTCCTCGGCCGCTTGAATGGCGGTTTCGAAATACTTGTTAGGTTTTGGGGCGAGCTTGGTGATGGAAGATATTTCTGTTAAGATAGGCTTCAGTCTCTGATCGTTTGTATCAGCCAAATCCAGCACCATGGCAATCGCCAGCAGCGTCCTGCTTTTCTCTTTATCTATGCCTGATTTTTCCATATCTTGAAGATTTATAAGAGCGGTTTTCAAAGCGTCATGGAACTTGCCAGCACCTGTATAAGCGAAAGACAAATAGGCATTGTTTTGCCTCACCAGACCAACCTCACCACTTGCTTCGATTAAAGTCGCCGCGTGTTCAAAGGCTTCGATGGATTTTTTGTAATCTTCTTTTTTCAAGTGAATCAAACCAATCTTAATAAGTGATTCATAAACTTCGAAATTCTTTATGCCCAGCTCCTCAGCCGTCGACACGGCCTTCCCGTAATGATGCAATGCGCTATCATTCTCGGCCTCATTGAAATACACATTCGCAATCTCCCAATGACTCCAGGGCACAGTGCGTTTAACACCGATTTTTTCGGCACTATTAATGGATCGCCGCAGCAATTCTATCGCCCTGTTTTTGTCGCCTTTCTTGTAATGGATTCTTCCTAAATGAATAAATGAAAATGGATAACCAATAATAAAACCGACTTGCCTTTTGATTTCTAGTACATGTTGATATTTTTTTAAGGCTTCATCCAAGCTTCCCCTTGCTTCACTGATGAATCCCTGGTGCGCGTTCACATAAATGGCGACAACCTTAAAATCATGCTCTTCAGCAATTTTTTGAGCGCGTTTATAATAAGACATCGCCGTCTCCTCATCGTCCTGCATTTCAAATATCCTGCCGATCCGAAAGAGGCTGAAACCGATGCCACGCTGATCTTCGATCGATTCTCTTAAGGCAAGCGACTGCTCGTAGTATTCTTTGGCCGTATTATAATCCCCGTCACCAATGAATCCCTGTTTGTGGTCGTACAGGTATCCGATGTAAAAAAGACAATCGCCGACGATTTTTTGATCATCGACCGACTCGGCGATCTCTTGCGCTTCCAAAAGAATAGGTAAGGCTTCATCAAAATGCCTTTGAAGACGCAATATATTCCCCAACTGCGATTTGAGCATCGCCTCCGAACACTTGCTTCCTTCTTTCTCCTGCGATATTTCGATACCTATTTCCAACAATCTTATCGCATCATCCAACCTGCCTCGCAGTTCATAAAGCTTCGATGTCTCATAGATCTCCTTGCATAATTTCTCATGTTGTTTGGAAAGATCATAGTTCGTTTGGGCGAAGGCATTAGAGATAAAAATCGCAACGCCCATCTGTATCACGAACAATAAAATTGAACATTTGAACCGCATGATAATACCTCCTCTCAGAAATCGCCTGCGTTCAAATTAGCATACGTCCTGAACTATTACAAAATATTGATAAATATAAGAATTTGGTTTTTGGTTTTCGAAACAAGTCTCTACCAATTTTCCTCAATTTCCACCCACTCAGA
>CP070825.1:2428925-2440401 GCA_020344415.1 Candidatus Aminicenantota bacterium
GGATGTGGGTAACAGCAGTCATAGGTTCTGCAACTAAGTTTTCAGAGGTCCTGCTAGGAATAAAATATCGAGAGAAAAATGAGGAGGGAATTTACGTTGGCGGACCCATGTATTATCTAAGAAAAGGTCTGAAATCTCCATTTCTGGGAGGATTGTTCGCTTTTTGTCTAATGATAGAATTGATTCCTTCCATAGCAACCCAGACAGTCTCTGTCGTTCAGACAGCTAATACAATAGGGATTTCAAATATGACAACTGGTCTCGTTATCGCAGTTTTAGTCGGGCTTGTTGTGTACGGAGGGATCAAAAGAATTGCCCAAGTCACGGAAAGGCTGGTTCCATTCATGGCAATTTTATACTTTACTGGGGCTTTAATCATAATTTTTTTGAATGTACCGAAAATGCCTAAAATATTAGGAATGATATTTACGCATGCTTTTACACCGATGGCAGCCACTGGCGGATTCGCTGGGGCAGCTATTCGAGCGACCTTGAGATGGGGGATTGCAAGAGGATGCTATTCCAATGAAGCCGGAATGGGTACGGCCTCTATAGCTCATGCAGCAGCAGTAACAGATCATCCTGTTCGTCAAGCAATGTGGGGAATATTCGAGGTCATAGTGGATACAATAATCGTCTGCTCGACAACTGCTTTTCTGGTTATGGCATCAGGAATATGGAAAAAAGTCCCCGCAGACCAGGCCGCATCCATGCCTGCCAGGGCTTTTCAACAATTATTAGGTAAAAACCTTGGTGGAGGATTGGTTACAGCTTGTGTATTTATGTTTGTCCTTTCCACCATAATTGTCGTTGTCTATTACGGAGAAAAGCAGGCTGAATATCTTTTCGGATTAAGGTTTTCTAAAATCATGCGATTTATCTATCTTCTATCTATCTTATTGGGGGCTGTGGGAGGGTTGAAATTCCTGTATCAATTTCTTGATATTCTATTGGCTACTATTGTCATTCCAAATGTTCTGGGTTTAATACTTATGACAGGAAAAATCAGACAGTTGAAGAATGAGTTTTTCAGCAATCCTGAGTTTTATTCAAAAATAAGCCCAGAATAGGACGTCGATTCAGATGATACTCTGAATATTTGAACTCTTTTGTTATCTCTTTCAATAACCAATATATTTTCTCTGCTATCGATGGCAAGGCTATATGGAAAATTCATTTGCCCATCTTCCATTCCTCTTTTTCCCCATTGAGTTATAAATTTCCCTTTTCCATCGAATTTCTGAATTCTATGATTGGCAGAGTCAGCCACATATACGTAATTGTCTTTATCAACTGTTAATCCCATAGGTCTATTAAACTCCGCCTCATTTGTCCCTCTTTTTCCCCACGATGTAATGAATTCTCCCTCTGCTGAAAATTTTTGTATTCTAATTCTATCAAGAACATAGATTTCATCTTTCTGATTCACTGCTATGGCGCTCGGGTAGGAAAAAGCTCCATCTGAAGTGCCTGGTTTTCCCCATATTTTTTTTAAGATGCCTTGGTTAGAATATTTTTTTATTCGATTGTTCAATGAATCAACTACATAAATATCGTTATAACTATTGATTGCAATGCCTAACGGATTCCTGAACTCCTGTTTTTCACTTCCTTCCTTTCCCCATTTACTGACATATTTTCCTTCTTTATCAAATTTCATGACACAATGGTTTTTTGAGTCAGTAATGTATATGAAACCCTGATTATCTATGGCTATTCCAGCCGGATTTTTTAATTTCTTAAATTCTTTTCCTTCATTCACCCAACTGCTAAGATGTTTTCCCTCCGGGCTAAATTTCTTCAGCTTAGGATCTTTAGTATCAACCACATAGAAATTATTTTCCTTGTCTACTGCTATTCCTGTGGGTTGTTCAAATATCTCTTGATCAGGTCCGCCAAATTTTTTGAGGAATCCATAATTTTTCCCTGTTAAAACTACCTCAATTGGAAAAGGCGCTTCTCCTTTGTCAATACTGATTTCTCCTTCCCATTCTGTATAATTCTCTTTTATTATCCTTATTTTATGAACCCCGAAAGGCACATAAGATAACAAGCAATCAGTCACTTCTCCAGTATCTTTGCCATCTAAATATACTCTTGCTCCCGAGGGTCTCGAGCTTACCCCTACATTCCTCCCTGACCTCTCTAAGATATATTCTTTCTGGGAAGTATCCCTAGTAAGAAAAATTTCTTCTTTAATCGGCTTATACCCCTCTTTTTCAATCTCAAGTACAAATTTTGGCACCGCGGTTCTATATATTTCAGGAGAGAATCCAATCTCCTTCCCGTCAATTTTTATCTTCGCCTCTTTTGGCTCAGTTGAGATCTCAAGGGCATAATCAGTGACAAGACCCAAAAATTTCTTCTCAGCATGCTCAATCAAACCGACAACTTTAGGATCATAGATATTGCGGGTAATTTCCTTAGCATAAGATTGATCTACTTCAAACATATTTTCGAACTCCAACAGGGCTGTATATTCATCTCCTTGACCAGCAAAAGCAAGTCCAATCCATAGAAAAATCTCTGTGGCCAGCTCTTTTTGTCTCTTGTTATCTGTCACATTAAACGCCTTGGCAATAAGAGGCCTCAGGGAATTGACGGCTTTTTCAAAATCTTTCTCTTGTCTTATCAATTTCCTGTTATCTTCCATCTTTATATCAATTTCAGCCAATACCTCTGCTTGAGAACTTTCCTCTTCAGCGGAGACCTCTTCTTTCTCAGGCGATTCTTCTTCTTGAACCACCTCGACCACCATTTCATGAATATATCCAGATATCTGGAGTCCTTCTTTTTCCATGTGGACTTTATACCACTCGCCTTCCTTTAATTCTGCTTCTAGAATTGTATTCAAAGGAACTTTCGCGATAGTATTTCCCCCGATTTCAGGAGTTGCTTTAATGCTGGCATTATCAGCAATAACTTTCACTTTTATTGGAGCTGCCTCCAGAACGGAAAGAAGGAACACAAGGAAAAAAATGTTTAATACTGATATTCTCTTCAAACCTTTTTTGAATTCCATTTTTTTCCTCTCTTCTTAAAACTATAATTCGTTGCTTACAATCTTCCAGGCTTTGCCCTTCTTTTCCATTTCCCAGGTCTTAATCCCTTCAAAAATCACCTTTTTTTGTCCGGTCTTCTTATATACAGCTGTTAACATATGAGAGAAGCTTACATTTGCATGCCGCATATCCTTGAATTTTATCGAAATATTGGAGACGATCGACCTTATCTCATCATAATAATTAAAGAGAAGCATCGCATCAGATTTTCTTTGGTCAGAAAGAGTGGGGGAATCGATATCTTTCAGGAGAGAAAGAAGATCTTTTTCCTCCTCGGCTTTTCTCTGGTGTTCTATTATCTGTTGAATATCTTTCTCTGAAATGGCAGTATCTGCTAAATATAGATACCGCCTTGCTTCTCTGTTTTCTTTATCCAGTTTCAATACTTTCCCCATTGCCTGCAGGCACTGCTCATAATTTCCTTTGTTATAATTGCTGATCCCAGCTACCAAGGTCTGGGCAATAAAGGCTTCATCCATCTTAGCTTTTGCTTTATCCAGGTATTCCTGCGCTACAGTATTATCCGTATACTCTGAAAGAACTTCTTCAGCCAGTCTCACAGTTTCAGCAAAGTCCTCTTTTTCAAAACTTTTGCTTATTCCTTTAAGTTTTTCTTCTAAAGGGCTAGGAGTTGCAGCTTGAGGTTGAGAAGACAATGGTGGCTTCTCCACCTTTGCCTCCTGGGCCTCATTTGAAGATGATGAAGTGTCTCCTGCTTTCTGAGAAAAGAACCAGAATCCTCCTGCACTTAAAAGGACAACTAAAGTAAATGAGAATGCTAAAATCCATCCGAGTTTTCGTTTTTTCGCTTCCTTCCACCCTGTAAGCTCCCCTTTATCTGCACTAATGGCAATAGTTTTGTCTAATTGTCGACCTAACCCCTGTAAATCTGCTGCTAGTTCTTTGCAGTTTTGATAACGTTCTTTTGGATCCTTGGCTAAAGCTTTTCCAACGATATGTTCAAAGGCAACTGGCAAACTCTTTTTTACTTTGGAGAGTGGCGGAGGCACTTCGTTTACTATTTTATAAATCACAGTTGTGATATTTTCAGCTTCAAATGGCTTTTTCCCTGTTAGAAGTTCGTAGAGAATGACTCCGAGTGAGAATATATCGGAACGCATATCTATCTTTTTCCCCATGACTTGTTCTGGAGACATATAGCTAGGAGTCCCTACGGTTGTTCCTGTTTGAGTTATGGTTGAAGTTTCTACTCTGGCCACTCCAAAGTCAACGATGAAAGGGTTTCTTTTCTTATCCATCAAAATATTGGCAGGCTTGATATCTCGATGGATAATTCCATGCTGGTGGGCATAATCTAAGGCATCGCATAATTGGCTGAATAGCTCAACAAGCTCTGGAATAGAAAATTTCTTTCTTGAAGAAAATATTTGTTGCAGGCTTTGACCCTCAATATATTGCATGACTATATAAGTAAGGTCTTTTTCTCTGCCGACATCATAAATAGTTATTATATTTGGATGGGTTAATTTACCTGCTGCCTGAGCTTCTCGTAAAAACCTTTTCATCATCTCTTCTTTATCAGTTCCTACAGACACCAAATCGAAATGGATAGTTTTAATGGCTACCTCTCGGCTTATATCCGGATCGAGGGCTTTATAAACAATGCCCATAGCTCCTTTTCCCAGCGAGTTTGTTATCTTGTATTTGCCGATTTTTTCCATTTTTTAAGCTTTATAAATTCAAGGGAACTCTCTTCTCAAGGGCAGTCACTCCAACCACAAATAAGAAATATTGAAGAGCTTATCCTCCTTTTTTTCCTAAAAATTATCTTAGAAGAAGCGGATTGTCAAGAAAAGATTGCCAACAGTAAGGACCTCAATTTCCGTGATAAAAGCATGATTTTGGAAATCCCTCTGCTCCCTTCAAATTTTTAACGCCATTCCCTCACTGTCTTTCTCAGCGCCTGCGGAACTGCGCACGTTTGTTCCTCGCGACCTTAAGTGATGTCCTCTGTTCAAACCAAAATCCCAACCTTTATAAAGGCGGTGCTCAAACATCCTCGGCGTCCGACTTCGTCGGCTTTCCTCGAATGACAGCTCGGGAAGGCTGAATTTTCAAGGTCGCTTCCGGAATTTCCAAAATCATTTCAGCCATCACGGCTTTAGAGATGTTGCCTTGGCAACAAATAAATCTAGTTAAATAAAATAAAAAAATGGACTTTATTCCTTTTTTTGCAAGAACTAGAAATTTCAGGTTTTTTTTGTTATTATTTTGGAAAAATTGAAGGGTAAAGAACAGTGCTTGGAACTTGGGTAGCCATTCTTAACTTCCTTTCCGCTCTCGAATTCCGCATCGCTGACAAGCTTGGTGAAGTAACCGCCATAATCTTTCATTTCTTCCTCTTCTGGACATTGCCCATTATTTTGCTCTATATTCCTATAAAGTTCTTTCCTGTGATCGGGGTAATCATCGCATTCTTCTATGTTTACGTATTAGCTGGAGACATATTTCTATCAGTCTTTGGGCATGAGAAATTGGAAAAGAAGCGAGGAATGATCGATATAACTGGGGTTCAAGAAATGAAAGAAGAGATAATCAGTGCTCTTATCAAATATTTTGGTGCAATCGTAAGCTTTGCCACTATTTATAATGGACTCCAGCAATTTTCTCAGGGAAAAGCTTTTATGGTGTCTCATCCTTCTAATATCCCCTATTTTGACCTTTTCTATTTTAGCTTGGTTACTATTACAACTGTCGGCTACGGAGATATAGAGCCAGCCCTTTGGGTCTCAAAAACATTCATTATTACAGAAATACTATTCGGTGTTGGATTTGTCCTATTGCTTATCACTATGCTCATCTCTATTTATATTGATATCCATAGAAAAAAAATGGAATAATAAAAAGAGAAATCATGTAAGGAAGGTGCAAATCATGGTGCTTTTCCGAAAGAAGAAGGAATCTGACGTTTCAGGTACCCTTGTTCAGTTGACTATAGTAGAGGGAAACAACGATACAAATAATGGTCAGGGAAAAGTCTTTGATCTTCACCCGGGGAATAATTTCATTGGCAGAGACCAGATTTGTGAAGTGACCCTCAATTCAGGGACAGTCTCGAGAAGACATGCCAACCTGAAAGTGAGTTACGATAAGAAGAAATTCTCAATTGCGGATCTAGACAGCTCAAATGGAGTTATTATCAAACCTTCCATAATTCTTAAGAAAGAAAAGAAACCCATAAACTCGGGGGATGAAATCCAAATAGGAGAGATACTCCTTAAATTTATGGTTTCAGAACAGGGCGATTCCTTTCAAACAATGGCTGTGGATGTGAAAGATTTGCTGAAGCAGCTCGAAGATAAAGAAAAAAGCTAGCTTCCCTGGTTTATTCACGAGGTGTTTTTTATGAATAATTCAGGTTATTCATTTGACTCTATCCTCCTTAATTGTTAATGTTTAGCTAAATTTACAAAGGAAATAACCGGCATGAAATGTCCTAATTGTTATTCTGAAAATCCCTCCGATACACAATATTGCGGCAAATGCGGAACAAAGTTTTCCTCCGCCGAACAGGTCTCTGCCCGACAAACAGAAACTTTTCAAGCTTCACTGAGAGGACTGTCTGTAGGAAGCACTTTTGCCGGAAGGTATCAAGTCCTTGAAGAGCTGGGAAAAGGAGGAATGGGAAGCGTCTACAAAGTCCTCGATAATGAATTAAGGGAGAGCACAGCACTCAAGCTCCTAAAGCCTGAAATCGCCGCAGATGAGAAGATTATTGAACGCTTCCGCAATGAGCTGAAATTAGCCCGGAAGATTTCCCACAAGAATGTATGCCGCATGTATCATCTCAGCAAAAAAGAAAACACGTACTATATCACGATGGAATATATCCCTGGTGAAGATTTGAAGAGCTTGATAAGAAAAATAGGCCAAATGCCTATAGCGAAAGCAGTATCCATCGCCCAGCAAGTGTGCGAAGGCTTGGATCAAGCCCATAAGCTAGGAATAGTCCACCGGGATTTAAAGCCTCAGAATATCATGATAGATAAAGAGGGAAATGCCAGGATTATGGATTTCGGGATAGCACGTTCCCTTAAAGCAAAGGGAATAACAGAGGCAGAAGTGTTGATCGGAACTCCAGAATATATGTCTCCAGAGCAAGTGGAAGGCAAAGAAACAGACCAGCGATCGGATATCTATTCCTTAGGGACCATCCTGTATGAAATGGTAACCGGCAGAGCGCCCTTTGAGGGAGACACAACCCTGAGCATAGCCATGAAGCATAAAAAAGAAACACCTGTTAATCCAAGAGAGTTCAATGCCCTGGTTCCTGAGGACCTTAGCCAGTTGATCCTCCGCTGTATGGAGAAGGATAAAGAAAGGAGGTTTCAGGATGCCAAAGAGCTCTTTTCTGAATTAGGCAAGATTGGGGAAGAAAAGCCCGAATCTAGAAAAATCAGTGAAACAAAATGGAAAAGCTCTATTGCTGTCCTTCCGTTTGCAGATCTAAGCCCACAGAAGGATCAGGAATATTTTTGTGATGGTCTGTCAGAAGAACTCATCAATGCTCTTACAAAGATCAAGGATTTGCGTGTAGTTGCACGGACTTCAGCATTTTCATTCAAAGGTGAGAAAATGGATGTCCGTGAAATCGGAAAGAAACTGGATGTGGAAACAGTTCTTGAAGGCAGTGTTAGAAAAGCAGGGAACAGGGTTCGAATCACATCTCAGCTAATCAATGTGGTTGATGGTTATCATCTCTGGTCTGAAAAATACGATCGAGACATGGAAGATATCTTTGCCATCCAGGATGATGTTACTCTGGCTATAGTAGACACACTAAAGGTCAAGCTTTTGGGAGGAGAGAAAGTTGAGCTCACCAAGCGTTACACAGAGAACCTCGAAGCCTATAACTTGAATTTAAAAGGACGCCACTTCTTGAAGCATTACACCAAAGAGGGATTACAAAAAAGTTTAGAGTCTTTCCAACAAGCGATCGAGAAAGACCCGAAATATGCTATGGCCTATGCAGGAATATCCGCATATTTCAATAACCTTGGTTACTATAATTTTGTTTCCCCTAAGAATGCTTTTCCGAAAGCAAGGGAAGCAATAGAGAAAGCTCTAGAGATTGATGACAATCTCGGTGAGGCCCATACTTCTTTAGGATTCTATAAAATGTTCTATGAATGGGATTGGGAAGGTGCTGAAAAGGAACTCAAGCGGGGCATTGAGCTCAATCCGAACAATGCATCCTCTCTCAATATGTATGCTCATTATCTATGGATAATGGGGAGATTTGATGAAGCCCTTAAAGAAAACAAACATGCTCAGGAGCTTAATCCACTCTCTCGCATGGTAGCCCAAACAAGGGCAACTATTTACTGGACAGGGCGTCAGTATGACCGGGGAATAGAGGAATACAAGAAACTGCTCGAGATCAGCCCAGATTATTATACAGCACGCTTCTGGCTGGCATTTCCTTATGCTTTTAAGGGGATGCACGATGAAGCCATAGCTGCTGTCGAGAAGGCTATGACAGTTTCAGGAGGAGCAGTGCCGCTTATGTGGGTCGCCATAGGATTTATATATGCCATTGCAGGGAAGAAGGATGAGGCAGAGAAAGTACTCAATAAGATGTTAGAACAGTCAAAAAAGAGTTATGTGGCTCCCTGGATGATAGCAGCGGTTTACGGAGGACTTGACAAGAAAAACAAGGCATTCGAATGGCTTGAAAAGTCTTTTAAGGAACGCGACCATTGGCTAACTTATATCAAGACGTCACCTGTGGTCGACAATCTACGCTCAGATCCAAGGTTTCCAAAAATGTTGAAAAGAATGGGTTTTAATAAATAAAAAAAATCTGAACAAAAATAGATAATTTATCATTCTCTTTGATTAGGAGGGAAAATGGTAGAGACAATCAATCAACTTCTTCTCAACACTATTAAGTCTTTTCCTAAAGATGATTTGATGCTTCATAAAAAAGAAGGGCAATATGTGCCCATATCTACTGAAGAATTCGCCAACAAGGTGAGGAACCTCTCTTTGGGACTGAAAGATTTGGGGATTGAGGCCGGAGATAAGCTTATTATACTTTCTGAAACGCGCTCTGAGTGGGTTATGATGGATTTCGCAAATCTTTGTTTGGGTGGAATCACTGTTCCCATTTATACAACTCTGGTTCCTGAACAAATCAAATATATCATCGATAATTCTGATGCTAAAGTAGTCGTTTGCTCAAATCAAGAGCTCTGGCAGAAAGTAGAAGCCGTGAAATCAGAATTGACAAAAGTTGTTCATTATATCAGCTTCGAGCCTGATGCGGCTGAAGGAGTTTTAACATTAACTGAAGTTCTGGAAAAAGGAGATAAGATTGCCCAAGAAAATCCCGATCTATTTGAAAAAATGGCACTGGCATCAAAACCTGACGATACAGTATCCATAATCTATACTTCAGGAACAACGGGTCCGCCCAAAGGAGTCATGCTGACCCACAGCAATTTCATCAGCAATGTGAAGGCTGTCGCCAACATACTTGAAATTTCAGACAAGGATACCATGCTTTCATTTTTGCCACTGTCCCATGTCTTTGAAAGAATGGCTACTTTTACATACCTCTATATAGGAGCCTCCATAGGTTATGCGGAAAGCATGGAAACCGTGCCTCAGAACTGGCTTGAAATAAGGCCCACTGTCATGACCGCACCCCCTCGATTGTTCGAGAAGCTCTATGCAAAAGTATTGGAAAGCGCCCTTTCAAGCTCACCGTTGAAAAGGAAAATCTTCTTTTGGGCAATAAAAGTAGGAAAAAAATACGGCGAAAATAAACTCACCAAGCAACCCATATCCCGATGGCTCCAATTTAAAAAAAATTTAGCTCATAAGCTTGTTTTTTCAAAGATAATTGAGAAAACAGGAGGCAGATTCAGATTCTTCATTTCTGGATCTGCTCCTCTATCCAAAGACATAGCCGAATTTTTCCATGCGATAGGTCTGCTCGTATTGGAGGGCTATGGATTGACAGAAACTTCTCCGGCTATAACTGTCAATACATTTGAAAACTTGAAGTTTGGAGCAGTAGGGAAGCCTATCCCTGAAGTAGAGGTAAGAATTGCCGAGGACGGCGAGATACTGACAAGAGGCCCTCATATAATGAAAGGATACTATAAAATGGAAAGAGAGACGGCAGAAGTCATGGAGGGAGGATGGTTTCACACAGGGGATATTGGCTATCTGGATGAAGAGGGTTTTCTTGTTATTACAGATAGGAAAAAGGATATCATAGTTACATCTGGAGGAAAAAACGTTGCCCCCCAGCCTATTGAGAATCTTCTAAAAATGAATCCTTATATTTCGAATGTGATGGTAATCGGAGACAAGAAAAAATTTATTTCTGCTCTTGTAGTCCCTGAATTTGAGAAATTGGAAGAATATGCCAAATCAAGCGGTATTACTTACGAAAATCCGAGTGATTTGACAAAGAAAGAAGAAATCTTAAATTTTATGCTCGCAGAAGTCGACAGGAGTAGTTCCAGCCTTGCCTCTTTTGAGAGAATAAAGAAAATTGCGTTGTTAGATAGAGAGTTCGAGATTGAAGAAGGAGAAATGACCCCCACATTAAAAGTGAAAAGAAATATAGTCGAAGAAAAATATAAAGACTTGATAGAGTCTTTTTACAAAGAGCAGGGAAGGAATTTCCCTTAAATCCATTAATAATAGACATCCCAATTCCCAGCCGGATATTTTTGACATCAAATTTTCCCTTTGCTAAATTAAATGTTTGATTTATCAGATCCCTTACAAAAGTATTTATTCATAGTAAAAATAGAAAAGGGACGCAACAAGACGCTGTGATCTAGATGAAATCATTAAAAAATCGTATTTTCATCTGGACTATTTTATTTCTTGTCCTTACCTCGATTCCAGACAAAAACATTTTGGCAGGAGACGACAAGCTCATACATTTTGGAGTCTCATCAATATTTGGAGCGGCAAGTGAAACTTATCTGCACTATAAAACAGATCTCAAAACTGCACCAAGAATAATTTTAGGTACTACGTTAGGAAGCCTGCCTGGGTTAGCAAAAGAGTTGATAGACAGCACAAAAAAAGGGAATCATTTCAGCGGAAGTGATTTGGCAGCAGATGTTGCAGGAGCCTTTGTGGGCGCTATGCTGGGGAATCTTGTGAATAATATCATTCAAGTTAAAGTTAAAAAAACAAATGATAAAAAAGGGTTTGTTATTTCATTAGCATATGAATTTTGATCCACTTCCGTTCTTTTTGCCTTTTTATGAAGAAGTGTGATCGTGGATTATTCTCCAGCCTTCTCTCATCTGCTGGAATATTATCGTGAATAATCCTTCCTTGGTTGAATTTTTCAACTCAAGTTTCCATCTGCCCATAACGTAGGCGAAACCGCTTGATAAAACTCTAATCTCAACATCAGT
>CP070825.1:2440501-2483473 GCA_020344415.1 Candidatus Aminicenantota bacterium
CTGCCAGATCCAGACCTATGCATCCAGACAGATCGTCGAATCAGGGCTCGAAGAGATTATCGCCCTGGGCCGGCGGCTCGGGGTTATGGGAATCTATATCTTATTCCCTATCGCTGCGGGACGATGGGACGGTGCCTTTGATGAAGTCCTTACTGAAAAGGAAAGGGCCAGAGTGAGAGAGTTGCAGGATCTCACGCGGGTACATCTCGAGCTCCCAACGCCTGAAACCCTGTGCTGCCTGTTTACCCGATCCATCCTTTATGTCTCGGCCCAGGGGGATGTGTCACCCTGCCCCTTTATGCCCTACAGGCTCGGGAACATCAAGGAGCACTCAATGAAAGACCTCTGGCAGGTGCACTGCAAAGGCTTGAGCCTGGAGCTGAAAGGCAACTGTCCTCTGAACGTTGCTCAATACCGCGAAGCTATCGAGAAGCACATCGATGCGGTGCGTCTTTCTTTCACTTATAGCGATAGCGAATCAGGAAACGGGAATCCAAAAGAACCAGGAGGAGCAGCGGGAGAAAGACCAAAAGCATAACCGGCTCGTCCAGAGCCAGACCGGCAAGGAGCACAAGCGGTACCAGCCGAATTACTGTCCAGCTCAAACCGAGATAGTGTAAGGGCAGTTCCTTCACGAGCAGTGATGGCACCTTCTGCCGGCTCCGCGCCTTTCGCAGCGTGATCCCTGCTGCGAGTAAAGCCGCAGCAGAAAGACCTGCTGCAAACCCGCCCCATACCGGCTGCCTCATGGCCAGAAAGACCAGGACACCTGCCATGGAAAAGGATGCAAGGCGGGCCATCCATCGAAGCGAACCTCGTGCCATGGAGATCCCGGCTGTGACGGCAAAGGTCAGGGTCCCGCTCCTTTGGTCATCTTCGAAATCAATGACCTGATGGAAATGCAGATTGACCCATTTGTCAAAGAAAACGGCGGCGCCAACCGCGACAAGGGGGAGCCATTGTCCATTGAGCTTTACCCACGGCAGCAAGGCATAGGCCAGGGCTGTGGATAAAGCGTAAGCCAAAAGCCCCCAGATGCCGTGCTCCTTGAGGCGAATGGGCTTTATCGAGTACAGGAACCCAGCGGCCAAAGCCCCGCCGTAGACCGCGAGAGGCCATGCCTTCTCCATCCCGGGAACGAGAGCCAGCCCACCCAGCAAAGCGATCGCGCATATTACCGCTCTGGCGACTCCGAGTCTCAGGCTCCGAATCCATCGCATCTTCCCAGCTTCACGATCACCGCCCCTATCAGCAAGGTCATTGATGAGAATACTGACCTGAACATAACAGGCCGCGGCAATGAGAAGTTGAAGGCAGGCTGCGATCACGTGCCACGCATCATCGACACCCTCTAAAAAAACAAGGACCGCCACAGCAAACCACATATGGATTGTCTTGATGAGCCCGCGCCGCCCCCTCAGGCTTTGAGCGTGAGCTTGGCGCCAGACAGAGGCCGGCGATTCAGCTTTTATGGGCATTGGTTTTCTTGGCGTTCTCGCCTTTCCACACAGGACAGCTCATGTCCTGTCCGTCAAGACTGCCCGTCAACGCCAGAGCCGCGGCGCGGCAGCCTCCCCCACAAGCCGTCATATGGCGAAAGGTCTCGCAGATCCCGTAATCCTGAGGATGGCGGATCATCTTACAGAGGCGCGAGTTTTCGAACTTTTCTAAAAGATCGTGTTCCCCAGATATTGCCCACATAGATTTCAGGGTCGTCAAGGCAGACGCACTGCGAGATCCAACCATGGGGATTGATGGTTCATCTGAAAACGTAGCATAAGCCGATGATTCCTGGATACCTGACAGGATAGAATGAAAGCTGAGTTCGCTCTTGAATTCCTGTGCGACCACTTGTTCTACTCTTAGTGGGACTCCTTCTTCCTTATAGATTTGTTCTGTATTTTTCGTTTCTACTTCTTCTTTGCTGCAGTATGAAAAAAATAGAACGGCGAGTATTAAACCGGACAGGAAAAATATTGATCGTTTCATTTTTTACTTCTCATATAGAACATTTTTTATACAGACTTGAGTGTCTGCTGTCAAGGGAAGGGGAATCTCATTCTAGAACGTCCCCAAGTAATGCCATGCGTCATCTTAAAATTGTGGTGTTTAAATAAATATTCATTCTTGAGAGAGATAAAATCTTCCCGTTATTTTTTCTACTTTTACTCTTTATTTCAATAGAGGGGAGTTGAATCTAAAAGAAAAAATGCTATTCTAATGCTTTAAACCAAGAGTATTTATCTGGGCTGGTAATTCTCATCATACGGTATATTGTTGCTCTTTTGTTCTTTTTTTTATCTATTTCGGGGTTGTAGAATTCCCAAACAACTTTCCCATCATTTGTGACCTCAAACACATGGCCTTTTTCACTTTCTGTAATGAGTGTATTTCCGTTAGAAAATCTTTGAGCGGATCCCTTATATGCAGAAAAAAAAGATTTTGCAGATATAGATTTGTACTCCCATTCAATTTTTTCGGTAATGAGATTCAATTCTATTACCCGAGAATATTTTCTGAGAGTTCCATTATCAAAAATTAATATATTTCCGTTTTCCAACAGAGAAGGATGATGAGGCAGTTCAAGTTCATTCATTCCCCAGCTCCATATTATTTTCTCTTTTTCTAAATCCATCACGCCAATAATATTCAGATTTCTTACACAAAATAATACATCTCCTTTTTTGAATAATTTTTTATTTCCGAAAAACATGTCTCTATTAATTACTTCTATCGTGTTTGTATGGAAAATATCCCATGCATCTCTCCCATAAGAATACCTCTTTTTTTGGTTCTTTGAAGCATCAAAGAGGGTTTTATTATGGAATACAATTTTTGCTAAGGAGGTTTCCGCCTTTATCTCTCCATCCTTTGTTAAAATTACAAAGCAATTATCTCTAATTGACTCAAATAAGCTAAACCAGGGAGAATATGATTTTTTATTCATAATGGCATATATATCACCATTCTCAGCAACTACGAAGTCATGATGGAAACGCTTCTTTTTTATCCATTTGATATTGGAATCCCAATCTATCATCATAATTGCATAGTTTTCAATTAGAACTAAGAAGTCATTATTTTGGTATGGTTTTATAAGTTTCCAACCTGATTGCCAATAATTTTTTTTCTTTGTTTTGTCGAAAAAAGTATGAAGAATTCTTCCATTCATATCCAATAAATACGCACGCGGAATATTTTCGGAAGAGTATACATTTATCCCTTTGCAGGATGAGCTATGAATGTATCTTGTCACTCCAAATTTATTATATCTGATTGGAGTCCAGCTCGCATAAGGTAAGGATCTAAGTGTTTTGATTGAGAGCGTCTTTTCGCCCTGATAAGTTTGTAACCTAAAATGTGGGAGTAAAGATATAGAAATAAAAAATAATGCAACGCCTACAAATATTATTTCTTTTCTTAACCGCCTTATCAAACTCCATCCTAAAAATATTGTAAAAATTAAAATCATGGCATTCCCCACCAGACTTATAAAAGAAAATCTGTGAGGAAGGAAGAAATGGTTAATCACCCAACCATAGAACAGGAAAAAGATAAAGCAAAAGAAGGAAATCAAAATGATTCTTATTTTATTTTTATCCCTAATACGAATTTTAACCATCTTTGATAAAATTAATTTCCATACAGCAAAAACTAATAAGGTTATGATAAGTAGAACAAATAAATTAAGAATAGTTAATATTATCCATTGCTTAAAAGCCTCTAGATAACTTAAAGCAATTAATTTATACATTTTATGTTTTAGATATCCTTCAGAAATAATAACGTCGGAAGAAACTATAAACTGCTTAAAAGTAAGAGAAAAACCCACAATGAATGCTATTAATGCTTCTTTCAGTAACACTGTGACTATTCTATTTGCCTTCATAATAGTCACTTAATTATCGATGCCCCTTGCATAAAAAATTTTAGGTGGCCTCTATTGGTTGGGCAGAATCTACAGCATTCTAAGGTGATATTTTTAACCCAATGGCAATGATAATTCAAGTTTTTATCCACATCGAGCGTTTTATGCACCTTGCCTCCAAAAACGAGGCTATCAGAAGCCCTGTAAGCACCGATCTCAGTCCAAGTCATGTCTTTCCCTTGTCCTTTCTTAAGCAATTAATGGCATTTCTGATGAGCTGCCTTTATATGTCAGAGCTAGTGTGTTGTAATCCAGAGCCTGATGAAGCCGCTCTTCATTATAAAATCTAAAAATCTATATCATCCACCTTAGCATACTGTCCAGTTTTTGGGGTCCGCCTCAGTTTTTCTGTTTTTGTCGCATTTTCTCTATTTCCTGACAATTGATTTTGCTGTTTTGTGTGTGGTATGTTTCTTTCAGGATATCATTGGATTGAAATTGCTGAAAATTGAGAGGTATTAGTGGCAAGCACAAAAACCAAATTCATATCCCTTAAAGGAGAAACTTTGAATTCTTCACTATTTACTAAAGCATGGTTTGAGCGGACCGTCTCGCGTCTAGTTCTCGAAAATCCTCTAAACCGATTGACTGATTATGGCGGTATCCCAATTTTCAATAAACCAATGATAGGTGTGGCTGATGGTGCTGACCCGGTATTTGAACTGTTTCTAGCTGCTGTGAGTCCCAGTCATGTCATGCCGCGGGATTTTTTGAAAAGGAATTCCGCGAAAGAGACTGATTTGTCTCACATAAGTGTGATTTCATGGGTCCTGCCTTTCACTCAACATATTCGGGACTCAAATCGGAGCGGCAGCTGGCCGTCCCGTCTGTATTCTCTGGCACGCAATAATGGGGGCACCTTAAGCCATGAAGTCTGTTGCCATGTTACAGAGATATTGGACAGGCACGAAAAAGTAGGAGTATCTCCAAGTCTAGCACAGGAATATGATGCTTTTCGCTCGTCTGAACATACCTTTGCCTCTTCATGGTCCGAACGCCACGTAGCTTATGCTGCAGGCCGTGGTCACTTTGGGCTAAACGGATCCTTAATCACCCCAATGGGCGCAAGTGTGCGTTTTGGAAGTATAATAACAAATCTTCATTTAGAGCCAACGCCCATAGAAAAAGGCGGTCACATGGCAACCTGTCTTGAATATGAAGGCGAGAACTGCGATAGGTGCATTGAAAGATGTCCTGTAAATGCTATATCGAGAAAAGGCCTTGATAAAGAGAGGTGTTATACAAGGAAGAAAATGATCGAAGAACGATATATGAGAGAATACACAAGTAGCATGAAAATGTTCCCCCATCTTATCATCAAGAGTGGCAAAAGGGTCAACGGGTATTCCCTCGGCTGTGCCCTTTGCCAGTGCGGCGTCCCGTGCGAGAGTGAGTATCCTGAATTTCTTATGAAAGAATACAATTGAATTGCTTGATGTAAAGCTAAAACTTATTCCTGGCCATACAAGCGAACGCGTTTGGATGGCTGCCTCGCCTCTGCGAACTCTCTTTTGGAATGCAACCTATGCTTGCAATTATCACTGCTCAATTTGCTTTGCAAATGCGGATACACCTTCTTCAGAGGAGCTAACCACCAGAGAAGCGATGGAAATGTTCACGAACGCTCAAAGGGAAGGGGTAAAAAACCTTATCATTTCCGGCGGCGAGCCCTTCATGAGAAAAGATATTGTCAGTATTCTATCTCATACGGCCAAACTAGGACTCGAGGCACGTATTGCTTCCAACGGCAGTCTGCTATCCGAGGAAATCCTCAAACAGTTGAAAAATGAGACCCTTACGAAATCATTTCAAATAAGCCTCGATACTCTAGATCCCGGTCTTTATAGTAAGTTTCATGGTGTTTCAAGTGATACGCTGAAAGATGTTCTCAATTCATTGCGGACTATAAAGGCCTATGATTTTCATACGACAGTTTCTGCCCGTTTAACCCCTCAGACACTTCCCACTATTCCTCAACTCCTGGATCGTGCCTGCGATGAGGGATGGGCCACCGTCACTATTCACATTCCACTGCTTACAGGTCGCAATGGAGAGGCGTTTCCTCAAAATTCAGACTTTCTGACACTCCTTGAACCGGCCTTTGAGCACTTTCTAGCACTGCCTAAACGGTGGCTTACTGAAATGTTTATACCCTGGGCACAATACCATCGATTGGTGAAGCGCCTGCGCAAAAAAATAAAGGTTGTTTATGCCGGCTGCCGTGCAGGACGGGACAGATTGACTATTAATCCGTGTGGAGACATATCATTGTGTGTCTGTTTTGATGTTCCCGAATTCTATTTAGGAAATATACGCCGAGATAATCTCAACGACATTTTTCATGGTTCCCGGATGTGTGACATGATGCGCCATCCCCACAAGTATGACATATGCGGGGATTGTCCTAATGTAATGACTTGCGGGGGAGGGTGCAGAGTAGCGGCATACGCTGTTACAGGAAGGATTGATGGGAGGGATGGATCCTGCCTTATGTATAACCATGGGGAGAACAGGAGAAGTAAAGTGTCTGATGCCACCTAGATGGAAATATGCACTCAGCAGAAGCCTCCTTGGTAAAAGGGGGCTCATTAAGATGTCAAGCCTGTGGTTGCCGTTGTGTTTCATGATTCAGTCGAATTCCATAAAGGATGTAGTGTACTCCTGATCGTTATGTATATACATTTGAAAATAACCTGTGTTTTGATTTAATGTGATTAATTGAAATGAAGTGGAATAATAAAAAAATATTAATAATATTACTTTTTTTCCTTTCAATAAGGATTGGTGTAGCTGTCTTTATGGGGCAGAAAGATTTGGCAGGGGATTCCCCTGGTTATAATAGCTATGCAACCACAATATTGCAAAGAACTAACTGGATAACAGACTTTACTGGCTCCAGCCGTTCTCCATTTTACCCCATGTTTATTGCTGCTATTTATGCAATCTTTGGTATGAATAATTATTTATCTGTTTTTCTCTTTCAAGCGTTTTTGAGTGTCTTTACTTGTTTTTATATCTATAAACTCGGTAAAAAAATATTTAATGAAAAGATCGCTGTATTATCACTCATTTGGTCTGGTTTTTATATTTTTTATTTAAAATATGTGCGATTATTATTAAGAGAAACTTTAATATTCTTTTTAATAATAATATTTTTTTATTACCTCTATCTTTTCCTAATAGACGAGAACAGAAAGACAAGAAACTTTTCGCTAATTTTACTATTCTACTTTTTGTTAATACATACTGATCCAAAATATCTTTTTTATCTTCCTTTTTTTATTTCTCTTTTTGCGATTTATCAACCTTTCAAGCAAGGAGTAAAAAAATATTTAGTGTTTTTATTGATGACAGTTTTGCTAATGATTCCTTGGACAGTAAGAAATTATATTGCTTATGACAAAATTGTCTTGATAAATCCTGAGACTGAAGCATTATTTAAATATAATACATCTACTATTTACCTCAGTATATTTTACTTAGGTCAAATAGATGTATCTATGCCAGATAAAAATCCAACAGAAGAAGAAAGAAGAATGATAAAATCAGGTCTAAATCCTTATAACAGGATGAAAGAAGAAATATCAGCAATAAAAAAGGATATTTATCCCCCTACTACTTTTTTTGGCAGAAAATGGTGGTATTTTAAAGAATTTTGGAGACCCTTCCGGTTTAAAGGCGAATATCGCCCCTTTCCCCTTGGTAAATTTGTCTTATGGTCTTTTAAGCACAACTTATCAAGTATTATTTGTTATGGTGTATTAATACCATTTATGGTTCTTGCCGTAATAGTGTTATTTAAAAGAAAGATCAAAGCAGTTTGGTTTCTTTTATTTCCTTTGTTTTTACAATGTCTCCTTCATGTAATACTTTGGTCGCTGGATAGATTTCGAAATCCAATTGATGCATTTATCATCATATTAGGCAGTTTCGGGATTATTTTTAGTTTAAACTTCATATTTGAAAAGTTAAATATGGGAAAAGTCGCTTCGAAAATTAAACCTATTTAATATTAAGGTGAATGCATTGCTTCTAATAATTTAATTCATTTACATAGCAGAAATCTCGAAAAAGGTGATTAGACGGGGGAGTTTCACCCTGGCCCCTCTCAAAACCGTACGTGAACCTCTCGATTCATACGGCTTCCGCCATCCAAATCTCATGGCCTAACTCTAAAACGCGAATGGGCAAACAGATTCGGGATTATTCTTGTACACATTCTTTAGCTACGATTTTGCACCCCTGACTCTGTATCGGAGCGCTTTATACTTGTTCCCTATCCATTTCAGCAATCTGAGGTTCAGTCGGTGCAGAAAGTGCTTGAGGCATACTAGCCTGAACTTCCCATAATAGTATATCCAATCCCTCAATTTCGGATTCAGCATTTTGGCTATTTCCTCAATACTCATTTTCGTCCGGTGATGTATTTTCAGCCTCCTTATCTCTCTTACCATTTTCTTCAGCGCTTCCTTACTCACCGCGGGTGAAAAGCTTTTAAATCTCCTTCCTTTCGGCGACCTTTTCGGTCTAGCCCGGAAGGTATAGCCTAGAAAAGTAAACTCCGTGTACTTGAATTCAGCTTTCCTGTTACTGTCTTTGCAGCGTACGATCTTCGTCTTTCTCCGCATGCAATTCCAACCCACATTTCTCCGGTCCCTCTATTGTCTCATTTTTTGCCATGGGGAAGGCTGGATAATAAAAGGAAAGAAAAATTATTTTATTATATGTCAAGCCCTGACACCAATAGAGGAGCGTCCCCAAGTAATGCCACTCGTCATCTTTTAAGGACAGATTCTCTGCCTGGTTCCCCCTGGTTACAGAGGATAGCAAATGGCATGGTATTTGCATTAGTAATTGGTGAATAAATAGGTGGAGAAGAAAAATGCAGAGGATTTCTTTCTCGATTGACAACGATTTTCCTCTGTGTTAAAAATCAATTAAAGGAAGGTATAAAATGCGATATAAGCTTTTATGTCTTTTGATTGGCTTGTCTCTAACCGCAATTCCTATCTTATCCCAAGAAGATATCAACAGCACTTATGAAAAGAAAAGCACCGTTTCAAGGCTAGATTGGATCTCCTATATCGAAGGAGACGTAAGACTCAATAACAGGTCTGCACGGATTGAAGGCCGTGTTATAGAAGGAGATGAATTATATACCCAGGAAGGAAGGGTTGAGGTCTGCCTGGATGGAGACTATCTCAGGCTGAATCATCATACCAAAATCGTTTTCGCTACCCTGCAGGATGATTCCATTCTATTAGACGTCCGCTACGGTGAAGTCTATGTTCAATCGGAAAGAACCATTGGCTTTCTTACTCCTCACGAAAATTTTGCAATACAGGGTATTTATCGAATAGAAGTGGACAGATATTCTACACAAAAATTCCACAACCCGATGTACGAAGATGACTTTGATAAATGGAGCTACTGGCGAGAAAAAGAAGCAGCACAAGAAAGATATTATGCCGAAGAATACGAAGAAGAGGAAGAACCATACAGAACAATAGCCTATCCTTATTACGGGGGGATTAGTTGGTGGACCTGGTATCCTCACTGGGGCTGGTGGCCGTACTGGTACTGGTCTGACTGGTATTGGGGCTGGCATTCCTTTTGGTACTGGTCGAGCTGGCATTATGGATGGCATCCATTCTGGTCATGGACAAACTGGTATCGATATAGCTATTATCCATACTACAGCAATTACTATTATCGCAACAATGCACGTTTAATGGTCCGGAAAGACCAACTCAAAAGAAGAACCCCTCAAAACCTTGGAGTCAGACGAATCCGGAGTGCAACTAGCAAGGTAACAACTTCTTCTACAGGAAAGCAAACCGGGTCGATTTCTAAATCAAAGGGAATCAAGTCTACACCCTCCAGAACCACTGTCAGAAGAACCTCTCCGACCAGAACCGGAAAAGTCAAAAAACGAAAACTCTCCAGCTCCCAATACAGAAGCACTGGAAAGATCTACGCCTCAAGAATTCAAACTGCTGTCAAGAGATCAATCAAAAAAAGTCGATCCTCCAAATATACCACGTATGGTAGTATCGGCTCGCGTTATCGATCCTCTAGGATATCATCAAGGTCATATGTTCCTCGGTCTTACTCAAAGATAAAAACCTACGGATCTTACTCAAGGCCATCGGTCTCAAGATCTTCTTCAAGATCATCAGTCTCGAGATCTCGTTCAAGTTCATCTGTCTCAAGGTCTTCCTCACGTTCATCGGCGCGTTCCTCTTCCGGGTCCTCCCGCTCAGTCTCAAGCGGAAAAGTCAGGAAACGATAATCCCAAGGACCACCCCCGTAAGAAAAAACTCTACCTCTCATAAATTAAAATATACTCTGAACACCGCATCACATATTTCCAATTTGACTCTTATTTCATAAATTGTTATTCTTTTGCAGAATCTTTGCAAAGGGATAAAAATGGCTATCAACTGCCCAAAATGTCAATCAGAAAATACTGAATCCTCTCACTTCTGCTCCGAATGCGGAACTCAACTCCTCCCTTCTGACGACATCTCTGTGGCTCATACAAAAACCATAGAAACGCCTGCCGAGGAATTAACACGAGGAAGCACCTTTGCGTCTCGATACGAAATCATTGAAGAACTGGGCAAAGGAGGTATGGGGAAAGTCTACAGGGTATTTGATAAGAAGATAAACGGAGAAATCGCCTTAAAACTCATAAAACCTGAAATCGCTGCTGAAAAGAAGACCATCGAACGCTTCAGGAATGAGCTGAAACTCGCCCGTGAAATCGCTCACAGGAATATCTGCAGAATGTATGACCTCAACGAAGAGAAAGGTTTGCATTACATCACGATGGAATACGTGCGCGGAGAAGACCTAAAAAGCTTTATCCGGAGAGCTGGACCTTTGGGTGCGGGGAGAGCCATATCCATTGCCAAACAGGTATGCGAAGGGCTGTCTGAAGCGCATCGCCTGGGAGTTGTGCATCGCGATTTAAAACCTCAGAATATAATGATTGACGAGGAAGGGAATGCAAGGATTATGGACTTTGGAATAGCCCGCTCTCTCTCGGCAAAAGGGATCACAGGATCAGGTGTGATGATCGGCACACCTGAGTATATGTCGCCCGAACAGGTGGAAGGAAAAGAGACTGACCAGCGCTCTGATATTTATGCAGTAGGAGTAATCCTATATGAAATGGTGACCGGGAGAGTGCCTTTTGAAGGAGACACGCCGTTTACAATCGGTGTGAAACACAAGAGTGAAGCACCTAAAAATCCAAAAGAGCTTAATACTCAGATTCCTGACGATCTCAGCCATTTGATATTGAGATGCCTGGAAAAAGATAAAGAGAAGAGATTTAACAGTCCAGGTGAAGTGCGCTCTGAACTCTCCAGGATCGAAGCTGGTATTCCTTCGACCGAAAGAGAAGTTCCCAAGAGAAAGCCCCTTACATCCAAGGAGATAACAGTAACATTCGGTCTGAAGAAGCTCTTCATCCCTGCTTTCGCCATCCTTGCTCTGGCAATCATCGCTATAGTACTCTGGCAGCTTCTATCGAAAAAGGAAGCCATTCCTGCCCCATCGGGCAAGCCATCTCTGGCTGTTATGTACTTTGAGAACAACACAGGAGATGAGAACTTTGATCACTGGAGAAAGGCTCTTTCTGATTTGTTGATAGCCGACCTATCCCAATCGAAATACCTGAATGTGGTACGGGGAGATCGGCTCTTCAATATTCTCAACCAGCTCGGTCAGCTGGAGGCAAAGAGCTATTCTTCAGATGTTTTAAGGCAAGTGGCTGCAAGGGGAAAAGCTACTCACATATTACAGGGGAACTATACTAAAGCCGGGGAGACTTTCAGGATTAATATAATGCTTCACGTGGCAGGCACAGAGCAACTGATAGGCTCTGAAGGAATTGAAGGGACAGGAGAGACAAGTATCTTCTCCATGGTCGATGAACTGACAAAGAGAATCAAGACCCATCTTGAGATCTCTGCAGCAGAGATAGCCAGCGATATTGACAAAGAAATAGGAAAAATCACTACAAATTCTCCAGAAGCCTTTAAATTTTACAGCGAAGGCAGAAAGTATCATAACCTCGCAGATGACCGTCAAGGTATACGGCTCATGGAGAAAGCAGTAGCCCTTGACCCTGAGTTTGCTATGGCCTACAGAAGCATGGCAATGGGATATTCAAATCTGAGATACGGGGCTAAATACAGAGAATACATTCAAAAGGCTTTTGAATTGAGCAATCGCATATCGGATAGAGAACGCTATCAGATCCAGGGGGCCTTCTACACGCAGTCCGAAGAAACGTATGATAAAGCCATAGAAGCGTACAGTAAATTACTGGAGCTTTATCCAGATGACAGGATCGCCAATACTAACTTAGGGATTGTATATAGTAATATAGAAGAATGGGATAAATCCATAGAACGATACAAGGTGTCAATCCAGAATAAGGATGAAACTTATTTCCCTTATTTTAATATAACGCTTCCTTATATGGCAAAAGGAATGTATGACAAGACCACGGAGATTCTCGAATATTATGTAAACAAGTTTTCAGATAACATTTATATCCGTACCGGGTTAGCCCTCAATTATTTTATTCAAAAGAAATATGAGCTAGGCCTTGCAGAAGGAAATAAAGTTTTTTCTCTCAATCCGACTCACTTCCTAAATTTTTGGATAAGAGGCGATTTTTATAGGTATGAAGAAAATTTTGAAAGAGCAGAAGAAGAGTACGAGAAAATGCTGAAAACAGAGGAACCAGCAGCTCATAATATGGGCAGACAAAGGTTAGTTGCTTTGTACTTATCAGAGGGAAAATTTGAGAAATCCAAAGACCAGGCTAGAGGAGGGATTGAGCTTGCACAGAATCTCGGTGAAACAGGATGGGAATCGCGGTTCCGTAATCTTTTATCATATATACATGTAAGACTAGGAAATCTTGAGGAGGCCCTGGAAGAGTTAGATAAGGCATGGAGCCTGTCTGTTGAAAGAAAGAATTTGCTCGGACAAAGATTCGCACTCTTTGGAAAAGGACGTGCTTATACTGAAATGAAATCAATTACTGAAGCCCAGAGGGTCGCGGATGAGCTTAAGGAGTTAATCCAGAAAGGCTTGAATAAGAAAGAAATGAGGCTTTACTACAATTTGATAGGCAGGATTGCACTTGAAACAAAGGATATTCCCAGAGCTATTGAAGAATTCAAGAAAGCCATCGCCTTGCTGCCCTATGAATCCAATTTTTCAGATTCACATGCAGTATTCATTGATTCTCTGGCCTTAACTTATTACAGGGCTAAAAATCTGGAGAAAGCTCAAGAGGAATACGAAAAAATAATTTCCCTTACAGTAGGAAGATATTTTTTTGGAGATATTCATGCCAAGGCGTTCTATATGCTGGGAAAGATCTACGAGCAAAATGGGCTGAAAGATAAAGCCAAAGAGCACTACGAGAAATTCCTCAACTTATGGAAAAACGCTGATCCGGGCATAGTTGAAGTTGAAGACGCCCAGAAACGGCTGTCCGAACTCTAGAACCCAAAGTAGAGCAGGGGCTTGATTCATCAAACTCACATTTTGAAAAATTGGGGAAATTTACACATTAGAAGAGGCAGGCTTGACATATCACGCCCATTAATTTGCATGTAGGGGCTTGATTTATCAAATCCTAACATGTTTAAGATTGCCGCGTCGCTTCGCTCCTCGAAAGGATATCCATAGAGCGGATTTGATAAATCAAATCCCACAGAAAGAAGGATGAGATTGCTTTGATACTATATGCTTCGCAATGACAGAAGGAAAAAAAGCAAACATAAATTGAAATCCGTAAATCGGTTATTGTATAGTTAGAAAACCAACAAATGACAAATTTTCGTTTCAAGGAGGGAAAGTCATGAAAAAAACAATTTCTGTCTCTTTCTTAATTTTTATCTTTTTATTCAGTTTCACGCTCTTCGCGCAGGAACCTTACAAAATGCCTCCCAAAGAAGTGATTGATATTGTCAATGCACCTCCCCCGCCCCGCGTGTCTATGAGCCCGAGTGGCGAGCTTATGATCCTCGTCGATTATGAAGCCATGCCTTCAATCGCTTACATGGCTCAGCCCCTGCTAAGACTTGCAGGAACAAGGATATTGCCAAAATATAATGCCCGCCAGGTCACCACATTCTATACAGGCCTTACCATCAAATCAATAAAAGACGGCTCAACAAAAAAAATTACTCTGCCTGAAGGAGCAAAACTTGGCTTTCCACGCTGGTCTTATGATAGCAAATGGATAGCTTTTCCCCGTTACGTGGACACAGGCGTTGAGCTCTGGGTGGCTGAGGTCGAAACCGCAAAAGCAAAAGCTCTCACCGGACCCATCATTAACGCTTGCGTTACATCTGGTTTAACCTGGCTACCAGGCAGCCGCCAGCTCCTTGCCTATACTATTCTGGAAAAACGTGGAGATCCGCCTGGAAAACCCGAAGTTCCTGCAGGCCCAAATATTCAGGAGAGTTCAGGGAAGTTTTCAAAAGTCTGGACATACCAGGACCTCTTGCAGACACCATATGATGAAAAACTATTCAAATATTATGCGACCTCTCAGATCGTGGAAATCGATGTCGTCTCCGGCGAAAGAAGAAACATCGCCACTCCAGGTGTATTCCTCTATGCTGATCCTTCACCCGACGGAAAAATGCTCCTCGTTTACGAAATAAAGAAACCTTATTCCTACAGCGTTCCCTATTATTATTTCGCCCGCAGCATAGAAATCTGGGACAGAGATGGGAACCTGATCCATGTTTTCGCCGACCTTCCCTTAGCGGATGAAGTCCCTATGAGGGGTGTTCCGACAGGACCGAGGTCAATTGAATGGAGGGCGCTCAAATCTGCCACTCTTATCTGGGCTGAAGCATTGGATGAGGGAGACCCTGAAAAAGAAGTCCCATACAGGGATAAAATCATGACTCTCTCTCCGCCCTTTGAAGATAAGCCAAGTGAAGTCATGAAGGTTCAACACCGTTATTATGGAATTAGCTGGTTGCAACCAGAGGGAAATGCTATTGTCTCAGAATACAACTGGAAAAAAAGATGGCGGACTACTTATCTCATCAATGTTGATGATCTGAGCATAGCTCCAAAAAAAATCATCGATATCAGTGCTCAGGACCGCTACAACGACCCTGGCCGCCCCGTCTACACAATAACCGGAGCTGGGGAATATATCCTGGTTCAGGATAAAGACTGGGTCTACCTCTCTGGAAGCGGTGCCTCTCCGAAAGGAGACATGCCTTTCCTAGATAAGTTCAATCTCAAATCGATGAAGAAGGAGCGATTATTCCAATGCAGCGAAGAAAGCTACGAGACTTTCATCGATTTTGTGGGAGAATCTAGGAAGCAAATCATTACCCGTTACGAATCCAAAACCGAACCTCCTAATTATTATCTTGTAGAACTTAAAAATAAAAAGAGGAAGGCGCTTACTGATTACAAGGACCCGGCACCTCAACTGACAGGATTGAAAAAACAACTCATCAAGTACACAAGAGAAGACGGTGTGGAGCTTTCCGGAACTTTGTATCTCCCCCCAGGATATAAAGAAGGAGAAAGGCGGCCGTGCGTGGTTTGGGCATACCCCATCGAATACAGCGACCGAAGGATCGCAGGACAGGTAAGAGGTTCGCCTCACCGGTTTACTTTCTTTAGGGGTACATCTCAGCTTTTTTTTCTCACTCAAGGATACGTTCTCCTGGATGGAGCTCAAATGCCGGTTGTCGGAGACCCAAAAACCATGAACGACACATTTGTTGATCAGATAGTCTCGAGTCTGAAAGCAGCCATCGATAAGCTGGATTCCATGGAAGTCATTGATCCCAAACGAGTCGGTGTCGGCGGGCACAGTTACGGTGCCTTTATGACCGCCAATCTGCTGGCGCACTGTGACCTTCTAGCAGCCGGGATTGCAAGATCTGGAGCCTTCAATAGAACCCTGACTCCTTTCGGATTCCAGAGTGAAAGGAGAACGCTCTGGGAAGCACCTGATCTCTATTTCAAGGTATCCCCCTTTATGCACGCTCATAAAATCAATGAACCCATCCTTCTCATACATGGTGAGGCAGATAACAACTCTGGTACTTTTCCCATCCAATCCCGAAGGCTCTTTCATGCATTGAAAGGACATGGAGCCACTGTCCGCCTTGTCATGCTCCCCAATGAAAGCCATGGTTATAGAGCAAGGGAATCTGTCCTTCATGTGCTCGCTGAGATGATCGACTGGTTCGACAAATACGTGAAAAATAAATAGCCTTCTCTTTGCGGGTCTGATAAATCAAACTCCTTCTATCCGTCATTACGAGGGCAGCGCAGCAATCCTCTGTCGCGAACAAAGCGCGGCGATCCTCTGTCGCGAGCGAAGCGTGGCGATCTCATCCTTCATATGAGATTGCTTTGTCATTCCATTCCTCGTAATGACATGGTGGGCTTGAAGAATCAAGCCTCTACGTCTATTTACCTCAGGGTCTCTTTATAAGGAGGGCTTAATGAATCAAGCCCCTGCCTTAACAAAAAGGTGAGTTTGACAGGTCAAACCCCTGCACACAAGATTGCTGCACTCCCTTCTGTTACTCTGAATACAATTATTATATTATTTGATTGCCGCGTCTCTTCCCTCTCTGCAATCATGATTAAGCCAACCTGAGCAAAAAGGGAACTGTCCGCCTTTTTCTGTCGGTCACTCGCTACAATAGAGGAAAAAGGGGACTGTCCCCTTTTTTTTATTGAATAAAGAGGCTACATATCTTAAGATGAAAGATCCAGACCAAGCATTTTAGAAGACGATTTCTCAAACGCCACAATATCACAGGATAAGGAGAAGCAAAAAATGGAAGGCAAAAGATATCAGGTTTTTATGATTGCCTCCCTGCTGCTTGTCATAATCGCTGCACCAATCTCCAGCACAAATCAAGACGCTCAAGAAATAAGCGCCAGGATATCTTCTTGGCTTGCCCTTGGACCATTCCATGTGCCCCTCCCCGCATTTCATGAAGACAAGGTCCGAGGTTTCACTACAGAAGACCTGCTCAAGTTCGATGAAGTTGATGTCTCAGAATTAAAACCGAGTGCTGATAGCTCTCTCAAGCTGCACGATGGAACTCAGGCTTATTGGAAAGAAATAAGGGCAGAAGAAAACGGCATCAGCCTCGAGGGAGACCCTCATAATCCTTCTACAGCTTACCTGGGGATCTATCTCGATGTGAGAAGGTGGACAAAAGCAAAGATTATCTTGAAAAGCCCTCAGATGTTCCGAATCTACCTGGATGGAAAGGTCGTTGCAACCAAGGCGACAGTCCAGAATTCCAAAAACGGAAATGATAAAGCCGAGGGAAGACAAGCATCCGCTAATTTAAGACTGGAAACCGGGAAACATTTAATCCTTGTAAAGACCGTGGCTGATCCCAAATCAAATTCGGACTGGACAATAAAGGCTCATCTTACCTTCGACAATAAATTTGCCTCTCCTCCCCCACCGCCACGCTTCTCCCTTTCTCCTGAACAAACAATGACTATCGGTCATCTCCTCGATGGCCCAAAAGTGACCAATGTCTCTATCGCCCCTGATGGGACTCTAGCAGCGCTGACTACAAGGCAAACCCTTCCTCCCAGCGACGATTCGGAAACGTGGGTGGAGATGTACCGAGTGGAAGATGGCAGCCTCATACAAACTTATAAAGGCGGCACAAGAATATCAAGGGTTAACTGGGCTCCATCCGGAAAAAAATTCTCATACACAACCTATGATAAATCTGGAGGAACCATCTGGATTGTCGACTTAGAAGCAGGAACCACTGCACCTCTCCTCAAAGATGTCAAAAACCTGGGAAATCATGTTTGGGCACCCGATTCAAGCTTTATCATCTATTCTGTGATCGAAAATGGGAATAAGGATAAGGCCAGCGGTGTAAAGAGATTCAAGAACCTGGCTGACAGGCAGCCCCGATGGAGAGACCGGAGCTATCTATATAAAATCTTCGTGCCTGATGGAATCCGCCAGAGATTAACCGCTGGAGAAATATCAACAAACTTAAACACCATAAGTCCGGACGGGAAAACTCTTCTATTTTCCCGCTCCCTTATCGATTATTCTGAAAGGCCTTTCTCCAAAACAGAACTTTTCTCTCTCGACCTAAAAACGCTGGAAACTCAGTTGTTGTGGAAAGGAAAATGGTTCAACCAGGCACAATGGGGACCGGATGGTAAGAAGATACTCGTTCTCGGAGGGCCCGAAGCTTTTGGAAAGACTGGAACCAATGTATCAAAAGGAGTCATCCCCAACGCATATGACACTCAAGCATACTTGTTCGACCCAGTGACTAAAGACGTTGAATCCCTGACTCAAGATTTCAATCCCACAATAAATCAAGCATTCTGGAGTCAAATCGAAAATTGCATCTACTTCATCACCACAGACCGGTCATATGTGCGCCTCTACCAGTATAACCTGGATAAAAAAGAGTTTTCACCTATTCAGAGCTCTGTTGAAGTTATTCATCGATTAGATCTAGCCAGGAATAAGCCTGTAGCTATCTATACGGGATCGAGTGCTGCAACGCCTCCCAAGGCTTACATCTTAGACCTTCAAAGCAAAGATATCCGCTTTTTTAAAGATCCGGGAAAGGAAGATTTCGCTACTGTGGAGTTTGGAAAGGTCGACCGCTGGACATTCAAAAACAAAAAAGGCGTAAGAATCGAAGGCAGGATTTATTATCCTCCTGGTTTTGATCCGTCCAAAAAATATCCCTGCATTGTTTACTATTATGGAGGAACTTCACCTGTTACACGAGATTTCGGTGGGCGTTATCCCAAAAATCTATATGCGGCCCAAGGCTATGTTGTTTACGTTCTCCAGCCAAGCGGCGCAGTAGGATTCGGTCAAAAATTCTCTGCCCTCCATGTGAATGACTGGGGGATTATTGTCGCAGACGAAATCATCCATGGCACAAAAGAGTTTCTTAAGGCTCATCCTTTTGTTGACCCGAACAGAGTCGGATGTATCGGTGCTTCTTATGGTGGATTCATGACGATGCTCCTTCTCACGCGTACCAATATGTTTGCTTCAGCTGTGGCTCATGCTGGAATCAGCTCCATTTCCAGTTATTGGGGCGAAGGATATTGGGGCTACGCTTACAGTTCCATTGCCACTGCCAACAGCTACCCCTGGAACCGGAAAGACATCTATGTGAATCAAAGCGCTCTTTTCAACGCAGATAAAATCACAACTCCTCTTTTGCTTCTCCACGGCTCTGTGGATACTAATGTCCCTCCTGGCGAAAGCACACAAATGTTTACAGCGCTTAAAATCTTGGGCAAAGAAGTCGAATATATACAAATTCTAGACCAGAATCACCACATCATGACTTATAACAAGAGAATAATTTGGACTAAAACCATAATGGCCTGGTTTGACAGATGGCTCAAAAAACAATCCGATTGGTGGGTGGACCTGTACCCGATTAAATGAGCGAGCAGATTTGAAAAAGATGAAACAATAGGGAACTAAAAAATGGATAAATTAAAATGTGCTTTTTGCAAACCCAAGCATTGCTCTCAAGGCATAACAGATGAATCACTCCTTCCATCCTTCTGCCCAATGAAAGATGTTAAAGGTTTGATTCAAGAGGTAACAAAAAAATACAGCAAAGAAGACATCCAGCATTTCTATATCAACTCCGCCCTGACTGAAAAAGAGGCCTATGATGAAAAAGCCGCCAGAGAGGAAGAGAAAGTTGTTCCCGTGAGGCCAAGAATTAGGGAAATTGCTGAGTTTGCAAATAAGATGAAATTCAAAAAGCTCGGCATGGCCTTCTGCAGTGGCTTGCCTGATGAGGCCTCAAGGGCGAGCTCAATCCTCGAAAAACATGGACTCGAAGTTTGTTCAATCATATGCAGCTGTGGTGCAATCGATAAAACAAAGATGGGCGTTCCCCCTGAGTACAAGATTAGGGATCCAAAGAAATTTGAAGCTGCTTGTAATCCTATCCTCCAAGCTGAACTTCTAAACAAAGCCGGGACGAACATCAATGTCCTCATCGGACTCTGCGTTGGACATGACATGCTCTTTACGATGAATTCTGAGGCACCGGTCACTACCCTCATTGTGAAAGACCGCTTAACAGGACACAATCCGGTCATTAGCCTGTATTCTAGATATTACAGAGATATCGTGTAGAGATTTTAAAAAAGATGGGATTGCTTCACCCCTTAAGGGCTCGCAATGACAATGTAAAAAGGGGACAGTCCCCTTTTTCACATAGGTAAATACATCGGTGGGTTTAATGAATTAAATCCCTACGCCTTACAAAGGAGGGAAAAGATGAAAAAAGCAATCACTGCTTCTTTTTTACTTCTAATATTTATCTCTGTTCAGCCTTCAGCAAAGATGCTGGGAACCTCATATGAAACAGCAGGCGTCTCTATCAAAGAGATTTCTCCTTTTGTGTACTGCTGCATTCCGCATAAAGGACCCTTTACAGAAATTGAGAACGTTATCAAGATGTTGATGAGCATCTCTCAAAACCAGCGCATTTATCCTGCAGGGCCGCTGATGGGCATATATCATAACAGCCCGGATGAAGTTAAGCCCGAAGAGTTGGAATGGGAAATCGGATTCCCTATAACTCCACAAGCAGTGCCTCTGGAACCGCTGGAAAAGAAGCAGTGGGATTTCACACTCGTGGCAACCGCCCTTCATACAGGACCCTATGAAAAGACAGGGGAAACTATCTTGAAGATTCTTGAATGGATGAAGACCAACAACTATATCCCTGCAGGGCCAGTCTTGGAAAGATACCTGGATATGTCACCTTCAAGCGTTCCGCCTGAAAAACTAAGGACAGAAGTGTGGATTCCGTGCAAAAAAAAACAAAAAATCGCGAATTAACCGTGGTTAAAAAAAATATCACTCCGACTCACCTTTAAAGACTATATAAGGCTAGCCGAAAAGAGTAAATAAATAGCAAAAATTTCACTCTGAAGTTCATCTCATAAGGCGATTTACTAATTTTTTTCTCTCACCTATCCTTAGTAACCGAGGTAATATAAAAGGGCATAATCTAACATGCGGAAGGCGAGTCATACCGTCGATCATGCAAAGTCCCTGCAGTCTTCCTCTGCTAAGGAACTCCATAGAAAACATAAAGAAAGCCACTTCGACGTGATAGATGAAGCACCAGATATCATTTTTGTTATTGACTCAAAGGGCAACTTTTTGTTGGCCAATGAGGCCACACAAAAAATAACAGGATATTCTCTTTCTGAACTCCTAAAAATCGACCTCTACAAGATCCTGTCCGTAGATTCTCACGCTTCTCTAAAAAAAACTTTTCAGACCGCCCGCAAAAAAGCAAAGGCCCCCCTCTTTGAAACAGAAATTATCACTTCAAAAGGAAAACGAATCCCTTTAGAAATCCATCTGAAATCAATCAAAAATAATAACGGGAGCTTTATTGCTTTCCTTGGGATAGCTAGAGACATTACCGAGCATAAAAAGATATTGGATGATCTAAATCAAATCCAAAAAGACACAAAAAACGCGAACACAAAACTCAAGTCCATCATAGAAAACGTGCCGAATATTGCTATTCAAGGATTCAACAAGAAAGGAGAGGTCGTCTTCTGGAATCCCTATTCAGAAAAGCTATTCGGATTAACTGAAGAACAGGTTAAAGGAAGAAGCCTCAATGGTCTCCTTTTATCAGAATCGGAAGAGAAGGGATTCAAAAACATCCTAAAAACCATCTTCCGGGAGAACAGACCTGCTCCTCTTAAAGAATGGACAATCCCTTCTGAGGAAAAAGATAAGAGATATGTTTTATGTTCAATCTTTCCTATAGCCCTGCCAGATCAGGCGCCTATAGCTATAGCCATGAGTTTGGACATAACAGCCAGGAAAAAAGCCGAAGAAAAAATAAGAGAAATAAATCGCGAGATCGAAGGCTTCTCCGTGATGTCTGTAGACATATTATCAATAAAAGATGAGAAGGAACTGTTTGAACGCATTTCTCAAGCAGTCGTTGATATTTCAGATTTTAACCGTGTGCTTATCTCCTATTTTATCGACTTTCCCCCCTATCGAGAAATAGTCGGACACCGGGGAGTCAAGAAGAAAGACCTGGAAAGAGTTAAAAGGATTCATATGCCGAGAGAAAAGTACCTTAAAGCATTCAGAGAAGGCATAAAAATCGGAAAGCAATCCTGCTACATCCCTCACAATAAAAAACATGTTCTGGACCAGAGGGCAGTGATATACGGAGAAAAAACATACCCAAAAGAAGAAGGGCGATGGCACAGAGAAGACAACCTGCTGGTAGCCATGAAAGATACAAAGGGGCATTTAACAGGAATCGTCTCTGTAGATGACTCAAAGAGCGGATCAATCCCCTCAGAAGAAACGGTGAGACCTCTGGAGATCTTTGCAAACCTGATCTCTGAAATAATACAGAGGCAGAAGCTTGCAAAAAAAATGAAGGAATCCGAAAAAAAGTATCGAGAATTGGTGAGCAACATAAAGATAGGAGTCTTCAGAGCTACGACAGGGGGCGAAATATTAGAGGCTAATCCAACCGCCGTTGAAATGTTTGGTTATGAAGACCTAGGGGAATTTCTCAAACTCAAAACTCCAGACCTTTATCAAGCTCCAGAAGACCATGACAATTTCATAATGGAGATGGATCTAAACAGCAGCGCAAAGAGAAAAGAGGTCGTTTTGAGGACAAAGGAGGGAACATCTTTCTGGGCTTTCATCATAGCCACTGCGATCAGAAACCGGTCTGAGGAAATTGTCTATTACGACACAGTCATAGAGGACATAACCGCAAGAAAAAGACTGGAAGAAAGAGTCAAACGCCTTTCCATCACCGACGAATTAACAGGATTGTACAACCGAAGACATCTTAACCAGACTTTACCCAAGGAAGTCAAAGAAGCGGAAAGCTGGAGAAGCAGTCTCACTCTTATCATGATCGATATAGATGACTTTAAGCAATACAACGATACTTATCTTCACTTGGAGGGAGATGAGGTCCTGAAGCAAGCCGCAGAGGTTATTTCTACAAACATCCGGAAGGAAGAGGACTGGGCTGCTAGGTTTGGGGGAGATGAATTCTGCATTATTTTGAGGGGTAGAAAAGCCACAGAAGCCCTTATCGTAGCTGAGAGAATAAAAAAGAAATTTCAGGACATAACATTCAAACCCAAGGGAAAAAGCGTTCATAAAACATTGAGCATGGGAATAGCCAATTGTTCTTTTCCAGAAGGTAAACTTACAGGGCACTCCAGGAGTAAAAGGCCTCCCATAAATTATGAGAAAATCGCCCATGAGCTGACGGTTCTTGCGGATAAAGCCTTATTCAGAGCAAAAGGATTGGGGAAAAACCAGATAGTTGTATCACAGAAGCCTCTGATCTTTAAGCGAAACGCGAATCAATCGAATTTAAGACATTAAGGATACTATTTTTATAAATTGCCAGGAAATCCCAGCCTAGCTTTCCTTTTTCTGCTTTCTCTTAAACCCTGAACATGCCTTAACACAAACCCCACAGATATACTGACCGACAAGGCCCTGGCGCCTGAATCCTTTCAACTTTTCAAAGCAGGCCCGGTGGTCAAAGTCCTCTCTCTGTTCTTTTATAGCATGAGCTGGACATGGTTGGATGCATTTCATACACTCTCCACAGCCAAATTCCAACGGCTTATCCAGCTCTAGAGGCATATCTGTTAACACAGTGACCAGACGAAACCTTGCACCCAGATCAGGGTTGACGAGAAGATTGTTCCGGCCAATCCAACCCAATCCCGCAAGATTGCCGATCTTTTTGTGGGAAAGATGCCCCCTCTGTCTTTCCCAGTCGAGAGTCTGGGAAGCGGGAATAGGAAGGGCAAGGAACCCTTTATCCTGAATATAATCAGATATCAGGAAGGCCGCTCTGTCGAGAAAAAAATTAACCTGGCGGTAGTGATGAAAATAAAGCGGAGTAGGCTTGTCTTTAATATCGCGAAGAACTCCCTCTAGAAGTCTCTTCCCCATTGAGAGGGCTCTATCAATCCTGGACTTTAACGCCTTATTGAGCGCGAACTCGTCTCTAATACCACTAATATCAGCCACTCCGAAAAGAGAAATCCCCTGCTCGAGAGCGAATTTCTTCAGTTTCTCGTAATCCTGCTTCGTTTCTGCCATGATGCTCCATTTTACTTTCGACTTCCAGTGCTGTCAATTGACTGTATACATCTCCAAATACGTTATGACAGCATGATTTTGGAAATTCCTTTGCTCCGTTCAGATTTTTCACGCCATTCCCTCACTGTCCTTCTCGGCACCTGCGGAACTGCGCACGTTTGTCCTCACCTACCTGAGATTATGTCCTTTGTTCGGACCAGAGCCCCTATCTTTCATGAAGGCAGTGCTCAATACATCCTCGGCACCCGACTTTGTCGGGTTCCCTCGAAGGACAGCTCAGGAAGGCTAAATCTTCAATGTCGCTTTAGGAATTTCCAAAAACATTTCAGCTGTCACCAATTTGAAGATGCTCCCCAATTGACTTAAGATTCATCATTAATTATCATGCGTAGGAAAGAATTGATCCTGAAATGAAATTCACAAAGCTGTCCGCCACAGGGAACGATTTTATACTTTTTGACAACCGGGAAAAAATCTTAACAGGAAAAGAACAAGATTTCTTTCGCAACATCTGCGAACGAAAGCAAGCAGTCGGAGCAGATGGAGTGATCTTGCTTGAAAACAGTCAAAAAGTTGATTTCAAATACCGCCACTTCAACTCGGATGGAAGCCAGGCTGAAATGTGCGGCAACGGAGCTAGAGCCATCTGTTATTTTGCGACAGTCAACCATATTGTCCCCTCCCATCACAATTTCGAAGTTTATGGAGTGATCCATGAAGCCTGGGTCTCTGGACGGGAAGTAAAACTGAGAATTCCGCCCCCCGCTGAAATAAATACTCAATTAAATATTATTTCAGAGAAAGATCTGGAAGAAGGCGGATCTATTCTCTTCGGGGTCCCCCACTTGGTTATCTTTGCCGAAAATATCGAAGCGATAGATGCATTCAAAATCGGAAAGAAATACTGCTATCACCCTTACTTCGAAAACAGGACAAATGTCAACTTTGTCCAGATTCTGGATTCTAGAACGATCAAAGTCCGAACGTTCGAACGCGGTGTTGACGACGAGACTCTATCTTGCGGAACCGGATCAACGGCGTCTGCGATAGCTTCTCATTTGATTAAAGGACTAAAGCCTCCTATCGAAGTTCAAACTTCAGGGGGCAGCCTCAAGGTAGATTGGAATGATCTTCACGATTCTGTCTCTCTCACAGGTGAAGTTCAGATCATATATGAAGCTAAATTAAGAGCGTTTATTTGAAAAAATGAAAGGGAGAAAAAATTCTATGAAACAAAAAAGAGCGGCCCGCTTTCTATTAGTCATTTCATTCATCTTTTTCTTCAATCTGTCCATTCAGGCACAAAAAGAAGAATTTGACATCATTATCGAGAATGGGCGGATTATGGACCCACTCACTCGTGCTAATTTTATTGGTCTTGTTGGCATCAAAGACGGAACGATTGTAGAAATCGTTCCTTTGAATTCGAACCAGACACAAAGAAAGAAGCTGAAAGGAGACATAACAATAGATGCAAAAGGACTTGTCGTGGCGCCTGGTTTTATTGATATACATACTCACGAGGGGATCCTATCGTTAACCATGGAGAGCTTTATCAAAGACGGGAGAACAACTATGATAGGAGGCAATTGCGGAGGGTCAGCACCTCAACTGGAACGTTTCTTCCGAAGTCTTGAGCGCAGAGGCTGCTTGATAAACTACGCTTCTTTTGCCGGCCATGGGTCGTTGAGGATGAGGGTTGGAGCTAAGGATAGGTATTCATCTGCCACAGAAGAACAGATAGAAGAGATGGTAACCTTCTTAGAGGAAGAAATGAAGGCGGGGGCCCTGGGAGTTTCATACGGAATCCATTACATTCCCGGATCATCATACGATGAAATACTACGCTTAGCTCAAGTATCTGCCAAGTACGGAGGAATGACCGCAGCCCATGGAAGATACGGAGAAAGCACTCACCTTGCTGTGTATTCACTCTATGAAATGGTTCGCTTGACAAAAGACACTGGTATCCCCCACCAGTACAGCCATTTCGGAAGTATGCTTGGCTACGGTGATGTTATGGATGAAGCCTTGGACCTTCTTGAATTTGCTCAATCAAAAGGACTGAGAATACTGGCTGATATCTATTCATATGCAGCCTGGAATACAGGGGTAGGCGCCGCAATCCTTGATGAAGGATTTTTCGAACGCATGCAGTGCAAACCAGAGGATCTCGAGGTTCTCAGTACGGTTGTCATCGATGGGAAAGTGGTCATGAAAGCTGGTCAGAGGTTTACGCAAGAACTCTATGACCTCATCAGACCAAAGGTTTTAGCGCGTGAGATTCCAGATCCCGCAGTTATAGGACATGTGATAAAACCAGAAAAGATAAAACTGGCCATGCAAAGTCCCTATGTAGTCTGCGGCAGCGATGGAGTATTGTATAAAGATCCCCATACGAAAAAGCCAGTGGCTCATCCAAGGGCCACCAACAACTTCGCACGGTTTTTAGGTCACTGGGTCAGAGAAAAAGGAACGGTCGACCTCATGACCGCACTGTTTAAGACATCCACCCAATCTGCCATACACCTCGGGTTGGTGAATAAGGGAAGGATTGCAGTAGGTGCGGATGCGGACATTACAATATTCAATCCTGATACAATTATAGACAACGGGGAATATGGAGAAGGTTTTATAAATCCTCCGGTCGGGATAGAGTCTGTAATTGTCAATGGTGTGCTCTCAGTCAAAAACGGCGAGCTGATTCCAGAGGTAAAGGCGGGAAAGGTCATCCGGAGGACGTGGAAGATTCCCGGGTATTCTAAAGAATAAAATTTTCTCTAAATAATCTTTCTGTTATTAGAATTCACTCTTCTGGTCCAATTACTATCCCATTACTTTCTGGAACGCAGCACCAAATTTTCCCATCCACTCTGGCTTTGTCATGCTCAAGCGGCACCAATCCAGATAGGGTGGAAAGGGGCGGCCGACCAGGACACCCTGTTTTTCCATAGCATCCTGGAATTCCTCGATCGGCTTACCGGTGTGAAAGAAAACAAAATTGGTGTGGGACGGCAGATAGCGCCGCCCTGTTTCGGTAAAAAGTTTGTACACATATTCTTTGGCTTCATTGTTCTTTTGGCGGCAGAGCTTTTGAAAATCCTCGTCCTGGTAGCTGGCAAGAGCGGCATTGAGGCCGATAATATTATTCGTTCCTGTGAGTCGCATCCTCATATATCTGATGAGCTTTGGATCGGCAATCCCAAAGCCGACACGCAATCCCGCAAGTCCATGAATCTTTGAAGCTGTCCTTGAAACCATGACGTTGTGTCCTTCTCGAACCAGCTCCACCATGGAACGGTATTGAGGATCAGTCACATATTCGTGATAGGCTTCATCGACAAAAACCAATGCCTTTTTTGCCATTTCCTCGCAAAAGGGGCGCAATTTATCATAGGGAGTGAGCGTTCCAGTGGGATTATTGGGATTGACGAGGTAAATCAATTTAACATTTTTGGTAATCTTCTTTCTAATGGCAGGCAGATCAAACTGGAGATCTTCATCCACAGGAACCCAGTGGACTTTAACGCTCATGGTTTCTGCATAGCGTGTCAAAGATAAAAATGTAGGATGAGGAGCAAGGACTTCCCCTCCTTTCAACGCTGTAATCAATGCTGCAGCCCTTAGAATTTCTGTCGAACCTGCAGAAATAGCAATGTGATTAGGAGTCAATCCAACTTGCTGTGCAATTAAGGAACGCAGCTTGGTGTATGCTTCTCCTCTCGAAAATGTATAAAGATTCGCTTCGTCAAAGGCCTTTCTCATTGCCTTGCGAGCTGTCTCGGAAGGACCGTACGGATTTTCGTTGTACATCATTCGGACGGGAGCATGCGATGTTTCTTGTTCTGACGCAAAGGCGGTGTGGCTCATGCTCCAATAACTGGCCAGAGCTGTACCCCCAAGCGCGATGCCGCTTTGCGACAGCCATTGTCGTCGGGTCATTTTATTGGACATAAAAACCTCCTTATCAAAAATCTATAATACAGAGATATGTTTTCTGTTCCATCTTTTCTGGAACGGCTCATTCAATTTCTACGATCATTTCAATCTCAACGGCAATATTTGCCGGGAGCGAAGCCATCCCTACCGCCGATCTGGCATGTTTGCCCCTCTCTCCAAAAATATCCACCATCAGGTCTGAAAATCCATTGATCACTTTTGGCATATCGGTAAATGATGGGTTGAGATTGACCATACCCAGGACTTTGATGAAGCGTTTTACCCTGTTCAGATCGCCGATTTCCTGTTCAAGAGAGGATAATAAGGCTAGCCCTGTCAGACGGGCGGCTTCATAGCCTTCTTCCAGAGTGAGGTCTTTTCCGACCTTTCCCTCAACATAACCCCCTTCTTGTTTGAGGGGACCATGGCCGCTGAGGAAAACAAGATTGCCAGAAGTACGAGCGGGAACATAGTTTGCCACAGGAGTATCTGGTTTTCTTAAGTTTATTTTTAACTCCTTCATTCTTTCGTATACATCAAAATCACTGGTCGCTTCCTGCGTGTTCTTTGGCGAACATGAAATAAATAGTGAAACAATAAGCAGTAATAATAATGCATGTTTCATAACATCCCTCCTTTCCTCCTTCCCCATTGGGGTCAGGCTTTCATAACTTGAATTCTTAATTAATTATTCCCTGTATACACGACATTCTATCCAATTAAACCTTATATCCTACTCCTATGAAAGCCTATCCATTGAACTATCCCTTTGATTATCCAAGCTCTCTCAATGACACAACCTGATCCAGAAAACAATTCAAGTTTTTCAAGCCTGACCCCATTTATTTTTCTGCGAGGTTAAATTTTTGATGCCAGGTAGACTCTGACCCCGGACCAATCCTTGCGACGAGAACATCGATAAGGTAAGGTCTCCCATCCTTTGTTTTTTGAATTCCTCTTTTTAAGGCGGATTCTATATCCCCTGGAGAAGTCACTTTTTCACCCTCAACACCCTGGCTTTCGGCCAGTTTTACAAAATCAATATCCGGGTCTCCAAGATATACTCCGGCGTATTGCCCTGTCTCTGTCATCTTGCCTTTGTATCTTGCAAAACTCCTTCGCACTGTCTGATAATTTTTATTATTCCAGACAATAGTCAATACAGGGATTCCATATCGCGCTTGAGTCCAGAAACCTGAGGCGCTATACATCACAGAACCATCCCCTATGCTCGAAACCACCTGCCTGTCAGGTCTGCCGAGTTTGGCTCCTATAGCAGCACCCACGCCCCAACCTAAAGAATAACCAGTGTTAAACATCCACATGGTTTCATCTTCTTTTAAACCGAAATTGAAGAACTGGTAGCTTCCTCCAAAGTTTTCACTGACAATAATGGCATTGTTATCCAGTGCTCTGCTCATTTCATAACCAAGGCGGTCAGGATGAATGGGCGACTTCTTAAAATTGAGCTTTGCGTGCTCTAAAGATCTTGCCTTTGTATTTTCAGTAAAGGCTTTAATCTCTGAAAGTCGAGAAGACTTTATCGAACTTATCCTTCCTTTGGTCAAGCTCCCATTGATATAATCTATTAGGTCACTTAAAATTTCTTTCACATTGCCCACAACAGCTAAATCAAAGGGATAGTTCCTGCCGATATGGGATGTATTGATGCCACATTTAATGAATCTTGTCTGATTGGTTACAGGAGTAACGCTTCTATCGCCAAAATCCTTTGTTCCAAATGAAATGACAAGATCAACATTCTTCCCCAACATCGTCCTGCCGGGTGAATATCTCCCGACATAGAGAGGATGCTGAGCAGGAAAGTTCCTGAATGCTTCTCTCGAAGATGCAACAGGCAGAGTCAACAATTCTGCCATCTCTACCGCTTTATCCTGAGCACCGGATTTCCATACTTCATCGCCATAAATAATTACAGGATTTTTCGCTTCAATTAATAGCTTTGCCGTTTTTTCAATGAGTTCTGGTGCGCCCTTAACATCAGAGGGAATCATAAAATTCGTTTTTGGGACGACTTTCCCCCTCATATTTTGAGCTTCCATTGCATAATTCGTATAAGCAATATAAACGGGTCCTCCTGGTTGAGTCATCGCAACCTTAAAAGCTCTCCTTGTGAAAGCGGGTATGCTTTTTGGATTTTTTACCTCCCAGGAAATTTTTGTGAACTGTCTGTTAATCTCCTTCTGGTCAAAACCGGGCGAGGGACCCAGGATGATATCATCGCTAAAGACTTCATTATCCAGTAGTCCTGCAGAAACAATCAGAGAGGAACCATCCTTATGCGCATTGAAGAGCTGTCCTGCCATCTGGGCTGTGCCGGCTATGACATGGACATTCACAAACGCCGGTTCTTTGGTTATCCTGTGATAGCCATCAGCCATCGATATAACGATTCCCTCGTGAAGCCCCAGAATCAATTGAAGCCCTGGTTCATTTATGAGAGCATCAAAAAAGCCAACTTCAAAAGAACCCGTGTTAGTAAAGACATATTTTATGCCGGCTTCTTTAATCTGTTGGACAAGAAGATCACCGCCACTCCCTATTACGGTCCTGTACTCGGCTTTACTAAAAGAGTTTTCCTCTTTTAGGCCTTCCAGGGATTTCATGACAGAGCTTGTGGAAGCAACTGTAAAACCAGAAGCCAGCATATTTTTGATGAATCCCCGTCTGGAAATAGTATTGTTGAGATAACCTGTTATGATTGACCTCATGACATCCCTCCAATTTCAGGAAGTATTCTATACCATATAAAATACAAATGAAATCTTAAATTTGATAATCCAGCTCCGAGGTGCTTTTATGACAAAAAGACAATCAAACGAAAAAGACTCTAATCCTTTCCTTAATAATCATTCTATGTTTGAAATGCTCAAAAGAGAGTTTCAATCAGAATGAAAAATAATGAAAATTAGACAGATTGTAAGAATCTTCTTAAATCTTTACTAAATGAGACCAAAATGCATAGAAGAAGAGTTGTAATTCCGCAGGTTGCGTAGATAAGGGGAATATTCTGGTTGAGCAAATCTGCAATGACTCCGCTGAGGCCCATGGATATGGGTGTTAAACCTGATGTAATAGTAATGAATAAGCCAAATACTCGTCCTCTAATTTCGCTTGGAACTGCAGTCTGCAATATTGTGAATATATTTATATTGAGAAATCCATTTAAAATCCCGATTGTAGTCATCAGAATAAGTGCAAGGAGTCCAACATTCACGATGCTTAGAATTGGCAAACAAGAAGCCATAAGAATCAATGCAGAAATAACAGCTTTACTTCGAACAGGACCTTTTATTTTTAGAGTTCCGGCAAGTCCGTATCCTATGAGAGAGCCGAAGCCGAATGAAGCGAGAATATAACCATACCAGTCTGCCTTCAAATGGAGAAAATCTTCTACATAAAACGGCAATAAAACGATAATTGGAATTGAGAAAAAATTTATTATCGCTGCAGCAAAAAAGAAGGCACGAATTCCCGTATTTCGCCATACGTATCGGAATCCTCCAATTGTATCACTTTTAAATTGACTCAACTTATCTCGCCAGACTTCGCTTTTTTCCGGTATCTTTTGTGGGATTTTGATAAATGTTTCACTGAAAGCTGAAAACAGATAAGTGATACCATCGATCAGAAAAAGGAGAGGAGCGCCGAACGTAACGAAAAGATATCCACCCAACGCCTGCCCAATGAATAAAGAAATCTGATTAGAAGATTGATTCATTGAATTTGCAGCAGATACTTTTTCATGAGGCACAATATCCGGAATGGAGGCTGAAATTGCCGGATTGAAGAATGACCGAATGATTCCTAAGGTCAAGCTGACAAAAAAAAGACAAACGATTAAAAAATTTGAAGCTTCAGGTACATTAAACATCAAAAATGCAAGAATGAGCACAGGTATTCCGCTCAGTATATCGCAGAATATTATGATCTTACGCCGTGAAAAATGATCCGCAAAAGTTCCTGCAATAGGTCCAAGAATAACGAATGGGAGCATTGAAATCATCATAATCAGACCTACTAATGAGGCAGATCCTGTTTGATGCTTAATCCACAACATCATGGCGATGAAAAATGCTTGTGAGCCGAGTTGGCTCACAAGTTGCCCCTGCCACAACAGAAAAAAATTACGATTAAGGAGTCTTGTAGCCATTTTCATATTTACTCTTTTTCTCTAATCCAGGTCAGAATTTTTCGACTCTTGATATCTTTTAAACTGTTTTGCCAATAATCCGCCCAAAGAGGCAAACATAACAAAGAGAAAACTATTGACCAGGATCAGGATATAGAATAATACATCCGATACAGGGTGAAAGATTAACAAAGACCAGTTCGTAGCAAGGAAGAATAAAAATCCTACAAACGCCGTTTGTCTGAAATCATATCCATACTCTCTTACCGACTTCCATCCAGCCCAGCTGGTCATAATTGCGGCAACAAGAATAAGAAAAGATGATATTCCAGGAGGCAAATCAAAAGATAACCTCAAAATAACATTTATCAGCGTGAGAATGAATACAACCGCCAAAAACACTCTGAAGGCTGTAAAATATTCCTTTAATTTTTTGCTGAAGATATTCATTTAATTACTCTCCCTTGTATGGTCAAGCCTTGCTCAGCCTCTAATTCTTGAGAAGTCCCAAGAAATCATTTAAGTCCCCTCCATACGTTTGAGAAAAGTATCTTTTTTATACCCTGGATATGAGCGCTAGTGTCTAGCCTATCAATGAGAGCTATTTGAAGCTGCACACCTATCACGAGGGCCATAATAAACCCAGCCATTGTCTTTGGATCAAGATCCGCACTTATCTCTTTTTTTTCTATTCCTTCCTTAACAAATCCGGACACATTTTTCACAATGAATCCATAAAGAGAGTCAAACATTTCCCTGATATTCTCCCGCTTTAAGGCTTCGTGCCACAGGCTAAAATTACCCCTTGCACTTTTCTTGAGCTCATTGATCGTGCCGCACTCAAAATTGTTCTTGAAGAACTCCTCGATCGCCTCCCGGGCTTTATCTTTTTGACCCATCTGTTTAAAAACCTGCCTGTTGTTCTCCATACTCCATTCCTGTATGCCCTCTAGAATCTCCTCTTTTTTCTTAAAATAGTTATAGATAACTCCGGTGCTGGCACTCATGCGCTTCGCGATTTCCCTTACGGTCGTATCGCTGTATCCCTTCTCTATAAAGCATTCATAGGCAGCCATGAGTATTTGCTTCTTCCTGAAATCGGAATATTCTTTTGGCAATTTAGGTGTCATCATTTCCTCCCAGAATATAACAAACGTTCTTTTTTAATAACACTTGCTCTTATAATATAACGCTTGTTATCTTTTTTGTCAAGCAAAATTTATGATTTTTTTTATTAATCAGAAATTTCCAGGGAAGGATGGCGAAAAATAATTAATTCTGCGTGCTCTTCTGAATCTACCATTGGGTTGAAGAAAAATATCTAGTAAATCTAAGCAATATTCGATAGAATATTTTAATTGACCGGAAAAACTGTAATAAAGCTAGAGAGAGATTTGCTGACACCAAACCACACAAAAAAGGATATTCCGGACCAATCTCATCTATTTCTAATCCTGTGTTTTTGTCTGCCGGCTCTCCTCTTTCTCCTTATTATGTTCAGTGAAGCAGGGGGAAAAATGACAGAACCAAAACCACTCCTCCCTAAAACAGTCGGGCTCTGGACAAGGGCCGATTCACCTAAATTCGTGGATGCCCAAAATATCTTTGATTACATGGACGGCGCTGGAGAACTCTACGTCGGCTACCGCTTTGACCACCTCGAATACTTCGAGTACAAAGCTAAAACCCAGGAAGATATCCTTGTTGAACTGTATTTTATGAAAACGTCAGACGATTCCTACGGTTTGCTTTCCTTAGATTGGGGAGGCGAACCTATGGATTTGAGCCAATCTCCTATCGACAATGATGATCCAAGAGCTCTTTATGGTGAAGGACTGCTGCGACTCTGGTCAGATAATATTTATGCCCGGATCATGGCCTACCAGGAAACCCCGGAATCCAGGCAGACTGTTCTAACGCTCGGGCGCTCTGTCGTCCAAGGCCGCAATAACCCTAACAAACCCGCGCTCCTGAAAAACCTTCCGGATTCTCTTCCTTCGAACTGGACCCTCCGCAAAGACAGAGCCAGTTACTTCCGTTCTCATCTGGTGCTGAATTCTATTTACTATCTCGGGCAAGAAAACATTCTGGAGTTAGACCACACATCAGAAGCGGTCACTGCTCTCTACGAAAGAAAGACTCCTTCAGGAGAAAAGATCCTCATACGGTTCCTTTTGGTGGAATATTCTGAAAATGAGCGTGCAAGAAACGCGCTCACCCAGTTCCACCGTGCCTATCTTCCTGAACACCCTTTTCCAAAAAGGTCTGACCATTCAGGGAAAATATCGAACGTTTATTCGATCGAAGACGGCTGGATGGGATATAAATTACAAAATAGTATGATAGCATTTATTTTTGAATGTCCTGATCAGGAAACGGCCAGGACAATCATTGAACAATTATAACAATATTCCAACCTAAAGAAGGAGGTATAGCATGTCGCACAAAGGAAAGTCGTTGACACGGAGAGATTTTCTTCGAGGCACCCTGGGGACAACTCTCGGCGTGTCTGTATTGGGAACGAAGCTTGTGACAGCCGGGGGAAGACCAGCCGGCAAAAGCCTGGTGACTCTTGTCCGCGACCAAAATGCCATGGACGCAAGCAATAATGTCAAGACTAATGTCCTGAAGACTATGCTCGACCAGACTCTAATCAAATTCACTGGCAAAAACACCACAAAGAAAGCCTGGCTCAGCCTTGTAACCCCCAAAGATACAATCGGTCTCGTTCCAACACCGCATCTCAACCCCACTCACCAGGAAGTCACAGACGCCGTTACGTCCTCACTCATTGAAGCCGGAATACCCGAAGGGAAAATTTTGAATGCTCAGGGAGGTCCTGACAAGCCCGAAGCATGTACGGCCCTGATCGGACTCCCCGCTCTCAAGGCCCACTGGCTGACAGGTATCGGAACTGTATTGAAGCTCTACATCCTCTATTCAGGAAACCCCAGAAATTATCACGCTGAAAACAACGCCAAACTGGGAGAGATATGGAACCTGCCGTGCTGCAAAGGCAAGACCCGGTTAGTGCTCGTGGATGCTCTTCATCCCCTATTCGACAAAGGACCGCAAGTGGATCCCCGGTACAAATGGGCCTACAATGGCTTGATCGCAGGAACTGACCCTGTTGCTTTGGAAACAGTCTGCCTGCGCATCATCATGGAAAAAAGAAAGCTAATGAAAGGAGAACCGTGGCCCCTCTCACCTCCCCCGCTGTGTGTAGAAGCAGCTGACAAGGACTACGGATTGGGAACGAGCAACTGGGATAATATTAAAGTCGAGAATTACGGTTGGGAGAAGGAACTGCTCCTCGGTTAAGCCCTCTTTCAGTTTTAAAAAATTATCATATCGCTGTAGGGGCTTGATTCATCAAGCCCATCTGCAGGATGTCATTAAAGGGGATAGGATCAATAATCAAAAGGCAAAAAGCAGGACCTGACCCAGTTAGAACAAATTCTAAAAAAGAAACCTTTTTACCTTAAATACCGTCTAAAAAGAGGAAGAGTTTTTTATTTGGAATGAGCATTTGTATGGAGGTGCGCATGAAACGCCATAATCTATGTATCATTTTTCTTCTGCCTCTTATTCTAATCTCACTGCCTCACTGCAGACAGCAGAATCTGGGAGCAATACTCCAGAGGGAGATTCCAAAATTAATGGAAGTGGCTAATATTCAAGGTTTGTCCATGGCCGTGATCCGGGATGGGGAAATTATCTGGTCCGGTAACTTTGGAGTAAGGAGTCGAGAAACAAACGAGCTTGTGGATGAAAATACCATTTTTGAAGCTGCATCGCTCACAAAAACCGTTACCGCTGTTGCTGCCTTGAAACTGGTGGAGCGGGGAGAAATAGACCTCGACAAACCCCTCGCGGAATATCTCCCTTATCCCAAGCTTGCACGCGACGAGCGCTATAAAAAAATAACCGCCAGGCATGTACTGACGCACACCACCGGCCTTCCCAATTGGGGAACCAGGCTCATCCGCGAACCAGGAGAACTCTATGGTTATTCGGGCGAGGGATTTCTATATTTAGGCCGGACGATAGAAAAAATAACAGGGATGTCTCTGCAGGAGTTCACAAAAAAAGAAATATTTGAACCGCTGGGAATGGCTAGGACCAGTTATGTCTGGAATAACCTCTATGATGAAAATGGTGCTTCCGGCCATGACCGTCATGGCTTTGCAAATCAAAAAAGAAAGAGAACCGAACCGAATGGAGGAGCTAGCTTGTTAACCACCGCGCTAGACTATGCTGCATTCCTCTGTTCAATCATGAACAATCAGGTGCTGGAGCCAAGAACCATTGACTTGATGCTGACTCCACATGTTAGAGCGGCAAAAAGAAGAGACCCAAAAGACGAATTAGATGAGTATGTCTCGTGGGGATTCGGCTGGGGAATCCAACCAGGGAACAAAGAAAACGGATTCTGGCATTGGGGCGACAACGGTGACCTCAGAGCATATACAGTTTCTTACGGGGAAAGAAAGGAAGGTCTGGTGTTCTTTGCAAATTCCGAGAATCTCTTTTTGATCGCTGAACCGCTCATCTCTCTTGTTCTTGATGATCCACAACATTCATTCAACTGGCTCACTTACAAACGGATTGATGACCCGGAACGAGTTGCTCGTATGGCAGTTGAAAAGACCTTCCTTGAAGAAGGTAAAAAAGCGGGCCTGAAGAAAACGGAGGAGATGAAGAATCAATTTCCAGAGATGTTTGAGATAACAGACCTTAACATCATTGCTCGCTATCTAGCAAGCAGAGAGAAAGCAGACGAAGCTGAGGCGATTCTTAAATGGATTATTGACTCAGATCCGAAGTCAGTTATCGCCTGGGCAGGTCTTGGCAGGCTTTATTTTGAGACAGGCAGAAACAAGGAATCTTTTGAACATCTTCAAAAGACATTGGAATGGAGCCCTAAAAATTCATATGCAAAAATGACTATCCCCTGGATCAAAGATCTCATTCAGGTAGAGGAAAATCCTGTCCTGGTTTCTGAAGCGACACTCAAAAAATATGCGGGTGACTATGGTCCCAGGCACGTGTATCTCCGTGAAGGCAGATTGTACTATCAGAGGGATGGGAGAAAGGAATATAAGTTAATACCGCTTAATCAAGACACATTTGCTCTAGTAGGTTATGGTGTCTTTCGTCTCCGTTTCATACTGGACAAAAGCGGAAACGTGACAAAAGTAATGGGCGTATACCTTGGTGGTCGTACGGATGAATCTCTACGCAATAAGACCGAATAATTACTATCTCTCATCTCTTTAGGTTGGAAATAGAATTGAAAAAGCGACTTCATTCCCGAAATATTTTGCGGCTGCACTCTCGGACAATACCATCGAATACGGATCTTCGAGCGCCGTTTTTGGATCACCTTTCATGAAATCGAAAGAGAAAATCTCGAGAAGCTGTGGATCCCCAAAATGAATTTCAGTTTCGAGAAAGCTTTTCTGTCCGTAGGAAATCAATGGGTGTCCACGGTTTTCTACTCTCGCGGCAGACAGGACTTCAGGATATTCCTCGATCAAGGCGGAGGCTAATGGACCCGGGGTGACCGCATATTGATTGCTGCCCATATAATAATTCCCAGGGTCTTCTTTCACGACCCTGTAAATCCTGCGGGCATTCTCATGATAGCGGTCAAAACTCAGTTCAAACTGGACATAGAGCAGGATAAGAATGAAAGCAGCCATTCCGACTGCTAGCCCCATGATGTTTAAGATTGAATTAGCCTTATTTCTCGATATGTTCCTTAAAGCAGTTTTTATGTAATTTTTAAACATAGACTGCCTCCTGTATAGAAAAACAGAATGGGTGTTTCAAGGACGCTCATCATCAATATAGACTGATTTCTCTAACAAAAGGTTGACGATTTCACTTTCCTTCCTCTTATCCAGAAAGCAAGATAGGAAATTATCGTCAACCTTTTTTGATTTTCGACGTCTATATATATAAATGCCTTTTGCATACAAATAGGAGAAAAACAGATGATACTCTTATCCAGGGCAGAGGAAATCATTCTTCTGGCGGTCTACAAACTCAAACACAATGCCTACGGGGTGACCATAAGAGAACAAGTCCAAAAAGATATCGGCAGATATTGGTCTTTTGGCGTCATCTACAAAACCCTGAAGAAAATGAAAACCAAGGAATATGTGAAAAAGATCCCGGGTGACCCCACTTCGGAACGCGGGGGACGGAGCCGATATTACTATGAGATAACTCCCAAAGGCATTTCTGCTTTGAAAGAAATCCGTCGCGTCCATTCTTCCATCTGGAACGGCATTCAAAAACTATCGTTTGAAAAGAAGGCAGAATAAATGGAGAAAAGGAAGAAGAGCCCGCCTCTTATCCCCTACATTCTCCTCAAACTGCTTTTGAGAGGAGAAGACTTTTACGAGTTTTCTGACGACATCGATGAAATCTATCATCAATTGACCGGCTGCGGGCCAAGATGGAAAGCAAAAGCCTGGTACTGGTTCCGCGTGATCGAGTCACTCCCCTGCCTCGTCATTGATAAAATCCACTGGAGGTCTACGATGCTAAAAAACTATTTAAAAATCGCTTTGCGAAATTTCCAAAGGCATAAAGGATATTCCTTAATCAACATAGCCGGATTCGCTATCGGTATGACCTGTTGTCTCCTCATTCTCATCTATGTCCGCCATGAATTGAGTTATGACAGGTATCATAAGGATGTTGAAAGAATTTACCGGATCTCTGTAGACATCCGCACCCAAACCGCAAACAGGATTTTCGCTCTCGTCTCGCCCACTGTGGCTCCTGCCTTAAAGACCGATTATCCCCAAACCGAATATGCTGCCCGCATTCTACGGATTAGCGCCCGACTGGTTAAGAGAGGGGAGAAATCCTTTTACGAAGACCGTATCATGCTTGCGGACCAGGAACTGTTTGATATATTCACTATTCCGTTTATTCAGGGAAATCCCCAGGAAGCCCTGATCCGCCCATATACTCTGGTGATTTCGCAGAGATTGGCACACAAGTATTTCGGTAGTGCCAATCCCTTGGGAAAAGCTCTGAAAATCAACGAGAGAGCGTATGAAATAACCGGAGTTGTTGCAGATTCACCAGTAAATACGCATATGAAGTACGATTTGATTGTTTCCTTAGAAACGCTCGCCGAATGGAATGAGATGACCAACTGGTATTCAACCATGTTTTTTACATATATCAAGCTCAAACCGAATGTGAATGTGGAGGAGTTCTCTCAACAAATCAGCCGAATCGCGGATAAATATGTGGGCGAAACGTTGAAGAACTGGGGAACTTCGCATCATTATTTCCTGCAGCCGATATCCAGCATCCATCTCCATTCTCATCTCAGTTACGAAGTCGAACCGCCAGGGAATCCCACCTACATCTATATTTTTTCCTTTGTCGGGCTTTTTATTCTGCTCATCGCTTGTCTGAACTTCATGAATCTCTCCACCGCCCGCGCGGCGAACAGAGCCAAAGAGGTGGGCCTGCGCAAGGTTGTGGGTGCTCAAAGGCCTCAACTTATCGGTCAGTTTTTAGGAGAATCCATGCTCATCGCGTTCACATCTTTAGGCGTGGCAATAGTCATCGTCAGGCTCACGATTCCATTCTTGAACAATCTAACCGGATTATCCTTGAGCTTCGATGAGCTTTTAAATCCAATCGTGTTGATTTCCTTGATTGGAGGGGGAATTTTGGTCGGTCTGTCTGCGGGTCTGTATCCTGCGTTTGTACTCTCCGCCTTCAGGCCAGCTCGTACCCTCAAAGGAACCGTTAGGGCCGGTGTTCGCAGTGTCATCATGCGGACTGCTCTTGTAGTCTTCCAGTTTGCCGTATCTATTGTTCTGATTATTGGAACCCTGACCATGTACAGTCAGTTTAACTTCATGAAGGAGCAATATTTAGGGTTCGAAAAAGAACAAAAACTTATTCTCCCTCTCAGGGGAGGAATCAACACTCAGAAAAATTATGAATCAGTAAAAGATGTGTTTTCCAAACATCCTTCTATATCTGGTGTCACGGCTTCCTCCACTGTTCCGGGGCGAGGAGTTTCTAATTTTGGCATCAGGCTTGTCGGAGAAGACGACCCTAAGAATCAATCCATGTTCCATATGTATTTTGATTATGATTTTATTCCCAACTATGGAATTGAAATTGTGGCTGGTCGAGCCTTTCAAAAAGGGATGAGCACAGATGTAATGGGAGCATTCCTCATCAATGAGGCAGCTGTAAAAGCATTTGGCTGGAGCAGTGCTGAAGAAGCGCTTGGAAAGCGTCTGCTAACAGGATACGGAGGGCGGAAAAATCCAATTATCGGGGTTACAAAGAATTTCCACTTCCGCGGGCTGCAGAATGAGGTAGAGCCTCTTGTTATGGAGTTTTTACCAGAGAGTTTTTATTATATCACTCTTTCCATAGATATCGCCAACCTAAAAGAGACATTGGCATTTGTTGAATCCCAATGGAAGGAATTGTTCCCAGGGAATCCATTTGAGAGCTTTTTTCTGGATACAGACTTTGACCGTCAGTATCGGACTGATGAACGGGTCGGCAGCATATTAGGAATTTTTACCCTCTTGGGACTGTTCATCGCTTGCCTGGGGCTGTTGGGGCTGGCCTCATTTACAGCAGAAAGTCGAACCAAAGAAATCGGCATCCGGAAGGTTCTCGGATCCTCTGTCCCAGGAATTGTCGTTATGTTATCCAAACAATTCACAAAATGGGTGCTTGTAGCTAACCTTATCGCCTGGCCCGTTGCATATTATTTCATGGGCAGATGGCTGCAGAATTTTGCCTACCGCACCCGCCTAGATATCCTGACGTTTGCACTATCGGGCATTCTCGTCTTGACTATCGCCCTGTTAACTGTCAGCTACCAATCCATAAAAGCCGCTACAGCCAATCCGGTCGATTCTCTGCGGTATGAGTGAATAACAAGAAATTAAGTACAGTCTGCATATTTACCTGATCTTTTTCCGATTTTCTTAATTCTTCGGGGATTTCAAACCTGTGCCAACCTTTTTGACCGAAATTCCGTATATACTATATAATATGTCTAAACAATGTTAGACAAATAAAAGGAGTTGAATCATGGGCATGCTTTCGCGAACCGATGAGATGATACTTTTGGCGGTCTGGCGGCTTGAGGATAACGCATACGGAGTCACCATCGCTGAAATGTTAATCCAAACTTCCGAAAAGAAATGGGTGTTAGGCGCGGTCTATGTTCCTCTGGAGCGACTGGAAAAGAAAGGATATTTATTCTCCTATCTTGGGAAATCCACCAAAAAACGCGGCGGCCGGAGCAAAAGACTGTACAAACTCACCAAATATGGCGTCGATGCCCTGATAAAAACCAAAAATCAGGAACAATCGATCTGGGCAAATATCACTATCTCTAGTTTGGAGAAAGGCTATGACACATAAAACAAAAGACCCCCAGCCCTCGCGGCTCTGCAAGTGGTTGATCAAAAGGATCTTCAAAGATGAGGAAGATGCAAAGCTTGGTGATTTTATGGAAATATACAGCACTATTGCTGAAGAGAAGGGAAAGCTTCAAGCCAGGCTTAAGTTCTGGGGGTATCTGATTCGGTCAATACCTGAGTATTTCAAAGATACTCTATGCATGGGAGGAACCATGCTTAAAAACTATATCAAGATCGCTTTAAGAAACATCAAAAGGAACAAAGGGTATTCCTCCACCAAGATAGTCGGACTTGCCCTGGGAATGGCATGTTGCCTGCTTATTCTTTTTTATGTTCTCTACGGATTCAGTTATGATACTTTCCATCAAGATGCGGACAGAATATACCGCGTCGCCATGGAATTTCGAGCAAAAGACCAGCCTGTAAAATATGCAGCTGTCACTGCACCGTCTGTTGCCCCGGCAATTCTCGATAATTTTGCCGAAGTTGAGTATGCCGTACGTTTTACCCAGGGTAGCGGTATTGTGAAACATGGGGAAAAACAGTTTTTTGAAGACGGGATTCTGTATGCAGACCAGTCTTTCTTTGACGTTTTTACGTTTCCACTTATCAAAGGTAATCGTGAAACAGTATTGAAAGAGCCCTATACAGCTGTTCTTACGGAAAGTACTGCAGAAAAATACTTCGGCAGTGAAAACCCTGTTGGCAAAACAATATCGATTAATTATCAAACAGATTACAAAATTACCGGCATTGTAGAGGACGTCCCGTCAAATTCTCATTTCACTTTTGATTTTCTCTTTTCTTTTGCAGCTCTGGAAGAATCTTTGCAAAACGCTTCTATCGGTAAATTGTGGTACAGTCATAGCTATTACACCTATATCAAAACCAGAAGTGAGAATCTTTCAGTCGCTTTTATTGAGGGTGTGTATAATGTATCAGCTAACATTATCGGAGATTTCGAAAAAAAGGTTGGATTTGCACAGCGGTTTTTTCTTCAGCCGCTAAATGACATATATTTAACGTCGAACCTCCGTAATGAACTGGGCAGTACTGGAAACAAAACCTATCTTTTTTATTTTATTGCAATTGCAGTTTTTATTTTAATCATTGCCAGTATTAATTTTGTCAATCTGTCCACTGCCCGCTCTACCGGAAGGGCGCGAGAAGTTGGAATAAGAAAGGTGGCAGGAGCTGAGAAAAAGCAATTGATTAATCAATTCCTGGGAGAAGCTCTCTTTACTACGTTTATTTCAGCGGGGATTTCAGTGCTTATCATTCTTTTTAGCCTCCCCTATTT
>CP070825.1:2483573-2577396 GCA_020344415.1 Candidatus Aminicenantota bacterium
GAGGCTTAAGGCTCTCTTTTCTTCTTCAATTATACGGGAGGAACCAAAAAGGATGTAATGGGCTGGAGGAAGGAGGTTTTCTGAAGAAAAAGATTTTAAGATGATCTCCGGCCCGATGCCGCCAGGATCCCCAAGAGTTATCCCTATCTTGGGAAGATTCATTTTTTCTTTGGTTTTCTTTTTACTTGACTTTTCTTGTCTTCTCTCAGCTTAAAGAGGTACTTTATGCTGTTCTTGTAGATTAAGAGGTTGGGCGCATTATCTCTATTGAGCTTTAGACAGTTTTTGTCATACCATTCAATGTAACCTTCGATAACTTCTCCGTCTATAAAGACAACTGCCATGGGAGTCTTCTTATTCATCTGCTTAAGGTGGTAATAATTCTCAGCATGGGTCTCGAAAGGAGGATGTATTTTCTTTTTTGACGATTCGCGATTCATTCTCTCTTTGACTTCAGAGAGTTTAGGTCTAATAAGCTTCCTGTTCATAATTTACTTCTCCAAGATTGAAGCTGGATACGAGATTTTGAAGTCTTTGGGAATAATGATAGCACCAAATATACAAAATTTCAAGGACAGAAAATTCGGGCAAGAAATTATCTTTATTCTTTCGTTTACAATCATTTGCATAGGGTTTATTTAAACTTTAAAATGGAAAATAAAAATTAATTTTTTAAAATCGATATGAAAAATAGAACCTCCCACCTTTTTTTGATATTCTATAAAGCGTTCTCATCTCTGATTGAAGCATATTGATCTATGAAGGGAGGAAAACCCATGACGAGCGGAAAGAAAGAAGGTAATAAAATAAGCATTGAAGGTAGAAAGCTTAAGGGAAGGGTGGCTATTGTAACAGGTGGAAGCCGGGGCATTGGGAGAGGTATCGCTTTCAGGCTTGCGGAAGAGGGGGCAAGAGTTCTTGTTGCTGATATAGATAGCTTGAATGCAAAGAAGGCAGCAGAGGCACTGACTGAGAAGCACTTGGAAGCAGTTCCTGTTCAGGTGGATATAACGAAAGAAAGGTCAGTCGATGAAATGGTAAAAATTGCATTGAAAGCATTTAAAAAAATAGACATTCTAATCAATAATGCAGGAATCATGTTTCGGACACGCTTGCAGGATCTCTCTCTTAAAGAATGGGAAGATATAATAAAAGTCAACCTTACCGGACCTTTCCTCTGCTCAAAAGCGGTGATTCCTTTTATGAAAAGAAATGGTTACGGCCGCGTTGTGAATATCTCATCATCAGCGGGAAGGAGTGTGAGCACATTGGGAGGAGCGCACTATACAGCTTCCAAGGCGGGGCTTCTGGGATTAACACGAGCGGTGGCAAAAGAAACAGCCCCTTTCGGGATAACGGTCAACGCAGTCTGTCCCGGTCTCATAGATACTCAAATGGCGAGAGATACGACGACCAAGGCTGAACTAAATGCATTCATTGATTCCTTCCCAATCAAAAGGCTAGGCCTTCCTGAGGAAATTGGTGATCTGGTCGTATTCCTCTGCTCTCAAAAGGCTACATATATTACAGGAGCATCTATTGATATCAATGGTGGAGACTTAATGATCTGAATTCCCCTGAATTATTCATAAAAAATGCCTGGTGAATAATCTAGGTTAGTTATTTTTCTGTTTTTTTTAGGCTCTCGTAGACAAGAGGAAGAACCAGTAACGTAACCATAGTAGAGGTTAGGAGGCCTCCTACCACAACCGTAGCCAAAGGCCGTTGGATTTCAGCTCCCGGGCCTTTTGCTAATAACAAAGGCATGATCCCGAAAATAGTGGTAAAGGTTGTCATCAAGACGGGTCTGATCTTGGAGCTGACACCTTCGAAGATGGCATTTTTCATTGTGACTCCCTGAAGAAGCTTCTGGCGAAAAGCCGAAAGAAGCACAAGGCCGTCTTCTAATGCAATACCAAAGATAGCGATGAATCCGATGGAAGCAGGGATGCTTAGATAGAGACCGGAGATTTTTAGGGCAATGATTCCCCCTGTAAGAGCCAAGGGAATATTGATGAGGATTATGAGGACTTCCTGAAAGGAATAGAAGATAGTGAAAAGAAGAAGCGCGACTAGAATTAGGGTAATAGGGGTGATGAGCGCCAATCTTCTATTTGCTCTCTGTTGCAGTTCGAACTGTCCGCCCCATTTGAGAGAATATTCGGGAGGGAGCACAACGTTTTCTTCAATTTCTTTCTGAGCTTCGTCCACAAATCGGCCAATATCCCTTTCCCTGATGTTGCATTGAATTGTAATGAAGCGCTTGTTGTGTTCCCGGTTTATCAGGCGCGGTCCGACTACCTCGTTAATCGAAGCGAGAAGCTCAAGAGGAATTTTACCTCCGCCGGGAAGACTTATTAGAAGATTCTCGATCTCTTCGATATTTTTTCTGAATTCAGGCTGAAACCTGAGAAAGATATCGAATTTTTTCCGGTCCTCATAGACTTGACCGACTGTGATTCCACCCACTGCCGCTTTTATTGTTTCCTGAATGTCGTCGATATTCACTCCATAGCGGGCGATCTTCTCTCTTACGAGAACAACCTGAATATGATTTTTCCCTGTAAACTGTTCGACCTGGACATCCGCCGCTCCTTTTATGGAAGAGACCACGTCTTTTATTTCGATAGATTTTTCCTTTAGTATGTCGAAATTCTCTCCATAGAGTTTTATGGCTAATTGGGCTTTTACTCCTGTTATGAGCTCGTCCAGGTTGTGGGCAATTGGTTGGGTGATGTTGAGATTTATTCCAGGGAATTCCTCCAGACGGTGTTCAATCTCGTGGAGGAGCTCATTTTTATTCTTGAAATATTTCCATTTCTGGATTGGCTTGAGCTGGACAAGGATCTCAGCATCATTTACGAAGTGGGCATGACTTCCTACTTCGCCCCTTCCAATGCGCGTCAGAACGCCTGTTACCTCAGGAGTTTCCTTTAAAGCTTTTTCCACAGAATTTGCCATGCTGATTGTTTCTTGAAGGCTGATGTTGGGATCAAAAGTGGCCCTGAGATGGAGAGTGCCTTCTTCTAAAGCGGGGATGTATTCTCTTCCCAAAAATGGTAACAAGACAACTCCTATGATAAAAACAACAGAGGTTATGAAGAATACTCTTTTTCGGTATTTCTGACACAAAAGAAAAAAAGGAAGATAGGCTTTTTTTATGCTTCTTATTAGGAACGGTTCTTTTGTGGCCGTTTTCTTTCGCCTTAGAAAAAAGTGAGAAAGGGCAGGAGCAGAAACCAGCGCGAAGATCAAAGACCCAGCCAGCGCGAAAGATATAGCATAGCCCATTGGCCGGAACATTATGCCTTCCACACCCGTTAGGGTAAAGATAGGGAGGAAAACCAGGATTATGATCATGACGGCAAAGAATAGCGGTCGGCCGACTTCCTCTCCTGCTCGGACTATTGCCTGCACTTTGCTTTCATGGGATGTCTGGAGATGGCGGTGGGTATTTTCGACAAAAATGATGGCCGCGTCAGCGATAAGACCTATTCCTATAGCCAACCCCCCGAATGACATAAGGTCTGCTGCCAGATTTGTCCTCTGCATCATGATAAAGGTAAAAAGAATAGAGAACGGCAAGGAAAAAACAGCTATGGCGGCGGATGGAAAATCTCCCATGAAGAGGAAAAGAACAATAATGACAAGGATTATTCCGATTATCAGGTTTGTAGAGACTGTTTGGAAGCATTTCTTGACTAAAGAGGCCTGGTTGTAGAAAGGCACAATCTTTACCCCAGCAGGAAGGGATTTGTTTACTTCGGAAATCCTCTCTTCTATGTCTTTGATGACCTTTGCAGTGTTGGAGCCGAAGAGCTTTAATACCATGCCAACGACTTTTTCTCCTTCTCCATTGGATAATGCAGCCCCTCTTTTGATTGCAGGGAGTATTTGGACTGAACCCAGGTCTTTTAAATAGATAGGAGTCCCTTGATAATTAGCGATAACGATATTTCCAAGGTCATCCAGAGTTTGAACGAGCCCTACACTCCGGACGATATATTCTTCTTTTCCCTTGGTGATGAAGCTTGCACCGATGTTTTGATTGTTTTTCTTGATTCTTTCTGTGACTTCAGAAATCGTCAAGCTGTACTTGAGAAGAGAATTAGGATTGAGCAGGACCTGGAATTGTTTGATGTCTCCTCCGATACTCAAGACCTGGGATACATCGGGTACCGATTTTAATTCATATTTCACCAGCCAGTCCTGAATAGTCCTGAGCTCGAGAGGTGAATGGTCCTCTCCTTCAAGGTAGTACAGATAAACCAGCCCTAGGCCTGTGGCAATCGGCCCTAAAACAGGATTATGAGCTTGGGCAGGGATATTTTCTCTGATCTCAAGGAGGCGCTGAGAGACAAGTTGTCTGGCCCAGTAAATATCTGTTTTATCTTCAAAATAAATATTAACTAAAGAGAGCGCAAAGGTGGAGAAGGAACGGATATTTTTTACACCTGGCAGACCAAACATGGAAGATTCTATAGGATATGATATTAGCCTCTCTATTTCCTCTGGTGCCATTCCTTCAGATTCTGTGTAGATCTGAACGAGAGGGGGGGAAGGATCTGGGAAAACATCTATGGGCAGTCTTTGGAAGGCGAGAAGGCCCAGTCCAGCTACAATTACTGTAGCCAAGACTATGAAGAGCCTTTGCTTCAACGAAAAGGCTATGATTCTAGAAATCATAAGGTCTGATTACTCCCTAAAAATCTCATTCTTCGACTAACCTGGATAATTCACGAGGCATTGTTTATGAATAATTCAGGCTAATGGACATGCGCATGACCGAAGGTTGCCTTGTTGAGCTCTGCTTTCAGAGTGAAGGCTCCTTTTATGACGATTATTTCTCCTTCTTCCAGGCCTTTTGTTATGATTCTTTTGCTGCCTATTTTCTCACCCAATTCCACATGATGTACAGCAAAGACATTTTCTTCTTCTAGGATGAAGACTATTTTTTCTCCGTCGATATTTTGAATGGCCTCTTCGGGTATGGCCAATATTTTTTTCTCCGCCTCCTTATTTTCCACAATCCCCTGGATGTACATGTTAGGCTTGAGCAGTCTTTCGTGGTTTTGGACCTCGACCCTGATTTTAGCTGTACGTAGCTTTTCATCGATAATATCGCTTATGTAAGTTATTTTTCCTATGAATTCTTTTTCGGGGTAAAGGGGAGATTTGATGACGACGGCACTTTTTTTACTGATAAAAGGCAAGTCCTTCTCATAAGCGTCCAAAAGTGCCCATAGAATACTGAGGTCTGAGACGGTAAAGAGGTTTTTTTGGGGTTCGACATGTTCACCGACAATGACATCCCTGAAAATAGTTGTGCCCGATATTGGGGAGAGGATGGGAAGATTCGGGTTACAGAGCTCGCAGAGTTCATCATCGGATTTCATGGAGACGCTTTTTTCTACAAGCTTTTCTGTTTGGTCATGATCCATCCCATAGGAATGAAGGATTGATCCTAAGCCTCCTACTTCTGTGGAGAGTTTTTCAAATTCGGCTTCTCTTCTTAAAAATTCCCGCTCCTCGATCGCTTTTTCCTTGAATAACATCTTGGCTCTTTCATACTCTTTTCTGCTGAGGTTTAATTTTGCTCTGGCTTCTAAAAAAGCGGCTTGAGCCTGGGCAAATTCAGGTGAGTTGATCGTTGCCAGAACCTGTCCTTTCCTCACCCTGTCCCCTAAATCTGTAGCCATGGAGATGACTTTTCCTTGAACAAAGGAAGAGATGTTGGCTGTTTTGTTGAGATTGAGAGCGAGAATCCCGGGGAGAGTAATTACTGAGGCAATGTCCTGTTTGGTTGCTGTGCCGACCACGATTCCCCACTCTTTTTGTTTTTTTGGAGGCAGATGGAGTTCTGGATGTTCGTGCTCTTCCTTTTCACTCTCCTCCGGCTTCAAAGATTCATGCTTGTGAGTATCTGGTCCTTGCTCGTTTGAGGGAGATGCGATTTTCTTTTCTCCGCCTCCACAAGAAGCTAAGATCAAGATTGAGAGCAAAATAATATATTTTTTCATTTTATGTCTCCCCCGGTAGCCTTTTCCAAGGCTGCCCTGTCGGCATTCCAGGCATAAAGAGATTCCTGGTAATCCTTTAAGATGCTGTAATAGGTCCTTTGGGAATCTAGATAATCGATCAATGAGATTTCACCTTGTTTATAGCTTACCTCAGAGATTTTCAGGCTTTCTTCGGCTTGTTTCAGGAGGCCGGCATGAAAAATTCTTATAGACTCCTCTGATAGCATCAGCTGGTTCAGTTTTACTTTGACTTCGGTCGTTATTTCCATCTTGAGAGCCCTGAGTTCTTCGCTCTGCTTCAAGCGGAGGTTTTCCGCTTCTGCGATTTCTTTCGATTTAAAATTCCAGAGAGGAATATCGAGAGAAATCCCTATCCCTTGATTCTTGCCGTCCAGTTCGTTATGGATGAACCCTGAGAGTGTAAAATCAGGAAATCTCTGCCATTTGACATAGCTCAGGTTGCTTTTGGCATATTCTAGATCTTTCTCTTTGGTTTTGACTAGGGGATGAGAAAGGAGAGTTTTATCCAGGAGAGTCTTCTCAACGATTGCCAAAGGCTTGTAGTCAAGCTTTCCTGAAACAGAAAAATCTGAAGGCAGTGAGTGACCCAAAAATTTGTTTAAGTTTTCTTTGGCCAGCTTTAATTTTGTCTGGATTTTATTCAACTCTTTTTGGGCTTTCAGAGTTTCGACATAGAGCTTTATTGCCTCTAATTCTTTGACCTCTCCTAATTTTGCCCTTTTTTCGATAAGCTTGTGGATTTCTCTGATCGAGACTAGGTTTTTTTGAGCAAAATCCTCTTTGTTTTCGAGCAGAAGTATTTTGTAGAAGAAATTTTTTATCTGAAAGAAAAGTTCAAGCTTCGAGAAATCGAACCGATTCTCAGCAGCTTGCCAAGCTTTCTCAAACATCTGGATGCGATAATGTCTCTTCAAGGGATTTTCGATATATTGGCTCAGAGATACTCCATCTGTGTTTCTTTTTATAGAGCTATCGTAAAATTTTCCCTTCCCCTTATGAAATTCAAGTTCGGGGTTGAAAAGGCGCTTTGATGCCTGATATGCTGCTTTCTTGGCTTCGATTTCCTTAAGTTTTGCAGAAATCAGCGGGTTGTTTTTTATGCCGAGTTTGATGATTTCTGGAAGATTGAATTCTTTTTTCTCTGTTGGAAGGGATGAAGTTGAAAGAACTCCAATCAGAGCGAGGAATAGAAATATATATTTTTTCATCTATATTTAGATATTCTATCGCATTAATAGAACAATTAAAAATAAAAAAGAGAACGCCGGAGCATCTCCAAATGCTTAAGGACAGCTCGGGAAGGCCATATCTTCAAGGTCGTTTCAAGAATTTCCGAAATAATTCGCGCTGTCACGGAAATGAAAGTACTTACAGGATAAATCCTTGTGCCCCTCTGTGTGCCAGGCGCTGTGGGGGGGGAATAAAATTTGAAAAAAGCGGACATCAAGGATTACGACTTTCGGTGCGCGCTGCGATCAAGCGCTCAATGATACCCATGTACTGGTTACTACGGACGGAGCGCTTCCTAGGAGGAACTGCTGTCTTGTGGGCGATAACCATATCCATGGCGGGTAGTACTGTGATGTACTGGCCGTAGGCCCCCCTGGCTGTATAGCCTCCTTTATAGTGTCCGACAGCATTGGGGCCGTCCCAAATCCACCACATGTAACCGTAGCCGAAGGAGCTTTTCCTGTAGGGCTCGGGATTCATCCTCTCTAATGGAGTCTTGATGCGGCTGATCTTACGAGCCCAAACCTGAGGGATGATTTGGCGTCCGTTCCATTCCCCTTCGCGAAGCATGAGATACCCAATGCGGGCCATGTCGCGGGTGGAAAGCCAGATATGATAGGCTGGGAAGCGTGATCGCTTGAGGTTGCCTGATTTTCGCTGACGAAGGCGGTCGAAATCCTGCATGCCTAAAGGCACAGCTAAGTCGTGCTCAAGTGTGTCATAGATAACCTGGCGCGTTAACATTTCAAAAATGTACCCGGCACAGTTAAAATCCCAGTTGTTGTAGAGAAAGTAATCGCCCGGTTGCTGCGAACCGCGTTGCGGGGCATAGGCTGTGCTGTCTCCTGCATTGGAAGCGGGGTGATATATTCCAGAGCGCGCAGTGATCAGGTGGTCGATGGTGGCCTTCCGTTCCACCGGCAGAAGCCCCTCTTTGTCAGTGATGCCCAGTTCTTCTAGAGTGGTGTTGAGACGGATCGTGCCGTCGGTCACGTATTTTCCGTAGAGAATGGCGAGGATGCTCTTACGGACTGAAGCTAGATAACTCAGCTCTTTTAGGTCCCCGTATTCGAACAGGACTTTTCCCCCGACCACAACAATTAGGCCGGTGGTGTCCAGAGTTTTAACATACTCACGAACCTTCTCTAGTTTCTGGATGGAATACCCGGCTGAAGAGGGATCCTTTATCCTCTCCCATGTCTCACCGGGATAGACGGAAGAAACATTTTTCGCTTCTGTGAATTTGACCGCAGTCGCACTTCCAGAAAAGACAAGCAGCAAGAGTGCAGTTGCTGTGAGAAGACTGGAGATGTTGCGAAAAGAAATCGATGTTTTTGCTGAGATCATGCCCGTCGTCCTTTCAAATTGGGGTAGAAAAGAACAATCATAACTTACTCTTCTTCTCATTGACAACATAAATTAAATTTTAGAATATTACCGGGATTTCCTCGGGAGGATAAAGTGTTATTCAGTTGATATGTTTATGATATGGAATGGTATCAGTAGAATTTTATTTATATCCGCCACCAGTAAGAGAATTTGACGAAGTAATAACGACCTTCATTCCTGAAGATTCCTGAGTCGTCTTTTTCCTGGTTGTCATCTACACCTATATAAAAGACTGTTCCGGGTCTATATTCATAGCTGAAGAGGACGCTGTTATAGAGTTCCCCGTGGTAGTCATTGTAGTCGGTTATAATGCGAAGAGATAACGAACGAGAAAGCTGATAAGTGACCCGCTGGCTGAGGATGTTTACCTCATATTCTTTTTCTCCGCCTTTTTCTTTTAAGAATATAACATTTCTAAGGTTATAAGATAGGCGAAGGTTGGGGAGGGGTTTTAGGGTCGCTCTTATTCCTAATGAAGTTCTATAACCCAAATAAGGATTTTCATCGTAATATATGCTGTCGCCGAACGAAAAGGATATGTTTCCGCTCAGCCAGGAAAAGGGCTCTGACCTGAAATTTGTTCGGAATGTTTTTTTATGAAAATTGATTCCTTCATATCTCTCCAGTTCAGATGAAAAAGTGGCCCAGAAGTGAGATTGCCTCCACCCACTTATGAATGTGGAAAATTGGAACTCCTCGTCAGTTAGAGTGTTGTCAAAATCATAGATTCTTCTGTATTCGAAGGATGGCCGGACAGAAATAATCCAATCGTTCTGAGGAAGGAAAGCATAACTAATGCGGGAATTGAGGGAGTGGATGTCTTTTCGGCGGAAAAAACCGGTGGATGCTTCAAAATCAGGGTGGATGCTCCTCCAAGAAGCAGAGAGTTGAAGATGTCGGGCATTGCGGCTCAGACTGAAGCTCAGGGCAGGGACATAATCAGTTTTCTCCTCCTCAAATCTGCTTAAGGAGCTCAAGATCTGGAAGGAAAAGGTATAATAATTTTTGAATTTGAAATGACCGTCTATACCGGCAACTCGATTGTAGTTGTTTGTAAGGGAATTCCAGGAATATCCCATCTCTTTATCTGTAACAATAATGCCGATGTGGGATTCTGAAAAAAGGTCTCTTTTCAGACGAAAAACATTTATCATGGCACTATAAGGATTCTCTTCTTCTTCATCCTCCTCTTCAGAATCGCTTGAGATTTTGATATGTGGGGGGTTTATATCATAGGCGCTTAAGAAGCCGATGGTCGTCTTTCCTACCTTGCCGGAAAGCTTGACTCCCAACTGAGGGTCGACGATTTTTCGTGTGTAAACGAGCTCAAAGGGTGTATCGTAAAAATCCTTTCCCTCCAAGAAGAAAGGTCTCTTTTCAGGATAATAGAGGGCATATCTTTGATTGACATTGTTCTGGGGCATGTCAGCCTCTATCTGGCTGAAATCGGGATTGTAGGTGATATCTGCTGTTAGGTCAGAAGTTATTCCGTATTTGAGATTTAATCCTCCTTCAGGGTCGAGTTTTTCATCATCTTGTTTCAGACCCGTAAATACTGGCATTACTTCGAAATTTTTGCCCTTATCAATAGTCCCATCTATCTCTAAAGTTCCGGATTGGATCAAGAAACCATTGATATCGCGCGAACGGGGATACCAGTAGATTTCCTCGTTTTTCCTCCTGACTGTTCTCATTATCTGGAGTCCCCAGACCTGGGAGTTAGTATTGGGGAATCGTATGCTTTTAAAGGGGATGGCCATTTCGACAGCATAACCTGAATCATCTTTGTGAGCGTTTGAGAGAAAGAATGTATCCCAATTTCTATCGAATCCAAAAAATCCTCGTCCGCGGCCCCTTCGTCGCGTTTCAGTATAGATGCCATCAGCCTGAATGCCGCAGGGATTGACTTGGAAGACAAAGGCTCTTTTTTTATCATTGAAGGTATCGAGATAAATTGTTATTTCATCATCACCGAAGGCACTATCTCTTTTAGCTAGGCAGGCTCTGATGGCTTTCGGGTTGGAATCGAAGCAGCGCACAGCAATATAGAGGTTCTTTTTGTCATATCCAATGTATGCCACCGTTTTTTCAGAAGGCGAAGCCCCTTCTTGGGGTTCGTATTGGGTAAAGGTGTCTAGCACAGCTCCTTTTTCCCAGAGAGGATTTTCCAGTTTACCGTCGATTTTGGGGGAAGTTGGAAATTTTGGAACCTTGACATAGTAGTTTTCTTTGTTTACGTCGGAAAGACAGAAAAGGGAGAAGACAAAAAGAAAGAGGAGAAAAGATGCACTACGCCTGCTCAGATTTTTCATTTTAAACGTTCTATTATAGGTTAATATTGGAGTTCTTTAAAGTTTATTTTCTTCCTAAATTTTTATCTCGCTGAAATTTCTGAGAATTTGATATTTTTTTCCTTGAGTGTTACTCCCAAAGATCTATCGAGACGCGCTAGAGAAAGATTGTAGTCGATGACAGCCCGGAGTTCCTGCGTTTGCTGGGTAGCGAGGTCTCTTTGAAATTGAAGTACGATGTAGTTTGTGGAAAGTCCTACTTTGAGTCTTTCCTCTTCAGCTTCCAATTTTCTCTGAGCCAGCTCCCGAGCCACTGTGCGAGCCTGCACCCGTTGATAATTTGTCTGAACCGCTCTTACAGTATTTTTTATTTCAAGGAATATCTGCTGCTCCTGGTTCTCCAATTGAAGCTTCGCCTGTTCCAGATTCACTCTTGCCTGGGCATAGTTCGCACGGGAAAAGAATGTGTTAAACGGAATGGTAAGGGTTAGTCCGATGGTCCAATTCTTGTATTTAAAACCGAATGTATCCTTTAATGCATCAGAAGCGTCACCAGGGATTGTACCGATTGGGGGCGCGAATGGGTTAGTCTTGTCAAACAGGATTTGAGTCCCTGATACTCCTGGGCTCCAGTAGGACGCATTCAGACTTAAATCCGGAAGGAGTTGGTTTTTGGCATAGCCTAGATTTATCTCATCATTTTTCAGGCTTATCCTCATCGATTGTAAATCTGGTCTATTGTTCATGGCGGTGAGGAGTGCCTCATCGAAAGTTATCTCTTTTTTCTCATAGGCGGGTTTATCGGTCGGGATTATTTTTAAAAGATCTGCCTCTTCTCCTGCTTCAGCAGCCAGGTTGATGATTGTTTTCAGAGTGTCTTCATTATTCTTCACGGCGGCCTCAGCATCAAGGATATCTGCTTGCCGGGACGCCACTTCAGACTGGGCACTCAAGATTTCGATCGGAGCCATTGTTCCGATTTCGACTGATCTGCGGTTCCTTTCCAGGAAATCCTGTGCTAATTTCAGGGACTGTCTCTGGACTTCGAGGTTTTCAATGCTGTGAACCAGATTCCAGTAAGCCTCTTCCACACTGTAGACAGTGTTCTGGAGCGCCTCTTTAAAATTTATTTCTGAGATGTCCCTATTATTCTGGGCAACGATGATCTCTCTGCGGCTTGTTTTAAAACCGAAATTCTTAAGGAGAGGCTGGCTAAAGTTGAATCTTAAAGTGCTGCTGTAGCGGGGATTGATTGATGTTAACCTTTGGTTTGTATCATATTTAGAGCCGGAAAGCACAACAGAGAAGTTGCCTCCGGTAGGGATGCTCTGAGAAAGAGTAGCATTATAGCTGCTGCTTTCTGTTATTGTTGCGTCTGCGGACTCAAGCCACGAGTATGATGCCTGATTTCGACTGGTCGTATCGTAGTTTAAGCTTAGACTCGGCATAAATTTTTCTTTGGCGAAGGAGACCGAAATATCTGCAAGCTCTGGCCTCAATACCTCGACGGCTACACCAAGGTTATTCTCCACAGCTTTTGCGATGCAGTCTTCAAGACTCAGGGTGAGAGTTTTTTCTTTCTGCTGGGTTTGAGCAAACATTGCCGTGAAAAAAATCACTACAACTAATAATCCGATTGTTCGCTTCATTTTTCTTTCCTCCTTGATTCGAGTTTATTTTTTTCGTTCTTTATATTTTAAACAAGCCTAGGGGTTTAATAAATCAAATCCAGACTGCTCTATCTTTCTTTTTCTTTTCTGTTTTTGGGGGAGTGCCTCTTTCTTTCTTCCTTCTCTTTTCTCTTTTGAGAGACGTATTTTTCGATCATGGCTTCGAACTTAATTTTCTGTTCATCATTCAGGACACTTTTTATTTCTTCTCTAAGCTGAGTTCTTATGGTTTTGAAGCGTTCGTCGATCTGTTTTCTTAGAATTTTAAACCTTTCCTCATTGTTCTTAAAAACCTCTCTTATCTGCTCCTGTTGTTCAGAGGTAAGATTCAATTCTTTAGCCATTATATCCAGAGAGGGGAAGCGAACAGAACTTCTCTTTTTCCTCGTCTTTTCTGGTTTTTTTGTGATGACGTACTTGTCCAGAAGGATGCCTCCTGCCATTCCTGCGGCAAAGACGATAATAAGTGAAAAAACGATCCAGAATTTGTAATGGTTTTTCATGGAAAATATCTCCTTTCGCCGTTTCGTTCTTGCGTGGCAGTGAAGATGAGCATCATGTTTCTATTTTCAATGCTTTCTGCTTCTAACAATGTCCTTGTTTCCGGGAAAGGGTTGAGGTTTCGTAGAAGGAGAACTCCAGATTCACTGAGCTCTTCTTTTTCAGTGGGAATAAGCAAGATGATAGTGGCTGCTAGTATTATGACGATAAGCAATGAGAGGGGAATTGCTCTGAGGCTCCATCGCTTCCATTGTGACCATGGCTCATACTTTTTTTCCTCTTTAAGTTTGGATTTCAGGCGTTCCCAGAAGTATGGCTTGGGTTCGAGATAGTCCTTTTCTTTCAGGGCACGGCGGATGGCTTGATATTGCTCTTTTTTTGCTTGACAGCGCAGACATCGTTCGAGATGTTTTTCGAACTTTTGAGTCTCTTCATTTCTTAAAAGTCCATCAAGGGATTTCAGGAGAAATTTTTCAGCCTTTTTGCAATTCATGGCGTTCCTCCTTTTTGAGTTAGGATAAATCCAATTTTTTTTCGAAGGTTTCTCCTGGCTCTGTGAAGACGGGAATCCACGGTCCCTGGAGAAACCTTTAAGATATCGGCAATTTCTCTGTAGGAAAAGCCTTGGATGTCTCTTAAAGACAGGATGAGCTGGTATTTTTCAGGCATAGTCTTAATAGTGTGATGAACGAGCCTTCTGTTTTGTTCTTCCCGTTGTTTTTTTTGTTTTTTCTCCATTTCATCTTCCTGTATGACGAGATGTTCTATTTCTTTTTCAAAAGCAATTTCTTTAATCCTGCCTTTTTTTCTTAAATAATCTTTAACAGTGTTTATGGCTATTCGATAGAGCCAGGTTCCGAATTCTGATTTCAATTTAAACCTAGGAAGCGCGAAATAGGCCTTGATGAATGATTCCTGAGCCAAGTCGTCAGCTGCGTCGCGGTCGCGCGTTAGGCTATGAGCCAGGTTGAAGACTTTTGTCTTATATTTTTTCACGAGCACACCGAAGGCCTCCTCGTCGCCCTGCATAGTCCGTCGAACTAGCTCTTTTTCTTCCATTCTCACTCAACTTTTCTTCCTCCGCACATAACTTAGACGGAGTAAAGAGTGGAATCTTCTTTTTATTTAAATAAACGAATAAGTTCTTACTTTCGTTTCTCATTTTAAGCCATGGGCACCGATCTTTAAAGAGTTATTTGCATCGACAGAGGGAAATGTGCATGAGAAATGGAAGGAGTTTTCTTCTTACAAGAGAAGATGAAACCTTTAATAACGGTGCGTTATTTCTTCTTTGCAGTCCATTCAAAGGATCCGAAATCGCCCATTTCGACTTCCCCTGAAATCGTATCTCCTTCTACTTTACCCCTGTAAGTCATCGTGAATTCGCCTCTAGGAGTATCGCGAGTGATCGTCCATTCAATTTCCTTCCCTTTGATCGTACCTTCAACTTTAATCTCATCTCCTTGCCTACCTTCCATTGTCACAGTAATTTTTTCACCTTCCTGCTCAAAGTGAATGTTACTGGTCCTCTCTCCTCGTGGAGTTGTCATTGTCATTTCCCAGTCTCCTGTCACATTAACCTCTTGGGCAGTCAGGGAAACAGCCAGTAAGAAAAGAATACTCAAAGCAAAAACAGCATGGATTTTGGACATGTTTTTCTCCTCTAATTTGTATTTTTATAGCTATAATTTTGACGTAAAATTTAAATATTTCTTCCATTTTTATGGAGAGAAAACGGAACAGGCCACTTTTTCCTTATGTCATTGAGAGCAACTCAAGGTTGCGCGACAATCTCATAAAGAAAAAGGAAAAAAAGCAGCCTATCCCCTTTTCTCTTTTCCTTGACATTCTTTTATGACTTTAATTAAATATACACTCCCAAAAAGGAAGGTGTCTGATGTTTGTATGGGTTTTCCATCGCGTGAGCGGTCTTCTGCTTATCATTCTCCTGAGCATCAAGTTTTTAACATCTTTTTTTTTGATGACAAAGGAACAGAAGCCTGATTGGGCTCTTGTTCTTCATACAAATCCTCTTATAGACACTCTGCTGATCATTTCTGTAGTCTTCCACGCGCTTTATGGCCTGCGGACTATCATCATCGATCTCGGGCTCAGGAAGGAGAAGTTGCTTTTCTGGATTTTTACTCTACTGAGCCTTGTTTTAAGCGCTTTATTACTTATCGTTTACTTCACCAGGAATTACTGAATGATAAGCGAAGACGTCATTATCGTCGGGGGAGGATTGGCTGGGCTGGCGGCTGCTCTCTCCAGCGATCCTCACCTTAAGGTGGCTGTTATATCCAAGGTCCATCCCCTCCGATCCCACTCTGTTGCTGCCCAAGGCGGAATAAACGCAGCCTTGGGAAACAACCCTGACGGAAAAGATGACAACTGGGAAAAACATGCCTTTGACACCATAAAGGGCAGCGATTATCTTGCTGATCAGGATACTGCGGAATTGATGTGTGAAAAGGCTATCTCCGCCATATATGAATTAGAGCATCTGGGAGTTCCTTTCAGCCGTTTCCCAGGGGGAGTAATTGCCCAGAGGCCTTTCGGTGGAGCAGGATTTCCGCGGACATGTTATGCGGCTGACAGGACAGGCCTGGTTATCCTTCATACTCTTTTTGAGCAGTCTTTAAGAAAGAATGTGCGATTCTACAATGAGTGGTTGGTGACCAAACTCGTGGTTAAGGATGGGAAGTGTTTGGGAGTTGTGGTCTATGACTTGGCTACAGGTCAAATCATGCCTGTTAGGGCCAAGACTGTCATTTTTGCTACTGGGGGATACGGGAGAGTTTATTTGAGGACGACAAATGCTTTCGTCAACCACGGAAGCGGCATCGGAATAGCATACAGGGCGGGTGTTCCGCTAAAAGACATGGAATTTGTCCAGTTTCATCCCACTTCCTTGTTCCCTAAAAACATCTTGATTACAGAAGGAGCGCGCGGGGAAGGAGGATATCTTATGAACAACAAAGGGAAAAGATTCTTGGCTGATTATGCCCCTTCAGCCATGGAGCTTGCCCCAAGAGACATTGTCGCCCGTGCTATCCAGACAGAGATTGATAAAGGAAATGGCTTTGAAAACCAGTATGTCCGGCTTGATCTTAGGCATTTAGGGGAAGAAAAGATCAAAAAAAGGCTTCCAGGAATCAGGGAGATCTGTATCGATTTTGCTGGGCTTGATCCGATTGAAACCCCTATTCCTATTCAGCCTGCCCAGCATTATTCCATGGGGGGGATTGATGTTGACAAGGCATGTGTGTCCATCGTCGAAGGCTTTTTTGCTGCTGGAGAATGTGCATGCGTAAGCATTCACGGAGCTAATCGGCTCGGCGGAAATTCGCTTCTAGATACAGTTGTTTTTGGGAAAATTGCAGGAGAAGAGGCCTCGAAGTTTGTTAAAGGAAGCGAAGGCGTGGGTAAGAGTGAGGAAATCCTCCTCGACTGTGCACTGGAAGTGCAAAGGCGAATAGAAGGATGGGGAAAGAAAGATTCTGGGCAGAAGCTTCATCTTTTATTGAATGAGTTGAAAGTCATTATGAGTGAGAAGGTGGGGATTTTCCGAGACAAAAAGGATTTAGCCGATGCGCTGGAAAGAATCCATGCTCTAAAAGAGGATTACACGAGAGTTTATCTCTCGGGCAAATGCCTTCGCTACAGTCAAGAGCTTGTGAATATCCTCGAATTTGATTCCATGCTCGATTTAGCAGAAGTCATTACTTTAGGAGCCTTAAACAGGGAAGAAACGAGAGGTTCTCACTACAGGCTTGATTTCAAAAAGCGTAATGACAAAGATTGGCTCAAACATACTCAAGTGACTTTAAAAGACGGAAAACCTCAGGTCGATTATAAAGAAGTAATGATAGAAAAATACAAACCTGCAGAGAGAAAATACTGACATGGATTATAAGTTTAGGATTCTAAGGTATGATCCCTTAAAGGATGAATATCCCTATTTTCAGGATTATCTTTACGAAACGCAGGAGCAAAAATCGATCTTGGAAGCCTTGATGGAAATCCGGAATGAGCAGGATTGCACTCTTGCCTTCAGGTATAGCTGTCGGGAGGCGATATGCGGTTCGTGTGCTATGGTGATAAACGGAAAGTTTAATCTGGCTTGTCGAGTAGAGCTCGACTCACTGGAGTCTTCTCCCATAGTTATAGAGCCTCTGGTCAACCTGGAAATTCAAAAAGATCTAGCCGTTGACATGGAGCCCTTCTTTGAAGCCATGCGTCAGATCGAACCCTATCTCCATCCCGAGGGCGGCCTTTTGGAGAAGGGTTATCGGATTGAAGAGAGAGAAATGGATAAAATATTCCAGTATATTAATTGCATATTGTGCGGATGTTGTTACAGCGCTTGCCCGGTAATTTCAAGGGACGAAAGATACCTCGGGCCGGCTGCGCTGGCTAAGCTCTATCGATTCGTGAAAGATCCCAGGGATAAAAGACCTTTCTCGAATTGGTCAAGAGTAAACACAGAAGCGGGAGCCTGGGGGTGTGATACAGTTTTTAAGTGCAACGAAGTCTGTCCCAAAAGCGTAAGGCCTGCCGACGGTATCGAAGCCTTGAGGAGAAAGTTGGTCGTAGAAAAAATTAAACGAATCTTTAAATTTAAACGATGAAGCTTAAGCATTCTCTTTTCACGCGGCGTCAATTTTTAAACGGCCTCTTTGGAGGTTGGATTGCAGCGCTGCTGGGTTCTTTCTTTTACCCTGTTGTTAAATTTATTTTTCCTCCTACGAGAGAGCCGGACCAGATTATTCTGCCGTTTTCAGACTTTAAGGATATGGGATCGAACTCTGTTCGGAAATTTTCATGGGGGACAAAACCCGGGCTTTTAAAAAAGAACGAGGATGGAAGCTATATAGCTTTTGTGGGCATCTGCACTCACCTGGATTGCAATGTGGCCTATCTTCCTGACGAGAGGAAGTTTTTCTGTGCTTGTCATGATGGCTGGTATGATGAGGTTGGCCGCAATATCGGAGGACCTCCTCCCAAACCGCTGCGCCAACTGGTCTTGGTCATCGAGGAGGAAAATTTAGTCATTAAGAGAGAGGATGTGGAGTGAGTATTAAGAATTTTAAGATTGGAATTCAAGATTGGTTGGATGAGCGCTCTGGCCTCTCGAACGTGATTAAATTTCTAAGGGAGAAAAAAATCCCACAACACAAGCATTCTATCTGGTATTACACAGGAAGTGCGATTCTCCTCTTTTTTACCATTCAGGTTATAACAGGATTTGTTCTTGTTTTTTATTACAATCCAACCCTGGAGGAGGCCAACAAGAGCGTGGGTCGAATAATGACAGAGGTTCCTTTTGGCTGGATCATCAGGTCTGTTCACAGCTGGTCCGCTTCTTTCATGATCGCTTTTGTTTTCATTCATCTTTTAAGTATATGGATTACGAAATCATATCGGAAGCCGAGAGAGGCGACATGGATGAGTGGAGTTTTTCTTCTCGTATTTACTCTCGCCTTCGGATTTACAGGATATCTCCTTCCATGGGATGACCTTTCTCTTGCAGCCACAAAGGTGGGGACAGATATTCCCCGGTCTATTCCAGTCGTGGGTATTTGGGGAACAAAGTTTCTCCGGGGAGGCGAGGATATTACAGGAGACACCTTGACCCGCTTTTTTGGCTTTCATGTCAGCATCCTTCCTGTTTTATTGATCATTCTTCTAGCCGTGCACATCTATCTCATCCAAAAGCACGGAATGAGCCTTCCCCTTGCTGCCGAAAGAAAAAAGGAGAAATTTGTAGAACTTCCCTTCTGGCCCAACTTCGTTTACCGGGAAATGGTTGTCTGGCTTTTTCTTGTTGGTATTCTTTTCTCTGTAGCGGTCTTTCTTCCTCCTTCTCTTGAAAAGGCAGCAGATTTGATGGCTCCAGCGCCAGAGGGAATAAAACCTGAATGGTATTTTCTATTTTTATTCCAGACACTGAAGATATTCCCTTCTACAATTCTTTTCATAAGCGGAGATACTATAGCAGTACTTCTGATCTTGTTGGGCGTTATTCTCTTCTTTTTTCTGCCACTCATCGATAACAAACCAGCAAAGAGAAAAGGCAAGATTATCACTGTTATCGCTTATGCGTTTATTGTGTATGCCATTGTTATGACGGCTTGGAGCCTTATGTGATGAGGAGAAAAGAAAGGTTTTTCGCATTGGTTTTATTGCTCGCCTTATGTCTTGTGTCCTTCGTCTTAAAATACGATTACGCCCAGCAAGAAACTTCGCAGGCAAAGGACCAAGCGACGCAAGCCGAGAAAGAACAAGAGCCAGAAAAAATCATCCCCTCGCCCACGGGCATCAAGGAATCAACAGCTATCCATGTCTTTTTAGTCTGGATGTGGGTAGCGATAATGGTTCTTATTTATATCTTGAGGTTGAAAATAAAGGAAGCCGACAGGCTTAATAAAATTAAGTTTTTCTCAGCCAAAAGAGAATAATCCCTCCCTTGATATTATGCTTGCGGAATAGGATTATGGAGCAGGACACTTCTCTTTTCTAGATTTATATAAGCGGCAATTTTTTTGCTATTTGTCTGTCTTTTTGGTGGGATATCTTTAGTAGATTGACTTTGTCCCAAAGTAACGGGATTAAATTAAGATCAGCATAAGGAGCAGGGTAATGTCTCCGCTCTAGTTCAGATTTTTCACGCCATTCCCTCGTCGCCCTTCTCGGCACCTGCGTAACTCGCTGCGCTCAAACATACTCGGTGTCCGGCTTCACCGGATTCCCTCGAAGAACGGCTCTGGAAGGCTAAATCTTCAATGCCGCTCCGACATTACCCTGCTCCTTTTATTCTCATTTTATATCCTGTCACTTTGGGACAAAGCCAATAGGTTTAAAGAGAAATGAATGAAATTGCGAAATTTTTAGTCCTTTCTTCGTCATATTTGTGAGCAAGCTTGGATTATTCATAAAAAATGCCGAATATGATTAAAAGAGAATCTAACAGTACAAGATGTGCAGGTTAAAGAATATGGACCATTACCTAAGAGAGAGAAATCAAAGCCTCCCGAGGAAGCAAGGGCACAGACAGAGACTCAGGGAAAAGTTTTTAAAGGGTGGGCTCAAAGGATTTTTAGATTATGAAGTCATCGAGCTTCTGTTGACTCTGGGAACTCCTCGCAAAGATTGTAAGAAGATGGCTAGAAAAGCCCTTAAAAAATTCCAGTCATTAAGGGGAGTGCTGGAGGCTCCGATTGATGAACTCCAGGAGATAAAGGGAATCGGACCTCGAAATATTATTGGCCTCAGGCTCATCCAAGAAGTTTCTCGCCGCTTTCTCAAGGAAAGAATGATGAAAGGGCCTTATTGTCACTCATCAGAGGAGGTTTTCGATTATCTTTATCATGCGCTCAGGGATTTAAAAAGGGAAAAATTCAAGGTTCTCTTCTTAGATGCAAAAAACAAGATATTAGAGGAGAAAACTGTCTTTGAAGGAACGGTGGATTCGAGCGCTGTTTATCCAAGGGAGATCATGAAAGAGGCCCTCCGATGTAACTCTTCGTCCTTGATTTTTGTCCATAATCATCCTTCGGGCGATCATGAACCTTCTGTGAGTGACAGGGAGATTACAAAAGAGCTGGTTTTTGCTGCGAATGTCATGCAGTTGAAAGTGTTAGATCACATCATCATCGGGAATAATTGCTATTTTAGTTTTGCCGATGAAGGGCTAATAGAAGAATATGATATAATGTTCCAGGATTTCAAAAGGAAAGATCGAGAAGAGAGCAAGTTTGTAAGATCTTCTTTTAAACTAAATCCAAAATAAGGAGGTCAAAGTGCTTGATGATTTGGAAATATCTAAGAAAGTTAAAATAAAGCCAATAGAGGAGATTGCCAAGAAATTGGGGATAGATCCAGGAGCCTTGGAGAAATACGGGACGTACAAAGCTAAGATTTCCACGAATAAAGTAACTAAAAGAGAGAATACGAGAGGCAAGCTCATAATGGTTACAGCAATGAGTCCTACACCTGCGGGAGAAGGGAAGACAACTACTTCTATCGGTCTTTCGGATGCCTTGAGTCTCTTAGGAAAGAAGAGCGTTGTAGCCCTAAGAGAACCTTCATTGGGGCCAGTATTCGGGATGAAAGGTGGAGCGACCGGAGGAGGATATGCCCAGGTTGCACCTCGTGAAGAGATAAACCTTCATTTTACAGGAGATATTCATGCCATCACAGCAGCACATAATCTCTTAGCGGCTATGGTGGATAACCGCCTTCATTTTGAAGGTGTCTGCGGCACCCTCGATTGCCGAAGAGTCTCCTGGAAGAGGGTCATGGATATGGATGATAGGGTATTAAGAGAGGTAGTGGTTGGTATCGGAGGACCGCTTCGGGGGATAGCCCGGGAAACAGGGTTCGATATAACAGCTGCTTCTGAAGTTATGGCCATTTTATGTCTTTCAGAAGATTTAAAAGATTTAAAAGAAAGGCTCGGAAATATATTGATCGGGTATTCTCCGGATAGAAAGCCTGTCTTTGCCAGGGAGCTTAAGGCCCAGGGAGCGATGGCAGCTTTGCTTAAAGATGCGATCAAACCTAACCTTGTCCAGACTTTGGAAGGAACCCCTGCTTTGATTCATGGCGGCCCTTTTGCCAATATTGCCCATGGGACCAATTCTGTGATAGCTACTCGAATGGCCCTTCAAGTGGCAGATTTTGTCGTCACCGAAACTGGTTTTGGATCAGACCTTGGGGCAGAGAAGTTTTTCAATATTGTCGTGAGAAAAGGGCATATTTCTCCACCTGACGCCTGTGTCCTGGTTGCTACCCTAAGGGCCTTAAAACTTCACGGAGGAGTGAAGTTGGATAAAGTCGATGAGGAAAATGTGGAGGCTGTGGAGCTGGGATTTAAGAATCTCCAGAAACATATCGAGAACCTAAAAGTCTTTGGAGTGCCTTTTGTAGTAGCCCTCAACATATTTCCAACAGATACTGAGGCTGAGGCAAATAAACTTTTCAATTTGTGTGATAGTGAAAAAGTCAGGGTAGCAAAAAGCGAAGTCTATGGTAAAGGTGGAGAAGGCGGAAGGGATCTGGCAAATGAGGTTTTAAATGTCATTGAAGAAGAGAAAAACCAGTTCCAACCTCTCTACCCCTCAGAGATGCCTCTTCTGGATAAAATAGAGGTAGTAGCTAAGAAGATATATGGCGCAGCCTCTGTTGCAATGGAAGGAAAGATAAGAAGGAAAGCGCTCAGGATCGAGAAGGAAGGGTTTGGAGAACTGCCTGTTTGCATTGCGAAGACACAGTATTCTCTTTCAGACGATGATGAAGCATTGGGAAGACCTCGTGATTTTGCTCTTATCGTTACCGATGTTTCAATCAGCTCTGGGGCTGGTTTTGTAGTGGTATACTGCGGAGATATCATGACTATGCCTGGCCTGCCCAAGACTCCAGCAGCAGAGATAATGGATGTCACTGATGATGGAGATATAATCGGCCTTTCTTAAAGGAAAATAGGGGACAGTCCCCTTTTCTGCGGGATTTGATTGTGATGTGTAGGTGCTTGATTCTTATGTAGGTGCTTGATTCATCAAGCCCACCTCTATGTCGTTGCGAGGAATGAAGAAGATTGCCACGCTGCGCTCGCAACAGGCTGCGCAATCTCTCATGTTGGTAAAAAAGTAGCCTGTCCCCTTTTTGAATGGTTTACACTGTTTTTCAATTGTGATAAAAATGAGTTGTTTCGATCCCAATTTTATATGAAAGGTATAATATATGTGTGAATTAAGAGATGTATTAATTGTCAGCGCTGTGCGAACAGCCATCGGTAATTTTTTAGGAACTCTTAAAAACTATAAGGCTTCGGACCTCGGAGGTCTTAGCATCAAGGAAGCAGTAAAAAGAGCTGGGATTCGAGGAGAAGATGTTGATGAAGTAATCATGGGAAATGTAGTTTCAGCAGGGATTGGCCAGGCTCCTGCTAAACAAGCCGCTATAAAGGGCGAAATTCCCCCCACAGTGAGTTGTTTTGCTGTTAACAAGGTTTGCGGGTCAGCTCTGAAAGCTGTAGCCCTGGCTGCTCAGGCTATTTGGCGTGAGGAAAAGGAAATTATCGTAGCTGGCGGGATGGAGAGCATGAGTCAGGCACCTCACCTCTTGTGGGGAGTAAGAGAAGGCGTGAAATTTGGCGACATGAAGATGAAGGACTCAATGATCCTTGATGGACTCTGGTGTGCTTTCGATGACCAGCACATGGGAATGACAGGAGAAGTTATCGCTGAGAAATTTGGCGCTTCCCGCGAAGAACAGGATGGATATGCGGTAAGCAGTCACCAGAAGGCTCTCCATGCTATCGAGAAGGGATATTTCAAGGATGAAATTGTGCCGGTGGAAGTTCCTCAAAGAAAAGGTGATCCTATAATTTTTGATGTGGATGAAGGTCCCAGGAAGGACGCCACCATAGAGAAATTAGGAAAATTAAGACCTGCCTTTAAAAAAGATGGGACAGTTACAGCAGGAAATGCGTCTAGTTTAAATGATGGGGCTTCTGCTGTCGTAATCGCTTCTGCCGACGCTGTAAAAGAGAAAAAACTTCAGCCTATGGCCCAGATCTTAGGTTCCACTACAAATGGAGTTGAGCCTGCTATGGTCATGTATGCACCCAAGGGAGCCATCGAGAAGTTGTTAGCCAACGTGGGCTGGAAGATCGAAGATGTGGATTTATTCGAAATAAATGAGGCTTTTTCCTCGCAATTAGTCGTTCTGATTAAAGAACTGGGCCTTGATAGAGAAAAGGTGAATGTTCATGGAGGGGCTGTGGCATTGGGTCATCCGATTGGGGCTACAGGAGCAAGGATTCTAACAACTTTAGTTTATGCATTGAAACATAGGGGGCTCAAAAAGGGCGTGGCTGCGCTCTGTTTAGGGGGCGGAGACGCAGTGGCCATGGCTGTAGAAATAGTATGAGCAAGGAGGAATGATGGATATAAAAAAAATAGGAATAATAGGCGCAGGAACTATGGGAACGGGTATTGCTCAGGTTGCTGCCACTTCAGGCTTTGAAGTCATTCTGAATGATATGGGCGATGATTTACTCCAGCGTTCTTTGAAGATAATGGATAAGAGCTTGAGTAAATTAGCGGAGAAAGGAAAAATCGAAGAGGATAAAGAAGCGATATTGGGTCGCATGAAGACCACAACAGATCTTTCAGAACTCAAAGATGCAGATTTTGCGGTGGAGGCTGTATTTGAAGATTTTGATGTGAAGAGGAATGTCCTCCAGGAGCTCGATAAGCTCCTTCCGCCTGAAGTCATCCTCACGACAAATACATCCTCCATTTCTGTGACGCGTCTCGCTGCCTTAACCGAGCGTCCTTCTAAATTTATGGGGATGCATTTTATGAATCCTGTCCCTCTGATGGCATTGGTGGAATTGATAAAAGGAATCGCCACTTCAACGGATACATTCGAGCAAGTAAAAGGATTAACAGAAAAAATGGGGAAGACTCCTGTTGAGGCTAATGATTTTCCTGGCTTTATATCGAATCGGATCTTGATCCCTATGATCAACGAAGCTGTCTATGCCTTGATGGAAGGTGTTGGCTCAGCAGAAGCCATTGACACCGTGATGAAGCTGGGAATGAACCATCCTATGGGGCCATTAGCACTTGCCGATCTCATAGGATTGGATGTCTGTCTGAATATCATGGAAGTTCTCTATGAGGGATTCAAAGATTCAAAATACAGGCCTTGTCCGCTGCTCAGGAAAATGGTGGACGCAGGCTATCTGGGAAGAAAAGCAGGTAAAGGATTTTATGATTATAGCGGATAAAGATCCGGATTAATAACTTAGGATAATTGCCCAATCTTAATATTTAGATATTAAAAGTTAGAGATAGGATTAGAAAAAAGAAAAGAGAGAAATCTTTATAATCGAATCATGCCCGTTGGGTAAAGGAGGGTAAAATGAACAAAGAACCTGAACAAAAGCAAGCTTCGAGAGATAGAGCGATTGATGCAGCTCTTTCTCAGATAGAAAAGCAGTTTGGCAAAGGTTCTGTGATGAAGCTCGGACAAAAGGGAGCAGCGGTAAAAGTGGCCTCTATCCCTACAGGATCTATTGCTTTTGATTTGAGTTTAGGCATAGGGGGTGTTCCGAGAGGAAGAGTTGTGGAGATGTTTGGGCCTGAAGCAACCGGAAAGACAACTCTGGCTCTCCACGTGATTGCAGAAGCTCAGAAGCAGGGAGGTCAGGCTGCATTTATTGATGCTGAACATGCCTTGGCTCCCAGTTATGCAGCCAGTGTCGGAGTGGATGTGGATAACCTGCTTATTTCTCAGCCAGATTATGGAGAACAGGCTTTGGAGATTGCCGAGGTTTTGGTGCGCAGCGGTGCCGTTGACGTCATAGTGGTCGATTCTGTTGCAGCTTTAGTACCCAAGGCAGAACTTGAAGGAGAGATGGGAGATGCCCATATGGGACTTCAGGCGCGGCTCATGTCTCAAGCTTTAAGAAAACTCACTGCAATCGTTAGCCGCTCCAAAACTTGTTTTATCTTCGTCAATCAGATTAGAGAAAAAATCGGCTTTTTTTTAGGAAGCCCCGAGACGACAACAGGCGGGAGAGCATTGAAGTTTTACTCTTCGATGAGAATCGATATAAGACGCCTTGCTGCCCTGAAAGAGGGAGATAAGGTCATTGGAAATAGAGTGAAAGTGAAGATCGTTAAGAACAAGATGGCACCACCTTTCAGAGAAGCTCAGTTTGATATTATCTATGGCGAAGGGATCTCGAAGGAGGGGGATCTGATCGACTGTGGGTTGGATTTGGGCCTTCTTGAGAAAGCCGGAACCTGGTATTCGTACAAAGAAGAGAGACTGGGACAGGGAAGAGAGAATGTAAAAAAGCTTTTGCAAGAGAATGAAGAGTTGGCCGCAGAGCTTAACCAAAAAATCCGAGAAAAAGTGGGGCTCATTCCTGCTGACAAGTCTCCTGAGACGCCGCCTGAAAAACCTGCAGAAGAATAACCTTTATTTTTTCTGTGGGGGGCTTTATACATCAAACCCACCTTAATATTGGTGTGGGATCCCAATGTAGGGGCTTGATTCATCAAGCCCACATATTCTCTAAGGTGAAAACCAGTTCTATATGTCTGGGAAAGATTTCTTTAAGGATTCCAAGACCCACGCTGAGATTTCCTTTTCAAAATCAATTATATCTTGGTGGCCTGGCTTTTTCTTTTCCCACTCTTTCAGCTTTTTTTCTGTTCGAGTAAAAACCTCGTTTTCAATTTTTAGCAATCTATTCAATACACCATCTCTCCCATATTGTAATAAGCGTGAAATGTTTAGATACTGATACAAGTTCCCTCTTTGATCCGGGTAAAGATGTGAGGCCAATGCCCTGGAAAAGTCATTTAGAGCGGCTGTGTGAGGTCCAGTAAGCTCTGGAGGGATATCGGATGCGTTAGCCCACAGGGGAACCGCCACGGTACAGACGGGCTGGCCAAGTAGAATCCACATAGTAGCAAGGTGCGCTTTTTCCCGCTCTGACACTCCATGGAAAACGGCGACAGAGGCTGTGGAGTTGCGGTTGATAGTATCGTTGGTGTTGATGTAAAGGGGTGATGATGAATCGTGAGATTTGGGATTTAAGAGAGGATCGGAATGGAGCTTTTCATTAACAAGGTCTCTTGCTGCCTTCTGAAGAATGAACTTATGGTCGAGGAGTCCTTCTTTAGAAGCAGTCTCGAACAATCTTGAGGCTCTTTCGAACCGGATATAACCTCCGCCTCCCCCTTTTTCAGGGGCTGTAAAAGCATAGTTTGTCCGGATGATATAGCCCTTTGGTGCTACTCGGTGGTCATTGGCATCAAATTTTTCATAGGCCGAGTTGGTTGTTTCATAAATACAGGCATTTCCGAGGGCATCGATGACGCCAAAGCTGGTGCCGACTTTCCGCTTGATCTCTCGAGAAGGCTTTCAAAATCAGAAGCTGTGGCACACTCTCCAAGAGCCATCTTCATCAAGGACCCATGATCTCTCATTCCCATATTACTCTCAGCAAGGTCTCCTGATGCTGCATTCATGATGGCAAAGCCCTCCGTGTTTATTCCTGCCCATACATTCAGTCTCATTTTATCTCTAACATCAATCAATCCGATGAAGCTGTATTTTTTACCTTTAAAGATGGAAATTTTATTATCCAAAGAAGAGGTATCTCGGTTCTTCCACATAAGTGGTCGTCCATCTTTGGTGGCTTTTCCAGAGACCACAGCCACTGTACATGGAAAAAGAGTGGGCCTGCCCAATAAGAAGAAGCCTACAAGAAAGAAAAACAGGGGGTTAAAAAGAAGCTTTTTTCTTTTCATTGTAAATCCTCCCTTTTTATCCTAGATTGATTTGTTATTCTCTCAACCACTTTTGAACAGCAAAGAAATTCCTGTCTTTAAGATTTACCTGGGACGGCCAATAACAGTCATGTAGAGGACGCTTTCTTTCTCGCCGTCTATATCGATTAGTGAGTTGACTTCTTCATCATAAAGTGCGCCAATCTGGCAGCTCCCCAGTCCCAGAGAGACGGCAGCCAGTGCAAGATTCTGGGCAATGTGACCTGCGTCCAGGTAGACGTATCGATAGGCTCTTTGGTCATACTTCCACTTTGACCTTTCAAACACAGCGGTCCAGATGAACACCGCTGCGGCTGCGAACGCCATATCCTGGTCAAGAGCGGCAAGAGCAACGGCATTACGAAAATCTCCAAGTTGAAGCTGTTCAAGTTCATGATTTTTGACTCCATAATGGTAAATCCCCGGATCTATTCCTGTTACATTATGGATGACTAGGTATGTCTCCGCTGGATAAAGGGCTCCAGCGGATGGGGGTGTGCGGAGCTCATATCCCATGGATTCCGCATTGATTCCTTGAGATGCCCAGAGAAGCTGAGAAAGTGTAGTCTGATCTATGGGTTCGTCTGCAAAATTCCTGATACTACGGCGCTTGTTTATAGCCTGCCATAGGGATATCCCTCCTTCTGTGTTGGGAGGACCTAGTTTAGTCTTTGGTGCCTTTGGGTAGAATTTATAGGTTTCCGGCTTAGTCTGCCAGAGAAGGGGGCCTCCCCCAAGCTTTCCCCTGAAATACTTTGTTTCTTTTTGGAAAAGGTCACCTACACCTTTTTTCATTTCTCCCTCCCTTCTTAATCTTTTACTTGGAGCGCCTCTAATTCTTTGATGCAGACATAATCTTCAAAATATTAACTTTCATTACGGAATGTGAGATGTTCCCAGCTTATTTTTCTTTCTCAAGCCTTTCAAGGATTTTCTTAGCAGATTCGAGCTTGGGATCAATTTCCAGTGCTTTCTTATAAAAGTGAATGGCTCTTTTCTTCATTCTGGACCTCAGGTATATATCTGCCACATTCTTATGGAGCTGAGCATTCTTGGGGTAAAGCTCCATAGCAATGTCTGCGACAGCGAAAATCTCCTTTATTTTCCCTTTGCTTTCCAGTCGTCTCGCGAGATTGAAGAACTGATTTATACTCACGCCGCGATGTTCTGGGTCAAGAGCGAAAGCCTCTTTGAAGAGGCGTCTGGCTTCCTCAGCATTACCTGCCCAGATATAAGCCGCAGCGAGGTTGCTTCGGGAAGCAGGTGAGTTCGGATAGAGCTCATAGCCCAACTTAAAGATATCAAGAGATTTCAGTATTTCATTTTTCTCAAATAAATATCGACCTACCCTTTCCATGTCTCCAGTAAAGTCAGGATAAAGAGTTGCCTTAGCAAAGGTTTTCTTCAATACAGGACCTAATAGATCAAAGTCAGTATTGATTGTGATAAATAAATGTCGGGTAGTATCGATATAGGTTGTCTTCCAATCTTTTTCCCAGCGAGAAATCAAATTTGTGAAGTTTTTTGTGAATTTGTACTTTTTTCGGCTTGAAGGCCATTTTTGACTGATTTTGATGTAATCACTGAAAAAAGCTAAGGGTCCGCTTTTGTGATAGATTTGGATCATGTCTTCTCCCAGAGTTTCTTTAAGGCAAGATGCCATGAAGGTGCCAACCTTCACAATCGCTTGATCAGAAATCGGATGGAGGCCTGCTTTGATCTTGTTTTTTTCTTCGTTGAAATTCTTTTTCAAAGCTTTTTCATTGACATGTTTATTGAAATAATCAAAGGCTCGAGTGAGGTCCTTTTCATCCTTAGATGTATGCTTTCCGTGCCAATCGAAATGGCTCATCCCGTAGGAGAAAGTCGAATTGCAGGCATTATAGATTATCTGTCCTGCATTTTCTGAAACATAGGTGGAGCTGTCGAAGTCTTCGTCCAAGACAAGTTCAGCCAGTCTTCTGATATAAGGCATGAGATTGAGTCCTTCTCTGTTTGATGCGATGGCAACTGCAAATTCCTCAGAAGGAAAAATGAGAAGATGGGTCCTTGTTTCAGGCTGAGAGCCACCATGGCTCACCATGAAATGGCCTCTCCATGGACTAACGCGCCATCCCATTCCGTATTCTGTAAAAAGTTCTTCTTGGGTGGCCATGGATGTGAATATGAGCTTCCATGTTTCCTCTTTAAGAAGCGCGCCTTCGATTATTCCATGGGCATATTTGAGCAGATCGACTATTGTTGATCGGGTTCCTCCTCCTGCAAATCGGCTTGAAACATTCACATATTCTGAGTTCTTTATTTTACCCCTGATCAGACGGTAGCCTCTGACACGATTCGGAATAATCTCTATTGGGTCGTCAATACGAGAGTCTGTCATTCCGAGTGGCTCAAAGATGTGCTCTTTGATGTAATTACCATAGGATACGCCTGAGGCTTCCTCGATGACAGCTCCAAGGAGATTATAGCCATAGCTCGAGTAATTGAATTTAGTTCCGGGTTCAGCGACCAGGTCAAAATCTTGGAAAATGGCCAGGGCTTGTTTTGTATTTTTACGGACTTTTATTCTGCCTTCCACAGCATAGTTTTTATAGTGGCTTATTCCTCCCAGATGGCCGAGAAGCAGGCGGACTGTAACAGGCCATTTTTTCTTTGGGAAATAGGGAACATAGGTTTGGACCTCTGCATCAAGGTCAATTTTACCAGCCTCGACCAGCTGCAGCACCGCAATCGCTGTTAGGGTCTTCGTGATGGAAGCCAAGCGGTAGGAACTTTCTGGCTTGGCTGGAACCTTGTTCTCAAGGTCTGAAAAGCCGAAGGCCCTTGTCCAGATCTTGTCCCCCTTTAGGAATCCCACCGAAAGCCCTGGAGCTTTATCCAAAGCCATCTGTTCTTTAACATACTCCTCGAATTCCTTTTGTGATTCAGAAGTTAGAGATTGACCAGAATCAGTTGCAAGTGGGAGAGCGCACCAGAAGGTTATCCATAAACCCAATAAGGAAACGATAAGAACACGGCTAAACTGTCTTTTCATTTGAGTTAGCCTCCTAATAGTCAATATTTATAAAGCGAAGCCAAATAAGAGAAAAAGAAGAAGGGATATTCCTGCAGCTATGAGAGCATAGGGAAGCTGTGTCCTGACATGATCGATGTGGTCGGCAGCGGATGCCATAGAAGCAATGATAGTTGTATCGGAAATTGGAGAACAATGATCTCCGAAGACTCCTCCGCCCAAAACAGCTGCTATGATTATGCCGGGGTGGAGGCCGATGATGTTGATCATCGGAACAGCGATAGGGATCATGATGGCAAAAGTTCCCCAACTGGTTCCTGTTGAAAAGGCGATGAAGCAGGAAACCATAAAGACAACAGCAGGGATGAGTCCTGGATTCAGAGTGGACTTGGCAGCTTGAGCAACAAATGGGCCGGTACCCAAGGCATCGCAGGTATCACCGATGGCAAAAGCCAATATCATCAGGCTTGCCAGAGGGATAAGCCCTCCTACTCCCTTCATAAAGATATCAGTGATCTCCTTTCCTTTCATTATCCCTTGTATTCTATAGGCAATGGCACCAATGCCAAGTCCAGCTATAACAGCCCAGAGAACCGATAAAGAGCCTGATCCTTCCATTAAATTTCCTTTTCCCGTTATGAGGAGAATAATGGGCATCGTGATAACCATAGTTGCAACTGGCAGTATCATATTTATTGCCTTGGGAGGAACGCTTTTTTTCTCCTCCATCATGACAATATCGGTAGATACGAGGGGTTCGGCACCGTCCCGAAGGAGCTTGTTTTCGAACAAGACTCTTCTTTCGGCTTTTTTCATGGGCCCAATATCTTTACCTGTCAAAACTACAATCAAGACTAGGATCAAAGCGATAATAGCGTAGAAATTAAAGGGCATGGATGAGACGAGGACTTTGATGGGATTTTCAACTCCTTGGGTTACGAGGAGGCCAATGACGAACGCTCCCCAGGCATTTAAAGGGATGAGGACACATTTAGGCGCAGATGTTGAATCGAGGATATAGCTTAGCTTTTCGCGGGATATCTTGAGTTTGTCGAAAATAGGCCTTGAGATAGCTCCAGAAACAAGAACGCATATGCTGGATTCAATGAAGATTATAAATCCCAAGAACCAGGCAAGTAACCCAGCAGATTTTCTTGTACGGACGACTCCTTTTCCTACGACCCAATTGACAAAGCCCTTCATGCCTCCGGAATATTGGGTGAAAGTGATGATTGCCCCTATCATGGCACTGAAAAGGACGACCCGTGTGTTGTCCTCATCCTTAAAGACAGCAACCAGGGCGTTGATCGTATGGATAAGACCGGAGAGAGGGTTCCAGGAGTTGAGGATGGTCCATCCAAGCCATATGCCGAGAGTCAAAGAAATGTAGACATGTTTTGTTTTTATGGCGAGAAAGATTGCTAGAAGCGGAGGAAGGATGGAAAGCCAACCGTATGTATCCATCACAGGCACTTTTAAGAGAGACATATAACACCGAAAAATTGCGATGTCAAATGCAGGGATTTGATTCATCAAACCCACCTAAAAGATTTTTTGGCTCATCATACTTTCTAAAGGCACGATAATTTATAAATAGTGAGAAAAAAAAGAAAAATTTAAGTCTCTATCTGATGAGTTAACTCCTCTATGATCGGTATCTATAAGGAAGAAATGGAGATAAGCGTAGCAGAGAAACTTGTCCGTCGTTCCCTTCGCTCGAAAGGCTATGATTATTCTGATTCTGGAGCCTATTTTGTGACAGTATGCACAGATGAGAGGGTATGTTATTTCGGAAATATTGTTGATGGGATAATGATTTCATTCCCGATTATTGATGTCGCCCGGGAGATTTGGCTGGATATTCCGAACATATTTCCCTATGTTGATCTTGATGCATTTATCATAATGCCAAATCACATTCATGGGATTGTCATTATTAATAAAGAACATAAGAATTTGCATCATAAGAACCCAAAAGATGACAAATCCTTAAGAAGAAGCTTATTTAATCAAGCGCACATAGATTGTGGAAACAGGAAGAGAAACGGATTTAATCATACCTCATCAGTGTTTATGAGTCGCAGCTCTACTGAGAAAAAAGATTGGATATTGACGAAACACCCTGGACAGACTTTAGGCAAGATCGTTCGATATTTCAAGGCGAAATCTGCAAGAATTATACACGACAACGGTTTTCCCAGATTTGATTGGCAAAGTAATTATTTTGAGCATATTGTGCGTTCTGCGAAGGAATTAAACGCAATCAGGGAATATATCATAAACAATCCGATAAGATGGACTTTGGATAGAGAGAATCGACTGTCCAGAAATTTCAACATGGATTTAGATAAATATTTCAGTGAGGTTTTTGAAAAATAATTTTTTTTAGGTAGCGGGCTGTATGGGATTTTTTTGCCTTAACGATTTCTTCAGGGGAACCTTGAGCCACTATTTTGCCACCTGCTTCACCTCCCTCAGGTCCGAGGTCTATTATATGATCGGCACATTTGATAACATCCAGATTGTGTTCGATAACTATTACCGTGTGTCCTTCGTTGACTAATTTCTGGAAGCAGTTCAAGAGAACTGACACATCGTCGGGGTGAAGGCCGATGGTGGGTTCATCAAAGAGGTACAGGATTTTTTTGCCTTTTTGATGGGCAAGGTTGTAAGCTAGCTTTATTCTCTGAAGTTCTCCCCCGGAGAGTGTTGTGGTGGGCTGGCCCAGTTTCAGATACCCGAGTCCCACTTCAACGAGCGGAGCCAGCTTTTTCTTGATCTTCGGCTTTTCACAGAAGAAATTACAGGCTTCGGAAACACTCATCTGCAAGACATGATCAATGTTTTTACCATTGTATTTAACCTCAAGAATGTCATTATTAAATCTTTTTCCTTTACAGGCCTCACAGGTCAAGACCACATCAGAGAGAAATTGCATCTCTACAATAGTCTGTCCGGCACCCTTGCATTCCTCGCATCTTCCTCCAGCAGTGTTAAAGGAGAAGGAGCCAGGCTTGAATCCCATGGCTTTGGCTTCCCTGGTTTGGCTGAATACATCCCTTATCTCATCCATGGCCTTTGTGTAAGTGGCAGGTATTGAACGGGGAGAAGTGCTGAGAGGAGACTGGTCGACCATGATGGCTTTGTCTATCTCGCCTTTGCCACTTATTTTTTTGAATCCGTCTTTTGTTGCCCCCTGCCATCCTTGATAGAGGACGTCATTGAGAAGAGTGCTTTTTCCTGACCCTGAGACTCCTGTTATGCAGGTGAAAGCATTGATGGGGAGCCTAATATCGAGGTTTTTCAAATTATGTTTATGGGCATTCATTATCTCGATAAACCTGTGTGAGGCCTTCCGGGCCTCTGGAATTTCTATCCTTTTTTCTTCTCTCAAATATTGTGCGGTGAGAGAATTTTGATCCTTTAAGAAGCTCTTCATGGGGCCGGCGAAAATAATCTCTCCTCCTTCTTCTCCTGCCCCGGGGCCTAAATCGATCAAGTATTCGGCGGATCTTATGATTTCAGGATCATGCTCTACTACTAGGACCGTATTTCCGATACCCTTCAGAGATTTGAGGATTTCTATCAAGCGGCGGTTGTCCCGGGCATGGAGTCCGATGCTGGGTTCATCCAGGACGAAAAGAGTGCCTACAAGAGAGGCACTCAAAGCAGCAGCCAGGTTTATTCTTTGAGCCTCTCCGCCGCTTAGAGTGAAGGTCATACGATCCAGGCCGATATAATCTAACCCCACCTCGAGCAAGAATTTCAATCGGTTCTGGATTTCGATGGTGAGCTTTTCAGCCACCTGTTTCTGAAAAGGGGCGAGTTTCACGCTCTTGAAAAAACGATGGGCTTGCTGGACTGTCATCTCTACGACTTCCCCGATAGAGAGCCCCTCAATCTTGACGCTTAGAGCATGGGGATTGAGGCGCATTTGTTGGCATGCAGGACATGGCAAATATTTCCTATGGCGGCTCAGAAAGACTCTGACCTGGACTTTATATTTTTTAGTCTGGAGCCAGTCAAAAAAACCTTTGATTCCATAATAACCGTCACCCCCATCCACTACAAAACTCTTTTCTTTCTCGTTTAAATCTCTAAAAGGAATATCGGTCGGAATTCCTCTTTTCCTGGCTTCGCGCAATAATTCTTCCATCAATCCTCTGGAAAGTGGTTTTGTCCAGGGGTCGACAGCTCCTTCCTCTAGGGTTTTGTTCTTGTCCGGGATAATCTTATCTTCATCAATCACAGCCAAATCGCCGAAGCCATGGCAGGTTGGGCATGCTCCCTGGGGACTGTTGAAGGAAAAGAGATTAGGAAAGGGCTCTTCATAGACAATTTCGCATGTCTTACATTCAAGTTTATCCGAAAAGACAAACTCTTTGCCTTTGTTTGTTTGGACTTTGATTTTTCCGCTGCCTTTTTTTAATCCTATTTCTAGAGAGTCCACCAGTCTTTCTCTGTCTTCTCTGTCTAGGTTCATCCGGTCGACGAGGACGTCTAAGTTTTTTTTCTTTCCAAGCGTGGCTTTATCGAGGTCGATAATCTTTTTATTCTGAATAACCCTGAAAAAACCGTCCTTTTTAAGAGCGGCTAGGCCTTTTTCCCTCGGCCACGAGAAGGAGATCCATACTGTCGTCTCAGGAGAATAATTATAGAGAGCCGCTACGATTGAATCGATGGTATCTCTCTGGACAGGCTGCCTACACTTAAGGCAGTGAACAGTTCCGATTCGGGCAAAAAGAACCCTTAAAAAGTCATGGATCTCGGTTACTGTAGCTACAGTGGAACGAGGATTTTTAGTAACCGCTTTTTGTTGAATGGCGATGGCAGGAGTGATTCCTTCGATGAGTTCAGCATCGGGCTTTTCCATCCTCTCCAGAAATTGGCGGGCATAGGAAGAGAGAGATTCGATGTAGCGACGCTGCCCTTCTGCATAGAGTGTGTCAAAAGCAAGAGAGGATTTTCCAGAGCCCGACACTCCAGTGACAGTGATGAGTTTATTCAGGGGAACATCAAGGTCAATATTCTTTAGGTTGTGAACCCTGATTCCTCTGAGAACGATTTTATCTTTCATAGGGTATTCAATTTATATAAATCCAGAAAAGTGTCATTATTGAACATATCATTATAAGCCTTATAATTTTAGGATAAAAGGGGACAGGCTACTTTTTATTATTAATAATTGTCATTGCGAGGAATGAAAGAGATCCCTCACTTTGTTCGGGACAGGCTCCGCAAACTCATATAAAGGTTGAGATCGCCACGCTGCGCTCGCGACAGAGGATTGCCACGCTTCGCTCGCAATGACATTCATGAAAAGGAAAAAAGTAGCCTGTCCCCTTTTTTTGTTTTTTTCTCTTTAAGCCTTTTGATATAATGAGCGGGCTTGAAGAAAGGAGGCATAGATGCAAAAAGGGACAAAGTATGCTCTGATTCTTGGAGCTATTCCGTTTATTACTCTGGTTTTTGCCCTTCCTTTGGTGAATCGAATTAAGCCTATCGTCCTTGGATTACCTTTTCTTCTATTCTGGATTCTCTCCTGGGTTTTATTGACGCCTCTTATTCTCTTTATTGCTTATCTTCTTGAAGAAAAGTTCAATTCTCCCAAGGAAGGAGGAAAAGAGTGAACCCTGCGCTGATCATAATTTTTGCGACAATTATTTTTTCCTCCCTCATAGGTATCATTGCCGGGAGGAAAGTCAAGATGAACTTGGAAAACTGGACGGTTGCCGGCAGACGGTTTGGAATCATCATAATCTGGCTTCTTATGGCTGGGGAGATTTACACCACGTTTACTTTTTTGGGTGCGAGCGGATGGGCTTATTCAAAAGGAGCACCGACTTTTTATATCTTGATATACGGGGCCTTGGCCTATACTCTTTCCTTTTTCATACTCCCGGCTTTATGGAAAGTGGGAAAGCGCTACGGACTTCATACTCAATCCGATTTTTTTATAAAGAGATATGACAGTCGTTTACTCGGGGTTCTTGTTGCTCTGATTGGTGTTTTTTGTATAATTCCATACCTCCAACTCCAGCTTGCTGGTTTGGGGTTTATTGTCCAGGTAGCCAGCAATGGAGCCATACATCCTAATGTGGCTATTGTAATTTCATTTGTCTTGACCTGCGCCTTTGTCTATACCAGTGGCCTCAGAGGTGCAGCTTGGGTTGCGATTATTAAGGATGTGATGATGATTCTTGCTGTAGCAATTGTTGGCATCGGAGTTCCCTATATTTATTTTGGCGGCTTTGGAAAGATGTTCCGGGCTTTGATCGAGCTAAAGCCCAATTATCTTGTTTTTCCCGGTGCAGTAGCGCATATGGATGTTCTTTGGGTCATGTCGACACTTCTCTTAACAGGGCTTGGTTTTTACATGTGGCCCCATGTCTTTGGCTCTGCTTTTTCAGCAAAGAGCGATAAGATTATAAAAAGAAATGCCATCATTATGCCCTTTTATCAGATCCCGGTTCTGCTCGTCTTCATGGTTGGATTCACAGCTCTTTTAGTCATTCCCAATCTCGAAAATGGCGACATGGCTTTTCTGGCCCTTGTAAACAAAACTTACCCCTCCTGGTTCATGGGCTTTATCGGAGCAGCTGGAGCCGTGACGGCAATGGTTCCCTCTGCCATTCTTGTCCTTTTTGCTTCAACCCTTATAGCCAAAAATGTTTATAAAGCTGCAATCAATCCTCGAGCGAGTGAGGAAAGAGTGATGAGTCTTTCCCGCTTCATGGTCCTTGTTATCATGACTCTTGCCCTGGTTTTTGTTTTTGCGTTCCCCAGCGAATTGGTCTATCTCCTGATCTTTGGTTATGATGGTGTCTGTCAGTTCTTCCCAGGCGTTGTTTTCGGTTTGTTCTGGAAGCGTGTGACCAAAGCAGCAGTGTTAAGCGGATTGATTACAGGAATCTGCATTGTAGTATTTCTTATCCTTGCAGGAAAGGATCCCTTTTTAGGCATGAATGCTGGTTTTGTTGGACTTGTGATTAATACATTGGTCACATTATTAGTAAGCTTAAAAACAGAGAAGAAATCTGGAGGTTTTAAATGATTGAAGAATTAAAAAAAGAGGTTGAGTGCTTAACCAGTCAGATCATAGAGTGGCGCCGAGACTTCCACCGCTATCCTGAGGTTGCGTTTGAGGAACAAAAGACCTCTTCTGTCATTCAAGATTTCATGAAAAGCCTAGGAATGCCTGTAGAGACTTTTGCGAAGACTGGTTTGAGAGGAGTCCTGGAAGGAAAGCCTGGAGGTCGGACAGTCGCTTTGCGGGCTGATATAGATGCTCTTCCTTTAAAAGAGGAAGGAGATAAGGAGTATATTTCCCAGAATCCAGGAGCGACTCATGCATGCGGCCATGACGGCCATATGGCAATTTTGATGGCTGTGGCTAAGCTCCTTTCTCAAAAGACTGAGTCATTTCAAGGCAAGGTTGCCTTCCTTTTTCAGCCTTCAGAAGAGAAGATTCCTGGAGGAGCAAGACAAATGATCGATGAAGGTGCGTTGGAGGGGGTGGATGCTATTTTTGGTCTTCATCTCTGGCAGCTCCTTCCCACAGGTTGTGTGGGAATCGTGAAGGGCGCAATGATGGCCCAGCCTGATATGTTCTCGGTAACCGTCAAGGGAAAGGGAGGACATGGATCCATGCCTCATCAGACTGTGGATCCGATACTGGTCGCCTCACACCTTGTGGTCAACATTCAGAGTATTGTCAGCCGCAATGTGGACCCACTAAAACCTGCTGTAGTTTCATTCGGTACAGTAAATGGAGGAACGATTTACAACATCATTCCGAGTGAAGTGAGTTTGACAGGAACAGTGAGAAGCCTTGACTCTTCTATCCAGTCTTTAGCGGAAGGTCGTCTCAATGAGATTGCCGAGTCCACATGTAAAGCTTTTGGTGCAACAGCTGAATTCCAATACGAGAAAGGATATCCCCCTTTAGTTAATGATGAAAGCATGGCGGATTTTGTTCTGGATGTGGCCAAAAATACTTTAGGAGAGGAAAAAATTAAGTCCATAGATCCTGTTATGGGAGGCGAGGATTTTGCTTATTTCCTTCAAAAAATCCCTGGAGCTTTTTTATTTTTTGGAATGGGTGATGGAATGGAATTTCCCCATCATCATCCAGCCTTTGATATCGACGAAAAGGCACTCCCTCAAGCAACACTTCTCATGACAAGCCTTGCCCTGGAGTATTTACGGAGGAACGAATAAATTATGACCTTTGCCAAAAAATCGCGGAGTTGAATATCATCGCGAGCGACCGAAGGAACGTTGTTATCCTATAAGTGTAGGGGCTTGATTTATCAAGCCCACCTGAAGGAAGAGATTGCCGAGTTCCCTGCAGCCGGTTGCAATGACCCCGAACAGTATTATTTTACAATTAATCAGGTAAGAAAAAAAATAGAGTAAAGAGATGAATTTTTTTCTTGTTATCGTTATTGCTTTAGCTCTTGCTATGGATGCCTTTGCCGTTTCTATTGGAGTATGCCTGAGCCTAGAAAGAATAACAAAGAAACAGACTTTTAGACTTGCTTTTTGTTTTGGCTCTTTTCAGTTCTTCATGCCTCTCATTGGATGGTTTGCAGGACATAATATACTGAAATATATAAAGGCTTTGGACCATTGGGTCGCCTTTGGCTTACTTACTTTTATTGGAAGCAAAATGATTTTCGAGTCCTTCAAACGGACAAAGATTCCTGCTAAGAGGAACATTGATCCAACAAAAGGCCTATCTCTTTTATTTCTTTCTATTGCCACGAGTATAGATGCCTTGGCCGTTGGACTGAGCTTTGCTGTTCTTCATGTGACAATTTTTTATCCAGCCATTGTTATTGGGCTTGTTGCTCTTCTGATGACTATTCTTGGTGTTAAGATAGGCCCCATCCTCGGTCAGTTAATAGGAAAGAGGGCGGAACTATTAGGAGGATTGATTCTTATTTTAATCGGCGTAAAGATTTTATTTGAGCACTTATGAATAAACCAGAAAACCCAGAAGAAGAGTTGGATGAGAAAGAGTTGAGCTGACTTGGCCTTTCTATTTGAAAGGATCTTATGAATAATCCAGAACGCCCGTATGCATGATTAATTTCCACTCGGTGCCGATTTTGGTATAGACTTTGCCGACTCGTCCCTTCCAATGATTTTTATTATCCTTTAAATCAACCCACAGAGTATCGATATCAACCACTGCAAATGCTCCATCCCCTTGTTCGGAAATCACGATTTTCTGGATTTCTCTATTATTATGAATGAGTTTATGGGTATCAAATAATTCCTGCCACCCATTTTTCCATCTATCGTAGTTATATCTTCCCCATTCAAGAACCCATTCCATAGGGTCGTGAGATTGCGGGGTGCGTGGCCACGGCCAGACCATATCTTGATGAAAGAGGGTCATCAATAGGTCCACATCCTGAGTATCCCAGGCTTTCGTTTCCCTATTTACCATCTCTTCGATTTCTTTTTTAATGTTTTCCATACGATATCCTCCTTGTGCGTCGTTAAAGGATTTGGACAACAGCAATCGGCTTGTTAAGCTATAGTTTCGCATTTCATCATACTCTAAATTTGTTCTCTCTATCAAGGCTATTGTTTGATTCAACCTCTTTCTCTGTTTCATAGTCTCAGTTTTTGTCTTTTTTCTCTGTTCCAGGATTTCCTGGTCCTTTCCAAAATATTTATCACTGGGTGTGATATTATCGATGGCCTCATGATAGCGGTGATTGTTGTAATATTCGACCCATTCTCCAATCCGCACTTCTAACTCTCCTGGGGAATAGTAGAGATCAAGAAGAATTAGATTTTTCATGGACCGGAAATACCGTTCGATTTTCCCCTGCGTCATCGGATGATAGATCTTAGAGCGGATATGTCGCATCTTGTGATCGTCTAGATATCTCTTCAGCTCAGCGGCGATAAAACACGATCTGATAGCAAACGGGGTCGCTGATAGACATGGACATGTTTGATTCCGGTTTTGGCAATCGCTATGTCCAGAGTTCTCTTAACATCCTCTGCCGTCATGGCCTGACAGAGTCCCCAGGCAATGATATAGCGTGAATAATCATCCAATACCGTAGAGAGATAATACCATCCCCAGTGAATGACCTTCAGATAAGTAAAATCTGTCTGCCAGAGCTCGTTAATCCTGGTAGTGGGATGCTCAAACTTATCCTTGGCAGAGATGACAGTATAAACCGGAGAGGTCACCAGATTCTTGGCCTTTAGAATACGATAGACACTCGATTCGGAGATGAAGTAACCCATCTCGTCTGTGATATACCAAGCGATCTCCCGACAGGACTTCTTGTAATACATCGTGGGATGAATGCTTTCTCTCCGACATAGATCCGTTATGCTCTCTTCGCCTCTCAGCCCCACCAATACAATCCGGATCTTCTCCTCGGCCGTGAATTTGCGACGCGTTTTGCGTTTAATGTCCCGGATGATGGATTCAGGTGAAGCTTTTGTTTTGACCCTCATAGATATCTCCTCGCTTGGTTTTATTATACAAAAACCATAGCTTAGAAAATATCATGCGGTGTCCAAATCTTGCTGACGTCAAATAGAGAAAATCCTGGGAAAGCTCGAGATCCTGTTCCGCATATTTTAATTTTTCCTTGGAGAGAAGAAGCCCATAGAAGGCTTGTTTTACCTGAAAAACTATGTTGAGTTTCAAGAGGTCTATCTCTGCCATTATCTCGTTCGATTCCTTGGAGGCAATCTTTCCTCTGATGTACCTTTTCCCTGGGAATTCGATAGACTGACTTATGCCAAGATAGGACTCACCGGAATCTTTGAAGTTAAAAAACTTAGGCTGCAGATCCGAGTCATAATCTAAGGAAGGTTGAGGGAAGGCTTTTGCCTGACTAATTCTGGCTAAAGAGGCTTGATACTGTTGCAATGAGGAGAGAATAAGCGGATTTTGTTGGATAGCAATGGATATGCATTGTTCTAAGGTGAGAGGCCTAACAGTCTCTGCAGGCTGTCCCCAAAGAAATTTGGTTATTCCTAAAATTGTTATGAATACGACTGGTAATTTACTTCTTAACATCTAACCTCCTCGAAGCGTGGAATAAAAGGATGGTTTGAGAAGAAATTTTTTAGAAAGAAGGAAGGCTTAGATTTGAGGAGGGGATCGAGAGGTGGGATCGATGAGAAATATCTGTTTATAATCGAAAGAATCAAATGAAACACGAATTTCTAGAAGGGAAAGTGGAGGAAGATGAAAAAAATTAATCTGGCTTGTAGTAAGTGTAGAATTCTGGAAATGACAGGCAGGGCAGGAATTGCTTCTCTGCAGGTTTTTCTCAGTGTGAAAGAAGTTTATGACTAATGTAAGAAAAAGGAAAGCAAAGAGGAAAGCCAGATTAAGAGGCTTTTTATATTTTTTGATCATGTGCTTACTTATGAATAAAATAAGAGAAAAATCATGGAAAAGTCAACTTTATCAAGCTTTATTTTTAATTATAATCCAAAGTAGAAATTAGATGTCATTGCGAGTGACCGAAGGAAACGTGGCAATCTCGATCTTTCATTTGAAAAGGGATTGGTTTGGCGCTTCGCTCCTTGCAATAACAAAGGAACAAGAAATACACCTTACTTTTGTATAAACCTAAATTTTAATAAATAATTTTAAATCCACCATAAGCGGAAAACCTGGGTGTTCCATAGCCTTTGATCATTTCGTATTCTTGGTCAAATATATTGTCGAGGCGGCTGAAAACTTGAATTCTCGAAGTGATGTCAAAGGAAATAGCTGCATTCAAAAGGGAGTAGCCTGACAGATTGACCCGGACAGAGGGCCAGGTGGAAAAGTCCATATCCTCTCTTTTTCCAACGTGAATAAATGAAAGATTGAGAGTTCCTTTTCCTATGAAATGATAATTCAGGCTGGCTGTGAATTTGTGTTTTGGTCTTCTCAGAAGATGAGTGTCTGTATCCTTATCTTTGGCTTCTGTCAGGGTGTAATCTGTCTTAACAGTTAAATTGTTGAGGGGGCGCGTTATGATAAAAAATTCTGCTCCCTTTGATTCTGCTCTGCCAATGTTCAGATATCCTTTCGAGAAATCAAAGTCGATGAGGTCTTTGTAGTTATTCTGAAAATATGTTGCACCAAAAAGGATTTTGCCATCCACTATTTCCTGCTCGAATCCAAAATCCAAGCCTATACATTTTTCTGGCGCTAAATCGTCATTTCCGATGGGGCCCCATGATGTTCCAGGTGCATAAAGCTGATAGAGGGAGGGAGATTTGAAACCGGTTCCAAGGGTAGCTTTGAATTTTGTGCCCGTATTCTCGATTAAATATGCAGGCGCAAGGCGGTATGTTAAGGAGGTTCCGAACTGGCTGTGCTTATCCAGACGGATGCCTGTAGTTGCAAAAAATCGAGAAGAAATCCTGATTTGATCTTGAAGATAAAAGCCGGTTGTGTGTGCTCGCTTGAGAGGGAAAATACTCGAGAAAGGCCCCCAGAAACCTTCAGATCTATATTCAGATTCGCCTTGTTCCTGTTGATGGTCAATTCCAAGAGTTAAAGTGTTTGATTCGTGAAGAAAGAAATTGTTTTGCCAATCTATTTTAAACAGCTTGCTCTTGAAAAGCCCGTTTTCTGAATCAAAGGGATGGGTAGTGTCGAGTAGGTTTTTATGGCGACGATCGTAATCCACCAGAGATATGCCTAATTTTTGTTCCCAGCGGTTCTTCAGATGTAAACTCCGAATCTGGGTTTTCAGGAATAAAGCGTCATATTCCTGGGTGCTGTTCGGGTCATCCCCATAAGCTCCTCCGAAGTTGTCAATCTCAGTTTTTGTTTTGGAGATTCGTAGGATGAAATCAATATCAAGATTTTTTAAGGGATGAAAATTTAATCTCCCTGAGAATGTAAAGTTCCTGTAGCCATCCTTTTCTGTATTTCCATCATAATTCGTACTTGCCGCCGAAAGTCCCTCGCTCTTAAAATAGGAAATGCCGAGCGAATAAGCCATTATCCGAGTATTACCGCTTATTCCAGCGTTGCTTTGGAATGTGTCGTATGAGCCGCCCAGACTCGAAAGGTGGAATCTAGGTTTTCCTTCGCCAATTTTAGTGATGATGTTCACAACCCCCGCCAGGGCATCTGATCCATAGAGAGTACTCTGGGGACCTCGAAGAATCTCTATGCGTTCGACATTCTCTAGCGTAAGATGAGCCAGGTCAAAAGAACGGGCTGGAGAGATAGGGTCGTTGAGCTCGACTCCATCCATGAGGATGAGAGTGTGCTCTGAGTTTGCTCCTCGAAGCAACACAGACGCTGCTCCTCCAACCGGCCCGTTTTGAAACGTAGCAACGCCCAGTACTTCTTGGAGCGCTTCAAGGAGAGTGGTTTTTTTCGTCTGTTCTAAATCTTCTCTTGTAATTACCGTTACAGAACTTGCAATTTCTTTAGCTGGAGTCTCAATTCGGGTAGCTGTGACAACAATGTCATGCTGCAGAGGAGGGGAAGAAGATTTTTCTTCTTTTTGGTCTTCTTTAGAATAGATGTTAAAAGAAAAGATTGAAACGGCGAGGGCTATGCCCAAGATTTTTTTGAACATTATCTTGTCTCCTTTTTTGCCCCCGCTCTAAAACAATCATATAGAAAGAACGGATCATTATTCCCATCTGTGCTCGTGAGGGGAGGAAAGCAAAAAAAATCAACCCTACCTTCCTCCCGAAGATGGGTTTAAAAGGATTAAAGCAGGTTTCCTGACTTTCGGATCATCCTCATCCCAGGCCTTCCCATCCTTTGAATTGAAGGATAGTGGCTCTCTCTGGGATTCGTCCCCGATTACAGTAGCGGGGGCTGTGTCCGCTTCTCACGGACTTCCCTGAGCTTTAAACCTATTACTTAGATTGTCAAAGAAGCAAAACTTCGCTTCCTAATTTAGTGAAGTGTATCGGTGTTTGTCAAGGTTTTTATGGCGAAATTTTAAAATGAGTTATGTTTACTCTCTAATCAGCTAGCCTGATCCCAATACTAAACATATTTTTAGGCCCGACCTCTTCATATGTAAATATGTGCGAATATAGAGGAAGAGGCTGTCTTTTCTCTTCGGGAAAAGAGGCAGCCTCTCAAGGGGATGAATTAATAGGTAAGGGGATCTATTCTTAACTCCCTGAAAAAAGGAGGGGTAAAAAGGAGGGACTTACTTTTGCTCATGCCTTTGTTCTTCCTCATTTCAGTTGCTCCATATAGATATACGCAGAAAGACAGTAAAGAGTTGCAGGTTTTTTTCAAATAAATTATAAGTTATTGAAAACTGGCGGGTTACGGGATATCTTGAATTCTAGAGAGAGAATGAAAAGAGAAAGACTTAATACTTTAATATAACTTTTGGCCCCCTTTTTGAATATTACTAAATAATTATAACATAATTTAATAACAAATTTCAATACTTTTTTTCAATTTTCCAGAAATTTGCCTTTTTGACCCTTTTTCCTCATGTTTTTCACTATAAAATGAGTGATTTTTACATAATTTTCGTATTAACTTTCGTTTGGCATTTTTTATGAATAATCCAGGTTGATAAAAAGCGTGCAGATTTAATTGTTTTTTTAACTTTCAGGATCGAAATGGAGCCTTGACAAGGTAATGAATTTGTGCATTCTTTTGCTGCCATAAAGCCAGAGGATTGGCCTTAGCTTTTTTGACTAAAATTATGATATCTCTTAGAATGATCCAAAAGGAGATTCTCCTTTGGAGTAGGTTTTTTCTCGCTTGAGAAGGAGTGTGGAAATGGATAAAGATGAATTCAGACAATTTGGCTATAAATTCGTGGATTGGGTAGCTGACTATATGAGTGATATCGCAAAATACAATGTTTTATCCCAGGTGAAGCCGGGTGAGATTCGTGACCAGCTGCCTATACAGCCACCGGTTCAGGGAGAACCTTTGGAGAGGATATTCGAGGACTTTCAGAAGATTATTATGCCTGGAATTACCCATTGGCAGCATCCCTCATGGTTTGCCTACTTTCCTGCTAATAACAGCCCTCCTTCCATCTTGGCTGAGTTGCTTACAGCCGGAATAGGTGCTCAGTGTATGGTGTGGCAAACTTCTCCTGCCGCAGCAGAACTGGAGGAGGTAGTCCTGGATTGGTTGCGCCAAATGCTCGGGCTTCCAGGGGAAATGGTGGGGGTCATCCAGGATACTGCTTCGACAGCTACTTTGGTTGCCCTGCTCACAGCCAGAGAAAGGGCGACGAATTTTGAGGCGAATCAGAAAGGTGCAAGGATGCCTTTGGCAGTTTATGCCTCAGAAGAGACCCACTCAAGTATTGAGAAGGGAACCAAGATTGCCGGATTTGGGAAGGAAAATTTACGATATATTGCTTCTGATGAGGCTTTTGCAATGTTACCTTCAAAGCTGGAAGAAGCTGTAATTCAAGATAAAAAAAGAGGTCTCAAGCCAGCTTGTGTTGTTGCGACTCTGGGGACTACTTCTTCAACTGCTATTGATCCGCTGCTTCCTATCGGAAAAATCTGCCATCGCCATAGCATATGGCTTCATGTGGATGCCGCCTTTGCTGGAACAGCTGCGATTCTACCAGAGAAAAAGGAGATGCTGGAAGGGGCAGAACATATAGATTCCTTTGTCTTTAATCCCCATAAATGGATGTTTACCAATTTTGACTGCTCTGCTTATTTTGTCAAAGACCCCGGGGCGTTGATCCAAACGTTTGAGATTCACCCTGAGTATCTTAAGACTGGCTTGGATGCCAAGGTAAAAAATTTCCGTGACTGGGGCATTCCGCTGGGCAGAAGATTCAGGGCGCTGAAATTGTGGTTTGTGATTCGCTACTATGGAGTGGAAGGGCTGCAGAAGATGGTGAGAGAACACATCCGTCTGGGTCAGCTTTTTAAAGAGTGGATAGAGAATGATGAAAATTTTGAACTAATGGCACCGGCAAATTTAAGCCTTGTTTGTTTCCGCTTGAATGACGGCCGGAAAGAGGAGGATTTAAACAGCCTGAATGAGCAGTTTCTCGAAAGTCTTAACCAGACGGGAAAGGTGTTCTTATCCCATACCGATTTGAGGGGGAAATACGTCCTTCGGATGGCCATTGGCGCGAGGATGACTGAGGAGCATCATGTGAAGGAAGCTTGGGAATTAATCCAGAAAAAGTCTGAGCAGCTTTTGAAATGATATGCAGGAGGTCGATATTTAATCTTTGGCTTTCAAATAGGCACAGTTTTCTGGGAAGTTGGAATGAAATTTAGAATTGAAAGCGAAATTTTCGAAAAGTTTCCAGGTTTGAACATTGGAATTGTCGTGGCTAAACAAATTGATAACCGGGGCAAGAGTGATGAACTGATGTATCTAATCCGCGAAAAAGAGAAAGAAATCTTGGCAGAGTATGATAATGAGACGTTGTCACAATGCTCAAGGATCGAGTCTTGGAGGAAGGCCTATTCCTCTTTTGGCGCAAAACCAAAAAAACACAAGAGCTCGGTCGAGAGCCTTTACAGGATGATTTTGAGCGGTAATAATCTCAGGCATATAAACAAGATCGTAGATATCTATAATTATGTTTCCATAAAGTATATGATTCCTGTGGGTGGCGATGATCTTTCTAAAGTTGATGGGCATATACGGTTAAAATTTGCCCGAGGGAGTGAGCTTTTTATTCCCCTTAATTCTCAAGAAGAGCAGTCAGCAAGGCCAGGGGAAGTTATTTATAGGGACGATAAGGAAGTACTTTGCAGAAGATGGAACTGGAGAGAATGTGAAAAGACAAAGATGACAGAAACGACTGAGGATGTTGTATTGGTTTCAGAAGGGCTTCCTCCTTTTACACAGTGGGAAATTCTAGAAATTGTAGAGGATTTAAGCGGGATGGTGAAAAAGTACTGTGGTGGAGAGACGAGAACAGCCGTCTTGGATCAAAAGAAGGGAGAGTTTGAGGTTTAAAAAAGGAACAAATTTATTAATCCTTTCTTCAAATTTTGTACTTGCCGCAGGCCCCCATATTTCAGGATTGTTAGCTCTCTTTTTTCATTTTATCATCTAGCCAGCCAAGCCTGAGAGAAGATTTTTGGTCTCTCGGTGTGTAGGGCTTGAGGTCCAGAATGGGTGTACCCTCGATCATGTCAACACCTGAGACCTCAAGAATATTTCCTTTCCTCCCACGAACGTTAACCACAGTCACGCCGATTGGATTTGGGCGATGAGGGCTCCGCGTGGAAAAGACTCCTCTGAGGGTGTCATCGAGCAATGGCTTGGTGTGGAGCTTGAATCCTTCTGCTTTGTGAAAGACGAATATGACAACAAGATGTGTAAATCCTTCAATATCCTTTAATCCAGCCTCGTATTCTTCGAATATTTCAAGTTGTCCATGGATAGAGTTGAATCCTCGAGGGTAGGCATATTTCCCTGGCTCGATATCTTCTAGTCTCTTAAAGGGAGAATGGACGATACCGATAGGTTTGAGCTTAATATCCATGGGTGTTGATTTTCTCAAAGAAGAGGTTTTTCCTCAAGTATTCTATATCGATTGTGCTTTCAGAATTTGAATAATGTCAGAAGAGCAAACAGAGGTTTCCCTCAATCCAAGACATATGTCAGCCACCTTTCATATTCGTTGATCTTTCCTCTTACAAGGTCATTATAAGTCCTAGCTAAGTGGAGCGTGATATCTCCTGCTTTACCAGCATCGATGGCATGTTCCTTGTTTTCCTCTGAAGGATTTGACCCGTCAGTCACAAGAATAATAGGCGCGATCTCGACTGCTGTTCCTGAAAAAAACGCTTCATCTGCCTGGAAAAAATCCTTTTTTGTAATCGGTTCGATTCGAGTTTCATAGCCGAGGTCTTTGGCTATCTCAAGGATGGTTGCCCGAGTGATTCCTTCAAGGATGGATTCAGTTTTATCATTGGTTTTGAGTATTCTATCCTTAACGATGAAAATATTTTCTCCTGGACCTTCAGCAATATTTCCCTCAAGGTTAAGAAAAACTGCCTCATCAAAGCCCAGGGAGCGGGCTTCTGTACCGCAGATAGCTGACTGAACATATACGCCTCCGAGTTTAGCCGTCATTTTGAGTTGTGAGTGATGGACTCGTTTCCAAGGAGTGATATAGACATGAACTCCTTTTTCTGTTTTTTCCCCAAGGTAAGCTCCCCATTCCCATGCACCGATGACTAGTTCTACTGGGGAGAATTTCGGAAGGAGGCCAAGTTTTCCATAAGAATAGAATAAGAGAGGCCGTATATAGGCCGAGTCGAGATCGTTTTCCTTCACAACTGATTGAATGGCATTTGTTATTTCCTCATTGCTGTAAGGAACCTCCATGGATAATGTCGAGGCGGAATGGAAAAACCTTTCTATATGTTCTGGGAGGCGAAAAATCGCCGGTCCTTTTGAGGTGCTGTACGCGCGAATCCCTTCGAAGACAGAAGTCCCATAATGCAAGGCATGGGCCATGGGGTGAACAGGAGTCTGAGACCAATCATAAAATTTTCCCTGGTACCAGTACTTCTTTGCCTTGGGAAAGTATGTATTATCAAACATTTTTACTCCTTTTATGACAGTACGGTAAATTTAAATGTATTGAATATATTAATGGAATCGCTGCCTCTTATAGCATTAACACTAATGCCTTAGTATTGTTTTTTGGGACATTAAGAGCAACAAAATGCCATAGTCCAATTCCTTTTCTGGGTTCTGCGGTATCTTTAATCTCAGGGCGAGCGTGAAAATGAGTTAATTTCCCCCAGGAATTTTTCCTGTATAAAGCAACTAAAGTCAATGCTCCTCTTTTCTTTAAGGCGCTTATTGTTTCTATTAAAAAAAGGAAGGAATCATCGATAAGCTCTATAGTATACACAATTATGATAAAATTGAAAAATTATTTTTTATAGAGTGCGTATCTCTATTTCCGTGGCAGTTTCAAAAGCAGTCAGGCAAGCTGAGGAGGAAGTCATCTGGAGGCGAGCGGGCATGGTTCCTCGAAAAGGAAAGCGAGCCGAGGAAGCGGATTTTCCACGCTGGGGAAAATTCGCGGGCTGACGAATAAGCTTGCCTGACTGTTACTGCATCACGGTTTTTGGGATGCCCCCTTTGAATGGAAGGATTCCCTCAAAGCCCCGGGGTAACTTTGAGTTTCTTTTTTTTGCGAGTTTGAAGACACTGAAAGAGAGATTAAGGCTCAAGACTGAATTCCCAAGCACACCAGACATTAGGGGGATGAGGGTCTGGCGGACACGTCAAACATTTTGTGTTGATCCGTGGGTCTATGGCTTTGGCGAATCCGCTGTATTCAACGATTCCCACAGATTTGCAAGGAAAATCGGGAAGTCCCTGTCTTTTTCTTGCCTCCTGAACCCTGCATGAATTCATCCGGAAAACACAGCGTTTCTCGCTCATTTCTTTGACTTCCTGGACATTGATGTGAGCATAGAGCCTGAATTTAAGAGCTTGTACAAGGCCTGGAATTCCTCTCCCGCGTTCAATTCCGAGCCTCTTCATTATTCTTTCGGCTTCGATAACAGTAAACTTTTCCCACGTTTTCCGGTCAATCTCCATAGCTGCTTCGATGCCGAATTTCTCTTCCACTGCGCGAAACCAGAGCCCGTCATGGGCGAGCCAGTTTTTTGATGCATCTGCCAGGAGTTCCTGAAGCTTTTCCTTTGATAGATCCTTGACTTCCTTCATCTTATCTCCTCATCTAATCTTATTTTAGAATAATTCACTTTAGATTTCTCAGTGAGTCTTTAGTTTAAAATTAAAAAGGCAAAATTTCCGCTTCCCCAAGAGCTGCTTCTTATGAGAAGCGAACATGAAACTTCGAGACCGAACGAGCCTTGGATAACTGAAAATTGCCTTATCTCGGTTCGTAATATTCTAATCCTTTATGAGTGCTGGTCCGAATATTGCCTTCCTCCAGGAGAAAGTTCAGATATTTTATGACTTCGTTTTTATGCACTCCTAAAGAGATAGTGATATCTGAGAGAGTAACGGGTCTTCTTTGGATCATTGAGAGAATAGCCTTTTCGAGATTTTCTGAGGATGGTTTTTGGGCTTTTCTATCAAACTCAGCGATTATTTCTGAGTTCTTTCCAAATATTTTTTTTATTTTTTCAAGCTCATTCAGGCTCAAAGGTCGAGCAAATTTTTCTGCTGGAGGACGGACAACAGTATTAAGATGAATTTTATCAGGCTTGATCTTGACAATAGCCTCTTTGAGCCTCCTGAGATGAGAGAGGGAATCATTTACACCTTTAACCAACATGATCTCCAACCAGATCGAGCCTTTGAATTCCTGGCGAAACCTTTCGAAACCTCCTATGATTTCATCTAATTTGAGTGATGAATGAGCTCGGTTGGTTTTCGCAAATGTCTCTTGGGCAGCAGCATCTAAGGAAGGAACAACTAAGTCTGCGGCCAATAAATCTTTTCTAACGCTTTTTCGAGATAGAAGAGAGCCGTTGCTTAATACAGCCACAGGAATATTTGTTATCTTTTTGATTTCTCCGATGAGCTTCCCTAAATTTAAGTTTAAAGATGGCTCTCCTGAGCCGGAAAATGTTATGTAATCAATCCGTTGGCCAGAGGCAAGCTTTTCTTTAATTTCTGAGAGAATCTCCTTGGACGAGAAATATTTTTTCCTCCTTATTGTCTTCTGTGTAGTTGGACCCAACTGGCAGTAGATGCAGTCGAATGTGCATTCTTTAAAAGAGATGATATCTACACCAAGGGAATAACCCAGGCGTCTTGAGGGAACAGGCCCGTAGACATTCATGATTTTATTTTAGGGATAGCTTAAGAGGTTAATTCTCAAACTCTTTCTTTGTAGATCTGGATGAATCTTGTTAGGGAACGGTCATAAGTTCTTTCAACATCATCGGGGAAAAAACAAGCAGGAAGTTGGTTCATGCCCCAGTGATACTGAATGCATTCGCAACAGATTCCTTTGCGACTGCATGGTTCGTATGAGCAGTTGCAACTCTGAATGTTTTTTTCACTATTGCATTCTTTCATCGATTCTCTCCCTCAGTAATATTATATTTAGCCCAAAGTCTCTCAGACGCGAACTATGCAGGAATCGCAGCTGAAGATTCGTTTAAGCGTGAGAGTTATTATAACAAATTTTTTGAGCGTCAGTCTAAAGATTGATAAAACCGTGGGGAAAGACCTTAAGAATCTAATATCTTGAAATGCCGTCTCGAGATTGTCTTCTTCCCTTTGTTGTTATATACTTCTAGCCTGGAATATTCAGGATAAAAAATGAAGAAAAAAAGAGAAGCCAGGAAGAATCCCCCAAGGTATGGCGAGAAAGAGGCGAAGGCTGGATTAAAAGAGAAACTTCCTGCTATAGAGACCTTTTCCAATCAATTCCCTGATTATGAGATAAAGATAGAGGTTCCTGAATTCACCTCGGTCTGCCCAAAAACAGGCCTCCCTGATTTTGGGGAGATATTTATTCGTTATGTTCCTAAGAAGCGATGCTTGGAGCTTAAATCGCTGAAAATGTACTTGTTGGCTTACAGAAACCTTGGTATTTTCTACGAAAATGCAGTCAACCGCATCCTGGAGGATATCGTTAAAGCCTGTCAACCAGTACGGGCGTCGGTAACAGGAGAGTTCAATCCTAGAGGAGGGCTGAAGTCGGTTATTGAGGCTCATTATCCTCGGTCCAAGAAAAGCTCAGCATAAAGCGTCCATTTTTCAGCTCTTTATTATTTCTTCGATATCAGAATTTTCCCCTCTGAAACATTTCCGAACCCCTAATAATCAAGATTTTAAGATTGCATTTGGAAAGCCCTAAAGCGACATTGAAGATTTAGCCTTACCGAGCTGTGCTTCGAGGGAACTCGACGAAGTCGAGCGCCGAGGATGTTTGAGCACTGCCTTTAAAAAGATTGTTGGCTCTGATATGAATGGAGGACATCATTGCAGAAAAGCGAGAACAAACGTGCGCAGTTCCGCAGGCGCTGAGAAGGATAGGGAGGGAATGGCGTGAAAAATCTGAATGCTGCAAAGGGCTTTCCAAATACATGTTCCTTCACGGATGGGGAAATGTTTATTTTTTCTGCTTTTATTGATACCAATTATTCACTATAATTCTCTGTTTAAATGGAAAAACCTAAAAAATTTGGAGCCACAGATTTTTTCATGCTTTTGGCTGTTTTGATCTGGGCTATAAATTTTTCTTTTATCAAAATAGCGCTTCAGGAATTCTCCCCCTTAGCGTTTAACGGCCTGCGTCTTATTTTGGCTTCTTTAATGTTGATTTTGATTCTTTTTGTGAGCAAGGAAGGTTTTTCTCATATAAGGTCGAATTTCTGGAAGCTATGTTTCCTTGGAATTATCGGAAACACAATATTCCAGCTTCTTTTTATCCACGGATTGAATTGGGCCACAGCTTCCAGCACATCGATCGTCATGGCTATGACGCCTGTATTTGTTGCCCTTTTGGGCACCAGTATAAAGCAAGAAAGAATACATTGGGCCGCTTGGCTGGGGATCCTGGTTTCTTTTGCGGGCTTCTACTTTGTCATAACCAAACAGGCGGGGAGTTTTCATTTCTCCTGGTTGAGCTTAAGAGGCGATCTGATGATTTTTCTCGGAAATCTTTTTTGGGCTATCTACACGGTGTTTTCGAAACCGCTATTAGAGAAGATCTCTCCCTTGAAATTAACGGCTGTGACTATGGCTTTCGGAGCTGTGTTTTATCTTCCGTTTGCTGCCAAAGATATCGTCCAGGTTCAGTGGAGAGAGATATCTTTTCAGGCCTGGGCTTATCTTTTTTACTCTGCTCTTTTTGTTTTAGTTATAAGCTATGTCATCTGGTATGCTTCTGTTAAGAGGGTTGGTAACAGCAAGACTGCAATCTATGGAAATTTCACCCCTGTATTTACCGTGGTATTTGCTTATATTTTTCTATCTGAAAGGATAACTCTCTTACAAGCGGCGGGAGCTTTGGTTATATTAATGGGAGTCTATTTGACACGCTCTGGCTATAGACATTTTGAAGAGAAAAAAGAGATTTCTACTTAACCTGAATAATCCATGTTAATAAATATTTCTAGGAGAGTATTATTTCTCGGTTTATTTCTTTTGTTCCATAAGCAATGTGCACTGGTTGATCTTCATAACAACTTGATGTCTTTCTACGGAATTCTTACTCAGGTCCAGGGCTTTGTTTAGGTGTTGAATGGCCTTTTTATAGTCTTCTCTAAATAAAAAGTAGTTTCCAAAATAAAACTGGACATTGTAATTCTCTCTATAGTCTTCTTGGTTCCTGAAAAAATCGATGTATTTTGGGATGTATAGGTTTTCCATATTGTATTTGTCTTTAAGTTGATTTCTTATTCCAAGCCCGATCGAGATTCCTGCAGCCAGGATTAGAACGCCGATCATCAGGGTGCAGTTTTTCTGGAGAAAATTGTTTCCATCTCTTTTTTTAGCTGTTTTTAGGTTTGATTTTAAGAGGGAGGCTTTTACCTTAGAGGAGACGTAGAAGCAGATAATTGCCAGCAAGATTCCTGCAATGATATCTACTACATAGTGGTCCCCCGTATAAGTTATGGTGAAAAATATTAATAGGCTGTAGAGATAGAAAAGAGAAGCCTTCCAGCGGTAGAGTTTCCATAGCATCAGGCTGCAGAGTGCAGGAAAAGCAGCGTGCAGGGATGGCATAGCAGCGATGGGATTTGTATTGAAGCCTGTTGTGAGGTCTGGAATTGCCATATTGTATAGGGTTACGTTGAAGTGAGAGATCTCAGGGATAATTTTGAAAAGATTTGCAGCTATCCACGGTGGGGCCGTCGGGATAATAAAGTATCCTGTGATTCCTATGGATATTAACAGATAAAACGATATCTTGAAGTCTAGAAAATATTCTGATTTATGAATCCATATGATCAAACCAACAAATAGAAAAGCAATAAAATGAGTGCCGTGGATGGCAGTCAGGGATTTTTCAAGCCATGTAAAGTTAACTGAATCTCCCGTTCCCAAAAGAGCATTTTGAAGAAAGTTTGAAGGGATGCCTCCGAATAGAAAATTTTCCATCTTTACTGCATATAAAGTGTAGACAGGAAGATTGAACTTACATGTCATAAAGTAGATAAGCCCTCTAAGGCTGTCAGATAAATAGACAAAGGCCAGGAAGACAAACCAGTCTTTCATTAGTATTTGTAATTTGCCAAGAAATACAGCTATCAGGATGATGACACAGAGGAGCAAAATTTTGGGGGCATATAAAAATCGATTGGAGAAAAAGAGAAACAGGAGAAAAATAATCAATAAGAAAGAGAGGAATAAAATCAGGTGTTTTTCGGAGAAAATTTTGGCTTTCATTTTATTATTTTGAGGTGGCTGAGCTGCCTTGGCCTCTTAGAGAAATCATAATATGCTGTTAAAAATAAAAGCGCTACTATTGACATGAGCCGGATTTGGTTGAATGGAAAACCTCCCCAAGGTGGGTAATACATAATAAAAAATAAAAGCAGGGAAAAAGGGATTATGTAAATATATCTTCTCTCCTGGATTATTCTTTTAAATAAATAGGCTACAGGAAAAAGCATAATAACATAGTGGTGAATCCAGGAAATTGTGGATAAAATCAGGATTAAAATCAATATGATAGATATATTGAGATTGTGGTTTTCCCATGTTATGAGTTCTTTGATTTTAGATTTGAATAGGAAAAAAAGGATGATAAGAAGGAGAATAATGGTTGGGAAAACACAAGCTCTGGGAAGGCCATAGCCTATGAATAGCTGAGAGAGAAAGCCGTTGAGAGAACAGTTGTTCATGTGTGCACCAAAATCAAAGAACGCATTAGATTTTTCCCCGGAGAAAAAGTTGTTCAGAAACATGTTAAGGAAGCCGTTCCATAAGCTCGGTGAAAAAATAATAACTGATAGAAATAGAATGATTGCGAAATTGATGAGGGAATAAAGGATATATCTGTATTTTTTTTGGAAGAAAAAAAAGACTAAAAATAAAGCGGGATAAATTTTAAGGAATATTGCCAAACACAGTAAAAAAGAAGAGATAAATTTCTTATCTGTTTTCAGCAGCACCATTGAAAGGAGAATAAGATCAAAAACTAATATATTTATCTGGCCGTAATCGATAGTGGTCAGCAGAGGAATATTTCCAAGCATTATGAGGAAGAGAAATACAAGCGGGAGTTGGGTTTCCTCTTTTCTTAATTCCAATAACCTGTAAATGAGAAATATGGTGATAAAAGTCAGTAATATGTTAAAAATAAATAGGAATAGAAAATAATCTGGGAAGTCCAATAAAGTAAGAGGAATAAATATTTGAGCCAGCACAGGTAGATAGACATAGGGATAGATTTTCTCGCTTTTACCAAAGATGGAATCCGCTAAAGTTTGAAATTCCTCCCAATCGTAAATATCAATTTTTTTTGTAATTCCTTTAGCTGCCGTATAAAAAGAGGGCGAGTCGCGATCCCATTGATTTGCGTAGGGAAGGACTTGAAAGAAAAAAACTGATAATAAAACTGATATTGTAATCAATAAAAAAATTTTTCTTTGGAAGAATTTAAAAAAAATAATTTTGTCCACAGATCTATAAATATCTTTTAACGAGACTCTTTTATTCAGTATGTTTTTCATAGCGTTTTTTGTTTTTTTCTTGTGAGATTGTTGCAGTTCCTTCGACGTCCAAAATGAAATATTTATGTATGTTAAAGCTTTTTTTAATGTTTTTCGCTCCTAGATTGAGAGTTGAGAATAAAATGTTTTGGGAAGCGTATGAATTTGTTATTCCATAGGACAATGTCTTTTTCATAATCTTCAAGTTTATCGACATGGAAAAGTCCTTGTTCAGGACTTTTTGGATCGAATCTCCAGCCTTCCATGAATCCCTTTCTTCCGAAGGAAGCAATAATGAATTCTTTCTTATCTTTGGTCGTTATGCCATATTGTATGACTCCCTTTCCTGTCCAAATTCGATAGGGATAACCCCACCAGTCAACGTTGCGAATTATTTTTAGATAGGGAGATAATTCTCTTATGATTGCCTTTTTGTAGTTCAACCGGCCCTGAGGATTCGTCGGAGGTTTTAAGTGATCAACAATATATGAGTTTATGGCTTCTGACCAATTTTGCATATCAAGCATAGTCGATTTTTGGGCAGCTCTTTCTCTTGCAGTCGTGAACAGAGGTATTAGTAGTGCAATAATAGTAGCAATAAATATTAGGGAGACAAGAAATTCACCGATAGTAAAACCTTTTTTTTCCATTCGGGTGGAGATTTTATCCTCACGATTTTTCATTCTTTTGGCTCTACTTCAAACCGTACACTTTATGGAGCTGGATTGAGAGTCTAATGTTTTTTAAATCAGCCTTTAGGGCTTCCTTTAAAAGTCTAATCCCTAAATTCATGCTCCTTTTTCTGTTGGATTGAGGCTGGAGAAGGATGGGTGTTTTCTCGGGAAATTTCTTTCTGATCCTCTTGATGACTTCGAAATTTAAGTTCTCGGTTAAGACTATCTTAACTTCCTTTGCTTTATCTTTATATTCAGGCCGAGAATAGTATTTATTGGGCTTTGGAGAAATAGAGTACCAGTCCACTGGCAATGGGCGAAAGACTGTGGCATTCGTTTCGACCTGAACTTTAAATTTTTCTCTTTTAAGAGATTTTACAAGCTCCTTTACATCCTGTAAGAGAGGTTCGCCTCCTGTAAGACACACCCATTGTGCAGGATAGCTTTTTCTCAATTTTTTAATCTTTTCCAAGACTTGAGAAATCGAATATTCTCGTCCCTTATTCCAGGCATATTTTGTGTCACAGAAAGAGCATTTGAGGTTGCATCCTGAAAAGCGCACAAAGAGGGTGGGCTCGCCCTGTCTGCGACCTTCGCCCTGTATGGCGGAGAATATCTCAGTTATCTTCAGAATATGTGGCTGAGGCATCCTCTGATTCCCAGACTGTCACTTTTTTTAAAGGGAGTTGCTTTTTCAATTCAAAGAAGAATTGTCGAGCCAAATTTTCAGCGGAGGGATTAAACTCATAGACTTCGTTGAGAAGTGTATGGTCTGGCAGTATCTCGGACAGTTTTTTTTTAATTTCTATAAAGTCTATTACGATTCCCGTCTTATCTAGCTCTCTCACTTCGACTTCGATTTCTACTTGAAAAGTATGTCCATGAATTTTTTCACACTTTCCCTTATATTCTTTTAAAAAATGCGCAGCCTGAAACCTATCACTTACCTTAAGTATCCAGCTCATAATTTTCCTTCCTTCTCCAATCTAAAAATCAAGGGGTCTTTTGAATCAACTTCTTCCCAGGCTTTTTGGCGTAAAAGGCATGAGGAACATTTCTGGCAGGGAATTTCTTCCCCGAAATAACAGGAAATGGTATAGGAATAATCAACCCCTAAAGAAAGGCCTTTCTTTATAATTTCGGACTTCTTCATGTTCACAAAAGGAGCGAGGATTTTGGTCTTCCTTTTGCTGACTGCGGCCTTTGTTCCCTTGTTTATGGCATCTTCCATTGCTTTTACAAACTGGCTTCGTGTGTCTGGATAATTTGGGGAGTCCAGCGTGTTGAAACCACAGACAATCTCTTTTGTTCCCTCGGCTTCTGCTAAGGCCGCAGCCAAGGACAGGAATATGCCGTTTCTAAAGGGTACATATGTAGAGGGTACTCCTTCTTCGATTTGCTCCACTCTTTTGTACTCAGGAAGTGGGAGGTTTATATCAAGGAGGGAAGAGCCTCCAATTTGTTTGAGGTCCACGTGCATAATCTTATGGGGAATGCTGAGCTTTTTGACCAATTTTTGGGCTATGCTTATCTCAACTTTATGGCGCTGCCCGTAATCGAATGTAAGAGCGCAGACCTTTTCATAACGATTAAGAGCCCAGTACAGAGCCGTTGTTGAGTCAATACCTCCGGAAAAAAGAACGATACTCTTTTTCATCTTGGAAGATTCTATGCCAGATAATAAAAGATGGAGCCTTTTTTTTCAAGGCGCTTTACTTGACAATACAATTTATGCGATGCTATATGACTCGAGACTTCCTTGGATAAGCGGGAAGAATTGATTTATTTGAATAGATCAAGCAGATGGAAGAAGGAACTCTAAAAAATAAAGATACAGAGCTCCCAGAGAATGCTTATGAACTCCTTTCTAGAACTAGAGAAGGAACGGATATTACCGTCCGTGACGATCAGCATGATTTTTCCTCTCTTTTAGATTCAGTTAAGAAATGCAGAAAGAGAGGCCTACGCTTTCGCTTGATTGATTCAGGAGTGCTCGATGGTTTCAATCTTGAGTGGCTGGGCAAGGCAGGCGCAGACATTTATACTTCTGATGAGATAAGGATAGATGCCTTGGAACTGGAGTTAATGAAAAGGGCGTGCAAAAAGGGCAAAGCCTTTCTTTCGTATTTTTATCATGGGCCATTAGAGTCAGATGAACCAGAAAATGAGGCAGATTCCCTCTCATTTACAGAGCTTAAAAATTTGGCAAGGAATGGAGTATATTTTTATATAACCAATAGAGAAAGAAAGCTGTCTTTTTCAGCGCTTAATGAATTGGCGCATGCTTGCCTAAGAGGAAGAAGCTGGCTAGTCTATTATCACTTTGGCCCGATAGAGCCTGCTCTTGAAGAGCTTGGACTGAACGGAGCATGGATCCACATCACAGATCAAAGCTTCTATGAGGATGGGGATACCAATTTTGTATTGGATGCAGTAAAATCATCACTTTCAAGCGGGATGAGGATGGTGGTCCACGTAGAGAAAGAGCTGGATTATAGCATCCTTCGCGATATAATGAGTGCTGGAGCTTATGTCTTGTTTAAGTATTCGCTTTTTGATTACAAATCTCCTTTTAGGTCTCTGGAGCGGGAGGCGAGAAAAAGAAAGCCTGATTTTCGGGCCTGTTACCTTTATCCGAATTTTTTGCCCTAAAAAATTAGGGGCGATTCCATTTTTAAAAAGGAATACATGAGTGGTCGAAGAAACAAAAAAAATCGAAGCACAAATTGCTCTTCAGAAGATTAAAGAAGCTGAGGAAAAAGCCAAAAGCATAATTCAGGATACTCGAGAGAAGCAGGCTCCCAGGATTATTCAAGATGCTTTTGATGAAGCGAAAGCAATAAAAGAAAGCGTCTTAAAAAAGGCCAGAGCAGAAGCTGAAAAGAAGAAGAAGGCCATAATTCAAAAAGCCACAAAGGAAGCAGAAAAAATAAAGCTTGAGGCTGAAAAGGAAGCCGCTTTCCTCAGTAAGAGTGCTGAAAAGGCGCTGTCAAAGGCAGTTGAAAAAGCTGCCAAAAAAATAGACGATTTTATCGAGGAGGTTTCTTTATAATTCATGGCTATAGCCGAAGTTCAGAAGATTCAGATTCTTGCCCACAGGGCTGCGAAAATGGAAATTCTCTCCTCTATCCAAGAGGAGGGGCTTATTCATCTTGAAAGTGCGGACTTTGATGAGTTGGGGCTAAATTCGCCCACCCCTGACATTTCCCAGCTTGAACATTCTCTTCATCGGTTATCGCACGCTTTGACCTATCTTTCCAAGTGGGAAGAAAAAGGGTTTGTAAAGAGGATGTTTTCTCAAAAACCCCAATTGGATCGCCAGAAAAGAGAAGAAGTTTTAAGCATGGACTACCTCCCTTTACTGGATGAGATTGATAAACTTGAGGCTCGAAAAAACGAATTGACATCAGAAATAAGATTTTTAGAAAAAGAATTAGAGTTTCTTTTTCCACTCAAAACCCTAGAATTGCCGCTCACGTCCTTGGAGCCGACAGATTCAGCGGAAATTCTCCTCGGCACCTTGCCCTTATCTCGGGAGGAAGATTTCCAGAAGATGGCTGCGGAAGAACCCCTCTGTTATGAAGTCATAAATAAAGAAAAAAGATATAGTTATCTCTTGGTTGTTTATCTTAAGAAGGAAAAAGTCCATCTCGAGCAGATCCTGAAAGAATTAAATTTTAGTCCCCTTTATTTAACCGAATCCATATTGAGCAGAGCTGAAGGAATAGATAAGGTAGAAGATGTCATAGGAAAGATTAGTAAAGAGATAAAAGAGAAAAAGAAAAGGTTCGAGGCTTTAGAGAGGGAGGGCCAGAGTCTTTTTACAAATCGTGAGAATCTCATGCTTGTCTATGATGTTCTCCATAATGAACGGGAGAAAATACTGTCTTCGCGCCTCTCAGGAGAAACAGAGCGTGCTTTCTATCTGGAGGGCTGGGTTCGCTCTTCTGATATTGGGAGTCTCAGATCCAAACTTGAACCATATTCCCAAGTTGTAGAATTGTATTTTCGTCCTCCTCTTCCAGAAGAGGATCCGCCCGTTATCCTTGAAAATCCCAAGGCAAGTCAGCCTTTTGAGGTTGTTACAAAGCTCTATGGTCTTCCACTGCGCGGTTCGTTTGATCCCACTCTTCCGTTGGCTCCATTTTTCTTTTTATTCGTTGGTTTATGTGTGAGCGAAGCAGGCTACGGACTGCTGGTTGCGCTTCTTAGCTTCCTCTTCATCAAGTTCGGAAAACCTAAGGGAGGCTTGCTGCAATTCTTAAAGCTTCTTTCTCTCCTGGGGATTTCAACCGTTATTCTTGGGACGCTTGTAGGTGGCTGGTTTGGGTTTCCTGTGCGCAGTCTAATGCTCTTAGATCCTCTCCAAGACCCTCTCTCGTTCCTGGGGCTTGCGATTGCCCTGGGATTTATTCAGGTCTGGTTTGGAACCCTTCTGAATATGATTAATGGACTGAAGAATAAGCTCTACCTTCAATCCATATTTGTCCAGGGCGGATGGCTACTACTCCTTCCTAGCATTGTCTTGTATTTTATCCCGCAGACAAAAAAGCCGATTTGGGGAATTTTGACGCTTCTGGGCGCAGCGGGAATCGTCTTTTTTGCCTCACCCAGCCGGAATCCTTTTGCGCGGTTTTTTGGGGGATTGTACAGCCTTTACGATATCTCCAGATATTTGGCCGATGTTCTTTCCTATTCGCGGCTCCTGGCACTGGGTCTGGCAACCACTGTCATTGCCATGGTCGTGAATACTCTTTGCCGGACAGCACTCGGAATCCCCTGGGTGGGCTGGCTATTTGCTGCTTTAATCTTTGTCGGCGGCCATTTGTTTAATCTTGGGATTAGCTTTCTAGGTGGGTTTGTCCACTCTATGCGTCTTCAATTTGTTGAGTTTTTCAGCAAGTTCTTCAAATCTGGGGGCAGGCCTTTCAAACCTTTTGAACTTGAAAGTAAGTATGTTGATTTTATCTGAATAAATTTGTTCACCGAGAACGTAAGGAGGTGGAAGAAATGGCGTTAGGATTCACTTTAGCTGTTTTCGGAGGAGCCCTTGCCGTAGTGCTCGGAGGGATTGGCTCAGCGATAGGAGTCGGCCTCGCAGGGCAGGCCTCGAGTGGAGTCATGAGCGAGGATCCAGAAAAGTTCGGGAGTCTTCTCCTGCTTGTGGCCCTTCCAGGCACTCAGGGCATTTACGGATTCCTAAGCGCTTTTTTAGTCATTTTAAAATTAGGTCTAGTAGGTGGAGCATTGGCTTCTCCATCGCTTCACCAGGGCTGGCAGATTCTCATCGCATGTGCACCAGTAGCATTTGCGGGATTGGTTTCAGGAATCCATCAGGGAAAGGTCTGTGCTTCGGGTGTCTATATGGTTGCCAAGCAGCCCAAGGACCTCATGAAACCTGTTATCATGGCTGCTCTGGTAGAAACCTATGCGGTCCTGGGATTGCTCATTACAATCCTTCTTCTCAACGGAATAGAACTTTAGAATTTTTGAGAGAGAAATGAGTTTAGAGAAAATCCTGAAGAAAATTATCGATGATGCCCAATCCGAGGCAGATCAGATCCTTCATGAAAGTGAAAAAAAAGCGGAGGAGATAGGAGAGAAAGCTCGCGAAGAAGCTGAGAATTTAGCAGAGGCATTGATCAAAGAAGGGGAAAGAAAGGGGCAGCTTGAAGCGAGCCGGCTCATCACCCAGGCACGCTTAGAGAGAAGAATCAGTATCCTCTCGTGCAAAAAGCGGCTCATTGACGAAGTTTTGGAGAAAGCTTTCCAGAAAGGAGGTCTGGAAAAAAAGGAGCTCAAAAGAAAAATCATCATGAAGGACAGAGAAAAAGAAGAGCCTTATGATGAGAAAAGATTGAAGGAAGAGCTTCGCCAAAAACTTGAAAATGAGATCATTGGGATTTTGAAGATATGAAAAAGCCGTCCAGGCTCGATTATGCTTATGCAGTGGGCCGAATCCGTGTTTTAGAGAAGAAGTTAGTCGAGAGGGCGGTTTTTAGCGAGGCTTCAGAAGAGAATGATTTTTCATCTGCCATGAAAGTTGTTTTTGATGCAGGGGATTTTCCTGAAGAGATGGTCGAGCTCAAGGACTCAGATGAGTTGGATGAATTCCTGGAGAAGGAGGAAGAAGCGCTTCAGGGTTTGATGGATGCAATCCTTCTTGATAGTAATGTCTTTGACATATATCTCGAAGAAAGCAATCCTCAGGAGGCGATGTCGATAGCTGAGAGCATGGATTATGCCTTCATAAAGGATTATCTCCGCCACAAGATTGATCTGAGCAACTTGAAGATCTTCTGCCGCATAAAGTATTCGGGCCATTCTATACAGAAATTTGAGAACCTGATTCTGAAAGGAGGTTTTCTGGATGAGAAAATTCTCCTTCAAAATTTTGATCTTACATATGGTGAAATAGGAGACAAACTTCGAGCAAGCGCTTATCAGGATTTATGGAACAGAGCGATAGATGTTCTTGAAGAGAGAGAGACCTTTGTGGAGTTTGAACGTGGAATAGAGGATTTTTTAATGAAGTATTTACGAAAAGCAAAGTATATTGTGTTTGGACCCGAGCCTGTTTTCGCCTACGGTCTGGCAAAGAGAAAAGAGCTAAGAGCGGTGAGGCTCCTTGGAGTTGGAAAACTCAACCATGTGCCTTCAGAGCTTTTAAAAGAGAGGATCAGTGAGACCTATGTTTGATAAGATTGCAGTAATAGGTGCTTCGGATCTCGTTTTTGCTTTCAGGGCGCTAGGAGTAAAAGTGTTTTCTCCTGAGAAGTTAGAGGAGACTAAAGAAATCATAAAGACATTGGAGGAAGAGAATTTCGCTCTCTGTTTTTTACACGAGAGCTTTTTTGAGCCTTTGAAAGAGGAAATAGAGATTTTAAGAGAAAAATTTTGTCCTGTGGTGGTGGGATTTTCCGATTACAGAGAGATTCGAGATCGCATAGGGGAAATGATGAGAGAAATGGCTATTAAGGCCACAGGTTCAGACTCTTTGGTACAGAAGAGGAGAGAAGATGAAACAAGGTAAAATTATTCGTGTCGCAGGCCCATTAGTGGTTGCCTCTGGATGCATAGGTGCCAAGATGTACGATATGGTCAAAATTGGTGAACTTGGACTCATAGGCGAAATCATAGAGCTTAAAGAAGACTTAGCATTCATCCAGGTCTACGAGGATACAACGGGCATCGGGCCAGAGGAGCCGGTGTTTTTAACTGGGAGGCCGCTCAGTGTTGAACTGGGGCCAGGACTTGTGAGCTCTATTTATGATGGGATTCAGAGGCCGTTGGATATTATAAGAAGTGAAGAAGGAGATTTTGTTACACGAGGCATAAAATTACCTTCTCTTGACCGGAAGAAAAAATGGGAATTTATTCCTCTTGTTGATAAAGGGCAAAAAGTGATTCCAGGAGATTTTCTTGGGGAAGTGGAAGAGACGCCGCTTATAAAACACAAAATAATGGTTCCTCAGGGCGCAGCAGGAAAAGTCTTCGAAATTAAAAAAGGGAAATTCACCGTGGAGGAGACGGTTGCGCGAATCCAGGCAGGAAAGGAAGTGAAAGAAGTCAAGATGCACCAGACGTGGTCGATCCGCAAAAACCGGGATGTGCAGAAGCGTCTTATGCCTGAAGAGCCTCTAACTACTGGACAGAGAGTTCTCGATACTCTTTTTCCTTTGGCTAAAGGTGGAACGGGCTGTGTGCCTGGTCCGTTTGGAAGCGGGAAGACCGTTGTTCAGCATCAGCTTGCCAAATGGTCGGATGCACAGATAATCGTCTTTGTAGCCTGTGGAGAAAGAGGGAATGAAACAGCCGATCTTCTGCTCAGTTTTCCAGAGCTGGAGGATCCGCATACTGGACGTCCTCTAATGGAAAGGACCGTCATAATAGCCAATACATCTAATATGCCTGTTGCAGCACGAGAAGCGTCGATTTACACGGGCATGACGATTGCAGAGTATTTTCGGGACATGGGTTATTCTGTGGCCCTCATGGCTGATTCCTCAAGCCGTTGGGCAGAAGCTTTGAGGGAGATTTCAGGACGTATGGAAGAAATGCCGGGAGAGGAAGGCTATCCTGCGTATTTGGCGAGCCGGATCGCTGAATTCTATGAACGAGCCGGAAAAGTAGCCTGTCTGGGTTCAGATGGACGCTTAGGAGCCTTGACAGTAATGGGTGCTGTTTCTCCGCCTGGTGGCGATTTATCAGACCCAGTCGTTCAAGCAACACTCAAGGTAGTAAAGGTTTTTTGGGCTCTGGATGACAGGTTAGCCAATATGCGGCATTTCCCGGCCATTAACTGGCTTTTAAGCTATTCTCTGTATATTGAGAACATCAAGGATTATATGAATAGCCAAGTGGCCGAGGATTTTACCGACTTAAGGCAGGAAGCTATGCTGCTGCTTGAGGAAGAATCAGAGCTTCAGGAGATTGCCCGTCTTGTAGGTGTGGAATCGCTTTCAGCCAAGGAAAGGCTCGTACTCGAATCTGCCCGCTCCATCAGAGAAGATTTTCTCCATCAGAATGCCTTTCATCCGCAGGATACGTATACCTCATTGAGGAAGCAGTATTTGATGCTCCGGACAATATTACATTTTCACCACCGCGGTGTGAATGCGCTTGATGAAGAAAAGAGCCTTGAAGAGATTTTAGATTTGGAAGTCAGGGAAAAAATTTCAAAGATGAAGTTCCTTCCCGAGGAAGATCCAGAGATTCTTAAATCTTATATCGAAGTCGACAATGCATTCAAGAATTTATTAAAAAGCAAGGAATGAGAGGGCAAAATGTATAAAGAGTATTTGACAGTCTCCAATATTGTTGGTCCTTTAGTTATTGTCGATAAGATTAGGGATGTCAAATACGCAGAGCTTGTAGAGATTGAGACTTCAGAGGGGCATTTGCGCGGTGGCACCGTACTTGATGTTTCGACAGAGAGAGCTATCGTTCAGGTTTTTGAAGGTACTATCGGTCTTGATGTGGACAAGTCGCGAGTGAGATTCTTGGGCCGCTCCCAGGAACTGGGTGTTTCAGAGGAGATTGTCGGCCGAGTCTTTGACGGCTCTGGAAAACCTAAAGATCAGGGTCCTCAGATAATTGCCAGGAAGATGCTTGATATCAACGGAAATCCCATAAACCCCGATGCCAGAGACTATCCTTCTGAGTTTATCCAAACAGGAATATCTTCTATTGACGGCATGAATCCTCTTGTAAGAGGACAGAAGCTTCCTCTGTTTTCGGGAAGCGGGCTCCCTCATGCACGAATTGCTGCCCAGATTGCACGGCAGGCCGCAGTATTGGGAAAAGCTGAGAAATTTGCAGTTGTTTTTGGAGCCATGGGCATAACCTTTGAAGAGGCAAACTTCTTCATAGAAGATTTCCGGAACACAGGAGCATTAGAGAGAGCGGTTCTTTTTCTCAACCTTGCGAATGAACCTCCCATCGAGCGCATCGCCACTCCCCGTTTGGCTCTAACCTGTGCTGAATATCTTGCGTTTGATTTGGAAATGCATGTATTGGTTATCCTGGTGGATATGACCTTTTATGCTGAGGCTCTTCGTGAGATTTCCGCTGCGAGGAAGGAAATTCCCGGCCGAAGAGGATACCCTGGTTATCTCTACACAGATCTTGCGAGCATGTATGAACGAGCAGGCAGGATCAAGGGGCAAAAAGGGTCGATCACTCTGATTCCTATTCTCACTATGCCTGAAGATGACAAAACCCATCCCATCGCCGATTTAACGGGCTACATTACAGAGGGACAGATTATGCTCAGCCGGGAGATTCATCGGAAGGGAATCTATCCTCCGATTGATGTGCTTCCCAGCCTTTCCCGTTTGAAAGATAAAGGGATTGGTGAAGGCAAGACAAGGAAAGACCACGCCGATGTTCTTAACCAGCTTTTTGCCTGCTATGCTCGAGGAAAGGAAGCCAGGGAGCTGGCCCTAATCCTGGGAGAAGCAGCGCTGACCGACATAGATAAGCTGTATCTGAACTTTGCTGATCTTTTCGAAGGTGAATTCGTCAGACAGGGCGAATTTGAATCCCGCTCCATAATTGAGACAGTGGATCTGGGATGGAAGCTTCTCCGTACGATTCCGAGAGCGGAGCTCAAGAGGGTTCGACCCGAATATCTAGAAGAATATTATAAAGAAGAGAAATGAGACTTTCTGTTAATCCCAACCGGATGGAGCTCTTAAGGCTGCGAAGGCGTCTGGTCCTAGCTGAGAGGGGTCATAAGCTTCTCAAGGATAAGCTTGAGGAAATAATGCGCCGTTTCCTTGAGCTCATGCGTAAGCTTTATGATCTTCAGGAAGGAGTGGGCTTAAAATTAAATAAGATTCTTTTTTCCTTTGCCTTGACCCGAGCACAAAACTCTAAAAAGGAATTGGAGGAACTTATTCCAGAAGGAAAACTGCGTTTAGCCACACATAAAGAAAGGATCCTCAATCTTTCTATTCCTCAGTTTGAAATTGAGGAAAGTGAAACCTCTGATTATGATCTTCTCAACACCGAGAGCGAGCTTGATGTCGGGCTTAAAAAGGCCCGTGAGTTACTTGAGGATTTACTCGAGATGGCAAGACTGTGGAAAGCAGTGGAGCTTCTTTCCCGTGAGATAGATGTTACGCGCCGAAGGGTTAATGCTTTAGAACATATCCTTATTCCCAGCATCAAGGAAACCATTCGATATATTTCCAGTCGGCTTGAGGAGATGGAGCGTTCCTATCAGGTGCAGCTTATGCGCGTTAAAGAGATTGTTCGCGGCCATTAAATAAAAAGGGGACAGTCCCCTTTTTTACTTTATTTTCGGAGACCATTCCGACCTCAGCTTGTTCAGTCTATTTTGATATAAATTCTTCAGTTGGTAGACCAAGTAAACAACTTCAGTTTGGTTACTATTCAATTCAAGGGACATTTCGAAATAGACTAAAGCTTCATTCACTCTCAGAATGTCTTTTAAATATGCGTTTCCGATTGTATTTAGTACTTTATAATCGTCAGGATATTCAGATAGGATTTCATCCACGGTTTTTTTTGCCTCTTCTTCCTTTCCTGCACCATAATAGAGCTTTAACAGAAGAATTTTGTGATCTAAGCCCAAGGGAGAAAGAGTTTTTGTAGTGCTGATGGCTTTAAGGAAGTTTCGGTAGCGGATGTAGAATGCTATTCTTTCTTCGGTGGATAGTGAGTTAAGTTCATTATTTAATCGGAGTGTATCAATATCAGTAGTCGCAGAAGGAAACCTTTCTTTCATAGTTTTTTCAAGTTCTTCAGCTTTCTTCCATTGATTATAACCGACATACATCCCGTAAAGCAGGTCATAGGATTCTTTTTGATGGATGTATCTTTCAATGTTTTCTTTGAGTAGTCTTTCTGCGTATTCCGTTTCTCCTAAAGCAATATAGGCAAGCGCCTTTTTGTGGTTGATTTGGAATTTCATAAGCGGAGCGAGTTCCAAATCAGGAGAGCTTTCAAATTTTTCTATATTCTCAAGCCATCGATAAACATTATCATAATCTGCACGTCTGAGCTCAATATCTGTGTAAAACAGACTCACCAGCATCTCGGTTTCTCTTTCTGGCCCGTGGGAGAGAGCTTCGTTTAAAGATAGTTCTGCGGATAAATAGTCGTTCCTCTCAATGAAAGATTTGGCTATCTGGAAGTGGACGTAACTGCTTTCAGGACATGATCTCCTGGCTTTTTGAAAGAAGCGCAGCTCATTTCTGTAGGGTAAAGAATTTATTACTATTGATGGTATAAATAGAAGCATGATAAGAAAGGCTAAGGAGTTTCCAATTTTCCAATTTAATCGAGTCAAATATTTCGCGAGAATCCATACTAATCCCAATGCAGGAATCATCATGTACCGGGAATATATTTTAAACGGATAAAGATTAGTGAATGGCAACAAAAGATGTCCTCCGATAAACACGGCAATAAATAACAAGGGGATAGTGATTTCGATATCCTTTTTGGATAGGTATAACAAAAAAAGGCATAAAAGGACTAAAAGAATTCCGGATAGAAAATAAAACAGGTTTGTTACATTTTGTAGAGGAAGGAACATGTCATATTTAATGGGGAATACTATACACCTGAAATAGTAGCCCAAGGAGCCGAGTGTAATTTTAATGTTTTCTACGATATCAGGGGAGAAAATAAACCTCAAATTTTTAATACCAAGGATACTGTTTTTTAAGATAAAGAAGATGATGCTGATGAGAATATTTGCAGAGTGATAGGGGATGGATATCTTTTTTCTTTTTAGAAATTCAGACAGGAATAGAATAGGAAGAAAGAAAATAAAGGCTTCTTTAGAAAAAATGCCTAGTAAATAAAAGAGGGAGGACCATATCAGATAAATAAGTTTCTTCTTCCTGACGAAAAGGTCGAGAAAAAGAAAGGTTAAAATTCCCCACAACAATAAAAGGAGGTCATTTCTACCGAGCACCCATACTATATTTTCGACATTGAGAGGATAAAGGGCAAAAAGGAGAGTTGCTATCTCAGGGAACGGTTTCTTTTCAGATTGATTCCTGAGAAAGATATACAGAAACGAGAGAGACAGGATATATATTAAGAGATTAGTGAACCGCAGGCTTGCGTTTTTAAGCCCCCAAAGTTTGTTTTCTAGGATAAAGGATGCTGTTAATAGCGGTCTGTAATAAAAATCAATGTTTCCCGCTCCTAATTGCTCACGGAAATAGCCATACTTAAAGGCAGATGTTATCGGCTGGTTTTCTGCGAACAGAATATTCTGGGTAAAATATATTTTAGAATCCCATATCAGTTCATAATTAAAAGTTTTCCAGTATACACCAAAAACAGTGATGGTCAGGCAGATGATAAAGAATAGAGTTCTCTTTTTCATGCTAGATGGGAATTAGCCTCCATGAGGGGGTATTCTATTTTTTTTTCACGATATTTATCAAGTGAAAATGTTCACTTTTCTCTATGATTATATAGCCATATTTATCATTTGAGTCAGTCGGGATATATGAATCCCTCATGTCAACGATATAATAAAAATGTTTTCTCTGATTTGGATCGGGAAGGACGATGTGGTCGACATTTTTGAGTTTTCCAAATTGGATAATATCCACCATCGGAGCCTGTGGTAGGACTTGCCAATCTGAGATCGCCCTTACAGCAAAACTCGGATGAACAGACATGATGGTTTGGGCTTTTCTCGTTTTTAGATATTGAGATACGAAAGAATCGACTTCGAGAGGTTTTCTGAAGCTTGGGATTTTCAGATGATTAAAACTGAGCTTGTTTTTATATTCGTGTCCTATAAAGAGAACTACTATCAAAAAAAAGAGCATAAGTATGATATTTTTTACGACATTTTTGTTTTTGGCCAAAGTTGACGAAATTAATACTATCCCTTCAATCGCATAGATACAAAAAACAGGAACTAAGAATAAATGATGTCTGGGAATGGGATAAGCTAATGCTGTAACTAACAGGCTATAGGGAAAGAACATGAAGAGGATTATGTCAATGGCTGATTTTCTCTTTACAATTTTATAGATCGCGCTTAGGAGTCCAACTAGAAAGAACGGCACAATATACAGAGGTAGAAGAACATTGGGAATGATAGGATACATCTTAAGGTTCTCCAGGATAGTCTTTAAATAGGATTGAATAGAAATTTTATTATCTTCCTCAATTTTCTTATGGTGCCCCCAATAGGCCTGCTTCATTTCCATGTTTTCTTTATCAAGCGAATAGTGGACTTTTGAAAATGGAATCCAGTTGTCATTCTTTATAACTTCTAACAAAGATTCTCTGTGTTCCTGGGCAGAGGAGACCTTTCCAGACAGATTCCATTTTCCCGTTGTGTTTTTTAGGTACAAAATATACGGGGAGGCAAACAAGAGAAAAACAAGGAAAAAAACGAATATTTTTTTGTAAGAGATAGAGACGAAAGATAGGATTTTCAGAAAGGCAAGGCTGACAAGAATCATCAAAAACAACAAGATGCCTTCTGGCCTTGTTAGGTAGGAGAAAGCAAAAAAACTGCCTGCTAAGATGGCGAAAATATTCTTATCTTTTTCCACAAGAAGAGTAATAAAAAAGATTGATGTAAGGATTAAAAAACAATTGAGAATATCTGACCCTCTATAGAGAACTTGAACATAAGGCGTTAGGTAGATGGGTAGAAAAGCGTTCAACTGATAAATAAAGAGTACAAGAAAGGCGCATAATACAGGGATGAAAGAAGAGAATTTTTTTTGAGCGATTTTATAAAAAATAACTCCCAATAAACATCCTGATAAAGCTGTAATAAAGATCAACGAGAATTGAAAATCTTGGCATATAAGATAGAAGGAGGTGATTAGTATTGGGAGTAATGGAGGAAAGACAACATTAGGTAATCCATTGAATGTATATCCATTTCCTGCTATCAAATTGCGTGCAAGAATAAGGTAATACCCTTCATCCGGGTCAATATATAAGAGTCTCTCATACAGTAAAAAAAACTTAAGGCAGATTGCTGCAACGGCAAGGATAATTATGATTATTGTTTGGGGGCTTATGTGAATAGACTTAGAGAAGAATCTCGAACTGTGGCTTATCTGGCCTGCATTTTCTTTTTGATTTTCCAAGTTTTTTTTGATTTATCTAATTTATCGGTGGAGATTTTATTTTCGAAAGTCCATTGTGTTTTTCTTGTTCAAGACCGCTGATTACCCTCTCAGCCGCTATTACTTTATAATGCTGGGTAAATTGATGTCAAGATTAAGCGAAAAGCGCCTAAGCGGAATCAGGATTGAACAACTTGAATACTCATTTAGTCGGGTTCAGGCTTTAACGTGAGAAAAATACCCATTAACATAATGCAGTCTTTTTCTAATCATCGGGACAAAGCCTGACCTGATTGAAGGAAGAATTTCTATTCCTAATGGCAAGGCCTCTCAGAAGTGATAATAATTCAAGTTATTCAAGCCTGACACCAATTATGGTATATTGAAACTATAAATAGCCAAAGATGAGCACGAAAGTAAAATTCATAATCTTTTTTATCCTTGTTTTTTGGGGATGCTCCTGTTTTTTCTTTACCTGTAAAAGTTCTGATGAAGCTCCCGAAGAATCTCGAATAATTGAGAAGCCTAACATTATTTTTATTTCGATTGATACTTTGAGAGCCGACCGGCTGGCATGTTACGGATATGAAAAGATTAAAACACCTAATATTGATTTTATCGCAAAGAGAGGCGTCTTATTTACTCAGGCTATTTGCCAGGTTCCTGTTACCCTCCCTTCTCATGCTTCGATGTTTACCGGCTTAAATCCCACTTCACATAATGTTCGAGAAAATGGGACTTTTCGCCTCGATAATTCAGAGAGAACTCTTGCCGAGATTTTAAAAGAAAGTGGATATAATACAGCAGCTTTTATTGGTGGCTTTCCTCTAGATTCCAGGTTTGGATTAGATAAAGGCTTTGATTTCTATGATGATGATTTATCTGATAGGAAAGACCAAGAGACAATCCAGGGAAAAATATCATGGCAGGGACATAAGGTTTCTACTTTTGAAAGAAAAGCGATTTCTGTTGTTGAATCGGCCATAAAATGGCTTTCTTCCAATAAAGAAAGCAGTTGTTTTCTTTTTATCCACCTTTTTGATCCCCATGCTTCTTACTCTCCTCCTGCTCCATTTAAGAAGTTGTACGCGCACCAGCCGTATGACGGAGAAGTGGCTTATGTGGATTACTGTCTCGGAAAATTCTTTAAGAAACTTGAAAAATGGAAAATTCTCAAAGACGCTTTGATAATAATCACCTCAGATCACGGCGAGAGCTTAGGTGAGCATAATTACTGGGGGCATGGGAAAAAGCTTTTTGAACCTAGTCTCAGAATCCCACTGATAATTTCCTTTCCTTCTAAGATGCTCCAACCAAAAGCAGTGAATGGGCTTGTAAGAAGTATTGATATTATGCCCACAATACTGGAGCTCCTGGACCAAGAAAAAGTGACAGAAATTCAAGGAGTCAGCCTTTTACCATTAATGTCGGATGAAGAAGAGAAGAAATTGAACCTAGCATCATATGGGGAAACCTTTTTCCCCAGATTGAGATTCGGGGAAGAAGAGTTGAGATCTTACAGAACAGAGAGATGGAAATATATAAGGCTCATCAAAGACAACAAAACAGTGAGAGAGAAACTTTTTGATCTACAGAACGATCCAGAAGAAATTCAGGATTGTGCGAAAAAGGAGGAGAAAAAAACCCAAGAGTTTGCTTCTCTGCTGGCTAGAGTTATCGAAAACGACAGAAAATTGGCCGTTAATAAGAATACCTTTTTTGCAATGGATGAAGAAACAAGAAGAAAACTCAAAAGCTTGGGTTACATACGATAACAGTGCTATTTTAGGACCAGAAAAACCGAAGCATGTTTTTACTTTCTGGCAACCATTAATTGGTTAGGTAAAAATTTATTTAAACCTAATTTGGCAAGCGCCTGTTCGATTTTCAATTCACCCATGATACCAACAGGGGAAATCATGAAGCCTTTGTAATCCAAAATTGATAGCTTGACATTTTCACATAGAGCTAAGATTTCTTTCGTACTCATAACTGACTGATGGTCCCCTTTTATTAGCCCAAAAATATTTGCGATTTTTTCCCAGGAAGGATGCGGAGATGTGATTATTAATATCCCGCCTTTTTTAAGTAACCGATAGCTTTCACGAAGCATTTCCTGGGGAAAAGTAAGATGTTCGATTACCGCGGCGGCAATAATCACATCAAAAATTTCGTTTCTGAGGAACTTTAAGTTTTGAACATCTGCACAGATAAAATTGATATCAGAAAATCTTTTGGCTCCGAAATTTAAAAGCGGCAATGAATAGTCTGTTCCCACACATAATGAAGAAGGATATTTTAATTTTATTTCCTCAAGCATCTTCCCTTCAGCCGTTCCCAAATCAAGGATTTTTTGGGGATGAGAGGAAAATTTTGCGATTGCCTTTAGTATCTCGTCAGTTCGTCTTTTCAATCTATATTTGAGGTCGGCCCTTTTTTCTCTCTGATGAGCATATTCCAGGTCTAAAATTCCTTTCATATTTGTATATCCATCATCTCAATGTATCTATTTTGTCTTTTTTCATGAATAATACTGACAACCCGGCCCTTGCTTTTTTAATGAATTCACTCTTCGATTTCACCCTAAAGCTCCGTCGCAGGATATAAGAAGGCCTCAAATAAAAACTCTTATAGAATTTCACGATCATCTCGTAAAGTTCATCTCTTGTGAAATTTTCCTCCCAAACCGGGATTTTAAAGCCCTCTTTTGGATCCTCTGAAAATTCTTTCCAGATATCTTTCTTGATGATCCCTTTCTCGAGTCCCAAAGAATAGAGTTCTGTTCCTGGATAGGGAGAAAAGATAGTGAAGTGAGCGTAATCAGGCTTCAATTCCTTTGCCAGGTCAAAGCTATCCTGGATATCTTCTGCTTTTTCAGAAGGCAATCCGATCATAAAATAAGCAAGGGTTTCAATTCCCACCTTCCTTGTCAATTTGAAAACTTCTTTTGCTTTTTCTACTGTAAAGCCTTTTTTTATCACTTTTAAAATTTCATCGTTGCCCGCCTCAACGCCGTAGTGGACGGCAACGCAACCGGCTCGCTTCAGCAATTCCAGCATTTCCTCATCAACTGTGTCTACTCTTGTCCTTATATCCCATCTTATCTCGATATTTCGGCTTAATATTTCTTCACATATTTCTAGTACTCTCTTCTTGTTTACAGTGAAGGTATCGTCATAGAATAGGAAATCTTTTATGCCCAGCTCTATACATTCGCATATTTCATCCACGACATTTTTAGCACTTCTGTATCTGAAGCGAGAGGTGATCGGAGAAAGCGGCCTGTCACAAAAGGAACAGCGGAAGGGACATCCTCTGCTGCTTACTATCGTGGTTGATAGGGTGCCTTTGCTCATCAAAGAATTGTAATATTTAATATTCAGAAGGTTTCTGTCAGGGAAAGAAATTTCATCCAGATTTTCCAATGGGACGAAATCATTTCTCATTATTTTCCCATCGTTATCTTTATAGATGAGTCCGGGAATTTTATCCTTGTAGGGAAGATGGTTTTTATTTTTGAGGAATTTCACAAAGGAGAACTCAGCTTCTCCCATAAATCCATAATCCACTCCTTCTAGATTCATTGTTTCAGATGGGAAGAGATGAACATGTGTCCCCCCGAGAATGACTTGGGTGTCAGGCATGAGTTTTTTTATCAGCCTAGCTGTTTTATAGGCATCTATAAGGGTAAATGTCATTGCCGTGATTCCCACAACATCAATCGCCTTTCCTTTAAGATGATTTTCCAATTGGGAATAAGTCCATTTGAATGGCTGAGAGTCCAGGACTTCTACATCATGGTTAGTGTTCTTTTTAATTGACGCTGCGAGGTAAAGAAGACCTAATGGAGGATTGAATCCTCGATGTTTTTCTATGATGGAGGGGTTTTTCCCTACCAACTCGTTCCATCTGGGAGGGTTGATAAGAAGGATTTTCATTTACTTAATCTTTTGTCGATTAAGTCAGCAAGAAGCCCTATGGCTAGAAGATGGAGCCCTGTGACGAAAAGAAGGATCGTGGTTATATCCATGATCCTACCCTTAAGGTAAGATACGATAAGAACGACGAAGGAAAGGATTATGAAAAAACTACTCAGCGGCAAGAAAATCTTTAGAGGATTGAAGAACATAACCGTTCTTATGATGAGTTGAAAAAAATTCAATGTATCTCTGAAGGGTTTTATCTTGGATTTGCCTTTTCTTTTGTAATAGTCGATCGGGAAATATATGATTTTGTGATTATTGGCTAGAAGAGACAGGGTTAAGGTTGTTGTGAATGAAAAACCTTTTGGCAGGTATTTGAATGATCTCATGATCATTTCTTTCTTGACTATTCTCAATCCCGAATTCAAATCTGAAATCTCTTCCTCGCTCAAATATTCTGCAAGCTTTCTCAGGACGAATTTAGGGAATCTTCTGAATATTCCTATTTCTACTTTCTTTCCTACTCTTGCTCCAATGGCCATATCTGCCTTTTCCGCAAGTAGTTTTTCAAATAGCGCAGAGATTTTTTCATGGGGATATGAGCCGTCCGCATCTGTTATCGCAATATATTCATGAGAAGAAATCTTCAGGCCTTGCTTTATTGCTGCTCCATAGCCTTTGTTTTTTTTGTGAGTTATGACCTTAATTTGATCGAGTTTGATAGATTCCAGGATTTGCGGGGTTTTATCTTTGGAGCCGTCATCAACAAAGATGATCTCTATGCCAGGATTTTCTTCCAGAAGTCCCCTGAAGTAATTTACTGTTTCTGCAATCGCCTTTTCTTCGTTGTATACAGGGATGATTATAGAAAGGTCTTCCATTTTGTAAGATTATACCATAATTTTAATAGAGTAAATATTTTTTACGCTTTTCCTGGAAGATTAACTCTTCTTCTTCCATTTCTTCCATTAATCTCTTGTAGGTTATTCCTCCTTTAAGAAAGCGGACCAAAAGGTCATTTCCAAACATCAGATTAAGACGGCGCGGACTCGGGGAGATTTTATCTGGATGCCGCTCTTTCAGAGCTTTTATTAGAGCAATGGCAAAGCGAAGAGAACAAAATTTTTCTTCTTCGGTGATTCGAACTCGAATACCATGACATGTTTCGTTCTCATACAGAGGATGAAGAGCTTTCCCGGGTAGTGATAGGGGAGAATAATCTGCAGAGTCAAGCTCAATCCCCCATGACCTTTTTTCGCTCAGGCTTTTTATTATGGAGAGAGGGTCAAGCCACGGTGCTCCAAACTGGAGAAAGGGAGATGGAGTTCCCCGCCCTTCATTCAGGTTTATCGCTTCGAACAAACCTGTGCCAGGATATATTATGGCTGTTTCAGGAGTCGGCATGTTAGGAGATGGGGGAATCCAGGGAAGACCTGTGTCTTTCCAGAAGTAATTTCTCCTCCAGCCTTCCATTTTGACCACATGGAGCGCGCCCTCTTCAGGCACCCATCCTTCTCCTTTCATCATCATCGCCAATTCACCTGATGTTAGCCCATATCTTACTGGAATGGGGAAGGCTCCGATAAAAGACTGGTATTCTGGCAGCAGAAGAGGGCCTTCGATGATAACACCTCCGGCAGGATTAGGCCTGTCCATTACATAGACAGGTGTTTTTGCTTTAGAGGCGGCTTCCAGAACATATTTGAGGGTTGTTATGTAGGTATAAAAGCGTGTTCCCACATCCTGAATATCATAAACAAAGGCATCGATTTCACGAATCTGTTTTGGTGTGGGTTTGCGCGTTTTTCCATAGAGGCTGAATATTTTGATTCCTTTGTGCTCGCTGTCAAGGATCTCTTTTCCTCCTTCTGTGAAACCTGAAAATCCGTGCTCAGGAGAAAATATGGCACGGACTTTGTGTCCTTTTTCAAGAAGGGATTGGATAAGGGACTTTCCTCCGGGAAGAACAGAAGTGTGGTTGATTACCAGGCCCAACCGCTCATTTTGAAGCTCGGCTGGAAAATTTTTTATGAAATTCTCATTGCCTAGCTTTACTTGTCTTCTAGAAGAAGAGATTTCTGATGATGAAAGGCAAAATACCAATGCAGTGCTTATGGTAATCAGAAGGAGAAAGCCGTTGAATTTTTTCCGTTCCATCACTCTTTAATTCGATTGAGAAGTAACATTTGAAAGATAACGGCGCAGCCCTATCCGTTTTACGATATACAAAGCATATTCCTGGGAAAGGCCTACTTTAAGTCGCAGAGACTCAAGGATTCGGATGATTGACAGGGCAACTTCAGGGGGCTGGTCTGCATCCCTGTTTTTATCTTTAAGAAAGTCCATGGCTTCAAAAAGAACAGCATTGGCCTCACCATAGGAGATTAGTTTTTGGAATCCATAGAGTTTTACCCATTGAGGACGGCTCAAAATGTCATTTACATGGGATTGGATAAGATAGGTTGCACGCCCTATGAGCTTGAGGTTGCTGGGGCTGACATTGGTCATGGTGTTTCCGATGACTTTCCCCAGGTGAGCCATGACTGCTGTTGAATGAGCATTGAGAAGGATTTTAAGGGCAACCTGCTGATTCAGACCGAGAGGGTCATTTTCCCATTTCATATTCAAGGCTACAAGTGAATCTTTTCCTTCGACATCCATTTCTTTTATCTTTTGCACGAGTTTTGTGATTTCTTTTGTGGATTTGTCTGTGATGAGGATGAGGGCCACTCTGCCGCCTTTCTTCAAAATGAGGTCGATGAATTTTCGGAAATCAGAGCTTTTCTTCTTTAGCTTATCTTCTTCAGGGCTGATGCAAACCACAACTCCGAGGTCCCCTGATTCGGGACCTCTATTTTTCAAGTTGAACTCTGAGAAAGAAAAATCATACAAAAGTTGCTGATCATTTCCTGCGTTTTTTAAGCTTTCCAGGGCTGCTTTTCTGAGGGGATTATCCCAGATTTCTTCCTCAAACGGCTTCTTGTAAAACCTGGCCGACAGGCCTTTGAACGGTCGTCCGAGAAATGCATGCCAGGCATCATCGAGATTGGCGGCAGGGGTCCAGACCTGTAGCCAACTCTTCCTTTTTGGTTCCATTACCGTATCCAAGGGGAAGAGGCGAAAAGTCGGACTTCTTTCCGTGCTGTCGATGAAGACAGTTATCAGTCCTTTCCGGGCAAAGTAAGTGGAGAAATGACTGTTTTTGTATGTTTGGGCTTCCAACTCAGTGAATTTAGCTATTGAAGGAACATTCCTCTTGACTTCTCTTAATATAGATGAGAATTCTCTCAGTTTCTCTTCTAGCCTCAGTTCATTCTTGAACCCGAGTTTCGACATTTCCTTATTTGAAAGGAATTTTCTCAGTGTCCTGTCAATCGCCACCTGCAGAATATTCCCGAGGACAAAAGTTTCGATTGTCGCAGCCTGCATCCGAGTGGAGCCGGTGATGGCCTGAGGACCTGTTGTAAGGTTGATTTTAGTGATGCCAGGTTCTTCCAGGACTATTCTGCTCCGGAGAAAAGGATATAGTGTTTCATCAGGGTTGTTATAGATAAAATAGAGTTTCTTTCTGGTCCATTTTGGATCATAAACCTCATCTTTTTTCCACTGCTCCAAGGCAGCAAAGATCGTTCCGATAACCGATGAAGTCTCTCCCCCTTCTGTTACACAGATAACCACATCCTCTCTTTTGACATTTCTGTCTTTGAGTTGGAGGCGGCCGATAAGCTGGAGGTCTTCGAATCCTTCAAGTGAACTGATGAGCGCCCGGTCGCCGCCCGTCATTTCTCCGATGAGTTGGCTTGCGACAGCATCTCCGAGAGAGGATTTGATTTTTGACCAGATCTTTTCTTCTTTCTTGACTTTTTTCCAGAAAGGACTCCATAGCGAGCTTTCCATTTGTTTGGCTAGGCGGCCGGTGGCTCCGCAGCCATAAATGTATATTTTTTGCCTGGAGAAAAGAGCGTCTTGTATGGCTTGAATAGCCTGTTCTAGAGGTTCTTTTTCTGTGGCGAGTATTTCAAGTTTCTCCACTATATCATCGTCTACGGCGAAAAGCATGTGAAGTCCGCTTTCGCTTTCCTTTAGGATTCTCTCGCTTAAATTCCGAGTCCTAAGGTGGCGCTGTTCTGTCAAGAGCGTGTGAAGCTGAAATTGAGTTTTATTCTGAACGTAATCAATGGATTCTGGAGAGGGTGTAAGTCCCAGAAGCTTAAGGAGGCTGATTTTAGATTCAGGAACTTGAGAGGTCTCCTGTTGCCAATTTGCGGAAACATAAACATTCGATATCAACAAAGGTAAGGATAGAATCAAGAGGGAAACAAGATAAATTCTGTTTGAGTTCAATTTTAATATCCTCTGTGATGGCTCTAATGCAGAGCTTCGACTCTGCAGATAACAGCACGAAATATCAGAGTGCCCAAACGTTCTCAGCCGTATTGATGGCTGTCATCGAGAATATCGCCTTTCTGCCAATCCGTAATCCACTCCTTCACACGGAAAGCTCTCATTTTTCCATCCTCCGTGGAACAGACAACTCGGTTAAGGCCGGCATTGATAATCATTTTTTTGCAGATATAGCAGGGGAAAGCATTTATTGGTTCCTCTTTTCCGAATATTTTCCCGTAAATGTACATGTCGCCTCCCAAGAGGCTCACTCCAGCTCTGGCTGCGTTTATGATGGCATTCTGTTCAGCATGGACGCTGCGGCACAGCTCATAACGTTGTCCGTGAGGAATTTTCAGTTTGTCTCTCAGGCAAAAACCGTGTTCAAAGCTGTCTCTGGTCTTCCTTGGAGCCCCTGCGTATCCAGTGGAGATGATTTGATCATCACGGATGATAATGGCACCGATGGATCGCCGAAAACATGTGCTCCGCAGGGCAACTTCCTTGGCAATCCCTATGTAATATTCATCCTTGGATATTCTTTTTGGTTTCATAACAATTCCTCCAGCTTTTTATAAAGATCTTCAAGGGAGCCATCATTGATGAGAGTATGGTCTGCCATTTTCATGCAGTTGAGGAGTTGTTGTCCTTTTTCGTATTCCTTCATTTCCTCTTTTTCTTTATTGATGAATTCCTCGAGAGTTGAGGCAGATTCTTTCCTTCCTCTTTTCTTTACCCTCTCATGTCTTAACTCGACAGGTGCATCAACGGACAGCAGAATAAAATCTTTTTGTTTTCTCAGATATTTAACCTCGCTTGGGTTTCGAATACTGTCTATAACAGCCCTATTCTTGAGCTTCTTCATGACGCGTTTTGCTAGGATATCAGGGCCAAATTTTTCTCTCAGTTCATTTCCCTTTTTTATGAGGTTGTTTCGGGTTATGTCTCTCCCTTTTTTTTGGAGTTCTTCGCGAATCAGGTCTGAGAGGGAGAAGTAAGTATATCCCCTATTTTTGAACCATGCAGCCACCTCTCCCTTCCCAGCGCCGTTTGTGCCTGTCAGCCCGATGATTCTTGTGTCTTTTTTCACTTTTTAAAAAACCGATTTGCTATTTTAATAATATTTTGAACGGAATTTCCTTCTCTAATCCTTTGCCAATAAGGCAATAGAGAGAATGCGGTCTTAGCTTTTTTCGCGAGCCGATCATGATGAAGCAGGGTTATAGATTTTTCTATAATCTTTGGCAAAGAGGAATCGTAAGGATACCACCACAATTGGCTCTTTTTTTTGATGAAGTCGAGGCTTACATATTTGATGTTTACCAAGTCAAGAAGACCGAAGTCTCCATGAGAGCGTCCAATCCCTGTCTGTTTAATCCCTCCCCATATCGCCCCTGGTTCGACAAAAGAAAACATGTGGTCGTTCACAGTAACAGAACCAGCTTCAATTCTCTCTGCCATCCTTTTAGCCATTTTCTTATCCCTTGTCCAGACAGAAGCAGTCAAACCGTATTGGCAGTCATTGGCGAGGGCGAGAGCTTCGTCTGGCTCAGAAAAACACATTATAGGAAGTGCAGGACCGAATGTCTCTTCCTTCATAATTTTCATGGAATGGTTGACATTGGTCAACACTGTTGGCTCGAAAAAATTGCCGGGAGCACTTTTTATCCTTTCCCCCCCGCATAAAATCTGAGCTCCATTGCTTGTGGCGTCTTTAATATGGTCTTCCACGACTTCAAGTTGTGAGAGCGTCACCATCGGGCCAATCTCTATTCCTGGTTCAATGGGATTTCCTACTCTCAGTTTACGGGTTAAGATCAAAACCTTCTCTATAAATTTATCCGCAATTTCTTCGGCGACATATACTCTCTCTATAGAAGCACAACTCTGGCCGCAATTCATAAAGGCGCCCCAGATTGCTCCACAAGAGGCTCTTTCCAGGTCAGCATCCTTGAGAACGATCATCGGGTCTTTACCCCCTAGTTCGAGAACAATGTTAGTCAAGTTCTGGCTGGCAAGTTCCATTATTCTTTTACCAGTGGAAACGCTCCCTGTGAACATGATTGTCTGAATCTCAGGATTTGTTATCATTTGCTCTGCAATCGATACTTTTGAGGTCACAATATTCAAAACACCCGGAGGGAGCCCGGCTTCGATCAATATTTCACCGATCAATAATGCAACCAAAGGAGTCGACGTAGATGGCCTGAATATCACTGTATTTCCTGCAGTTATGGCGCTGAGGATATCATAGAACGGAATCAGAAAAGGAAAATTCCATGGAGAAATAACGAAAGTTATTCCTAATGGTTGAGATCGAAAAGAGCTTTTTTTGCTTGAAAAAAAGGCTACGTAATGTCTAGCTTTCTTTGACCTTTGTGATTTCTTAAGAGCTGAGGCATAGAAGTCCAGCGCCTCCAGGCTTCCTAATACCTCCACTGACAAGGATTCTGTATAAGGAGAGCCTTTCTCTAGTGTGATTATATTTGCCACTTCGCTGCTTCTCTGGAGGAGGATTCTTTTTGCACTCTTGAATATTTCCTTTTTTTCCTTGGAAGGAAGGGACTGCCATAAAGGGAAAGCTTCTTTAGCAGCGAGGATGGCTTTTTCGCTTTCCTCTGCTGAGGCAAGGCTTGCCTCTCCCACGGGCTCCAAAGTGGCAGGGTTGGTGGATGTTATTTTTTCTCTCGTCTCAAACCGCTCGTTTCCGATGATAAGCCTTCCGTCCATAAGAATTAGATCCTTCCTTTGATGAATCTTTTAAACCAGGTAAGAAATAGAAAAAAATAGCTATCCATGATGAGATCAAACCTCAATAGAGGATTGAAGAGACGAGCCTTTATGAATAACCAGAGGATGAGGTCCTTATGCCTTGGAGGACAGCCTTTGATACTTCTTCTTTTTCGGGCCTCGATTTTTCCTTTGACTTCAGAGCATGAGCCAATGAGCATCAATCTATCGGTTGAAACATCTCCTTTATAATTGCCTATAACCACAGTCCATGGAGGTAGATTTTCCCAGAGTTCTTGCTTTCGGTCTTTAATCATATAGAGCCAATCCAGAAAAACACCATGGCATCCGCCAGTACAATAAGGCTCGCCGACTTCTATATTCATATTGCAATCTACCTCATTGATTTTCACAAAACCGGTATCCCAGGTCTTTGTTTTTTGTTGGATTTCTTCAAGGGAAACATCTCCTTCTATTTCAATATCGTCGAGATGAATGGGCCCGTATCCTCTTTCGTGAGCAAGGCGGAGATGGTTTATATTTTGCGGATCTAGATGAAGGATATGAGCGCAGACGGCATCATGGGCCACGGGATTCCTAGCCATCAGGATTATTCCTAAGTGCCTTCCGAGTTGAGTGAATTGATTCCCACCCATGGATATTTCGATAGCATCTGTAGCGATGAAATCAGGGAATCCTACTTCTAAAAGATCAACGATTTTTTCATCGAGATGCATGTTATGATTCCAGATTCTCTCTCTGTCGAGTAAAAGCCCAATGTTGAGCTTAATCGCGCCTGTCAAGCCATGTGTCAGGATATTGCTCTTAAGCTTGGGTGCGTAGAGGAGAAAATCGTTGTCTACAATCTCTTTCGCTGTGGTTATATGCTTGTGTATCTTCCCTTTATGGAGAGAAAGTGTTTTTTTTCTTGCCTCTTCAATCGGAAGAAGCTTAATCTTGTGTTTTTTTTTGAGCTTGTAGTAGCCAGCCCTTCTGAACATCCTGGATGTGGGTATTCCTGCTCCGCATTTTTCAGCGACAACAATCTTTGCTGCACTCTTTTTTTCATTCCTTAAGGCAGAAATTAAACCATCAAGAAATTCGGGACCTGTAAATGCCGAAGGTGCAATTTTAGCGTGGGCTACGACTACGTTTGGTTTGATGGTGATCCGTCCTTGAGCTTTTGAATTCAGTTCGAACTGGGAAAGGCGTTCTCTTATGATTTGTTCGATTTCTTCGGGGTGGTAATTAGGGGATCTTCGTATAATGACTTTCTCTTTTATTCTCATCCTATCCGGCTAAGTCTTCTTCTCGACTCTTTTCTTTCTTCTTTCTTTTTTTTCCAAAGATGAAAGCGATCAGAATGCCCAGTCCATAAAGGGCCAGCATAGGAACAGCGAGGATACTTTGATTTATAACATCTGGGCTGGGAGTAATTATGGCTGCAACGATAAAAACAACTAAAACCGCATATTTAAAGTTTTTTATCATCCATCTGGATGTGATGATTCCCATGCGAGAGAGAAAGAAGACCAGCGTAGGCAGTTCAAAAACAATTGCGATTCCCAAAAGAATCCGGAGCGCGAGGCTGAAGAACTGATCAACTGTGATAACAGGTTGAAATTCTTTTCCCATCCTAAGGAAGAATCCACAAGCAAAGGGAAAGGCTATAAAGTATCCAAAGAGCGCTCCTAGGGTGAAAAAGAACGAAGTAAAGAGCACAAAGGGAACGACATATTTTTTCTCTTTCCGGTAGAGCCCTGGGGCGATGAAATACCATAACTGAAGGAAGATGAAAGGTGAGGAGATGAAGATCGAGGTTAGAAAGGATACTTTGATATACACCATAAAAGGTGCAGTTAGAGTTGTAAAGGCTAATTTTTCCCCTTCTGGAAGAAATTGAGTAACTGGGTGGGAGAGGATTTCATATAGCTTCTCGTGAAAAAACCAGGCAATGACAGTGGCTACAATAATCGCTATGAAGGAATAAAATAGCCTTTTCCTGAGGTCTTCGAGATGTTCAAGGAAGGTCATCTCATCAGGAGATTTTGTTGCCTTCCTCATTTTCTTCAATATCCTTTTCGAGCTCTTCTTTTATTTCTTTAAAATCCTCGGCCTGAATCTCTTCTTCGATCTTCTCTTTTATTTCGTCAGACGTTTTCCTGAATTCCCGGAGTGTTTTTCCTATTGATCTTCCTACTTCTGGTAGTTTTTTAGGACCGAAGATAAGCAGCGCAATGGCTAAGATGATGAGTAATTCAGGAAAACCTATGTTTCCAAACATTTGACTTTCTTTTTAAAGGAAAATGCAAAGGGAAATATAGCCTTTAGACTGAGATAAGTCAAGGAAGCATTTCCTGGAAGCATCTCCAAAACCGTGATGCAGTAACAGTCAGGCAAGCTGATTCATCAGCCCGCAAGAAAAAGGGGACAGTCCCCTTTTTTGCGGGAAAAGAGGTGCAAATAAAAAGGGGACAGTCCCCTTTTTCTTCGCAATCCTCGGATCGCTCTCCTCTTCGAGGAACCATGCCCGCTCGGCTCCGGATGACTTTCTCATCAGCTCGCCTGACTGCTTTTGAAACTGTCACGGAAATGGAGATGCAAATATAAGCCAATAAGAACTTTACAATATTCAGAGGCTTTGCTAGTATTTAAATTCTGCGTGATAATAATGAAGAAAAAGATATTTCTCATTATCTTTTTTATCATCGGCCTCATTCTTCTTCCTGGAAGAGTTGAAGACACCTGGAATCATTCTTTTAAGAAAATATCCGCTATGGTTTCCATCATTGATGAAAACTATTACCGCGAGATAAATCATGAGGAGAGGGCTTACGCCTCTATAAGAGGGATGCTTCAAACGTTGGATCCCCATTCCTATTTTCTGAAGCCTGGTTATTTTACGCGCCTGCAGGAGGAATACAAAGGGAAATATTCTGGCTTAGGCATATTGATTCAAAAACAAGAGGATCGTTTGGTTGTGATATCTCCGCTCGAGGGAACGCCGGCATACAGGCTGGGCATTCAGGGCGGAGACGTTATTTCTCATATCAACGGGGAGAGTACAAAGCCCATTTCCAGCATCGATGCCGTACAGAAGCTGAGAGGGCCTAAAGGGAGCAAGGTTAACATCACGATAGTACGCGATGGGCTAGAGAAACCATTGGAGCTGACCATTGTTCGAGCAGAGATTCCTCTTTATAGTGTTCCATACTCCTTTATGCTTAAGGAAGATATTGGATACATATTCATCCGTAACTTTGCTGAAACCACAACGAGAGAATTTGAGAAAAAAATGGACTCGCTGATAAAGCAAGGGATGAAGAGCCTAATTCTTGATCTTAGGGGGAATAGCGGCGGTGTCTTCTCTAAGTCCTTAGAGCTTTCGGATGAATTCCTTCCAAAAGGAGCTAAGATCGTCTCGATCAAAGGAAGGAGAAGTTATTATAATAGAGAGCTAAGAGCGGGTAATGACGATCAATATGAAAAGATACCTCTTGTGATACTCATAAATCGAGCGACGTATAGTGCTTCTGAGATAGTAAGCGGAGCTGTGAAGGATAATGACAGAGGGTTGATTGTAGGCGAAAGTTCCTGGGGAAAAGGATTAGTCCAGACTGTTTTTCCATTACTTCCAGATTCAGCAGTCGCACTGACGACAGCAAGATATTTTACACCCAGCGGCAGGTCTATACAGAGAGATTATACGAATATCGAAGATTATAGATACAGTAAGGCGATTCCTGAAACAGAGAGAGAAGTGAGATATACTTCTGGAGGAAGGAGGGTTTTGGGTCAGGGCGGGATATCTCCTGACTATGAAGTGAAATTCTCCTACCAGACTCTGACGGCTGACCTGTTGCTCAGGGGAGAATTTTTCACCTATGGTCGAAAATTCGCAAGCAGAGCGACACCATTGTCGAAGAAATATATTTTCCCTAAAAAGCAAGATGTGAAGATTAAGGATTCAACAAAAAAAGCAATCATCTTAAAAGATTTCATTGTCAATTCTGAAATCCTGGAAGATTTCAAATATTATCTTCATGAGAAGAAAATTGAATTTGAGTCAGATAAATTTGTCAAAGCCAAAAAGGAAATTATTAGGGAACTGGAAAGAGAAATATATTCCTCTCTCCTGGGGATTGAGGAAGGTATAAAGGTCTACCGAAAAAGTGATCCAGTCGTTTTGAAAGCCATTGAAGTTTTTCCTGAAGCCAGGACACTCGTAAAAAAAGAAGAGCAGAAATAAAGGGGACAGTCCCTTTTTTTCCCTGTCATTGCGAGTGCAGCGAAGCAATCTCAGCCTGTTTATGTAGAGGCTTGATTCATCAGTTTCACCTGCAGGAAGTCATTGCGAACGAAGTGTGGCGATCTCTCCTCGTTGAATAAAAAGCAGGCTGTCCCCTTTTATTATAATCTCTCATTTTACACTCCTTAAAATATTGTTATAATGTGTCTTCCAATCCAAGCTTTTGCTATATGTGACTTTTATTTTGAGGGGTCTATTTGGCAAGAAAGGAGGCAGAAATGAAGATTGCTTTAGCCTCGGATCATGCCGGGTATGAGCTTAAAAAAAGCATTCTGAATTACCTTTCAGAAAGAAGGGTTCAGTGTGAGGATTTTGGGTGCGGGCCCGATGAGAAGGTCGATTATGTGGATTACGCCGAGAAAAGCATCGAGCAGATCTGTATAGGAGAGTATGAACGAGCCATCCTGGTATGCGGCACTGGCATTGGGATGGCCATTGTCGCCAACAAATACAAGGGTATCAGAGCCACTCCATGCACAGATGAATATTCTGCAGAAATGAGTCGTAAACACAACGATTCCAACTGTTTAACATTGGGTGCGCGGATACTGCCTCAGGATGAAGCTCTCGGCATTGTTAAAGTTTGGCTCGAAACTGAGTTCGAGGGAGGGCGTCATCAGGGCAGACTCGACAAGATTCTTAGGATTGAAAAAAAGAATTACAAATCATAAAGAAAGGAGCGCAGACAATGCCTTCATTCAATGAAAAAGTTCAATCCTTAGCTCAAAAAATTGAAGATAATAACAAATGGAGACAGGGAGAGTCTATTAACCTCATTCCATCGGAGACGACTCCATCTTTAATGGTGAAGCTGTGCGAGATTTCTGATCCTTCTGGTCGATATGCTGAACACAGGACCATGAAAGGGGAAGAGGTTTATTTTTATCAGGGAACAGATTTTATCAGGGAAGTTGAGGAGGAATTGCGGAGGGAGCTAGGTCATTTTTTTGGATGCACGGAAGTAGAATTAAGGCCCATTAGCGGTCAGATGGCCAATGAAGTTGTGTTCAAGGGGATGGTTCGCTTTATCAATCGCGATCGCCCGGAAGGCCAACCTATGCGAAAAATGAAGCTGGTTATGAATAATGATTTGAATAAAGGGGGACACCTCAGCTCTCAGCCTATGGGAGCTCTTTTCAATTATGTGGAAGAGGACCCCGAAACAGGTAAAGAATACGTGATTAATTTTCCGGTTCTGGAGGAGAATCCTTATAAAGCCGACCTCAAACAGCTTGGGGAAATCTTGGAGAATTATAAGCCTGAACTTGTGGTTTTTGGGAAAAGCATGTTCCTCTACAAGGAGCCTATAAAGTTTGTATACGATCTGGCTAAAGATTGGGAGATGAGACCAGTAATCATGTATGATATGGCTCATGTTTTAGGGTTATACGGAGTCTTTCAGAAGCCTTTAGAAGAAGGGGCAGATGTTATTACAGGAAGCACGCATAAGACCTTCTTCGGACCGCAACGAGGCGTAGTCGCGGGTGATTTTCCAAAAGGTAGCCCACTGCGCAAATTATGGCTGGATATAAAGGGCAGAGCGTTTCCGGGCTCTACTAGCAATCATCATCTGGGAACCCTCTTGGCCCTCTTGATGGCCACCTATGAAATGAATGAGTTTAAAGAAGAATACCAAAAACAGGTTCAGAACAATGCTAAAGCATTTGCCCGCTCATTGAAGGAGAAGGGAATTTCTGTAGAAGGAGATGAAAGTGACGGATTCACAGAAACTCATCAAGTTGTTATTCGAGTGAGATCTTTCGGAAATGGGCAGGAGATTTCTCGACGGCTGGAAGAGAACAGTATCATCACGAATTACCAGGCACTGCCAGACGATGAGACCTTCCTTGATCCGAGCGGTATCCGAATGGGAGTCCAAGAAATGACACGCTTTGGGATGAAAGAGGAAGATTTTGATGAGCTTTCAGGCCTAATTACAGATGTCATCATAAAAGGGCAGAATGTAAAGAAAGAGGTGGAAAAGTTACGCGAGAGATTCCTCCAGATGAAGTTCTGCCTTTCCCCTAAAGAGGCTCTTCCTATCGCTTCGAGAATAATGAAAAGCATTTTTCCCTATCCTGATTTTGTTCAAATGTTTTTAGAGAATTTCGAGAAAAACCTGCCATAAAAAAAACGGTTCTAAAAAAGGGGGAAAGATGAGGAGATGCCTTCTTTTCCAGTCTTTTGTTGACGAATAAGTCCTTTTTTGTCAGAATGATTCAAAAAAAGGAATTCAAAATGAAAGTGTTAATCGTCGGTTCAGGAGGGAGAGAACATGCCCTTGCCTGGAAAATTTCTCAGAGCAAGAAAGTAAAAGAACTCTATTGTGCTCCCGGGAATGAGGGGACAAAGAGCATAGCCCAGAATGTAGATATGCGTGAGAAAGACATTAAATCGCTGGCAGATTTTGCTGCTCGGGAAAGCATTGATTTGACTGTTGTAGGCCCCGAGCTTCCCCTGACCCTTGGCATAGTCGACGAGTTTGAAAAGTTAGGTTTAAAGATATTCGGCCCAAATAAAAATGCGGCAGAGCTGGAGGGGAGCAAGGTGTTTGCGAGACAATTCATGGAGCGGCACAAGATACCGAGTGCCCGATTTAAAGTCGCTGAATCTCAAAAAAGGGCAAAAGAGATTTTAGGCTCAGATGAATTTTCTTACCCTCTGGTTGTGAAAGCAGACGGGCTAGCTGCAGGAAAAGGTGTGATCATTTGCGATGACAGAGAAAAAGCAGAAGCGGCTGTAAACTTGATTATGGTCGAGAAGAAGTTTGGAGATGCAGGGGATATAGTTGTCATTGAAGAATATCTGACAGGAAAAGAAGTATCTTTTATCGTTATTACCGATGGCCTGAAAGTCGTGCCTCTCGTCACAACCATGGACCATAAGCCTGTTTACAATGGAGATAAGGGCCCGAACACTGGAGGAATGGGAGCGATTTCTCCTTCTCCTTTTATCGACAAGGAACTCTTTGAAGAGATTATGTATGCTATTGTATTTCCTACTGTGACCCGCATGTTGGAGGAGGGAAGAAGGTACAAAGGGGTTCTTTATGTGGGATTGATGTTAACAGGGGCGGGACCCAAAGTATTGGAATATAACTGCCGTTTTGGGGATCCAGAGACGCAGCCCCAGGTGCTAAGAATGCAGAGCGATCTAGTCGATATCCTCCTTTCCGCCGTTGAAGAAGATTTGTTGGGAAAAGAAATCAAGTGGAGCAGCAAACCCTCTGCATGTGTGGTCGTGGCTTCAGGAGGTTATCCACAAAAATACGAGAAGGGCAAGTTGATAGAAGGATTAAAAGAAGTCTCAGAGATGCCAGGGATTACGATTTTCCACGCTGGAACAAAAAGCCAATATGATGAATATTATACAGATGGTGGGCGGGTATTAGGGGTATGTGGGTCTGAGAAGACTTTAACCACCACTATGGAGAAAATATACAAGGCCGTCTCCGGTATTCATTTTGAAAACATGCATTATCGGACTGATATCGGCTTGATAAGGGAGTAAAAAATGAAGGTAGCGATATTTATTGGAAGTGACTCTGACTATGATGTGGTAAAGGATGCTCTGGAGATCCTCAAGAAATTTGAAGTTTCCTTTACGTTAGAGGTAACCTCTGCTCATCGGTCACCTTCTAGAACCATAGAACTCATAAAGAGATTTGAAGAAAAAGGAGTTGAAGTCTTCATTGCTGTGGCAGGTAAAGCGGCTCATTTAGCAGGCGTAGTAGCTTCACATACTGTCCAGCCTGTTATCGGTGTTCCTGTAGAAAGTTCAATCCTCAGCGGTCTGGATGCCCTCCTTTCAACTGTCCAGATGCCCAAAGGAATCCCGGTGGCCACCATGGGTTTAGGGAAATCCGGAGCATCAAATGCGGCCCTTTTGGCTGTCCAGATTCTTAGCCTCAAAGATGCCACGCTGATGTCGAGGATGAAGAGCTATAGGGAAAAAATGGCATCTCAGGTTGAGAGTAAATCGAAAAAAATTCAGCACGATCTATGACTTCCTTTTCAATTCAAACCTTTGGTTGTCGGGTTAATCAAGCCGAAGCCTTTTCCTGGGCTGATGAGTTTCAGAGCCATGGATTAAGGTACGAGAAGGATTTTACCCGCAGCGATTTTATCGTAGTTAATTCCTGTACTCTTACTAGCCGGGCAGACCGGGATGTCAGAAATTTCATAAAGAAAGCATCCCGTTTGAATCCAAAGGCCCGCTTGATCCTAACAGGATGCTATGTTGAACGCAGCTCAGAAGAGTTTGGGGAGTTTCCCCAGGTTTGGCTTCTTCTTTCCAATGCAGATAAAAAGAGTCTCCCGGCCAAAGTTCTGACCTTTACCAGTTCGCAAGAGGAGATCCTAAATTTTCCATTCCGTTCTCGAGCACTCGTCAAGATTCAAGATGGCTGCAGCTTCCACTGCGCTTTTTGCGTTATTCCCAACGTGAGAGGTCCAAGTGTAAGCTTTGAAAAAAAGGAAGTTCTTATTCAAATCAAGAAGCTCATGAATCAAGGCTTTAGAGAAATCGTTCTAACCGGAATTCACCTATGTTCCTATGGCCTTGATCTTAATCCCAAAAGCTCACTTCTTAAGTTGTTAGAAGAAATAGAAAGGTTGGATGGGTTGGGGAGAGTGAGGTTGAGTTCCCTTGATCCTCGTTTCTTAAGCCCTGCACTGCTAGAGCACATAACAACAAGTAAGAAGATATGCGCCCATTTTCATCTGTCGCTGCAGCATGGATCAGATGAAATTCTTAAGCGCATGGGGCGGAAAATAAGTGTTAAGGATTACCGAAAAATCCTTTCCTTTTTGAGACACAATTCTCCTCTGGCATCCTTGGGAACGGATTTGATTGTAGGTTTTCCCGGAGAGACTGAGGAGGATTTTGAGGCGACTCATAATTTTTTAGAACAATCGCCGTTAACCTATTTCCATGTATTTTCCTATTCTCCTCGTCCTGGCACTATTGCCGGCTCCTGGCCTCAGTTAAACAGCAAGATAAAGTATGAGAGGGCAGCTCTTCTCAGGGAACTCGCAAGGAAGAAGAATACTAACTTTCGCCGGCTCTTCGTGGGGAAGGAATGTGATGCGGTTGTCATAAAGAATGAAGAGGATGGTACGGAAGTTTTGACTTCCAATTATATAAAAGTCCTTACTCCTTCCTCTTGCGCAGAAGAAAAGGAAGAGGTGAAAGTAATTATCACAAGGGTAACTCCAAGAGAAACCTTTGGGGAAATCAGTGGTATAAAATAAAGAGCTGATGAAAAAAATCGTCCTTCTCCCTCCAGAGGTATTCCAAAAAATTGCAGCGGGCGAGATTATCGAAAGGCCTTTTTCTGTAGTCAAAGAACTTGTAGAAAATTCGCTGGATTCAGGAGCTTCGGAGATAAATGTAAAGCTTCTGTTGGGCGGGAAAAGCATGGTTAAAGTTTCTGATAATGGATGCGGAATGAGCAGAGAAGATGCCCTGGTTTGTTTTGAGAGGCATTCCACAAGCAAGCTTTCGAGAGAAGAAGATCTCCTTACGATTTCTACTCTTGGCTTTAGAGGCGAAGCACTACCCAGCATTTCTGCAGTTTCCAGAGTAATTTTAAAGACATCGGATGGAACTGGAGAGCGAGGTTCTCAAATAGAGAGAGAAGGAGAGAAACTTATCCAGATATCAGACATAGGTTTCCCGAAAGGAACAAGCGTTGAAGTAAGAGATTTATTTTTTAATTTACCAGCGAGAAAGAAATTTCTGCGCTCTGAACGATCAGAGCTTTCATTGATTGTGAAATATTTGACTTCTGTTGCACTTGTTTATCCTGAAATAAGATTTTCTCTTGTTCATGGAAAGAGACAGGTTTTCAATTTTCCTCAGGTCAGCGGCCTCAAGGAAAGGCTTTTTCAGGTCTATGGGAAATCCCTTCTGGAGCGCCTTATGGAAGTTGATTACAAAGAAGATCAGCGGCAGCTCTATGGATATGCAACCTCCCCTCCCTCCGGGCGTTCGGATAAGAGTCGCCAGCTTTTTTTCGTAAATAAACGTCCAATCAGAGAAAAAACTCTCCTGGCTTCTCTGAATAAGGTCTACAAAGGTTTTTTAGAGAAAGACCAATTTGCCGAGGCCTTCCTCTTTCTCACCTGCCCTTACACGGAGGTTGATGTCAACGTTCATCCGGCAAAGGCAGAGATCAGATTTCAAGACTCCAGTCCTATCTATAAACTTGTAGCGAGAAGTATTGAACGAGCAATGCTTAAGCAGAGGGGAATAAAAGAGATTTATCCTTCTCAGGAGGAAAGCAAGAGGGATTTTAGAATAGAAGAAAAATCCCCTTCTGTTACTTTTAGAATGCCTAAAGAAGAAGAGATTCAAGAGCGGAGTCTGTTCTCGCCTTCGACAGCAGAAGAGAGAGGTTATCCTCATGTTCTGGGCCAATTCCTAGATTCCTATATTGTTGCCTCACGAGAGGAAGGAATTCTCGTCATAGACCAGCATAATGCTCATGAGAGGGTTCTATACGAGAGATATCTCCAGACAGATCAAAGGAAGAAATGGCCTCGGAAATTAGCCCTCCTCCCAATTCTTTTCGTACTCTCGCCATCCCAGGTCATAAGTTTCGAGGGCAATCAAGAGTTATTGGAAGAAATAGGGTTCCGGATAGAAGCTATGGGAGGAAAAAGTTACGCTTTGAAAGAATATCCCGATATATTCAAAGAGGAGGAAGCAGAGGATGTCCTTCTCTCTCTTCTTGAAGAGATGAAACAAGAGAAAATCGAGGATAAAAAGAAGAGACTATTAGCCACACTGGCCTGTAAGACAGCAGTGAAAGCTGGGCAAACCTTATCATTGGAAAAGATGAGATTTCTTGTTGAGGAGCTCTTTAAAACCACAAATTCATCCCTTTGTCCTCATGGAAGACCTATAGTAGTAAAAATAGAGAGGAAAGAGATAGAGCGAGGTTTGAAAAGGAACTGAAATTGACAACAATTTTCGGTTCTGCTAATATTATCGGGCTCATTGGCCAGGGTGAGTCCCATTATTTTCTCTCAGGAAGTAAGTCACGGGGAGTAGCGCAGCCTGGTTAGCGCGCCTGCCTTGGGAGCAGGAGGTCGTCGGTTCAAATCCGATCTCCCCGAT
>CP070825.1:2577496-2581004 GCA_020344415.1 Candidatus Aminicenantota bacterium
AGGCAAAATGGAAAGCCATTGTTCTCCTTGTGTGCCCAGACCTTATGATGCTGCCGCAACCGGAGCTGGAGGAGCGATGCGGGACGTTCTTGCAATGGGTGCACGGCCAATTTTTCTCATGAATTTTATAGGGACACGACCATTGCATGACAAGGTGATTGTCGGCCCTTGTGGGTTTGACGGAGAATGCACTTGCGGAAAATGCATCGAAATGACAAGCAAAGACAGAGTTGATTTGATGGTCAAAGGCCTGAGCGACATGTGCAAAGCCATGGATGTCTTCATTATCGGAGGCGGTTTTTCAACCTCATTTTCAGACATTGTTCCAGCAGTTGTCGTTTCAGTACTAGGGAAGTTGGTAACGGCCGAGCCGCTGACAAAACCAGCCAAGTCAGCCGGAGACAAAATCATACTCATTGGAGAAACCGCGAATGACGGCAACGACACTCTCTACAGAGCAGGCCTGGTTCAAGAGATGATACCTGCCGTAGCTCTATTTGAAGAAGAAAGACAGATTATGGAAGCAAGCCTGGCTGCATTTCGTACAGGCAAGGTTAAGGCTTGCTCTGATTTGGGGGCAGCCGGCATTGGTGCAGCTGTTTGTGAGTCCGCAAGGTACGGCGGCTTTGGCGCAATGGCAGATTTAACACATGTGCCTGTTAAGGTTGACGATATCACACCAGAAGAAATCATGATATGTGAAACCCAGGGGAGGATGGCAGTCCAAGTGGAAGAGAAAGATGTTGATGAAGTATTAACAGCTGTCCGGTCCAAAGGGCCAAGAGCGGAGGTTATCGGAGAAATTACCGAGGATGACAAACAAATATTCGAATTCAAGGGTAAGACAATTGCGATAATTCCCACCCGCCCTTCGGAAGCTGATTTAGGAGAGTTAACCAAGGGAGCCTGATATGTCAGGAGAACAAAAAAAATCTGAATATGCTCAAGCAGGAGTCGATTATACTAAGATTGAGCCGTTCAAGATGGCTATGATTAGTGCAGGGAAGCAAACGCTGAAATTTCCGAATAAAAGAGATGTTTATATCGAAGAGGAAAGCCTAGGAACGCATGGTGTCGTATTCAAATATCGTGGAACCAAGTCGCATCTTTGGTGCATGACTCAAGAAGGTTTAGGGAACAAAAACTGGATTGCTGAATGGATGTATCAACACGCAGAAACCGGAAGGACTTACTATGAGGGCATCGGTATTGACACAGCTTTAATGGCTGCCAACGATGTGATTTGTCAGGGAGCCCTTCCAGTGATCTACACAGATGAGGTTGCAGCTGGCGATAGTGAGTGGTTCATGGATGAAAAGCGAAGCAATGACCTGGCTGAAAGTTTCTATAAAGTATGTGAGATGTGCGGGATGGCATTACCAGCTGGCGAATCTCCTGCACTCCGCTATTTAATCAAGGCTGAACCACCCGTGAAGAGCGCCCCTTCTTTATCAGGATGTGTCACCGGAATTATTGCTCCTGTCGAGAGAATGATCACAGGAGAAAAGTTGCGTGTGGGGGACCACATTATTGGTGCTACAGCATCTGGGCTCCATTCTAACGGAATTTCTTTGGTGATCAAACGGGCCCTGGCCCTCAAGGACAAGTTCCTTTATCAACTGCCGAATGGAAATACCTTAGGAGAAGAAGCACTGATACCCACTCGCTCTTATGTTGCGCTGATTGAGGCTCTGCAGGAGAACAACGTCGATATACATTCTTTACTCGGAGGCACAGGCGGAGGCATTTCAAAGATTGCCTATGACAAGAGAGCTTTCACCTACCGGATCAAAAACTGGATAGAAGAAATTCCACCAATATTCCAGTTTATGCGGGAGCTTGGTGTAGGCCTAGAAGATTGTCTTACGACGTTCAATTGGGGGATTGGATTCTATATTTTTGTAGCTGAAGATGAAGTTGATCGGACTATAAGAACAGGAAAGAATGCAGGATATGAACTTCTTGACCTTGGCCAGGTTGAAGAAGGAGAGCGCTGCGTTATTTTTGAACCCGAAGGAATAACACTTTCACCAGTTGAGTAAGAAAGATTTTTCAGAAAACATACCAATAGAGAAACGATTCAAGTTGGAAAGAAATTCCTTATTATAGGGACAATTTCCTTAATTATTATGCTTCATATTAATATCTTCCAGGGATAATCAAAAAACAACACGAAATATATACAATATACGACATATCTGACTTCCCTTATTGACTATTTTTTTTTATGCATGATAAGCATAAAGCAAAATACATCGTATCCAAGGAGACGGGATGAAAAAGATTTATTTATTAATGATACTGATTCTCATTTTTGAATTAACATGTTCAAATGCAGGAAACCAAACACACTATTTGTCACACAGCAGATACACTGACCCGAAAGAATATGGCTGGATGCTGGATGAACTCCCAAGCGATGTCACGGGCATCTGTGAAATTGTAAAACAACAAATTGCTCATCATAACCTCCTGCCTTATTACAACGTTCCGAGTAGCAAAGGGGAAAAAATGCCAAGAGGATGGCCTCCCGTAATGACTGAACTTTTAAAAGCTTTAAAAGAAATTGAGCCATACAATGTGTATGAATCTAGACCAGTTGAGCAAAGAATAATAGGATCATGTTCTGTGGAATCACGCTTTCTCGCAGGGCTGCTCCGCCATAAGAACATTCCCGCAAGATATCGGGCAGGATATTTTAAAAACACAATGGGAAACGTAGAACATATAGTCAGATTCTGGGAAAATGTATCGCGAGCAAGAGGTGTAGAAAGAGAGCTGATGGGAGAAGATCCTGCAGCGTGGAAGGAGACCATGAATGCAATAACAATGAGGGAACAAATTGAAGCCGATAAGCACATTGAACATTGGATATGTGAATATTGGGATAACAATGAGAAAAGATGGCGGCTTCTTGATGCCAATAATACTTTTCTGAAAGCATCCAGTGGTCTGGATGTTAGTTTTCATTTACCAAAAAAGTATTACGAATTCGCTTATGAAGCCTGGATGAAAATGCGGAGTTCTGAGGACTTCAATCCTGATCAGTATCAAGAATATCCACAAGACGGGCGAACACATATAAAGAAATCGTTGTTATGGGATTATTATAGTTTGTTAAATCACGATATAGGCAGTGATCTGTCACCCCAAACCTCATATGAATTTACACTGAAGAACTACGAAGAATTATCAAAAGAGGAATTGGAAGAATTGGATAGACTAGCTAATTTACTTTCGAACGATCCAACAAAAGAGGAACTTGTTACATTTTATCAAAATTCTAAGACACTTAAAATTAAAAGCGCTGAAGAAGATCCGTATAGTTTTGTTTTCCAAAAGTGACTCTCGACTGAAGAACTCAGGCGTTTAATTAATTATTTCGCGACTTATCTTTTATTCTTATCGGAAATTGAAGGACGTTCATGAACTCCCCTTCTCCTAATGAAGATACGCAAGGCACTTTCATGAGAACATATGGGATGTAAAAAGATATTTTAATATTGTA
>CP070825.1:2581104-2688224 GCA_020344415.1 Candidatus Aminicenantota bacterium
GTGCGGACACCAATGAACAGGCCTCTTTCCCTTATAGACATTCCCAGAAGCAAAAAAGGAAGCAAGATAACGGATAACTTCTGCTTCATATTCGGGATGCATTGTTAAGTAAGGATTTTCCCATTCACCAAAGACTCCCAATCTTTTGAACTCGTTTCTCTGGATGTCAACATATTTCAGAGCATATTTCCTGCATTCTTCTCTAATTTCTAAAGTAGAGAGCTCCCTCTTCTTTTTTCCTAAGAGTTGGTCCACCTTGATTTCAATAGGAAGGCCATGGCAATCCCAGCCAGGCAAATAAGGAGACCGATAGCCCTGCATGGTTTTAGCTTTGATGATAAAGTCCTTCAGGATCTTGTTCAGAACTGTCCCTAGATGGATATTTCCGTTAGCATAGGGAGGTCCATCATGCAGGACAAAAGATGGACAATCTTCCCTTTTCTTCTGGATTTTCTGGTAAAGATTCGCCTCTTCCCACCGCTTTATGATCTCAGGCTCTTTTTGCGCAAGCTTTGCCTTCATAGAAAAGGATGTTTGAGGGAGGTTCAAGGTTTCCTTTATTTTCTCGCTTTCTACCATCGCTTTCTCCTTGTTCAATCGCTCTATTATAAAACAAGTTATCTTATTTCTCCATAAAAAATATGGGGTCAGGCTTTCATAACTTTCATAACTTTTTTAAGTGCTGGAATCATGCTCCCACAAAGGGAAAGCTTTATGATTAAATGCGGAAAAATTTCTCTTCTCAATGACATCGCCAGACTTGTGGAAATAAAGGAATTATGAAAGTTATGAAAGCCTGACCCCAATGAGAATTAGGTTTTGATAAAGTGGGCTCCCCTACTCTCAGGATTGTTAATGGCAGCGTAGGTAATCAACTGCGCAACCTGGATTCCGTGTTTCAATCCGACCACCTTTGCATCCATTCTTGCTTCTTTATAGAATTTCTCTATCCTATGCCGGAGATAATCTAAGTCAGCCTTAGCACGCTCCAAGCGCTTCCTTGTACGGATGATTCCTGCGTAGTTCCACATAGTCGAGCGAACGGACAACCAGTCCTGGTTGATCAAAGCCGGATCAATTTCTTCCTCTTTTTCTGGGTAATACCACTCGTGTATATCCGAATCCCTATAGGGCGCTCCTGGATCAAAATGGGAGGCGATGTATTTAGAGGCTCTCGTTCCCCAAACTAAACCTTCCAAAAGAGAAGTAGAGGCCAAACGATTTGCACCATGGACGCCTGTACAGGATACCTCCCCAACCGCAAAAAGACCTTTAAGCGAGCTCTTTCCCCATATGTCCACTATAACCCCTCCACAGCAATAATGGGCTGCAGGAACTACAGGTATAGGTTCTTTTGTTATATCGATTCCGTATTTTATGCACGTCTGATAGATATTGGGAAACCTTTTTTTGATATCAATCTTAGCATAAGAAGCTAGATCCAGGAAAACGTAATTGGAATTACTATTGATCATTTCTTCATAGATCGCCCGGGTTACCTCATCCCGAGGTCCGAGTTCTCTTTTCTCGTTATAGTTTTCCATAAAAGTCTGGCCATCTTTAGTCTTCAGCCGCGCACCTTCTCCCCTGACTGTCTCAGAGATCAAAAATCCATCTGCGTCCCGATGAAAGAGTGAGGTGGGATGAAACTGAATATATTCCATATTGACAATTCTGGCACCTGCTCTATAAGCCATGGCATAGCCATCTCCAATGGCACCTTGCGGATTTGAAGTATAAAGATAGACAGCACTGCAGCCCCCAGTTGCTAAGATAGTGAAAGGAGAATATATATTCTTGACCTTTTTGTTTTGATTATCCAAGACATAAGCACCGATGCATTGTGTCTCCTTGTAGTAGGCCACGGGATTTTTAGAATGATGAGGCACGGTCAGCAAGTCCACAGCCGTATGGTCTGACAGGAGGGTCACATTTGAATAGTTCTTCAGAACTTTGATAAATTTTTCTTCTATCGTCTTCCCTGTCGTATCCTTTATATGGAGGATTCTCCTCCGGGAATGCCCCGCTTCTTGAGCATAATCTAAAGAATCTGGGGAACTGCGGGAGAATGGAATCTTCAATTCTTTAATCAAGATATCATCCACTATCTTTTTGCCCTCATTGGATAAAATCTCAACCGCTTCAGGATAATTGATTCCGTCACCTGTTTCAATGATATCTTCTTTTAAAAGTTCTGGATGATCATCATGTCCGAGAGAAACAATCCCCCCCTGGGCATAAAAAGTATTGGATTCCTCCGGGGTTAAATTCTTAGTGATGACGACAACTCTGAGGCCGCTCTTGGCCGCTTCCAGAGCCGCACTGGCTCCTGCGATTCCACACCCTATGATTAATAAGTCAGTACTTATGCTCTTGTCTTTAACCATTGTCCTTTAATCAACAAATTCAATGCTGAGATCAACTGATTTATAAGAGTGGGTCAAGCTCCCCACAGATATAAAATCGATTCCTAAAGAGGCAATCTGCCTTACCTTTTTTAAGTTTACTTTGCCTGAAACCTCCAGGGGGACCTTCCCTTTCAACCACTTGACTACTTCACTCATCTTTTCCAACGGCATATTATCAAGCATGACCATATCCGCGCCGCTCTGGACTGCTTCCTTAACATCTTCTAGGCTTGTTGCTTCAACCTCCACCTTTATTCCTCTTTTTACTCTTTCTTTGGCACATCCGACAGCTTCTTGAATACTGCCGATAAGCTTAAGATGATTATCCTTTATCAGCACCATCTCAGAAAGATTGGGACGATGATTCAAGCCTCCTCCCATCTTAACCGCATATTTTTCTAAAAACCTCAAGCTTGGGGTTGTCTTTCGCGTATCGAGAATCTTTGTTCGGGTCCCTTCCAAGGCTTTGACAAACTCCGTTGTTGTTGTGGCAATACCTGACATGCGCTGAAGAAAATTCAAAGCTGTACGCTCGCCTTTGAGAAGAGAAATCGAATTGCCTTTAAGTCTGGCAAGGATATCGCCTTTTTTAAAATTTTGCCCATCTTCAAAAAACTTTTTAAAACTGACAGCAGCATCAATTTTTCGAAAAACACGTCTCGCAACTTCTATCCCAGCCAGAACACCTCGTTCTTTTGCTATGATGATTGCCTTAGATACCGAATCAGAGGGAATAATGCTGTCAGATGTAATATCGCCCCGAGGCATATCCTCCTTCAATGCTGCTTCAATAACAGCATCTAGTTCTTTTTCCTTCATGGTAGAGATTATAAGTTTTTCACACCTGCCAGTCAATTTACATCGCAGATACGAAAGGGGTCGAGAAACCAAAAACGCTTCCAGCTTGATATATATGGTTTGACTTTAACCCTCGAGAGAAATTAATATACCAAAAGTGGCAAAAAATAAACTTTTCTATATATTGCTTTCTTTCGCTGCCTCTATCGTCCTCATATGGGTCCTGCTCTCTCAAATTAACCTAGGGGATTTAACGAAAACCTTTACTGAAATCGAGTATACATTTCTTCTCATTTACATTGCCATCGCTCTAAGTGCTACTGGATTTCGAGCCTGGCGGTATAAATTACTCCTTTATCCTTATTCTATAACCTGGAGAAACATTATTCTGGTGACATTGATCCGCAATCTGTTTGTCGACCTTTTGCCAGCGCGCATCGGCTCTCTCTCATACATTTATATTTTGAATAAGAGGTTAACGTATTCATTCGAGATAGCTACTTCGACATTTGTTATAGCCATCATTTTTGACTTCCTCACTCTCAGTCCTTTTTTGATCTTGGCCATTTTTATTGTTGGACTAGCCGCCACAGCCATCTCAACCCTGTCTCTTCTCACCCTCTCCGTCCTCTTTTTTTTCGTCATCTTCGTTATTCTCTGGAGAATCACACAAATCTCATCTTTTCTCCTGAAATTTTATAGGCTTCTGCTTAAGCTTTTTAATGCAGAAAGTAAGAGATGGGCAAAATTAACAATCGAAAAATTCCATCTAACCATTGAATATCTTTCTGAAATCAAGAAGAAAAAAATTTTTGGACGCATTCTTTCCCTCTCCTTTCTCATCCGGCTTGCCAAATACGGTTCCCTTTATTTTCTTCTCCTTTCTCTGCTCCAAAGTCACGGGTTTTCCTTTAAAACCCTGAGTTTCTGGAAAAATATCCTTGGAATCACAGGGGCAGAACTGTCGTCGGCTCTTCCGGTCAAAGGAATCGCCGGGTTTGGCACCTGGGAATCTGCATGGGCTTTAACCTTCAAGCTGATGAGCTTTGAAAAGGAGCTCGCAATTCTTTCAGGAATAGGGGTTCACCTCATCACAAACCTTTTTGAATATTCCTTAGGAATACTCGCTATTTTTATTCTTGCTTTCCCTTTGATAAAGAAAACAAAGAAAAAAAAGAAATAGATATTTGCCTTTCCCCCCTCTATTTAATAAAATAGACGCGCTTTCTCTAAGAATAAGCGTTTCCTAATTATAATATTGATGTTCGAAATCTTAGAATATTAGAGAAAACTATTTTTTTAATACTCAACAGTACCTTGTGAAATCAATCGAAACTTTTTGAACAGGTGGCTAAAATGACAAAAAAAATAAGCAAGGAATTAGACACTAGAAGAAAGAAATACATCCGAACGATTCTCAATAAAGATAAAACAGACCTGAAGTTTTGCGTACTCGGAGCCGGTCATGGTGGTCTTTCAATGGCTGGCCATCTCGCTATAAACGGTTTCAGGGTTAGGCTTTATAACAGAAGCCGAAATAGAATCCTTCCCGTCATAAGACGAAAAGGCATTAAGGTCGTAGGAGAAGTCAGAGGATTCGGAAGGATAGAGTTCGCCTCCACCAACATAGAAGAATGCCTTGAAGATGCAGATGTACTAATGGTCGTCGTTCCAGCCAATGCCCATCGCTTTATAGCTGAAACCTGTGCACCTCATCTCAAAGAGAATCATGTAGTCATTCTCAACCCAGGCAGAACAGGAGGTGCTCTGGAGTTTTTTAATACTCTCAAGGAACGGGGCGTGAAACAGTTTCCTTTTATTGCAGAAGCACAAACATTTCTCTATGCTTCAAGGGCTCTGGGACCTGCCCATGCTAAAATCTTTTCTGTTAAGAATTCTGTCCCTATAGCTACTCTCCCTGCTTATTGGATTCCAGGCATCCTTAAAATTATCAATCGGGCTTTCCCTCAGTTTATCCCAGGGGATAACATCTTCAAAACAAGTCTCGAAAACATAGGAGCAATCTTCCATCCAGCCCTCACGATAATGAACGCCGCATGGATCGAGGAAACCCATGGAGACTTTGAATACTACATTCAGGGAGCGAGTCATTCTGTTTCTGCGGTTCTTGAAAAAATAGACAAGGAAAGGCTCGAGATTGCAGCAGCATTGGGCATAAAAGTCATGAGTGCCAAAGCCTGGCTTTATACAGCATACAGCGCTACAGGAAAAGACCTTCATGAAGCCATCCAAGATAATCCTGGATATATGGGAATAAAAGCTCCTGACAGACTTCACCACCGCTACATAGATGAGGATGTCCCGATGAGCCTGGTTCCCATGGCTTCCGTCGGAGACATGTTGAAAGTCGAAACTCCTACAATTAAATCCTTTATCCATCTTGCCTCTTTAATGAGGGGGATAGATTTTTGGGAAACAGGAAGAACAGTTGAAAAACTGGGAATCAAGGGAATGTCCATCAAAGATATCCGCCTCCTGGCTGTAGCCGGAGAAATATAAAAGTGGCATCGGTTGCATCAAAAAAAATATTGGGAGCTTCTCTGCGCAATTGCGTTCATGTGGCAGGAATCCTAAATTTCTTAAAGTTGGCAGAACGCTACGGTTATGAAACTCATTTTTTAGGTCCGGCTGTTTCCTTGGAAAGACTAAACGAAGCAATAAGAGAATACGACCCACATATGATTGCACTCAGCTACCGATTAACTCCTGAAGTGCTGAACAAGTTATTGTCATCTTTTAAAGAAGATGTTGAAAAAAACAGATGGCAGGACAAGATTCTTATCTTTGGCGGAACTCCGCCAACCGCCGAAGTTGCTCGGAAAACCGGGCTTTTTAACGCAGTCTTTAGCGGCCTTGAGCCGTTAGAGGAACTAATATCTTTTCTTAAAGGGAAAATTGAAGAAGAAAAAAAAGATATAATCCCTCCTCAGAACCTAATAGAAAGGATAGAGTTCAAGGCTCCTTATCCTCTCCTCCGCCACCACTTCGGGCAACCTACAGTAGAAGATACCGTGGGGGGAGCTAAAGAGATAGCCCTCTCTCAAACATTGGACATCATTTCCATAGGACCTGACCAGAATGCCCAGGAAAGTTTTTTCCGTCCGGATGAGATGACAAAAGAGCAGGATGGCGCTGGAGGGGTGCCGCTCAGAAAAGCAGAGGATCTTGAAGCAATTTACAAAGCGACACGCTGCGGCAACTACCCTCTGCTCCGCTGCTACTCAGGAACAAGAGATCTAATCCAATGGGCTGATATGTCGCTTCAAACAATAAATATCGCCTGGGGAGCTGTTCCACTCTTTTGGTACAACCAGCTCGATGGTCGATCAGACCGAACACTTATAGAATCCATCACAGAAAACCAGAAAGCCATGAATTGGTACGCTGAGCACAATCTCCCTCTGGAAATCAATGAATCTCACCACTGGAGCCTGAGGGATGCTCCTGACACTGTAGCCGTAGCCGCGGCATTTTTGGCCGCATATAATGCAAAAGAAATGGGAATCACTTATTATGTAGCCCAGTATATGTTCAATACCCCATCTCAAACTTCCCCCATTATGGATCTAGCGAAAATGCTGGCTAAAATAGAACTAATCGAGTCACTCCATGATAAAAATTTCACGACTATCCGTCAGATGAGGACAGGCCTTGCTTCCCTATCCCCTGATCCAGATGTTGCCAAAGGTCAGCTCTCTTCTTCCTGCTTATTTCAGATGGCTCTGGAACCCAGAATAATCCATGTAGTGGGATTCTCTGAAGGGGATCATGCGGCCACTGCTGCAGATGTTATAGAAAGCGCAAAAATCACACAAGGTGTCATTAAAAATTTTTTCTTAGGTCCACCTCAGATGCTGGAAGACTCGAAGCTGAAGGATAGAAAAGAGGTGCTTGCCAAAGAAGCAAAATACCTTCTTCAAACTATTAAAGAACTTTCTTCTGGGAAAGTTGAAGATCCTTGGATAGATCCCAAAACGCTTTCACAAGCCGTTCAAACGGGGTTGCTGGATGCACCTCATCTAGCTGGACGCCCGCATGCGGCCGGAAAGATAATTACTCAAATCAAGGATGGAGCCTGCTACGCCATTGATTCACACACTGGAAATTCCTTAAGCGAAGAAGAAAGAATATCCCGAATTATAAATTAATCTCCTTGGATAACTTTTCTTTGAGGACTTTCGTTCTAGTTACTGAGAGATGTTAGGAAGAATTTCTCAATCCAAATTAAAAGGCGAGTTTATCGCAAGAACAATTCCGCAAGATTCATTTCTTTTTATCTCAGCAAATTCAGTTTCAAAAATATGAAAAAATGAAAAATTTTTCTTCTCTTACTTATAAGGATCATTTCCATATTCCTCACGATGAGCTTCAAAAATATCTTAATATTGCACTCTCTAGAGGCGGAGATTTCTCCGAGATATTCCTGGAATATAAAATCTTTAATTTAATCAACATGGAAGAAGACATCATCAAAGAAACCGCTGAAAGCATAAGCCTTGGCTTAGGAATAAGAGTATTATCAGGCGAAAAAACAGGATATGGATACACCAATGATCTATCTTTTGAAAAAATTAAAAAAGCCGCACTCACTGCGGCCTCCATCGCTTCCCGTTCTGCGACCAGAAATGCCCTTCCCCTCTCTTCGAGCCAAATCCATCACAACTTCCATCCTGTTAAAAAACCTGTCCAAAAGGAAAAACTGGAAAAAAAGATTGCACTTGTCAAGATAGCCTATCTCTCTGCCCAAAATTTTGATTCAAAAATAAAGAAAGTGAAAGCGTCTTTTATCGACCAGACTCAGTACATACTGATTGTCAATTCAGACGGACTAATGGCATTTGATGTTCGTCCACTTGTGAAACTGGTGTGTGTGGCACTCGCTGAAAAAGAGGAAAAAAGAGAGGCAGGCTTTTCAGGCGGTGGTGGAAGAATTGGCATGGAATATTTTGTGGACCTCCTCACTCCAGAAGAAATTGGTAGAGAGGCTGCTGCAGAAGCATTGAATCTTCTTGATGCAGTGGAGCCTCCAGCAGGGGAAATGCCTGTTGTTCTGGCCCCTGGCCACAGCGGAGTGCTCGTCCATGAAGCCGTGGGCCATCTTCTCGAGGCTGATTTCAACAGAAAAAAAACCTCCATTTTCTGGGATAAAATGGGAAAAGAAGTCGCTGCGAGACAGGTTACAATCTTTGATGACCCTACAATTCCCTACTTTCGAGGTTCCTATAATATCGACGATGAAGGCACCGCTCCAAAGAAGACTCCTCTCATTGAAAAGGGAATCATGACCGGGATGCTTCAGGACAGGCTTTCAGCCAAATTGATGAATAAGGAACTGACAGGACATGGGCGGAGACAGGACTATGCCTCCATTCCTATTCCCAGGATGGGCAATACATATATAGACAAAGGTGAGTATACACCTGAGGAAATAATCAAATCTGTGGAGCGAGGGTTCTATGCCTCTAAATACCAGGGGGGCCAAGTAGAAGATTCAGGTAAGTTCACTTTTTCTGTAAGTTCTGGCTTTCTTATTGAAGAAGGCAAAATCACAGCTCCGGTTAAACAAGCCACTTTGATCGGAACCAATATCGGTGTCTTGAAAAACGTTGAAATGATTGGTTCTGACCTAGAATATGGCCTCCAAACAGGAACTTGTGGAAAAGAAGGCCAGGAAATCCCTGTTGCTGATGGCTGTCCTACTATAAAAATTTCTAAGATGACAGTTGGGGGATTGAAGTGAGGGATAAATCAAAGTCGAATAAGATTCGAGAACTCGCCGAGAGTCTTGTAGACCTTGCCAAGGCGAAAGGAGCTGATGAAGCTGAAATCAGCATCTTTGACGGCTATGAGTTTAGCGTGGATGTGAGGCTAGGAGAGATTGAAAACCTAGTGGAGGCTGGCTCAAGACTGTTTAGCTCAAGAGTCATAAAAGACAAAAAAACTGCCTTTTCCACCTCATCAGACCTATCAAAAGAAACCCTCCAGAAGCTCCTTGAAAATTCTCTAAAACGCGCAAACCTAGCCAATCCTGATGAATTTTCGGGTTTACCACCTCTTACGAAGAAGAAGATTGATATCCTTTCTTTAGAACTTTTTGATCCGGAAATCCCTAAGCTGGATTCAAAAAGAAAAATCGACCTTGCAAAAGAGACGGAAAAAATTGCTCTTGCGGATAAAAGGATCTCTAATTCCCATGGGGCAAGCTTTGCAACCAGAGAAATAAAAACCGTTTTGGCCAATTCAAACGGCTTTCTTCAGGAATACGTCCAAACTTCTTGCAGTCTGAGTGTGGGGTTGCAGGCAGGACAGACAGATAGCAAAGTGGAAGACTTTTGGTTCTCGGCAAAGTCACATTTTAAAGATTTGGAAACACCAGAACAGATTGCAAAAAAAGCTATAGAGAGAACTGTTCGACAGCTAAATCCAAGAAAAATAAAAACACAGATAGCTCCTGTCATCTTCGAATCCATGATGACATCATGGCTTCTGGGTTTTCTTTTTGCCTGTGTTTCTGGAGTTTCCATCTATCAAAAAACCTCCTTTTTGGCGAATAAACTCGGAGAAAGAATCGGTAATGAAAAGATCACAGTCTATGACGATGGCCTTTTGCCGGGTGAACTCGGAACAAGACCTTTTGACGCTGAAGGAGTGCCCTGCCAGAAAACTCAGATTGTAGATAAAGGGATCCTTAAGAACTACCTTTGTAACACTTACGCTGCCAGGAAGCTGAAACTCAGGTCCACAGGAAACTCTAGTGGAGTGGGGGTCAGTCCTAATAATTTCTATATGCAGCCTGGAGAGACTTCTCCAGAGAAAATCCTAACTTCTCTTGAAAAAGGTCTGATCCTGATAAGAACCCTGGGCCACGGGCTCAACCCTGTGACCGGTGATATATCAAGGGGAGCTTTTGGTTTATGGGTTGAGAAAGGAGAGATAGTCTATCCTGTCTCTGAAATAACAATATCGGGTAATCTAGGTGAAATATTGGAAAAAATCGAAATTGTTGGGAATGACCTCGAGTTCCGGAGTCCTGTCTCAGGTCCGACTGTCAAAGTACAAGAGATGATGGTCGCCGGAAAATAGATAAAACGGGAGCATGCTCTAAAGTACAAGCCTGTAATTCAAGCGTTTCAGCTTGGATCTAGAGATTGATATAAAAGCAGAAAGTGACTAAAAGTTTTCAAGCACATTTGTGCTCTGTATATCTTATTTGATATATTTGATAGAGTATTTTTCTAACCCTAAATTTTTTGAGGAGAATAGATAATGAGAAAATTCAAATTCCTCGGTATTGCAATCATATTCGCTTTGTTTTCTTTTGTTATGTGTGCGCAAGTGTCAACAGGTCCAAAAGCCAGCTCAACCAAAGAAGAGGATATGCTCAGCTTCATTCCAAAGGATATCAGCGTTATCTTTTTTATTAATTTTCAAAGAATCGTGACAATAGAAGCTGTGGATAAGCTCATCAAAGAACAAATAAATAATGAAATGTTCGAGAAATTCACAGATTACCAGAAATTCATAGAAGCAACAGGAATCGATCCTTTGCGGGATATACTTTTCATAGCTGCGGGCTCCACAGGGAAATTAGAAGAAGATCAAGAAGAGGGATTTGGAATTATAAATCTTAAGTACAAGAAAGATACTTTGCTTTCCTGGATCAAAGAAAACACAGAGGAAGAAGAGAACCTCATGGAAGAAGATTACAACGGCCTTACTATCTACACTATCAAAGAAAAAGATGAAGAAGTGAGCATTGTATTTATCAATGATTCAAATATAGTCGCTGGTAATAAAAGTGAGGTCCAAACTGTGGTAGACGTTATCCAAAAAAAGAAAGAAAATATCTATAAAAGTGAAGTATTTTCTCCTTTGCTGGAACATACTAATAAAAAGGCTCTGCTCTGGGGAGGCGTGATTATCCCTCCTGAATCTATAAAAAAAATCTCAGCTAAACATCCTATACTTAGTGTCATTGAATCAGTAGGCGCCATCTCTATCTGTTTAGACTACAGAGATAAAAACATCATAATTGATCAAAAGCTCATGAGCAGCGATGAAGCTAAGAACCATGAAATAGCTAACTCGTTGAGCCAGCTGAAAGCCATGGGGGCAGTAATCCAAATCCAGGATTTCAATCTGGGAGATATATTAAATAGAATCAAGATCTCCTCGAGACGCGACTATGTGAGAATCTATGCCAGCTTCCCCGAAGACCTTCCAAAAAATCTTATCGATAAATTCACGAAAAAAGAGAAGAAAAAGAAAGAGCACTAGAAGAAATAAAAATAATAAGTACTATAATTGCTAAATCAAAAAAAGATAATAATCTCAAAAATGTGAAAGCCTATCCTTGGAAAATATTCTTCGCTTTCCTATTTTTTCCCCGTTACAAAAGAAAGGGCAAGAACCACGACGCCAAAACCAACTATTATCCAACTGACCATGCCTACGGAGGGAGAGAAAAGCTTTATAAGAATACCGCCGATTAATAATATTAGACCTAATATACGCATTTTGCCTCCTTTTCATAAATTCTTAATCATTTAAAATCTATTGAAATGAATTATATCTTTCAATTTTCTCTTGGGAACATGAAGCCTCCCATCTCCATCTTTCCAGTATTTTATCGAATCTTCCATCTCTTCTTCAAGAGGACTTTCATCTGGATAGCCCAAAGCCAGCACAGAATCAATATTATAGCTGGCTGGAATTTCTAATATTTTCTGAATTTCATTTCTCTCCACAGATAAAAGCCAGCAGCTCCCGACCCCTAGCTCCCAGGCGGTCAAAATCATGTTCTCGATAGCTGCGCCAGCGTCGTATTCATACCCTTTCTCTCTTACTTGAGAGTTTATAAGGATGACGATATAAGCCACTGGCTCGTGACCGGGCTTAGGATTACCTTCAGGTGCGATGTATGCGGCCCACTTCAGACAAGGAAAGAGCTGCTTCTTGAGCTCTTCCTTATCGACAACAATAAACTCAAGAGGCTGAAGATTGGCTGCCGAAGGGGCTAATCTTGCAGCATTGACTAATCTTTCAAGAATATCCCTGGGAAGCGGTTCAGATTTGAATTGGCGTATCGTCCTTCTTGCGGTTATAAGCTCGTATAGACTCATCTTTTTACTTTGGATTCAATCAATTCTGAAGATTTTCACTTATTTTTGAGGATATTAACAAAATCTATCCAAAATGTGAAGGAAATAAAGTGGTAATGCTAAGAGCCTGAACTTATCCTTCTTTTTTTTAGTCGTATTTAGTCACAAAAGTTTGATTTATGAAAACTAGCCTTGGAGAAGGACGGACCTCAATTTTTTGGCATATTCTCGGCTTGCCTCATCCGGTGTAATAAACTCAATCTGGTCAGGACTGCTTATTCCCAAGCTCAATTCAACGGCTCTTGCAATCTGTTCCTGTTCAAAAATTTTGCGCCCCATGATGGCCTCATTTGAGCCCAGGTCCTTCAAAATAGCGATCCCTACCGCATCGATTGCAATACGGTCTCTCCCGGCCAAGAAAACATTTGCTGTTTTTTTAGTTCCTGTCATCGGGCCTCCATCAACAAAAGCCTCAACTCCGTCAAGAACGATCAGTTGAGGCTTATACCCGAGATTAATCTCAGCAATCATTTTTCTCATAGCGTTACGCCTTTGATTGTGAAGCTCGCTCATTAAGCTTTTAGGAGTCAATCCCACAGCTAGCTTTATGGATAACGTAAAAACCCCTCCGTATTGATGCGTCTTTAGACAACAGGTCGAAACCACATAATCTGATTCAACAACAGGCCGTGGTATATAAAATCCATTATTCCAATGATTGCCTTGAGGATTAAATTGCACCCAGTCTTTTTCTTCTAGATCTTCGAAATTGATGATTTTTGTGTCCAGCTTTTTCGCCAACTCAAAAATTCCTTTATCTTCTAACACACTTTGTGTTGCTGGAGGTCCACTCCTCTCACCGATTGCCATCTCCGAAGCTCCCCGCTTGTCAATCTCCTGAATCAATTGGCTTAGCGTATCATTATGTGTGGACCCAGGTGCGGGATCGGCTGTATTAAAATTAGGTTTAAGCAAAACTCTTTTTCCCCTAACAGAGGGAAAATCTAAGAACTTTAAAACCTCCCGGACTCCTTCTTTTCGATCCTGGGTTCTAAAAAGCACGATTTTTGCTTTTTCTGCTTCTTCTTTTTCTACCAGAGAACCATAACTCAGTGTGGGTAAACTGGCCAGACCAATAACCGAACCTTTGATAAATTCCCGGCGACTCAATGCTGATGTATTGTCTTTGCTCATGGTCTCCTTCCCGAATTTATTTTAATTATTATAACATTTTTCTCTCTTGGAAGCAGGCCTTGCTTTTTCCAGCAAGCATCTCCATTTCCGTAATAGCTTCAATGATTTTGGAAATTCCTGAAGCGACATTGAAGATTTAGCCTTCTCGAGGTGTCCTTCGAGGGAACTCGACGAAGTCGGGCGCCGAGGATGTTTGAGCACTGCTTTTATAAAGGTTGTGGTCTCTGGTATGAACAAAGGACATCATTGCAGAAAAGTGAGAACTAACGTGCGCGGTTCCGCAGGCGCTGAGAAGGATAGTGAGAGAATGGCGTGAAAAATCTGAACGGAGCAAAGGAATTTCCAAAATCATGACCCCATTCAAATTTTGCTCGCAACCCACAACGCAAAATCTGCTTCAGCTTGAACACCAACCGTTCTTCCCCGCTCATTTCCTCTGTAGAGAACAACAAACGTCGGAACACTCTGTACTCCGAATTGTGCTGCTATCTGAGGATTGTGATCGACGTTTATCTTAACCACCATTAGTTCTCCTGCTCTTCGCTGGGCCAGGTTCTCCACTACAGTATGCATCATGTGGCAAGGGGCACATGTAGGCGAGTAAAAATCAACCAGGATCGGGAGCCTCATTCTCTGGATAAGACTCGAAGCTTGCTCTGGAGAAGGTTCAACGACCATCCCTGGCTCAGGAAGGGGATTTTTGCATTGGCCGCAGATGACCTTTTTCCCTGTAATTTCTATAGGGTAGTTGTTAGTTGCTCCGCAGTGAAGGCAGCTCACTTTAACTTTATCAGGCAAGGCAATTACCTCCTTTTCTTTGCTTCTCGAGTCTCCACAAGGATATATTGCCTCCTTACTTCATCAAACCTTTCGATTGCATAGCGGAGGGTTGTCCTAGGGATCGTCGCCCCATGCTCCAAGAGAAACCTCTCTAAACGAGCTGAATCAGCTTTCCCTGCTTCTCTGAGAAGCCACCCGTTGGCTTTCTGCACCAAATCATCATCGTCAGGAAATAGAGATTTCGAAATCTCGTAGATATCATCCAGAATTATGCCTCTACGGGCCATTTTGATAAAAGATACTGATGCGGCGCGTCTTACCCACCTGTTCGGCGAATGAGGCCACATCGCAATCTCTTCTTTAAGCTCTGGGTACATCAAAAGAAGCTCACTCAAAACATACATACAGAGACCATCAACAGCTGCCCAGCTGTCGCAATAATTTGAGGAAAGCCACTTTTCTATTTTAACGAAAAGACCCCTCTTGAAATCCTTCTTGTATGCAGACAGAAGTCCTAAAGCCACGGCCTTGGCTTCAAGATAAGGGTTTGGAAGGAGGATTTCACAGAATTCTACAACATCATCTACACTCCAGTATGGTTTTAGCGACCTGTGGAGTTCTTTCACAAAGGAATCTAAATCTTTTGCAGGCAGCCCAAAAAGCTTAACACTTTCCTTGAAATATCTTTCTCCCTTCTTTGCTCTTTTCCAATCTGCTTTTTTTCTAAGAATTTCGATGACTCGTCTTGCTACCTGAGGGAGCGTCTGCTTTTCAGCCTTAATTTCCATTTTTCTTATTACTAAAAGACGAATCTAACAGATAAAATTCAATGAAACGGAATTATATCTCATTTCAGCAGGAATATCTAAAAAACTCTAAGATACATAAGTATCCTCAAATCCGTGACAGCTGAAATGATTTTGAAAATTCCTAAAGCGACATTGAAGATTTAGCCTTCCCGATCTGTCCTTCGAGGGAACCCGACAAAGTCGGGCGCCGAGGATGTATTGAGCACTGCTTTCATAAAGAATGTGCGTCCTGATTAGAACAGAGGGCATAACTCTAAGCAGGTGAGAACAAACGTGCGCAGTTCCGCAGGTGCCGAGAAGGACAGTGAGGGAATGGCGTGAAAAATCTGAACGGAGCAAAGGAATTTCCAAAATCATGCTATCATCACGGATTTGGAGATGCTTCCTTGAGATACTATGTAAGTTTTACCTATCAAAATTCGGTTATATGCAAAAGCGGATGAGGTTGAAAGATATGTTAAATGTTGAGACGCACCTTCTTTTATTGTAGAATGTCAAAAAATACAAAAGGAGCTAACCCATGGAAATACTCAAGAAAGATGTTCAAGAAGCAACCAAGAAAAAATTCGACGAAGAGATGGAAGGCAACGTCACCATTCTCTTTTTCACTCAAGAACCTGGACGCCTGATCGTTCCTGATCATCTTAAAGGTCAGGAATGTCTTTTTTGTAAAGAAACAAGAGAACTATTGGAAGAGGTAAGCTCTCTTTCAGATAAAATCGAGCTTGTTATTCGCGATTTTGTAGCCGACAAAGAAAAAGCATCTGAGTATGGGATTGATAAGATTCCAGCCATAGCTATCCTGGGCAAGAAAAATTACGGGATAAGGTTTTTCGGAATCCCTTCTGGATATGAATATACTAGCCTGATTGAGGCCATCATTGATGTCTCCAAAGATAAAACGAGCCTTAGTCAAGAAACCATAGAAGCAATAAAAAACATAGATAAGGACATACACATTCAGGTCTTCGTAACCCCCACGTGTCCCTACTGTACTATGGCAGTCCGACTGGGCCACCAGTTTGCTCTCGAATCTCCTCGAATCAAATCTGATATGGTCGAATCCACTGAATTTCCCCATCTCGCTCAAAAATACAATGTATTTGGAGTTCCAAAGACAATCATTAACGAGACAATTTCTATAGAGGGAGCCGTTCCAGAAGAAAGCTTCCTCGAAAACGTTTTAAAGGCTTTAAATCCACAGAATCAAAAATGACCATCGGACATTGAGCTTTTAAGAATAAATCATAAATTAAAAAGGATTACATCCATGAACAGCACAAACGAAAAAATCACAAAAAAACTCAACTCGATTTTCTACCCAAAATCTATAGCTATCATCGGGGCTTCAAGACAACCAGGAAGTGTAGGGCATTCACTCTTGGCAAATCTCATCGACAGCCGATTCCAGGGAATCCTCTATCCAGTCAATCCCAAAGCAACCGGCATCCTCGGAATAAAATCCTACCCAACAGTGATGGATATTCCCGATATTGTAGACCTCGCCATCCTCATCGTTCCTTCTAAAATTATCCCGAGTGTTTTAGAGGAGTGTGGAAAAACAGGCGTCAGTGGAGCCATAGTTATATCAGCCGGGTTTAAGGAAATCGGAGGTGAAGGAATAGAATTAGAGAAAAAGGTCCAAAAGATCATTCAAAAATATGATATATCGCTGGTCGGGCCGAACTGCTTAGGAGTTATTAATACTGATTCCATATCATCCATGAATGCGACATTCGGTACTCAAATGTCAAAAGAGGGAAATATCTCTTTTATCTCCCAAAGCGGCGCACTGTGTGTGGCTGTGCTCGATTATGCTAAAGAAGCAAACATCGGCTTCTCTAAGTTTATCAGCATGGGAAACAAGGCTGGGCTAACTGAGAATGAGCTTTTACTCTATTTAAAGAATGATCCCAAAACAGATGTGATCCTCATGTACCTAGAAGACCTTGCCAACGGAAGAGAATTCATGAAAATAGCCAGGGAAACTACAAGCAACCTCTCACACCCTAAGCCGATCATTGCTCTTAAAGCAGGACGTACTCTTTTGGGAGCCAAAGCGGCTTCCTCTCACACCGGCTCCCTCGCAGGCTCAGATAGGGTCTATGATGCCATCTTTAGCCAGTGTGGTGTCCTGAGGGGAGAGACGCTGGAGGAAATCTTTGATTACGTCAAGGCTTTTTCTAGTCAACCTTTACCCCAGGGGAAAAATGTAGCTATCATAACCAATTCTGGTGGCCCAGGAATATTAGCCACCGATTCCTGTATCCAGCATGGATTGAACATTGCTCCATTAAGCCGGAATACGGTCAAGAGCTTAAAGAAAATTCTCCCTCCCACGGCCAGTTTAAATAATCCTGTGGACTTGATCGCAGAAGCTCAGAGTGAACAGTATGAAGGAACCGTGAGAGAAATATTGAAGGACAAGAATGTCCATTCTTCTATTATAATCGTTACTCCTACGACTTTTACAAAAGTTGAAAAGATTGCTGAAGCCATTGTTAAAACATCCAAGAAATTCCAAAAGCCAGTCCTGTGCTGCTTTTTAGGAATCTACGATGTCTCGGGCGGAATCGAAATCCTCGAAGAAAACGGAATCCCAGCTTACAGATTTCCGGAATCAGCAGCTAGGGTTCTCTCTGAGATGACTCATTTTACTTGGTGGCTAAGTCGCCCCCAGACCGGCGTAAAAAAATTCAAAGTGAATAAAGCTAAAGCCGAAGCCGTCATCGACTCAGTTAAAAAAGAGGGACGCCATTTTCTGCTGGAACACGAATCTTACGAGGTGTTAAAAGCCTATAAATTCCCTGTGATCAAATCTTTTTTGGCTGAAAACGAAAGCCAGGCTGTTGAAGCAACGGATAAGATTGGTTTTCCTGTCGTCCTGAAAATTTCCTCTCCGGATATCATTCATAAATTCGATTTTGGGGGAGTTAAACTCAATTTAAGAAATAAAACTGAGGTTCGCAAGGCCTATCACGAAATCCTTGAAAAAATTCTAGCCAAGAAACCTGATGCAGATGTCAGGGGTATGATAGTTGAAGAAATGGCTCCTCAGGGAAAAGAGATTATCTTGGGAATGAACAGAGACCTCCAGTTCGGTCCCATCCTGATGTTCGGTATGGGAGGAATCTATGTCGAAGCCCTGGAAGATGTGACCTTCAGGCTTGCTCCTATTCGTGAGCTCACAGCAAAAATAATGATCACAAGCACAAAAACCTATAAAATTTTGGAAGGCTTCAGAGGAGAACCGGCTTATGACATAGATGCGATTGCCGAGTGTTTGAAAAAACTTTCTCAACTCGTGATTGATTTCGATGACATAAGGGAGCTGGATTTAAACCCTCTTATAGTCTATAAGAAAGGAAAAGGCTGCTCCATCGTTGATGCCCGGATCATCTTAGGCTAAATTTTTATCTTCTAAATCCATACCTTCCCTTGCTATAATAGGTGTTTCCATGTCACTGTTCAAAAAAAGAAAAAAAACAAAAGTTTGCGTGATTGGCCTGGATGGTGTTCCCCATTCTCTCCTCATGGACCTTGCCCAAAAATGAATAATACCCGCTACATCAAAAGTGATTGAATCGGGCTGCCTTCACAAGATGAAAGCAAGCCTCCCTGAAATTTCCGCCGTGAGCTGGACAGATTTCATGACTGGATCAAATCCCGGTACCCATGGGATTTTTGGCTTCACAGATTTTAAGGAAGGCTCTTATGAATATTGTTACCCAAATTTTTCCAATTTAAAAATAAAGACTTTTTGGGACCACCTTGGAGAAGCGAGAAAAAAATGTATCATTATAAACCAGCCCTCAACCTACCCAGTCCGCAAAATCAACGGAACCCTGATATCAGGCTTTGTAGCCTTGGAGCTGGCAAAAGCCGTCTTTCCTCTCTTCCTCAAAGCCGGCCTTGAGAAGATAAGTTATTTACTCGATATTGACATTGTAAAATCAGGAAAAAATCCGGAAATCCTCTGGAAGGAGCTGGATAAAACCCTGAAAGGACGAGAGAAAGTCTTAGATTGGCTTTGGCACGAAGATTGGGACTATTTTGAATTTGTAATCACCGGGACTGACAGACTCCACCACTTCTTATGGAACGCCTATGAAGACGAAACTAATATCTATCACAAGAATTTTCTCGATTATTATCGCCAGATCGATCGCCTGATAGAAAAGATCGTAACCTCTTTTCAGGAATTAACGGGAGACAGCGAAAGTCTCTATCTTCTTTCAGACCATGGTTTTGTTGGTATCGAACAGGAAGTTTACCTAAACGCATGGCTAGAAAAGGAAGGATATTTGGGATTTAAAACCTCATCTCCAGAGAGCCTGACCGAAATCATCCCTTCTTCAAAGGCTTTTGCTCTAGACCCAAATCGTATTTACCTCAACTTAAGAGACAAATTTCCTCTGGGCTGTGTTGACCAATCAGCAAAGAAATCGCTCAAAGAAGAAATCGCTCATAAATTGGAAGGTCTGGAATATGAAGGAAAAAAAGTTGTAAAGTGTGTCTTTGATGTCGAGGAGGTCTACTCAGGTCCCCATCTTCATCTGGGGCCGGACTTAATCGCCCTCTCTGAGTACGGATTTGATATGAAAGGATCTGTAAAGAAAAAAGAGGTCTTTGGCCACTCAAAATTCCAAGGAATGCATACATGGGACGATGCTTTTTTCTGGGCAAAAGAAGAATGTGGCCCAGACCTCGCAATCTCTGATTTATCAAAAATAATCCTGGAGAGTTTTAAATGATAAAAAAAGTAGCCTGTCCCCTTTTACTATTTCTCATGCTCGCACTTCCGCTAAAAGCCTATGTAGGACCAGGGGCAGGTTTTGCATTTCTCTCTTCTTTTCTTGTGATTCTCATTACTTTCTTCCTTGCATTATTTTCCTTGCTCACCTGGCCTTTCCGATTCCTCTTACGGATTATCAAAGGACAAAGGGCATATAAGAAAAGCATCATCCATAAACTTATTATCCTCGGCCTGGACGGCATGGAGCCTACCCTTGTTGAAAAGTATATGGCTGAGGGCAAACTTCCGAATTTTTCCAAGGTGAAAAAACAAGGCTCATACGCAAGACTTAAGACAACAACACCTGCCATATCACCTGTAGCCTGGTCCTCCTTCATGACAGGTGCTAATCCTTCAAAACACAATATTTTTGATTTTCTGAGCCGTGACCCAAAGACATACCTTCCCGATCTATCTTCTGCCCGCATCGGGAAGCCCAAAAGAATCCTATCACTCGGAAAATACAACATCCCCTTTTCAAAGCCGGAAATAAAAATTCTGCGAAAAAGCATTCCTTTCTGGAAGATCCTGGGAAAAGCAGGCATTTTCAGTACGATTCTCAGAGTCCCGATCACCTTCCCGCCCGAGAAATTCTCAGGACACCTCCTCTCTGGCATGTGTGCGCCTGATTTAAAGGGCAGCCAAGGCACCTTCTCTTTCTACACTTCAGATAATGAAAAAATAAGAAAACGAGAAGGAGGAATGAACATTCCAGTGACAATAAATGAAGACAGGATTGAAACATATATCTCGGGACCAGAAAATACACTTCTCAAAGAGGCCAAAGAACTTCAACTTCCCCTTAATATCAGCCTTGATAAAGATAGAAACGAGGCTCTTATTGAGATCTCTGGTCAAAAATTTAAGCTTAAACAGCAAAACTACTCTGATTGGATCAGGCTGACTTTACGGCCTGGGTTGGGGATGAAAATAAGAGCAATCTGCAGGTTTTATATATCCCAGATTCAGCCCCATTTCGAAATGTATATCACACCACTGAATATTGACCCTGAAAAACCAGCCCTTCCCCTTTCCCATCCCTTTATCTTTTCTATCTATCTCGCAAAGCTTTTTGGAAGCTTCATCACCCTCGGAGAAGCCAACGACACCTGGGCTCTTAACGAGGGAGTCCTCAGCGAGGAAGCCTTTTTAGAGCTCACATATTCAAACCACAAAGAGTGGGAAAATATGCTTTTTAATGCCATGGGCAAAACAAAAAAAGGGGTAGTGGCCTGTGTATTTGAGACTACAGACAGCATTCAGCATATGTTCTGGCGATATCTGGATGATGATCATCCGGCGCTCGAAAGAAGCCACGCTGAAATGAGCGATAAAATTATCGAAGACCTCTATCAAAAAATGGATGAACTTGTGGGGAAAGTTTTGGAAAAAATGGATAAGCGAAGCATTCTGATTATCATGTCTGATCACGGATTTAAATCCTTCCGGCGGTGTGTGAATCTCAACTCCTGGCTTTACCTAAATGGCTATCTCAGCCTTAAAGAAGGCAGGAAAGAAAGCGAAGAGTGGTTCAAGGATGTGGATTGGGAAAAAAGCAAGGCTTATGCTTTAGGCCTAGGAGGAATCTATATAAATCAAAAAGAAAGAGAAGCAAAGGGTTTGATTAATCCTGGTGAAGAATCGAAATCCTTAAAGCAGGAAATTATCCAAAAGCTAAATGGGCTTAGAGATGAAGAAGAAAGCAAAGTTGCGATCAATAAGGTGTTTGACCGAGATGAACTCCCTTCTGGCCCTTACAAGGAAAACTGCCCTGACCTCATCGTCGGATATAATGACGGATACCGAATATCTTGGGACTCAGTGACAGGAAAAGTCAATAACATCGTTTTTGAAGACAACAGAAAGGCCTGGAGTGGAGACCATTGTATCGATCCTCGGATCGTTCCGGGAATTTTTCTCTGTAACCAAAAAATAAACACAGAGACCCCCTCCATTACAGATATTGCCCCCACTGCACTCGAATTATTCGGTCTTCAACCGCCCTCTCACATGGACGGCCATGCACTGATAGACACAGAAAATCTTTCTTCAGGTAAGAATAAAAAATAAAAATTGTATGTTATATAATAGATGCTAAGGATAACCGAGAATGAAACACATAAATCGTAGAGAATTCATCAAATTGGGATTGAGCGCCGGCTCTTTACTCGCTCTGGGAAATAATTCAGGCCTCGTTAAAAAAGTTTTTGGAAAAACAAATACGCCAAAAAAAGTCCTGGTTCTCGGATTTGACGGGGTGGATGCTCATCTCCTTGAAGTCTGGATGAACCAGGGAAAACTGCCTAATTTTCAGCGCTTAAGGAGCACAGGAAGCTTCCTACCGCTTCGATCGAGCATTCCAGCCCAAAGCCCAGTTGCCTGGTCCAATTTTATAACCGGAACAGATCCCGGCGGCCATGGGATTTTCGACTTTCTCCATAGAGACCCAGAAAGCTATTTTCCAGAGTTTTCTGCCTCCCGGACAGAAGAGGCAAAAAAAACGATTTCAATCGGCGATCTTGTTCTTCCTCTCTCTGGCGGAGACATCAAAAATCTGCGTAAAGGGAAAGCTTTCTGGCAGATCCTGGAAGATTATGATATACCGGCTTCTATCTTCAAAATGCCTGCCAATTATCCGCCTGTGCCCACGAAACAGAGATCTCTTTCTGGGTGGGGAACACCTGATATCCTCGGAACAAACGGGATTTGTCATTATTACACAACCGAATCTACAAGGATCAACGAAGATATCGGTGGAGCAAGGGTTCTTCCAATCACAGTGAATGATAATAAAGTGGAAGCAAAGCTGCCTGGTCCGATCAATACCTTTAAAAAAGACAGGCCTGATTCAACCATCGATTTCAAAGTTTTTATCGACCCTGTGAATCCTTTAGCAAAAATAGTCATCCAGGATCAGGAATTTATCCTCAAAGAAGGAGAATGGAGCGACTGGAAAGGCATCAGTTTCGGGATGATACCCACGCAGAGCGCAAAAGGAATTTGCAAATTCCTCCTCAAACAGGTTCGACCTGAATTTAAGCTCTATGTTTCGCCTTTGAATATAGATCCTGACAATCCTCTCTGGTCCATCTCTACTCCTAAGAGCTACGTAGAAGAGCTGGCAAAGGAATTCGGCCCTTTTTACACGAAAGGCCTTCCTGCTGATTTTAACTCCTTGAATCATGGCATTTTAGATGAAGGGGAATTTCTTGAACAGGATGACATGGTATTAAGAGAGAGGAATGAGATGTTGGACTATGAACTATCTAGGTTCGATTCCGGCCTTCTTTTCTACTATCTCTCCAGTACCGATCAGAGGAGCCACATGTTCTGGCGTTTTCTTGACAAAGAGTATCCTTCATACGACGCTAAATTGGCCTTGAAATACGGAAACGCCATCGAAAATATTTATGTTGAGGCGGATAAAATGCTGGCGAGGGCTATGGAAAAAGCAGACAAAGATACTATCCTGATAGTCATGTCCGACCACGGCTTTACCTCATTCCGACGCCAATTCCATCTCAACACTTGGCTAAAAGAAAATGGATACCATTCTCTTATAAACGAGTGGAAGCAGGGCCAAAGCGATGTTTTCCTGAACACGAACTGGTCGAGGACCAAAGCCTATGCTCTGGGTTTAAATGGTCTTTATATTAACCAAAAGGGAAGAGAAGGGGAAGGAATTGTCGAGCCAGGAGCTGAAAAGGAGGCTCTTGTTCGCGAAATCGCAGAGAAACTGGAAAATTTCCGAGACTCAAAAACTGGAGAAAAACCTGTTCTTCATGCATATGTTTCCAAAGACATCTTTCACGGACCCTATGTGGAAGACGCGCCAGAAATCATTGTAGGATACAACTCCGGATACCGCGGCTCTTGGGCTACGCCTTTAGGAAGAATCCCCAAAAAGATACTTGAAGACAACACAGATAAATGGAGCGGAGACCATTGTGTCTCTCCTGAAGTTACACCAGGCGTTTTCCTCGCCAACCAAAAGGCCAAGATCCAATCCCCTGCCCTCTACGATGTAACAGCTACTATCCTTAAGATTTTCGGCATAGGCCAACCAAGCGAAATGAAGGGAAAACCGATATTTTAATCCGAGGTGATTCACATGGGAAAAGCAAAAATAAAACTGGACAAAGATTTAATGGATAAGGTTAAAAAATACGCTGAAATGTCAGGCTACTCCTCCCCTGAGGAGTTTATAGCTCACTGCCTGGAGAAAGAGATCTCGAAACTGGAAGAATCAGATTCTGAGGAGGAAATAAAGAAAAAGCTCAAAGGACTGGGCTACATATCGTAACCTGAATTATTCATAAAAAATGCCGATGCTTTATATAATTACAGAAATATCAGGAAGTTATCCTGTTATTGCTGTAAATCCAGATAAATTCTTTTTCGAAAACAGGTTTTTTATATTAATCGGCATTTTTTCCCTTATGGCGAGCCGATCTCACCGCATCTGCTTCGTTACAGCGCATTCGCGGTGGAAGAACCACGGCTTCATGCGCTGTGCCTTGCATCTGCGACAACCTCGACTCGTGAATAATCCATGTTCACCTGAATTATTCATAAAAAATGCCGCTACTTTATACAATTACAGAAGCAAATGGCGAATAACCCAGGTTAAATAAAATAAGAAAATAAGATGTGGATTTTTAATTCCGTATTCGGCAAGCTTTTCGACCTCATCTTTCTTCCTTTCCGCAATATGAGCCCCTGGATTGGCATGGTCCTTACCTCCCTCTTAACAGGATTTTTGATGCTTCTTGTCTTCCGTTTCACTTCGAATCAAAAAGGGATTAGGAAAGCCAAGAATAGGATAAAAGCTCATCTGCTCGAGTTTCGCCTGTTCAAGGACAGCTTGAGTATCTCTCTGAAGGCCCAAGGAAATATTCTTCGCAACAACTTAAAATATCTCCGCTATTACGGAAAACCCATGCTAATCATGATCATCCCTCTCATTCTCATTCTATTTCAGCTCAACCTGTGGTTCGGTTACCAGTCTTTAACGCCCGGAGAAGCAGCCATTTTGAGAGTCGAGCTGGAAGAGGGAATCGATCTTCTCAATATGGAATTCAAGATCGAATCCTCAACAGGATTTGATATTGAAACGCCTCCTCTGAGGATCGTAGAAGAAAGGGAGATAAACTGGCGGCTTCGGGCGAGAGAAAAGGGTATTCATGATTTGATCTTAGTAGCCGACGGTCATAGAATCACGAAAAAAGTGGCCGTTGCCCAGAATTTACTGAGTAAGATTTCTCCTCTGAGAGCTAGGCGAAACTTTATCAATGAGTTACTCAATCCTGGAGAATCGCCCCTATCAGGAGACCTTCCCTTCAAGGTCATAGAAGTGAAATACCCAGCTAAAAACATGAATCTCTTTGGCTGGTACATTCACTGGCTCATCATCTATGTCGCTTTAGCTGTAATTTTTAGCTTTGCTTTCAAAGGAGTTTTTAAAGTCGAGATCTAATCCACCTCGTAAAAATCGGGCGCTTTATCTAGGTCTTTCTCCTTTTTCATGCCCAGCAATTTATCGATCAGATCCTTCAACTGCTTCAAATCAATGGGTTTCTTAATAAAATCATCAGCATTACTTCCTTCCATATCATCCCTGAAAGTAGTTTTTCCATAGAGACCGCTCATCAACACGACCCTGACATTTTCTAGATCAGGATCATCTTTGACTTTTCTGCATAGATCTAATCCATGAATCTTGGGTATCAACATATCGGTAATCAAAATGTCTGGCTTCTCCTTTTTTACTAGATCAAAGCCTTGAGAACCATCTGTGGCACAAAATACATGAAATTTGTGTTTTTTTAGATAAGCCTTGAGCAACTTAAGGATTGCTTTGTCATCATCGACTACAACAATCTTCTTGCTCATTTGTTCGTTTGATTCCAAGTATAATTAATTTTTATGCTCCTGACAAACTAAAACCCATGAAAAATTGCACCTAACAAATTATTATCCAAGCTTGTTGAACCATGCTATCTCTTCAAGTTTTTTCTTACTCTTCTTCCCTGAGGGCTTTTTCTCATAATGGCCTAGAGCCATGAGCGAGACTATCTTGTATTTGCGAGGTACCTTTAAAAACTTGCGAGCCTTTCTCACATTAAACCACCCCACCCAGCAAGTGCCCAAGCCCAGCTCTTCAGCTTGCAGAACAATATGTTCCCCGGCGATACCGATATCAATCAGATAAAAGTGGATATTTTGGATCTGCTTCCCTATCCTGTTGGCAATGATATCCAGACGAGCCAGTATTACTATAAGCACAGGAGCCTTTGCAGCAAATTTTGTAATAAAATAGATGCCTGAGAAAACCTCTCTGGCGAATCTGGCCTTTAGCTCTGGATCATCAATAATCAAGAAACGCCACGGTTGTACATTATCGGCAGAAGGAGCCAGGCGGGCAGCTTCGATACAGGTCAGTATCTTTTCCCTATCTATTGGTTTATCCAGATAGCGGCGGATGCTTCTCCGACTCTTGACAAGCTGTTGAAATGTCGTTTTAGCCTTCATATTGGTTTGTATCATTTAAATCCCTCTAGCTAGACCAGCTCCCAAATTTTATCAGTCCTCTATTTTGCCTTCAACTTAACCAACTCTGCCTTTTCAAGAACGCTAAAAAAATCATAGACATCCTGAACATCTATCTGTCCATACTCAGCGGAAACTGCCCTGGTTATATCCAAAATGCTCCTCTGTCCATCCACAAAATTCAAAGCCTCATAGGCTGCATAACGACGAAGTTTAAGGTTGTTTAGAATGCCCTGTCCGAGCTTTTCCTCGATATATTCAGTCTGGAGCGGACAGACAAAATTTTCTGCTCTCACAGGAATGACCTGCTTCATCCTTTTCTCTTCGGCAGTCAATGTTATAGGCTTGGGTTTCATTTGAAATTTTTGGCAAAGCCCTCTGTAAACCTTCTGAGTTTCGTCTCTGAATGCAACACTCATTGTTTTTAGGTTCTTTGTGAAGCTTTCAATCTCTTTTTTTATTTTATTATCGTCCACAAAAACCTGCGTTGAAAGCACTGCTTGAGCCTCCCGTTTCGCGGAATGTTCAATCACATTCAGGACTTGCATGTGAGCTCTATGAAGGGCTTTGCTATTCCCAGCCTCTAACATTTGAGATAAGCTGTCATAGTAATCAGCCGAAAGGCGCGAGAGCCCGTTGCGAGTAATAAGCCTCGCCATCTCCCTGGCTTCTTCCTCTGAGGCACTGGCCAGATAATAAGAGGAACCCAGGGCTACAAAACAAACACGTCGGAGCTCTGAGGAATCTACCTTGTCTGGGGTGTCCAGACTTGTATGATGGAAAATATCTCCATGACCGAACATCACAGAAGGAACTTTCAATGCACCATCATTAAAAATATAATGATCACTCCCGCCGCTAAAGGGACGGATCCTATAGGCAAAGGGGTGATTACTACCATTAATGCTTTTTAAATTCAATCCCTCGGCAAGTCTCGTGAAATTGACAACAACATCATTGAGATAAGAGGGCATTGAATCAGGAGTACAAGTAATATTAAATGTTCCCCCTGTCAGATGGAGATCTTCTCCTATCATATCACAGTTGATAACAGAGAGAGTACTTCTAGTTCTCTCCAGATGAGCCTGAATATAAGGGACCGTGCCATTAAATTCTGGTACCCAGAGAAAGCGAATCGTCCTCCTCGGAGGGTCAACCAGCCCTTTGTCTATCATCTCCTTTAGGGCTCGTGCCATCTCCAGCATCCCGCCGCATCCGCTGGCATTATCATTAGCGCTTGGAGTCGGATGGCAGAGATGGCCAATGATCATGACCTCCTTCTCTGGCTCGCTGTTACCTGGCAAAGATGCGGAGAGTACCTCAATCTTATTATCGTAGTACTCAGCTTCAACTTTTGCTTTTAAAACAACCTTTTTCCCTTCATCCAACATCTTCTTAAGCAGCCAGCCCTGATGTTTGCTGACATTAAAGCCAAACCCAATCTTCTCCCGTTCTTCCCACCGCGGCCATATTGCGGTGTAACGAATCATATTCGGATAACCAGGCCTTACTTCTGGAGGATACCATGTGACAACACCTAAAGCTCCCCTTTTGATAACAGCCTCCCTCATGACGGTCCCAGTATAAGCAGTGGCAAGAACTATTTTCCCTTGGACATCTTTGTTTCGGTAAGAATCTTCGCCTGTTCCGGTTCCCACGTCTATAAGCTCAGCCTCAACATCAGCGGAATTACTGTGTTTAACAAGAGTAAGGGGAATCTCCTCATAGGAGCACAATCTTTCCTTCCTCGGAGATATCATCCAAAGTTCTGCAACTTTAGCTGTCCAGCCGACAGGAGTCCTATAAGTATAGTAATACGTTGACCCGTTCGAGGGCCATCCTTCCAGGGCTATATCTTTATATCCGATTTTTTCCAGTTCCCTTTTAATCATCAATGCAGCATCATGCCATCCTTCTGACGCTTGAATGCGATCAAAATGAGAAATTAATACTGTATAATCAAAAGCAATCTCTCCAGAAACCTCTTCCTTCAAGGCCTGAGTGAGTTTTTTTGTTGCTAACGGCTTCTCAGCCCCAGCCAATGAAGAGACGAGAAGGGCCACAAGCGACAGAATGAAAATTTTCTTAATCTTGGTCTTTATCATAACTCATCCTCCTTTCTTTTTTGAAACTAAACATGAAATCTATATTCGAAAGAAATCAACCAAATTTTAGCCTTCAGGGTCAGGCTTGAATAACTTTGTGGTGAAAAATATTGGGATCAGATTATAGAGTTATTCAAGCTTGACTCTACTTATCAATATTTTTTATTGCGAAAAAAAATCTCCTTTAATAATATAAGCAAAATATAAACTTATCAAGAAAGGAGGCCTCATACATGACATTTAAGAAAAAGAACAAAACATGGATCCTTCTCGGACTTTGTATATGTTTTCTCCTTTCCTTAAAAATATCAACTTCCTGGACCTTAAGTGCACAAGAAGAAGCTAAAGTATCAAAGTTAGGAGAATATAGAGGTTTCACACAGCCGATCTATGATGAATGGGTACGATCTTCTGTTTATGTCACGGTCAGGGATGGAACAAAACTAGCTGTGGATATTTTTCGTCCTGCCAAAGATGGGAAGCCTGCAGAAGAGCCTCTCCCTGTGATCTGGACGCATCACCGTTATCACAGAGCACATGTCATGGAAGATGGTCGAGTGCGGACAGCCATGGAAAGCCGATGGCGCCAACAGCTTCTCAAACATGGCTATGTTATCGCAGCAGTGGATGTACGAGGGAGCGGCGCTTCTTTTGGAAGCCGGTACGGACCATTTTCCCAAGAAGAATCACAGGATGCTTATGATATAACAGAGTGGTTAGCATCTCAGCCGTGGTGTAATGGTGAAGTCGGCATGTACGGAAGGTCTTATCTAGGAATAACCCAGTACATGGCTGCAAGCAAAGCCCCTCCTCATCTTAAGGCGATATTTCCTGAAATGGCTCTTTTTGATGCCTATTCCTTTACCTATCCAGGAGGTGTATTCCACTACGATTTCATCGCCACCTGGAGCAAAATGGTTAAAGACATGGACAATGACAGGCAAGTGGCACGAGTAGATGAAGACCGGGACAGCAAAATGCTGGAAGAGGCTATTAAAGAACATCAAGCTAACACATATGCTTATGAAATGGTCTCTTCCAGGGCATTCCGTAATAGCTTGAATGAAAAACGAGAGCAGATATTCCAGTCGGTAAGCCCTTCCAGCTATGTTGGAGGTGTTAAGAAATCAGGCGTTGCCATCTACCACCTGGTAGGCTGGTATGACCTCTATCCCAGAGATGCTGTTTTATGGTTCAATAATCTCAATAATCCCCAAAGAATTGTCATTGGACCATGGCATCACAGTGCAGGCGATGACGCCTTTCTCGCAGCCGAGCATCTTAGATGGTACGACTATTGGCTCAAAGGAATAGATAACGGAATCATGGACGAGGCGCCTATCTATTATTATACGATGGGTGCTCCAGAAGGCAGTGAGTGGCATACTGCCTGGAAGTGGCCTCTCCCTGAAGAGAAGCCAACACCATACTATTTCCACAAAGGAAGATCCGAAAGCGTAAATTCTCGAAATGATGGCATATTGAATCCCCAGCCTCCACTAAATGATACCGGAAAAGACGAATATGCTGCGGACTATTCTACAACCTCAGGTAAGGCTACACGCTGGACAAACGGGTATGGAGGAGAATTTGAATATCCCAATATGACAGCAAATGACGAGAAAGGCCTAACCTATACAACAGCCCCGCTAGATTCAGATATTGAAGTGACAGGTCATCCCATTATCCATCTACGGGTGACATCCACTTCTGATGATGTAGATATCTTTGCCTGCTTAGAAGAAGTTGATGAGAATGGATACTCTCTCTATATAACCGAAGGGACACTCAGGGCCTCTCACCGCGCGATCTCTCCCCCACCCTACAACAACATTGGATTGCCGTTTCACCGAAGCTACGCCGAAGACGTTGCTCCACTACCAAAGGAACCTGCAGAACTCGTTTTTGACCTCCTCCCCACTTCAAATATTTTTGATCAAGGACACCGCATTCGGGTAACTATCACGTGTGCAGATAAAGACACCGCTCTTACCCCCGAGCTTTCACCGCCTCCAACAGTAAGCATCTATCGAAATGATAATTTTGCTTCCTACATCAGCCTCCCCATTATTCCTCAAGTTAAAGAAGAGGAAGAAGGAGCATCAAGAACCATAATCATCCTTGTGGTAATTGCAATACTACTCGCTGTAGTCATACTTCAGAAATTTCTGAAACCCAAAAGGAGAATAGCTTTAGAAATCTGATGGGGAGCCGAGCTATTTCCCAAAACTTCATATTATAACGGAATAAAATGCTTTTAAAAGATGATAAAGATTTGCCTAATAAAGGTATTTTCTGATATAGTTCTCAGAGATAAAAACAGAAAATAAAATAAGGAGGATTCGATGAAAAAATTTAAAGCTCTTGGAATAGCGATAATTTTTGTTTTATTCGCTTTTATTTCCTGCGGCGAAAAACCATCTGCGCCCACGGCTGGCTCTGCAAAAGCCAAAGACATGCTCAGCCTGCTCCCCAAGGATGCAGAAAGTATCGTCTTTATTGACTTTCACAGAGCAGTTGCTATTAAAGCCGTAGACGAGGCCATCAAAGAAGATGAATCTTATCAAAAATACCGGGAATTCGTAGAAAAGAGTGGAATCGATCCCCAGAATGACATCTATTTCATCGCTGTTGCTTTAAAAGGAGCTATGGGGAAAGCTCAAGCTACAGCAAATGGCTCAGGAATCATCAACCTGAAATACAACAAGGAAGCTCTACTCTCTTTGATTAAAGAAAAGGCAGCAGAAGAGGAAGGGGAGCTTGTCGAAGAAGAATATAACGGACTCACAGTCTATTCCTGGAAGGGAAAAAAAGAAGGCGGAGGTTTCACTTTCCTGGATGAGTCGAACATAGCCTTAGGTGATGGAGAAAATGTTAAGGCTGTCATAGACATCTACCAGAAGAAAGGCGAAAATGTATTCAAAAACGAAAAGCTTTCCGCCCTTCTTGACCAAGTCAACAAAGAAGCCATAATCTGGGGAGCTGTTACGTTTTCCCTCGAAGACATGAGCAAAATGGCGACAGAAAATCCTTTCCTCAGTAGCCTTGATGCGGTAAGTGCAACCTGCATTTCTCTCGACTATAAAGACAGAAATATCATCGCAGAAATAAAAGTAATAAGCAGTGATGAAACCAAAAACGCACAAGTTGCCGATTTCTTAAGCGGATTGAAAGCAATGGGAGGCATGGCTGCGGCTCAAGACCCGAATGTGGGTGAATTACTGAGCAGAATCGAGATTAGCTCTGGAGCTGATCACGTAAAGATCACGGCCAATATTTCTGAAGAGCTCATCGAAAAGCTCAAAAAGAAAAAGGCGGAGGAAGAAGAGAATTACTGATCTTCAAAAATATATTCTTTCAGAAAAAAAAGCAGAGAGGCTAATCCCAGAAAGACACTTGTAATCAGAACCAGCATAAATATCGAAGTGCCTACCGAACTGGGTTCCAACCGAAACAAAAGAAAAGAGAATCTGCGTCCCGATGAAGTGGGGAGAAGAGATTTGAGATAATGAACAATGGCGAAGCGCTGTGTTGAGCCAGGAAAATACTGGACCACACTCTCCCAGCCAAAGCCGAAAACAAGGCCAAAAAGGACAGATTTTTTCAAAAAAGTTCCAAGAAATGTAAAAAATGAAGTATAGCAGATAAGCCCCAGCGTCAAAACAACCATATATCTCAAAAGAATTTTATAAAGCCGTAAATTCAAAAGATTGTTCAGGTTCAAGATTAAAAACGAAAAAAACACACCTATCAGTACCATCAATATGATCAATAATGTATAAGCTGCGTACTTCCCCAAAATGATGGACGATTTTGAAACAGGTCGAGTAGTCAGGTAAGTCAGCGTTTTCCCTTCCACTTCCTCTGAACATACAGAAGTTCCAAAAAAAAGAGCCAGGATAAGAATGAGAAATTGAAGATACAAAACCATAACGATATTGGAAAAAATGTAAGCACCTGAGACAGTGGCTCGATCAGAAAAAATCTGAATGAATTTGATAACCAGGGCTATGATAACTGGCAGAAAACTCAAAAAAAAGAAAAACATAGTCTTTCGAGATATCCTTCCCAAAGAGAAGAAGACAGAAAAGACATGCCCTATGGAACTGAGGAAATAACGGAATGTCCCAACTTTACTTTCAGCCATTCTACTTTCCTACCAAGTAATCAAAAACAGCCTGAAGGTTATCATCCGGAGATGTGATCTCCTGGACTTCGATTTTGTACTCGACAAAAAGAGAAGGAAGAAGGCTAAAAAACTTATCTCTGTTGTTGGTCTCGACCAAAAGAGAACCGTCGCTTGAACCGAAATGAACCTTCAGGACATAATCTTCATGAACGAATCTTGAAGCTAGCTTACGCGGGTCGCTGCACTTAATGGAGATAATATGTGGGTGGGTCTCAATCAGGTCTCGGATATAGTGAATGTCTCCCTGTGCAAAAATCTTTCCCTGATGGATAAGTATAATTTTTCTAGTCATTGATTCAATCTCGGGGAGAACATGGCTGGAGACAATGATAGTCTTCCCCTCACCACTGTATGATTTTATTAGACGAATAATCTTCCGCCTCCCGAGCGGGTCTAGACCATTGAGCGGTTCATCAAGGATGACGATTTCAGGCTCATGGGCGATCGCTTGGGCAACCTTCAACCGCTGGCGCATCCCTCGGCTGTAAGATCTTATAGACCGGTTTTTATCCGTTATCAACTCAACAATATCCAGAGCCTTATTTGCTTTTTCTTCTATCACTGAGGCAGAAAAATGATAGAGTTTTAAAAGACTGACTACAAACTGCCAACCCGTCATCTCTTCATAAAAGGAATCCTGTTCCGGGCAAAATCCGATCATGGAAAAGAGAGAATAATTGTTCCTTATCTTCTGCCCATTGATAGAGACTGTGCCAATATTGGCCTTTATCTGTCCTGTTATAAGCTTGAGGAAAGTAGATTTTCCTGCTCCGTTGGGTCCAAGAATTCCAGTAATCCCGGATTCAATCTGAAGAGAAACATCGCTCAATCCCAGGACATTTCCATACCATTTCGAGAGGTTCTTTGTCTCAATAACCTGATTCATTTTACAACTTCGACTCCTCTAATTCGTTTCTTCAAAATAAAACCAGCTAAGACACAAACACCTGCAAGAACCAAGAAAGAGAATATCCAAGAAACTGAATATTGCATTTTTTGGTTAAAAATAAAGGAGCCAATCTGTTGGAGATTAATTTTTAGGGATAAAAGCGCAAAGTAATGGCTTTTGTAAATACCATAGAAAATTCCAAACAGAATATCGGAGAAAAGATAAATGCTAAAAATAAGAATAGCCACATATCTTCTGTTTTTGCTCAAGGATGAAATGAGGAGCGCATAAAAAGAAAAAAATGCAGTCACGAGAAATGAATAGCCGATCACAGAAATAGGGAGCCAGGGATAAGTAGCAAAAAATTTAAAACTACCTGAAAAGATGAGCTTAAAAATGAAGAGAATAAGACCAGGGATCAGCGTTACAATGAAAAGAAAAAAAACAAGGACAGAAACCTTACCCAAAAAATAGTCTTTTTTCTTTAGAGGCCGGGAGAAATAAAGCTGTAGAGAATTGTATTTGAGATCATCGGAAATAAGGCCGCCACCAGCAAACACCATGATCATGACCATCATAAAAAGCAGAAAATCATTGGTAAAATAAGACTTAAAATAGCCAGGGTTTATATTAATGAAAGGCGCCGATTCTCTAACCATGAACCGGAAATCATCCAGCCTTTCCGAAACATAGATTCCCACAAGATAGACTAGAGCTGGAAAAAGAGTGGAGAAAAAGAAAAATTTAAAAGCTTTCTTTCTAAAGGTTAATTTAATCCCGTATCGTGTGATCGGCCACCACGGAAGCTTGCCATCTTTTAATTCTCCCTCCCAGTGTGTATATCCTTTTTCTTTAATTGTCATCAATCCACTCCTACAGCCTCAGCAAAGAGGTCTTCAAGAGAAGTCTCGCTCTTCACAAAATGTCTGATCTGGGTTTTCTCTTCTGAAGCAATTTTGAAAATCTCTTGCGCATCCAGCTCAGGAGGCATGTAGACCTTGAGAATCTGATCTTCAGTTTCCTCTACCCTGCATCTTATTTTTTTCAGCTTTTGAAGAAACTTTTCCCCGTCACTTTTTATCTTCATTTCAAAAAGATTGTATTTTATCTCCTTGAGATCGCTTATATTCCCTTGAGCCACAGGTTTCCCTTTGTTTAGAATCACCACATAGGAACAAGTAATCTCAATATCAGGAAGAATATGTGAAGAAATTAGTACCTGAATATTCTTCTTAGAAGAAATATCCATTATGAGTTCCAGTATTTCGTTCCGTCCCTGAGGGTCTAGGCCGCTTGTGGGTTCATCCAGAAAAATGAGTCTCGGATCGTGGACGATAGATTGAGCTAGTTTGAGCCGTTGTTTCATCCCCCCCGAGTAGGTCTCGAGGTTCCGGTATCGGCTCTCTTCCAATCCTACATAAAAAAGCACTTCATGGGCCCTCTTCATGGCTTCTTGACGGGGCATCCCTGATAATTCTCCAAGATAAGAAGTGAAAGAAACCGCATCCATTCCTGGGATAAAACAATCATCCTCGGGCATATAACCAACATAGCGGCGAATCTCTGTCTGCTGGTTTTTGATATCATAATCTAAGACTTTTCCTCCCCCCCTATCCGGAGGAAGAAAACCGAGCAGGATGCGAATGAGGGTACTCTTTCCAGCCCCATTTGGACCTAAAAGACCAATGGCTCCCTGGGGTAATTTCAAATCTACTCCATCCAGCGCTTTGACTTTTCCATAGCTGAAATGGATATCTTTTATTTCTACACTCATCTTCTACATGTATATTTTATATTAAGCTCTCTTATTTTGATACGATGTTTTTCATAAAAAGTTCCCTGAGATGAGCTCAACATATCTTTTTATCCGACGAAAACTTGATTTCCCTCGCCAAACACTAAAGCTCCGTATGCTTTCCTGATGCGATCCCAGTTCTTTTCCCTATCTAAGGCCCAGTACCTTCCCATGACTGTAACGACCTGACCGAGAGAAAGCGTCTTGCACATCTCCTCCACTTTGTTAACATAAATTGCTCCGCTTTCAGGTTTTTCTCCTCTGCGACCAATCAAAGCATGCACAAAGACCTGCTTCAAGTCCATTCTTTTTGCCAATTCAAGTAAAGCAAAAAGGTGTTTGATTGTGCCGTGGGAGCTGTAATGGGAAACAATCCCTAAAAAATGAAGCTGTTTATTCTCTTCTCTTGCTCCTTTCATAGCCCATTGAAATACCTTATTATCGAAAAAACTACTGTCTCCAATGGCCTTGTCAATTTTAACCCTGTCAAGAAAAATCCGCCTGCCGGCCCCAAGGTGGAGGTGTCCGGCTTCGGAATTACCTACTGTAAGAGAAGGCATGCCCACTACATCTCCTGAGGCTTTAAGCTGTGAATGAGGATAATTTTCCCACAGCTTATCAAAGTTTGGAGTTCGGGCTTCAAGAATCAAATTCCCTTCCCTCTCTTCTCTCAATCCCCATCCATCCAATATAAGAAGAAGAACTCTCCTCTTAATATACCCTTCCTTAGAAAAATCCAAGATTAAGCTTTCGCCAGTCATCTCATCAGGCTTCTCAAGGCCAAGCAATTCAAGTACTGTGGGAGCAACGTCAGCAAGTTCCCCTTCTTCTTCCAGGCTCATCCACTCTGGATCTTCAAAGCAAAAATCAGCAAGGATAAAAGGAACTGGGCTTTTTGTATGGCCAGTGTTAATCATCCCATCAGGATAAAGCCATTCCTCTACTGTTCCATGATCAGATGTAACAATAAGCGTGACACCATGAGCGCGACACTCCTTAATAATCTTTCCCAGTTCACTATCCACTGCTTCCACGGCTTTAAGAACTGCCTTTTTATCCTCTTCATGCCCAACCACATCTACATTTGCTAGATTGGCCACAATGATCTGATAAGAGGGATTTTTTAGGCTTGAAGTAACTTCTCGTGTAACTTGGCTGGCGCTCATCTCGGGCTTTTGAGCATATGAGGATAGATTCTCTGGCGATGGAACAATTATCCTGTCTTCTCCCAGAAAAGATCCCTCCTTTTTGCCGTTCATAAAGTAGCCAACATGGACAGCCTTCTCAGATTCTGCAATTTTTAGGAGGCGCAAGCCTGCTCTTGAAACAATCTCTCCTAAGGTATTCTTGATTTTTCCATCAGGAGGAAAAGCAACTTTTACTTTCAGCCTGGAGTCATATTCGATCATAGTCACAAAATTCAAACGCATGTCCCGCTTCACGGAAAAGTGATTAAAATCCTTGGAAATTAGGCTCTCGGTTAACTGGATTTCTCTCTCCCCCCGAATATCATAAAAAATAACATAATCTCCATCATCGAGCTTTCCCAAAGGTTGACCTGAAGAGTCGACAGCCACAATTGGCTCTAGGGCTTCATCTTCTTGTCCTTTTTGATAGGCTTCTTTAATAGCCTTAACGATTGGAGAAATTGAGCGGTTATTTTTAATCTCTTCCATTTCTTATCCTCATATTAAACCCATACTATAGAGGCAGAACAATGCCATGTCAATAATCAGTGGGGTCAGGTTTCTATTCGAGAGGAAGGCTTAAAAGAGAAAAGGGATCGACTCTGCTTTCGAAAATCTTAATGCTCCAATGAAGGTGAGCCCCTGTCACTCTTCCCGTAGCTCCTACTTCCCCAATAATATCTCCCTTTTTAACAAAATCACCCCTATTCGCTTTGATCTTTGAGAAATGACAATAAAAAGTAAATACGCCTAGCCCGTGTTCGATGATAACCGTCTTTCCTGCATAGTACAAATCACCGGCAAAAACAACTTTTCCTGAATTGGAAGCCATAACTAGAGTACCTAAAGGAGCTGAGATATCTACTCCGCTGTGAGGAGAACGGGGCTTATTGTTAAAAATTCTCCTTTCACCAAAATTTGGATGAACCTCTCCCGAACAAGGCAGGATAAAACTCCCTTCTCCCAGCCAGCGAGGTGTGATCATTCCATAAATAATCCTAATAATCTCTGCATCCCTCCTTATTCTGTTCAAAGCTTTTCGGGGAGGAGTGACAAATTCTTCCCTCACCCACAATTTCTTCACACGAAATTTCCTTGCTAAGACTGAGATGTCCTTGTGTAAGCGTTCTCTCTGGCCCAAAATATTAGTTAGGACAATCTCCATCAGATAGGAACCGGATTTAATGTTAAGGTCGAGCCCAACGAACGTGTAAAGCTTGGAACTTGCCTCGTCTTTTCCCATATCATATCTTCTTCCCAAGAATCGAACTTGAGCATCCACTATGTTTGTACCTTCTTCAATTGTTACTATTATCGCCTCTCCGGGCTGAAAAGCTCTGTAAGCCAATTCAACGGTTATTCCAGAAGGACTCAGCAATTTTTCTTTTTCCAAAGAGAAAAGACCTATCCCATTCAAGCAAGAAAAGAGAAGGAAGAGAGTAATAATTTTTTTCATCGCGTTAAGATTCCAAAAAATCCACAACTGCTCTGTTAAACTTTTCCGCCCATTCCACCTGGGGAAGATGGCCGCATTTCTCGAAAACAAGCAGCTTTGAATTCTTTATCAAGTTTTTACCCATATAAGCCTGAAAGAGAGGAGTAATCCTATCGTCCGCTCCCCAAATAATTAAAGTCTTGTGAGGCAAAGATTCTGCTCTTTTTTGGATTGAAATCCATATTATATCCCTTAATCCTTTTAAATTCACCCCAGATCTAAGAACTTCAAGACATACTTCTCCTGTTCGCGGAAGGTCAAGAATCCTCAGGATACAATTCACCAGATGTGATGGAAGTCTCTTGCTGTCATAGAACAAATGTGACAAGATCATCCTTGCGGTAAAATGATTTCTCATCGCTAAGACAAACTCACCAACTGGATAGACAGAGGCAAGACACAGAATAAAGGAAACTTCAGGCCCGAAGCCCGCATTATCCACTAAAATCAATCTCTCAACCCTCTCTGGAAACTTTGATGCCGTGTGAAGAGCAATGAGTCCACCCATGGAATTCCCGATGAGAGAGGCCTTGGGAAGAGCGAAGGCATCCAAAAAAGAGAGCATGAAATCCGAAGCAACGTCAAGGCTGAATCTGATTTTGGGCTTAGCCGAGTGTCCAAAGCCCAGAAAATCAAAAGCTATAACTCGATACTTTTGAGAGAGGGCATTGAGATTGGACTCCCACCATTCCAATGACCCCCCCAATCCATGAAGGAGAATGACCGCAGGTCCACTCCCCTTCTCAGAAATGCGGACATCATATCCGTCAATAGAAATATTTGTCTCTTTCAAGGGAGTAGATGATATCAAACCTCGATTTTTTTTCTTAAGATTTTGCCAGGCAAATTTCCAGTATGTTCGCCTCTCTCTATCACAATTTCCCCATTCACCAGAACATACTCGATGCCAACTGGATACTGATGGGGATCTGTCCAACTGGCCCTATCAACAACCGTATCGTCGTCGAATATGACAATATCAGCGAAATAGCCGTTACGCAACATTCCTCTCTTTTCAAAGCTAAATTTTTCAGCAACAACGGAAGTCATTTTTTTTATCATATTAGATAAGGCCATTATTTTTTCTTCTCGGATATATTTTCCCAACACCCGAGGAAAGGTTCCATAATTGCGCGGATGAGGTTTTCCTCTTCCCAGCAGCCCATAAGGAGAAACAGCTGAGCCGTCTGTCCCAATCCCAACAAGAGGATGAGCTAAAATTCTTCTTAAATTTTCTTCCTTCATATTGAAGGCAACCATCCCCACCCTGTTTTTTTCCTCAATCAAAAGATCCTTCATAAAATCATAAGGTTCTTTCTCTAGTTCCTTCGCAGCATCCCAGACACTCTTGCCCTGAATATTTCTATTTTCTTCAGAAGCTACAGAAGAAATAATGACTTTTTCCCAGGATCCAAGTTTCTTTTCCTGTTCTGCTACATAGGCACGAAGTCTGCTGTTGAGAGGAGGATCTTTCAAGCGGGCCAAAAATTCATCAGTAGTCCCCTGCTTTGCCCAACGTGGAAAATAAAAGCTGAGTCCTGTAGAGCTGGCAATATAAGGATATCGATCACAAAATATTGAAATCCCCTCTTTTTTTGCTTCTTCAATTTTAACCAATGCTTGGTCGATTTTATGCCAATTTCGTGGATAGCAAATCTTAAAATGGGAGATCTGAAGGCTAATCCCAGCTTTCCTAGCGACTTCGATCGTCTCTTCCAGAGACTCGAACAAGCTATCTCCTTCATCTCGCATATGAGTCGCATAAACTCCTCCAAGTTGAGCCGCTACCGTGCATAATTCGGTTATTTCATCAGGTTGAGCATAACATCCTGGTGCATATTCCAGCCCTGTGGATAACCCCACAGCTCCGGCTTTGATGTTCTTATCCACTAGCACTTTCATTCTCTCTAGCTCTTCCTGTTTAGGAGGACGGTCATTAGATCCCATGGAAGCTCCACGGATTGTTCCTTGTCCTACAAGAGTAGCAAAATTAAGGGCCATGCCCTTCTCATCTAATCTGGAAAAAAAGCCATTTATATCCATCCACGTCAAATCAATCTCGAGCTGCTCTTTCAGATTCTCTTTTGTCTCATCATATATCTCCTCCGCAATAGGAAAAGGAGAAGACCCACAATTTCCGCTCACTAGAGTCGTGATACCTTGCCGAATCGAACTCTCAGCTTTAGGATTGACTAAAAGCTCTACATCAGTGTGATCATGGACATCAATAAAACCTGGGCAAACAGTTAAATCCTTGGCATCTATAACAGACTTTCCTCTCGCATTGGAAATTTTTCCTATCTCTTTAATGAAATTTCCGTTAATCCCGATGTCAGCTTGAACTGCTTCCTTTCCTGATCCATCATAGATACGACCACCTTGGATGATGAGGTCAAAATCCTTTTTTGACGTGCAACCTTTCAGTAGAATTCCGCAACCACTAAGACCAGTAGCTGCAATTATTTTTGATGATTTTTTGAGGAAATTTCGTCGACTGACTGTCTTTTCCATCTCTACTCCTCAGTGGGCAGATTCATTTGTAATATATAAAATAAGGAAAGATAAGTCTATATGAAAGGGATCGCGTATCAAAAAAAGAATGAGACGGAAAGCACCTGGCTCTGCTGAGAGAAATGGAATCCAATCCTAAGCTTGCCTGAATCCCCTCCCCGATTTAAAGAACAGATTTTTTTGGCCACGACATAACCGATGACAGAGCCTATGAAAACATCAGATGGCCAGTGCTGGTTATCATGTACTCTGGAAATAGCCACAAGAGTAGCCAGACTATATGATAACACATCGATATAAGTCTTCTCAGATTGATCAGCAATCGTTGTGGCAACAGCAAAGGCAGAAGAGGCATGACCTGAGGGAAAGGAATGGAAGCCCGATCTTAACGAGAATGGATGAAATGCATGACTGGACTCACCTGTTTTAGGACGAGCTCTTCCCACAATAGTTTTTAAGCCCAAAACTATGACTCCTGATGTAACCCAGCTCTCAAGACTGAGGAGTGCTGTTTTCCTCAGGCTCTTATCATCAGAGATTTCTCCCGAAGCATACAAGGCAGTTATCAGACCGGCCAAACATGCTCCATGTCCTAGAAAGGAAACAACTTTCGAGAAATCCTCGGATCGTGAATCTCGGTTCCCCTCGAACCAATCGTGGATATCTGAGTCTGTTGCATACAGAAGGATTCCCCCTCCTAAAATGGCTGATAAACTTAAGATATCACCCTTATCCCAATTCCTTGGCGAGAAAAGGATTTGCGTAAAATCATCCCCAAAGTTTTTTAAAAATTCCTTGTTTAGCTTATACTCTTTTGAGGAGGTTGCTCCATAGAGAGTGCTTTGATAAGGGACAAAGAGTGAAAACGCCAGAAAAAAAATCAGCAACCGATAGCGCCACGCCTTTTCTCTCCTATGATTAGACATCAGGAATATTTATTAAGGCCCTTCCATAAATTTTTCAATAACCTTGATTGTTTTCTCTGTTGCTCCTTGTAATGACTTAAGAGCCTCTTTGGCTCTATTCCCCATTTCTTCTAGAGATCTCTCATCTTGAATCAAAAACATTTCAACCAAATCTTGTTTCTTATTAATTACTTTGGCTGCATTTGATTCAATAAATTTTTCTGCTAAAGCAGAGAAATTATCCATATGAGGTCCAAAAAAGACTGGCTTTCTGTAAAAAGCAGGTTCGAGTAAGTTTTGCCCTCCCCAAGGCACTAAGCTACCTCCCACAAAGCTCACATCCGAAAGTGCATAAGATTGAGCAAGCTCTCCGATTGTATCAAGGATAAGGATGTCCCACTCTGAATCTGACGAAACCGAGGTCTTTCTCTGGACCTTAAATGAGAAATCCTGGCAAAGCTTCTCTACTTCATCGAATCTATTTTGATTGCGGGGGGCAAGAATCAAAAGAAGGTCTGATTTGTTTTTTCTTGCTTCTCGAAAGGCTTCAAGGAGCTGCTCCTCTTCTCCTTTTCTGGTGCTACCAGCCACAATCACTTTTTTTTCTTCAGAAATATTAAGCCTCCTTTTCATCTCCCGTATCTCTCTTTCTGGCAAAAGAGGCAAACGAACCTCAGATTTCAAGTTTCCGGTTACTTCTATTAGATCTGAGTGCACACCAATTTTCCTCAGCCTTTCCTTATCTTTTCCTGTCTGCACTAAAAAAAAATTTATATTTTTTAAAACTCTTTTTATTAAAAACCTGAGCCTGTGGGATCGTTTAAACGAGTGGTGGGAAATTCTGCCATTAATAAGGAGGATTCCTTTTGTCTGTTTCTTGGCTGCTCTCAAAAGATTAGGCCAAAACTCAGATTCAGCCAGAATAAATAAACGTGGAGTCAATGCCGAAAAAAACCTCGTGACAATGCATTTAAAATCTAGCGGGACAAAAAAGATATTATCTGCATATTCGAGCTTTTCCTGGGCTACTTTCATTCCAGTATTGGTAAGAGAAGAAAAATGAATTACCCAATCAGGATGCCTTTCCTTTATTTGTTTGATTAAATTTTGAAGCGAGAGAACTTCACCTACAGAAACAGCATGAATCCATAAAGACTTCTCTTGCCCCTTCTCTCCAGGGAGAGTCAATCCCAATCTTTCTCTCAGGTAAAGACTGTCTCCCCTAAAGATCTTTATCCTGACATAATAAATAGGAATATAAATCAATAGGTATAAAAGCAGGAAAAATGAATAAAAAAAATGCATGTTTAATGACTATACTAAATTCCCCATCCTTGCGCAAGATTCTAAGGAAGGCTCTCTTTTTCCTAGAAACAAGGTTTTCTGTCAGGCAAAAAGAAATGCCTTCAAACCCTAAAAAATCATTGCCCTGGCATGATAAATTTTGATAAGCTACTGGAGAAGAATTTATACTACCCTGCACAAAGCTTGAAAGGATATAAAGATGGCAGAAAAGCAAAAAGAGAAAAAAGAGGCTCCTGAAGACAAAAAACAAGGAGAACTCAAAAAAGAAAAGGAGAAAAAAGAAAAAACTACTGTCGCAACCAAAGAGAAGAAAAAGCCTAAAGAAGAAAAACCCCTCCCAGAGAAAAAAGCTGAAGAAGAAGCTCTCCCTGAAAAAACAGATAAAGAAGAAAAGAAAAAAGAAAAAGAGGTAGAGAAGGAAAGTAAGGCTAAAGATAAAGCAGAAGAGGAAAAGGTCGAGGAAGAAAGAGTAGAGGTAAAAGAAGAAAAGAAGGAAAAAGTAGAAGAAAAAGCAGAAAAAAAAGAAGAGGAGAAAGATAAAGCGAAAGAAGAAGTAGCAGAGAAAGAAAAGGCGGTAAAAGTTAAGGAAGAGAAAGAGGAAAAGGAAAAAGAGGAAGAGAAAAAAGTCGAGAAAGAAAAAGCTGAGCCTGCACCTCCCTCCCCTGCTCCCAAAAAAAAGAAGATAAATAAGATGACATTAGCTGAAATTGAAGCTAAATTGGAAGAAATCAAGGAAACAGAGGGAGGCTTCCGCTCAAAATATGCTCAACAGCTCCTTCGAAGAAAAAATTATTGGAACTCTTTAAAATAGATAATCAAAAAAACTTAGAAATCTTAAAATAAATAATTCTTTAAAGAGCCAGGGGGATAGATATTTTTGATAGAATCCTTACTTCTTGAAAGGCAGCTTCGCCCTGAGACGATACAGAGGAATAAGAATCAGAATAATACCGAATAAAGTATAAAAATAGACTTTATCTACACCGCTTTCTTTTCCATAAGCCAAAAAGATAATTCCCCTTTGAAGATGAATAAATATCAAACTAAAAAAGATGAGAACCATATAAACGAATTCTTTCCTTAAGTCTGATAAAAAAGACATCCTTTTCTTATAGATTAAATCAGCCTGGCCTTCTCTAGATGGCTTATAATGCCCAATCCTGCTCACAAGCCAGAACCCTGAACAAAATAGAGTCTGAATTATTGGATAAACAAAAAAAAGCGGTGATTTCTTCATCATCATAACTTGCTGCCCGAAGAAATTTACCCAGAGGGGTATTCTTTGAGGGAGACGCGGGTATGAGTAGAACGCTAATATCCAGCCCATGCTGATGAGGATAATGTTGGCTATAAAAAGCAAAAGCAATGTCTTTTTTTTCATTTTTGGAGTCATTAAAAAATTCTTTACAGTGAGAAGTTACGTCTCATCATTTGATATATAGAAGAGCAGCAATGAATATTCAGAGCTTTTAAAAAAGAATCCACCTCCAATTGAAGAACAATATGATATTTGGCCTGGATTATTCACAAGGCATTTTTTATGAATAATTCAGGTTAATCGCTCAATTTGATTTTGATTCTTTTTTTATCCTTACCGCCATGTTGGGATTCGACATTGACTTCCAGCCAGCCCTGGGAACCATCCATTTTCACCAATGCGGCAAATCGGAGTGTCTGTTTCCCCTTGAGTCTGAATTCAGTTCCTTTTTCTGTGATCGATTCACATTGTGCCCGATAATGCTGAGGATCAACTGTTGTAGTACCTTCAGGAATCTTGACCAATGATATATTATCCGATGATGTGAGGGTGATTTTGTCCTTCACTGTTCTTTTGAGCTGTATCGATCTGTCCGATGCAGTAGGGTAAACACGCTCGTTCTTTACTGCCACTTCGATCCAGTAAAGGTTATGCGTGGCCGGCGTTATGGTCACATCATCTATCTCTACTTTAGGAAACTGACTGGCACAATACATCACGAACTGTGCATTCTTAAAGGCCTCCATTTCTATGTACCTGGCAGGAGGTGTTCTCTGTGTGTGTTTTTTACGTGAACCTCCGATCCATATTTCACCAAAATCAGGATGATTGAATTTGTGCGGTGTGATCCAGCCTTCCCCGGCAAGTTCGACATCAATCCATTTAAGATACTCTTCATCGGAAACTCTACCATCGCCATCCACATCCGCATCAAATGCAGGTGAGCCCCAGAGTTCAATGAGATAGCTGTATGCTCCGAGCATATGATATGTGGCTGCATGAGCTTGGCCGCTCAGGCCTCCGAAGACAGCACGGTAATTTTTAAGGATGCGCGCACCCATGGTTACAATTTCTGTTTGTGTATCCAGATCATGTTGATATTGTGGAGCAACCTGGCGATTAAAAAGCTGTGCGTATTTGTCAGTCCTTCGCATCGCCTCCAGGCGCTGGTTGAGCATTTCCTGCATACGCTGGCGTTGTTCTGCTGATAGGGCTTGACGTTTAACCGCCAGTGGAGCCTGGAACATGATTAGTCTGCCAGCGTTGTGGTAATGAAAGCTAGCAAAAATATTGGGATGGGCAAGCTGAAATTCGAACACATTGCGGCATTCAGGCTCTGACATTGGGTATGGATTTCCGGCCGGTAGATTCCATCCATAGGGAAAATTCCTGTTCGGATCGGGTCCGCCGATATCGTCTTCGTTGATCATGCCGTCGCCGTCATTGTCATACCCTTCTGGGCTGAGTCTACGAAACCGCATGCCTTCCTCTTTTGGATCGCCTACCAAGATAAACCGTCGCTTATCTGGTGACAGCTTGTACTCCCCTTTGGGATCCTCGATGTACATGACAGAGAGCTCTCCATCGCCATCTACATCTTCTGTCCGGTCTTCATCGTACAGTCCATCGCCGTCATTATCTTCGGGTCTATACGGCTCGCGAGGATTGTTTGCCGTGTTCGGAAATTCAACAAAGGATCTATTCGCGTCCACATTGAGACCAGGCAGAATATAAAACGTGCAGTTATCGACCAAGTCATGAACATATTTGTCATAATCATACCTCGTGAGCAAATACCACATCAGGTACAAGGAACAACTAATCCCATTGACCTCATTCCCATGTATGGCTCCGTCAACCCACATCGCTGGCTTGTCTTGATGCTTCCCAGTCGATTTTGCAGTAATAGTAATCATGTATTGCTCACGGCCCATGCGGCTTCTTCCGATGCTTTGAATGTCTGCCAGCCGAGGATATTTTTTCTGAATGTCGTGCATGATTTTTGTCCATTCAGCATAGGGATAATAGCGTTTCCAGCTAATCGGGAAGTCAAGTTCTCCATGGTAACCCCCTGGACTCTTCTGGACTTTTTTTTGTGCGTATGCTGGAGTCATAAAGGATGACATTAGCAAGACGACCAGAGCAAAACCTAATATATATTTGAAATTTATTCTCGCTTTCATTGTGCCCTCCTGTTATTGAATCGAAAGGTCTTTAACCTTGGTGCCGCCTTTCTGAGATGTGACCACAATTTTGAGCGGCGTTTTTCCTTCCACTGCTATGAGCCACTTGACTCTACGCTTCGAACCTCCTGTTTTAACCTCTGTTGGCTGAATCCCTGGGCGTCGTCTCATTCTTATTGGGTAGCCAGGAGGGATAAAGCGTGGCATCCTCCTCATCTGCGGCTGTTGTGCCGGTCGAGGAGCACCTCGGCCCGAATCGCCTGGAATCTTCATTATCCCCTCTATAACACCTAACTTCTGGAACGTAGTGCCCTGTAGGTATGTGATTTCATCCCGATTTCCGATAAGCCAAACAATGTCCTCACGGTTTCCAGAAAGCTGCGCTCCTCTGGCAACATGGGGGGCCAATTTCCCCTTATTCTCTATTGTTGCAGTGACTTCAACAATTTTATACGCTCCTTTTGATTTGCCCTTCTTAATCGTCACCTGATCGCCTTTCTGAGATACGACTGCATTATTTGCTCTATTGGCTGTAAAAAGCACGCGTGCTTTGGCATCGCTGATAACGACTTCAGGCTGGAGCCCTGCTCTGAAAAACTCACACTGCCAGTGTTTTTCGCAGACATCAATCAGAGGCTCTCCAGGCAAAGCATTGCCCCGGTACTTCGGTATCCAGCCGCCGATCTCGCCTTCGCCGAGCTCAGGATGTTCGAATTTCTTCCATGGCACAAATAGTTTTCCGCCGAATTTTTCATCCTGATACTTCAAAAGGGCACGTTCCCTCTTTATTCTGGCATCTTTACCTGAAAATTGGGGAAAACCCTTTATATCTTTTTGAGGATTCCAAAGTTCGGTTGTGATGGAATACATGCCGTACTGCATGTAAGCCCAGTCACCTGCCATGCCATAGCCATAACGCCTGTCTCTGGCCTCGTTATAACTAGCTCTCCAGCCGCGCGGCAATTCGTACCCTCGCACAATGGCATATTTATTCTTGGAAGTCTTCTTGAGTTTCTCTTTGAATTTATCAAGCGAGCCGGTCTCTTTCCATGCTTCCGGAATTTCTTCTCCGATAATCTCCAGGTATTTTTTTCCCATGATCCTGTCAAATACGGCGACGTCCTTAGGATGCAGCTTATCGGGAGAGGCAGTTCCGAGAGGCCTGTAAGTAAATCCTCCAGATGTATGATAAAACTGTGCCATTAGGATATTCGTATGGTTAGTGAAAAACTCGGCAACAGCATGAATTTCGGGAGATGAGGTCGGATAATCTCCTTGACCACCCGCCATGCCATTATCTCGCCACCATCCCTCCGGGAAATTCCGATTTAAATCGATTCCCCGCTCAGAGTCTTCCCCACGCTTGCCATCGCCGTCATTATCTTTATCCTCCCGGATGACGGCATACCGCTGCTTCTCTGTCTTCTCGCCCTTACCAAGACGAACCATCAAACGGGAATCTTCGTCATCGATCACATACTGACCCTTCGAGTTTTTATAACGAAATTGCGTAATATATCCATCCTTGTTGAGGTCATCATATCCATCCTCATTTATCCTGCCGTCGCCGTCGTCATCTTTCATCATGCTGTTTTGCCTCTGGGAGATGCCTTTCTCAACGCTGTTATAAACTCCGTCTGGATTAATTATAGGACAAATATAGAAGGTTTGATTATCAATGATATTCTTGACCTTCGGATCTGAATCATACCCTGAAACAAGCTTATCGATGATGTATAAACAAACCTCTGTTCCCGTAAACTCATTCCCATGCGTGCTGCCACAGATCCAGTGTCCTGGCTTGCCCTGATACGGTTTCATAGGGGGAACATTTTTGACTCCCTCTTTACGCATATTCCGCAATTTCACAAGAGCATCAACCGTAATCCCTGTTTTCATGTTTGAAAGGACCAAGACATAGATCTTTCTCCCCATATTGCTTTTACCGATCTCTATCAGCTTGCTAATGCTCCCGTGAGCCTTTGCCACATCTTTGATATACTTCACAGTTCCCGTATACCCATGATAATCATCAAAACTAAGGGGAACCTTCTGTCGCGCGAAAGCAGAATCGCTTACACCTATTAAAGCAAAGCTAATCACTAAAATAAAAACCGTCCTGCATACCTTAAAAGCTCGAAATTTCATGTGTAGACCTCCTTTCAAAGAATTGTGGAATTTATTCATTAATTATTCACACATTTAAATATAAATCAAAAAATAGTTGTCAAAGAGGGGCTGTTTCCTACTGGAAAAAGACATTTACATTCTTTCTTTTTTCTGATAATATCATTAATCATTTTCAAAGGAGATAATGCTCTTGCTGAGTAAAGAAGAAAAATCAAAAACCATAAACAAAAACAAAATCCATTCATCTGACACAGGGTCGCCAGAAGTTCAGATTGCCCTCATTACTGACAGAATCAATTATTTAACCAAACACTTTTCAACACACAAAAAAGATCATCACTCCCGAAGCGGCCTTCTGAAACTCGTTGGGCGAAGAAAAAGACTTTTGGAATATTTAAAAAAACAAGATGTCAATAGGTACGAAAAGTTAATCCAAAAGCTCAAACTCAGAAAGTAGTGTCATCCCTCAGAGACAACGATGTCCGAAAAAAAGCTCAGTCTTGAAATAAATAATCGCACCCTCTCCATTGAAATTGGGAAAATCGGAAAACAAGCCGACGGTTCAGCTCTGATTCGCTATGGCGATACTATTATGTTCGTCTCCGCCACTTCCAATAAAGAAGTTAAAGAAGAAAAACCCTTCCTTCCTTTAATCGTTGATTACCGTGAGAATACTTACGCTGCGGGAAAAATTCCCGGCGGCTTCTTTAAAAGAGAAGGCAAGCCTTCAGAGAGGGAAATTCTCGTAAGCCGCCAGATTGACAGACCGATAAGGACCCTTTTTCCTGAAGGCTACTGTAATGACACTCAAATTGTTGCTCTTCTGCTCTCAGCCGATCTAGAAAATGAACCTGATACTTTGGGTATCATTGGAGCTTCTGCTGCCCTCTATTTCTCTGATATTCCCTTTAATACTCCCCTGGGAGCTGTGAAAATTGGCTATATTAATAACGAGTTCATAACCAACCCTACCATGAAGCAACTCGAAGAAAGCTCTCTGAACATGGTTGTTACAGGTACAGATGAGGGAGTCGTGATGATAGAGGCGGCTGGCGTTGAAGTTGATGATGAAATAATTGTGGAGGGCATTGCCAAAGCGCAGGAGACTATAAATAAAATTGTTGCCATACAGAAAGACCTTTTTAAAAAATTAGGCGTACAAAAACGGGAATTTAATCCCAAAGAATTCGATCAAGCAAAGATTGAAAAAATTGAAAAGGAAATATCTTCTTCTCTGATGAAAGCTATCCAAACCAAGATAAAAAAATCCAGAGAAGAAGGGTTAAGCAAAATTTTAGATTCCCTGCTGAGTCAAATTCCAGAAGAAAATGAAGACGAAATCAATGAAACCAAGGAAATCTTCTTCAGGATCCAAAAAAAATTAGTAAGAGATTTAATATTAAACGAAGGAAAGAGGACAGATGGAAGAGGATTCGACGATATAAGACCTATCTCCGTTGAAGTAGGCATTCTTCCCCGCACTCACGGATCTGCTCTTTTTACTCGAGGAGAAACTCAATGTCTGGCAACTGTCACTCTAGGTACATTTGAAGACGTACAGAGACTCAATGGGATCGGAGAAGAGGCCGAAAAGAGGTTCATGCTACATTACAATTTTCCTCCTTTTAGCGTAGGAGAGGTTTCTTTTTTAAGAGCTCCTGGAAGGCGAGAAATCGGTCATGGAGCTCTCGCTGAAAAATCTATCCTCGCCTCTATTCCTGACGAGGAGGTCTTTCCTTACACCATCCGTATTGTCTCCGATATATTGGAATCCAATGGGTCTTCCTCTATGGCCACAGTATGTGGCGGAGTACTTTCATTAATGGATGCAGGCGTTCCACTTTCCATGGTTACAGCAGGAATCGCTATAGGACTAATTAAAGAAGACGATCGCTACGCTGTACTCACGGATATTGCAGGTCTTGAAGACCATTTTGGAGATATGGATTGTAAAGTTGCGAGAACAGAAAAAGGGATCACGGCTATCCAACTGGATTTGAAGGTTCCTTCTATTTCAGTTGAAATTTTAAAAGAGGCCCTCCAAAAATCCCAGGAAGCATGCAAAGCTGTACTAGTCAAGATGAAAGAAGCAATTCCTGAACCACGATCTGACATTTCTGCTTATGCTCCCCGAATCATAAATTTGGTTATAAACCCTGAAAAGGTTGGGGACGTAATAGGACCCGCCGGAAAGGTCATTAAAAGAATCCTTGCCCAAACTAATGCCAAAATAGATATTGAGGAGAGCGGGAAGATTACAATCGCTGCTTCTGATACCGAATCTGCCCAGATGGCCAAAAATCTAATAAGCGAGATTACAATAGAGGCAGAAGTCGGTAAGACCTATACAGGAAAAGTTGTCCGGCTTGAAGAGTATGGCGCCTTCATCGAAATCCTCCCCAATATAATCGGTCTCCTTCATATTTCTGAAATAGCCCATTACCGTGTTAGAAATATCAGGGATGTTCTCAAAATGGGGCAAACAGTCCGCGTTAAGGTTCTTGATATTGGAGAGGACAACAGGATCAAACTGAGTAAAAAAGCCTTAGAACAAAATTCCTCGAATCACCGCTCCGGTTTTAACCAGGACCGCCATAGAAAATCTTCATCTCATAACAGCCGGTATAATAAAGATAAGCTTTAATCCGCATAAATATTGGCAAAAATGAGCAAATTCTTTTTACACAAAAAAGGATTCACTCTGACTGAGATGCTGGTCACCCTCACTATTTTGGCTATTCTAGCCACAGCAGTTATGCCCTTGGCAAAGACAGCAGTAAAAAGAGAAAAAGAGATTGAACTAAGAAGAAACCTTAGGCTGATGAGAGAAGCCATTGATGCGTACAAAAGGCTGGCTGATGAGAAAAAAATAGAAGTCGATGAAGACTCATACGGATATCCTCCTGACCTAGAAACCTTGGTAAATGGAGTAGAAGTGGAAAAAGAAGAAGAAGGAGAAGACAGGAGATCATCAAAAAGGATTGTAAAATTCTTAAGACGAATCCCCAAGGATCCTATGACAAACTCCTTCGATTGGGGATTAAGATCTTACGAGGATGAGCTTGATTCTGATATCTGGGGTGGTGAAAATGTCTATGACATCTATACCAAGAGCAAGGCTACTGCCCTAGATGGGACAAAATACAGGGATTGGTAAGTCAAATGACTAAAATATATCCAAAAAAGAGAAAAAAGGGCTTTACTCTGATCGAAATAATCATCGTTTTTACCCTGATTGGAATATTGGTAGGCCTGGGAATTCCTCAGTACAAATACGCGACCAAAAGAGCCCGGGAGTCTATATTAAGAGAAAATCTTTTTCAAATGAGAATATTGATAAATCAATATTACGCAGATAAACAGAAATACCCCCTCTCTCTTCAAACCCTTGTGGACGAAGGTTACTTGTATAAAATCCCTGCGGATCCCATAACGAAGTCTTCAGAAACGTGGGTGGAAGTACGAGAAACTCTCACTGACGAAAATGTTCTACTAGCAGTGGAACCTGGGATCGTTGATATATTTTCTGGTTCAGAGCAAAAAGGTATAGATGGAACTCTCTACAACACATGGTAACATCCGCTCTAAAGCCCGTTAAAATTCGCGGGAAATCATGAACAGAAAAGAAGGATATATTTTAATCATTCTTATGGTTGCCATTTTTGTCCTAAGTATTGGGCTTCTCATGGCCATCCCAATCTGGGAAACTCAATTACAGCGGGAAAGAGAAGCAGAATTGATCTTCAGGGGAAAACAGTATGTGGAGGCCATTCGATTGTTTCAGATGAAAAATCCTGGAAGCTTCCCCAAAACACTGGATGAACTGTTAGAAGAAAAATGCATCCGCAAATTATATAAAGATCCGATGAGCGAAAATGGAGAATGGAATATCGTTCTCCAAGCTCAAGGAGTCTCTGTGAAAACCCCCAGAAGAGAAAGGGGCACTCCTCAAAAAATTGGGATAGCTCAAAAAATAATGATAGCCCCTCAGAGCGCTCTTTCTTCGATCCAAAATCCACGGATCATAGGAGTAGGAAGTTCCTCATCAAAAAAATCGATTAAAATCTACAACGAACAGGAAACCTACGATAAATGGCTTTTCTTCTATGGTCAAGACCCTAAAAAAATGCCAGAGATCATCTATTATGGTCAACTTGAGAGGGAATGAAAGACTCAATTCTAATCGTAGCCGGTGAGAACTCTGGCGAAAAATACGGCGCAGATCTTGTCCATCAGTTTAAAAAACTCCAGCCTTCTTTCTCTTTCTTTGGCATCGGCGGAAAGCACATGGAGAAGGAAGGAGTTCATCTTCTTTATCCCATAGATGCGCTATCCATCGTTGGAGGAATCGAAGTCATCTCTCATCTGCCCCGCGTGAGAAAAATCTTCAATCGAATAAAAAAAGAAATAGAACTCCAAAAACCTGTAGTATCAGTCCTTATTGATTCCCCTGATTTTAACCTACGGCTAGCAAAAAAATTGAAAAAGCTTTCTATACCCGTTCTTTATTATATAAGTCCCACCGTGTGGGCATGGAGAAAGAGGAGGCTCCTGGGCATAAAAAAAACCGTTGAAAGAATGATGCTGATCTTCCCTTTTGAAGAAAAAATCTATAAAGAGCACAAGATCCCAGCCGTCTATGTCGGACATCCTCTAAAGGAGAGAGTAAAAGTCTCTCTCTCAAAAGAAGAATTCCTCCAGAGCTATGGATTTGTCCCTGAAAAAAAACTTATTGCACTTCTGCCAGGAAGCCGCAGGAGTGAATTAAAGTACCATATCCCTGTATTGCTCAAAGCTATAAAAAAAATCAAAAAAGAATATGCCGCACAATTTGTTCTGATTTTAGCGGAAAGTCTTGAAGAAAATCTCTTAACAAACTTTTTTTTCCCTCATTCTGACGAATTGAAAGTTGTCACAGGGCACAGCTATGAAGCAATAGCATCTAGTGACCTCGCACTTTCTGCCTGTGGAACAGCCAACTTAGAAGCGGCGCTCCTCGAAACCCCGGTCATTTCTTTCTATCGCATCGCTCCGATTAGCTATCATATCGGAGTTAGATTTGTCTCGATAAAAAATTATAGCATTGTGAATATCCTGGCTAGAAAACGGATTATCCCTGAATTGATTCAAAAAGACTTTACTCCAGAGAATATCTTTCAAGAAGCAAAAAAGATACTAGACTCTGAAAAAGCCCGGTCAGAAATGATAGAGGACTTCAAAAAAATAAAACAAATCCTGGGAGACGATTCGGCTTCTAAAAATACTGCTCAAGAACTGGAAAGACTGATAATGCAGAAAGCTACTTAATGCAGCCTCTTCTTTAATTCTTATCCCCAACTATTGAAATTATCGATTTTGAGATTCAATGGGAAGAATAAAATCCAGTCTGTCATACAGCTTCAATTTGTTCTTATCTGCACTACCGGCTTTCAACTCCAGGACATACATTGAAGGAATTTTTGAATGATAAGAAGGACAGGGGTCCTTTTTGCAAGGAGGAACAAGTTTCTCAACATGAACAATTCTCTTCTCTCTGTCTAACCAAAGGATATCAATGGAAAATTTCATATTTTTCATCCAGATATAATAAATATCCTCTTCCTCAAACACGAGGAGCATGCCCTGATCAGGAAGGAGTGCGTCTCGAAACATGAGGCCTCTCTGTCTTTCCTCATCTGTGATCGCCAGTTCAGCTGTGATTGAAGTCCCATTTGGCAGAAAAATCTTAACGAATTTTTCTCTGCTTGTCTGTGCTGATGATAAAGCTAAGAAGAGTGCGGCACCAAAGAAAAACAGCTTGACTGAGATATTGGGTCTTTTATTTTGTTTTAACATTTTGCAGGCTAATGCGCTGAAATTAAAGGAACAAAGCGGACTGGAAGTAGCTTCTTCTTCTTGAATTTTTTCTTTTCTCTAGTAACCAGAACCAATTCCTGAAACGTGCTTCCTACAGGGATCACCAACCTTCCTTGGATTTTTAGTTGTTCCTGCAAGGCTTTGGGAACTTTAGCCGGGGCTGCTGTCACCATAATAGCATCATAAGGGGCATACTCTTTCCAGCCCTGTGTTCCATCACTGATCTTAAAATGAATATTTTCGTATCCTAATTTCTCCAAAACCTTTTGGGCCTGTATGCTGAGCTCCTCAATGATCTCCACAGTAAAAACCTCTTTAACGATCTTGGCCAGGATAGCTGCTTGATAACCTGAACCTGTTCCTACTTCTAAAACCCTCTCATCCCCTTTTAACTGAAGAACCTCTGTCATATAGGCCACAATATATGGCTGAGATATGGTCTGTCCCTGACCGATAGGAAGAGGTTCATCCTGATAGGCGTAGGATTCCATATTCTCTGGGACAAACATGTGTCGGGCAACATTTCTCATTGCCCCAAGAACTTTTCTATCCTTAACTCCTCGATCCTCAATCTGGGAAGCTACCATTCTCTCTCTTCTTTCTTCGTGACCTTTCTTCATCTCTTCAAAAATGAATAATTCAGGTTAACCTCTGAATTATTCATAGAAAATGCCGATAATATCAGCAATTACAGCAATATCAGGTTAGCTTCCTGATATTGCTGTAAATTCGGATTAATATGCTTTAGCAAAATATACCATAGCATCGGAATCTTTCCCACAGCAGACACACTTTCCTTGGGCTTTTTGTTTATCTTGCTCTAGAGGCACGACCCTGATAGTGGCCATTGTTTCTTCTTTGATTTTTTCTTCACAAGTTGTATGGCCACACCAATATGCCTTTATGAATCCCTTTTTTGACTCCAAAATGGACTTGAGATCTTCATAACTTTGCACCTTGCGCGTATTCTCTAGCTGAAATTTTAATCCTTCTTTAAACATAGAACGTTGGATGTTTTTCAGAATCTCAGGCGCTTTCTGGCTCAGAACATCAAGACCTATGGATTCTTTCTCCCTAGTATCACGCCGAACAACAAGAACTTTATTTTCTTTGATGTCTCTGGGGCCAATCTCAATCCTTAAAGGAACACCCTTCATTTCCCATTCAGAAAATTTCCAGCCAGGGGTAAATTCTTCTCTATCATCCATCTCCACTCTCAAGCCTTCTTGCTTCAGCTGAGTCTCAATGTCTCGAGCCTTAGGGAGAACATTCTTCTTCCAATCTCCGATAGATATGGGCACAATCACTATCTGAACAGGTGCGACTTGAGGGGGCAATTTGAGGCCTGAATCATCTCCATGAGACATGATTAATGCTCCAACGAGGCGCGTCGATACTCCCCAGGATGTCTGCCAGGCATACTGAAGATTCTGGTTCTTATCTTCAAACCTGATGTTAAAAACTTTAGAGAAATGCTGACCCAAGTTGTGAGAGGTCCCCATCTGAAGAGCTTTTCCATCTGACATCAAAGCCTCTATGGCATATGTTTCTGAAGCACCTGCAAACCTCTCTCTTTCAGTCTTGCTTCCTGAAACCACAGGTATGGCAAGTTCTGACTCTACAAATTCTTTGTAAAGAGAAAGAATCATCAACGTCTCTTTCTCAGCCTCTTCTAGGGTTTCGTGAACGGTATGTCCTTCCTGCCATAAAAATTCTGTCGTCCTTAAAAATGGTCTCGTGACTTTCTCCCAGCGGACGATATTGGCCCATTGGTTGATAAGTACAGGCAAATCCCTCCACGATTTGATCCATTTTGCATACATGTTGCCTATGATGGCTTCAGAAGTGGGACGAACAGCTAATCTCTCTTCTAATTCTTCCTTTCCTCCCTGAGTTACCCAAGCAACCTCGGGTGCGAATCCTTCTAAATGCTCAGTTTCTTTCTCTAAAAAACTCTCCGGGATAAAAAGGGGGAAATAAGCGTTTGAATGGCCTGTGTCTTTGATCCTTTTATCGAGCAAATACTGTATATTTTCCCAAATGGCATAGCCGTAAGGTCTAATGACCATCATGCCTTTAATGGGAGCATAATCGGCCAGTTCTGCTCTTCGAATGATTTCAACATACCATTTAGAAAAATCCTCACTTTTTGGAGTTATTTGCGTCACAAATCGCTCATTTTTATTCACTTCTCTCTCCACTGTCTCAATCCTCGCACATTCTATATACAGCTATTTTTTTTGTCAAGAGAGTCAAAATTCATTCATTTTAAACGAATTAGATAGGACATCGGCTTTATCTCATTCACAGTAATTCGCACATAAACTAAAAAAAATGGGGGGGTGACCCCTTTTTTAAGAAAAATAAAATCAGCCTTTAAAAATATCACCCCTTATTTCATCTAAAGGGGTGATTGACCCCTAAAATGAAAAGTGGCAATTTATCCTCTGTCAGAAAAAAAAGAAAAAAGAAGAAATTATGAGCAAAAAAGTCCAATCCAACGACATCCACAAAATCGAAGAAAAAGTGAAGGGTTTCAATCTCCCCCTTCCCACTATTGTAGAAGGAAAAGATACATCTGGTAAACCTTTCAGGGAACAGACCGTTCTCTCTTATATAAGTCATTTTGGGTCATCTTTCTGGCTGACAACTCCCGTCTCTTTGGATCAGGAGTTAAGGCTTATAGTCAGCCTCCCTCCAAAGCTTGCACCAGACAAAAATCTTAACCTCATCATTAAAGGCAAAACAGTCTTTATAGAAGCAAGTAAGGGAAAAAGTCAACAACAACGCGTATCTCTCAAATTTCAAACCAAATACATAATTGAAGCCGAAGAAATTGAAATCGCATAATTTCTGACGCAGGGATACTCAAATAGAAATAGGCCTCCAGCTGGTAATTAGTCGCATATATAACCTCTCCCGATGAGATGAATTAGGAAAAAATCACCCCGAAATTCATCCTTAAGAGCGATTGATTGTTTTCGAGACATCTGGCACAATCATTCCCCTAAGATGGACTTAGCAAAACTATTAGATAAGCCCTCTTTCCAAGGCACTACTAGAGCCGTGAAGAGAGAGCGAAGCTTTGAACTCTCTCTTCCAGTTCTAGTGACTGGAACGGGCGCTTCCGGAAGTGAATTCCAAGAACGAACAGAACTTTATTCTATAAGCTCTCAAGAAGCATCTTTCTGGCTAAATTCAGGGATTACAATCGGGTCGAGGATCAATTTATCCCTGAAAATCCCAAAAACTCTTATCCTTGAAAATCAACTCAGGCTTATCATCTCGGGAATTGTGGTATATGCCAAATCGGATAGAAATTCGAAAAAAAAACAACTCATTTCCATTCGACTCGATAAAAGCTATAAAATACTTCCTTCCAACAAAAATTTGATATAACACCTCACCTGAGCTTTCCCATATAAATCCACAGCTACGCCTAAATTGTTGACAGTTCTTTTTTTTCCCAGATTCTTCCTTATAATCCCTTCAACTAAGAATGATTTCTCCAAAATTGCCAATAGAAATTTTTATCTCATTGAAGCTCTCTGAAATCTTTGGAAAATGAGAGCAAGGAAGATTACTGATTGATCAGGGCCCATCTTCACCGTCTTTCGGAAATTTTGGGTTTTAATCTCCTCTTGACAACTAATATCTGATTTAATAATATATTCAACAACATACAGAAATTATGGAAGATTCAAAATCAACTAGGGGCGAAATAAGATAAACTTATAGCAATGAAAAAGACGAAATCCAAAGACTCAGAATCAAAAAAAACAGGCGTCCTCATCTACTGTCCATCTAACATAATCCTCTCAGGAATTCTGAAAGATCTGGAAGCAACATCTGAAATAAACGTACGTCATATCGAGAAAAACACCATTGATTCTTTCATGGAATCAATAAAAAAAGTTAAGCCTGATGTCATCCTATTTGTGAATTCTGAGCCTTTACCTAACATTCGGGAAATCTGTAAGGCGATTAGAGAAATTGCGAGAATTCAGACGAAGTCCCAATTATTGCTCCTAGGCAATATTCCTTCCCATGAAGAAGTTGTCAGTCTCATGAACTCTGGGGCTAGAGGATACTTTGATCTGAATGATGCTTCTAGCCAGCTATCAGAGGCAATCCACACAGTTAACAAAGGAGAGATCTGGCTTCCTCGAGATAAGATGTCAAGTATTATGGACCGGATAATCTCTGTTGTCGGAAGAGACCTAAAGGAAAAAACCCTAGACCAGCTCACCCCTACAGAATTTCAAGTATTAAGACTTATTGGACAGGGAAAGAGCAACGATGAGATCGCCGAAGCACTCTTTATCAGTAAGAATACAGTAAGATCCCATATCAAAAGCATCTATGCCAAACTCGACACTCACAGTAGGCTCCAGCTCGCTTTGTACGCCATTAATTCAGCACTGTTTTAATCCATGAAGATACTCAAGAGATAGCGATGACGAAAAAAACAGCTGCAAAGAAAGCTCCCTCAAAAAAGAAGACGAAGAAAGAGATCGCCGATCTCAAATTCAACCGTCGAAGAGAATGGCGTTTTGATCTTCCTCTGCCAGCCGAAGTCGAAGGAAAGCTTCCTCAGGGAAAAAAATTCAAAGAAACCATCACCCTTAACAATATAAGCTGTCAGGGAGCCTATTTCTGCCTGGATTCAGGCGTGGTTGTTGGCTCTAAGCTCAATCTCGCAATAGACATTCCCGACGAACTAAGTGGCAGCAAAAATCTAAAACTCCTCCTAGGGGGGCTAACTATTCGTCTTGAAGAACCCGATAAAAGAGAGAAAAAGCAAGGCTTGGCAATCCGGTTCAATAAAAAATTCAGAATTATCACCGATAAGAAGAAAAAATAAGTCACCACAGCGTCTAAATCCCACTTCTTTTTAAATGAATGATGGCAGTTCTATTCTTCTCTGGTTACATAGAATCATTCATAACAATACAAATTTAAAACACGATAAAAATTGAACTTTCTCCGTATTTATTTTTGATTGTTAAAATTTTTTTCTATAAAATAGCTCTGGGTTCTCTGTTATGCTGATAGTAGCTTTAACCGGCGGTATTGCAACGGGCAAATCTGTAGTGGCGCAAGTTCTGGAAGAACTGGGCTGTTATGTTCATCATGCTGATAAAATAGCTCATGATCTTATGAAGCCTGAAGAGCCAGCCTGGCGTAATATCGTTGACCACTTTGGAGAAAAAATCCTTAACAGCGACAAAACAATAAACCGCTTGAAGCTGGGAGCTATCGTTTATTCAGATAACAAGGAGCGGTTATTCCTCAACAAAGTCGTTCACCCTCTGGTCTTTGAAAAGAAAAAAGAAATTATTAAATCTCTCAAAAAAGAAGGTCGCTATAAAATATTTGTTTCTGAAGCCGCCCTGACTATCGAAGCTGGTTTAATCCAATTCTTTAACAAGACAGTTGTTGTTTATTGTAAAAAAGAAGACCAGATAAAGAGATTAATGGAAAGGGACCAAATAAATCGAGCCGAAGCCCTGAAAAAATTAGAAAGCCAGAAGGATCCAAAAGAAAAAATGAAATATGCAGACTATATCATTGATACATCGGGCACGCTAAAAAGTACAATCGAACAAGCAGAACGAGTCTATAGGAACCTGATATTAGATTATGAATCGATGCAAAAAAAGAGAAAAAGTCAAACAAAAAAATAGACTGAGACAGCCCGCAGAAAGGCTAAACTCGCTTTAAAACACTTTCTGACTTAAGGGAAGCAGCCAAGAGAGGGATCATAATTTCATGATGGCCGATAAAATAAAATCCTTTCCTTTTATCCTTTAGAGGTCTTTTGACTACATTCTGATGAGGACGATAATGGTGGATAAAATCAAAAACCGCAGTAGAAAATCCTTCGATTTTCCTTCCCTTATTCCTAATAAAAGATATGGCTTTAAGAAAAACTTCAGGCAAAATCACCGCTGAGCCAAGATTGATAAAAACACCTCCTCCTTCGATTTTTTCCAATAAAGAGCAAAAAAGAAAAAAATCCCTTAAAGAGATCTTCCCTAAAACTTCACCTTTTACTTTCGGATGAAAATGAATGATATCGGTACCGATCGCCACGTGGACTGTGACAGGGATGTTGAGGTCATACGCAACGCCTAAAATGCTTAAATCTCTGTGCGGGAAACGAGAATTTGCTATTGTTCTTCCAACGCTCTCACCTAGACCAAGCTTGTCTTTTTCACCCGAGTTTATGGCTTCATTCAGGATTTCGCCTGTTTCTTTAGCCATCCCAAACTGTCCATCTTTAATCTGTGATTCCACTTCTTCTGAAGTATGACCGGCAAATGCAATCTCAAAATCATGGATTATTCCAGCACCGTTGAGAGCCAAGGCATTTACCCATCCCTCTTTCATTAAATCGATAATAACAGGATTCAAGCCGACCTTAATCACATGCGCTCCCAACGCGAAAATAATCGCTCTCTCTTTCTTTTTTGCTTTAATCATTAAAGAGATAAATTCTTTGAAATCTCTCCCCGCTAAGATATTTGGAAGGCTATTAATAAAAGGAGCAAAGGTCTCGCCTGGAGAAAATGTTTTGGCGAAATCCTTGATATTTACGATGCTATTTCTAGAAGCGAGCGAATGAGTCTTAAGCCCACGGGGGGAAAGTGGTCGAGATTTATACTTACTCATTTCATATTATAATTATGTAAGGTAAAGATAAATTCTGATAGGTGGCATGAATGGAAGGGAAGGATCTTTGACAACTTTTTATCTTGTGAAGGAGTAAATCCCTTTTAATCGCTGGGCAATTCTAATTTCAACTTATGCTTTTCAGTTCCTGGCCAGATCTGAATTTTATCCTCTTCCCTCCTTTAATCTTGATCTGCTTCTTCCGCCGAATATCTCTGCCAAAACCTGTCTTTTTAGGAACGATTTTAAAGCTGGCAAATCCTCTGATTTCGATCTTCTCTTCTTTTGCAAGAGCTTCCTTAAGAGCCGTAAGAGTAGTCTCTACGATTAACAATGATTTTGCCCTGTTGAATTCAGATTTATCTTCGATTGCAAGGGCGATATCATTCTTAATCATTGGAATCTCCTTTAATCTAATGAACTAATTATAAATAATTTATTAAAAATAAAAAGTCAAGATAAATTTAATTAAACATGGATTATTCGGCAGCTTTTATGAATAATCTATGTTAAATATTGTTGACTTGTTTATGGCTCCTTCTTATAATGAGTTTAAAGTGAAAAAAAGGCTTATCGTATTCTTTGTCCTTTCTGCCCTCCCCCTTATGAGCTATGCCTCTATTATAAAAATCACTGTAGATGCACCCATCCATCCTATTACTTCAGAATATATCAGAAATACTATCGATAGGGCGGCTCAAGAAAATGCTAGTCTGATCATCATGGCCATCAATACTCCTGGCGGCCTGGATACATCGATGAGAGAAATCATCGAGAAAATCTTGAGCTCAAAGACGCCTGTCGCTATTTTCGTGAGTCCCAGCGGAGCCCGAGCAGCTTCAGCCGGCTTTTTTATCGGTATTGCCTGTGACATCTTTGTCATGTCCCCTGGAACGAGCACGGGCGCAGCCCACCCCGTAGGCGTATCTATCACTGGACAGCCCATGGATGAAACAATGGCAGAAAAGGTCACCCATGATGCAGCCTCTTATATCAAAACACTTGCTGAAAAAAGGGAAAGAAACACCCAATTAGCCGAAGATGCCGTCAGAAAAAGTTTGTCTTACACAGAAAGAGAGGCTTTAGAAGGAAAACTGATCGATTTAATAGCCCAGAACGAACAGGAAATAATCGAATATTTTGATGGGAAAACAATCAAGAGATTCAACGGGGAAGAAGAACTGCTTGAGCTCAAAGATGAAGAAATAATTGATATTCCGATGTCTGCCAGACAAAAATTTCTTATCAATATATCAAATCCCAATCTCGCATATATTCTCCTCATGCTCGGTCTACTCGGGCTTTATTTTGAATTCTCAAATCCGGGTGCTATCTTGCCAGGCGTGTTGGGCGGAATCTGCCTTCTCTTAGCCATCTTTTCTTTCCAGATTTTACCTATTAACTATGTTGGTCTGATATTAATTCTGTTGGCAATCGGATTATTCATTCTCGAAGTGAAAGTCCAGAGTTATGGAATCTTATCTGTAGGAGGAATAGTAGCTATGATTATCGGCTCGATTATGCTCATAGATACTCCTATCCCCGAATTACGGCCCAGTCTGAATTTCATAATTCCTGTGGCTGTAGGGATTTCTGCGATTTTTATCTTTTTGATCGTCATTGCTATCAAGGCCCATATGAGAAGAGTCCACACCGGTAAAGAAGGTCTTGTAGGAGAAATTGGGGTTGTTCAGGCTGATCTCAAGCCAGAAGGCAAAGTTTTTGTCCATGGAGAACTATGGGATGCAGAAGCAACAGAGGAAATCCTCAAGGGCACAAAGGTCAAAATAGTAGAAGTTCTGCAGAACCTGAAAGTTAAGGTGACAAAAGTCTAAGAAAAGACAAAAAACCCTTGAAATCAAGCAGACTTTTAGATTATACATTGAGAGTATAATTCCAATCTGTAGCTTTTGGAATTAAGCTCAAAAGAAAACTCCAAATTAAGGAGGTAAGGATGTTAACATGGCCGATTATCGTCATAGCTTTCATCGTTCTTTATCTACTGAATGCGATTAAAGTTTTAAGAGAATATGAAAGAGGAGTGATTTTCAGGTTGGGGAGAGTGTTGTCCAAGCCTAAAGGCCCAGGTCTTATCTTAGTTTTCCCCCCAATCGACCGCATGGTTAGGGTGAGTCTTCGAATAGTCGTCATGGATATCCCCCCTCAAGATGTAATCACCAAAGACAATGTTTCAGTCAAGGTCAATGCTGTTGTTTACTTTCGCGTCATGGACCCACAAAAGGCAATACTCGAAGTGCAAGACTTCCTCTTTGCCACCTCGCAACTTGCTCAAACGACACTCAGAAGTGTCCTGGGAGAAGTAGAACTGGATGAGCTTCTGTCAGAACGGGAAAAACTCAATGCTCAGCTGCAGGAAATCATAGACAAACACTCAGATCCGTGGGGAATCAAGGTTCAACTCGTTGAAATGAAACATGTTGACCTGCCAGAAAACATGGTCAGAGCCATCGCCAAGCAAGCAGAAGCAGAAAGAGAAAGAAGAGCCAAGGTCATCCATGCGGATGGTGAATTCTTGGCTGCAGATAAACTGACCAAAGCAGCAGAGATTATCTCAACTAATCCCCAGGCTCTTCAACTCAGATTTCTAGGGACCTTAACCGAAATTGCGACTGAAAAAAACTCAACCATCATATTCCCTCTTCCTATAGATCTTATGAAAGCTTTCATGCATAAAAAAGATAAAACAGAATAGCAATCAGAAATGAATGGCAAAGATTTCAGGGAGCTTCAACTCTCAAGTACCCAGCTCATCGTTATTTTTGTTGGAATACTGATCATTGGCGTCGTGATTTTTCTTTTAGGAGTTTCGGTCGGAAAAAAACAATCTCAAATCGCCGAAGAATCAACAACCGTTGCTAAAAAAGAAATAGCACAAGCTGCTGATAAAAAACCTGTCCCTGTTCAAAAGGCAAAATCTGAAAAGCCTAAAGAAACAACCCGTAAGGGGAAAAAATCAGAAACAATCAAAAAAGAACTGGCCTCTCACAAAGAAATCAAGGAAAAGACAAGAGTAAAAACTGCTCCAACAGGGAAAGAGAATCTTTATTATATCCAAATCGGAGCTTACGAGTTTAAAAGGAACGCCTTGAACATCGCAGACGGATTCAAAAAGAAAGGCTATCCCTCTATAGTAATAAATCCTCTCTCTTTAGATAAAAAACCGTGGTATCGAGTTCGGGTTGGAGGGTATAAATCCAGGGAGGAAGCTGAAGAGATCATGTCTCAGTTATTGAAGCTAGGGATAACAAAGAAAAGCGACTACTTTATTGTTGAACGTTAAACGCCTAAAGCTACTATCTATCGACATCGATCAGAAAGCGGGCCAAAAAGCTTTGTAGGTGCTTCCACCTTGAAGATTAGAAAAAGCGATATTTTTCTGGCTGTGCTGAGCGGGACATTAACCGCTCTCTCCTTTCCTAAATTCAACCTTTCATTTCTTGCGTGGATATCGTTCATTCCCCTTCTGTTTATCATCATAAATAAGAAACCGGGGCAGTCTTTTCTTCTCGGCATTATTGCAGGGATCTCATTCAATGCAATATTGATTTACTGGATTCCAGCAGTTCCTGCCCATTATGGAAGCCTCTCATTTGGATTTAGCCTTTTGATCTATTTTGTATTTATCCTCTTCTTGGCTCTTTTCTGGGCCTTCTTCTGTCTTCTTTTTTCCAAAATCTATCAAACTTTCCCTAAATCTTTCTTTATCTTAGCTCCTTTTCTTTGGATTTCTTTTGAATATATTTTAACTTATTTTCTTACAGGCTTCCCCTGGGGACTCCTCGGCTACAGCCAGTATAAAAACATATATTTTATACAGCTTGCTGCCATCACCGGAATCTACGGGCTATCTTTTATTCTCATTCTGTTCCAGAGTCTCTTCGTCTTTTCCATGAACCAAAGGAAGAAAGTTCCCTTTTTCATTGGTTTAGCGCTCGTATTTCTTATCCATCTATGGGGATTTTTAAGCACTAGAAAAAATCCCCAAACTGAAAACTCATTTACGGCTTCAGTCATCCAGGGAAATGTGTCCTCTGATATCTACTGGGATCAAATATCATATCAAGAGACATGGAATCTTTTCGAACGGCATCTGGATTTAACCCGCAGAGCTCATTGGGAAGGTTCACGGCTTATAATCTGGCCGGAATTTTCAGTCCCTCTATGCTTTAGCTGTTCCTCTGACATTTATAGGGATTTTAAAGAAACGCTCTTCGAATTTGTCCAAGAAACTGACTGCACTCTTCTTCTCGGCACAAATGAAACCTCCAGTACTCCAACCGATTTAAACTACTATAACACTGCCCTGTGTCTCAGCCCCAACCTTTCCACAACACAATACTATAAAATGCACCTCGTGCCTTTTGGGGAATATACACCCTACAAAAAAATCTTTTTCTTTATCGAAAAAATGACCCATGCAATAGGCGATATAACTCCTGGAAGCGAGTATATACTCCATCGGTTTGAAGGCAAAAAATTTGGCTCTCCAATATGCTACGAAATTATCTTCCCTAATTTGGTCCGTAAATTTGTCAAAAAGGGAGCAAACTTCTTGGTCACCATCACCAATGACGGCTGGTATGGAAAGAGCTCAGCTCCATATCAGCATTTCTATATAGCTGTATTCAGAGCTGTGGAAAATAGGCGCTATCTATTAAGAGCCGCTACAACAGGCATAAGCGGCATCGTAGACCCTTATGGGCGGATTCTTATCAAATCTGAACTGATGACCAAGGCACATCTTACGGGTAACATCACCCCTTCCCAGACACTCACCTTCTATACAAAGTATGGAGATATCCTTCCTCTCACAGGCTTGACTTTAAGCGTGTTATTCCTTATTCTGGCTGTGATAAAGAGGAAATATGAAAGAAAAAGAGCCGTCCCCTAGACAGAGCTATTCCGAACTTCAGGCTAAAATCAAGGAATCCTTCTCTAAATTCGAAGAGCTAAGAGGTTTTCTTTGACCTCAGCAAAAAAAAAGCTGAGATCGAAGCTATAAACAAGGAGCTCTCCACTCCCAACATCTGGGAAAACCAGAAAAAACTTCAATCCCTCCAGCAGAATAAAAAAATATTAGAAAGAGATGTCCAATTCTTCAAAAAAATCAGCAGTAAAAAAGAAGATATTGAAGTCCTGATTGAGCTCGGAGAAGAGGGGGAAAACGTCGAAAGTGATATCAGGCAGACTCTTGCTTCCCTTGAAAAAGATCTGGCTGAGGTAGAGTTTCAAATGCTTTTCTTCGAGGAAGATGACTCTCGAAACGCGATTTTAACCATTCACCCGGGAGCGGGAGGAACAGAATCCCAAGACTGGGCTCAGATGCTCTCCAGGATGTATCTGAGGTACGCAGAGAGGAAAAGCTTCAAAACTAAAATTCTCGATTACCTTCCGGGAGAAGAAGCTGGCCTTAAAAGCATAACAATCCGCATAGAAGGAGGCCACGTTTATGGCCATTTAAGCCAGGAATCAGGCGTCCACCGCCTCGTCAGGATATCTCCTTTTGATGCCAATCAACGACGCCATACTTCCTTTGCTGCCATCTTCGTTTACCCCGAGGTCGATGAAGATATTGAAATCGAAATAGACCCAGAGGATTTACGGATTGACACGTTTCGTTCCTCTGGCAAAGGAGGCCAGCATGTCAACGTCACTGACTCTGCTGTGAGAATCACCCATCTGCCTACAGCCATAGTCGTCCAGTGTCAAAACGAAAGATCTCAGCATAAGAATAAAGCGACTGCATTAAAAGTTCTCAAAGCGCGGCTCTATGAACTGGAGAAGAAAAAAAAGCTTGAAAAGCTTGAAAAATTGGAAGATGCCAAATCAGATATTGCCTGGGGAAGTCAAATCCGATCCTATGTCCTCCATCCCTACAGGATGATAAAAGACGTAAGGACAAATGTGGAAATAGGAGATGTGGAAAGAGTGTTGGATGGAGATATCGACGAGTTCATCAAAGCAAACCTTCTGCTCAGAAAAAACACATATAATAAATAGATTGTAGAGGTCTGATAAACCCACCGCATCATTTATAATTTATATATCCCTCTTTCAAAGATCTAAATACCCAATCGATTCTAAGAACTTATCCGGTATTTACCAAGATTGTATTTTTTTAACCAACTTGGCAATTTCTTTGGGAGTGCTTCTTTTTTTGTTTTATACGGTATTTCACGGTGGTAGGGATGTCGTCCTCATCATACTCTACCATATAGACATAATCTCCCTGGAAGGTGATGGGAAGATCCTCCAGAGCTTCCGCTATAACCGATTGCTGGAGAGGCAGATAGAAATGATCGACGTATTCCCCCTCCTCGTTGAACACATCTATAAGGACACCTTTCCCGCGCTCGATGGTGGAGGTCATAACCCAAATGTCATCCCCTCGGATGAAGAGCTGCTGGACATCATTTAGATACTTCACTGGAGGTGCGAAGCGAAAAACCTCTGGTCTTATCTCGACCCGACCGTCTTTATCCTGTTTGAACCTAACCCGGCGGTAATCTCTGTCGATATCCTTAACGATCTGTTTTCGGTCGAGGTCGAAGAGTCTGAGTCGATAATCTTCAGCATGGCAAATCACCAGGTATTTGTCCTTGTAAGGTTCAGCAAGGAATTCGGCGATGTGGCTGGCGATAAGGGCTCTCCCTCCTGCTATCCGCTTGGCAAACCATCGGGTCGGAAACTGTATTTCAAGCTCATCGACACTCTGGTTATCTGAAACAAACCCCAGATGCCAATTGACATCAATAATCTTCGCCTCATCACCTACTTTGTCGAGTTTGGGAGGCCCATAGCGGGCAATCACAAAGCGGCCGTCATGAACGGCACACAACCTGGATACAATGGCTTCCGGCCTGAATTCGCGTATAAACTCACCGTCATGGCTCATCAGCATTACTTTATTGGGCTGCCCCTGGAGAACGACGAGTGTATCATCAGTAATAATAAAGTCACTTATTCCCTCCAATTCACCAGGTCCCTGCCCCTTTTTATAAAGGTTTTTGATAAATCGGCCGTCTGCTCCGAATTTAAGGAACTGGTCCTCATCGACCACATAGAGAGATCCATCCGGGGCGACCTGGATGTCACGCGGGGATTTAAAATAGTAATCAGCCTGAGCGTCCTCTATGCGCTGTACTTCTTGCAACTTCAGAACGCGCCCGGCATTTTCTCTCTTTGGGCTTTCTGACGTGTCACAAAGAATTGGAATGACCAAAACTAATCCTGCCAAACATAGCATAGCTACGGGAAGAATCAGCCTCTTTCTTTTACTTTCATCTGACATCATGACTCCTTTTATTCCCAGCACAAGATACATTCATAAATATAAACGTCGAAAATCGAATATGGTTACCAATAATCTAATTTGAAAAAATAAATTTTTCATCGGACACCGGTCCGTCTATCGTTCATAACATCAGAAGCTGAATTAAATAATCCTAAGGCATCATCAAGCTCCCTGTAGGCAAGCAAACCCCCATCAGATGTCAATCTTGTGCCATGAAATTCAAGCTTGATTTTTCTGTTAAATCGAATATTTAATCTTTCACCCGTTGTATGTTTCAGTTTTTGTGCTATTATCACCCTCTATCTTATTATATAATAACAACTTAAGGTGATTCTGTTAAGCGATTTTTGCTTTTAATATGGGGAATACGGGTTATAAACTATCTTTTAGGTCCTTCAGTAAAAGAATTATCTAATTTTTTCTTTAGCCTCTTCCCAAATTTCATCCATTTCTTCAAGAGTTGCCTGGCCCAACTCTCTCCCCCTCTCTTTCAATCTTTCCTCGATGAACTTAAACCTTTTGATAAATTTTTTGTTCGTTCCCCTGAGAGCGATCTCAGGATTTATGCCTAAAAGTCGAGAGACATTGACCATTGAAAAGAAAATATCGCCGAGTTCACGGAATACTTCTTCTTCCTTTTTTTCCTCCAACGCTCTCTCCAGCTCAGAGACTTCCTCTTTTACTTTTTGAAGTGCCTGTTGAGGTTGTTTCCAGTCGAATCCATAAGAGGAAACGCTAAGCCCGATATGAAAAGCAGCAAGAAGCGAGGGAGAGGAATCTGATATGCCATCCAAAAGAGACTGCCTTTCTTTTTCCTCTTTCTTTTGCCTTTGCCACTCATCAAGAACTCTCTTCGAAGTTCTGATAAGTTTTTCTCCAAATACATGGGGGTGGCGTCTAATCATCTTCTGATTAATCCCTTCTAAAACATCTGTTATAGTGAATTCTCTCTTTTCTTTATATATTCTGGCCAAAAAAACAACCTCCATAAGTACATCGCCCAGTTCTTCAGCTAGAGTTTTCGCATCCTTCGAAGTTATTGCATCTAAGGCTTCGTAGACTTCTTCTAAGAAATAGTTAGATATTGACTTCTCATCCTGCTCCTTATCCCAGGGACATCCGTGTTCGCCCCTGAGTGTATCCAGGATTTTTATAAGTTGTTCAAATTTTTTCCCTGCAGTTTCAGCTTCTTTCATTGTTCTTCTCCCTTGAATTACTAAAGAGATTATTGTAATATTTTTTTCCAATCAGACAAAGATATTTCGAATTAAAAGAAACCTCAAACTTCAACTTTTTTTAAAAATTCTTTTAAACGGGGATAAAACATGAAAAAAGAAAACAAAGGAAAAAACAAAGAAAAAGACAAGAAGAAAGAAACAAAAGAAGAAGAATCCGCTGGACGGGAAAAAATTATACCCCCACTCGATTTTAGTTCTCTTGTACTGCCTTTTTATACCCAGGCAATAATAAAGCTGGGCCTGGCAAGAGATCCTATCACAAATAAAGAGGCGGAAGATTTGGATTTGGCCAAAAGGTTGATCGATCTTCTTGATCTTTTAAGGGAGAGGACCGAAGGAAACTTGAAGCCAGATGAGGAAAAATTTTTAAACGCCTGTCTTCAGCAGCTCAAGATGAATTACATGGAAAAGGCCAATATAATCAAAATATGAGCTTATGAAAGTTATTCACGGATTCGAAAACTTTTCTTCCTTATCCAGAGATACAGTCATCGCCATAGGGAATTTCGATGGTATTCACCTAGGGCATCAAAAAATACTGAAATTTCTGGCGGAAAAAGCCAAAAAACTTGATCTCGCCTCCCTTGTTCTGACTTTTTCTCCTCATCCAGAAAAAATCCTTGGCAGAGCCCGAATAAAAATGCTCCAAACTCTCGATCAAAGAGTGCAAAAGATCATAAAATTCGGCATTCAAGCCGTACTAGTCGTATCCTTTGATGAAAAATTTTCAAGCCTCTCCAGCCAAGAATTCATCCGAAAAATTGTGGTAAATATTCTAAGAGCAAAAGCAGTTATTGTTGGAGAAAACTTCCGGTTTGGCAAGGGTCGAGAGGGGGACATCTCCCTCCTCAACGGCCTGGCTTCAAGATATAATTTCCAGGTCTTTTCTTTCCCTTCAGTTAAAAAGGACAATATGATAGTGAGCAGCAGCATGATCCGAAATCTTCTCGAAAAGGGAAAAGTAGAAAAGGCTAATCTCTTGTTGGGGAGATCATACGAGATAGTCGGAAAAGTTATAAAGGGAAAGGCCATAGGAAAATCTCTCGGTTTTCCAACTGCCAATATTCAAAGTGAAAACGAGATTGTGCCCTCAGGAGTTTTTATTACCTCTGTCGCGATAAACGCAAAGACCTTTCCCTCCCTCACTAATGTAGGAATCTGTCCGACCTTCAGCCAACAGGAGACAAACATAGAATCGTTTATCATTGACTTCGACCAGGACGTCTATGGAGAGAAAATAAAGGTAGATTTCTTAAAAAAAATCAGAGACGAAATGAAATTCGCGACACCTGATGAGCTTTCTTCCCAGATTAAGAAGGACCTAGAAACTGCAAAAGCCTATTTTAAGGGGATAGGCTACTTTTTCTGAGAAGTAAACGAAGGACGTTCCCCAAGGTACCACACCTAGGCTTTTCTATCTAGCGTGAATAATTCACAAAAACTGCCTCTTTCGTTTTTTCCAAATCCTTGATAGTTAATATATTTCTCTTTTTCTCTCTTCAAGTCTTTGGGAATGGGGGAAGCGACCTTAAAGGTTGGAATTTAAATGGTGTTAACAATCTTTTCGGGAGCGAAACCAATCCCAAAGACTTCTCTACTTGACTTTTTTCCTCAGTTATTGCATTTTCTTAAAGAACTATGAGCCATTCCTTCAAGAAGGAACAAAGCCCCTTTTTAGATCAGGAGTTACCTTATGGAAGAAAAAATTAAAGCTAGAGTAATGGATTCCCGCAAAATAAAGAGAGCCATCCATAGGATGACCACGGAAATCATCGAGCGCAACCGTAATCTAAAAAGTTTAGTCATCGTGGGAATAAGGACAAGAGGGATCTACCTAGGAAAAAGAATATCAAAGCTGATTAAAGACCTAGAAAAGATAGATATCCCTGTTGGAGTATTGGATATAACACTTTACAGGGATGATTTCTCCGAGTTAGAAGCCCAGCACATGGTCAAAAAGACAGAGATAAAATTCACTGTGGCGAAGAAAGATGTCCTCCTTGTCGACGATGTCTTGTTTACAGGCAGAACGATACGAGCGGCGATGGATAGCCTGATCGACCTGGGGCGGCCGAAGACAATCCAGCTTCTAGTTCTTATCGATCGTGGCCATCGCGAGCTCCCGATCAGAGCCGATTATGTCGGAAAATTTCTTCCAACTTCAAAGCGAGAAATCGTTCAAGTCTGTCTAAAAGAAATCGATAAAAGCGACGAAGTCCTGATTACAGAACCTGCGGGGATGAAATAGGGCAAAAACCTTGATCTTCAAGCAAAAACACCTGCTCGGAATTCAGGACCTATCCCCTCCCGAAATAAAGACAGTTCTGGATACGGCAGAATCATTTTATGAAATTTCCATGCGAGAGGTGAAAAAGGTCCCCACACTGCGCGGAAAAACGATCATCAACCTCTTCTTTGAACCGAGCACTCGAACTCGGAGTTCTTTTGAATTGGCGGCCAAACGGTTGAGTGCAGACATCGTCAATTTCAGCAATCAGGCAAGCAGCATAGTAAAAGGAGAAAGCTTAAGGGATACCATCTTAAACCTGGAGGCTATGAATCCAGACGCCATCATCCTCAGGCATTCTTCCTCTGGGACTCCCCGTTTCGCTACAACTTTTTGCCGTTCCCACATCATTAACGCCGGAGACGGAGCTCATGAACATCCGACTCAAGCTCTTCTCGATGCATTTACTATTAAACAAGCGAAAAAGAACATTGAAGGCCTTAAAATCCTTATAGTCGGAGATATCCTTCACAGTCGAGTTGCACGGTCAAACATATTCCTCCTGCGAAAGATGGGAGCGAAGGTGGTTCTTGTTGGTCCTCCTGCTCTCCTTCCCGTTGAGTTCAAAAAATTTGGAGTGGAGATAGATTTTAATTTTGAGAGAGCTATAAAAGGCGCAGATGTTATCATGATGTTAAGGCTCCAGCTGGAAAGACAGAGAAGGAATTTCTTCCCGTCAATTCGAGAGTATAGAAATCTCTACAGCTTGACTGCAGAAAGATTCCGCCGGGCAAAAAGGAATGCCATTATTATGCATCCTGGTCCTATAAACAGGGGTGTTGAAATCTCAGCTGATATGGCTGATTCTGTGAAATCAGTCATCCTCAAACAGGTTGAAAACGGGATTGCCATCAGGATGGCAGTTCTCTACCTTTTACTAGGAGGGAAAAAAAGTGAGCCTACTGATTAAGAATGGGAGGGTGATTGATCCTTCTTCCGGAACAGACGAGACGCTGGATATTTTAATAGATAAAGGAAAAATCGCAGAAATTAAGACAAAAATCGATGCTGAAGAGCCAAAAATCATTGATGCTTCAAGATTAGTAGTCGCTCCAGGCTTTATCGATATGCATGCCCACCTGAGAGAACCGGGTCAGGAAGACAAAGAAACCATAAGCTCAGGTGCTCTTGCTGCAGCCAAAGGGGGTTTTACTACCCTCGCCTGCATGCCAAATACTTCTCCTGTTAATGATAATCAAGGAGTCACCGAATACATCCTCTCCGAAGCAAAGAAGAAGGCTGTGGTCAATATATATCCTATTGCCTCTATAACTAAAGGGCAAAATGGCAAAGAGCTCGTTGATATGGCTGATTTGATAGATTCAGGGGCCATCGCCTTCTCTGATGATGGCCTTCCTGTAGAAAGCAGCGATGTCATGCGCCGTGCTCTGGAATATTCGAAGATTCTAAATACTCTTATCATTGATCATTGTGAAGATAAAAACTTAAGTGGCAAAGGAGTGATGCATGAAGGGTATTATTCCTATCTTTTCGGAATGAGAGGAATCCCCTCTTCTTCAGAAGAGACAATGGTAGCTCGAGACATAATACTGGCAGAAAAGGCTAACGCAAGAATTCACATCGCCCATCTGAGTGTTAAGGGAGCTACGAATATTGTCAAAGATGCAAAGAAAAAAAAGATAAAGGTTACAGCTGAGGTCACTCCTCACCACCTTTTTCTAGCCGATTCTTGTCTTGAAAATTACGAAACAAATTTAAAGGTAAATCCACCCCTGAGAGGCAAAGAAGATGCTAAGGCTTTAATCGAAGCAATAAAGGATGGAGTTATTGATGTCTTTGCAACGGATCATGCCCCTCACACACCTGACGAGAAAAATGTTGAGTTTGATAAAGCCCCTTTTGGAATAAACGGTCTGGAAACAGCTGTTTCTCTCTTGCTGGATAAGCTTGTAAGCAAAAATGTCATTTCTCTCCAAAAATTCATTAAAATGATATCCACCAATCCAGCCCTCATTCTTAGGCTCGAAAATAAGGGCAAAATATGTGTGGGATCAGATGCTGATCTCACCGTTTTAAACCTTCGTAAAGAAATTGTCGTTGATGTTAATGAATTTAAATCTAAAAGCAGGAATAATCCGTTCGATGGCTGGAGATTAAGAGGGGCTCCTGAAATGACAATCGTAGGGGGAAAAATAGTCTATCCCTTCTCCTCCCCTAGAAAATTGTCAAAGCCCAAGGGAAAACAGAAATAGAATCCTCATGAAAACAAACTTCCAGCAATTTGAAAAAAAAATAGGTTTCCATTTCAAAAACAAGAACCTTCTATGCCAAGCTTTAATTCACAGTTCCTATGCCTATGAGAACCAGGAAGAGGTTGAATCAGACAACGAAACCCTAGAATTTTTGGGTGATTCAGTCCTCGGCATGATAATTGCTGATTTTCTCTATTCTACTTACGTTGAATCTAGCGAAGGAGAGCTTTCCAAACTCAAATCCACAGCAGGAAGCACGTCCTCTCTCTGCTCCTTTGCCAAAAAAATTAAGCTAGATAAATATATTCTACTTGGAAAAGGGGAACAAAAAAGCGGCGGAAGGAAAAAAAAGACTATCCTAGCAGGAGCCTTTGAAGCTGTTATTGCCGCCATTTATCTGGATGGAGGACTGGTGGAAGCAAGAAATTTTCTTCTCCCTTTCCTGCAATCTCTGCTAAAAAAAATCAAAGTCAAAGATTTCTTTATTAACAACTACAAGTCGGCTCTACAAGAATATTTCCAAAAGGAAAACTTGCCCGCCCCTGTTTATAAAACTATCACGTCAACGGGTCCTGATCACAAGAAGAACTTTGTTGTTGAAGTCCTATCTGAAGGCGGTTCTTTAGCAAAAGCAAAAGGTCATTCCAAAAAAGTTGCCGAACAAAAAGCCGCCCAGAAGGCACTCAAAAGTCTGATGGGGAAGAAAATAAGGATACTCACCTCTGATACATTTTTCTTGAAGAGGAAAAAGTGATCGAATCCTATGCCTTTGGCCGTATGGTTATTGATGGCCACCCCTACACCTCTGATCTGATCATTTTTCCGGGCAAGATAAATGATTCCTGGTGGCGAATATCAGGCCATAGTGTAGCTCTCAAAGATATTGAAGGCGCTTTTCTGGAAGAGCCCGAAGTCATAATTATAGGGACCGGCTACTCCGGCTTGATGAAAGTGGAAGAAGAGGTGAAGAGTCTCGCTCGATCAAAAGGAATAGAGCTTATCATCGAAAAAACAGAAAAAGCCACGCAGGCCTTCAACACGATTTCAACCCAAAAAAAGGCAATCGGAGCGTTTCATTTAACTTGCTAAAGTTTATTTTTTTTGGCGTTACTTTTTTGTATTATTATTATATTGAACTGAATAATTCAGGATAGAATGGCAAAGTGCTCAAAGTGCAATAAACGAAAAGCAAAGCGGTACTGTATTGCCATAGGTGAACATCTATGCAGCCTTTGCTGCGGCCTTCTAAGGGAAAAGGAAATCCACTGCCCTCCAAATTGTACTTTTCTAGAAAAACACAGACCTTACCAGGAAAAGCGAATCATTGAAAAAAAACGGCCTGTCATCTCAAGAAGAATATCCCATGAAGAAGAGATTTTAAGTGACGAAAGAATGGCCTGGCTTGCTTTTCACATCGAGGCACCGTTGAAAGAATACAGTGAGACGAAAGAATCCTTCAGAGATAAAGAGGCCATTTTAGCCCTGGAGTATGCCAAGGAAAAAATTGAAAAGGGCAAGGGATTCCTCATTATTCCAAATGGAAAAAGTGGACCTAAAGATGAAGTGGGCGAAGCCATCTATCAGAACGTTGAGAAATGCCGGTATGAAAAAAAGATTATCCTCCCAGGTGAAGCAGGGGCATATAAAAAAGAAGATAAGATCCAATGTCTTGAGCGGATCATACTTTCGGTGAAATTATTGGCTAAAGATAACCTTGGAGGCAGAAATTATATTAAAAAACTTCACGAGCGCTTCTCAAAGATCGACGAATTGTCCCGCATGAAAAAAATCAGCCCTATCACTTAAATTCACCTTATTTACTCATAAGCTCGCCCACGAAGTTGAGATTAGGAACATTACTGCATACAATCTTTATAATAGCAGCCATGGGCACAGCAAGAATCATTCCTGGAATTCCCCATAGCCAGCCCCAGAAAAAGAGAAAAAACAGAACAACAAGAGGACTCAACCCCAATCCTTCGCCCATTAACTTTGGTTCTACAAAGTTTCCTATAGTCATCTGGATTGAACCAAGAATTAAAAGAATCCAAAAAGCTGTCCAGAGTGTATCGAATTGAAAAGCTGCAATGATTAAGGGCAAGAGAGTGGCTATAATGGATCCAACAGTGGGAATATAATTCAGCAGAAATGTGAAAAAGCCGAAAACGATCGCAAAATCTACACCAAAAATCATTAACACTATGGTCGCTAAAGTACCTGTGATAAGGCTTACAACAGTCTTTATAGCCAAGTACTTTTGGATTTGGCTATCAATGTTCTGAATAACGTCGATGATTTTTGATCCTCTGCTCTCATCAAAAGTCATTTTGATTTTTTCTTTTGTCCTCCCTCGGCCTGCCAAGATAAAAATAAGAAAAACGAAAATTAAGAAAAGATTGGACATAAAAGAGAAAAAAGGACCCAGAGAGGAAAGAAAAAAACCTCCAATTTTGTTGATATCCAGTTGACCTACCCAGTCTACAGACTCCCAATTAAGGCTAGTCAGTTTGAATTTCTCCTGAAGATTAATCAAAATTGAACTGATCTTCTGACCATATTTAGGAAATTCGGAGGCAAAAGCTTTACCGCTCGAGTAAAAAAGCGCTCCCAAGAGATAAATAATAGAAAATGTAATGATTAGGAGAAAAATGACAGAAACAACCTTGGGGATCTGCAAACGATTCAAAAAATCGAGGACAGGATAAAGTATAAACGAGAGAAAAATAGCCAAAAAAAAGGGAAAAAGAACAGGTTTGGCCAGGCGCAAAACAACTCCTCCGATAAAGACAACAATAATCACTAGAGAGCCGGCGATAACTTTATTCCCTTGCATGAGTTCTCTCAGAGCTTTCATCATTATAGCCTATTTGAGACTGAATTCAAAACAATTCAAGCAAATTCAAAATTGCAGATAAAAAATGAATATCACCCCCTTATTCACCTGGAAAGGCGATTGACCGCTATTTTCTGAAATGTATAGAATTTGAAAAATTGAATATTCGTATAACAAAAAAGAATTTAACTTTTTTGGGCTAGGTACTAACAGTGAAGATACTCATAGTTGAAGATGACGTAACTTTTTGTGAATCTATCAAAAAGGATATTGTTGATTGGGGATACGAGGCCATATCAGCAAATAACGGTAAAGAAGCGTGGCAACTCATTGAAAATGAAGACGTTCGTCTTGCAATCTTGGACACAAAGATAAGTGACATAGATGGGTTTGAGCTGTGCCGGAAGATTCGCAGAGATATCCAAGAAAAAAAAATAAAAAATAATTATATAATCTTGCTCATAGATGAAGGCCGGAAAGATGATATTGCCAAGGGACTCTCAATGGGAGCTGATGATTACTTAACGAGGCCTTTCGATTTTTTCGAATTGAAAGTCCGGATTCAGAATGGCGAGCGCATCATCAAACTCGAAGACAGCTGTAAAAGATTAGCTACTTACGATCCTCTGACAAAATTGCTAAACAGGAATAAAATCCTCGAATTTCTCAGTGATGAGCTCAATCGCGGCTGGAGGCACAACCACCCCACAGGGGTAATCATGGCTGATATTGACCATTTTAAAAAGTTCAATGATACATACGGTCACTCCACTGGTGACGCTATTCTTGTCCATGTCGCATTACGAATAAAAAAAACAATTCGGCCTTATGATAAGGCTGGACGATATGGTGGAGACGAAGTGCTCATTGTTCTTCCCAACTGCAGCCAAGATAACCTGAAACGGGTTGCAGAACGTCTTCGCCGTGCTCTATCAGAGACAAAAATCAAAACAAAAGCAGGTACTCATAATATTACTCTCAGCCTGGGTGGAGCCTCATCAGAGATTTCACCTGATGTATCTGCAAACGATCTTATCCAATCCAGCGATAATGCTCTTTTATTAGCTAAAAGAAAGGGCCGTAACTGGGCCGTATTCGCTAAAACTCTTCACGACTCTTTCAATGATGCCAGCCCTTAAATTGAAATAGTTCTAAGATCACAAAAATTATTTTTCTAATGATGTAGTCAGTTGTCCTAAATATCTTTTACCCACCTCTTCAGATCCGTCTTTTATCTTCATCACCCCACATATGTAATTCTCAATCCTGGCCAGATAAATATTATGGTAATAACGGTCTCTGAGATGATACCCTTGAGGGATTTTCTGAAAGCTATCTCGGCTTTTGGCATCTAGATATTGTTTTAACATTCTCAGTGCTTCTTCTCCGCTCTTACCTTCAATGAAGAAACAGTCAAATTCTAAATCTTCAAGCCTATAGTTAGCGACATAACCATTATGGAGAAAGCTGTAACCCATGAAATTGTGGAGGATATATTTTTCGCTGTTCTGGATAAGCCCTGCTTTGGGGAAAAGTGTGAGAATCTGGGGAAGGGTTTCCTTATCTTTGACTCTATTCGCAATTTCCAGAGAAAATAGTTTTAAGGACTCCTCTGATTTCTCGTTGCAGTCAAAGCAGAGAAGCTTGATATAGTATTTTCCAACAATAAAATTCAGAACGTCTTCTTCCAGATATCCTTGGTTCCCTATTGAAATAAATTTGCTATCAGGGAATCGTTCTGCACTGTAGATCCCAAAGGAATTCTTCCCGCTTCCCATATCATAGATCTCTATGGTTATGGATGCACCCTGATCTGGCTTTTCGTACTGGCCGACGATCAATTCCTTAAAGTCATAAGCCAGGTAAATCTCTGCAGCTCCGTTGATGTATTCGTAAAGCGTCTCAGGAAGGTAATTTTGGGGAGCTTCGGAAAACTTCCAAGATTTAATCTCGGGCAAAATCGAGCGAAGGGCGGAATCAATCTGTGTATCCAGATTAATTTCGGCCATACCAAAGAAAGAAAAAAATAAGATAGAGATAAAAAAGCCTTTGAGTGTATTATGTGCTAAAGAATTTCTCATCCTGACAACTCCCTTCATTAGTTTTAGATATTTCAATATAAGCTTCAAAATCATTTTTGACAAGTTAAAAATTGCAGGAATGAATTTCACCCCCTCATTCACCTGAAAGGGCGATTGACCACTGTGCACCTTGATTCACTAAGATTAAGAAAAAGAAAAACCAAATCAAAGTATTGATTATGAAAGTACTCATAGCCGAAGATGACTTTGCTTTCTGTCAGTCACTAGAAGAAGATATCAAAGAATGGGGATACCAAGTCTTCACCGCAAATAACGGTAAAGAGGCTTGGAAAATCATAGAAAATGACGAAATTCGTCTGGCCATCTTGGACTCTATGATAAGCAATATTGATGGGTTTGAGCTTTGTCGGAAGATTCGTCGAAATATTCAAGAAAACAAATCTAAAAATACCTACATAATTTTACTCATAAACAAAGATCGGAAGGACGACAAAGTTAAAGGACTCTCAGTGGGGGCTGATGATTATTTGGCAAAACCCTTTGACTTCCTTGACCTGAGAATTCGAATCCAAAATGGTGAACGCATCATCAAAATTGAAGATAGTTTTAAAATATTAGCAACCTACGATCGCCTCACAAAATTGTTAACCCGGACTAGAATCATTGAATTCCTGAGCGAGGAACTCAATCGCGGTTGGAGGGGAAATCACCCCACAGGTCTCATTATGGCCGATATTGACCGCTTTAAACAGGTTAATGACACTTATGGGCACTCTACTGGTGACGATATGCTTATCGAAGTAGCTTCGCGCATAAAAAAAGCAATTCGACCCTATGATAAGGCCGGACGATATGGTGGAGATGAAATACTTCTGGTTCTTCCAAACTGTAGCCTGAGCAACTTAAGAGCAGTTACAGATCGCCTTCGTCACACTGTATCTGAGAAAAAAATGAAGACCGAAGAGGCAATTCTGGAAGTCAGTCTCAGCTTTGGCGCAACGTCATCCGAAATCTCATCTGAAGCCTCTGTAGATGACCTTATCAAGACCAGCGATAACGCTCTTTTATTAGCCAAAAAAAAGGGGCGCAATTGGGCTGTAGTTGCCAAGACTGTTTATAGCCCATTTAGTTCAAACCATAAGTAGAAGCAGTCACAAAAAAGCAAAAAATTTTCCCAGAGTTTTAAAAAACAATTCCTTTTTCTTTTTTCTCCAAGCTCTATCCCAAGAGAATACTATGTTTGCCATAGTCAAAACTAAGAGGAAACAACATAAAAAGAAATAAAAATGAGAGGAAAGAAGGCCGGCAATTTTGGGTGAGTTGACATCATTATAGAAGAGGAGTAGTTTTAAATAAGATGGCCCCATCAAAAGTAGCTGTTATCAGAGGTAAGGGAGTCCTTGTACAAGGGGGAGATATCCATCAAAAAAAACTGGAAAGTATGTACAATAGAGGTATTCAGGTTCTGGCAGATCAGCAAAACTCAGCAGATGCTCTAAGCCTCCTATTCAAGAAAAATGACAGAGTGGGCATAAAAATAAACACTATTGCTGGAAGAAAGTTATCCTCCCGCCCGGAAGTATCCTTTGCTCTAGCAAATCTGCTTGAAAAGTCCGGAATCTATCAGCGAAACATAATCATTTGGGACAGAACAAACAGGGAATTGAACGATGCAGGGTATATCCTGAGTCTGAATCGAAGCGGGTTCAAGGTTTTCGGGACAGATACGGAAGGCGTCGGTTATAGTGATGAGCTCGTTTCCCATCTGAATATCGGAAGTCTATTCTCCCTGATTCAATCCCGAATAGTAACCTCTTCCATAAGCCTCGCAGTTTTGAAAGACCATGGAATGGCAGGAGTGACAGCGGGAATGAAAAACTACTTTGGAGCTATCCATAATCCTAATAAATATCATGACTTTAGCTGCAATCCATTCATAGCTGAACTATTTGAGACAAATTACATAAGAAAAAAACATAGACTCTCTATCTTGGATAGCCTAATCGTACAATACCATAAGGGTCCATCCTTCCATTCCCGCTGGGCTAAAAAATATGAAGCTCTCATTTTCAGCCTTGATCCAGTGGCCGCGGATTTTGTGGGCTGGCAACTCATTGAAAAATTCAGGTCTGAGAACGGCCTTCCTTCCCTGAAAGAAGAAAAGAGAGAACCTGTTTATTTAAAAACAGCAGAAAAAATGGGTTTGGGAAATGCCCGTCTCGGTAACATCCACTTAATAGAAGAGGAAGTATGAATAGATTTAACAAGCATCTTTTTTTCTATGAAGACGAAAAAAAGTTTGTTTTAAAAGATTTAATCTTCTCCTTAAACCGTTCTATAATTAAAAAAAGATGAAAAGGCGCCAGTTTTTTAAGACAACAGGTAGTGCCGGTCTTCTGGCAACAACCGGATTGATCCACAAATCTCCTCTGCTACTCATGGATCTCTATGCGTTCAACGGAAAAGCAAATCTATCCAAGGTCGAAGCCCGCTATTACAAAAAACATCCTGACAGGGAAATAGAATGCGTTCTCTGCCCTCGTTTCTGTAAACTGGGAGATAAAGAAAGAGGTTATTGTGGTGTCAGGGAAAATATGGGTGGCACATACTATACGCTAGTCTACGGGAAAGCGTGTACTGCCAATATCGATCCTATAGAGAAAAAGCCTCTTTTTCATTTTTTTCCAAAAAGCGATGCTCTTTCTATTGCAACGGCAGGTTGTAATGTAAACTGTAAGTTCTGTCAAAACTGGGAAATATCCCAGGTAAGGCCTGAGCAGATTCAACATTTTGATTTTCCTCCAAGTTCGGTTGTAGAATTCGCTCAGAAACACAAGAGTCCAATTATTGCTTATACATACAGCGAACCTGTAATCTTCTATGAATATATGTATGACACCTCCATCGAAGCCAGGAAAAAAAGCATAAAGAGTGTGGTCATCACAGGGGGCCATATCAACCCTGAACCCATGGAAGAGCTGACTAAGGTTGTAGATGCAATAAAGATTGATCTAAAAGCTTTCTCGCAAGATTTTTATACAACTTATGTCCAAGGAGAGCTGCAGCCTGTTCTCGAGGCTATAAAAATTGTCCATAATAAACAAATCTGGCTAGAAATAGTCTATCTGGTTATCCCCACCCTGAATGATAGCCCAAAAGAAATCCGAAGCCTGGCCCAGTGGATCATGAAGGAAATCGGACCTGATGTACCTCTCCATTTTTCCCGCTTTCATCCTACGTATCTAGTAAAGAATCTTCCCCAAACTCCTGAATCCATTCTAGAAAGAGCAAGGAAAGTGGCGCTTGAAGAAGGGCTGCATTATGTCTATATTGGCAATATCTGGGGTCACAAAGCTGAAAGCACTTTTTGTCCAAAGTGCAAAAACAACGTTATCCCCAGAAGAGGCTTCGAAGTAGGGAAAATCGAGCTCAACCAGGGGAGATGTAAATTCTGCAATACCCTCATTCCAGGAATCTGGACTTGAAATATTTTCTTCCTCCATTTCTTTTAGGCTTTATCGCCCTCTCCTTTCAGATTTTTCTGATGAGAGAATTCTCTGTCCATTTCTATGGTAACGAAATCACATTTGGCCTCATCATCGCTGCCTGGCTTCTCTGGGGAGGGATAGGAAGCATTTCTGCCTCCAAACGGAAATTTAACCTCACAAGACTCCCGCATATTTATTATGCGACTATCCTATTTTTTCCTCTGTGTCTCATTGTGCTCAGGTTTTCCCGATATATTCTGAAAATCCTCCCTGGGGAGATCACAGGAATCATTCCGATGCTCGTCTTCTCGCTCGCTCTATCCTTATTTATCAGCTCTCCTTTGGGAATACTTTTTGTTTTCAATGTCCACTTTCAAAAGGGAAATCTTCCTCAGGTTTATTTCCTCGAATCCTTGGGATCTGCTACAGGGGGACTCATTGTCTATTTTTTCTTAATCCCCTTTTTTTCCAACTGGCAGGGAGCTGCAATCGTAGGGGCATCGGCCGCTCTTTTGATTTTCTTAATTTCAAAAAAGCAGGAACAAATATTCTTTCTTATCTTTGTCTTGTTGCTCCTTGGGGCATTCAGCTTCTTTGATTTCTACAGCCAAAAACTCTACTGGAAGCCTTTCAATCTAATAAAAAGCAAGGACAGTCCATACGGGAAGCTTCAGCTCTTAAAAACTAGGGAACAAATTTCTCTATATAACAACAGCTTTCTTGTCTATTCCTATCCTGATTTAGCTTCATCTGAGGAGGCCGTCCATTTTGCTCTTCTCCAAAATCTCGACGCTGAAAAGGTTCTGCTTGTAGGTGGAGGAGCTGGTGGAGGGCTGAAAGAAATCCTGAAATATCCTCAAATAGAGGTTGATTATGTAGAGCTGGACCCTCAAATCATTCGATTTTCCCTCGAATTTTTGCCTGAGGAAGAGCAAAGATTATTGAAAAATAAAAAAATCCATATCTTCTATCATGATGGAAGGGCATTTCTCAGAAAAAGTAAGAAAAAATATGACATTATCATCCTAAACCTCCCTGAACCCGCCACTGCGCAGATCAATCGCTTTTACACAAAAGAATTCTTCAATGCTGTCAGAGAGAGGCTCTCAACGCGTGGTGTTTTCTCTTTCCGTGTTCCCTCTGCAGAAAACTATATCAGCCTCGAGCTTCAGAACTTCCTATCCTCGCTGTATCATACCCTCAAAGAAGTATTTCCTTTTATTGAGATTATCCCGGGCGAGTCAAATATCTTTCTTGCCTCCGCCTTTCCTGTATCTATAAAAAATGAGGAGCTCAGTCAAAAAATTGAAAAATTGAACCTTCAGACACGCTATATAACTCCTCATCTCCTATTATCGCGTCTGAACCCGCTTAGAGTCGACCTGTTGAAGGAAAAGGTTTCAAGCGGAGAAAAAACAATAAATCTAGACTTTTCCCCTATCAGCTATTTTTACAATTCCGTTTTATGGAGCACTCAATTTAAAGGACTGGAAAGGAACATATTTTCTTTCTTCTCCAAAATTCATTCATTCTGGCTCCTGGACCTTCCTCTGCTTCTTTTCCTTTCTTTTCTTGCACTATTGTGGCTGAGAAGAAAAAAGTCAACTTTCTTTCTGACGCCTTTGGCCGTGATGGGCTTTACATCAATAGTGGCAGAAATAATCGTCATAATCGCCTTCCAATCTCTCTACGGTTATCTCTATCAGAGCATTGCTCTGCTGCTTGCTTCTTTTATGGCTGGTCTTACCCTGGGTTCTTATCGAGGAAAAAAAAGGAAAAAAATTTACTTTAGCCAACTTCTCTTCATCCAGTTAGGCTTCATCATTCTTTTGTCCCTCCTTCATCTTTCTTTAAAAATTCATCCTCCTGAAACAGTTTTCTTTGCTTTTCTTCTTATCCTTGGCTTTTTAGGAGGAGATTTATTCGTTGTCTCCAATCATCTCTTCTTAAAAGAAAAGAAAAACTACGGTTTGGGCTACGGATTAGACTTGTTGGGCTCTTTCTTTGGAGCACTGGCCACTTCCTCTATTCTTATTCCTCTAATAGGGCTCCCTCTCGTTTCAAGATATCTTATCCTTATAAACTCTTTTTGCTTTCTTTTTCTGTTAGCTGGATGGAGAAAATTATAAATTCTTGCAATTTTTCTTGACAGAAATCCCAAATTGTGATTTACTGTAAGGTAATTCACTTCCTTATTAATCCTATATTGATTATAGGGTAACTAGCTTTACGAACCAAGAAAGCGAACTACCATGAGAATCAACCTCTCAAAAAAGAAAATTAAAGACCCTTTCGTCGTTAAAGTGCAAGAGTTAAGCGGCCAGAATCTCCTTGCCTGTTACCAGTGCGGCAAATGCTCTGCTGGCTGTCCTGCTGTTTCTCAAATGGATATTCTCCCCAATCAAATCATCCGCTATGCTCAACTCGGTTTTAAAGAGGAGCTACTCGAATCTAAGTCTATATGGATCTGTGCATCCTGTATGACATGCAATTCCCGCTGTCCAAAGGGGATAAACATCGCTGAAGTCATCGAGGCTTTACGGCAAATATTACTCCGCAAAAGAGAAGATCATCTCAAAGTTGAAAAGCTTTCAGAAGCGGAGAAGAGCGATGTGCCGCCTATAGCCATGGTAAGCAGCATGAGGAAATTCACATCATAAATTTTAATTATGATATATTATATTTTCATTAATACAAACAAAATAAGGAATCATAATGAAAATAAGTTATTACCCCGGCTGTACGCTGAAAAACAATGCAAAAAACTTTGAAGATTCAACTTTATGTTCCTTAAAAAAGCTTGATGTAGAAGTCGAAGAACTGCCCCGATGGAACTGCTGTGGAACTGTCTTTTCATTGGCTACAGATGATTTGATCCATCATGTGGCTCCCATCAGAAACCTTATCCGAGTCAAGGAATCCAACACAGACAGAGTCATGACTCTCTGTGCCATGTGTTACAACACCTTAAAAAGAGCAAACGAACGTGTTAAGACTGATGAGGAGAGCCTTGATAAGATCAATCAATTTATGTATCGCGAAGATGTTAAATACGAAGGCGATGTAAAAGTTCTCCACCTCCTTGAGCTACTCCGGGATGAAATAGAATTTGAAAACATCGCCAAAAAAGTCGTCAAACCTTTGAAAGATTTAAAAATTGCTAATTATTACGGCTGCATGTTAGTGCGCCCTAAAGAGGTCGGTTTTGATGATGTGGAAAACCCGACTGTACTAGAAAATTTCACGACCGCCTTGGGCGCCACCCCTATCGACTTTCCTTATAAAACTGAATGTTGTGCGGCTTACCAGACGGTCGATAAGCCTGAAATCGTTGCTGACAGGACATACCATATCCTGAACTCAGCTCAAGACCAGGGAGCTGAGATTGTGTCTGTAAGCTGTCCTCTTTGTGCCTTTAATCTTGACCATCGCCAAAAAGAAACGCTCCAGATATACCCTGAATTCAAGAATATTCCTATCCTTTATTTTACACAGATTATGGCCATTGCCTTGGGCTGTTCAGAAGAAACACTGAGGTTTGACCTTCACTTTATCGACCCAAAGCCTATTTTAAAAGAAAAAAGATTAATTTGAGGGATAAATGGTTTATTTTGGCGATTTAAAACCAAAAAAGGGCAAAATTCATATTGACAAAGACAGATGTAAAGGGTGTGCATTTTGTGTGGAATACTGCCCTGAGGATGTGCTCGAATTATCAGAGGAATTCAACGTCAAAGGATATCATCCTCCATACGTCAAAGAGGAGGATGCTTGTCTCTACTGTCAGCTCTGCGAGACCATATGCCCTGAATATGCCATATTTGTCACTCTAAAGGAAGAGGAGGAAGACGGTGAAAAAGGTGAAAGCAGATCCTAAGGGAGTATTAACCGGAGCCCATTATTTAGACGGAGACTATGCTCTTGCCGAGGGAGCTCTGGCCGCTGGATGCCGATTTTTTGCAGGCTATCCTATCACTCCATCCACAGAAACGGCTGAGAGATTCTCAGAGAGAATTCCCACGGTTGGAGGAGTTTTTATCCAGATGGAGGATGAAATTGCCTCTATTGGAGCCTTGATTGGAGCTTCCTGGGGGGGTAAAAAAGTTATGACAGTTACCTCTGGCCCAGGTTTTTCCTTGATGATGGAAAATTTGGGATTGGCCTGTATGCTGGAAACTCCTTTGGTGATTGCCAATGTCCAGAGAGGCGGCCCATCGACAGGACTCCCGACATTAACAGGACAACAGGACATGATGCAGGCTAGATGGGGCTCCCATGGGGACTATGAGATCATTGCCCTTTCCCCCGATTCTCCTCAGGAGTGTTTTGACCTCACCATAGAGGCGTTCAATCTATCCGAAATGTATCGTGTTCCAACCTTGGTCATGACCGACGAGTGCGTGGGACATATGCATGAGAAAGTCGTCATCCCGCCAGCTGAAGAGATTGAATGGGTAGAGCGGAAATGGTACAAAGGTCCGAAGGGTAAATATCTTCCCTTTAAGAATGACAAAGATGGGATTCCCTTTATGGTCAAAGTCGGAGAAGGACACCGGTTCCACGTCACAGGATTAACACACGATGAGCGCGGTTACCCAGTTATCAATGCGGAATGCCAAGATGTCTGTGTCCGTCATCTGGTGGATAAAATCACAAACAATGCTGATAAAATCATAAAATTCGAAGAAGACCAAATAGATGACGCTGAGATCATCGTACTTTCCTACGGAATCACTTCAAGAGTTACCACAAGAGCAGTGCAACAAGCACGAAAAGCCGGGATAAAAGTAGGGACCATAAGACTTATTACTGTCTGGCCTTTTCCCGAGAAACAGATAAATAAGCTGGCAAAGAAGATAAAGGCATTCGTTGTTCCAGAAATAAACTACGGCCAGATGGTCTATGAAGTGGAAAGATGCGCTGCAGGCCAAGCTCCAACCATCCATGTCCCCCACTGTGGAGGCTGGGTTCACGATCCCGAGGATATCTTTAATGCCATCAAGGAGGCTTCAAAATGAAGGAAGAAGACCGTCTCGAAGAAAAAAATCCGGTGGAGGGCTTCTTGAGAATGGACAGAATCCCCCACATCTGGTGCCCTGGTTGTGGAATAGGAACCGTTGTCACTTCCTTCGCAGAAGCTCTGCGCAAAAGCGAAATTGACCTGGATAAGACCGCTATACTATCCGGAATCGGGTGCACTGGAAGAGTGGCCGGTTACGTCAAACTGGATTCCATTCACACTACCCACGGCCGGGCTATCCCAGTTGCGACAGGTGTAAAAATTGCAAACCCTGACTTAAAAGTCGTCGTCTTCAGCGGGGACGGTGACATTGCAGGAATCGGGGGGAATCATTTCATTCATGCAGCCAGGAGGAATATGGACCTCCTCATCATCTGCGTGAATAATTTCAATTATGCCATGACTGGAGGTCAAGTCGCAGCTACAACTCCCCTTCAGGCGAATGCCTCCACCGCCCCTTTTGGTAATTTTGAATATCCTTTCAGCCTGCCTTATCTTGCTGATGCCTGCGGTGCGACCTATGTCGCTCGCTGGACTGCGCTCCATCTAAGGAGAGTCACCAAATCTATCCAGGAAGCGCTGGCTAAGAGAGGCTTTTCCTTCATTGAGGTTATCACTCCCTGTGTGACTCTTTATGCCCGGAGGAATCGCCTCGGCGATGGATTGAACCTCCTGAAATACTATTACGATAAATCAGAAATTCAGCACGGAGCAGACACCCGAACCCTTGATATTAGTTACCAGGGAAAACTCATCGTCGGCAAGTTTGTGGATAAAGAAAAACCCACCTTTCTCGATTGTATGAATGAACACATGAGCAAAGTTTTGGGCGATAAATATAAACGTTACGGAGAAAGCCATGAGTGAGATCAGGTTTTCCGGTTTTGGCGGTCAGGGAATCATTCGCTGCGGCCTCATCACAGGAAAGGCCCTTTCCCTTTTTGACAACAAACATGCCACACTGACTCAGAGCTTCGGACCAGAAGCACGAGGAAGTGCCTGCAGTTCACAATTAGTGGTCTCAGAGGATCGAGTCCTCTATCCTTACATCACAACTCCAGAAATCCTTATCTCCATGTCACAGGAAGCTTATGACAAATACGAACCAGAATTACCGGATGACGGAATCCTTATTATCGATAAGGATTTAGTGAAGACAAGACCTTCTCGAGGAAAAATCAAGCTCTTTTCTGTCCCTTCAACCAGGTTCGCCGAAGAATTAGGGAATCGAATCATAGCCAATCTTGTGATGTTGGGATTCTTCACTGCGGTCACTCAAATCGTTTCTCCAGAGGCTATGAAAAAAGCACTCCCCGGCTTAGTGCCTGGAAGATTCCTTGAGCTCAATAAACAAGCCTTTGATAAAGGTTACGATTACGGCAGAGAAATTTTAAAAGAAGAGAAAAAACCAAAAACTAAAAAAGGAACATCTAAAAAATAAACTGAAAGCTAAAAAATAGGCCCGGCTAACTCAGCGAGCTTATTTAGAAAGCCATGAGTAAGAAGTGAGAGGAAAAAAATGAAACGGACTGGCGTTTTCATTTGCCATTGCGGCATAAACATCGCAGGAACAGTGGATGTTAAGAAAGCAGCCAAAGAACTCTCCAAACACGCTGGAGTCGCCCACTCTGAAGAGTATGTCTACATGTGTTCTGATCCGGGTCAGAACCTTATCATAGACGCCATAAAAGAAAAAAAGCTTGATAACGTAGTTGTTGCCTGCTGCTCTCCCACCCTCCATGAAACAACATTCAGGAATACCTCCAAAGCAGGCGGACTCAATACATTCCAGTGCGAAATCGCCAACATACGAGAACAGTGCAGCTGGGTTCACAAAGACATGAATAAAGCCACAGAAAAAGCAGTTAAACTTATCAAGAGCGCTGTGGAGAGGGTCCGGCAGAATGAATCCTTAGAACCGATAAGCATCCCTGTTACGCGGAGAGCTATGGTTATTGGCGGAGGAATAGCCGGTATCCAGTCTGCCCTAGACATGGCTAACAGTGGGTACGAAGTTATCCTAGTAGAAAGGTCTCCTTCCATTGGAGGCCACATGATCCAGCTATCAGAAACATTCCCTACGCTTGACTGCTCTCAGTGTATCCTGACGCCAAAAATGGTAGAAGTTTCTAAACATCCAATGATTAAGCTTATGACCTACAGCGAAGTCCAAGAAATCTCTGGATATGTGGGCAATTTTAAAGTCAAAATCCTCAAGAAACCCACCTATGTTGACCCGGATAAATGCACACTTTGTGACGAATGCACCAAAGTCTGTCCTGTGGTTGTTCCGAATGAATTCGACATCGGATTGACGGGAAGAAGAGCAATCTATATTCCCTTCCCTCAAGCTATCCCTGCTACTTATACCCTAGACATAAAAAACTGTCCCGGGCTTCTTCCGATCGCCTGTGGAAAATGCGCAGATGTCTGCGAGCCAGAGGCCATCGACTATGATATGAAACCCGAAATCATAGAAGAGGATGTGGGAGCAATCGTAGTTGCCACTGGATATGATCTCTACGACAAAGAGAAAATGGCCGAATACGGGTATGGAAAATATCCGGATGTCCTGGACGGCCTTCAGTTCGAAAGGCTCTGTTCTGCCTCAGGGCCAACCATGGGAAAAATCCTAAGACCGTCAGATCATAAAGAACCCAAGGAGGTTGTTTTTATTCAGTGCGTAGGTTCCCGCGATCCCGAACTCCATTGCGCATACTGCTCGAAGATATGCTGCATGTACACGGCTAAACACGCCATGCTCTATAAACACCATGTCCATGATGGGCAGGCCTACATCTTTTATATCGACATCAGGTCCGGAGGAAAAGGATACGAAGAATTTGTGCAGCGTGCTGTAGAAGAGGATGGAGTTCTTTATCTCCGAGGCAAAGTTTCGAAAGTATTCGAAGACAAGGGTAAAATCAAGGTCTGGGGTGTCGATACTCTCACCGGGAAAGATATCGAGATCGATGCAGATATGGTTGTGCTGGCAACCGCCATGCGCCCTTCTGAAGGCGCAGAAGAACTGGCTAAAAAATTAAAAATCGCCATAGATAAAGACGGTTTTCTCTCAGAGGCACATCCAAAGCTCAGACCTGTAGAAAGCGTGACTTCAGGATTGTTCTTTGCCGGCGCCGCTCAAGCGCCCAAAGATATCCCTGAAGCTGTGGCTCAAGCAAGCGGAGCAGCTGCCAAGGCCATTGCTGTGTTATCTCAGGAAAGGCTTTACCACGCACCCACAGTGGCTAAGGTCAATAACAACCTTTGCACAGGATGCGGAATGTGCGTTTATGTCTGTCCTTATGATGCCCTTTCCCTCAAGGATGACAAAGTTGAAGTGAACGAAGTGCTTTGTGAAGGATGCGGAACATGTTCGGCTACCTGTTTAAGAGCAGCCATCCAGGTCAAAAACCTGACTCCTGCTCAAGTTCACGAAATGATAAAAGCATCACTCGGAGGCTGATTATGGCTAAAGAATTTGAACCAAAAATAGTCGCCTTCCTCTGCAAGTGGTGTTCCTCAGCAGGAAGCGACCTTGCTGGGGTCTCTCGCATGCAATATCCACCCAATGTTATCCCCATCACTGTCATGTGCTCAGGGAGCGTGTCGCCTTTATATATATTCTCAGCATTTAACAAAGGAGCAGACGGAGTTTTGGTATCAGGATGTCATCCTGGCGATTGCCACTACATCCAAGGTAACTTCTATGCCAGAAGGAGAATAGCTTTAGTCAAGAAAATGCTAGAGTTTATAGGTCTCGAACCAGAACGATTCCAGATGTCCTGGGTTTCAGCGGCTGAAGGAACTAAATATACCCAAGTCATTAAAGAATTTGTTGAAGAAATCAAACCACTTGGCCCTCAAACAAAGCTGAGGAGAAATCAATAATGGTGAACGTCGAAGACCTCAAGAAAGAAGCAAAAAAGGTGCTGGAAGAAGGAAAAGTCAAATACATCATCGGCTATGAAAGAGGCACAAACGGCGTGCTGCCAATCCCGGCTTTCATAAAAAACCCAGAAGACGTCGACAGGCTCATCTGGAATCCTGCATGCGTCTATAACCTCAGCCGTTTCCTCCTGGATGAAAAAAGAAGCAAAACCCAAGAAAAGGAGCCTGATGAACGGCCAGTGGGCCTTGTGGTGAAAGGATGCGATAGCCGCGCCATTAATATCTTACTCCAAGAGAAATTCATCAATCGAGATGATGTCTTTATTATTGGAGTTTCCTGTGAAAATACAGGAGTTCTGGATGAGAAAAAACTCGCAAAGAAGCTTAAAGGCAAGCAGCTCGAAAAGATTGAGTTTGGCGAAAAGGATAAATTTATCATCAAAACAAAAGACGGCAAGGTCGAAATGACTGCCGAAGAGATTCTTGCTGAGAGATGCCTGGAATGCAAAGCCAATTTCCCCATCGTCTACGATGTCCTCATCGGAGAAAAAGTGGAGAGGCCTCTTGAAAACCCTTTTAAGTCGGTAGAGAAAATGGAATCTCTACCCAAAGAAGAAAAGTGGGCTTTCTGGAAAGAGCAGATTGACAAATGCATCCGTTGCTATGCCTGCCGTTCTGTCTGTCCGATGTGTTATTGTGATGAATGTGTAGCTGATACGATAAGCTTTGCTGTGACAGCCGATACGACCTCAGAAGAAAAAGCACAAAAGATAAAATGGATAGAAAAATCCCCTGTTTCTTCTGAAAATTTTGTCTATCACTTGATCAGAGCCATCCATCTTGCAGGTCGATGTATCGACTGTGGAGAATGCGAAAGGGTCTGCCCGGTGAACATCCCCCTGCGATTCTTGAATAAAAAATTGGAAAAAGAAGCCAAAGAGCTTTTCGGATATGAGGTTGGCTTCGATCCAGACCAACCTTCTCTTGTTTCTTCTTTTAAGGACGAGGACCCAGAAGATTTTATCAGGTGAGACGATGGAAAAGATACTCTTAAAACAATCATTCCCACAATGGTTGAAGAACCTTTCATCTTACACAATATATGCGCCTGTGGAGAAGGACGATCTCTGGGAATATGAGGTAATTGATAAGCCAGAAAGCATAGATCTAGACTATCCCAATGCGGTCCTCTCTCCTAAAAAAATCATCTTTCCTCAGACAGAAGTCCTCTTGGAATTTAGCAGTTCAAATGAAGAGGGCCTTCAAGTCAAAGAAGTTCTTCCAGAAGAGACCTCATCTGTTATCTTTGGCGTAAGACCATGTGATGGAAAAGCCCTCACTCTGACAGATAAAGTTTTTGGAGGTGACTTCGAGGATCCTTATTACTGGAGCAGAAGAGATTCCATAACAGTTGTGGGACTCTCCTGTAACATTCCTCCCTCTCCCGATTGTTTTTGTCTTTCAGTGGACGGCTCCCCTCATTCCAAAGAGGGGCTGGATATCTTGATGACCGATCTGGGTGACAGATATCTCACAGAAACTTTCACAGAAAAAGGAGATAAGCTCATAAATCTGGCCAAGAACCTTTTCAAGCCTCCCACAGCAAAAGATAAAAAAGATGCTCAAAAGATTAATGTCGAATCTGAAAAGAGGATAAAGCGCCAAATCAAAGAAACAAAAAAGATACCTCCAAAACTTAAAGGGATGTTCGATTCTCCTTTCTGGGATGAAGAATCTCTGAGCTGCATCCGCTGTGGCATCTGCACCTATCTCTGTCCAACCTGCCATTGTTTCGATATGAATGATGAAGTTTCATCTTCATCTCCTCTAGAAGGCAAGAGAATTAGGACATGGGATAACTGTCAGTTTCCTGATTTTACCATGCATTCCTCAGGCCACAACCCGAGGCCAGATAGAGCTTCGCGGTTACGCCAGAGAATCTTGCATAAATTCCAGTATTTTGTCGAAAAGCACAAGAATTATCAATGTACAGGCTGTGGAAGGTGCGTTTCAAAATGCCCAGTTGGGATAGACATTATAGAAGTTCTCGATAAGGTGAGAGATTATGGATCATAACGCTTACATCCCGAAACTTGCCAAATTGATCGATATTAAAAAAGAAGTGGGTGGGGCACGACCTATCAAGTCCTTCAGAACAGAGTTTCTCAACAAGAATGATTTTTCCTTTCGCTGTGGGCAGTGTGCCATGCTCTCTGTTTTTGGTAAAGGCGAATCGATGATTTCCATTTCTTCTTCCCCTCTTATGAAAGACTATCTCCAATTCAGCATTCTGAAAATGGGAAGGGTTACCACTTCACTACATGACATGCAGATCGGAGACATCATAGGAGTCAGGGGTCCTTATGGCAATGGTTTTCCGATTGAAGACTGGAGGGGGAAAAACCTCATATTTATCGGTGGAGGCATTGGCCTGGCTCCTATCTGGTCAGTCCTCCAAACAGCTTTGGGCAAAAAAGAAGACTATAGAGACCTCATGCTGATTTACGGAGCAAGGACATCCAAAGACCTGGTTTTTAGAGAAGAACTGGAAGAGCTCAGAAAGAACATGACAGTCCATCTCTCTGTAGATGTAGAGGAGCCCGAGTGGGAAGAGTTCGTCGGATTCGTACCTCAGAATGTCACTGATAAAAAACCCTCCCCTGAAAACGCCATAACAGTGACCTGCGGTCCACCCATCATGATCAAATTTGTCATCAAGGCCCTCGAGGAGCTTGGTTTTAAAGATGAGCAGATTTACACCACGGTCGAGAACAAAATGAAATGTGGCATAGGAAAATGCGGAAGATGCAATATTGGCGTTCATTATGTATGTAAAGATGGCCCTGTCTATTCCTGGGCTGAACTTAAAAAATTGCCCCAAGAATATTAAAAGGAGAATCGGGAATGGCAACAAAGAAAGCAGCTAAAAAGAAGCCTGAAAATAAAGCTAAGGTGAAACCCACAAAAAAAGCCCCAGAAAAAGAAATGGTGACAGTATTCATCATGGGCAAGGCCCATGAAGTACCAGCTGAAGCCACGATCATGGGAGCGATAGAATATGCAGGTTATCAGATAAAAAGAGGCGCAGGATGCCGTGAAGGCTTTTGTGGCGCCTGCGCAACTGTCTTCAGACTTCCCGATGATTATAAAATCTACACAGGGCTGGCCTGCACAACTCTTGTTGAAGATGGCATGTGGCTTTCTCAGTTGCCAGCTATTCCAGCACAAAAGCCTGTATACGACATCGATAAACTCGAGCCAAATGTCGCCACTTTTCAAAACCTCTATCCTGAAGTATTCCGTTGTGTCGCATGTAATACCTGCACTAAGGCCTGTCCTCAAGACTTGGAAGTCATGGACTATATCCAGGCTGCCATGAGGGGGGATATCGAGCAAGTTATGGACCTCTCCTTTGACTGTCTCAGCTGTGGCATGTGTGCTATCAGGTGTCCAGCAGAAATAGTCCAGTACAACGTCGGGCTGCTGGCACGAAGACTCTATGGAAAATACCTTGCAAAGGAAAGCAAACAACTTAAAAAAAGAATAGAAGAAGTCAAAAAGCATAAATATGACAAAGAGTATGAAGAATTGATAAAAATGAAAAAAGATAAATTAAAAAAGAAATACTACGAAAGAGACCTTGAATAATAAAATAGCATTGTCCCAAGGCAATGGTTTTAAGAAAATCCTGTTTCGAAGCATGATAAGGAGAGTCAGATGTATCCAGAATACATGAATGAATCACTCGACAAAGTGGCTAAATCACGAAATAAAAGGTTTGAGCTTGCAAAATCAGGAAAACCTGTATTCCCTCCCATGAGCGCTGAGGAAAGGGAGGAAGTCCTGAATAAATTTCATCCTGATTATAAACCTGAAGCAAGACGCAAAATCCGAATAGGTCCGAACAAAGGTGAACAACTGACTACAGAAGTAGCTGATATGCTGGAATCCTATTCCAGGGTTAAGCCAGAGCTCTTTGATTTGAGCCGTCCTGATTATGAGACAGACATCTTAATAATAGGAGGTGGAGGCGCAGGATGTGCAGCGGCTATCATTGCCATGCAGGAAGGAGCACAGTCGATTATTTCTACAAAACTGCGGATGGGTGATGCCAATTCAATGATGTCCCAGGGAGGCATGCAAGCAGCCGTTCCTGAAAAAGACTCCCCTACTCGCCATTATCTGGATGCAATAGGTGGGGGTCATTTTGAAAACAAGCCTGAGCTTGTACGGGCACTAACCGAAGATGGACCTGATGTGGTCAAATGGCTCGAGGATCTTGGTGTTGTGTGGGACAAACTGGATGATGGCTCGTTGCAGGTCCTCCATGGAGGAGGAACATCCCGAAAAAGAATGCACTCCTGCCGTGACTATACGGGTGCTGTTATCATGCGAACTTTGATGGATGAAGTCAGGAATCACCCTGAAAAAATCACGGCTTTGGAATTTATGCCTACCATCGAATTAATCCTGGATAAAAAGGGACGATGCGCAGGAGGAGTCCTTTATAACCTCGAAACAGAAGAATATTTCGTAGTAAAAGCAAAGGCGACGATCATCGCAACAGGAGGTTATGGCCGGCTTCACATAAGAGGATTCGACACAACCAATCACTATGGAGCTACAGGAGATGGCCTGATTATCGCTTATAGGGCAGGCACCAAGCTCCTCTACATGGATTCTGTCCAATATCATCCCACTGGCTCAGTTTTTCCAGAGCAGATTGCAGGCTTTTTGATTACAGAAAAAATCAGAGGAGCAGGTGGGCAGCCACTCAATAAACAAGGAGAGCTTTTTGTCTTTCCGCGGGAGCCGCGGGATGTCGAGAGTTCGGCTTTCATCAGAGAATGTCTTGAAAAAAACAATGGCATTGAAACTCCAAGCGGACGACTTGGGGTCTGGCTCGACTCTCCACTAATCGAAATGCTCCAGGGAGAAGGATATATAAACAAACAGTTTCCCGCAATGCATAGACAATTCATTCGCTACGGAATCGATATCACAAAAGAGCCCATGCTGGTCTATCCTTCTCTTCACTATCAGAACGGTGGAATCGATATAAACGAAAAATGTGAGACCAACCTTTCCGGTCTCTATGTCGCAGGGGAAGCTTCTGGCGGAGTGCATGGACGCAACCGATTGATGGGAAATTCTGTTCTCGACTACAATGTCTTTGGGCGCCGGGCCGGACAACACGCTGCTGAATATGCCAAATCGGTAAAGCTAGCTCCACTTACACTTGAGCATATCAAGAACTATGAGAATGAACTGAAGAGAGCAAAAATAAAAACAGACCTTATCGCTCCAGTTCTTCTGCCCTCCTATACTCCAGAAGATGTCAGGCGCCGGCAGCTTACAGCTCGCTACGAAGGCACTCTAAGATAATACCGGGGAACGTTCTCTTTTTTCCTCCCTTTTTTCTTTTGACTTTTCAAATTCATTTGATATATTTTATGTGGGAATTAAATCAAAAGAAGTGAATCTTACTGTGCAAGGTATAATTGCATAAAGGTGAATAACCTGGATTATTACTCTGGGAGAAGCCGGAAACAGCTCAAGAGGAACCTCCTGCTGACTAATTTGAGATCGGTGAGTGGCTCACCCATATAATAGAAAACTAAACAGGGGACATGATTGGAAGATAAAGAATTGGGAAGAAGAACCTGTAAAAGGTTTGAGATCCCTGGTGCAACGGTCAATTTCGCCGCAATAAAGTCTCCTTCGTCTAAAGAAAAATACGAGGAAGAATTCTGTCCAATTCTTAATCTGAGCCGCGGAGGTCTTAAGTTTGTCGGAAATAAGCCTATTGAGATTGGTTCTGATATAATTCTGAAAATCTCCCTCCCAGGAGAACAGGTTCCTTTGACGTTCAATGGAAAAGTAAAATGGCTATCTGCAATCAAGGGACAAGATAAATATCAAATTGGGGTTCAATTTAATCCTTATGGAGAAAAAGAAGAGCAAAATTATCCAGGTAACCTAGTGAAGGTTATCGCTTTAGAACAAAAATTTTTAACGCCGGATAAAGCGGAAACTGAAAAATATGAAATCGATGGTTAGTTCTTAAATCAAATAAAAGGACCCTACTCCCTTTGCTCACATCCAATGGGGAAGGAATATGCTTGGTGGAAGAAAGAGGCTAACTTGGCAAGCTCTTAACCTTCTATGACTATTCGTGAATAATCGGCCACCTGAATTAAAAGCTTGCTAATTTCCTGAAGAAGCGCAAGACGATTTCGCCGGATTCTTGTTTCTTCTACCATAACAAGAATATTGTCGAAGAAATCATTCAGGATCGGCCTTATCCTGAAGATGATTCTTTGAGCTTTAGTGAAATCGCCTTTTGCAATCAACGGGAGAACATTATCTCTTATGATGCAGAGAGTTGTATAAAGCTCCCTTTCTTCTTTCTCCTTCAGCAGTTCTGGATTTATCTTATAAAGAGGTTGGTCACGCAGAATATTGTTCACTCTCTTGGCAGTGAGGACGGCTGCCTCAAATTGCGCACTTTCCTTAAGGCTATGTAATGCCTTTAGCCGGAGAAAGGAGTAATAGACGTCATCAATTCCTGCTCCCAGTGCCGCATCTACCAAATCATACTGGTATCCTTGCCTTTCAAAGATATAGCGAAGCCGCTCTGAAAAAAAATTCTGACAGTATTTTTTCAATAAATCTCTTGGCTCATGGAGTTTATCTCCAAAGACATTCATAACTTTATCCAAAAGGCGGGGGAAAGAAAAAGATAATTTCTTCTCAAGAATAACCTTGCAAGCGCCTTGAGCCAAGCGACGCAGGCCAAATGGATCCTTCGAACCAGACACCTTTATCCCAATTCCCACTACTCCTACGACCGAATCTAACTTATCTGCAATCGAAAGCATTGCGCCAGCGACACTCGAAGGTGATTCATCATCCAGGCTTACAGGTTGATAATGCTCATAGACAGCTTGCCAGATGGGTGCAGGATTCCCTTCCTCTCTGGCATATAGCCCCCCGACCTTGCCCTGAAGAGATGGAAATTCCCTTACCATTTCTGTTAGGAGGTCTATCTTGGAAAGCTCTGCTGCTGCAATAGCATGTTTCTTTTCCTTTACGGCGTCGATTTTATCAGCTATGTAGGCAGTGATTTTCTTTAACCTCTGGATTTTGTCTTCATAGCTTCCCAGCTTTTCTTGAAAAACGACTCGGTTCAAAAGCTTTGATCTCGATTTCAAAGAGATTTTCAAATCCTGCTTCCAGAAAAACCGTGCATCTTCCAATCTAGCCTTGAGAACCCTCTCGTTTCCTTTCCGGATGAGAGATTTTGAATCCCTATAGGCATCAGCGACTCCCAGGAAATATGGCAACTGCCTCTTTCCTCTGACAACAGAAAAAAGTTTCTGCCCTTCCCTCATGGCGGTGCTTAAGATTTCCAGGGGCAAATCTAAATACTCTTCTGGGAACGAGCCCAAAAAAACATAAGGATGTTCGACATCATATATAAGGCTTTCCAGCAATTCATCATCAGGATGAAGTTCAGCATTTTTCGGAGAAATCTTTCTCTCTATATGATTCAGAATCATGCTCTTTCTTTCTTCTGGATCAATGATTACTTTTTTGTTCTTTAACGCTTTTCTATAATCCGGGAAAGACCTTACTTTGACTCTCTGAGGAAAATAAATCTTGTGCCCGGTCGTTATATTCCTTGAAGCAACTCCTGCAATCGAAAAAGGAAGTGCTTTCCCATCGAAAAGGCAAAGAATATTTTTGATCGGACGGGAGAATCGAAAAGAATTCTTTCCCCATCTCATCATTTTTGGGAAGGAAAGGAAAGAGACAATGCGAGGAATAATGTCTTTGAGTAAATCTTTAGTAGGGCTTCCTTTTTCAACTTTTCTTATGCCTAGGTATTCTCCTCGGTTAGTCTTTATGACTTCAAGACTTCGAATCTCAACACCTTTAGATTTAGCAAATCCACGAGCCGCAGGCGTGGGAGAACCATTTTGGGTAAAGGCCGCAGCCTTTGGCGGACCAATGATTTCTTCCTCACTATCCTTTTGTCTAACAGCGAGGTTGCCAGCAATAATCATTCGCCGGCACGTCCCATAAGCCCTGATCTCTCCTGCATCAACTTTCTGGGCAAGCAGTTCTGCAACCAGACTCTCTCTCAACTGCACAAGAGCTGTTTTGATATGAGAAGGAGGCATCTCCTCAGTGGTTATCTCTAACAGAAAATCGATCACGATAAGCTCTCCCCAGATGTATATTTTTGTGCAATTTGATTGACAAGATTCCTTATCTGGCCGATTAGCTTGACTCTTTCTGTAACACTTATGGCTCCCCTTGAATCTAAAAGATTAAAAACATGGGAACATCTAAGGCATATATCGTAGGCTGGAAGGAGCAGGTCTTTTTTGATGAGCTGGTGTGCTTCTTTTTCGTGCAATTGGAATGACTTCCTAAGCATCCCTATATTTGCATAATTAAAGTTGTATTCTGAAAACTCTTTCTCTTCGCGAAATCGTAAATCTTGGTAGAGAACATCATCAGACCAGTTCAGGTCATACATGTTACCTTTTTCTTCCAAGAACATTTCCAATCTTTCTAATCCATAAGTAATCTCAACGGGCACCGGAAAAAGGTCAATCCCTCCCGCCTGCTGAAAATAAGTAAACTGAGTAATCTCCAGACCATCTAACATAATCTGCCACCCGACGCCCCAGGCCCCGATAGTTGGCGATTCCCAATCATCCTCATCGAAACGGATATCATGATCCTGGAGATTGATACCCAACGCAGCCAAGCTGTCAATATAGATTTGTTGAATATTTGATGGAGAAGGCTTTATTATCACCTGATATTGGAAGTGTTTCTGGACTCTGTGAGGATTCTCTCCGAATCGCCCATCTGCAGGCCTTCGAGAAGGTTGTACGTAAGCAACCTTCCATGGTCTTTTATCGAGAACCCTGAAAAACGTATCCGGGGTCATTGTTCCGGCACCAACTTCAAGATCGTAAGGCTGAGCGAGATAGCATCCCTGCTTAGCCCAGAACATCTGGAGATCCATGATAAGGCTTTGAATGCTCATATTATTATTCCTGTTCAGATATCTCCTTTTCTTCCTTCCATCGCAACACAGGATTGCGTGCAGCGGTGGTTTCATCCAATCTCCTCACATAGGATGTATGGGGAGCAGATTTCACGACATCGGGATTCTCTTTGGCTTCTATTGAAATTTGCTTCATGGCATCAATGAAAAGGTCCAGATCCCTCTTGCTTTCTGTTTCTGTCGGCTCAACCATCAAAGCCCCACGAACGATCAACGGAAAAGACATAGTAGGCGGGTGCAAACCATAATCGATAAGCCTTTTTGCGATATCAAGGTTAGACACTCCATGTTCTCTCTGAAATTTATCCGAAAAAACACATTCATGAAATGTTGGTGTTGCATAAGTCAGGCAATAATCCTTTTCTAAACTTTTGCGTATATAATTAGAATTTAAAACAGAAATCTCTGCAACTTCTTTTAGCCCTTCTGGACCCAAAGAAAGGATATAAGCCAAAGCTTTAGCGATAACGAGGAAGTTCCCATAGAAGCTTCGGACTCTTCCTATAGTCTTTGGACGATCAAAATTAAGGAAATATCTGTCTCCCTTCGTTTCTATAATAGGAATAGGAAGATAGGGCTCCAGCTCATTCTTCACTCCGACCGGTCCTGCCCCAGGTCCTCCTCCCCCGTGAGGTGTAGAAAAAGTCTTGTGCAGATTGAGGTGGATGACATCCACATCCATATCTCCAGGTCTAGCAACTCCTATCAAAGCGTTCATATTGGCTCCATCCATATAGACAAAGCCTCCTTTAGAATGAACGATCTTTGTTATTTCCTTTATATCAACTTCAAAAATCCCCAAAGTATTGGGATTGGTGATCATCAAAGCTGCCACATCTTCGGTCATGTTCTGAGTAAGACTCTCTAAATCGATCGTGCCGCTCTCGTTAGATTTTATTTCCTGGACCCGATAGCCACAGATGTGAGCACTCGAAGGATTTGTTCCATGAGCCGAATCAGGAATGAGAACGATTTTGCGCGGGTCTCCCCTTTCTTCAAGGCAAGCGCGAATGAGCATCATACCGACCAGCTCACCTTGAGCTCCTGCTGAAGGCTGAAGACTGACAGCATCCATCCCCGTAACCTCAGCCAGAAGCTCTTCCGTCGTTTTGAGCACCTCAAGGTTTCCCTGAATAAAGTCTTGAGGAGCATAGGGATGAGAGACAGTAAACTCCAAGATAGAAGCAATTTTTTCGTTTATTTTTGGATTGTACTTCATTGTGCATGAACCCAGGGGATAAAAACCTTCATCCACACAGAAATTAGTCTTTGATAGTCTGGTAAAATGCCTGATGACCTCTACTTCAGAAACTAGAGGGAAACCTTTAATCTGTTCCCGTATAGGGAGGTCTCGAAGACGCTCTTCATTTGGAGGAACATCGAGCTTGGGCAGAGCAAATGCTCTCTTTCCAGTATCACTTATTTCAAAAATCAGTGGTTCGCGAATCATCTTTTATTTCCTAGATTGCCTCTTCCATGAGTTCAACCAATCTATCAATCTCTTCTTTTTTATGCATCTCAGTCACACAAATCAAGGCGCAATTTTCAAGTTCAGGATAAAAAGTCCCAAGACTTAGGCCTCCAATGACCCCCTTCTCTCTGAGGAAATTATCGACCTTTGACCAGCCCTCTGAGAATTCCAGAACAAATTCATTGAAAGAGTTTCCATTGAACCGCCGTCTTATGCCTTCTACCTGACTTAGCCTTTCTAAAGCATAATTGGCTTTCTGGATATTCTGCCAGGCAAGTTCCCTTAAGCCTTCTCCTCCTAAAGTCTCCAAGAATATCGTTGCTCTCAACGCACATAGAGCCTGGTTTGTGCAGATGTTTGAAGTGGCCTGTTCTCGTCTTATATGTTGTTCTCTTGTCGAGAGAGTCAGAACAAATCCCCTTCTTCCTTCCACATCTTTGGTCTGACCTGCGATGCGCCCGGGGAATTGACGGACAAATTCCTTTCTGCAGGTCATGAAACCTAAATAAGGCCCGCCAAAACTGAGGGGCAGACCGAAAGATTGTCCCTCACCCGTAACAATATCAGCTCCAAGCTCTCCGGGAGCCTCCAGAATACCAAGGGAAACAGCTTCTGCCACAACAACTATGGATAAAGCATCATGGCTATGAGCCAATTCAGAAAGCCTTTTGAGATCCTCTACTGTCCCCACGAAATTTGGCGACTGTGAGACAACAGCGCTCGTGTCATCATCCAGTTTTCTTTCCAAATGCTCAAAATCAACTTCTCCTCTCTCTGAATAGCCGATTTCTTCGATCTGAATCCCTAAATTTTTAACATAAGTCTGGATAGTTTTTTTGTATTGAGGATGGAGCGTCTTGGCTACCAGTACCTTGGGTCTCCCTTTCAGTCGGTGAGCCATGAGGACTGCCTCAGCTGCACCAGAAGCCCCATCGTAAAGAGAAGCATTGGCAATCTCCATTCCTGAAAGCTGACAGACAAGAGTCTGAAATTCAAAAATAACCTGAAGGGTTCCTTGACTGACCTCCGGTTGATAAGGGGTATAAGGGCTTACAAACTCTCCTCTTGAACTTATATAATCAACCACATAAGGGATCACATGGGGATATGCTCCAGCCCCTAAAAAAGAAACACAAGTATGAAATTTATTCTTCTGCGCCGCAGTTTCAAAATAATGAATGAGCTCTGGCTCTGTTAAAGGAGAAGGCACTTCAAGCTGTTTTTCGAGCTTAATCTCCCTTGGGATGGGATGAAAGAGTTCTGCAGTAGAAGAAACGCCTATCCTGGCCAGCATCTCCTTCTTGTCTTTATCACCGAGAGAGATGTAACTCATATCTTAAATATCCTCAGAATCAATCAAATGGATTAGAGGTTATTCTTCGATTCCTTCCAAAAATTTTTCGTATTCAGATGCCGACATCAATTTTTCAACCTCGGTCGCATCTTTTACTTCCAGACGGATAAACCAGCCTTTTCCGTGAGGGTCCTGGTTGACAAGTTCGGGGGAATTATTCAACTCTTCGTTTACTTCAATAACATCACCGGAAATAGGAGAATAAACGTCGGAAACAGCCTTAACAGACTCAATGACACCAATGGATTGATGGAACTCTAGATGCTTGCCGGACTGAGGCAACTCAACGTAGACAACATCACCGAGCTGTTTTTGAGCAAAATCAGTGATTCCAACAGTAGCTTTACCTTCCTTGATCTCAATCCATTCATGATCTTTTGAGTAATAAAAATTGTCAGGATACATATTTCTAAACCTCCGCTTTTTAACTTAAACCGAAAATATATTGAAGGTGTGCTTGATAAATCAAACCCCTACAAATCTCCTCGCAATGACAATTGACTAACTGCCCTCGTCTCTCTTATAAAAAGGAGTTGGGATAACCCTAGCCTTTATCTTTCTATCTCTTATTCCTATTTCAAATTCTGTTCCCTCTCCTGTGTGTCCGATCGGAAGATAGGTTAAACCGATGCTCTTCTTCAAGTAGGGAGAAAATGTACCTGAGTTTACTTCAGAGACTTTCTCCCCTTTTATATAGACGGGATAATGGGGTCGAGCTATTCCTCTTTCTATAAGTTCGAAACCGATAAGCTTTCTCTTGATCCCCTCTTCTTTCTGCCTAAGGAGGGCTTCCCTCCCTAAAAATTCACCTTTATCTAATTTCACCAGCCAACCCAGACCTGCTTCTAAAACCGTAGTCGTTTCATCTATATCGTTTCCATAAAGCATCAATCTGGCTTCCAGCCGGAGTGTATCGCGTGCTCCCAGCCCTATAGGAAGAAGGCCATAATCTTTTCCTCTCTCTAAAATAGCCCCCCATATGTTTTCTGGTTTGGAAGAAAGAGTATAAATCTCAAATCCATCTTCTCCTGTATAACCTGTCCTGGAGACAAGAACATCTTCTTCTGCTATTTTCCCCAAGTTAGCCCTGAAGGGCTTCATCTCCTCTAAATCAATCTCAGTCAATGGCGTGAGAATCTCTAATGCCAGGGGCCCTTGAAGCGCAATTTGAGTATAATCATCGCTCTTATTTTCAACTTTTACTTCATAACCTTCTTGATGGCTTAAGATCCACTCATAGTCCTTATCAGAGTTAGCACAATTGACCACCAAAAGATATTTATTACCATTCAGACAGTAGACGAGAAGATCATCCACAAAGGTTCCTTTGGGAGTGATCAACGCTGTGTACTGTGCCTTTCCCGGTATTAGACGAGAAGCATCGTTGGGTGTTAAATACTGGATGAAATCAAGAGCTTGCTTTCCAAGAATGAGTATTTCCCCCATATGACTGACATCAAAGAGCCCGGCTTTTTCCCTGACTGCCAGGTGTTCCTCGACAATCCCGCTGAATTCGAGAGGCATTTCCCAGCCAAAGAATTCTATCATCTTACCGCCAAGGCTTTTATGAAAGGAATTTAGACGAGTTTTCTTCATTACAGGCCTCTTATTGAAATTATTTAACTACCACATTATATCTTTTGATGCAAGAAAAATCGGCGCAAGCCTTGTTCATCTGGATAAATTTGTTATAATTAAAAACCAACTATGCTTAAATTCAAAGCCCAACTAAAAGAAGAAATAGCCAAAACTCTTAAGGGAAAATACTCTATTGATCCCTCTGAGTTGGAAATAAACTATACTCCTCAGATAAGCATGGGTGACCTGGCCCTGACCTTTCCCTTTCAATTGGCAAAAAAATTGAAGAGTCAGCCAAGAACTATAGCCCAAGAGGTCATTCCTTTACTTCATGCTCTCAAGGGCATTCAAAAGGTCGAGGTGGCAGGAGCAGGCTATATCAACCTTTTCATGGATAGAAAAGCCTTTTTCTCTGCAAGGCTTCACTCCCTAAGCAAAACCTCGCTCTCTCAACAAGAAAAAAAGATCATCATCGAACACACCAATATCAATCCCAATAAGGCTGCCCACATAGGTCATCTAAGGAATGCTTGCCTTGGAGATAGCCTTGGCCGCTGTCTAAAATATAAGGGAGAGAATGTGGAGATTCAGAATTACATAGACGACACAGGAGTACAGGTGGCTGATGTTGTCTTCGGCTTCATGGACTTGGAAAAGAAAGGCATAGCCGAAATCAGAGAAATCAAGGAAAAATTCGACTTCTACTGTTGGGACCTCTATACCCAGGTCTCATCTTATCTGGAGAAAAATCCCCAAGTTCAGAAACGAAGATCAGAAATCTTGAAGAAAATCGAGATAGAAGAAAATCCCGAATATGAAATTGCAAATTATATCTCCCGCCAAATCATCAAAGCCCATCTCAGTACCATGAGGAGAATCAACGTCAGCTATGACCTTCTCCCCTGTGAAAGTAGTATTCTGCAGCTACACTTCTGGGAAAAAGCCTTTTCGCTCTTGAAAGAAAAAAAGGGCGTTTACCTTTCAACTACCGGTGAAAACGAAGGCTGCTGGGTAATGGGGCTTGAAAACGATACAGAAAAGGAGAAAATCATCGTCCGTTCAGACGGTACAGTTACCTATGTAGGAAAAGATATTGCCTATCAACTATGGAAATTCGGCCTCTTAGAGAGAGATTTCCATTATGAGCCCTTTATTGAAGAAGATGGCAGAACGATCTGGATAACAACAGCTCAACCGAAACCTGATTCTCCTCGGTTTGGAAAGGGAAGCCGAGTATATAATGTCATAGACCAGAGACAGTCTTATCTTCAAAAAATTGTCGTCCAGGGACTGAGAGCCTTAAACTACATGGCGCAGGCTGAAAAATCCATCCATTTCTCCTATGAGATGGTTGCCCTTTCCCCGAAAAGTTTGAGGGAACTTAGCCTAGAAGTTTCAGAAGAAGACAAGGAAAAAAATTTCCTTGAAGTCTCCGGAAGAAAAGGCTTGGGAATAAAGGCAGATGACCTGCTGGATAGACTCGAAGAGAAAGCATTAACAGAAGTGGAGAAAAGAAATCCTGAGCTTTCTTCAGACCGACAAACTGGGATAGCCCACGATATTGCTTGCGGGGCGCTTCGCTATTTCATGCTCAAATTCACTCGGAATTCTCTCATTGTTTTTGATTTCGAAGATGCGCTCAATTTCGAGGGAGAGACAGGACCTTATCTCCAGTATACACTGGTCCGAATAAACAGCATTTTTCGCAAATTAGAAGAAAGAGAGGGATTTGAGGAGGAAGACATCCAACCACTCATCTCCTCAGGAAAACTTCCGCTGGATTTATTAACTGAGGCGGAACAGGCAGATTTCTGGGAACTTGTTCTGTATGCATCTCAGTTTGAAGAAGAAATTCTCCATTCAATCTATTCTCTGGAATTTTCTCACCTGGCAAAATTCTCCTTCAACCTGTGTCAAAAATTTAATACATACTATCACATCTATCCTGTTTTGGCCGAAAAGAATAGAGAGGTTAAGAATATACGCATCTTGACTATCCATTACGTAAAAGAAGTTCTGGGCCGGGCGCTTTCTCTCATGGGTATTCCACGACCAGAACGAATGTAACTTTTGCTGATATGGATGAGTTAAGGATTTGTAGAGGCTTGATACATAAAGCCCACATGAAGGAGGTAGGGGCTTGATTTATCAAGCCCACCTTACGGATGTCATTGCGAGGAATGGAATGACGAAGCAATCTCTTCATTTTTTGTGAGGATTGCTTCGCCCCATCAGGGCTCGCAATGACAAAAAAGATTGTCATTGCGAGGAGCAAAGCGACGCGGCAATCTTTCAAAAAGGAGGTCAATCAGAGAATGATTGAAGTCGAATCACTGACCAAAAAATACGGTGATCTAGTCGCCA
>CP070825.1:2688324-2764736 GCA_020344415.1 Candidatus Aminicenantota bacterium
TTGAACTTCAGACAAAGTCTGCCCGCAATCTAACACAAAGCGATGCGAACGATGATTTCCCCATGTGGTATGGAAACTCCCTCTACTTTCTCTCTGATCGCGGCAAGAGCCAGCGGCAGAACATCTGGAAATACGATTTAAAGACCAATGAGATGAAGCAGGTCACCCGCTTTAAGGATTACGATATTTCCTTCCCAGCGATCGGACCTTCAGACATCGTCTTTGAAGCTGGAGGTCGCCTCTACCTGCTCGATCTCGAGACAGAAAAATACAACGAAGTGAAAATCAATGTCGTCACTGACATGGCAACAGTGAAACCCCGTATGGTTAAAGTAGAAAATTATATTCAAGGTGCGAATATATCACCATCAGGCAAAAGGGCTGTGTTTGAGGCCCGGGGTGATATATTCACTGTTCCTGCAGAGCACGGCTACATTAGGAACTTGACACAGCGCTCAGGTTCGGCCGAGCGGTATCCATCTTGGTCGCCCGATGGGAAACACATTGCTTACTGGAGCGATGTGACGGGCGAATACGAGCTTTACGTACGGGCAGCTGATGGTTCTAGCAAGGAAAAGAAACTGACTCAACTCGGTAAAGGCTTCCGTTATCAGCCCTTCTGGTCACCAGACAGCAAGAAAATTGCCTTTATCGACAACACCCAGACCATTCAAGTATTCGATATGGATATGCAAAAATTAGTTAAGGTAGATACACTTAACTGGATGATGCACCCGAGTCTGGCTGGATTCGATATCAAATGGTCAGCAGACAGCAACTGGCTAGGTTACTTTAAAATTCTCGACAATTTTCAAGGAGCAATATTCCTGTACAATGCTCTGACAAAAGCACGCCATCAAGTAACATCCGGGTACTACAGCGATTTTGACCCGGACTTTGATCCTGAAGGGAAATACCTCTACTATCTCTCCAACCGGTCGTTCTTTCCTGTTTACAGCGATCTGGATGATACCTGGATATATCCAAACGCGACGAGAATCATCGCCGTTCCGCTTCGCAAGGATGTTCCATCGCCTCTGGCCCCACGAAATGATGCAGAAGAGGTGAAGGAAGAGAAGCCAAAAGATAAAAAGCCAGATAAAAAAGCACAAAAAAAGAAAGCTGAAAAACCTAAGGAATCCAAGGATGAATAAAAGAAAAAAGAACCAGAGCCTCTTAAGATTAACCTCGAGGGCTTCGAGGGAAGAGCAGTCATTCTTCCCATTGAAGCTGGGAACTACTCTACACTGAGTGCCCTTAAAGGACAGATAATCTATCATCGGCGTCCACGGTCAGGCTCAAGCGACCGGAAGAGCCCTGTAGTTGCCTACAACATGGAAAAACGCAAAGAAGAGATTATACTTGAAGACGCAGGAGGCTTCGACATATCGGCCAACAGCAAGAAAATGCTTGTTCATAACCGCCGCTCTTACTACATTATCGACATCAGACCCAAGCAGAGGCTGACAAAGCGACTGAGATCCAACGAGCTTGAGATGATGATAGATCCCAGAGCCGAATGGAAGCAAATGTTCATGGATATCTGGAGGAAGTACCGTGATTATTTCTACGATCCAGGAATGCACGGCATTGATTGGGAAGGAGTGCGAAAGCAGTACAGCGCTCTCCTGAAAGATGCAGTAACCCGCTGGGATGTCAACTTCGTGCTTGGTGAGGTTATCGCTGAGCTCAATGCCTCTCACACTTATGTAAGAGGAGGCGAGCTTGAGCAGGGAGAACGACAGAATGTCGGCCTCCTCGGCATTGACTGGGCTCTCGAGAACAGCAGATTTCGCATTAATCGAATTGTAGAGGCCGCGCCTTGGGATGATATCCGTTCTCCTTTCAAGCAACCGGGAATCAAGGTAAAAGAAGGCGACTTTATCCTGGCAGTAAACGGCAGGCCATTGGATACGAACAAGGATCCATACGCCGCTTTCCAGGGCCTGGCAGGAAAAACCGTTTCCTTGACTGTAAATGACAAACCAGGCATGCAAGGTGCACACGAAGTGATCGTAGAGACCTTGAGGAACGAAACTCTGTTGCGCCATAGAGAATGGATTGAGCAGAACCGACGCCGAGTTGAGGAAGCCTCGAATGGTCGCGTTGGCTACATCTACATGCAAGATACGGCTTTCAACGGACAGAACCAACTCATACGACAATTCTATAGTCAGCTAGACAGGGATGGATTCATCATCGACGAGAGGTTTAACAGTGGCGGGCAGCTTGCCAATCGATTCGTAGAGCTTCTCAGTCGACCGATAGTACACTACCTCGCTTGGCGGCACAGCAAGGAAACCCAGCAGCCTCAGAAGGCAAATCCAGGACCTAAAGTCATGCTCATAAACGGCTGGAGCGGCTCAGGAGGAGATGCGCTTCCCTTTACCTTCCAAGATCAAGGAGCTGGGCTCGTTATCGGTATGCGGACTTACGGAGCTCTCATCGGCCCTGCAGTTGGCCATAGACTCGTTGACGGCGGACTTCACACTGTTCCCGAAGGACGTATATACAGCAACAGGGGCGTGTGGTTCAAGGAAGGACATGGCGTTGACCCGGATATCGAAGTCATCGACGACCCGAGTCAACTCTCCAAAGGTGTGGATCCTCAACTGGAGCGAGCCATAAAAGAAGTCCTTCGCATGCTCAAAGAGAATCCTCCCAAGAAGGTAGGAAAACCAGCATACCAGAAACGATAATAGAACTAAAGGATAAGAAAAGAGGGATATACTGCAAATTTCCTCTTTTTTATGGAAAAAGGGAAAGGCGGGCTTGATAAATCAAGCCCCTAATCTTTTTTTCCACAGGGGTGACGATCATCAAACAGGTCTCCAACAGTAATTTTACCGAGTTGTTGTATTTGCCGTTGTTGAGGTCTTTCCGGGCAGTTTCAATTTGGCTGCGGGCATAAACGACAGCATCTTTTATCTGCGATATGCTTTTAGGCATCTGAAAATCCTTCCCATCATTAATTGAACGATAGGCCTTGTTAAGAAGAGCAATTCCTTCTGGATTCAGAAAAGAAGTTTCTTTAGATATTTTTTTTACTTCTGCAATCTTGTTTTTAAATTCAGGAGAAAATTCCGTATGTGGAGCGGTCATTTCAATCGCATCTAAAAGCAGCTCAAATCCCTTCTTAGGATTGTCTCCCGGTCCGCTTGGACCAAAAATCAAACTTTCAGCTTCTTTGATCTTAGCATCGATTTTTCCGACTTCCCCATTCTTTATCGCTCCAAAAGATAAAAGGACAACAACTAATAAACCAAAAGTAAAAAATCTGCTTTTCATCTCTTCCTCCTGTACTTTTTTTTACCCGTCGGGTTATTCTTCCAATATATTAGCCGTTTAACATATCAAATTTGTTTACTTTTAAATTTATGATCTTCAAAAATCCATATACAAAAAGGCTGAGGTTGCCACGTACCCCTTGGGAATTCGCAGTGACGGTCTCCATAAGCTAGGTTTGATAAATCAATCCCCAGTGCATGAGATTACCGTTACGCTCCCCTCCTGGCACAAGCAATGTGGGCTTGATAAATCAAGCCCCTACATAAATAATCTCCATGATTGATGCATGGAACTTTAACCAGATTATTTTCGTATCTTATATTGAATACAGGATTTTCTCTGGAGACAGGAGTGCCCAATGTTTAAGAACTACCTAAGAATAGCCATCAGGAATGTACAAAGACATAAAGGATATGCTTTTATCAATATCGCCGGACTCGCGATCGGAATGACCTGCTGCATATTGATAATCGCATATGTTGTTACAGAACTCAGCTATGATAAATATCATGAAAATGCAGATAAGATCTATCGAATCGGAGCAGAAGTTAATATGGGGGGATTTACAGGATCTTTGGCGGTCAGCAATGCTCCTTTAGGTCCTGTTCTGAAGCAGGATTACCCCGAAGTGATGAATGCTGCCCGGATTCGCCCCATTTCCAAAACTTTGGTGAAATACGAAGACAGACAATTCTATGAAGAACAGATCCTGCATGCAGATAAAACAATTTTTGACATCTTTAGCTTTCCGATGATAAAGGGAGACCCTAAAACCGCCCTTGTCACTGCATATTCTGTAGTGCTCACTGAAGAAACGGCGCAAAAATATTTTGGCGAGGAGGACCCTTTAGGTAAGGTTTTAAAATTTAATAATCAAGATGACTTTACAATTACAGGCATAGTTGAGAATGTTCCCAAAAACTCCCATTTTACTTTTGACATGCTTTGTTCATTCGAGACCTTTTTTGTACGCAATAAAGGAGCTAGGGAGAATTGGTTTAACTTTCATTTACACACCTATCTCCTTCTTCGTGAAAATTATGACTATACAGAACTCGAGAAAAAATTTCCGGCTGTTGTCGATAAATATATGGGAAAAATCATAAAGTCGCTTGGTGGCGAATTAAAATATTTTCTTCAACCGCTAACGAGCATTCATCTTCATTCAAAGCTAGAAGGTGAAATCTCAGGGAATAGCAATATTCTCTACATCTATATTTTTGCTTCGATCGCCTTGTTTATTTTATTAATTGCCTGCATCAATTTTATGAACCTTGCCACAGCTCGATCAGCCACCAGAGCAAAAGAGGTCGGAATGAGAAAAGTTATAGGCGCCCACAAAAGAGAACTCATCAGACAATTTCTTGGTGAATCCATCATTTATAGCTTTTTCTCCCTCATTGTTGCTCTTATACTTGTACAATTTGCACTTCCTCTGTTTAGGTCTATATCAGGAACTGAATTGAGAATGAATTTTGCTGAAATGTCGTGGCTTATCCCTGGCCTCTTAGGATTTGTCCTCTTTGTCGGTATTATTGCAGGGAGCTACCCTGCCTTGTTTCTCTCCTCGTTCCAACCCGCTATGGTATTGAAAGGCAGTTTGAAATCTGGAGCTGCAAATAAGCGTTTTCGAAGCACACTTGTAGTCGCTCAATTTGTCATATCTGTGGCTCTCATCATCGGAACAGGTATTGTCTTAAATCAGCTCGATTATATGAAAAATACGAACCTCAATTTCGATAAGAAAAACGTCATTTTTGTACGAATTACAGACCAGAAGCTTCGTCAATCCCTTGAATTCATTAAAAACGAGCTAAAAAATATTCCTGGAGTTATCAGCCTTGCCTCATCATCGAACGTACCAGGTCAGACTACAGACGTGAGTCCACATATTCCTGAGGGATTTCAAGAGGATAATTCACAACTTATGGAAAGTATAGATATAGACCACGATTTCCTTCCTACCCTGGGTATTGAGATAGTTGATGGTCGAAATTTTTCAACTGAATTCGCAACTGATACAAAAGAAGCTGTTATCATAAATGAGACAGCCGCAAAGAAATTCGGGTGGGATAAGCCTGTCGGAAAGACCATAAAGTCTCCTGGAAGCGGTTTTCCCATGCTGTGGAGAACAAAAACTGTTATCGGAGTTGTAAGAGATTTTCATTTTTCCTCTTTGCATAAAATCATCATGCCTCTTCTTATTGGCAACGGAACAAACTATTTAGACACAATATCCATCAAAATAGGCCATGAAAATACAAGAGAAACACTGAGCGCATTGCAAGAAAAATGGAAAGAAATCGATCCCTTTCGTCCGTTCGAATATTCTTTTCTAGATGAAACTTTTGACAGCCAGTATAGATCGGATGAGCGATTAAGTAAGATCTTCGCTTCATTTACTGTATTTGCCATATTCATTGCCTGTCTTGGTTTATTCGGACTGGCGTCCTTTATGGCTGAACAAAGAACAAAAGAAATTGGCATCCGCAAGGTTCTGGGCGCGTCTGTTCCTGGAATTGTTACGCTGCTCTCAAAAAACTTCTTAAAACTCGTGATAATTGCAAACATCATTGCCTGGCCGATTTCCTATTTTGTCATGAAAAACTGGCTGCAGAATTTTGCCTACAGAACAAATATGGGTTTAGGAGTATTTGTGTTGACAGGAGTGCTTTCTCTCTGTATTGCCCTTCTCACTGTCAGTTATCAGTCCATAAAAGCCTCTGTCGCGAATCCAGTGGACTCAATAAAATATGAGTGAGAGCAAAAAAAAGAGACAGTCCCATTTTTTTCGCAATAACAGGGAGCAATTATTTTTCTTTAAGGATATCGATTAAGGCTTGAAGGGCACGAGGATCGCCACTGTCTCCAAGGCAGTTAATAGCTCTCTTTCGTATGGATACCTTCCAGTGAGTCTTGGCGATTTTTATGAGGTAAGGAATCCCCTGTCCATCAGGCAAATCTTCGAGAGCATAAACAGCACGCTTCTGAACTTCTGTATTCTCATCTTCATAAGCCAAATCTTCTAAGGTGGCTGCCACCTTTTCTGAAGCTTTCTCTGCAAGCGAAGAAATGGCTCTTTCCCGAATTTCAGTATGCGGAGTATTTCGTGCGATATCTATCAAGGCTTCGGTTGCGCCTGGCAAATACATATCCTCCAGAGCATAGACAGCCTTCTTTCGCACCTCAAAAGAACGGTCGTTTTTCGCTGTCTGGTGCAAAATCTTCAGCGCCTGCTCTGTTTCGTGGTCTTCAAGCTCTGAGGCAGCTCTTCCTCTTAAAGAATCAGGTTCTTTGCTTTTCAAAACTTTATCTAAAAAAGGAACCACAAGTTCAGGACTCCCATGAAATCCAATTGCTGACAAGATTCTCTTCTTAAGCTGCTCAGGAATTGATCTTTCATAAAGACTGCTCAAGAGAGAGACGCTCTCTTCATCTTCTGTTTTGTCGAGCCAGAATAACGAAAATCCTTCAAGGTCGAACGGCAAAGTCAGATTGTTGAGTCTGACAGCCTCTGGAACTTGAGAAGAGCGTGATTCAAATTTAAAAAGAATTGCAATATCTTTCCATACTGTACGTCCGGGCCTCCGCCTATTCTCTATTTCAGCTAAAGCTATTTTTGCTGCCAGTTTTACCTGTTCTTCACCTGAGAGGACAGGAGAAGTATCTCTTCCATAGATAATTTTCTCAAGGGTATCGTCCTCCAAGCGAGAAAGAAAAGGGTGGTAACCTCTAAAGTGGTACCGGCTCGTAGAGCTTATGTATGAGTACTCCCCCATTAATCGTTTAATACTGTAGCCAATCCAGAAGCCATCCTCAACTCCTTGTTTTTTCGCTTCTTGAACCGCCCAATCCCATCGCTTGCTCAGTTTATCTGTGGACCGGGGATGATGGAAGACTCTAGAAGAAAATGAAAACAACGGGGATGAAGCAAGCAAAAGGACCAGAAAAGATACAATGAAAAGCTTTTTTGAACCGTGCATAAGAAGCTCTCCTATTTGCTTTTCTTCTTTTCTCTTTCCTCAAGGATCTTCATCAATGCAGCACGAGCTTTTGGAGTTCCTATCTCCCCAAGAGCTGAAACGGCTTCAGTCCGAACTTTGAGGTTTTTCTCCTTGCTGGCTACATCATAAAGAATAGGAACAGCCTCGTCACTTTCTGTCTCACCAAGGGATCGAACGATTAGCCGCCGCAAATCAGGATCTTTCTCTACCTTTAAGACCTGACCTAGAAGTTTTACAGATGTGGATCCCTCAAAATCTTCAATGCTGGACAGACATGCTTTTCGGACAGAGAGGAATTTTGTCTTTTTATAAATATCCAAGAACAGTTCGGGTTCATCCTCTTCAACAATGTCTTCAAGAGCATCGACTGCGGCTTTCGCCAGTTCGGCGTTTTCCTGACTGAGGGCAGCCTCATACAGGATTTTTTTTACTCCCTCTGCCTCAGTATCTTCTATGGCATAGATGGCCGCTTTCTTGAGCCTTAGCTCTGCTTTGGATCCCAGGATTTTCTTCAAAACCTCAAGGGATTGTTTAGTATCTACGTCGCCTAAGACATTAATAGCCGCGCGCCGGAGCTCAGGATTGGGATCATTCAAAGCTACATCTTCCAAGATTGAAACTGCTGCTGGATCCTCAATATCCTCTATTGCACTGAGGGCAGCTTTTCTTACTTCAAATATTTTGGCCTCCTTGACAATTCCCTTGAGTGCATCAAGCACTTGCCCGCTCTCAATATCTTCGATTGCCGATATGGCTGCTTTTGCTAGAGAAACATTCTGTTCATCTAAAGCCACTTTGGCAAGATAAGGGACGAGGTCAGGCATATCCATGTCACCTAAAGCATGGAGCGCTTCCTTCTTCACTTTGTAATCGGAATCAGCTTGAACGACTTTCTTTAAAACCTCGACCGCTTCTCTGCTTTTCAGATCAGAAATAGCATTTATCGCTTCTCGGCGAAGGTACGGGTCCGGATCTTTGAGTGCGATCTCCCCCAATTTAGCAAATGCTGCTGGCGATTCGAAATCTTCAAGAATATCGATTATGCGATCTCGAAACTTCCTATTTGTGGAGGTATCGTAAAGTCTTATGATAGCCTGAAGAGCTTTCTCGTCACCCATATCCTCAAGGGCATGTAGAGCGGCCAATCTGACCTCTTCATCCTGGCTCTTTTCCATTGACTTGATAATAGCTTCATATTCAGGCTTTCCGCTTTTTGTCAATTTATTGCCTACTCTTATCATATTTTTCTTAGCATCATCGACCCATTTGCTTTTCGGAAAAGACACAATAAAATCCTGGTAACAGCTGAAAACTTCTTCCATGGAATACCCAAGCTTCTCTCTTGAGTAGCATTGCCAGAATCGGGCATCATCAACCCATGTACTTTGTGAATAATTGTTGATGAATTCTCCTAGAGACCTGTTGGCTTCCTCCCATTTCTTCTCAAGAATAAGATTATAGGCCTTTTTATACGCTTTGCTATCAGCCTCCTGCCCATCTGATGCTTCTAACGCAGGGAAAAAGATAAAAAAGTAAACCATAACAATTGAGATCACCAATGTGATTTTCAAAATTTTTGCTGTCATGCTTTCCTCCTTAGTTATATGCTTGAGAGCTTTTGCGATGCTCGTTTATTTGGCACCGTTTTATCACTCTTTTTTGTTGATTGATGAATATCTGTCAGGTGAATCTTCAATAAAATTCCCCGGCTTTCTACTCCGTCTTTTACAAATTCTATGGCTTCAAGATCATGTCCGGATTCAAGGTTGGCAATCTGGAGTAGAATAACCTCAAGATCAGTGATAAGGCTTTGTAAACGCCTCTGGTCAGAATCAGCAAGTCCTTTCTTTAAGAAGCTTGCTTCCTGAACCAGCTCTTTAGAGACCTGTTTTTGATACGGAATGTTTAATGCATAGGGATCTTCTGTCTGCGGGTCAAAATTGATGATAGCAAGGAGAATCAGTTCGGAGCGCTCAATATAGTTATGTGTGCGACTGATTAGTTCTAATCCGGATTGTGGTTGAGAGATCACTCTGGCCGGCTGCTGCGCATATTGAATTTCTGAGACAGAGGGAGAAAAGACCGTTCTTCCAATAAAAATGCCTGCAATGACCAGAAACACAGCTGCTGTAGCTTGGAAAGCCCACCTAGGGGCAAAACTCAAACCATGGATAAACGTATGCTTGCGCGGTTCACGTTTCTCATCAAAAACCTTTTCTTCTTCCGCTCTTTGAGCAACCTGATTCCCAAAGCCATCCCAAAAGGTTTGGCTGGGTTCGGGCCGAATTCTCTTATTCATAATCTCAAGAGTGGATGTCATCTCTGTATATTCCGAATTACACTTCTCACAATCCTTCAAGTGAAGCTCAAGGAAATGCTTTTGACAAGCATTTAATTCATCATAGAATGCTTGGGCAAACAAAGCCTTACATTTTTTGCAATCACTCATGGGTAACCTCCAATCCAGGATTACCTCGATATGTTGAAAGTTCTTTGCGGAGCTTTTTTATAGAGCGGAAAAGAAGGGCTTTTACTGTCCCTATCGAGATATCTAAAATCTCTGCGATTTCCCTTATTTTAAGATCGTTATAATGGCGCATTACAAACACAGACCTCTCTTTTGGAGAAACCTTCTGAAGGGCATAAGAGATTTGCTTCTGGAGCAATAGCGATTCTGCAGTGCGTACAGGATCGAGCTCAGTACTGCTGCCCAGAGAGCTGTTTTGAACATCTGCCTTTTCAATAATATCCATTGATGTTTCTGGTTTTGAAGATTTCTTACGCAGGCTATCTATAGAGGAGTTGACTGTAATCTTATAAAGCCATGAACTCATCTTTGCATCTCTCCGAAAAGTATTTAAAGAACGAAACGCTTTAACGAAAACCTCCTGGGAGACATCCTCTGCCTCGTGATGATCTCCTGTGATATCGTAAGCGAGGTAATAGACCTTCTTCTTGTACCGCTCCACCAGCTCTTGAAAAGCTCTGGCATCACCGCTTGTGAAACGATCAATGAGTATCTGGTCATTTTCGGCCATCTCTTTTTGTTTTCCCCCTATTAGACGTAGATTCCTTTATAATGGTTTACATAAATATCCATCCGAATTTGAATAAATCTTGGTATTCAGACGTCGATTCATTTTTTTTGAAAAACAAGCTAAATTCTAACCACACAATACTTAAGCATTAATTAATGTAGTTCTTCTTTAAGGATTCGAAAAAATCCCTCCCTAGCCTTCCGCTCAATCCAGGGCTTGTGCCCGCAGTTGCTGAGCAGGATAAATCGAAAACTCTCGAGAATGGCAGATAGGGGCTTCTGGACTCCCTCAGCCGGATGAGAATCATAATCGCCGTGGATTGCAACCACCGGACATTTTATATGTTTTCCGAGTTCCAAAAGCCTGCCGCTTCTTCTCAGTTCTGAAGCATCGCTCCAAACGCTTTGAAAAATATCAAACTGATAATCAATTACTTCAAGTTCGTCAGATTCAGATTTTATTGAATCATAAGCATCAGCCTTTGAAAATAAAGTTCCAAACCGTGCAAATGCGTTTTTTTTGTCTTCTATCTCGGGATTATTTAAGATTTCAACTGCAGATATGACCTCTGTTCTCTCCTCCTCACTGAGACGGCTCAACCTTGTCTCTTGAATCCTTTCAGCATATTTCTCTTCATAGGGTCCACTTCCGATGAGTATCAGTTTTTTTGCCGTAGCAGAATATTTTGAGGCAAATATAAAACTGAGCCAAGCTCCCCAGGAAAACCCTATCAAAATGACGGGAAGGTCTGCGTTCTTTTCCAAAACAGTTTTCAACTCTTCGACCTGTCCTTCGAGCGACGCCACAGTTTGAAGTGGCTCCAAAATGCCCCAGCCAGATGCGAGTTCGCGCGCTACTGGAGCCATCTCTCCAGACGCACCGGGACCTCCATGAATGACCGCTACACTAAAGGGCTCCTTCCCATATTTTCTAAAATTTCTCATATTTGTATGGTGCTGTCTCTGTTTATTTTCTTGGCCTAATAGCTAGGAGCTTACAGTAATGGATTGTTGAGCTAGCGTCCGGAGCAGCTGATTTGTTCGGTTCATCAGCTCTTAGTTATAGGTCCAACTGTATTCTTATTGTTTTGTCGAGAGATGAGGCTAACCATTTTTTTGTCTTGGATGTTTTCCCCATCAAATCCAGCAGGCTTGCATCCACTTTATTATCTGGGCGCTGCTTTTGGCAGAAAATTTGAAGCGTGTAAGAAATTACTTTCATTCGATCACGGATAGGAGAGAGCTTAATATTCCGTGCGCAGAATGCGAATGGAATTTTCGGATTCAAATTTCCACCTATGGCGCCCAAGACTATTTCTAGATTCTTGATAAAGTTCCAATGGCACGGCCACAGCATGTCAATCGCTATGGCCAGGGATTGTTCAGAAGTCTCGCCATAAGGCGAATCGCCATAGACTGAATCTCCATATATTGAATGATGAATGCCGACCTCAGCATCGTGGATAAATGTTTGCACTGTTTGCTGCCAGTAGTCAGCATGTTCTCGGTAGTATTCTGGGCATTCGGTACGCTTTACAGATTCATAATCACCACCACATTCCAGCATCGGCACATACCCTGTCGAGTCATTCTGCTTAGATTCAGACCAACCAATAAGCTCGCGAATTCGTTCAATAACCCTCTGGACCTGCCATTCTTTCAGATTTGAGCGTTTCCCAAGGTGGCTCAACACTTGACTCGCTTGTCTATTGCCCAGAGTGATATCAACAGAGGCGGCTGGAGATCCTGCACACCAAGCAGAAAGCGCCGTGCAAGCAGCCTGCCAAATACGCTCAACTGGGTGAATTTGCCCAGGAGGTCGTGTGCCAAGTCCTTTCACTGTTACCCACAAACCGATTGCCTCAATGATGTTGTAGACCCATCTCTCTGCTTTATGATGGCATAACTCAAGAGTAGATATGAGCTCTCTGATACGGATTGTGGTCGGAGCCAGGGGCGAAATCTCGTCTTCCATTTTATCGATACTCAGAATCTCGTTATCAGGCTCCACACCACAGTTTCGCCACCAACGCCTGCAAACTTTTTTATTTGAGCCTTTATCCTTGGTCATTTGGCTATCAGGTTACCCACATAAGATACACTTAAACAGAAGGATAACATTTAAACCTTTACAGGTCTACTCTATCCTCTTGAGCTATAAGCTAAGTTTTTCTTTTAATTTTGGGGACTCAATATATATTCCTTCAAGAGTACGGCTCTTATTTTACTTTTTGAGTATTGCAGGTTAAAATGATTTTTGCAGTAATCGCACAAAAAATATTCTCTTCATAAAAGATAATAATTTATCGGAGGAATTATGGGAACAAAAGTATTATTATTGGCATTTATGGTTCTTTTTTTACTTGCGCCGGTTCAATCTGCGGAGAAGGTTGAGCAAACCGAAGAATATTTATCTAAAGCTATCGAATTTCACGGTCATTTAGGTCCCTATTTAGTCCTGGGCTTAAGGGCTGGGCTTTATGCAAACCAGATATTGGGAAAAGAACCAATGGAAACCGAAGCCTTTATTAAATCAAAGACAACTCCACCAGAATCCTGCTTTGCTGATGGAGTGCAATTTTCTACTGGATGCACGTTTGGAAAAGGAAACATCTCCCTCGAAGAGAGTCAAGGCCTGCAGGTGACTTTTAGAAAAGACAATAAGAAATTAATTCTAAGGCTTAGAAAGGAAATAATCGAAGAGATGAATTCGCTTCCTCCACAAGAAGAAGCGTGGGAAAAATTAGCTAAAGATTTATACAAAAGAGAAATCAAGAAAATTTTTGAAATTCTTTGAAGAATCTGGGTTACTCAGATTTCATGACCACATCATCTCGAATATAGACAACTCCAGATTCTCGAATTACTCGTTGGAATTCATCTGAAGAGAGGTCATCTCGTACTGCGGCCTCGATACGGCTCCCGAAGTATAGTTTTTTATTCATTAAATCTATGAGACTGTTGATCCGGATATACGTCTTCGCCTTGGCTTGATCTACAACAACTGTAACTTGATCCCCGCGGATAACAATCGTACGAACCTCTGGGAACTTTGATACTTCATTTGCAAAACGCTTCAACATGCGGTTTTTTCTGTTTCGCACATAACGGTAGGCAAACAGACCAAGAATCACCGCTACAAAGAGCGTACCAATACTTGTAGCCTTAAAAATCAAAACTCCGGCCAGAATCAAGCTAATCGCAGCAACCGCTATCCCTTTGAATCCAAAAGGCATCGAGTACTTAAGCCATTCGAGCCACCTCTGAATCCTTTTCTCAGGTGGCACTGAGCGTTGAATGCCCGATTCAATATCCCGCTTCAAATCTTTTAAGTCTGCTGCAAGCGAACCTGCATTTTGATACCGATCTTCAGGCCTTTTGCGCAGACACTGCGAGATAATACGATGAAGTTCAGGCGGGAGGTTTTTTCTCACAATTGTTATAGGACGAGCTTCATCGAAGGCAATGGCGTGCATTGTGTCTAAAGGGGTCTCACCCTTAAAGGGCAACTCTCCTGTCGCCATTTCATAGATAACGATTCCCATCGAAAATATGTCACTATTCTGCGTAACTTCCCGGCCACGGGCCTGCTCAGGGCTCATATAGGAGGCTGTCCCTAATATTGTGCCTGGAAGGGTTTTAGGAAGGGTCTTCGTGTGTGTCAAGTCTTGAATTTCGCCAACTAAATCACTCTCTTCCTGTAAATCCAGAAGCTTTGCCAATCCGAAGTCGAGCAGTTTTGCATGTCCATCGCGAGTTACCATTATATTGTCGGACTTGATATCTCTGTGAACGATATTTGCCTCATGAGCGCGGCTGAGCCCTTCTGCTACTTGAAGAGCGACTTCAACCGAACCTAGCAAATCAAGCTCACGCTTCGCAATCAACTGGCTAACAGTCTGCCCTTCGACATACTCCATGGCTATAAAAGTCGTGTTTTCAACCTCGTCAACATCATAGATCTGTGCAATCGCAGGATGAGTAACAGCAGAGGCTGCTCGCGCCTCCTGCAGAAAACGTTTTTGTCTGTCACGGTTTGAAGTCAAATCAGATCTGAGGACTTTAATGGCCACTCGCCTATTCAAACGTACATCGCGAGCACAATAGACCGTTCCCATGCCTCCCTTGCCAAGAAGCTCTTCAATCTCAAAGTGTTTGAGTTTTTTCCCAACCATTTTTATAACCTATATCACATGAAAGAATTGTGGTCAATTGCAGTAATAGGATAAGGCTTGCCTAACTAATATTATCATGTAAAGAGAGCTCTGCCTCCTATCAAGAAAAGAGTTAGGAATAAGGAAAGTATTGGCCGCTTCAGTGTCGGGAATCACACCGCTTCTTTCTAAAGACTTCATGAAATGGGTTGTGGCAGCCCGTGCGATTGCTTGGCCAGTCGCTTATTTTGCCATGAACAAAGAGCTTCAGAACTTTGCCTACAGAACCCGAATTGGTATCGAAATTTATTCCTGGCAGCCGTGTTGGCATTTGTCATCGCTCTTGTTACAGTTGGCTTCCAATCTATCAGGGCCGCAGTGATTAATCCCATCGACTCTCTTCGCTACGAATAAATCAAATTCTTTTCTTCCATATTTTTGCCAAATGTTTCTCTTTTCAAGGTGTTTGATTAGTGTACCGAGTGGGCGGTCAATAAAAGGAATAATGATAATGGCGACTTAAGAGAAGGTTATGCGTCCTTCTCCTTAATTTTACTCATACTTCAGTGCGTCCGCCGGACTAGCGCGTGCAGCTTTAATGGAATGAAAACTTACTGTAAACAATGCAATTATAACTGTGCTTATCCCCGAAAAGACAAAAATATCCCAGCTTATGCTGATATGATAGGCGAAATTTTCAAGCCATTTGCTCATTATATAATAAGCCAGCGGCCATGCAATTATGTTTGCAACCAGAACCCATTTAGTGAATTCTTTAGAAAGCAGTAGGGTTATCTCCCGAATGGAAGCTCCCAGGACTTTGCGGACCCCTATTTCTTTAGTGCGCTGCTCTACAGTAAAGGATGCTAGTCCAAAAAGACCAAGACATGCGACAAAAACTGCGAGGCATCCAAAAGTTAAGTATATTTGTCGAACCTTTTCCTCTTCCGGATACTTATTCCTGAAATCATCATCGATAAAATAATAGTTAAAATCAAATTGGCGCTCTGGGTAAACCTCTCTTAAAGTATTTTCTAAGTAAGTTATAGTATTTGAAACATTTTCAGGACGTATTCTGACAGATACAAAAGAGAAGAATCCTGGTTCGACAGTCATTACAACTGGGCTAATTTCCATTTTCATGCCCGCACTATGAAAATCTTTCACAACCCCAACTATGGTTCCACGCCTATTGTTCCGTGAAACATTGATTAATTGTCTTCCTATGACATCTTCTCCCCAACCAAGTGCTTCTGCCGCTTTTTCATTTATAATGACCGCTTTACCTGCATCTGTAGAGAAGCTTTCAGAAAAATTCCTTCCCAAAATTATTTCCATTCCATAGGTTTTAATGAAGTTAAAACCAACCCAATATCTCATAGCTCTTAATGTCTCTTCTCTGCTTTTCCCTTTAGGCAAAAAGGCGTCATATCCCAAATCTCCGCCAGGGACATGTGCTGAAAATGAAGCTGATACGACGCTGGGATTTTGTAATATCTTGTCTTTCAACGTGTCGCATTTCCTGGCAGATTCTTCGTTTCCCCTGTTGCCATAAAAAGGAATAACTATCATTTGTTCTTTATTGAAACCTAAATTTATATTTTTTATATATTCCAATTGTCTTACTATTGTCAGGATACCTGCAATCATAAAAATGGAAATTGAAAACTGCACAACTACTAGTATTTTTCTTAATGAACTGTTTTTTGAACCCAAGCTGAGTTTACCTCGAAGCACCATGACCGGATTAAAAGCCGATAGAATAAATGACGGAAAACTGCCTGCGATAATTCCCGTAACAATAACAATCCCCAACAATCCGAGCAAAACAGGCAAATTCATTAATTGACTCAAATCAAATTCTTTGCCAGTCAATCCATTAAAAGCAGAAAGCGCTATGTTAACCAGAAGGACACCAAGCAACAGACCGATGAGAGACATGACTATTGACTCGCTTAAAAATTGTTTTACAAGCTGCTTCTTGTACGAGCCAAAAACTTTTCTCATTCCTACCTCTTTTGCACGGTTAGCCGATTTTGCCGTTGAGAGATTTATAAAATTAAAACATGCAATAAGCAAAACAAAAAGCGCGATTGCCGAGAATAAATATACAGTATCTATATCTCCGGGATTTCCGGGTTCATACTCAGTATATGACCTCAAATGTAAATCTCTAAATCGTTGGATCGGATATTTGCGTGTTGTTCCTTTTTGTCTATACAATTCTCCCCATTTTTTTTCAGCTGTTTCCATTATTTTTCTTTCAACATCGCTAACATCAACACCTTCTTTTAGCAGTAAATATGCATACCATTCACAGAAATATGAAGCACTTGAAAAGTCAACAGGGCGGCCGGATTCATTTCGGAAAAAACTAAGCGGTTGAACTGCATTAAATCGAAAATGTGAATTTCTCGGAACATTTTTTATTACGCCTGTTACCTGAACTGTTCTTGATCCTCCTAAATCTATTATTTTTCCCAAGGGGTTTCTATCTCCGAAAATTCGATTGGCAGTCTCCTCAGTAATAACTATTGAGTTAGGATTAATAAGGGCTGAATCTGAACTCCCCTCAATGAATTCATGGGAAAAAATTTTGAATAAAGTTGAATCTACAAAAAAACGGTCGGATATATCAATGTTTTTGTCATTATATCGTCCTATAAGATTAGGTCTTTCCATAATCCTAACAAACGCTTCGATTTCAGGAATTGAATCTGCCAGCCCAGGGGCAAGCGCAGGAGGCACAGTTGCATAGTGTCTCGTTGTCGTCCCAATAGAGCTGATTGCATTGATTCTATAAATTCTCTCTCCCCTTTCATGATAGCGGTCATAACTCAATTCATCTGTTACATAAAGCAAAATCAAGATACAGCAAGCCATCCCAATTCCAAGACCGCAAATATTGATAAAGGAATAAGCCTTATGCCGCTTTATGTTTCTAAAAGCGATTTTTAAGTAATTTCTAAGCATACATAGTCTCCGATTCAGAATAATCCAGGTTAAAATAATACATCCATCCATGAAAATTATGTGCAAGAACTATGCCAATTCTCATTCAGCAATCTTTGCCTTTCATCGTGTTCCCAGGTATGTTACTTTATTTCAGGCCGATATAAAAGACAAAACAGCCATCCCTAATTTTCATTTACTTGTCCGAATGCGGACATCCTGTGTTGCTAAAACGGACAGTATATTATCAAGTAACACCTCTACCTTTCAAAAGCCTTAATTTTGACGCTGATATTTTATTAATTTCAAAGTTTATAAGGCGGCAGTTTGGGGAAAGTCCCCATTAAATTAAAAAAATTGACAACTTTTTTCTAATCTTCTGCGTATTCTTAAATAAAGAACGTTTTTAACCATAAAATGCATTAAAACACAAAAAATCTATATGGAGTCCCATAAATGATAAAAAACTATCTAAAAATCGCTTTAAGAAACATCAAGAGGCATAAGGGTTATTCATTTATTAATATCACCGGCCTCGCTATTGGTATGGCCTGTTGCTTAATCATTACTATTTGGGTTCTGGATGAGTTGAGCTATGATAAATTCCATGAAAATGCAGCAAGCCTTTATAGAGTTGAAGAAAATCAGCATTACTCCGGAAGAGTATATCATGTCACTGTCACTCCCTATCCTCTAGCACCAGCTCTTAAGGAAGAAATCCCAGAAATCATCGATGCCACGAGGGTTGTGTGGGCTGGGGGACTCTTATTTCGCTACGAAGAAAAGGCATTTTATGAATATGATATAAGAGCGGTTGACCCTTCTTTTGTTCAGATGTTCAGTTTTCCTCTGTTACGGGGAGATAAAAAAACGGCTCTAGAATCGCCTTATTCCCTGGTTCTATCTGAGGAAATCGCAGAAAAATATTTTGGAGAAGAAAACCCTATAGGAAAAGTGATATCTATCAATAATCAGCACGACTTCACAGTCACAGGGCTCATGAAAAATGTACGGCATAACTCCACCCTCCAATTTGACATTCTAATCCCCTATGAGTTCCTAGAAAAGATCGGAAGGACCAACGACAGGTTCGGGAGTAATTCTATCTCGACCTTTGTTCAACTCTCGGAAAATGCTTCTGTCGAGCAAGTTAATAAAAAAATCTTTGGTTTTATTCGAACCCGTGTTCCTGAGAGTGTAACAGACTTGGTTCTTATGCCTTTCACCCGGATTCACCTCCATGCGTATTTTGGATGGGAAAAAAGTGGAGATGCCATTCAATACGTTTATATATTCTCTTTAATAGCGTTCTTCGTACTTCTCATAGCTTGTATCAATTTCATGAATCTCTCGACAGCCCGTTCAGCCAACCGCGCCAAAGAGGTTGGTATGAGAAAAGTGGTTGGGGCTCTGAGGCATCATATTGTCAGGCAATTTTATGGCGAATCTGTGCTATTCGCGTTTATCGCATTGATATTTGCGGTAATCATTGTCACGCTCTTACTTCCGGCTTTCAGCAACTTAGCAGCCAAAGACCTCTCATGGAATGTAGCCGGAATCGGCTTTATCCTGATAGGATTGTTGGCTGCTACAATTTTGACAGGTCTCATTGCAGGAAGTTATCCTGCTCTATTTTTATCTTCGTTTCAACCTGTAAAAGTACTCAAAGGAAGCCTTAAATCGGGCGCAGCAAGCTCGATGTTCAGAAAAATCCTGGTCGTTATCCAATTTTCACTTTCTATCCTATTGATAATCGGAACAACTGTTGTCTCCAAACAAATGAATTATATGAAGAATAGAAAGCTGGGATGGGATAAGGAACATCTTATTTATGTTCCTCTCAGAGCAAACATAAGAAATTCTTCTCAAGTTCTGAAGACAGAATTGGTTAAAAACCCCGGGGTCCTGAGTATTACTGCTTCATCTCAACTTCCTTCACATATAGGAAGTAATTCGGGGGGAGCCGATTGGGATGGAAAAGACCCAGAACAAATAGTCTTGATTGGCATGAACGCAGTTGATTATGATTTTATTAAAACCTTGAAGATTGACATAGCAGAAGGACGCGGCTTCTCCAAAGAGTACGCATCAGACCTCACCAATTCATTCATCGTCAACGAAGAGGTGGCGAAAATCATGGGAAAAGAATCAGTGATAGGAGAACGATTTGATTTTGCAGGTAAAAAGGGAACAATAGTCGGGGTAACAAAAAATTTCCATTACCAACCTATCCGCGAGAAGATTGAACCGCTGGCACTTTTTATGAACCCTGATTATCTCAATGTCATGCTCATCCGCGTTCCTCCCGACGGCATAACTGCAACTCTAAAATCTATTGAGAATACCTGGAACCGAGTGATCCCAAATTATCCTATCGAATATCGATTCTTAGACGAGAGATTGGACCGAATGTATAGAGCTGAAGAAAGAATAGGCACGTTGTTGAAATATTTTGCAATCTTGGCCGTGTTTATCGCCTGTCTCGGTTTGTTTGGATTGGCATCTTTCACAGCCGAACAAAGAACCAAGGAGGTCGGTATTCGCAAGGTTCTGGGAGCCAGCGTTTCGCAAATCGCAGTGCTCCTTTGCAAGGAATTCTTCGTGCTGGTGCTCCTGGCAAATGCCATCGCTTGGCCAGCAGCCTATTTCTTGATGAGAAACTGGCTTCAGAATTATGCCTATCGTACCGGCCTGGAATTGATCATCTTCTTAGCAGCGATGTCAGCAGCATTGGCGGTTGCAATCATATCTGTGAGTTTCCAGGCAATCAGGGCAGCCCGTACCAATCCAGTTGATTCTCTCCGCTACGAATAAATATTTGAATTATTAAATCCATTTTTTTCAATTTTTTTCAAAAAAATGGAAACCAAAACGCTAAAGAATACGTATTATATATATAAGGGTGAACAGTAAAATAAATAAATTAAAAGAGGTAGCTATGAGCTTAAGAGAAATTTTAGAAAAGATAGTCGAAGAAGATACTCAGGTTCTGTTGAGTGACAGCAATAAAGACTGGGAAGCCAGCACTCTCCTGGAAAACTTATCCGAGCCGATGTTAAGAAGACAAGCCTATATGCAACCAGGATTATACATTGCAGAGATCAATGACGGAGGCTACCTCGGCACAGTGCTTTATAAAGTCAAGAGAAAACCATAGCCCTTCCTAACTCCCTCTTTTTCAATCATAAATCTTCCTTTTGCCAACCTTTTTGATTCCTCTTTCGTCTAATTTTATGAAGATGTTCTGCTTTTTAAAAAAATCCAATTACGGGGATTGAAAATATTTAAAAATTATTTAAAAGTCGCTCTACGGAACCTTTATAGACAGAAAGGGTATTCATTTATCAATATCTCAGGTTTGGCTGTAGGCCTGGCCTGTTGTATCCTGATTTTTTTGTGGGTCCAGGATGAATTCAGCTATGACAAATTCCATAAAAATGCGGATAATCTGTACATAGTGGGAACCCATCAGCGTTTAGGCGACAGAACAACCACATCAAGCGGCACTCCTTCAGCCCTAGGTCCGGCTTTAAAAGAGGAGTATCCTGAAATAGTTAATTCCGTTCGTTTTAGCAACGGCCCTCACCAATTAATATTCGCCTATGGTGAAAAGCGGTTTAGGGAAGCAGCTGAGGCGGTAGATTCTTCACTGCTCGAAATGTTCTCGTTTCTTCTCATTCAAGGCGATATAACAACCGCTTTAGTCAATCCTCATTCTGTTGTGATGACAGAGAGGATGGCGGAAAAATATTTTGGTGAAGAGAATCCAATCGGCAAGGTCATCTTGGTTGAAAACAAGTATGACTTTAAGGTAACGGGGGTACTTGAAAATCTACCTAGCAATTCTATTCTTCAGTTTGATTTCCTCGTTCCCATTCACTTCTTAAAGGAACATTGGAAATCTCCAAGAATACTGGACAGATGGTTTAATCTCTCGTTTACTACATTTGTACAACTTCATGAAAAGACTTCTCTTGAAGAAGTGAACAAGAAAATCGCTGGACGAATAAAACAAGGATTCAATGAGGACGACGTCGAGCCCTTTCTCTGGCCCTATACCAAATTATATCTGCACGGTCTGGGGACCGGTGGAGGACGCATCATTCAGGTCAGAATGCTTTCACTGATAGCTGTTTTTGTGCTCGTTATCGCTTGTATCAACTTCATGAACCTGACGACCGCACGCTCCGGGACTCGAGCCATAGAAATCGGAATGCGCAAAGTAACCGGCGCTTATCGACTGGACATCATCAAGCAGTTTTACGGTGAATCCATTTTGTTATCATTCATATCACTCTTTTTTGCTATTACCCTTGTTTTTCTTCTTCTTCCCGTTTTTAACGGCCTTACAGGGAAGGAATTGATCCTCAATTTTTCCGGTAATCTGGCTCTTACCTCCGGATTGATTGGAGTGACATTATTGACGGGTTTCATGGCTGGCTCTTATCCAGCTCTTTTCATATCGTCTTTTCAGCCAGTGAAGATTATGAAAGGCACCTCAGGTATCGGATCAAAAAGCTCATTTTTCCGAAAGATATTGGTAGTAGTACAGTTTGCTATTTCTATTGCCCTAATCATCAGAACCCTGGCCGTTTATAAACAACTGGAATATATGCGGCATAAAGACCTTGGATTCAACCGAGAATACCTTGTGTATATTCCCGTGAACGGAGCTCTTGAGGAGCATTATGAAGCAGCTAAACAGGAACTGCTGCAGGTTCCAGGGATTTCCCAGGTTTCATTGACCTCCAGAACTCCAATTGGCTTCTATTCGAGTGGAAGCGGTTGGGAATGGGAAGGAAAAAGCCAGAATACCGATCCCATGGTTAGATACTTTTGCTGTGATTATGACTTCTTAAAAACTTTTGAGATGGAAATGGATCAGGGCAGATTTTTCTCACGTGAATTAACGCCAACAGCGTCTCCTAAATCAGGCCACGTGATCATCAACGAAGAATTTGCCAATATCATTGGCAAAGAAAATCCCCTGGGTATGCGGCTTTCTAACGGACCCAAGCATGCAACTGTTGTTGGAGTCATTAAAGATTTCAATTACTGGCCTCTTTATTATAGAAGCGGACCTTTAATTATATTCTATAAAACCTACTCCCCTGTCCCGAATCATCATTTCTATCGGTATATATTTGCAAGACTCAAGCCAGATAATATCCCTCAAACCATAGCGACTATCGAGAAGATATATAAAAATTTCAATCCCGAGTTTCCCTTCACCTATCGTTTTCTCGATGAGGATTATGACCGGCTATATCGCTCGGAAGAACAGGCCGGCGCGATACTCCGCTACTTTGCCACACTTGCTATTCTGATATCTTGTCTTGGGCTCTTCGGACTTGCTTCTTTTCTGGCAGAACAACGAACCAAGGAAATCGGTATCAGGAAGATCCTGGGTTCCTCTGTACAAGGGATCGTTTTATTGCTTTCTAAAGAGTTTTTGAAATGGGTAGCCATTGCTAATATAATTGCCTGGCCATTCGCCTGGTTTATATCGTATAAATGGCTGCAGAATTTCGCTTACAGGACAAGTATCGGAATCTGGATATTTATACTTTCAGCAGGCCTGGCTTTGATTATAGCTCTGCTTACAGTCAGTTTTCAGTCAATCAAAGCCGCCACATCAAATCCTGTAGATGCTTTGAGATACGAGTAAATAAAGAGAACACATATTCCTGTGACCTTAACTCATTAAAACCAAAACTAAGGAAATGTTCTGAGCCAGGAAAGAGGGGGTTTTACGATATTAGTCTTCTATAAAAGGAAAAAAGAGCAGCTTGGCAGCTTTTGTGCAACATTCCTGTTCAGAAGAAGTTTCGAAATCTTCCAGCTTCACAACTGGCAGAATCAGATGAGAAGGATAATCCCTGGAATGATAGATCTTCTGTTCTGCTTTAACGTATTTTGTCTCCATTTCATTATGACCGCCCGTATTCAGGTTCCTTGAAAAAAACGGAAAAAAGGCAGATGTAACCTCAATGCGAATTCGCCATCCTTTTTCGAATGTGATTCCTGTGTGCCAAAGGTCGATTGTATACTCGTAGACCTTACTTTTTTCAAGAAACTCGGGTTTATGGGTGGAATTGCGGAACCGTGCCCGAATAGTGCCTCTCCCCCAGGGATTTCCCAATGGGATGAGCTCGCCTTCCTCTGAAACAGCATGAAATGTCACAAACCAATCTGTATCTCTCGCCGACGATGAAGCATATAGTTTTGCTGAAACTGGGCCAGCAATGGTTAAATGCTCCTGAAAGGGTTCAGTTTCGTATACGAGGATGTCATTCCGTGAACGGGTGATATTTTCATAGCCTTTTTTGCCGACTCTTCTAAATCGAAACTGCCAAGCGGGGGTAGGGTCGCCAGGATCATAGGTATAAGCATCATATTCTTTTCCTTTTCCGGGACCCTCCCATATCAGCTTCCCATCGCCCTCAAGCGTGTTAGCCCCTTTTTTGCTGCTTAGATATAATTTGGTGAATCGCGTCTTTGGAAGCGGATACGTATCTGCCTTCAACCACTTTTCTGAATTCAACGTATATAGCTGGACCAGCGGCTCTTCCACAATTTTGTTGTCGATCCCTTTTAACCAATAATCAAACCACCTCAAATACATTGTCTGGAGATCAATGGCCGCCTCCTCGCCGAAATCACGCCCCAATAAAGCGGAAGATGCTTGGTCCGTATGTCCCCATGGTCCTAGAACCATTTTTATATATTTATTTTTCGATTTTTTCAGTCGAAGATATGCCAATTTTGTTCCGATGCCATCGCCATCAAACCAGCCTGACTGGAGAAAAACAGGAATATCCAACTCTTCCAGTTTCTCGAGAAAATTCGCTCGCTCCCAATAAGAATCATTCACGTTGTGCTCTACCCATTTCCTCCAGTATTGATTCTTCTTTCCAAAAATTCCTTTATCTATATCAATGACAGGAAGATTATTGAGAATGTCTTCATACTTTCTATCACCGATCTCAAAAAATGTCTTCTGAGATAATTCTGCCGTGGCTTCTTTTTCAACCACCTCTGCCCACCACAGAGCGCCCAAAATGAAAAATGATCCATACTCATATGGAATGTTAAAAAAGGGATCAGGCGGGGCCACGTTGGGGATGATGGTGGTTAAATGAGGCGGTTTCTGCGATGCCGCCCAAAACTGTACCCATCCAAGGTAGGAAGCCCCGATCATGCCCACTTTTCCTGTAGCCCAATCCTGGGCCGCTAACCACTCAACTGTGTCAAATCCGTCTTCAGCTTCATTGACAAAAGGCTCCCATTCTCCCTCAGACGCAAATCGCCCGCGTACATCCTGTATGGCAACCACATATCCCCTTCTGGCATAATACTTCCCCTCAAGCTCACTCATTTCTTTTTTATAGGGGGAACGGATAAGTATAACCGGAAATTTATTTTGTTTACTATCAGGAAAATAGAGATCTGTGGAAAGTTTCATCCCATCTCTCATCTGGATCATCATGGTTTTTTTGTAAATCTCAAACTCTGGTTTTGAAACCAACGGGTCTACTGCTTTTGGATGAATCAGCTCTTCGAATCCTTCTCGAACCCCCATCGCGTTTTCTGTAGGAGAATCGGTCAGGTAAATTCTATAATCTTTATCGACCAAATATTTGACATTTACACCCATAGCTTTCCAATTGAATATCAAAAAAGTCCATTTTTCACCTTTTATGGTTCGGATATCCTCTCCCAGGTATTCGGCCTCAACATCCAATATGCTGCCGCCAACGGGATTCTCAGGAATCCTGAAGCGTTTAAACGTCTGCTTTCCACCCTTTGCTATATCATATTTTTTCAGCATCACGCTCTCATAAATAATCCCATAATCATCATAAATCACATAATCATCGGGCAGTTCGACGGTCTTCTGTTCTCCTTTAATTTTATATTCTGCGCGGTTTCTTTCATGCTTTGCCCGGATAGTGCCAAATGTAGGATTAATAATTTCCATGCTTTTCCAAACGCCGTTTTCATCCGAAGTAATTGTCATATTGTATTCAACAGTCTGCCCTGCCATAGAAATTTTAAAATTCCGTGTATAATTGCCATTCTTATCCAGCAAACCCGACATAGTTCCCAGTAATGTACCTTTCAGGAAAAGTTTAAATGTGGAAGAATCTTCGAAAACTGACTGCTCTCTCGTCAATGTTTTTTTTCTTGATTGTTCTTCTACAATAGAATCCCCATCTCTGTCTTGAGCTAAGCACAAATAGTGTTGCTGGAAAATGAAAAGGATAAGAATTACACAAAGAAAAAATATTTTACTGACTTTCATCTAATTTCTCCTTTCTTGATTAAGACGTATATGATTTCCTTTTGATAAAAATGGAAAGGCTTATTAATGAAATAGCGACTCCTGGAATAAGAAACCAGGCTGGAGATTCAGATAATTTAACAAACGATTTCTGAAGATGTATGTTCTCGCCGAAAAAGCCAAAAAAATTTGTAACGATGTAGAAAGGCAAAATCGCTCCAATATAAAATACAAACCAAAATAAAAAAATGAGTGCTCGCTGATACTTCTTGGCAAATATCACCCTTAAATCGCGATGAAGAAGAATAACTGCATTGACGATAAGAACTAATCCGCTTAATGTGAGTATCTGTAAGAACGAAGGTTTTGTGAGTGTCTTCCCATATAACGGCTGTATAATGAAGCTGCTACAAAAAAATAAAAGAATCATGCCTATTAATATTATGACTGGATACACTAAATGAGATAACCCAATGCGCCACAAGGAGACAGGCAATAAAGCATGGAATCTGTCTCTTTTTTGCAAGGTTCGTATCTTTTCTTCAGCATAACCCGCAGACAATGTTAAAACGAGTATTATTAACATTGTCATTGGAACGCGATTTCGATCCCATTTCACACCAAACCAAATCGCAATAAAAGAACAAAAACTGAGAACAAAAAATATTGCTATTCTTAATTTGTCATAATTTATTTCTGCTTTTAGAATCCGCCACATCTTTATTTCCCCCTTTGAATTCTTCTGCAAATAACCATTCCTTACTTATTGCTCCTTATAGCACTTATTCAACGTAAGAACTGCGTTGTCTTGATAGAATCAGCCTTAAGACTGGAAATCCTAAGCCACAACAGACTAGAATTATCGCGCTCACCTCAGATTTAAAAATCCATGATAAGATCCTATCGATAACATGATGATCTCCTTTTTCCTGAAAGATGTGAACAATTCCTGCTACTGAGATAAAAATAAAGATTAAAATTGTGGATATCTCTAATATTTTTCGACCCACAGACTCTGGAAAGCCCGCCAAAAAGGCAAGGAGCGTATATACAATAAGAACTAAGCCGGTCATAGAACCCAAGGATATAATTGTCATAGAATCTAAATAAAAATATCTTGAAACGACACTATAAACAAAAAACAACATTACAATTGCCATCCAATAGATTATGAATATTATCAGGTGCGCTGCCCCTATTTGACGAATAGAGATGGGAAGACTAACCAATTGACGAGGTCTCTTTTCCTTGCTCCATGGAGTTCCGAGAAACGCCATGACAAAGTAAGAGAACATGTAAGCCAGAGAAAGATAGCCAATATTATTATTAGGCGGAACTTCTTTAAAAATTCTCGTCCAGTAATGCAATACAAAAAAACCTAGAACAGAACAGATGAAGATGTACAAAAAAACCAGGTTGTTATATTTGATCTCAGCTTTAAGAACTTGCCACGTTTTTGTCATTTATTTTATGTCCTTTATTTCATATCATTCAGAATAAGACTTTCGATGGGCAACTATAACAACACAGAAGGCTGCTACTATAATTCCTAAGACGAGGAATATGATTGCTCCTAATGGAGAAAAAACAAAATTATAAAGAGACCGATTAAGCGGTTCTAGTTGCTTCAAAGGAGGAAGAATTGCCGCAAAATATAAAAAAAGTAATGCTATAAACAAGACAGGACCTAAGATATTTATTATCAATTTTTGAAATTTTCCTTTTAGCCAATAATTCAGGTCATGATAGAGGGCGCTTGAAGCCGCAATTAAAATGAATCCTGTCAAAGCCAGTGTTTGCCATAAAAAATACAACTCTATCCTGTCAGCAAAGACTAAAATACAAATCATCCAAAACAGGAAAACAATTGTGAACCAAAATAATACAGGAAGAGCGATATAAATCATTCCCAGCTGCCGAATAGGAAAGATGAGTTGCGCATGGAACCTGGTTCTCTTGGAATTCCTCCTGTCAGCTTTTGTGCCAAAAATCAGCGGAAAAAGAATGGCATAAAAGACTACTTGGTGAACAAGAACGATGGCTGGGCCTGTAATTTGGCTTTTATTAAATATCCATCCTCCCCAAATAAAAGATCCTATCAATGTTGGAACAGCAATAAAATAAGCAATACTCAATAAAACCTTATTATAAACGATTTCTGCTTTAAGAAGCTTCCACATTTTGTCTTCCTTTAAGCATCTCGACGGCAATCTCATCAATGCCCATGCGGTTCTCCTTTATATTCTCCGCTCCTAATTCTTTAATTTGGCGTAATGTCACATCGAAATCAGAGCTTATAACCTGATGATTGTTTCCTTCCCTCAGATGACTCACTGCAGCTTCAAGTTTTATATCATCCTTCGCAAGCTTGAATAAAATTTTGCGCCATCTATCTGTCAGATCGTCTTTCGCCGTCCTTAGCCAAATCTCTCCCTCCTCAATAAAAGTCAGCTCATCAGCCAGCCTGCTGATCTCTGGCAAGATATGAGTCGTATAGAACATAGCCCTCTCCCCTGTTTCAAGGATCTCAAAGAGCACATCCTGCACCTCGGTTCTCACTACAGGATCAATTCCTGCGGTTGGCTCGTCCAGCAGAAGCAACTTGGGAGAATGTGCCAATGCAGATACTAAAGACAGCTTCACCCGGTTTCCTGTGGAGAGGTCTTTAGCTCTCTTGCTCAATGGCAAATTGAACCGTTTGGCCAGCTCCTCTGCCCTTTGATGAGACCAGTTTGGATAAAAATGGGATAGGAAGCGAAGATTCTTCTCAGCAGTCCAGCGTTCATAGAAAACATGAACATCGCCAACATAGCCGATATCCAGCTTCCATTCAGGCTTGTTCAGGTTATTTTGTCGTCCGAAGACCTCTATTTCGCCAGAGTCCGGCTTTAACAAACCTACAAGGCACTGGATCGTTGTTGTCTTCCCTGCTCCATTAGGACCTACAAATCCGAGCACTGTCCCAGGCTCTAACTCAAAATTAAGAGGGCCAAGCTTGAAATCCGGAAACGTTTTGACCACGTTAGTATACTTAAATGCTTCTGTCACGATTTTCTCCTTTATCTCTTATTTATTTTTTTTCTTAAAATGAGATTAATGGCATTTATAACATCATCCTCCGACAATCCTTCTGCAAGAGCATTGGAAATCTGAGGACTTAGATTGTCCCTCAGCCTTTCTCTTGCCATTTTACTTTTTGCTTTTTCTGATAACCCTGAGACAAAAAATCCTTTCCTTTGCCTGGAACGTATGAGCCCTTCTCGCTCCAGGCTTTCATAGGCACGCTGGACTGTAATCACACTGATGTGTTGTTCCCGGGCAAGTTTCCTGATCGAAGGAAGATCAATTCCCGCAGGAAGCTCGCCAGCCAGAATCTTCGCTCTAATCTGTCGAACAATTTGGCCTTGAAGAGGCTCACTCGACAAATCAGTCAAATTTAAAAGCATATCGACCTCAAAGCATAATAATCAAAACTAAAATTAGAACTACAAAAATGAGCACAATCTGGCGCGCAAAACCTCTTTGTCTTCTTCTCAGCTTCTTCGCTTTAACTTCGATCATCCTGTGCCTCCAGCATAAATCTGTATATATTGCTTATATACAATATAAGCAAAGGCCATTTTCATGTCAAGTAAAAAAATAAAATTTTTTTGAGTATATGGGATGGCTATCTTTTTTTTGGCGTCTTCTTTTTTACACAGCCTACCACTCCGCCGATAACATGTGTACGAGTAATAATTCCTCCGACAGTTCCTCCTGTAGTTCGAAAAAAAACAAAATAGGGCTTTCCATGTCCATCTTTAAACCCGATCACTGCAGTATCCTTCCTGGACAGGACAATTCTTGTATCGAGTAGGGCTACCCTATTGTTTCCATTTAATTCTAATGCTTGGATTCTAAATTGATGTTTTCTAACTCTGTCAACAGGTTCTATTGAAATCAAGTATTTCTTATCATGTAAACATAAAAGATGTGAAATCTCTCGTGATTTATATAGTCTCCATCTATGCTCATCTCCACTTATAAAGTTGACCTCTCTAAGGTTGAATATTTCTTTAATCTTTTTTAGCTCATCACTCGGGTTAGGCTTCGCTTTGATGATGGCTATTAATGTCGGCTGCAAGTAGGCATAGGGAAGGAAATAGGATAGATCATTTTCTCCCTTTCTGACGCCCTCAAAAAATCTAACCCTAATCTCAAGTGACGTGTAAGCTGAAAGGGAAACAAAAGAGAAACAAATCAAAAAAATACCAGCGAAGAATTTATTCTTTTTCATTTTATCCCTATTAAATCATTCACTCAATATACAGTCGAAGTCACTCATTATTCCCTTTTCTATAAAATTTCTTCACCTTAACTTCTGATTGTTCTTACAACAGACTTTTCATTCAAACACAGCCAACAAGAATATATATCGCAATCAATATAATAATCTTTTTTGAAACGGGCATAATAAATGGAGGGGATAAAAAAAAAGAGGCTGCAGTTAATTCTTTGGGAGAAAAACCACAGGCCTCTTAAAAGGCGAGAATTAATATCCTCTTCATGTGAAAAATCAACTTTTCACAAGAGTGGATTGATCGGAGGCTGTATCTGCTTTAGCCAACACATTCGATATTATTTCATACCCTGCTTTTTTTCCTATTTTAATCAGATCAACTGCAGCAGAGGGAACCATAAGATTGAATGCGAAAAAGGTAAGCAGAACAGCCGCTAACAGAATCTCAACTTTTGTTCTGAGCTTCATCTTCATTACCTCCTTCTTGTTTATTTTCCATTTTAACCATCCACTATATTTCTAATGCAATAAGCGTGCCAACTCTGTTTATAGGGGGAAAATAGTAGTAAAAAAAGGAATTCTGTCCAAAAAAGTGGTCGTTTACATTACAAACGGTGTACGCCAGCGAACACTACGCAAGCAACATCAATTTCAGTAAGACAGGATTTAAAGCAATTTCAGGATAGCTTCCTGATATTGCTGTAATAATAAAAAGTATCGGGATTTTTTATGAATAATTCAGGTTAACTGTGTTAGAAAAAACTCATTTCTTTTTTATTTCAAATTTTTTCGTAAACGCCTCCATGAGCTTATCCCTATCCTTTCTGCTGTCCAGATACAAATGAAGATTGATGATTTCCTCAGCTGTTGCCGCTGCTATCGTGCCAATCCCCTTCTTGCCTTTGACTTCTAATTTCTCACCTTTTACATCTCCTACAAAGTTACTGAGCTCTCTTTCAACCAATGGACCCAGAATACCTTCAGGGCTCTCCGCGATAGCAAGTTTCAGGATCATCAGAAGCCTGTGGAATCGTTTGAAGAATACAAGATCGATTGATCCCTGGGCTTTGGCTCTTTTAGCGTCTGCCATTATTGCTTCAAGGGCATTATCAACCTCATTCTTCCCGCCTGAACCACTCTCTGCCATCTCCTGAAAAGTCATAATGACCTTATCCAAAAGAACATAGCCGTCTTTTTCAGCTACAGATAAGTTCACGCAGAAAAAACTGATAAAAACCAATAGAGAAATTTTTCGGATCATGCTCTTCCTCCTTATTTTTCTTTAAATATTTTGTTAGAAAATGGTGGAGTTTTTGTTCTTTTATGAGTATTTCAATCTTTCTTCTCAAATCAAATCGAGGAAGCTTTTTTTCATCCCAGATGAGTGCGGTTTCACTTGCAAGAGATTGTCTTGTTTTGGGAACTGAGAGATAGACTTTTCTTATCTCTTCTCCCAGAAAACGCGATTCGCTTGCTTTGTCTTTCATGCTCGCGTCACGACTCTCCGTTTCTTTACTTTTCATGAGGCTTTGAACGCCTGGTGCGCTCTGAAAGAATTGTTCAATGGCATTTATCTCATTTTTTTCCGAAGAAGAGAAAAAAATGCTTATAAGCACAATAACCCCAGCAATAATAGCCAGCAATGCGGCTCGCAGGATAGGGACTGGCCTTCTCATCCAAAGAGGAAATAAAGTTTTTTTCTTAGCATCTGCACGAATCCGTGTGTCCATGCGAGAGTTAAAATCCACTTCACGAAAAATTTGGAGAGCTTCCTTTTCCTCCCGGCTAATAATTTTCTGAATTTTGTTAAAATTATTTTTATTCTTATTATTTTTCATCATCGACCTCTCTCAGCTGATTCATTACAGCATGTCGAGCACGGTTTATTCTCGACATGACCGTTCCTTTTTTTATTCCTAGAGTTGAAGCAATCTCCTCATAAGAAAGATGTCCATATTCTTTCAAAACAAAGACTTCTCTGTTCTTTTTGGGCAGGCGATTGATGGCCTCTTTTAGAGCTCGAAGTTGTTCGCTCTGAATGATTCGTTTTTCAGGCGTATTATTCTCCACCGAAGAATTATTCAATTTAAGCTGAAATAATCGTCTCAAACGCTTCTTCTTCACATAATCCAGACATGTATTCTTGGCAACTTTAAAGAGCCATCCTCTCGAAAGGTTGGAATTATCCAATGAATCGATCTTTCTGTGGGCTTTAAGAAAGACTTCCTGAGTCAATTCTTCTGCGTCCCAGGGGTCCTTGGAAAACCCCAAACAAATACGGAAAACACTTTCCTTATAACTCATCAGATATTCAAAAATATTGGAATTATATCGTTCGTACCGCTTGGCCATATTTTTTTGATATATTTCCTTTTTCATTACTAATAAACGACCCAGAAACAGAAATATTCCATTTTTAGTTTAATTCATTTTAAGAAAAACAAAAATGAAGAACCTTAGATTTACAGAATCTGAATTATTCCATAGAGAATTCTGGGGGATATTTCAGGTGTTCAAAAGGAACAAAAACCTCTCAAGCTACATGACCTCCCTAAACAAATCTGCCAATCGCTTTATCCCCTCATCAATTTGCTCTTCACTCGGGTAGGAAAAATTCAATCTCAACGTATTCTTACCACTTCCATCAAAGTGAAACGCTGACCCCATGACATAAGCAACCTTTTTATCTACCGCTCTTGGAAATAGCTCTTCTGCATCCAGATGCTCTGGCAAAGTGATCCACAAGAAAAGTCCCCCTTGAGGATGGGTCCAATCTATTCCAGCATCTTTTGGCATATAGTCCTCTAATGCTTGAAGCATGATATCGCGTTTCTTCCTGTAGGCATTTACAATTTTTTTGATATGGGGCTCTAGAAGCCCACGCCTGCAAAATTCATAGACAACTGCTTGACTGAAAGGTGAAGTACACAAATCTGCAGCCTGTTTGGCCATAATGATCTTATCCATGATCGCCTTATTGGCGATTATCCATCCAATACGCGGGCCTGGTGAGAATATTTTAGAAAATGTGTGTAAAGTAAAAGCATAACCTCTCTTGTCCATCGCTCCTATCATAGGAGCCGATTGGCCCTCAAATCTCAGTTCACGATATGGGCTATCTTCCACAATTATCGTTTCAAATTCATAACACAAATCTAATAGTTTCTCTCTGCGCTCTAAAGTCATTGTTACGCCAGCGGGATTTTGAAAATCAGGAACAACATAAATAAACTTTATGTTTTTTTCTTTTTTTGAATATTCCTTCAAAATCTCTTCGACTCTATCACTATTCATCCCTTCCTTATCTACAGGAACACCAATAAAATTTGCCCTGTAGCTGTTGAACGCCTGCAAAGCGCCGACATATGATGGAAGGCCAACAATTATGGGATCACCCGGATCAATAAATATTCTTCCAATCAGATCCAGGGCCTGTTGTGAGCCGGACACAATCATAATATTTTCTTTATCAATCTCAGCCTTTTCATCTTCCCTCATCCAATTGACTATGAATTCAATCAGCCTTTCATCACCTTCAGTAGGCCCATATTGTAAAGCTTGTGGGCCTTCTCTTTCTAGTACTGTATTTGTAATATCTTTCAGCTCGTCAACAGGGAAAAGCCCCGGGTAAGGCAATCCTCCTGCAAACGAAATGACCCCAGGCTGTCTCGTGAACTTTAAAAGCTCACGGATTTCTGAGCGCTTTAATACTTTTGAGCTATCCGATAACAACCCGGGCAAAATGTCAGCAACTTTTTTCATGCTATTAAGCCTCCTGCCTTAAAAAAATGAATAATTGTTCCCCTTGCAGTATGATCTATGTATGACAATATCCATTAAATCGCTTATAGCTTCTATCATAGGGGAAAATTGTTGTCAATTCCATACAAAAACGTGTCAATGCAGCATGAAAATGTCTGGTTATTAGCAAAATGAAAAGATCTATTTTCAACGTATGTTATATCTTTTCTAATTACCATATGAACCGCCTCTCATAAAATATTCTTTAATATATTTATATGAACTTTACTTGTTTTAATTAATTTTTTTTACCTGCATGGTTCATCTTGCTGTTCATAAAAATTCAGGAGAATTACTTGTAAAATATCCTTCAAAATAATAACTTAATAAGCAGCTTAGGATCCGTCAATGAAATACAGAATTAAAATTATCTCACATAATAAAACGATAATAGCTAAAGAAAATGAATTACTGGCAGATAAAATCCAAGAAGCAGGAATCAACATCAGCACATACTGCAATAAAAGGGGACTATGTGGGAAATGTTTAGTCGAAATAGTAGACGGAGAGCTTCCCTCGCCTAACGAGAAAGAAAATGTCCTTCTCGAACAAAGAAAATTGAGTAAAAATCACAGACTGGCATGCCTTTACAAAACCAAAGAGGATTTTAGCATAAATATTCCTCCGGGATCTCTAATCCAGGAAATAAATATTCTAACAACAGGGGTCCAACAGCAACTATCCATAGAGCCTGCAATCAAAAAGTACAATCTTCAATTTGCCAAGCCAGACATCTCTGCTCCTGACTCATGGATGGAATTATTTAGAACTCATCTTCAAAAAAAGAACTTAACTTTTCCATTAAGTCTGCTAGACAAACTCCCAGATATTCTTGAAAAGAGCAAATATGACATAACTGCAGTTATCCATAAAGAGAATGAAATCCTGAATGTTGAACAGGGTGACACGACTATGCACAATTTTGGAATAGCCATTGATATTGGGACAACGACTTTGGTTGTAGAATTATTGGACCTAAACACTGGACAAACCATAGACACGTCAACCGCTATGAACAGCCAGGTGAAATTCGGCGCAGATGTCGTATCCAGGATAAGCTATGCTTTTTTAAGCCAGAAAAATTTAGAGGAATTGAGGGATTCTATTTTAAAAACATTAAATAAAATGATAATGCACATCTTGAAAAGAAAGCGGATTGACTCAAGCTATATCTATGAAATTATAGCAGCGGGTAATACCTCTATGAATCACCTTCTTTTGGGTATGCCAGTCAAGACACTTGCTGTGGCTCCTTTCAACTCGGTTTTTACTTGTTTGCCTGAACAATCTTCTCAAGATGTAGGATTTAATATCAATGAGAATGGAAAGGTCTATGTTTCGCCCAATATCAAAAGCTTTGTAGGAGGCGATGTATCCTCTGGACTGATTGCTTCTGACCTGGAAAATAAGAAAGGAAACTACCTATTCATAGATTTAGGAACAAATGGCGAATTAGTATTAAAAAAAGGAAATAAGTTCATGGCCACTTCTACTGCTGCTGGTCCTGCTTTTGAAGGAATGAATATAAGCTGCGGGATGCTCGCTCTTCCAGGAGCGATTTATAGAGCCGAATATAATAATAACTTAAAATTAACCACTATAGAAAATGAACCAGCTTCAGGTATCTGCGGCACAGGGCTTATCGATTTGCTTGCCTTATTTCTAGAGAGAGGATTAATCACACCGAAAGGAACAATCCTTGATAAGGCAAAAAAAATTCATGTCACTGGCAACATTTATATCACACAAAAAGATCTGAGAGAGATGCAGCTGGCCATTGCTGCCATTAAGACAGGAATCCGAATGATTCTGCAGGAAAACCAGGTCTCCCTAAAACAACTCAACGGGATATTTATAGCAGGCGCTTTTGGTAATTACCTAAATATCAAAAACAGTATGAAAATAGGACTTCTCCCCCAAATAAACGAGAAAAAGGTGGTTTTCATAGGCAACTCATCCTTGGCTGGAGCAAAAGCATTATTGCTGTCATTACGGACAAGGAAAAAAATAGAATCCTTGGTTAAGAAAATTCAATATATTTCGCTGGCGTCAAAGCCATCATTTCAAGATAATTTTATTAGTGCTCTTGAATTTGAGAATTAAGCACTATTTATAATACCAGTGATCTTTGAGAATCGAAGCATATTTGATGTATTTCTGAGCGCCTACTATAAGAACAAATTTATATTCACCTGCTAACGCAGGACCAGAGGCATAGTTCGGATCCATTCGTCTGCGAAATCCAGCTCTAGCAGCCCTCTGCATCTGTTCTCGAATTCGTATCTTCTCTTCTGCTGTCCGTTCTCTGCGCACCATCATATTCCATAGCACTTTATTTATCCCAGCATCACCGCTCCCCTCTATCTCATTGATTAGCATATTGCCCTTGTAAACCGCTACTTTCACCTTTTCCTCTGCTTTGTTTCTCAAGTAGTAATAAATCATAATGCCGTTGGGCTCGCTCTCCCCGTTAAAATTGGACGAGCCGCTTACATTTAATTGATTGCTTACCCACTTGATTTTAGATTCTATATCGAAAAGATGGACATCCTTGGAAAGAACATCTTGCGTCAATTCCTGTAAAGGCGAAATATCTGCGATAAAAAATCCGCGTCCGTGTGTGGCTACGACAAGGTCATTTTCCCTGGGATGGATGACCATGTCGTGGACAGGCTGTGTAGGCATATTGGTCTTCATCTTTGTCCAGTTTTTGCCCCCATCTATAGAGACATGCACTGCAAATTCAGTCCCCACAAAGAGAAGATTCGGGTTTTTTTGGTCCTCTCTGATGACATTTATAGGCTCATCGGACAAGTTGCTGGCTATGGATGTCCAAGTCTCACCATAATCTACGGTCTTGTATAGAAATGGACGGAAGTCATCCCTTCGGTATCCTGTATAAGAGACATATGCAGTTCCAGGATCATGATGAGAAGCAATTACCCTGCTTACCCAGTACGCAGGATTTCCTGCTATGCGGCCATTGAGCTTAGTCCAATTTTTCCCGCTGTCTTTTGAAACCCAAACGTTTCCATCATCCGTGCCTACCCAGAGTATGCCTTCCTCTAGAGGAGATTCATCGATAGTGGTAATCGTACAGTATTGGATATTCCCATCTCCTCCCTTTCCTGTAGTAAGCTTTTTCGGATCATTAGTAGTCAGGTCAGGACTGATCTCCTCCCAATATTCACCCCTGTAGGGCGACTTTATCAGAATATTCGAACCATGATAGATGACATCGCTGTTGTGCGGCGAAATCAGTACCGGAGAATTCCAATTCCAGCGAAGATCACGTCTTTTGTTTCGGTAGGCAATGGATTTCCTTTCGCCGGTTTTAAGGTCCAACCTAGATAGAGGTCCGAACTGGGATTCATTATAGAGATAACGATTGTTACTCTGGTCAAATACGTTATACATGCCATCACCACCGCCTACTCGCATCCAATCTTCCAGTCGAATGGGTCCGCCTCCTCGCTTTGTGCTTGGTCCCATGAGCGAACCATTATCCTGAGTACCGCCCGCCACATTATAGGGATAGGACATATCTACACCAACAGCATAAAACTGAGCCAGCGGTATAAAGTCAGGATGATACCAGTTTTTACCTCCATCATAGGTAATTCCCATCCCATGGTCATATCCTAAAAGTATATGAGTCGAATTCATGGGATCTATCCACAAGGCATGGTCGTCACCTCCGAATCCTAAAGGACGGCTCTGCCATGTCTTTCCACCATCTCTTGTTCCCCACGAACGAGCGCTCAAAACATGAACAACCTTATCGTCGTTGGGATCGATTCTGATTTGACCATAATAATAAGCAGGAGAGCCGCCGATACTCCTCCCGTCCGGACTCACTTTCCTCCAAGTTTTTCCAGCATCATCAGAACGGTAAACTTCGCCGCCGACCATTCCGCGGCTCGATTTTCCTTCTCTTAACTCCTTGTATCTTTCCTCATCAGACATTCCTTTCTTGTTGGCATTCTCAATCGTCGCATACAGAATGTTCGTGTTTTTCCTGTAAATATCTATTCCGATTCTTCCCAGCATTCCTTCAGGAAGACCACCGCCTAACTTAGTCCATGATTGCCCAGCATCTGTTGTTTTATAGACCGCGCTTCCCGGTCCTCCAAGATTAAAGGTCCAAGGTTTTCGCTCTTTATCATAAGTTGCAGCGTAAAGGATATCTGGATCCTCTGGATCCATGACGGCATCCACCACACCAATTTTTTTCCCTCGAACAACCACATCCAGCACTTTTTTCCAGTTCTTCCCTCCGTTAGTAGTCTTGTATAAACCACGTTCCGGATTTTCCGAGTAAAGGTGCCCCAGTGCCGCAACGTAGACAATATCCGGATTTTCCGGGTGAATCACGATACGTCCTATATGGTGGGATTCTTTAAGCCCCATATTCCTCCAGGTCTTGCCCGCATCAGTTGATTTGTATATCCCGTCTCCCCAATAACAACTCCTAGAGTTATTCGCTTCTCCAGTTCCAACCCAGACAATATTCGGATCTGACGGAGCGACAGCTATGTCTCCAATAGAAAAAACTGTTTCATAGTCAAAAATCGGCTCAAAGGTTATCCCGTTATTTGTTGTTTTCCAAAGACCTCCTGAAGCCGTTGCCGCATAAAAAGTGTACGGCTGCTGAACAGGAACTGCAAAATCCACAAATCGTCCGCTCTGACGCGTTGGTCCGATAGAGCGGTAATTGATATTTTTCAGAAGTTTTTTGTCAATTCCCTGACCAAAAACACCTGTAGACATGACCACAGGTAAAAACAATAACATTATAACGGTCATAATTTTTAAATTGAGTCTGTAAGATTTCATAGACTTTCTCCTTTTATATGATTAACTGTTTTTTTAGCTATAGAATAAGAATTGAAACGCACAAAATATGCTGAGCATTCAAGCTTTAAATATTATGGGTGATTTAAGGTATGTTGTTATCATAGAATTAAATTAAGGTCAATACAATGGGGTCAGGCTTGAATAACTTGAATAATTACATGCAGTGAATCTGGCCTCACCATCATGGAGAGAGATTTATCTGCCCTAGATTATATGGATTTCCCCAGGATAAAGCCTGATCCGAAAAGATATTCAAGTTATTCAAGCCTGACCTCGATGATTCTCTCTTCAGCCCGCCGCTTTATGCCGCGAAGCATCCGGGCTTCCATGATACGATGGCCGAACCCAGCGACGCTAAGCAAAAGTGGCCGAGGTATTTTCGCCAACACGCCGTAGATGCGTTCAATAAGAACGAGACTGTCGGGTGAAGCGTCGTTCTCTGTTCTCTCAAGCCAATGGGGTGAAATCCGCGCACGCACAATCAGTCGAGTATACCCCTGATCCAGCGGCTTTAAAAGGAAATCCCAACTCACAAGATTGCCACCGTCCTTCTTTGGAACGGTCAGAACCAGATTCCATGGCTGCTCGACTACAGCTGCGATGAAAGCGTCTGTCGCACCTGGGATCGCTGGAAAGACATCCCCGCAGGCTACCTTCTGATACTGCAGCAAAATCGAAATAGCGCTTGGGTTACCGCCGTTATCGATAAAGTCATAGCTGTACCATCCTCCGCGGCCGGCGCCCATCTGCGCCAGCCATGGCCAGACACGCTCTGGCGGAGCCTTGATTTTGATGGCATGAGTGATAGCAGCCATCGGGCGCGGGATGATCGAATCCCCGGGCATTTCTCGCCCTCTCTCGTCATGCAATGCGAGGCATGTAGTGAGTTTCAACTCGTATTCTCCAGCGCGATTTAAAGAATCGTTATTTGAATTATCCTGAATTGACGACACAAGTCAACTTAAGTTTTATTTACTCCAAATAATGTTCAATAGAAAATTGTTGCTTTTATTAGGGCGAGGTCTGCACAGTATATCTCCTGTATTTCTCTCTAAAACGCGAGGGAGTCATCTTTTCGACTCTTTTAAAAGTTTTTGTGAAGTGACTCTGATCAAAAAAACCGGCTTCAATGGCTGAGTCAGCAAGACTAACATCTGTATTCAGCAAGAGATATTTCCCATAATCTATTCTCAACTTTCTTATGTATTGGGAAAGAGATAATCCAGTCTCCTCTCTAAAGAGGTGCAAAGCCCTGCTTACACTTAAACCACCTATTCTTGCCACCTCTTTTGCAGTTATCCTCTTTGTGAAATTTTGATTCACATATTCACACATTTTATCGATTTTTATCTTCTTCTTTTTCTCTTTTATTAAAGACACCTTGCTAATAAAATTCTCTAATATTTCAGTTAATTTATATAACAACTCTTCAATATCTGTTACTTTATTCAATTCAGTAAGATAAGAATAATTCAGACCCATTAATTCTTTGGCTTCTACCCCTGTTTCAATAGCGGCACGGGAAATGATCACGACTAGTTCTATAATTCGCACTTTTAATACTTCAAAATTCATTCCGCTTTCAAAAAATATTGTGCCTAGGAATTCATTGAGAATCTCTCTTGCCCCAGTTTTGTCTCCGAGTTTAACTTTTTGAATGATTTCGTCCTGCTCATCAAATATCTTCCTTCCCACATCTTGAGTATTCTTTTTGAGTTCTTCAAGGAAGTTTGCAATTTTATATTGTTGAACATATTTTTCGTTTACTTCCTTCAGGAAAGTTATATCGTTTATACGATAATTCCTTGTTAATATAAACAGATATGAAACATGCTCTCTTACTTCTTCGAGTGAAAAAGTTCTTAGTTTAAGTCTGTTCATACTGATATCTTTACCAGGATCACAATATTTTCTTAAATTCCCGTAGATCTCCTCTTTGATATCTGTCTTCATTTCAGGAAATATGGCAAATCCACTCAAAAAACCACCTATTAATTTTTTATTGAAAACTATGGGAACAGCGAACATGATTAATCCAGCAGGGCACGTGGTAATATAACCTTCACCCCAGCGGTACGCCTCCTTTATGGCCCTTATCATTGTAAATCTGCAATTTCTTATTAGAATCTTATTTTCGCCACCGAGCTGTTTCTTGCATAACTCACACAAACTTGCTTTGTATACAATGTCGCCTTTTAAATCAGCTAGGAATAGCGGTAGGTCTGTCCTTGAAATATATCTTTTTGAGAGCAAATCAAATTTCTTTTTGGGAATGATTTTCTCGATTTTCATTTCTAAAAAACTCCCTCATCGTCATAAAAATTAGCATGATTATACAATACAATAATAAAAAACTCTAGATTTTATCTTATCTAAAATGTTAAATTATCTTCTCATCAATGGAATTTTTTTAGAAAAATATCATCAATGAATATTTTAAAAGATATTGCGATTAACGCCGAGAAGGGAGATTCGGCTACTATAAAAGAGCTAGTGAAAAAAGCTCTTTCACTGAATATCAGAGGAGAAGAAATTTTACAAGAAGGGTTGATAAAGGGTATGAATGCAATCGGGATTAAATTCAAGAAAAATGAGATATTCATACCAGAAGTTTTAATTGCGACAAGGGCTATGAAAGCTGGGATGGAAATAATAAAACCGTATCTGACTCAAGATAGAGTAAAACCCCAGGAAAAAGTTGTTATGGGCACTGGAAAAGGCGATCTGCATGATATTGGCAAAAAAATAGTCTGCATGATTCTGGAAAGAGAAGGTTATGAAATTGTAGATCTAGGAATAGATGTGCCTAAAGAAAAATTTATAAGCGCCATCAAGAAAGAAAATTCAAACATTATAGGGATGTCAGCACTTCTCACCACCACGATGATATATATGATTGAAGTGATAGAAGAAATTGAAAGGGCAAAACTAAAGCAAAACGTTAAGATAATCATCGGAGGCGGACCAATAACACAATCTTTTGCAGACGAAATAGGAGCGGATGGTTATGCCCCTGATGCGATATCTGCTGCTGAACTTGTAAAAGATATGATTAGAAAATAAAGGCATTATATATTTTTTCTTTGAAGCTATAGAACATATCAAAGGTTAAAAAATGTGCTCTATGACACAAACAAATTTATGAGTGAATAAAAAACAAGATGAAACTGGCAATCTCTGGTAAAGGCGGTACTGGAAAGACAACCTTGGCCGCCGTCCTGACCCATTATTTCAACAATGATGGATATCGGGTATTAGCAGTAGATGCAGACCCAGATGCAAATCTAGCATCTGCGGTTGGAATCCCTGCAGAGCAGGCCGCCTCAATCATACCCATTTCCGGCGAGCGCCAATTGATAAAAGAGCGAACAGGAGCAGACGCCAGGCAATTTGGTCAGTTGTTTAAGCTAAATCCCACAGTCAATGACATAGCAGATAAATACGGCATAGATTTTCGCGGGATAAAACTGCTGGTCATGGGCGGTATACAAAAAGGAGGAACCGGATGTGCCTGTCCTGAAAATGTACTTCTCCGAAGCCTCTTATCTGAAATTATTCTCAACAGAGACGAAGTTGTCATTGTGGATATGGAAGCCGGGATCGAGCACTTGGGAAGAGGCACAGCTCAATCGATCGACAAAATGCTCGTAGTGGTTGAACCAGGCTCCAGAAGCATCTTTACGGCAAAATCGATCATGAAGCTGGCTAAAGAAATAGGAATTGATTCGTTTGGAATTATAGGGAATAAAATTCAGGATGAAAAACAAAAACAGTGGATTCGTGATCAATTTCTCTCAACCCAAACCCTTGGAACGATTCCCTATCATGAAATCATCCGGGATGCAGATATAAAGCAACAGCCATTGATTGAAATCTTAGATGAGGGTCTAAAAAGAGAATTTAATAGAATCTATGAAGCGTTGAAGTCTGAAAGTTGAATAAAGTAATTAAATCTGATTTTCATAATATTCTTGCTCCGAAATATTGAATATTAGCATAATTGTACAAAGGATTAGCTAAAAAATACTATATGGATTTCGGATATTTGGTTAATATAAATAAGAAAATAAATTTATTCGTGGAGGTTTATCATGCCATTTCAGCCAAAATGCATGGCCACTGCCATAGGTAGCCTTCCTCACGAAGATCCGTCAACAGCCTGTGAGGTCATTCTTAATAATATTCCTGAAATGCCCATTTGGCCTCAATTACCAAATACGAATTTCAGAGAAACCATGGAAATTCAATACAGCGAAGGACTGCCTGGTGTTGTATTGGATGAGGAAAAACAACGTATGTATTTTGACACGAGCGGAGAAATAACTAGCGATTTTGAGAAGTTTTATGAAAACTATGTTGCAGAAAATCTAGATTATTTCAAAATATCTCCAGAATTCAGCCGTGGTATTTACGAGATAGAAAGGAAATTACAAGAAAAGGATCTCTCCTCCCTTAAATACTTTAAAAACCAGGTTACTGGCCCTATGACCGTTGGGCTGGGAAGAGTAGATGAAAATAAGAGGGCAATTTACTATAATGAGATGTTTCGAGACGTAATCGTTAAAGGCACTGAAATGAAAGCACGATGGTTATTGCGTAAATTCAATTTTTTGGGATGTGATCAAATCTGTTTTATTGACGAGCCAATTCTTTCGGCTTTCGGCTCTTCAACCTATGTGAGCATTCAACGACCAGAAGTCGTAAAATATTTGAATGAAGTCATCGAGGCTATACACAAAGAAGGCGCTCTTACGGGTATTCATTGCTGTGGAAATACTGAATGGACAATCTTGGTTGATGCCAGTGTCGACATTATCAGCTTCGATGCCTTTGAATTTGGCGAAACCATTGGATATTACCCTGAGAAAATAAAAGACTTTTTAGAAAAAGGCGGTGTTTTAGCCTGGGGAATAGTCCCCACCTCTGAAAAAATTAAAGAGGAAACTCCAGAATCTTTGATAAAAAAACTAGAAACTGTCGTAGATAATCTGGCTAGTAAGGGTGTGGGCAGAGACTTAATCTGGGAAAACTGCCTACTCACACCGAGCTGCGGTACAGGGTCGCTTTCTGTGGAGATTGCAGAAAATGTCTTTGACAATCTGTCTGAAGTCAATAAATTGCTCAAGCATTAAAACCAGGAAAACTGACAAATTCATTGAGACCCGGAGCTCTTATCTAAGGAAGTTTTGGATAAAATGAAAAATACAAAAATCACAAAAAAAAGCATAGATAGCGCGGTAAATCAAGCACTAGAAAAAACCGCCGAAAAAGGTCTTGAAACGGTCTGGGAGCGCTCCGAGCTTCAGAAACCTCGCTGTGGTTTTGGTGAACAAGGACTCTGCTGCCATATCTGCTATATGGGACCCTGCCGAATCAACCCTAAGGGCAAAAAGCCTCAACAAGGGGTCTGTGGAGCAACAGCCGAATTAATTGTTGCGCGCAACTTTGCTCGTATGATTGCGGCAGGAGCGGCTGCCCACTCCGACCATGGACGGGCGGTAGCCAAAACTCTTCTTTTAGCCGCCGAATCACCTGATTCTGGTTATTCCATCAAGGATGAAAATAAACTTAGAAAAATAGCCAAAATCCTGGAAGTTGAAGTTAAAGATAGAACAAATGAAGAGATAGCCAAGAAAGTTGCAGAAAAAGCTTTGGAAAATTTTGGCAAGCAAGAAGGAGAAATCGCCTTTATCAAGAATGCCCCTGAAACTCGGCAAGGAGTCTGGCATGAACTAAACATTGTCCCCAGAGGTGTAGACCGGGAAATTGTTGAAATGATGCACCGCACCAGCATAGGAGTTGATCAAGATCATCGAAACATTATGCTGCATGGGGCAAGAACCGCATTAGCTGATGGCTGGGGCGGCTCTATGATCGCGACTGAATTGCAAGATATACTTTTTGGAACCCCATCCCCACTTCGGGGGCAGGTGAATCTTGGCGTTCTATCGGAAAAAGATGTCAATATTGTCGTACATGGCCATGAACCAGTGCTTTCGGAAATGCTAGTCCATGCTGCCCAGGAAAAAGACTTAATCAATCTCGCTAAATCAAAAGGTGCCAAAGGAATAAACCTGGCCGGTATCTGCTGTACAGCCAACGAAATTCTCATCAGACACGGTCTGCCGATCGCAGGGAATATACTTCAACAGGAACTGGCCATTAGTACCGGTGCTGTCGAAGCCATGATCGTCGATGTGCAGTGTATCATGCCTTCGCTTCCAGAAATAGCCAAATGTTACCATACAGAACTCATCACAACATCATCCAAGGGAAAAATTGAAGATACCAAGTATTTCGAGCTTTCAGAAAAAAATGCTCTTAAAACCGCAAAGAAAATTGTCAAGGAAGCGATTATGAATTTTCCCAACAGGGAAAAAGTCAATATCCCCAAAGAAAAAATGGACCTCATTGCTGGATTCAGCCATGAAGCCATCAATTACATGCTGGGAGGAACATTTCGAACCTCCTACGTTCCACTCAACGATAATGTCGTCAACGGCAGAATTAAAGGTGTTGCCGGTGTAGTGGGCTGCTGTAACCCCAAGGTCATTCATGACCAATGCCATGTGAGTTTAGTAGAAGAACTCATAGCAAACAACATCCTGGTTGTCCAGACAGGATGCTCCGCCATTGCCTGTGCCAAAGCCGGATTTCTCACACCCGAATCTGCTGTGAAGTATGCTGGCAAGGGTTTATCTGAAGTCTGCAAAGCAGTAGGCATGCCTCCAGTGCTTCATTCTGGCTCGTGTGTCGATAACAGCCGCATTCTCATCGCGCTTTCAGAAATGGTTAAAGTCGGAGGTTTGGGCAACGATATCAGCGAGCTCCCTGTTGCTGGAGCTGCGCCCGAATGGATGAGCGAGAAAGCTATCTCCATTGGCCAGTACTTTGTCGCTTCTGGAGTATTTACTGTTTTTGGTGTGGGGCTTCCGGTAGGAGGAAGCGAAATATTCAGCAAGCATATTTTCAAAGAATTTGAAAACATCTTTGGCGGCATGTGGGCTACTGAGCCTGACCCTGGAAAAATGGCAGCATTGATCATTGATCACATAAATAAAAAAAGAGAAAAACTAGGCATCAGCAAAGCCAAAGAACGCATCCTATATGATATGCAAATGAGAAGAGAATTAGAGGTCTAAAAGGTAGCATAGATGTCAAAACTCATCGCAACAAGAGCTATACGGGGCGCCCATAAACTGGTTACTCGCGCTGAAAAAGAACTCAAACAGGCAATCAAAGAAAAGGGCCCACAAACCAAAGTCGAGTTTCCGAACACAGGCTACTATCTTCCCATCTCTCACGGCATTCTGGGCTTAACGATAGAGACTCTTGGAGGTCTCAATGACCTCTTAGAAGAAGCGAAAAAATTGCTCCCTCCAATCCCTAAAAACAAGCTATGGATACCCTATCTTGGCCATACGCTTGATGCTGGAATGGCCACCCTATTTGCCGATGAAATCATAGAAGCCATCAAATATACTCAGAATCCTCTCCCCTATCTTCCCGAACCCAACCCCAGAGATGGACATCTCTGGCTGGGAGCAGCCAACGATGTCATCATGAGGGAAAGAGGAATAGAGTTTGTAGACGGCACTGCGCCTGGTTTCGCCGCCTGTGTGGGATACTGCCCTACAAACGAGATTGCTGTGAAAATCGCCCGGGAATTACAGGAAAAGAACCTGTATGTATTCATGTCAGCGGCAACTGAGGGAAAATCCATGGCAAAGCAGCTCGAGGAAGAAGGCATCCAGATGGGATGGGAAACTAGACTCATCCCTTATGGAGACGATGTGACAGCCACCATTCATGCCCTGGGCTTTTCCACTAGGGTAGCCCTCTCTTTTGGAGCGGCTCAACCAGGGGATTATCAGAGAATCCTCCGTTACAATAAAAACAGAGTCTTTGCCTTTGTTCTCGCTTTGGGGCCTGTCGATGATGAAAAGCATGCCCAGGCTGCAGGAGCCATAAATTACGGTTTTCCCACTATCGCGGATACTGATATCGACCAGATTCTACCTACTGGCATTTGTACCTATGAACATGTTGTCTCCCCGGTTCCGCATGATAAAATCGTTTCAAAAGCGATTGAAGTTAGAGGATTGAAAGTTACCATCACCAAGGTTCCTATTCCAGTCCCTTTTGGACCTGCCTTCCAGGGAGAACGAATCCGGAAGGAAGATATGTATGTCGAGCTGGCTGGGCAAACAACGCCAGGTTTTGAATACCTGATGGCAAAGGAATTGGATGAGGTTGAAGATGGGAAGATTGAAGTCATTGGCCCAGAGATCGATGAGATAGAGGAGGGAAGCACGATTCCGCTTACTTTTTGGGTAGAGGTAGCAGGACGTGCAATGCAGCCTGATTTTGAACCGGTCCTTGAACGTCAATTCCATGACTTTATCAATTGTGCCAACGGCGTTTTCCATATGGGACAGAGGGATATCAACTGGGTCCGCATAAGCAAAGAGGCAAAAGAAAAGGGCTTCAAGTTCAAACATTTCGGTTCCATTCTCCATGCCAAACTTCATGGAGAATACGGAAAAATCGTCGATAAGGTCCAGATAAAAATCTATACCAGGGAGAAAGAGATCCTTGATCTCATAGATGTGGCCCGCAAAGTATATCTTCAACGGGATGCTCGTTTGGCTGATATGACAGATGAAGCCGTGGATACTTTCTACTCCTGCACCCTGTGCCAGTCTTTTGCGCCGAATCATGTCTGCATCATTACTCCTGAGCGTTCAGGTCTCTGCGGTGCATACAACTGGTTAGATGGAAAAGCAGCCCATCAAATAACTCCAACAGGGCCCAACCAGCCGGTGAAAAAAGGCAAAGTCATCGATGCCGTGAAGGGTCAATGGCAGGATATCAACGAGTTTGTCTACAACAACTCGCATAAAACATTAGAAATCTTCAATGCCTACTGCATCATTGAACACCCCATGACATCCTGTGGATGCTTTGAATGCATCTCTGGCGTATTGCCTTCAACAAACGGCATTATGACAGTTTATCGAGAGTACGTTGGGATGACTCCCAGCGGAATGAAATTCTCGACATTAGCTGGGACGGTTGGAGGAGGCATGCAGACTCCAGGTTTTATCGGACACAGCAAACAATATATCGGGAGTAAAAAATTTATCAGTGCTGAAGGAGGGGCGAAGCGAATCGTGTGGCTGAACAAAGCACTAAAAGATGAAATGGAGCCACTGCTGCATGAAATCGGAAAACAAGAAGGCATAGAAAATTTTTGCGACATGATAGCCGACGAAACAGTGGCTGTAACAGAAGAGGAAGTTCTGGAATATATCACCAAAAAGAATCATCCAGCTCTATCCATGCCACCGTTGTTTTGATAAAAAGAAATATGATGAAAACGATTGCTATCTCAGGGAAAGGAGGTTCAGGTAAAACCACAATCGCTGCCTTAATCATCCGATGGCTGAGCGAACATGCCGCGAAATCCATATTGGCTGTGGACGCGGACTCCAACGTTAATCTTAATGAAGTCTTGGGCATTGACCTCGGTGAAACCATCGGGGCAATAAGGGAAGAAATGAAATCGCAAGTAACCGATCTACCTGGCGGAATGACCAAACAACAATTCCTCGAATACAAAATCCAGGTCAGTCTTGTCGAAGCTCCCAAATTTGACCTGATTGCCATGGGGCGTCCTGAAGGACCGGGCTGTTATTGTTATGCCAACAATCTTCTCCGAGACATCTTGAAAACTTTGTCTGCGAATTACGAATATGTTGTCATCGACAACGAAGCCGGAATGGAACATCTCAGTCGTCGTACAACACAGAATATCGATTATATGTTGATAATATCTGATCCCACTGTAAGAGGAATTCATGCGGCTGGCAAAATCAGCAGGCTTTTGAAGGAAATGGATACTCGTGTTCAAAAGAAATATCTCATATTGAATCGAGTCCGCGATTCCGCATCCCGACACGCGCAAAAAGTCATGAAAGATGAGGATCTTTCGCTTCTTTCTTTAATTCCGGAAGATGAAAAAATACTCAAAATGGATCAAGAAGGAAGGCCTATCTGGGATATTCAAGCAAGTTCACCTGCCTATCAAGCCGTCAATCAGATAATGAGCGAACTAAAGCTCTTTGCAGAAAGCCCTGAAGCTCCAAAACAAGAGGTAAATCCATGAGTTTTGATATTCCCAAAGAAACCAATACAGGAAAAGTTTTAGAAGTCATATTGGGAGCAACTCCTAAGGAAGGAGGGACTCGCTCTCATGCTAAAACTATTGGAGGCAGCACAGCTTTGCCTATTCACTTTTTTGAGGGAGAGCATCCCAACCATCCAGTAGTTGCAATGGAAGTATTCGACAAACCGCCGGCGAAATATCCGGATTCTCTTATGGATTATTACAGATATGTCATCGAGAGCCCTGCAGAAATGGCAAAGAAATGTGTGGACGAATACAATGCTGAGCTCATCAGTGTGCGCCTTGACGGAACTCATCCAGAAAAGGGAGACAAGAGCGCGGAAGAAGCTGTTGAAATCGTGAAGTCTGTGCTTGAGAGCGTTAGTGTACCAATCCTCATTTCGGGCCACAGCCACTTCGAGAAAATCAACGAGGTCATGAAAAAAGTCTGTGAGGCGACAGCAGGCGAAAATTGCCTGATTAATTATGTTGAAACCGACAATTATAAGACCATAGCTGCTGCCTGCATCGCTTATAAGCATACCTTAGTCGCTCAATCGCCGATAGACGTGAATCTCTGCAAACAGCTCAACATTCTTCTCACAGAAATGAATTTTCCTCAAGATAAAATTGTGGTGGATCCTCTAACAAGCACCCTTGGATATGGCCTCGAATATACCTACTCCATCATGGAGAGAATTCGAAACGATGGTTTGGCTGGCGATAAAATGCTGGCCTTTCCTATGCTCGTTAATCCGGGCTATGAAAGCTCTAAGGTGAAAGAGGCCAGAGCCGAGGAAAAAGATTACCCAGATTGGGGCGATAAAGAATTGCGTGGTGCTTACTGGGAAATTGCCACGGCAACAAGCCTGTTAGTAGCAGGAGCAGAACTGCTAATTATGTATCATCCCAAAGCAGTGGAGGCTGTCAGGAAAAAGATAGCTGAAATATATGAATACAAAAGGGAAGACTAATCATGGCCTTATCCGGTTTAGACATTTTTAAACTGTTACCAAAAACAAACTGTGGTGATTGCGGAGTGCCAACCTGTATGGCCTTTGCCATGAAACTAGCCCAAAAAAAAGCAGAACTCAGTGAATGCCCCCATGCCTCTGAAGAGGCCAAGGCTACTCTGGGAGCAGCGAGCGAACCTCCTATTCGGCTGGTTAAAATTGGAGGAGCCAATGCTTTCGAGGCTGGAAATGAAACAGTCATGTTCCGCCACGAAAAAACGTTTTTCCATCAGACAGGTATTGCGATTCAACTCAATACATCTGAAGACAAAGACAAAATCCTAAAAAAGATAAAAGAAATTGAAAACTATCAAGTCGAGCGAGTTGGGGAAGAGCTAAAGACTGATTTGCTATACATATCTCACAATTCAAAAAAGGCAGAAGATTTTGCAGAAACAATAAGGCTTGTTAAACAGAATTCAACCAAAGGAATAATACTAGATTGTCTAGATGAAGAGGTCCTAAAAGAAGGATTAGCGCTCCTGAAAGATGACCGGCCCGCTGTCCTTTTGCGGAAAGAAATCTCAGATAATGACATTGAGATAGCAAAAGAGTATGACATTAGCCTTATATTGACCGCTCAGTCTCTTGAAGCTCTGGCAAACCAAGCGGAAAAGGCCAGAAATATGGGAGTGAGTAACCTCATCTTGAATTTAGAATCAGAGAATGTGGGACAGCAATTACAGAACAATACTATTCTGAGGCGCAGTGCACTTAAAGCGAACTTCAAACCGTTTGGATATCCTCTTTTTGCTTATATTAATGCTGAGAATGAATTTGACCGGTTGGCAAGGATATCTATACTGCTCTGCAAATACGGTTCTATTATCGCTCTACCCGATCATGATAAAGCCATGCTGTACGCCTTATTTACGCTACGCCAGAATATCTATACCGATCCTCAAAAGCCTATTCAAGTCGACCCGAAAGTCTACCCTATCGGAGAACCTACTCCTGAATCGCCCGTTTTTCTCACAACTAATTTTTCACTGACATATTTCATTGTATCAGGGGAAATAGAAAACTCCGGAACCTCCGCTCATCTCGTGGTCGCTGATACTGAAGGTCAATCAGTCCTTACTGCTTGGGCTGCAGGGAAATTTGTGGGTGAAACGGTTGCAAAATTCATTAAACAAATCAAACTTGAAGAGAAGATTAAAACACGAAAAATTGTGATTCCAGGGCTTGTAGCCCAGATCAGCGGAGATTTGGAGGAAAATCTTCCAGGATGGGAAGTGATTGTGGGCTGCCAGGAAGCCGCTGACATCCCTTCATTTGTGAAGCAAGTCAATTTAACATAAATATAAAAAGGAAACATTTGCGGCGGTTTGATTTATCAAGCCCACCTAACTTGTATGTAGGGATTTGATTTATCAAACCCACTTTGAACATAATACAATAGAAAACAATGCTCACTAACCCGGCTTAAATTATATGAAATGTACGATATAAAAAGAGTAAAAAGGAAAAAACAGCAGCCGAAATCCCTGAAAAGAAAATCTAAATTCAGGGTAACATTCGAGCCTTTTGAGACCAGTGTAGATATTCCCTCTGGTCAAAGCCTCCTGGATGCAGTCCGAAAAGCTGAGCTTCCTCTCAAAACGACGTGTGGAGGGAAGGGAACCTGCGGCGATTGTGTCATTCAAATTACAAGCGGAGCCTACAAGAAAAAGGCATCAGCTGTTCTCCCAGATCAGCTAGCATCTCGGGGATACGCTCTTTCCTGCCAAACAGATATCAATGATAACCTCATCGTGCAATTGCCACAATTCCAGGAACTTTCAATTAAAAGTGTGATTGATTCGAAGTTCTTTGACAAGCAGCGAGGTAAGATTTCGGGTATTTACGAACTTGACTCACTGGTAAAAAAAATTGAAATCGAACTCCCCTCCCCCACTTTAGACGACAATTACAGTGACTTAAAAAGGCTCGAAAAGGAGCTAAGGAAAAAGCTTAGTATCAACAATTTAAAGTATGAATATTCCGTTTTAAAGAAGCTAGCCCACGCTGTCCGCAAAAAGCAAGGGCATATCAGCGTTATTGTTGGAATTTTTGGAGAAGATGCCACAGTAATGGACCTTTTTCCCGAAACTTAAGGAAAAGGAGTCTATGGCCTTGCATGCGACATTGGCACTTCAACTGTAACCCTGCAGCTAACTGACCTTCAAAGCGGCAAAATTGTCAGCACTGCTTCAAGTTTAAACCAACAGATTAAATGCGGAGAGGACATAATTTCAAGAATCAATTATTCCCAAAGGCCGGGGGGAGTCGAGGAACTTCATGAACTAGCCATTTTAACTGTCAATAATCTTATTGAAAAAGCCTCAGAGACTGCCAAAATCGCAGATCAAGATATCTTTTACGGCTCCTTCTCTGGCAACACAACGATGACCCATCTGCTTTTGAATCTTGAACCTCGTTATATACGGGAAGAACCCTACGTCCCAACATTCAACCGGGTTCCTTTTATTTTGTCCCGCGACCTCAACTTAAAAATGAATCATGAAGGAAGGATCCATTGTTCCCCAGCTGTGGGAAGCTATGTGGGCGGTGATATCACAGCCGGGCTGCTCTGTACTCCTCTTCTTAGGGACTCTAAAAAGATTTCTCTGTTTATAGATGCAGGAACAAATGGAGAACTAGTTGTGGGAAATAAGGAATGGCTTATGACTTGCGCCTGTTCTGCAGGCCCTGCCTTTGAGGGCAGTGGTATTAAATGCGGCATGCCAGCTGTTGAGGGTGCAATCGAAAAGCTTGAAATCAAGGCTGATGACAAGTTGGAATATACAATCATCAGAGGGGGCAAGCCTAAGGGCCTGTGCGGTTCGGGACTGGTTGATCTTTTGGCTGAACTATTCGTCCATGGCTACATTGATCGTCACGGAAAGTTCAAAGAGAAGAAAACTAAAAAAAGACTGGTTGAGAGTGAGGAAGGGATAGGCTTCCTCATTCTAGAAGGGAATAAAAGCTTCTGGGGGAAAGATCTTATTATTACTGAAAAAGACATATCCAATCTTATCAGGACAAAAGGGGCCATATTTTCTGCAACCTCACTTCTTCTAAAAAATGTCGGTCTTCGCTTTGAGAAAATTGATTCGTATTATATTGCAGGCGGTTTTGGTCAGCATCTAAATATCGAAAATGCAATCCGTATAGGCCTTTTGCCTGATCTTGAAAGGAATAGGTTTCATTATCTCGGTAACACCTCTCTATTAGGCGCCCATCTTATTCTTTTATCTGATAAAAACGAAAATTTAGTCAATGAAATTTCTGAAAAAATGACCTATATTGAGCTAAATACGGAACCGAATTATATGAATGAATATACAGGAGCAATATTCTTACCACATACAGATATGAAATCATTTCCATCTGTCAATCGAATCTTCAAACTTTGATTAAAGTAAAATGGACTGATATAAATGCTCACGTTTGATTTTTTGTAGATTATAATCAGAAAAACATGAATATTTTCATTTTGTATATTAATATATAGAATTCCAAAAATATGCTTTAAGAACAATAATCTAAGGAGAAAAAGAATTAGCGGATCAATTTTTGACCTAATTAAGGAGCGAACTGTTCTTCTTGATGGAGGAATGGGAACTGAGCTTATCAGACACGGCTTTCCCCAGGGAGCCTGTCCAGAATCATGGAATGTGGAAAAGTCGGATATAGTTAAAAAAATCCATAAAAGCTATTTTGATGCAGGCTCTGATGCTGTCCTGACAAACAGTTTTGGGGGAAGTAAGATTAAGCTCTCCTCTTATGGCTTAGAAAACAGATGCCATGAACTCAACCACGACGCCGCAAAAATTGCCAACGAAGTCAAACCAGAGGGAAAGTATGTGGCTGGAAGCATGGGGCCTACTGGAAAATTCCTTGAACCGCAAGGAGAATTCACAGAAGCAGAATTTGAAGATGCCTATGCTGAGCAGGCCAAAGGCCTGACTGAAGGAAAGGCAGATTTTCTGTTGATTGAAACACAGTACGATTTAAGAGAAGCTCTTTGTGCTCTGAGGGGAGCAAGACAAGAATCAGAGCTACCAATCTTTATCACTATAACCTTTAACAAAGGACCTCGAGGATTTTTCACTCTTATGGGTAACAGCGTAACTCAGTGCATTGAAGAATTGGAGGAAGAGAATGTCCCTGTCATCGGAACAAATTGCACGCTCAATAGTGCTGAGATGGTTGAATTGATTAAAATCTTCCGAGAAAACACTGCCCTGCCGCTCATTGCTCAGGCCAATGCAGGAAAACCATCCCTTTCTATTGATGGCAAAGTAGCTTATTCACAAGAGTTGGATGATTATGTTAGCTTCATCTCTCCGATGATAAAGAGCGGTGCAAACCTCATTGGCGGCTGCTGCGGCACAAATCCCGACTACATAAAGAAAATGGCAGGAATCATAAAAAAGACATAAAGCCTTGACCAAAACAATCTTCAGCACAAAAATCAGGAAAGGCTTGAAGCCTTTCGCTTACTAGCTTTTCAGTAATGACTATTAAATAGGAATCACCTAAATTCTTCTCTCTTCTATTTAAAAGCTTTATGATGAATAAGAGAGGAAGGAGTGCAAAATGGCCATCGTTTTTGATGCTCACTCTGATATCCTAAACGATATCCATCCCAGGAGATTACTCGGCGAAAAAGAAGTTATCGAGAAATTCTGGGCTCCCAAAATGAGGAAAGGGAAAATAGACATAAGAGTTGTAGCCATTTATAGTGATATCCAGTATCTTCCAGAGTTGGCTTTACGAAGGGGGCTTGACCTGATAGCAACCTTATACGAAGAAATCGAGGAATCTCCCAGCTCTATGTTGTGTACCACGTACGCTGATATTAAGAAAGCAAAAGATACAGGAAAAATCGGGTTCGTTTTGGGTATGGAGGGTGCTGAACCGTTGGGTTCGGATATTCAGGTGCTTCGCATTTTCTATAAGCTCGGCCTGCGTGTTTTGGGACTCACTCATGCCCTGAGAACTTATCTTGCGGATGGCTCATTTCTTTCTCCCAAAAAAGCGGGACAAATCGGCGGCCTGACTGATGTGGGGGTAGCCTTTTTAGAACAGGCTCAGGATATGGGCATCATCATAGATGTCTCTCATTTAAATGATCCCAGTTTTTGGGATGTCATTAAGTTTGTGCAAGTTCCTATCATCGCTTCCCACTCGAATTGCCGAAAGTTGCGTGACCACCCTAGAAACCTTACAGACGAACAGATAAAAGCAGTGGCAGATACAGGAGGAGTAATAGGAGTGAATGCTTGCGGTCTGTTTGTACAGCCCCCAGATCTCAATCATCTTATGGACCATATCGAATATTTAGTAAAGATAGGAGGAGTAGAGCACACAGGCCTTGGACCAGATTTTGCCGACTATCTACTCGAGTATATGACCGAAAAAGAAAGGGCGAGAATCCCTGATGAGTGGATAAGGCCTGTCGATGGATTCTCTGGAGACGAGGAGTTTTCCAAGATAGCCGACGAACTGGCCAAGCGCGGTTATAAAACTAGTGATATAGATCTTATAATGGGTGAGAACTTCGCCCGTGTATTCAGAGATGTGCTCAAGCCATAACCTTATATATGGGCACTAATTATAGCTAAAAATCGAATGAGATATTTCCAACACAAAATATCCAAGATTGAATAACAAAAGGAGGCAAAAATGAAACGAAAAACCATTATTCTTTTTATTGCCTTAATCTTCCTTTGTTCAAACTTCTCCATTGAGCTGCATGCGAAAAAGAAGAGCGTAATCGCACTGGTCGGAGGAACATTGATAGACGGAACCGGATCTTCCCCGATAGAAGATATTACAATTCTTATTGAAGACGATAAAATCAAAGTCATCGGTCCAAAAAATGAAGTGAACATCCCGGAGGAAGCTAAAAAAATTTATGTTTCTGGGAAATGGGTCCTGCCAGGATTTATTGACCTCCATATCCATCTCACTTATCCCACGAGCACAGAGATGTACTATGATGACTCGGGCAGCCTGCAGACCATAAGGGCGCTCCATGTGATGAATAAGTATCTGCCCACAGGTGTAACTTCCGTGCGCGATGTCTCTTCTGACCTTGAGGCGATGAAGGCGCTGAAGAGGGCTGAAACACTAGGTTTAACAAACACCATCCGCCTCTTTAGTGTCGGTGAAGGGATCGTATCGACAGGTGGACATGGCGAGATGTTGAGCGCAACACAAGCTGCAGATGGGCCAGACGAGTGGCGAAAAGCTGTCAGGAAGATGAAAAAGGCTGGTTTTGGCTACATCAAGATTCTTCCTCCTTATACTGTGGAAGAAGTAATAGCTGCTGTCGATGAGGCAAAAACACAAGGAATGTTGATCATGAGTCATTGCGGAAGTGATCTTGATTTTGAAACGCCTTATATGTCCCGAAGAGCTGTTGAAAATGGTGTCCAGTGTATCGAACATATGAACAAGATAGAGGATGAAGTTCTGGAAATGATGGCAGAAAAGGGTGTTCACTTGGTCCCCACTGTCGGTATTATAAAACATATCAGGAAATTGTATGGAAACAGAGAACTGCCAGAAAGAATGGTGCCGCTCGAGACTTATGAAGGCTCGTTCAAGAAGGCCAAATCCCTGGGCATAGTCATGGGAATAGGAACGGATTTTGTAGGTCCTATGACGAAAATGTATCCCAAACCTTATTTTATGGAGATGAAATATTTTGTCGAACTCGGAATGAGCCCGATGGAAACAATCGTCTGTGCTACGAAAAACGGAGGGATCATTCTCGGGAAAGAGGACCAGCTGGGAACCATCGAACCAGGCAAACTAGCTGATATTCAGGTCATCAGAGGAAATCCCCTGGAATCATTCGACGTGCTCGCCAGTCCAGAGATTGTTATCATCGGCGGCAAAATCCATCATTTCCCTGAAAATCAACCTAGAAAAAATAGATAACATCGATGATAGCTGATTGATTATTCTGTTTGGGCCACACGAAATCTACTTTTCGTTTTTTTCTGGCTTATTTAACTTTTTCCGCTTTCATGCTCTGCCCTACCGCTTCCAATTTTAGGTGACTGACAACGCCTTTTTCATCAACAACAAAAGTAACATAGTATTCAGTTCTCTTGACGAAAAATTTAGTTTTGGTCACAGCGAGGAGTTCAGACTTAGGCCGACCTCCCACCTTAATGAATAGTTTTTGATCCTCCATGGTTACATCCAGTATCCTCTCTCCCATCAATTCATATTTGCCGGTATAGGTATTCAACACTTTTTGATCTACAGAAATGAACTTTTGTTTCTCAGGGGGGATGTATTCTTCACCGCGAAGCAGTTTAATTGCAGCCTGAGCAACGCTTCCGGGTCCCCCGGAGTTCGACATGAAGTATACACCCACACGAGCGTCAACATCGCCCATCATATTTGAACTCTGGCCTGGAATGCCCCCTCCATGACTTATAATCGTGTGCCCGTTTTCCTCTTTCTTGACAAAGAATCCGAATCCGTATGTACCTCCAAACTGAGGTGTATGCATTTCTTTCACTGACTCTTCGGAAAGAATCCGTTTACCGTTAAAAATACCTCCATTTAAATGGGCACCGAGAAATCGGGCCATATCTTCTGCGGTCAAATAAATATCGCCGGCAGGGTAGACATCAAAATGCACCTGTGCAACCGGTCTTGGCTTACCCTTATTACGCCCAGGCATGTAAGGAAGGGCCATAAGTTCAACCATTTCCGGGGAAGGATACACGGGATGAGGAGTCTCGACACCTAAGGGTTTCAATATGTTTTCAACCACGTACTCTTCATATTCTTTACCTGAGATTTTTTCAACCAGAAGGCCGGCCATCCCGTAGGCATAGTTGTTGTACTCCCATTTTTTCTCCGGCGCTCTGATCGAGTAAAGATCAGAGGTGAACTCATCGAGCGTTTTTGGCAGTTCGCGTCCCCATATTGGCTTGGTGTTTGCACCGGGTGTCAGGCCCGACCAGTGAGAAAGCATATGTCTGAAAGTGACTGGCTTTTCGCTTTGCAGCCGGTCCTGAACGTTACTTTCCCCGAGGTATCTGTTTACAGGATCCATCAACTTGAATTTCTTTTTTTCTGCAAGCTGCATCAGTGCAGTGGCGGTAACTGCTTTAAAAGTCGATCCGGTGCAGTAAATAGTTTCCGGTGTCGCCGGCGTCTTGGTCCGGACATTTGCATAGCCAAAAGCGGCTTTCCATACTATCTCGTCACCCTTCACCAGAGCGATGGATATCGATGGAACGCCGCGTTCTTTCAGCGCTTTTTGAATGAGTCCGGTGAGCACTTTTTTTGTCTTTTCTAGATCGAAGTCGCCGCTTTTCGCAATTGTCGAAGCTCCGATTATCGAAAAAACTAATACAAAGCCGATGAAAACAGAAATACGTTTCTTCATTCTCTTCCTCCTTTATGTTTTTTTAGATTTCAAAGTCCTGCAAATAGGTTCTTTAATATCATTTTTTTTCACATCTCTCAATTTTTATTTTTCTTTTTCGGCTATTTTTTCTCTCCACCACTCAGGTGCCTCGCCGATTATACTCTCATTGGCGTTGACTGCAAACATATCGTCCGGAATCCGCTCGAGCTCCTCCCTGGACAATATGCTGAGCCTTGGGATGTTAAACCTGTGTTTATCCTTCAACTTCTTTCTCCTCTTACTGAGTATTATTATTCCAAAAAGAAAAATTCAGTAATTCCATGTACTATTTATTCGTTAGCTTAATGCTCTTAATAAGATTCAATCTCTTTGGCGTAGCGGTACATTTCACGCACAGATGTAGAATTCATCCCTTTGAATATGCTGTTACAGCTGGCTAGCATGTATCCCCCTCCTTGAGCTCCATGCTCTATGCAACGTCTAACTTCACCTTGAACTGCATTAAGGTCAGATTCACAAAGGACAGAAACATCTACGTTTCCGATCAAGACAAGATCACTGCCGAACTCTTGCTTTACTTTTCCAAGATCAAAACCCGCTGCAGGCTCCAGCCCGTGAATTCCGATAAATCCTGCCTCAATGGCCATGGATAATAATGACTCTATGTTTCCATCACTATGCCAGATGACAGGGACATCAAGTCCATCGACAATTCGGCAGTGATATGGAAGTATAAATTCACGCCACATCTCAGGCGAAATCATTGGCCCCTTATGATGTCCTGCATCATCGCCAAGGATGGCAACATCAATTCCAAGGCTTACTGCCTTTTGATACATGGTGATACACCACTCTGTTCGAGCATCCAGCAGCTTGTGAACAAAGACTGGATCTTCGACAAGGCGAAGAAAAAAACTTTCGAAACCCATAGCCATATATCCTGCTGTAAAGGGGCCAATATGAGTCCCGAAGATTAAACAATGATCCGGATAGAGTTTCTTTGCCTCTTCGACCTTGGCTTCATCAAAAAACTTATCAACATAGTCTAGGGACGGACTGTATTGGTTCAGATCTTCATCTGTGTCCACAACGCCATCCACATACATTCCATTCTGCCAGATCCTTCCCCATTCATCCACTCCATCCCTCCATGCATTGCTTTCTGGGGGATTAATATTAGGAATCATGACACAATCCAGCCCTAGATTGACATGAGCTTTTTGTAGATCTTTTTGTCCAAGTTCTGCCACAATTTCATCATCAATCCAAATCTCAAACAGAGGCACCCGATCCGGTTGCTTGTGTTCAAGAGTTTGAAAAACGCGTTCTCTTGGCTTCATATCCTAAAAAGCGATTAAAGATTTCTGGTCCAGAATTCGTGCAGGATGAAATGCATCAAAAACCTGTTGATTCATTCTTGATTTTTTGTTCAAAATATCAGTCAATCCGATAGAGTTGGAATACTCCACTCTGTCGATAATTTAAACTGCCGTATCTATTTTATTTATCTACTGAAATTACAATCTTTTGTAATCCGACCTTAATCTTTTCATCGAGTGGTTTTGTAGAGTAGTTTTCTATAATATACTTAGCCTTTTCATTTGCTCTGGTTTTTAAATCTTTTTTGCCTTCTTCTTCCCATTTCTCATAAGGGCTTCTTGAAAAAAGTTCAGGATACCAATTTTCTTTGAAGTGCCTTAAAGTGTGTTCGCTGGTAAGATACTCTCCCCCTGGACCAATCTCGTCAATCAAATCAAGGGCCATAGTCTCTTCATTTACCTCTAAGCCTTGAGTTATCCTCCTTACCATCCCTATGACTTCATTAGAGACAACAAGCTGCTCAAAAGAGGTCGTCAAGCCGTTATTGATATACCCAACATCGTGAACAAGGTTTCCTCCATTTAGAGTAGACAGGAGAATCCATAAGCTTCCTTCTATGGCAGCCTGGTGGTCATAGATACTGGAATCAGAACATCCAGCAAAGCTGAACATAGGAAGTCTATAATATCTCGCCATATCGGTAAGAGCAGAGGTCGCCAGCAAAAACTCGGATGATGCATAGCTGGCAATTGAGGTAGCCATATCCATGGAAGGCACTCCTCCTCCATAGATAAAAGGAGTCCCCACTTTAATAAGATTCGCAAGGACATAGCCAGAAAGAATCTCCGCATTTGCTTGGATGAGACCGCCTGCAATAGTAACAGGCCCTGTGGCACCGGTAATCACGGCTGGAGTAAAAACAACGGGAAGTGACTTTTCGGCCATATACATGAGTTTTTGAGTGGACTCTTTAGCCAAAGTCAAAGGTGAAATTGGTTCGGTATAAAGGGCTACAAAAGGACTATTTTTAAGCTGCTCTGCTCCCCCTGCAACAACTTCGGCCATCTCGATAATCGTCTTTAAATTTTCAAAACTCCAAGCAGTAAAAACTATCGGCTTTTCCGTATGATTCACCATGGCTTCAAGATGATATATGTCTGATATTTTGTGATTCACATCACTCGCAATCCCAGAACACATCATGAAACTCATCTCATCAAGATAATCTACAGTTTTCGAAACATTTTCAATATCCTTCAGAACGACGAATCTTCTCTCTCCTGTATACGGATCAACGACATTGGGTGTATCAGATCCAGTGCCGAAATAAGTGTTGTTTTCCTCGAGAAACATAGCAGGATTCCCATTCCTATCGCACATGGCAACTCTCGGCGGAGCATTTTCCAGTGCCCGTTCCACCAGGTTTCCAGGAATTCTCACTCTCTCTCCATCCACATAGCATCCACCCTTTTTGAATATTTCGAGCGCTTTCGGTTCTTTAACGGCGACTCCGGTCCTTCTCAAAACTTCAAGCGTGGAAAGATGAATCCGTTCCAGCTTATCCCTTGATAAAATATTAAGCCTTGGAATATTTAACCTGTACTTATCCTCCATTTTTTTCTCCTTATTATTTACAAACAACCTTCAATTTTAGCCTTGTTTCAGAGCGCCTTGACCGTGGGATTGCCACAATCATTCCGCTCGCTCTCAACGACAATTAATCCTATCGGCTTTAGACTAAGCCTAATTCTTATCTTCTTCCTACTCTAAATTGAGCCGGGGAACTTTCCTTCCACTTTTATACACACTGATTATGTTCGATTTGTCACATAATATGCTGATGTCTGTTAAAGGATCGCCGTTCACTACTATTAAATCTGCCAGTTTGCCTTTCTCGAGAGTGCCAAGTTCATCTTCCTTCCCCAGCACTTCAGAGTTAATCTTTGTGGCAGCTACAATGGCTTCCATGGGTGACCGTCCAGCTTCGACATATAACTTGAGCTCGACCGCATTCTCACCCATAGGTGACATCGGATCACTCAGGTAATCTGTCCCGAGGCCAACTTTTACACCAGCTTTCCAGGCCATTTCAAATGATTTCCGGTGAACATCATAAACTGCCTTGGCCTTTTCCAAGGATGTCTCTGGAACACCGGCCTTTGTGCCTCCCTCAATAATAGCCTTCAAAATGGCCAGAGTGGGGATAAGATAGGTACCTTGTTTTATCATCATCTCACAGCATCCTCACTGCCTACATCCTCTATTCGAGAATCTTTGATGACAAGGACTGAATTTTCAATCGGCTCGCCTCCACTTCCATCGATTAATTTTCCGCCTTTTAAAACCGTATAATCATCTCCCATTAAAATACCTCCTAAAGATAATTATCTAAGTCAAAAAAAGTACATTTTTTTAAGCTCTCATATTTATTTAAAATCTTTATTCTCTGCGAAACATCATATCTCCCTCTGGGCTTGAGCCATTTTTGTAGGCAGCTCAATACCTGTCCCCTTTTTTTTCTCAGAAAATTTAAGAAGCAGTGAAAATACAAGCCCGACAAAACCCAGCAAAGCAAATAATATCATTGTATTGGTATATTCTCCTCCGGATAGATCTGTTAGCTTTCCTGCAAGCCAGGGAAATACAGTCAAGCCAACATTCTGTACGAGGGCAATCAGGCCAAAGGCCGTTCCCAAACGTTTTTGCTCCACCAGGATAGGGATCGAAGACCACAGGGCTGATGGTACTAGAGAGAAGGCAATTCCAATGCCAATTATCGGGAGCGCAGGATGGAAGGATGTGAATCCCAGTGCCAGATAAACAGGTACGATTACGATAGAACCTACCATCATTATGGTCGCCCTCCTTCCTATTTTATCCACCAGGATTCCAAAAAGAGGAGTAATCGTAATGGTTGCGACAAAAATAAGGGATGCATAGAATCCCCCCTGGGCTTCGCTGAAACCGTATTTTTCCTTAAGAAATACGTTTGAGAACGCTACAAAAGGCAAAACAGCCGAATAAAAAGTCACACAAAGAAACGTGACATACCAATAAGAGGGATTAAATTTAAACATATCTCGAAAAACAAATTTATCTGTTTCCTCTCTTTTTTCATCCATCTTAAAAAGCGGTTCTTTCTTTTTATCCAATCTTGAATAAATCAAGAAGACGATCATGCTCGCAAAGATAATGAAAAATGCAACCCAGAGAGCGACTCGCCAAGAACCACTCCATGTATGGATGGGCGCGCTGAGGTTCAGGGAGGCAAAATTTCCTAGCCTGACTAATGTTATGTTCAGCCCAAAGGCAAAAGCCAGTTCTTTTCCTCTAAACCATTTGGAAAGCACTTTGATTTCAGTAATACAAAGAGATTCTGCTCCAATACCATAAAGAAGTCTTCCGAATAGCATTAGCCAGAAGGCCGAACTAGCAGCGGTTATAAGAACACCTGCAATACCAATAGCCGCAAATATGGCACCTGCCTTTCGGATGCCTATTCTGTCGAGTAGAATTCCTCCTAGAAGGACCATCACTAGGTTTGGCAATGAATAATAGCTGAAGAGAAGTCCGTATTGAGCTTTTGTGATACCCATATCATTGATGATAGCATCAGATATGGGAACTACTGAATCGTAGGCATAATACAAACCAAAAATCACAAAACCCATCATGACTAAAACGAGCCATCTGAGTTTTTGGACGTTTTCTCCGATATTGTTCTGCATGATGACTATATCCTTTCTTTAGCCTTCTCCTTAAATGATGTTACTCATCATCCAATCCATATTTTTTTTTGAGATCTTCATCGTAAGGTGCTTTTCTTGCAGGACAGCGCTCCCTCGGACAGAGCTGACAGGATAAAAAGGTCACCTCAGCAGGAAAATAAATGCCTGATATTGACTTTCTCGGAATCATCAGCATATGTTCTGTTAACTTAACCCCTACCGGATTTTTCTCCGTTCGAAACAAGGAAAATAAAGGCTTCTGCTCTGTTATTGGCCAGTCTTTTAAAGAACCAGGGCTCATACTCGAAAGCTTTTCAAGTCCATAATGTTTTTTTATTTGCTTATCCAGGTACTGCTTAGCCAATCGGAGCACCATATCGCCTATGTTTTCTAGGTAATACTGTTTGAGGAGATCGCTAAAAGAGGCAGCTTTATCCTCTAAAGCTTTTCCTATTGTGATGATATAGGGGAAAACTCTTTCCACATTTTCTAGGTTTTTTCTCAACACTCGGCTGGAGAATGTCACATCTTCAATCTTGACTTTGTCTTTTTCTTTTTTGTTAATGTATGCAACTTCATAACATGCTTTGGGTTGTATTAATGATTCTGCTATTGCGATGAATTCTTGGATGCCGGATGAGGAGTACCTTTCTTTATTCAAACGAAGAGCTTTGACAACGTTATCAAGAGCAAGCTCTATGGGAATATTTTCAATGACTTGCATGAGATGTATTCACAAAAGAAAGATGGAGAAGGCAATCTTAAAATCTCTATGGATAACGCGTCTGAGCGATGGGTCTATCTGAACTTTATTTCTCAAGAAGACCTTTTACTAAATCTACAGCTGATGCCGCATCTGGGGCATAACCATCTGCTTTTATCTCATCTGCGTAAGATTGTGTAATAGGAGCTCCACCGATTATCACTTTAACTTTTGGCTTCAGGCTTGCACTTTCTATGCCTTCAATAATCTCTCTCATGTAGGTCATAGTGGTTGTTAAGAGTGCTGACATTCCAACTAGATCTGCATTCTCTTTCTCTGCAAACTCCAAGAATTTTTCTTTAGAAACATCGGTGCCGAGATCTGTAACCTCAAAGCCAGCTCCTTCTAAAAGCATCGCCACAATATTCTTACCGATATCATGTAGATCGCCCTTTACAGTACCAATGATCACTTTTCCTTTGGATTCAACATTTGCTTCTGCCAATAATGGTTTCAGGAGCTCCATTCCTGTCTTCATCGCTTTTGCTGACACCAGAACCTCGGGGATAAAGACTTCATTGTTTTTAAATTTTTCTCCGATGACATTCATTCCAGCTACCAAACCGCCGTTTAAAACCTCTTCTGCCGAAATGTCCTGAGCAAGCGCCTTCTCAGTTAGAGTACGCACTGAAGCTGAGTCTCCTCTTTCTACTCCTATGGCTATTTCATCCAAAATTTCCAACTCTTCCTCCTATGTATAAATTTTTAATACCTATGAGTCTTTAAATCATCGAAACTAAGCATTGTATTTTATTATCTTAATTATTTTTTGTAAAAATAAGCCTATTTTTCATTGTCTTTTCACTAAATTGGAAAGATCTTTAAATCCTCAAAATCTCCTTGAACCCCTCAGGTAAAATGGATCAAGCTCGATGATTGAGAGAACCGTTTGAAGACTGAGCGGGCACGGTTCCTCTCCGAGACGGAGAGGAGAGCGAAGCCTGAAACCAAGTAGGCTTTGCCTCGCTGGGGCAAAGGCTGCGTGTTTTCGAAGCATCTAGTTTGATCCATTTTACAAAATCAGCCCTTGAATATATTCCTGAAAAACAGAGCCACTATTAGCAGCGGAATTATATATTTTATCAGTATCCCCCAAAAGGATTTTATTCTAAAATTTTTTGCTCCCTCGTTTGCCATTGCCATAAACTTCTTGATTCCCAGGTGCCACCCGACAAAGAGAGCCAACGTTAAGCCAGCTATAACTAAAAGAACGTTCACAGAAATATAGTCAATAAAACCGAAAATGTTCTTTCCGAACAGACTGATTCCACTCCATTTACCAAAAGAAAGCACACTGGGGATTCCTAAGATGAAACACCCCACGAGTATGAGCCAGACAGCTTTGACTCTTGCCCTTGACCTATCCCATTTCAATTCATCCATAAGCCAGCTGGCAATACATTCTGCACTGGCTATTGCAGAAGTCACCGCTGCTACTGTCACGAAGAAAAAGAACAGCGTTCCAAAAACAATTCCTCCCGGCATTTTTCCAAAGACATTCGGCAGTGTCACAAAGATTAAGTTATATCCTGAGTCAGGGCTCACTCCAAAGGCAAAGGCCGCCGGAAAGATGATAAGTCCTGCCAATATAGCTCCAAACGTATCCATTAGAGCGACCCTAGTAGAATCGCCTGGAACATCGGTCTTTTTACTTAAATAACTCCCGTATACCCAACTGGCTCCAAAACCTACTCCTATGGAATAGAAGACCTGTCCTAATGCAGCAAGAATAGCTTCCCCGCTTACTTTTGTGAAATCAGGTTTCAGATAAAACTCGACACCTTTCAAGGCTCCTGGCAGTGTTATCGAATAGATCCCCAATCCGATTAACATTAAGAAAAGAATAGGCATCGCTATCTTGTTAAACCTTTCAATTCCTTTAACCAATCCCCTTGATACTATGATACCTAAGATAGCAATAACTCCAAGTTGCCATAAAATCACTTCACCGCTTCTCGCAGTAAAATTATTGAAAAACTCGCTGACCTCAACTGCCGTCATTCCAAAATACTGGGCCTTCAGGGTTTTAACCAGATAGGCAGCGACCCAACCCATAATCATCAAATAATAGGAAAAGATCAAAATGGTGCCCACTATTCCCAACAATCCCCCAATAAACCACGGCTTTCTAGGTGCCAGTTTTCTGTAACCTGTTGTGATACTGGTTGCGGATGCCCTCCCAAGACTGAATTCAATGATAAATAAGGGTATGGCTACGATGATCAGACAAATAATATAGAGTAGGACAAACGCACCCCCGCCATATTTTCCAGTGACAAAGGGAAACCTCCATATGTTCCCCAGTCCAATGCTCCAACCCGCGGCAGCTAGAATAAATCCAATTCGGGTTTTCCAGGTTTCTCGGCCTGGTTCAGGCTCTCTCGTTGGCAATGCCTCCTCCGAATCCAGATATGAGGATCTGTTTAGACATCCTTTTCATAGGGTTGGAACGAATCATTTACCCCCTGACTTAACAATACTTCGAAGTTCCTTTCTCAGATTTTCTTCAAGAGGTCGAGGATTGTGATTATCAAGGATAAATCTTGCCTTCTCGTTTGCCTTTGTTCCCAGATCCTTTTTTCCTTCTCCAGTCCATTTTTCATAGGGGATTCTTGATATCAGATCCGGAAACCAGTTTTCCCTGAAATGTTTAAGCGTATGGTCACTTGACAGAAATTCCCCCCCAGGACCGATCTCATCGATCAAATCAAGGGCCATTGTTTCTTTATTGATTTTAAAACCCTGAGTAATGCGTCTTACCATTCCAATAACTTCATTGGATACTACTAGTTGTTCAAAAGAAGTGGTCAATCCGTTATTGATATATCCCACATCATGGACAAGGTTTCCTCCGTTAAGGGATGACATTAATATCCAGAGTGCACTTTCCAAAGATGCTTGCTGGTCGTATGTATTGGAATCCGAACACCCTGCAAAACTAAACATGGGTAGCCTGTAAAACCTTGCCATATCAGTAAGAGCAGAAGTTGCTAGCATGAATTCAGATGAGGCATAACTCATAAGAGAAGTTGCCATATCCATAGGCAAAACACCTCCACCATAGATAAACGGAGCTCCCTCATTTATAAGATTAGCAAGAACATAGCCGGCAATCATCTCTGCATTTCCTTGAATCAGACCGCCTGCAATAGTGACAGGTCCTGTTCCCCCTGTAATTAAGCCGGGAGTAAACACAACCGGGAGAAACCTTTCTGCCATATATATCAGTTTTTGAATTGATTCCTCAGCCAGAGTCAAGGGAGAAATGGGCTCTGTATAAAGCGCAAGGAGAGGTCTATTCTTAAGTTTTTCCTCCCCCCCCGCTATAACCTCAGCCATTTTTACAATCGTCTTTAGATTTTCGAGATTCCAGGCCGTAAAGATTATTGGTTTCTCAGTGTTGTTCACCATCGCTTCAAAGTGATAAATATCAGATATTTTTTGATTGACATCACTTGCAATCCCTGAGCACATAACGAAGCTCATCTCATCCAGATAGTCCACTGCCTTCGAAACATTCTCAATATCCTTTAGTACTGAAAGCCTTCTTTCGTTGGTGTAAGGGTCCATAATATTTGGCGTATCCGACCCTGTCCCAAAATAGGTATTGTTCTCCTCAAGAAACATCGAAGGCTCTCCGTTTCTGTCGCACATCGCAATTCTCGGGGGAGTGTTTTTCAGTGCCCATTCCACAAGGTGAGCGGGTATCCTGACCCTATCCTCGGAGACATAACAACCTCCATTTTTCAATATCTCGACCGCTTTCGGCTCCTTCACGGCTACTCCCGTTCTTCTTAAAATCTCAAGTGTAGATAAATGAATAAGCTCAAGCTCGTCTTTTGAGAGGATATTTAGCCTGGGGATATTTAACCTGTATTTATCCTTCATCTTTATCTCCTAATCAAATACAAGAATTAAACCTTTTCTCAAATTCGTCTCTTACAGGATAACCCTGAACTTTATTTCTTTGAGGAAGCAAGTTCTTTTTCAATAAACCAATCGATATGGCGTTCAAGGATCGGTATAGGCATTGATCCACTCCCCAAAATAGCATCATGAAATTTCCGTATATCAAATTTATCCCCCAACGCCCTTTCCACTTTATCACGCAGTTCAAACATTTTTATACTTCCGAGCTTATAACCAAGAGCCTGTGCAGGAATATCAGTCGAGTAGCGCAAAGATTCGCTGTGGATCTGTGTGGCTGACTCTAAGAGGTGAGCTTTCATGAATTTCACTGCTCTAGAACGGGGCCATTCAAGATAATTCATGCCTGTATCAACTACCAATCTCGTGGAAAGGAACATATCCATCATGTATCTTCCACAAAGACTGTATGAATCTTGGTACAATCCCATTTCCTTGCCAAGCCATGAAGCATATTCGGCCCAACCCTCTGTATAGGCGTTATGGGAATTTTCACGACGGAATTCAGGCAGTGCTTCGTTTTCATATTGAAGAGCGATATGAAAATGATGACCAGGAGCCAACTCATGATAAATGAGCCCTTCTGCCCAAACAAGAGACCTTTCATTCAAATTAGAACCATTGTACAAATAATACCCTTTAGGCTCGGATATGGTTGGAGCCTGATAGTAGCCAAAAGTCATTGAACCCTCTAACTCTGGATCCAGCCTTTTGACACCGTAAGGTGCTTTGGGCTTTCTCAAGAAGAAGGAATCAATCTTCTTGCTCATAGCGTTCATATGTGACGTAAAAGTATCTCCAATCTCTTCGGGTGTCTTTGGAAAAAACCGTGAGTCTGTTTTAAGAAAATGACGAAATTCATCCAATGTCCCTTTAAACCCAATAGTCTTTCGGATCTCATCGAGCTTCGCGTTATCTTTTTTAACATGCTCAAGCCCGATCTCATGAATCTCTTCAGGAGAAAGCTCCAAGGTCGTATTAACCCTGACTAAATATTTATAATATTCCCTGCCTTCAGGATACTGCCATAATCCCACAGCATCAGGAGCCTTTTTTCGATAATCTGCTTTAATAAACTTGACCAGGTTTTCCAAAGCTGGCTTTACTTCGGAATTTATGACTCGAACAAGATCCTGCTGAAATTCATTTCTATCAGGATCATCTATGACTTCCAGCCGTTCATCCTTGACATAAAATTGACTCTGAGATCCCTCCTTAATAAACAAGCTCAGAAAAGGAATGACCAAATCAAGTTCCTCTCTTGGCACGATGATACTTTTCCTAAATTGTTCCTCAAGTTTAGTCTGAATGCTCTCGATAAAAAGAGGGTATTTCTTCAGGAGATTCAGGTAATGGCCGCAATCCCCTTTCTCTTTGAATTCAAAAGTTGTAAAAATACGATGCGCCATTTGAATAGGTGAGGCGTAAGGTGTAACAGGGATATAAAGCGAGTAAAACTTCAGGCTTTCAACAGAATTTCTGGAATCCCATTTTAGAATTTCAAATGTTATTGATTCCTCATGGCTCAGCTCTTCGATTTTTATCTCCTTGAGTTTGTCCAAAATGGATTGAGCAAAAGCAGTCTGATATTTGGCATATGGAAATGTGATATCTGGCAACTCCTCGATCTTCAACCCGAATTTTATTCGCAAATAAATACTTTCCTCTAACATAAAATTCCAGTAATCATCTGCTACCTCTTTCAGTATCTCGGAGCTGCGGGATAAAGGCTGTTCTTCGGACTCTTGAGGCGTCTTTTTACATGCCGTGCCTAAGAAAATTATACAAATTGCCAGGCAGGCAGATAGAATTATTCGCCTTTTATTTAATTCCAAGGTAACCTCCTTCCAAAAGAAACTCTTTAAAATTTGCCTTTTCTCATCTATCACATTTGAAATTTTTAGTAAAGGAATGAAATTGAGATTCAATATCCTCCGACAAAATTCTATCTATTTGTATCTCAAAGGTAAGCTTTTTTATTGTAAATCTGAGTCATTTTTTTGTACAAATATGCTAATATATCTCAAACAGGAATATCACAGAATTTATCTTTTCCGATTAAGAACCGATAGAAGACATTCAACACCGGCGTAATAAAATACTATCTACTGAACCATAGGAATCCATGTGAAACAGGGTAGACATAAAGCCTTTAAATCTAGCTTCACTCCGTATATTGACTCAATAATCTCCTGAGTTCTCGCGCGATTTCAGGCGCTTCTATCTCTCTATCCCAGAAAATCTCACGAGGATTGATATACCTTCGGCCATAAAAGTCCGAATTTGCGTTATGATCGATCTGCAGGGCGGCCCCTTCTATAGAAATCCCTGCAAATAGTCCGCGGCTCTTCGAGTAGGAATAAATCTCAGCCTTAAGCTGTATATCCGTGCTTGCCTCAGCGTGACGGCCCACAGGACCTGCGGCCACTGAGGCGTCTGCTCCCAGCGTAAACTTACCTCTTGAAATGGATTCAATGGTCTTTCTGTTTTTAAAAACCAATATAATATCTGCTGACTGAATCCCAATTTGCCACCCCAGACTGCCTCCCGCGAGTGAGATAAAAGACGGATTACTCCAATCTCCTTCTTCGGTCCGCACGAGCAGGACTCCTCTACCGTACCTACCTCCAATGCCATAGGCTGCCTTTATAACATTCGGAATAACTGCAATGCCATAAGCTTTTCCAAGCAGAGCTGTTGGCATCCCTTCTTCGGGGATGTCAACTATCTCATATACCACCTCTATCGCATCTTCCACTCTTTTGATTTCTGAGGCTGGAGATCCTTCTCTCTCTCGTTCTTGAATTATTAAGCACGATGGTATGGAAATCATCAAAGAAAATATTGAAATCAAAAGAACAAAGCCTTTTTGCTTTTTTTTGACCCAATGGATACGTATATTCATTCTATTCCCCCTTTCCAACATTATTTCCTTTAACTCTCATTATGGTTCAGGGTTTATGTTTATCAGCTCGTTATAAAAAGCTTATAACACGCGAAAAGCCTGATGTCAAAATATCATAATAATGTCAGAATCCAATTCAAGAAGAAAAGAATGCCGAGAACAATAATCCCTCTATTAAGGTACTTGCCAAATTTAACAAAGCGAGCCCAGCACATCGGAACCAAGAGGAATCCCAGCCGGTATAAAAATTGAAGAAAGACATACACGATGGTTAACAGTCCAAGCCGATGATAAGAAAAACTCAAAATGACATCTCCATGCATCACTGAAACCATAGACCGCAATAGACCGCAGCCCGGACACGGAAGTCCAGTGGCAGCTCTGAAAGTGCAGATATTTGGCAAAGTGATTCCGAAGAGTCGAACATAAGAGCTGTCAGCATCTGGGAGCTCGAGAACCAGAGCTCCGGCAAGAATGCCGAAGCAAGCAATTAGAACAACAAGATGGGAAAAAAGCTCACTTCTTACCGGCGAGATTGAAACGCCAGGCTCATCATGTCCGCTGGCTTTCAGCAGCATAGATGATCTCAACGAAAGGCGTCTTTGACCTCAGGTCTCATCAGCACCACGAGGCACCAGATTCCTACCGGCAAGCCAATAATACAACAAGGGCTTACGCAAGGAATCATAGCAAGAATGCTTGCGGCAACGCACAACCCCCACTGATTGAGGTCTTTCATCTTAAGAGAGGCGTAGATTATAAAAGCCGCCACAAGAAGCCCTACCAATGAAAGCGAAATGCTGAAACCAGTTTCAAAGAACTCTAGATAGTCACCGGGTATTTCATCTCTCCAAAAAGAATCAATACTCCTGCCTATAATTTCTGCTATGAGGACTGTCACTTCTATGATTCCACCGACTATTCCTGTAACAAGCAGACCCGTGGAGGGTCTCAGTACCTGCCTGGAAGGCTCAACAATCATTGGAGGAGGAACCGGATTCCCTCCAGCCTTCTAACCCCTCTCTAAGCAAGAATGCTACGATAATCAATCCAACTATCGGATCCGCTTGCCAGAATCCAAATAAGTAATTGGAGCCCAATCCTAAGAGCAAAGCCAATGAAAGAAAAGCGCATGCGAGCGTTTCCTTAGAATCTGCAATCAACGCAGAACTCTCAATCTGCTTGCCGGTTATATACTTTTGCCACGTGAGTATGGGCATTATGATTAAGGATACGATTGCTATTATTATTCCTGGCAAGGAAGGTTCAGCTGCTTCGCTTCGAATTAGTTTCTTTAAAGATTGAAATAAGACATATGCTCCGAGTAGAAAGAAAGTCAACGCCACAAACTTCATAGCTTTCTCTTCTACTTTTTTCTCTTCAGCCTCTGATATTTTTCCATGCTGCCTGAGACGCCAAATTAATACAACGCCAGATAAGGATTCAACAATACTGTCGAGTCCAAATCCTATCAGTGCGATACTGCCTGCAATCGCGCCAAATGCGATCGATACTGCTGCTTCGGCGATATTATACCCGACAGTAAAATATTCCAGGCACAGGCCTTTTTTATATAATCTTTCCATTGATACAATTCTCAATTACCTGAAGCATTTTGACTCAATATTTTAGGTGTAAAAACTTTCCTCAGATTTTTAATTTATACTACTTTTGGTCAAAGCTTCAAGAAAATAGGAAAAAATCTTGTAAAATATCCCTCAAAATATTAAGGTAATATTTTGATTTTAATATTGATTGAATCACGAAAGTTAGAAAGTAAGGAGAAAGAATGAGTAAAGAAGACCTATTGGAAAGGATGGAAAAAGCTATAGTCGAGGGCAATAAAGAAGAAGCCGAACGGCTGGCTAAGGAAGCCTTAGAAGAAAAGATGGACCTCAATGAAGTTATCGAAAAAGGTTATGTTTCTGGAATTCAAAAAGTCGGCGATTTATGGGAAAAAGGTGAATATTTTTTGCCGGAACTCATAACCAGTGCTGAATCCATGAAAGCAGCCATGTCAGTGCTCCAGCCTGAAATGGAAAAAGCACAGATTGCATCAAAATCTCCAGGTAAGGTTATCATCGGAAGTGTTGAAGGTGATATTCATGACATTGGTAAAAATCTCGTTGCATCGATGTTATCAGCTAACGGATTTGACGTTATTGACCTAGGAGCAGATGTGAAACTGGAAAAATTCGTTGAAAAGGCTGAAGAAGAAAACGCCGATTTTATCTGTCTCTCTGCCCTCCTGACAACAACCATGCTTGGACAGAAAAAAGTCATTGATATTTTAAAAGAAAAAAACCTCTCCGACAGATTCACAGTTCTAGTCGGAGGCGCCCCGGTGAATCAAAAATGGGCTGACGATATCGGAGCAGACGGTTATGCTGAAAATGCCATGACTGCTGTAAAAACGGCAAAAGAATTCATCGAAAAATAGGAGTCAGCCATGCAGGCCCCACAGGAAAAACTGTTAAAAGCCATTAAAGGAAAAGCCAATGATTAAAACAATAAGACCCAAACTAGAATTTTTAAGCAAGGAATTCATCCAAAAAATCATCTCTGAAGCCTACGGCATCCTCGAGAAAGAAGGTGTTTTTATCGAAAACAAAGAAGCTATGAATCTATTGAAGGAAGCCGGAATGAAAGCAGATGAATCAACCCAAAGAGTTCACATCACATCCGAGTTAGTAGAAAATTCGCTTTCTTCAACACCTTCAATCATAAAATTGTATAACAGAACAGGTGACAAAGAATTCGTCGTTGGTGAGGATCAAGTTCATTTTGATCCAGGTTCAGCTGCTATCACGATCCTTGACCATAACACATCAGAGGAAAGAAAGGCCGCGAGTGAAGATTTAATCAACTTCTATAGACTCACAGAGTGCTTAGAATATATTCATTTCCAGAGTACAGGAATAGTGAGCAGCGATGTGCCAGACTTGATCTCAGACAGTTATCGCTTATTCTTAGGCCTTCAATTCTCGACAAAGCCTGTGGTAACAGGAACATTCCGAGTTGAAGGATTTAAACCTATGCTTGATATGCTTATTGCGATAAGGGGAAGTGAAAATAATTTAACAGAAAAACCTTTGGCAATTTTTGATGCTTGCCCCTCCCCTCCTCTGAAATGGAGCAATCTCACAGCCCAAAGCCTGATCGATTGTGCCCGTGCAGGGATTCCCTCTGAGCTTATCTCTATGGGCATGACAGGAGCCACATCGCCTGTAACAATAGCTGGAACTCTTGTGCAGCATACCGTTGAGAATCTTTCTGGGCTTGTGATTTGTCAACTGGCTGAAAAAGGAGCGCCGGTCATTTTTGGAGGTTCTCCGTCCAGCTTTGATATGAGAAAAGGCACAACTCCCATGGGTGCCATAGAAACAATGATGATCGATTCGGCTTATGCCCAGATTGGAAAACATCTGAATTTGCCCACTCATGCGTATATGGCGCTAAGTGACTCAAAGGTCAACGATGCTCAGGCAGGTTTTGAGACAGGAATAGGAGCTGTTGTGGCAGCGCTATCAGGCGTCAATGTTGTCTCTGGCCCTGGCATGATGAATTTTGAAAGCTGCCAGAGCCTGGAAAAGCTTGTGGTGGACCATGAAATATGCAGAATGACCTACAGGATGATAGAGGGAATCTCTCAGCGGGATGACCCTATCGCTAAAAACCTTTTCGAGGGTTTTACTTCAGAGAGCCAGTTTCTCTCCACGCCTCACACAAGAAAATGGTACAGGCAGGAACACACCTTTCCTAAGATAATCGATCGAGACACCTATGACTACTGGGTATCACTTGGAAAAAAATCAATCGCTGACAGAGCCTCAGAAGAAGTGGAAAGACTTCTTCGAGAAAATCTCCCGTCTCTACCAGAAAAAGGTATTATCCAAGAGCTTCAAAAAATAATGCTCACAGATGCCAGGAATAATGGAATTTCCTCATTGCCCGAAATTGAACTTGATTAATATTCATAATTGATATTTCGAGTCTTCAAAATTGGTAGTTTTCCTTTCATTTATTGAAGTATAAAAGAAAATGTGGGATTATTAATTCAAAACCGTGAATCAACCAAAAGGTCTTTTATTATGAGGAAGTGGAAAGCAAACCTGATAATTTTAGCCGTTTTTTTATTGTTAACGTTCTTCATGACATATCCTCTCATTTCTAATATGGGCTCTGGCGTAAGAGATCCGGGGGATCCTCTCCTCAGCTCTTGGATTCTGGCTTGGAATATCCAAAAGATTACAAGTTTAGACATTCAGAATATTTTCAATGGAAATATTTTTTACCCGCACAAGCGGACCATTGCCTATTCAGAATTCCTCCTGACCCAATCATTAATTGCCTTGCCTGTTCTGCTAGCAACAAAGAATCCAATCTTTGCCCAAAACTTCGTCTTTCTATTCTCTTTCCTTACTTCAGGACTCGGCATGTATTTCCTCGCCCGCTACCTAACAAAAAATACTCTTAGTGGGATAATAGCAGGCATCATTTACGCGTTTTGTCCTTTCATGTTTGACCATCTCAGTCACATTCAGATCCTTACTGCAGGAGGAATCCCCCTTGCTTTTCTCTTTCTTCATAAGTTCTTTGAAAGCGAACATTATAAGCATTTACTCCTCTTTACATTGTTTTTTCTCCTTCAAGCATTAGCAAACGGCCATTACGCCATTTATCTTTCTCTATTTTCGGGGCTTTATATCTTGCTATATATAATTTTAAGAAAAAAATTTGGAGATTGGCGATTCTGGATAAAGATGGCGACATTTGTGATTATTGTCTTAGTTATCGCTGGGCCCGCTTTCCATCAATATATAGTTGTACGAAAAGAAATGGGGTTTGTCAGAGAAATTGGTTTTTATGCAAATCTCACCAGCTTCTTTGCGACTGTTCCGTTTAATAGGATTTATGGAAACCTCACGGCTCACTTTGTAAAAGCAGAGGCGCAGTTATTTCCAGGAATTTTTGCATTCCTCCTTGCTGTTACTGGTTTTATATATAGCCTAAAGAAAAAAAGAGGGAAAACACCTTTTATTCAAACACCTGTTCACTTTTACTCAATTATATTGCTCCTCTCATTCCTCTTTACGTTGGGCCCCAAAGGCCCATACGCACTTTTGTATAAATATGTTCCTGGCTTTAAGGGCCTAAGAACTGCTTCCCGCTTTCATATCATTGTAATGTTATCTCTCGCCATCCTTGTTGCCTTTGGGATTAAAGCAATCTTATCCTTACTTCCACGGGCGAAAAGACGCATATCTCTAGTCATTGTTTTCCTTTTTATGGTCTTTATCCTTATAGAATATTTATCTATGCCGATTCCCTTATGGAGTGTTCCTGCAAAAAAAGATATTCCTGAAATATACAAATGGTTAGCCACAAAAGAGGGTGAATTTGCTATTATTGAGCTTCCCTTGCCCAAGCCAGGAGAATTGACCTTCCCCAAAGAGTGCCTCAGGTTGTATTATTCAACCTATCATTGGAAAAAGCTAGTTAATGGTTACGCTGGGTATTTTCCTCCCCTATACTATGAGCTG
>CP070825.1:2764836-2774347 GCA_020344415.1 Candidatus Aminicenantota bacterium
GAATTAATGCCCAAAGCAAAGATGATGAAAGAAATCGCCAGATATGCCAGAAAATTTCTTCTCTTAAAATCCATTTCTCCCTCCTTACTCAGAGTTATAAAAAATAGCAAAAAAGCCAAATTTTATAACTCACAGTTATAAAAAAACTTCGTAAATGTGCTTATATCCTATCAATATCCCTTTTATATAGCAATGTGATTATGTTATCAAAAACATGGCACTAACATGGCACTAAGGTTTGACAAGAGGTGTGTTCCATGTTATACATCTTTGCTAAAAGCTGAGGAAATCTTATCAATAAAAAGGAGGACCGATGAAATTGCGAGATAACCTCTTTCTAACAGCCTTTATATCAGTGAGCCTCGTCTTCGCTTTCGCCTGTAAAAAAGGCGAGGAAACCGAGCAGTTAGAGAGCCAACAGAAAGCCAAGGCAGAGGTTACTCAGGAGGAATTATCCACTGCTGTTCCAGAATTGCGTGACCTGCATGAAGTTGTCTACCCTCTATGGCACAGTGCTTTCCCAGAGAAAGATTATGAGTTGATCAAGGAGCTATTGCCTCAGGCGGAATCCCTTACGGCCAAGCTAGATGAGGCCAAACTGCCTGGAATATTGCGGGACAAGCAGAGTACTTGGGATCAAGGAAAAGAAAATCTGAAGGCATCTTTAAAGGACCTGAAGAATGCCGTGGAATCCGACGACCAAGAAATGATGCTTAAGCACACCGAAGCCTTTCATGCTCACTTCGAGCGCTTGATGCGGACAATTCGTCCTGTTGTAGCCGAATTGGATGCCTTTCACAAAGAAATGTATAAACTATATCATTATTACGCTCCGAATTATGAGTTGGAAAAGATAAGAAACACTATCCTAGCCATGAAGGAGAAGCTCGTTCCTCTCCAGCAGGTTCAGCTTCCAAAACGCCTGGCAGAAAGACAAGCTGATTTTGAAATAGCCGTTAAAGAGTTGGTAGCCGCTGTCGATGAACTGGCAGAGACTGTCAAAGCAGATGATAAAGATGCGATTCTTAAAGCTGTTGAGAATGCTCACACTGCCTACCAGAAAACAGAACACATTTTTGATTAATGGATTGCAGCCTTCTAAAATCCCTGTGTATTAAAGCCGCGATGGGTTTCATTCAAAGAATAGGAGGAAAAAATGGGAAAGCTGTTTAAGTTTTTCGTTGTGTTTGGACTGGGGACTTTGGTCATGTTATGGTCTGAAACTCGAGCGCAGCTCAAATGTGAGCTGACAAATGATCCTGCCAAGATTCAATTGATCGATGATGATGTAAAAAATTTCCTGCGGGCCCTAGATTTACTCGGAGCCGAACGCGATTGGGCTGCTATTATTCAAAAGGAATATCTGGATAAGGCCTCTTCCGGATTGAAAGAGTTTTTGAGAGAAAAGGGGTTCAAGGCTGAACACTTCGTTAAAGCTATTCGCCAACGAAGGGAAGCTTATGATTCACTTCGTGACCTGCCCAAACAACTTGCTTTGCAGGAGAAAACGATACGTGGGGCGTTTGCAGGTCTTAAGAAAATCATTCCGAATGCCGTATTTATGCCGGTCTATTATCTTGTCGGACCACGACCAGGAGCACTTGGAGAACCTTCAGAGTACGGGCTGATGATTTCGATCTCTGAGCTGGATACTGATATTGAGAAAATCCACCTGCTTCTTGTGCATGAGACGATTCATGTGCAACAGGCATTGACGATAGGGATGGCGGAATACCAGGCGATTTTTGGTCCGAAGATGAGCTTGCTCGCACTTTCGATAAGAGAAGGATCAGCCTACTTCTTAACATTGCTCTCCACTGGTGGGCACACCCATAAGGATAGCTACGATTATTACATTCAAAACGAAAATGAACTCTGGAATCGGTTTAAAAAAGATATGAATAAGCGTTTTCCGGGTGACTGGATGTGGAAGAAGCCAACCGATCCTGAGCAGCCACCTGACCTCGGCTACATAGTAGGGGCAAGGATAGTGGAAGCATATTACAACAACGCCAAAGATAAACTTAAGGCGGTCCAGGATATTCTCTTAGTCGCTGACTACAAGGAGTTCTTAAACAAGAGCAGGTATGCTGAAAAGTTTTTAGAGAAATGAGTTCATAATCTTAAAAAAAGTGCTTAAATAAATTATTCTGCTTTGTTTTCATTGCTGGTTGCTGTGTATCTTCCTCTAACTTATTGTCAGACTCTGATACAATAAGCATATAAACAGAGGAGGAGCTATGAGATTCAAAACTATTAAACTGATTTTCCTCATATCACAGGGTGTGGAAAGAGGTAGAGGAGATTGCAAAAAATCTTAAAATGCAGGAAAACTAGCCATTATGGAATTAAAACATTCAATAGAGATAAAAACATCCCCGGAAAAGATTTGGGCATTCTTTGTTAACCTTGAACAGAATTACACGACATGGCATCCCGAAGACCATGTTTCATTCAAATGGATTAAAGGAAAGCCATGGGAAGAGGGCTCTGCCTTTTATGCTGAACAATATGCGAAGGGGAAATTAACAAAATTTAAAGGAACCGTTTGTGAAGTCATCCCAAACAGAAAGATTGTATTCAAATTTTCCTTTCCTATATCCTTAATATCTCCCAAGATCGAATGGCTGATTGAACCGAAAGGTTCAAATTCTGTTTTTACGGCTATAACCCATGCGAGAGCAGGGGTTTTTTTCGGCAAAATTTTTAAAAAACACTGGAAAAATTCAAAAGAACTTCATGATAAACATACAGGGGAGGAGGGAGAAAACCTAAAAAAGATTTTAGAGAGTGAAAATTAATAAACGAGACCTTATCCGCCTTATTATTTAAAAATTCATTTGGAGGATTATGAAATGAGAATCATTATCTTATTTATTTCCGTTTGTTTTTGTTTAGCCTTCATGATGAGCTTGGAAGCTAAGGAAGAAAAACAGGAATATTCTCTTATCATTAAGAATGGATATATCGTTGATGGGACCGGCAATCCCTGGTTCAAAGCAGATATCGGAATACGGGAGGGTATGATAGTCAGAATCGGGAACTTGAGCTCCGCAGTCGGAGGAAAGATTATCGACGCTCAGGGATTAATTGTGAGTCCCGGTTTTATAGATATACACAATCACTCGGACGGCGGACTGCTTAGTAATCCTAAGGCAGAGAATTATGTGAGACAAGGCGTAACAACACTGTTTATTGGGCAGTGCGGTTCATCACTTGTGCCGAACAGGGCATTGCCTGCGTTTAAAAAGTATTTTGACCGATTGGAAGAGAAAGGCATAGCGACAAATGTTGCCACTCTTATCGGGCATGGTCAAATAAGAAGATATGTTATCGGCAATGACGATCGGAAACCGACACCTGAAGAGCTCGAGAAGATGAAAAGCATTATAGCACAAGCAATGGAAGATGGGGCCTTTGGTTTGTCAACGGGACTGGTGTATCTCCCTGGGATATTTGCTGATAAAGAAGAGATAATTGAGCTCTGCAAAGTCGTTGCGGAGCATGATGGTCTATATGCGACCCATGTCAGGGATGATGCTGCTGGATGGGAGGATTCGATACTGGAGTCAATAGAAACGGCCGAAAAGTCTGGCGTTCGTCTTCAAATTTCTCACAATGAGAGCCATTATCCTAACTGGGGAAAAATAGACAAGATCATGAAGCATATCGATAAGGCCAGAGAGAGGGGACTTCGTGTGAGTTGTGATGTCATTCCAATGCTGTGCGGCTCCCAGGGTATTACAAATATTTTTCCTAACTGGGCATTGGCAGGGGGAGTGAATAAACTCGTAGAAAGATTAAAAAATCCTGAGGAGCTGGCAAAAATAAAAAAATACGTTCTTAAAGAGAAAAAAAAGCACACCAGCCCGGCTTCAACACTTATTTCTGATGGTCATGCCGATAAGATTTGGATCGAAGGGAAAAACCTCGCAGAGATCGCTCAGGAAAGAGGGCTAACTCCCCTCGACGCTGCAATTGCTCTTATCCTCGAGAGAAAAAGCAACATCGGGATTATTCAGGAGTTTCATTTTGAAGATGATATGTGTAAGCTCATTCAACATCCTCTTTCTTCGATTTGTTCCGATGGTCAGGTAGTGAATTTCGGAAAAGGAACGCCAAATCCACGATGCTATAGCTGTTTCCCTCTTATATTCAGAAAATATGTCCGAGGAGAAACTAGAAAAGAAGCGCCCCGGGAGGTGGGAAGGAAAATCCTTTCCCTCCAAGAAGCTGTTAGAAAAATCACTTCATGCCCGGCACAGAGACTCAGACTCAGAGACAGAGGCCTGCTTCGGGAAAATATGTGCGCCGATATCGTTATTTTTGATCCGCAGAAGATTGAAGATCAGGCCACCTATAAAAATCCTCACAGGTATCCAAAAGGCATTCCGTATGTAATTGTCAATGGTGAGATTGTGGTTGAGAACGGAGAGCACACCGGTGAACTTCCAGGAAAAGTTATTCGGGGACCGCGATACTCTAAATAAATTTATTTGATTAAGAATAGATTGCTGATTTTGTTTGATGACCTGATCCAGTGGTTCACATTCCACGAGCGCTTTCAAGCTGATATCTTCTGGTCCGCTAACCGTTTTTTGCTCTCCTTGACATCCTTTCACGTCATGATTTATCATCCTGGGCAGTGGGACGAGATTCGTTTTTCTGGGGAGAATGGATAGAGCACTATACCTGGGATGAATACTGGGCGATTTTGATTATGGTCCCAATTCGCTCATAGATATCAACAATCTGTATTTGAGATGGTTCGACTATTGGCTCAAAGGGGAAGATACAGGCATTCTGGAGGAAGCGCCTGTGAAAATATTTGTGATGGGGTACAACGAGTATAAGTAACAAATAGGAGGAATGATGATCCAACTAAAAATCAGGAAGAAATGGTCGATGATTGTTTTGTTTGGATTGATATCCTGGATGAGTGTTTATCTAGCTGCGATAGTGCCATCGATTTATTCATCGACTCAGAAAAAGCAGAAAGAAAAAGAGAAATATGCGGAAACCCTTATGAGAACTTTTACCTCAGGAGAGATCATTGAGCTCGATAAGATTCCTGACAATAAGCATTTTTCTAGATTGATCAAAGATCAGGCAAAACATGAGGGTATAAGCGAAGATGAACTCAGGAAGGTAATGCTTGAATATGGAGTGATGAAATACGTGATCCACATGCTCCGAGACGGACAGATTTCTCTTACTGAGTATGTAAATCTCAGGCCGGATATTCATTGGGTTGAGGCGTTGCGTATGGCTTATGTCGGAGGCGGGCTGACGTTGGGCGAGGAGCTTGGCAAGTTGCTGGCAGGGGAAGTGACTGAGAGCGTGCAAAAACTCCGCCAGGATAAAGAGATTAAGGTCCGTGAGATTGCCTACCGCAGCAGCGTAGAAGACCTTTACCCGCTCTATGCAGAAGTAGCCTTTGACCCGAATCGAAAAAAAGCTCCTGTAATTGTCCTTGTGCATGGCGATGTTCCTGGCACCCGGATGATAGCCATAGCCGGGGCCTATGCATACGCAAAGAAGGGATTCTTTGCAATAGCACCGAGTCAAAGGGGAAGAGATGGCTCGGCTGGAGAGGGCGATGTTTTTTGCAGAGAGATCTATGACATTTATGACGCGGTAGAATACGTAAAACAAAATTATCCGGATTATATTGATCCCACAAATATCAACATAACCGGGGGCAGTGCAGGCGGCATGGCCAGTATCGCAGCGGCTGTTCGTTTTCCGGATTACTTTCGCATGTCCATACCCTACTATGGCTCTCCAGATACAGGGCACTGGCTTCGCCTATTAGGGCTTTCCGGAAAGACATTCGAACAGTGGAAGCAAGGAGTCAGGAGCCAGGGATGGCCTGAAGGTTCTATCACACTTTTTCGAAACATAATTCAGGCACTCGGCGGGATGCTTCACGAAGTGCCGGATAAGGTGATGGCCCGGAACCTTGTGCTCGGAGTCATCAATAATCCTTATACCCAGATTCATATGATATGGGATATGCAGGACGGAGCCGCTCCGAGCATCACGATGCGGAACAAGGCTTATCATAAAAGCGCTGTTGAAATGGGCTACACAAACGTTCACATACATTACAGTAAGGTCGGTGATTCCATTCGGTACCTTCATTGGATAACACCCGATAATGCCACAGCCCAGCGATTTTTCATCCCCCAAATCCTGGCAGAGACTTATCCTCCTCCGATACTTGCCGATGCCGGACGTTTGATTGTGCTAGGCTTTGTCAAGACCAAACAGTTTCTCGTTTGGCTGGGACAGGGAGATGATGCTGTAGCGCGGGTCGACTATCAAGTGAGTTTCAGGAGAAGTGAGTTCCGTTTCAGGCGTCTTTCTCAAGATAAAAATGTTAGAGGGAAGTTGGTTCTTCCCAATAAAGAGAAAAAGAAGTGGACGGTAAAAGTGAACCGCAAAGTAGTGATGTCTGATGTGGATGCTTCCGAGATTACAGTGGATTTCGGGCTTGATGATGTGGTAGTCGTCGCGCTTCAGAAAGAGTGATTTTAGATATCCTTTGTGAGGAGACTGACTCAGCAGGCAAACACATAATTCGAAGATATGGAAAAGATGAAACTTCTTGGTATCGGTATTGTACTGCACCCTAAGACCTAGGAGATTATGATGCTTTTAAACTATCTGAAGGTTGCTGTCCGCACGATCAGAAGATACAAAATATATGCGTTTATCAACATGGCCGGTCTGACCATGGGGATAACCGTGACAGTGCTAATTATGCTCTGGGTCGTAAACGAGCTAAGTTTTGACCGGTTCCACGAGCACAGCACTCGAATACATCGTGTGTGCGTGGACCTCGAAGCTGGAAGCCATATGACGCTCGCTCTGAGCATGCCTGCGCTTGCGGGGGTCGTCATCAGCGAATTCCCGGAGGTTGAAAATGCAACCAGGGTGAGCAGGCCGGGAAGAGCACCTGTCAGGTACAAAGACAAGGAGTTTCATGAGAACTACGTTTGTTATGCGGACAGCTCATTTTTCGACGTCTTCTCCTTTCCTTTTGTATCGGGCAATCCTAAAACAGCGCTAGAAGCTCCATATTCCGTCGTCATCACCCAGGAGATGGCTGAGAAATATTTCGGTGACGAAGACCCTGTCGGAAAGATTCTCAAGATAGACGGAGCCACCGACTATGGCGTCAGCGGAGTCGTCGCAAATGTTCCCGCCAATTCGCACTTTCGCTTCCATGTGGTTCGGTCATTTGAAACGCTTTATTCGGAAAGAAGGCAGGATATGGAGAATTGGCTCAATATCCAGTACTACACCTATCTTCTCCTGTCCGAAGGGGCAGATGCAAAGGACGTGGAGCGTAAGTTCCCATCCGTCGTCGATAAGTATCTCGGACAGACGCTGATGACGATGGGCGGCTCTCTGGTATGGTTTCTCCAGCCCTTAACCAGGATACATTTATTCCCCAATGTCCCGGGCGGGATCGCTGCGCAGGGAGATATCACCTATGTCTACCTTTTCTCCGGAATCGCTCTTTTTGTCCTCGTTCTGGCTTGCATAAACTTTATCAATCTGGCAACAGCCCGATCTTCCTCAAGGGCCCGGGAGATCGGGATGCGCAAGACCCTCGGATCTTCCAGAAAATCGCTCGTCTATCAGTTTCTGAGTGAATCCATGCTTTACAGCATCGTCTCTTCCCTCTTGGCCGCTACTGCGGTGCAGGCAATTGAGCCTTGGTTTGAATCTTTAGTCGGCCAGCCGCTGAATGTGAACCTGGTCCAAGCGCCTTTGTTCATTCTCGGTTGTGCCGGGCTGGTCGTGCTTGTGGGGATTCTGGCCGGGAGTTATCCAGCCTTCTATCTGTCTGCCTTCCAGCCTGTCCATGTCCTTAAAAGCACATTTTTCAGGGGAACATCCAAATCCATTTTCCGGAACGGTCTTGTGGTCTTCCAGTTCGCTGTCTCCATTGCACTTATCATCGGGACTATCACCGTTTATCAGCAGGTCCACTTCATGAAAACCAAAGACCTTGGCTTTACCAAAGAACATGTCCTTGTCATTCCGCAAGCCCAGAGCCTTCTCCAGCGGATGTCTTTTCTGAACGTCCGGGATGAGCTGATGAACGTACAGGGCGTGTTGAACGTGGCCGGGTCCGCGCTCGTACCAACCCGGGGAGTCCAGCATGACATCTTCTACCCGGAAGGTTTCACAAGAGAGCAGCCACAGAAACTCACGAGGCTGGACATCGAGCCGCACTACATACCGACTATGGACATAGAGGTTATCTCAGGCCGCAATTTTTCAACCGAACTCTCGACAGATTCGTCCGAATCGCTCCTCATCAATGAAACTGTCGTTAAGCAGCTCGGATGGACAGAGCCTCTCGGCAAGACATTTACATTTTATCCGACGCCAGGAAGTGTAGAGGAAGTGGCGGTCAAGAGAGTCATCGGCATAGTGAAAGACTTTCACTTCACATCCCTTCATCGCAGGATCGAGCCTCTCGTGATCGCCTACAATCCTGCCAGGATCAGATACCTTTCCGCCAGAATCGCTCCGGAAAATATCCCGCAGACCGTCAGTCTTTTAAAAAGAAAATGGGAAAACTTGAATCCTCAAAGACCATTCGATTACTTCTTCCTGGACGCCTCTTTTGACAGCCAATACAGGGCAGAAGAACGTGTGGGGAGCCTCGCCCTGTCTTTCAGCTTTCTGGCAGTCTTCATCGGCTGCTTGGGGCTGTTCGGTCTGGCCGCTTACATGGCGGAGAGGCGCACAAAAGAAATCGGCATCCGCAAGGTATTAGGAGCTTCTGCGGAAAGGATCGTCCGCCTGCTATCTATTGAGTTTCTATGGCTGGTCTTGATAGCCAATATTCTGGCCTGGCCGACAGCTTATATCGGACTAAGCCTATGGCTCCGGGATTTTCCCTACCGCGTCGGTGTCAACGTGCTGGCCATGTTTGCGGCTGGTCTTCTGGCCCTGGTCATTGCTCTTTTGACCGTAAGCTTTCAGGCGTTCAAAGTCGCAAGAGCCAACCCGGCTGAAGCTCTGCGATATGAATAGCATTGATCAGGATGTCGCCAAATTAATTATTTAGTGCCATTTTTTCCAAGATTATATCCGACTTTCACTTCAGAACCGAGACAATTCAAATCGATTTCTTTGCAATTGACCAGATTATTGATTGTGTGATAGATTTATCTTCACATCGGGCAACGAATAAATTTTCCTATGGAATGTACTTAAATGAGAGGAAGAAAGTTCATGAATGCTTTAGCAAAGGGGGAGGAGGATATTTTACAGATTTTTCTGGATATCCTTAAAAAAACTGAAACATCCTTTTGTGTTGTCGGAGGCCTTGCTGTAAATGCTTATGTCGAGCCAGTTGTAAGCCTTGATCTTGACGTTGTCATAGATATTAAAGATATAGATAAGGTTAATAATGAAGCCGCTGAAAAGGGATTGAAGATCGAAAAGTTTGAACACAGTGTTAATTTAACTAGTTCTAAGTCTG
>CP070825.1:2774447-2778221 GCA_020344415.1 Candidatus Aminicenantota bacterium
GGAAGAGCAGGCAATCTGGACATCTGGTTTGTTGAAAAAAACAAATCTGGATGGAGTGAACCAAAAAATATTGGATCGCCTATTAATTCCGAGTTTATTGAGGTAAACCCATGTTTAACACGGGATGGAACGTTATACTTTTCATCAAAGCGACCGGGGGGCTTTGGTTCTTATGACATATACCAGTCTCAATTCATAAGCGGAAAATATACTGAACCTGAAAATCTTGGCGAACCCATAAATTCTTCAGATTTTGAGAGCAGTCCTTATGTGGCTCCGGAAGGGAGTTACATCATCCATAATGTATTTGTAGGGACTAAAAGCGAAACTCAAAGCGGTCTTCACATTGCTTTTCGCAGGGAGGATGGCACCTGGACTCAGACAAAAAATATGGGTGAGGCAATAAACGAAAAAAAACCAGCCATGTTTGCTTTTGTATCATATGATGGACGGCATTTGTTTTTCACGAGCGATAAAGTGCCGTATTTGCCTTATTCGGGTAAGCCTCTGACATATGAGGAGATAACACAGATGTTTAACAGCCACCAAAACGGCTCGGGTGATATCTATTGGGTGGATGCCAAAATTATGAATCAACTCAGGCCAGAAGAACTTAAATAAGTCCTTCTCGAATCGTGCCTAATCTAAGATATAATAGGGAATATTGGGTTATATGGAGGATCTCCAATGGAGCGGAAAAATAAATCTTCTCTATCCATAACTCTTATCATTATTGTGGTATGCTTTTTTGCTTTTCCGGATTTTTGCAAAGCTTCAGATAAAGCCGCCAAAATCGATGAATTGATGACGCTCTATCATGATGCCGGTCTTTTTAACGGAGCCTTGCTGGTTGCTGAAGCTGGCCAGGTCATCTATAGAAAAGGCTTTGGTCTGGCCAACATGGAGTGGAACATCCCCAATAGAGTGAACACAAAATTCAGAATAGGCTCTGTAACCAAGCAGTTTACCGCCATGCTGATATTACAATTGGTCGAGCAAGGAGAGATTCAATTTGAAGAGAAAATATCAGACTATTTTCCAGAATTCCGGAAAGACATAGGTGAGAGGGTGACCATTCATCATCTGTTGACCCATACATCCGGCATATCTAACTATGCGAGTTCAGCCGATTTTGTTCGCAAAGAAATTCGGAATCCCTGCACTGTAGATGAATTCATCCAGAAATTCTGTAATGGCGATCCGGAATTCGAACCGGGAGCTAGATTTTCTTACAACAATGGCGGCTATTTCATTTTAGGGGCCATCATAGAAAAGGTGACTGGCAAAAAGTATGAAGAGGTGTTGAAGGAAAAAATCTTTGATCCTTTGGGTATGAAGGACACGGGGTATGATTATCATCATACCGTTATACAAAATCGAGCGGCCGGGTATGTCAAAACTCTGGAAGGATACCGGAACGCCCCGTATGTGGATATGTCTTTACCTTATGCTGCCGGTTCTATCTACTCCACGGTGGAAGACCTCTACTTGTGGGATACGGCTTTGTACACCGATAAGCTCCTCTCAAATGAAATGATGGAAATGTTTTTCAAACCTCATGTTTCTGCTATGGGACAGAAATATGCGTATGGATGGTTTATCGGTGAAAAGCGTATTCCTGGAACGAAAGACACGAGTACGGTGGTATCCCACAGCGGTGGAATTTTTGGTTTTATGGCTTGGGTCGAGAGGTGGATAGACCTCAAACACACGGTAATACTGCTTAATAATACAGGCGGAGTCATGGTGGATTCAATGAGTAGCGGGATTATAAATGTCCTCTATGACAAACCTTTCACGTTACCGAAAAAATCAATCGCTGAATCGCTCATGAAAACTATCCTAGAGAAAGATGTCAAAGAGGCCATTGAACTATACAAGAATCTTAAATCCAAGCAAAAAAAAGATTACATCTTTATACCGAGAGAATTGAACGCACTTGGCTATTATCTCCTCAGAAGTAAAAATATGGTCAAAGAGGCTATTGAGATCTTTAAGCTCAATGTTGAAGAATATCCGAAATACGCAAACGGCTACGACAGTTTAGCGGAAGCCTACATGATAAACGGAGATGAATCGCTTGCCATCACGAATTACGCAAAGTCGTTGCAACTGAATCCGCGTAACACGAATGCCATCAAAAAGCTGAGTGAACTGATTAAATAAAAAATATAATCTGCTGACTCGTCCTGTTGGACGTCCATCAAAGAAACCGGTTTCTCAATTTAAGTGTTCGCATACGGATATGAATTATCCAAAAATGAATATAAAGTCTTTTATGGGCGCTAGAAAATCCCAGGAAGCACTATTGGCATGTTTATTGTAGATTAAAATATGGAATGTAGGTCTAGATGATTCAATGCGCATACTTGACACTTCTTGATTTGTATCGTATATTAATATAAATATTTCTTTAACAAAGTTAAAGTTATGCGAGGCATTTGACATGAAGCTTTTAACCAAACAAGAAGAGCTGTTTTTACTGGCCGTCTTTGATATCGGACAAGATGCTTACCTGGTAAACATCCGGGAGCACCTGAAGAAACACTCGGGCAAAGACTGGGGCTTTGGATCGATCTATATAACCCTGGAAAAGCTCCGCAAAAGAGGACTCATAAAGACCCATGTGGGAAAACCTTCAGCACGTCAGGGTGGGAAAGCCATCAAATATTATGAGCTGAGCAAAGAAGGCATCCAGGCACTGAGGGACAACAAACGTCTTCATGACAAGATGTGGAAGGAATTTATCAAACATGCGTAAAAATCCTCCCCGCCTTTGCCGCCTTATATTTAAGTTTTTTATTCCGGAGTATGACTGGGACTATTTTTTTAATTGTATCGATGAGGTTTACCAGGGGCTCAGGCAATCACGTGGTAAATGGATCGCCGATATCTGGTACTGGGCCCAATTAGGGAAATCTCTGCCTGTGTTGGTTTCGAATGCAGCAGGAGGTTATTTCGCTATGTTTAGTAATTATTTTAAAACCGGACTGCGCAATATCCGCAGGCACAAGGGGTATTCTGCGCTCAATATAATGGGGCTGGCTGTGGGACTGGCCGTCTGTATTCTGATATTACTCAATGTGCAGGATGAATTGAGCTATGACCGATTTCATGCCAATGCCGATAGAATATATCGTTTGATCGAGTTTGAGCATCTCACCAGTGGCGAAACTCTGGCTTTTACGCAGCAGGGTCCTGAGTTGGCGGCGGTTCTGAAATCTGATTTTCCTGAAATTGAAGAGAGCACTCGCTTCTACACCGTGAGCAATCGGCTGGTAAGATTCGGAGACCGCCTGTTTTACGAAAACGATTTTGCCTTTGCTGATCCTCAGTTTCTGACAATGTTCACTTTTCCTTTAAAAGAAGGAGATCCCCATACGGTTCTGGCAGATCCTGCGTCGATTGTCATATCAGAACGTATGGCGAAAAAGTATTTTGACAGACAGGATCCTATGGGAAAAATCCTGCACGTAGACAATCAGTTGGATTTTGTCATTACTGGCATATTGAAAAACGTCCCGGCCAATTCTCATCTGCAGTTCGATTTTTTGGTGCCGTTCGAAAACATGAAACATTTTGGTGAACGGGTAACCGGATGGATGGATTTTTATTGCGACACCTATGTGCTGCTATATGAGAATGTCAGTTGCAGGAAGCTCGACCCCAAGATCAGAGACATCGTGTCCAAATATTCTAAGGGATCGAATTTGTACGAAAAGCTGCAGCCTTTAACCAGCATTCGTTTGTTCTCGAATGCCATTTTGACTCCAC
>CP070825.1:2778321-2808560 GCA_020344415.1 Candidatus Aminicenantota bacterium
CGGTTTCTTTACATGATATACGGTGATGACGACCTGCCGGGAACAACCTCTTATGTTCCGGATTTCTTCGAGCTTATAAAAACAAAATCTGCTGATGGATTTTCATGCCAATCGAAGATTATTGAAACGGGAGGACATGTACCTTACATCAGCCTGCATGACGGTCTTCGTTTCGTGTTTTCCGGATGGCAATACCCCATAGATCAAATAGAAAAATCAAATCTTGAGGATATTGTGGAACATTATCAGCATTTGACAGAGAAATACGGTTTTGAGGCGGAAATTCCTCTGGATCCACTCATTACCGTTGCATTTGTTTTGGGCGAAAAGGAAGATATCCCTCAAACCATCGAAGCCTTGCTTTTAGCATGTAAAATTCATCCTTACTCTGCGGACGCCTTTTACTACCTTGGAACGGCATATGAAAAAGCCGGCGATGCCGATCTCGCCATCAGCCAGTATAAAAAAGCATTAGAAATCAATCCCGACTATGCCTTGGCTTCCCAAAGAATTCTTCAGCTTGAAAAGAAAAAATAAGAAGAAAAAAAATAAAGCAAGGCTTGAGGGGAAGCAGCCCCCCTTTTTAATCTTTTCTTGGGAGTCGGTAAAAGAGTAGACAATCCATGATTAAAGGTGATTATAATAAAGCAGAGAAAATTTTCCGTGATTAAATAGCAACAGAAAGAGAATTAATAATAAAAGATTAAGCCTAAAGATTAAGAATCATCTGGAGGTTAAACAATGAGACGAATATTGCGATGGATTAGCTTTTTGTTCGGGATCCTCTTAATTTTTTCCTTCTCTTTAGCAATCGCGAGCCAAGAGGAGAGCAAAAGAAGCATAAACTCACTTGAGGAAATCACCCTTGGGGGAGCAAAACAGTGGATTCTCATACGAGGAGAGAATATTACCAATCCTATTTTGCTCTTCTTCCACGGAGGTCCGGGATTCCCCGAGATGCCTTACACTCATATTGATTCCTCCCGTCTTGAAAAACACTTCATCGTGGTCAATTGGGATCAGAGAGGAGCTGGGAAATCATATAGTCCAGACATCCCTAAAGAGACTATGAACCTCGAACAGTTCTTGTCAGACGCCCGTGAGCTTATTCAGATGCTCAGAAAGCGTTTTTCAAGGGACAAGATTTTTCTGATAGGACATTCCTGGGGAAGCGTTCTCGGTCTTTACACTGCCCATCGACATCCGGAGTACCTCCATGCCTATGTCGGAATGGGTCAGGTGGTCAACGCCAAGGAAGGAGAGATGATTTCTTATCTTTGGACACTCGAAAAGGCTAAAGAAGCAGGGGATGAGGATGCGGTTAAATCGCTTGAGAAGATTGGACCTCCCCCCTATGAGGGAGGATTCCAAAATCTGGGCACCCAGAGAATGCTCCTTGCCAGATACGGAGGATCTATGAGGAACATCACCCTTTCTGATTTTGGAAAGTTCATGAACGATTCGCCCTTTTACACTAAAGCTGATAAAAATAATTACATGAGGGCATTTATGCAGAGTATTAACCTAATGTGGGATGAGGTGATGAAAGTGAATTTCTTTGAAGAAGTGCTTGAAGTGAAAGTGCCAGTGTATTTTTTCACTGGCAAATGTGACTATCAAGTTCCATTTGAACTCGTGGAGCGTTACCTCTCTGTATTGAAAGCTCCCCACAAGGAGATTGTCTGGTTTGAGAATTCCTGTCACACTCCTAACTTGGAAGAACCAGAGGTCTATCAGGATAAGCTTATCAATATCGTCCTCAAAGAAACCCTGAAAAGATATCAGCTCGATTTAAAAGAAGAGGTTAAAGAGCTGAAGGGCGTTACCCGATGACATCCTTGTATAATCTGTAGAAATTTTTTCCCATAATCTTTTCAACCTCACGGGATTTGTGTCCGTGCTTTATGAGCCCATCCCATATCACTTCCATCCTCCTTGGAGTGTTGAACTCCTTGATGAAGAAAGGCCAGTTGATCTTCCGGCTTTTGTCGGGATGAAGGGCAGCCATTTCAAGCTCAAGCTTCCGCTTTTCTTCTGCTGTATCGGGTATGATTCTATGCTCGCGGTCGCTTCCGATGCCGACATGGTCGACTCCGGCTTTATTCACCGCATGGTCGATGTGTCTGATATAGTCCCCGAGTGAGGTGGTGTAACCTTTAGGGCTTATATATGGATTTATCTGGTATATGCCGATCACACCGCCATTTTTCCCGAGTGCTTTGAGGTAATCGTCAGAGATATTCCTGTGATGCTTGTGAACAGCCAGGCAGGCTGAATGGGAGATCACGACCGGGTCTTTGGAATGCTTCAGGGCATCTGACATGGTCGCCGGGCAAGCGTGAGAGAGGTCCACGAGCATACCCATGGAATTCATCTTTTCTATCACTTTGTATCCAAATATCGAGAGGCTTGCATTGGCAGGCTCCATGCAACCTTCTCCGACCAGGTTTCGGGTGTTGTAGGTGAGCTGAAAACAGCGCACACCGAGCCTGTAAAAAAAGTCCAACCTGTCAAGGTCATCCCCGATAGGCGTTGTGTTCTGAAACATGTAGAAAATGGCGAGGCGGCGCTCCTTTCTTGCTTTATCAATGTCTGAAACCCGGGTAGCTTTCAGGAAATAATCCCTGTGAGAATCAATATGATGTTCGAATACAGATAGGGATTCCAGGGCATCATCGAAGGACTCAGGGCCGTGGAGTGCAGGATTCCCAAGAGTGACCGTTATGGCGTTTGTTCCGCTGTCCAGAATCTCTGCGATGAGTTCCATGGGATAGTGAGGATGGATTTCTCCCATACCGTCAATAATAAGCGGTCGTTTAGAGTCTTGTTGAGTTTTTCCGGTTAAGTTTCTGGCTCCCATGGCTATCCCTGGGATAATCAGGGATGCACTTTTTATGAAATTGCGTCTTTTCATGATGCCTCCTTTTCTATATCCCCACGCCCTTATTTTATTTGAAAATCTGAGTATATACCCAGTAAAGAAAAACTACGGAGTAAGCAGCAAGGAGAACCCAGACGAGAAGCGTCAATGTCTCATCGACGCGCTTGAAAAACGAGGAGCGGTCTTTCTTTTTCTTGTTAATCTGGGAGAGGAAATAGACTACTGCCAAAATCCCAAGGAAAAAAAACCACTTGCGCATCAGGAACCAGACTCCTCTCAAATACAACAATATGCGGTCAATGGCATTATTGGAGAAAGAGCAGCATTAGTCAAGGCTTCGTCTGCTTACAAAATTCAAATGTATGCCAGGCAGGATATTGACGCTCGCTATTCTTAGCTCTATAATAAAATTAGCAAAGGCTTACAAGGAGGGCACGATGAAGGCTTCTAAAATCTTTGTTTGGTGTGTCTTATTGATTTTCATGGCTGCATTTGCTGGTTGTACAGCTACAAGCCAAATGAAACCAAATCTCGCTTTAAATACCGGTCACAATCAGTATCCGGTCTGTGCCTTTTCCGTAGAGTCCAATGTGAATGAAGATCTGGATAAAGAATTGATTGAATTGAAAAGTGAAATTTTAAAAAGAGTATCTCATCTTAATATTTTTAGGAGTATTCAATTCACAAAGGATTACGAAAAAGCGGAAGGATGCCTCCTTGTAGTCGTATCTATTTCTGAAATAAAGAAACTCAGTGGCTCTAAACGATTCTTTCTCGGCGCCATGGCAGCAAGGGCGAAGATTAAGGCAGATATCACATTTATTGATGCTGCAGCTCAAGAGACTATCGGTTCTTACACTGTTACAGGTAAATCTGGAGGTTCAGATTTTTCAGGAGGAACTGGAGAAGCAATAAGAAAAACCGCGGAAGCAATAGTTGAGATCATACAAGAAAACTATAAGATGTAGAAATAATATTTAGGTGTATCCCTCTTATTTTGAGTTTTCCTAATAGATCCTTCGGTCTTTCGGTCCGGTATTTAAAAGACTAAAACAATTTTGAGCGGGTAGGAATTTACTCTTCTGGCAGTATTGATTTTCTGCCCCCTCTTCTTCACCTCCTCAACTCTGGGTATGCCCGAATCAACGTTCTTCCAGAGGGCGAGGAGTTTCTCGTAACGCTCTATGGCTTTGTTAATCCTTCTTTTCTATACGCTTTCGCATTTCATCAACCAATCCCTTCATTTCCGCCATCATCTGATTGAAATTCTTATCATTACGAAGATTTTCAAACATCGGCTCTATCTGACCGAATCGAAAGTTACGCCATCCTGCTTCTATGGATTTCTTCAGGCATTTGTATGCTTCTTCTTTATCTCCAAGGACTGCATGGACGGCAGCCATATCATTCCATAACACCCACAATTCATTCCCTTGTTCAATTTCTTTTTGGTCGAGGCTCAAGCTTTTAGTGAATAGATTTTGTGCTTCTACGCTGTCTCCCGATATCCAGTAGATATAGCCAAGTCTGGTGGAATTACGTATTCCGATTAGTCCATTTACCTGTCCCGGAGATAATTCAGCCGCTTTTTGATAATATTGTCTGGCTTGAGGAATATCACCTGCAAAAAGGGCAGTTTCTCCTACCCACATGAAAATATAGACGTTTCGGGGAAACATTGAGAAGAGCTTCTGGCTATGCTCCACGGCCTCAAGATTCTTTCCTTGCACCAGATAGGAAAGCATTAATACGGCGTTTGAATCTATAAAATCTGGATTGAGTTCAAGACTTTTCTCCTCCCACTGCTCTGCTTTGGCAATGTCATTCAAATAATAATAATAAAATGCAAAAATATGATAAGACCAGGGGTCTGCTGGCTTGAGGGCCAAATTCTTTTCCACTAGCGGCATTCCTTTCTCGAATTCTCCGGTAAATAAATAATTAATTGCCAGGTTTATTATGGCAGTATCGAGATTAGGGTTGATCTCAATGGCTTTTCGATTCATATTTATTGCTTTGCGAAGCCAGCCTTTATAGAAATATGCAAGCGCCAGTGCTTTGTGGGCTTCAGAGCAATCTGGGTCAATGGAAATAGCTGTCTGGCTGGCATCGATAGCTAAGTCTAACAACGTAGAAGGGGACCCAAATCTATTTACCCCTTGAGCATAAGCATCCCCTAAGCCTGCATAGGCCAAGGCATAGTCCTTATCAACTTCGAGGGCTTTCTTGAAAAGCTTAATCGCTTGTTCATTATGCTGTTTTTGGTAGCGGTTGTAATATTCACGGCCTTTCAGGTAATAATCATAAGCCGTAAGGCTCTCTGTTGGTTTCTTCTCCAGCCGTTCTTTCTCTTCGGGTGAGAGTTCCATCTTGAGAGCTCCGGTTATTTTCTCTGCAATATCACTCTGAATAGCAAATACACTCTCCAGTCTCCGATCATAGGTTTCGGACCAGAGTTGAAAGCCATCCTCAACATTGGTTAGCTTAGCAATGAGACGGATGTTATCCTCTTCTTTCTGGATGCTTGCTTCAAGAATCGTTGAAACTCCTAATTCTTGACCAATTTCTTTAATGCTTTTTTCTGTATCTTTATAGCGCATTACTGAAGTCCTGGGGATGACTTTCAGTTCCTTTATACTGGAGAGTTTTGCTATGATTGTCTCAGCCATCCCGTCACATAAATATGCCTGATCTCTTTGGGGGCTCAAATCTGAAAATGGAAGCACAGCAATTGAGCGGCTGTCAGATGATAATAGTGTTGCTTTTTTTTGGGAAGTCAGTTGCCATGTGATAACCGATACAATTACAAGAGCTACAACAACTAAAGCAGGGATGAAGAGCTTTTTTATGCCAAATGTTACTGTGATCTCTTTTGAAGTAATGGGCTTCCGCTTGGGAATTTCCCTTTCAGTTGTGGGAATCCCTTTCTCTACATTCTCTAATTCAGAACGAACTTCACCTGCACTCTGGTACCTCTGAGCCTTATCCTTCTCCAAACATCTCAGTATCACTCGGCTGAGGTCTTCAGGAATTTGAGAATTTAGCTCCCTGGGGTCCGAAGGCTCTTCACTCTTATGTTTCATGGCTATGCCCAATGGAGTCTCTCCCTCAAAAGGAACTCGTCCAGTCACCATCTCATAAAGAATGACTCCGAGCGAATAGATGTCAGAACGCTGGTCTACCTCTTTCACCTCTGCCTGCTCAGGTGACATATATTCGGGCGTCCCGACCATAACTCCTGCACCTGTTATTCCTTTTGCCTTGAGTGAGCGAGCTATCCCGAAGTCCATAATTCGTGCGTTGCCATCTTTGTCTATCATGATGTTGCTGGGCTTTAAATCACGATGGACAACACCCAACCTATGAGCTTCAGATAATCCTTCACATATCTGGTTGGCTATGGATACGGACTTCCCTATCGGCAGTTGTCCGAAACGTCTGATTGAACTTCTTAAGTCTTCACCCGGCACATACTCCATAGTAATGTAGTGTGTTCCTCTTTCCTCTAAAAGCTCATACATACGCCCCACGTTTCTGTGGCTTATCTTGCGAGCAAGTTTAAGTTCGTTGCTAAACCGCTCTAAAGTTTTCTTATCCGAAGCTATTTCGGGTTTTATAAGCTTCAATGCCACCTCTTCATTTAGCTTCTTATCTAGTGCTCGATAGACCTTACCCATTCCTCCCTTACCAAGCTCTTCAATAATCTGGTATCTGTCCGCAAAAGTGGAACCGGTGGTTAGTTCTTCTATGTGTGTTTCAATGGTTTCTGTGACTTCAATATCCTTAGGTGAGGGAAGCTGAGTACCACACTCACCGCAGAACTTCAAAGTGTCAGGATTATTGGTTTGACATTTTGGACATTTAATTGACATTGCTGTTCCTTTGCATTCCCGTGTGTGGTCGGAAAAAGAATATCAAGGAATGTAAGAGGTGTCAAATTGAATGAAGTAATGATACTGAAACAAAATTTGCTAATCTGATTTTTTCACAAAAACATAGGAAATCCGTTTGCTCTATCGAGTAATAACTTCTCAATTTTCACCCCCCTGATATGCTTGAATGGGCCTATCACACTGAAAATCTACTGGCCAATCGATAGACAAAAGATGAAAACAAAGGATGGAAACAGGTATATTTTTTATTTCTTTCAAGTTTATTGAAACAAATTGATATTTTTTTTAGTATTAAATAGTGGAGGACCCAATGAAAAGCATCACACGAAAAGAAGAATTGGTCATGTTATCTATATTAAATCTTAGGGAAAATGCTTATTTGATCGCAATTCAGGACCATCTATCCCAAATCACAGGTAAAAAAATATCACTCACATCGGCTCATCTTCCTTTGAGTCGTCTCGAAAAGAAAGGTTATATTGAATCGAAGTTCGGTGTGGCTACAGCTGTTAGAGGAGGAAGGCGGAAGAAAATTTATAATCTGACGAAATTGGGATTCGAGGCTTTACACGAGTACAAGAAGATCAGTGATGAGCTTTGGGAGAATTACGTGAGGTTTGCTACCCGGTAAGGAGCTCTGACAGTGAAGAAGAAACCTCGTCCGCCAAAAATTTTCACTCTAATGCTTCAACGGATCGTCCCCTTTCAAGACCGGGAGTCTTTACTCGGAGACTTTGAAGAGACATACCATCTGCTAGCCGAAGAGAAGGGTGAGGCTCGAGCCTTATTTTGGTACGGGCTTCATATCATTAAACTGATCCCCGCCTTTATTTCAAACACAATAATATGGAGTTTAATCATGTTTAGAAATTACCTAAAAATCACATTCCGGAACATAAAAAGTTACAAAGGATTTTCTCTGATTAACATATCAGGCCTGGCTATAGGAATGGCCTGCACGATTCTCATCCTCTTATGGGTTCAGTATGAACTGAGTTTTGACCGGTTTCACGAAAATGCGGACCAGCTCTATCAAGCTGTTTATAAGTTCGAAGACCAAGAAGTATACGGCCGGTATTTGCCCGGCCCTCTCGCTGCCTTACTGAAAGATGAATATCCTGATATTATTGACACTACAACCTATAAACCATGGGAAAAGAAAATATCATTCGGTTTAAAAAGCTTCTTTGGCACTGGAAGCTATGTTGATCCCTCATTCTTTGAGATGTTCACCTTTCCTTTTGCTAAAGGAGACCCGAAAACTGCATTTGCCGAACCTTTCTCCATAGTGATAACAGAAGATCTGGCTAATAAATTTTTTGGCAATGAGAACCCCTTGGGAAAAACGTTAACTTACTATGTTTATTCACAAGGAATTGATCTCAATGTCACTGGCATTATCAAGAATATCCCTCAAAATTCACATATTCAATTTGATTTCCTCATTCCTTTTGAAATCGGCTATCAGTGGATGAAGACATGGAGAAATAATGCTGTCCACACTTATGTCCAGCTGCATGAAGGAAGTAACTGGCAAGATGTAAGCAAAAAAATTTCTAATGTATTAAACAGGCACATACCCAACAGTAAGGTTAAAGCTAATCTCTATCTTTACCCATTAAAGAAAATTCACCTCTTTGCACTGGAAGGAGGCGGTCTCATCACCTATGTCTATATTTTCTCTGTGATGGCCTTGGTCATTCTTCTTATCGCCTGTATCAATTTTATGAACCTCTCCACAGCCCGTTCAGAAAAACGATTTAAAGAAATCGGAATAAAAAAGGTTGTAGGCTCAAGCCGCACCCAGCTTATCAAACAATTTTTAAGTGAAGCCATATTTTTATCCCTTTTAGCACTTTTTCTGGCGACTGTTATAGTCAAATTACTTCTCCCCTCTGTTAATGCTACGCTTGGTGTTGAGTTGGACCTTAATTATTCCTTGGTCTTTATCTTGAGCTTATTCAGCATGGCCTTATTAACAGGAATTGCTTCAGGGAGTTATCCCGCTTTTTTTCTCTCCTCCTTTCAACCTGCTGCCATACTCAAAGGACAGCTTTCCTCCATGATAATATTGAAAAAAAAGGGAAGCCAGAAATCCACAGTCCGTCAAAGAGGCTCTTTTCTAAGAAAGGTTCTTGTTGTTGCCCAATTCTCCCTTTCTATATTTTTTATCATTTGTGTCATGGGGGTTCATAAACAACTGAATTATATCAGGAATAGAGACTTAGGGTTCGATAAAGGGCACGTGGTAGTACTTCAGGCAACAGGCGAACTAAAAAAGGGAAGTCAGACTATTAAAAATGAGTTACTCAAAAATCCAGATATTCAAAACGTGACATTCTCTGCGTTCAGTCTCACTGACTGGGAAAGCTCTGTGTCTGGTCTTGACTTGGACTGGACAGGAAAAATGAGCGACAGAGACTTCCTTATAGGAAATAATTATGTAGATTATGATTATCTAAAGACATTTAATATGAAGATGGCTGAAGGAAGATTCTTTTCGAAGGAATTTGCAGCGGATGCATCGGACGCTTGTGTTGTGAATGAGGCCGCCGTTAAAGCCATGGGTATGAAAGAGCCTATAGGGAAAAAAATTGTGTGGAGCAGCGGCTCTCAGTATGAAAACAGGAGAACAATCGTAGGAGTCATCAAGGATTATAACACCCAATCCCTTCATCAAGAGGTCAGGCCTTTTGCCCTAATGCCTATTGAAAATATGCAACAGAACATGAGCAATTACATGTGCATCAAGCTCAGATCAGATAATATCCCAAGAAGTTTAAAGCTTATCGAAAGTAAAATTAAAGAATTTGTTCCGGATGACCCGCTTATCTATCACTTTCTTGATGAAAAAATCAACAGCCTATATCAAACAGAGCAGCTAACAGGTAAACTCACAAGATATATCACTTTTCTGGCCATATTCATCTCTTGCCTTGGATTATTTGGATTAGCCTCTTTCTCGGTCGAACGGCGGACAAAAGAGATCGGTGTGCGTAAGGTTCTGGGAGCTTCAGTTTCAAAAATCATGCTTTTACTCACAAAAGACTTCTCCAAATGGGTTTTTCTGGCAAACATCATTGCCTGGCCAACTGCCTGGTTTGCCATGAACAGATGGCTGCAGAATTTTGCCTATCGCACTGATATAGGCATCTGGATATTTATATTTTCTGCTTCTTTAGCATTTATTATTGCTCTACTTGTTGTCAGTTACCAGTCTATTAGAGCAGCTCTGGCCAATCCGGTTGACAGCTTGCGTTATGAGTAAAACATGGCTTCTTCAGTATATCGCGCGGTCTCCGGTTTCATAATCACATCATCTTGAACATAGGTAAAAATATAGAAAATTCATTTTCTCTATCGGGTAATAACCTCACAATTTTCACCCGCTGACCTGTCCCCTTTTCTAAAGAATCAAAAGGCAAAAAACAAGACCTGACCCCATTATTCATTCATTATTCAATCACTTTATTCTCAGGAAAGTTCGGAAATAGGTAAAGTGTTATGAATTATTCGTATCGGATGGAATCGATCGGGTTGGCAAGGGCGGTCTTGATAACCTGATAGCTTATTGTTATCATCGCCACAATAAAAGTAAACGTCACCGTCCCCACAACCACTGCGACATCCAACTTAGTTCGGAGCACAAAAAGATTCAAGAACATCCTGGTGGCAAAATAGGCAGCCGGAACAGCTATCAGATTGGATATCAGAATGATCTTGAGGAACTTTCGCGACAGCAGGAACACAACTCCCGGCACAGAGGCTCCCAGAACCTTGCGGATGCCAATCTCTTTTCTCCTCTGTTCAAAAAGCAGCGAAGCCAGACCGAATAATCCCAGACATGAAATGAAGACAGCCAAGAAAGCAAAGCTGTTAAAGATTGTATTCATAATCTTCAAAGGAACATAAATCATCTCAAACCATTCATCGAGGAAATGATATTGGAAAGGGAATCCCGGCGATGCTTCCTTGAAGACCTTTTCAATATAGGCCAGGCTTCCTGGGATATCTTCAGGGCTGATCTTGATGAGAAGGTCATAAAACCAGCTGGGCCGAATACCCATAACCATAGGAGAGATATCAAAGAGGAGCGGCTGATGGTTGAAATCTTTGACCACACCGATGATCCTTCCTTCCCTGCCGGCCAGAACGACACGCTTTCCGATCGGATCCGTCATTCCCATAAAACGGACTGCCGATTCATTGACTACATAAGCCTCAGAAGCATCTGTCGGGTATTGCTGGGAAAAATCCCGCCCCTGTACGATCTCCAGGTCAAATGTCTCTGCGTAATCATGATCGACATACAGAAAATTTAATTCCACTTCCTTATCCGTGCTCATGCCTTCCCACTCGAAATCATTGACATTAAACAAGAGATGAGGAGGAGCAGACGCAAAGGTCACATTGAGGATATGCGGATCCTGAAGCAGTCTCTCTTTGAAGGTTTTACGGACACCTCTTAACTCATCGTTCATTATTATATGTACGATCTGTTCGCGCGAGAAACCGAGTTCAGTGTTTCGGATGAACTGCATTTGCTTGTAAGCAACTATAGTCATGATGATCAGAAGCACAGATACGGAAAATTGGCTGATAACCAATATAGTCCGAAGAACAGATCCCTTTCGAGATCTGCTGAAATCCCTCTTCAAAATCTTGACAGGCTGAAAGGCAGAAAGAAAAAATGCCGGATAACTTCCCGCAACAAATCCGGTGACAGCAGCTGAGCCAACAAGAGAAACGTAAACGAGTATATTCCTGGAGCCCAGAAGAGCCATCTCTTTGCCTTGAAGCTTGTTGAATATCGGAAGGAAGAGATCAACAAAAACGACCGCCAGACAGAATGATATCAAGGAGAGAAGCACAGATTCTCCAAGGAACTGCTTGATGATATTCGACCGCTTAGCACCGACGACTTTGCGCATTCCCACCTCTAGAGCCCGGATGCCGGAGCGGGCCGTTGTGATATTCATAAAATTGACGCAGGCGATGGCCAGGACCATGACCGCAATCATGCCAAAGATAAGAACAAATCTCCTGTCACTGCTGCCTCCCTGCATGATGTTCAAGTGAGCCTCTCTCACAGGCTGAAGAGAGATTGTATAGGCATCTTCGGGATGGTATCTCTGGATGGTGCCGGCAATCTTGCGGTTGAGGTCTTCCACAGAAACATCTTCCTGAAGCTGTACATAGGCAGTGGTCTCACGCCACCAGGAGGAGATCCGCTCGCTGTCATTAAGCTGGAGTGATGCCAAGAAGTCAAACTGAAGGTGCGAATTGTAGGGGACCTTTGCTATGACGCCTGTCACCTTGAGATCCTCTTTATTGTTCCAGCGGAGGATCTTTCCCATGGGATTTTCGCCACCAAAATATTTTTGAGCCGCTTTTTCTGTAACGATCACAGAATTTCGATTTTCCAAGGCTGTTTTTGGATTCCCTGCGATAAGATCATAGGAGAACATAGAGAAAAAAGAAGGGTCGGTCAAGAAGAACCGCTGTTCGTAGAAAGTGATGTCGCCATAGCGGACAGCACTAGGGTAGGCGCGTGTCCTGACTCTGGTCACTTCAACAATTTCAGGATATTCTTCCTTGAGGATTTTAGGTAGAATATAAGGAGCGCTGGGTACTCCCGGGTCACCCGGTTCATCGGCTTTCCTGAGAATGATGCGGTAGAGCTGGTTGCTGTGCGTGTGGAACGTATCATAGTTCAACTCGTCATAGACCCAGAGAAAGATGAGGATAAAGCAAGCCATCCCCACTGTCAGGCCAGCTATATTGATAAAAGAATAGGCTTTGTATCTCTTGATGTTCCTGAAGGCCGTCTTGATGTAATTTTTAAACACGATGTCTCTTATTTCCGAGTATCCTTAAATATAACATGATCTTCAGTCTTTAAATGAGCAAATTTCATGCCATATTGGAACGCTGGAGAGAAAGCTTGGGTAAGAAAAGAAAAACAAGATTTCAATGTCCGAAAGCGGATACAAAATGTTCATATCCGAACAGATACAGAAATCTGTGATGCCACACTGTGTTACTTTTTTCCTGTATCAACAAATTGCTCTTATCTTTCTCTAATCTCCACCTACTGACATCACGGAACTAAAATATCACACAAAAATGAGGGTATCAATAAAATGTCGCTAAATGACATTTATTAATAATAAAAAGTAGCTTGTCCCCTTTTTTAAAGAATCAAAAGGCAAAAAGCAAGACCTGACCCCATTATCTGAGTGTTTTCGGTATGAAGTTATGAAAGTTAGAAAACCTGACCTCATTATTCTTTGAATTCTTTCTGACAGAATTCTATAATTGTCGGGTGAGGTTAATATGCGTATCATAAATCATCTCGTTTATTTCGTGATGCTGGCGGTCGTAGCTCTGCTGGCTGCGACGGCCTGTAAATATGGAGAAGAATCCATGGATGTTAGAATCGAAAGAAAAACATGCTTGGCTGAGGACGGAGTATCGATCGTCTATTCGGCTGCAGGCGCCGGAGACCCGGCACTCGTTTTTATCCACGGCGGGTTGGCTGACCGTACATTCTGGGAGGAACAGCTCAAGGCGTTCGCCGGTCGTCATCGAGTCATCGCTCCTGACCTTCCTGGCCATGGAGAGTCAGGACTCAATCGGAAAAGATGGGGAATTCCAGAATTCGGCGAAGACGTGAAGGTTGTCATTGAAGCGGAGGAATTGAAGAACGTCATCATCTTCGGCAATTCTCTAGGCGGACCGGTAGCCATTGAAGCAGCCCTTCTCCTTCCCGACCGGGTCTTGGGAGTGGTCGGAGTCGATACCTTTCAGCTCCTCGACCACAAAATCACACCCGAGGAAACGAAACAGAGAGCAGATTCTTTCCAGCGCGATTTTGCCGGCGCCTTAAAGGAGATGGTTGGGATTCTCTTTCACGCTGACGCCGATCCGGCTCTCATTGCAGAAGCTGAACGCCGCATGGCCGGGACATCGCCTGAAGCGGCACACTCTATGCTCTTATCGCTTGCCGGGTATGACATGGGCGCTTCAGTCCGTCGCCTTACAGTGCCGCTCAGAGCCATCAACGGCGACCTCTATCCCACTGATATTGAGGCGAATAGGAAAATTAAGGCGGATTTCGACGCAGTCATCATGAAACACATTGGTCACTATCCGATGCTCGAGCGTCCCAAGGAGTTCAACGAGTGGGTGGCAGAGATCGTTGCCAGCCTCACCAAGTAAGAGCTTTCTGCTAACCGAAATGTTCGCCTATGGACACTTTGTGTGTCATTAGCGAACACCTCCTCCCGTTGAATTCCTGATAATTCGTTTACCGCCACCTTTGGCAGTGAAGTGGTACATATTTTGCAGACTATTAGAGCCAAAGGTGAATGTCATGTTTAAAAATTATTTAAAGATCGCTTGGCGCAACCTTGCCAAACAAAAGGTCTATTCCGCCATCAACATACTGGGTCTTGCAGTCGGACTGGCTGGAGCCATTCTGGCTTTCCTGTTTGTTCAGAATGAACTCTCCTACGATCGGTTTCACAAAAACACGAAGAACCTGTACCGTCTTCACACCATCTTTCATGCGGAAGACGGAAGCATTGAAAGGAATTGGAAAAGCGTCACTATGCCCATGGGGCCAGCAGTGGAAGAATACTTTCCAGAAATCACCCACTCCATTCGGGTGAGCTATGAGTATGCCACAGTCAAAACAGGAGAAAGACTCTTTAGAGAAAAAGTCACGATGGTGGACAAGCCCTTCTTCCAGGTTTTTTCATTTCCTTTGATAACAGGAAACCCATCTTCGGTGTTCTCACAAGATTATTCACTGATCCTCACAGAAAACCATGCGCGTAAATATTTCGGAGACGTCAATCCCGTCGGACAAATCCTGACCCTTATCTATGGAAATGAAGAGAGCGATTTTGTCGTGGGCGGAGTCACTGCTCAACCTCCTTCCGACTCCTCCATCACCTTTGATATCTTGATCGATATAGAAAGCGCTAACAGGCTGAATATGAACGCCAGTTGGCTTGACAACTGGGGCGGCTTCGCGTGGCAGAATTATGTCCTTCTTCAAAGCAGAAGCTCGGTAGACAGCATACTGCAAAAATTCCCTGGCTTTACAAACCAGTATTACGCCTCCTTCATGGAGCGGTACCGAGAGCGGAGAGGTTGGAAAAGAGAAGGCCCTCCTATTTCATTCGGGCTCCAGCCTATATCGCGCGTTCACCTGGACCCTCAGGTCAAAGGCTCTCTCAATTTGAACGCTGTATTCATCCTCAGCGGAATAGCTTTTATAGTTCTTCTTGTCGCATGCATCAATTTTATGAACCTTTCCGTTGGCCGGGCTTCAACACGGTCATTAGAGGTCGGTATGCGCAAAGTCCTGGGTGCTGAGCGACGGCAGCTCATCCACCAGTTCTGGGGAGAATTTCTGGTTACAACAGGAATCGCCATGATCGCAGGTCTCCTCCTGGCAGAGGTCCTGCTGCCAACATTCAACCGCCTATCTGGCAAGAGCTTGAGCCTGAAAGAAATATTTCAACCCATCAATCTCTTGATCCTGCTAATCCTGTTCATCATCGTGGGAATCGCCTCAGGAAGTTACCCGGCTCTGGTCATGTCCAGGTTCCGGCCTGCGGAAATCTTCAGAGGAAAGCTGAAAATCGGAGGAAAAAAACCCATGACCAGAGCACTGGTCGTCGTCCAATTTGCCCTCTCCGTTTTCCTCATCATCGCCACGATCATCATGGGTCGCCAGATCCATTTCATGCTCACCGCAGATCCCGGCTTCAACAAGGAAGGTGTCGTAGCTGTCAAAACCCAGGAACCGGATGAGAAGGCTAGCAATGCGATCCTGAAGCTCTTCAGAGACCGCTTGAATCAGCAGCCGAACATCGTTTCTATCTCAGGAATAACCGCTCCCATTGGCTGGGTGGGTACCTATCGCTTTAAAAAAGACGACCGTGAAATTGACGTCTATCAGAACCGTGTGGATTATGATTTTTTCAAGACCATGGGTATCGAAATGGTTCAGGGACGCACGTTCTCTCGTGAATTCCCCACCGATGTCGATGGTGTGATCATAAACGAGAAGCTTGTCAAAGAGCTGGAGATAGAAGACCCCATCGGCAAGTCGCTCAAAGGGTATGAAATGCCCTTGACTATCATCGGTGTTTGCAGGGATTACATCACAGAAGATTTCCGCCACAGCATCCTCCCTGCCCTGCTCCACATCAAGCCGGACTGGAGAGTCAGGGATATACTGGTGCGGATCTCCCCTAAAAACATCTCCGAAACCCTCTCTCTGCTGGAAAGAACCTGGAAGGACATCCAGCCGAATAAACCCTTTCTCTACTCCTTCCTGGATGAGTCGATGGAGGAATTGTACAACGATGAGAAAAGATGGGGAGCTATCGTGGGATATTCCACTGCCCTGGCGGTAATCATCGCCTGTATGGGAATCTTCGGTCTGACATCCATCACTGTGAACCGCAGGACCAAAGAGATCGGCATCCGAAAGGTCCTGGGCGCCAGTGTCCCTCAGATAATCAATATACTGACAAGGGAATTCATCTGGCTTGTTGGAATCGCCAACATCATCGGTTGGCCGACAGCCTACTTCGCCATGAGGAATCTGCTCAACAATTATTACTACCGCATTTCGCTTGGAGCTCAATATTTTCTACTAGCTGGAGTTCTGTCATTTTTCGTTGCAGTGCTCACAACTGCCTTCCTGGCTGTCCGTACGGCTGTTGCCAACCCGGTGGACTCCCTCCGGCATGAATGATTGGGGACGTTCTCCTTCTAAATGGAATTGTTAAGCCAAATTTAAATTCATCTCAGAAGAAAGTTATAAAGCAAAGGCAATCTGTGCCTCCGTAAACCTTTTTCTCTTCATTCTTGTCTCCTTCTCGGATGCTAATTATATCAAAAAATACTAACATCCGATCTGGACCAAGATCCGGGGAGCAGATCATACTTTTGTTCTATATCAAAATTTATTTTTTCTTTGTAAAATAAACAAATATATATTTTTTACAAGCATAAGGAACAGCAATTATGGCATGTATTGGATTGATGCGAGAATTACGAATGAGCTGAAAGAAAAAGAATAAAGTTTTGAATACTGAGGAGGAAAAAATGATCAAAATTAAAACCATAGTTTTCTTATTAATTCTTTTTTCCGTATCTTCAACGATAGTGAACAGCCAGGAAATTTTTAAAGCCGTACAAGAAGGTAATTTTGGTAAGGTTAAATCAATAATTGATAAAAATCCCACACTAATTATTACAAGGGATTTGAATAATAGAACACCCTTGCATTTTGCAGCAACTACCGGAAACAAACAAATTGCTGAATATCTTCTTTCAAAAGGAGCGGATATCAATCTTAAAAATTCCGACGGCAGAACACCACTTCATTTTGCAGCATCAAATAGACAAAAGGACGTTGTTGAATTGCTCATAACGAATGGTGCAGATTTAGAAGCAAAAGATATATATGACAACACTCCTCTAAATTCCGCAACGTACGGAGGTGATATTGAAATCATAAAACTCATGATTGAAAAAGGTGCAAATATTAAAACCTTAAGCGGTTATAATGGGTCCCTTTTACATGCTGCAGCATCAAGGGGAAGAAAAGATATAATCAAATTATTCGTAGATAAAGGCCTGGATATTAATTTTCAGGATAAAGACGGTCCTGCTCCGATACACATTGCTGCTGCAGGAGGTAATGAAGATTTGGTTCGATTTTTAGTTGAAAACGGAGCAAAAGTTAATATTAAAAGGAGATATAATCTTATACCCCTTCACATTGCTGCTGCAGGAGGACATAAAGAAGTTGTTGAATTACTCCTGAAACATGGAGCTGATATAAATATCCGGTGCAGTGACGGAAGAACGCCTCTGCATATGGCTGAAGATTTCAGCCAAAATAATATAGTTGAACTATTATCGGCAAAAAGCGCTGTGAATATTCCGAGAAATTTTCCTGCTCTCAAAGGCGAATATCTTGGAATGAAAAAGCCCGGATCAACTCCTGAGATTTTTGCACCGGGGATTCTTTTGAATATACTCAACAATCACATATATTTAACTTTCTCTCCCGACTCCAAACAAATCTATTGGTATGCCGACACGTATTTACCTTACAGATTTATCTGGTTTATGGAAGAAAAGGATGGAACCCGGTCAATCCCACAAATTGCACCATTTTCAGGTGAATATTATGACCGGGCGCCTTCTTATTCACCAAACGAGGAGATATTGATATTCCAATCAAGGCGTCCTATTGAAAAAGGCGGTAAACTATCCTATAACATCTGGTTTGTTGAGAAAATAAACTCCGGATGGAGCAAACCGCATTGTTATGAAATAAAAGGTTTGGCTGTTTCTCCTTCAATATCCAAAGACGGTACCATCTATTTTCAAGGTAGTATACAGGGGAAAAATATCGGGACTATGGATATATTTTGCATAAAACGTATAGATGGAAAATATACGGAGCCCGAGAACCTTGGTCCAGCGGTAAATTCCAGATTCTTCGAAGTAAATCCTTATATATCACCGGATCAAAGTTTTATTATCTTTTCTTCGATAAGACCGGAAAATTATCATCAAAGACATGAATTATATATCAGTTTTAGAACAAAGGAAAATACCTGGACAAAGGCAAAAAATATGGGGGAGGTTATAAATGACGGTACCGGTTGGGTAACGTCCTCTACATTATCGCCAGACGGACGATTTCTGTTTTTTGCAAAACGCACACACGGTATATCAGAATTTTATTGGGTTGATGCCGAAATAATTAATGATTTAAGAGAAAATTAACAACAAATTAAAAATATTGACTATAACTAAAGAAATTGCAATACAGTGGAAGATAAGTTAATAGCTGTCACAATGGATATAGGGGCACTTTTGGAATTTCAGCAATAGTTCTTGAATTCATTCATCATGTATAGCTGTTGAAATCTTATACACGGCTGGATTTTTATTGATAGGATTAGCGGGTCTTTACAAACTTTATCGAAACAGTTGCAAAATTAAAAAATAATTTCTGCCTCTCTATTAATTATATTTCTTTTTGTCTGAATTATTCTTCCTTCTCAAAACTCCTGTAAGTATACAGGCACAAGCGCTCGACCCATAGCCCATTATTGTAGGGATATCCGGGATATATAGTATATATAAGGGGAGGAGTTTATCTGAAACTTATTTTGGACAAGTGCGTACTTATGATCTGCCATTATCTTGACATCGATTCCGGATGTTTTTATCATGCAAACTGTCATCAATACATAATTAAATTTCTCGCTCAAAGGAGATAGACATGCTTCCCAGGAAATGTTTTCCACTTTTAATTTTATTCATACTTCTGTTTATACCATTCACTGTGCAGGGACAGGAAAAAACCGTACCTAAACTCGAACCCATGCTCACCTCTGATTTACTGAAAATCAAGATCATGAGCCAGATAGATGTTTCCCCTGATGGTCAAAAGGCTGTTTTTGTGGTCACTTCAATGGGTAAAGATGACAAAGGGAACTATAAATATTTCCGACATTTGTGGATGAAGGATCTCACAAAGTCCTCTCCACCCATTCAATTGACTTTTGGAGATAGAACTGACGGCTCTCCCTCCTGGTCCCCTGATGGATTGAGGATCGCTTTTGTCCGTGCACACAAGGAAAAGCCTCAGATCTGGCTTTTACATTTCAAAGGAGGAGAAGCTTATCCCATTACAGAAGTCGAAACCGGGATTTTTCGACCACAGTGGTCTCCGGATGGGAAGAAAATTCTATTCTCTTCCTCTATTCCAGAGTGGCAAATCCAAGGGAATCCTTCCTGGCCGTATGAGCGTCCGGGCCGGAAAAGACAGGATGTGCCGGATTGGAAGAAAATAATAAAATCAAAGAAGAAAGATTCCAGCGGAGACACCATTAAACCCAAACCTGACGGCACGCTCGAAGAAATCCGAGCATGGCTGGCCAAGAATGCCAGCGAGAACGATCCGCGAGTCATAAACCGTTTGAACTTTCAGGGAGAGCTTGACCTGCAGCCGGAACTCTCCTATTCCCACCTGTTTGTGATAGAATCAAAACCAGGATCTGAAGCCAAACAGATCACCTCTGGATTCCAGGATTTCGCCAGTGCGGATTGGTCACCCGACGGGGCAAAAATAGTCTGCGCTTCTTTAAAATATGATCTCCACCCTGATCGGATTATAGATGGAGACCTATGGATGCTGAACTCAGACGGCACCAACGCAGAACTTTTCCTGGATTGGGAAGGCTATATTGCTAGACAGCCGCTCTTTTCACCCGACGGCCAGACAATCCTTTTTGTAGCCTCAGACAGGAAAAATCTCGGTTATGCCTTAAATCAGCTGGCAACGGTCTCTGTCAAAGGAGGGAAACCGAAACCGCTGACTTTCGATTTCGACCGAACCGTGCGCAGACCATTTTGGGCGCCCGATGGTAAGACAATATTTTTCTTGACCATGAATGAGGGGGCTTTTCCTCTGTGCAGGATATCGGCTGATGGAGGAAGGGTAGAGACTGCAATCGATGGCCAGATTGGCATCTATGACTATGATATCGGTGCCGATAAAATCGTTTATTCCGTCGCAGAAGTAAAAAATCCATGGGAACTTTATATGACTGGCCTTTATGAAAAGAACGATCAGCGGATCACCTCATTCAACCATGAATGGGTGTCAAAGAAAAAAATCAGTATCCCTCAGGTAAAATGGTTGACTCGTCCGGATGGTTTTAAGGTTCAGTACTGGGTGATGGAGCCTGCCAATAAAAAGCCGGGGAGGAAATATCCCATTGTTCTTGAGATGCACGGAGGCCCCTCAGCGATGTGGGGGCCAGGTGAGTTTTCGATGTGGCATGAGTTTCAACTGCTAGCGAGTTGGGGTTATGGGGTCGTATACAGCAATCCCAGAGGAAGCAGCGGCTATGGATTTGAGTTCAAGCATGCCAATTACCGCGATTGGGGAACGAGCCCGGCAGGGGACATTCTCGCCGCAGCAAGTGAGGCGGCTATACTGGACTGGGCTGATCATGATCAACAGGTGATAACCGGAGGAAGCTATGCTGGTTACATGACAGCCTGGATCGTCTCTCAAGACCACCGGTTTAAGGCAGCCGTTGCACAGAGAGGAGTGTATGATATTTCTGTATTTTTTGGGGAATCCAACGCATGGTTTCTTCTTCCCTTTCATTTCGGCGGATATCCCTGGGAGAAGGAAGCTGGGAAATACATCAATGCCAACTCCCCATTGACTTTTGTTGATAACATCAGAACACCTCTTCTCATCATCCATGCTGATCGCGATTTACGAGCAGGCGTGATTCAGTCAGAGATTCTGTATAAGAGCCTCAAGGTCCTCAAACGTTCGGTAGAATATGTGAGGTATCCGAAGGAAGGCCATGAGTTATCGCGTTCTGGAAATCCCAAAAGACGGATGGACCGTTTGAACCGGATAATCGAATTCTTCGAACGTTATATTAAACACTAAGCGCACAAGCCAACCTTGTGGATATCCTGTGTAACGTTTATACATTTTTAAATATCAGATTATAGGTTTTTAAGGTGAAGATAAGGTCTTATCGGAAATAAACTAGTCAACGAATGGCAAGTCAAGTTAAATCTGGAAGAGTGCTTATTTTATTCTATCCCAAATTGGCGAAACGATCTGTTTTTTATCCACCGCTTTTTTCAGGAAAACAAGCCCCACCAATAGAGAGATAAAAAACGCAATATAAGAAGTTTCGATACCGAAACCGCCTCCGGTGATCCATTCAGGCCCTTGGATTACCGGCTGGATCCAGCTGACCAACTCTGTCACACCGGAATTGGGCATCCCAAAAACCCCATCCTGGAAAAAATTCCAGCCCCAATGGAGGCCCCACACAAGCCAAATTCTTCGTGTGTAAATGAAGGCAGCAAACAGGAGGACATCTCCCAATATCAAAGACACAGTCGACCACACGCCTGCTTCCGGATTACCCAGATGGACGATACCAAAGATGCCAGCGATGAGGACAAAAGCGAGCCAGCTTCCAAGGAGCTCCTCTGCAAGCCTGAACAAAACCAGACGAAACGCCAGCACCTGAACGAATGCACCCATTCCGAAAAAGACAAAAGCATCGATCAAGGTCTCAGGCGAATCGATCCGGTCGATCCGGTAATAGCCCAGAAGCACCATAAATAGGACCACAAACCCGACAAGGCCAAACGAGATGAGAATTCCGAATCCCAGTTCGGATAGGCTTTTCGATCTTGAGATTTCGACAGCTTCTCTTTTTTCTATCCATTTGGCATACAACCGATACAGCAGAAGCATGACAAAAAGAGAAACGGCGGCATCCGCGATAACAAGAACGATGTGCACAACTCCCGAAGAGGAGGCCACAAGGTCGGCCAAGAAATTATTGCGAATCAATAAATAGGGCAGAATAAACATGACCACTGCAAAAATTCTGACAAGCGGAAATTGGATGATTTTACCTGCCAAGCTTTTGGGTTGGGCCTTAGAAAAAAGCTGTTCGCTTCGTACCATCATGAATCCCCCTTTGCATGAGTCCATAAAGTCGCTCCAAAGTCATATTAGCCAATATTCCCCATATCAACTTCACAAAAGAGAATATTGGGCACCCTATTGATTTAAAATCCCTTCTTAATCATGTTTTTTTCAAAATACAACATTTTTCAGTATATTGGAATTATAATATCATTATTTTCTTCGATCTTTACAATTTTCTTCCACAAATCCGAGAATTTGAGATATCTGTGCCGCATCCTTTCTCGGCAGAACGATGACCTTGGCTCCTGGGGAATGATGGTCCACCGTTGCAGTGCTCACAACTGCCTTCCTGGCTGTCCGTACGGCTGTTGCCAACCCGGTGGAATCACTCCGGCATGAATGAATGGGGTGGATTCTTGCACCAAAGCTGCATACAACTTGATCCATTCTGAAGAAACCGTAAGATTAAATAAAAAGGGTATGAAAGTTATGCAAGTTATTCAAGCCTGATCCCATTGTTTTACTATTATTCATACCGCAGTGAATCGGCTGGATTGGAGAGGGAGGCGCGAATGGAATGGTAGCTGATGGTCAGAAGGGCGATGCCCAAAGCAAAACCTGCTGCCAGAGCAAAGGTCCAGAGTGCAATGTTTGTTCGGTAGGCAAAGTTCTGAAGCCAGCGGTTCATAGCGAAAAAAGCTACTGGCCAGGCGATTATATTAGCGACTGCAACCCACCTGAGAAAATCCCGTGAAAGCAGCACCAATATCTTTCCCACATCAGCCCCCAGGATTTTGCGGATGCCTATCTCTTTTGTTCTGCGCTCGATAAGAAAAGACGCCAGCCCGAACAGACCCAGACATGAGATAAATATAGCCAGGACTGTGAACACATTAAAGACCGACCCAACCCGCCTGTCATTACGGTAGAGATTGTCCAAAGACTCATCCAGGAAACCGAACTCAAACGGGTATTCGGGACAGTGCTTCGAATAAATCCTGCCTAAGGCTTGAATATTGTCATGGATGTTCTCTGTTCTCAGCTTAACAAAGACATATCTGTTCCGCCCTGGGGCGATCCGCAAAAGCAGGGGCTCGATCTCTGTATGCAGGGATTTGTAGTGAAAGTCCTTAACGACGCCGATGATGGCACCTTTTAGATTCCATAATTGTATTCTTTTTCCAACAGGCTCCTCATATCTCATGAGCCTGACCGCCGTTTCGTTTACGATGAAAGCATCTTTATCCGATGGAAACTGCTTGGAGAAATCTCTTCCATCGACGATCTCAATCTCGAAAGTTTTGATGTAGTCGTATCCGACCGCGTTATGATGAACGAGTATCTTATCTTCGGGAGTCATCCCTTCCCACCTAAAAGCTGAGGTGGAGTGCACCGTATACGTTGGGAAGTTGGAGGCTCTTGTGACATTTTCAATCCCCGATAATTGGAGCAATTCTGTTTTAAAGGCTTCATACTTTTGCCGCAGACTGCCCCGCAGGCGGAAATGCATAACAGCCTCCTTATCGAATCCAAGATTCCTCGATTGGATGTAGCGGAGCTGGCTTCCGATGATGAGTGTCCCGGCGATAAAAACGATGGAGAGCGCAAACTGAAGGACAACCAGAGCTTTACGGAAAAAGGCGCTTCGAGTACCGGTCAGCGAATCCCCGCGGAAGATGGATACTGGCTGAAAGGCGGACAGAAAAAGGGCTGGGTAGACCCCTGAAAAGATTCCTGTGAATAGCGAGATTCCCACCAGAAAAAGAATAACTGCCGGTGAGAAGATTAAAGACAGCGGGAGGCTTTTTGCGGTCAAAGAGTTAAAGACCGGCAGGAAGGCCAGGACCAATACAGAAGCGATAAGGGAGGCCATGAGGGCGAACAGGACGGATTCTCCGAAGAACTGCAGGATAAGCTCAAATCTACGGGCTCCGACGACCTTCCGAAGTCCGACTTCCCTGCTTCGAACCCCGGAGCGAGCCGTAGCCAGGTTCATGAAATTAATGCATGCTAGCAGCAAAACAATAAAAGCCACGGCTGTAAAGATATAAACGTACTGCGACTTGTCCTGTGTGGCGCCGTACAGGTCGATAGCATAATGTGAGCGGAGATGGATATCCTTGACCGGCTGGAGTCGAATCCGAGTTGAGGTTTTGTCGTAAATCTTCTTCAGATAACCATAAACCTCTTTACTCAGCTTTTCCACGTCGGCCTTTTCAGCGAGTCGGACATAGGTGTAGAAATTATTGTTCCACCACCCTCCTCCGTATCCTAGCTCTTTAATGAGGAAATCAAAATGGGCCACAAAGTCAAGCCGCATGTGGGAATTCACGGGGATGTTTTTCATCACACCCGAGACCAAAAAATCCCAATTTTTGTTCAGGCTGATTGGCTTTCCAATAGGGTTTTCGCTGCCGAAATACTTATCGGCAATCTCTTCGCTAATGACAACTTTCCCCATATCAGAGAGGACAGCAGCCGGACTGCCCTTGAGCAGAGGAAAGGTGAACATTTGAAAAAATGCAGGGTCTGCGCAAGCGAATCCGTTTTCGTAAAAATCTTTGTCTCCGGTGGAGACGAGCACGCGGCCAAGGATTCTGAAGCGCGCGAATTCGACAACTTCAGGATAATCAGTCTTGAGGCCGGGACCCAGAAGCTCAGGGGTGACAGCGACCGGAAAGATAGTGCCGTCCGTGTAGATCTGATCTTCGGTCAGCCTGTAAAGATTGTCGATGTTGGCATGGAACCGGTCAAAGCTCAATTCATCCTGAACCCACAGCAGGATAAACAGGCAGACAGCAATCCCGATTGCCAGTCCTGTGACGTTGATTAGGGAATAGCCTTTGTGTTTTTTGATGTTTCTAAGGGCAATTTTGAGATAATTTTTCAGCATGATGATTCTTTCCAACAGGCTATCTTCATTTAAGAGACAGGATGGATCCACCCATTCAACATCCAATTATGTTTGGAGCACACTTTTTTTTGCAGCCGATTGTCCACCTTCTCTATTAGAGACGTTCTTTGACAGAAAATGGTTGTCGTTGGTTAAAAAAAATTGTTCGGATACGGATATGTACTGTTCAGAAACGGACATATGGTGCTCCATAAGTGTCAGAACCTGCCAGAAGAAAAGATTGGCATGTTTATTGCTCAACAAAATGCAGAACTATATATAATGATTAAATCGCAAATTGAAGCTTTTTTGGAATAGTGTCCACAATAACTAAAAATTAAGGTGTAAACCAATATTAAAGAGGGAGCCATGAAAAGACTTAATACGCTAATAGGAAGTAAAACTCCTGTGAGTTTTTTGGCGGTGGTGATGGTCTGTATTTTGTTCATACCGGCAGTAGTCACTGCTAAGGTAATAAAGGTAGAAATCACCAGCCGGGAAGTCGTATCCAAAGCGGTGGAACACAGCCGCTCTGGTCCATACGAGGTGATCAAGGGAATGATTTACCTCGAGGTTGATCCCGATAATCCGGCTAACGAACTGATCGTGGACTTGAAGCTTGCCAAGCGTAATTCGCGCGGTAATGTCGAGTTTTCTACAGATTTCGAGCTTCACAAACCGGTTGATGCGGGGCGTGGGAATCATCGGCTAATGTACTTTGTCAACAATCGCGGACACAAGATGGGAAATTGGCATTTTAACCACCAAGCCGGCAAGAATTGGCTTTACAGCCAGGGGTGGTCCTATATGTGGTGTGGCTGGAATTGTGATGTCAAGGAAAGCAATCGGAGATTAAACATCTATGTTCCGGTGGTAACTCAAAACGGCAAAACAATCACAGGAAAAATTTATTCTGAAATCATCTCTTACGCGAATAATATAACCTTTAGCCATCAGGTAGTCAGGGATAACTCTATTGTTTACCCACCTGTCCCTGAGCTTAAATCACAGGCAAGACTGACTATGCGCCAATATCGTTGGGAAGAACCTGAGGAGGTACCGCGTGATCATTGGTCTTTTGCCCGTTTTGAAAACGGCAAGGTGATCCCTGACCCTGGTTATATCTACATAAAAGAAGGCTTTAAGCCCGGCTGGTTGTATGACCTGGTTTATACAGGAAAAGATCCTAAGGTAACGGGACTCAGTATGGCTGCTATTCGCGATGTGGTTTCATTTTTCAAATATGAAAAAAGTGATGGGAGTGGTTTTGAAAATCCGCTAGCCGATGTCATTGATTATGTCTATTCATGGGGCCATTCTCAGTCGGCGCGTCTTCTCTATCATTATTTATACCAGGATTTCAACGGTGATGAAGAAAAGCGAATGGTATTTGACGGTATAATATCGAATTGCGGAGGCGGCGGCAAAGGTCTTTTTAATTCTCGCTTCGCTCAGACTACCCGTCACGGGAGTCACCATGAAAACAACCTGTACCCGATAGATATATTTCCATTTAATACGGTTGAACAGTACGATCCTATCACAGGAGAGCGCGGTGACGGATTGGGAAGGGCGCGTAAATCGGGTTTCTTACCCAAAATGTTTTTTATCAATACGACTACTGATTACTGGACCCGAGCCGCTTCACTTCTCCACACCGATGTCGAAGGAAAAAATGATGCTCAAATTGACCCAAATGTCCGTATGTATTTTATAGCAGGAAAACAACATGTGGAATCGCGAGTCGGAATTATCGGACGGGCACTATTGACAGCTTTGGATCAATGGGTCAGCGGGGGTGTAGAACCTCCGGAGTCACAAATACCCAAAATCTCAGATGGTACTCTGGTTACCCTGGAAACCTACTGCAAAGCTCTTCCAGATATCCCTGGGATTCGAAAACCACCATCTTTTTATAACCCATATCGTCTGGACCTGGGACCTCGCTGGGATTCCGAAGGCATTGCGGATAATGTGCCTCCAAAGGTGGGACCACAGTTTGTAGCTCTTGTCCCGCAGGTCGATGAGGATGGAAACGAAATATCAGGTGTCAAATTGCCGGAAATTGCTGTTCCCCTTGCATCGTTTACGGGTTGGTTTATGCGTTCACCCACGTTCTCCAACACCTTAAGGATTAATGTCGGCAAAATCTGGCCCTTTCCTCGCACCGCTGAGGAGCGCAAACAAACAGGCGATTCCAGAAAATCAATGCTTGAGAGATACCCCACAAAAAAAGATTTCTTATCCAAGGTGGCAAAGTGTATTTTGGATTTACATAGCCAGCATTTTTTACTCGATGAAGACATCGCCATGCTCCTCAAGCAGGCGGATTTGCAATCGGACATGATTCAAGACCTGCGGCCAATCGAAGATGTTGCAATGGAAAAAGGGGCCGTGGCAGGGTTTGCATATTTTAATAAATTTCGAGATTCTGATATTCCGTGGATATATTATGGGTTAAGCGGCAATCAATTTATGAGCAGAGTGAACTCAAAAGGGTATGATCTGATGTCAGCAGGAAAACTTGAACCTGCATTGGAAGTATTTAAACTCAACACAATGATATTTACTAGAAATTGGAATGTATGGAACAGCCTGGCTCAGTGTTACTATAAAATGAAGAAATTCAATCTTTCCGTTAAGTATTATGAAAAATCCTTAGAGTTAAATCCTAATAATCAAAATGCGAAAAAAATGATTGAACGCATAAAAAAGGAACAAAAAAAATTTGATGAGGTGACTTATGCTTTTTAGGAATACCTCACAAACATCATGAAAGGAGATGGGAATGTTTACAAAAAGTGATGAAAGAGAATCAAAGTCTCATCTTTTTGGTATAAAGTACAAGACTCTTGCTTTCGGAGAAAGGACAAGCCTCAGCGAGTTTAGTCTTGCAAAGGGGAGCATCATTCCCACACACAAGCATCCGCACGAACAAACCGGGTATGTGATCTCGGGCCGGATGATATTCACTATAGGAGGAGAACGATTTGAAGCCAAACCAGGAGACGGCTGGAACATTCCGAGCAACATGGAGCACGATGTCGAGGTTCTCGAAGATACGGTGGTCATCGAGGTCTTTTCTCCTGCCAGGGAAGAATATCTGCCTTGATCAAAACCCAAAATAGGAGGATGCAATGAAAGGGCCATTAAAGTCGCGGAAGAACGCTCTAATCTGCAGATGAAAAATATATTATTTCGACATATTGAAGACCTGAAAGAGCAGCAGGAGAAGAAATAGATACAAGTTGCTCAAAAAAGGAGATGAGATGCTTAGAAATTATTTAAAAATTGCCTTGAGAAACCTGAAAGAGCAAAAAGGCTTTTCTTTTATCAACATTGCCAGCCTTGCTGTCGGCTTTTCCTGCTGCATATTGATAGTGCTCTTTATCAGATATGAATTAAGCTACGATAGGTACCATAATGATGCCCAATATATTTATCGGGTTGTAAGAGAACATCAAGAGAGACCGGTATGGTTTAATTCATCCGAGCATCCCCTGGCGGCATCATTAAAAGAAGATTTTCCTGAAGTCGTCAAGGCAACTAGAGTGAAAAAAAATCATGGAGTCGGAGCTGTTGAATATAATTCAAAACGTTTTAATGAGGAAGGCATATACTTTGTTGATCAGGATTTTCTAGAGATCTTTACATTTCCACTGGTTTTGGGAGATACACACACCGCCCTAAAAGAGCCCTTTTCCGTTCTTCTCACTCAGGAAATGGCTGAGAAATATTTCGGTGACGAGGAACCGATAGGCAAATCCCTCCGGATCAAAGAGTGGTACGGGGAAAGAAAATACGACTACAAAATAAAGGGTGTCCTGAAAAATATTCCCGAAAACTCTCATTTCACATTTGATTTTTTAGTGTCTTACAATACATTGTATACCCTGAAGAGAGGGGGAAGAGATTCGGTTGAAACGTGGAGCTATTATGAGCCCAAAACATATATCATGTTGGAATCCCATGTAGAGCCAATAAACCTGGAAGGAAAATTTCCCGCATTCTTGAGAAAATACAAAGGCAAAGAATCTGCATCAGAAAAACTGCATCTCCAGCCTCTGACAGAGATTCGTCTGGGTGGAAACCTGAGGTATGAGCTGGAAACTAACATTGACATGAAAGATATCTATTTGTTTTCAGCAATTGCCTTTTTTATTATGCTCATTGCCTGCTTAAACTACATAAACCTTTCTGTTGCCCGGTCTACGAAACGGGCTGTTGAAGTCGGGATGAGAAAAGTGGTGGGGGCTAGTAAGGCTCAACTTGTCAGGCAATTTCTGGGTGAATCCATGGTCTTTTCCATCCTTGCTCTTGTGATCTCGTTTTTATTGGTCGAGCTTGTATTGGCGGCGTTCAGTTCTTTAATCGAAAGAAATCTGACGGTGAGTTTATTTCAGGACCTGGATATCTTATTGGTTTTTCTAGGTATAGCAGTCTCTGTTGGATTCCTTTCCGGAAGCTATCCCGCTTTTTATATTTCTTCATTCCATCCCATCCAGATAATCAAGGGGACATTGAGAATCGGTTCCAAGAGTTCGGCTGTTTTTAGGAATTCTTTGGTCGTGGTCCAGTTTGTCGTGTCGATTATTCTGATTGTATGCACATTCGTGATTCACAGCCAGCTTAATTACATAAGAAATAGAGATCTTGGATTTGATAAGGAGCAAATCGTCACAGTCTATACTATGGATAGAAATCTAGAAGAAAACCCAGAGCCATTGAAGAAGGAGTTGTTACAAAATTCCGAAATACTGAGGGTCTCTGCTTCATTAGATTTGCCCATAACAATAGGCAGGACTGCTACCTTTGAATGGGACGAACAGGGAGAAAGACAGAAATCAGAATTTAATTTTACTTTTGTTGATTACGATTTTTTTGATGTCTATGATATTGAGATCGTAAAAGGGAGAAACTTTTCTGAGGATTTCTCAACCGATAAAGAGCAGGCAATTGTAATAAATGAAACAGCAGCGAGAAATCTGGGTTGGGAAGACCCTGTAGGAAGACGTGCTTACAGCCCGGGAAGGGAAT
>CP070825.1:2808660-2822494 GCA_020344415.1 Candidatus Aminicenantota bacterium
GAGAAGGGAGAAATAGAAGAGGCTCTGGCTTTTTATAAAAGAATTCAGGAAGAATTTCCTCAAACATACTATAGTTTTGATGCTTCTCGAAAAATCAGTGAATTAGAAGGGAAAAAATAATCGATTCTATTGAAAATTCTTGAAAAAGATATATAATAAGATGTTTTTAGGAGGAAATAATGGCTTTAATGATTACTGATGAATGTATTAATTGTGGTGCCTGTGAACCTGAATGCCCCAACATGGCGATAACGGCCGGAGATGAATTTTTTGAAATAGAGCCAGCTAAATGTACAGAGTGTGTCGGGCATTTCGAGGAGTCTCAGTGCGTGGCTGTCTGCCCTGTGGATTGCTGTATCCCTGATCCCGATCATAAAGAATCAAAAGAAGAATTGATGGCGAAGTTTGAGAAGCTGAAAGAAGAATAATTCATCAAAAAATATCCCTCAGAATAGGAGTGATTTTAATCACTCCTATTTTTTTATTTGGATTTATTCCAAGGACGCTTGATAGATGGTCATTGTGAGCAGCGGAGGAGAGAGCAGCAATCTCAGCCTTAAAAAATAACCTTTCATACTTCTGTATGGAAAGACCTTATATTTAAAAAATGGAAGAAGAAAAGGCAGAAGTAACAGTACAGGAATGGAGGAAGCCACCGTTTTCTGTGAAGAAGACCCTCTGGTTGAATATACTGCTCTTTGTTATCACTGTGTTTTCCACGGTTTATGTAGGGATGGGTATGAGTCTAGGCTATGAGTATGCTGATGCTATCGCCGAGAATCCTGAACTTCTTATCGATCTGGAAGTTCTTACAAATCCGCAAGTCCTATCCTTGAGTATTGTCTATGCGGCTGTTCTTCTGGGGATTTTGCTGGGCCATGAGTTGGGTCATTTCTTGACATGTCGATACTATAGAATAAACGCTACCCTTCCTTATTTCATTCCAGCGCCAACTCTGATCGGAACTCTCGGTGCCTTTATTAAAATCAAATCTCCTATTACAAGAAAGCAGCAGCTCTTTGATATAGGAGTTGCCGGCCCTTTAACAGGTTTTATCCTTTCATTGCCAGCTGTTATTTATGGTCTTTCTATATCAAAAATTGTCCCTTCGATCCCACCTGAAGAGGCCCTCACATCTCCGTTTGTCATCCATAGCTTTGGTGACCCTCTTATCCTAAAGATTGTCGGAGCTATGATTTTCAAGGACGTTCCTCCCAACTATGAGATCTTCCTTCATCCGGTTGCTTTTGCAGGCTGGGTGGGGATTCTTGTAACCGCCTTCAACCTTTTCCCTATCGGACAGCTTGATGGGGGACATGTCGCTTATGCTCTTTTTGGGCGAAAATCACAAAAGTTAGCCCGGATTTTCCTCCTTGTGTTTGTAGTGATGGGAGTCTTTTTCTGGATAGGTTGGTTCATCTGGGCTTTTATCATCATCATTTTGGGGCTGAGACATCCGCGGATTCAGGATGAAGCAGCGCCGCTCTCTCCAAGAAGAAAGTTGATAGGATTAGTGATCATTTTGATCTTCGTCCTTTCTTTTATTCCTGATCCGATTAAAGGTTATAACCTATTCGATATATTAAGAATTTTTTGAATTTGAAGAAAAAAGATTTTGAAAAAAGGGCCAAAAGTTATTAACAGAATCTGTGGAAAAATTGTGGAAAAAAGCCCTTATTTGAAGCCAAATATTAGAAATTACTTGAAGATATGACAATTTGCACAAAAATTAGTCATCTCCCTTAAGTTATTCATAATAAATAAGTTATGAATGTGTTGAAAATAAAGAAATTACAGAGATAGAGACAAAAATTGTCAACCCAAATCGATCAATTTTGTATAGAAAAAAGGGGACTGTCCCCTTTTTTACGTAGGGGCTTGATTTATCAAGCCCACCTGCGGGATGATATTATATAAAATATTAAAAAAATGAATGACCAGTTCAAAAAACTAGAAGAAGCTTTTGAAGAGCTGAAGAGAAAATTTCGACAGGATGAGATTTCTCGAGGCGAGTTTATAGACGAATTAAAGAAACTGAGTCTTAAGGACGAAAAGGGGCGTTTCTGGATGATCGGCTCCCAGAGCGGCAAGTGGTATTATTTTGATGGAAATAACTGGATCCAATCTGAACCTCCTTCCATCCAAGAAGGAGTAGCCATTTGTATATATTGTGGATTTGAGAATATGCTTGAATCAGTATTATGTGTTCGCTGCGGACAAAATCTTGTGGAAGAGGAATTTTTCTGTAAAAACTGCGGCATCAAACTTGATGCACCTGACCAGGATTGCCCAACCTGCAGTGGTGAACTCGGAGATATAGTCAAAGAGGAAAAGGATGACGAAGAAGAAGATCTTACTAAAGAGGAAGAGGAGAAGGAGAAAAATTTTAATAGAAGGGAAGAAGATTTAGGTGATGAGGAAGATAAAACAGAAGATAAGCTTATTGATAAAAAGGTCGAGGAAGTGGTTAAGGATGAGAGCGTCGCCAACTTTGTCTTCCGTTCTTTGAGTCCAATCTCTTTTCTCCTATTCTGGGGGATTCTAGGTCTTCTTGCAGGTATTATTTTAGGAGCATTTACAGGAGCTACTGATTATTTTTATGAAATAGGCAAGATCGTGCCCTCATTTCTCAAAGGTTTTCAGGGAAAACTGCTGGGCGGTATTATCTACTCCATCGTTGGAGGAGTGGTTGGCTTTATCATCTTTGGAGTATTTGGTTTCTGCTTAACCTACCTGATAAACTTTTCTTTGTCACTAATCGGGGGGATAAAGGTCCGCATAGAAAAGAGCTAGGATCCATTCTCGATCAACAAAAAATACCAGAACATCATAAATCAATTGATATTATGATGTTATGGTATCAATCGAGGTGACAATATGGGTGCAACAACATTAAGGCTTCCAGATGAGAAATTGAGGCTTATCAGGGCTATCGCTGGATATGAAAACAGGCCCATAAGCAAAATTCTAGAGGGATTTGTGGATGAGTATATAGAAAGACACAGGGAGACGCTTGAATTGATAGGAATATCGAATTTTATAGAGGAATGTAAGGAAGGTCTAGAGGAGATAAAAGAGGGCGGCGGAAAGGATATCAATGAGCTGGACGATTAAAATATCTTCTGGAGAAGAGAAATATTACAAAACGTTAGATAAAAAATTAAGAAAGAGAATTAAAGAAAATATACTCTCTTTATCTCAGTATGATAACCCGTTAAATCATCCTCAAGTAAAACCTTTAACGGCGGATTTAAGAGGTTTCCACAGGCTTAGAGTCGGAGACTATAGAATAATTTTTTCATTAATAGAAAAGAAGAGAATAATTGCTGTGGTCAATATTTTCCCTCAGGGAAAAGCGTATTAGACAATATGGAAATATTACCCTTTGACTATTCCTTTAGTTTATTTAGAGCAAAAGCTATCTGTCCCACGGAAATCGATTCATCATTTGGGGAATAATTTACTGGCCTGAGAACCTTAAAATCCATACCTTCCAGAAGTTGAGTTGCGGTATGAAGGAGCCTTTTATTCAGGAACACTCCGCCAATTAGTACTATAGTATCGATTCCATGGTCTTTTCTCACTTTCTCTGCCACGTAAGTTATAATCTGGGCTAAAGTGTTGTGGAATTTTGCTGAAATAACAGAGGGAGGAGTATTCTTCGCTAAGTCGTTTATGATAGATTTTATTGTTTCAGCAAAAGATATATGAAAAGGGATGCCTTTCTTCCCGAAAGTAAAGCCATAACCTTCCTCTACACCTTCTGCGGCTTGAGATTCTAGCCTCATCGGAGCTTCAGCTTCAAATTCAACTTCTAAAGGAGAAAGTCCTACAAGCAACGATACAGCATCAAACAATCGACCGCAGCTTGAAGAGAGGGGACTGTTGATCTCCTGCTCTATCATGCTCACAACGCCTTTAATTTTGTTTTTACTGACTTTCTTCAGGATTTCGATTTGAGGGAAATCGGTGCCATATGTATCCATGAGATAGGAGATGGCCATTCGCCAAGGCTGTTTTGAAGCCAAATCCCCCCCGGGCAGAGGGACGTACTTAAAATGAGCAAATCTTTTGTAAGATGCATAATTGGCTAAAAGAAACTCACCGCCCCAAGCTTTCCCATCATCACCGTACCCATAGCCATCGAAAGAAACACCAAGAACTTTTTTTCCGGGGGGAACTCTATGTTCGAGAAGAGGTGCAAGGACATGGGCGAAATGATGTTGAACCTGAAGAAGAGGAAGGCCTATTTTCTGAGCAAACCTTGTGGTATGAAAATCCGGATGCAGATCAGAGACAACGGCTTCTGGTTTGATATCAAATAGATTTGAGAGATGGCGGATGGTTTCCTCGAAATATTTATAATTTTGGTATTCATCCAGGTCACCAAGGAACTGGCTTGTAATCACATAACCGTTTTTATAGAACGAAATAGTATCCTTTAGCTCTCCTCCAAGGGCCAGGATATGAGATGGAGATGCCAATGCATCAGGAACTCTTTGTGGATAGGGAACATATCCTCTGGCACGCCTTAAGAATAACGGTTTGCCATCGACAATCTTCATGACAGAATCGTCGGCTCTTATCTGAATGGGACGGTCATGAGTCAGGATGTAGTCACAGAGTTCTTCGATGCCTTCCTCTTCATCTTTCATGATTGGCGCATCTTTCTTGTTTGAACTTGTTGCCACGATCAGATCGAGGTTTTCGAGCAGAAGATAGTGGAGAGGAGTGTAGGGGAGCATAAATCCCATTTCATCAAGGTGAGGGGCGATTCTCTTTATATCCTTTTTTTTCTTGAGAAGCACGATTGGCCGTCGGGGTGAAAGGAGCATTTCTTTTCCAACGGGGCAGAGCAATGCATATTTTTCGATGATTTCCAGACTGCTTGCCATCAGAGCCAAGGGCTTGGTTTTCCTCTCTTTTATTTTCCTCAACTGACTAACAGCTTTAATATTTAGAGCATCGCAGACTAGATGGAAACCGCCTAATCCTTTAACAGCCAGAATTTTCCCTGCTTTTATCAGTGAAGCGGCCTTTTTGATTCCTCCTTTTATCTTTTTTCCTTTCCTGGATTCTATTAGATTTACTCGTGGCCCGCAGACAGGGCAGGCAACAGGTTGAGCATGATACCTGCGGTCTAGGGGATCGGTGTATTCTCTGTTGCAGTCCTCACACATTTTGAAGCTTTCCATGGTAGTCTGAGGCCTGTCGTAAGGGAGTGATTTGACGATTGTGTAGCGAGGTCCACAATCAGTACAGTTGATGAAGGGATAGCGAAACCGTCTGTCTGAAGGACTCATCATTTCTGTGTGACAGTTTTCGCAGATAGAAATATCGGGTGAAATAAAGACAAAGCTTTCAGCCTTCCGTGATTTTTTGATCTTGAAGTCATCGAGATTTTCAAAAGAGGCGGGATTGATTGTCATGTTTTCAATCTGGGAGAGAGGAGGATTATCTTCTTGGAGAGCTTTTAAAAAATCCTTGAAATCTGTTTTTTCTTCAGTTTCAAGATGGATTTCTACTCCAAATCCGATGTTTTTGACCCAGCCTTTGAGACTGAGCTCTTTAGCAAGACGGTAGATAAACGGCCTGAAACCGACTCCCTGGACGACTCCAAAGACAACTATTTGAATCGCAGAACCTTTTATAGTTTCCTCTGCTTTCTTGCTATTCATTCTATTTATATCAATGTGAACAATTTGTAGGGGCTCGATTCTTCAAGCCCACCTTGTCATTGCGAGGAGCATAGCGACGAAGCAATCTTGTATCCTTGGGCCTTGATTCATCAGGTCCACTTTGTTAGTCATTGCGAGCGACCAAAGGGAGCGTGGCAATCCTCTGTTGCGAGCGAAGCGCGGCAATCTCAACCTTAATACGAGATTGCTTCGTCATAAATTCCTCGCAATGACCTTCAATTAATCGTTGTGGACAGCATAGAATCATAGCACTCTCATCACTTTTTGCTGTAAATACATCCGCAGTAGTCCTGGCGGTAGAGATCATGGTGCTTGCTAAGTTCAACGCTTTTCCTGAATCCGTCCTTCTTTTTAAAGTCGGCTTCCAAAAAATTTATTTTATACTTATGTCCGAACATTTTTCCCATCTGGTTGAGCACATCGGCTTTTTTCCAGGGACTCAGACTCATAACAGTCGTAAAGACATCAAAACCGAGCTTTGAAGCTTTTTGGGCTGTTTTTTTAAGTCTTATTGCATAGCAGACGTCGCACCTCTTTCCTTTCTCAGGCTCATCCTTGAATTTTTTGGTCATCTTGAACCACTCCTCATTGTCATAGGCATCTTCAATGAGACGGAAATTTAAAGTCTGAGCCACCTTTCTTGTCTCTTCTAGCCTTAATTCATACTCTTCCTGAGGATGAATGTTAGGATTGTAGAAATATCCGCTGGCATCATACTCTCCTCTGAGGAGATCCATGACATAGAGAGCATCCGGAGCGCAGCAGATATGAACAAGGATCTTCTGCTTCATGATCACCTATTTTAAACCGTTGAAATGGAGGCGTAAAGTGTTGGAATATAATAGATTTTCTTATTATTAAAGCTTTTGAATCCGCTCCTCTAACTCGTCGGTACGTTTTTTGACTCTGTCAATTTGGGAATAATAAATCGCGAAATCGTTGTGATCTATCCTCATTTCATTCATTACTTTTCCCAAGCTTTCAAATAGAGGTGCCTTTTGCCCTTCAAACTCCCTTATCTCTTCACCAGCTCTTTCCTTGTTTTTTTCCCATTCCTTGATTTCTCTTTGATACTCTCGGCCTTGCTCTTTTTCTTCGTCTTCGATTTTCTTAATTTTTTTACTGTAGTCATCTACGATGCCCTGAAGCACTTTCCTCTCTTTTGTTGACTCTGATATGTCTTCTCTAAGACTGGGAATTTCCTGCTGAGTTTCTTCCTTAGTCCTCTCCAGGTGTTCTATTTTTTTCCTGATATCCTCTGTTCTCATTCTCTTTTCATCATCCGAGAGGCTTTGATTATTTTCTATTTCCTTGATTTCTTTTTCTGAAGATTTCAGGCTTTTCCCTGCGTCTTCGATTTCTTTTTCCTTCTGCTTGAGTTCTTTTCCGATTATTTTTTCTCTCTCTTTGGATTCAGCGAGTTTTTTAATATGAGTTTTTTTATCAGCCTTTTGTCCCTTGATTTGTTCCGTGAGTTCCTGATTGGTTTCGTTTAATTTGTCTCTGAGGGTGCTTATATTAGATTGAGCTTCTTCTAGGCTTTTCTGTGCCCGGTTCATCTTCTCTTCTAATTTATCGAGGGCTTTTCTTGCTCTGCTGGTTTTTTCAACCTGGATTCCTTCTTTCCAGGATTTTCTTCCCAGTTCTTTCAACAGCTCCTTTTTCTTCTGCTGCTCTTTTTTGATGAGGGCTTGTAGACGGAGTTTGATCAATTTTCTTTTAGCAGTGAAGAGGAATGAATTCAATCTCTGCCTTAAATCTTTATCTCTTAAAAAAATGAAGGTAACTAAAAGGAGGATAATGCACAGAAGGGAATAGAAAAGCCAGTAGGGGAGCCCTTCTCTTGCGCCAGGAGCCGGCAATTGGGAGGAAAAAATGCTGGCAAGGAGTTCTTTCATTGTTTTTCTGCTGTTATATTCAGAAATATATATATTTTTGAGGGCTGTTTGTCAATGTTTTTTATATATCTATGGGTGCTAACTGCTTTATTTTCAACGCAAATTCTGCTCTAATTTTTATTTTTATCTATTATTTCCTCGCCCTTCTCCCGCGCTTTGATCCTTAGATTTGAATTTTGGCTTTCTCTTTTCAGGGAGGTTGCTTTGTGCCTCAAAGTCATCAATACTCCACTCGATTAAATAAAGCATTGCAGGCAGGTTTTCATTGAAAATGGGTTGAATATCTCCTTCTGAGTTGAAAAATCCACCATGAGGGATGTCAATTGGCGGAAGTTCTATTGTGAAGGATGGAATCCCGTAGGTTCCAAAGGTCCAGTCAGTGGTATCTCCGTTTGTGAGATACAAGTCAACTCCGGCTGGGCCATAATCGTAGAAGTTTCCGTTTACAGACTGAATGAGCTCTGACATGTCTGCCGACATCTCAAAAAAGAGGTCATCTTTCTCAGTGAGGAGCCTGGTATACCCCCAGGGATAAATAATAATCTGGGAATAATTATGGTAAGTGATCATTGCCTGGAAGCTTCTCAGTGAAAAAAGGTCCCGAATGACCTGGGTTTCCGGCTCAGAGAAAGCGGATTTTCCCCTGTAAGTGACATCAGAGGGGTTAGGACTTGAGCCTTTATTGTCATATCCCCACATGTATCCATAGTTTCTGTTGAGGTCCACGCCATAGCTTCCGTCTCCGTTATCCCGCCTGTTTTTCCGCCAGTATCGGTAAAAGTGTATGGAATACTCAAGACCGTCTGGATTGACCAGGGGAACTATCCATATTTCACTTGAGTCGACGAGTTCTTTGATCTTGGAGTTTGAATTGTAATTCTCAACCAGGTATTTTCCCAGCAGGAAGGGAACTTCAACCGAGATCCATTCGCGCGCATGATGGCACCCAAGAAAGGCTACCTCTGCCTCATTCTCATCCTGATTGACATTGTCGCTAATTTTTAGCGCATAGATATTTCTTTGCTCAAGGCTGTCTCCGATATCAAAAACCCTTGCCAGGTTGGGATAGGAATCCTGAAGCGTGAGGAGTTCCTGCTCCAGCTCTGAGTAGGAGTGATACTCTCCGTTTACCCCTGACTGAATAGTGATTTTTTGACTTTGAGGGTAGAGGTTTTGTGTCTCGAGTGTGAAAAGAATGTTTTCTTTTTCGATGGTTTGGAGTTCATCATGGTTTACTATGATATAGACTCTGTCATTCCATTCCATCAGGAAGTCAAGGTTCATCTCCCTAAGTTTTTTCTCGATTTTATAGTCTTTTTCAATGCTAATGATTTCTGTAGTCCAGTAATCCTGTGATTCTCCAGCGATGGAGATGAAGGAGACTAAAATCATCAAAGCTACTGTTTTTTTCATTATCATTATTCACAACCTAAAAGAAACAGAGAGGGCTACTTTCCTTGCAATAAGAGAATTGCCAGAGCCTTTTTCGTTACCTATTGATACTCCGGCATCAAGGAAAAAATGCCCTACGTGAACGCCCATTCCATAAGAAAAAGAAAAGTAGGATGAATCCGGCTCTTTCATTGGCTGCGGATCGTAATTAATTCCTATCCTTAAGGGAACATCAATTTTCTGATTAAAGATATTCAAAAGGCTCACGTATTCAAAGCCTGCTCCGATCTTTATGACATCTTTGAAATCTCTCTTGAGGTCTTCGTCATAGTAATTGACGCTGTATCCGGACCAGTTGAAGAATGCCAAATCTGAAGCGACTCTGAACACCTTCGAAAATTCATAGCCCAGTCCTATACCGGCTACAAAGGGTTGTTTGTATTCATTGCTGGCAGAGGCTTCGATCCTTATATCCGCAGCCGGGGCGTTATACTTGAGCAAACTCGCGCTTTCTGATTTTTTGACATAAGGTGTGCGGAATATTAAAGCAACTTCGAGTTTGTCGTTATAATTCCACACCAGGCCTCCATTGATGTAAAAACCTTTGAATTCATTGGATTTGTTGTCAGTTATCGAGACATCTCTGTTCAGCCATTCTTCATCAATATCTTTATCGAGATTCCCGTAGACATAGTTAAAACCGACACCAGCGGTAAGACCGCTGAAGACTCGTCTAGCAATGGAAAAATTTATGTTTTTCAGTATTCCTTCTTGGTCAAAATTTAAAGAATAGACAAGCTCATCCTGTGAGTAGTAATTACCCACAGATTTGGGTCGGTCGTAGCATTCGAGAAGTGCCATGCTCATAGCAATTGTCCAGTCTTTCACTCTTAAGGAGAGCCCTCCAAAATCAAGTGCATAAAATCCGAGAGAAATGTTTTCATCGGTTAAGAGGACGCCCGTGTTTACGATTGAATACTTGAAGAATGAAGCCAGATTGTAAGAAGAGTTGAACGTAATGGTGAAGGCGGGAAGTCTCGTTAGGAGAGCGGGGTTTGAAAGTGCCACAGAGCAGTCAGAGGCAAGAGTAAATTGGACTTCCCCCATGGCAAGGGAAGGAGCAGTAGTAAAGCCAAGTGTATTCCATGTTCTAAACGGAGCTTCATCCTCGTACTGCCCAAGTACGAGCTGAGACCATAAAAAATTTGGATAAATGGTGAGGATGCAGAGCGAAAAAAGAGCGACGAAAAAGAGCCTTAACGCCTTCATTTTCATGATGTTAAAGATTTTACCCCTATTCCTTTTTGTTTGCAAATTAAAAATGAGTATGCTATAGAGTATTTTTCATCTAAAAAACCATGGAAAAAAGAAATAAGCGCAAAATAAAAATTACAGGAAGCGGGTTCTATGTTCCTGATAAGATCCTGACAAACTTTGACCTAGAAAAAATTGTCAACACTTCTGATGAATGGATAATAACCCGAACTGGGATAAGAGAAAGAAGGATTGCTTCTGATAAAGATGCGACTTCTGATTTGGCGATTGAAGCCAGCCGGAGAACTCTGGAGGACGCTGGGTTAAAGGTTAAAGATATTGACATGATAATAATGGCAACTTCAACTCCTGATACTCTTTTTCCTTCTACTGCCTGCTGGATCCAAAAAGGTCTTGGTGCAGATCATATTCCTGCTTTTGATGTCTCTGCTGGATGCACGGGATTTCTCTACGGCATGATCCTGGCAGAGAGCTTGATTCTGAGCGGAACAGCGAAGCGTATTCTCCTTGCAGGAGCTGAACTTCTGACAAAAATAACGAACTATAAGGACCGCAGCACGTGCGTGCTTTTCGGCGATGCTGCCGGAGCGATGGTTCTAGAAGAAAGCGATGATGAATCTGGTATGCTTTCATTTTACTGGAGAGCTGATGGACAGTTGGGAGAACTTCTTTACCAGCCGGCAGGGGGCACACGTATTCCCCCCTCTATCGAAGCGCTTGAGAAAGACCTTCAGTACCTGGCTATGAAAGGAAATGAAGTATTCAAGCATGCTGTAAAACGTATGGGAGAGGCGGCCTTGGAGGCTTTGAAGTCAGCCGGATTGAAGAAGGAGGATATAGATTATTTTATCCCTCATCAGGCGAACATCAGGATCATCGATGCTACGGGCAGGCGTCTTAAGGTTCCCAAAGAGAAGGTTTATTCAAACATAGATAGATACGGTAATGTTTCAGTGGCGTCTATCCCGATATGTCTCCATGAACTCAAACAAGACGGCAAGCTTAAGAAAGGAGATATCATTGTGATGGATGCTTTTGGAGCAGGCTTTACTTGGGCTGCCGTCGTCTACCGCTGGTAACTCAAACATTGGGGTCAGGCTTTCATAACTTTCATAACTTAAAAATTGGGGTCAGGTCTTGCTTTTTGCCTCCTGCATGTAGTGTTAGGATCGAGCTATTAATACTTTTATAGAATTATTTATTTTGGAAGTAAGTCTTGTCATCAAGGCAAGCAAAAAGCAAGACCTGACCCCAAAGGACTAACTTAGATTATGTGAGCCAGGTTCCCCTTTCTATTTAGATAAATACATGAACTTATGAAACTTATGAAAGCCTGACCCCAATGAATTATTCTTCGATAAGTTTGAGAAACCAGCCCTCAAGAGATTTTTCATCCAGGTAGCCGACTTTTCGCTGCCTCAGTTTTCCATTCTTGTCAATGATTACCGTTACCGGTATTGCAGGTATGGGCCCATAGTCTTCAACGATTTCTTTTGTACCCATAGCGACAGGATAGTTCATTTCGTATTTTTTTGTGAATTTAAGAACTGACTCTGAACTTATAGTATCCAGAGAAATCCCTATGATTTTCATTCCTTTATCTTTATATTTCTTGTATGCGGCTATAAAGCCTGGGATTTCATGCCGACAGGGGCCACACCAGGTCGCCCAGAAATTTAAAAATACAACCTTTCCACTGTAATCAGACAGTGCTATTTCATTTCCTTCAAGGTCTTCAAGTGAAAATTCAGGCGCTTGAGGATAATCATTTCCTTCTTGACTGTATGTCTCATCACCCTTTGCACAAACAAATAGCGCCAGAGCAAAAGGAAGCAAAATTACGGCGAGTTTTTTCATTTTTATCTCCAATTTCTTTACTATTAATATAGCTATTATAGGATTTTTTTGCAACCAACAAAAGGTGAGTCTAACGATTCAATTCGCTTCGCACTGTTTGAGCAGCCTGTCCCAATTCTTATCGACTTGCTCTTGGATGAATGCGATTTCTTCGTCGGTCAGATGCCGGAATCGTCCTTGGATTCTCAAATAATCGTTAACCGGCTTCTTTTCCCTAGGCTTTATGTTTAACTTGTATTCTTCACCCCATTCGATTTCATAAATCGGAAAAATTGAATTTTGAACAACCATGCGCGATAGCTTAATAGTGTCTTCAGGTCGGCTCTTCCATCCACTGGGACAAGGCGCATAGATATGCACGAACCGCGTCCCTTCGATATCTTTTGCTTTCTTCACCTTTTTGAACAGATCTTCAGGATACCCAACACTCGCAGTGGCTATATAGGGAATTCGATGGGCAGCCATGATGGCTTCCATGTCTTTTTTTGGCCTTTCCTTGAAGTGTTTAACAGGTGTTGTGGTGGTCCAGGCTCCCCACGGTGTTGCTGAGCTTCTCTGGGTTCCTGTATTCATGTAGGCTTCGTTGTCATAACAGACATACAGGATGTTATCATTGCGTTCGGCTACTCCTGAAAGAGCTTGAATCCCTATGTCAAAGGTTCCTCCATCGCCCGCCCAGGCAACGACCGTTGTCTCTGTATCGCCGACCATTTCTAGTCCGGCTTTCACACCAGAGGCGGACACGGCTGCTGTCTCAAAGGCACAGTGATAGATGGGTACATCGAGGGATGAATAGGGGAATGGCCCGTCTATGACTGACCAGCAGCAGGCAGGAAAACAGAGCACGGTCTTTTTCCCCAAAGCTTTGAGCACATATCTCATGGCTAACGTGGCTCCGCATCCCTGGCAGGCCAGATGACCGGGATTCATAAGCTCCTCTTCAGGGAGCGAGAGTTTCATGGTTTTTTCTTTCTTCATCGGTTCACTCCTATCCAGATAATCTCTTCTTCTGGTTTTTCTTTCCCTAGAGCATGATGGGCGATTTCCTTAAATGTTGAGGGAGTGATATCTCTTCCCCCCAGGCCTGCGATAAAGCCGAAGAGCGGTAAGCCATTGCTGTGTCCGTACATGGCGGATTTTACTTCCTGGAAGAACATCCCGTGATGACCGTAGGATATATTGCGGTCAACCACAGCGACCTTCTGTGCTCCCTTGAGAATATTTCGAATCTTCTCAAAGGGAAAAGGCCTGAATACCTTCATCCTTAAATTGCCCGCTTTGATGCCTTCCTTACGAAGCTCATCCACAGCGATTTTTGCTGTGGAGCCCATGGTTCCGGAAGTAATTAGGATTAACTCAGCATCCTCGCACAGATAGTCCTCGAAGAGTCCTAAATAACGGCCAAACATTTTCTCGTATTCTCTCCCTGTCTCTTCGATCAAGGCCGGTGCTTCTTCCATGGCTTTTTGCACCTTATATCTTAGTTCAAAATAGTGTTCGGGTGAGGTGAGCCCGCCAAATGCATGGGGCTCATCTGGAGTGATTCTGATCGGCGGCTTAAAAGGAGGTAAATATTCGTCCACCTTTTCCTGTTCAGGAAGGTCTACAACTTCATAGGTATGAGAGAGAGTAAAAGCATCGAGAATAACCATGCTGGGGATAAGGAGTTTTTCTGAGACCTTAAAGGCCTGGACTACAGTGTCCAAGACTTCT
>CP070825.1:2822594-2827208 GCA_020344415.1 Candidatus Aminicenantota bacterium
AATCCATATGAGTTCGGATCAGCTGTAGTTTCTGCTATCGGTTCTATGGTGAGCAGGTAAAGGGCCTGCATGGCCCGATCTTTGAGCGTCGGGACAGTCTAAGCTAACTGCACTTATTAACAAGACGCCTTTGGGATATGCTAAAATTACACATCCCTACCATCCTTTTTATGGACAAAGCTTTCTCATTTTAAAAATCAAAAATATCTCAGGCATAAAGACTTTATCTTTAAAACATCCAGAGCGGGGAAGTTTTGCTGTTTCCCATGAATGGACTGATCAGGCAGAGCCTTCAGTGTTTAAACCATTAAATGAATCTGCGTCCATTTTGGACCCATGGTGCCTCTTAGAACTTATTGAGTTTATCATAAAATTAAAGAGAAAAGAAGGATAAAAAAATGAAATCAAGATACATTAAACCATGCTTCTTTTGCGAATGTTTTTATACTTTTTTACTTTTGATGACTGTGAAAATCCATATGACCATATTTTTATGGAGGGAATATCTGAGCTTCTTAAAAAATGTTCCGAGGGGAAAAAGAAGCTATGGATGTGTTCTTGTCCATTATTATTATTATTTGTATAAGATTTTTTACACCAGTATTTTTGGCAAGAAATTTTTTGTACTTTTAAGTGTTCAAGTTGGACTTTATGTTTTTCGAAAAAAGTTGCAAATTTATGCTCAATATGGGGAAGGTATATTTTTTCCTGAACAAACATATTTGCAGATGGGAAAGCCTTCTATTCCAATAGCATTAGGATATAAATCAGAGCTAAAGCGATGTTTTAATTTCAATAAAATAACATTTAACAAAGTAAATTTAATAAATAATGGCATTGGGAAGGTTTACTTTCCTTATTTTTTTGATCGCTTCGCTCAAATCATATGTAAATACAGAATTAAAATAGCCCAAAGGGGGAATTTATGGGTTAAAAAAAGATTGATCATTCATCAGTGCCCAAAATCGGCACAAAGTGAATTACGGATAATCGTTACCGGAGACTTTAATAAATTGAAGCTTTGGCCTATTGCTTTTAACAACATTTTAATGGAAAAGAGGGCATTTTCGAGCAAACCTGTCATTATTTTTCAAAGAATAGGTCGAAAAATACTCTACCAATTTCCAAGGTGTGCGAAGGGCTATAGAAAAAAATTTGCAATTCAATCGCAATTTTTCTCGGTAAAAAAAGGTGAGGTATTTCAAAAACATGACTTCCTCCAATCTATTGAAAAATGGAGATATTTTAGATATTGGGTCAGCAGGAATCCTGGTGGCCAATATGATCCAAAATTATTTACAAGCAACCGAAGTACAAATTAAGAAACAGGAAGATAGTCATGATCTCAAAAATTCGGTCTCATCACCAACAAAAGAAAGCTTATGTTTATCTCCGACAATCGACAATGGGGCAAGTACGTCATCATCAGGAGAGTACCGAACGTCAATATGCCCTGGCCGACAAAGCCAAACAGCTTGGTTGGCCACAAGTGATGATTAAAGTCCTGGATGGAGATCTGGGAATATCAGGGGCACAGTCCTACAACAGGGAAGATTTCAAGACCTTAGTAGCGGATGTGTCGATGAGAAAAGTAGGAGCAGTATTTGCTCTGGAAGCATCAAGGCTTTCCCGCTCAAATACCGACTGGCATCGACTCATAGAGTTATGTGCCCTGACCGATACCCTTATAATCGACGAGGATGGTTGTTACGATCCGACTGATTTTAACGATCGTCTCCTTCTGGGCTTGAAGGCGACCATGTCGCAAGCAGAGCTTCACTTCATCCATGTTCGCCTCCGAGGTGGTAAGTTAAATAAGGCAAAAAAGGGTCTTTTGCGACTCCCTCTGCCATTGGGATTGTGCTATGATGATGAAGGCAATACCATCTTTGATCCTGATGAGGAGGTGAGAAATGTCGTCAAACTTATATTTTCACTTTTCCAAGAACATGGTAGTGCTTATGAGGTTGTGCGAAAGTTCGCGTCCCTAAACCTTAAATTTCCAAAACGTGCCTATGGAGGGATATGGGATGGAAAACTCATTTGGGGCTATCTGACTGATAACCGGGTATTAAATATATTGCATAATCCCTCCTATGCTGGAGCATATGTTTTTGGACGCTATCGATATGCAAAAAATATTTTGCCAAATGGACAAATTCAGACGAAGACAATCAAAGTGCCGATGTCTGAGTGGACGGTGAAAATCCTGAATCACCATGAAGGCTATATCAGTTGGGAAGAGTTTTGTCGTAATGAGGCTATTCTTAGCAAAAACCAAACAAACAAGGAGGAGAATCTCTTGAGCCAAGCTGCCAGAGAGGGAAAAGCGCTTCTTCAAGGTTTACTCCTATGTAATAAATGTGGCCGTAGGCTAACAGTGAGATATAAAGGCAATGGTGGAATCTATCCAACATATGAATGTAAACACCTAAAACGAGAAGGCCTCACAGGCAGGGTATGTATGTCTGTTCAGGCTGGTGCGCTTGACCGGGCCATCTCAGAAAGAATTTTGGAAGTTATAGAGCCTGAGCAGATCAAAATCGCCTTAAAGGCTATAGAAGAATTAGAAATGAGAAATAATCTCATAAACAAACAATGGGGTATGAAGATTGAGCGAGCGGAGTATGAAGCACAACTTGCTCAAAGGCGCTATGAACAAGTAGACCCTGAAAACCGGTTAGTAGCTTCTACTCTTGAGAGCCGATGGAATGATGCTTTAATTAAGGTAGAGCAGATAAAAAAAGAGTTTTCACAATTTCAACAGAAAAAGCCATTGACTGTGAGCAAAGAGCAAAAAGAAAAAGTCTTCGCCTTGGCCAAAGATCTGCCTGGTTTATGGAATTCACCCACTACCAAAGAAAAGGATAAAAAGCGTATCCTGCGTCTACTTATAAAAGATATTACTGTTGAAAAATTTTCTGAAGTGAACCGGGCAACCATGCACATTCGCTGGCAAGGTGGAGCTTGTGAGGATATTAAGGTGAACTTACCACAAAGAGTATATGATAAATGGCGCTACTCCCCAAATATTGTAGAAAGAGTCAAAGCCCTTGCTCCAGCGTTGACCGGCAGTCAAATTGCCGAAAGGCTTAATAAGGAGGGTTTACGCAGTGCTAAGGGAAAACCATTTAATAAATCCATTGTAGATTGGATTAGATATAAATATGATATTCCATCAGCGAAATTAAAACGTTCAGAGGAACTCACTGTCAAACAAGTAGCTGAAAAATTTGGAGTCAGCCAACATGTTGTTTATTATTGGATAGAAAGGAAATTTCTTAACGCACGTAGAATAAATAATAATGCTCCTTATTGGATTACGCTTGATTCTGAAAAAGAGAAAGAACTTTGTCAAAAGATTCTTGAATCTACCAAAATTCAAAAAATTAAAGAGAGGACTAAAAATCCCAAAACCAAACTGCAGGAGGTGTAGTATGAATAAACCGTCGGAATGGAAAGTGGGCGCATTTTCCCGTTCTTCTTCCTGATGTATATCCGCCTTAATGGTTGGGGACGATATCCACGTCTTTTCAGGCTGCACGCAGCCCGCCATTTGGCTCGGGCGCCTTTCCACAGCACGCCGTCAACGCCGGGGGTGTTTTTCCCCTTGTTGGAAGTCACTCGCCTCACAGCCAAGAGCTTGGCGTAGAACGAATGAGTTAATAGATGTTGCAGCGCTGCTACTTTATTCCATCTATCTTCTTTCACAGCCTTTGCGATACGCATTTGCAGCCTTCTGACTTGCCGCTGTGCTTCCTTCCAGTGAATGGAATTCCACATCTTGGCGTCATCTCTGAGTGCACCAGTCTTTTGGACCGTCATTTGCTTTCTCTTCTTACAAAGGTTCTGACAAATTCTCTCGCAATGAGACACCAGTTGGACGTCTGCACGCTCTTTCACCGATGCTGTAAGCTTACCGGTTTTGGCGCTGAGCCATATCTCATGCCCTATCTTTCGGCTCTCCCGAAAGCATTCGCTTCTTCCAACCTCTCCCTCCCGTCTCTCCTTCGGCGTGCCTTGCGGTTTCGCTTGCCCGGCTTTGCACCAGGCCAAGGACGGGGTTACTACGTTCCTCACAGTTGATCCTTTAGATGACTTAGGTGCGCCTTCTACGCCGATGGTACTACGGTTTCCGTGCAGGCAGTTAGGAAACCTGCATCCTGACCACACACCGCTGACCCAAAGCAGCGGCCTTATACCTGTTAATCCCCGTAGGTACGTTCGCTCTTTGACGACGCTTAATGACGTTCAATTAATTTCACCATATCATCCGTCCCTAGCCCTTAACGGAGGAGGATTCTCCGAGGGGTTCTCCTGTTGCCATTTGAACCCGATTCGGTACATTGTCCACAGGGCTTCGCACCCCGTCATACAGCGCAACGGTAGCACGCCTGTGTAGAGACCGGCAGGAACATGCCGGGTACTCAAGGCCTTTGCCTGAGTACACTCAACTGTGCGACTTCGTATCGCACTCTAACGCGATCATCACCAGGCGGCCACCTCACATAGGGCGCCGACTTACCAAAACGGCCCGCGGGTGGCAGCTGTCGGGTAAGAGAACCACATTGCTGTGGCTCCCTTCACTATACAACGAGTAAACAAGTTTCCAAG
>CP070825.1:2827308-2831411 GCA_020344415.1 Candidatus Aminicenantota bacterium
AGCCGAAGACCCCCTGGAAGATGAGAGCTTTGATACTCAAGTGAAGGAAATCATGGCCCTCGACGTTTACCAGGAATTGATGAATGAACATATCGATAGAATCGCGAGTGAGGAGAGCGAAGAAGCAGAAATTTCTAAGATGGAGGCAGCTAAGATTCTGGGAATGATGGAACCATCTTCCCATCTCGTTCATAATCTCAGCAAACTGCTCAAAGATGAATCACCGGAAGTGATTAGATATGCTGTTGAGAGTGCCGAGAAGCTTAAAAGTATGGAGTTTGTTCCTCTCCTTATTCAACATCTGAGCAAACCTTCGACCGAGAGAGTCGCCAGTAAAGCCCTAGTGGAATATGGATCTAAAATTACAGGAACATTAAAGGATTATTTGGGGGATCCAGCGGAAGACATACGAGTGCGAAAGGCGATCCCAGACATCCTGTTGCTAATAGGCTCACAAAGAGCAGCAGATTTATTAACTTTAGAATTAAGAAAAAGGAGCAGGGATGTCGAAACTGAGATCATCGAGGCTCTGTATAAGATGAAATCAAAAAACCCTCAGATTCGTTTTCAAAAAAAGATAATATTCTCTGAGGTCATTTCGGTAATAAAAACAAGTTATCTGGTATTGATTGAAATGCATGTTTTGATGTCAGATGAGAAAAAAGCTCACCTGGCTAAAGATTTAGAGAATAATTTGGCTCGATCTCTCAAACATATTTTTGAATTGCTAAGTCTAATCTATCCCCATGACGATGTCATTAGAGCCTACCAAAATATTTGTGATGGCACAAAAAAGGCCTTAGTTTATTCGCTCGAACTCCTTGAAAATATGCTAAAGAAAGAGATAAGAGAATTCCTCCTCCCTCTGATCGATGATATCCCTTTTGAAGATAAGGTTCGAAAATGCAAAAAAATGCTCAAGACCTTGGAAAAGGCGGAATTATCTTGAAATCTCTTCCCTTTTGGGATTATAATCAAAATGATTAAGAAAAATGCCTAATCTATTCGTGTATCCAAAAAAGGGAGAATTCTTCCGCTTTCCTCTAAAAAAAGAAAAGATTTCTGTCGGAAGATCCCCCGATAATGACATCGCCGTCCCAGATCCGTTTTGTTCAGGCCAGCATGGGTTTATTTATCCAAAGAATGGGGAATATGTGGTTCGAGATAATCACAGCAAAAACGGCATTTTTCTAAACGGTAAAAAAATTCAAGCTGAGACTGAACTTCAAAAAGGTGATGAAATCCTTATCGGTTCTACAAGGATTGTTTATGACAAGGAACTTTCAACAAATGTTGAAGTTACGGATGATCCGTCTACCTCGTCAAATGTAAATACCATTATGCATCTTGAAGATATTTTGAAAAAGCCTGATATCAGCACAACCATCAAAGCTGAAGCAAAGGCTTTGGATTTGGACAAGATTAAATCAGAGCATAAATCTCTTTCGGTGATAAGTGAAGTGAGCAAAGCCCTCGTTCTTCATATGCCCTTAAACCAACTTTTGGATCGAGTCATGGATCTTATCAACGAGAACCTTCCCATGGACAGAGGAATTCTCATGTTAAAAGAAGGCAATCCTGCTCAGCTCATCCCAAAAGTGGTGCGTATCAACAACAAGAAGCTGGCGAATCAGAGGATTCAAGTGAGCCAAAGTATTATCAATATGGTTGTCAATAAGAATTCTTCAGTCTTAACTTCTGATGCCCAAGCTGACACTCGTTTTAAGGCTAAAGAAAGCATAATTGAATCCAATATCCGCTCAGCGATGTGTGTTCCTTTATACGACAATAAAGAAATTATTGGGATAATCTATTCAGATCGGATATCCCTGCTTAACCAATTCAATGAAGAAGATCTGAAGCTGCTGACTCTCTTATCCAACGTGGCTGCGGTCAGGATAGAAAATGCCAAACTCTATGAACAGGTTATCGAAAAGGAAAGGATGGAAAAAGAGATCGGGCTGGCTGCTCAGATTCAAAAAGATTTTCTTCCTAAAGAAAATCCTGAATCCGAAAATTATGATATTGCGGGTACGAACATACCTTGCTATCAGGTAGGTGGGGATTATTATGACTTTATCGCTATCGATTCTTACCGCTCAGGGATAGTGATTGCCGATGTTTCAGGAAAAGGAGTGAGCGCCTCCCTCAACATGGCTTCTTTAAGGGCACATCTTCATTCCGAGGCTCACCCGGGTTACAGCATTGAGAAAATGGCAGCCAAGCTGAACGATTTCATCCACCGCAGCACGGCTCCGAATATTTTTGTAACGTTTTTCTACTGCGAACTAGATAGAAAAAGCAATGAGTTAAAATATGTCAATGCTGGACATAATCCTCCTCTTATACTCGAGAAAAAAGGAAAGATTAATCGTCTGGAGAGCAGTGGCTTATGCTTGGGTATGTTCCCTTCTACTACTTATGAGGCCAAAAAAGTCAAATTAAGCGTGGGGGATGTAGCCTTTCTTTTCACCGATGGAATCCCTGATAGTCGGAATAAAGAAAATAAAGATTTCACCGAAGAGAGGCTTATAAAGCTGTTGCAAAAAAATTCTAAACTGGCTGCTCAGAAACTCCTTGATAAGATTTGTAAGGAACTCGATTCATTTACCGCTGGTGCCGATCAGATGGATGATATGACTATCGTTGTCATCAAAAGAATCTCTTAGCATTCCTTATCTCATCTTGTATTCTCTACATTCTTCTTTTCTTCCTCTTCTGAACTTAGTCTCCTACCTGAGAATATCAAGTCATGACCTAACTTGGATTTCACAGAAAATGCTGGAGCCATCGACTTCACTGATTATCGGATTGAGGTCAAGATGCGAAGTCAAGGAAACGAAGTCATCTGGGCTGACGGTATTGGCCCTGAAGCCATCTTTACAGACAATAACACCATGACCAGTGGCCTCTTCATCTATTTCTCCGATGAGTCCGTGTTCGGATTGTACCCGGAACCATTCGAGACGATCTTTCCAGAAGTGTTCTGAGTAACTGGAAAAAATTGCCGTTCCGCCTGAACAGGTGACCCGCATCGCTTCTTCAATCAGTTTTCGTTGATCCACTCCGAAGGCTGAGATGCCGTTTTGGATGCAGATTACCTTGTCATACATTCGGTCGCCAAAACCAAGGTTCACTGCATCCATTGCTAAGAGATGGCAGGCGGAAGCATCGCCCAGTATTTGCTGTGCCAAAAGCAGGCTAGCAGGCGAAGTATCGATGCCGATAACGGTTTTTGCTTTTGTTAACAGCTCATTGAGGACTCGGCCGTAACCGCAGCCAAGCTCCAGGATCATATCAGAAGGCTTTATTTTCCCCATAATGAACTCTATTTCCGCCTCAAGATATTGCTTAACGCGGGGAGGAGCGATTTCGTAGCATAGCTTGAGCCTTTCAGCCGCTAATTTCTGTGAGTAATATCTGTTGCTGGAATTCATAATCGTTTATAACAGGTCTACCACATTTTTTTGTTTTGAACCTAGCTTCGTTTTATTATATTATCCTATTCTTGAATTAGCCACCAATACTTAAGGAGTAAAATGATGGCAGATGAAACAAAACTCTATGAAAAGGGATTGGAAGAATACCCTGTGGCAGGAGCCATTATCGGCAACATTATCATGATAATTTGGATTGCTCTAGGAGCAGTTGCCTGCTGGTTCTTTTCCCCCTTAATAGGCCTGGTTTATCTTGTCTTTGCTCTGGTCATGATCTATGTTATTTTGCGGAAGTTAGTCTGCCCGAACTGTTATTATCACGGCAGATGTTGCCACATTGGTTGGGGGAAGCTCTCTGCCTTCATGTTCAAAAAAGGTAATATTGAAGATTTTTCCGCCAGCATCGGCCTGAAGGTTGCTCCTCTCGCTTACGGTCTGTTGACTTTAATTCCACTCATTTTCATCGTTGTTTCGATATTTCAAGAGTTTTTGGCTTCAAAAATCGTAGTGCTGGTTCTTCTTTTAGCTATCTCATTTTACAGCGGAACAGCCGGCAGGAAAAAAGCCTGTGCAGTATGCAAGATGAGATTGATCTGTCCCGGAGCTGCAGTAAAATAAAAAAACATCCTGTGAAAACTTATCCGACTCTAGGGTGCTGTGGACTCG
>CP070825.1:2831511-3026546 GCA_020344415.1 Candidatus Aminicenantota bacterium
GCCTGAAGTTCAAAATTGATACTTTGTCCAGAAAGAATTAAGCCTTTGGAAAGGAATAAGTTAAAAGTGTAGACCTGACCCTATTATTTTATTATTTTAGAAAAAGGAGGTTTTCATTCCAGAGACGAATATAATATAATGGCTTAACCAGAAAGTGAAAAAAATCAGGGAAAAAATGGCATTAAGAAAGACTCGTAGGGACTTGATTCATCAAGCCCACCTGCAGGATATCATTGTAAGCGTGCCGTGGCAATCTCAACCAATTTTGTTAAGAATTAGCTATGGAGAGAGATAAATAAAAAAGCTAGAGAGAAGAGATTAAAAAGGATAGAAGTGAAAGGCAAAATAGCTTTAGTGACTGGGAGCAGCCGAGGGATCGGACGGGAAATTGCATTGAGGATTGTTGATGTTGCTTCTGGAGTAGCTGTTCATTATAAGACAGACAGGAAAGCTGCCAGCGATGTTATCGGAAAGATAAAGAAAAAAAGGAAGCTGGCTGCTTCTTTCCGGGCTGATTTAACAAAAGAAAAAGAAGCTACATCCTTGGTCAGGAAGGTGGAGGGAAAATTCGGTAGAATTGACATTTTAGTCAATAACTTTGGTCCGATTATTGTCAAGCCCTGGGAGAAGATGACATCATCGGAGTGGGATTACATGATGCGTAGCAATTTAATGAGTGCGCTGTATTGCCTGAAGGCTGTTCTCCCGGGAATGAGGAAAAGAAAGTGGGGGAGGATTGTGAATCTTGGTTACAGCCGTGCTGAGCAGCTTGTAGCATTTTCAACAATAACTCCCTACGCTATAGCTAAGACAGGTCTTTTAATTTTAACACGTACCGTAGCCGCCTCAGAGGCTTTGGCTGGAATAACGGTTAACATGGTCTCTCCAGGTTTGGTAGAAGGGGGTATCCTACCTTTGAATAAAAATATCCCTAGGGGAAGATTAGGAGAGTTTAAAGACGTAGCCGAGGCAGTTTTGTTTCTCGTTTCAGAAGGAGCAGATTTTATAACCGGAACTAATTTGATTGTTTCTGGTGGCTGGAAACTATAGCTCAGGGTCAGGTCTACACTTTTAACTTATCTCTTCGCCTCAATCAAACTGATAGCCTGAAGTTCAAAATTGATACTTTGCCCAGAAAGAATTAAGCCTTTGGAAAGGAATAAGTTAAAAGTGTAGACCTGACCCTAAATTTTTACTTGACAAAGCCCAGGGGAAGAGCTATTAATATATAAGGTGAACAAAATGGTAAACAAGATTCGAAAAAAACTGACAGAAAAACAGAAGGAAGTTTTGAGGATTCTCGAAAATTTCATTCTCGAACATGGTTACTCCCCTACGATCAGACAACTGGGAAGACTCTTAAATATTATTCATCCTTCGGCTGTTTTTAAGCATGTCTTGAGCCTGGAGAAGAAGGGCTATTTGGAGAGGAAAAGAGGAGAACTGAGACTCACAGGCTTTCCATCTCTTCTGGAGAGTCAGGTCAGAGTGCCTTTAGTGGGTTTTGTACCAGCTGGTCAGCCGAAAGAGGTTTTCGATGTCTCGGGAGAAGCAGTAGAAGTTCCAGAGTGGATGGTGGGCCGAAGAAAAGGCAATATCTTCTGCATTCACGTTGATGGTAAGAGTATGGTGGATGCTTATATTGATGATAGAGACCGGGTGCTGGTGGAGAGGACAAGTTCGGCAAGTTCTGGCGACATGGTGGTGGCCCTTCTAGATGATGGGTCGGTGACCTTGAAAAGACTGAGGATAGAAGATGGGAATATCTTCCTTGCCCCTGAAAACCCGGAGTTTGAACCGATCGAGGTCAAGGAGCTGAGAGTCCTAGGAAAAGTCATTGGTGTGCTGAGAAAGTACTAACGAAAAAAGGGGACAGTCCCCTTTTTTCACAAGAGGGTACGCTTCTCCTTTTCCAGGGTAAAAATCAATGTTATGGATCAGAGTTCTTGTCCCTTTTGTGGATTTGGAGATGCTTACCACAAGATGTCATTACGAAAAAAGTAGTCTGTCCCCCTAAGAAAAGAGGTGAAAGCAAAGATGAAGAGGAGATGTATTGTCCACATTGACATAGATGCCTTTTTTGCTGCGGTCGAAGAACTTCTCGATCCATCTCTCAAAGGAAAGCCGGTCATTGTCGGCGGTCTTCCCCATGAGAGAGGAGTGGCTTCTACCGCCTCTTATGAGGCCCGAAGATACGGCGTCCATGCCGGCATGCCCCTGCGGAAGGCTTACCAGCTCTGCCCCAATGGAATATTCGTAAGGGGGAACTACCAGATTTACAAAACCTTCTCCAAAAAGTTTTTCCGCCTCATTTCCCAGTATACACCGGATGTGGAGGCCTCCCTGGATGAGGCCTACCTTGATCTGACCCGCTGCCGCCCTCTTTATTGTTCTTTTTCCCGCACGGCTCGAGAAATCAAACAAAGAGTGGAAAAAGAGCTGGGGCTTAACGTTTCGGTGGGAGTGGGACCCAATAAGATTCTGGCCAAACTGGCCACCAGCCAGGCAAAGCCAAGCGGGTTCTTTGAGATAAGGCAAGGAGAGGAAGAGGCATTCCTGAAGGACCTGGGTATAGAGTGTCTACCAGGAATAGGACCAAAGGCCCAGGTTATACTCAGGATGCTCAACATCCATAAAATCAAAGATTTATGGGGACTGCCCCGGGCAAGTCTCCGCTCTTTCTTCGGTTTGAATGGCGATGAACTTTATCTTCAGTCCAGAGGGATTGACAGCCGTCCCTTGGTCGTTGCCTCTATCCCCAAGTCTATTTCCCGGGAGACGACTTTTTTAGAAGACCTTTGGGATAGACGCTTGCTTCTGGCTCACCTGGCTTACCTCTGCGATAGATTAACCCTTCCTTTGCGCAAGGGACGCCTTTTTGCCCATATCATTGAAGTCAAAGTCAGGTATTCTGACTTTAGGACCGAAGCCCGGCGTCACCTCCTCCTTACCCCTCTTCAGGAGATGGAGAAGATTTACAAAGTTGCCCAGGAGCTTTTCCTCAAGCTTTTCTCTTCTTCCCGCTTGTCCCTCCGCCTGGTCGGGGTGAAAGCTTCTGACCTAGTGAGAGCCAGACCTCTCTCCCTTTTCGAACCCTACTCAGAGCGTTCCGAAAGACTGGGGCTCGCTGTGGACGAGGTGAGAGCGAAATACGGCTTTGGCTCAGTGCTTACAGTCCGGGAGAAGATGCTGGAGAGTCTCTACAGTTTTGAGAAGAAACGAGGTTATGTGCTCAAGACAGCCTCCTTGACGAAATAAAAAATGTTTGTTCCTCTTAGAGTTCATTCTGTCTATAGCAAAGGGAGAGGAGGGGCAACTCTGCAGGAGCTTGCCTCTTGGGCTTGCCTGAGAAGACTTTCTTCGGTAGCCCTCACTGATATAGGGAATCTCTATGGCTGGGGAGGATGGAAGAGATTTGCGCAAGACAGCGGTTTTGTTCCCCTTTTTGGCTGTGAGACAGAACTTCATGGGAAGAGATTTTTGTTTCTTGTCAAGAACAGAGAGGGATACTGGAATTTGATGGAAACCCTCAACCGGAAAGAGATAAAGGAGACAGAAGGGCTGGTTGTTGTCCTTATCCCTCAGCCCGGGGAGGAGGTGCTTCCAGAGAATTTCGACCTTTCCATGAAGGAGGATTTTTACCTGGGAGGTAATTTTTTTAACCTCAAAAGAACCCTGGCTTTGGCCCAGAACAGTGATTTGCCCCTTGTATGGGCAAATCCTTTGAAGTTCATAAAAAACCCTGAAAGACTTATTCTCCTCCACTCTATTCAGAAAAAAATCCCCTTCCCTCCAGAAAGGGATAAGTTGAAGGGCAGAATGAAACTTTTTGGTCCAGATCAAGAACTCTTGGCTCTTAAAAAATTTGGCTCCGAAGTGAAAACCCTCTTCAAGAATACTTTCGAGGTTGCAGAAAAATGCCGATTTTCTTTCGAGGAGATTGTTCCTCCTCTTCCCGAAGACATCTTCCCAACGACCTTGAGGGATGTGGTGATGGGGAAGCTGAGGAGTCTGAAAAACCTGAGCTGGAGAGAGAGACAGAGGGCCAAGAAGGAACTCGCTGTTGTGGAAAAGTCAGGTTTTGCTCCGTATTTTCTGGTAGTCCATGATGTCGTTGAGTTTGCCCGCCGCAGAGGAATCCTTCACAACCTCAAGGGTTCAGGGGCCTCCTCTTTTCTGGCTTATCTTCTGGGAATTTCTCGCATCAACCCTATCGAGTATGACCTCTACTTCGAAAGATTCCTGAACAAGGGCCGGAATGATCCACCGGATATAGACTTGGATTTTGACTCCAGAAAAAGAGACGAAGTGCTCTCCTATGTTTTAAGTAAATACGGCCAAGGGATGACTGGAGCGGCCTTTGTCTGTAGCCTGAAGAACTACCGCGCCCGTTCCGCCCTCTATGAGACAGCTCGCGCCTTCGGTATTTCACCTGGGGAAGCTAGGTCCTTGAGCAAGAAAGTCCCCTTTTTTGCTGAGCCTCGTTCCCTGAAGAGAGACAAGCCCCTTCCCGGCTACATAGAAATATGGAAGGCAGCCTCTGACCTTACTTCTGTCTACTCCGAAAATTCCCTCCATGTAGGGGGGGTCATCCTTACGCCCTCACCAACGAGTCGGTATCTTCCGCTCGGGGAGTCAGCCAAAGGCTATCTCATGGCCCACTATGACCGAGATGCCGTGGAAGACTTGAGACTGGTGAAACTTGACCTGCTTTCAGTGAGGGGGTTGGCTGCAATCTCCGAGACAAAGGAAAAGCTGAAAATCAGGAAAATCCCCCCTCAAGATGGAAAAGCCTATAGCCTGTTAAAAAAAGCCCAGACCATAGGTTGTTTCCAAGTAGAGAGCCCGGCTATGATGAATCTTCTCCGCCGGATGAGGCCGGAGAATATCTATGAACTCACTCAAGCATTAGCTCTCATCCGACCCGGTCCGACCGAGAGCGGCATGAAAGAAGCTCTCCTCCGTAGCCGGGGAGGGAAGCCTGTTTTCCTGGACTCTTTCATGGCAAAGATACTTCCCGAGACAGGGGGGCTTCTCCTGTATGAAGAGCAGGTAATGCAGATTGCCGAGAGGGTGGCAGGGATGCCCCCTGAAGAGGGGGACCTCCTCCGCCGAGATCTCAAAAGAGGGGAGGTTGACGCCGAGTTTAAGGGACAGTTTTTCAGAGAAGCAGAAGAGAGGGGATACACTCCAGGCGAAATAAAGAAGTTGTGGAAGACCATGGGGGAGTTCTCTTCTTATTCCTTTAATAAGGCACACAGTGCCTCCTATGCCAGCATGGCTTACCAGGCTGTCTATTTGAAGACTCACCACACAATCCATTACCTAACGGCTGTCCTCAATGCTGGAGGTGGCTATTACGGGTTAGCGGAATACATCGAGGAGGCAAAAAGAGGAGGGATTAGAATTCTAGGGCCAGACGTCAACCGCAGCCACTACCAATTCAAGGTAGAAGGAAAGAATATTCGGGTGGGTTTTACTTCCATCAAGGGTTTGTCTCTGAAAACCATAGATAAAGTTATTGAAGAGAGAAAACACGGGGAATATCTTTCCATAGAAGATTTTCTCTGCCGTGTGCCCTCGACAAAGACAGAACTCCTTTCCTTCATCAAAGCAGGCGTCTTCGATTCCCTCGAGCCCAGAAGGACAAGACAGATTCTCTGTTATTTCAGAGGGTTGGAGGATATGGAAGAGGTTTCAGACCTGGATCAGAACCAGAAGGAAAAGATGCTCATCGAGTCTCTCGGCTTCGCACCCGAAGGAGATTCCCTTTCTCTCTTTGAAGGGAAAAGGCCGCCTCTTCGAGTAAAGGATTTGAGGGATTACGTAGGACGCGAAGTGGAACTTGTGGTCAGAATGGTGGATGCTCGCCAGAAAAAAGTGAGCCGCGGCCAGAAGTACTTTTTTCTCTTTGAGGATGAGACCGGCCTTCTGGAAGGAGTAGGGGACTCGAAATGCCTGACTTTTGGTTCTCCGCCTGCCTGCTACTTGAGGGGAGAAGTCAGGAGTGACGGCGGCGGAAGACCGAAGATTTTCAATTGCTCCTTTCTCATGGGGTCGCGTCTCACCATTTGACATTGTCACAAGGAAAAAAGGGACAGACTACTTTTTAGCATCAATAATTGTCGTTGCGAGCGAAGTGTGCAAGGAAAAAGGGGACAGTCCCCTTTTTTATTAGAAATTTCTTAAAGATTTTCTTATACTTATAATTGCTGTTGGCTTGAGTATCCTGGATTATTCATGTGAATATGAATAATTCAGGCTATTTGGAGCATCTTTAAAAAAGACATCTTTTGAACAAGGAGGGCCTAGGATGAATAGCATAAGAGATTATCAAGGTCGCATATTCACGGGATTGTTGATTATCTTGATTGGAATTTTATTTTTGCTCGGCAATTTGGGCCAGTTGGATGTTGGAGAAGTTTTTTCAACATATTGGCCCCTCATTCTCGTTTTCATTGGCTTGTGGCATCTGATCACCCATAATTTTCGGGACACCGGTTTTGGGATACTCCTTATTGTGATTGGTGGATTTTTCATGCTGGTGAATTGGGATATACTGGGGGGGAATGTCTGGCATTATTTTTGGCCGCTGCTGATCATAGCGGCTGGAGTGTGGATTATCTTCAAGCCTGGGTTTAAATACCATAGAGGAGAAGTCCCGCCTATCAAGGAGAAAGACTTAGATTCTTTTACGATCTTTTCCGGAATAAAGCGCCGTATTGATTCTAAAGGATTTCGAGGTGGCAAAGCGACGGTCCTGTTTGGAGGTATTGAGCTGGACTTTAGTCAAGCTGAATTGGCCGACAATAAAGCGACTGTGGAAGTGACAGCAATTTTTGGTGGTATCGACATCTGGGTTCCAAGGGAATGGAAGGTTGTTGTTGATAGCAGTTCAATTTTTGGAGCTGTTGAAGATAAACACAAAGGAGTTCCCAACGAGGAGCCGAAAGCTACCCTCTTTATCAAAGCAACAACAATTTTTGGCGGAATCGATATTAAATAGTTTCTGCGCTCTTCCTAGAGGCGACTCCTTAGAATTCTAAAATTTAAAATTCATAATTTAAAGAACCAACTCCCTGAGGTACGATGAGCACTTACATACTCATGAAAATCCTTGAATCTGCTCCGAGCAGGTATGACTGGGGTATTCGCCTTTTCACACCAGGTAAGTTGGCGAAAACTTATGACCGATTGACTACCTCCATCAACGAAGGTCAGAGTGTTCTTGATTTAGGCTGTGGAACAGGTGCCTTAAGCCTAAGAGCGGCCCTAAGGGGAGCAAAGGTAAAAGCAATAGATATTAATCCGCGTATGCTAGAGATTACTCAGATTCAGGCTGAAAAAGCAAAGATAAACTATCCATCTTGTATGTTCTCGCAATAGGTAGACGAGGGGGAAAATGACTTGCCTTTGACTTTTTAAAATAATAACAAGAAAGCCATTACAGCAATAGCGATGGCGAGAAAAATCCGGATGATTTTCTCCCCTCCTCTAATAGCAGCATGGGCACCCCACCATGCTCCCAAGGCATTCCCTGCTGCGAGGATAAGACCGAATTTCCAGTTTACATTGCCTGTGGTCGTAAAGATGAGCAAGGCGGGTATAGTATAGATCAAAATAATGAACACCTTGTGCATGTTCACGAAGACCAGATCGAGCCTAAGTAGATGATACAGCGCAGCCATAAACAAAAAACCCACCCCAACCTGTAGAAATCCGCCGTAAAACCCAATCCCGAGTAAGGCGAGATAAGTGAGCTTGTTTGAGCGATTATTCGGAGCTTCGCGTTCATGTTTTCGAGAATGAGAGAAGAACATGGAGATGGTAATAAGGATTAAAACTACGCCTAAAATGCGTTGAAAAAGGACATCGCTTACCCTTACTGCCAGAAAGGCTCCTATAATCGCACCAGGTAGTGTGAAGAGAGCAAACTGAAAGCTTAATTTAAATCGATGAAATCTGTTTTTGCGGAAAGAAGCCACGGCCGAGATGTTCTGAATCACAATAGCAATCCGGTTTGTGCCATTTGCCAGAGACGGCTCGAGTCCCATAAAAATTAGAGCAGGTAAAGTGAGGCTGGACCCGCCACCAGCCATGACATTAGTGAATCCTGCAATGCTGCCGATCCCGAAAAGAAGAGCAAGTTTTAGGACGTCCATCATTTGAAGCTTTCGATGGTTATAGACGTTTAGGGGGAATCATACTGCTCTGACGTAAAAAACGCAATATATAGAAAGAAGGGGACAGGCAACTTTTTTATTCAACAGGAGAGATTGCCGCACTTCGCTCGCAACGACAGGGGAAAAAGTGGCCTGTCCCCTTTAAAAAATAGTTAGGCGCTTAATTCATCGTGAATAGAGGCTGAATAGTTCTCGTGGGGAGTGATTTTGGAATAAAAGCTTCTTTTTATTTTTTCTATTCGGTCATTGAAAAAGCTAAAGTTTTCTTCCTCGCTCCAATTCAGCATGCTCAAATGCTCCAAGATATCCCTGAGAATGTTGATATTGAGAACTTCAGAAGAATATTCAGGCAGGAGGAAGGATTCTTTTTCATACATGTCGATAGTTCTCAAAAAGTATTTTCTCAGGTTCTCTTGGCTATTTCTGATCTCTTGCTTTATTTTAAATTGATCTTTAGGAGGGGAGTTTGGATCCAGATTTTGGTACAAATCTCTAGCTTGTTGTATGCGGCTGTCGATAGCTGCGAACATGCATCTTCCATCTAAGACAGTTTTTTTCTCGCCTTGATAATAGATGATCTGATCCTCGCCCTCTACGGTTTCTGATTTTTTGAGCGTTTCCAACAAAGCCATTTTATCTCTTAAATCTGTTTCGCCTTCAGGCGGAGCTTGAGACATGACATCTTCTTTCGTGGTTTCTGATTCTTGTTCTGCTTCTGGAAGAGGTTCCTCTTCGAATATCACCTCTTCGCGAGAAGAGTCTTCTAATGCTTCTACTTTTTTCTCCTCCTCTGTTCCGGGCTCTTCAGCTTCAAGAATCTCTGGCAGGGCTTCTTTCTCTTCGGTTCCTTCTTCGGGGCTGAGTTCTTCAGGCATCTTGGCTTCCGGGCTAACTTCTTCTTCAACCTTCTCTTCTGTCTCGATTTCTTCTGAAATCTCTTCTTCTTGCGGAACTTCTTCCATGCCTTTCTCTTCTGTCTTAGTTTCTTCTGCAGCCTTTTCTTCAGGTTTTTCTTCCTCGATTTGAGGAGGCTCAGCTAGCCCCAACAGCTCTTTGACCTTTCTCAGCTTGTTTAATTCTTCTTCTATGTTTGTCTTAAGATCCTCCTCACCCACTTCTCTTTCAGGCATACTGGGTGCGACTCCGTACTTTTCTTCGAGGCCCTGTTTTAGTTCTTCGGTTTTCTCTTCAGCCTCCTGGCGGTGCTCTCCGATCTTCTGATCGAGCTCCTCCATTTTCTTCAGCTCGTTCAGCTTTGACTCTGCTAGTTTCTCAATTTCTTTTTGGCATTGGATTGCTCTATCGAGGTGGTCTCCTATCTTGCCTTCAAGATCAGTTTTATGCTTCTCAAGCTCAGCAATCTGTTTCTCAAAATTAGTTAATGTCTCTCTTCTTTTATCAATTTCTTCTTTTATTTGATTGACTTTTTCTTCTGCCTCTTCTTTTTTCTTTGCGAGGGTATTTTCTAGATGCTCTCCGATTTCCTTTGCTGCCAGGGAAGATTCTTTCAGAATATCCTTATTCTTATCCATTATCTTTCTCCTAGGCCAGTCTTGATGTATCGAGGTGTGCGGAAATAAGCAGGCATGACGACACCTTCTTCCAAAATACGAAAAAAAGCATACTTTTCATCGTAACTTTCTATTATAATTACAGATATGGATTGGTTGTTCAATCGCCCTTAGAGATGATTCGAGGGGTGATTTTTTATCACCTTATGAGAGTTAAGTCTTGGTGAGATAGAAGGAATCAAGAAGGTTCTGAAATATCCTTACTTGTTCAATTCGTAAAAAGAGAGGGAATCGTCGCCGATTGTCACTCGCCGCTTGAGGCTAAAATATTTAGGCTCAAATCTTGTCTTATAATAATGCCGCAGTATTATTAAACCTTTTGGCTTGAGAATTTCTCTCTTTTTTATGACCTTCAAAGGATCTCTTTCCTCTATGAGTTTATAAGGAGGGTCCAAAAAGGATAAATCAAACTTAGCGCCTTCTCTTGATAATTGAATGATGGCTCGATTGAATTCTTTACGAATGACCTGAGCCTTGTCTAAGGCGTCACATTTTTCCAAATTTATCTTTATCACTTTTATGGCGGGGTAGTACTCATCGATAAATACAGCCCTTTTAGCCCCCCGGCTCAGTGCTTCGATCCCCACAGAACCTGTACCAGCAAACCCATCAAGGAATATACAGTTTTTAATCTTTTCTTGAATAATATTAAACAGAGCCTCCTTGAGTTTGTCAGGGACCGGCCGGACAAGGGGGCTTGAGACATTCTTCAGCCGCTTCCCCTTATGAATTCCGCTAATAATCCTTATCATGACGAAAACGTGAAATTTTAGATTTTTATGACAAGCGAGCTGAGCAAAAAAAGATCCGTGTTTTTATATCCAGGAAGAGGATGCGTACCATAATTGAGTTGAAGGCTCGTTTTTCGAGCCAAATATCGGCTAATGGAAACAGAGATAGATGAATAGGAATCCAGCCTGTATTTTTCTAAATTCTCCATATTGAGAAAAAGGATCTCCTGCTGTGTCAATCGAGTAGAGGGAGTGATGTCAAAAGATAGTTTTACAGATTTTTCTCCCTCGCTTTCTTCCTTTTTTTCTGAACCCTCTTGACCGAAGACCGGATAGACAATTAGACCAGCGAGAAAAAGAACGAAGAGAAAAAGCTTCAGTTTCCCATGATTAATGCAGTTCATCTCGTTCTGATTTTTCCTGTTAAAATGTTTACACCCAATTCCCACTCCAGTAGAGCCTGACTCTGGAGTTCGTTCAACTCATGAATAATCCACGTTATTTAAAAGAATAATATATGATATAACAAAAAATATTCACTGACAAACCTATGGCTATGGGGTCAGGCTTTCATAACTTTCATAACTTGCATTTATGCATATCGGGATTAGTCCTTTCTGGGGAAACACTCATTGTTAAAGCCATACGAATTTCTCTTCAAAATAACAGGGTTGACCCCATTTATCATGAGAACACAATAGAAAAAAGTTATGAAAGCCTGACCCCCTTGAAGTTTTCAGATTAAACGGGAATAATGAAGAAAGATTTTTAATATGAGAATAATGAAGAGAATTATTAAAATAAAGCGGACTCGTATAAAAAAGTTTTAAGGGGGTTTCATTGGACGTCATTAAAGCCATCAACGAAAGAAGAGCTTATCGCTCTTTATTGCCAGTCAAAATAACAGAAGAATTGATAAGGGATTTAGCTCGATGTTCAGGACTTGCTCCTTCCTGTTTCAATAATCAGCCAACACGGTTCGTTTTTGTTTATGAGCCTGAAGCCTTAAAGAATTTACATGATGCATTATCAAAGGGGAATGAATGGGCTCATTCAGCCTCTATGATCGTGGTAGTTTTCAGCAAAAGAGAGGATGATTGTATTATTAAAGATAGGGAGTATCATCAATTCGATTGCGGCCTTGCAGCAGCCTTTCTTATACTCAGAGCAACAGAGTTGGGCCTTGTGGCTCATCCTATAGCAGGGTTCAGTCCGAGAAAAACAAAAGAGATCCTTGGGATTCCCGATGAATATAAAGTCATCACTCTAATTGTTATGGGTAAGCATTCTGAGACTATCAGTCCAATTCTTTCAGAAAAGCAAGTTGAATGGGAAAAGAAGAGGCCGGAAAGATTTTCTTTTGAGAAGATTGTTCGTCTGAATCGATTCAAATGATGATTTCTTCTGGTATATCTCTCAGATTGAAGTTAGAGGCCATGCTTCTGCAATAAGCTCCGGCGCATAACACAGCAAGGATATCCCCCCTCTTTGGCAGAGGCATTTCTATTTCCTTCCCGAAAACATCGCCAGTTTCGCACAGGTTTCCAGCAACGGTTATTTTCGCTTTCTTTTCCGAGTTAACTTCAGAGCAATTGATGATATGATGATTTGCTTCCGCATAGATTGCTGGTCGTGGGACGGAATTGAAGGTTCCGGCATTCACACAGGCAAAGATATTGCCATAGTTTTTCTTCAAATACTCAACCTTCACGAGCAAGATACCCGCGTCTCCCACAAGGTACCTTCCAGGCTCTACGGCTATTGTTTTGATCTGGAGGCCGGATTCTTCTATCTTCCTGCAGATATACTCTGCATACTCTTTTATCGGAAAAATTTCCTGATCCAAATAGTATTTGGGGCCAAACCCGCCGCCAAAATCGAGAAATTCAAGGCTAAATCCTTCTTTTTCTACTTTCAAAGCCATTTGAATTATCTTATCAACAGCGCATTTAACTTTTTCAAAGTCCTTCCTTATCCAACCTGAGCCGAGGTGCTGATGCAGGCCTATAGGGACAAAACCGCAGCTTATTGCTTCCTGGAAAACGGGAATGACTCTCTTTTCTTCCACTCCGAATTTAACCGGCATTCCACTACCTGATTTGATTCCAGCTGTGACAGTTTTCGGAGAAAATCCTATTCCAATACCTGGATTCCATCTTATAGAAACAAGAATCTTTTTATTTTTAAACCATCTATCCCTGGTCTCTTTCATAAGCTCTAGCTGTTCTTCAGCATCGATGTTTACGATTGTGCCTTCTTGCTTGAATATCTGATGAAGGTCTTCCAGACTGACACTTGTACCCGTGTAAAGAATCTTTTTTCTTGGAAATCCAACATGGAGAGCCATATCGACCTCTCCGGGAGATACAGCATCTATGTAAGTTCCGTTTTCTCCTAGAATTTTCAGAATTCCTGGACTAGGATTTGCCTTCATTGCGTAGTATATCTTCAGTTCCAGGGACGTTTTATCCGTAAATACTTGCAGGAGTCTTTTAAGATTTGAAAGAATCTGCCTCTTGCTGTAGACAAATAGCGGAGTTCCGTATTCTTCAGCCACTTCTGTGGCTTCTTTTTCGTCAAGATAGAGTTTTTGGTTTTTAACTTTTAGAAAATCGTTTTCCCACCAGTTCATCATAATAAATCAAATCTCGGCTTCCGAGACGGTTATGTTTCTTCGAATAGGTCAAGCTGATCTTTTTTTAGTTTGTCCACTATTTCGTTTAGAGGGGGATATTGTTTGAGCAGAGAATTGGGAATCTCGAGTTTCTCGCCCGTAATCATGTTTTTGATCTGTAGAGCATTAGCAAGCGCCTGCCCTCTATAGTGGTTATTAGTAATGATGTAAACATTGCTGCTCTGATTTCCCAGCTCCTTTATTCTTTTTATCCAGTCCTCGAGCTCTTCTTTCGTGTAAAGATAATTGTACCTTTCATCTCTGCCAGCATCTTTTTTGAACCAGTTCTCATAGTTTCGCCCGTGAAGCCTTACATAGGAAAATTGGGAGTTGGTGCCAATGGAGCTGGGTTGGATGGAATTTCGGAATACCGGCTGATCGATATTGCAGTAACACACATTGTATTCAGAAAGAAGCTTATAGAAGTTATCATTATCCCAGGAGGAATGCCTGACTTCCAAGGCCAAAGGATAATCCTTGAATAATACGAATAAATTAACTAAGTATTCGTTGTTGGCAGTTGTGCTGGCGAATGACCAGGGAAACTGGATTAAGATTGAGGCCAGCCTCTCTTTAGCGCGGAGAGGTTCCAGACCAAGTTTGAAGTCATCCACATCTTTCATAGAAAAATCTTTTCTCTGATGGGTAAATATCTGGTGCAGCTTGATTGAGAAAAGAAAGTCTGGATAGTTTTCTACTTTTTTTACCCAGGAGAGAGACATATATATTGAAGGTGGTCTGTAAAATGTGCTGTTTATCTCTACAATATTGATATATCGGACTAAAAATATGAGGGGATGGAAATTCTGGCCCTTTTTCTCAGGGTAGACAATCCCTTCCCAATCTTTATAGCTCCAACCAGCTGTACCGATGAAGTAACGGGCCATGAGGGGATTATTTTAAACAAATCGAATAGCTAGGTCTACAATATATCAATAAAAAATGATTGCTACCTGGATATTTTTCCATTATCATGTTTAGGATAAGCGTAGAAAGATTCAGATGAAAAAAATTTTTATTTTCATTTTGTTGTCTTCACTTCTTTTCCCGCATTGTCAAAAACAAAAAGAAGACCTATACACAATAGGCATCTTCCAGGTCAATGATGCTCCCACGCTTAATGAAGTCAGAAGAGGTCTTATTCAAGCCCTTGAGGATAACGGATTAATAGATGGTGTGAACGTTCGATTGAGAATAGAGAATGCAATGAACGATCTTCCTAAAGTCCAGAGGATAGCTCAAGAATTTGTTAGAGAGAAAGTCGATATGATTGCCTCCCTCTCCACACCTTGTCTGCAAGCTGCTCTGATTTCAACAAGGGAGATCCCGATCATATTTGCTTCTGTAGCCAACCCTTATCGTGCCGGTGCCGGCAAGTCGGCCGAAGATCACTTGGTTAATGTTTCGGGAGTTTCTTCCAGAGGCCCGATTAAACAAGGAGTGGAATTTATCAAGGAAGTTATGCCAGAGGCAGGAAGGCTGGGAACTTTATGGACTCCGTCTGAGATCAATTCGGAATATTATCTGGAATTGGCAAGGGAAGGAGCAAGCGAGCTTGGGATGGAGATCATAGCCGTTCCGGTTGCGAATTCAAACGAAGTCCTTCTCTCTGCCCAAGTTTTAATCAACAAAAGAATTGATGCCATTTATCAAATTTCTGACAATACAATCAACGCCTCTTTTGAAGCTCTCGGCAGGGTTGCCAATGATCTTGGGATTCCTCTTTTTGGTGGTTTCCCTCTCTTTACCAACCAAGGAGCTTGTGCTGCTATGGGCTGGGATTTTTTTGACATGGGGTATAAAGCAGGAGAAATTGTTCTGAGAGTGAAGAAAGGAGAAAGCCCAGGCGATATTCCCATTCAATATATGAGCAGGGTGAGACTTTACATAAATTTAAAAGCCGCAGAAAAGCAGGGCATTAAATTTTCTGATCAGGTTATGAATAGAGCGGATGAGGTTCTGAACACTGAAGTAGATGAAGAGGATAAATCAGATATTTAATGAGAAAGATACTTGGGTTTGCGGCAATTCTTCTCATTTTTTTTCTAATAGGATTTTTCCTTTTCTTCTTTATTTATATTCGTAAATCCATTCCTAACGTCGATGGAGAGGTTTCCTTAGAGGACCTGACAGCAGATGTCAGAATAATCACTGATACCTGGGGAGTTCCCCATATTTTTGCTCAAAACGAAAACGATCTCTTTTTTGCCTGCGGATTTGTACATGCTCGAGAAAGGATGTGGCAAATGGAACTCAGCAGGAGAGCAGGCCTTGGGAGGCTTTCTGAAATATTTGGCAAAGAGACTCTGGAAAGAGATATGTTTGCGAGAAATTTGGGTCTAAAAGAGGCAGCCTCAAAGGATCTCGAGATGCTGTCTTCCAAGATGAAAGACCTCCTCATCTCTTACAGCCAGGGAGTTAATTCTTGGATAAATTCAAGAAGGTTTAACTGGCCTCCTGAATTTTTGTTCTTGCGGTATCGTCCTGAACAATGGAGTATTATGGATTCTCTAATTATTAAGGAATTAATGGCCCTGCTTCTCTGTGGAGATTATGTGAGCGAATTCATGCGGGCAAAATTAGTGAAAAAGCTCGGTACCGAAAGAGCGCTTCAAATACTCGAAGATGGAATTGAAATTCCTTCCTTTCAAATAGAGGACCTCACATTGGATGGTTTGTTACACGTTCCGGGTTTTCAGGGAAGTAACAACTGGGTTCTAGCTGGGAACAGAACGGAGTCTGGAAAGCCTCTCTTAGCTAATGACCCTCATCTTGAAATCAGCCTTCCTCCTGTATGGTATGAAATTCATCTCCATTGTCCGACGCTGAATGCTGTCGGTGTAACTATCCCAGGGGTGCCTTTAGTGATTATCGGACATAATGGATCGATTGCTTGGGGAATTACTAACTCGTGTGCTGATGTCCAGGATCTGTACATAGAAAGATTGAATTCTTCTAAGGATATGTATTTAGATAAGGATGGATGGAAACCACTGCTCAAAAGCGAACAGATGATATGGATAAAGGGAGAGAAAAGACCGGAAACAATTGAAATAGGCTGGACAGCACACGGTCCTCTCATTTCTCCAATTATTATTAAAAGCCAGAATCCTCTTTCTTTGAGGTGGACGATTTATGAAGGAGGCAGAACTCTGGAGTCTATCTATCTTCTGAATAAAGCTCAAGACTGGCGCGAGTTTCAGGATGCTTTGAAACTGTTTGATTCTCCATCGCAGAATTTTGTTTACGCGGATAGGCTCAGCAACATAGGTTATTACCTGAGCGGAAAAATTCCTTTAAGAAAGGAAGAAGCAGCTCTTTTTCCTTATCCCGATTGGAAGGCGGACGGCAGTTGGGAGGGTTATCTTAAAGAGGAAGAGAAGCCCCATATTTATAACCCTGACGATGGTTTTATAGTAACTGCCAATAATAAAATCATACCGCAAGATTTTCCTTATTATGTGAGCTTCGACTGGGGAGCCCCCTTCAGAGTAGAGAGAATAAAAGAGCTGCTGTTTAAGAAAGACAAACACACAGTCGAATCCCTCAAAGGGATTCAGAATGATATTTTTTCAAAAAAAGGAGAGCATTTCCTTCCACTGCTAAGAGAGATAAAAGGAGTAAAAGGAAATTCAAATGAAGCCCTAGATATCATCAAGAACTGGGATTTGCTTATGACCTCAGGTAAGGAGGCGGCTCTCTTCAAGGTTTTTATGGACTCTTTTCATGCAGAAGTCTTTCAAGACGAGCTTGGCGAGGACTTTGAAAGTTTCGACCTGCTTTTCAGGCGAAAAAGGGCAGGGCTCCTTCGGATTCTTTCTGATCCTCTCTCTCCATGGTTTGATCGGAAGGATACGCCAACAGGTGAAACCAGAGAGGATATAGTAAAATCTACATTAGAGAAAGCTTACAATTGGATGAAGGAAAACTATGGCTCTCCCGAAAATTGGGATTGGGTAAAGATGAATTCCGTCCACTTTCAGCATGCTTTGGGCCGAGTGCCCGCTCTTAAGTTTTTCAATCGAGGCTCTTACCCTGTGAACGGAGATGCCTTTACTGTAAGGGCTGCATATTCCAAGGAGTTTGGGACGACCCATGGAGCTTCTTATCGTCAGATCATCGATTTATCTGATTTGAGAAATTCAATATGTGTTCTCACCTCTGGTCAAAGTGGACACTTCCTCAGCCGATTCTATGATGATCAGATCCCTCTTTGGTTAGAGGGTCGATATCATCCGATGCTCTTTTATCCAGAAGATATTGAAAAGAATTCTACAGGGCTATTGGTCCTGGAGTCTCTAATCAACGAGTAGACAAAAAATATTATTTTATTTGGTTTTTCTGTATAATTTAAAATTCACCTGTTTTATGAATAACCTGGATTATTCACGAAGTATTTTTTATGAATAATTCAGGATAATTAAGCGATATCACTGGGAGAGGAAGAGCAAAGATATGGAAATCCATGGACTATTAAAAGAAGATCAAATTTTACTCGATTTAGAATCAGACGATAAAAAACATGTACTTGAAGAGTTTGTCTCAGCTTTAAAAAAGAAGAGAGTGATCTCCGAGGATAAGGTCATCCTTGAAGAGCTTTTGAAAAGGGAGAAATTAGGAAGTACCGGATTAGAAAAGGGAATAGCTATTCCTCATGCTTTAATAGAGGGATTGGAAAATCCTCTACTTGCCTTGGCGCTCATAAAAAGGGGAATTGACTTTGAAGCTGTTGATCAAATGCCGACTTACATCATCGTTCTTCTTTTAGGGAATAAGGATAATCCGGGATTACAGCTTGAGGTTCTTGCGCATATTTGTCGCTTGGTCAAGGAAACCCAGTTTATAGAAAAAGTCAAAGTAGCTGAATCCTCCCAAGATATTCGTTTGATTTTGAAAGAAGAGGAAGAAAAGATTTAATGAAAGCTCTTTTCGCTTTTAGCCTTCTTATTCTTGCAGCTTTTCTTGGTTCTCGATTCCTCTTCAAGACAAAAAGATTTTTTTAGAGTGCAGAAGTACGTTCGATTCAAAAAATACAGAGGAAGATCGATTTTTAAACCTTCTATTCAAGAATAGCGATAATTCATTAAATCTCCATTTTCAGAAGGGAAAAGAAAAGATGTGTTGGCCTTTACCAACACGGATCGCTTTCCTGATTGCGTTATAAGTAAGTTCGGTAGCAAGAAGGCATGCGTTCTCTAATGATTTCCCTTTTGCTAGATAGCATAGAAGGCTCGAGGAGAGGAAGCATCCAGTTCCGTGGACGCTTTTATTGAATTTGTTTTTCTTAAAAAAGTGAAACTTATCCCCATCGTATAAAATATCAACTGTTCGTCCTGGGAGATGCCCTCCTTTAATTAAACATGGAGTCTTCGTGAGGATCGAAATGATTTTTGCTGCTTCTTTCATGTCTTCAATGTTTTTTATCTTTTTTCTGGCAATCAGGCCTGCTTCCTCTATATTTGGAGTTAGAATAGAGGCTTTGCCGCTGATAGCTTCCATATAGCGGAGAATGGATTGTTTTTCCAGAAGCCATTTACCCGAGCTTGATCGAAAGACAGGGTCAATCACTCTCGGGATATTCGGGCTGCGAGATAGGATTTTCTTGATGACTTCTATATTTTCACCGCAGCCGACCATGCCGACTTTAATTCCTGAGATAGCCACATCTTCAGAAAGAGTCTTGTATTGATGCCGAATGAGCTCAGCGGGAACACATTGCAGCTTCTTCACCTGTTTTGTATTCTGAGAGGTAATAGCGGTCAAAACAGCCATGCCCTGGAAGTGCAGATAGCTGAAAATCCTTAAATCTAATGAAACACCAGCTCCTGATGTTGGGTCATAACCAGCGACTGATAATAATATTTTTTTCATTATCTAGATGGATTAACTGTTATCAGTATCAAACTCAATTTTCGTTGTCAAATCATTAGGGGCAGGTCCTGTTTTTTGCTATTAAAAAAAAAGGGGATAGGCTACTTTTTATTCAACAAGGAGAGATTGCCACACTTCGTTCGCAATGACAATTAATTATATTAAAAAGTAGCCGGTCCCCGTTAATTAAGGACAAGTCCTGACCTGCTCTCTTTTTTCTCGAAATATAGCCCTTATTTACGATAAATGGGCTTTGTGCTAACATATAGCCGGTTTCAAATGGACGCACGGGCAAATATCTTTGTATCAGGATTAGTGCAGGGAGTTTTTTTCCGGGATCATACACAGAGGTGGGCCACCTCTTTGAATCTTACAGGCTGGGTGAGAAATTTAAGGGACGGCCGAGTAGAGTTATTGGCTGAGGGGGATAAAGAAAAAATCGACGAACTCATCAGCAGGCTGGAGGAAGGGCCTCCTTTATCTCAGGTTGATAGGGTCGATGTGAGATGGGAGGACTACAAGGGAGAGTTCGAAGATTTCCGGATCACATGGGTCGGTTTCTAGTAATATTTTCCGTCGTTCAGTAAAAGAAGTCCTGAAACCGAGCAGTTCATTCGTATTGAGGAATAAATAAAGCTTGAGACAAGGTTAGTGGGGTCTTTTTTGTTCTAAAAACTTCCGGCGGCACTCATTCGAGCAGAAATAATATTCTCTTCCTTCATAGACCTCCTTGATGGCATCTTCTTTAGGTAGATAAGTGTTGCAGGTTTCATCTTTCACCATCATACCAGAAGGATGTTCGGGAGCTCTTCTTGGGGATCTGCTCCTTTTGTTAATTGCATGGAAAAACCGGATAAGGATGTAAAAGATATAAGCCAGGAAGGCGTAGAAAATAATCTTGAAAATTCCTGCAATCATATTCTTAAATTTAGAGGATTTGAATCATCCTGTCAAATAATAACCCCTAATTTTTGCTTGATTAATGACTAGCTTAAAAGTAATATGAAAAAGGATAAATATGGATGATTGGCCATCAAAAAATCAGAGCTTAATCATAGCTTTTTTTCATTGGATCGCCATAATAAGGAGAAATAATGGATTTTTTACTCAGTGAAGAACAACAAATATTAAAAGATTCAATCAGAAATTTTGCCGAAAAAGAAATCCAGCCTTTGGTCAAGGAAAGCGATGAAAAAGGGGAGTGGCCAGAGGAGCTGACAAAGAAATTGGGAGATATGGGATTGTTGGGTATAGCCATCCCTCCCGAATACTCAGGGGCAGGATATTCTAATGTGGATTATGTCATCACCTTAGAAGAGATTTCCAAGGTAGATCCTTCGGTGGGTCTGGTTGTGGCAGCCCATAACTCACTCTGTTCTAATCATTTCAACCTCTTTGCAAGTGAAGAGCAAAAGAAGAAATACCTGGCAAGGCTTGCTTCAGGTCAGACTCTGGGTGCTTGGGGCCTTACTGAGTCAGAAGCGGGTTCTGATGCAGCCGCTTTGAAAACCAAGGCCGTAAAAAAAGAAGATCATTGGGTACTTAACGGCACAAAGCGTTTCATTACAAACGGTTCTTTGGCAGAAATCCACGTGGTTATAGCCGCTACAGATCCTGAAAAAGGAAGAGACGGTTTCTCTTCTTTTATTTTAGAGAAGGGAATGGAAGGCTTCCAGGTTGGCAAAAAGGAAGATAAGTTGGGCATAAGATCCGCTGACACCTCTGAACTTATTTTTGAAGATGTAAAAGTTCCTGCAGAAAACCTGATAGGAGAAGAAGGAAAGGGCTATAGGCAAGCCATGGCTATTTTAGATGGGGGACGAGTCAGCATCGCTGGTTTTTCACTGGGCATTGCCGTTGGGGCCTTAGAGTCGAGTTTGAAATACGCGAAAGAAAGGGTTCAGTTTAACCAGCCCATCGCCAATTTCCAGGCCATTCAATGGATGCTTGCCGATGGTTTCACTGAACTGGAAGCTGCTCGCCTTTTAACATACAGAGCTGCATTCCTGGAAGACCAGGGAAAGAAGATCCCCAAGGAATCCGCTATGGCTAAGCTCTTTGCGAGCGAATTAGCCGTGAAAGCCTCCTCTATGGCCGTTCAGATTTTTGGTGGTTATGGATTTACGAAAGACTATCCTGTGGAGAAATTTTATAGGGATTCGAAGCTAGCTACCATAGGGGAAGGAACCTCTGAAATCCAGCGCTGGATTATTGCCCAGAAGGTTCTTTCTGAGTATTAAAACAAATCCGTATTGACGTAAAGCCAGAGAGAACAAAGGGCAAAACCTGAAGAGAAAAATAGAGAAGAGAATAGGAGTTTGATTTATCAAAGCCGGAATAGAAAGAAATTTCATCTAATGGAAAGCCAATCGCTGTCGAGATAGAGAAATATGAGAGACTTAGCCAAGGAAATAACTAAGGGCAAACATAGAGCCATTGCCCGAGCGATCTCTCTGGTAGAAAACAATTGGAGCAATGCTCAGGAAATGATGAAAAAGATTTTCCCCTATACGGGAAAGTCAGTTATTGTGGGGATTACAGGAGTTCCAGGTTCTGGCAAAAGTACTTTGGTTGACCAGATGTTAGGGCCCTTAAGGAAAAATAGAAAAAAAATCGGAATAGTTGCTGTTGACCCTTCGAGCCCCTTCAGCGGCGGCGCTATTTTGGGGGATAGGATACGGATGATGCGTCACAGTATTGATCCTGATATTTTTATTCGGAGCATGGCGACGAGGGGTCATCTGGGAGGCCTGGCTAGGGCAACTGGGGAAGCAATTGCCATACTTGAAGCAGCAGGGAAAGATCTCATTCTAGTAGAAACGGTCGGAGTCGGGCAGGACGAGGTTGAAGTTGTTAAGCTGGCGGATGTTGTTCTTGTTGTTTTAGTACCGGGTGCGGGTGATGATATCCAAGTTTTCAAAGCAGGAATCATGGAAATTGCTGATATTTTTATTCTTAATAAAGCAGATTCTCCTGGAACTGAAAAAACAGAAAAGCAGTTAAAAGCTATGCTGGAATTGGGCCTTAAAAAAGAGCACATGCCTCCTGTCATAAAAACTGTTGCAACAGAAGGAAAGGGGACGGGACTTCTTCTTCGTGAAATCGATAAATTTATTGCGGGCAGCGATCAGGATTTTCTTGCCAGAAGAAAAAAAAGACTGATTTCTTGGATGTTGAGAGATATCATAAACGAGAAAATCTATCAAGCTGTTATACAGAATATCCACGATTCAGAAATAGGGGATTTTGTAGAAAAAATATATCAGAGAGAAGTAGATCCCTATACTGTGGCAGATAACATAATAAAGAAGTTGAAGAGAGTTTGATATGATAGTGAAAATCGATCATATTGGAATTGCGGTTAAGAATCTCGAAGAGAGTCTAGCCAAATGGAACGATGTGTTTGACTGATTGCCTTCATTCATCCAGAGCATGTTAACGGTGTTTTGATAGAACTGAAAGAGAAAAACAAAGAGTAAAATCTAAATATCCTGCGTGCTAAGTGTCATAATTTCTGCAGCAAAGGTTTGGGCATCTTCCAAATCTCCCGAATCTGGATGATTGCGAGCAGATGCAGCCATTTCTGCCCAGATTTTGTGTTCCGGTGATTTGCTCAAAAACTCGAGAGCTGCTGAGGAAACCATCCCTCTGCAGGAAAAAGTTCCCAAGACTTTCGCGTTTGAAGCGAGAACAGCGGCATGCTCAAGGGCTTCACGTGAGAGATGGCTCCCCTTTAGAGATCCATGAGTGGAAAAGAGCGCGATTTTTTTACCTGGTGGAATCTTTTTGAGGAAATCTTCAATTTTGAACGGAACACTGTGGGCGTGGACAGGGAATCCTATGAAAACTACACGGTATTCAGAAGTGTCCTGGACTTCATCTATAGGCTTTATTATTTTCTCTCCCTCAAGGTTCTCGTAGATAGCTCTGGCAATTTTCTCTGTGTTTCCTGTTTGAGTGAAATAGGTTACAAGGATCTTTGAAATCGTTAGCCTCCCTTTTCTAAAATGTCATCCTCAATCTTTTCTTTAATGTGTTAAAAAGGTGAATCATTTTCCCACAATCTTTAAGAAAAAACTAGCCTGAATTATTCGTAAAAATGCCTCGTGAATAATCCAGGCAATCTATTTTTGATTTAAGGGGAGCTTGATTAAGATCCTGGTTCCTTTTTTGGCTTGGCTTGAGGCTATGATTGAGCCTCCATGGTCTTCTATGATTTTTTTAGCAATGGGGAGCCCTAAACCTGTTCCGACATCTTTGGTTGAAAAATAGGGTTCAAAAATTAGCTTCAGAGTATCCTTTTCTATTCCTACTCCGGTATCTTTGATTTTGAGCCTCAGGCTATCTCTCTCCTTGGCAAGTTCAATTTCAATCTCGCCCCTCTCGTGAACGGCCTCAATAGCATTTGTGAAGATGTTTCTAAGGGCGATCTTTATCTTTCCCTTATCTCCCACAAAGTGAAAATCCTCTCCTTTATAGCTTTCTTTGACTTTGATTCTTTCAGAAAGCATCTTTTTATAAGGAGTGATCGTTTCTAAGATAATCTCTTTTAAATCAAAGGATTCTTTATGAAGAGCTGATTCTCTTGAGATTTCCAGGAATTCCTGCGCAATTTTTCTTAGATTTTCCACTTCCTTAATGATATAAGATGCAGATTCTTTTAGAGCCTGGTCAAAGTTTTTGCTTTTATCTGCATGGACTTTCAATATATGCTCTGCCGAGAGTTGAATAGGAGTGAGCGGATTTTTTATCTCATGGGCAACCTTCCTGGCCATTTCAGCCCAGGCTACCTTTTTACTCATCTCAGCCAGTTCTTGCTGGTGCTGTTTTAAATTCTTCACCATTGAATTGAATCCCTCGATCAGAGTTTTCATCTCATCCTGGTGTCTGTGCTGAATGGATATTTCAAGATTTCCTAGGCTGACTTCTTTTGTCCCAACCAGGAGTTCCTTTATCGGAGCAACGATCATGCTTCCTATGGCCCGAGCAAATATGAGGACAACACCTAAAAAGAAAACAGATATGAAAAATAGAAACTCAATCAGATCTTCAGTGGCTCTTGAGATTTCTTGCTGCTCTAGGGGAAAGGGGAGTGAAATGAGGAGAAGAGAATCTGGAAGAAAATAGGGAATAGTGAGGGTGTGGAAAGAGTAGTCACCGATTTTTTGGGCTTGGGTATAGAAAGGGTTATTTTCGTATTGAATTTGATAATAAATTTCTCCATCGATAAGCTCAGGAAGAAGTCCATAGTCAAAAAATTCACGCCGGCTAGAAGAGATTAATTTTCCATTTTGGTATAAGTTCACATCATTCGAGATGGTTGAGCTTATCCAGAGCACATCATTCTCGGTGGGAACGGTCATGGAATACTGTTCTGCTTCTTGAAGGAAGTTAATGTCTTTCATGACACGCTGAGCGATGTTGGCATGAGCTTCAGCCTTTTCGGTGAGCTGCTCGGTGAAAATACGCCCAAAGAAATTACGCGTGAAAATAGTAAAAAGGAGCAGCGGCACAAGAGCTATTACAACAAAAGATATGTATACACGGTTTGAGAAAGGCCATAGCGGGTTTTGCAATTTTCTAGGGCCAAAAATTATCCAGAAGAGAAAAGTGAAGAAGAGAGAGAAAAAAAGATATGAGAAGAAAATCCTGAAGAATTCGACAGAATAATTGTAGAAATTTTTTTTCGATATGAACAAAGAGTGTATCCGTTGCTTTTCTCTGAAATAAAAAGAACTAAATTTTCTATTTTTGTCTATGAATGATGACCATAAGGAGTCTTCAGATGAATGGATTCTCTGCAGCAGAGGGGGAGGAATACCCGACGATAATTTGTTCGGATTGAAAATCAGTTTTCCTTCTGTGTCATATACTGCAAATCCAAAGTCCAACTGATTAAGGGATGGAATGGAGGTCGTCCTGATGAGTTCAAAATAAGGATTAGCTGAGTAGAGAAAAGGAAGCATATCGTAGTCCATTGAGAGATAGAGAGCAGTCCTTCCCAGATAGGTCTCTTCTTCAAACCAGTCTTTATATCCAAAAAGAAAATTCTTTTCCTTCCCCATGAAGGGAATTGTCTGGCGAGACAGCGTCCAATCCTTGTTTTGAGGGAGTTCAAAATCAGGGCGATAAAGTTCAGGAACGTTTAAAGAGAATCGGGAAAGGATCGCTTCATCTGGATTCAGTATTTCAAAGCTCGAATACCAGTTGAATTTTGCTATTAAAGTGCCCTGCCATACTGAATGTGCTAAATCACTGGGTCTGAAATCTTTTAAAAAAGAAATAATTAATTCTCTTTCTTTATCGATTTCCTCTAAAGATTGCCTTAACAAAAAGGTTCCCCATTGCTCCTGGGATTTTATGATGTTTTGAAGGGAATTCTGGATGAGTGATCGATTTCGGAGGGATGAGGAATAGTGCAGAGTAGTGTATATAAAAAGCGTACATATGAAAAAAGTTGAAAATAGGACTTCTTTTCTTTTTATTACCCGTGGAAAAAATGCAAGAGATAAAATGAGAAGCAGCACCCCGGCTTGAAGAATGAATAGCAACGGGAAGCTTCTTTGTTTCAAAAAGAGAAGATATCCTACGAACTCAAGGGAGAAAATAACAATCGGAAGGGTAAGGTTGGGGGAAAATCGCGAAACAGCTCTCATAGTTGTCAAAGCAGCAAGGAGGAAAACAGAAAAAAGGAGAAGAATGCTCAAGTGGAGGAGATAAAAAGAGAGATTAAACGAGAAATGGAGGAGGTTTGTATTAGAATTAAGAACGAGGCGGAACAGAATCTCTTGAAGGGAAAAAATTAAGAGAATCGAAAAAAGAATGAGGATAGAAATTAGAGCCAAAGAAGAAATAGAAGATGATTTCGTTTTTTTGTTCTTAAGACGATTTCGAAAATAAGCAAATAAACAACCTGTGATTAAGAAAAGGAACAGAGAAGTGAGAAAGATGTCGGCCGGAGATTTGGTGAGATTCCAAAGGGATAGAAAACTTGCAGATGAGGGGGAAAATATGGCAAGTGACTGAGTTTTTTCGAGATTACTTAGAGGGAGAAAGATAAACCTCAACCCGATCAAGGCCAATATGATGAGCATGCCGGCTAGAGGTTTCCGTTTATCATAAAATGAAGGTGATTTTACAAGGAAAATAATGATAAAAAAGAGCGATATCCCTAAAGTTATGTAGAGGATAAGAAGAATATTTTCTTTGCGCTCTGCAAGTTTAGAGGAGAGAGATGGAGAACTGAGAGTAACGGTAGCCACGATTCTATTCTCCTCATTTCTTAGAGGAAAGAATATGGTTTGAATTTCGTCCCTGCGTCTTGGTTCTCCGATATATTCATCCTTGTGTCTGGAGAAAATCTCTTCGAATCCTGAGACGTCCTCACGAAAATTCCAGTAGTCAATGTTGCAATTTTTAAGCAGTTTCGGGCTTAGGAAATGATATTCTCTGAGGTAAGGAGTCTTGAATTGAGGAACAAACGCTAAGAGGCAATACGAGGCAATATACACGTCTTCATTGATTTTCTCGATAGACACAAGATATCGAGAGGCCTTTCTCTGGATTAAGAGAGAAGAATTATACTCCTGATTGAGAGCATTCTCTTTATTCATGGGGAATAGGGTTATCAAATCAATGACATTCCCTAACCAAAGGATGAGGTCCCCTTTTTTGTTGTAGTAAGCAATGCCTTCTTTTTCTGTGTCGAGGTTAAGTTTTTTAAACAGGTCGAAAATTTCATTTTTGTTTCGAGAAAAAGGAAAAGATTTGAGTTGTTCTTGCTTCTGGTTTATTTCAGAAATCAGGCTTTCAAATTCATTTTTAACTGCCTGAGCCTGATGCCTCAGTTGGCGCAAGTTTTTTGAGAAGTTATTTGAAGACGTAAAGGCAGGAAGGGCAAAGGAGAGAGCGAGGAAAATCGCTGATAGTAGTATTCCGAAAAGAAAAGCGTAAAGAAAGCCCTTTTTTTTGATCGTTCTCCTCAAAATCTTCTCTCCGCCTTGATTTCGATTATTTTCCAATTGCTTTTGAGTTTTTCACTCTTTTTTGAGGCTTCATCCATCAAGTAAAAGAAAATATGGAAAACATATTGGTTATTCGTTTTTTTATCTTTAAATGACCATCTTGCCTTGAAGATAAAATTTCTTATTTCAGGTGAGGCGGGGAGCTTGCTTTCTGAATAGAATTCGAAAGTTGCATAAGAAGAAAATGTTCTTTTGAAGAGAAAATAGGCTTGTTGGTGAGAGAGTTGATCAGAGAAGGATATTGGCTCAGGAAGTGAAATGTTAATTGAGCTTCGGGAAGAAAAAAGTGAGTAGAGAATTTTTGGGTTATTCTGCAGGAAGGCTTTTTCTATGTCTTGAATTGTCGAAGGTAAGATGGAGACGAGAAGCGTTAGGAGAATAGTATTGAGAAAGGCCACTTAAGAAATATTATCATAGCTTTTCTGGGATAGGCAAGTAGGGAAAAACAATATGAATCAGGCTTGGCCCATATTGTTATTAGGATATGGAGGTGTTTATATGTTTTTAGCCTGCCTTGCTTTTTGTCTTGATTTCTTGGGTGACAATATTTTGAAGTTCTTTTTTTATTTTGTTTATTTTTTCTAGTTTGCTCGAGATCTTTGTAAAAAGATCTGCTTGGTTCTTTATTCCTTCCTGAATAAGGAAAGCTGCACTTTCGGAACGACTTCTAAACAAACCCGCCTCGACTAGCATATTCAGCTTCTTATTGCTTTCATCGTTGACTCGGATAGTCAACACGGTGTTTCTTGAGGCAAGAGCTTTTTCCACAGCTTTTCTGATAGATTCTGCGGTTTTCACAGCGAACTTCTCCACAGATGCCCCCAATTCATTGAGGGAGCTCTGCGGTTTCTTGGTTGTTTGTTTTGATTGGGCTTTTTGTTTTTCTTTTTTATCTTCCATAATAATCTCCTTCGTAATTTGTAATTTAGTTACATAATACAACATTACAAATTACATGTCAAGAGTTTATGTGGGTCTTTGAGTATTTGTTTGTGCTGACAGAAAGGAGGGATTGCCGCTTTTTAAAAAAGCCCTCTTAGAAAAGAGGGCTAATAAAATCTATAAATAATTTTAGAGAATGGATGTTTAGACTCAGACTTTTATATTGAAAGAAAGACTTCTTCTAAGCAGAAGTGATCTTATTTTTTAGATTTTACTATTCTGTCTTTTCCTCTTCTTCCTCTTCTGTTTCTTCTTCTGCTGCCTGCTCTTCAACTTTCACTTTTTCTTCTTCTGTTTCTTCTTCTACTGCTGGCTCTTCAACTTTCACTTCTTCCTCTTCTGTTTCTTCTTCTAGTTTTTTGGTTCTCTTTGCATCTTTTATACTGCTGATTCCCGCGATGAGAGCAATCAGGCCGCCAAAGAAAAGAATAGGAGGGATGCAGCCAAAAATGAGTTCTATAAATTCCTGTCTCCATACAAAGACAGCTAGAACTACGCCGCCTACCATAGCGATTAGGCCTCCAAGGATGGCTAAGGCTTTACCCATAGAAGCACCTCCCTCAAAATTAATAAGTTAAAAGCTTTTCAGTGGCGCATTATAACAAATAGAAAATTAAGAAGCAACATAAAAAAGAATAAAAAAAAACTTGTAAAAAAAACATGGGGTCAGGTATTGTTTTTTGCCATATCCGCCACCTTTTTTTGCCTTATAATTAGTGGGTCTCTCCTATATAGGGAAAAAAACAAGACCTGACCCCATGAGTAAATGGGTAGACCTGAGCTGGGCAATGGGATAGAATAACGAGCATGAATTCTCAAAAATGGAGAGGAGGTTAAGAAAATCATGGCTTGGAGATATCCAAAAGTTCTATCGATATGTTTTCTCTTGTTATTGGGTTTGACCTTATTTTCATGGTCATTTGAAGGAAATGATACATTTATCATCGGCGATCTTAAAATCGTACCTGGAGAAGCTATGTCAGGCTATTTATCTGTCCCTGAAAAAGATAATATTGGCACTTTCATTCCGGTAACCATAATCAATGGCGCAAAAAAAGGGAAAGTCCTGGCGCTTGTTGCAGGTGTTCACGGTTATGAATACCCACCAATTCTGGCTCTTTATCGACTGAAAAAAATGATCGACCCCCAATCCCTGAGTGGAACATTGATTATAGTTCATATTGCTAACCTCCCTGCTTTTCAAAAACGGATTGTCTATTATAATCCCTATGACTGGAAGAATTTGAACAGAGTGTTTCCCGGAGATTTGGAGGGGACTCTTTCCCAGCGGATTGCTTATGTCTTGAAAGAAGAAGTTATAGAGAAGTGCGATTTTCTTATCGATCTTCACTGCGGAGATGGAAATGAAGCTCTGATTCCCTATTGTTATTGGATGGTCAGCGGTGATGAAAGAGTAGACAAAATATCTAAGGATATGGTCTTAGCCTTTGGGATAGAGCATATTATTATCGACAAAACTCGAAGCAAAGACATCGCTCATTCCAAATACTGCGCGAACACAGCTATTTTGCATCGAAAACCGGCCATAACTACAGAATCCGGTTACCTGGGCAAGACCGATGAAGAGGCGATTGTTCGCAATATTAAAGGGACTTTGAGCGTTATGAGGCTCTTTAAAATGATAGGGGGAAAGCCAGAGTTTGTCTCAGAGCCTGCTTGGATTGATCGTTATGAAGTTATCTATTCTGACCATGATGGACTTTTCTATCCCTTAACGAAGATGGGCTATTATGTCACAAAAGGCCAGAAAGTTGGCTACATTACAGATTTTCTCGGCGAAGTAAAACAAGAGCTCAAGGCACCCTTTAGTGGAATGATCCTTTATATCATCAATACTCCTCCCACAAGCAAGGGAGAGCCTGTTTTTGAAGTAGGAAGGATTAAAGAATGATGGAGATAGGACTTTAATGAAGTTGAGATGTGTTATTTTTGATCTGGACGGCACAATTGTTGATGTTCCCTATGATTGGGATAAGATAAGAGTAGAGCTCGAAACCCAAGGGATTCCGATACTCCATTTCCTCAACAGTCTTGAAGAGCCGGAAAGATCAGAGAAATGGCAAATATTAGAAAGATATGAAGATGAGGCCACAAGAAAAGCAGAATTAAAGCAGGGGATGCATGAACTCCTGGATTTGTTAACCAAAAAAGGGATAAAAAAAGCCGTGGTAACGAATAACTCTCAGAAGAATGCTTTTTATCTTTTGGAAAAATTTAACCTGAACTTTGATTACATCATCACTCGGGAGAGCGGGCTGTGGAAACCTTCCGGCGCTCCTTTTCTGGAAGTCATGAAGAAGCTAGGACTAAAGAAGGAGGAATGTTCTGTTGTTGGAGATTCTCCTTTTGATGTAAGAGCAGCCAATGAGGTAGGTATTTCAAGAGTTTTTATCTTGAGCGAGAATAGAGAAAGATTCGCTTCCACTGATGTAGAACTGTTTAACTCTGTGGAAGCGCTCAGACAAGAGCTAGAAAAGCTGCTTAAAAAAACGGAATGATAGATCGAGGGCTTTAGCTCATCTGCCTGGGGAGCTGGCACATAGAAAAGCAAAAGGGCAATTCATGAAACTTTCTTCATGAAAGAGGAGTTTTATTCTAAGAGAGCAAAAAGAATCGTAAGATTAGAGAGGTCAAGAATGAAAAAGAGCAGAACATATAAATTTTTCTCTATGATCCTTTTTCTTCTTCTTTTTTATTTTGTTACAGCCGATCTGCTGGCAGACGGATTCATCATTCCTAGGCCGAGGCCGGGCGAGAAGATCCCCCCTTTAACCGTGAAATATCACCGTGCAAATGTTGAGATCATAAATCAAGTGGCTAAGACTTCTGTCGACCAGGTATTTATTAACAATCACCGAAGAGATATCGAAGGAGATTTCATTTTTCCATTGCCTGAACGAGCAGCCATTTCAGAGTTTGCCATGTATATTGGAGATAAAAAAGTTGAGGGAAGGGTTCTAGATAGGAACGAGGCACGCCGGATCTATGAAGATATAGTCCGGAGGCTTAAAGATCCTGCCCTTCTGGAATATGTGGGACGCAACATGTTCCGAGCCAGAGTCTTTCCGATTCCTGCTAATGGAGAAAAGCGAATAAGATTGTCTTATACTCAGGTTTTAAAGGCAGAAGGAAACCTTGTCCGATATGTCTACCCGTTAAATACAGAGAGATTTTCTCTCCACCCGATCAAGGAGGTTGCAATCTCTGTGAATATTGAATCGAAAATTTCTCTTTCAAATATATACTCTCCTTCCCACAAGGTTTCTACAAGAAAAATAGCAGAAGGCGAGGCACGAGTGAGCTTTGAAGGAGCAAACATTAAACCAGAAAAAGATTTTGTCCTCTATTATTCTTTTTCCAAAGATGATATTGGACTTTCCTTCATGAATTGGGAAGGTTCGGAAGAAAATTATTTCATGTTCCTGGCTTCGCCCCCTTACGTGAGCAAAAAGGAAAAGATCATCAACAAAAACCTTGTCTTCGTCATCGACAGTTCAGGAAGCATGAGTGGAAAAAAGATCATACAGGCTAAAGATGCTGTTCGCTTTATCATCAATCATTTAGATGAAAAGGATAAGTTCTCACTCATTGATTTCGATGATGGAGTCAGCGTGCTTTCCTCAGAGATTATCTCTGCCAGCACAGAAAACAGAGAAAAAGCACTTCGTTTTGTGGATGAAATAGAGGATTCTGGGGGGACAAACATAAATGATGCCCTCCTTCAGGCTTTAAAGATGATAGAGTCTGGGAAAAGACCCAATTATATCCTTTTTCTTACAGATGGTCTTCCTACGGTCGGTATTACTGATGTGGCAGAAATATTGAAGAATATAAAGAAAACCAATGAGCTGAGTTCCCGGATATTTGTCTTTGGAGTCGGATATGATGTCAATACGGAGCTTTTAGACAAGATTTCAGCCGAAAACCGCGGGACTTCGGTCTATGTGGATGAGAATGAGAATCTAGAGCTTGCAATATCAAATTATTATGAGAAAATCTCCTCGCCCCTTCTTTCTGACCTGAATGTCGATTTTAATGGCATCAAGGTAAGAGATGTTTATCCGAGAGTAATGCCTGACCTATTCAAAGGTTCTCAACTTGTTCTCATCGGAAAATATGATGGAGCGGGTCCAGTTGAAGTAAAACTTGCAGGAGAAGTGGAGGGGAAAGAGAAGAGATTTGTGCTCAAAGGTCAAAAGCTTGTTGAGAATGAGGCATATAATTTCCTGCCGCGACTCTGGGCAACAAGGAGGATTGGCTACCTCCTCGAGGAGATTCGCCTCCATGGAGAGAATAGAGAGCTCGTGGAGGAAGTGAAAAAGCTGGGATTAAAGTATGGAATTGTAACTCCATACACTTCGTTCCTTGTGACTGAAAAAGAGAGAGGCACGATTGATGCGGCAGCACCTGTGGCTGAAGAAGCTCTTTTGGCCAGGAAGAAAACAGGCGAAGGTGCCGTAAAAATAGCCAGAATCTCGCAGAAATTGAAAGGAGAATTTCAGGCTGCTCAAGTGGTCTCTCAGAAAATCAGATATAAGAAAGACAAGACTTTTTACCTGAAGGATGGATACTGGGTGGATAGCTTATATAAAGAGGGAAGTTCTGTTAGAGAAATTTTATTTGGTTCAGAGAAATATTTTCGCTTGCTTTCTGAGAAACCCGGGATTGCCAAATATCTTTCAGTGGCCTCGAATATCATTATCCGTTATGAAGGCGTGAATTATAAAATAAGCGCCACCGATTAAAAAAGGTAAAATAAAAAAAATAAAAAAGGGGACTGTCCCCATAAAAAAAGGGGACTGTCCCCTTTTTTAGATGTTTGATTCATCAAGCCCACCTTTTTGCGAGCAATGAAGAAGATTGCCACGCTGTGCTCGCAATAGGCTGTGCAATCCCCAAAAACGAGGAGCTTGCCACGCTTCGCTCGCAACGACAATTATTGATGTTAAAAAGTAGTCTTCGCCCTTTTTGTATTTAGATTTTTCTCAACTTAAAAAACCTTACTGCCAAAACGAGAAAAACCAGTGCAAAGATAGAAAGGATGAGGATGTTGAAAAGGACGGATTTGAGTCCATGGCCGAAGAAAATCAGCTGATGGAAAGCATCCATAGCCCATCCGGTTGGGAAGATATAGGTCACTTTCTTCATACTTGCAGGGAATAGCTCCAAGGGTATCCAACAGCCACCCAATGCTGACATGAGATTGGCAAAGATTATATTAAAGACGATGAGCACTTCCTCCTTCTTGATAATACTTCCAAAAAGGATGCTCATGCCAGCTATGGTTCCGCAGAAAAAGAAGGCCACAAGGAATAGGGCAAGGATTGAGTTTCCAAGGTGAGTTCTAAATATTATTTTTCCGATTAAAAAAAGAAGAGTGATCTGTGCCATACCGAGAAGAAAAGCGCTCGTCCATTTTCCAGCGATGATGGATGAGAAAGACGCAGGGCTTAAATAGATTCTTTCCAATTGACCTAATCTGCGTTCTTCAAGAAGTGTTATTCCTCCATACATGAGTACAGTGAAGAGAATGAACATGACGGAAGAGGCTGGAATCATATGATTGAAACCACCCGGAATAGCCCCAAGTTTCCCTGCAAGCTCTGATTTTAGAATTATTAGCTTTTCTATGTCATGCTGATCGAATTTTTCTTGGAGTTCACTCTCATTCTGGGAAGCCAGAGTAACTAGTTTGGTCAGGATCTTGATGACAGCTTTTAAAACATTCGAATAAGCGGCCTGAGAAGCTTCTATATTGCTTTCTGCTTCTTTTTCAAGGATAAGCTCCACTTGTTTTCCTTCCAAAATATTTTTGGAAAAATTCTCAGGGATGATGAGAGTCCTTATTTTTCTATCCGTTTCTTTTTCTAAAGATTCAACTGTATATTTTTCACCCTCCAGCTCTGTTATCAACGCTTGAGAAAGGAGACCTTTATCATTATCTATAACATTAAGTGAGATTTTTTGGATGCTTTCTGAAGATTCCGGAAAGGCGAGGCTGAATACGACTGCAAAGAGGAGAGGGAATACGAGGAGCCAGAAGAAAAACATCTTGTCTTTGAACGCGAGCTTCAGGTCCTTAAAAGCAATGTTCCAAGCAGTCATTTAAACAACCCTCTTCTCAAACTCCTATTTAAGAAATAAGAACCGATTAAAGAAAGGAGAATACCAGCAAAAACCATCCCGATGAGAATCGGGAAGACCCTTTGAAAGCCTTCTCCCACCACAGTAAGATGAAAGGCTTTGATGCCCCAATAATTCACAGTCAATTTTGAGAAGTTTAGGATAAATGGAGGAAAGTTTTCTGCGGGCATCATACTTCCTCCCAACAGAGACATTACAAGAACCACGGGAGTAACCACTGCTCCTGCCTGTCTTTCTGTTCGCACGAAGGAATAGAGGAAGGAGATGAGACCAGCTATCAGAATATTGAGCGAGAGGATAATGAGAAAGACCGAAAAAGGATTTCCCCAACGGATAGAAAAGATGATCCTTCCCAATATAACTAATGTCAAAGTACAGATGATTCCTATTATGGCTGAGGTGAGGATTTTGCTCCAGACGAAATCAGCGATTTTCATCGGTGATATGCTCATCCGCAACAGAGTCCCCTTTTCTTTTTCCCTCAACAGGTCTTCGAAGACAATATTGCATATAAATAGGAGGAACATGACAGCCATAGCCGGGAGGATATAGCCATAGACAGAAATAGGAGTTTCTTCCTCCTCTTCTTTTTCTTCGATTGTTCTTTGTTTTATAGTGATAACAGGAGGGAAGACATATTTGGAAATTCCCTCTATCCTATGTTTGATCTGAACTGCGAGAGAAGAGATTTCTATATCAGGAAATTCTTCGATATCAATAAAGCTTTTTATTGTGCCTAACTCATCAGAGAAAACTGAAAAAATAGCCGAGAATACAAGAGAGGCAATATCACAGATTTCTTCTACTACCTGAGGAAGAAACTGTTCTGAAGGATTCTTGAGAAGCGAGAGTTCCACTGGCTTTCTATTCCATATATTTTCTTCAAAATTTTGAGGAATGATAAGCAAGGCTGAGGCTTTGCCTCTGTCCATGAGCTTGCGGCCTTCTTCCTCTTCGACTTTCTTAAGCTCGATCATTTCATTGAGTTCTCCCTGCTTAAAAGAGTTCAAGAGGAATTCAGAGAAGAAGCTTTGATCCTTATCGACTGCTAGGACACGGATGCGGGGGAGTGTTTCTTCTTCAGATGGACCAAAGATTATTCCCAAGATAAAGGAAAAGAGAAGAGGAATCAGCAAGAAACCGATGATGACAACTGGATTTCTCCACTTTCGGATGAAATCCTTGCGGGCTAGAAGGAAGACTTTGTTCACTCTCTGAGTTCCTTGCCTGTGAGCTTAAGAAAAACACTTTCTAGGTTTGGCTGTTTTATGGAGACATCATCGATTGATATCCTCTCTTTAAAAAATTCCTCAAGGAGAACAGGTATTCTCTTTGATGCTTCCAGCGACAACACAACTTTTCCATCTTTTAAAGAAAGGATTGTTGCATCCTTAAGGGGCGTCAGGATTTTTTGTCCTTGGTCAGCGTTGAAATTTCCGCTTATGAGTACGATATCTTTTTCTTCAACAATCTTTATCAATTCGGTCAAGGTCCCCCTGGCCAGAATCTTTCCCAGGTCCATGATTCCTATCCGATGACAGAGTTCTTCTGCCTCTTGCAGATTATGGGTAGTGTAAAGGATGGTTGTTCCAGAAGAAGAAGCCTCTTTGATTATCTGGTAGATGTTGAGTCGAGTTTGGACGTCGATGCCTATTGTTGGCTCATCAAGGAGTAGAAGCTTTGGCTGGTGAATCAGGCCGATGATGAGGTTAATTCGTCTTTTCATCCCCCCAGAATATTTTTTTAAAGGTTCGTTTTCTCTCCCTGTAAGCCCAGTTTTTTCCAGATAATATTTGATTCTTTCTTCCAAGATTTTCTTTCTGAGACCCTGAAGCTTCTCCCAGAAGATTAAGTTTTCTTTAGCTGTCAATTCTTCATAGAAAGCCATATCTTGAGGGACTACTCCCATGACCTTCTTGATCTTCTTTAAATCTTTATCGATATCGAGGGAATCGATGATGATTTTTCCGGAATCTGGTTTTAAGAGGCTTGCGATCATAGATATAGTTGTGGTTTTACCGGCTCCATTGGGGCCCAGCAGCCCGAATATTTCCCCCTCTTTAATATCGAAAGATATGTCGTCAACCGCTTTGAGAGAGTCAAAGGTTTTGGATAGATGGGTGATCTGAAGCATTTTTTTCTTCGCGAAAAAAAATTTGAAAACAATATTATCATAAAAGACGACATTTTCCAAAATCGCATTGGGGTCAGGCTTTCATAAGTTTCATAACTTGAATATTTAAAAACTTCGGGATCAGGTCTTATCCTAGGGGTACTTAGATAATAAGAAAGAGACAGGGTTCTCTAGTAACTGTCAAGGCCTGACACCAATTAACGTAAAAATTAAAGTTATGAATACCTGATCTCATTATTCTTGGCTAATAGATTTCATAAATTTACATACCATTATTTGATTATATAGGTTTATACGATAGAAAAATCGGAAAAGTATGACTCTATTGTAAAAATTATAAAACTTATGAAAGCCTGACCCCTTTTGACCCCTTTTGAACAATTATAACTTGATTTATCAGAGACAATTGATAAAAATGGAAAGAGATTTTGCGTTAAGGAGCGAAAATGCAAAAGGAAAAACTGCTCATGATTCCCGGGCCGAGTCCTGTTCATCCTCGCATCTTAAACAGCCTCTCGCTGCCTACCGTTTCTCATGTCAGCCCTGAGCTTGTCGCTGAATTAAAGGAGGCATTGACCAACTTAAAGAAAATTGTCTTCTGTGAGGAAGGCGAGCCATTCATTGTAGCTGGAGCAGGGACATTGGCTATGGAAATGGCCCTTCTCAACACCGTGGGAAAAGGAGAAAATCTTTTAGTCCTTTCCCAAGGTTTCTTCGGAGAAAGAATGACTCAGATTGCTCGAAGCTTCGATTTGAGCTTTGATCTTATTGAAAGTGAATGGGGAAAAGCTGTTCTACCCGAGGAACTGGAAAAAAAGATTTCTGAGAAAGAGTATAGAGCTGTAGTCTCTACTCATGTGGATACATGTACAGGAGCGTGTGCCCCTGTTATGGAATACGCAGAAAAATTAAAGAGAAGGGACATTCTCTTTATTGTAGATGGCGTATGTGCTACTGGAGGGATAGAAGAGAGAATGGACGATTGGGGGATTGACGTTATCCTTACTGCGGCTCAAAAGTGTTTTGGTGCACCACCGGGTTTATCGGTTTTGGTCCTCTCAGAGAGAGCTATGGAAAAAAGAAGAGAGATGAAAGCTATTCCAGCCTATTATTCTGACCTCCTCAACTGGCTTCCGATTATGAAGGACCCATCAAAATATTTTTCCACTCCCTGTGTTAATGAGATTAGAGCTTTTTATGAGGGTACAAAGATAGTCCTTGAGGAGGGAATGGAGAAAAGATTTCTGCGCCATGCTCGTACAGCTGAGGCTATCCGAAAAGCTCTACTAGCGCTGGGCTTTTCTCTTTTTACTCAGGAGCCATTTTTAGCGGATACGCTTTCTGTGGTTCAATATCCGGAGGAGATCGAAGATAAATCTTTTAGAAGCAAATTCGCAGAAAACGGAGTTGTGGTGGCCGGAGGGCTGGCAGAGATGGCAGGAAAGGTTTTCCGGATAGGGCATATGGGCAATCTGTCTATTTCTCAGGTTCTGTTCGCGATCGATGCCCTGGAAATCACTCTCTCTTCATTGGGTTATAGTTTCGAACGAAGCACTGGGCTTAAAGTGGCCCGGGAAATTTTAGAGGAGACGGTGAGTTGAAAGTTCAGAATAAGTTACCGAGCAAAGTTTATTTTATCCCTGCAAAAAGGGAAGATGGACATAAAGCCGTAGCAAAAAAAGCGGAGAAGATTTTTCTTCAGGCAGGGTTCTTAGACCAAATCGAAAAAAATTCTTATGTGGCTCTGAAGATTCACTTCGGTGAGAAAGGCAATACCGGATTTATAAAGCCGCAATGGCTTAGGGATATTATAAGCCATATCGAGAACAAAACATCTCATATGTTTCTAACAGACACAAATACCCTTTATGTAAGCCAGAGGTCAAATTCTGTTGATCATCTTCGCTTGGCACAGGAACATGGTTTTACTCAAGATGCTGTCGGGATACCTGTTGTCATTGCCGATGGCCTTATTGGACGGGATGGTGATGAGATCCAGATCGATTTACCACGAGTTAAGGCAGCCAAAATTGCCAGTGCAATCCTTGATTCAGATCTGCTCCTCTGTCTAAGCCATTTCACCGGCCATATGATGAGTGGTTTTGGAGCTGCCATAAAAAATCTGGGTATGGGATGTGCATCTCGAGCCGGGAAGCTTGAACAGCATTCTGATGTTCATCCGTGGGTAGATGCTAAGAAGTGTACGGGTTGCGAGGTCTGTGTGGAATACTGCCCTGAGCAGGCCATTACTGTGGAAGATGAAAAAGCAGCGATTGAAGATGAAAAATGCATCGGATGTGGAGAGTGTCTTGTTGTGTGTACTGTTAATGCTGTTAAATTCAGTTGGGATTCCGATGCTTTGCGATGTCAAGAGAAGATGAGCGAATATGCATACAGCGTCTTCAAGCATTTTAAAGGCAAAATTAGCTTTATTAATTTCTTGCTCAAGATTACTAAAGACTGTGACTGCATAGGGCAGGATGAGTCAACTATAGTTGAGGATATCGGGATTTTGGGTTCTTCTGATCCTATAGCTTTAGATAAAGCCTCTGTGGATTTGGTGAACAGCAGAAGCGGGAAAGATATATTACGAGTTGGATATGATGTGGATTGGTCTATGCAGCTCAGACATGGAGTTAAGATCGGTTTGGGCAGCATGGATTATGAATTGATTGAGCTAGATTAGACACAACCTCTCTTTCAGCAACAGCCCTCGAAGAGAAGCACATGTTGGCAACAAATTTAGATTTCCTTCTTGCATTTTAACCTTTTAACCTATTTAAGATTCATATTCCTTTTTCATATCTTCTTTTCTTCCTTTTTCTGGTATTTTGACATTCATTTTTCGCTGATGTATAAATCGCAAAGATGTCAACCTGTGAAATTTTGAACAGAGAGTGAAGAGAAGTCCTAGCAATAGGAAGAATGATAAGAGAATAGGGTGAAGTTAAAAAATATAGTGAGAGTGATATTAGGCCTGGCAGTTTTTGGATCTTTTTTAAGTTTATTATTAATAGGTTTTATTTTCGGGTTTAGGTATGTCCCCCTTGTATTTGTTACTTTTCACCTTATTTCCTATTTATATGTACTTTTGTTCTTCTTTCTGTTCATTCTGGTATCAAAATTATTTTGGTTCCTATCCCCGTCGAACATAAAAAATCTATACACAGATAATAAAAGCCAGTTTAGAGGCATCATTCTAATATGTTTTTTATTTTTCTCTCTTTGTCTCTGGATAATGAATCATTATGTCTATGACTATAGATTCAATCTTGTAAGCATTTTAAGCAATACAGGTATTTCTGTTTTTATGGTCTCTTTATCCTTGATTCTACTGAAGCCAAGCGCGGCAAAATATGTATTTTTATTTTCTTCGAGTTTAATTTTTATGGCTTCCTTATTTCTTTCACTTGTAAGTGTTGATCAACAGGATATGGCTTCCTCAGCGCAGAAGACGGTGCTCAGGTCTTTGCCGTATGCCAGATGGGTGTCAGCAGAGAAATCCATGGAAAAGACAGGAGTTACTAAGTATGTCCCACAGAAATCTTATCAAGGGATAAACATTTATAATTCTCGCCATTCCCCACATTCTTATCTTATGGATATGTTTGGGAATGTGCTCCATACCTGGACTGTGAAAATGAGAGGTAGAGAGAATGATATTTGGCATCATGTTAGGATGTGCAGAAATGGAGACTTATTAGGAATTAGCGAAAAAGATTTGTTCGTAAGATTGGATTGGAACTCCAGTATTAAGTGGAGTAAAAAATTGCCTTTTCACCATGACATCGATATAAACGAAGATAGCGATATTTTTTCTTTGATCCATAAGGATGAGATTCTGTTTTCTTTAGGCTTTCCGATAGTTATTAAAAATGATTATCTTGTAATTTTATCTCCCTCCGGAGAAATAAAGAAGGAGATATCTTTATTTAAAATCTTGAAGAATGAGGTTCCACTTTTTCGATTGAAGAAGATACTCTTGTGGCTGGTTGATCCGAAAGACTTTTTAACGAGAATTGAAAAGAATTTAGCGCCTCCGAGGGAAATTGCTGGCATTACTGCTGATATTCTTCATGCAAATACCGTTAAAGTGATAGATAAAGATATCAGCGATAAGTTCAAAAAAAGTAATGTCTTGATCTGCTTAAGAAACCTGGATTCACTCGCAGTATTAGATATTCAGGAAGAAAAGCTTATATGGAGCTGGGGAAAAAATCACCTTGAAGAACCTCATCACTCGACATTGCTGGAAAGCGGGAACATTTTGGTCTTTGATAATGGAACACGACGAGGCTATTCGCGTGTAATCGAATTGAATCCTTTTATTGGAGAGATTGTCTGGGAATATACAGCCAGTCCTCCTGAGTCATTTTTTTCTGATTGGGCAGGGGCGAGTCAAAGGTTGCCCAACGGGAATACGCTTATAACAGAAACTGCTAAAGGTCGAGTATTTGAGATAACAAAGGATAAAGAGATTGTGTGGGAATTCTATAATCCTGTGATGAGAGGAAAAAGGAGAGAGGTTATTTACCGCATGATGAGAATTGCCGATACAGAGAATTACCCTATTCTGGATAAACTTAAGGAATAAATGCTTCCCGCCATTTCGATAAGATTTTTTTGACCATGAATATACCTGTGGCTGAGATTAGAGTGATAGAACTGTAGAATAAATAAAACCAGTGGAGAAAAACAGAGAGGATTGCGAATTTCCATCCTTTTTTCAGTAAATAAAATCGATAAAGTTTTCGATTCATGTAAAAAAGAGCGCCTGCAAACATGATGGATATGAACACACAGGGGACGTACCACCATATTACGATGAGGCTAATCGGTGTCAAACAAGCCAGGATTCCGCTTATTCTATCCGAGAGTTTGAAGTTTAGATCGTATGGAAGTCCCTTTTCTAAGGAAAGTCTGGCCCAGGGCACGGCGCGTTGGAAGATATCTGTTTTTAAAAGATTCAAAAAATTCCATTTCTTTAGATGCTTAACTTGCAATTCTTTCACGAGTCTTATCTCGATGGCTTGTTCTTTTAATTTATACCCCATTTCAACATCTTCAATAGCTGGGGATGAGTATCTCTCAGGAAATCCGCCAGCTTCTAGAAAAACTTTTTTCCTGATAGCTCCACAGCCAGCCCAGAAAGTGCTGGCCTCAGTCTTTGCGTTTTGATGCACAAAATGATGAAAAAGATTTTTGTATTGAGAGAAGAAATCCTTACAATGAGGGTTGTCGTCGTAAGACCCGAAGACAGCTCCAATGTCAGGGTTTTCTTCCAAAAATTTCACAATACGGGAGATAGAATCAGGCGAAATCTCTACGTCTGCATCTAAATAAAAGAGAATCGATCCTCTGCCTTTATCAGCACCTTTATTTCGGGCTTTCCCCGGGGCTCCTTTTATTCGCATTGAAATCAAAATGTCAGCATATTTCCTGGCAGTTTCCGCAGTACCATCGGTTGAATGATCATCCACAACGATAAGTTCATAATAAGGATAATCGGATTTTTTTATCGCGGGAAGTGAACGAGCCAGGTGATCTTCAGCATTGTAAGCAGGAACGATGATGGAAACAGAGACCTGATTGGCGCACATAAGGCTGAAGTTTTTTGAATATTTTAGCGAGTTTATAGCACAGAAAAATTTATTATCAAAAAAGCTCTTAACTTACAAGTCTTATTTTTCGCCTCTGATTGATTTTAAACGCTAAATTCTTTATAGTGAACCTGTTTTAATGAAACCATTATCTTATTTGGGGATTGAATCTTCCAAAAAACTCATGAGCATTATAGAAGAGAGGTAAACTTGGAGGATCTCGGTCAAAAAATCCTACGGCTCCAATCACCCTGCTCGAAATAACTAAAAGTTTGGATAAAAACATGACTATCTCTTCTGATAAAGTTGTCATCATAGGAGCAGGTCCGGCTGGAGTTGCATGTTCTTACGCGTTAGGTAAAGAAGGACAGTCTTCCCTTGTAATTGAGAAAAATACAAACATCGGCGGGCTCTGTCAGACCATAGATTTTAATGGCTATCTTTTTGATATCGGCGGTCATCGGTTTTTATCTAAGTCCAAAATAATCAATGATCTATGGAATAGAATCATGAAGAGTGATCTGCTTAGAGTCGAAAGATTATCGAGGATATTCTACAGAAAAAAATTTTTTGACTATCCATTATCCTTTTTCAATACATTCTGGAACCTGGGTGCAGTTGAGAGTGCCCAGTCTATCGCAAGCTATTTGTATGCCAGGATAGCAAGAGACGCCGATGATAACACATTCGAGGGATGGATCATCAACCGCTTCGGAAAGAGATTGTACAGAATATTTTTTAAATCCTATACTGAGAAAATATGGGCTATGTCATGTAACAATATTTCTGCAGATTGGGCGGCACAGCGGATCAAAGGTCTCTCTTTAAGAGTAGCAATCAAAACAGCTTTATTGAGAAACAAAAAGACCACGCCCACGACATTAGCTCAGAGTTTTTTGTACCCGAGGAGAGGTCCAGGAGAATTCTTCAATAATCTTGCGCAAGTTGCAGCTAAACACGGGGCTAGATTCGAACGAGAAAAAATAGTGACAGGAATCAAGCACGATAGTGGGAGGATCCTTTCCGTTGAAGTTAAACATACTAATTGTCACGGAAAAGAAGAAATACCGGTGGAATATCTTTTCTCGAGCATACCATTGCCCTGTTTTATAAAATCTTTGATTCCTCCGCCTCCGATAGATGTTATAGATGCTGCGTCCCGATTGAATTTTAGAAGCTACATTGCTGTGAATGTAGTCATTAACAAAGAAAATATTTTCCCGGATCAATGGATTTATATACACTCACCTGAAGTCAGATTGGGGCGGATCCAGAATTATAAAAATTGGAGTCCTGCTATGGTCGTTGACCCGAAAAAGACGACTCTTGGATTAGAATATTTCTGCACAGAAGGAGATAACTTCTGGAAGATGAGCGATTTTAACCTTATTGATTACGCAGTCGGAGAGCTGGAAAGAACAGGGATTGTGTCCCGCAAGCATCTTATAACTGGATTTGTTGTTCGGAGGTCAGAAGTTTATCCAGTGTATTGTCTTGATTACCATAAGCATTTGCAGGTTGTTCGCAGCTATCTCGATCAGTTTTCAAATTTTCAGCCAATAGGAAGGGCTGGTCTTTTTCGTTATTGCAATTCCGATTATGCCATGCTAACAGGAATTTTTGCGGCAAAAAACTTTTTAGAGAAAATATCTTATGACATTTGGAAATTGGGTGCAGAACAGGAATACTTTGAATGACAAAATAGCGATGTCGATTTTATTGATTGTTATTAAGAGCATGTTTAAATGAAAGAGTACTTCAATTTTTATGATTTTACGATAGGGGTATCTAGCGCATCAGCAGGTCTATTGGAAGAGATACGACGTGACTTTTCCTATTTTCGGGTCCCTGTTGGAAAAAACGATATGCAGATTAAAATAAACATTTCCCCTCCTCCATATTCAGAGCTTCCATCAGTGCCGGCCACTCTCATCACTCCTCGTAATGTTTGTTTCAGGAATAATAAGACTACCTATGTTGACTATTTTGGAAAGGGCATGGCGATTTATGATCGGCAAAATAGAGATTGTGTGATCCACGGAATTGACCCTGATCTTGTTCATGAAATAGTGTATCATTTTATATTGTCAACAGTAGGGCAGTATTTGGACAGCAAAAGAATCCATCGGATTCATGCCCTGGGGGTATGCTACTATCAGCGGAATATTCTTTTGGTCCTTCCATCGGGTGGAGGAAAGAGTACGCTGGTGCTGAAACTGCTCCACTGTCCAGGATTCAAGCTTCTGAGCGATGATACGCCGCTAATAGACCGGCATGGTAACATTCTGCCTTTTCCCCTAAGACTCGGAGTCCAACCCGGTCAAACGCAGGGAATACCGGAAAAAAGTCTCCGTACGGTAAAACGGATGGAATTTGAACCAAAAACTTTGATTGACCTCGAATTCTTTAAGGACCGCTTAGCTGAGTCAGGCCCGCCGGATTTTCTTTTAATCGGTGAACGAAACCTCGGCGAAGTCTCTGAGATTACCCCCTTGGCAAAGAGGAAGGTTCTTAAAACTCTTATCAGGTATATGGTTGTTGGACTTGGCATATATCAGGGATTAGAATTTTTGCTTGAGAGGGGAGTCTGGGATATTGCCCTCAAAACAAGGTTAATCCTATCACGACTGTATAATAGTATGCGATTGCTCTCTCGTTCACAATCTTACAGATTTGTATTAGGTCGAAACACAGAAATAAATTATATGACTCTTCACGACTTTATTCAAAAAAAAGGCAAATAATCAGCGACACCTTCTCCTTCCTTTGAGATCTTCAAATTTTACAGAAACTTCAAAGATTATTATTATGTTATAGGGAACAGTTAATGGAGCAGTCTTTTCACTAACCAGAGAGTGAAGCCTGTATGAAGCAAGGCAGCAGAAATCCTTGAGATCACTGCACCGTACACGCCAATAAGGGGAAGTAGTACCAGATTCAAAATCAATCCCGCCAGCGTACTTATGATCAGGGCATTGAGTGTCTCCTTTTCCTTGTGTAATGCCTGCAAAACGTATACTAGAAACAATCCCGTGAAATTAAGGGGAAATAGCAGACTTAAAGGACGCAGCAGGGGGCTTATGGATTCAGAAATTTGTCCATACATCAAGTGGGTCAATGGCTCGGCAAGAATGTAAACAGCTGTCATCATCAAGAAACCTATAACAATTAATATGGTTGTTATTTGAACAAGGCTACGACGGTTGCTGGATGTCAGACGATCTGCTGCCAGGCGTTGATAGAATACCGATCCCAGGGAGCCGGGAATAAAGAAGGAGGCGAAAATAATACGTGATGCGAGGTTATAATGTCCGACTGTTTCATAATCTGTAAACAGCTTCAGCAACAGAGTATCTAGCTGAAATTGAAGGATTGTCAGCAGAGTGAGGAGCAGGAAAGGGAATCCTTTCCTGAGCAACGACAGGTTCAAAGATATACTGGGACGTCCTATGCATATTGTCGTAACAAACAAGGCAGCAGTGACCAGGCACACAGAACGGAATAGGTAAACAGCCAATAGGGTGTTAAGGGAGGGTAATACGAACATGGCCCAGAGGAAAACAGCTATAAACAGAGTCTGGACCGATACTCCTATGGATACGTTGTAAATAATTTTCCGAAGCGCGATAAAAAGACTGCCGAAAGTGAAATAGTAATGATCAAAAAGTGTAAAAAGAGCGGTTATGAAAACAACAAACCCCACTCTCCCTCCGATGAATAAAGCGATGCTTCCCAGGCAAAGAAGATATAAAGGGCCGCTGACCAGGCGTATTCCCAGGAGATCAGAAAAATGTATCCCCGCTTTTTCCTGTTCAGCAGCAATCTGTCTAACCGTTACTGGATCGACGCTCAAGGTGATAATCACAGAGAGCATCTCTGCTATAGAGAGGGCAAAGAAGAAGATGCCGATGTCCATCTCGGAAACGCGGCGGGATAAGACAACAAGGATAACAATGCTGGCCAGCCTGTAATAAGCCTGGGCTCCCAGAAACAACACCAAGTCTCTACCGAGGCGGCTCCGTTTAAATATTGAGATTGGCTTGATTAGAGAATTAATGTCAATCACAGCATTTCTCTTTAAGAACAGCCCATGTATGTTGTTTTTTTATACACGGCAAAACAGGCGAAGTCTCGCAGCGCTCCTTAGAGGCGCTGTGTTAAAACAATTCATCTCCTGTCTACAGCAATAAAAGATAAACGGTATTTTATATATTCATCCAACCAGAAAAATAATTACGTATTACTTTACAAATAAATTGAAAAAGCATCATACGTGGCACATCGCGTTTTTCCAAGCAGGGGATCGGGTCGAATGATCCGTACCTGATATTTACCGGCTACCAAAGGTACGGATACCTCTGTAACATCCTTTGGCTGTTCTCCCAAGAATGATCGAAGCGATTCTAACTTTCCTTTAATAGTTTCTCCTGGATTTAAAACAATAGCCCATTCTGCAGCCAGGGTGCTTCTTGCTACAATTTTGCAGTTCTCGAAAGAGCCATCCCATCGGTAAAATAAAAAGCCTGCTTTGCGGGCCTTCAACACATCATTCATATTGACATAACGAGTAAACAAGCATAACACTTCTTCTCCAGGGCTTTTTACCTTTTTTATGTATTTTAGGGATTTTTTTGGGGATTCGTCATCTTGAACACAAAGAATCCAGGAAAGTGAATTCCTTAAATTCAATTTTTGCTTATCAATTAGGTTTTTTTTCTGCGCTGTATATTCAAGAGCTCGCGTTTTCTCAAGGCAATCAGCGATTTTCAAGCCTACGCGCTTCAACAAGTGATGCTTTTCACAGTATTCTCTTCCGCGCATGCCTTTTTCCCTGGCTTCAGATTTATTTTCAAAAACGTGGCGGAGGATAGCGCGCAAATGTTTTACATTAGGAGCATAAAACCGATCTCCTGCATAAGCTGGGCTGTCAGGGTGTTTGGAAACATATGAGGCACCTGTTGAGACAAGATACCCATGTTGATCATTCAAAAAATCAACAACTCCGCTGTAGTTCAACCCGATTACCGGAGTTCCGCAAGCCATGGCCTCCAAATGTGTTAAGCCGAAGCCTTCGTTGCTGGGCAGGACATATGCATCGGCTCGCGTATAAAAATCACGAAGGTTGGATCGGCTTATATATTCAGTAGAAATAAATAGTGGGGCGCTTTGTTTGGCATAGCGATTTTCCCATCCTGCAATATCCAAAGCAACATTTTGCGCTGTTGTAAAAAACTCAGGACGAATGAGAAGAAACAGGGCAACATCTTCATGTTCTCTAAACTCTTCTAAGAATGCTCTGACGATATGCTTGATGTTTTTTCGTTCCACCTGTGATGAGACTGTCAAAAAGTTGAATTTTCTGCCTCCAGGTAAGCTCTGACTCTCATTGCATGGTGCATAGAAATCAAGGTCTACTCCGTGAGGGACTATATAGATGGGGCAGTGAACTCCAGAGGATTTGAAAGCAGAGGAAACAAATTTTGTGGGGGCAATAATCGAGGTCATCATGTTGCAGCGTTCAACTAATCCAGGCAGGATGCTTTTCGTTTCACACACAAACAGTCCAATATTGGGTACATCCGATGCTATCCTTGAATAGAGCGGAGGCGCAACGTGAAAGCGTAGATCAGGTGCAGCTGTTGTATTGAAAAGCCTAAAAAAATCGGTTTTCCGAGAGCTCTTATCGTCATAGGCATAAGAGCGAAACATCAAGTTAAAGCGTTTTTGCGAGATAAGTTCTTCAGCAGTCATTATTCCGTTCAAAGGTAGACCGGACCTTAGATTGTGCCAGTCAAACACCATTTCAACATTGAGGCTTCCTGGATTAAATTCATGCTTGTGATAGAAAAGCTCACCCCATCGCATTAGACGGCCTGTCCCACGGCCTAGGATAGAAACTGGAGATTTTGCGTTATCTTCAGAAAGATAAAGCTCCTGCTCAGGATGGACGAAGAATGAAAAATTTTTTTCATAAACATTTCTCCCGACTTTAAGTCCGGTTGTCCCAGGTCCAATACGCATGCATAAGATTATGCTTTCCGATTTGTTCGATGGAGCAGCTAATACTCGTATTATACTCTTGTTTCCTTCCCCATTTATTATGATTTCGCCGGTTTTTTTATTGTGCACTGACCCCATAACATGGCCATTTTTAGTGACAAGGTCAAACAATTTCCCGTTTACCTGATTATCTGTATATTCAAAGCAGAAATAGCTGTCCCGGTCGGGTGTAAAGACAACAGCAGCCTCATCAACCTGATGGCTGAAAAAGAGGGCTGAAGATATGCTCTTTGAATACCGAAAATCAATAAAGGTCGTCATTTTTTTTCTTTCGGGTAGTTACAAACCAGCTGTGTCCTGTTCAATGATTTGATTCCAGCATAAATCGGACCTGTTCAAAGGCATCTTGCCCCATATTTTTCGTAAGCCTGTCGACATTGAGATTCCCATATTGCTTTAGAAAGGCTATCGGATAATCAGGATCCTCTTCGGCTTTGATTTCACTGTAATGGAGAACAGCCTCTTCCGCGTTGGAAGGCGCCCATCCTGTTCGTTTAAATACAAACAATCGGGGATAATGAAGGGTTACAGCATCATATAACCCGACCTTTAGATGCTCAATATATATTTGATGTTTATACATCGAAAACGAGAGGATTTCCCGTTTTATCTCATCTTCTTTTGAGAAAAAATTTGATGAAGAAGCGAGAGATTCCTGGTACAAAGCTGGATTGCCGTATAACACAGATCCGTGACGAAGTGCGAAATTATTTACGAAAGGCCAGATTTCCAGGTGGCAATCTAACATCCGTTTTGAATAAACTAAAGGTGCCTTGGCTGGAAAATGTTCATTAAACCAGGAATCGTCATAGACTCGAAATATAATATGCAAGTTTCTCAAAGCTTTCCCGATTTGACAAAGTGTCAGATTATCCTTAAGTACAACGACCAGAACGTACCCCCGAGGCGATCCATTGGAGGAAAGAAAGATGGCTTCAAGATCATGTTCAAGCAGTTGCGAGATACTGTCAGCTATTTGTCGGGTCCGCCTCAAAACTTCGGCATAATTACGGGGAGACATCCTTTTTTTGCCAGGCGAATCTTTCATTAGCGCCGAAGGAAAGCAAATATCCCTAACTTTTAACGCCTGATCTATCTGTTGAAAGGCTAGGGCAGTTATCTCATAACTCGGGTTAGTAATGTGACCGCTTTGGAACCTGTTTTCCGCTGTCTTGATCAAGTCATCTACAGCCTCGAAGGGCCCATGTTCACTATTCCACAAGACTATGCGATCTCGTTGACGCGGTATTTGAAGATACTCAGGATATAAATGGAATAGTGAGAAGCAAAATCCTTTGTAAAGCTCTCTTCGAGCTATGATGGAGAAAATAGAGGAAACCGGCTCCTCTTTCAGTGCTGCAGTAATGAGTTTCAGGTAACTCATGAGTGAAAGGCGAAGTCGGTCCCGTTCGGCTTGTCTTGTGGATAGGTCCCATCCTTTCTGCCTCACATCATGACCATATGCGCAACGCCAGTGTTTAACTTCATCAACCGGCTCCATCCCGCCGCCTAATCGCTGCCATTCTTCAAATTCTTCACTTGTGAATACAGAGACATCCTGAATCGGAAGCCATTGAACAAGCCGTGCCCTCATTCTTCTAAGGGCCGTGTGGAACCCTTTGAGGTCCTTGGTTTCACATATAACGATGAGGTCAAAATCGCTTAGTCCAGGATATCGCTCACCGCTTACTTGACTGTGAGTCAAATAGATCGCGATAATGGCAGGAATTTTACTCAAATATCGTATGATAAGATACTCAAAAAAATCATACAGCCAGCCGTGGAGGCGATGCAGGAACGCATTGCGGTTGCCCTTTACCATTACATTCCGGATCCAGCAGACTGTATCGGTTAGTAATTGGCTGAATATTCTGGCATTTGGAAATATGAGGGAATGAGAGTTTGCCGTTTTCGACATTCACCGACCGTCCAGAAGATGGAGCTTATATTTGATATAAATATGAAAAAGGACCATTTTCTATATATTGACATTCAGGAACATGTGCAATCACATATATTATAAGGAAGATTTGTGCGGAGTAAAAGAAATTTCATCCAACAGTCATAATATATCCCAATTTTCTTGTAGACGGACTGGGAGCATATCAGGTATAAGGGCTATCGGGGCGAGGGGATTCGAACCCCTGACCCCAGCGTCCCGAACGCTGTGCGCTAACCAGACTGCGCCACGCCCCGATCGTATTGTCTAGATTATACCCTTTAATTGTGAGAGATAAAAGTCTAGCCCTGAATTGCCGGAAGAACATGATGGCGGATCCCTTCTGAACCTCATATTTTCAATGAAGGTCGGTTTCGAAAGGTGCGGTCCATATCGGATTGAGGAAGGCCTCCTCTATAAGCAGGTTCAGAGGAATAATTTATATGAGAAGTTCGATGATATCTTCGTCTTCAAGAAGATAATCACGGTTAACCTTTTGTCCCTGATATTTGTTTTTGCTCCAAATCCGCGCATACTTCAGATTCTGGGAAAAATCCTTATGGACGGCTTTGGCCATATCCATGACCGAGCTTCCCCTTTTAAGGGTAAACGGATCCTTGAGGTCAACTTTTTTGCCTGGAACCTTGCTGTAAACCCTGAGGATATTGAGTAGAGAAAAAATATTTTTCTTTAGATCTTCAAGGCCGTCCCCGTGTGCCGCAGAAACGACAAATAAGCTGAGCCTTGGTTCCACGGTTTTTCTTAAGAGGCTGATTTTCTCTTCTCCTGTAGCGGCATCCTTTTTATTTGCTACTATCAACGTTTTCTTATGAAAGAACCATGTTTCTGCTGGAACTTTTTGGCCTTCGCCAATGAATTCTATTCTTTTCTCTTTCAATTTAGATGAAAGAATCTCGAAGACTTCAGTTGGATTAGGATCAGTCAGATCTAAAAGAAACAAAACAGCGTCTGCTCCTTTGATCAGCTCTGTGTGCCAGATTTCAATGTATTCGGGCGTGATCGGGGGTGTATCTATGAGTTGGATTTGAATATTCTCGTATTTCATCATAGCGGGATAGGGACTGTGGGTAGTGAAAGGGTAATCCCCGATTTCAGGTTCTGCGTTTGTCAGGAATTTTATGAGTTGAGATTTACCTGCATTTGGGGGACCAATCAAGACAACCTGACCTGCCCCTGCCTTCTCGATGTGATGGCTGGGCCCGTGTTTGGCTACTGAGGGCTTTTTTTGAGAGGACGATCTAAGTTTGGAAATCTTTGTTTTAAGGAGAGCCTGCAGCTTTTCTGTGCCTTTGTGTTTTGGGACTAAAGAAAGAAGCTCTTCCAGAATTTCAATTCTTTCTTGAGGTGTCTTGGCTGTTTTTAGTTTTTTTTCAGTTTCGAAATATTGAGGCGGCAAATTTGCGGGCATTTTAATATCTCGCTCACTCATTATAGCCAAACATGGGCCCATTTTCAAAAAGTGATTTTATGCAATATGAGAAAAATGAACGATAGAACCGTCCCCATTTTGTGTGCTTATTTTTGATTTCTAAACAGCTTTCTGGAGACTTCCAGTTTGTCTTAAGATTTCGGTGATTCTGCATATGAAAATTAAATAAAAAAAAGGGGAAAAAAAAGGGATTTTTCCTTTACTAAATCGTGAAAATTAGATATAATTTCCCCTGAGAAATATGCCCATTGGGTTATGTGAAATTCCTTCCCATATAGCCCTCTTTTTTCCTCAAATTATAAGAATATGAAAGCAAAAAAATATACAGCCGAAAGTATAAAAGTTTTGAAGGGGCTGGAAGCTGTTCGCAAGCGACCAGCAATGTATATAGGAAGCACTGGAGCTGTAGGGCTTCACCATTTGGTCTATGAGGTTGTTGATAACAGTATTGATGAGGCATTGGCTGGCTTTTGTGACAAAATCGATGTGGTTATTCATGTGGATTGCAGTGTAACTGTTACGGATAATGGCCGCGGCATCCCTGTTGGCATGCATAAGAGGGAGAAAAAACCAGCGGCAGAAGTGGTTATGACCACCCTTCATTCAGGGGGGAAATTCGACGCTAAAACATACCAAATCTCTGGAGGGCTTCATGGAGTGGGCGTGTCTGTGGTCAATGCCCTTTCAGAGAGGCTTGACCTTGAGATAAAGAGAGATGGAGGTGTGTACAGCCAGAGCTATGAGAGGGGAAAGACCTCAACTAGATTGAAAAAGATAGGGAAAACAAAGAATACAGGTACAAAAGTCACCTTCAGTCCTGATACAGGAATATTTGATTCGATCGAGTTCAATTTTGAAACATTAAGCCAGAGATTAAGAGAGCTTTCTTTCCTGAATAAAGGGCTGAAAATCACCATTGTCGATGAACGAAGCAACAAAATGCATGAATTTCAGTACAAGGGTGGAATAAAGGAGTTTGTCCAATATCTGAATCAAAATAAAACTGTCCTCAACCCGAAACCTATATACTTTGAGAGCGACAAAAATGGCACTCTCGTCGAGATGGCCCTTCAATACAACACGAGCTATTCGGAGACAATTTTCTCTTTCGTGAACAATATCAATACTATTGAAGGAGGTACTCATCTCATCGGTTTCAAAGCGGCTTTAACCAGATCGATTAATAATTATGCCAACGCGAATAACCTGATAAAAGATCTGAAACAAAATCTCACAGGCGACGATACACGGGAGGGATTGTGTGCGGTGCTGAGCCTGAAGATAAAGAACCCTCAGTTTGAAGGGCAGACCAAGACGAAGCTCGGAAACAGCGATGTGAAAGGCCTTGTGGAATCCATAGTCAACGACGAGCTATCGATTTATTTTGAGGAGAATCCGACAGTTGCCAAGAAAGTTGTGCTGAAGATTTTAGAAGCGGCCAGGGCAAGAGAGGCCGCACGACAAGCGAGAGAGCTAGCTCGGCGCAAAGGTGTTTTGGAGTCGACATCTCTTCCAGGCAAGCTGGCCGATTGCCAGGAAAGAGATCCTGCTGAGAGTGAGATATTCCTTGTGGAGGGTGACTCTGCCGGAGGCTCGGCCAAGCAGGCCCGGGATCGGCGCAATCAAGCCATTTTACCCCTCAAGGGTAAAATCCTCAATGTCGAGAAAGCAAGGTACGATAAAATTATTAAGAGCGAAGAGATCGGCATCATCGTTTCCGCTTTGGGCACTGGTGTAGAACAGTCAGATTTCAATCTGGAAAAATTGCGCTATCATAAAGTGATTATCATGACAGATGCGGATGTAGACGGATCTCATATAAGAACCCTCCTCATGACTTTCTTCTACAGGCAGATGCCCCAGCTTATTGAGAGGGGACATCTCTATATCGCTCAACCTCCGCTCTATAAAATATCAAAAGGAAGATCTTCCCAGTATTTGAGAGATGAGCGGTCTTATGAGAAATTCATGATGAAAAAAATATCAGAAGAATTTAAATTAAAGGTCAGCCGGAAGAGAGATGTTATCGGAGGGGATAAATTCAGAAGATTCCTTCAAAGAATAATTGCAAAAAAGAATTATATTCAAATACTGGAGAGGAAAAACCATCCATTTTTTCTCATTGAGATTCTTCTTGACAATGAAAGTGATGATTTGGAGTTTTTGCGGAAGCTGAAGAGAATGGAAACAATCCAGAGCATTCTTACAGAGAAAGGCGTTGTTTCTGTTTTAAGCAAGGACGAAGAGCACGGAACCTATGAATTATCTGTGGATTTTCAGATTAATGGGATGAATGTGACGACTAAGGTGGACCTGAAACTCATAGCATCTGTAGAGTACAAAAACCTCTCTAAGATCCATAAAGAATTAGAGAATTTAAGACCTCCATTCCTCCTTTTGAGCGATAGAGAAAAGGTGAAGATTGATAATGAAGCAAAGCTTCTCGATTACCTCTTTCAGCAAGGGAAAAAAGGTATTGTTATACAGAGATATAAAGGATTGGGAGAGATGGCTCCTCAACAACTATGGGAGACAACCATGGATCCAGAGAAGCGAGTTCTTTTAAATGTCTCGATTCATGATGCTGTTGAGGCGAATATAGTCTTTACCACCCTCATGGGGGAGGAGGTAGAACCAAGAAGGAATTTCATCGATAAGAATGCGCTTGAAGCACAGAACCTTGACATCTAATAATAAGGGGACGTTCCCCAAAGTACTACCCTTTAATCATAAATGGGGACAGTTCTATTTTTTTAAATTTAAAATTTGTCCTGACAGAGTTATTTTTATTCGTCAGAGAAAAATAGAGCCGTCCCCCTTCTTTTAGTGATGCAGGAATGGAATTTTTGAGTTTGAAAAGCATCGTGCTTTGGGGAACCTCCCCTCTTTTTAAAAAGGAGAATTGATGAGTACTAAGCCTACTGTGGTTAGCCTCGAAGAGGAGATGAAGCGGTCCTACCTCGACTACGCGATGAGCGTGATCATAGGCCGGGCCATTCCTGATATTAAAGATGGACTGAAACCAGTTCACCGCAGGACTCTTTACGCAATGTATGAAGCCGGCAATACTTGGAACAGGCCCTATAAAAAATCTGCCCGGATTGTAGGAGATGTCATAGGTAAGTTTCATCCTCATGGAGATGTCGCTGTCTACGATACCCTTGTTCGAATGGCTCAAGACTTCAGTCTGCGTTATCCCTTGGTAGACGGTCAGGGCAATTTTGGCTCCGTTGATGGGGACCCTCCTGCTGCCATGAGATACACTGAAGTCAGGATGAAAAAAATTGTCCAGGACCTTACGGCAGATATTGAAAAAGATACAGTCAATTTCGTCCCTAACTATGATGGAAGCCTCCAAATGCCTGAAGTTTTTCCTGCAAAAATACCCAACCTTTTGATCAACGGAGGATCAGGCATTGCCGTTGGCATGGCTACAAACATCCCTCCCCATAATCTTGGGGAGGTTATAGATGGTATTATCCACCTTATTCAGAACCCCAAGGCAACTATAGAAGAAATCATTAAGTTTGTCCCTGGCCCAGATTTTCCAACGGGTGGATATATCTTTGGCTTAGAAGGAATAAAAGATGCCTACAAGACAGGCAGGGGCATCATTTTATTAAGAGCGAGAGCTATGATTGAGAAAGGGAGGAAGAACGAAAGAGCCCGGATTGTCATCACCGAAATTCCTTATCAGGTCAATAAAGCTCGACTCCTGGAAAACATTGCAGACCTTGTGAATAGCAAAAAACTTGAAGGTATTGCCGATATAAGAGATGAATCAGACAGGGAAGGCATGAGGATCGTCATCGAAATAAGAAAGGGAGAGTATCCTGAGATTATCTTGAACAACCTCTACAAACATACAGCTCTTCAGTCCACTTTCGGTATTATCATGCTGGCAATCGTCGAGAAACAGCCAAAGGTACTCAACCTTATTGACGTGATACGCTACTTCATCTCTCATCGCCAGGATGTTGTTCGCCGCCGCACACGTTTTGAATTAAAAAAGGCAGAATTAAGGGCTCACATTCTGGAAGGATTGAATATTGCCCTGGATCATCTGGACGAGATCATAAGCCTTATCCGTTCTTCTCGAACAGTAGAACAGGCAAGGAAAGGGCTTATCACCAATTTTCACCTGACCAAGATTCAAGCTCAGGCCATTCTGGATTTGCAGCTTCAGAGATTAACTCGATTGGAGAGAGAAAAAACTCAGAATGAATACAAAGAGTTGAAGAGAATAATCATAAGGTTGAAGAAGATATTAGGCAGTGAAAAGCTTATTCTGGATATCATCGTGGACGAACTAAAGAAAGTAAAAGAAGACTATCAGGATGAGAGGAGGACAGAGATAAAAAAGGAGACCATATCAGAATTAAAGCCAGAAGATTTGATAAAAGAAGAAGATGTCGCAGTCACCTACACATCATCCGACTATGTCAAGAGGACTTCCCTGAGCTACTACCATTTCCAGATCCGTGGAGGGAAGGGAAAAAGAGGGATCAGCATGAAGGCTGAGGATGTTGTACAAAACCTCTACATTTGCTCTACGCACAGCTACCTTCTCTTTTTCACCAGTAAAGGACGCCTATACTGGCTGAAAGCTCATGAGATACCTGATGTGGGAGTTTCAGGTAAGGGGAAATCTATCAGGAATCTTATTGAGCTCGCCCCAGGGGAAAAAGTCCATTCTGTCGTTTCCGTGATGGATTTTTCTGAAGATTTCTATGTTGTCATGCTAGCCTCAGATGGGAAGATAAAGAAGTCAAGATTGAGTGATTTTAAAAACATTCGCAAAGGCGGAATTATTGCTATAAGCCTCAGCCGTAAAGCTGAATTACTGACGGCCAAATTGACGAATGGGAAACAGGATATTTTGATCGGTACAAAGCTGGGAAAAGCAATCAAGTTTAAAGAGTCTGAGGTGAGACCCATGGGACGGCAGGCAGCCGGTGTGAAGGCTATCTCCTTGGCTCGTAAAGATGAAATTATCGGAATGATTGTAGTGGGGAAAGACGATGAGTATGTATTTACTGCAAGCGAGAAAGGCTGCGGAAAAAAGACAGATATCAACCTCTATCCAAAGCGTCGAAGGGGAGGAAAGGGCGTTCTTAATCTCAGGATTAGCCCTAAAATCGGCAAGGCTATAGGGATGGTAGGAATTTCTAAGGAAGAAATGCTTCTGATCACAGAACTGGGTAAGATTATTCGAATAAAAACAGAGCTGCTCAGGTCTATTGGGAGAGCAACCCAAGGGGTAAGAATAATTAACTTGGAAAAAGGCGATCGAGTCGTTTCTATTGCTAAAGTAAGAGAAAGATAAAATAAAAAAAGAAAAAGGGGACAGGCTACTTTTTCCCGCATTTCTTTATGAGATTGCCACGCAAACTTGGGTTTGCTCGCAATGACAGAGGAAAAAAGTAGACAAATTCCTTTTTCTATAGGGACTTGATTCATCTGCAGTGATCTGATTTATCAAACCCACCTTTCTGTCATTGCGAGCGAAGCGTGGCAATCTCTTCTATTGAAAAAAGCAGCCTGTCTCCATTTTTCAGTCCCCTTTTTTCTGACTTGACACAAGAATCTTAACTTATTTAAAATTTAGACACAAAAAGTAAGGAGGGTGAAATGGTTGAGACAATAAACCAGCTTTTTTTCAATACTGTCAAATCCTATCCGAAAGATGATTTGATTCTTTACAAAGAAAAAGGAAAGTATGTTCCTATCTCCACTGAAGAGTTTTCGAATAGAGTGAAATATTTTTCTCTTGGACTGAAGGAATTGGGGCTTGAAGCAGGGGATAAGCTTATCATCCTTTCTGCCAACAGACCAGAATGGATTATAACTGATTTAGCAAATTTGTGCCTGGGTGGAATCACTGTTCCTATTTATCCAACCTTAGTCTCCGCGCAAGTCAAATATATCATAAACGATTCTGATGCTAAGGTAGTCGTCTGCTCTGACGAAGAGCAGTGGCAGAAAGTTGAGGCCGTAAAATCGGAGCTGACAAAGATCACCCATTATATTACTTTCTTATCAGAAGCGCCTGAAGGTATTTTAACATTTGCTGATGTCATGGAAAGGGGCAAAAAAGCGGTTCATGAAAATCCAGGGCTTTTTGAAAAAAAGGCGTCGGAAGCTATGCCTGACGATTTGGCTTCCATTATCTACACTTCCGGTACGACCGGGCCTCCAAAAGGAGTCATGCTGACTCACAGTAATTTCGTGAGTAATGTCACCACCTGTGCAGCTCTCCTTCCCTATTCAGATAAGGATACAGCCTTATCTTGGGCTCCTTTATCTCATGTAATGGAGAGAACGGTCACTTTTTCCTATCTCTATAAAGGCACCACAATAGCTTATGTTGAGACTATGGAAACCTTGATTGAAAACTTGGGCGAGGTGAGACCCCACGTGATGGTCCTCGTTCCGAGGGTGTTTGAAAGGTTCTATTCGGGAGTTATGGATAATGTTCTTTCATACCCTCCATTGAAAAGAAAAATTTTCTTCTGGGCTACAAAAGTGGGGCGGAAGTATGGACAGAAAAAGCTTGCGAAGCAACCAACATCTGCTTGGCTTGAATTTAAAAGAAATTTAGCTCATAAGCTGGTCTTTTCAAAGATTTACGAAAAAGTTGGGGGGAGAATCAGGTTTTTTGTCTCGGGTTCTGCTCCTCTTTCCAAAGACATTGCAGAATTTTTCTATGCCATGGGAATTGTTGTTCTTGAAGGGTATGGTTTGACAGAAACATCTCCGGTTATCTCGCTCAGCACATTTGATGACCCAAAGTTTGGAGCGGTGGGAAAGCCCATTCCTGGAGTGGAGGTTAAGATTGCCGAGGATGGTGAGATATTAACAAGGGGACCACATGTGATGAAGGGCTATTATAAAATGGAAGCAGAAACTAATGATGCCTTTGAAGGAGGATGGTTTCATACGGGAGATATCGGTTATTTAGATGATGAAGGCTTTCTCATTATTACGGATAGGAAAAAGGACCTCATTGTTACGGCCGGAGGAAAGAATGTTGCTCCACAACCTATAGAAAACCTTTTGAAGACTAATTCTTACATTTCTAATGTCATGGTTATTGGAGACAGAAGAAAATTCATATCAGCTCTCATCGTGCCAGAATTTGAAAAATTGGAAGGATATGCCAAATCCAGCGGCATTTCCTATGAAAGCGTTAGTGATTTGACGAAGAAAGAGGAAATCCTAGATTTTTTGCTTAACGAAGTTGATAAAAGCACTCCTAACCTTGCCTCTTATGAGAAAATTAAGAAAATTGCCCTCCTGGACAGAGATTTTGATATTGGGAAGGACGAAGTCACTCCTACATTGAAAGTCAAAAGAAATATTGTGGAGAAAAAGTACAAAGATCTTATTGATTCGCTTTACCAGGAAGCTTAGAGGTCGTAACAAATAGCCTCTAATCGGGCTTATTTTGGCCAGTATAATATCCTGCCGCAGTTCTCGCAGAGGTAAATCTCTTTTTTTCCCTTCAGTTCATTTAATACTTGAGGTCTGATGCGCATGTGACACATAGAGCAGAAATCATCTTTTACTGGAGAGAGCGCAATTTGCTTTTTATTATTGAAAATCTTGAGATAGAGTTTGACTTGCTCTGAGGGGATGTGCGGCGTAAGTTCTTTTTTCTCTTGCGTCAATTTTTCTCGCTTTTCTTCCATCTTCCTTATCTTCTGATTCAGAACCTCTTTTTCCTTTGAAAACTTATCTTCTGCTTCGGTATATCTCTGATCGGACATCTTGATTTCTTCCTCGATTTCATCTGCAGAGAGCATTTCACTGATTATCTCTTCTTCTAGCTTATCGACTTTTTGTTGGCCTTCTTCGATTTCTTTTAAGAGTAAGCTGTACTCTTTATTGGTTTTTACCTCATTGAGCTGGCGTTTATATTTAGCTACATGTTCTTTTATATCCTTGACTTCTGCTTCTAATTCCCTTCTTTTTTTCTGGTTTTGAGCCATTTTCTCTTTGGCCAGGGAAACAATTTGGAAGCTTTTTTCTATTTTAACGTTGATTTCTTCGATTTGGGGGGGGATGTTTTCGAGAGATAAAGATATTTTGCCTATTTCGCTATCAAGGTTTTGCAGGTGAATTAGTTTTTCAAAATCAATATCCACATCTTTTCCTCATGGGATGAATGGGCCTACCAGGATTCGAACCTGGGACCTGCCGGTTATGAGCCGGTGGCTCTACCGCTGAGCTATAGGCCCTTCATTTCTTATAGCAGATATGAAAAATCAAGTCAATTTAGCAAATGAAAAAGGCGGGGATTTCAGTTTTTTTTAATAATTCAGATTAGTTGTCGTCAGTGAAAGATTTCAGCTTGCGGCTACGGCTTGGATGTTTAAGCTTTCTTAGAGCTTTGGCTTCGATCTGCCTGATTCTTTCTCGAGTGACCTTGAATTGCTGTCCAACTTCTTCCAAGGTGTGTTCATTCCCATCTCCCAATCCGAATCTCATCTTCAAAACTTTTGCTTCCCTCTCCGTGAGAGATTTTAAGGCTTCTTCAATCTGCTCTCTTAGATTGATATGAATCACGGTTTCAGGAGGAGAAGGCATGACCTTATCTTCAATAAAATCGCCCAGATGACTGTCTTCTTCTTCTCCTATAGGAGTCTCGAGCGAGATGGGTTCCTGGGCGATTTTTATAATTTTCCTTACTTTGCCGATTGGCAGATCCATTTTCTTTGCAATTTCTTCACTACTTGGCTCTCTTCCAATTTCCTGGACAAGGCTCCTCGATACTCTGATAAGTTTATTAATGGTTTCTATCATATGAACAGGGATTCTTATCGTTCTTGCCTGATCAGCAATAGCTCGGGTAATGGCTTGACGTATCCACCAAGTAGCATAGGTTGAAAATTTATATCCTCTTCGGTATTCAAATTTGTCCACTGCTTTCATCAGGCCCATGTTCCCTTCCTGGATGAGATCAAGAAATTGGAGTCCCCTGTTGCTGTACTTTTTAGCGATGGACACCACAAGTCTTAAGTTGGCAGCAACCAGCTCTTTTTTTGCTTGATCACTGATTTTCTTTCCTGTGGTGATGGCTCGGACCGTTTTTCTTAAAGTCCGTGAATCTAGCCCAATCTCTCTCTGATAGGTTCTTGTGAGTTTATTGATTTCTTTTGTTTTTTGCTTTACCTCTTCTTTTGCTCTTTTCCCTTTTGCTTGGCTGAGCGATAAATTCAATTCCTCTTTTGTTTCTTCTAATTCATTTATGACTTTAAGTTTCTCCCGGAGGTTATCGATAATTATTTCCCGGTGGGCAGAACGGATATTGAGTTCCATGATAATGTTGCTCATTTTGACGATATAACGCCCACGAGGAATAGTGTTTCTTTTTAACGCAGGAATACTCTCCAATTTCTTGCTTAGGTCTCTGATTTTTTTGATTTTGGTTAAAATCTCCTTCTTTTTTTCTTCCAGTTTTGCTTCAGCAATGTCTTCTTCACTTATGTCGAACATCTCGAACATGACTTCAGGAGTATCCTTTATCCCATCTTCCAGGGCTAGGACCTTATTGAGGACGAGACGTGTCTTGGAGAGAGCTTTAATGATAGCTTTTTCACCTCGTTCTATTTCTCTTGCGATGGCAATCTCCCCCTCACGGGTTAGAAGCGAAATATTACCCATTTCCCTCAAGTAGAGTTTCACAGGGTCTGTTGTCCGTTCTAAGCCATGGAGAGAGACGAGGTCACTCTTTCTTCTCTTTGGAATGATCTCTCTTTGTTTGGTGTCGAGGATTTTGATTCCATAGTCGTCCATGGAGCTGAGGAATTCATCAAATTCGACTTCGGAGTCCGTGTCGCTCTGAAAGGTTTTATCGATTTCGTCAAAAAGGAGATATCCCTGTTTTCTCCCTTTGGAAATCAGTTGGTGGATTTCGTCTTTTTGGTACTTATTATCAGAAGACAATGCTAACTCCTCTCTTTCATTGTATTCGCCGATTTTATATAACTTTGATTTTGATAGTTTCGTTTCGATAATATTTCGAGTTGCTTTTTTGTTTCGATTAATTGCTTCATGAGCGTGGGAAGCTTTTCCTTTTCTCCCTTTCTTTCATACCTTGTGATTTCGGCCTTGAGTTTTTTTGCTCTGTTTTCAAGCGATAATTGCCTTAATGTATATAGATAGTCTAAGGCCTCCTCTGTTGTCGGCGTATGTTCTTCCTCTATCCTAACCTTGGTCAAATATCTTAAAAGGGAAGGATCTATTTTTTGCTCAGGTTCATGGAAGTTTGGCTCTTCTCCTTTTTTGAAACACTCTACAAGTAAAGAAAAGATAGGCTCGCTCTTGAGGCCCTGGAAATCTTCTTTTTTCATTTCAGGGAAAATATTGGGTGCGATTTCTTTATTTTCAATGAGTATCTGAAGAAGCCTTTTTTCAGCCAGAAAAAACCCGCCTTTCTCTTCTTGCATCTCCTCGGAAGGCTTCTGTTGGATCATGCTTCTAAACGTTGCTTCATCAACAGAAAGGTATTCGCTGGCACGCTTTAAATATTCACTTCGGACAACAGAGTCGGGCATTTTTTCAATCTCTTTTGCCACTTCCTTCACAACCTTTGCTTTTTCTTCTGGAATATTGATATTTGCCTTCTTTAGCATAGAGTCCATCAGAAAAGTAAGTCCTGGTAGACTCTTTTTAATAAGCTCGTTATATTTCTCTGGTCCGTATTTCTTAAGAAAACTGTCAGGATCAAGGTCTTTGGGCAAGATGAGGACCCTAATTTGAGCTCCGTTTTCAAAACATATAGAAATTGCGCGCAAAGCGGCCGCTTTTCCTGCCGCATCGCTGTCAAAACTGACGATTATTCTTTGCGCGAAACGTCTGGCAAGTGAGACTTGTTGAGATGTTAAGCTCGTTCCTAGAGGAGCTGCGATGTTTGTTATTCCCTCTTGATAGAGAGCAACGAAATCTGTATATCCTTCCACAAGTATGACTTCACCCTTTTCCCGGATGGATTCTTTACAGAAATTCAGACCATATAGAAGATTTCCTTTGGAATATACGGGGGTATCAGGAGAGTTGAGGTATTTCGGATCTTCTTCAAAAATAGTTCTTCCTCCGAATCCGACAGTTTTTCCACTCAGGTCGAATATAGGAAAAATGATTCTTCCTCTAAAGCGGTCGTAGTAGCCTTCTTTCTTTTCTCTTCGAAGAACCAGCCCTGCTTTCTCAAGAACATCGGCGGAGATGTTTTTCCCTTTAAAAAATGAAAGGAGAGAATCCCAGGAATTCAAGGCATAACCTATCTTTAGTTTCTGGATGACCTCTTCAGGAATATTCCTTTTTTTCAGATAATCAAGAGCTTTATGTCCTTCTTGAGTGTTAAATAGGTTTTTTTTGAAAAACGCAAGGGTGTCTTCGTTGATTTTGTATAATTTTTCATTCTGCTTTTGGCGTTGTGGAGAGAATTTTTTTCTGGTCGGGATAGGAATATTGTATTTTTCTGCTAGGTAGTTTAAAGCTTCTGGAAAGCTGAGGTTTTCTTTTTCCTTGACTAGAGTAAAGATGTCTCCCCCGGCTCCGCAGCCGAAACAGTGAAAGAGCTGTTTTTCGTCATCAACGGTAAAGGAAGGAGCTTTTTCTGAGTGGAAGGGGCAGAGTCCTACGAACTTCCTCCCGCGTTTTCTCAAGGTGGTGTACTGCGAGGCGATATCAATTATATTCGCAGCTTGCCTTATTTGTTCAATAAATTCCATGGAGATTCCTTTTTGGGCAAAAGAAAACTACTAGTAAATATAAGTAGCAGACCCCTCCTTGTCAAGCGCCTAAATTATTTATAATTAAAGTGTTATATTTTATAATCATCGTTCGTTGGAGTTAGACTTTGAAAGCTATAGAAAAAGGGGACAGTCCCCTTTTTTGTAAGAAAAGAAATGGGAAACAAATAAAAGGGGACTGTCCCCTTTTTCTATGTGTCCCCTTTTTCTATGACTCCGAAAAAATTCAAGCTTTAAAGGTCTAAATCCGTTGTGGATATTCTGGAGTTAGAGATGATTTATCAGGCTTGCCAGGTATCCGGCACCAAAGCCATTATCTATATTGACTACAGCCACTCCGCCTGGACATGAATTGAGCATAGCCAACAGGGCAGCTAATCCATTAAAGCTTGCCCCATAGCCGATGCTTGTGGGAACAGCTATTATCGGGCTATTGGTGATTCCGGCTACCACACTGGGCAATGCCCCCTCCATTCCAGCGACTGTAATAATGATTCTTGCTTCTTTTATTTTTCCATATTCGCCAAATAAGCGGTGGAGGCCAGCTACACCGACATCATATATTTTTTCGATTTCATTGCCTAAAATATCGCAGGTGACAAAAGCTTCTTCGGCAACTGGGATATCAGAAGTCCCTGCTGTCATTATGATTACTTTGCCTTTTCCAAGGGAAGGTTTTTTTTGTTTGAGATATGCAGCCTTGGCCAGAGCATTGTAGTGAATTTTAGGGATTTTTTTCTTTATCTTCTTAAAAACCGATGGCTCCAGTTTGGTGATAAGCAGATTGCTTCCTTTTTTGAGAATTTCTTGGGCAATTTTTGAGATTTGACTGTCAGTTTTTCCAAGGCCGTAGATAATCTCAGGAAAGCCTCTTATTATTTCTCTGTGATGATCGATCTTAGCAAAACTTAGGTCTTGGTAGGGAAAATCTTTCAAGATTTGGAGCGCATTTTTGGGAGTAATCTCACCTCGATGCAGCTTATTTAGGATATCTTCGAGTTTTGATTTCATCCCTCAAATTCTACCATAAATAGAGCCAGACTTAAAAGAGCTATGGGGTCAGGCTTTCATAACTTTTATTACTTATAATTTTGCGCGATTGGAGGAATGTTAAATTCTGGACTGAGACTTTTGTACCTTTTGTGATTTAAACATGTTTTCCTGTAAAGAGAGAAACATAAATTTTATATTGTTTCGTAATCAAGTCAGATCTCATGTCTTAAGGAAGGGAATAATGATTCAAGTTATGAAACTTATGAAAGCCTGACCCCGTTGCAGAGGAAGATGATTTTAAGTTATACTGGTCGAGATCACGAGAGGAAAGAAATCGGGTGGAGATCAAGCTGAGACCCTTTTGAATAGAGACGATATTTAAAGGACTGAAAATGATAGAGAAGAGCACAATTCAAAAAGAGATCCATCTTTCGGGAATTGGAGTGCATTCTGGAAATAATGTCGATCTTATCTTAAAACCTTCTTACACAGGCCAGATCCTTTTTCGTCGGACAGACCTCGACAATTTGGAGTTTAGTTTAGATTCTAAAAAAATCGAGACATTAAGCTCAACCTCTCTTACAGGAGAGGATTATAAAATCCAGACCATCGAACATTTGATGGCTGTTCTTTATGCGTTCGGTATAGACAGCGTGATTATCGAGCTGAACGGGAATGAGATTCCGATCATGGATGGAAGTGCCTCTCCTTTTGTTCAGGCTATCCTCAAAGCGGGGATCAAACTTCTCCCTGAGAAGAAGAAAGTCATTAAAATTCTCAAGCCCTTTATCATTGAGGAAAAAGAGGCTTCGGTTTCTTTTTATCCTGATTCAGACTTTAAGATAAGCTATTGTATCGAATATGATCATCCTGCGATCCAAAGACAAGAACTGAGTCTTTCTATAAACCTGAAAAATTTTGTGACGGAAATTGCCCCTGCGCGAACTTTCGGATTTTTAAAAGATGTCCCCGCGCTCAGAGCTCAGGGATTGGCCCTTGGCGGCTCGTTCGATAATGCCGTTGTTCTTGACGAAAAGAAAGTTATAAGTGGTCCATTGCGTTATACAAAGGAATTTGTCCGGCATAAAATACTGGATTTGATAGGCGATCTCTCCCTTTTGGGTTCCCCTATACTTGGACATTTCAAGGCGCATAAAGCTGGACACGCGCTCCATTTGAAGGCAATCAATTTTATTTTAGACAGTCCTGAATTCTGGGTATATGATGAAAAAAGCTTTCCTTCTTCACTCATGAATTCAGCAGATGATATACTGAAACCAGAAGAAAAGTAATATTTGATTGCTCTACAAAACTTTTTCCGGTTTTTTCTTGTCAAATCCCGGCGTCTAATATAAAATGATTGAAACTGAGACACCAGGCATTCGAGGGAGAACGATATTGACCGATAAAAAAGAAAAAGTAAGAAAAGACGATTACGAAAAGATTATATCCGCTTACGATAAAGCTATGAAGCCCTTTCATAAGGGTAGCTATGAACAGGCAGCAGAGTTGCTTAAGGATTTTATTGAAAAGCACCCAGAGGAGAAGGAATTTGTTGACCGAGCGAAAATCTATCTGGAAATTTGTGAGGGTAGAAAGGCTAAAGAAAAGATTCCATTGAAAACATTTGATGACTATTACCAATACGGTGTTTATATAATAAATCAAGGAAAACATGAGGAAGCACTGAAATTACTGGAAAAAGCTCGAGAGATGAATCCTAAGGAAGGCAAAGTTCTCTATTTAATGGCTGATGCCTGTTGCTTGATGAACAAGAAAGAGCAATGCTTAGAATATTTGAAGAAAGCCATTCAAATGGATAGATATTTTAGTGTTTTGGCACAGAATGAAGCGGATTTTGAACCTCTAAGAGAGGATAAGAAATTTAAGCTAATAACCCGAATGACATGAAAAAAGGCTTTCTTGCTCTCATCCTTGCCGCCGGCAAGGGGACCAGATTCAAATCAGAAAAAGCAAAAGTCCTCTTTCCTATGCTGGGCAAATCTATGCTAAATCTGGTTATAGACTGTATTCAGGGGCTAAAGCCAGAGAAGGCTTGTGTCGTAGTTGGCCATCAAAAAGATGAAGTCGTTAAAGAAGCATCCTTGCTGAAGGTTCACTATGTATATCAGAAAGAGCAGCTGGGAACTGCGCATGCAGTTATGGCAGCAAGAAATATTCTACTGAAGGATAGGGATAAGGACGTTCTCATCATCAATGGTGATTTGCCGTTGATTCGATCCGAGACATTGAAGCCTTTGCTGGATTCTCACAGGAAGAAAGGAAACTCTCTGACATTTTTAACTGCAGAGTTAGAGAATCCCACTGGTTTTGGACGGATCATCCGTTCTGAGCATAATATGATAAAAGTTATCGAAGAGAAAGACGCAACGCCTTCTGAGAGAAAGATAAAAGAGATCAACGCTGGTGTGTATTTGTTTAAAATAAAAGACCTCCTCGAGGCTTTACCAAAAGTCTCCAATCAGAATAAAAAAAGCGAATATTATCTTACAGATATAACTGAGATTCTAAGTCAAGAAGGAAAGAAAATTGGAGCTTTTAAAACTTCTCATTCAGAAGAAATAATAGGAATAAATGACCGATACGAACTGGCTATGGCGATAGAGGCTTTGAGAGAGAGAAAAATCAGATCTCTTGCACAGAGGGGAGTGACTATATTAGACCCTTCAACAGCGTGGATAGATCTTGACGTAAAGATAGGGAGAGATACGACAATCTATTCATCCGTGATCATAGAAGGAGATTGTGTGGTCGGAACCCAATGCAAACTTTACCCTTTTGTTCATATTATCGATTCTAGAGTAGGAAAACGCGTGAAGGTCTTAAGCTCAACTATGATTGAAGAGAGTGTCATAGAAGACGATGCGCAAGTCGGCCCTTTTGCTCATTTAAGACCAAAAACTCTACTTCGAAAAGGTTCGAAAATCGGTAATTTTGTCGAAACGAAAAACACAGTATTTGGGAGACGATCCAAGGCAGGGCACCTGACTTATTTAGGAGACTCTGAGGTAGAGGACGAGGTCAATATCGGAGCAGGAACGATAACCTGCAATTATGATGGAATAAAAAAGCACAAGACGACAATCAAAAAAGGAGCATTTATCGGGTCAGGGACCGAACTTGTAGCTCCTGTCAAGGTAGGAAAGAGGGCGTACGTAGGCGCTGGTTCCACTATCACCAAGAATGTTTCCCCAGAGTCATTGGCTGTTACTCGAAGCAATCAAGTTGAAAAGCCTCTCCGTATAAAGAGAAAAAAGAGAAAATAATGTGCGGCATCATTGGATATATAGGACCTAAGAGTGTAGCTCAGGTCTTGATAGAAGGATTAAAAAAGCTCGAGTACAGGGGGTATGATTCAGCCGGGATCGCTGTGGATGATGAAAATGAAATAAAAGTAAGACGAGTCAAGGGAAAAATATCTGATCTGGAAGAGAGTCTGGCTAAGTCACCTCTGCAGGGAAGCTATGGATTAGGACACACTCGGTGGGCCACCCACGGCCGCCCTAGTGAAGAAAACGCACATCCCCATCGAGATTGTACGGGCTCCTTGGTTGTTGTCCACAACGGGATTATCGAAAACTATCTCCCATTGAAGAAAAAGCTCAAAGACGAAGGACATTCCTTTCAAACTGAAACTGATACTGAAGTTATTGCTCATCTTATAGAGAAATATTTTCAAGGTTCCCTGGAAGAGGCTACACAGCGAGCTGTTCAAGAGCTTGAAGGAGCTTATGCAATAGCTGCATTCTCAACGCAGGATGCTCCAAAGATTGTCGCAACAAAGGTAGGGCCTCCCGCTGTCGTCGGTTTGGGAGAGAATGAGTATTTTGTCTCATCTGACATTAATCCGCTTCTTAGCCATACTCAAAGAATGGTTTTTCTCGAGGATGGAGAGATAGCTGTTATCGAACCTGAGGGAGTAAGATTCAGCGATTTTAAAGGCAGCTCTTTGGAGAAGAGGGTGGATTATCTCACTTGGACTCCGCTTATGATCGAAAAAGAAGGTTTCAAACATTTCATGCTCAAAGAGATATTCGAACAGCCTCAGGTAGTAAGAGACACAATTACGGGAAGGGTATCTCTTGATTCTGGGGAAATGTGTCTGGATGAAATTGGAATATCTGCAGAATTTTTAAAGAAGATAAAAAAAACGGTTATCATTGCTTGTGGGACATCTTATCATGCTGGCCTGGTCGGAAAATATTTCATAGAGACCTTAGCTGATATCCCTGTAGATATCGAATATGCCTCCGAATACCGCTATCGAGACTTTATCCTTGATAGGGAAACGCTTGTCCTTGTGATTTCTCAATCTGGTGAGACAGCTGATGTGCTGGCTGCATTGCGGGCAGTTAAGAAAAGAGGGGCCGTGCCTCTGGCCATTTGTAACGTGAAGAATTCTTCTATTGCAAGAGAAGCAGAGGGACTCCTTTACACTCACGCAGGACCTGAAATCGGGGTGGCGGCTACCAAGACTTTCTCCGACCAGATGGCAGCCCTGGCTCTTATTGCTCTTCATCTGGCTCAGCTCAAAGAGAAGGTAGACAGCGAGACAAACTTCTCCCTGATTGAAGACCTGCACAGGATACCCTATAGAATGGAGAAAATCCTCAGCCAGGCGGAATCGATCGAGAAATTAGCTCGAAGATTTATATCTTTTTCACATTTTCTCTATCTGGGACGTTGGGTCAACTATCCCATAGCTCTGGAAGGGGCACTAAAGCTCAAGGAGATTTCATACATTCACGCAGAAGGTTACCCAGGAGGAGAAATGAAGCATGGTCCGATTGCCCTCATCGATGAAAAAATACCCACTATGGTTATTATTCCCAGAGACAGAGTATATGAAAAGATGATGAGCAACATATCTGAAATTAAAACTAGGCTTGGATATATATTGGCTATAGCTTTTGAAGATGATAAGGAAATTCAGGACAAGGTTGATAAAGTCATTTCCATTCCATCAACCAATCCTCTTTTCACTCCATTTTTAACGACTATCCCTGTCCAGCTTTTCGCTTATTATATAGCTGCAATGAGGGGGGCGGATGTTGATCAACCTCGCAATCTTGCCAAAAGCGTAACAGTCGAATAAAAACAAAAAAGGGGACTGTCCCCAAAACACAGTCGAATAAAAACAAAAAAGGGGACTGTCCCCATTTAAAAAGGGGACTGTCCCCTTTTTTACCACTTAATTCTTATCATCACTCTGGCCTGTCTGGGTTGTTGTCTTCCCCATATTTGCCCGAAAATAGGAATATCCTCTTTGACATAGGAGATGGGCTCTTGACTGTTGAGGAGGTTAAAAACGTCGAGCCTCAAAGTTAAAGCCATGCTTTGAGGGAGTCGGAAACTTTGGAGCTGAAACTCTTTTTCCAGTCCTAGATCCAGGTAAAAATGGGAGGGAGTTTTCTGTGAGCCCCTTCCTTCAGGGAAGGAATAATATCCTCCGAAGAAGGGGACAAATCCTAATTTTTCCCAATGGTATCCCGATATATATTCAAATGCTGCAGAGAGAATAAAGCCGTAGGGGGCTACAAAGGCGGAGCTGAGCTTGAAGTTGTGGTCAACTGAATAAGGAAGTTTCCCGTACCAACTTTCATTTTCCTCTTTGCTGATTCCTCTTCCTCCTAGTCCAACAAACTGGGCATCCCAATAATCCTTTACTTCTTTTAATTCCGGAAGATTGGGGATAGCAATATGATTTCCAAAAAGACCGAGATAATTGGTGCTCCCTTCTTCCTGAGCCCAGGAGCCTGTTTCAGTCTGCCCGGGATTTGTCCCTTTTGCAGAGGAATAGCAATAGGAGGCGCTTAGAAAGAAATTAGCCCCGACTTTTCCGTTTATTTCGAACTCTATTCCCTGATAATTTCTTCTTTTATGCTCGAAATTGTCATACAGGAATTTGTATCCTAACTCGAGATCAAAGAGAGCTAAGATTTCCAGCAGATTCTCTGCTTCCGTACGGACATAACGGGCTTTAAATGCCCAGTCTCTTGCTAGCCTGCGGTCAAATTCCACAAGATAGCGGGTGAGAAAATTGGGGTCTATGCCCTCATTCACCTCAAAGGGCTGTGCTTTTTGTTCATTTTCGAATTTCCAGTTTGAAGTATTGTGCAACTCTTCCTCTGTGGGATTTAGCGACCCTTGCCATTTGTATGTTCGGAACGTTAGTCCTGCTCCAGAGTTAAGGATTCCAAGTGGCATGGTTGTTATCAGGTCAGAGAATCTTCCCCAACCGAATTTCAGGATATTCACGCCATCCCCGGTTAAATCAATGGCCAAAGAGAGGCGAGGTGAGACGAAGTCGTCCAGACTCCAGGACCATAGATCGTCTCCTTTATTGTCACGACAGAGCTGTGTTTGAGATCGGAAGCCTGCCATCAAGGTGAATCGTCCCCAGGTGATTTTATCCTTGAAATGAAGCCCTATTCCGCGAGCAGAATTGATAAAGTCAAACGCGCCGTATTCATAGAAAGAAGATGGCATAACGGTTCCACTCCTCCAGCTTTTAAAATAATATTTCGTTCCACTGTCAAAGTCATTATTCGGAAACAGGTCTTCGTCTTTTCCACTGAAATCGACGACAAATTGAGAGGAGAATGAGTAATATTCAAAGCCTAAGTTAAGTTCGTGGCGTCCAAACGTTTCAGTTTCGATGAATTTCGTGAGTTTTATATTGAAGTCTAGCCTTTTCTGGTCATCGGTGACATTTCCGTAAGAGTTATGTATGTTCCGAGCTAAATCTTCAATATAATATTGCGCTGGTCCTAAATCTTCATCCAAAGGTTCTATCAAAGAATCTCTTTTTACGTATCCCAGGCCCGCCTCAATGAAACTGGAAGAACTCAGAATTCCCTTGTAGTTTATCCGGAAGATGAGATCAGAAAAGTGTTTCTCCTCGTACAGATCCTGGATTCCTGTTCCGCCCTTCTGTGCAAAGGACTTGTGATATATTGCAGTAAAAGAAAGATTGTGGTGACTTGATATGGCATAGCTGAGTTTTGTGAAAAGATTGTTGCTTCGTGTGTTTTTTTCGCCACCCGGAACAGAAAGATAATCCACAAAACCGTCCCTGGTCTGCTCTGTATCGATAAAGAGATTGTTAGAGATGAAAAACCAAAGCTTGTCTTTTATAAGGGGTCCGCCGAGATTGAAATACCAGTTGTAGTTGGAGAAATAATCCGGTTCACTTACAACAGAAAGTTGCTCTAACCGGGAGGATTGGAGTTTTTTATCCATAAAAACAAGTGAAAATTCGCCTCTGAAATCATTGCTTCCGCTTTTTGTGACCATGTTGATAATGCCGCCATAGGAGGATCCAAATTCCGGGCTGAAGGGATCGGATATTATCTGGATTTCGTCGACCGAATCAAAATTTATCCTCATACCTGAATTTTTTAGCCTTACTCCGCTGATAGAAAGGCCATCAATAATCCAGTTGTTCCCCTCTTCTCCTTCGCCTCGGAAACTTGGTTGGCCTTCTGTGGCTGTGCCGCGGCGGGTATTGACCCTGACGCCAATCACTCCAGGAGTGAATTTGATGGCGTCAACAACCGTGCGATTCTGGGAAGGCAGTTTTTCCAAATCTTTACTGGTTAGATGATAGCTTGTATCGGTTGAAGTCTTATCGATCAAAGGTGGCTCTGCTGTGACAATAATTTCTTCTCTGACCTCTGATAATTTCATCGTTAATCGCAAGCTTGTGACTTTTCCCAGGTGGACAGTGACATTTTCTTGGACAACAGTATTAAATCCTTCAAGCTTGAAAGTCAGGGTGTAATTTCCCACTGGAAGGAGAGGGAAGTGAAAGTCACCGTTTTTTGTGGAAAACACTGTTCTCAACCCCTGAAGGCTGGGGCTCTTTGCAGATATTTCCACTTGAGGCAGGCCAAGGCTTTTTTCGTCCTGAACCTTGCCCTGGATCTCACCTGTTTCTATCGCCTGAACTTGGCTTGCGAGGAGAGAAAAGAGTGCTAAGAATATCAGGATTGTCCTCTGTTTAATCATTTTCCTTTGCCTCGAGAAGGTAGTTATCTATATCTATAATAAATAATATATAATTTATTTTGTTTAATAAAATCTAAATTATTTTATGTTTTGGTCGATATGTTTATTAATTTATATTATTGGCAATTGGAGGAAAGAATGCGGCAATATCAATCTTTTTCTATTTTAACTCACGTGAATGGGATTCCTTCTGTCTTTCGACTTTTTTGACATACAGGGTTCTTTGAATTGCCGTAATGTTGGATATGAGCGCAATGGTGATCAGAACTCCTATCATTAGGGGGTCAAAGATTTTAAAAAGAGAGCCGAAGATTGAGCTTGCAGCGAGAAATACCATTCTTTCAGCTCTCTGCATTACGCCAATTTTGCATTCGATTTCCAGGCCTTCAGCTCTAGCCCTTGTGTAGCTGACCATGGTTGACCCCAGGAAAGTAAAAAATGTGATCCAGAGAGCCCAGTGATCCCTGAAATGAACTGCGAGGCCCAGGTAGATGAAAAATTCTGAATATCTATCAAGAGTCGAGTCAAACATGGCTCCAAAGATAATTGTTTTGTTTGTTCCTGCTGCGACTTTCCCATCGAGAATATCCAGTATTCCGCAGATAATGATTAAGATCCCAGCCCAGAATGGCCTATTAAAGACGAAAAAGATACCCGCTCCTATTCCTGTTACGGTAGCGAAAACACTCAAAACATTAGGATTCATGTTAAGATTGATAAAGAAAGAAGCGACCTTGTTCAGTTGATCAGAGGTAAAAGACATTAATTTTTTAGGGAGGATTCGTGCTGTTTCCTGTGGCTGGTCACTCATTTTGCGCTTTTGTGAGCTCTTAAAAGTTTTGAAAAAACATACTTACACTAATATTATTCAAACCTCAAGTCAACCATAATCATTGGGGTCAGGCTTTCATAACTTTTATAAAAAAATAGATATAATCAACAAATTATAAAACTTATGAAAGCCTGACCCCAATTTTACTCGATAGCAATTTTTTTCTTTTTTGTTACTTTCTTTTCCTCTATTTTCTCTAGCGCCTTGATCTTGGCATCTATTATAGAGCGCAAGCCGAGAAGCATTTCCTTTTTGGCATTGATTAAATGTACTACAGTCTCTTTAGGAACGACAAGGGCGAAGAGATCCTCTGGAATGGTGATTCTAATCTCTTTTGTTTTCTCTGGGCTCATCTTGCCACCTCCTTTCTCTTTATCTCATTGGGGTCAGGCTTTCATAAGTTTCATAACTTTTATAAAAAATAGATATAATCAGCAAATTATAAAAGTTATAAAAGCCTGACCCCATAGAACTAACCCCGAAAATTAATTTTCAGTCTTTCTTTTTCAAACTTTGCTCCCTTAAGCGAATAGTTAAGAAGAGTCTGGGGAAGGAGAATATTTCTCTTATAGTTTCCGACTTTAATAAACAGCTCTTCCCCTTTTTGGGAAAGATCCAAATCCTTCTTCTCCACAAAAGGCAGATTCAGAGAAAGATCGAATCCGCCGTCTGCTTTTTCAATGAGTATAGGTTTTTTAGCGAAAAATATCTGAGCGGGGTTCTTTTTGCCATAGACTTTTTTAGCCATTTCATAAAGAAGATCGACCCCAGTTATTTCTCTGGAGAAAAGTTCTGCTGAGAGAATGGGAAGAGGAGAGAAACATTCCTTAATCATTTGTTGATAGGTGGCCTGAATAGTCTTCCACTGCTTAAAATAGTGGTCTTGAACCTCAGGAGGTATTAAGCGGTTAACAATGATCAAATCTACCGTATACCCGAAAAGACTGAAAAAAGTATATGCTCTTTGTGTCTCTTTGATGACCATCTTTTCGGGATTGATTACGAGACGGATGGATGTCTTTTTATTATCCTCGAGAATTTCTTTCATTTCTGCCAATTGGGAGGTTAGTCTCTTCATAGCTCCAAAGACCTTATCCTCAGGAAAAGGGAAGGGAAGCACTCGACTGGCCACTGGTCTTACAGCTTTTGCTGCTGTTCTCTGGATAGGGAAAATATGCTTGAGATACCAACCGGTTATTTCGGGAGCGCTCAGAAGCCTCAAAGTATCTCCGGTAGGGGCACAGTCGACGATGATGACGTCGAAATCTGATTTTTTATTGTAATTCCGGATTTCCATTAGGCTGAAAAGTTCTTCCATACCGGGAAAAATGCTCATTTCCTCTGCTTCTATTGTATCGATTCCCTGAGATGAAAATAGATCTGAAAGGTAGCTTTTAATCTCTCCCCATTTTTTCTCAATTTCCTCAACGGTATTGATCTCCTGGCCGTAAAGATCAGTCATAATCTTTTTGGGTTGATTCGAAAGCTGGATTTCCAAGGAGTCAGAGAGGCTGTGAGCTGCATCTGTCGAGATAACCAAGGTCTTATAGCCTTTTTTTGCAGAGAGCAAGGCAGTCGCTGCCGCCAGGGTGGTTTTACCGACGCCACCTTTTCCAGTGAAAAGTATGATGCGCATTTTACCTCTCTCGGTGTGATGGGCTCAATTTTATTTTATCACTCTCCAGGGACAAGTCAACAACCGCGATTCTGCATAGTAGTGTCGCTAAAGGCAGATAACTTGAGAAAAGAGGATTTTTTAGAACTTGCGAATACTTTGTTCGCCGGCTAACAAGATAAGATTCTATTAGTACAATAGAAATTTAGAATCTACGAATGATAACTCAGTCGTAATATTCCAATCCGAGATGAGTGATGAGTTCCTCTCCCTTGAGATGACGGAGAGTATTCTTTAATTTCATCAGCTGAATGAAAAGGTCATGTTCCGGATAAATTTCAGGTGCATGCATCGGGCTCTTGAAGTAGAAAGACAGCCATTCCTGAATTCCTTTCATACCCGTGCGTTGAGCAAGATCTAGGAATAATACAAGGTCAAGGACTATTGGAGCGGCCAAAATGCTATCCCGGCAGAGAAAATCGATTTTAATCTGCATGGGGTAGCCCAGCCAGCCAAATATATCTATATTATCCCAACCCTCTTTATTATCTTTCCGGGGAGGATAGAAATTGATCCGGACCTTGTGATAGAAATCGTTGTATAAATCAGGGTAGACCTCAGGTTGCAGGATGTATTCAAGAACCGAGAGTTTGCTCTCCTCTTTGGTTTTAAAAGATTCTGGATCATCCAGAACTTCCCCATCTCGATTGCCAAGAATATTCGTAGAGAACCAGCCGTTTAAACCGAGCAGCCGTGCCTTTAATCCGGGAGCCAGAATGGTTTTCATTAGGGTTTGACCTGTTTTGAAATCTTTCCCTGCTACTGGTACGTTTTTTTGTTTAGCAAACGCTGTCAGGGCAGGAATATCAACGGTTAAGTTTGGAGCTCCATTTGCAAAAGGAACCCCTGAAGCGATCGAAGCATAAGCATATATCATGCTTGGGGCAATGGCTTGGTGGTTTTCTTTCATTGCCTTTTCGAAAGACTCGATAGTCTCGTGAACAGGATGAGGTTTCATGAATATTTCAGTGCTGGCGCACCAGACCATAATCATTCGTTCAAGTCCATGCGATTTACGAAAGTTTTGGATATCTTCCATGAGCATTTGAGCATAATCATATTTTGTATCTGCCTCTTTGACATGGTTTCCCGACAATTTCTTGACATAATTCTGGTCGAACACTGCTTTCCATGGGTGAATCTCTTTGATTTCGTCTTGGACTTCGTCCAATAGTTCTTTGCGGAGAACGCCAGCATTCAGGGCAGCCTCGTGGATATTATCTGGAAAAATATCCCAGCCGCCAAAGACGAGATCGTTTATACCAGCCAGTTCAATAAAGTCTTTTATCATAGGGACCCTCTTTTCTGTGCGCTTGCCGAGCCTGATTGTCCCAAGTTGTGTTAAAGAACCGATGGGTAGGGATATCCCTTTTTTTATGGCAGCAATCCCGGCGATAAAAGTGGTTGCAACCGCGCCTAAACCAGGCATTAAAACTCCAAGTTTTCCAGTTGGCTTTTTGATCGTAATATCATCGGTCATTTTTTTCCTCCATAAAGGTGTATTTTTATCACACGTGATACTTTACTTCAAGCAACAAAAAAGGGGACTGTCCCCTTTTTAAAAAGGGGACAGTCCCCTTTTTCCATCCTGTAGGGGTTTGATTTATCAAACCCACCTTTCTGTCATTGCGAGAGACCGAAGGGAGCGCGGCAATCTCAAGAAGCAGGGGAAAAGGCACCCTGATCCTATTTTGCCTTTCCTCCTGTCACCATCTATTATTTAATCTTGATTATCTGGTGCACGATATTCCAGCCATCCAGTTTTAAATAAGGAGGCTCTCCCTCAAGATCCGATTTGTAGAAATCGACGCTTAATTCTTTTGTTTTTCCAGGCAATATACTGAAAAAGTTATCGCTCCAGAAGCAAGGGAGCACTTCTCCTCCTTTATTTCCTTTGCAAATACTGAGGTTTATGAAAAATGCAAGATTATTCGAGGGGTTCGTCAATCGAAGTTGGTATGAAATTTTTCCATGGATTTCTTCCTTCTTGGTCCTGACATCCAGTTTTACCTCAGGAAAAACTCGGAGAGCCGTGAAGTCATCGTCTCCAGCCAACCAGTAGAAATTTTCAGATATTAATTCATCGTTGTTGTTATGTAATTGGAGTTCCACAAAAAAAATATCTTTTTTGAATTGTTCAGGTATTTCCGCTTTAAATATTACTTCCGAAGTATTAGGGCTAACATTGATCTTTGCTTTCTTATTCCAGATTCTGTTGAGATCTCGCGAATACACATTGACCATAGCTAACAAATCATTCTCTGATTCGAGATGGTTATTTATCACTGAGACACCCAGGTCATCGATATTAAGCTGAATATGGAGGGGCTCACATGCTTTTTTTGTGTAGTAGTATCCGGCATTCGGGCTCAGGTACCAATCATAGAGCTGCCAGATCACGCTCGGCCAGGCCGGGTTTGCCTTCCAAAGAATAACACCTGAAACACGGTCCATAGCGTGATTCACCGATTCGAAAATAGCGCGGTAATTCTCGGCGTTGACCAATTGTCCTTTTTTTATATAATCAGCCACATCCCTGGGCTCACCGTATCTTTCGCGAATAGCATTATCATACAGGCTGAACTTCCCGTTTCCCTCGCAGGCATCGTGATACCCCCATACGTGGTTTAAAGGAAACTTGACTTTGTCATCAGGTGTAAGGTCAGGGATAAATTTTTTCAAACTCTCTAAAGTCGGCAAAGATGGAATGCCCACTTCATTCTTGAACAACCAGTCTTTTCCATCATCAACCTTCCTGTAATATTCACGGGGATTTACCCAGTAATACGGACCGCCTGAATACGTGCCAGCCACTTGATTATCCGGCCAGGAAAGTCCCCATCCTTCAGGAGGTTCCCTGTACCCAGAGGATGGGATAAAAGGACGAGTTCCATCCATCTTCGCCAAGATTTCATTCCTCAAAGGCACATAGATTTCTTCGCGGGGATACCCCTCATTACCGGCTGTCCACAATAAAAGGCTCGGGTGATTACGCAATCTTTTTACTACATCAGCAGCATTCTTTAAGAATACATTTTCATTGAAAGGATAGTCCTGGCTGCCTTTATCCCATGTTCCCTGGCAATCGCCTGTGATCCAGAAGTCGTGCCACACTAGAAGACCCAATTCGTCACAATACTGAAAAAACTCTGCAGGTGGTGTTAGTCCGCCTCCCCAAATCCTGACGATATTCAGGTTGGCTTCTTTGAGCAGACGCAGCTCATGGTGTAGCTTTTTCTGATTGCGGTTGAGCATCATATCCGGCACCCAGGCCCCGCCTTTTAGCAATATTTTTTTCCCGTTTACAAAGAAATCCCGCCTGGCCCATCCTTCAACTCTAGTAACTTTGCTGTCGATTTCTCTGATCCCGAACGTTTGTAGCTCAATGTCGGATTTTTGCCCATCCATCTCAATCATTAATTCCATCTCATAAATGTTCTGAGCACCGTGTCCGTTTGGCCACCAGAGCTTTGGGCTTTTTATGAGTAACTCGCTGTGAGATTTTTTATCATACTGTATCTTGATCGTCTGATTGGGCTTAAGTGAGATTTCTTTTCGAAGAATAATCTCATTCCCTGTGAAGTTTTTGGGAAGAACCTTGGCTGATAATACCCCGTCCTTTGATGAATTGGTTAAATTGACCACCTCAGCTAGGATTTTCAACTCTGCCTTCTCAGTGCCCGTTGATAATAGATTAGGGATGACAAAGGGGTGCCTGATGTCTACCGGTCCAGTCGCAGAAATGTATACATCCTGCCAGATACCCATATTCCTATCCCGAACAGCGGGTATCCAATCCCATCCGACAGAGCAATGCATTGTCACATTTTTTCCAATATCCCCTGTAGGACCTCCATTCGGTCCGAACGGACCAAAAGCCTTGAGCTGAGGTCCGGATGGCAAGCCAGCATAATCCAGAGGGTAAATCTTTATCGCTAATGTGTTTATCTCTTCAGTAGTTGCATATTTCGTTATATTGAACGACCAGTTTCCAAACATTCCAACAATTTCATTGGAGTCGGCGACTAGATGCCCATTCATCCACACATCAGCCCTGTAGTTAATCCCTTCGAAATTCAGCCATATGAATTTTCCTGCATATTCTTTGGGTAATATGAATCGTGTCCAAAACCAGTACGGATCAGTCCAGGGATTTCGTTTTTCAGGTAAATGGCTGTATTTAGCCAGATCGTATTTGAGATTGAATTCATCAGAAGCGTCCGGTATTTTCATATTATTTACAGCTACATAAGGATCAGGATAGACTCCATTCTTTACCAGGGCGGTTAATACAGTCGTTGGAATCGATGTTATATACCAATTTATGGGCTTGAATTCAGGAGAAGATATCTTTTTGCCTTCGTCTTTTACAAGGTAGGACGACCTCAGATGCCAATTTTCCCTCAGGAATATTTTGCTTTTGCTCGTGAAGGCAACAGAGATTGTGCAAAGTAAAAGCACAAGGAAGGAGAGAGTCTTTTTTATTCTCTTCTTAACCATTGAGTATTCTCCTCACTGATATCTCGACGATATATAGATAATATGGATAATCCAGGTTATACTATATATTCCTATTTATATGAAAAAGGATGAGTTATCGTGTATACTTCATGCAAAACTCTAATGCGAAAATTCACAAAAGCTTATAACACAGTTAATTTTTGCGGTCAAACATCGGATTCCTCGGATTCCTCGGATTCTTGAACGTCAGGTTCTAGTACTCGGGCACACCATGGCTTGTTTGCTGACGCCTTTAGAGACACCGAGAGCGCATCTGTCCAGAGAAGGCTGAAGAAGTGAGGATGTGCTCTTCTTACCAGGCTTAACTCTATGTTGACCAGGGCTGCTCGAAAATGTTAAAAAGAGGTTGGTGATCCCGGGCAGATAAGCCGGGGTGGCGGAATTGGTAGCCGCAAGGGACTTAAAATCCCGCGTAGGTTGGACCTACGTGCCGGTTCGAGTCCGGCCCCCGGCACTCCTGTTAATCCAGTTTTCCCCTGGATTTTTATTTAATTTTTTAACGCTTCCAATTTAATCATTTGTAGCCGTAGTTAGGCGATTTTAATCAAAATTTGGGGTAAAAAAAATTATGCGGCGGACTTTAGTTCCCACATCAACTTGAATAATCGCTAGAGATATCCTAAAATGAATATTGCCGTGAAAAAGAAATTCCTGGTTATCTTTTTTTTATTGCCTTCCCTGATTCTCCTGGCAAAAAGTAAGTCGCCAAAAGACCTACCAGAGATGTACAAAAAGTGGCTTGAAGAAGAAGTCACTTATATTATTACGAAAACAGAAAAAGAGGTTTTTCTCAAGCTCGAGACAAATAGAGAGCGGGATATGTTTATTGAAGCCTTTTGGAGACAGAGAGATCCAACTCCTGGAACCCCGGAGAATGAAAACAAGAGGGAACACTATCGTCGTTTTAATTACGCAAATCAACATTTTCGCCCGGGAGGATGGCGGTCTGACATGGGGAGAGTGTATATCATCCTGGGGGAGCCTCGAAATATACACAGGCATACCTCGTACACCAAGGTCTACCCCATGGAAATCTGGTTTTATCAGCAGGCTCCGAGGGGAGGACTTCCCCCAAATTTTAACGTCGTCTTTTTTGAAAAAAGAGGGGCAGGAGAATACGTCCTCTATTCTCCTCTAAATGATGGGCCCCAGAGTCTTTTGATCACATATCAGGGACACCCTCATGATTACCTAGGGGCCTATGAAATTCTCAACGAATACAATTCTTTTTTAGCCCAGGTTTCCATCACTTTGATCCCAGGTGAAGACACCACACCCTCTCAGCCCAGTATGGTATCTGATATGCTTCTCCAAAGAATAGACAGGGTGCCAAAGCTGGAAGTTGAAGACATATATGCAGAAAAATTTCTCAAGTTTAAAGACATCGTCGAGGTGGAATATTCGGCCAACTACATAGGGAATGACAATCTCGTTCAGGTCATCACAGATGATGCAAGGACGAGTTTTGTGAGCTACTTCATCGGCTTGAAAAGGCTTTCTGTTAACAAGTACGATGACAGCTATTACGCAGATATCGAGATCAACGGGATGGTGACGACCCAATCAGGAGATGTTGTCTACCAGTTTGAAAAAGACTATCCCCTAAGGATGGATCAGGAACAATTTGAGAAAATAAGAGACAGTTCCTTTGCCGTCTATGACACATTTCCTCTGGTTCCGGGAGATTATAAATTTTCTCTTCTGTTGAAGAATAAAGCGTCGAAAGAATTCACTTCTTTTGAGAAAGAGATCTCGATTATTCAAGAAACAGATGGGCTCTTCATGACTCCTCTTCTCCTGGCCTATGACTTGAAGCCACAGAATGTCTCTTCCTCAATTATCCCTTTTCGAATAAAAGAAGGGCAACTCATTTGTCATCCTGGAAACTCCTTTACAAGAAATGACATCTTGTATATTTTCTTCCAATTATATGGCTTGAACGACAGTCTTCAGGAAAGCGGAAAAATTATTTTCACCTTTTATAAGATTCATAAAAGCGGAGAAGAATTCCTGAGCGTGACAAAAAGAATAGCTGATTTTGCTGAAGAAAAAGGAAATGTTCTAGTAGATTTTGTTATGAGAGATTTCCCAATATCTGATTACAAACTTGTGGTCACTCTGTATGACCAGAATGAACAGCCGATTCTGACAGACAGCCGATTTTTCTCTGTTTCCCTTCAGACGCAGATAGCAAGGCCTCAGATTTTCTCAAAAGTTGCATCCACCGCCAATGAGGCCTTGGTTCCCTATATAAAAGGAATGCAATTCCTGAATAAAGGCGAAGTGAGAGAGGGAAGCAGATTATTAGAGCTTGCCTACCACAGAAATCCCGCCGTGATTGATTTTGCCGTCGGGCTAAGTAAGGCCTATATTCTATCCGAACAATATGGGAAGATTGAAGCGGTTCTATCTCCCTTTCGTGAAGGCGAAAATCTTCAATTTGAAGTTCTTTTCCTCTTAGCAGAATCCAAGAAGAAATTGAATCACTATGATGAAGCCATAAATCTGTACAGGGATATCATTATCAAGTTTGGATTGAGAATAAACATCTTGAATTCTTTAGGCTATTGTTATTACCAAGTAGGGAACAGGACAGAGGCTCGTGCTGCCTGGGAAAAATCCATTGAAATAAATCCAGAACAGCCAAGCATCAAGAAGATGCTTGATTCCATAAAAAGGAATAAGGAAAAGGAATATGCGCCAAAATAAAAAAAATCTGCTCTTTTTCTTTCTGTTGTTGCTGTCCTTAAATTTTTGCCGTCTGTACATGCTGGAGAGAAAGCTTGACGAAGAGGATGCTGAATTCTTATCCCTGGTGAGATATATCATCACTAAGGAAGAGAAAAAGATGTATTTGGAAATGCCCAAATCAGACAGAACAAATTTTAAAGAAGAATTCTGGAAAGAACGCGATACAGACCCAGATACGGAGTTAAACGAATTTAAAACAGAGTATCTTGATAGAATAAACGAGGCCAACCGGCTTTTTACCGCTGGTAAACCCGGATGGCTTACTGACAGAGGACGAACCCTAATTCTGCTCGGTCCCCCTGTCCATAAGTCATTCTACCCTATGGGTGATATTGCAAGCGGCCTCGCTCGCCCGACAGAAATATGGCATTATCCAGCAGTCCCCGTGATTTTTATTGATTATGGTGGAATTGGTGATTACGAATACTATTTTTTGAGTTTAGGTCATCAACAAGAGGTCTATGAAAATTTTCTTGAAGCAAAAAAACTCCCTTCGGAGAAGAAAAAAGGAACTTTTGACTACACCATTGTGTTAAGTCCAAAAGATGATCAAAATGTCATCCTCATCGAGGTTGAAAAGGGGTATCTTTGGATGAGAGAAGAAGAGGAAAAGATGGTGACAACTCTGGATGTTGAACTTGAAGTCTATAGTATGGATAATAAAAAAATATGGGAACACAAGGAGGAATATACCGTCACCCTATCAAAAAAAGAACTGGATCAGACTTTGCTGAGCACTCATACCATAGAGATTGGGATTGACCTGTCTCCCGGGACTTATACAATCCTTTCGAGAATTAAAAACCTGACAGATGATATAAAAAGAAGCAAGACCAAGATCATAAAGATTGAATAAAAGGAGAATTTTTATGATTCATCAGAAAATCATAAGACATTTCCTTATTATCATGATCTTATTCACTCTGCCTGTAATAGGTGCAATTAGAGGCAAGGTGAGGATTTTTCTTACGGATTCAAAAGGAAAGCCTATCGAGGGAGTTAAAGTCACGCTTGAAAGTCAGAGAACTTCCGTTATTAAGTACGTTATTTATTCAAATAAAAGAGGGATGGCTACTCATGGTTCTCTCGAGAATCATATCTTTGAATTCACTTTTGAAAAAGAAGGCTACCAGCCTCGAAAGAAAATGATTAAGATTCCAGCAGGGCTCTTAAAGAAAGACAATATAACATTATATACCGTAGAAGAAACAGTCATGCAGATGGAAGCCAAAGATCCCTATGCGCAGGCTATAAATAAATACAATCAGGCAGCGATTTTTTTAAAGAAAGAGGATTATGAGAAAGCCTTAGAATTGCTGAAAGAATCCATCTCTTTAGATGACACTATCCATCAGGCTCATTCTGAGATCAGTAGACTCTATTATCTCCAGAAAAGGTATGAGGATGCCATCAAGCATGCCAAAGAAGCGATTTTTTTGGAAGAGAATTATTCCCCCCCCTACAGGTTATTAGCTGCTATTTATGAGGAGATGGGCAATATGGAGGAGTCGCAAAAATACACAATCCTTGCTCAAGAAGTTGGTGGCATGAGCGGAATTGATAAGTACAATGAAGCAGTCAAATGTATCAATAGCGGAGAGGTGGATTCAGCCATTCGTTTGCTTGAGGAAGCTGTTCAGATTGATCCGAAATTGGCTGATGGCTACTACCAACTGGGTTTGTCGTATATGAACAAAGCGGAAAATGAAAAGGCTATCTCGAATCTTGAGAAATACCTGGAACTTGAACCCGAAGGGCAATACGCAAAAACAGCTGCTTCCTTATTGGAATTTCTAAAGAAACAATAACTAATCAGAACGCTATTAAAAGATCAAATTTTCTTTCTCTGAGAATTCATCTCTTCTAATTTTTTTAGGATATTCTCGACTTCTACTTTGTTGGGACTATCTGGCCAACGCTTCAAAAACTCTCTGTAGTTCTTTATGGCATTCTTATCGTCTCTTTCGATCACAAAGGAATTAGCCAAAAGAAGATACGCATTCGGATGAATTCCAGGCTCAAGCTCGATAGCCATAGAAAGATGGAGGATCGTCTCCGTGGTTTGCTTCAGTTGGAAACAGTTTTTCCCGACCAAGTAATGAGCTTGAGATTTTTTTTGACGGGCCTCATCCTCCGACTCTGAGTATTCAAGATATTTCTTCAGATAGAGGTTGGACTGAGAGTATTTCCGCTGCATATGGAGTGTTTCTCCAAGAGCGCAGAGAGCTATTTGGTAGTGCTTCTTGTGTTTGATGGCTTTAACAAGGTGCTTGACAGCTGCAGGGAGATTTCCAGTTTGTCTGAGCAAGATCCCGAGATTATAATGAGCTTCCGCATATTCTGGCTCCATGTCAACGGCTTTCTGAAAATGCCGGATGGCCTTATAAAGCTCATTGTCGGCGACGGCTTTTTTCGCCAGTGAAATTTCCTCAAGAGCGTCCTTAGAAAATTCAGGAATATCTGATTTTCGGACGCGCAGGTAAATATCTGCTTCGAATTCCTTGGCTCCGGTTTTATGGATGATCACAGGAGCCCAAGTCTGGAGAAAATGATCCGCATGTCTGACAAGGAGAAAGTAAACTCCAGGGTTGGGGACTCCGCTTATTCTGTAATAACCGTTGTCGTCGGTTTCAGCCCAAGCAAAGATATTCGTTCCCAAGGTGTAGACAAGATGTTCCCAGATGTAGTGTTCAAATTCCAATACACCCGGGATCTCAGGTTCCTCTTCTTGGGCATCATAGGCCAATCTGATCTCGACCCTAATCCCGGGCAGAGGCCGTTTGCTTTCGTTATAGACATGGCCCACAATCGTTATTCTATCAAAATCGATGTATCTCGGAGGCTCTTGGACTTGGCCGGATGCCCAAGATATAAGAAAGAGTGCCATCAATGACAGAAGCGGTATTTTCTTCATTTCATTTCCCTTATAAGAAGTTGAACTTCTTTGTTATTGCTTTTTTTATAGAAAGATCTAGTGGTTTTCGGAAAACTCATCCGCAAGAATTTCAAATCGGTTGATCTAAGCTCCTTATGAGAATGACTCAGGACAATTTTTTCTTTTCCTCTGGGTACATGCTCTTCAACTTTTCCAGAATTGTCTTAACCTGCTCGATGTTGGGAGCATCAGGATAAAGTTCCATATATTTTTTGTAGTTCTTTATGGCGTTTTCACCGTCTCGCGCCATCACACAGGAATTGGCAAGGAAGATATAGGCATTGGGGTTTATTCCAGGTTTGAGTTCGATAGCCTTAGAAAGGTGAATGATGGCTCTTTTGGCCTTTTTCAAGTTCAGATAATTTGTTCCGGCTAAATAGTGAGCCTGGGCCTTCGTACCATTTTTCTCTTCTCCTGCCACTTCAAGGTATTTCACAAGGTAAGGATTGGATTGAGCGTATTTTTTCTTGGCATGGAGTGTTTCACCGAGTGCAAATAGAGCCAGCCCGTAATTCTCCTTGTATTCAACGGCTTTGATAAAATACGCGATAGCGTCATCGATTTCTCTTTTTACTCTGAGAAGGATTCCTAGATTATAGTAAGCTTCAGCAAACTCTGGCTCGATCTCGATCGCCTTTTTCAAGTGCTCGATGGCTTCATCTGTATCATTTGCGGCATTAGCTTCTTTAGCCTTAGCAATTTCCTCCAGGGCTTCTTTTGACACGGGCGGGACGGCGGATTTCCGAGCGCGGAGAATAACGTCAGCCTCGAATTCTTTGGCCCCTGTCTTATCAATGATCACGTGGACCTTTGTCTGAAGATAATCCTCTGCGTGTCTGACCTGAAGATAGTAAGCCCCTGGCCTGGGAATACCGTTAATCCGGTACAAGCCTTCCTCATTGCTTTCTGCCCAGGCGAAGACATCTGATCCCAATGACTTATAAAGGAAATCCCAGACATGGCTTTGGATATCCGACGCTCCCATGATTTCCGGTTGTTTCCGCTGAGAGTCATAGGCTAATCTTATCTCAACCTTGATTCCAGCTAAGGGTAGCTGGCCTTCATTGTAGACATGACCCCAGATAGAGATTTTGTCGAAGTTCATGTACATAGGCTTATCTTCTTGAGATGCCGCTTGATAGCTCAGGCCGGACAAGCAGAGAGATAAAGTCAACACCAGAACAGGTATTATCCTTTTCATTTGATTTTCTCCTTTTTCCAAAGTTGTGCACTCCATTTGGATTGTAGCACACATGAAGAGTGAAAAAAAAGGGCAGCCCTTAGGGCTGCCCTTTCGAGAAATCAACGTGAATGGAATATCAGCTTAGAACTCGATCTTGACTCCCACGAAGAAGGATGTTGGCGGGAACCACTGCGTGTAGTCTCCATACCTGAGGTTCGGAGATACCATGGTATAAGAGGAAGCACCAATTTGGCCTCCGGCTAACTCAATATGGCCAATTCCGTTAGATCTTACCATTTCGACCTGATTGTTGAGGAGGTTGAAGACATCGGCATAAGCGGAAACCGAAACTCTGTTGAGGAATGTGAATTTTTTCTCAAGCCTTAGATCAATTCTCCATCTCGCTGGATACCGGCCGCTTGTTCCGCGTTCGTCAAGTCTGTATGTTTTGCCTCTGGCATCTATTGGGTTGTACACGGTTGCTGTTTCTGTATAGGGCTGACCGCTGGTCCAGTAAAAAGTGGTTCCGACATTGAATCCTAAGGGGAGGAAGACGTTGCCGCTGAATTTGACCATGTGCCTGATGTCATTGCCCAAGTAGCCAAGCGCGTTATAGTCTGCTTCTGGACTGTCTCCCCAGGTTGCGTCAGCATCAGAAGATTCCCATCCCTTCAAATCAGACAGAGTGTAAGACGCGAGGAACTGGTATTTATCATCGCCAAGGTTCTTCTTGATAGTGATAATAGCGGCTCGGTATTTCTTGTAAGTGCTTCCCCAATCTGGATGAGTGGCGTTGTCAAAATGCCAGACTCCATCCATATCTGGGTTGTTGTAGGGAGCTCCAGAGTAGCCATAGTCAAAGTCTTCGATTCTCTGCTTCCAGGATCGGTGCAGGAAATCGATACCTACGGAAATGATATCCGTGAGCATGTGCTCATAGCCGAGTCCAAACTCGTCCATGTAGGAAGGCTTGACATCGTGATTGTATGTTGATGTGGAAGCAGCGCCGGTGGTATAAGTACGGTAATGCGTCCAGGTCGGCAGCCCGTAGTACGCTCCTCTGTAGTAATCGTAGCTGTAAGAGAATTTATCAGGTTGGTTTTGTCTGACGAGCCACTGTCCGTAAATGTCATAGTATCTTCCGTAATTCGCACGGATTTTGTTTCCGCTGAGATTGTAGGCTAGGCCAACCCGGGGCGACAGCATTTTGCTAACTCCCCAGTCGAGGATATCAACTTTATCGTGGTTTTTCCACTTTCCCATCTCCGCTCTCAGTCCGATGTTTAGAGTCAAGTTAGGAATCACTTCCCATTTGTCCTGGATAAAGAAGGTCCACATCCTGTTGTAAACCCACATGTCGTATTGGTCTCTGGGTCTCTCAGGCATGACATATCTGTACATAGGTGTGGCTGCATCATCGTAATGGTACCTTATGAACTCATTTCCAGGATAACTTTGAGAGTACCAAGAGAGCCTGATGTCTATCATTTCTGCTCCAATTTTAAGGTCGTGGAGGCCGAAGCCCGTTTCAGCAAAATGGCTCAGGCTGAGCTGCACTTGGTCATGATATCGTCGTGTGAAATAGGCACTGGTTGCGTTGCCGTAGTAAACACCTCCTCTTTGGAGGCTCGGGCCAGATCCTACTGGCTCATTGTTAAGCTCGTTTCTCTTTAGACTGTAGCGTATGGTCAGGTAGGTGTTGGCTCCGAAAATAGATGTCCATTCGGAGTTAAGGTTCCAACCGCCCTGGAACCTGAGTGCATCGGATTCCTCGTTTCGACTTGAATAACCAATATAAGCGTAGAGCAGCGGAATCTCTATCGGGTCTTCCATCCACTGGGCCATAAGGGAATGGTTGGCATGCGGCTTGAAGGTGAGCTTTGCCGAGGCATAGTGCCCCTGATAGTAGCACTTTATTCCTGTCGTCGGCGCGAGGTCATCTATGTAGTCCGCGAAATTCTCGTAGCGTGAGCCAGGTTTCCACTTGTTCCGTCTTTCCCAGGAGATAAAGAACCATAACATGTCGGGGAGGATCGGCCCACCGAAGTTAATGCTGGGCCTTTTCTCGGTGAGATAGTGGGTAGCATCAGAAAAATAATACCTGTTTCCTTGCGCCTCAGCATTCCACTCGACGTCAGTCATAAAATATCTTAGAAGCCCGTGGAAAGTATTACTTCCGGATTTGGTGACGACGTTGATGACAGCTCCTGTTCCACGTCCGTATTCTGGAGGAGCACCGGAGATAACCACCTGCATTTCCTCGAAATTGTCGAAGTTCATGGCCGTTGACCACGTTTTGGTCATCGGGTCGGTGGAATCCATTCCGTCGAACTGATAAATGTTGTCTGAACCGGAACCACCAAACATGTACGGGTTGTTGGCGTCGATCGCACCTGGCATCATGCCCATAATGGTCTGGTACTGCCTGTCGTTGGCCAAAGTCTCCACTAAGTCCTTAGAAATGGTGACCTGACTTGTGCTGGATTTGGTGTCAACAATCGGAGAGACTGCTATCACTGTAATCTCCTCTTCCAAGGTCGTCACGTCCATCGTGATTTTCAAATCGAGAGTTTTGCCAAGCTCAACAGTGATATTCGGCCACGTCACTTTTTTGAAGCCAGGAAGCACGAAAACGGCCGTGTATCCGCGTTTCTGGACAGGAAGCGCACCCACTCTGAAATATCCTCTTTCGTTTGTGACAACTGTCCGTTCACCCTGGAGATATTCTCCGGTAATGGATACATTGACACCAGGGAGAGGGACGCCCTCAGGATCTGTGACAATTCCAGCCAGTGCGCCATATTTTTCAGAAGCGGAGCTCCAAGAGAAAATAAGAAGCACAGCTAAAGCAGTCATGAAGAATTTCTTTGATTTCACTTGCCTTTCTCCTTTTTAAAATTCTTTGAAAGATCTCCTTACCATAGCCCTGATTTAACAGGACCTACCCTTAAGATGAGTACATTCGGTGATTATTCCTATTAATTATCACCTCCTTTTTCTTTAAGAATAATACTTAAAGATTATAGTATTTGGTTTGGCATCGAATGCGTCACTTCACGCCTATGTGTGTCTTCTTGGAAAAAAATTATTAAGAAGAAATTATAGCTCCTATATTTTGGATTTAATTCAAATAATTGGATTTTTATCCAAATTTTTATACTTAGAAGCGTCGGCGCTCACGCCTTTTAAATTCTTTAGTTCAATGGATATGGTTTAATTTTTGTGGCCATCATAATCTCTGATTCAAACAGGCCCTTTACTCTTATTGATAAGTAGCAAAATACATGCCAATCTTTTATTCTTACAGGGAGTATTTTAAATTATTGAAATTAAATAAATTAAAAAAGAAAGAAAATATTATTCATGTAATTTATATCCAATAAATTGGATTAAATTCAAGAAATTGGATTCTTATTCAATAAATTAAACTTATTAATAAATTAAAATTGAATAATAGGACTCTACCTTAAGACTTTCCCCTCTTTGACTACAATTTTTCCATTCTTGATAACATATTTTATGGGATTTATGCCTAAATGACAGACAAGAGACTTAAAATTCCGCGTTGGTTATCCAATGTGCCGGTTCGAGTCCGGCCCCCGGCACTCTGATTGCCTCTCGTGCCTTTTTATCAATTCTATAATTTTCTTCACATTGGGAGCTTTGGAATCATCTGGTGCAATCTGGAGGAATTTTTCTAATACGGCTTGAGCTTCCTCCATTTTATTCTGATTGAGATAGAGGAGACCAAGCTGGTAGTAAGAGTCAGCATAGTCTTCCTGGCGCTCAATGGATTTCTGAAAGGCATCCATTGCTCCCGTGGGATTACCAAGGTTCATCAGGCAGACACCCAGGTTATAGAATACTTCTGGATCATCAGAGGATATTTTCAAAGCTAAAGAATAATATTTCGATGACTCTTCATAATTTTTCTTTTCTCCGTACAGTTGCCCCAAATTTTTCAATGCTTCATAGTTGCCCGGCTGAATCTCAATCGTTCCTTTGAAGGCTTCAATGGCTTCATCAGGCTTTTCTAAGATAATATACGTTACCCCGATGTTGTAATAACCGGTGGCATCTTCAGGATTTTCATTGACTGCCTCTTGGTATTCTTTCAAGGCTTCCTCATATTTTCCTTCTTGAAACAACTTGTTGGCTTTTCTCATTTCTTCTCTTCCAGGAACCTCTTTTACTGTCTGTTGCTTTTGGCGTTCGAGAGTGATTGTTGTTTCAAAAATCTCAGAAATGGAGACTTTCACCCGTTTTCCGATTGGAGAATACCCCTCCTTTTCACATTGAATCTGGTAATATCCCGCTTCAAGCCCAATTTGAATGAATTCCCCTTTTTTGTCGGTTTTCAGATTGTAGCGCTCCGAGGGATAATCCACAGAGATAATTATCACCTTGACACCTTCAATAGGATTTTTATTGCTATCGATGATTTCTCCCTTTATTCCTCCCTTTGTTCCTGGAAAGAGGAACAGCGAGAGTAAAAGTATACCCGGGAAACGGAAAATGGATTTTCCTATCCTCATCCGTCTGCTCCTTCAATAAAAATATAATAATAAAATCTGTTTTGGATATATCCTAAATATAATAATATCTTATATTTGAACGAATTACAACTCCTTAATAAAAAGGAACGGTTCTATTTTTCTTTGATTACCTAATATCACATCATGCAAGATAAATTAGAAAAATAGAACTGCCCTCTTTTTTGTCTTTTTTTTTAGCTAATTTAAATAGATATGTCCCCTACGCCTTTCTGTATCATTGGGGATTATTCGTTTGCTCAAGAAATAGATTTACTCTTCGTCATTTAGTTTATATAATTAATATCTAAGTTTTGTCTTTTGCACATGAGAAAAATATTCATCTTATTCACAATTTTCCTCAGCCTCATTTCCATTGCAGAAGCAAATCAAAAACAAGAATTGCCGGATGTCTGGAAAAAGTGGCTGGATGAGGAAGTTGTCTACATTATCACACCCAAGGAAAGAGAGATATTTTTTTCCCTAAAATCCGAAAGAGAGAGGGAAACCTTCATGAGAGCCTTCTGGCTTCAGCGGGATCCCACACCAGGAACCCCAACCAATGAATTCAGAGATGAGCACTATAGAAGACTGAAGTATGCCACAGAATTTTTCGGGAGGGGGACAGTAAAGTTTGGCTGGGAAACAGATAGAGGAAGAATTTATATCATCCTTGGTGAACCTGTCGATACTCAGAGATATTATGAGACGTCCGCCAACACGGTTCCTACAGAGCTGTGGCAATATTACGGCGATACCTCTTTGGGGTTACCTCCGGTTTTTAATATAGTCTTTTATCAGGATATGAGCATGGGGGATTATAAACTTTATAGCCCCTCTTTTGATGGTCCCCAAAGACTCATCCGTGCAGGTACTCGAACGAATTTTGGCCGGTACGAAGCCTACGAGCAAATTAAACAAGTTTCAGCGGAGCTGGCGGAAGCCACATTGAGCCTCATACCAGGGACAGGAGGTGATCCCTCCTCACAATCTGCCTCTCTCTCCTCAGATCTACTCGTTTCCAACATACAGAGACTGCCTGAGAAGAAGGTGAAGAGCCAATGGGCTGAGGCTTTTGCCAGGCACAAGGAAATTGTTACCACAGACTACTCTGTAAGTTATATCGATAGCAATCATGTTCTTTTTGTCCATCAAGAGAATAACCGTAATTATCTTCATGTTGTGATTGAACCAAATCGGACGAGTATGAACCAGTATGAGGAGAAAGCGTATGCTCCCATGAAACTTAATGCTAAAATCTCAGATCTTAAAGGAGAGACGGTTCACCAGGAAGAGAAGAATATTCAAGTGGAAATGAACCTTGAAGATTTTAGGAAAATCGAAAGAAGGGTTTCGGCGGTTGGCGATGTCATCCCTCTGGTTGAAGGGGATTTCACGATTGATCTCCTTTTGAGGAATACACAATCAAAGGAATTTTCCAGTGTCGAAGGTTCGGTTCATTCGCCTTCTTCAGGGATGCCTTCTTTGAGCCCTATTTTATTTTTATTTAATGAAAAGGCACTCCCTAGAAAGCTTCAAACCAGCGCCTTCCTGTTCCATGGCCGTCAGCTTTACCCGAACACGCGGCGGCTTTACGCGAAGGCGGATGATTTGATGATCTATTTTGAAATCTACAATCCTTCTCTGGATTTTAAAAGTTATACCCTTAGTATAGCCATTAATTCTGAGGATAAAATTCTGGCGAGTCACGACGAACTTGTAGGAGATCAAACCTATTTTCTAAAGAAGTATCAGCTTTCAGATTTTGCGTCTGGGTATTATAAAGTTCTGGTCACAGTAAGGGATAATGAGGGGAATGAAATCTTAAGCGAAAGAAGTGAATTCTCTGTATCTCACAGGTCAAATATTCCAAGGCCTTGGAGCTACAGCAAAATCTATCCACCCCTCTGGCATCCTTATTTTTCTATGGTCCGCGCCTATCAATATCTGGGGTTAGAGAAATTTGGGCGTGTTATCCATGAGGTTGAAAATTTATACAATAGAGCAAACCCCCATAAAGAGATTGCTAAATTATTGGCATTGGCATATTTTAACCTAAGCGACTATGCAAGAGTCATTGAAGTTCTGGACCCCATAAAAGAGGTTCAAGAAGTAGAGATAATCGAGCTCATTGGAAAATCCTATTTTCAGCTTGAGAGTTTTGAAAGTGCTATCGAATACTTTAAAAAAACCCTAATAACCGGAGGAGAAATAATCGAGATCATCAATTTATTGGGATATTCTTACCTGGAGATTGATGACAGAACAGAGGCACTCAGTTATTTCGAAAGGTCCCTTAAACTCAGCCCCAATCAACCTAAAATCAGAGAAATAATAGAAAAGATCAAGAAGAAAAACTAAACAGGAACTAAGACATCCTTGTTTATCCCTAAATTAAGAATTTTGAGATATTCAGGAGATTCTTTGTGAATAAAGCAAATAAACGATTTATCTCTTGTCTTCTCCTTCTCATGTTTTTTTTGGCTTTGTCTTATATGAGAGCCAATGCTCAGGCGAAAAATCCAGTTATTAAGGAGGGAATTTTAAATAGGATTGCTAATGAAGTCTCGGGAAGCATATGTTTTGAACACATAAGATATCTGAGCACTCTCCACCGCACATGGGGCTCAAGGGATTATCATCGAGCAGCAGAATACTTTGTTGATAAATCTGTTGAGTATGGATTGAGTGAAGCAGAAATTGAGAAATACCCGGTCAAGACCGGAAGGGAGAGTTTCTGGATGCATTCTGCAGGAGGGAATGTTCCATGGGATTTACGAAGCGGAGAATTTCGCCTGGTCGAGCCTTTCCCGATGCTTATCACTCATTATGAAAATGCACCGAGCACCGTTGCTCGAGGAAGCCGGTCAACTGATACCAAAGCAGAACTCGTCTATGTTGGACGCGGGGATTCAGAGGATGATTACAAAGACATAGATGTCAGAGGGAAAATTGTTCTTGCTGAAGGGGGAAGACACGAGAGGGTTCACGAACTGGCTGTCCATCGTTTTGGAGCTCTGGGTACGGTTCAGTTTTACAACAGACAGGGAAATTACCTGGAATCTGAGGGAATATACTGGGCAGGTATTATGCCCTGGAGCCATGACGGGAAGAAGGTTTCAACTTTTGGAGTGAATCTTTCCACAAGCAGAGGACTTCACCTGAAAAGTCTACTTGAAAAAAGTGATAAGGTTGTCGTCTCTGTAAGAATAGAAGCTGAGATTGTTCCGGATGGTGTCTATGAATTGGCCACAGCCGTCATTCCCGGCTCTGCAAAACCTGAAGAGGAATTCATCTTTTATGCCCACCTCGACCATCCCAAACCAGGTGCCCACGATAATGCCAGCGGTGATGCCGTCCTTTTGGAGATAGCACGGACCCTTTCCTCACTTATCCAGAAAGAAATCATTCCTCCACCGAAGAGAAGTATTCGCTTCATGTGGATTCCCCATATGTCAGGATTGAACATGTATTTCTTCCACCATCAAGATAAGATAGGAAAAGTAAAGGGAGGATGTAATGTCGATTGTGTGGGTGTCAATCAGTCCAGATTCCCGACAAAGTTCCACGTGGCTTTGCCTCCGCATTCTTTGCCTACGTTTTTAACAGACATAACAATCAATCTGGTCGATTATGTAAACCATATGCTCACCGCAAGACAGAATATGCTTTTTTCTCCTGAAGGGAGCCGGAATGAGTTTTCCGTGACTCTCCGTTCCTATTTAGGAGCTTCAGACGAGTACACAGCCAATACAAATTCTTTGAACATCCCTTCCATATATTTTTTTGATTCACCTCTTCCGCCACGACACAACCAGATTAATTTTCTGGAATATATCGACCGTACAAACCTGAAGAGGATTGCCTATTTGGGCGCTATCATTTCCTATGCCTATACCTCAGCAGGAGAGGAAATTGTCCCTCTTTTGCATGAAATCAATTATCGGGGGAAGGAACGCCTGGAAAGCGAGCTTCTCAAAGCTAATATTTTGATAGAATCAAGCACTGCAGAAAACATACACCAGAACTATGCCAAAGCCAGAAACCTTCTGTTCTGGGGATCTAAGCGAGAAAAGGGCATGTTGAGTTCGGTAAAGAAGTTTATCTTGGATAAGAAACAGCCAAAACTCCGATATTCAGAATATAGTAAATTACTTGATGAATATATAGAGATTTGCCAAGGTCAATTGAGAAGATTCTATGAGGCGAAGTGCAAGAATCTGAACGTCCGGCCTTTAAAAGTAGTTCCGAAAGCTAAAAAATTAGACCCATCATGGGAGAAAACCGTTCCTGTTTTAAGCCCTAAAATTAAAGGCTCTATAGGCTACTTCAGCAATTACCTTGAGGATAAGTTGGGAGAAGGTTTCCTTACAAAATATAAAGGAGTCAGAGGATCGATAAAATACGGAAATGTTGGCTATTACGAAGCTATGAACTATGTGGATGGCAAAAATACTGTAGCCGATATTTATGAGGCTGTCCACTCAGAACTCTGGAGCGGAGATTATTCTGCTTACCATTATTTGACTTTTGAAGAGATGACCAATTTTTTCAAGATGCTCAGAGATGCTGATGTCATCACCTTTTAAGATCTGTAGGGGCTTGATTCATCTGTAGGGGTTTAATTCATCAAGCCCACCTGCTTAAAAATTAGATGAGGTTCCAATTGCATCGTAAAGAGCATTTATTTTGTGTTATGCTCATGACGTTGAGGAGAAGATTTTCTTGTTTATGATCTGTATCTCTTATTCAGCTATGACTACTTTTGCAGCTTTTTCTGTAACTTGATTGCTGATTTTATCCGTGATTTTAACCATGAGTTCATATTCCCCAGGCTCTATTTGAGTTAGAGGGATGGGGAATCCAGATACAATCACCTGGCCCTCGGGAACTTCTCTCTCGAAAGGGCTTTCCGGGAGTCTATACGTACGCTTTTCTGATTTCAGGCTGATTTCTTGTGTGAGTTTGACATTGCTATTTTCGATTTTGGCATTGTAAATCTGATACAGAACATTAAGAGTGTCAGATTTTTTAAAGATATTTTCTTTCTTTGGATACGCGAAAAATTGTTCGAAATTAAAGGCAGATGTTTCTCGGGAATCGGGTTGTATGGCCTCAACACGGTCCGTTAGAATCAGGTTTCCCAGCTTCAACTCCGTTGTCCAGAAATTAGGCACTTGTATTTCTTTCATCGATACAGAGTGTCGTTCGGATTTAGCATCCCTCAATCCAAATATGCACTCATACTTTTTTGGAAGAAGTGGGAATGTGATTTGTGCATAGTAGTCTTCTTTTTTCACTTTGACTTCCCTGCGGAAGTCTTTGGGAGTCTCGCCTTCAGTTTTTGCTCTTCCGAAAAGAACAGTTTTTTCGATTCTCGTTTCTTTTGGATTAAAGAAGAAGACAAGGGTAATGCTGGTTGCCCCTTTCTCGGCCTTTGTAAAGTAGAATGCAGAATCAAATGGGATATCTGTGTGCTCGCGGGCTTCGGCGGAAACCTTTTCGATGATTTGTTTTTCAAAAGCTCCGGGCCGGGGAATTGGTTTTTTACTGTAGTCAGGCACTTCTTTTAGGTCAGGGTGGAAAATTGTCCTTGATGCAAATTCGTCCATGGCATCGAGAGCAATTTTTGAAGTTAAACTCTCATTGAGAGCAAGACCCACATTTTCAACAGCATCAAAGACGACCTCAAACTCTTCATCAATTTTCAGGGAGCGAATAGGGGCATATACCCACGTTTCAGGATTTGTCCTTCTCTCTACCGGAAGCCCAAAAAAGAGCAGAATTTTCCCTATCTCTGTCTTCCAGCCCATTTCCTGTCCCCTGGTATATTTCTTGTTAACATAATCCAGCCTGGAGTAATAGGCTTCCTTGAACTCATTTTTTTCTGTGAAGAGAGTGGGGTCTCTTTTGGCCCAGAAGAGGGCGATGAACTTATCCTTATCCTTGTCCTTCTTGAGTTTTTTAAAGGCTTTTTCTTCCTCAGGCGTCATAAGCCAGTAGACTTCTTCATTCAGCCATTTCTTGTATTTGTCTTCTTTAGCCGATAAAAAAGAAGAAAACGCGGTGAGAATGATTAGTAACATTGAGAGAAAAACAAGGGATTCTTTCACTTTCGCCTGATACGGAATTCCGCCATTCATTCTAATGATCTGTATTTAAATTTTAATAATTTATATTATATATATTTTTAAATACAAAAAAAAGGAGGAGAGAAAAATCCTCTCCTCCCTTTGAAACATTAATAAATGACGCGGAAACCGATTTGGAACTGACGAGGATTTTTTATGCTTGTGCGGTAACCGTTCAGAGTTCCGTAGTTCAAATAGATACCATTGTTGCCATCATGATTGTTTAAGGCATTGTAGATATCTCCGAAAACAACCAGCGTCCAACCCTGAACTCTGAATATCTTCTGGATTCTTATATCCAGGTCGTATCTCGCATCATATTTGGTCGTACCTGGTGGTTCTCCTTTAATCGCGACACGGTAGCCGGGCAAATAAGCAGTAAAGGATCGATATGCTTGTCTGCCAGACATGGCACGGGCGGTGAAGCCAAGATTGATATCCACGAAGGGAATAAGGACATTCCCTTGTGCTTTGAACTGGTGAGGCTGACTGTAGAAGCTTCCACCTTGCTCTCCATAGGCATTGATTTGATAATTCGGGTCAAAAAGTGAAACCATAGCGCCGCTCGTATTTCCTTTGCAGACAGTGTAGTGATAGGAAACATTCATCGCCCAGCGGTTGGAAAACCTCTTGGTAAAAATAACCTCAATCCCTCTTGCGTACCACTTGTGGTCTTCAGTCAGATACGGAGGATTTCCTTTTTTGGGATTGGTGACTTCGAAAGCAAAATCATAGCGGTTAAGGAGATCCCAGCAGTCTATAACTCCCTGATCGTCTGCGGTTCCAACTCTGCCGTCATTCCCGGGATGGATAGTTGTGGTGGGGACATATTGATAAACTGAATTGAAGTAATACCATGCTGCTCCTCTTGTTCTACTATAGAAATTGATAGCCAGTGAGGCATCGCGGAAGAGCTCTCTTTCAAATCCTCCGCTTATTTCTCTTATCCAGGGATGTTTGACATCAGGATCTATAACAGCAGGAAAATCAGCAGCTTCTGTTCTCGCCATTTCTTTCCAATCATTTATAGAGGCATCCCATCGGTATTTAATCACGCCTGCATTTCGCCGGGGATCAAATCTGGCGTAAAAATCATTCCTGTCTAACTTTTCAACGTAATGGGCGTAGTGGATTTTTACGATATTTTTTCTGTCGCCGAGTATATCGTATGTCACACCAGCACGTGGGGAGAAAACTCCATTTTTGTAAAAAGTGCCTTGACCAGGAGGAGGAACTCTGTACCAGAAGTGGTCATACCTGAGCCCAAGGTTCAAGGTTAACCTCTTTGTCAAACTCCATGTGTCTTGCATGAACCCAGTGAACTCTGTGGCGTAATTATCAGAATCAGTAGGGTCTTTATAGTCCTTCGAGTAAGGGACTCCCCAAACATAGCTAATATTCGCATTCCCGGTCTTACCGGTTTTAGTGATTATTACGTAATGCTTGAGTTCACTCCCGAACTTGAAATCATGAGAGCCTTTAATCAATTCTGGCACGTAGTGGTTAAACTGAACATTGACGTCGTAGTTCCACGAGTTGCTTTCTGAATAACTCGGAAGATTGTCATAGTACATCCTTTCTCCAGTATCATATATACTTGGAGTATCTAAATCTCCAGTTGAAGGATGATAATGATATTGATACCTGAAAATACCTAATTTGACATCGAGAAAGGTCTTGTCAGAAAGAATAGAAGTCCAGTTTAAGTTGCCGAAGTATTGGGGAGTTTTTCTCTCATACCACATGCCTTGAGGATAATATATTGATCCTCCTCCTGAGCTCTTGTAATAGGTATGATTGAAAGAGAGGTTCATCTTGTTTGAGGCATTGAGCTGATAGGTTAGCTTTCCGAAAACTTTTCTATTCTCGGTCTTTTGAGGCGTATCTCTTGCTATGATTTCCTGTTTCGAATAGTCGTACTCTCCTGAAGCAAAGAACCAGAGTCTGTCGTGTATCAATTTCCCTCCGAACTGCAAGCCAAAGTCATAATAGGGAAGAACCTCGTACTTATAGTCTGAAGCTGGCTTGTAGTATGGATACCATTCATCCTCAGGAACCTGCTTCCAATTCTGGCTGTTCCACGCTTTGCCGCGGTACCGGAATTGGTTAAGAGTGGAGAACCTGTTAGACCCGGATTTAGAAACAGCGGTCAGCACAGCCCCTGTGAAATGACCGTACTCAGCAGGAAGACCTAATCCCATAACAGCGGCTTCTTTAATAACGTTAAAATCGACACTAAAACCAGTGGAGCCCGAGTGGGGTTGTCGGACATCAATTCCATCAAACTGCCATGAGCTTGTCGTGTTATAACCCGCGCCGTAAGGAGAGTAATAATCATCTCCCGGAGAAAGATGCATTAGCGATGCAAAGCCTGCGACAGGAATGGAGAGGAGAAGATCGTCAGTCAGCACAAGTGATTTTGGTTGAGAGCTTTTGATGTCCACGGTGGGAATCTCGGCAACAACGATGACTTCTTCTTCCACGGTTGCCTGAGTCATCTTGAAATCACACCCTAAGGTTATTCCAGCATGGAGCCTTATTCCTTCCTTGACCATTGTGTTAAATCCCGACAAGCTCGCTGTGACTTTGTACAAGCCTATGGACAAGGAACGGAATCTGTAGAATCCATTGGCGTCGGTCATTCGGGATTGTGCTCCGCCGATAAGATTCGGGCTCTCTACTGTGACCGTTGCTCCCGGAAGAGGAGCGCCTTCTGTGTCCGTCACGTTTCCCTGGATTTCTCCCGATTCCCTAATTTGGGGATGTGCCCATAGACTAATGAGCAATATCCCGAAGATAATCGGAAGAATCCTTCCAAATTTGCCTTTCATTTTTGCCTCCTTCAATTTTTTTTATTGATCCAAAGGTGAATTTGTTCACCTTTGATCCGCTTTGTTTTTTAGTTTTCGTGATATCACCTCCTTTGAAATATTTTCAGAGAATCATTTTTATCTCATTTCTCAAATGATGGGCTTGACAGATGAGACCTCTTTAGAAGATCCAATCTTGTGTCTCTTTCTCAATTTACATAAGGCCTTGCTGAACCTATTGATTCCTTCTTCTATTAAATCTTCATCAAGATAGGAGAAATTCAATCTCAGCCATTCTTCCCGGTCTTCTTTCGTGGAAAAAATTTTTCCTTCGATGAATTCCACTTTTTCGTAGAAGGCTTCTCTGAGTAGATCCGTTGAGTTTAGGCCACCTCTCAATTGACACCACAAATAATATCCACCTTCTGGTTTATTCCAATCGATAAGGTTGGAACAGCATTTCTTTAGTGCCGCTATCGTGAGGTCTCTTTTTTTTGCATATATTTTCCGAACTTTTTGCAAATGCTTTTCCAGCAGACCTTGATTGCAGTATTCGTAGAACGCATGTTGTTCTAAGGTGTTGCTGTGCAGATCCACGAGCCGTTTAACGGGCATCAATTGTTTGATTACGGGCTTGGCTGCCACTATCCAGCCGATTCTTAATCCCGGAAAAAGAATCTTGGAAAAGGTGCCAAGATAGATAACATTGTTATGCTTATCGAGTGCTTTCAATGAAAGAGGGGGTATTCTCTCATAATACAATTTGCTATAAGGGTCATCTTCGATGATAGGAACATGATACTTATAGGCCAAATCCAGCAACTTTTTCCTTCTGCTTAAGCTGAGCACGGTTCCGCTCGGATTCTGAAAAGTTGGCACAGTGTAAACCATTTTCACTCTCTGCCGGGAAAGAAGATTTTCTAGAATGTCAACCTTCATGCCTGTCTCGTCCACAGGGATGTCGATGATTTTTGGCCCTGCCGCCCGGAATATCCGAAGAGCATTCATGGAAGTCGGGTTTTCAACAACCACCAAATCTTCTGGATTCAATAATGTTTCGGCAAGAAGATATAAACCTTGATTGGACCCAGAGGTGATTAAAACTTCGCCTGGGCTGGTCGACTTTCCCTCAAAATTGAACCAATCGGCAATGGTTTCCCTCAGGGGATAACATCCTTCCACGGATGAAAGCTGAAGCATGATTCTCCCTTTCTCTTTTAAGAGCTTACTGATGATTTTTTGAAAATCATTAAAGGGATAATACTTAGGATCCGGCACGCCCGTTCCTAGAGAAATGATATCCTCCTGAGTGAACAAAGAATCGGAATCTCTGTACAGGGAATAATGATTCGTTTTTGGGAAATAAGCAAAGAATTCAGACCAGTTCAGTGGTTCGTAGTTATAATCGCTTTCCTGGGCCGGTTTTTTTTTCATAACGACTGTTCCTCTGCCAACCCGGGATTCTATAAATCCTTCAGCCAACAACTCGTTGTATGCCGATACTATTGTGCTCCGGTTAACTCCGAGTATGCGGGCCAATTCTCTTGTGGGCAAGAGGCGCTTACCTTCAGGGAGAATGTCTTTGAGGATTAAATCTTTGATTTGTTCTTTGATTTGAAGATAGAGAGGGATCCGGCTTTTAGGATCCAGGTGAATTTCTGTTAATGGCATCCTTGGCCTAATCCAATTAAAGTTTTTTCCCTTATTATCATAATGTATTCAAAGATATATAGTTGTCAACATCCAATTTGGATGTTTTTTTGCCAACCAATTTGCATGAAAAGACCTCTAATGATAAGAATGCCTTTATATGGAAAAGAGTTTGATTTTTATATTAAAGTAATCTTGATATTGTGGTTATGCTGTTATAATTATCCATAATTTATGAGATTTATCGTTTCTGGGTTGCTGAATTTTATTTTATGGAGGTTGCGGATGAGTAGAAACAGCCTGTCGTTTGTTCTTATGTTGTTATTCATTATCCTGTATCCTGCTTCTCCATTATCTCGAGAAAGCGCCACTCCGCCTTTGCTTGATGAGGAAATTCTGCGAAATATTGCTAATGAAGTTTCAGGCAGCGTTTGTTTTGAGCATATAAGGTATCTGAGTACCCTGCATCGCATCTGGGGTTCGAAAGGGTATCATCAGGCGGCGCAATACCTCGTCGAAAAATGCACCGAATACGGGCTAAAGGAAGCAAAGATTGAACAATACCCTCTCAAAACAGAAAAAGAATTCTGGAAGTACATAGGTGGATATCGCTATCTCTGGGATTTGAAAAGCGGAGAGCTGCGGCTTGTTGAGCCTTATCCCATGCTCATTTCTCATTATGAGAATGCCCCAACCACTATTGCTCGCGGCAGCAGCTCCACGAACACGACAGCTGAACTTGTCTATGTCGGCCGGGGGGATTCCGAAGAGGATTATAAGGGGAAAGACGTGAAAGGCAAGATAGTGCTTTTTGAGGGAGGGTCGGGTATGGTAGTCCATGAACTGGCCGTCCATAAATTTGGAGCTTTGGGCACAATACGCTTTACGAATTGGCCGCAGTATCCGGAGGAAGAGGAAGCCATACGCGGGTTACCCATCTGGCCCTACCAATTTAAAGACAAGAAGCCCACTTTCGGATTTAATATTTCTCAGAAAAAGGGGCTTTTTCTAAAAGATCTCCTTGAGAATGGAAAGAAAGTTGTTGTTTCAGGCAAGATAGAAGCTGAGATGAAAGAAGATGGAGCCTTTGAACTGCCAACAGCCGTTATTCAGGGCACGGACTATCCGGAGGAAGAATTCATTCTTTGTGCGCACCTTGACCACCCCAAGCCCGGTACTCATGATAATGCCAGCGGATGTGCTGTGCTCTTGGAAATTGGACGCACTCTTTCTTCTTTGATTCAGCAAAAAATTATTCCCCCCCCCAAAAGGACTATCCGTTTCATGTGGGTGCCTCATATGTGTGGATTGTATATGTACTTTTTCCACCATCCGGAAAAAATCGGAAAAGTCAAGGGAGGGGCGAATTTTGACTGCGTCGGTGCTGACCCAGCTAAATATCCCCTCAAGTTTTATGTAGCCCTGCCGCCTGCTTCTTTGCCTTCTCTTCTTACCGATATCACAAACAATCTTGTTGAATATTTTAACAATAAGCTGGACACAAGTATTTTTGGTGGTCCGATAAAAGACCTGCTCTTTTCGCCCGAAGGAAGCCGGAACATGTTTTCCACTACTTTCAGACCTGACAGGGGAGGAGGGTCTGATCAAGATTTGGCCCACACCTGGCCTTTGAATATACCATCCATCTATTTTTACGACTGGCCGATGCCTCCAAGACACAGTCAGATCAATTTTCTGGAATACATGGATCGTACCAATCTGCGAAGAGTATCCTACCTGGGAGCCATAATTTCCTACGCCTTTACAACTACAGATGAAGAGATGGCGCCTGATCTTTTGAATGAAACCCAGTACCGTGGGGAAAGTCGTCTGAGGAAAGAACTTATTCTGGCCAAACACTTAATTGAAGAAAGCGGTCCGCAAGATATTCATCAGAATTACGATAGAGGGAAAAAACTTCTTAGCTGGGGAAAGATCAGGGAAAAGGGGATAGCCGGTTCCTTTAAAGAGTTCATTTCGAATAAAACACCCTTTACCTTATTGTTTTCTGAATACAAACAACTGCTTGAGAAAAGCTTGGATGATTATCAAAATCAACTGAGAAGGTATTATGAGATAAAATGTCAGAGACTGAATATTCAGCCTCTTAAAAAACCTTCTAGCCTTGAAAAGTCCTCTTGGGCGAAAATCATTCCTGTCATTAATCCAGAAATGAAGATATTTCCCGGCTGCCCCAGAAATTACGGCTACTTCAGGGACACGTTGGGGGACGATTATAATGGAAGATACAAAGATGTTATCTCTGTACTCTGGAGGAAAGGCTTAAAAGATTGCTTTAATTATATTGATGGGCGGAGAACGGTTGTTGATATCTGCGATGCAGTCCAGGCAGAATTATGGAGCGGGGGTTATACTGAGCGATACTATGTGTCATTTGAAAACATGGCCAATTATTTTCGAATGCTCAAAGATGCGGGTATAATTACGTTTAAGAATAAATGAAGGAAGGATCTCAAAATCCGTAAGGATAGCATGATTTTGGAAATTCCTTTGCTCCGTTCAGATTTTTCGCGCCATTCCCTCGCTGTTTTCCAAAACCATTTCAGTTGTTACGGATTTGGAGACGCTAACATAAATGAATCTAATTTTTAACTCGTCACCTGTATAATTTTGACTTTAAATTTTTGGTGAAGGAGGTTTGAGATGAGAATCATAGTGAGTCTTTTGCTGGCGAGTTATTTTTTCGTTAATCCATCTCTTGCCGATGATAAAAAAATTTCGTTCGATGCACAGGCAGCTCTTAGCTACATTAAGGATTTAGCTTCAGACCGCATGATGGGACGCAAAAGCGGGCAGCCAGGCGGAACATTGGCTGAGGAATATGTCGCTTCCAGGTTCAGGGAATGGCGTGTTGAACCAGGCGGAGAGAATGGAACTTACTTCCAGCGTTTAAACATTAACCACTATAACATAGAAGCTGGAGTAAAATTCGAGGTTATTGCCGAGAAAGGCCGAAGGGATTTTCATTACCGGGATGATTGGCGCGTGTGGTCATATTCAGGGTCAGGACATTTCAATTCTGAAATTGTCTTCGTAGGGTATGGGATTCACGCTCCTGAGAAAGGCTACGATGATTACGCAGGTGTCAATGTCGATGGGAAAATCGTATTGTTGATACTGGAAACACCGATCAGTCTCGAAGAGAATTTTCGAGAAGAAGTCGATCTCGAAAGGAGAATCATAGCCGCTCAAGAACAAGGAGCGCGTGTAGTGCTGATGTGCTTCAGTCCAGTAAGAGGGAACCGAAGGATTCAGGGGCGTATAACAAAAAAGGCGTACAAGAAGGATTTTGTCATTTTGCGGGTCGAAGACAGCGTCGGCCGGTTTATATTCAAAGATCTTCCGACCGAGCTCCGTTATCTTATCCAGGAGATGGACAGAACCTCGAAGCCAATGCCGTATGAGACAGGGGTGAAGGCTTTTATTTCTGTCGAAGCCATCTTTGATACGAATAGACCGACACGGAATGTACTCGGCAAAATATCCGGAACGGATGATAAGTTAAAAGATGAATGTATCATTATTGGCGCCGACTTGGATCACATTGGATTCAATCCTTTGGGAGAAGTCATGAACGGAGCAAATGACAACGCTTCAGGATCGGCAGTTGCGATGGAAATTGCACGGATTCTGAAACTTAACAAGACTAAGCTTAAAAGAACGGTTATATTTTTTCTCTGGGCGGCAGAAGAACAGCATGAATATGCAGGATTATTACACTACCTGGGGCATCCTTTAATGCCCCTGGAAAAAACCGTTACATACATCAATATGGATATGGTCGGACATGGCAGTGGGAGAATCAGATTTGGACCTGTAGACCTTAACGCCTATCTCTGGAAAATTTTGAAAAAGAAGCTCCCCAGAGAAATTCTTGATTACCTCGCGCCGCTCCGTGGTCATCAGCGAATCGTAGAAAGAAAAACGTGTTTTCCAGCAAAGGGAATTCCAAGATTTGGTATGAGTACAGAAGGCTTCCACTTTAAGTATCATGAAGGCCGCGATGATCCGGATCTTATAAAGCCAGAGCTTCTGAAAAAAACAGGAGATCTCGTTCATGGAATGGTGGAAATACTGGCATCAGAGCCTGGAAACTTAATTCCATCATTGCGGAAAGTGACGATGTTCATGATGCATCTCACTCTCTTCAATTTCAAGATGATGCCTTCAGATGATATCACAAGATATAAAAAGGAAGAAGAAGATGCTGTTGTGGATGTACAACTGGCGTTACTTGAATCAAAAAAGGGATTGGATAAAGATGCTCTCAAAGTAGATATCATAAATAATCTTTTTGCGGCTTCTGATAAAATAAAAAAATCTAGAAGCCACGCTTTTTACACGTCTCCTTCTTGGGTTTCAGGCAATATTAATAGGGGGATGACAACAGTCATTTTAGGGATTGACGGGATAGATGTTTTTAGCGACGATTCCAGATGGATTGAGATATTAGCGGATAAGGGAATAAGTTTTGTCCTTTTGAATAATCCCTCTTTTCTTTTTAAGGGAGAGGGGTTGAGTGAAGAAGGCGAAAAAATCATGAAAGCCCTGAGACGAAACCGCATCCTTCCTTTGATATCGGGAATGAACACCCCACAGTCATTGGCTCTTTTAAAGCAATCCAAAAAGCCCGAGGTTCTTCTCGGAAAAGAACTGCCTCCAAGAGAAGTTATAGACATCCTTAAGAAGAAAAGTTCAGCCTTTGGCCTCATCATGACAGGCGAGGAAAGTGCCCGCTCTTACTTCCAAAAGCTAAATGAGGCCATGGAGAGGATAGGACCTGAGCATTTGTCTGTTATCAATGAGGAGTGTTTATGGGGGGAAGAGGGGAAAGAGCAGATGTTTAGGCTGATATCTGAGATCTTGAAGGCAAATTACGGCAGGGTCGATATCATGAAGATTTTCTCATTGACATTCCTGAGAGTCCTGGATGAGGCTAGAAGGTAGAAACAGATATTTTGATATGTAAGGAGAGAGAAATGAAAAAAAAGAGGGTTCTTTTAATACTCACACTTTGGAGTTTTATCTTATTTTCCGGTTTTTCCTCCCTCGTTGAAAAAAATAAAGAAAAAAAACTCCGGCCAATCGAAACTCAAGATATTCTTGCCTGGAAATATTTCTCTTTTGCCGCTCTTTCCAATGATGGCCAGTGGTTTGCTTACTCGATTTACTCAAGGAAAGGCTTCAGGGAAGCTGTCATAAAGCAGACAAAAGGAAAAAGAGAATTCAGATTCAAGATAAACGCTTCCGGATTTTCCTTCTCTGATGATTCCGAATGGATAGCTTTCATTATAAGACCCGGCCGGGAAGAAGAGAAAAAGCTGAGAAAAGCGAAGAAAAAAGTATACAACAAGGTGGGTCTTGTAAACCTGGGGACAGGCAATATGACTGAGTTTAAAAAGGCGAAAAGATTTGCTTTCTCTGGAGAGAATTCTGCCTGGATAGTCCTTCACCTCTATCCACCCGAAAGCCAGGAAAAAGCAAAGGAAAAGTGGAGCGGGTCTGATCTGATTCTTCATGAGCTGTCGACTTCGACAGAGTTGAGTATCGGGAATGTCTCCGAGTTTGCTTTCGATAAAAAAGGCAATTGGCTTGCCTGGATTGTTGATGCCGAAGACAGGAGCGCTAACGGCGTCCAGTTCCGGAACATGACGACAGGAGAAATTCTTTCTCTTGAGAGCAGCGAAGCCGTTTACAGGAAACTGACCTGGACTGAGAGGGGAGACGGGCTCACAGTCCTAAAAGAAAAAGAAGACGAGAGGTATGAAAATAAATTACATAGTGTGGTTGGCTTCAGGAATTTCACTGCTCAATCTCTTGAAAAGATTGTCTATGACCCGATGGAGGATACTAATTTTCCAGAAGGGATGACCATCAGTCCAACCAGGGATCCGATTTGGACGGAGAAATTGGACGGGATTCTCTTTGGAATTCATCAGATAAAGGCGAAGGAGAAGAGAGTAAAAGAAGAAGAGCTGGAAGAATATGAAAAAATACCTGATCTTATTCTCTGGCACTGGTTGGATAAACGTATGCAAACCAGACAGCGAGTAGAAGAAAAGGCGGATAGGGACTTCAGCTATCTGTGCGTCTTCTGGGTTGATGAAAAAAGATTTATCAGGTTAGCCGATGAGGAAGTGAGAGAGGCTGTTCCTGCGCCAAAACACCGGTGGGCCCTAGGTTTTGATGAGAGGGAATATCTCTATATAAGCGGAATGGACGGGCGCGAGTATAAGGACATTTATGTAATCGATATGAAGACAGGAGCACGACGCCTGGCTGTAAGAAAATGCCGTAAGTTCATACGGCCACGCTGGTTTTGCACTCCATCTCCTGATGGGACTCATTTTTTCTATTACAACAATATTGATGCTCATTTTTATGCTCATGAAATGGAGACTGGCTGGACCTATAACCTCACCAAAGATGTCCCGACCTCTTTCGTCAATGAGGATGTGAGTTACAATCAACTCAATCCTGCTATCCGCCCTTTCGGCTGGGCCAAGGATGGAAAATCTGTTCTGCTTTCTGATAACTGGGATGTATGGAAGGTGCCTGTCCGCGGAGGCAAAGGCGTGAATCTAACGGTAAACGGGAAGAAAGAAGGGATCCGATACAGGCGGCGATATGTATTGGATTTTGAACGACACTACCAGCAGGTTCCTGATGAGAAGGGAGTCGACCTTTCAGGTCCGGTTTATTTTGAAGCCTATGGAGAATGGACGAAAAAGGCAGGAATCGCCCGCATCGATAAGGGAAGACCAGGAGCCAAGATGCTTATCTGGGACGATGCTCTTTTTTACAGGTTTTTTAAAGCTAAAAAATCTGATATGTTTTTCTACAACTGGCAAACATTCGATGACTGGGGGTTTTATGCCGCGGACAGCTATCTTCAAAACAGCCAGAAAATCCTGGGGTTGAGACCTGAGCAGAAAGATTTCCTCTGGTCAAGCGGATCCATTCTCTTAGACTATAAAAGCAAAAAAGGCGATAAGCTGCAGGCTGCGCTCTTCCTGCCGGCAAACTACGAGAAAGGAAAACGCTACCCCACGGTTGTCCAGATTTATGAAAAGCGGTCACATTACCTGAATCGTTATTACTCACCAGGGTTTACTGTTATCAATAAATCTGTCTACACCAGCCGGGGTTATGCGGTATTGACACCCGATATTGTATTTGAGTTGAATAATCAGGCTATGTCCGCCGTCTTGTGTGTTCTTCCTGCTATCGAGGCTGCGGTGGCAGCAGGTGAGGTGGATAGAGATCGAATAGGAATCACCGGACATTCCTGGGGAGGTTATGAGACGGCTTTTTTGATTACTCAAACAGATATTTTTAAAGCCGCAGTGGCCGGCGCGCCTTTGACGAACATGATCAGCATGTACAATTCCGTATACGAACGTACAGGTGATATGAATTCGCGCTGGTTTGAAAGCAGCCAGGACCGGTTCAAGGGAGGACACTGGCTGTATTTTGATGATTATGTCCGTAACTCCCCGGTTTTTTTCGCTCAGAATGTTAAAACGCCGCTTTTTATTTTCCACTGTGATAAGGATGGATCCGTGGATTTTAATCAGGGAGTCGAATATTTCAACGTTCTTCGGCGTCTCCAGAAGCCGGTGTTCATACTCAATTATGAAGGCGAGCGTCACACGCTGCGAAAATTGGCCAATCAGATGGACTATTCAGTTCGTGCGCAGGAATTCTTTGACCACTATCTCATGGGGAAGCCGGCTCCGAAATGGCTGAAGGAAGGGATTCCCTTCCTTGAGAGAGAAGCACGTCTGAAACAACGAATAAAGAATTACAAAATTGGAAAGCCTGTCGAATCCAAGAATAAAGAAAGAGGAAAATAGAAAGCAGAAATTATTCTCTCACAGAGGATAGAAGCTTCTCTATTCTGTTCCTGTATTCCTTGATGAGTTTTACGTGGTATTCTCCTGTGGCCGGTCCGTCTATTCCCGTATGAATGCAGTCCACTTTTCCATCTGATCTATAAAAAACCACTGTTGGCCAGGCAAAAAAGTTCTTGAAATCGGGCATTTCCTCAACTATTTCTTTCTTGCTCATAGCCAGTGAATAAAGAGCCGGGGATGGGAGTCCGTGTTCTTTCTGAAACCTTCGCACTCTGGCTTTTATCTTTTCTAAGTCCTTGGTGAGTTCATAGTAGATGAAAACCATATTCAATCCTCTTGAGTGGTACTCTTTATACATCTGCGATAGAAGCGATGCGCTGTCGTGGCAATTTGGGCAGCCGGTCAGATAAAAAGCAGCGAGGAGAGGCTTGTCTTTAAACTGGGGATCAGAGTCGGATACAAATTGCTGAGGATCCTCTGTTGTTGGATACTTGAAGCTTAAAACTCCTTCTTGGTTTGCCAATTCAGTCAGCTTAAAAGTGTCGGGATAAGAAGGTTTTTCTTTTATAGCCGTCCATTTAATGGGCGGTTTAGGGCCCCTCGCCCAATAACCTCTTAATGTTCCTTCCCCGTCTATTTCCGCTTTGAATAGAAAAACCCACGTCCCGTTGAAGCTGGATAAAAGCAGAAGGCCGTTGCGATAGGCTCCCTCCAGCCATCGAAAATCTCCATCTATAGCGCGGATCGTGCCTGTTACTCTTTCTCCTTCCTGGCGGAACAATCCGATAGAATCATATGTGTCACCTTCGAATCTCAGGCGCCATGTACCTGTGATGTCTTTCATCAGTGCTTCATTTGTTGGTGGGTTGTATTTATCTTTCGGGAATCTTTCAAAGTCACCTTTAGCCGCAAAGAAGGGCATCTGGTTGGGAGTGCCGACCTGCTTGGACCATTCTCCGCTCATGGATTTTCCATCTTCGGAGAGATCTGCACTTATGTGGCATTCGAATCGCTCTATAAATAAATCGATATGTTCCCCTGTTTTTTGGACTCTTGAAAATTTCACGATTTCTGTATCGTTATGAACCTCGATTTCCAGTTCACCTTCTTCATTTGTCTTTATGTACATGTCTGCGGGGATTTCTCCTCCGCTTGATGTCCAGACAGCCCTCCAGTGTCCGTCAAGCGTTGCCTGCTTTTTACTTGTACAAGCGAATACGAATACGCAAATTAAAAGTATAGATAATGCCAGATTGAGATTGAGAGCATTTTTTGTTTTCATACCTGAGCTCCTTTCTGTATTTTTAGTTTAAACAGCTCCGATTCTGCTGCTAGGAGGAATAAAATTGACCGGGCTGGATTTTTCGAAATACGGTACTCCAATCTCCCTGCCCGATCCCTTTTTTCTCCGGAGCCGCTGTGCATTGTATAGATTTAGAAATACTTCCTTTGCTCATAAATTTGTTGTCATGATAATAATTTTCATATATATATTTGTCAAGTTGACTCATGACTCTATGACGAAAAGCCTGGTAACGAAGATACAACACGGTCAGACCTTTATAGTTTTGATAGATAATATTTATTGGTCTATTGAGGTAAAATAATATTTCTCAGGGAAACAAGTTTGTGATTTTTCAAATTATAAAGGCCAACCCTCATTGATTGAGTTAAGGAGGTTTTAATGAAGAGAAAGAGATACATTCCACTAATTTTATTATGCCTTTTTGTTTATCTTCCCGGTTTTTCTGCTCAAAACGAAAAAGAAAGACATACAAAACCCCGTCCAATCGAGATTGCCGATATTCTATCCTGGAAATATCTCGGTTCCACTGCTCTTTCTCCTGACGGGCATTGGTTTGCCTATGGAATTTCTTCAAGAACAGGGCATCGTGAATTCGTGATTCGCAAAATAAAGAAAGCAAAGGAATACAGGTTTCCGATAAACGTTTCCGGGATTGCATTTTCTGGGGATACCAAATGGGTGGCGTTCACGATCCGTCCGTCAAGGATGGAAGAAGAGAGGCTCAGGAAACAGAAGAAAAATATTTACTACAAGGCGGGATTGGTGAATCTAGCTACAGGCAGAAAAGTGGAATTTGACAAAGTCAAAAGATTTTCTTTTTCAGGAGAACGGGCGACTTGGCTGGTGCTTCATAAGTATCCTCCGGAAACACAGGAGAAAAATAAGGACAAATCAAAAGGCTCAACCCTTATATTGTATGAGCTGGCTACATCAAAAGAATTAAGTATCGGAAATGTCTCGGAGTTTGCTTTTGATAAGACAGGACGCTGGCTGGTCTGGATCATCGATACCTGGGATCAGATCGGAAACGGGATACAGCTCCGAAATATGGAGACAGGCGAAATTGTATCCCTTGAGAGCGATAAAGCTTTTTACAGCAAACTTTCCTGGACTGAGAAAGGAGACGGCCTGATTGCTTTGAAGGCAATAGATGATAAAAATTATGAAGACAAGATCTGCAGCATAGTTGGCTTTAAGGGTTTTTCAATCAGATATCCCCAAAAAATAACCTATCAGCCGTCTGAGGATAGAAATTTCCCAGAAGGAATGACGATAAGTCCCAACCGAAATCCTGAATGGACAGATGATCTCGGCGGATTCCTCTTCGGCATCCAGCCGGTTAAGAAAAAGAAGGATAAAGGGGAAGAGGGAGGTAAGGAGGAAAAAGCCTCGGATAAATCAAAGGCGGCCAGTATCCAGGAGATGCTCGAAGAACAGCCCGACCTTGTGCTCTGGCACTGGCTGGAGAAACGGCTTCAATCGCAACAGCAGGTCGAGGAAAAGAAAGACAAAGATTTCAATTATCTTTGTGTCTATTGGGCTGGAGAAAAAAAGTTTATCAGGCTTGCTGATGAAGCGTTGAAAGAAGTCATTCCGGCTCCGAACGAGCGTTGGGCCATCGGTTTGGATAACAGAGAATATAAATACATGAGCACGTTGAATGGAAGAGTTTTTTATGATTTTTACATTGTAGACATGAGGACAGGAAGCCGCCGACTCGCCCTGAAAAAGAATGAACAATTCCCAAGGCCTCGCTGGTATCACAGCCTCTCCCCTGATGGGACACATTTTCTCTATTATCAGGATGGTCACTTTTTTACATGCGAGATGGAATCTGGGAAGAAATACAATATTACTGAGGATATCCCCACCTCATTTATCAATACAGAGATCAACTATAATGTCGTCAATCCCCCGATTCAGCCTTTCGGATGGGTCAAGGACGGCAAATCGGTTCTTCTGTATGACAACTGGGATGTATGGAACGTTCCTTTTCGTGGCGGCAAGGGAGTGAACTTGACTGTAAACGGAAAAAAGGAAGCTATCCGCTACAGAAAGAGGTTCCAGTTGGATCCTGATGAAAGAGGCATTGACATCTCTGACTCTGCTTATTTTGAAGCCTACGGGGAATGGACAAAAAAATCAGGCATTGCCCGGATAGATAGTGGAAAGCCAGGTGCAAAGATTTTCTTCTGGGATGATGCGCTCTATTCTCGCCTTCTCAAGGCAAAGAAATCCGATACTTACCTCTATAGGCGTGAAACTTTTGATGATTTTGATATCTATATAACAGACAGTTCTTTCCGGAATGGAAATAGAATGACGAACATAACCGCTCAACAGAAAGAATTCTTGTGGTCAAGCGGATCCATTCTTATTGATTACACGAGTACGAAAGGCGATAAGCTTCAAGCTGCCCTGTTTCTTCCCGCTAGCTACCAAAAAGGGAAAAGCTACCCGACAGTTGTCCATATTTATGAAAAACGCTCTTCATGGTTCAATCGATATCTCGCTCCGGGAATAGGAGCTGTCAGCAAGAGTTTCTATACGAGCCAGGGCTATGCGGTCTTGATGCCTGATATAGAAAATCGAGTCAATGATCCGGTCACATCTGCCGTCTGGTGTGTGCTGCCGGCTATTGAAGCCGCTATTGCAACAGGAGTTGTGGATAGAGAGAAGATAGGAATTCACGGACATTCTATGGGAGGATGGGAGACCGCTTTTCTGATCACTCAAACAGATATTTTTAAGGCAGCAGCAGCCGGAGCTCCTTTAACCGACATAATCAGCATGTACGGCTCCATATACGGAAGGACGGGCGGCTGCAATGGGGCTCTTTTTGAAAACAGCCAGGGGCGGATAGATAGCAACTACTGCGAGGATCTAGAGCCTTTTGTTCGTAATTCGCCAGTCCTCCACGCACAAAGAGTAAAAACACCTTTGCTCATATTACACAACGACAAAGATGGGGCGGTCGACTGGAATCAGGGTGTTGAATACTTCAATATTCTCAGACGTCTCCAGAAGCCGGTCGTCATGCTCCAGTACAAAGGGGAGGGGCACAGCTTGCGGAAGTTTGCCAACCAGTTGGATTACTGCATACGGATGAAGGAGTTTTTTGACCATCATCTAAAAGGCAAATCCGCTCCAAGATGGCTTGAGGAGGGGATCCCTTATCTCGAAAGAGAAGAACGCTTTAGGGAAAGGGTAAAAAAATTACTTGAATCAAGCATTCAGTGACTCAACAACTTCTTTCTTATGGTCAGCAAAGTAAAAATCTAGAAAGGATGCGATGATTTTTTAATTTTATTGTTTTCTTTCCTGAAGAGATAGCAAATATCCATAAACTCATAATGCAGAGGGATTTCCAAAATCATGCTTTTACCAAGGAAATTGAGATGCTTCCCTGGGTAGAAGTGTAGTTGTTCTGACGCCACTGACCTGATAAAATTTAATAAATAGATTGCAGTTATTTTTATCACAGAAGAGAAACTGAGGTCAATCTAAGACAGTCGTCAAAGATTTGACTTCAGATTTTTCTATGCTATAAGCTATATTCAGCAATGAGAGAAACTCACATCATTGAAACAAAAGATTTGGCCAAGTATTTCACAGCTTCGACCAATTTGATTGATTTTTTTCCGCGGGCTTTCAGGAAGAGAGCTGCGATTAAAGCAGTTGATGGAGTGAGTATCCAGGTGGAGAAAGGAGAGATATTTGGTCTCTTGGGTCCTAATGGCGCTGGAAAAACTACGCTGATTAAAATGTTGTGTACGTTGATTGTGCCAACTAAAGGAGAAGCCTATATCAATGGCTATGAAATAGTGAAGAGCGGAGAAATGGTAAGGAAATCGATAGGACTGGTTACTGGAGAAGAGAGAAGTTTTTATTGGAGGCTCTCAGGAAAGGAGAATCTAAAATTTTTTGGAGCTCTTTACAACATAAAATTGAAGGACAATAAATGAAAGATAGACTATCTTGCTGAGCTATTGGAGATGGAAGAATATATAGATATGAGATTCGATGAATATTCAACTGGTATGAAACAGCATCTCGCTGTCGCAAGATGCCTGCTCAGTGATGCAAAGGTATTGTTCATGGATGAACCCACCAAGAGTCTTGATTACAATAGTGCCACTAAACTCCGCCAGTTTATCAAAGAACGAATAGTCGGCCAGGAGGGAAAGACCGTATTTTTCACAACGCATATTTTGCAGGAAGCCTCGGATTTTGCAGATAGGATCGCTCTTATGGATAAAGGTGCAGTGAGAGCGTGTGGCACTGTTTCGGATTTAAAGGCGAAAATTGACAATCCAGAAGCCACTATCGAGGAGATCTTTAAATATTTTTTATGAGGTGATTTTGGAGAAACTCCCGTGTTTTTAGAAAAAGCGGCAGTATTCATAAAAAGAGATTTCTTAACAGAAATAAGCTATAAATCTGCATTTTTGATGAACATCGTTGGCATGTTTTTTTCTGTACTGACTTTTTTCTTCATCGCTAAGCTTTTCGGAAGGGCGGCTGCTCCTCACCTTCAGGAATATGGCGGTGATTATTTTCCCTTTGTTCTGGTTGGAATTGCTTTTTCCACGTTCTTGGGAGTCGGCTTGGGCTCATCAGCTGCTGCGATTAGACAAGAACAGATGTTAGGGACTCTGGAGGCCATGCTGATTACTCCAACAAGGGCATCTGCCATAACCATATATTTATCCATATGGAATTTCATTTTCTCCTCATTCGATATCTTGGTCTATCTGCTCATAGGAAGATTTGTGTTCGGCATTGAGTTCAGCGTCTCACAACCTTGGCTTGTTTTGCTCATACTTTTTCTCTCTGTAATGTCGTTCAGCAGCTTGGGCATTATTTCTTCCAGTTTTGTGATGATATTCAAAAGAGGAGATCCTGTGAATTGGATCGTTTCCAGTCTTTTTGACCTTTTGGGAGGGATTTATTATCCGATCACTATTTTGCCAGGCCCCCTCCAAGTCATCTCCCATCTTCTTCCCATAACCTATGCTTTGAAGGCGCTGCGAGGAGTGCTCCTTGCTGGCTATTCCTTCTCTCAAATAAAGTTTGAAATCCTGATTTTGTTCGGCTTTGCAGTCATTCTGTTTCCTTTGGCAATATTCTTCTTTGAGCTTGCTCTCAAGTGGGCAAAGAAAGATGGAAGCCTGAGTCATTATTAGAGGAGATTTATTCGGTTCCCTTAACTTTCTTTTATGCTTTCTTAGAGGGGGATAACCTCAGGATTTTAAGCAGTTGGAGGAATATTTCGTTTGCTCGCCGGAAATAGTAAGTATAGTCCAATTTTGATGGAGAAACATAGTTTCTTTGAGCCATGATCTGGCGGGGAGGGAAGAAGGTTCTTCCAATAAATCTTGCTTTTTTATAGAGACCTTTGTTCATAGCTAAATGCACGAGATAGCTTAAGCCTGGAAAGTGACGATTATCCGAGACAGAATTCATAAAAATCCTCTCCCCAAGGCTAAAATGTTCAGGTTTTAGACCAGAAAATACATACTCGGGTATTCTTGTTGCCAAAAATTCAGAAGTAAAATAGAGGCTCAAATAGACCATTCTGTTTAGATTGAATTCGAAGCTTTCGCTAATCAAACAGTCCCAATCCAATTGCTCCTCGTGAGAATTGATGGTCTCATGGATGTCATAAAAAAAACTGATTTTACTCAAAGAATGGCTCACCCGGAGAGCGTGTTCTGAAAGGTGAATAAGAAGGTGATGAGGGGCCATCACTAAGGTCTTTGCATCAGCAATCTCAGCCTCAACAGCGTCTCGCCAGATGTTTTCCATTTTAATGTTCTCGACGAGAGAATAATTGGGAACAGTAGAATTGACAAAATGCCAGTGGATATGGAGAGAAAACGAGTGTTCAGATGAGCTTCGATAATCCAGAGTGGTCAAATATGATGAGGAAAGGTCGATATCATTCACGTTGCTGTCAGAAGGCCCGTAGCCCAGAGCCTTTAGTTTTTTATCTAAGCCATTTATGTCTTCATTTTTCACAAGGAGATCAATATCGAGCATTGGCCTGAAAGCTAGATTTTTATACACTATTTCCGCTAATGCAGCACCTTTAAGAACTATGACTTGTGGTCCTGTTGTCCCTAGTGCTTTGAGTATCCTTCCCAATTCTTCAAAGATTAAGGCGTTTTTTGCAGCATTCAGATAATAATCTTTTTTTAATTCTTCAAATATTTCTGAGAGCGTATTCGGGAAATCGGGCTTATTTTCATTCAGTTTTGAATAGATAAGGGCAGAAATTCCATTGTCTCTGGCTCTTTTTAAAAAGTTCCCCCAATCTATGCCACTTATTTTCCCTTCAACAATTTTATCTTGAGCTATCTTGTCAGTTCCTGCTCGCAAACAGGAGAGCAATAATCGGTCTTCCTCTGTCCAGCTCAATGGTTCATTCCTTTATGGATTTCCAATTTTAATTCAAGTTGACTTGATAGCTTTTGCCAAAATGATCCTGGGTCGTAAACTTGTTTTTGCTTCTTTTTCAAGTTGCTTATCCAACTCAGGAATAGAGATTTGGCGAAAATCCAGTTTTTGATACAGATTTCTGGCTGGCTTCGCGTCTTCAAAATTCAAAAGCTTGATTTCTGAAGCACCGTTTTCAGTAGCTATCTCTGTAGCCATTCTTGTCAATTTCTCGCCAATTCCCATTCCTCGATAGTGCCATTTCACATGCAGTCCAAAGAGCCACCAGCCTTCAAATGGAAAATGACTTTCCGGGAATTTGGCGATGGTCACCTCACCGATAATCTTATTATTTCTGCTGGCTGTGATCCGACAATCAAAATCTTCGTGATTTTTGAGTGGGTTGCTCGAGTCTTCGGTTGGATTTTTGAGTCTTTGTCGCTGTTCAAGTCCGTAAAGCTCGTAAGGGGGATAAGCATTATCCGATGGTGTTATATGATAAGAAACGTTTCTTATTTTTCTTGCTAAAACCTTATAAATTTTTAGATTTTGCAGTATCTCTAAAATAATACTCAGAGGCTTTAACCCAAAGCGCTTCAACACACTCCCTGCGGGATAGATCCATTTGCTAAGCGGGGAAATCCCTGCAAGGAGCATACCCTTTATCTGAAAGAGATTTGTATCTAACCTTTCCTTTTTCCCGTTCCGTTCAATGGTTGAGACTTTGCCCAATACGTTCTTTATATCAATTCTTTCAGGAGGCCCAAATAAGGCATCGCCCTTGGCCCATATTGTCAAATGGCCATTTTGTTTCTGTTTGTGGATAACACGATGAGCTATAAGTTTATCCTCAGCAGTGGAGTAGAATATTACATCGCCAATCTTTATGGATGAATGTTCAATTGGGCTCACTGTGATGAAATCGCCATCCTGGATAAAAGGGCGCATACTCCAGCCCCTGGCATGAAAGCGGATAGATTTTCCCTTATTGAGGATGTCAAGGCTTAATCCTAAGAATTCAGCTTCTTCGGAGCGGATACACTTTTTCATGGATTTATATATCTCTCACTAAAGGAATAATTTTTCTATTCGGTACAAAATTGAGTTCATAACAGGGTATTCTTTCTGATATTAATTGGCATAACTCTATGGTATTAGCCATTCCATCTTTATCCCAAAACGGAGGAAAACAGCGAGTTAGAAGCATGGAAACAGCCTCTCTTCCTTCTTTAGAGGCTACGGAATTTCTTTTTCCATGCCGCAAAAAGAACAGCTTTCGAATCAAGAGCCCTTTTGACGAGAATTCTTTGAAGTCACCATGCCATGGTGTTCCGTACATCCAGAGTTCTCCGTCTTTTTCCCTCACGATTATTCTATCATCATTCAGGACTGGGACCTTGTTTTCAAACCACAATCTTGCTATTGTCGACTTGCCGTCAGTGGAATTGCCTAAAAAAAGATACCCATAACCGCTGTCATCAATCCCGCAAGCATGAAACATCATCCCTCCATAACGAGGCAGGAGGGTTGTCATCAAAGCCTGGTTCAGAGGGTATCCCAGAGGGTCTGGGAAAAGGTCTTGATAGGGCTCGTTATCCTTCATATAGATTTTACCCGATTGGAAATTGGACTCCAAAACCACGAGTTTATCGGGAGGAGAGCCGGATTTGAAAGAACAATCCTGAAAGACATATTTACCCTGGCTGGTGAAAAGCGACCATGTGCTTGCTGAGTCAAAGATTTTTCTCCTCCTTTTCTTTTCAGGAAATCCGTCGTGTGATACACGGAGAGTTATATCAGTCCTCGCATCTTTTATGAAATCGTTTTTGAAATCATCGAATCTACTCTTAGAAATATCTTTATCGAACAGAAAAGATATCCCAATATCCGCTATAGATATAGTGAATTTTCTCACTTTTTCCTCAATGGGGATAGTTCGGATAGTTCCTTTGGGTTTTTCCTTGAATACTAGTTTTTCTCTGGGTTCATGGTTTCTAAGGTGAAATTATCGGGGACAAATTTTTTTAAGAAAAAATAAATTTCTTTGGACTATGAACCTAGTACTTTTTTGCACGCACTAGCCCCGCAGTTCTTATTTTTTTTCCCTACGGTTACAGCAGTTTGCTTGCATGGCGTAAAAACTGCTTCATCCATTTCCAGCTTAACCTGGGTGATTTCTGGTTTTTTGTACTGTTTTTTAGCATTTTTATTTTTCACTCTTTCGCACCTCCTTTTTAGGGATACGTCTTTTATGTACGAAATGCCTCAGCCCGCAGATGGGCAATCTGGCAGAGATATTCCACAGGGGTTTCGAGGTCTCCATTCTCCACCCATGCCCAACCCGGGCACTGGCTGCATAGAGATATTAATTCGCACTGACCACATTTATAATCGCTCTTTGGTTTTTGATGAATAAGCCTGGGAAGAAAATTATGCCATCCCTCACGAAAAGAGCCCTGGACAAGGTCATAACTTGGGTGTCGAGACATCATGCACAGGCTCAGTTGACCATAAGGATCAATGTGGAATAGCGAAACTCCTGCTCCACAGATGTAGAGATTATCGGATTCAGGCGGACCAATAGACTCCCTGCAGAATTCTTTCCATCCTTCAATTATTTTTTTGTCTGAAAAATCCAGCTTTATTACCTCTTCAGGTGATAACCGGAAGTTACAAGGAGTTTTCGAGCCCTCCAGCCTGGAATTGAGTTCAGGGTCAAAGCGAAATTTCACTCCTAATCCTTCAGCATATTCTTTGATTTTTAAAAATTCGCTCTGGTTTAAGGTCATTGCCATAGTCTTCAGCCTTAAGGGGATCTTTCTCTCCATAAGTAGGTCAATGCCTCTATTGCATTGTTTGAATGAGCCAGGAATTCTGGTTATTTTTTCATGGGTTTCGTGAGTCACGCCATATAGAGTGATCTCTACCTCAAAAGGCGGCCATTCGGCCAGATAATCAGCAATGTCAGGAGTAAGAAGTGTGCCGTTGGTAAACAGGCTGATAAGGAAACCTTTCTTCTTTGCATATGCATAAATTTCTAAAAAGTCTTTCCGCAGCAGAGGTTCCCCTCCGGTTATAAGAAGCCACAGACATCCAGCTTCTGCAATCTGGTCAAAGATATCGAAGATTTCTTCTGTCTTGAGCTCCTTGGAGATAGCATCTTGGCTGCTTGAAGGCAGGTTGCAGTAACAATGAGCGCACCGCAGGTTACAGCGAAGAGTGAGTTCAAAAGACCCATCAATGGGAATCCTTTTTGCAATGATCTTATTGTTCAATTGCTCATCAAGCTGAGCATAGCTGATAGAGGGGATATACGGACATTCCATGGGGAATCCTATTTTATAGCCTTTATTCCTTCCAGTCGCTGTAAAAACTCAGTAATGTCTTTTTGAGCTTTTTCAGGTGCTACTTCGAACTCCTCAATAATCTTGGTTTTTATTTCCCCGATTTTTCTTTTTCCGTCAATCAATTCCCATATACGTGCTGCTACTTCGCTTAGAGTATAGATGTTTTCTAGATCACCCACATTTTGCCTGATAGGGACCAAAATAAACTCGCCAGCTATTTTCCTAGACACAATAGAATCGCTTTTTTTATAAATTTTGTCGAGAATATCCATCTGGTGCTATCCACTTATTGCCAGTAATAATATATAGAAAAAGGCAGAAAAAGCAAACTGATCAGAGAGTCAGACGTTTTGAATTTTCTCTCCTTAAACTCTGACTGAGTCATATCCCTTTTATTGAATAAGTTAAACTGTTGAGCTAAAAGAGGGAGGTTTTCAGAATCCGTGCAGGGGCGCACTTCTTTTCTCATCTTTTTCTTGTTATCTGAATTTTATTTAAATTTATACTAAACCCTTGATATATAATAATTTCACTCAATCTGAATAATTAGTAAATAGCCTTTTGAGATGATTTTCGGGGTGATTTTTACTGACCCTATATTGTTAGGAGAAATATTGACATAGAAACTATGGATACATATTATCGTAATAACTAGGATAGGAGGAGGTAATAATGTCGGACAAATTTGTAAACATTGCACTGGATCTTTTCATTATCATTGCCGTCATCAGTTTAATTTTGGGAATAATATCCAGAATATTGGTCTGTCCATTCCCTTTTGGACGCATCCATGGAATAGAAGCTCAAGCCTATCTCCAGTTTGCACAGACCTGTCTTCTCTTTGCCATTGCTGGAGGAATAAGGCAGTTGCTGAAAAAGTAACAGACCATTTACTTAGACATCATTTTTTATATTTCAGTCCTTCAACTTGACTTATTTCCTTCATTTTTTGAATTTAACTCTCACTGCCAGCTAGGGGAGAGCCCTCATCAAATTCAGCCTGTGATTTTGGAAATAAGCCTGCTATTTCGAACTATACATATATTTTCGGACAATAGTATGCTGCAGAGCTTGACATCACGAAAATAAATTCATATTATTCGCACAAGATTCATCAAAAAGAAAGAAGGAAATATTCAAAAAGGAGGTTTGAAGCTATGAAGGGAATTTGCGATTTATTTATTATTGTAGCTGCGGTTAGCCTGCTCTTGGGTGTAATTTCCCGAATTATTACAAAACCTTTTTTATTCGGAGTTACATCCCAGGCATTTCTTCAACTGACCCAGGGGCTTCTTTTATTTGCTATTGCTATAGGGGTTAGGGAAATTTTAAGAGCCAAAGCTAAGTAATTAAGAAATTTTAGCAAAAAGTTACATTTATTCTTGGGCCGGTTAGCGCCTTCACAGGCAGACTTAGTAGAGGACACTCTCAGTATAACAACAGAGAAGCATACTTTTTAAAATTTATTTCAATATTTTTATAATCCCTGGATTTAAATTCAGTTTTGAAATTTAACAAATATAGGATTTGATACTAATTTCCATCCCCTCTTATCTTTCACTTCTAGACGATAGAATATCTTTTTGCCCGGATTCATAAGTTTATCTTGAAAATTTATCCTTAGTGGAGTTTCACCTGAAAAAGCGTTTAATAGTATACCGTTTCGGATGAGTTTTACTGTTATCCAACTTCCTTTCTCTGTTTCTGTCATGGAAATTAGTATATTTACCGTTGGATAGCCTTTAGAAAATATCTCCTCTCCCATAATTCCTTTTTGAGAAGTCTCTGAATCAATGATTGAGAATTCCTCAAGCACAAATCTTGGAGAGCCAACATTTCCTTGGCAGGAGTACATTCTGCCTTTTTTCAGGGCATCTAATATATCCTTTTTTGTTTCATTCTTGACCAGAAAAATTGTTGGATAATTTCCCAATTTCCCTCCGGCTCCTTCCTTATGAAAATCGGCTGACGAGATTCCCCAGACAGGTTTATCTCTCTGGCCTGAGCAGTACTCCATCAAGACCTTATCCCATATGTTCCCGGGCTCTGTAATAGTGATGTTGTCTCCATATAAAGCAGCAAAGCCCGCATAATTTTTGGATTCTAGTAACACTTGAGGATGAGGACGAGTTTCTCTATAGATAGGACCGAGTTTTCCCTGCCCTGATTCTGTCTCGGGGTGATTCCAGAAAGCCATTCCACCTCGAGAATTGACGTAGTCTATCAGCAACTGATAAGGGGAAATTCCCTGTGGTCCATGGTATTGATCGTACGGAGAGCTTCGGAATGGATGATTATTGAGAAGGAGGAGTAAACTAAGAACCAAAATAGCTATTCCAAAATACCTGATTATTTTCTTCCTTCTTATCATATATATACCGAGTGCTAGAGGAATGAATGCAATAAAAAAACCCAATGGAATCGATGAAAGGAATCTAGTGGAATAGCCATTGTGAAGTATTGGCAGTCCCTCATAATCTTCTGGTCTTTCGAGCCCAAGAATCAGAAGATGCCTTTCCCAATCACATACAGTCAGGTTTTTCGTGAAATAACTTCCCTTCCAGTAGTAAAAGGGCGAGGATTCTGCACCTGGAATTAAAATCATTTCTGGGTGTTTTTCTGAAGCCACTCTGATCATATTTAAGTATTTTTCTGGTCCCCCTTTATTGATTGAGCGTTCTTCAACTCTTTTTTTCAGAATATGCTGGAAGGGCCATAGTCCATATTCCAAGACTTCGCGGTCGTGGTCAGTGACAAAAAGGACGTTAAACCCTCTCTTCTTTGCCAGTTTAATCAGGAAATCGAGCGTGTGAGCGCCGTCGCTGAAATCGGTACGAACATCTATCAATCCTGGCATCTGAAGATATTCATCCGCTACCCCGAAACTGTGGAGAAATAGCCCAATGCTGACTGCCATCAGAATGATAATAGAGTTCCTTTTGTTTTCTGCCATTTTCCGCCTTTTTATATAGAATTAACGCAATTCCTGCCTGGCGTCAATATAAAAGATGGGAAGGGAAAAACAAAGAATGGAGCGTAGCGCTCAATTTCTGTTCGGATTAGCTGTGTTGAATGCTCAAGAATTTATATATCAGAGGAAAATGAATCTTAAATTTGGCATGGACTTAGCGGTTGGTTTGACATGCCTAACTTATTTAATTAAAATATGCTAAACATTTACAAGATGATGATTCCAGAGTCATAAATGCTATGTATGAAGTACACTGGGGATTGAAAGAGAAGCCTTTTGAAAATACACCGGACCCACGTTTTATCTATCATTCCCACGAGCATTTGGAAGCTGCAACTCGATTAACTTATGCTGTTGAGGAGCGTAAAGGGGCAGCGATGTTAACCGGGGAATATGGCTGTGGGAAGACAGTGATAAGCAGGCTTCTTTTTGATATATTGCCCAAAAGTAAATATGAGATAGGATTAGTTACTAATCCTCTGCTAAGCCATAAAGATCTTTTGCAAGAGATTTGTGTTCAATTAGGTATAAAAAATTCTACTGAATTGCCAAAACCCCAGATGCTTACAGCTCTCAATGAGCGCTTCTACGATAATGTCAAAAAAAACAGAGATACTGTTATCATTATTGACGAAGCTCAAGCCATTGAGGACATCAGGACATACGAGGAATTAAGACTGCTCTTAAATTTTCAGTTGAATGAGAGATTTCTGATAACTCTCATACTCATAGGACAGCCTGAATTGAGGGAAAAAATAAATGAACTTGAACAATTCAAACAGAGACTAGCCATAAAGTATCATCTGAATCCCTTGAATAGAGAAGATACTGAGAAATATATAGAGCACAGATTAAAGATCGCGGGAACAGAAAAAGAAATTTTTTCAGATAAAACAGTTGGTTTAATATGGGAATACTCCGAGGGGATTCCTAGAGTGGTGAACACCGTGTGTGACATGTGCTTATTAACTGGATTCATTAAAAGACAAGACGAAGTGAACGAAGAGATAGCAAAGAAGGCCATTCTTGATTTAAACCAGTAATTCATTATGGTAAGATTATCCGATATTCTAAGAAAAGCTGAAGAGAGCAAATCTCAGGGTAAGGAAAACATAGTGACAGAGGCTGTGAAACTAAAAAAAGAGATGGAGAGCTTGCCTGGAACAAAAAAAATATATGAAGATGTAATTGTTCGCATAAAAACAGTTCAAAGTGATATCAGAGCTGGGAATGTCGTAGATGGAAAAGAAATTTTTGCCGCTGCCAGAAAAATCGTGGGGGGGCTTCGAACAAATTATGATATGTTGTTATCTTTATTAAATATTTTTACCTCCTTTGAAGAGACGGAAGATTTCCATCATAGGCATTCAGTAAATTCCGCAATTTTAGCCGCGAGCCTTGGCTTTGCTCTCGAATATAAGAATAGCATGATTGTTGACTTATGTGTTTGCGCTTTAGTACATGATATTGGCATGTTGAAAATTCCCCAGGAAATAATAAACAAAACGTCAAAGCTAAGCAAGGAGGACGAGAAACTGATAGAAACGCATCCTGGCTATGGTTTGGAGCTCTTGGAGAACGTTAAAGATCTGCCAGATGAAGCAGGCGATGTAATTTATCAACACCATGAAAGAGTAGATGGCAAAGGCTATCCTGAAGGAAAGACTGGGGAACAAATTTCTGAATTTTCCAAAGTAGTGGCTATAACTGAAGTCTACGAGGCCTTGACACATCCTCGTCCTTATCGAAAGGAGAAAGTTACTCCCTATGAGGGTGTAAAAATGATCGTTGAGCAAGCAGGAACTTTTTTTGAATCCAGATTGGTAAAAGTCTTTTTAACTTTTATCACTCCTTATCCACTGGGAAGCTTTGTCTTGATAAACAATAATGAGATTGGGAGGGTTGTTAAAATCAATAAAGGTCTTCCTTTGCGTCCGCTAGTAGAAATTTATTATGATAGTGAGGGAAAACCTCCAGATAAACCAAAGAATATTGACTTGGCAAAGTCACCTGTTCTATACATTGAAAAGGCTTTAGCGGAAAGTTATCTCTAGTCTATATGATTATTTCTATCCATCAACCTCAATATTTGCCTTGGTTAGGATATTTCAGCAAGATCGACAGAAGTGATATATTCATTCTTCTGGATAATGTGCAATTTAAGAAGAACGAATGGCAGAATCGAAACAGGATCAAAACAACAGAAGGCTGGCAGTGGATTACGGTGCCAGTTCTTCACAAATTTCTCCAAAAAATATCTGAAGTGGAAATTAACAACACCGTCCAGTGGGGTAAAAAGCATTTGAACGCTTTAGTTACAAATTACTCCAAGGCTCCTTTTTATAATGAATATATCGGTTTTTTTGAACAGACTTATGCACAAGGCTGGGAATATCTAGCGGATATTAATATTCATATCATCCAATATTTAGTAAAAGCATTAGGTATCTCGGAAACAGAGCTTGTCTTGGCTTCAAAATTTGAGTCCAGAGAAGGACCTACTGAGAGGTTGATTGACCTATGCAAACAACTGGGGGGGGATGAATATCTCTCAGGTAAGGATGGGGCAAAATATATGAATTTAGATGAATTCGAAAAGGAAGGCATTAGAGTTATTTTTCAAGATTATAAACATCCCCAGTACTCTCAACTTTTTGGGAGTTTTGAACCTTATATGTCAATTTTAGATTTATTGTTTAATTGTGGCCCAGAAAGTCTTTCAATTTTAAGAAAAGGAGAATGAATTGAAAATTTTAGCTTTAGGAGCTCATCCAGACGATATTGAATATGGTTGTGGGGGCACTTTTTTCAAATATGCAAGGAGAGGTGAAGAAATATATTTCATGGTTTTGACTAAAGGAGAATTCGGCGGAAACGCTGAAGTAAGAGAGAAAGAACAAGAAGAAGCGATGAAATTATTAGGCGTTAAGAAGATATTTTGGGGCGGCTATAAGGATACGGAATTACCAAATGATAGAATCATAATCTCTCATATTGATAACATAATCCAAGAAGTAGACCCCAAGGAAGTATATGTGAACTACAATGATGATATCCATCAGGATCATCGCACTTTGGCTAGATGTGCCTTGGCTGCCACTAGATATGTAAAGAGAGTGTTCTTTTATGAAGATTATACATCAAATAATTTTGAGCCTGATATTTTTGTTGACATTGGAGATGTGCTGGAAGAGAAACAAAAGTTGATTCAAGTCTATTCCTCTCAAGTGGCAAAAGCTTATCCGACAAAATTGGATATGGTAGAAAGTGTCAGAGCCGCGGCTAATTTCAGAGGATTCCAGGGAAAAGTAAAATATGCAGAAGGTTTCAAATCGTTTAGGTTTCTGCGCGATATATGATAGACAAATTATGGATAATGAAATCATTCCTCATTCGCGGCCTTCACTCTCTGGCCAGGATGTAGAAGCCGTTATATCTGTAATAAAATCCGGTCAATTATCACAAGGACCCAAAGTTACGGAATTTGAAAAGAGGGTTTCTGAATTCATCGGAAAAAAAAGAGCTGTTGCCACGAGCTCTGGCACTGCGGCTCTTCATCTTGCACTGTTAGCCTTAGATATTCAGAAAGGTGACGAAGTAATTATTCCATCATTTGTTTGCTCTGCAGTCCTCAATGCTGTGAATTATACTGGTGCTACTCCAAGTATCGCAGATATAGACCCCCTAACTTTCAATATATCAGTTAATGCTGTCAAGAGAGCAATAAACAGCAAAACCAAGGCCATAATTGTGCCCTATATGTTTGGTTGTCCAGCAGAGATCGATGAATTTCTGGAGCTGGGTATTCCTGTGGTCGAAGATTGTGCTCAGGCTATAGGTGCGGATTTCAAAGGCAGGAAAGTAGGCAGTTTTGGTCTCATGTCTGTCTTTTCTTTTTATGCGACCAAACTGCTCACTAGCGGAGAAGGAGGGATGGTTTTGAGCGATTCAGAAGATTTGATCTCCAAGATTGAAAATCTTAGAGATTATGACGATAGAGATGATTATACTTTGCGATTCAATTATAAGATGATGGATATCCAGGCTTCCTTAGGAATGAGCCAGCTTTCCTCTCTAGAGAAATTCATAAGTAGACGAAGAGAGATTGCGGAGCGGTATTTCAAGGAATTTAAAGACCGCAATTTCTCCCTTCCAATCCGGAAAGAGGAAAAAGAGCATATATATTATCGGTTTATTGTAAAAGCGAGAGAGGACGCTTCCAGCTATCTTGAGGCATTGCAAGCAAGAAAGGTCATGTGCCGCCGTCCGGTCTATATTCCCCTCCATGTGTATTTAAATTTATCTGGTTTTCCCAACACCATGGAAGCCTGGCAAAAGACAATCTCGATCCCTCTATATCCCTCCTTGACAGAAAAAGAAATCAAGAAAATTGTTGATGTCGTCAAAGAAATTCTTTAGCATATTGCTTGCAACATGAGAAATCTTCTTGAGAGTCTTCATTCCTTCCTTGCCGGGGTACAAATACGCTGGCTATTCCTCCTGGCGTTTTCTTTCCTCCTGACTTTTTTCTTGACATTGATAATTAGGCGTATTGCTATCAGATTTAAAGTATTAGATTACCCTGATGAAAGAAAAATTCACAAAAAACCTATACCTCTTTTAGGCGGATTAGCGATCTATATTTCCTATATCGTTACAATCTTTTTGAATTTTAGCTTCTCGATTGAACTGAAGGGAGTGATATTAGGCGGAACGATTATATTATTTATAGGGATAATTGATGATATAAAAGGATTGTCAGCATTGTGGAAGTTGATAGGACAGATTAGTGCGTCGAGTGCTCTAATGGCATTCGGAGTCAAACTGAGTTTCTTACCCAATACTTGGTGGGGTAATGGGGGAGAGATAATTTTGACGATAATCTGGGTAATTGGAATCACAAATGCGGTTAATTTCTTTGACGGGATGGATGGCCTTGCCACTGGATTAACTGCAGTTTGTTCATTGTCATTTTTTATTGTAGCTTTGATAACAGACCAACCTTATCTTAGCTTTTTGACCGTTGCCCTGGCTGGAAGCTGCCTTGGATTTTTGAAATTTAATTTTAAACCAGCCTCCATATTTTTGGGAGATGCAGGAAGTACCTTCTTAGGATTTACTTTGGCAAGCATAGCTGTAATGGGTGGTTGGGCAGAGAAAAATCCAAAGGTTGCCTTAAGTTTCCCTATTTTGGTTTTAAGCATATTTATTTTTGATATGATCTATATAACGGCTGCTCGCATCTTGGATGGAAGAGTCAAAACTTTCAAAGAATGGATCGAATTTACTGGAAAAGACCATTTTCATCACCGTCTGGTAACTTTGGGGTTTAATGAAGTACAAACAGTTCTGTTGATTTATTTAATTACAGCCTGTCTGGGAATAGGGGGAATAATTCTTCATGCTGATGCAGATTTAAGGATTTATTTTGGATTTGCTCAGGCGGTTTTTATATTTGTTATAATTGTATTACTCATGCTAGCTGGCCGCGAGCTGAACAGGGAATAACCAAAAAAGCTCTTCACCTTATGAAGGGGTTGGGTTGTTGGGCTTGGTTAATAAAGCTCACCTGCTGAAGTGGAGAGAGTTTGATTTATCAAACCCACTCGTTGTGATACTGTAGAGATTTGATTTATCAAACCCACATTTTTATAAAAGTGACGGCCTAATGTTTTTCTGAACAATTAATTCCTTATATAGTGCAGCTATCTTTTCAACCATTTTGTCATTACTGAATTTCAGAGCAATCTCTCTTCCTGCCTTTCCCATGCTTCTTCCCTTTTCTTTATCTGCGACAAGGATTTGGATATATTTGGCTAATTGTTCGGAATCTTTTGGAGGTACTAAAAAGCCGTTCTCTCCAGGAGTCACCAAATCAGGAATCCCCCCTACATCACTGGCGACAATAGGCTTTCCAAGAGCCATGGCTTCCACGAGCACTCTTCCCATTCCTTCGTTAAGGGAGGGCAAAACAAAGACATCATAGATGGACATAATCTTTGTGACATCATTTCTCCAGCCCAGGAAAACAATATTTTTATTAATCCCCATTTCAAGAGCCTTCTTCTCTAGACTATGCCAGAGGGGACCATCGCCTGTGAATATGATATAGGTATCAGGGTATTTGGAGATAATGATTCTAGCCGCTTCAAGGAGAAATTCAGGCCCTTTCACAGGTACTAGCCTGCCAACTGTCCCTATTATGATGGAATTTTCAAGGATTCCCAGCTCCTTTTTAATATTGTTTTTTTCATCCAGGGTTATTTCCTTAAATTCGTTTAATTCAATCCCACTATGGATGACAAGAAATTTTTCCTCAGGAGCAATTTGAAATTTTATATGGTCTTCCTTTTCTCTGTTTGTCAAAGCTATGATTTTGTCCGTTATTCGAGACGCAAGCCTTTCCAGAATGATAAATATCTTTGTTTTAAAGGGACCAAAGTAGCCAAAAAATACATGACCGTGAGGTGTGTGTACTATAATGGGGATTCCAGCAATTTTTGCCGCTAATCTTCCCAGTAGCCCTGCTTTTGATGAATGCGTATGGACAATTGAAGGTTTAATTCTTTTAAGAATTCTCAATATATCAAAGAACGCTTTTAAGTCTTTTATGATATTTATTCTTCTTACGAGAGAGGGGCTTTGGATGAATCCAACACCTTCTGATTCGAGCCTGCGGATATCCTCTTCTTGTGCCTTAATCTCTTCCCGTTTCATTTCTGATTCTAAAGAAAGACCAGAAACAAGAATAGGCTGAAAACTTTTTTGTTTTAGTCCTGATAAAGTTAGAAAAGTATTCTGAGCAGAGCCACCTTTATCGAACCTTGTAATGGTGTGCAATACTTTAATTTTACTCATTGTATCGAAAAAACTATTGATTGAAATGTTTTGAATACCAGGCTTGAAACACAATCAAATTCCACAGATGCCAGGAAGTGTCAGAACGGTTTTGCGTTAAATCGTTAATTAATTTCTCGATTAAATCGAAGTTAAATATTCCCTGTTTTTTTATTTTTTTCTTTGAAAGATATTCATTTATCAAGAATTTTAAGTCGGATTTCAGCCATTTGCTGATCGGTATTTCAAATCCCCACTTCGGTTTACTCAACAGGTTTGGGGGCAGGATATCCTTGAATGTTTCAAGGAGAATATATTTCCCCTTTTTCCCTCTTAGTTTTAGGTTTCCAGGCATTTGAAAAACAAACTCGACCACCCTATGGTCAAGAAAAGGAACCCTCACTTCTAATGAGTTCCTCATACTCATTAAATCGACTTTAGTAAGCATGTCGTTTGGCAGCGAGTTTCTCAGGTCAACATAAAGCATCCGGTTAATATTATCGTCATCTAAGGAATTTAATTCTTGAGAAAGCATGTTTTTTCCGAAGTTAAAATCAATCTTCTCAAATTCTCTTCTTTCCCTGTTTATGATAGCCTTTCTTATCCCTCTGGAAAATATTTCATTCCAGGCATAAAACCTGTCTTCAAATCTATCCTGAGCACCAGAAACAAATTTTTTGGCTCTTCTTATGTATTCCAAGAGATGTTTATCCCTGGAATCAGGGAGAGATAACAGAAGTGATTCAATAATTTTTTTCCTGAAGATTCGGGGAAATAATTTGTACCGAGAATACCAGTACTCGCCAGAATACATCCTATAGCCCGCGAAGAGTTCATCGCCTCCATCTCCGGATAGAGCGACTTTGACATGTTTTTTTGTTTCTCTGGAAACTATAAATGTTGGAATGGCTGATGAATCCGCAAAAGGCTCATCAAAAAAAGTCAGAACTTCCGGGACGGTTTTAAGAACATCGTTACTGGTTAATATGATTTCATGATGATCGGTGTGATTGAGTTTTGCGACCTCACCAGCATAACTTGTCTCATCGAATATGGGCATATCTTTATATCCTATAGAATAGGTGCTAACAGGCGAATCAGAGATTCTGGACATAAGTCCCACAATTATACTTGAATCTATGCCTCCGCTTAAAAAAGCACCAACAGGAACATCTGCGATGAGCCGTATTCTGACCGCATCTTCCAGATAATCGTATAAATTCTTTTTAAGTGTTTGGATATTCTCTTCTGTGTTTTCCTTATGTGTAATGTCTCTTTTGATGTTCCAGTACTGTTTTATCTCCAAGCCTTTTTTATCGAGTTGGATTGTGTAACCAGGCTTCAATTTCTTTATATCTTTGAAAATTGTGTAGGGAGCCGGGATATAATTAAAGGTGAGATATAGATTTAAAGCGTTCCAGTCAATATCTTTAGATGCTTCTGGGTCGGCTAGAATACTTTTAATCTCAGAAGCAAAAATCAAAGATTTGCCGTTCCAATAATAATATAAAGGCTTGATTCCCAGTCTGTCCCGACAGAGATATAAAACTTGATTTATGCTATCCCACAGGGTAAAAGCGAACATGCCGTTCAATCTTTCAAGGAATTGAATTCCTTCCCGTTCATAAAGATGGATTATAACTTCACAATCCGTTTGAGACGTAAAACAGTGCCCTTTTTGCTGCAATTCTTTTTTCAGGCTTTTAAAATTGTAGATTTCACCATTGAAAACCATCCATATAGTTTTATCTTCGTTTGACATGGGCTGTCTTCCTGCCTTTGAGAGGTCGATTATGCTCAACCTCTTATGACCCAGCCCCACTGATAAGGATGGATGATTAGTTCCTTGTGATTGCGCAGGAATATGTATTCCTTCATCGTCCGGGCCCCGGTGATGAAGCTGAGAGCTCATTTGGCTGATCAATTCTCTAGAGATTTCCTCCCCTTGAATATTTATCTTTCCGCAGATTCCGCACATTTTTTGAATAAATTATGCTGTAGTTTCAGTGTTCATCCGATTTGCCACTTTTCAGCTTGTTTTTTAGTATTTCAAAACATTTTTTGCTCACCTCTTCAGGTGTGATGAGATCCAAGCAAATAGGCCTGGAACAGTTTGTTTTGTTGCACGGCCGGCATTCAACGGCTTTGTAAGCAATTTTAAATAAGTTAGACGAGGTATATGGATGCATTAATGAAGGATTTTCCGGGCCAAAGATTGCCACCACCGGTGTTTTAACCGCCGCCGCAATATGCATGGGGCCACTATCGTTAGTTAACAGTAAATCGAACTGGTTAATGATGTAAATCAGATCATTCAATGTTAATTTTCCCGAAAGATTAGTAGCCTCATTTTTCATTTTATTTTGAACATGCTGAGCAATATGTTCTTCTCCAGGACCACCCAGAAGTACTATTTGTGCATTAAAGTGTTCAATAAGGCGATCAGCCACGAGAGCGTATTTATCAGGATTCCATCTCCTACTTGGCCTATCTCCCCCGGGGTTAATACCTATCTTTATTCTTTGCAATTCATTTGATTCATCTTGATACAGGTGCTTGCATCTTTCTTCGTTTTTCTTACCCCAAAAAACTTCAGTCCCTTTATCATTAGGGATCCCACCAGCCATTAGAGCAATATCCATCATAGCATCTACAGAATGTTGGTTTTGAAATGTATTTCCAGGAACTTTTTTGTTTATAAAAAAACCAAATCCCTTATGGTTGTGGCCTACTTTGACTTTGGCCTTAAGCGAAAGGAATAGCAGGCCCATTTTTACAGCACCTCCCCATGAACTCACTTTATAGAGATTTGCTGCTATTTCAAACTCTGTTTTTCTGAGATTTCGAATAAGCTTTAGAATGTCAAGAATATGGGATTTGCTTTTTCGCATTTCTCTGATCGGAAAAGCCCAAACATGGTCCAGGTAAGAATAATTTTGAGCAATAGAACTGGCTTCAGTGCTAGTGAGGAGATGAATATCTGCTTCTGGGTACCCATTACGTATGGCTCTGATACTTTTGGACCCGAGAACCAGGTCTCCTATTCCTGCAATAAGTACAATCAGAATAGGATTTTTTTTCATGTTCATGCCATTATCTGTTTTAAGTTTTGCCGAATATCTTTTTTTCTCTTAACAAATTTTTGTAAACCTCTTCTGTTTGCTCCACCATTTTTTTTACACTAAACTTTTCTACAGCCAATCTTCTTGCATTCTGTCCTAAAAGATCGGCTTTTGTTTTATTTGTCAGAATTTCTATGATCGCTTCTGCTAACTCACCGGTGCTTTCAGGCGATACTAAAAGCCCTGTTTTTCCATTTTCCAACACCTCTGTTATCCCGTCTATTTTAGTAGCTACAATTGGCTTAGCCATGGCCATTCCTTCCAAAAGGACCAGAGGCAATCCTTCCAATAAGGAAGGCATAGCTAAGATATCAATCGAAGCTAATATTTCCTTTATATGGCTCCTGAATCCCGCAAAAATTATGTTATCTTTAACCCTTAATCTTTCACTTAATCCCTCTAATTCTTTCCTTAATGGCCCCTCTCCGACAATCAAGAATTTTGCTTCCGGAAAAAATTCGATGATGTTTGGAATTGCTTGAATCAAAAATTCGAATCCTTTTTGCCAAACCAATCTTCCGATTGCGCCAATAACTGGTATGTCATTTTTTAGGCCAAGCTCTATTCTCACTTTATGCTTCTTATTTGTTATACCTTGTATATTTGGATCATATTCTTCTGTTTCAATTCCATTATAAATTTTGACGATCTTTTCTGGTGGAATCTTATGTTTTTCAATTAAAGTTTGTCTCAGTGGCTCAGACAAAATAATAAATTTGTCAACCTTTTTCTCAGTCCATCTATCTATAAAGACATAGAAGCCTTTTTTCAAGGTACTTACATCATAGCCTTCTACAAGCATTGCAATAGAAGATATGATAATGGGTACTTTGGCACTTCTTGCCGCTTGTCTGGCAAAAAAATCAGCTCTTCCTCCTTGACTATGGACAATATGGACATTTTTTGCCTTAATAATCTTCTTTATTTGTGAAATGGCACCTAAATTATATCGGCTAGCCATATCTACAGGTTCAATTTTAAGGTCGATCTTCTTTAATTTCTCTTCAAGGATCCCACCTGGGTTTCCGGCAACAGATATATTATATCTTTCCTTGCTCAAACCTCTTATTATCTGACTAAAAACCCTTTCTCCCCCCCCAAATTCAATATTATCTATAATATAGAGGATATTACGTTTTATATTCAACGTCCAAGCCTTTAAAATTGAAATCTAGTCCTTGTGGCATATATTCCTTATTATATTTTAAGATAGAAAATTATATCTTTTTCAAAGGACAAAATCATATCATTAAAAGCTCTTTCATAACCTTTTCCGTATCTTCAACTTTCTTTTCCCAACTAAAACATGCTCGGGCCTTCTCGATGCTTTTTTCCTGAAGGATTTCTGCTTTTTTGTCGTTTTTTAAGAGTTCGAGAATGCCTTCTGCTATAGCAATCGGGTCTTCAGAATTTACCGATATTCCTGCTTCGATTGACTCTACTACATCACCGTATCCGGGAACATTACTTGCTATCACTGGACGTCCGCAAGCCAAATATTCATAAAGCTTGATGGGATCTCCAGGATCTTTTCTTACTTTTTTGAAAAAGACTACACAGACATCGAAGCAATTGATATAGTATGGAACCTCCTGGAATGGAACGATCCCTGTAAATATAAATTGTTGCTGTAGTTTTCGCTTTGCTATCATTATTTTAAGTTCAGCTTCCATCAAACCAGAGCCCACAATAACAAACCTGGCATGAGGTTTCTTTTTTAAGATATGTGGTGCCGCCCTCACTAATTGATCCAATCCATGCCACGGGAAGAGTCCTCCGACAAATCCGACATAACAATATGATTGTGATAGCCCTGTTTTTTCTATTGCTTCTGTCTTGTTTATAGGTCGAAATTCTTTAAGGTTAACTCCATTGGATATGATCGATATTTTTTCTGCAGCAATCCCGTATCCATGGGTTATCTCTTTTTTTATCCCCTTTGTAACAGTGATAATATGGTCTGTTTTTTTGAGATTCCACCTGCGGATGGCATCGAAAATAAAGAAGGTCCGTGCTCCTACTATTGGCATCATGACTAGTTCATCTGTGAGTGCGTTTACCTCAAGTATACTTGGTATTTTAAGGATTTTTGAAAGAATTACCGGAAAAGGAGTAAATTCGATATCGCGAATATAGACAATATCAGGTTTTATCAAGAGATAAAGCCATGGGAGATAAAATAGAGACAGAAAGAGATAGATTAAGGGACGAATCTTCTGCAGAGGGACAGTCGGAACATATCTAAGTTCTACATTGGTTTCTTTACTCAATACTGAAGGCTTTTTTCCCAATTTCGGAGCACATAGATCAATCCGATATCCATTTCTGCACAGCCCCTTTATGACTTCTGTTATGTGGCGAATCGCTCCATTATATCCTGACATATCCTCGTAGCATATGTATAAAATCTTTAGTCTCATCTTTATGAATATCTTGCTATATACTCATTTTTTGAAGATAGATTCAGTTCGCTTTCTCCCATGTTCCTACTTGAGGAGACTGAGTTTTATATCCTAATTTTTCTAAAAAGTCCTTAAGTTTATTATTTAATACATTTATTTCGTAGTTACTCAGTTCTTTCGTCCATTTATAGTTCATAATTTGTAGAGAGCTTGGAATCATATCATTAAATCTTTTTGGATAGCTCAACTCGCAAAATTCAGCTATTTTTTTGATGGTTTTTTTCGTACTTCTAGCTAAATCTTCGTACTTTACCTCAATATATCTATTTTCAAATAAGTGTTTGTTTATGAAGATTTCTTCCAAGTTTTTTTTCCAGTGTAAGCCACACAACTCAATAGGTTCCTTCCCTGCTTTTTTCCATGCTGATGGTTTTTCGCCCAGCCACCATATATCCATATTGTTCCAAAATTTTACATGGTAGAGAGAATTAGCGACAGCTCTTCCATCTCTTATGCCATGTATAAAATATGCATCAGGAAACATTTTATGTATAATCCTGATTCTTTGTGTATTGGCTGTTTGTTTGCTTAAAAATCTTTTTTTCCCAGTTGATTTCAGGTGTATGGAGATGGTTTTTTTTAGTCTATATTCAATATCCCCAGTTAGATCATGTTCAGTTGTCTTTTTTCGATGTTCAAATTTACAATAATTATGATAAATTTTTTGTGCTTCATCTGGCAGAATTGCAAGCTTTGCTGGTTTCTTTTTCAAAATAGATTTTTTCATTTTTTCTCCCACAAATGGTAGGTCTAGGACATTATGAATTACTGCCAAATAAGGTAATCTTGGGAGTATATCCGTATAATTTGAAAACCAACATAACTCAGGGTGTACGGATAAAAGATTATAAAGAATTGTAGTCCCTGATCTGCCAGACCCAATTATAAAGATTGGCTTAACAATGTGCGTTTTTTTAACCCCATTGCTAATAATCTTGAAATGTTTCATTTATATGCACATTTTTTTTGGCAGTCATGCATTTCTTCATTTTTTGATCGAATTTCACGTCCCAATATCTCTAGTATTTATATGTCATCTCAAGAATAATTGTCAAATATGTGTGGCATTGAATATAGTCCTGGCTATTATCCCTAGCGCAGAATCCGAATAAGGTGGCCTTATGAAGCTCAAATCCTTGCTGTTATTAAGTGAATTAAAGCCGGAAGCAAAAAAAGACAAACAATATTATGATCCTAATAGATAATTAGTTTCGAATTTTTTGTTTGCAATGGTTTTCAGAATATTGCCATCTGAATCTTGTCGTTTACATAAAAACAGCAATGTTATCCCTAAGCCTGGAAAGAGCTTTAGAGTAAACCGGCTAAATAATTGCGGTAAAGGAAACAAATTTGATGCGCCACATTTTAAGACTTTAAAAACATCGTCTGTTTCAAGAAATTCTCTAAATTCTTTTAGGGTAAAACCACGAACATGTGGCCCCACGATATGCATACAAGTGGGCTGTTTTCCCATTAATAATAAAAAGCGATTATGTAAAGCCGCTATATTTGGAATGCCCACGATTAGATGGCCATTTGTCCTAATAACCCTCGAACATTCTGAAAGAACCCAAAAAATTTCTTTAATATGCTCAAAAACTTGATTAGCAATGATTAAGTTAAAATAATTTGAATCAAATGGGAATTCCTCATGTTCTATATCCAACGTAAAAATTTCAATGCCAATATTTTTTGCATTTATTGAATCCTCTTCCCTGTAATCGATTCCATAAAGTTCTATCTTTTTATTTAATTTATTTAATAAAATTTTCTGGACGTTTATTAAGTCTTTGCCGCTGCCACAACCAACATCAAGTACCCTGATTACATTTTCATTTGGCCATTTATCCGATATTTGTTTTACAAAATCAGAAATTATTTCTCTACCGTAGTTCAGTTCTGATGAAAATCTATTAATTTTAAACAATAATTGCTTTAGAAGTGATTTATTCATGATTAGCTTATAGGTTTAACGCGTACTTCTGGAAAGCATAAGATTTTGTAGCCCCTTTTGTAAATATAAGAATTTGGTTTTTTGCGATTGCTACTGTCTATTCTCATTTTTGAGCTATTTCCACCTTTTTCATCCGTTATTATTTATATCATGAGGAAATCTTGTAATCAAATATAAAGAAATCGATAAAAGGGATATATTCACAAAGAATATTATGAAAAAAGCTAAAAATGATATAGACTCGTTCTTAAAATATGGGCAATATAGGATGGAAAAATTGAAGTGGTTTGATCAAACTTAATGGAGCTGAACAAAAATCCGGAAAACTGAAAAGACAAACAAGGAATTGAATTTTCATGATATAATGTGAAAAATAATATTAAAGATGATTCAATAGTACAGATAGAGAGAGGGAAAATATTGAGAGAAAAATTTTTAGTGTTTGGGAGCCCTTTGATTGAACAACCTGAGATTGATGAGGTAATAGGTTCTTTAAAATCCGGCTGGATAGGTACAGGTCCTAAGGTTCACCAATTTGAAGAGATGTTTAAGAAATATAAAGGTGTGAAGTATGCCATGGCTCTAAATTCCTGCACAGCCGCCTTACATCTTTCCATGGTTGCCATAGGTATAAAACCTGGAGATGAAGTTATTGTGCCGACAATGACCTTTGCAGCTACCGCTAATGCGGTAATACATGCCGGAGGAAAACCAGTATTTGTAGATTGCCAGAGGGATACTATGAACATTGATCCTGATGATATAGAGAGGAAGATTTCTCAAAGGACAAAAGCTATCATTCCTGTTCATTTTGGAGGGCGTCCCTGTGATATGGACAGAATAGTCAATATAGCAAGGAAGCATAATTTAAAAATAATTGAGGATTCTGCACATGCTATTGAGACTGAATATAAAGGTAAAAAAACCGGTACATTCGGAGATATTGGATGCTTTAGTTTTTATGTAACAAAAAATATCGTGACCGGTGAAGGTGGGATGGCTGTAACTGATAATGAAGATTATGCCAATCAAATAAAAATACTTGGATTACATGGGATGAGCAAAGATGCATGGAAGAGATTCTCCGATGCAGGGTATAAGCATTATCAAGTGGTATATTCAGGGTTTAAATATAATATGATGGACCTTCAGGCAGCGATCGGTATTCATCAATTACCGCGAGTAGAGAAATACTGGAAAAGGCGGAAGGAGATATGGGATAGATATAATAATGCCTTTGATAATTTACCTGTATTTGTGCCTGCTGCTGTTGAACAAAATACAAAACATGCCTTTCATTTATATACTTTGCTGATTGATATAGACAGGTTAAGAATTAGCAGGGATCAATTTTTAAGTGAAATGACAAAGCAAAATATTGGGGTAGGAGTTCATTATATAGCTTTACATTTGCATCCTTTTTATCAAAAGACCTATGCCTATAAAAGAGGAGATTTTCCTAATAGCGAGTGGATATCAGATAGGACAGTATCTATTCCATTATCAGCAAAACTGACAGATGGAGATGTGGAGGATGTGATTGGGGCAGTAAGTGACGCGATAACAATAACATAAATGTATAAGCTAAAAAAGAAATGAAAGTTTTTAATGATGTAAATTTTGATGAATGGCAGGAAATAGCAGATAAATGTGAATACGCCACTTTCTTTCACACTCCTGCCTGGTCAAAGGTGTTTATAGAAACTTATCCAAATATGAAAGTTGTCAATAAGAGGTTTGTATTTAATGATGGAACAAGGGCTATCTTGCCGTTAATTAAAATTAAATTGATTAAGGGAATATTTAGTTCTTATATCAGTAATGTTGCGGGAGTTTATGGAGGAGTTATAGCGGAAAGAAAGATTAAAGATAAAGAATTAAATAGAATTTTTAGGTATTTAGTAAGGAAAGGAGCTGTAAGCATTTTATTAACCGGGAATCCTTTCCATGATTATGAATTGCCAAATGAGTTTAAAAAGAAAAATGATTTTACACAAATTTTAAGATTGGATAGAACCGAAGAAGAATTATGGATAAATTATAACGCAAGTGTTAGAAATAAAATTAATAAAGCAAAAAGAGCAGGAGTGGCGGTCAAGGAAGCAAGTAATTTTGATGAATGGAGAAAATATTATCATATTTACCTGGAAGCGCTAAAAAAATGGGGGAATAAAGCCACAAGCCATTATCCTTTATCCCTATTCGAGAATATGTTTAAGGCGAGAAATCCTAATATAAAATTATGGTTAGTCATTTTTGATGGAAAAATTGTCGGTGGGAACTTAAATTTTTATCATAATTTACATTGCGTTGAATGGCATGCTTCTTTTATTAGCGACTACTTTAAATATGGTATTAGGAATTTTTTGGTTCACTATTTAGTTCTGGATGCGAAGGTAAAAAATTACAGATATTATGATTTTAACCCCAGTGGAGGACATGAAGGCACTGTAAGGTTTAAAGACGCATTTAATCCAGAACAAATACCAATTAGCAGATGGGAATGGGAGAATCCTTTTGTTAAAGTAATAATGAACGCAAAAACAAACTTTATGAGTGCTTTAAGATCATTTGAAAAAATATAATGTTGAAAAACCTTTTTAGATTCGTAGTGAGACTTATAAAAGGCGCAAAAATAGCTTATTTTGATTCTAATAGATTTCGATATTGGCTACATAAAAAAATCGGAACAAAATTTAAACCGAAAGCTTTCAATTTACCGCTTATGGTTCTATTGGAACCTGTATTTTATTGCAATTTTTCTTGTATTCATTGTCCTTATAGTATTATTTCAAATAAGCCGGAATTCAAGAAGAGCTTCATGGATTTTGATCTGTATAAAAAAATAATCGATGAAATTTCTCAATTCAATAATGTAACGCTGAGACCATTTGATCGAGGAGAGGCATTGTTTAATCCTCAACTTTCTCAGATGATAAAATATGCAAAAGAAAAAGGGATTAAGAATATATGGCTGAATACAAATGGATCGATCTTAACTTCTCAAAAATCAAAGGAGCTATTAGAATCAGGACTTGATCTGCTTGAAGTAAGCATAGATGCATTCACAGAAGATACTTTTTCTAAAATAAAAGGAGTTGATGGAAAAATTCTGAGAAAAGTAAAGAAAAACACAATTGAATATTTCAGACTTAAAAACAAGCTATACCCAGATGATTCCACAAAAAAATTGATTGTTAGTTTTGTTGAATCTGAAATAAATACTTCAGAGAAAGATGCTTTTATCAAATTCTGGAAAAATTATTCTGATAGAGTAAGAGTTCGTCCATTTCATCAACATGGTAGATTAATAAAAGAAAATTTAAGGACTAAAAAAAAGAAGAAAGAAAAGGTCGAAAGGTTGCCCTGTTCAATCTTGTGGAAGCGTGTAAGTATAGATTACTGTGGGAACCTTAGATTTTGTGAGCTTGATTGGGAAAATAAAGGGATAATGGGGTCGGTAAAAAACTCTTCAATTAAGGAAATTTGGACTAGCAAGGAATATAAACGATTAAGGAGATTGCATACAGACAAGCGATTTTCGGAGATTCCTCTATGCAGTATCTGCGAATCGTATAATGAAGAAGGCGGTTGGTAGATAATGAGATGAAGAGAGAATATATGCTTAATGCTTTGAAATTGAAGTTGACCTTATGTCAAAAATGAAGTTATAAGTTTGATTAGAGAAAGTTGCCAAAATCCCTATAAAATTAAGACTGGGATAGTTAAATATAATAATTGAAGAAAGGATATGTAACAAAGTAAAAAAGGTGAGAGAAGTTAGTGTTGCCATAGGAGTTCGAACTCAATTGGATCTGAAAATAAATAAGTTTGGATTTAGAATCAATTTTTGTGACTTAATGCTCCTGTTTTGTAGGTTACATATCCAAGAAAGATTGGAAAAAATGCAAAGGTGTGGCGAGTTTGTTGATTTTTCTCAGCGTCCCTAGTGAATTCATGAAATATCTTCGGTTTAATTGGTTAATTCATAATGTTGCTGACTATTGCATTAAGGAAGCAATAGAATCCTTTGCTAAAGGAAAAATGTTAGATATAGGTTGTGGTACAAAACCTTATAAAAAAACAGCTGAGCCTTTTGTTACTGAGCATATTGGTTTAGATCATAAAGAAACATTACACAACAAAAATGATATCGACATATTTGCCTTGGCCGATGATCTTCCATTTAGTGATGGTTCATATGATACTGTGCTGGCTACTTCATTAATTGAACATGTTGAAGAACCCAATAGGGTTATCTCGGAAATGCACCGTGTTCTGAAATCTGAAGGACATTGTATTGTAACCACTCCTTTTATGTGGCATCTACATGAAGAACCTAGAGATTTTTATAGATTCACAAAATATGGTCTGAGATATTTATTTGAGAAGAATGGTTTTGAGATTGAAAGATTGAAGTCGATAGCAGGTTTCTGGGTAACATTTGGCCAGGGATTTGTTTATTATATTCAGCGTTTTCGTAGAGGTGGGAAATTAAATCCTTTATGGTGGATAGTTCCATTTATAGGGATGGGTATTCAAGGAGTATGCTGGTTACTGAATAGAATCGATCATTCAGAAAGATTCACAGTGACATATTTAGTCGTAGCAAGGAAAATATTAATCCAGGCGCAAAAACAACTGAGGGTGTTTTAATGATAGTGAGAGATTTTTTGTGCTAATCATATTGGCACCGTTATTTGTTTTTTATATATTAGTAAATTTAGTTGTCATAAAGAAATGATTGATGAGTTAAGAGCACAAGTGGTTTCTGGTGTCAAATGGAGCGGGACCTCGATGGGCATCATTACCACACTCCAGTTTATCACCCTAGCAATATTAGCACGGCTCCTTTCCCCATCAGATTTTGGTCTAATGGGAATGATTATGGTGGTTATCGGATTTGCTCAAGCTTTTGCTGATATGGGTTTAAGTAATGCGCTAATTCAGAGGCAAGGGGTTCCAGAAAATCATCTATCAAGCTTTTTTTGGATTAATGTGTTGAGTGGAATTATTCTTTTTGGGGGTATAGTATTATTAAGACAGTTAGCCGCCATTTATTTTAAAGAGCCGATTTTATCCAGATATTTAATATTTGCTGCATTCATATTTCTGATTACTCCTGCCGGTCAAATTTTTACTACGCTTTTAAAAAAAGAACTACGGTTTAGGGCTTTATCGAAAACTGAAATTGCGGGTACGGTTGTGTATTCAGCATCTGCTATAGGCTTTGCCCTAGCAAAATTTGGAGTCTTGAGCTTAATTTTCGGCCAGCTTATCCGCAGTCTATTTACTGTGGGTATTCTTTTTTTTATTTTTCGAAAGACTTGGCTGCCGAGATTTCATTTGAGTATAAAAGAAATTCGAAGCTACCTTAGTTTTGGCGTCTATCAAATGGGCGAAAGGGTGGTTAATTATTTTAGCGCAAATATTGATTATATTGTAATTGGTCGTTTTTTAGGTCCAACAGCATTAGGTTTTTATGCCTTAGCGTATCAAATAATGATATTTCCATTAAGTAAAATTAATCCTGTAATTACACAAGTCGCCTTCCCTACTTTTTCAAAAATTAAGGATGACAACCCCAGAATAAGAAGAGGATATTGTAAGGCAATCAATTACATTTCTATGCTATCATTTCCTATGTTGGCTGGCATGCTTGTTATTGCTCCAGAGTTTATTAGAATAGTTTATGGTGCAAAGTGGGAACCATCTATAATAGTCCTTCAAATATTTTGTTTGGTTGGTGTCTTCAAATCACTAGGAAATCCAGTTGGTTCTGTACTTTTAGCTAAAGGAAGAGCGGACATAGGTTTTTATTGGAATTTATTTTCAGTGATTATCGTGGCTATTGCGGAAATAATTGGTGCAAATTGGGGTATAGTTGGAGTTGCTATTGCCATACTCATTTTACAAGTACCTTTCTTTTTTATTATCCAGCCTATTGTCAATAGATTAATAGTTCTCAAGTTTGGCCAATATTTTAAGGCAATACAATTACCTTTTCTGTGTTCAGTTATTATGCTTGCAGGGATAATCCCATTAAAAATGGTTTTAGGCAATATTAATATTCTTCCTCTTTTAATAACGGCTATTGCTGTTGGAGCGATTATATATACTGTTAGTTATTATATTAAAGATAGAGATATTTTTTTGGAATTGAAATCGATTTTGAAGTGAATCTAGTATGCCAGGATTGATAGGTTTTACAGATAAGCATCATAAATACAGTGACAAGATGCTATTGAGTATGAGGAATCTCTTGAAATATTTTGATAGCTATGTTGATGAGATGCTATATTATGATGAGAACATATACGCATCACGAACAAGTTTAGGAATAATAAACCAAGGTAAGCAACCTTATATTTTAGACAACCGGTTTTTTTCATGGATAGAGGGTGAATTTTATAATCAGGAAGGATTAAAATCTAAACATAATATCGCATCGGAGACGGATAATGAACTTTTTGCAAAAATTTATAATTCAAAGAGATCATTTGACTTCTTGAGAGATATTGACGGTTATTATGTTGCTGTATTGTATGATAAAAAAGAAAATAAAATTTATCTAATTACAGATAGAAATGGGCTTAAACCTCTTTATTGGGGAAAAGTAAATGATGATTTTGTGTGGTCTTCTGAGCTTAAGGGATTCTTAGGTCATGTAGATTTTAAGCCTGTAATAGATTCTCAGTCAGTTGAAGAGTTCTTTGGTATAGGTTATCTGCTTGAAAATCGTACCTTGCTTGAGGGTGTTGAATTAGTTCCGCCTGCATCTGTCCTCACATTTGATCTTAAAAAATCCAAAGTGAAATCGATACATTACTGGTATTGGAAAGATATTAAACCAATTAGAGGTACTATTGATGAGAAAGAGTTGGTTGAGGAATTGGGCAGCTTATTTAAACAATCGGTACGAAAGCGTGTTAAACGTAAAGAAAAAATTGGAATAAGTCTAAGTGGGGGGCTTGATTCCCGTGCAATTTTAGCCGCTGTTCCTGAAGATTATAAGCCCTTACATACCTTTACTTTTGGTCAAGAAGGTTGTGATGATATAAAGATAGCTAGGAAGGTGTCAGAGATTAAAGGGGCAGCCCATCATTTTTGTAACATATCTCACGAGAATTGGCTTGAACAGAGGACTGGAAATGTTTGGGCTACTGACGGCAATCTAAATTTGCTGCATATGCATGCATCGCAATGCATATCTCTCATGAAAGAATTTTTTGATATTAACTTAAATGGATTTGCAGGTGATGTAGTTCTTGGGGGCTCATTTTTAAGAGCAAATAATTTAGACAAAAAAATTGATTCTAAAATTATATATGATGTAGAAGAATATGAAATCCAAACTGAAAATTTTAAGCATTGGTATATGATAGACAAAACTGATCCATACTTTATAAATAATAGAGAAAGAAGATTTATTAATTCTGGCACTGTATTGATTGCAAAAGAAATCGAACAAAGGAAACCTTTTTTTGATAATAATCTTATTGAATTGGTGTATGGAATTCCTGATGCATTAAGATATAAGAGCTATATATATATCAAGATGTTATTAAACGATTTTCCTCAATATTACAAAAACATCCCATGGAAGAAAACAGGCTTTCCCATAGGTTGGTCTAAGACTAGGCAATTCTCAGTAAAAGTGAAAAATAAGATTAGCAGAGAAATTGGACGCTTGATTTTTAAATCTCCGGAATTAAGGGATTATACAGATTATCCATTGTGGATAAGGCAGGATCCTGCCAAGTCTTTCTTTGAAAAGGTTCTTTTAAGCGAGAATGCTTTATATTCCGGATATATCGACAGAAATAAAATTCAGGATTATGTGAGGGATCACATGGAAAAGAAAGCTGACTACCATAATGAATTGTGTTTGGCTTTGACCTTTGAACTGTGGCTCCAACAGGTTTTTGAGGGGAAATATCGTGACACTAAGAAAAAGTTATTGTCTTTATGAGAAGCAATGAAAAATCAATTGCCAGTTGTAGCTCATATTAACCATTCATTTTTTGCGAAGTCTGAGACTTTTATATATAACTATATTTCTAACCTGAAACGCTATCATCCCATTTGCTTAACATGGGAACTTGCTAATCTTGAGCAATTTCCTTTTCCCAAGGGCGATTTGTATTCCATTTCATTGAGAATATTTGCCTTAAAGTGGCTTTTGGAGAGAGATACAAGAAGATATTTCAGCCGACATTCATTTGCAAAAAGCGTAATCAAAGAGAGGGATGCCAAGTTAATCCATGCCCATTTTGGACCAGAAAGCGTTTATGCCTTAAGGTTAAAAAGGTCGTTAAGAATTCCTTTAATTACTACCTTTTATGGGTATGATATTTCTAAGTTAGCCCAAAGAAAGAGGTGGATGAGTCGATATAAGATTTTATTTGAAGAGGGCGATCTTTTTTTGGTTGAGGGTTCGCATATGAAATCCATGCTCGTGGATTTAAAATGTCCAGAAGAGAAAATCCAGATTCAGCGTATTAGTATTCCCTTAAATAGGATTTTATTTAGACCGCGTAAACCTAAGAAAAAAGGAGAAAGCGTAGTTTTGCTTTTCAGTGGCCGCTTTGAGGAAAAAAAAGGACTTCTTTATGCTTTAAAAGCTGTCGAAGAAGCTAAGGAGAGAAGTAATAACATTGAATTTCGCCTAATAGGAGATGGATCTCTAAAACCAAAGATTGAGGAATTTATCAAGACTCACCGTATGGGCGATTATGTGCAGATTTTAGGATTTCTGAATTATGATGATTATTTGAAAGAGATGTTGAAAGCAGATATATTTATCCATCCTAGTATTACAGCATCGGATGGCAACAGCGAGGGGGGAGCTCCAACTACCATTTTAGAAGCACAGGCAACAGGTTTGCCTGTGATTTCAACATATCATGCAGATATTCCTAATGTCGTTGTCCCTGGCAAAAGTGCTTTATTATCCCGCGAGAAAGATTATAAAGCAACATCCGAGCATATTGAATATCTCTTAAAAAACCAGGATGCTTGGGAACAAATGGGACATGTTGGTCGTGATTTTGTTGAAGCCCATCATAACGTTAAGAAAGAGGTAGATGTCCTAGAGCAGAAGTATGATTTTCTTATGAAGAAAACATTTCTGTAGAATTTATGCCTCGTTGAGTTAGTTCAGAATTTACAGGTCCGGTCTCCTTTTCCTCTTTCAACTCAGGCAGCATCATAATAATTCCCGCAATAAACCAGAAAGGTTCCATGATTCGAACTATAATAAAAGTATTAGCCGTGAGAGCATGAAAAACTAGCCCAACAAAAGCAGTTATAAAGCCAAGCGAAAGACCTTTATAGAGTTTGTCGTCCATCTTATTATGGATACTGAGGGAATTCCTAAAAACTGCCCACAGAAGCCAAAGGAAAGCCAAGAAACCCATAAGGCCCACCTCGGGAAGGATTTGAAAGTACTGACCATCTATAAAAGGATACCCTGTTACTCCCCGTCCCAAAAAAGGATCCTTTTTCCACTCTTGGAAGGCATAATCCCACTGCCGTATCCTTGCAGAAGAAGATGGATCGAAATAGATATTGCCAATTCTTTTCAAGTGTGTTTCTTTTTGCTGAAATGTATACTTCACTCTGGAAAAGACTGCTTCTGGCCTTAGCAGTGCTACTATTATAATTATTGCTGCTGCCCCTGAAATTAATACCACTCTTCTCTTGCTCAAGATAATAAATGTAAGAAAGGAAAAGATAATGGCAAAGTAAGATGCTCGGGACAGCGTAAAGAGAAACGGAAAGGAGATTAAAACGCAAAGCCCAAGCAGAGTTATATTAAGCCTTCGGGAAATATTTTGTAATAAGATTCCTACAGCTATGCATAAAATAATGAGTAAGTAACCACCAAAAGTATTAGGCTCGCCTTCTTCTCCTTCGAAGGGAGCACTCACCCTCAGACCTGAAGGAATTTGAAGTATCCCGTAAGTACACACAATAGTACATGTTATAAAAAATGCTGTAATGAAGAATTTTATCTGTTTTCTGCTATGAATATGATTGGCAACTAACATATATAGTAAGAAGTATTCAATATATCTCACGATATAAAAGAATCCTTTTGCAGGACCGACATATCCTAAATAAGCGCCTCTCAACGTAGCAATTACACATATCAGTATATAGAAGCCTATGGCTTTGTTGAGGGGTGTTTTTACAAATAGAGCCAGTCCTTTATTTATGGCTGTTTTTGCCACCCAAGTGAAAATAATAACGGCTAGAAGGAGGTCGTCAAAACGGATGACGATATCTCTGCCCGGTACCTGGCCAGCTACGATTTCCGGGGAGAGAAGCATAGAGAAGATCAAAATAGCAAGTCCTGCATCCGTGTTTACTAATATGGTTAGAAAAATCATGGCGCCCAAAATGAGGGCTAAGGGTATCTTGTAAGAATAGCCCGAAATTATTTGACCAGCAAACAGGCTAATGACTAAAATCAGTGAAACTATAATCAGAGCAAAAATCCTTGGATCTCGCCAGTCTATGCGCATATTGATTAGCTTTGTTTAAATCGTGAGTTTAGCCAAATGAAAAGAGGGATATGTTTTACCTTGTTTTCTCCTCATCGTCTCCGTAGTAACGATAATAAACATATTTTTGATATGGTGTGACATCTTCAATAAATTTCGCTTTAAGGTTATTTATAATTAGCCCCCATACTTTTGCATTTACATTTTCTAATTGGTTCTTAGCGCGGAGAAGCGCATATCTTGAAGTTCTTCCAGCCTGATAAACCAGGATAATCCCATCGGTCTTAGATCCTAATATAGCTGAATCAGCTACCGGAAGCGTTGGAGGAGTATCGTATAAAATTATATCAAAATTTTTTCTCAATTCCTGAATTAACTCCTGCATTTCAGGAAAGTTCAGTAATTCTGCTGGATTTGGTGTGCGCTCTCCACTCGTGAGGATATGCAGATTTTCCAGGCCTGGACTCTTCAATATCATTTCATATTCGAGTCCTCCCAATAACATATCAGTAGCAGTATTCGTGGCTTTCTTCCAAGATATATTCCCTATTAAAACTTCGGCTAATCCAGGGCTCCTTTTAATTCCAAATATTTTATGGATTATTGGTTTCCTGAAATCAGAACCCACAATGAGAGTTTTCTGGCCGCTCTGGGCAAAAGCTATAGCCAAGTTTATTAATGTTTGCGTTTTTCCTTCCTGGGGAGCAGAACTTGTAATGACAATACTGTTTCCAACTTTTCTAAGACCTGTAAGGTCTAGACTTGTGCGCAACGTTCTGTAAGCCTCAGCTGCAATAGAAGTTGGCTCAAATAAGACAACTAAACGCTTGTTAAGCTCCGATTTTTCCTGAGTCTTCTTCCCAATTTTTAATTTAATCGAGCGGCTTCTTTTACCTGGTTGTATGGAAGTATTAGGGATAATGCCTAAGACAGGTACTCCAAGCAGTTCTTCTATATCATCTATCCGGCCAATTGTGGTATCTAAGCTTTCGGTGACAAAGGCCATGATTAATCCGATTAAGAGTCCACTGAAAACGCTGATTATGATATTAAAACTCACGTTTGGACTTATAGGAGAAGTGGGCAATGCTGCTGGCTCAATAATAGTAACATCTTGGGCCTTTTCTGCTTCCAGGATGCGTGCTTCCTCATATTTCTCCTTAAACATCGAATAGATTTCTTCAGCCATATCGACATTTCGTTTTAACTGAATGAGTATGATCTCTTTTGCAGAAAATTCCTTTTGTTGAGCTGTTAGTTGATCTAAAGTATCAGCTAAATCTTTCTTTGCTTTTTCCAGTGTTCGTTTTTTAGTAATGACCTCTGGATGTTCATCAGTATATTTACTTTTTAAGGTGATCAGTTCCAGCTCTAACCTGACAATTTCATCCTTGATCGTGCCCATTTTAGGGTCGCTTTGGATAAGAGGTGCGCTTGTTATGTCTCTCTCTACAATTAATGGATTATCCTGTCTAAACCTCTGCAGAGTATTTTCACTTGCCTGGAGTTCTCTTAAATAACTGTCTAACTGTGCTTTGACAAATGCTCTCACATTGGATGCTTCTCTCTTCTTGTTTTCAAAGTGAAAGGCCACATATTCGGCGGCTACTGTATTGGCCAGATTCATTGCTTCCTGTGGTCTGCTTGAAGTTACGGTAATTGCGATAATGTTTGTATCTTCTATCTGAGCTGTCTCAACTTGACCCTGAATCCCTTTGACGACTGCCATAATCCTGGCTTCTTCCATGCCAGGATTTGTTAAATTCAATTTTTTGGCCACATTCTCCATAACCGGGTAACTTATAATAAGATTGGCCTGAGAAGCCATCTCATCTGCAGGAGACCACGTGATTAATTCTGTTAATATCTGGGCTACCGATTTTCTTTGTTCTATCTTGACTTTACAGGATGTATTATAGATAGGAGTTTGTTTTCTAGTGTAATAGATTGTAGAGGTAAGTACCAATATAAGAGTTAAGATGATAATTCTCTTTCTCTTGCGAATTACCCGCAGGTAATCAGCCAAATTCATCTCGATTTTAGGCATTTAATTCCCTCTGAACTTTTTATATAATTTTCTTATCTTGTGTACCAAAAAATCCAATAAAGCGGAGAACCGATAACTCGAATAAATCGCTCTATATCAACAACAAAAGTTTTGGGAACATAGACAATGTCGCCTGCCTTTAACTCTATATTCTGACCAACATCACCTTTTTTTAGAATGCGACTCAGATTTACTCGGATTCCTCTCTGGGAACCGATGTCTCCTCTGATGATCATAATACTTTTAGTGACAGCATCACGCGTATATCCTCCTGCTTCTGTGATGGCTTCTACTATGCTGAGTTTTCCTTTGATAGTTATGGCCTTTGGATTTTTTACTTCCCCAAGAACAAAGATTTTATTAATCTCTAAAGGCGGGACATATACGGTATCCCCACCCGAAACAAGAACCTGTTCATTTCTTTGCGGGTCGTTAATAAGCTCGTTTAAATCATATGTGAGGATTTTTCCATCCTTTTTAATCAGTTTTATGTGAAATATATCAGCGTTCTCAGAAAATATATCAGTGATATCAGTCGTTGCACCTATTTGACCAAAAAACTCTACTAAGGTAGTTTTTCTTTTTAAGGTATACATTCCGGTTTTTATTTCTCCGAGAGCAATAACACGCTGGCTATTGTATTCCTTTATGGATACAAAGACTATGGGATCGATTAAATATTTGGAAAGAGCTTCGGACAGTCTTTCCTCCAGTTGAGGGATACTCAGTCCTATTACACTTATTTTTTTGATAGGAGGTAACCTTATTTCGCCTAGATAGTTTACAGTCGCTTCTCTGGAAACATCAGGCTGCCCCCAAACTTCTATACTTAAGACATCTCCTGGGCCAATGAGATATCCGGGTTGCAAAGAGAGACTCTTGTCTTGATTTGGGGATCGAGTTTCATTTTTTGCTTTTTCATTGTTGGCTGCAACTAGAGATGGCCGAGGATTTTCTACGCTTATTATGATTGAACTGCCGCTATTTGTGATTTTATAAGGTAAATCTTGAGTCAATTCCACTATTACAAGGTTTAATTGGCGCTGTCCTTGATTTCCTCTGTGGATATATTCATATTTAACTTTTTTGATCGCTCCTTTATTTATTACGATATCTTCTTCGATGGCAAAAATCTTATTTTCTGGAAAACTTATGATTATGGCAGGTGGATTTTCTAACTTAGTATCACTGTATTGGACAGGACTAGATGTAGTCAAAATTAATTCTGTTACAGCCGAAGTCTTTTTCGATGTCAGATTGATTAGATGGATGCTTCTATTAGACAAACAAGAGACCAATTGAAGAATAAAAAGAAGAATGAATATGTTTATGGCTGATTTTTTCATTGGAGCCTTTCCTGATTTATTATGGCTTTGCTCATTATATTCATATATTGGCGATTTAGTCAACCTGACGAATCCAAACCTGTAGATTGGCTGCCGCCTTTTCTCCTTCTTTCATATTAAGTTGTTTTTTGTCTCTAAAAGGTCGAATATCTTCCACCTAATAGCTCTTTTGTAAATTCCGAATGCTCTCTACCTAAGCATGCCAGTCTATCGTTTTCCTGCTCCTGCCAATGATCGATAAATGACCTTTTTCGTCTTGATGTATGCTAGAGGCATAGTTAAATTCCTTGTATTTTTTTGAGTTATAATAAGAAAAATCCGCTCAAGAAGTAAATAGCCTCTAGAGATGAAATGGAGAATGATTTTTCCCCTGTTTTCTTACCTTAAGAGAGGTATAGAGTCATGAAATTTCATCTAAGGCCTTGTCCAATAAGGCTTTGGAGCTTTTAGCATCTTCTGGATAGAAGGCCATGCCTATAGAAATAGCCCCCCAATTTTTTTCCTGGGCGACCTTATAAATTCGTGATTTCACTTTATTCGCCCCTTCTCTACTTGTTCGGGGAAGAATGAAGTAATATCTCCGAACCTGAGGCGAGATCATTTGGTCATAGCTGCGGATATATCTTTGAATGACATGAACAAAGATAACCTTTCCAGGCAATAACTTGCTCAGGCCCGAGGGGGTTGAGTGGCTTACCTCGATAGCGAGGACAGCAAAATTCAATTTGAATCTTTTTGACCGGTTAATTTCCTCATCGATCTTCTTAATCGATTCTTTATATTTCTTTCTTTTTCTACTCCTAACTCGGAACATTAAACTCTCTACTTTCGTTATATTTTTGGATAAGAATTAGGTAATTTATATTTCCCCTTTTTTAAGGGGCTTTTTGCCGTTGGCATATGTGAATCGCTTCATTTTATATAATAGTAGAGATTTATATCAGAGTATAATTTTGATGTCAACGCGCCGGTGTTTCCTCCAATCGTTTAAAAGCTTCTATTTAGATATAATGACAAAATAATAATAATTTTTTAGAATTAAAATAAATTTATTTTTTATATTGATATATGGTTATGAATAATGTAGAATAAATACCTAAAGTTATATTATTACAAATAAACGTTCGGGATAAGGAACATTGCCAAGTGAGATTTAATATTCAAATTGTATCATTTATCATTCTAGGGATTTTCATTCTCACTCTACCCATTTATTCCGCTCCCCAAGAATTAACAGAGAAAACGATTAAACTCATAAGTGGAAATGGCGAATACGGTGAGCAAGATCCTTTCAATTATTGGAGGGAGGAGGAAAAGAAAGCGTACAGAAATGCGTATATTATGATAGAGTGGATTGTTGAAAACCGAGGTTTTTATGTTATAGATGGAACTAAATACATTAATTATAATAATACGAATTTAGGAGAGAATGACACGTCGATTTTTTATAAGACTACATTTGTGCTTCCAGCAGATTTTTCAGGTCCTTCTCTAGAAATTCTCATTCGTGCCAATGATGCAGCAACCATATGGCTAAATGGCGAACATATATTCAGTAATGACCGCGGGCCAGCTACGCCTGAAGAAGTAACAAAGAACTTTCGTATCGCTCCTCCTACGATCCAATTTGATCCGCCAACTAATGTCCTATATCCATTTCAAGAGGGTATTAACACTATTGATATCGAAGTGTATAATTTGTGGGGTGGGACTGGGCTTGACTATAAGATTACAGTAAAATATTTTCAGCCAGCCAGTGCAGATGATGGGATAGAGGGACTCCTAAATGATGTGCTAGAGCTTCACAATTCTGGAGTGCTGAATAAAGGTCAGGCAAACGCATTGGTCAAAAAACTGGAGGCAGCATCAAAGAATCTCAATAAAGGAAAACCAAAAGCTGCATGCAATGAAATACAAGCATTCATCAATCAAGTGAACGCGTTAATCAATTCAGGAAAATTATCTCCGGAAGAAGGCGATCCTTTGATTGAAGCTGCAATTATGTTAATTGATGAGATATGTGGTTAGGGTAAAACGCATTTTTGGCGTAGTATAGATTCTACTGATCCTCTCTCAGATAAAAATACCTTCACGATAAAGAAGAGGAAAATCTGCATTGAAAATGGAGAATTCACCTCTACCTTATCAAAAAAAATGCCGCTCTCGATTGAGAATAAATATATAGAAAACTTGTATCAAGTTGCAGGAAAGGGAAATTTCAGCTTTCAAATTTTGTGAAAGAAAATGGAGGGCCTGGAGAGGAACCCTCTTATCCTCCTGCTCCAACTTTTAAGCCTTAACAGCGCCTTGGATTGGCCCTCCGCTTACATATTGATATATATGGGAAATAGAATCAATAGCCATTTAAGGTGGATTTGGTGATGATATTTTGAGCCTTTAAAGGTGGGTCAGGAGATGATATTTTGAAGTGGTCTTTCACCTCTAACGGTTAACCACTCCATTTTTACGCCAGTGAAAAGGGTCCAATCTCATTCGGGAAGAACCCCTACAGGGAACGTCCCTGTCACGGAAATAGAGATGCCTACCTCTATTCATAAATTGTTGCTTTGGAATGCCATTTTTGTGTAAAATCTTCCCACCGTTTATTCAATCTAAAAAAATTGAAAGAAAAAAAACATCAAAGGAGGCGACTGATGAAGAAACGTTTATTCCTAATAATTTGTACCTTGGGAATGGTAGCTTTTGCTTTTTCCTTGATTTCCTGCAAGGCCGCTAATGATTTTGACATCCTTATTCAGAATGGAAAGATAGTCAATGGGACCGGTAATCCCTGGTTTAATGGCGATGTGGGCATAATCGGTGACACAATCTCAGAAATAGGTGATTTATCAGGAAAGACTGCTGCTAAAGTCATCGATGCCAAAGGCCTCATTGTCTCACCCGGGTTCATCGATATGCACACTCATTGTGATAGAGGATTGGGACGTGAGAGTACTAATGCAAATCTTAACTATATAACGCAGGGAGTAACAACAGTTGTCACAGGAAACTGCGGTTCTGGCACGTTTAAAATTCGAGAAACAAAAGAGGCATGGGAAGAAAAGGGGATAGGAACCAACGCTGTTATGCTGACAGGTTTTGGCGCTGTTCGGAACGATGTGATTGGTGTGGAGAATCGCGCTCCCACTCCAGAGGAACTCGAGAAAATGCGGTCTATCCTGAGACAAGCTATGGAAGAAGGTGCTTGGGGTATGAGTACAGGTCTCCAGTATATCCCTGACCGCTATGCCAACACCGAAGAAGTTATCGCAATGACAAAGGTCGTTGGTGAATACGATGGAATTTACACCAGCCACCAGCGGGATGAGGAAGAGCATCTGGTTGAGGCTGTCGAAGAAACCATTAGAATAGGAAAGGAGACCGGTGTGAAGGTCAATGCCGCCCACTTCAAAGCCGCAGGAAAAAACAATTGGGGGTTGTTGAAGGAAGCGGTCAGATTGATCAACGGGGCTCGGGCCAAGGGAATCTACATTACGGCTGATATGTATCCCTATGATAAAGCAGCAACAACTCCGATCCTGGCGATCTTTAATGTTCCCAAAGACGCTCAATATATGAAGGACATTGAGGAAAAGCTGATGGATGAGAGTACTTCGCCAATGGAGAGGCTGAAATTGTTCCAGCAAGCGGCAGATGAACTTGCTAAGGCACTCGCTGATAAGGAAAAAAAAGCAGGGATAAGAAAGATAACCATCGAGGGAGACCCTGAAAAAGTGAACTGGGTTAAAACCTGGGGCTGGCATAATTTTACGATCGTGAGCGCCAAGAAAAATACACACCTTATAGGAAAAATTATCTCTGACTTAGCCCAGGAACAGAAAAGAGATGCATTTGATATTATCGCAGACCTATTCATCGAGGAAAAAAACGACCTCATAATCTCTCTCTGTACCATGTCTGAGGACGATATGAAATATGCCATGCAGCAGGATTGGCTGATGATTTCTAGTGATGGCAGTGCTGTTCCTTTTAAGGCAGGAAGCGTTCATCCCAGAAATTATGGAAGCTTCCCTCGGATTCTTCGCAAATATGTCAAGGAAGAGAAAGCACTGACTCTTGAACAGGGAATCAGAAAAATGTCCTCTCTTCCGGCACACTTGCTGCAAATGAAGGATAGGGGGTTAGTTGTAGAAGGATTCAAGGCGGATATCGTTATCTTTGACCCCGAAAAAGTCATGGATAACGCGACATACCTTGAACCTCATCAATACAGCTCAGGGATGGAATATGTGCTTGTCAACGGAAAAATCACCATCGATAATGGCGAGTATAATGAAACTCTTAATGGAAATGTACTACTTCTCACTGAAAACAAATAACCAAGGTTATTCATAAAAAATGCCGCACCCTTCTTCCACTACACTGCAATATCAGAAAGTTACCCTATGAATAATCTACGTTAACTAGTTATGAAAAATTTTTAGCTTATAGAAGATCGCTTTATGTGTAAACTATGTCTGTCAGCTTTAGCATATATATTTGTTGAATTCTATTTCTTCTTAGCAGTGAAAGCTCCGTTGGGCTGAGTCACTTTGGCTTCTGTAACAACTCCTGTCTCATCCATTATGAACTCAATGCTGAAGCCGGATAAATTCTTTAGGTTAAATTCAGTTCCTTTATAGGGAACCAATTCAACCTCCCCTTGCCCTGGTACAGATGCAAATAGGGCATTTTCCCCTTTCAAAAAGATTGTGACCGTAATTCCTTGTAAATCATATTCTCCTACGAATTTTTCCAGAAAACTCCGCTCTTGCATCTTCTTCTCAGGCATCCTGGTAAAAATAATATCGTCAACCGAGGGCTCTAATTGGGCAGCAAGCTTGTGAATATTACCTTTGAGGTCCATGAAGAAAGTCACTTTCATTGTTCTCTCAAACATTTCATCACGCAGCTTAAAAATGTCGTAATGATAATGGGTCAATGGAGCGGAGATAGCATTATAAGCAGCTTTTAAGTTATCTCCTTCCTTCTTAATACTAATCACTCCATATCCTGGATGCTCATAGTCGCCAACATAACCCTCAAGGGGATGGGAAGGTTTGGTGTTGAGCTTTCGGTCTTTGTCCTTTTCTTTCTCTGTTTTTTTAGCCTGTTCTTTCGTTTTGTTGAGCAGCTCTCTAACACGTTTGTTCCAGGGAGTTTGTTCGAGTCCCAAAAGGCGGTCATATGCATTAAAAGCGACGAAGTAGGGCAGAGGATTTCCGTTCAAATTGGAAAGGGCAACCATCCCCAAATTATCTCTAGGCATAAAAGAAACTAGGGCGGTAAACCCATCAATACCCCCAGCATGATGAATAAGAAGATGCCCTTTATAGGAATCGATAAACCATCCCAGTCCGTAAGACGTATAATGGAGTTCAGTAAACTTCTCAAACCCGGGAAACATCGAATCTTGCATAACCATTTGGGGCGTATGGAGCTGCTTGAGAGTAGCTTCAGATATGATTTGCTTCTCTCCGCACTTTCCCTTATTTAATTGAAGCAAAACCCAATTCACCATATCAGTGACATTGGAATTTATGGATCCAGCAGGTCCAACGTTATCGATGTTTCGAAAAGGAATTTCCATGGCCTTATCTTCTTTTTCCAGGTAAGGGAGGGCAAAATCCGCAGCTTTCTTAGAATCCTCCACAGAAAAATTGCTGTTGTTCATTCCCAGGGGCTCAAAAATATGCTTTTGGGTAAAATCTTCCCAGGTTGTTCCCGCGATTTGTCCAACCAAATAGCCCGCTGTCATGAACATCAGATTTTGGTACTGGAAGTATGTCCGGAAATCCCTGCTTGGTTCAAGATACTGGATGCGATTAAATAGCTCTTTACGATTGGCTTGTGCTCCGTACCATATCGAATCATGCCTGGGTAATCCGCTGCGATGGCAGACTAAATCCCGAGGGCTCATTCTTTCGGATGCAAAGAGATCCTTGAGCTTAAAAGTGGGAAGATACTCACTTACAGGCTTATCCCAGTCCAGTTTTCCTTCATCCACAAGGATACCCATGGTTGTGGCAGTAAATGCCTTTGATGAAGAGCCAATAGCAAAAAGTGTTTGAGGTGTTACTTTTAGGCCTTTTTTGACGTCCCGAAATCCGAATCCTTCTGCGAAAATCACTTTACCGTCTTTGACAATAGCGATAGCCAATCCTGGGACTTTCCACTCCTTCATAGTTCTCTCAACATATGCTGAGAAATCCTTCAGGTTTACCTTTTGAGCTTTCTTTTGGGCTGGCAACGGCGAATAAACAAGAAATGAAAAAACAACCAAAAAGACCAAAATTTTAATAAAACCTTTTTTCATACTCATTTCTCCTTTTAAAAATGTGAAGAAGTCATTGCGAGCCTCTGAGAGGCGAAGCAATCTCACAGAGAGAATATATCATTTTATATTTTGATACGAGAAATGGATAGGAAAAGTTCCAAAGGTTGCTCAGTAATTATGGAGATATTTCTAACCTGATTGAAATAATTATTGATATTAGCCTGAGTCTTTGCGGATTCTTTTCCTGAGCTCCTCGATCATTGTCTCGACCTGTCCAGCCTCAGGTGCATTGGGTTCTAATTTTAAAAAGCTTTCAAAGTATTCAATTGCTTTTTGAAAGTCTCCTTTTTTTATGCAGGCTAAAGCTGCCTGGTAATAGGCAGAGGAAAACTTCGGATTTAGCTCTATGGTTTTCGCGAAAGAAGAAAGAGCTTCATCCAGCATGTCATGCTTGTAGAAGACAATAGCGAGATTGTAATGAGCCTTTGGATTGTCAGGTTGAAGGTCTACGGCTTGGGTAAAGGTGCTCATCGCTTTTTCAGTTTCCCCTTTACTAAAATAGCATTCTCCCAGTGCAAAATGAGCTTCAATGGATTCTGGATTCAATTCTACGGCCTTCTCCAAAGAAGCAACCGCCTTATCGACCTCTCCTTTTCTCAGATAGCACAAGCCTATATTGTAATAGCCTTCGATACTGGAAGGAAATTTTTCGATGAGTTTTTCAAAATATTTGATGGCTTCGTCATAGTTACCCAGCCTAAAAAGATCTACGCCTTTGGAAAGGTCTGGGTTATCCTCAATTTTGGGAGGAATTTTTGTCAATTTTACACTCATTTTTTCTTCCACGCCAAACCTGAGCCTGACCTGAGATTGGATTGGAAAATAATTTTTGTGTTCGACACTGACTCTATAAAAAGAGGGAGGGATTCCTACTTTTATGAAATTCCCTTTTTTATCTGATTTTATCTCAAACTTGAGTCCTCTGCTTGGGTCATGAAAGGTAATCTTTGCGTCTTTTATGGGCGTACCTTCTTGGTCGGTAACAACGCCTTTTACAACCGTGTCTTGGCCAAAGCTTAGATAGGGAATAGAAAACACAAAAGTCAGTAATATTGAGATTCGAGCGATTTTAGAAGTTAGACTTTTTATTTTCATGCTTGCCTCCTTCCAGCTATTTCTTATGGGAATTTTGATTTGCAATAAATAAATAGGGTTTCTTCAATATAAGTTTTCTCTGAATTAGAATTAAAAGCCTCTACTTTTAAAATGTATTCACAACGACATATTCAAAAAGAGAATGAGAATTGGAATGAAAATCCTCTTTTTTTGTTAAAATTTAATATTAACCTAAGAGGGGATATAATTCAACACCATTTTCTTAGAGAAGGAAGAGGGGAATCTCCTTCAGGAAATTCCCCTAAAAGATTTTAATTTTTCTTATCAGAAGTCGATACGTGCTCCGAATTGGATACGGCGGGGATCGCCGGCAGATGTCGGGTTTCCAAAATCCTCTGTGCCATACCGGAAGAATGGGCTTCCGAAGTTATCCCTGCTTGTCAGGTTGTAGACTTCTGCAAAGAACTGCAGCCGGAATCGGTCGATTCTTATGAACTTGGAGAATCTGATGTTCAGGTTGAAAAAATCAAAACCCCTGCGGTCATTTCTGTGGTCGCCCAACATATCCGTGTTCGAGCCATCCAGGTTTACATCTGTTTGATAAAAAGCAGTCCAGGGCGTAGCTGAACGGTAGTAGGCAAGTCCGCTCAATTGGAAACCCAAGGGCAGCTCAAATATACCCGAAACAACCAATCGGTGAGTGGCATCACCGTTATTCGGACCATACATCCTGCCCCAATTACCTTCATCTTGGTCATAAGGACCGGTTTGCTCGGACTCAACATCTGACCAGGACCTGCTGAGCGTGTAGGCGATATCCAAGGACCAGCCGTGCGAGTATCTTTTTGAGAGCGTTATAAACATTCCCCTGTAGTCACTTTTTCCTTTCATTCGAAAAACAAAGATACTTGACTTTGTCATATCGGGGCGAATATAACTTGTACCAGGAATGACAGCGTTGTCGTCTTCAATACGGCTGAACTTCATGCCTTTCGACCATACAAGATCAATACCGATGGAAAGGTCAGTAACAAATTCTCTCTGGAAGCCGAAAGTCGTTTGCACGGTATATGGAGCGATTGAATCAGGCTCACCCTGATATTTGGCGAGTGGAGGCTCAACAGAGGGGCCTGTAATAAATGGGTTGGGAACACTCGGATCTGGGTAACCTGGATAGTAGATATATTGCACAACCAACTGATCCATGAGTCCGATAAGGAGCCCGAGGTTCAACTGGGGATTCTGGGAATAGGTTCCGATACCGCCCCTGATAGATGTTTTTCCATCTCCCACCGGATCATAGCTGAAGCCGAAGCGGGGATTTAAGTGTCTTATGTCGAATTGTTTTATATCAATGAATTGGACTGTGTAGTAGTTGTACCTGAGCCCGAAGTTCAGGGTTAATCGAGGAGTGACTTTCCAGGAATCCTGGGCAAAAAAGCCGACCTCCCAATAGGGGCTGTCGATATCTGCGATTTTAGGAGATTTAATAAGGAGAAGAGGGTAGGTGGCGAAATTTGCAGGGTCGAAAGGTTCATCCGTTGTGAAGAGGTAGTAGCCAGGTACATACTGCTGGACATAACCGCCTAGATGGACATAGGAAGCATCGACACCGAATTTTACACTGTGATCTCCGAGAAATAGGCTGAAATTATCGACAAATTGATACCGCTTGGTAGGAACTTCTTGAGGATAATTACCGAAAGTTCCAAAATAGCCTGAAGGCCTCGCGATGAAAAAAGCGTCATTATCGACTGATGATTCGGAAAGGTAGGTATTGTATGAGTAAAGCATTCTGACTTCGTTCATCGTGTTGTCTGATGGGTAGTATGTCCAGTTAAACTGCCCATCGTGGGTCCATTCTGTAAAGTTATAACTTGTGCTCAAAGTGTACATTCCGCCCACGCAGGCATCATACAGAGTGGGGCGGTTCAGACCATAGCGGAAACTTATAAGGTTCTTTTCGCTGAACTGGTAGTTGAATTTAAAAAGGATCTGATGTCTTTGTTGAGTGTAGGGTATTGTTTGTTTTTCCACTAAGGGTGAAGTAATGGTGGTGGCTTCTTCCCGGGTGAGTCCGTCGTAAGCAAGAAAGAAATGAGCTTTATCTTTTTTTAGCGGTCCTCCGATAAAACCGGAATAATTGTAGTGGCTAAAAGGCGCTTTCTCCCAATCTGGGAGTTCCGGTCCTTTGTATTCGTCGTGCTTTACGAAATAATTCACATCGTCGAAGACTTCATCCCTGTAGAAAAAGGCAAGCCTTCCGTGCATCTCGTTTGTCCCAGACCTTGTGATGGCACTCCGGATCATTCCACTGGCATTTCCGTATTCGGCTTCATACTGGTTGGTCATGACCCTGAATTCCTGAATGGCGTCAGCTGGGATTTCCATATTTGTGGTGTTCCTTCCGACCCATTCATTGGAGACGCCGTCGATGAGGATCTCTTCACTCCCAAGGGGTTGCGCGTTCGACCTGTCGCCTGCCACGCCTGCTTTGATGATGGTCAGGTCGCTAAAACTTCTGTCGTACAAGGGCAGAGAGTCGATTTTTCTCCTCTCGATAACAGCGGCTACTTCTGATTTGGTCACCTCAACCATGGGCGACTCAGCCGTAACCGTTACTTCTTCTTCTATGGCTGCTGTGGTGAGAGTGAGATTAATAGTCAATCGTGCGCCTACACTGAACGTCAATCCTTTCCTTATCGTTGTCGTGAATCCAGAGAGACTCACTTCGATTTCATATTGTCCAGGGACAAGTCCCGAGATAGAATATCGTCCGTCAGTCTGGGTCACTGTGCTTTTAGTCAAACCGGTTTGTACATTTCGTATTGTCACCGATGCTCCAGGCAGCAAGGTGCCTTCATCGTCAGTGATCGTTCCATTTACAGTAACATATGTAGTTTGGGCCATCATATTTCCGCTCATGAGAAAGAGAGCGATTGTCAAGAGAGCAAGGCAGGGAAATAATTTTTTGATTCGCTTTGGATTATTCATGCATTCCCTCCATTAAAATTTTTAAACTAACCTTTGTCCTTTTCTTTTCTAGATTATTTTTGTCTGTCTCACCTCCTTCTTTTAAAAGATTTCATCTTCTCAATATCGTATAGAATTTAAAACAGTGAAGCTCAATTTGCCCTCTGATTGTGATTATATTCTATTAAATGCATTTTCTATGTCAAGCAGGGGCATTGATTTCATATTTAACAGTCATATATTAGGGGTTTTTGATTGAATTTGTTAATCATCCGTGTTATCCCCACGTGCCATTTTAGGTAAGCAAAATTTATGCCAATTTGATTGTTTTTGTAACTTCTTTTATTTCAATAAGTTAAAAAATAATCAACAGGGCATATTCCTTAGAAAAATCCAATTAATTGGATTAGTCCAAAGAATTGAATTAAAAGCCTTTCCCTCCTGGAAAAATTTTTTACTATGGGTTGAGTTTCCCTCCTCATATTTAACCCAAATTAAACTGCTATCTCTAGCTGTCTTTTTTCCTATAGGATATAGAATATATTTGCTATCTTGTCAAGATTTTTGTATAGTTTTTTTCTAAAAAAAGGGACAGTCCCCTTTTTCTCCTAGGATTTAAAATTTTGATAAAAGGAGGTATAGCGGTGAAACTTCGAAGGATTTCTTTCTCAATTCTAATCTTACTTCTTTTCTTATCTGGCACGCAGTTTGGGCAAACACAGGAAGAACTCCTGAATAAGGTTGATGCCTATGTAAAGAAGGCAATGGAAGAGTGGGAAGCGCCCAGTGTAGCCATATCGATAGTCAAAGACGATTCAGTAGTCTTTGCCAGAGGATATGGCGTTCGTGAAATAGGGAAGTCCTCACCGGCAGACGAATACACTCTTTATGCTATCGGGTCTTCTTCTAAAGCTTTCACAGCGGCTTTGGTCGGCATGTTGATCGATAAAGGAAAGCTCAAATGGGACGATCGGGCAATTGATTACTTGCCCAATCTTCAACTTATTGATCCTTGGATGACACGCGAGCTCAGAATCCGCGACCTAATGAGCCACCGCATCGGCCTTGAAAGGGCAGACATGCTCTGGGGAGGGACCGACTTCAGCCGAGATGAAATTCTGGGTCGCCTTCGCTACATAGAGCCAGTCACGAGCTTTCGCTACAGATACGGATACAACAACAACATGTTTTTAGCGGCTGGACAGATTGCGGCTGCCCTATCTGGAAAGAGTTGGGATGAGCTTATCGAAGAGCATATATTTGAGCCCCTCGGAATGAGTATGAGCAATACAAGCACGCTCAAACTTAAAGATACTGAGAATGCAGCGACACCTCACTCTTACAATGATGCCAAGGTAACGCCTATTCCTTGGCGCAATATAGATAATATCGGCCCTGCTGGTTCTATCAATTCCAATGTGATGGAGATGGCCCAGTGGATGAGGCTTCACCTTGGAAAAGGCACATATGAAGGGAAGAAGCTTCTCAAGGCTTCGAGCATCAAGGAGATGCACTCTCCGCAGACAGTGATTCCCAAGGGAAAATGGCTCTCATCCTTAAGCCCTGTGAATCACCAGATGGTGCCAGAATCGAACTTCTTCTTGTATGGATTTGGATGGTTTCTCCAGGATTATCATGGGAGAAAAATTGTCCAACACGGCGGCTCCATTGACGGAATGCGATGTCTGGTCGGGATGATTCCAGAAGAAAACCTGGGCGTTACGATTCTCACCAATGTAAATCCGACCTCTCTTAATGAAGCTCTGATGTTCAAGGTTTTTGACATATTTTTAGGCACGGAAAAGCGTGACTGGAGTGCAGAAATGCTAGCCGGTGCAGGAAAAATTTGGGAGAGGTTCAGAGCCATGCAAAAAAAAAGGGAGAAGGCACGTGTTGAAGGGACAAAGCCATCTCTTGCCTTAGAGAAATACGTTGGCACCTTCGAAAATAAAGCATATGGCAAAACCAAGGTGTCAATGGAGAATGGAAAATTGGTCATGCAGGTCGGAAAATTTAAAGGAACTCTATCTCACTGGCATTACGATACTTTTCAGCTCACTATTCAGGCTCCCGGCTCACCCAGTTTAATGGTTACCTTCACTTTGAATGCGGCAGGCAAAGTGGATGAGCTTAGGGTCCAAGGATTGGGCGTCTTTAAATGAATCCTTAGGAAAAAGGCGAAGAAATAGACCAGAATTGTTCAATCTCAGGCTAATAGACTTTTTATTAAGAGAAAAGTGAACATTGATTCTTCATAATTTTACAAATAGACTTCTATTGGTTTTAGACAAGGTTTTTAAATAAACAAAAGGAGGAATTCCATGAAACGCAAATTTTTTATTTCCTTTCTTGTTCTCTTAGTTTTTCTAAACTTTTCCTTCTCTTACTCTCAGGAAAAGGGAAAAAAGAAGGAGAGAGTGATCGCGCTTGTAGGCGGCACTCTAATTGATGGAACAGGTACTCAACCGGTCCCGAATACCACAGTACTTATTAAAGGGCAGAAGATTGAAGCTGTAGGTCTTTCCGACAAAGTCAAAATACCAAAGGGAGCTAAAAAGATTGATGTTTCCGGCAAATGGATCCTCCCCGGCTTCATCGATTGCCATATTCACCTTACCTATCCTTATAACAATATGCAGTATTTCACTGATACGGACAGCCTGGCTACTCTCAGAGCAGTGAATGTCCTGAATATGTACCTGAAAAGCGGTGTTACTTCGGTAAGAGATGTTGGTTCTCCCATTGAGCCGATGCAGGCAATAATGGCAGGTTCAAGTCTGCGTTATATCGATACTATCCGGCTCTTCAGTTGTGGGCAGCTCCTGACTGTGACAGGAGGCCATGGGGATGGAATTAGGGGAGCGCGCGGTGTTGACGGGCCCTGGGAGTTCCGCAAGGCAGTGAGAGAGATGTACAAAGCTGGCTTTCGTCATATTAAAATATCGCCCACTTTTACATTGGAAGAAGTTAAGGCTGCGGTTGATGAGGCGAAAACTTTGGGCATACCGATCACTAGCCACGGCGGAGGTCTTTCTGATACTACACCAACCTCCATGACACGCATAGCCGTACAAGGCGGAGCACAGTGTATCGAACATCTCAATGAGATGGAAGTTGATGTTCTCGACCTGATGGCAGAGAAGGGTGTCTACAATGTGCCTACTTTATCTGTATACCGGGAACTTTATAAAGCGAAAATGGTTCCTAAAGTCTTGCTGGAAAAGAGAGGGTGGAAGCTGTCGATACACGAGACTCTCTTTAAGGAAGCTAGGAAGCGGAAGATTATATTGGGGATTGGAACGGATGCTGTGGGACAATTTATGAAGCTGTATCCAGGAATATATTTTACAGAATTGAAATATTTTGTTGAGCTGGGTGCAGATCCCATGGAAACAATCGTAGCTGCTACAAAGAATGGAGCACTCATTCTTGGAAAGGAAGATGAATTAGGCACTATTGAAAAAGGGAAGCTGGCAGATATTCAGGTTATAGGCGGAGACCCTCTCCAATCATTCGATGTGCTCGGTCATCCTGAAATTGTTTTAGTTGGCGGCAAAATCCATAAGTTCAAGTAAATCTTTAATATTGTCGTTGCGAGCGACCAGAGGGAGCGCGGCAATCTCAGCCTTTTGATGCAGGGGTTTGATTAATGTAGGGGCTTGATTTATCAAGTCCACCTTGTCTTTGCGAGGAGCGTTATGCCGAGGCGATTTCATAAGATAACGTGTCATTGCGAGGAGCATAACGACGAAGCAATCTCACATAAACGTTGAGATCGCCACGCTTTGCTCGCGACAGAGGATTGCCACGGCACTTCATGCCTCGCAATGACATAAAAATGTGGAATGATTTATCAAGCCCACCTGCAGGAAGTCTTTGCGAGCGACCAGAGGGAGCGTGGCAATCTCAACTTTATTACGTAGAGGAATGATTCATCAAACCCCTGCACATTTGCAATGGCAAAAACAATAGGAGGGAAAAGATGAGAGCGCCAAGGATTTTTCTTAGAGCAACAGGAATAATTGGGTTCATGGTTGTGATCTTTACAACCATTGCTCTCGGTGCACAAGTAACAAAGGAAGATTATATTCGAGCCGAAGGGTTTCTCCCCGCGAATGCAAGAAAGCTGGTTTTTAATACAGAGGTCAAGCCCAATTGGATTGGCAAAAGCGATCGTTTCTGGTACCTGAATAATACCCGGGAGGGAAAGGAATTTATACTGGTCGAACCTGCTCAAAACACCCGCCGGCTGGCGTTTGACCATGTGAAACTTGCAGCAGCACTTTCAAAAGAATCAGGTAAGGCATATGTTCATAACAAGCTTCCCTTCACAAGCTTCGAGTTTATCCAAGAGGGGAGAACAATTCAATTTGACATGGGGAAAGACCGCTGGGCTTGTAATCTTAAGACCTATGAATGTACTAAAACGGAAAAGCCTAAAAGGAAGTCTGTTCATGAGCTGACCTCTCCTGACGAAAATTGGGCTGCTTTTGTCAAAGATTATAACATTTATGTGCGGCCCGCTGATAACGAGGAAGAGATTGCGCTGACGAGCGATGGTGAGAAATATTATGACTATGGAAGTTCGCCTGAGGGGCGCACAACGACTGTGACCGAACGGCTTCTTAAGAGAAAGAGTCCGCCAGTTGCACTCTGGTCGCCAGATTCGAAGAAACTGGTCACGCACAGACTTGACCAGCGAAAAGTCGGTGAGCTTCACCTCATCCAGTCAGTGCCTTCAAAGGGTTCACGACCAGTTCTTCACTCCTACCGATACTCTCTTCCTGGCGACGAAGAGCTTCCCCTTGCTGAATTGGTTATTCTGGATGTGGAAACAAAAACAAAGACAGTCGTTGAGGCAGGTCCTCTTTTAGCACCTTTTCTCTCTCCCATAGACCTTCAGTATATCTGGTGGAGCAAAGACAGCAAAAAGATCTATTTCCTGAGGGAGGAGCGAGGGTGCAAGGTACTAAAGCTTTTTGAAGCAGATGCTCAAACAGGCAAGACAAGGATGCTCATCGAGGAAAGCGGGAAGACATACGTTGAGCCACACCCATTGATCGGCTCGCGACCCAATGTGCGCATTCTGGGCTCTGGCTCTGAGATCATCTGGTTCTCAGAACGAGACGGCTGGGCTCATCTCTATCTCTACGATGGAAATACAGGAACTCTTAAAAACAGGATTACAAAAGGAGCCTGGGCTGTTCACGATATTGTTCATGTTGATGAGAGCTATGGTTGGATCTATTTTCTGGCCAATGGTAGAGAGAAGGGGAGGAGTCCCTATCTTCGATATCTCTACAGGATAAAATTGGATGGCTCAAGTATGGAACTGTTGACTCCAGAAGAGTGTGATCACGCGGTGGTATTCTCTAAAACCAACAAGTATTTCGTGGATACTTTCTCGAAAGTGGATGCTGCTCCAGTCTCGGTCCTGCGTTCAGCGGATGGGCGAGTCATTCGTAAGCTTGAAGAAGCCGATGTAAAACTTCTGCTGGCTACAGGATGGAAATGGCCTGAACCGTTCCGTGTGAAGGCACGGGATGGAATTACAGACATCTATGGAACCATATACCGTCCCAGCAACTTTGATCCGAAAAAGAAATATCCAGTCATTGACAGCATCTATCCCGGTCCTCAGGTCATCCGGAACTTTCCAATTTTTTCCGTTGACCTTTATGGCAGTGTTTCTGCCCTCGCTGAGCTTGGATTTATAGTTATAACCATCGATGGCATGGGCACACCTCTCCGGTCAAAAGCCTTCCATGATGTTTCATATGGAAAGTTGGGAGAAGCCGGAGGCCTGGAAGACCATATTACAGGGCTCAGGCAATTGGCTGCTCGCTATCCATACATGGACCTGACCCGAGTCGGTATTTATGGTCATTCAGGCGGGGGATTTGCTTCTGCTCGAGCGATCTTGGCATATCCAGATTTCTACAAAGTCGCAGTCTCTTCTGCCGGCAATCATGACCAGCTCAGCTATATATCGCTCTGGGGCGAAAAATACCAGGGTTTGTTAAAGGGAAAGAATTATGAGAATCAGGTCAATGCGAACCTTGCTAAAAATCTAAAAGGCAAGCTGTTGTTAGCTTATGGCGATATGGACGATAATGTGCACCCAGCCATGACGATTCAATTGATAAACGCTCTGATTAAAGAAAACAAAGATTTTGACCTTGTTGTTCTCCCGAATAATAACCATTCTTTCAGCAAATACCGTAAATACTTCACTCGCAGGTTGTGGGATTATTTCGTCAAGAATCTGCTGGGCGAGGAACCACCCAAGGAATACAAGATCGGAAGTCGATGATAAATATAAGCTGCTAGATATAAATCTATTTTCTTACAAACTTGAGGTTTCTTACTCTTCCTGCTTCTAGAGTGAAGCCAGTGATTTTGTTTTGTTTGTCGCGCTCAAAAACTCCTTTGAACATGGGACAACTGACTGCATCATTTTGCCAAAATTCTAACCGAGTCTTTGGAATTCTTCCTACTTTAACAAACAAACGTCCCTCTTCACTAATGAACTCATAAGTAGCTTCCAATTCGTCGCTGTAATAGTCTCCCTCATATTCTGCCAGTTTTCGGGTACTGAGGTATAAGGGCTCGAACTTTTTTGCAGTCATTTCCTGTCCCATTGCGTGAAGGACAAACTTTGTGACCTTGCCGGTTTCATCTTTATGAAAGTCGACTTCGTAACCTTGCTCCTTTAATAAGAATTTCGTTCGAGATAAGGGAACTAATTCCATTTTAGGCTGGCCTTCCGCCTGTGCTATCAATTTATCGTTTTCCTTTGTGATTGTTATGACTAAACCCATTTCAAGCTGATATTTTCCAAGGTAGGAATCATAAGTGGCTGGGTCAACTGAAACAGCTTCTTTTTGAGAAGGTTTAGCTTCAGGGCTCTTTTCCTCAAAATGGTCTTCAAGGTAGAGGTCAGTAACCTTTTGTGCAAGCATGGTGGGATTCACATTAGCCAAGTTGCTCAGACAGATGACCGTGAATTTATGTTCAGGGAACCGGATCATTTGGGTTCTAAAGCCCAGCATTCCGCCCCCGTGGCTGATTATTTTTAAGCCTTTGTATTCCCCATGAAAAAGTCCAAAAGCATAGCCGAGTTCTTTGCTATTATTCAGTTTTCCGCGCGTCAACAAGAGATCAATAAATTCCTTCTCTCCTAATTTGTCGTTATAAAAGTTTTGATCCCAGCGGTAAAGGTCTTCAACTGTTGTAAGAAGATCTCCGTCTCCAACCGCATCGAAGTTCTTAAGAAAGCGTTTAAAGCCGCCTTCCGCTATAGGCTGATAGCTTATGACTCGGTTTTTGACAATCAATGAGCGGTCGTCATTGAAATGAGTGTTTTTCATTCCGAGGGGCTGGAAGATGTTTTCTTCTGCATATTCACGAAGCGACTTCCCGCTTACACGCTTAACAATTTCTGCCATCGCAACATAGCCAGAGTTACTGTAGAGATGTTCATCTCCGGGCTTGAAGTTGAGAGACTTTTGCCTTGAAAGTATCTGAATCGCATCATCATTGTTGAAATAATCTTGGTAGCTCAAGCCTGCTAAAGCCATAAGCCCAAGATAGTCCCGGAGTCCGCTTGTATGGTGAACAAGGTGTCTGATGGTGACAGGAGTTCCATATTCAGGGATTTCTGGTATGTATTTGCGGACGTCGTCGTCGAGCGAGATTTCACCTCTGTCCACTAGAAGAGCGATTGAGGCGGCTGTGAATTGTTTTGATGTAGAGGCAATATAGAACACTGACTCTGAAGTTATAGGAATGTTATAATCCAGGTTGGCCATCCCATAGCCGCGTTTATAGATGAGGCGGCCATCTTTGATGACGCCCAGTGCACAACCGGGTGAGTCGGGTTTGTCCCATTTGGCAAAGATTTTATCCACTTCTGCCTGAATCGAATCGCTCTCTCTTTTGTCCTGTGGAGACTGAGTGCATGTTATACTCACGAGCAGTACAATCAGCATTGCGATTGTAAAGATAGCAGCCGTTTGTCTTTTCATGGATTCCTCCTTTTGGCTTAGATTTCTTTGAAGTTGTTTTTGCTCAATTGATATGCTCAAAAAGCGTTCATACTTTTTTAATGTCACTGAATGACGCATAATTTTATGTTTATATAGACTTTTTTTCAAATATTATGGGGTCAGGCTTTCATAAGTTTTATAATTGATCATTGGATGAGATTTTATTCTATTCACTAATAATTAATAAACTATAAAACTTAGGAAAGCCTGACCCCAATCAGTTTTTGACAAGAGGTACTTCCTGTGCTATAAGTCTTTCGCCTTAAAATGTAAGATCGGGTCTCATGCTTATCTTTGAGGGAGCGAAGCAGATTAATTTCATTAGTTCAGGAATTGACTGAGATTAAAAATCTTTCAACTCTGAGAGAGAATGGTCAATAATCTAGACAACAGCAAAGAGCAGCCTGTTCCCCAGCTTGGAAAGGAATTAAAACCCCGTCACTTTTTTTCTTTAGCATTCGGATGCATCATTGGAGTGGGATGGATACTCGTATTAGGAGAATGGTTAGACCAGGCCGGTCCCCTTGGAGCTTTACTAGCTTTCGGCGCTGGGGCGCTTGTGATGATGACTGTAGGACTCTGTTATGCCGAGTTGGCCGCAATGCTGCCAGCATCAGGGGGAGAGGTGGCTTATACATACGAGATTTTTGGCATAAAATCCTCCTATACCATAGGATGGGCTCTTGCTTTATCGTACGTATCAGTAACCACGTTTGAAGCCGTATCGTTTGGATGGATTACATCCACGATCTTTCCAGCCCTCAAGGGAGTCACGCTGTATACAATCCGGGGAGAACCGGTGCATTTGGGGAGTCTTCTATTAGCACTCGTTGGAATGGTTTTTCTGCTATACCTTAACTACAGAGGATTAAAATCAGCGGCAGTGTTCCAGGAAATTCTCACCTATGGCCTTTTGGTTTTATCTCTTGTTTTTGTATCAGCAGGGATCATATGGGGAAAACCGAGCAATATGGAACCGCTTTTTTCGAAGGCAGGTACAGGTCCTGCATTATGGGGCACCCTGGCCGTTTTTATAACAACGCCTTTCTTTTTAGCCGGTTTTAATGTCATTCCGCAGACAATGGAAGAGAAATCGCCCGGAGCTTCCACAAGGAAAGTGGTTCGGATGATCCTTCTTTCTATTGGTGTAGCTGCATGCTTCTATCTGCTTGTCATTTTGTCGTCTTCGATGGTCACGCCGTGGAAAAAGCTTCTTCCCTTAGAGCTCCCTGCGGCAGGGGCTTTTGAAGTCGCTTTTAAATCTCCGCTGATGGCTAAGATAGTCTTATTTGCGGGATTATGTGGAATCGTTACGACTTGGAATACGGTTTTCATTAGTTCTTCCCGCATTATCTTTGCTCTCGGGAGAGCTCATATCATCCCTTCTACCTTTGGAAGAGTTCACCCTGTTCACGGATCTCCATCTATTACGGTCATTTTTGTAGGAATCATTGCCACGATGGGAGTTTTTCTAGGGAGGAGTACAATAATACCTATCGTCAATGTGGCTGGGAGTTGCTTTGCTCTTGCCTTTTTTTTCAGTTGCTTAGGAGTCATCAAGCTGCGGCGCACGCGGCCTCAGCAGCATCGTCCGTACCGAATGCCTGGAGGAAATATCATAGCATCAACCGGTGTTGTTTGCTCCATTGGAGTGCTTTTTCTGTCTTTTTATCAACACTACAGGAATTCGGAGGGAGAATTTCCCATGGAGTGGATCTTTATCCTTGTATGGATCCTGTTAGGAGGCGTTTTTTGGTTTATGGCTAAAAGCCTCCGGGCTGAGGTTCCCGAGTCGGAAAGGCGGAAGCTTATCTTAGGAACAAATGTATCTCTGGAAAATAGAGTTGGCGATAACAACAAGGAATAGAATAGAAAAGGGATTGAAGTTTTAAACATATAAAAGACGCACTGGAGATTGAGATAATAGAGAAAAGAAATAATTCTTGATTAAAAGGACAACATGAGAGCAATTTTTCACAGATTTAAAAAAAGGGCTCTTCTCCTGATTGAGTGGGTTATTTTATGAATACAATACACGGAAATGACTTCGCTCCCTTAGGATTTTTAACGCCATTCCCTCATTGTCCCTCTGGGCGCCTGCGTAACTCCGCACGACAGCCTTCTTCCTCCGGCCCTTATGTCCGTGTGCCAAATCATTCCAGCCGATTGCCCTTACCATGCTCAAACATACTCGGCGGCCGATTCCATCGGCTTCCCTCTATGGACGATTCGGGAAGGCTAAATCTTCAAGGTCGCTTCCTCCATTACCGTGTATTTTACCCACACAATTTGGATAGGAGCCAAAAAAAGGAGATCCATCTATGAAAGATATTAAAAAAGTAGGGATCGTTGGCGCTGGGACGATGGGCAGACGGCTTGTCTATGGCTGCATTATTTCTGGCAAACAAACGCGGTTATTCGATATTTTGCCTAAAGCTCCTGATGAAGCTCGCCAAGTTGTGCGCGCATTGATTGAGGAGAGGATGGCTGAAGGACGTCTGGTCCCAGGCACTCTGGAGGCGGCCCTGCCATTATTGTCCATATGCTCTTCCCTGGAAGATTGTGTTTCAGGGGTGGACCTGGTTATTGAGACTGTCCCTGAGGACATAGCGCTGAAGCGAAAGGTTTTTGCCGAAATCGATCAATATTCTGATCCCGATACTTTGATAGGGACAAATACATCATCGATTCCAGGCTCGAAGCTTGCAGATGCCACTAAGAGACCGGAGAAAGTATTCAACTTCAATTTCGGCCCTCCAGACGACCTGAAGGTCGAGGTTATGGGTCATCCGCTCACGGATCAATCTACAATTGAACGAGCCATGAAATTTGTAAAGTCACTTGGCTTGGTCCCGATTCTAGTAAGGCGCGAAATAATGGGATATGCGGGCAATCGAGTCTGGAGAGCTGTAAAGAAGGAAGTACTTTTCCTCTTGGACGGCGGCTTCGCCACTGCAGAGGATATCGACCGTGGTTGGATGCTTGAATGGGAGACACCCATTGGACCGTGCGGGCTGATGGATATAATCGGGCTGGATGTTGTTCGAGATATCGAGATGGTATATTATGCAGCCAGCGGCGATCCTTCTGACCAGCCGCCAAAGATGCTTCTTGACATGATAGAACAAGGTAAACTGGGTGTGAAATCGGGTGAGGGGTTTTATAAATATCCCGATCCCGCATATAAACGGCCGAGCTGGTTAAAAGGAGAGGAATCTCCAAATTCGTGAAGATAGGTTGATTTTGGAAATTCCATTGCTCCGTTCAGATTTTTCACAATACATCTTCGGCAAATACGAGGTGTAGGGCTTGATTTATCAAGCCCGCCGTGTCATTGCGAGCGCAGGGTGGCAATCGATAAGAAAAAGAATGAGATTGCTTCAATCCTTCGGCTTTCGCAATGACAAGCACGTAGGGGCTTGATTCGTCAAGCCCACGTGACGAATATCATTGAAAGGAGGGATAGATGAAACGTAGGGTTTTCTTAAAACAAAGTATTATGGCAAGTGCTGGATTGGCTGTAAGTCCCTGGGTAATATCTGGCGATAGCGCAGATTCTTTCATCAGCACAGAGATCGAATATGGGAAATCTAATTATACTGATATCAAAGTTCTGGTTTTAGAAGGAACACCCAGGAAACGAGGTCAGATTCATGGAGAGAGTTTAAGGAAAGGGATCTCTGAGATAATCCAGATTTGGAAAGAAGAGCTTCAAAAGGCTCGACAAACAGAACCAAACAAGTACATTGAAGAGTTTCTGGAGAAAACAAACTTTGCCCCAGCGATAAAAAAGTGGACTCCTCATTTACTGGAGGAAGTCAAAGGAATTGCCGAGGGTTCGGGAATCGATTACAAGACAGTTTTCGCCTTCCAGTTACACGACGAAGAATGGTGGTATGGTCTCCATAAAAGATTTCAAATTCCCTTGCCTAAGACTCAACACTGCAGTGCTCTTGGGGTTTTTGGCCAGAAGGGGATTCCATCTCTATTGGCACAGAATATGGACATCATGACCTACACTGATGGGTACGAAGTTCTCTTTCACATTAAACCCCAGGATTCCCCTGTTGAATCCTTTATCTTCACTTTTGCAGGGCTTATAGCTACAAATGGAATGAATAACCACTCTATTGGAATATGCTGCAACACCTTGCTTCAGCTCGATCACTGTGGAGATGGATTGCCGGTCGCTTATATTGTCCGCGGAGTCTTGGACCAGGAAAAATATGAAGGTGCAGTAAAATTTATCCATGACATCAAACATGCTTCTGGCCAGAATTACACAATCGGCGGACCCAAAGAAGTTGCAGCTTTTGAGTGCTCTTCCAATAAAGTCAGCCGGTTCATTCCTTATAAAGGAGCCACGAGGGTCTATCATACGAACCACCCTCTTGTGAACGATGACCAGAGCATCTACAAAGAAGTATTGAAAAAGCTTCCTGCAGAAAGGAGACCCAAATCTCCGGGAAACTCTGAGATCAGGCTAACCGCTCTTGAAAAGCGATTGAAAGACCCATCAAAGCGAATCACAGTGGATACTGTAAAGGCTACTCTCAGCTCTCATGATGATCCGAAAAATCCTGTCTGCAACCACCTTGCCAAACAAAGAGCACGAAGTTTTTCTGCGGGATGTATGGTCATGGAATTGGGGAAGCCACCCGTACTCCACTTGGCTCCTGGACCGCCTTGTTCTACAGAGTTTAAAGCATATAAGTTTTAGATTTGTTTCAAATATGGATCAGGCAGATAAACGTTACTCCAGAGAGAAAACGTTTTATTTTTAAAAAGTAATGAAAGGAGGATGAATATATGCGAAAACAAAAAGTCTCTATGACGCGCCGGAATGCACTTAAAATGATAGCCGGCACAACAGGTGTTGTTCTCAGCGCGCCCATGATCAATTTAGGGCGATATCAACTTTTCAGTGGAACGCAAGAAACGTATTCTGCACGAGCCATATCGCTTATCGAACGGTCTCTTGTGATCGATATGTTAAGTCCTTTAGCAATCAACTCAGCAGTGTATAGGAAGTGGCTGCAAAATCCTGACAGCTTCACTCCTGAGGAGGGGAAGAAATATCAAACGTCAGGAATCAATGTCTTCCATCCCGCCTTTGGCATCGGAGGCCCGAATGCCTATGAGACTGTATTGAGATTCTTTGCCAGCTGGAATAGCTTCCTTCCCAATCATGATCAATTATTCATGCGTATTGACAGTATAGAGGATTTCAATCGTGTGAAAGAGTCCGGAAAGGTTGGACTGCTCTTAGGTCTGCAAAACTCCGATCATTTCCGCCGCGCAACCGATGTAAACTATTTCCATAGCATTGGACAGCGCGTATCACAGCTCACGTATAATGCCCGGAACCTAATTGGCAGTGGGTCTACAGAGCGGAGCGATGGTGGTTTGAGCGACTTTGGTGTGTCGATTATCGAGCGCATGAATAAAGCCGGGATGGCTGTCGATGTTTCACACTGTGGTGATCGAACAACCCTGGATGCATTCGAAGTTTCCAAGAAGCCAGTGCTGATCACGCACTCGAACTGTCGCTCTTTTGTGCCTGGTCATCCCCGGTGTAAAACAGATGAAGCCATTAGCAAGATGGCAGTCACTGGCGGTGTAATGGGCATCACGGGTGTGCGAATGTTTGTGCGTCCGGACGAGCCGACTACCATTGAACATGTTATTGACCACTTTGACCATGTGGCAAAACTCATTGGAGTAGAACATGTTGGTGTGGGAAGTGATAGCGATCTGGAAGGATACGACGATTTACCTCAAAGCATGATTACAGCTTTACGTCGAGGCTATAAAGAGAGCTATGCATTCCGCGAGAAGATCGACATCGAAGGCCTTGACCATTCAAAGCGAATGTTTGACCTTGCTGAAGCGTTATGCAGACGCGGATACAGCGATGCAGATATAGAGGGCATTCTAGGTGGCAACTTCAAGCGTGTGCTATCCCAAATCTGGATAGCCTGAGAGGATCACCACGCTCTCTTCTATCGCTCGTGATGACGTGGTTCTACACCGCGAATGGGCTGCAACGAAGTAGATGCGGTGAGATTGGCTTACCTTTAAGAGTAAAAGTGCCGATTAATATAAATATGTTTTCCCCAAAAAAGTTTTTAACAGGATTTACAGCAATATCAGCGTAATTTCCTGATATTGCTATACTTGCCGAACGTGTCGGCATTTTTTGTGAATAATTCGAGTTAATTACAAGAAAGGAGGTTGAACAATGAAAAATTTACTCAGGAAAAGCCTGATTTTGGTTTTTTGCTGTGTTATCGCCGCTTCAATTCTAGCCGAAGAAAACAAGAATGAAGCTAAAGAAATTGAAATTACCCTTGACCAGAAAATCAGGATGAAGGATGGGGTTCATCTTGTCGCCAAAATATGGAGACCAGCTAATATGAATGAGCCTTTACCCGCTATTTTCGTGCTCACCCCATATGTTTCCGATGAAGCGCAGCAGAGAGCAACCTTTTTTGTCCAAAATGGCTATGTCTTTGTGAGTGTGGACTGTCGAGGGAGAGGCAACTCAGAAGGAGAGTTTTACCCATTTGAGCAGGATGGTCCTGACGGCGCCCAGGTTGTCGAATGGATATCCAGTCAACCCTGGTGTGATGGGCAGGTAGCAATGATGGGCGGTTCTTATAGGGGAATGGTGCAATGGCAGACATTAAGAGAGCTGCCTCCCTCGCTCAAAACGATTGTGCCGACTGCTGCTGCGCATCCTGGGATTGATGCTCCCTGGCCAAATAATATCCTCACGAGCTATTTTACCCGATGGCTTGGATTTGTGACTGGAGACACACGTAATACGAATCTTTTTTCTGATTCTAGCTACTGGTTTCGAAAATTCTATAAAATGTATAAGAATCATCTGCCTTTCTCTAAGCTTGCTGAAATAACAGGAATTCCACAAAAAATATTCAAGCGCTGGATATCACATCCAACGTATGATGATTTTTGGAAAAACATGTCTCCTGCTGATGGAGATTATAAGCATTACAATATTCCGATTCTTACAATAACAGGGCATTTCGATGGCGACCAGCCGGGAGCGATGGCCTACTATTTCAAGCATATGAAATTTGGGATTGAAGAGGGAAAAGAAAAGCATTATCTAATTATGGGCCCTTATGACCATGCAGGCACCCGGAATCCTAGAAAAGAATTGGGCGGACTGGTTTTTGGAGATAATTGCCTCTTGGATATGCATCAGATTCACCTTGAGTGGTTTGACTGGACTCTAAAAGGTAAAGATAAACCTGAATTTCTGAAAAAAAGAGTCTGTTATTACATGATGGGGGAGAACCAGTGGAGATATGTTGATAGAATAGAAGAAATCTCGAACAAGACTCAAGCCTTGTATTTATCTTCCCAGGAAGGCAGGGCAAGCGATGTTTTTCATTCGGGTTACCTTGAACAAACTCCCCCTCAAAATAAGCAGAGAGCCGATAAGTTCGTTTACGATCCGCTGAAATTGATGGCAGAGGAGAAATACTTAAAACAAAACCCGAACTACTACACAGATCCGAGCGCAGCTTTTGAGGAGGATATTCTAATTTACCAGAGCGCTCCAATTGAAAAGGATATTGAAGTCGCTGGATATATTAAACTGAAAGCTTATCTGGAACTCGATGTTCCTGATACCGACTTCGGAGTGGGATTATTTGAAATCAAGCCCGACGGAACTAGCGTCTTCCTGGGGAATGACATGATGCGAGCTCGCTATCGCAAATCCCTCTCCAAGGAAGAATTGGTTAAGCCTGGTGAAGTTAATCTATATGAATTTAAGAGATTCTATTTCTTCGCAAGAAAGCTAGAGAAAGGAAGCCGCCTACGACTCATCATCAGCTCATTGAACTCGCCGGATTTAGCGAAAAATTATAATTCTGGAGGAGTCGTTGCCGATGAAACCGCAAAAGATGCAAAAAAAGCTACGATAAGACTCTACCATGACAAGAAATATCCAAGCGCTCTAGAATTGCCTATCAAAGAATAAAAAAAGAGATGAAAGCTTCGTAGATCGAATTTTTTGCAGTAAGGTTGTCATCCATACATTTTATTAAACATAAGCCAGTGAGAAATTCGAATTTTTTTAGTCCATATATTAAAAAATCTGGGATTAGATTGATTGTAAGAAAAGAATAGGGATAAGAATTAACTGGCCGTATCTTCTATTTTGTCGGCAATAAAGCCTTTTCCCCAATGGGACGAGAGGATCTTCTCGACTGCGGCTTCATCTCTTTTCTCTATGGCTTTTATCAAATCGACATGGTCTTTATGCGATTTTTTAAAAAAGGTGGGATTCTCCGAAAAGTAATAACTGACTTGATTACTGTAGGTAATTGTTTTCTCCATTAGATTGATCAACGATTGGTATAAGAATTTGTTCCCACATATATTCCATAATTTCTCATGAATTTTATAATTTTTATTAACGTAAGACTGAATTTTATTTTGTTTATAGAATGCGTCCAGTTGTTGTGACATTTTTTTGAGTTCTTTTATATCTTTATCAGACATCGCTTTAAGAGCCTTTTTTGTTGCGTGAGTATCGAGAACTCTTATGACTTCAAAGAGTTCTACAATTTCTTTGGAGGACACCCCGGCAATCACTACTTCTCGCCTCGCACTCAGGATTAAATATTTTTCTGCTGCTAGTCTCTGAAATGCCTCTCTCACTGGAGTCGTGCTAACTCCAAAAAGTTCTGCGATTTCTTTTTCTTGAAGCCTTTGAGCCGACTTCATTTTCCCTTCAATGATTGATTTTTTTATGTATTGAAAGATTGTCTCGCTGATGGTTCTTGGTGGCTCAAATCCTTTGTTTTTCATCTTTATCTCCCCTTTAAAAAAGGGGGACACCATACTTAATTTCCCAATACTTGTCAATAATACAAACATATCCCTTCCTGGGATTTTTTATAATTGAGTATTGTGTCCCCATCTTTCTTAAAAATATTTTGACTGTAGGCTACAAGATATAGTATATATTTTTTCTCTTTCATTGTTCAACTAATAGTTGGATGACCCGGATAGAAAATTTGGTGAAAGCAAGGGAACAGATTTTTAAACTAATATAAATGGAGATGGTTTAGAATGGATAAAAAAAGTTTGCTCAGCGATTTAATACACGATTATGAGAAAAATCACCAGAAATCAAAAAGCATTTTTGAGAAAAGCACAGAATACCAAATAAGAGGTGGAAGCCATAACTTGCGGCTTTTTGCTCCCTTCCCTTTCTATGATGTCCGATGCAGTGGCTCTAAAGTTACAGATGCGGATGGAAATACATATGTTGATTTTTGGCAGGGTCACTTCGCCAATATCTTAGGGCATAATCCCAAAATAGTCTTGGATGCATTGAGTGACTGGTTCCAAAAGGGTCAGGGCTTGACAACTGGATTTCCAGGCAATTATCAGAGGGAGTTAGCAGAACTGATCCTCAAGCGCATTGGTGCCGATAAGATTCGTTTCACCACGAGCGGAACATTAGCCACAATGTATTCCATAATGATGGCAAGGGCCTTTACAAAAAGAGATTTAGTTGTGAAAGCAGGCGGAGGCTGGCATGGTGCCCAACCTTATGTTTTAAAAGGAATCACAGCTTATGATCATGGGTTGACTAAAATAGAATCTGCCGGTCTTCCTTTTGGTATTGATGCTCAGATAGTCGTGACTAAGTTTAGTGAGATAAATGATCTAGAAGAAAAATTCAGAGAAAATGGAGATCGAATTGCATGTTTTATCCTGGAGCCTTTCATAGGAGCCGGGGGGTTTATTTTTGCTCAAAGAGAATATATTCAAAGAGCAAGAGAGCTCACTTTGAAATATAATTCCCTGTTGATAATCGATGAAGTTATTTCAGGATTTCGTTTTCATGCTGGCGGAGTTCAAAATTTATACGGCGTAAAGCCAGATCTGTCTATTTTCGGAAAGGCTATTGGAGGAGGAATGCCGCTGAGCGCCGTGCTTGGAAGGGATGATGTGATGGCTCTCTGCGATCCGGAAGCAAAACCAGAAGAGAAGGTCAAGTTTGATGGCGGGACATTTTCTGCTCATCCAGGTTCAGTGTTAGCTGGATTAACCTATCTGAAATACCTTATAGAAAATGAGGAAGAAATATACCCAAAAATAGGTCGATTAGCGGATAAAGTTCGGAAAGGAATAGATGAGATATTTGCAGCCCACGGATTCAATGTAAAGTGTACTGGTTATGGTGACACAATAGCAGAGAACAGTTCCTGTGTCGGGGTGCAGTTTCTCAAGGAAGATATTGACAGGGTTCGCTCCCCCGAGCAGGTGTGGAATCCAGAAGTATGTGATTTTGAACTCAGGGAGCAGATTTTTAAATTGTCCATGCTCAAGGAAGGATTCAATGTTTTCCATGGATATGGAGGGATTTCGGCAGCCCACACAGATGAGGAAATTCAGGCCTCTCTAGATGCAGTGGAGAGAATCGCCAAGGAATGGAACAAATATAAAAAGTAGGGGCATAATTTATTAAGCCCACATGTTTTATGTAGGGGCTTAATTAATAGCGCAGGGGCTTGATTCATCAGCAGAAAAAGGGGACTGTCCCCTTTTCCCTCTTCAAGATTCAAAATTTTTGCTTGAAATGAACTTAAATAGTGCTATACTGACTCATTCATTTTTATACGGCATGTATTTGATAATATTCACAAAGGAGAAATAACCAATGGAGAAAATTAACGTCATAATCTATGGATGTGGTGTTATGGGCCAGAGGGCCGCAGAAGCTCTCCTGGATAAAGAGAGTTTTGAGATCGTCGGCGCTGTTGACATAGCTCCTGAGCTAGTAGGGAAGGACCTGGGAGAAGTTATTGGTGCCCAGAAAGAATTGGGTGTTAAAGTCGAAAGCGACGCTGATGCACTTTTTTCCAGAACCAATGCTCATGCGGTTGTCCTCACGACAACTTCTCATCTGGAGAGCGTTTTGCCGCAAATAAGCCAGTGTGTAAATGCCGGATTAAATGTTATTTCCACATGTGAAGAGCTATCCTATCCCTGGAAGAGGAGCCCGGAACTCGCTCAAAAGATTGATGCCTTAGCAAAGGAGAAGGGAGTAACTGTAGTAGGAACAGGTATTAACCCAGGGTTTTTAATGGATTCTCTCCCTCTTATCCTGACTGCCCCATGCCTTAAGGTTAGCTCTGTTAAAGTGATACGGATGATGGATTCTTCGAAGCGAAGAATCCCTTTCCAGGAGAAGGTCGGAACAGGCCTGACGCAGGAAGAATTCAGGGATAAAATTGACAATAAGATTATCACGGGGCATGTGGGTCTTCTGGAATCTATCTACATGATTGCAGAAGGTCTTGGTTGGGAATTGGATGAAGCTGTAGAACTGCCTCCTGAACCTGTTATAGGCGAAAAAGATATGGAAACCGCCTTAGGCACAGTTAAACCAGGGGATGTTGTTGGCTTGAAAAGCGTGGCTTTTGGCAAAAAAGAGGGCAGAGATGTCATTACCCTGGAGTTCAATGCCCACGCTGCTGTCGATGAGGAGTACGACGAGATAATCATAGAAGGAGAGCCCAATATTCGTGAGAGGATCATCGGAGGAGTCCACGGAGATATCGGAACTGTCGCGGTTACCATAAATACAATTCCAAGGGCTGTCGACGCTCCTGCGGGGATCAAGCTCATGAAGGATTTACCCGCACCTTCAGCTACCCTTTGAAGTCAAGGTTAGAGACAGAGATTCTAATAATTTGAGCGTGCTAACTGCACACTCACAGAGTGCATTCCTAATATGTGAACTTATTCATGATTTTTTATCTTTAAGAAATCAAATTAGGAGTTAGAAATGGAAGAAGAAAATTTTATTGAAGAAAAAATCCAGGAAATAAAAGCAACAATAGGATCAGAAAAAGCAATATCCGCTTTATCTGGAGGAGTTGACAGCTCAGCCTGCACAGTTCTAGCCCATAGAGCCATCGGAGATAATCTTAAGGTCATCTTTATTGACGATGGATTGATGAGGGAAAATGAGGCAGAGGATGTGAGCCAGATATTTTCAGATCTGGGTATTAAAGTCGATGTCATTGATGCTCAAGAAGAATTTTTCCAGGCGCTCGAAGGAAAAGTCGACCCTGAAGAAAAAAGAAAAGCTTTCCGGAATATTTTTTACACAGTGTTTGGAAGAGAGGTTCTGAAGAGTGAGGCCCGATTCTTAATCCAGGGAACAATTGCAGCGGATATCATTGAGACAAAAGGTGGAGTTTAGACCCAGCATAATATTCTTGAGCAGATCGGGATAGACCCTGAGCAAGGATATGGTTTTAGAGTAGTGGAACCGATTAAAGAATTGTTTAAGCACGAGGTCAGAAAAGTTGCTGAGGCACTGGGCCTTCCTGAGATGATCCATCAGAGGATGCCTTTTCCTGGACCCGGATTAGCTACACGAGTAGTGGGGGAAGCGACGCCTGAAAGAGTTTCTCTTGTCAGAAAAGCCACTCAGATAGTGGAGGAGGAGACTGCTTCCCTAAAGCCTTTCCAGGCGTTTGCTGTGTTGATGAGCGATAAAGGAACTGGGATCAAAGATGAACAGAGGAAATTCGGGGATATTATTATTGTCCGCTCAGTGGAAAGTAAGGATGCTATGACTGCTGAACCGAGTCAGATTCAATGGGATGTTCTCCTGAATATTTCCAAAAGAATTACAGACGAGATACCTGGCGTTGTTCGAGTTGCATATGAGATAACGCCCAAACCTCCAGCAACTATTGAGTATATTTGAAATTTAGGGGCTTGATTAATGTAGGTGTTTGAGAAAAAGGGGACTTTCCCCTTTTTTCGTAAAAAACAAGACATAAAGCCTTGATTTATAATACAATAAAACAACAGAGTTTTTACTTTTTGGGATACGCACAGAACCATGACAATTCTTCAGATGAGCGAGAGGCAAAAAAAAATTCGGTCCATAACTCTATGGGGAGCCTTACTCAATATTTTCCTGATGATTCTGAAAATAATATCAGGAATCTTGATCAAATCCTCTGCCCTCATAGCAGATGGTGTTCATTCCTTTTCTGATCTTGCCACGGATTTTATTGTATTAATCGGGGCGCGTTTATCTGACAGACCTCCAGACGAAAACCATCCTTATGGTCATGGTAAGCTTGAGACTATTGCCTCTCAGTTGATTGCTTTGGTATTGTTTATTATCAGCATAGGGTTGATCTGGACAGCAGGTACTTCAGTTTACAGGCGCGAGCATATCTTTCCAGGATTCATGGTTCTGGTAGTGGCGTCTGTATCTGTCATCTTGAAAGAAATCATCTTCTTTCTAACGAGAAAAATTTCTCGGATAACCGGAAGTGCTGCATTATATGCTAACGCCTGGCATCATCGCTCAGATTCTCTCTCCTCGGTAGCAGTCTTGATAGGGGGAGTTGTTAGTCTATTCGGGTGGGGCCATGCTGACCAGGTAGCCGCGATCGTTGTAGGATCCATGATCATGGGAGTAGCAGGCAAAATATTTTTTGAAGGATTAGTTGAACTCTCAGAACATTCTGCGGATGGCGAATCCATAGGAAAGATTGAAAAGGTCCTATCTGAAGAAAAGGGAATCTCCAGTTGGCATGCCCTCCGGACAAGAAAACTGGGTGCTGAGCTATGTGTAGATGTTCATGTGCTGGTTAATCCCGAATTATCTGTGCAAGAGAGTCATGATATCTCGGTGAAGATTGAAGGAAAAATTAAGAAGGAATTGTCAAAGCCTGTAAGTATCTTGGTTCACATAGAGCCGTACTCTGGAAATAAACAAAAAGAGACAGTTATTTGACGTCAGCAAGATTTGGAGCAGAGATTATTTGACATACAAATACATTCATACTAGACTTTCATTTTTTCTATAAAGAGGCTTTTCCGTACAAAGGAAGCGAGAGTGATGAACGAATCTAAAAAACCGGAATTCAGGAGACGGCGCTTTCCACGAGTGAAAGCTCCAGTCCTTTACTGTCCTATCAAAGTTTTAGATCCTAGACGCCGAATTCATGACATCAGTCTTGGAGGTGTTCGGATCTATAGCGACGAACAGCTCAGAGAAGATGACCAGTTAGAGATGGAACTCCTTCTTCCCAACGGACAAACAATAATAGCTACTGCTCGTATCGCGTGGATAAATAAACTTCCTCCACACGAAGATGCTCGTTTCGATGTTGGGCTTGAGTTCATCAATCTCCCTGCTAACGCTACCCGAGAAATCAAATATGTGCTGGACTATGAATCACCTGAAGAATAGACCTGCCTCTATGATTCTTTCCTTCGCTTGATTACTTAGCTCCTTATGAATCTTCATAATTAAGTTATGTCATCAATAACATCAACTCGTCATCTAGAAAAAGTAGGATATACCAGCAAAAATGCCAATGCCACTGACGTCATTCGACCAATACATACCTTGCGCCCGAATGCCCAGCTTTTCTTTTAGCCTTATTTTTATTCCGCCACCAACATTAAAAAAGCCCACTCCATGAATGCATACACCATAGCCGATTGTCGCGAATGGAATAAATCTCTTCTCAGTAGGAAGGTTCAAACTAAAATTACCCGAGAAATACGCCTCATCAGGTGCAATTAACACTAATGCCTCTAATTCGATGATATTAGCGGCTACGTACCTGCCTGCGGTAATCACACCTGCGAGATATGGGATAACCCAAAGAAGACTAACTTCTGTTCTTATGGGTTTGTAGGACTTTTGGTTTGCAGCCAAAGAATTACTACAGACAAACATCATTACAACGGTAAGAACTACCGAAATAAATTGTTTTTTTCTCGTCTTCCTCTCCTTGTTTATTATTTTAGAAAATTTATTAATCTAAAGCGCCTCCCCCTGCGAAACACTTTTAACACACCGCAGTCTTTTTCACTATCGGGAGGACAAGGGCTAGAAAGCCCTCCTCCGCTCTTCTCTATCGATGTCTAATATATGTCACTGAAAGTCAGGAACTCGGGCTTTCCTGCGTAATCTTTCTAAAGCCTCTTTGATTTCTGAATCAGATTTTCCTTCAATTTGGATTGTTTTGTCTTTTCCTCTAGATTCTCCCCAAATTGCCCCAACTAATAATCCAGCTGCCCCTCCAATTAGCCCAAAAAATATTGCAGCATCAGAAAATTTACACTCGCCCACAATTTGATTGCATATTGTGCCACCAATTAATGCTCCGCCGCCTCCTCCGATTAATAATCCATAACCAATTCCTTTTAAAATCTTTGATTTCCCTACAATTTTAATAACCTTAACATCTCTAATATCAACAGACACATCAGCTCCCGATTCAGAATCCCTTAGTAACAGTGAATTCTCTTTAACTGCGATTAGTTCTCCTCTTAGCTGTTGGCTATCTTTCTTAGTAATTACAAGGTCAGCACCACGCCTTTCTTTTGCATATAAATTCGCTGAAATTGCCAGTATAGAGAACACCAAAAACAAAGCTATGGATTTTTTCATCAACCCCCTCCTTAGGAAGTAATTTTGCTATTAAATTTTATTCCTACTTATAGCTAACTACCAACACAAGACCCTCATTTACTTGGTGGCGTTTTTAATTCTTTTCAGAAGGAATAAAAAATCCCCGCCAAAAAAACTCTACCACTGTAGATTGTACCATCTTCATCGAACGAAAGATACTTGAACTCACCTCGGAGGCCTAAGTGTTCTAGGATCTTGACCTTAAGGCCTCCGCCCACATTAAAAAACAAAGTGCCATGGCCACAAACACCTAATCCACAACCTACATATGGTACTAATTGCTTACCTACTGGGATATTTGCATTCATGTTCAAAGAAAAAACGAGATCCTCAGTATTCACAATGATATTCGGCTCGATCTCAAGAGCAGGAATGATGTACCAGCTCAAACTCAAGCGTCCAGTCGCTTTTGTGTCTTTCCAGATAGTACCAGAAAAGCCCGCCGTTACACCTGCCATGGCTGTGACCTCAAAACGCTGTCTTTGTGAGTCTGCTGAGTAAGCCGAGGATGAGTAAAAGAATAGTAGGAAAAACGCCAATAAAATTACATGAGATTTTTTCATTTTCCCCCCTATGCCGCTATTTTATTCGCAATATATATTCAGATGATGAAGACTCAGGAGATTCTAAAAGCTGAATGACTTGTCTCCATTTTCTAATTTTTGGCAATCTTCCTATTCTAAGATGTCCCACTTTGCATTACCTCCTGCTCATTAAGGAAATTATTGATATAAAAATTATTACCCCCAGACATTTTCTTATCATAGGATAAATTCTGGGTCAATTGTCAGAGCAGAGTAGACCTCTCCCTCCTTGTCACCTACTTTGATTGAAATTGTATGACTACAGTTACGGTTGCTTAAAAGTAAACCTCGAAATTTCCCCCTAAAAAACTTGCTCCTCGGGCAGGACTCGAATCTACAAGCTAGGGAATAACAGCCAATCACTTTACTTTTTCAGATTTTACTCAGACCTACCTAATTACGGCTAGCGGTGAGAAGACAGTAAAATTTGCCTAGCTAATCACTGCTTGTAGGAACTTCAGGTTTTCTTGTTTTTCTCCAGATTGCGAGAAATAGTAATCCAACGATGACTGGCATCAATCCAAACCAAACGAGATGAATAAGGATTTGCTCGAGGAGTGTCTCGTAACTACCTGTAATAATGTCTCTGACCCCAGCATAAGCCATAAACAAACCTGTTATTACAAAAAAGACACCTCCTACAGCCTTCCAGTATAAGGCAATGGTAAGTAATACCAAACAGAGGAGGGAGAAGACACCCGTGCCATCTCTATAGCCGGTAATATATTCTATGTGTTTTACTAAACCACTTATCAGTACCAGGAAAAGAGCAATGATACTCATCCTTATTATTGTTCTGTCTTTTGGTTTGTAATTCCTTTTTTCCCTCATTATCCATCGTAAGACAATGGCAAGTAATACCGAACCAAGGAGGAAGCCGACGATAGGTGTGGTATAATAACCGGTAACAATCATATGTATCCCTACTCCTAAAACAAAAGCAATCATCAGTACCAGGAAAAGAGCAATGATACTCATCCACATTGTTGTTCTGTCTTTTGGTTTGTCATTCATTTCTCCCCTCCTTTTTTCCTCATATATAGATATGGGGATAGAACAATGCCTTTCCGATAAAAGCAAAGATTCTTCCCTCTTGCATTGCACATAATGTCCCCCAACGGTAGCTCTTTGACTTATATCACAAAAGGAAGGGTGATTCAATGAGCGCGGATAGACCTCTTCCCAAGTAACGGATATGTAACAGATTTTGACTAAAATCGCCCAATTACGGTCAATAATGGTTAAAACTTGGAAGACATCAAAGTCAAACAAAAATCATTGACTTATCAGGGGTACATCTGGTATTCTGGGCATTCCCCAACCAGGTGGCGCTATCGTCTAGGGGACTAGGACAGGTGGTTCTCAGATAATAAGCTTGAAAAACCGTCACCATCTCAATTAATTTAAATTCAAATACTTATAAGCGTTCGGATTAGTCTCTTTTCTTCTTTTGTACCAAATCTGTATCAAATCTGATTCACCAGTTAGCGATTTTTGTTCTCTTTCATCTACTTCATCAAGTGTTTCCTTTAATAGTTTTAAACTGGATTGAATATAAACCTTCCCTGAGAGTTTAAAGCTTGAGTGCCGTAACAACTGCTGAATCAATAATGGATTAACATTCTCTTCGTGAAGGCGCGTTGCTCCAGTTCTCCGTAAATCTCTGAATTGCAATCCTTTGATATTTGCTCTTCTGCAAGCAGCTTGGAATCCGTGTTGAATACTTTTGATTGGTCTGTATTTACCATTACGGGGATCGTAGTAGTTGAATAAAAACTTAGATCTACCATTGTTCTCAGCAATCAATCGCTTAAATACCTGTCGTATCTTTGTTCTCATAGGGATAATATCCAACTTGCCTGTCTTGTTGATTTCGGGCCGAATTCTGATTGTACCCTGTTCAAAATCCAAATCATCAATCAATAATCCCAAAATCTCCTCTAGTCGCATTAACTGTAATATAGCGCAATCAATCATCGACTCTATATGGGGAGCAGCTTCCCTCCTTAAACCTGGTTCTTCTTCACGCTCAAGAACTCTATCTCTAACATTCTGGGATTCAGCAGTAAAATGGAGTTCTCTGTCCACGGGATTCTCACCAGTCTCATATCCAAATTTTTTTGCTACTATGTGTATTCTGCTTAACACTTGGAGATGTTTTTCAATTGTCACTCTCTCAACCTTTACCAGACCTTTTCTTCTCGGTTTAAATTCTTGAATAAAATCACTAACATGCTCAGGTGTAATTTCAGTAAGTAACATATCTCCAAAGTAGGGGACAAGTCGAGCATTGATAAACTTTTCATCCGTCTTCCAGCTTCTTTTTTTCCGCTTTGCATACTTTTCCAAATAGATAGGTGCAAACTTTCTGAATATGATTGACTTGACTCCGTTTTTTGTTCCTTTAACTTCTTCAGCTTTGGTTTCCATAGCGATAATTGCATCTTCCCGGCATGTTGCATCTGGCACACTCAAGAATTTACGTTTGCCATTTTCATCGTAATACCAGAAATACCACATGTTGCCTTTTTTGCCCTTTCGTCTCCAAACGCCCTTTCTCCTATAATTCCAGCGCTGTCTCTTTTTTGCCACAGCGCTGTCTCCTTTCAGATACCTTCTATCATACTCTTCTAGCGGAATGTCAAGCTTTTGTTTTCTCTTCTGAGGTTTTATAACAATGTATTCAGCAGGTTTTTCAAGGCGTATTCCGTAAAATTCATCTGGGTGGATTAATTCAACCTTTACTCTGCCAAGCTCCCTTGAGCTTCTAAGCTTGCCTTCTTTCCTGGCTCTATCAATAGTACTTAGAGAACAGTCGTAATGATCGGCAGCTTGTTCTCTGGTACCCCAAGACATTTCAACACTCTAATAACTTCGGCGATTTCATTAAATCTTCTGTTATATAGTGTCTAATGCAAAACGAACTGCTTGGGCATAGGTTGAGCCGGAGGGAATATCAAGCAAACTACAATACTCGCTAGGCATAATATCTGTGCAATTCCACAACTGACCGATCAGCCATTTTATAGGCCTCTCCACTTCATCAATCACAACTTGCTCTGTCTCTAAATACTCATGAAACGCATCTCTCAGGTAGCCAGGTGCATGGCCACCCTTAGCTGGGCTGAACTTATGATACATCTTGACCTCCTATAAAATTATGTTTCTGAATGCTCATGGTATCTATATTGTCACCGAAGGTAATCCGTTGAACAGCTTTTATATCAATAACTTATATAAGATTTTTACAGACTCAAATTTATAAGTTGTTCAAAATAAAATAGTTAAGAAAAAATGTTATTTTAAAAAAAATTTCACTTTTTCAAAATATAATCTCACCCATATAGGAGAATCATAAGAATGTAATTTGTTGAATAACTGTTAGTTAGCAATAAATTGCTCTAAAATGTGATTTGAAACGATGAGAAATTTCATCGTTTTTTAATCAAATTTTTCTTAACCAGCAGATTTTTAAAGAGATATAATATCGAATATGTTTATAGGGGTGATATTTAAGGCGGGTTATTTGAAGGCTTGGATAGAAAAATTGATAGATTTAAATGATGATTGCCTTTGGTCATTATTGAACTCCTTTTTTTCTGAGGCCTTTATGCAATGGCCTAACGACCAAAATCAGCTGCGGCGAGCCGCCTTCTGGAGTGATTTATTAATTTTAATGACGAAAGCTTCGATAAATTCCCGCCTATTTCCAGGCGATTTTTCCATTTTTTATAACTGCATGTAGTTTTCTCAAGGCCGATGGATTTTCCAGGGGATTTTCTTCCAGGATTACTATATCGGCCAGTTTCCCGGGTTCAATTTTACCCAAGTCGTTAGCATGTCCGCAGACATATGCCGCGTTTTTGGTCCCGGCTAGAATGATATCCATGGGAGAAAGGCCTGCTTCCCTCAGCAAATTCATTTCCTGATAAAGCATATCCAGGGGATGGTCATTGTTGGGATTAAAATCTGTTCCCAAGGCTATAGTTCCTCCCTGTCTAAAATAGCGCCCTATAAGATCGATAACACCCTGGGCCAGTATTTTTTGCCATTTATTCGCTTCCGCCGATTTGTGGAAACGCCCCAGTCCCGCACGCAGCGTGGGGACGAGAACTGTCTTTTTTTCGATCATGAAGGCAAACGCCGATTCATATTCCGGAATAACCATGGCATCATAGAGGTCTTTTTCCGGTTGTTTGCTTTTGCTTATTTTTTCCCTAAGAACCGCCTCCCTGAGATCCGGCTTCGGAAGATGCTCGATCACATCCACGTTAGCTTCGAGGGCCAGAGGCAGGAGAGAAAGTTTTGTTACATGGGCTCGTACCAGGAGGTTTTTGGAGTGGGCTTCGTCCACAAGGGCTTTCAGAGTATTTTCATTCAACATAGGATAGGATTTTTCCCCAGCCTTGTTTTCCAGATAAATCTTGAGCACATCTGCTCCTTGCTTGAGGAAAAAAGGGACAGCCTGCCGCGCTTGGTTAGGACTTCCGATTTCATAGTTCAGGTCCTCCTTCAGAACCGCATCGGGCAGCCCTCCGGGAGCGGTGATGATTGGCCCCGCTTTGAGCCCCCTGGCCACAGATTTCCCCTCAAAAGAATCAGTCTTAAACTCTTCCATCCGCTCTAACGGAGAACCCAGATCACACACCGAAGTGATGCCGATCTCCAGGAATCTTCGCCGCAGCACCGGATCAAAGGCATTGTGGACATGGGAATCGATCCAGCCCGGAAGCACGGTTTTTCCCTCGAGATCTATCTTATTTGCTTCCGCAGGAATCTGAACATCAACGCTTCGGCCAACAGCAGTGATTTTACTTCCCTGAATCAGGACGGTTCCGTTAGAAATGGGGTCTTTGCCGGATCCATCGATCACAAATCCATTGACCAGAGCCATCATCTTGGAGGATTGGTCCACTCTCCGGTTCATCCAATAAAGGACGATAACTGCAGATGCAACAAGAATAATGACCAAAAGCAAGATTCGTTTTTTCATGATATCGACCTCCAATTTTTCATCCCTTGGATTTCCTTTATCTAAATAGGATTGCTCCCTGTATCAACCTACATTCCCTGTTTTAATATGCAATAAATATGCCAATATTACCCCAGGAGTTTTCGAATGCTTATTTAACACTATATGTCCGTTCTCGAACAACTTATGTACGCATCTGAACAGAAATAAATATTCCCCATATCATCTTCAAATAGCCACCCCTTTTCTTGATTCGGCATATTGAAAGCCTTTATTAAAATAATACCGACTATGGACCCTAATTTCAAATAGATATTTGCCCTTAAAATTCTTCTTGAATGAATTATCATAAATATAGAATTATCCCCATGTGACAGATATGTGCCAAATTGTGTTTAAAATAGCTGAAACTACGGGCTTACAATTTAAAAGATTAAATCAAGAAAAGGCTTGTTTTCCTCTGGTATATCTGGCGGGGCCGACGAGATTTGAACTCGCGACCTCTGGCGTGACAGGCCAGCGTTCTGTTTATAAATACGTATTTCTGCTACTTCAGCCCAGCCAGCCTCTTCCTCGCATCCTCAGCAAAACCAGGATCAGCATCCTTCCAGAGGTCAAGGAATTTCTCATAATGCTTTATGGCTTTGATTCTATTGTCTTCTTAGCAAATAATCCAATAATGTACACAATCGGCTCGAGGCAATCTCTGATTAAAGACCTTAAATATTTTTTATCTCTTATGAAGCCCGCTATTCCCGGGCTGAATTTATAATAGAGCCTTACAAGAATCCGTCCTTCCGGATTTGTAAGCAAATACCTATCCCGAAAAGCGCTGAGAACTTTCACTTCCTCAGCCATCGGCGTACCAAAGCAAGCTGTGGCTATAAAACAGCCTCCGCCTCCTTCATCAGTATCACCAGTTGAGGTTTTAGTGAAGTTTGCCTTTATTGACTTGTTTGAATCCATAGTAAAAGTTATGGGATTGCTTGTGCTTGATACATCTCCCGTCCAATTTGAAAACGTGTACCCTGAATTTGGAGTGGCTGTAATGGTTGCGGATGTACCTTCATCATGAGTGTATGTCCCTGGAATAGGATTGGTCGTCCCGCCAGAACCAGCTTCTATTGTCAATGTGTATTGCTGGATGAAATTGGCGGTTATTATCCTATCAGAATCCATCCTGACTGTTAAAGGATTATCATTCTCATGACCCAAAGGACAGCCTCCTGACCAGAAATAAAATGGCTTATCACCAGATGGTATGGCTTCTAATCTTACATTCTCTCCGAATTTATAGTTTGATTTGTTGGGGATGATGGTTACGCTTCCTGAGCCTGAAGGATTAATCTGGACAGTAAGCCTGTTCAAGTCACTTATGAGAGGATAGTGATCTGTGCCGTTGTCAGGAATGGAATAAGATATATCGCCAATTCCATCGCCGTCAGCATCAGAGCCTGTATAATCACTCCAGTAGTTGCCTGCCCCATTCCTATCCCAATTATTACTGCTTGAATCTGATGAGGCCTGTGTCTGGTTTTGTAGGAATTTATTGTAATAGATGGAATTATAGTCACCTTTTACATTCAGCCCAGTTGTGCTTTGTGTTAATGTGTTTCTTTTTATTACATTATCGGCGCCATCGATTCGGATCCCAATACTTCCTGAAATAAGATTTTCAGTAATAACAATATTCTTTGAACTGCTGAAAATATCTATTCCACTATCACCATTCCACAAAGGTGTTATGCCACTTGCATCTGTGCCGATATAGTTGCCAGTGATAAAATTGTGCCTTGTCCCTTCTACTCTTATTCCCCTAGTATCGTTGCCACTGATGACGTTCCTCTCTGCAGGTGTAGTGCCACCGATAAAGTTGCGGCTGCCGTTGTATGCCACCCAAATGCCCTCAGCATTGCTGATAGCACTGGCGCCACTGATGTTTGTCCCAATGAAATTGCCAGTTATTATGTTGCCTGCTTCTCTCCCATGGAGTGAAATACCTGTTGGATTACCACTAATAATATTCCTATCTTCTTGCGATGTTCGTCCGATACGATTGAAATTACCACCGCCGATCCAAATGTAAACACCAACGTTAAGATTACCTAGCGCTTCCATACCGCTAGAGTCAGGACCAATCAGGTTTCCAATGATAGTGTTGTATGAGCTTCCGCAATCACTAAGGTAAATAGCACTCCAGTTGCTTCCGCTGATTAGATTGTCCTTTATGAAATTATGGAATGAGCCCAACTCCAAGGACACACCAGAACCTTTATTTCCTAGATCGGCCTTCCCGTTGACATCTGTACCAATATAGTTGCCTTCAACAACATTGTCATTTGTACGGACCAGGCATACCCCAGTGCCTCCATTTGCACTAATGATGTTTCTCTCTCCTGGTGATGTCCTTCCTATTCTGTTGTAGGAGCCGCCGCTAATCCACACACCATGACTGTGAAACTCTTGAGCATCAGAAAAGGCTTTCTGTCCAGTGATATCAGTGCCGATAAAGTTCCCTACAATTGTGTTGTTATTGCCGTGGATTGAAACTTGATTCCGGTTACCGCTGATCAGGTTACCTCTCCCTATAGGCCCGCTGCCGATTGTCCGATCTCCTCCTATGATGTTATTATTAGATCCTTCCACCAAGCTTATACCTATCACAGAAAAATGAACTATCTGTAACCCACGGATTGTATTATTGCTTGACGAGAGATATAAGCCGATTCCATCTTGTAATTGACTGCCGTCCAGGATCACGCCGGCTTCGCTGGCATCAATAGTCAGATTGCCACAATAAATAGATGGCAGGTGGGTTTGAAGTTCAATGGTAGCAGAGTTCTCGGGCGGAAATATTGCAGGATCAAAGGTGATTGTATCACCGCTAATAGCGTTCTCTATACATTCTCGTAGGGTGCCTGGCCCGCTATTTGCTGTGCTTGTAACAACTTTGGCAGTTGCAGTTCCATGAAAATTTGTGATCGACTGCGAAGCAATTTGATAATATGGAGGAGGCCGCTCTATAATCCTTTTCTTGTGCTGGACTAATGGAATCTTTCTATTGAAGCCAAGCGTTTGACGCTGGTTTGGCGTAATTTCATTCATTGTTGAAACAGCAGAGGTGGATTTGCTCCATATCGATCTGCCAGCTTCAGATTGCACCCGCTCTCTCTCAAGAATGAGCAATCCCCCAAGTTCATCAGCCACATAGACATAATCACCAGCTACAGCCGATGCAAGCGTATATCCTGATGTATCGTATGAGAAAGCTAGTGTAGGGCTTAATGGATCAGAAACATTTACACAATGTAATCCACTGCTTCCAAAAGCCACATAAGCAGTGCTGTTGACTATAATCACCCTATGGGGGAAATTAGGCCCCCTATACACACCGAGATGCCTTGGACTAGACGGATTAGAAACATCTATTATCTTCACGTCATTCCCAGCATGAGTAACATAGGCATTGGTTCCGTCTATAGCTACATCTTGAAGTTCTTCACAGTCGTCACTAAAACTCCCTATTAAGGTGGGTGAGTTCGGATTTGAGACATCCACGATAAAAAGGCCTGCATTTCCTACTACATAAGCTAAAGTCCCAGATATATCCACTCCGTGTGTTGCTAACCATTCCTTACCCTGCTGTAGTTCGATGTATCCGGCCAGAGTGGGATTGTTTGGAGAGGAAATATCTATCAAATCTAATCCCCACTCGTTAGCAATGTAGGCTATCTCTCCCACAACAACCATATCCTGGAAGCATCCAAGCTCTCGTGGAGCGAATCCAACTCTTGTTGGATATGATGGATCGGCGATGTCTACTACATGGAGCCCCGCTCCGACTCCAGAGCCGCACAGGACAGCTACATAAGCATATCTACCAACCACGCTCACGCCGATAGCATTACCTTGTGAGTTATAAGCACCTACCTCTACGGGGTGTGACGGATCGGAAATGTCTATCACCCTCAAGCCATAGTAGGCTGCTGCTATATAGGCATAGTTTCCAGATACGGCCACAGCAACTGCATAGCCAAGCGGGGAATAGAAGCCAATCTGGGTTGGATTAGACATAGAGATGTCAATTATCCTCAGTCCATTATTTTTATCAGCAACATAGGCTTTATTTCCGGCAATAGTCACTCTTCCTGCATGTCCATCAAACTCATAAGCTGCTTTTTCCGAAGGAAAA
>CP070825.1:3026646-3030105 GCA_020344415.1 Candidatus Aminicenantota bacterium
GGAGGAATCATAACCGCTCCTCGTCCGGCCTTCTTGAACACAGATGGGGAGTGGGCTGTCGAAAACTATGGAGTAGCACCGGACATCGAAGTGGAACAGATTCCTGCCGACGTTATAAAAGGACACGATCCACAGCTCGAGAGGGCAGTAAAAGAGGGTCTCCGCTTGCTCGAAGGATATGAATCCCCCATAAAAAAACAGGCTCCGTGGCCAGTGCGGGTGAAACGACCGAAGAAAAAATAGAATTAACTGCTTTTGAAACTGCCGCGGAAATGGAGATGCTTACAAGCAATTAATTTTGCTTGTTTTATATCTATTTATAAGGTATACTACATCATTAAACATCTGGTTGGAAAATAGTCAAGGTAAATTGTTTTTCCCGCCCGAACGATAATTTCCTCTGACACTCCTCCCTTCATGTTTTAATCAAATATAAAGGCATATAAATGAAATTTGATGAATTGAAACTCGAGCCTCGTCTGCTGCGTGGAATCGCAAATCGAGGCTACAAAGAACTGACAGCCGTCCAAGAACAAACTCTGGCAAAAACACTGCAGGGTATGGACGTGGCTGTTCAATCCCAAACTGGAACCGGCAAGACTGCTGCTTTCCTTATCACGCTATTTGAGCGCATGAGCTATAATAGGACATCCAAAAGAAAAAAGGCACTGATCATTGTGCCGACCCGGGAACTGGCAGTTCAGATTGAAAAAGAAGCCCGGCTTTTGAACCGCCATCTGGGATACGCTATAGGCAGTTTTTACGGCGGCGTGGGCTACGAACGCCAATTGAATTTATTGAAAAAAGGCTTGGATATAGTCATCGGAACCCCTGGAAGGTTGCTGGATCTCAGCAAAAGAGGTCATTTAAAACTGAAAGATATCAGAACCCTGGTCATAGATGAGGCAGATCGTTTGTTTGATATGGGATTTCTTCCAGACATCAAAAGAATTCTCTATAGGATGCCTCCCCGCAACGCCCGGCAGAACATGCTTTTTAGCGCAACTCTGAACCGTATCTCCAGACGAATCGCCTCCGAACACATGAACCGGCCAGAGCTCATCGAAGTTACTCCAGAGAGGCTGACTGTAGATACGATTTTACAGGAACTCTACCATGTAAAAAGCCATATCAAGATGAACCTCATGCTGGGAATTCTGAAAGCTCAAGCTCCCCAGAATGCCCTGATTTTTACGAATATGCGGCATGTCGCCTTTCGTTTAGCCAAGAAGCTGCAACAGAACGGGCTCCACAGCAGACACCTCACCGGTGATCTTCCCCAAAGCCGAAGATTGAAGATTATGGACGATTTCAAGGCTGGAAAATTCGCTCTGCTTGTGGCAACTGATGTTGCCGCTCGGGGGCTCCATATCGACGACCTGGAAATGGTCATTAACTATGATCTTCCTCAGGATTGTGAAAATTATGTACACCGGATCGGACGGACAGCTCGAGCTGGAAATTCTGGCAAGGCGATATCCTTGGCAAGCGAAGGCACGGCCGATCACCTGGAGGCCATCGAATCTTTTATCGGCATGAAGATCCCTGTTCAAACGGCAAACGATGACCTTTTTGCTACGGACATGAGTTTAGAATTAAGCTCAAGAAAGAGATTTCGAAATGATAGACAAAAAAACAGCCGAATTAATTCCAGGTTTAAAAATAATTATAATTGAATCCAACCTTAAGAAAAATTCAACTCTCCTCTTATAATATTACCATCAAGACTACTGCCTTTTTATTGAAAATTGGGCATTATAATTGGTTGACACTCCTCCTTTCCTTGTGATAGGGTATCCGGTTTAATTGAAGAAGTTTTATCTGGATTTTTTTCATCCTATTGAGCAGCCTCTCTCTGGATGGAACTTATCTAAAGCATAAAGGAGAAAACATGAATCGACGTAAGTTTCTGAAAAATTCTACTCTAGGAATGGTCGGAACTGGAGTTCTAGGCGGAAAATCCCTGCTTAAAGCAGAAGAGAAAAAGAAGGACGATGCGCCAAAAATTAAGGAACACAGAACTCTTGGCAGGACTGGCTTTAAGGTTTCAGACATCAGTACAGGCGGCCCCATGGACGAGAGTGTACTCAATGCACTGCTGGATGCTGGCGTCAATTATATTGACACGGCAGAGAGCTATGGGCCATCAGAAACAATCGTAGGAAAAGTGATGAAAAACCGCGACAGGAAGAAGGTTTTTATCACAACAAAACTCTTGGTCACTTCATTCCCGGGATTGCCTGTCAAAAAAGAGGAGGCCACTAAGGAAGGCATCATAAAACGCTTCCATAAGAGCTTGGAAAAAATGCAGACAGAATATGCGGATTGCCTGATGATGCATGGTGTCGACAATGTCGCAGACCTCAAACACGAGGGTTACCATGCAGCTGTCAGCCAACTCAAAAGCGACGGACGATTGAAGTACACAGGGCTCTCCAATCACGGATCGTTCCACCCCATAGATGCCAAAGAGCCTATGGGAAAAGTTCTTTCAGCTGCCGCAGAGGATGGCCGGTTCGATGTCTATTTAATGGCCTACAATTTCCTGAAGCAGGATCAGAGTGAAGAAATCCTGAAAGCTTGCACAGAGAAAAAGATTGGAATCACTCTTATGAAGACCAATCCCGTTGGAAACTACGTCGGTATAAAAGATGGCATTGCTCGTCTAGAGAAAGAAGGAAAGAAGGTGCCAGAATTTTACACACAAGCCCTGGCTAAATTCAAAATGAAATATGAACAGGCAGAAGGATTTCTAAAAAAATACAACCTAGAAGATCCTAGCGAAATCAAAGTGGCCGCTATAAAGTTTTGCCTTAACAATCCAGCCGTCAACAGCATATGTGTAAGTTATCGCAATTTTGATGATGTCGCAAAATACGTGAAGCTTTCTGGAGCTCGTTTGACACCCGCAGATAAAGCTGCGCTCGCCGTGTATTCCAAATCATTCGGGCAGTTTTATTGCCGCCATGCTTGTGGGCTCTGTGAATCCAGCTGTCCTCAGAATATCCCGGTCAACACCATCATGCGCTATAACCACTACTTTGCCGCCCAGGGCAGAGAAAAGTACGCCATGGAAAGATACGCGAAATTGGCTTCGAGAGTTGCAGACCAATGCCAGAATTGCACGGGCTCGTGCGAGTCTGCCTGTCCTTATAATGTTCCTGTTCAAACGCTCCTAGTTCTTGCTCACCAGAATTTGACCTTAGCCTAAGACAGATTCTTCAGCAGCCATCTATTTCACCCTGTAAGCTGCCGTTCCTCTTCCTCCATCATGATATGTGGTGATGCAGCATTTTTGGAACACTCCATGGGGTTGCAATACTAAGGCATATCACCTCCCGCCTATGGGAAGACCGCTACGGTGACAAAGTAGGTCTTTCATGCGAATTTCGTGGGCCACATACGGATCATTCGTCTAATCCTACAAATAAGCTTCTTGCTTCCTTTTTTTCATGTGAT
>CP070825.1:3030205-3033311 GCA_020344415.1 Candidatus Aminicenantota bacterium
CTGGAAGCAAAAGTCAGGGAACAGGACATATTCTTCTATTTCATAAAATCCTTCGGTAAAGAAGAATTAAAATTGGCGATAAATAACGCCTTTAATAAATAAAGGAGAAAAAATATGAAAAAGAAAAAAGTGAAAATTTTAGTCATCGATGATGATCCTGATTTTAACGATGCCGTAACTCCTATCCTAGAATCAGCCTTATACGATGTTGCGATTGCTTTAAATCCTGAAGAAGGGAAGAAAAAAATCTTTTCGGAGAAACCCGATCTAATCCTTCTTGATATCATGATGGATAGCCTTTTTGATGGCTTCTCTCTGTGCCATGAGATCAAAACCTCGGAGGAATATAAAGAATTTAATGATACTCCAATTATCTTCGTCTCCGCTGTGAAAGAAAAAACCGGGTCAAGATTCCAATTCAATACAATAGAGCAAGGATTGGTTGGCCCCGATGACTACATAGACAAGCCTGTTAAGCCTAAGGATCTCGTTGCTCGAATTGAAAAATTATTGAGTAAATGAAAGAGAGAAGTACCCGACGAAAATCCAGGTATTTATATTTACAGCAGCCAAAGCCATGCGCTTCCTTGATAGATAAATTTTTACTAGAACTCGAAGATTTTGAAGTTGAATATTTTTAAATAGGTTATAAGCCAATGGCTTATATTTATTCTTAAAAGAAATGAAGACGTTAGAAAAAAAGCCACTCATCCTTGTGATTGATGATGATGAATCAATGCGGGATTCTTGCACTCAGATCTTAACGAAAGATGGTTTCCAGGCAGAGATAGCAAAGGATGGATCTTCCGGTCTTGAAAAAATAAAGGAGAACAAACCTGATTTAGTACTCATTGACCTAAAAATGCCTGGCATTAACGGCCTCGAAGTTTTAGAAAGAACTAATGAAATCGATCCCAACATTATAGCCGTTGTTATCACAGGTTACGCTACAGTTGAATCAGCTGTGGAGGCCATGAAGAAAGGAGCCTACGACTTCCTTCCAAAGCCGTTTACCCCAGATGAACTACGGATCATAATCAAACGGGGGCTGGAGAGGCGAAAGCTTATCCTTGAAACAGAATCCCTTAGAAGAGAAAAGAAGCTAATCGAGGAAAACTTCATCACGATGGTTTCCCATCAACTTCGGAGCCCTCTTGTCGCCATCCTACAGTATTTTGAAGTGATTCTGGGAGGAATGGTGGGAAAAACATCTGGAAAACAGAAGGAAATGATTCAAAAAGCCCAAAGCCGTCTAGAAAACCTCATGAACTTGATAACCGACTGGCTTGATGTTGCCAGATTGGACAATGGACAAATCATTGACAGACTGAAACCATTGTCATTGAAGAAACTAATAAAAAAGACTTTAGAGGATATGCGGCCTATAGCCAAAAAGAATAATATTTCTCTGGAGCTCAGGCTTTCTCCCAGAGATGAGAATGTTCTGGGTGATGAGGAATCTTTGAAACAAGTCTTTTCCAACCTTATAACCAATGCCATTGGATACAACAAGCCAAAAGGGAAGGTAGTAATCACAATTAAAGAAAACAAAGACTTCATTGCCACAGAAATTCAAGATACCGGAATAGGGATTGCTGAGGAACATCTACCATTCATATTCGATCAGTTTTACAGAGTAAGCAGGGGAGAAAGTCAAAAGATAAAAGGAACGGGATTGGGACTTTCCATCGCCAAAAAAATTGTAGATGCGCATGGAGGCTCTATTCAGGTTTCCAGTGCGCTGGGAAAAGGAAGCACATTTTCTGTTTTGCTGCCTAAGGCAGAAAAAGATACCCTCACATTTTAAATTCTCGGTTGAAAAATATCTTTGAAATTAAACAAATGTAAAAAGTGTTTTTTGAAAATAGTGTTGGATTTTCTGATTGCTGACTATTCGAGATGGAAAATTTTAGAAATCTTCATTTTCAAGGGGCGAAAATCAAACGACAAACTAAAAAAATGAAAAATGAGTTTAGTTAGCATTCTATTAGTCTGCTGCCTTTCTTTTATTGTAAGTATTTTTAGTATATCTGTTGGTGGGACCTCGTTAATAACTGTACCTGTACTTATATCATTGGGGATGATTTCAAAAAATGCTGTGGCAACAAATATGTTTGCACTAATCTTTTTAAGCATGAGTGGAGCTATCGGTTTCAGAAAAGAAATAAGAATACCTGATCATAAAATTATTGCTTTTCTTTCTATTCTAACAATTATTGGTTCACTAATAGGAGCTAGTCTCATATCGGCTATAGAAAAAAATATCTTGAAAAAGGTGATAGCGATTATTATTTGCATTATTACGTGTACTTTTCTTTTTAAAAAAGATTCAGGCGTTCAAACAAGGAATGAAAAAATTTCAAAGATTAAATTAGGTTGGGGTGCGCTAATAATTTTTATTTTAGGTATTTATGGAGGTTTCTTCAGCGGAGGCTACGTTACTATTTTAAGCTATGTTCTTATATTGACATTTGGTTTGAATTTCCTTCAAGTAGCATTTATTACAAAAATATTGAATATATTTTCTTCCTTAATGGCCTGCGCTTTTTTTTATTATCATGACCTAATTGATTTTTCTATTGGCATTCCCTTGGCCTTTTCAATGTCTTCAGGTGCTTTTTTGGGTACGAAATTAGCTCTTGCTAAAGGAAACCTATGGATTAGGAACATATTCATTATTGCTGTAATATTATTAGCCATAAAATTGTTGATTTTTTGATGAACCTGTATTTATCCAGGCAGCAGGTATCTATCTTTCCCCAAAAATCCTTTAGTTGGATTATCCCCTATTTTATAGGCAATAAGTTATAATGCAATTGCTGACAAGTCATTATGAAATATGACTTATGTTAAAATTTGACTTTAGATAATATCATATTTAGAATTAAACAAATGCAAAGAGATAAGGTCACGTTGAAAATTCCCCGTCCCCTTTATGACAAGATCAGGACAGTCATCGAGGGGAGCGGATTCAGCAGTGTCAATGAATTCGTCGTCTATGTACTGCGGGATCTCATATCGGCAAAAGGCATTGACAAGAAAGAGCTTTCTGCCGAGGAAGTAGAAGCCATCCGACAGAGGCTTAAAAACCTGGGTTATTTCTAAG
>CP070825.1:3033411-3046328 GCA_020344415.1 Candidatus Aminicenantota bacterium
AATAGTCTTATTATTAGCAAGGAAGAAGTCAAGGTCCGGAATGGCTTCTAATCAATATCTGAGTGTGTAACGGCTAGGAGTACACATGGAAAAAGCAAAAATATTCCTCTTCAAGCACTTCGAAAAGATTCTTATATTAATCATCTTAGTTGGAATTATACTCATTAATTATTTTGTTACTTTCAAAATAGGATTCTTGAACTTCTTTTATCTCCCCATAATCGCGGCAGGCTATTTCCTGGGTAAACGGATGGGTGTGCTCACTGCTCTCCTCTGCGTCTCTATAGTCATCTTATTCGTATTGATATCCCCTGCTTCCTTCTTCACTTCCGATGCAGCTAAAATCTCTGTGATAGTAAGCCTCACAGCCTGGAGTTCCTTCCTGATCTTGACGAGTGCGGCTATTGGCTATCTGTACGAAGAAAAAGAAAAGAAAATAGGCGACCTGAAGGCAGCCTATGTCGGAATCCTGGAGATCCTCTCCAAATATCTAGAATCCGCAGATAGATACACCCAAGGACACTCCGTGCGAGTCTCCCATATGGCAGAGGACATCGCTCGCGCAATGGGACTGCCCTCATACGATAGAGAAAACATAAAAGTGGCTGCCCTCCTCCATGACATAGGCAAAACAGAGATCAGCATGGACATCGTGCAAAAAGCAGCCTCTCTTACTGCTTCTGAAAGAGAAGTCATGTCTTCCCACACAGAAAAAGGCGCAAGAATCATATCTTTAGTGGGAGGAGTACTGGAAGAGGCTGTCCCGATCGTCATGTCTCATCATAAATATTATTTTGAAACCAAAGCCCATGAATCCGAAGAAAAAGGGGAAAAAGCTCCTCTTGGAGCAGCGATAATTGCGGTCGCTGACTCATATGACGCCATGATCACCGATCGGCCCTATCGAGCTGGAATGCCTCCTTGGAAAGCCTATGAAGAGATAGAAAAAAATTCAGGAAAACAGTTCCATCCCGAAGTGGTAAAGGCTTTTAAAGAAGTCATTATGACAAGTGAAAAATACAGATTTGAAAAAACGCCCGTTGCCTAAATTGGCTGTCTGGAAAGAGATAAAAAACAAGGAAAGATAAACAAAAAAATCAAGCTCCCCTTTAGAGGGGATTTTGCTTACCTCATAAGGTTAGAAAAACAAAATAAAAAATCACCCCCAGGTTCATCCCATAAGACTATTGAATATTTTAGCGTCTCCTATATATTGATTCAGTATCTTTTATTATAGATTTATAATAAAATAGATTTTCTCGGCTCAAGAATGGAATCTCAAAAATTTGAAGAGAAGAACTCTCCCATGAGGGAAAAAGAACTCAAAACTGATCCTGTCGAAGTAAAAACAGCGAAGGAAGTCATTAAACGCCTTGGGAATGCTTTCTCTTCGATGAAAATTTATCCTGCTGAGAATCCAGCTGTAAAAAAATCTATAGAAACTTTTACAGAGAAAATTAAAGAATTTCTTGACGAGTACGAGCATTTAGATATCACTATTGGGGAATTTAATCTTTCCTATAAAGGGGAAAATGTCTTCCAAGATGAAGAAAAGATGAAAAGCCTTCCTTTTCTTCTCTTTAAAGATGGAATGAGAGAGTTATCTTTCCATAAAGGGTTAGGCGAGAGAGAACTCCAAGATTTTTTAGAAACTGTAAAAGCCGATTCTGACCTACCTCCTGAAGACTGTGATGTCGTCAATTCTCTTTGGATGAAGAATTTTGCTTACATCCGTTTTTTTGCTCTTGATGAATTCCTTGATACTAGGATAGGGAAGGAATCTGAAGAAGTAGACTTCAAATACAACAAAGAAACATTCTCAGATGGAGAGGTCAATCTTACCACAGAAGATAAAATAGATCTCTATAAAAGAAGCGTTGCTTTAGGTCTTCGTTTTAATAATCACAAAGAAAAAAAAGAAGGCAAGGAAGAGATTTCAGAGGATATGGCTCTTCCCTGGCAAAGTATGGCTGTGAGCGAGAGTGAGATTCCTGAGATAGAATCCATGCTTTCAGAAAGCCGAGTAAAATCTCGCTTGACCGAATTGATAAATTTACTTTTTGAAATTCTCTTTCTAGAGGAAAGGCATGATCACTTTTCAGCCACTTTAAATGTCCTCAATCAATGCTATAGGGAAGTTGTACATAAATCTAATTTTTCCGACGCATTTCTTCTCTTAAACCACATCCAAGAACTTAAACAAATGCTCTCCAGCCAATTCAAAGAAAAGGAGAAATTACTAGATAAGTTTATCAAGAAAGAGAAAGAGGAATACTCTTTAGCTCACTTGAGAAAATTATTCTTTGAAGGAAAAATAGAAGATTTTGATTCATTCTTTCAATATCTTAGACTCCTGGGCCCCGAAACCCTCTCTCTTGTTGGTGATATTTGGGATAACTCAAAAGACCCGTTCATTCGCCTCAAGGCATCAGATTTTCTCCAGGAAATCGGCCAAGACAATATTCCAACCCTCGCTTATCTTGCAAGGGACTCAAGATTTTCTCTCTCAAAGGAAATCATAGCCATCCTGGGGAAGATAGGCAGCAAAGAAGTCATCCCACATCTTGAAAATTTTGTGGATCATACACATAAGACAATAAAGCTAGAAACTATCCAATCTTTGAAGAAAATTGCAGATGCGGCTTCTAACAAAATCCTGATAAAATTTCTCGATGATGAGGAAGAAGAGGTGCGTGCCACGGCAGCCTTGAGTCTTAAATATTTTGGAGATAACACGATATCAGATTCTCTGATGCAATTGGCCAAAAACAAAGGCTTCAAAAAAAGGAGCAGGGTTGAGAAAAAAGCTCTATTAAATTTTCTGGCCAAGACCAAAAGTCTAGAAACTTGTTTCTTCCTTCAATCTCTTTTGAAAAAGTGGAGCATTTTCACAAGAGCCAAACAGAATGAGACTCGCCTCTGTGCAGTTTCTGCATTGCAAACAATGGCCACTCCAGAGGCTGTAAATGTGCTTAAGGAGGGTTCTAAACTCCGAAATAAAAAAATTCGGCGTGCTTGCAATCTATCACTGAGAAAAATAGCTCAATAGGAAGAGTGAAGTTTAATTTACCTGGATTAATAGCGTTTTTATGAATAATTCAGGTTCATAGAAGAGAAGAAGGTGGCTGTTTACACTGAAGAAAAAAATCAAAATGGGTTAGACAGAAGTACTGCCCCCTCCCCCAAGACTCTATTTAAAACAATAGAGGAAATATTCATACGTTTTTCCTCAGCGCTGAAGACTGCCCAAATCTATGAACCGAATAACATTACTTTCATTAGACAAATCAATCCTCTTTTTAATTTAATTCAAAATACCCTGGGCTCAGAAGGAAGAGCTGTATTCCAATTTCGTGAAAATACATTATTTTTCAACACTATGAGAATTAAATTCGACTTTCTGAGTTACCATAACTTTAAATTCTTATCTGACGAATTCATAAAACGGGAGATAGGAGAACTTGGTTTCGAATCTGGCCTGGATGAGGATGAGCTGACTAAGTTTATTGTTCTTCTTGCTGATGCAGAGGTAAAAAAAGAGAAACCTTTTGAATTTTTCCTCGAAGAAATAAAAAGAAATCAATTAAGCCATATTTTCCTGGAAAGAATTCATCCTTTTGAAATAGCTACGATAAAAGAAGCCCAGAAGTTTAAAAAAGCCGCTAAAAAGGTCTTCACTAAGAGCATCACTCATCTGAAAGAAGTCTTCGAGAGAGAATCCCAGCAGAAAAGGCTTCAGCTAAAAACCACTCGAAGACTTATTCAATCTATAGTCAACAACGTATCCCAGCATGAAGCTTTCATGATAGGTTTAACCAATGTAGAAAAACATGATGAATACACTGCTCACCATTCTGTTAATGTTGCCATTATGTCTATTTGTGTTGGAAGAAGATTAGGTCTCGAAAAAAAAGAATTAGTAGATTTAGGCATAAGTGCCTTTTTTCATGATATCGGAAAATTAGAGATTCCTATGGAAATCCTGCAGAAAGAAGAGAAATTAGACAATGATGAAAGAGAAATCATGGAAAAGCATACGTACCAGGGCGCTGGAAAACTGGCTTGCCTCAAAGAATTAAGTTACATTCCCGTAAAAGCCCTCTATGTGGCTTTGGAACACCATCTCTGGGCAAATCTCTCTGGATATCCCAAATATTGGAAAAAAGATTATATAAATCTTTACAGTAAAATCGTCAAAATAATTGACTTTTTTGATGCTGTCACTACCGATAGACCCTATCGAAAGCACACCTTAACCAGAGATGAGGCCTTAAGCATAATGTTAGAGAAAAGCGGAACAGAATTCGATCCTATCTTACTCAAAGTTTTTGCCAATATGATAGGAGTCTATCCCATCGGCACACTCGTGGCCCTTAACTCTGGAGAGCTTGGCATAGTGATGGAAACAAACCCAGAAGTGGCCTTCATGCTTAGGCCATCGGTGAAACTCATTACTAATAGGAAAAGCAAAAAAATTGATGGAGAAATTGCCGATTTAACTGAAATCGATCCCAAAACAAAAGAATACAAAAGAACTATCATAAAGTCTCTAGATCCCAATAAATATAACATTCGAGTTTCAGACTACTTTTTAGCTCAAGCAGAATAATCAAATTTCCCACGTATCTCAATTCACCTGGTTTATTCACGATATCACTTGAAAATAAGTAAAGGTATCGGCATTTTTTATGAATAATTCAGGTTAACATGGATTATTCACGAGTTGAGATTGCTGCAGATGCAAAGCGTCGGCCCATGAAGCTGTGGTTCTCCACCGCGAATGGGCCACAACGAAGCAGATGCAGTGAGATCGGCTCGCCCAAAGGGTAAAAAATGCCGATTGTTATTAAAAGAGAATCCAACGAAAGAAGTGATTCTCTTGATCCTTTGAAAAATCATGCTAAAAGGCAAGGGTCATAGTTAATAAGTAAAGGTATCGGCATTTTTTATGAATAATTCAGGTTAATAATCCTTGTTCAAATTAGCAATCTTGTTTTAAAATGTAACAACCAGGAGGAGGCTATGAAAGCTCTTTTTGTTGTTGATATGCTTAAGGACTTTTTCAACAAAGATGGAGCCCTTTATTGCGGCAATCTGTCAAGGAAAATCATTCCTTTTGTCAAAGAAAAAATTGAAGAATTCCATAAAAATGAGGATTTGGTCGTCTTCATCTGTGATTCACATGAAGAGGATGATCTAGAATTTAATATGTTTCCCAAGCATTGTGTGACGAATACAGAAGGTGCTGAGATAATAGACGAGATGCCAGTGGGGAAGAATGACATAATAATCAAAAAGAAGCGCTTTAGTGCCTTTTATGGAACAAGCCTGGATCCAGCCTTAAAAGATCACAAAATAAGCGAGGTCCATGTTCTCGGAGTTTGCACATCAATCTGCGTTATGGATACGGTGGGAGACCTGCGAAATAGAGATCTGAGTGTTAAAGTTTGGAAAAAAGGAGTGGCTGACTTTGAGGAGCAAGCTCACAATTTCGCCCTTTACAGGATGGAGAAAATTTACGGTGCAAAAATATGTTGATAAGCTTAATTAACCTGGATTAAAAGAAAGAGGATATTATGAAGGAATGGGAAGTCAACGAAAAAAAATTAAAACTCGAAGAAGGGAATCTTGTACTCCTCGACGTTGAAGCGGTCGTCAACGCTGCAAATAAAAACCTGATTCTCGGTGGAGGCGTTGCTGGAGCCATAAGACAATTTGGAGGACCTTCTATCCAGGAAGAATGCAACAAGATTGGCCCGATATCTGTCGGTGAGGCGGTAATAACAGGAGCAGGCGATCTAAAAGCAAAATACGTCATCCATGCTGCAGGCCCTGTTTTTGGAGAAGGGGATGAAGAAGCGAAACTGACAAATGCGACTTTAAACAGTCTTAAAATCGTAAACGAGAAGAAACTAGAAAGTGTTGCTTTCCCTGCTATAAGCACCGGAATATTCAGGTTTCCCCTCAAAAGATGCAGTGAAATCATGATAAAGGTCTCAATGGACTTTCTCAAAACTGAAGAGAACGAATACCCCAAGGAAATCATTTTGTGTCTTTACGGACAAGAAGCTTATTCTGTCTTCCAGGGTACTTTAGAAGAGTTGGTCGACTAAAATATTAGGTGAGCTCTTTTCGTTGCTGCGAGAACAAATAAGTCCTAGACTAGAAAAAGATAGGGAAAAAGGCTAAACTTAAAGGAGAAAGAAAATGGAAAGAAGAAGATCTCCGAGGATTCCTGTTGAGGTAGACCTGCAACTATGGAGAGATAAGAAGGTTAAAAAAAAGACAAAAGGATCGATTAAAAACCTCAGCCTTGAGGGGATGTGTGTTGAGACTGATCTTTCTTTCCGCATGGGCTCAGATCTGGTTTTAAGCCTTGACCTGCCTGATAAACTTAAATTCAACTTGGTCGGGAAAATTGTCTGGGAGAAGAAAGAAGAAAAAAAATACATATATGGCATAAGATTTTCAGAGCTCGATATCAATGAAAAACCAAAATGGTATAATTTTATCCTTGCCACCCTCTCAAAATAAACACGGATGAAATCAAAGAATAGAAAGCATCTCTTTTTCCGTAATATATTCACGAAGCAACCAAAAAACAGGGACACAATACTTAATTGCTTATAAGAGACGCATAAAACTCCTAGTACGTTTTTTACAGTTAGGTATTGTGTCCCCCTTTCTTTTGACACCAAACTTCTCTTATGTTATATTTCATTTCGGAAATTTAAAGATTTTCCCCTTAGTGATTTTAGCTACAGAAAAAAATCCCTGGGCATGAAGACAGCAAAAGTCACTAGAAAATGATAATTTATCGCATAAACCAATAAAGAATAGAAGCATGAAGGAAACAGAAAAACGAGAAGCAAAGCGGATAAAGGAAGAAACAAAAATATCGATCACACTCCTCTCAAAGGACCTGGTCCCCCCGGGCAAGACATTCAGCTATAACCTTACAAAAGATATATCATCGAAAGGTGTGAAAATTCGAGCTAATACGTTTTTGCCGATTAATGCCGCATTGAAAATAGAATTATCCTTAAAAAAACCCAGAAGATTGATCAGTGTATTAGGAAAAGTCCGTTGGATCAAAACTCTCTATGCCGGTGAGTCGTTCGAAATGGGCATAGAATTTATGGAAAAATCTTCTGAGGATATCAAGATCCTCACAAGACATATCGAAGATACGGCAGACTAGCTTTCAAATAAAAAATCTTTTATTTTAGAGAGCCCACAGCCTTTTCAACAGCTTCTAATATCTCTCCAGACTCCACAACATCTTTGAGCTTATTGATATCGTCATAAAGAGGACGGTCTTCTTCGAGGTGGGCAACATATTCTCGCACAACTTCATAGGCAGCCTGGACGCCTTTACTTGGCTTGAGGGGTTTCCGTAAATCTAGCGCCTGTGCTCCTGCCATCAATTCTATCCCCAGAACGGCCTGGGCATTGTCGATGATTTGTTGTGTCTTCAGAGCCGTGGTCATTCCCATGCTGACAAAATCTTCCTGGTCAGCCGCAGCAGGAATAGAACCTGTAGCTGCGGGATGAGAGAGTATTCTGTTCTCACAGATCAATGCCCCGGCTGTGTACTGAGAGAGCATCAAACCTGAAAACATACCAGCTCCCTTGGTTAAGAAGGCAGGCAGCCCTGCACTCAGATGAGGATTCATCAACCTGTTTGTTCTTCTCTCAGAAAGGACGCATACTGTCGTGATTGCCATCCCTAGAAGCTCTAGGGCAAAGGCTAGAGGAGTTCCTTGAAAATTTGCCCCTGTGAGTGCTAAATCCTCCTCTGGGAAAAAAGTGGGATTATCGGCCGCTCCATTAAGCTCTATTTCAATCATATAACGAGCCCACTTGAGAGCATCGCGAGCAGCACCAATCACCTGAGGCGTACTTCGTAAGCTGTAGGCATCCTGAACCTTTTTTCCTTTCTGAGCAAGAAGCTCACTGCCCTCGGTTATCCTCCTGATGTTTTCACTGGTTTCAATCCCCCCAGGATAGCCGCGGACTTTAGGTAGCCTTTCATCATAGGCTTTCATATTGGCGTTTAGCACCTCTAATGTCATGGCCGCGGCAATCTCTGAATTTTTTATCCAGCGATGTGCATCGAATATCTCTAAAGCCCCAAGACCTGTAATCACGTTGGAACCGTTGATCGTGGCTAAACCGTCGCGAGCTTCATATACAAGGATTGGAATGCCTGCCTTCTCCATCGCTTCCTTGGCGGGCAACCGCTCTCCTTTGTAAAAAGCTTCACCTTCTCCCATCGGTACCAGAGCCATCTGAGCCATAGGGGAAAGATCGCCACATGCTCCCACAGAGCCTTTCTCACACATAACAGGTGTGACACCTTTGTTCAGCATTTCTTTCAATGTCTCAACTACAACAGGCCTCAAACCTGAGTGACCATGGCAGTGGCAATTTATCCGGCTCAAGATTGCTGCGCGGACAGTCTCCGCAGGAAAAGGTTTGCCATATCCTGCTGCATGGCTGTAAATAAGATATTTTTGATATTTTTCCACCTGCTCCTGAGTCAAAACAACTTCTGAAAGTTCTCCTATTCCTGTATTAACTCCATACAGTATTTCTTTTTTCTCTATTTTTTCTTCAAGGAGGTCCCTGCATTTTTTTATTCTTTTCATTGCATCAGGATGAATAGAAATCTTTTCATTTTTTCTGGCAACTTGTACCAATTTCTCTATTGTGAGTTCATGTCCGTCAAGTGTAATTGTCATGCTCGCTCCTCCTTGCTTTACGAACTGTATTTAATCATAAAACTTCCTTGAATTATTCATAAAAACTAAAGTATGTCACCTGCATCAACCTCGACTCATGGATAATCCAAGTCTAATAATCTATAGGAAGAAACAATATAAGGCAACTGATTATTATAATACGTTAGTTTCTCCAAATCCATGATAGCTGAAATAGTTTTGGAAATTCCTGAAGCGACATTGAAGATTTAGTCTTCCCGAACTGTGCTTTGAGGGAACCCGATAAAGTCGGGCGCCGAGGATGTATTGAGCACTGCCTTCATAAAGCATAGGGACCTGGTTCGAACAGAGGACATAACTCCAGGTAGATAAGAACAAACGTGCGCAGTTCCGCAGGTGCCGAGAAGAACAGTGAGGGAATGGCGTTAAAAATCTGAACGGAGCAAAGGAATTTCCAAAATCATGCTATCAACAGGGATTTGGAGATACTTGCTTATAATATCCCTGAATTCAATCAAAAAGCTCTTTTTTTATCCAAAGATAAGTTATCGTAGATAAGACAAAAAATAAACTGGGACCGATGATATTAATCCTTGCTGATTTGGTTATTCCCAAGATCAAGACGGAATCAAAAAGCCACATACCCATCGCTATTAATGAGACCACAAATCCGTATTTTTTCAACCTGATCAGGCCAAAGGCCCCAATATACAAGAAAAGAGATAGAATGACATCCGGAGCAGCAAAGGCATTGTAGACTGTGGGGCTGATCGGCATCGTCGCCGGAAATGCTCTCCCCACAAGCTTAGCCAGCCAAAAAATGTCTATTGCAAACGCCGCAAAAAACATAATAACTGAAATGACGATGACTCCAAGAGGAACTCTCTTCCATTGATCGATTTTGGCCTCCTTTTAATTCAAGTGGCATTGTCAGCATAGGAGAATAGCCTTTATGGCTTTTGTGACCTGTTTTGTATTTAACACTTTATTTTATATTTTTATCATGAATAACAAAAGTTATGCAGTATATAAGCAAGAGTGCTACTCTCTCTAGAGGGACAATTCTACTTTCTTGATGAATCAACTCCACATATCTAAGAAAAGGTGGATTTAACAAATCAAATCCCTGCACAAGATAAATCAAGCCCCTATACCAGGCCCTAAACAAAGCTCTTGTATTTCAAATAAGCAGCCTGTCTTCTTTTTTCCCAGAAAAATTGAACCTTTCCCATTCATTTACTTTTTTATTGACATCTTCATAAGGGCAAGATATAGGCTAGCACTTTCATTTAAAGCCGCATTGAGGGGGACACTCTCTAGAATTCAGATTGAACAATTAAGGAAATTGCTCAAATCCTCAGTCTCTTAATAATGGATAAAAGGAGAGGAGAAGCAAGATGAATGATTTTGAAAAGAGGGAGACTCCAAACGACAAACTTTGGCATATTCAATAACTGTCCATTTGAAATGGACTCTGAATGCCTCTTTGACTTCTTTTTGCATCTGTCAGACCTCCTTTTTGTAGCTTACAAAATAACATAAAGTGTCCAGGAGGGTCTGACATACCTACAACCCCAAAATATTCAAACGCCCGGATATGGCCGCTGATCCAGGAAGTAAGTGTCTGGAAAGGATGGGCTTCGGCATAAGTGTAATTGCTGGCCCCCCAAGTGGCTACAAAAATATACGCCTTCTTTTCCTTCCCATCGGAGCGATCCATGTAGGACATTGTCAGACCGGCATAGTCAACAAACAGCTTCTCTCCCGCCTTGTGAGGAAGCCGCATAGGAGGAGACAAGTTGTTTGCCCATCGCCTGTAAAGCTCGCAAAACTGAGAGTAGCGGTAATAATCTCTTTCTTCTTCCTTATACTCTTCCCACACCAGCCGGCGGGTCACCCCCTTTTTCCTCAGTTCCCGATGGATCAAAGCCCAGTCAGGAACCTCCTCTGGCCATAGATCTTTATAACCGATGGAAAAAGCGGCTGTTCCAGACTCTCATCGGAAAGCTCATCAGGAAGGGGCCAGTTAAGACCCGCTTCTGAAGCCCGGCGTAAATACTCCCGGACCGTCTCCCTTCCGATCGAACAGGCCCTGGCAAGAGCCCGAATGGAAAGCCCCGAATGTTTTAACCTGAGTACTTCTCTAATTTTTCGCATGGATAACCTCTTTTTGGCCATCTTGTTCTCCTCTCTTTTTCAAAAGAGACATGATGGCTTATTCTGTTTAAGTTATCCAGCGCCGCTTTGCTGATCAAACATTCCGGAACTCGGTAAAAAGTGGCCGGAATAAACCGGAATCGGTGACAGGAATGCTCCGGATTTAGTGACCGGAATAAATCGGAATCAGTGTCCGGAATGGACCGGAATCTGCACCTAAGGTCAGAAAGATTATCAAAATCACATTTGGAACACTTCATAGCCCATGCTTCCCCTCAATCGCATGGCAATAGAATAATGATTTATGTGCAAATAGTCAAACGAATCGTAGATGTGCATATGTTACTTTATAGTGCATACCAGGGAGGAATTTATATCAGTCGCCTGGCTTAATGGATAGATATGGGCTAAAGAAAATGAGTGAGATTGTGTGTGAAGACAGGCTAATTCAGGAATACAGAAATCACTGGCTCTTCAATCCTGCCAGCCTCTTCTTAGTACGCTCCACCTCAGCAAAATTGGGAGTGGTGTCCTTCCAGAGGGCGAGGATTCTTTGTTTAGGATGTGCAGGTTCAGATAGATTAGTGGTCTTGCTTATTTCTCCTTCTCCAGCGCTTCAATCTTCTCAAGAAGTTCCATTATTATCCTCTGCTGCTCTTTGTTCATCTCTTGCTGTTCCTGAACATTCTTCCTCTGTTCCTGCATCACTCTCTGCTGCTCCTTCACCACCTTCGTCAATACAGCCACCACATCCATTGTACTGACTCCCTTCCTGTTCCTCGTAGCTACCAGCTCCGGAACATCCTCTGCAATAAATCCTATATATTCTTCCTTTTTATTCCTCTTGTAATTGAATCGTACTGGATTGAGCCCCTCCAATGCTTCAAATGCTTCCTCTCTCCTGAGAGAGGTGATGTTCTCTTTGTATTCTCTGCTCGATCCGGCTACCCATGCCCCCCCATCACAATAGGCTCCTCCTACAATATGCAGCAGGTGAGCAGGCTTGTATATGCCTATCCCAACATCACCTTCTTCGTCTACTGTAAATCTTGTCTCATTATGCGTCCTAAACCGTATCGCCCCTGAAGAAGTAACAAGCCCTGCTACAGTAGAAGCAATTATCCTCATTCTTATATCGCTATCAGACCGGTTCACTTGAAAAGATGGATTCTCGCCGGATCTTAATAATTCAACGGGAGTAATGGGGGTAGTTGTTCCGAACCCGACTCTGCAGTTAATGGTGAGTATATCATTGTCAAACTCACCTTATATGAGGGGAGAGCTGGTGTTGGAATTATCGATGTAGAGCTTATTGGAGCCGGTCTCATTATATCCTGCCTTGTGACCCAGGAAGACGTTATTGCTGCCAGTGCTGTTGTATCCGGCACAATAGCCAAGGAAGGTGTTGCGGTCTCCATCGGTTTTGATGTATCCGGCAGTATCTCCGATGAAGGTGTTGTACTGCCCACTAGTGTTGTGGTATCCGGCAGCTTTGCCAAGGAAAGTGTTGCAGTCTCCTGTGTTGTAGTATCCGGCACGCTGGCCAACGAACGTGTTGCTTAATCCTGTGGTGTTTAAGTATCCGGCATAATATCCGATGAAGGTGTTCGTGTTTGCTGTTGTGTTGTTGTATCCGGCTCGATAGCCGAGGAAGGTGTTTTCGACGCCTGTGTTGTTGGAGTATCCGGCTTGATAGCCCATGAAGGTGTTGCGGGATCCTGTGGTGTTGTGGTATCCGGCACTATATCCAAAGAAGGAGTTGTAGCTTCCTGTGCTGTTGTAGTATCCAGCATAATATCCGACGAAGATGTTTTCGTCTCCTGTGTTTAAGCATCCGGCATTATATCCGAGGAAGGTGTTGTAGTCTCCTGTGTTGTAGCATCCGGCATTATATCCGAGGAAGGTGTTGCGGGATCCTGTGGTGCTGTTGTATCCGGCACGATATCCGATGAAGGAGTTGCCGCCTCCTGTGGTGTTGCTGTATCCGGATTGATATCCGAAGAAGGAGTTGTTGACTCCTGAGGTGATCGCGCCTCC
>CP070825.1:3046428-3094890 GCA_020344415.1 Candidatus Aminicenantota bacterium
ATAAGAGTAATATATTACCCACGAGAATCTTTAATATAATTGGCTATACAATATTTTAAATATGGAAGAGGAAGATGTTATACAACTTTGAAACACAGAAAATTTACCTCATTTAGACAAATAGGACCCATTATTATTGTCGTAGGCTTGTTTTTTTCGATACTCTTAAGCCTTAGGAATATTCTGTTTCTCCTTTTTCCCTTTTTTTATCTCTCCGGACTGTTCACGATCGCGCTTGTTAGCTGGTCAAAGAAAAAAATCCCCTTTAAACAGCAAGCTCTGATTTGCCTTGCATGGGGAACAATGCATATATGTTGGGGGATGGGGTTTTTATCTGGCTTGTTCTTCCAATAAAATCTATATCAACATTAATTAAATGAGGAATAAATATTACATTTTTTTTATAGCATTCTTACCTCTTATTAGTCTCTGCAGCAACATTCAAGCTTCTGATAAGAGGCCTTTAAAGAACAGAGTTTTATCTTTATCAAGAGGGACAATTACGTCATATGAGTCTTCAAAAGACACAGAAAAATGGTCAGCAAAAAATTTAATAACAGAAAGAAGTCATCGTGGATGGCGATCGAAAGAAAATGAGCCTTTCCCTCATGTTATAATATTCGAATTAGCCGGTAATGCTAAAATTGATATTTTAAGATTCAACAATATTGCACATGAAGCTGCATACCCTGGAGTATCTTCAAAAGAAGTACAGGTCGAATTCTCAACAGCCAGCTCCGAATCAAATTATGAATATATTGGGTCTTTTATTCTTGAAAAAAGCACAAAATTCCAAGAATTTTCAATACAGGAAACAACCGCACGCTGGATTCGACTATCTATCAAGAGTAATTATGGACATCCTAATTACACAGAATTAAACAAATTTGAAGCCTGGGGGATATTCGAATTTAAAATTTTCCGGGTTATATCATATTCCATATGGATTCTGGGTATATCAATAATTTTATCAGCCTTTGGCTACTATGAATTTTCTGCATACGTACAGAAAAAAAAAGTAATGGAGACTTTTAAAAAAACCTCCTTCAAAGCAACAATCCTTTTAGGGTTAATTTTAATGTCCTTAGGAATTTGCCTTTCTGTACATAAGCTATGGTTATCAATAATCTTGGGTGGGACAACAATTCTGCTGATATTCTATTTTGGCTTAATCATCAGGCCAGAGTTGATTAATAAGAAGAAATGATGACTTATGCGTAGTTACAGATAATTATTTACTGACCGAAGTCTTTATTATTCATAGAAAAAGATATTATGATAAAAATCGGACAAAAATGGATAAAAATCCTATTAGGAACAAGTGTAACAGCGCTTGCTCTGTGGTTAAGTTTTAGGAAGCTTGATTGGGAAGCACTAGGGGAAGCTTTCTCCAATATTAATCTCTTCTGGATAATTCTAGCCCTGGTCAACACAATTTTTTCTGTCTTTATTTTAGGGTGGCGGTGGCAAATTTTGTTACAGCCAGAAGAAAAAATTCCTCTAAATAGTCTATTCCGACTGAACATAATCTCCCAATATACAAACATCATCATGCCAGCTCGTTTGGGTGAAGTTGTAAGAGCCTATCTAACAACGAAACAATATAAAGTTTCCGGAGGCTATGTGATCGGGACTATCGCAATAGAAAAAATCCTCGATTTCCTTATTTTTGTCCTCTTCTGGATCTCGATTCCAGCTATCCTCGCTATAGAAATAGAGTTTAAAGGATATAAAATCGCTCTTTTTTTTTGTGCGTTAATAGCATGCTTTCTGATAATAATAATCATTTGGCCAAAGATACTCCTTAAAAGGATAAGTCTTTTCTCGCGTTTTTTGCCAACGAAATTACGACAGGCCTTTCAAGGCTTTTTTGAAAAAAGCTTCAAAGCTTTCAGCCAATTCAGAAGTATAAAAACATCGACCACTCTTATTTTTTTAACTTTTGTCCTAATTGGAGCACAGGTTTTAACTAATTTTCTATTATTTAAGGCTTTTGATCTGAACCTTTCTTTTTGGGTGGGGCTAGTTGTTCTTCTTGCAATTCAAGTCGGGAATATCCCACCTTCTGTTCCAGGGAAAATAGGCGTTTTTGAATATGCTGTAATATTAGCTCTTGCTGCATTTGGAATCTCTAAAAGTCACGCTTTGAGCTACGGAATCTTGCTCCACCTAGTTGCGTATTTACCCAAAATTTTGCTAGGGTTTGTCTTCATCGCTACAATGAAAGAATTTGGAATTAAAAAGATGAGGATCAAGCAGGAAGAAATTGTAGATTAATAGATAAAGAGTACAAACAAAATGGCAGTTAAACAGAGGTTCAAAAGGACATTTCCCATTTTAATTGGCGATTTGTTTATTATTCTCTTTTCTTATGTGGCAGCCTACTATTTACGGTTACAATTTGGAGCGCTTCCTCGCTTCAGCGAAATAATTCCTTTGCCGTTTTTACTTTTGATGACTTTGAGTTACCTTGCTATTTTTTATTTCTTCGACTCGTATAAACTCGAGAAAAGTTATTTTACAGTAAATTTCTTTGGAAGAATATTTTTTAGTGTACTTGTTGCAGCAATTTTTACTTCCTTCTTAAAATATGGGCTTTTTCTATTTCCTATCGGACGGGGAATTCTGTTCTTTGCTAACCTCATCATCCTTGTTGCCATATTTCTTTGGAGAGGATTCTGTCACAAATTATTTAAATATCTGATAAAACCAAAAAGACTAATCATTATAGGCGCTGGGAAGACAGGACAAGAAATAGCTAAAGTTATCGACTCTACAGTCAGTGACTTTGAGATCTTAGGTTTCTTAGATGATGATGAAGGCAAGAAAGGAGAATATTTTCCGGCGCTTCAATTAAAAGTATTGGGTTCAACAGATAAAATTCCAGATTTGGTCGAAAATCACGAAACCGACCAAATTGTTATGGCTGTACCTGAGGAAAAGAATCCTCAATTAATAAAAAATATATTAAAGACACGTCTAAAAGGAATCCCTGTTATTGATGTTCCTGAGATGTATCAGATCTTAAAAGAAAAGGTGCCCCTCCGCTACATAAAAGATGACTGGTTTTTGAAACAAGATGGAATTGAGCGTTCAGGGAATATTTTTGTAATCAGAATCAAAAGATTAATAGATATATTCATATCATCTCTTATTTTTCTAGCAAGTTTACCTCTTTGGCTGTTAGTAGCACCCCTCATAAAAATCAATTCCAAAGGACCTGTTTTTTATACTCAAAAAAGAGTCGGAAAAAATGAGTCAATTTTTTCATTATTTAAATTTAGGTCGATGATCGAAAAAGCAGAGAAAGGTGAAGCACTCTGGGCAGATGAAAACGATAAAAGGATTACCCTAACAGGGAAAATCCTCCGCAAACTGCATCTGGATGAATTGCCACAAGTCTGGAATGTCATCAAGGGTGAAATGAGTCTCGTGGGTCCTCGGCCAGAAAGGCCTGAATTTGTAGAAAAACTCAATAGAGAAATCCCCTATTATTCATTTCGACACTTTATAAAGCCGGGGCTGACCGGGTGGGCTCAGGTCAATTTTCCTTACGCGTCATCTCTGGAAGATTCACGTGAAAAACTGGAGTATGACCTGTATTACATTTCGCATATGAACTTATTTCTGGATTTCAGGATTCTTCTGAAGACAATAAAGAAAGTTCTCTTCAGAAGGCAAGAGAAACCAGAAAAATTGCAAAAAAAATAAAACGGCAGCATCAATAATATCTCTTTCTTAGCATCCAAGATGTCCTCGGTAGGAGGACATTTTTTTTATAATTTCTCAAAAAGAGAAAGGTAATAAAAAATTATTAAAAAGAAAATTTTCTTTTCCTGGCTCTGGGTAGCTCTCTGTTCTGTTTCCATCTTCTTAATTGTTCCTATAGCCAGATCTATCCAGAAGTTTGTCTCCGAAAAATGGAGTAGAGAAGTATTTGGCTATTTTGTTTTGGTTATATTAGCTATAGGGTTTTTTAGTTTACTTTATTATTTGATTTTTAAGCTTAAAATCCGGGCTGCATCAAACTACATATGGCTTTTTCTTATAATGGGAGCTTACGTGTACTTTACGTTGAAACTTTGGAGAAACCCAGAAGAAGCCATCCATTTCCTTGAATATGGACTCCTGGGATTTTTCCTCTTTAAAGCACTGAGTAATCATATTAGAAACAAGAGTATCTATCTAACAGCAACTCTGTTCGCCCTCTCAATCGGAATCCTAGATGAAGCATTGCAGTGGGTAATCCCTTTGAGGATTTGGAGCTTTCGCGATGTAGGGCTTAATGTTTTATCCGGGGGATTATTCAAATTAGCTATATGGCAGGTAGTGAAGCCTAAAATTATCTCCGGAAAAGCAAATTGGAAATCTTTCAAGATATTTACTTCTATATTTGCTTCTTGCCTTATACTTCTGGGATTATGTGCATCAAATACTCCTCAACGCGTTTTTCGCTATACGAATAAAATCCCCTGGTTATCTTACCTTCAAAAGGAAGAGCCTATGAGTGAATTTGGGTACAAGCATAAAGACCCAGACATAGGTGTTTTCTATTCCAGATTTAGTCCTAAAAGCATAAAGAAGATAGATAATCTCAGAGGACACCTGTGTGCACAGATATTGAATAAATCGGTAAACAAAAATTATCAGCAGTTCATAAGAGAATACAGCGCAACTACTGACCCTTTCATGCATGAGCTTCGCGTCCATATTTATCGCCGGGATGCACTTTTTAACAAAGGTAAATCTACTTCAAACCTAAATAAAAAGAAAAATTCCTATTTCATTGCCTATAAGGAAAACCTCATATTAGAAAAGTATTTCAGCAAAAGCATAGAAAATTCGGTTTATCGATGGAATAAAGATACGCTTCGAGAGATAGAGGTATTAATAGATAAGAGCAAACACTACGAGAGTCCTGTCAGTGCTAATGTCTTTACAACTTTTTCTGAAAAAGCTATGTGGATTGCCATCATAGGAGTGATATCCTTTCTTGTTTTAGTTAATTTTGTTTTTCATTTAAGAAAGAGATAAGGGGGATAGTCCCTTTCTTCCTTCTGATAAAATGGGACTGTCCCCTTTTTTATTTTAATACTTTTGATATATAGACATAGTTTCCGCCGAATTCAAATTCTTTAACCATTTTAAATTTATGACCGGATTTCTTTTCATCTCTCAAATCATCTATCAATGATTCGCTAATATATTCAGAGGTCCATTTTGCAGAAGGGAACATAAAATAATCTATGTTGTTCTTACTGCAGTAAGCATGAAGATTCCCAAAGGTCTGCTCGTCTGGATACTTCCACATTGTTATATCGAAATTCTCTTCGGCTTTTAACTTATATTGTTGATTTAAGGCATTATATTTGTAGGCGTAAAAATTAACAGGAGTTGGTCCAAATGCTGCATGAAATCTTGTCTCCTGCGAAAAATTCTTACTTACATAAGACAGAGCTTGGTCATAGGGAGCATACCTTGATTTTATCTTATAAAACATGACTAATCTTGAATCTATTCCTGTATATTGAGGCGGAATCACCGAGCTGCAGAGAAAAAGCAATAAAAATAAAAAAACAGTGGCCATCACTCCTGCTGACTTCTTTCTAATTTTTTCAAGGCAAGCAAAGATAACTGCCGAAGCAAATATCGCAACAGAAGGGCTAAAATAAGAAGCAAATCTGAATATCATATATTGTCGTCTATACATATATGCATCTGAAGTGATCAAAATATAAACAAGAAAAAAGAGGACTAAAAAATATTTGAAAAGCCAATCCCGTTTCCATCCCATGCAATAAACAAGGGATATAACCAAAATCAAAGCTAAAAACAAACCAGTGGTCTTAGGTAAACCTTTAAGATAAATCAGAACAATGTCCATATTCAGCCAATTCTTTACACTAAAATGATATTCCCTCCCGGGTAAAAATTTCGTAATAACTAACCAGGGAATTATAGGAACTAGCCCGATCCACGTAAACTTGAGATAATAAGAAAATCTGCTCCAAAATTCCCTGTCAAATTTTATGTGTCCTCTCAGGAAAAGAAAAATCCAGATCACTGCAATCATTATCAAAAGTGGTCTTTTGTAGAGAAAAGCCAAGCTAATAGAGAACACCGTTAATATGAAATCTCTATGAGTGTGAAACTTCAGATGACGCATAAAAAAGTAACTCACCAGAATCATAAAAAACATTGTCCCAGATGCCAGCCTGCCATCATTCGCGAAAGATATCACCAGAGGCAAACAGAGAAATGTCAAGGCTGCAAAAAGAGCTTCTCTCCTCTCTCTGTATAAAGAAACCGTCTTAAACAAAAAAACAGCAGCCAGAAGAGTAAAAATAAGCTGGGGAAGCCTCACGATAAACTCGCTCGGAGAGAATAATAAATATGTGAAAGTGTGAATGAGCTTGCTTATAGGTGGAAATCGATGCATCCTTATACTATACGGAAATCTCAAGACAGAAATAAAATAAACAATGAAGAAGATTGAAAGGCCTGCGATAAGCAGATACTTATTTTTAATAATACCGGCAACTCTCGACTTCAGTCTGACTCTTCTTACAACAATAAATATCATTATTAGGAAAACAACCAATAATTTAAAAATCCAGTGAAAATCAATCGGCAAAAGATGTCCGACTTTGATGTTAATCATTTTTAAAATCTCAAGCCCGTTGTTCGCGTGATACCCCTCGTCTCCTCTTGTCCTTAACGGCATTAACATCGGGTAGATCTGCAGGACAGAAAACAATAAAAACACAGCCGTCAATATTTTATTACTGCGGAGGAATGAAAATATGCTGTCCTTATTTATATTGAATAATTTTTCTTTTACATAAGGAACATTCCACTTATAGAAGAGTCCCCCATTCATAAGAAAAAAGGCCAACAGCGCAACATAGATTAGAGCCCTATTTGCAGTCGAGACAGGAAACAGCCAAGATGGAAAGAACAGGTAGAAGAAGATCCATATAATGAAAAATGCAAGAAAATACTCTTTGTTTAGAGCGGTTTTAGTCATTTTTTGCGTCAAACAAAGTTAATTTTTTGAATGGCAAAAAAGCACATCTCGAGGAATAACCAGCCATGCCTGAATCTACTAATATTCGCCCTCGCAGTTCATTCGATTTTTCATTTTATGGCAACGTTGTAATCTATCACTTTGACTGAATGAGAATTTTAAATCATTTTAGCGTCTTATCGCAAATTGACCAGAGGTGTTCGTTTCAAGAAAACTCACCAAAATGTCAGATCTTCCGTTGTTGACTCATTTTTTTGAGTTTGATAAGGTTTGCAGACGGTGCCAGTGAACTGCAATAAGATAAAATCGTGAGGAATCTAGCGCCACCACAAAAACGAAGTTCTTATCGTTAAGAAATAATCTTTCAATGAAGAGATTCGGTTATGACTAGCTGACGATATAACGGAATAATACTGATGATTAGACGAATATTAAGGTCATTAAAAATTGTAAAAGTGCTCTCCATCAAAAAAAATCACTTAGTGCTGGAAATCGGATCTGGAGCAAATCCATTATTAAGGTCTGATGTCTGTATGGACAAATATCCTTTTGTAACAAAAAAACACAGGACAAGTTTATTGCATATTAATGTCGATGAAAGACCGTTTATAGTCGGCGATGCTCAGTCACTGCCCTTTTTAAATAATTCCTTTGATTTTATTATTGCCCGCCATGTATTGGAACACCTAGTGCACCCGGATAAGTTTATTGCTGAAATAAAACGAGTCGGTAAAGCAGGTTACATCGCTTCACCATCGCCCTTTATCGAAATATTGCATGGAGGATTTCAGCACTGCGCAGAAAATATACCAGAAGATATCATATCAGAACTGCACCATGGAACAGGAACACCAGGTCATAAATGGTTTATTGCAGGAAAAAAAAACACAATCTTTATGGCGGCGAAATCAAAGAATATTTATAGTATATATCTATTATTAGGGTATTTTATAAAAAAACGCACTAAGTACAGCAAGAGGTCATTCTCAAAAAAAAACAGGGGCTGGATGGAGACAATAATATTTTGGGAAAATGACTCTATTAATCTTTTTATTTTAAATGATATTGACGAGGAACATAAACTAGATGAAAAAATTGATGTGAGTGCATATATTAAAGGTCTTGGCTCTGTAGAGAAGAAAGACACATTAAAGAAAAGAATGAAATCAATTTTGAGAAAGCAAATTTTTGCAACAAAAAAGAAATATGAGATATATGAATTACTAGCCTGTCCGATATGTAACCGAAATATAAAAAAGAATAATGGGTATTTGGTATGTGAAGCCTGCGGCAAATTCCCTGTGGTCAACAATATACCAATCTTGCTTCCAGAGGCCTTAATGAAGTAGGCCGCATATCCCTACCTCTCACCACGCTTTTTTTATTGAGCCCTTCGTCGAAATGTCAGACCTTGACAAATAAATCCCTAAAGATTAAAGTATCAAAAATATTGTGCTAAAAATAAAAAGGCCTCACATGGAACAATTTCTAAGAATTGAGGATAAAGTCTTATTTCAGTACGCAAGCTCCCTAGGCAAAAAAATCCAAGACGTTTGTTGATAGAACAGACTGATGAGAGAGGTCGGTTTCTTGTGGCGGTAGCCTGCCTTTTTTTGTAATTTGAAAGAACAAAAAAACACACAATCTAAAAAAACAATGAAATTGAAAAAAATAATTATCATAATATTGGCTTTAATGATTTTTGGGTCTGCTTTAACGTTGTTATTAACCGGCTTTATTTTTGGATTCGAAGAAATCCCTCCGATTTTTGTCGCCTTCCACCTTATTGCCTTTCTATACACAATTCTCTTCTTCGTTGTCTTTATTCTTATTAAAAAGCTCTTTTGGCTCTTACTCCCATTGGATACAAAAAAAATATATATAAAGGACAAAAGCCGGTTCGGTGTAATTGCTTTTTTATGCTTGGCATTCTTCTTTATCGGCAGCTGGCTGATGAATCATTATTTCTTTGATTATAAATTCAATCCCACAAGTCTGCTAGCCAATCTAGGGATTTCTATCTTTACCCTATCTTTAGCATTGATTTTACTGAAGCCAAGCAAAGGGAAATATCTGTCTTTATACTTTTCAGGCGTTGTTTTAATTGTCTCTCTAATGCTTTCATTTGTGACTTCTGCTCAACAGATACAAGATGAACGACACTCAAATAAAGCACTCGAGTCGCTTCCTTACGCGAAATGGGTTTCAGCAGAAAAAACCATAAAAAAGCGAGGAGTTACAAGATATATTCCTGAGAAATCCTACAAGGGCATAAACATTTATTCCTCTCGAATTTTATCAACAGCATATCTTATGGACATGTTTGGAAATATTCTGCATACGTGGTCCGCGAATATAAATTATAAAAAGGGCTACGAATGGCCTTTTGTGAAGTTATTAAAAAATGGAGACCTATTAGAAATTGCTTCCAAAAAAATGCTCGTCAGAATGGATTGGCATTCTAATATCAAGTGGCTCAAAAAAATCTCATCTCACCACTATATTGATATGGATGAAAATGACGACATCTATACACTTTTGCATAACTACGAAGTTGCGTTTTGGTCAATCATACCTCTGCCCATTGGAAACGAATATGTTGCAATCTTATCTCCAGAAGGAAAAATTAAAAGGGAAATACCTTTATATAAAATTTTTAAGAATGAAATTCCTCCCGATAGATTAAAAAAGATAGCTCAGTGGCTCATCAGTCCGAAAGGTTTTGTTACAAGAATCGAAAGAGGTATAAAGCCACCGAGAGACATTTTTGCCACGCCCACGGATATTTTTCATTCGAATTGTGTTGAAATTATAAAGAGAGATATTAATGATGTGCTAAAAAAAGGCAATGTCTTGATCTGTTCAAGACGTTTAGATCTCATCGGCATTTTTGACGTTAAAGAAGAAAAACTTGTTTGGACCTGGGGAAAGGGTCAATTGGAAGGCCCTCATAATTCGACAATCCTAGAAAACGGAAATATATTGATCTTCGATAACGGCATCCGAAGAAAATATTCGCGGGTTATAGAACTCAACCCTCAAACCGAGGAAATAGTATGGCAATACTTAGCCGACCCTCCTGAATCTTTCTATTCCTATTGGGGTGGTGGAAATCAAAGATTACCAAATGGAAATACACTTATCACTGATGCAAACAACGGACGGGTTTTTGAAATTACAAAAGGCGGCGAGATTGTCTGGGAATTTTATAATACTGAAATAGATGAAAAGGAAAAAAAGAGGGCAACAATATACCACATGATGAGAATTACAGATATGACAAATTATCCATTTCTGAAGGACCTCGAGAATAAACCACAGTAACATTTCCTTTTTTGATATTTAAACAAAAGACATATTGTTTCTCTATATAATTGTCGGATTTTGATGAAATTGATTGAGCGTTTTAAAAGGAGTAAACGAAAATGAAAAAAAATATCGCTGTCATGGGATGCGGTCACTGGGGGAAGAATTTGATACGGAACTTCCATGAACTAGACTCACTATATGCTATCTGCGATATTGATGAGGAGAAACTCAAATCATTCAAGGAAAAGTATCAGGATGCCGCTGTTTATTATGACCTGAAGACACTATTGGCAGATTCGAATATCGAGGCTGTTGTCATTTCAACTCCGGCAGAGACACACTTCTCACTAGCAAAAGAAGTGCTTTCATCCGGAAAAGATGTGTTTATTGAAAAACCGATTGCCTTAAATTACAGGGATGGCGAGGAGCTCGTCTCTCTAGCTGCAGAGAAAAATAAGATTTTAATGGTCGGACACCTTCTTGAGTACCACCCCGCAATAATAAAACTGAAAGAAATAATCGATAAGGGAGACATAGGAAAAATCCATTATATATATTCCAATAGACTGAATTTGGGGAAATTCAGAACCGAAGAAAACATCCTCTGGAGTTTTGCCCCTCATGACATTTCAGTCATTATCAATCTATTAGGCGAAATGCCGGATGAAATATTTGCCCGGGGAGGAAATTACCTCAATCCTCATATTACAGATGTCACTGTTACGACAATGAACTTCCCGAGTGGAGTCAAGGCGCATATTTTCGTAAGCTGGCTCCATCCATACAAGGAACAGAAACTTGTTGTGATCGGTGATAAACAGATGGTCGTTTTTGATGATGTCAATCCTTCTGACAAGCTATTTTCCTACAGCCATAAAATCGACTGGATCGACAGACTCCCTATCCCCCGGCCTGAAGAGGCTGAGCCCATAGATATAGAAAAAAAGGAACCACTGAGAGCAGAATGCGAACATTTTATTGATTGCATAACGACAAGGAATTCCCCAAAAACAGACGGGGAAAATGGCCTTAAAGTCTTGAAAATACTCGAGGAATGCCAGAAATATCTCAAAGAATCGAGCAATTCCTCGACAAACGTAAAAAATGAAGGGAAGAAATATTTCGTACATGAGAGCTCATTTGTGGATGAAGGAGTCGAAATAGGGGAAGGCACCAAGATCTGGCATTTTTCTCACGTGTTGAAAAATACAAAACTCGGGAAAAACTGCAATGTCGGACAGAATGTCATGTTAGGCCCCAATGTGACAATTGGCAACAATGTCAAGATTCAAAACAATGTGTCCGTATATGATGGAGTTATTCTCGAAGATGATGTCTTCTGCGGTCCTTCAATGGTCTTTACAAATGTTATTATCCCTCGAAGCCACTGGCCCCGGAAGAATGATTACCAAAAAACCCTGGTGAAAAAGGGAGCCACCTTGGGCGCGAATTCGACTGTCGTCTGTGGGATTACGGTCGGAAAATATGCTTTCGTGGGAGCAGGTGCATTAGTGAACAAAGACATTCCCGATTATGCCCTGGTCTATGGAGTCCCAGGCAGTATTCAGGGATGGATGTGTTATTGTGGGGAGAAGCTCAGTTTAACGAATTCCGCAGATTCCAGTGAAACGGCGGAATGTGTGAATTGCGGAAGAAAATACAAAAAAGAAAAGACAGATGTCTTAGAGGTTGATAAAGCCTCCAGCTAAAAAGAGAATGAAAATAGCAAGCCTTGTCGGCGCACGTCCCCAATTTATCAAGCTCGCTCCGCTGATAAAAGCCTCTCAAAGACAAAAGCATCCGAATTCGAAAATAGCGCTTGAACATAAAATCATCCACACCGGTCAGCATTATGATTACAAGATGGATAAAGTGTTTTTTGACGAACTCGGTATTCCTGAACCCGATTACACCCTTGAAGTGGGATCTGGGTCACATGGATGGCAAACAGGGGAGATGATGAAAAAAGCCGAGGAAGCTTTGGTAAAAGAAAAGCCAGACTTGGTTATCGTTTACGGCGATACGAATTCGACTCTTGCCGGAGCTCTTGCTTCTTCGAAATTAGGAATCCCCATCGCTCATGTTGAATCAGGGTTGAGAAGTTACAACCGCAACATGTCAGAGGAGGTCAATCGGATCCTGGCTGACCGTTCCTCTGACTTTCTTTTCTGTCCGACCGAGAACGCCTGCGAAAATTTAGGAAAAGAAGGTTTTTCTAATGTTGCAAACAATGGGAAGTTGATAGATTTGAGTCCTTCTGAGTCCTTTTCTGCCGATAAAAGCACTCCCCTGGTGATCAACGTTGGTGATATCATGTATGATGCTGCTTTATTGGGGCTCAAAATTGCTGAAACGGGATCGAATATTCTGGAAAGGCTAAAATTAGAGCCAAAAAAATATTATCTGGCGACCGTCCACCGAGCTGAAAATTCTGACGATAAGAAAAAGCTGAAGAGTATCCTGGATGCTTTCACTGAAATAAGCATAGAGAAGCCGATCATATTCCCTGTCCACCCGAGGACAAAGAAAAACTTAGAGGCATTCCACCTCGCCCCATCTGTCTTTAACCAGATTCAAATAATCGAGCCAGTGAGCTACTTTGACATGCTCATCCTTGAAAAATATGCAACAAAGATATTGACGGATTCAGGTGGAATGCAGAAAGAGGCTTATTTTTTCAAGGTTCCCTGTGTGACCCTGCGAGACGAGACCGAGTGGGTGGAAACTTTAGAAAAAGGAAATAATGTCCTTACAGGAGCGGATAAAAATAAGATTATCCAGGCAGGGTTCCAATCATCCACCCTTGAACATGATTCTTTTTCTAGTACCTTCTATGGAGACGGACAAGCAGCAGATCGGATCCTCGGCGTAACATCTTATCGGATTTAAACAGTCATTGTGGACAACCGGAGATAGAGTGTGGCAAGCCTCTCTTTGTAGGGGTTTGATTCATCAAGCCCAGCGGTTTGAATAAATACATATCATATAAAAAAATAAAATGACAAAAGCGAGCGAGTTGCAATATATGAAAGTGTAACGCCCATGAAATTGGCACACGTTAGTTTCAACCCTTGTCGCAGCGTCTATAACAAGATTGTCGGACAGGCGAAAGCAGCCAAAGAGCTAGGTTTTGATTTTGAATTTATCGTCCTCTCGAATGACATAAATAAAAAAGATGAAAATATTAAATTGTTTAAGTTAGATTTACCAAGTAACAATTTCCTGAGAAAAATGGCAATAAATTTTTTCCGTTTTAGAACCATATCGAAAAGTGTCGATTTGACACCATACGATAGAATTATTTTGCGTTACCCAAATTCAGTTGACCCCTTCTACAAAAATTTCTTTAAAAAATATGAAAATAAAATCATTACCGAACATCAAACGAATGCGGTAGCGGAATTGAAAACCCAGGAGGTCGGCTTTTTGAATCCTCTCCGCATCTTCCTGGAAAAAAAGAATTCCCCTAAATTATTATCAAAGGTGGTTGGTATCATAGGGGTAACTGATGAAATAAGGCGAATGCATCTCGATCTTGCAAAACAAGCAAAGCCGTCAATAGTGATTCCTAATGGTATTGATGTTCGGAGCATCACATTTACAAAGTTTAAGCCCGTTGATAACAGCGCACTAAACATAATTTTTGTTTCCAGCATATTTGAACCATGGCATGGATTGGACAGATTACTGCGAGGATTAATGCAATATGACGGATACATTACCATTAAGCTGTTCTTAGTCGGAAATATTTATCGATCTGAAGAATTGAAATTACTTAAAAGCCTGCACGAGAAGGATGTAAATATTCATATTATGGGTGAACTCTATGGAGCCAAACTCGATAAGTATTATATTGATTCAAACGTTGCTGTGAGTTCACTGGCTCTGTTTAGGAATGAGATGAATGAGGGATGTGTATTGAAAACTAGGGAATATATTACAAGAGGTATCCCGTTTATTTATGCCTATAACGATGTTGATATTGAAGATGACTGCGCGTTTGCTTTAAAAGTTGACAACTGCAATGACCCGATTGATATTCAAAAAATAATTCAATTTGCCGAGAGAGTTTCAAAAATTGAAAATTTATCAGAAAATATGCGAGAGTATGCTGCACGAAACTTAGATTGGAAAAATAAGATAAAAGAAATGCATCAATTTGCTTTAAAGACTTAAACATAGAATTCCTCACCATTTTATCTCAGCAATATCCATCAATTTTAGCGAGATAGCGGGTATCATTGGTTTGGATCAGTGATGAAAACCTTGATTGATAAATTGAAGTTTGTAATAAAAGAAGGATTTCTCCATATCTTTGGTTCCACGGTCATTAACAGGATTATTCGATTTGCAACATCTATAATAATCGTAAGACTTCTAAGCAAAGAGACCTTTGGCAGTTTCTCCTATGCCATGAATATCCTTGAATTCTTCTTGCTGGTCAATGGATTGGGAGTTGTCCCTGCTATTTTACAGTTCTGCAGTGAAAAAAAGGATATTGAAGATAAACTTCCTTTTCTGAAGTACGGTTTAAAGATCGGTATTTCCTTCAATCTTCTGATTGGGATTTGCATAATCTTTTTTACAAGTTTCTTTGAGCTTCCTGTGTAAGGAAGCGATGAGATCTTATTTTATCTGGGTCTTGTTCCTGTTTTCATAGTCATCTTTGAAATTATGGGGAGTTATCTCCGGGCCAATTTTAAGAATAGGCAATATTCATATTTAAACGTTTCCAATACATTAGTTTATTTTCTGGGAACAATAATCGGAGGTTATTTATTCAAGGTCAATGGGATCATAGCCGGAAGATATTTTGCTTTTATTTTGGCGATTTTAATCGGGATCAGATTCTTAAAAAATGAAAAAAAAGCTTTAAAGAAAATCGAATCTCCCTTATCAAAAGAAAAAAGAGAATTCCTAAAGTACTCAATCGTAGTGACGTTAACAAATTCGATTTCGCATATCTTATATCTTCTGGACATATTTCTAATCGGAATAATACTGAGAGAAGAAACGATCGTGGCTTCATATAAAACAGCGACACTGATCCCATTTGCCTTAACTTTCATACCTTTATCCGTAATGATTTTCGCCTATCCATATTTTGCAAGGAACTTCAAAGATACAGGAAAAGTAAAAAAATATTTCTATGAAATGCAGAAATATCTTATTATCTTAAACCTCATAATCAGCGCTATTCTGGTAATATTTGCTCCTCTAATCATAAAGACGGTATTTGGCAGTCAGTATTTAGATTCGGTTGCTCCCTTCAGAATACTGTCCATCGGATATTTTATAGCTGGAAGTTTCAGGATACCGGCAGGGAATGTCATAGCAAGCGTCAGGAAAGTAAAGATTAACCTTTATAATTCGATATTAAGCGGGGTATTAAATATTTTATTGGATATTGTTTTAATATATAAATTCGGATCAATTGGGGCAGCGATAGCAACGACAAGTATATTTATTATATCTTCAATAATATCAAATATTTTTCTATTCATTTATTTCAGAAAATAGGTCTTACCCCAAAGTAACCGGATAAGGCAAAGTGAATTTCTAAGTTTTTCTTGTACCCGAGAAAAGGGCCATCAATTCACTGGCGTTCTTCTCAATGTCGAACTCACGGATTACAAGTTCCCGTCCTGCCTTTGCAAGGCGTCCGGCTAGTTCAGTGTCCCGCAGCAGCCGGCTGAGGGCTTCTGCTAGCGCTGCCGGATCATCCGGATCGACAAGAAGGCCTGTTTCTTCGTGCCTGACCAGCTCAGGAATTCCAGATACGCGGGTGGCGATGCAAGGAATCTCCATGGCCATGGCCTCCATCAGCACAACTGGAATACCGTCGCGGTCGTTGTTTCTTACGCAAGAAGGCATTGCGAAGATATTCGCGCTGCGGTAATACTCAATAACGTCTGGCTGCAGCAGCTTGCCCAGCAGATAAACATGTTTCTCCAGCCGAAGGTCAGTAATGAGCTTCTGGAGTCTTTCTGATTCCGGCCCGTCGCCTGCGATGAGACACTGTATTTTAACTCCGTTCTCATGCAACCGGGAGCAGGCCTCAATCAGTGTGTGAAAGCCCTTAGTCTCCACCAGGCGGCCCATGGCAAAAATTGCAGGTGTTTCCTTACGCGGGAGCTGACGAGGAACGAACGATTCGTAATCAACACCGCAATGGACTATCTCGATCTGCGACTCTGATGCCTCTTGATAGTGTTGCCTCAAGTAGTCTTTGTTAAATTCGCTTATGGTGATAACAAACCTGGCTGACTTGAGTTTTTTCCCCAGCAGCAGATCGTCGACAAAAATATCATAAGCGTGGGCGGTGAAGCTGAAGGAGATGCCAGCGAGTTCTGCGGCCATCATTGCTATGCTCCCTGGCGTGCTGGCAAAATGGGCATGAACGTGTGTCAGTCCAGCGTGACGAAAACGAAGAGAAGCGTAAGGTGCGGCACCGAAATGCACAAGGCTCCGAAGCCGGCGCTTAAACGTCTCTTTAGCCCCCAGGGTGTTCCGCCATATTGCTTGAAAAAAGCGGCGGGGCGACCGTAAAGCACAATACATGTGGGAAAACCAAAAAATAGGATTGGCAGGACGGACTAAAATGTCCACTTCCTTCAGAATATCATTAAACTCGGGATGCACCTCGGCTGGGTTGGGTTTATATATGCTGAAAGGTCTCACGTCTGCCCCTAGCTGGCGGAGCGCATTGATTTCGCGTACAACGAAGGTCTCGGACAGTACTGGCAGGATACGGCCTAGGTAACCGATACAGAGCTGATTAAATTGAAAAGAATTTTCTTTTTGAGCATACCCTAAATTACTCACGGCTTCCACGCAGTGACGTTTTAGGGTGACAATATCATAGGAAAAGTGACAGAGTCAATCAGTCATATCGAGTACCTGTCCCCTTTTTACCATTTTACAGAAACCTTGACTCTTGCAGACTCTATTGAAAAAAGTAGCCTATCCCTTTTTAAATAGGTGATATTTTGCCGGGAATAGTAGGAGTTGCACCATCTGCGCTTTTTCCCATTGAGGAAATGGCCGAAGCTTTGGTTCAAAAGCAATGGCATTTCTCCGCTACAAAAGAGGGTTGGAGTGCGCTTGGATGCGTGGATCAAACAGAACCCCTCTGTGTAACTGATCCAGAGGGAGCGAGGTTTGCTTTTCTCCATGGCCGTCCGTATGAAATGGGGGAAGATGGACACTATAAGCTGATTGGCCCAGAACGTTGTATGGCATTGTACTCAAAAAAAGGCATCGATGCGTTCTATGATTTAGATGGTACTTTTGTCTTTGCGCTCTGCGATAACAAGGCGAAAGAAAGCATCGTCATCACAGACAGGTACGGGCACAGGCCAATCTACTATAGATTGAGAAATGGAGGATTAGCTTTTGCTTCAGAGATCAAGGCACTCGTACCAAAAGGAGAGCTCCCTGAACTGGACAAAGTAGGATTAGCAGAACACTTCTTATACAATAGTGCCATTGGAAAAAGAACAATCTATAAGGGAATTAAAGTACTGCCCCCTGCCGCAATAATGAAATATGATGGCCAATCCCTTAACATTTCCGAGTACTGGAGTATCAATTATTCCCAAGACACAAGGACTGACGATAAAGAGCTTGCCATCGAGCTGATTGATACACTGAAGTTAGCGATGCAAGATAGGCTGAAGCATTCCAAAAGGCCAGTTGTAACACTCAGCGGGGGCTTAGATTCTAGGACTCTGGTTGCTGCTGGAGGAGAAGCAAAATTTGGTTGCGCCACATTCGGGCTCCCTGGCTGCCGCGAAATCTCTATTGCCCAAAAAGTTGCGAGACGTGCAGGCAAAGAGCACCTAATTATTGAATATATCCCTGAAAATCTCATAAAGCATTCGCAAGAGCCAATCATAGCAACTGATGGACAGAATACCCTCCTTGTGAGTTACCTTCCTCTTGTCTTCGACAGGATGAGATCAGATTATGAGGTCTTCTTTAATGCACTCGCGGGAGACCTGCTGCTCGGAGGAAGCTACCTTACCCATGAAGTACTCTCTGCAGATTCAGACAAGACACTGTTTACTGCTGTCGAGGATAAGACAATGCTCTTTGATAGAGAACTTCTCACTTTGATCTTTGAAGACAGTTTTCTTTCGCCCAAAGATATTGAAGATGCGAGAGCTGAGATGAAACAGGCATTGCTTGATCTTAAAAAAGAAGGATTGAGCTACCCGAATCAGGCTGACAAATTCTTTCTGAAGCAATATGTGCGCAGAGTAACAATCATGGGTAGCGTTGTTGGAAGGATCTATCTTGAAGAAGAAATACCCACATATGACCTGCGATTCTTGGAAGTCGTAACTAGAATCCCGCCAAATATGCGGGCAAAGCACAGAATATACCGTAAATTTTTGATCCATCTCTCACCCAAATTGGCTTCCGTTCCCTACCAGAGAACCATGCTTCCAGCAAATGCGTCGCCCTTTTTCTGGGAGATTGGTCTCATATACCATAGACGAATGGAGATGGCCAAGAGGAGGTTATATAGATTTACTCAGGGGAAGCTGGATATAAAAAGTAAACGATCCTACGTAGATTATGAGCGCTGGCTCAGGAAAAGTGTTGGATGGAGAGAAGTTGTCTATGGAACGCTCTTAAGCGAAAGGACGGCTGCGAGAGGCCTTTTAAATCGGAGAGGTATAGAAAACATCATTGAACAACATGAACGGAGAATCGCAGACCACTCGCGAAGATTATGTTATTTGGCAAGCTTGGAATTGAATCTCAGGGTGTTCGAGGAGCGGCAGGGTTTGAGATACTAATTAATCCCAAATATGTCAGGCCTTGACAGATTATCCCTTGAAAAATGAAGCGCCAGCATCATTTTAATAGAAACGAGGAAGGCTAAATAATGGGGCGTCATCCTAGAATTGAAGGTAAAGCATTAATCTACTTCATAAGCTCCAAGGGTAGAAACGGCCAGAAAATCTTTCGGGATGACAATGATAAAATTTATTTCAGAAGCCTCCTCAAAAAGCAAAAAATCAAAGGCAAACTCATATTTTATGGGTATGTTCTTCTTCCTGATCTCTACGCCTGTATTTTAGAGACAAGTAAAAATAATCTCATCCAATCCATGCACAGGATTAACAGCGACTAAGCAAATTATTTTAAACGCCGTCACCAATGCAGGAATAAGCTTTTTCACGACCGCTATAACTGTTTCATAATTGAAAAAAAGCAATATCTTACAGAGGTCAGCAGATACCTTCACCTCCTGCCTGTAAAAGAAAGAGCCGTAAAGTTGCCCATGCTTTACGGTTGGAGTAGCCTACCAGGTTATGTCTCCAAAAATAAGCAAGAAGACTGGATCAATTACAATTGCATTTTGAGAATTCTCAACGAAAACAATCTGATTGCTTCTTCAGATTACAAGAAATACCTGAGTGAAGGGATTAAAGAGAAAATATCCTCACCATTTAAAAATCTAAAAGCAAGTAACATCCTTGGAAGCGATGAATTTAAAAAGGAAATATATCAGACTAAGCTGTCCAATAAGGTTTCTTACCAAGATGATTTAACACTTGCAAAGAAAATTATCGAGCTCGTCAATCAAAATTCCACCTGGCCTTCTCTGAAAGCCAAAAAGAAAAGAATAGCAAAGGCCGTTCTTTCGCGAAGCGCAACCATCTATTTCTTGAAAAAATTCACAGAGTTAAGCAATCAGCAAATAAGCCGCTTTTTTCATTCTCTAAAGACATCTAGCATAAGTCAGATGAGCCGCAGATTCAATCTAGCCAAGGAAAACTATAAATCATTGAAAAAAATTTCAGATTCTCTTGAGTCTAAAATTAAGGCCATTGCTATAGACAAAAATGAAAAAGATTAACGGGATCCGAAGATTTAACAGGCTAAACGGGCATCAATTTAAAAACTTGGATTGCTATGTGAGTTTGAAAAAATGCCGAATAGAGCAAGCCACCCTTTTCAAATTGTGCCTTATTGGCAATTAAATAGATCACTTTAAATGTCCAAGCTGTTAAACTTCTAACGGCGGTAGCCTATCTTTTTTGCAATTAAGAAGCGAGGAAATAAAGAATCCCTGAGAATGCAGCAAATTATAAGAAATCGATATGCCAGCGAATAAAAAAACAAAAATTCTATTTGTGGCTCCCCATTCTTCAACATTTATCCAAAAAGACAGGGTTCTACTCAGCAAACACTTTAAGGTAAGGACCGAGTATTATACAGGAGAAAAAAATGTTTCAAAAGTTATAAGAATTTTCAGACGAGCTCTTTGGTCAGATTTGACCTTCTCGTGGTTTGCTGATTACCATGCCTATCATACAGTGTTGATTTCAAGACTATTGAAGAAAAAATCGATCGTTGTTGTCGGGGGTTATGAAGTGTCAAGTTTACCTGAAATAAACTATGGGCTGGCACGATCTCCTGAGTCCCTTCACAAGGTCAAATACACTCTCGAGAAAACAGACAGAGTTTTAACTGTGAGTGAATCGTTAAAATTAGATGCCATGAAAAATATTGGTGTAAACGGAAAAAACATAATCACTGTTCCCAATGGTTATGACCATGAAAGATTTTCACCAAAAGGCAAAAAAGAGAATTCCGTGCTCACTGCGTTTACCTGCTCAGACTGGAGGAGAATTCGCTTGAAAGGCTTGGATACATTTGTTAAGACTGCAAAATTTCTTCCTCATGTCCAATTTTTGATGATCGGGATTCACGGCAAAGTTCTTGAAGAGCTCCGTGGTATTTCTCCTCCTAATGTTGTGCTTATCAAACCTCTGCCCCAAGAGGAACTCATTCCTTATTATCAAAAAACGAAAGTTTATTGTCAGCTTTCCATGCGCGAAGGGCATCCCAATGCTGTAAGTGAAGCCATGCTCTGTGAGTGTGTCCCTGTAGGAACAGATGTCCCGGGCATTCGAGCAGTCATGGGTGAAACCGGCTTCTATGTTCCTTATGGAGATGCAGAAAAAACAGCAAGAGCCATAGAGGAAGCATTGAATTCTGATAAGGGGCAGGACGCCAGAGATAGAGTCAAGACAATGTTTCCCCTAGAAAAGAGAGAACAAAAATTTGTAAACATCATTAATGATTTGAAAGGAATAAAACCATGAGACATCTAGTCATAATCATTCCTGCTTTTAATGAGGAAAAAGGAATCGGCAGTATTCTGGATGGAATGCCAAAAGCGATAGAAAGCATAAGTGAAATTGATGTCATAGTCATCAATGACGGCTCAACTGACAACACTGAAAAAATTGCGAGAGAAAAAGGAGCAGAAGTTATAACCCATCCCTATAACATGGGATTAGGTATTTCTTTCAGAAGAGGCTTGGAAAGAGCTCTAGAGAAGGGAGCAGACATCATCGCGAATATAGATGCTGACGGTCAGTTCGATCCCCAAGACATCCCTGGTTTAGTCTTTCCCATTATAAAGGGAGAGGCTGAAGTTGTGACTGCCTCAAGGTTCAAATCAGCGGACCATTCCCCTGAAATGTCTAAAACCAAAGTCCTCGGCAACAAACTCATGTCTCTTATCATAAGCAAAATTGTGCGAAAGAAATTTCATGATGTCTCATGTGGCTTCAGGGCCTATTCCAGAGATGCAGCTTTACGGATGAATCTATTCGGAAAATTCACCTATACCCAAGAGACTTTTATAGACTTAGCTTCAAAAAATATTTCTATAATTGAAATTCCTGTCAAGGTGAGAGGCGAGAGGGAATTCGGAGAGTCAAAAATTGCTTCAAATCTCTTTAAATACGGTTTCAACACGCTGAGAATAATCTTGAGTGCTTTCAGGGATTACAAACCTTTAAGATTGATGTTTTTCGTAAGCCTGTTTTTTATTCTAATCGGTACTCTTTCTGGAAGCTTTTTTCTGGTCCATTATATTCGTACAGGAGCTTTTAAACCACATACATGGGCGGGGTTTTTATCTTTTTCTTCGTTTATTTTAGCTATTTTTATGCTCATAGCAGGTATCTTCATGGAAATGTTCAGCAGGATGAGAATGAACCAGGAACAGCTCCTCTACTTAGCAAGAAAAGAGCATTATGAGAAGCTGAAAGCTAAATGAATATATTATTCGATATCGGCCATCCGGCCCATGTTCATCTGTTTAAAAACCTCATTTTCTATCTTAAAGATAAGAATTTTAACCCTATCGTGGTATCTAGAGAAAAAGACGTCACAAATAGTCTCTTACAATATCTTAAAATAGACGCTATCTCGTTGAGCAAAGTGGGAGCCAATCCTATTCTAATGTTTGGAGAGCTTGTAAAAAGGGATTTCAGTATCTTAAAACTTCACAGAAAACACCCATTCGACATGGCATTTGGGACATCCTATTCTATCGCTCATCTCTCTGCCGTCTCCAAGGTGAAATCTTTTATATTTGAAGAAGACGACGACGATATCCTTCCTCTTTTTTCAGCTATAACTTATCCGTTTGCAACAGGGGTTGTCATTCCTTCCTGCCTTCGGTATCAAAAATGGAGAGAAAAAAGAATAATACACAACTCCTATCATGAACTGGCCTATCTTCATCCCGGGAATTTCTCTCCAGACAAAGATGTATTAAAAAAATATGGGCTGGCACCCTGGAGTTATATCCTTATTAGAAGTTCAGCCCTGAAAGCCCATCATGATACAAATATTAAAGGCTTAGTCGGAAAAGTTTGGGAAAGAGTCTATGATTTAATAAAAGACTTCACCTTAATCACCAGCAAAGAAAAAGATCCAGATCACAAGATAGCACCATGGGATATGCATCATATTTTATACTATTCCAAGATGATCATTGCCGATTCTCAAACAATGACAATGGAGGCTGCAAGCCTGGGTGTGCCTTCGATAAGATACAGTTCTTTTGTTGGGAGAATATCATGCCTTGAGGAATTGGAACACAGATATGGGCTCACTTTCGGCTTTAGGCCGGGCGAAGATCATGAAATGACCGCCAAAATCGAAGAACTATTGAATAATCAAAACTTATCTGATGAATGGCAGACAAGAAGAAAGACAATGCTCAAAGACAAGGTAAATTTCCTTGATTGGCAGATAAACTTTTTCCACTCTCTTCTTTAAGATGAAATTATTAGTCTTTTCTGGTCTATCAGATGAGAAATTGATTAGTAAAATATCACCGATTCTTTCTCTCGAAAAAATAGAAAAGGTTTACCTCGTAAGAAACTCCTCTTTTTCATTCAAAAAAGTTATTTCTATAAACCCTCCTTTTTTTTTAAATATTCTCTTAATAAGAGAAATCATAAAGTTTCTTTTTGGATTTTATGTATGTCTATTCAAAAAGATAGATTACGTTATAGGCATATTTCTTTTTCCCCACGGTATTTTTGCGCATGTCATTGGAAAAATCTTTAAAAAACCCATCATTCAACTTTTTGTGGGTAAGGATGTTGATTTAATCACCAAACACAGAAATATCTTTAAATCCTTGCTTAAGAATGCGAAATATATCGGGGTAAGAGGTAACAACTCAAAAAGAATATTAAATGAGATCATTAAAAAAGAAGAGCTCTTTTTTATCCAACGTAATGTCTATTCTTTTCTGAATCCTCCTGATCCAGAGGCACCACGGCTCAAAGATATTGACATCATATATGTGGCTCATTTCGATGATTACAAGAGAATAGACGTTTTTCTAAAAGTAATTTCGAGAATAAAGGAAAAATATCCGTACATAAAAGCTGCATTAGTAGGAAAAGACGTGCGAAAAGGAAGAACTTTCTACGAAAAAATGAGAAAAGAACTGGGATTGGAAGAGAATATCAGGTTTCCCGGATATGTGGAGAATGTATATTCCTATCTAGACCAGAGTAAAATATTCCTGATGACCTCTGAATCTGAGGGCCTTCCCATGAGTATGATAGAAGCTATGAATGCAGGACTTCCATGTGTTGTACCTAATGTTGGTGATATTTCTGATATCGCCGAAAATAATTATAACGCTTTCCTAGTAGAACCTCTCGATGTAGCAGGCTTTGTTTCAAGGACTATTCAGCTACTGGAGGACAAAAATCTCTGCCGAAAGATGTCTCAAAATGCCTTAGACACAATCAGAAAAAAAGGGGAAGAATTCTCTGTCCAATATAACAAAAAGATATGGGATAATATCCTTGGCTAATTCATCAACACCTTTTCATAAGATTTTATACATGACTTTTGCCGCATTCCCATCCACAGCAGCCCACTCTGTAAACGTTATCAAAATGTGCGAGGCATTGGCCAGGCTTGGATATAAATTGACTCTCACAGCGTATGCTCGAGAGAAAGAGAAAGATATTTTTAAGTTTTACAGGATAAAATATCCTTTTGATATAAAAAGAATAAGGCTGTCCAATGTCAGGTTTATTGGAAGAATTTCATTCCTGATCAAAGCCTACTATTCAGTCCAAAAAAACACACCTGACCTACTATATACAAGAGACATATTTAATGGGTTTTTAGCAAAGATATTGAAGTTGCCCTTCGTTTTAGAAATCCATGAACTTCCCCATAATCCATTCCGGAAATGGATATTGAAACAGATATTATCAAGCGATCATTTAGAGCTCCTTGTGTTGATTTCTGAAAAATTGAAGGAATTCTTGAAGTCTGAAATGGGAAATCTATTCGATAGTCATAAATATCTCATAGCTCACGACGGAGTGAACTTGAAAGATTTTGATTTGAAATTAGCTCGAACAGAAATCAGAAAGATTTTAGATCTGCCTGAAAAGGCCTTCATTGCAGGATACATAGGGGGTCTGTTTGAGGGAAGAGGACTGGAGGTCATTTTAAAATTAAGCACTCTTCTCAAAGATGTGATTTTCGTGATTGTGGGTGGAGAGGGAAAGTATCTTGCTTCATTCAATGAGAAGGTTAAAGAATTAAAACTCAACAATCTCATCGCTAAGGGGTTTGTCCCCTACGAGATGATTCCCTTCTATTTGAGAGCTTCTGATATTCTATTGATGCCGTATCAAACAAGAGTCCTACACCGTCAGAAAAAACATGATACAGCTTCTTACATGTCTCCTCTTAAAATGTTTGAGTACATGGCCTCAGGCAGACCGATCATTTCTTCTGATATCAAAGTGCTAAAAGAAGTACTGACGGACAGGGATAATGCACTTCTGGCTAACCCAGAGGAAATAGATGAGTGGGTTGAAGCAGTGGCCTTACTGAAGAGAGAAGCGGCGGTTGGAGAAAACCTGGGCAACAAAGCAAGAAAAGATGTGGAAAAATATTCGTGGGACGAGAGGGCAAGAAATATCATGGAAAGTATCTGAAAGAAGTCTATAATGTGTGGAATAGCAGGAATCCTCAACAGGAAAAAGGGGAATGTAAGCAAAGATCTTTTAGAATCTATGGCAATAACATTATCTCACAGAGGTCCTGACGGCGAGAAATTTATGATTCTCAATTCCCAAAATAAAAAATGGAGTCTTTTAAGCCGAAACGAACCTCATGATACTAAAGGAGACATTGGTTTTGCCCATAGAAGACTTTCAATTATTGACTTATCAGAACTAGCCTCTCAACCTATGAGTGACGAAGAGAATAACATATGGATAGTGCACAATGGGGAAATTTTTAACTATCTGGAGATCAAAGAAGACCTAATAAAGCTAGGCCATAGATTTCGTACTCAATCAGATACAGAAGTGATTATTGAAGCTTATAAAGAGTACGGCAAAGACTGCTTAGGAAAACTCAATGGAATGTGGGCTTTTGTGTTATATGACTTAAAAAGAAACACCATCTTTGGAGCAAGAGATAGGTTTGGTATTAAACCTTTCTATTACCACTCATCAGATGAATATTTTGCTTTTTCATCAGAAATTAAAGCTCTTTTAAGATTACCATGGGTCTCTAGAGAGCCCTTCTTGCCTGTAATAAAAGATTATCTCTATTATTCAAGGGTTAACACTTCTAAATTTACTTTTTTTAAAGGAATCTATGAGCTTGAAGCAGGACATCTTTTTGAGATTGATTTAAATGCTGGATTTCATCTCAAAATCTCTAAATGGTGGGACCTGAGAGAGAATCTTTCACCACTGCCTGAGAACAAGATGGATAAGTTCGAAAAATTTAGAGAACTGCTCCTTTCCTCTATCAAGCTGAGATTAAGGAGTGATGTTCCTGTGGGAACTTGTCTTTCGGGGGGACTGGACAGTTCAGCCATTGTAAGCCTGGCAAATCCGTTTCTCGATGAGGGTAACCAAAAAACATTCTCAGCAGTTCATCCAGGTTATAAACTCGATGAATCTACATATGTGGATGAAATAGCAAAAAACTATAATGTTATTCCCTATAAGTTATCTTTCAATGGTAAAAATCTCTTAAATGACCTGGAAGATTTGTTAAATGCTCACGATGAGCCTTTTACTTCCACAAGCATATATGCTCAGTGGAAAGTGTTCCAGTTTGCCAAACAAAATGGAGTCACTGTGACTCTTGATGGACAGGGCGCTGATGAACTTCTTGCAGGATACCCTTACTTTAAAATCGCCTACTGGTCTGAATTGATTCAGAAACTCGATATCGCAAGGCTTTTCGGAGAGCTGTCATCTGAGTCAATCTCAATCCCTCAATCCATCCTTAGTTTTTTCATGTCATTCTCTGGTTTCCTGCCACATAGAAGAATGATCGCTCTTGCAGAATTGAAAGATCCTCAATACCGAACGAATTGGATAAATAAATATTATTTTAAGAAAACTCCCCTTCCGCCTTCTCCAATAAAAAGAACGTTTATTTCACGCCTCAATCAAAGGCTCTATGAGATTTTTACCTGCGATGGATTACCTGGATTAATAAGGTATGCTGACAGAAATTCTATGGCACACAGCTTGGAATCAAGAATGCCTTTTCTTGACTACAGGCTTGTCTCTTACGTTTTCTCATTATCATCTGATTCCAAAATTAATAACGGATTAAGCAAGTATATCTTAAGGAAAGCCTTAATGAAGGATATCCCAGCAAAAATATCGGAAAGAAGAGACAAAATAGGTTTCGAGACCCCTGAGGCCGAATGGTTCCGTGATGAATTGAGGAGTTTCATGGCTGATATTGTTCACTCAAAATCGCTGAAAAATAGAAATTATTATGATGTTAATAATTTGAAGAGATTGCTTGAGAAACACAGCAAAGGCACAATCAATGCAAGCCGGCCTCTCTGGAGGGCTATCAATCTGGAATTGTGGCATAGAAAATATATCGATTAGGTCTTTCCAATTTTTATGCGATTCCCTTAGTTTTTTAAAGAACAATTAAGCATTTCTAATATTTTGCAAAAGCAATTTATATTCAGGAATTAAGTTTGTTCATCTTCTTATGAGAAAAAGGCTTATGACTACTGTTTCAAATCGTGTCAAAAAGCTTATCGTTGCAATAAATAATATAGAACAAAAAAAACTTTTTTGGCTTTGCTTTATTATTCTTGTTTTTGGATACACATTAACTCTCCTTGAACAAAAAATAGCATATAATGATTTATCTTTCTATAAAGGTAGTCGAAGTTACTCAGATATTGCCGAGAATTTAGTTAATAAGGGTAAATATTCTCTCTACGGATCATCGCCAACCGCTTACCGTCCACCCATATACCCCTCATTCCTCTCCCTCATGATGATTTTATTTAAAGACAACTGGCGCGTCGCTGGAGTCTCTTGTCAGTACATATTAGGGATCTTAGCCGGATTTTTGACTTTACTCTTAGCAAAAAAGTTTTCCAAAAACAACCTTGTATTATTGATAACCGTAGGATTATTGATTTCTAACAGATTTTTTATGTATGAAGTTTTCCGTCTGCGGGAGACAACTTTTTATATTCTTTTCTCCCTATTATTTCTTTATTTTGTTAAAACACGCTCTTTGTCTGACTCCAGGATAGTTCTACTTGCTTTATTTGCTTCTCTCTCTTATCTGACCAAGCCAACAGGGCTTGTTCTTTTTGCAATGATATTCATATATATCTTGAAAGATCTTATTAAAAGCAGAAGATTTTTATATTTAAGAAAGTTATTATTTTTTTCATTAATTACAATTATCATGATATCTCCATGGTATTACTATTTGCATAATAATTTTGATAGCATCCAATTCTTTCCAAGTTCTACAGTAGGAATAAATCTTTATAAGGGGAATAATGAGAACTTTTTTTCATATTTTCCTTTAGTAGATGTGGACTATTATTCTCCCTTGATCAAACAATTTATCAGACAGAAAGGGATAGGAATTGAACAGTGGCCTCCTGAGGAACAATTTGAGCATTTAGTGGATCTCACCTTAAGAAAACATGCAGCGAAATATATCTTGTCTAACCCAATTTCGTTTATACTAAGAAGCTCTGCGAAGTTTACAGCGCTCTACTCACCTATTCCAATCCCTCTGGGAGGAGGAAAGCTGATTGAGGTCAACAATAAGATTAAAATAGACAGATTTCATTTCAGGATGAGTCCTACAAAATTAATAGGTACTCTATCTTGCTTTTTTTTCATCCTAGGATCTTTATTGTTATTATTGCGGAATAAAAAATACATATTGAACAACAATATGTCCTATATTTTGCTCTATATCCTTTTAACCACAATTATATATGTAATAACATTTTCCGAGACAAGATTCCGACTGACACTTGATCCGATATTGATCATAATGGCATCCATCTATTGGTCTGATTTGCTTAATTCCAGGTTTGCACAAGATAAAAATTAGCTAATTCTCCTAACCTCTATGATAGTAAATCATTCTTCTCGAAATACAATTTTCAATAACAGCATCTAGCTGGCAAAAGATCAGAATGAAAAAATAATGCAAAAAGATATGTTAAAAAATATTATGTATATAAAATCGCCTCTTATCGCAGTGTTGGTTTTCTTCATATCAGCTGTTGTCTTTAGTCAATATGGATTTGTTGGCACTCTTGTGAGGGATGATGCGAACTATGTCTATAGCGGCCAACAGATGGCACAGGGTATTCCTCCTTATAAAAGTATTTTTGATTATAAAGGACCCATAGCTCCGATGATCTCTGGAGCGGGTGCCACAGTAGCAAGATTATTCAATACAGACGATATTCTTATAATTAGAATCACTTTTCTTATAGTCAGTTGCTTTGTTGTCGTCGGGATCTATTTCCTCGGGACTATTCTATTTGAATCTTCACGAACAGGCTTTTTATCAGCTCTTGCTTTCATAGGTTTTTATGGATTTGGTAGACATGCCGCATCAGGGCCTCGGGCAAAGACGCCTATGGTCCTCTTTGAGGTTCTTTCTCTTCTTCTAACAGCCAAAAAGAAATGGTTCTGGGCTGGAATCTGCGGTTCCCTTGCTTTTCTTACATGGCAACCAACCGTCATTTATCTGGTTGTGACTATCTTCTTAGCCTTTACTCAGTCAGAGCAGGTTCGTGTGCGGGCACGGTCTGTGCTCCTTGCTGTTTCTGGTGCACTAATACCAATAATCGCAGTAAGTATATATTTTCTCTTGAATGGTGCTTTTCTTGACTTCATCGATGGCACGGTCCTGTTTAATATAAAAAATTTGGAACACGGTCCATTTTCCCTGTTAGGTAACTTAGGAGAGCCAATCAGTGCCGTTTACAAGGCCTATACTATTATGACAATTCCCATAATTCTTGGTTTTTTCATGCTGTTCGTAATATATATGTGGCGTATAAAACTCCACGGAAAAAAAATTATCCCTCTCGTATCTAAAGACCATTTTGCTGCATTCCTCCTGACGTTCCCTTTTCCTGTTCTTTGGTCAGTATTGTACTTTCAAAGTTATCCAGACTTTTATGTCCTTCTTCCCTACGCTGCAATCGGTTTTGGCTGGCTCTTATATCTTGCAATAGATGCTCTTAATGGAATAGAAGAAATTGGAGCCGGCTTAAAAAAGGCATTTTATCTGGTTCTATGTATTGGTTTAATAGGAGGAGCTGCAATTGTTTATCGGAGAGCCTCAGAAAATGGACTTGTTGAGCAACGCCAATGGGCCCACCAGATCAAACATAAATTTGAACCTGATTTGAGACTTGTTTCCATAGGGGCTCCTGAAGTGTTAGTTTTGCTTCACCAGACTAATCCGAATCCATATGTGTATATTGTCAATGGAATTGACAAACGGATTGACGAAAAAACACAAGAAGGTTTCAACGGATGGCTGGAGGAACTGGAAAGATATGATCCTTCTGTTATAGCCTTTGGACAAACGAGAGGTCGATTCAAACCTAAGCTATTGAAATGGTTAGAAACTCATTTTCAAGAAACGAAAATAGGAGATTGGACCTTATTTATTAAAAATAGCAACCTCAAATAATACTATCCGCCTTTCTATTCTTAAATCACAGGAAAGAGCACATATCTTCTTAGCGGATAAAAGCTGAATATGGGTGCGGCTTTCTTTGGAGTTTTTGTGATCTTGTACTTTAGCATAGATAAAAAAGACTGACACATAAATGAAATTAAAAAACATAAAAAACTTTAGAGATATTTTATTGATTTTCGACAAAGCTTTTTATCAATTACTGATGAGGTCCCGAACAACCTTTATCATGGAAAAAGACTGGGACAATCTAATTATCCTTGATGGCTGTCGATATGATATGTTTAAAAAAAACAACTCTATTCCAGGTAAACTTGAATATATCTATTCAAGAGGCTCCTCTACAGGCCATTTTTTAGCAGAAAATTTTAGCGCAAAATATTTTCCTGACACGGTCTATATCACAGCCAATCCACTAGTGAATTACTATGTTGAAGACTCCTTTTATGAAGTCGTGCCTGTTTGGAAGGATGGGTGGTATGAGCCATATAATACAGTTTTGCCAGGGACAATGGTTGATTATGCAATAAGAGGGAATAAAGAATTTCCTGATAAACGGCTTATCATTCATTTTATGCAGCCACATTTTCCATTTATCGATAAACAAATGAGAAGGATTATAGGCGAACACGAGGGAATTTTATCTAGAAACCTTTTATACGGAAAAGAAACGAAACATACACAAAAGGTATGGACTTTATTACAAGCAGGCAGAATAAAAAGAAATACCGTCTGGGATGCATACAACAAGAATTTAATCATAGTTCTAGAACAAGTAAAAAATTTACTACTTGAACTAAAAGGGAAGACAATAATAAGCTCTGACCATGCCAATCTGTTCGGGGAATGGCTCTTCCCTATTCCTCTAAAAGAATATGGACACCCAGGGGGTCTGTACAAAAAAGACCTCATAAAAGTTCCATGGCTCATAATAGAGGCCGTGGAAAGAAAGGTTATTAGAAAAGAAGGCGGTATTAAGAAAAAATCTACAGCTGAAAAAACAGAAGATGAAGCCATCAAGGAAAAACTTAAAGCATTGGGCTATCTCTGATTGATTAAGCCCAGCCCATTATGAGTGCTTTAAACATCAACCTTCCCATCATGCCCATTTTGTTGCCGATTTTCAAAAAATGAAAAAAATCAGCATCCTGACAACTAATAACATGAAATCAAAAATGTACTTTTTTCCACTTCGTCTTCACGCAAAAAAGCTGAACGAGTCAGGGCTCTCTTTCAAATATTTTTACAAAATAAATCCAGAAATATTCGATGGTGACCAGATTGTTTTAGATCAAAAGTTTTCCAGGCATTACTGGCAGGGCAGAAAAGAAGAGATGTTTAAGTTTTTCTCGAAAGCAAAAAAGAGCTGCCAAAAACTCTTATGGTTTGACACTACAGCCAGTACAAGTGTTCTTGAACCAGAGGCTCTTCCTTTTGTTGACGCTTATTATAAGGGCCTTGTTCTAAAAGATTTGAATTCCTATTCTAAACCTTTCTATTCCAATAGAATCTTTTCAGATTACTACCACAAAGAACTCAGTATCACTGATACAAAGCCGCCTGAGACATCTTATGTGAAATCTGATAAAGACATAGATAAGATCAAACTATCCTGGAATTATTCGCTCGCTGGCCATTTTGGGATACAATCAAGAGCTTACAATAGGTTGCGCAGCATCTTTCCGCTTCCGTATTTTTATTCCGTTAAGTTTTTCTCTCCAGAAAAAGAACGACCCGTTGACATCAGTTGTCGCATTGCCCTTGATTACGGAAGAGAGACGATTTCTTATCAGCGGAAAGAAATCAGGCGCCTTTTACAGGAAAGATATGAACTTGATTTTTCCCGCTTATCTCTAATCAAATACATAAGAGAAATACGGAACTCAAAAATTGTTACCTGCCCATTCGGATGGGGAGAGATCACCTACAGAGATTTTGAAGTAATCCCATGCGGCGCTGCCCTGATGAAACCGGACATAGATCATCTTGAAACCTGGCCTCCCCTTTACATAAAAGACAAAACCTATATCAGTCACAGTTGGGATCTGAGTGATATTGGGGAAAAAATCGAATATTACCTTGAAAACAGAAGATATACTGCCATAGCCCAGAACGCTCAGGATCTTTACCAAAGGTATCTTTATGAGAAAAAAGGACACGATGAATTTGTGGAAAGGGTTCTTCGAATCTTTGATGATAGAGAAGATTGAAGTCAAAAAATTATAGCAGAGGTTAGAGTCTTAAGTTTGAATAAGATTATGAATGGGATTTTTTAAATGTTAAGGAAGATTTTAAATACCAAAAATACAGACTTCTCTCTTATCCGAGGTTTAAAAAATGCTTCCTATATGAGTGTTGGTAATCTGATTTCTCAGTTTGTAGGCCTCATAGGATTTATCTTTATTGCACGTCTCTTTGGCCCAAAAAATTATGGCATTTATACCACTGTCCTGGCTTTTGTTACATTCTTCCATTTGTTTCTTTTTGGGGGTCTAGCAAAGGCTATCATCAGAGAAGGAAGCAAAAGAAAAGAAGATTTTGAACAGATTTTAGAAACCACTATCGGAGTAAGGATTCTCTTTATCATCCTGGCCTTGTTCATATGTTTGGGAGCGACTTTTTTCACTAATTATCCAGATTATCTAAAGCTTTTCATAATCATCTATAGCTCTGAAATTGTTTATTATGGACTCGACTCATTCATCGGTGTGATATACCAAACCACAGAAAAGATGCAGTATTTGGCTTATTTTTCTGTTTCCACAAGAGTATTAGTGACAGGCTTGTCAATTATTTTTCTTTTCTTAGGAGCAGGAGTCCTTACAATTCTCATAATAAATCTTCTATGCAAATTTGCGGTTCTTATTGTTAATTTCCTCTATTCAAAAAGATATATAAGATTTAAGTTCAATATCAATCCGAGAATTGCATCACCTATTCTCAAATCGATGTTCATCTTCACGCTCATTAAGTTCATAAACGTCCTTGCAGTAAAAATCGATATACTGATGATTTCACTTTTGTCCACGTCCAGAGATGTCGGGATCTATGGTGTTGCCCATGAAATCGCAAGAGAGGGTCTGCTGTTGAGAAACATTGTGGCCACTGCTTTTTTCCCGATAGCCGTGAAGTTTTTCCACTCAAATGCTATAAAAATAAAAACTCTTTTAACTTATTCTATTGCTCTATTTTCTGCGGTTTTCGCAGGGTGTTTTCTTTTATCTTTTTTTGCTCAAGACTTGGTGATTTTGGTATTTGGAATAAAATATAATCATTCCGGATACATTCTGAGTTATTTGATTTTCTATCTTCCTCTTGCTTTCTTGACACTTCCTTTCGCAACTTCTCTTCAAGCTACTCATAATGAAAAAATCCTTCTTGTCGTCTACAGTCTCGGTGCAGCCTTAAATGCTCCCCTGAATATAATCTTTTTTTATAAATATGGACTAATCGGGATTGCCTATTCAACTCTGGTCGTATTTTTTGTTCAAAGTCTATCTATATCTTTTTTGGCGTTGCGTAAACTGAAAGCCCAAGGTTATCTGGAATAAATGGACAATCCAAAAAAATTCTGTTTTGTTATGCCTGCCTTTTACCTTGAGCCTAACGACATAAAAGGAGGCTCTGAAACCCAGGCTTATCTGATAGCCCAAGAACTCCTAAAAAGAGGATGGGAAGTTCATTATATAAGAGAGAACAATCAGCAGTTGGGACAGCAAGAAAAAATCAATGAAATTGTTGTTCATTCCTTAACTGAAAGACACACTAAATTAAAATGGCTAAACACTCGACAGCTTTCTTGCCTGATGGAAGAGATCAGGGCTGATGTTTGGTATTGTCGAGCAACTGTTTCCTATGTTTTTCCTGTGTGGCTAAACGCAAGAAAAATTGGCGGCAAAGTATTATGGTCGTGCTCCAGTGATAGATTCTTATCTAAACGGTTAATAAAAGAAATGAAGAAAGAAAGTTTTTTGCGTAAGATTGCTTCCTATATCGATAGGTTCCTCTTTCTGAAGACTATAAGAAAAATTGACTTGGTAATTTTACAAAGTCAAAGACAAAAAAAAATGCTCAAAGAAAATTGGAAATTAAAAGGAGAGGTTATCTATAATAGCCAACCTGTTGTTCCTCTTAAAAATTGGGAAAGAAAACCACTGATTCTATGGATAGGCCGTCTCATGTTCAGAAAACATCCTGAGAGATACTTAGAAGTTGTAAAAAGATTAAAAGGAAGACCTTACGAATTTCTAGCACTGGGAAAAGAGTCAGAAGAACTTGGATTTCTGGAAGAATTTGCAAAAACAGAAAACGAGGTCCCAAACTTTAGATACTTAGGAGAGATAGAGAGAGAAAAACTCTTTGGATTGCTGGAGAGAGCAAAATTGATTATCAACACAAGTGATTATGAAGGATTCTCAAATACTTTCATTGAGGCTTGGATGCATGGAGTCCCTGTTGTTTCTTTGAAAGCGGACCCAGACGATTTAATTAAAACATGTGAGCTTGGACGTGTTTCTACCGAGATGGAGAAGCTCATTAAAGATGTTGAAGAACTTATGGAAGATGAATATTCGTGGAAGATTATATCGGAAAGAGTGAAAAAATTTTCAAGAGAAAGATTTGATATAAAAAAGAGCGTAGACTCATTGATATACCATATTAACAATATCCACTGAGATGCCTTTGCAGATGAATTTCCCGAACTCGATGAGAATCTACAATAAAGAGTGCACTCTCACTTTTAAAGGGAACAAGGGAAAATGAGCAAGCCTGCAAGTCATAAAATACTTGTCCAGAAGCCAATATTCATAATTGCCAGCGGGAGGAGTGGAACTACATTATTATATAGACTTCTGTGTGGGCATCCAGATACTGCCTGGTTTTCAGGATTAACTGATATATTCCCTCGATTTCCACAGATTTCTATCTTGAGCAGATTGTATAATGGAAAAATTAATAGGTTTCTTGGCCCAAGCCCTGAAGCTATCAATATTTACAAATTCTGCGGGGTTGACGATTCGTCGCTCAAAAGCAAAGGATCGTCACTCACAGAACGAGATGTTAATAAACATTCAAAATTAATGTTGTATAAAACTGTAGCTCAACACTTAAAATGGATGGGTAAATCCAGGTTCATCAGCAAAAATACTGCAAATGGCATGCGGATTCGATATTTGAAGAAAATATTTCCAGATGCTCTTTTTGTTCACATAATTCGAAATGGCTATGGAGTTGTAAACTCACTTTTGAATGTTAAATGGTGGCCTGACCTTGGGTTGTGGTGGCTTGGCAAAACTCCTAAACAATGGGAAGAAAAGGGAGGAAATCCTGCAGAACTCTGTACTCTCCACTGGAAACGCCAAGTAGAGGAAATCCTGCAAAATAAAGAATATATTCGGCAAGATCAGTATTTTGAATGCCGCTATGAACACGTTGTAGACAAACCACTGTCTTCACTAAAAGAAATTTTGGAATTCTGTCAACTTAGATGGAGTGATGATTTCGAAAAGCATATCAAGTGCCTCCCTATTTCGAGTCTCAGCCTGGATAAATGGCAAGACGAACTTGATGAAATTTCAAAAAAAACGATTAAAGAAATAGCTGGAGATCTGATTGATTACTTTGGATATTGAGTTCCTTGAATAAAATGAAAAAAAAGTGGCTGAAATATCTATTAATCGCTCCCCTTTTATTGATAAATCTATTTAATGTATTGTTCATTCTTTATAAAGCAAGGGGAAGGGGATACTTAAGAGAAGCGTGCCGAATCATTGGCGATTATTTCATCGGTTTTCATCTCATTCTTTTTGCTTTAGTTATTGTTATCATATTTTCACTTTATTTTCTCAAAAAGCAATCCTTATCGTCACTTTTCTTCAAGGTTTTCTCCGTATTTCTGCTTTTCTTTATAGCGATAAATCTTTCTTTATTTTCTGAAATTAATGACTTGTTCGGAAAAATGAGATGGAATTTTAAGCAGAAAAAAGATTCCTCCTTGAATGAGGCTATCTCTCACTCCCCCGCTAAGTTTCCTAAGGTAATAAAATCTTATCTGCAAATGAACAAGTATTTGATGAATAAAACCCTGGTTATGCCCTTTTCCATTCCTATAGAAAAAGATTATTTCTTCAGAGTATTCATCACTCCCAACAAAATCTTAAAAGAAAAATATAACCATGAAATTGCTAATGAGGATTATAAATCTTTAAAGAATTACCCCATGAAAACCTTTAGAGCCTATTGGAAAATCAAAGAGTTTAAAACCTACATTATAGTTGGTGTCTCTCCTGAATCTGAAAAACTGGTCTTATTTACCTATGATAAAAACCTCGTGTTCTTGCCCTCAGATCTTATTAAGCAACATAGTGTAAACATCTATGATTAGTCAGGTATTTTTCGTATTGTTCCTCGGAATCTTGGGGCTGAATTTTATGTTCCTCTTCAGAAAAGGTCTGAGCACGATTAATATTTATGTATTATCTTTACCTATGGGGCTTTTTTTATGGGAATTTATCATTCTGATTATATTAATATTTGAGTTGCCTTTCGACGTATATGCCATTATATCCCTGAATCTTCTACTTTTTACAATTCTCACTCTGATCAATTTCAATAAGAAAAATATCGCTAAAAGAGACTTAAAATGTTTTTTTATTTATCTTTTTTCCTTTTCCTTCGTTTCGGTCTTTTTTAGTATCTTTAATTACTCTATTTTATCTGACGATTCATGGAAATTACTGATTGGGGGGAAATATATTGACACCTATAATAATTTATCTAGAAGCCTTATTCCTTTAGGCGGAATTTACTCTTATATCATCCAGTCTTCTGGAGGCTTTTTTGGATTTGACTATCTTTATGTTTTATTCCCTCTAATGGCTCTTTCTTCCTCGCTGTTTTATTTTTATAATCTGTACTCACCATTCAAGGAGAAAAACGTAGCCCTGAACCGAGAATTTTATTTCAGTTTGTTTAGTGTTTTTATTCTTTTGAGTTCATATTTCGTTCTATTCAACGGGTACTATCTCCATTCCAATTTAATCTATGGGTTTTATTCATTCATAGCGCTCTACGGACTATGGAGACGTTTAATAAGCGGAGATAGATCTTGGCTCATCATCTCTGCTGTTGCCTTATTATCCTCTTCTTTCTTAAGAATGGAAGGCCCCCTCTTTTCACTCATAATAATAATAGTCTTGATCTCCAATAAGCATATTAAGTTCCAAGAAAAGCTATATTATGTTGGCGCAAACTCTCTATTAGTCGCAGTTTGGTATATAAAACTATTTTTTATCTTATCAGATCAACCCAGTAAATATTACTTAAACAGAGATAGAGCATTGCTTATTGCGGTATTATATTTATTGACTTTTATCGTCTTGCTGCTCAGCCAACAAAGAATCTTGAACAGGCTAAAGCAACATTTCCCTCTAATAATGCTCTATTTCCTGAGTATTGGATGGACTATTGTAATGCTTACAAAAGGACTCACGATAAAAGGAAAGCTCTTGATATTAGAGAGATACGGAATTTTCATTGTAAATGCCGTAAAATATGGAGGATGGGGGATTCTTTGGGTAGCTGTGATGGCATTATTTGTGGTGGGGCTAGCTCTAAAACGAATTAAGAATGAATCTGTATATCTATACTATATTTTTTCTTTTTTACTCCTGTATAATTGCATCCATATAATCCGAGGAGGCTGGAGATTAGACTGGGGTGACAGTGGAAATAGAATGCTCATGCATATTATTTTTACCATATCTTTCTACGCTTTTCTTAAGTTCAAGATGGCTCTTTTTCCCAAATCTTACGTTAAATGAAAAAGAGAATAATAAGGGAATTCATATAAAAAGACCTCCTTTTTCAAATGCGGTCTCTTTACTAATAAAATGACTCAAAAGAGGATCCTTCTCTGTTCTTATCCTTTCGCTCCTGCTGGGGGACCGCAGTCGTTGAGATGGTTGAATCTTGTAAAAATACTCTCTGAACGAGGCTGGCAGGTCGATGTCCTCGCAGCAAAACCTTCTATTCATGACAGTTTCTACGATGAAAGCTTACTCAAAGAGCTTCCTTCGGATGTAACCGTTTTTCGGACCTATCCTGGCATTTATTATTCCCTCAAACATATTAAAAAGAGGCCTGTTCGAGGATTCTCTAAGGCGACCGTCGAATGGTTTCCTTTCGGAGTGCAAAGAGGAAATAAACTAGTAAAATCCCAAAAATATGATGCCATCATCTCATCTGGCTTGCCATTCGTCGCGCACCTTGTTGGATACTTTCTGAAGAGAAAAGGTCAACTCACCTGGATCGCTGACTATGGAGACCCATTTGGCTTTAATCCCATGACAAGTAAAGTGAAACGTCTTATTGGGAGATCCATAGAGCAACATATTTTAAAGAAAGTTGACGGCGTTGTTGTTCCCCTCGAAGAAATGAGAAAACAGTTTCTCGAATTTTACCCGTTTTTAAAAAAAGCCCTAACAAAGGAAATTGGAAATGGAATCCCAGATATGTTCCAACAAATCAAGCCTGCACATTCTAGTGGAAAATTTGTGATTTCTTATGTTGGAAGTTTTTACAAAGGAGACCGCGAGCCAACTCAATTTTTCGAAGCGTTGAACATGCTTAAAGGTAATCAAAAAATAATGGACAATATTGAAGTGATCTTCGCCGGGAATACAGAACAGAGATACATAGATTATGCCCATCAATTAAAAATCAATGATCTCATTCAATTCTTGGGGCGAATCTCTTATGAAAAGTCTGTTTCCATACTCAAGGGATCCTCTGTCATTTTATTTATCGGTAGCACGTGGGATTATTATCATTTTCAGTATAAAACTGCGGAATATGCCGCATCCGGAAGACCTATTATGGCCATAAGACAGTCGCCCACTGATTGTGGGATCGACTTTATAGAAAAGCACAAGCTTGGCCTGGTGGTTTCCAATGACAAGGAGGAAATGGCAAGAGCTATTGATAGACTATTTACTCTATGGAATAATAACGCGTTAGAAAGCTCTTTCGGTCGTTTTCCAAAAGAGACATTCTACTGGCAAACTCGAGCAAAAGAGTGGGAGGAATTTTTATTATCTATAATGAGTAGGGACTAGAGATGGAAAAGCGCCGATACATTCCATTTGTTACGACATCTATTACAGAAGATATTTGCCTGGCTATCCTGCTAATCCCTCTCTGGTGGGTCTTAGGCATAAAATTTCTTGTTTTCCATCTCATCGCACTCCTTACTTTCATCAAATTGTTAGCGCAGAGACAAAAAACGCCAGAAAAATTCATCTTTCCCGCCGAAGTTTTTTTTCTATTGGGATACATCGCGCTTTATTCTCTCTCTCTCCTTATAAACTTCAAGAATATTTCAACTTGGCGATTCTTTGCTTCTTTGAACAACCTGAGTTTTTGGGTCATGGGCTTACTTATTGTCTTTGTCATCACCAATTCTATCAAGAGAGAGGACATCCTTTCATTCCTCCGAAGTTTCCGGAATTTCGGAATCATCACCAGTGTATTCTCACTATCCACTCTCCTCCTATCGATCATCCTCCACAAATTCATACAATTACAAACCCCTCTTTGTTGGCTTCTGCCTGACGGACTGCGAGAAAAAATAATAGAGAAAGCACCTCTCTTGTGGTTATCTATTAGGCCAAATATTATTACAGCGACACATATTTTTAAAAAGCGCAAAATCCCAAGACCCGAGGGTTTTAATAACTGGGCTACAGGCCTTGCTATGACTATGCTTTTTGCAATCGTCCTGACTATTGCCTACTACAAAATCAAAAAAAAGAAAAAAGGATTTACAATCATCCTAACTCTGGAATTTCTGACTCTATTCGCATCAATGACGAGAAATCCAATAATGGGGCTCCTGTTCGCTTGGATTACTGTCTATATCATAAAAAATATTAAAAAATCTCTCTCTCTCAAAATCCTCACTCCTGCTTTGATATTATTAGTAATTGCCATCCTCTTGATTCCGCACAATATTATTAAAGATACGATAGTTGATGTCAGGCTCAAGCCTACTATCTGGAGATATGAGCTATATAAGATGACCCTTACTCAAGCGATAGAAAAACCCATATTAGGGTATGGATTCAAGCCCAGAAAGGAACAATATCCAGATCCCATTGGCTCACACTCGACATATATAGGAGTTATATATAAGACCGGATTTTTAGGTTTCCTTGTCTTTATGCTATTCTGGATAATCCTTCTCAAACGATGGTTGGCTCAAATGAATCCCTTAAGTGAGGATGAGACACTCAAGCATGCCTGGTTTTATTCCGGCATCGCATTATTCGGAGGGTTTATCTATATGATCACACAAGACTTGGATGCACCGCCTGTGGTGGCTTTCCTCTTTTTTGTTATTATAGGGGTAATCATCTCTCTGGGCAAATTGAAAAAACAGGCGGTTGAAAAATGAAACTCTGTCTTGTCTGCTCAAGCGGCGGGCATCTCTTTCAACTCCAAATTCTTGAGAAATGGTGGGGGAAGCACGAAAGATTTTGGGTGACGTTCAAGAAGGCAGACGCTCTATCGCTTCTAGAAAAAGAAAAAGTCTATTGGGCTTTTTCCCCCACAACAAGAAACATTAAAAACTTGATCAGGAATTCATTCCTTGCCGTAAAGACACTTCTCAAAGAACGGCCGGAAATAATCGTTTCAAACGGGGCTGGGGTCGCTGTTCCGTTCTTTTACATAGGTAAATTATTAGGAAGCAAACTTGTCTTCATTGAGGTTTACGATAGGATTGATTCGCCCACTCTCACGGGAAAACTTGTACACCCGGTCATAGATGCTTTTATCCTCCAGTGGGAAGAACAGAAAGAATTTTATCCCAAAGGAAAGGTTTTGGGACAGGTCTTATGATATTTGTAACTGTGGGCACAGACCAGCATCCATTTGACCGGTTGGTTAAAGAGATTGACCTTATAAAGGAAAAAGGAATAATTGAGGAAGATGTTTTTATCCAGACAGGTTCTTCTCGCGCCAAACCCGAATTCTGTGAATATTCTGAATTTTTACCGTTTGACCAGATAGTTGAAAAAATGAAAGGAGCAAGAATCATCATCACTCACGGAGGACCTGGCAGCATCATGCCTGCTATCCATTATGGAAAGGTGCCGATTGTCATCTCCCGGAAGAAAAAATTCAATGAAGCTGTTGATGACCATCAAGTTTCCTTCACAAAGAAGCTTGAAGAGAAGAAACAAGTTATAGCTAGTTATGATGTGGAAGAGCTTGAAGAAAAGATTAAAAATTATGATACCATAGTGCAAGGAATAAGATCGGCAAAGAAAAATAATATGAGCCTGGAAGATCGAGTTTCTAAATTCGCTCAGGCTCTAGATGAGATATGTCAACAATTGCTTAGAAAGGAAAAAACTTAGGCTTTTGAGGTTTATCCTCTATTGATATAAAATTATTGGAGAAATTTTGAAGACCTGATCAGAGCAATGAAAAAAGTCAGAGAATTTATCTGCATGATTGCTCTCATGCTTACAGATATCGCTTCATTGCTTTCTTCGTTTTTAATCGCCTATCTTTTGAGAAGTAGGCTTCTTACTCCGATCATCCCAAGATTCAAATACCAAGAACCCCTTCCTTTGTCTGTTCAATTTAACCTGGTAGTTATCTATGGAGCTTTAATAATAATCCTGGTTTTTCTCTATGAGAAACTTTACACCAAGCGGCTTCCTTTCTGGGAAGATACGAAACACCTGTTAAGGGCAGTGACTGTTTCTTTCATATTAATGACTGTCCTTGTCTTTGTTTCAAGACAATATATCTTCTTTTCACGTGCAGTCGTTGTGCTCACCTGGGTTCTGAGCTTGGCCATTTTCCCTCTTTTCCGTCTGTCGATGAAAAGAATCTTGGCGAAAGTCGGACTGTGGAGTAAGAAGGTTATCATTCTGGGAACAAAAGATATGGCTAGATTCGTTGCCCAAGAAATCAAGAGAAACCATTTGCTCGGTTACCAGGTTTTGGGATTTCTGACAGAAGACACCTCTAAAACAGGAAAAAAGACGGCTGGTATCGAAATCCTGGGAGGTCTCAATGAGGTAGAAAAGTGGAGCAGGCAGCTCGGAGTTAGAGACGTTATCATTGCTCTCCCAGAATTTTCTCAGAACGAATTAATCAATATCATCGAGAACTGCGAAGGTTTTGCAGAGACAATCAGGATTGTTCCGAGCATAGGAAGTCTTTTCACACTCGGGGTAGTCGTAGAAAACATGGGAGATGTTTCTACTCTATCTGTTACGCGGAACCTGGTTAAACCCTTTAACATCCTGGTGAAAACTGGGTTTGAGTTCATCTTTGCTACTATCGTCTCTCTGCTTCTTCTTCCAGTCTTTTTGATCGTTGCTCTAGCTATTAAAATCGACTCCAGAGGTCCAATTATTTTTGTCCAGGAACGACTGGGTAAAAGGAGCAAGAGGTTTAAATTCTATAAATTCCGTTCAATGTATGTCGATGCAGATTTAAGGTTAGAAAGATTTCTCAAAGATAATCCAAGGGCAAGGAAAGAATGGGAAAAGTATCAAAAAATCAAGGTGAATGATCCCCGTGTGACCCGTGTTGGAAAAGTCATCAGGAGATACAGCCTGGACGAACTCCCTCAACTTTTTAATTTTTTCAAGAGAAACATGAACCTGGTAGGTCCAAGGCCTTATATGCCACGCGAGATAGAAAAAATCGGGACAAGGGACCAGATTATTACCCGGGTAAAGCCCGGTATCACAGGACTCTGGCAGGTGAGAGGAAGGAATATCCTCCCATTTTATGAAAGGCTTCTCCTTGATGAATACTATATCCGAAATTGGTCTTTATGGATGGATATTGTCATCTTGCTAAAAACAATAGATGTATTTATCACTCAAGAAGGAGCCTTCTAGCCCATTCGAAGTAGTTCACTACGTCATCACGAGCGATCGAAGAGAGCGTGGTGATCCTATGTCACGAGCGAAGCGTGGTGATCTCATGATATCTCGCTAACTGCATGAGGTTGCTTCGTTTCACTCGCAACAGAGGATTGCCGCGTCGCTTCGCTCCTCGCAGCGACGGCTGCAGCAATCTTGACTCGTGAATAATTCAGGTTAGTGAATCATCCTGAAATTTAATGCGGAGTGCTTAAATGGACTTAAGTAAAAAAAGAATCTCTGTAACCGGAGGAAAAGGATTCCTCGGGACCCATTTGGTCAAAAAACTTAAGGAAAAGAGAGGATATCAAAACACTTATATTGCGGATCAGCCAGAATATGACCTGCGTGTTATTGATGATGTAAAAAAAATGTTTGATGAACAGAAGCCAGATATGGTCATCCATCTGGCAGCAGTCGTGGGCGGAATAGGTGCAAATCGGGAAAACCCAGGAAAATTTTTCTATGATAATGCTCTCATGGGAATACAATTGATGCATGAAGCATACCTCAGAAAAATAGAGAAGTTTGTTGCTTTAGGGACTATCTGCTGCTATCCAAAATTCACACCAGTCCCATTCAAAGAAGAAGAGCTCTGGAATGGCTATCCCGAAGAAACAAACGCTCCCTATGGATTGGCGAAAAAGATGCTCCTTGTCCAGTCTCAGGCTTACCGTCAGCAATATGGTTTCAATTCCATATTTTTAATGCCTGTAAACCTTTATGGTCCTGGAGACAATTTCGACCCAGAATCCTCCCATGTGATACCTGCCCTGATCAAAAAAATAGTAGATGCTATGGGTGGAAAAGAAGCCGCCCTCCAGAGAATGAGTAATCTGAAAGGGCAAGACGAATCGAATACACTCAAAAAACAAGACGAATCCATTGTAGTCTGGGGAACAGGCAAGGCCTCGAGAGAGTTTCTTTATGTTGATGATGCAGCCGAAGCAATAATTCTCGCTTCGGAAAAATTTAACAAGCCAGACCCAATAAACATAGGCGCAGGATTTGAAATAACAATAAAAGATTTGATCCAATTAATCGTAAGAGTCACGGGATTTCAGGGAGAGATCGCCTGGGACACATCAAAGCCAGATGGACAACCTCGACGCATGCTGGATGTCTCAAAAGCCGAAGAAGAATTCGGGTTTAAAGCAAAGACAAGTTTTAAAGAAGGCCTGAAGAAAACCATTGAATGGTATCTCAAAAATCGATGAGATTGCCTCACTTCGTTCGCAATGACATCCTGGGAACTAAAAAAAGGGGACTGTCCCCTTTTTTTAATTCCTTTTTTTAATTAAATGAAAAAGACAAACCTTCTGACAGAACGCAAAATTGTTCTTCTGCTGTTGCTGACCTCATTTGTTTTGGGTGCTCAATATCTTTTTTACACACCTCCATGGCAGGCAGCGGATGAAATTACTCATTATGAATATATTGACATATTGTCCCGGGCAAAAATATTCCAGATCAAGCAAGAGTCTGACTACAAACTTCAAAGAGAAATAATAAGATCTATGGATCAGTTTAATGCATGGAAATATGTCTTTGAAGAAAGGCCTTCTCCACCGCCAAAAAGATTCTGGAGTTTGCCTGTATATGAAGGGAGCGGTACAAAGCTTAACCGCCCCCCTTTCTATTACATATTGGGCTCGTTTGTCCTAAAGATCTTTAAAACTGATATTTTACTGCTAAAACACTATCTCACACGTCTCTTTTCACTTTTTCTCTCTCTATTTACCATTCTATTTGTTTTTTTGGCTGCAAAAATTGTGTTTGATGACCCCTATTACAGCTTTACGGCAGCTTGCCTTGTAGCTTTTCTGCCTCAATTCATGATTATGTCCGGTGCTATCAATTCAGATAGCATGGCAAATTTGATAGGAGCGGCATCTCTTTATGTCTTCTTGTTATCGCTTAAACACTGGAAGAATTATTATCTTCTATTGTTATTTCCGCTTCTTATAATTTTCGGATTGTTAACTGGCAGAAAAACCTTTTTCATTATCCCTACTTTAATTATTTTTGGCATTATCTATCTCTTCAAGCATTGGAAAACAGACAAATTCCGCACCTTACTTTTCTCACTGGTTGGCATTTCTGCTCTCCTAATAGCCTATGTGATTCTTAGATATATTCTTGCTGATCTGGGCACAAGAGTCATAACACATACAACAGAACTTTTTGGATTTTGCGGTCAGGTATTTCAAAAAAATTTTTGGGCTGACTTTAAAGGATATTCGCAGCAATTTTTGTTTAGGAGCTTCTGGTATTATTCAGGTTGGATGGCATTTCGTTTACCTAACACTATCTATACTATCCTAGCTATATTCTCTCTTCTGGGGATAATCGGATGGGTAAAATATATTGGCTGCAAGTTATTAAAACGTGCGAAGAATATTTCTGTTAATCTGGACTTCTTCCTGTTGCTGGCCTCTATCTGCTTTCTAGCCTTTGCTGGTTTTCTCTGCCGCATGGTTGTCTCTATGGATCCCATGGCAAGATATGTCTTCCCTGCATTGCCGGCGCTTGCCATATTATTTGTTGTTGGATTAAAAGAACTTATTCCATCCAAGTTCAAGAAAGCAACACTCACAAGCTTGATATCCTTGCTCGTTATTTTAAATATTTACACCATCTTCCACCATTTGATAAACACATTCTATTTTCATTTCTGGTAAATAGAAATGGTTGAAATTTTAAAAAAAAGACGCGCTTCCTTCCTCATATTTCCTTGTGTAGTTGTCATTATTATCTTGATGATCTATTCAGCTTCATTCCTGACGAAAATCACTTCATATAATCAGCTGAAAAACAATATCCCTGTTGGTGAAATATTTGGAGAGAGGAAGATTGGCCAGACATTTCTTGCAGAATACGATGGTTTGTCGGGCATCGAAGTACTTTTGGCGACTTACCGCCGAAAGAACTCAGGTGAGCTCATCTTTCATCTGACAGAAGATATGCGTAGTAAAGAAGATCTGTTTAATTACAAAGTGGATATCAATAAAGTGGAAGATAATAAATATTTTAGTTTTAAGTTTTCCAAGATAAAAAACTCAAAAGGGAAAAAAATTTATTTTTATATTGAGGCGCCTCAATCCCAACCAGGCAACGCCATAACTATTTGGTCCCATTCTAAAGACTTCTATAAGGAGGGAGAAAAGATTGTCAATGGAGTTGTTTCTGAAGGGGATCTTGTATTTAAAACAAAATACAGTCCGGAATTAAAAAATAAGTTTAACGCGTTTTTGGAAAAGATAACCCAGGATAAGCCTTTTCCTTTGAATAATAAATCATTTTATATCATCCTGATTGTATTGTTTGTTTTGAGCACTTCGCTATTTTTGACATTTATAGTTAAATTTTTCATGGGAATTTGATGAAAGAAAAAGAGGACAGGCTACTTTTTTAGGATGCAGGGATTTGATTCATCAAACCCACCTTTCTGTCATTGCGAGGAATGAAGAAGATTGCCACGCTTCGCTCGCAACAGGCAGTGCAATCTTTCATATTGGCAAAAAAAGGAGCCTTTCCCCTTTTTCCGAGATTTTATAAGAATCCCCTCAATCTGGAATAAAAATATCAGGCCAGATATCCGATGCTGAATGAAATGTTAAACGTACCGCTTCCCCCCCACTCGCAGACTTGATAAAAATTTCATAATCACTTGACCAATCAAAACTGGGACTTGCGGCAAAAACGATGTAATCGCCGTTATTCGACCATCTCGGGAAATAGCACTGGGGACGGCCTGGAATTGTATTATGATCCACAAAAGGTACTCGATTCTTTCCATCCGGTGCAGCAAGGTGGACCTCGTGGAAGCCGCTAGTAATCCATGCAATCATTAATCCATCCGGTCGGAATTGAGGCATGCAGCCAGATGCAAATTGATACCGATTGCGTCCGTCCAATTTCACGATGTGAGTAGTCCATGTCTTTGGATAGTAAGCAGCGAAAGCAAGCCATTTGCCATCCGGAGAAATGGTTGGATATCCCAGTTCTTTTCCTTCAAATTCAGGAACCCTGGCAGGAACGATCTCTTCTGTTATCCCTTTTTCTAAATCATAAAGCACAACCGCATCTCTGTCCTGTTCACTAATCTTAAATACTAAACCTAAACCATCATCAGTGATGTCAAAATAGTTGCCATCCTCCACAACGATCTGAGGATTTGAGCCATCTGAACTCATTCGGTAAATATCATCATTGCGTTGATAGTAAATCCATTCGCCATCTTTAGACCAAACAGGATGGGAGTTTTCTTCTTGATCACTCGTAAGGCGGACTTTGTCAGTACCGTCGGCGTTCATCTTATAAATTTCTGATGGGCCATGTCGTAAAGTGCTCCAGACAATAGATCCCGTGATCTGTCCCCTGATTGACCTGAGAGCTTTAAGCTCCCTGAGGGTAGGTGTGGTTTGAAATTGACTCTGTGCGATGATAGCAATCAATAGCAGAGCAATAAGAATCCAAACGATATTTTTTATATTCACTGTTTATCTGTTCCTTTTTCACATTTCATTAGCTGCTCGAGGCCGCCTTATTCAACCAAGCGATGCCCAAGTAACAAAAATTTACCACTAAGAGCGCCTCAAGGACTTCTGAGGATACAGGAAATTCTTTTTGGGACATATATACTCCCTGGAAAAGGTCTCGAACAATCGAGGTCCAGGCGAGTCCCGCAATTATGCCTGGAAAAACGATCCGAACCAGGCTGGAAAGTCTCTTTCTCATCAAAGCAGCTGCAACAAATACCAAAATGAAAAATCCCACACTAAACCAAAGGGGCTTGCGCATGGGATTGGCACTCTCAAACTCACTGAAAGC
>CP070825.1:3094990-3172049 GCA_020344415.1 Candidatus Aminicenantota bacterium
GTTTGATTCATCAAAGCCACCTTATGAACGAAAGCAGGGGAAAAAGGGGACAGGCTACTTTAAATATTAGTAATTGTCATTGCGAGCAAAGCGTGGCAATCCTCCGTTGCGAGTGATACGAAGCAATCTCATCCTTTTTAAGCAGGAGCTTGATTCATCAAACCCACCTTATGGAAGGAAAAATAGGGGAAAAAGGGGACAGGCCGCATTTCTTCAGGAAATATTTCTTCTCTATTATTAGCAAAAAAAACAGCGGATAATAAATTCAAGGTTGAAAAGAGCATCCTGTTAGCTCTGGCCAAAAATCAGATGAGGTCGCAAATTGCGACCAGGTCTCAAAAAAAATATCCCAACTCATATTATTTTATTGAATTAAATAAAAACTTGTGCTATTATATTTCGTTATATGGCGAAATGTAGTAATAAAGGAAAATACAATGAGAGACCATCTAAAAATATTTAAAGCCTTAAGCGATAAGAATCGATTGCGAATAGTGAAGATGCTGGAAGAAAAGCCAATGTGTGTTTGTGAAATAACTGCCGTCTTAAATCTTGCTCCTTCAACAGTTTCAAAACACCTCAGCCTTCTTCACGAAGCCGAACTTATTGAAGATAGAAAAGATGGCAAATGGGTCAATTATTCGCTGCCAAAGAAGAGTCAAATCCCTTTTGCTGCGGAAACACTGAAACTTTTGCGCCGTTCTCTTAAGGAAGATCCCACTATTCTTCTTGATATGGAGAAAGCGGCGAAGGTCAACAGAGTTAAATTGTGCCGGTAGGGCGTTTCAATAATTTAGTAATTAAAATGGATTATAAGCCATGAAAGACTGGAAGATTCTTTTTCTATTTTTAGGCATTTTTCTGCTTGTTTTCTGGCTGCCTGTTGAAAGCACAAATTTCCAGAAGAGCTTTATTGAAGGTTTTGCCCTTCTCAAGGAATATGCCCGTGAGCATGTTCTCCTCTGTCTTGTTCCTGCGTTTTTTATTGCGGGTGCTATTTCGGTATTTGTCAGCAAAGCTTCGGTCATCAAATATTTTGGGGCTCAGGCAAAAAAGATCCTCTCTTACAGTGTCGCGTCAGTTTCAGGAACAATCCTTGCTGTCTGTTCCTGTACAGTCCTTCCCCTTTTCGCCGGCATCTATACACGTGGGGCAGGCATTGGGCCGGCTACAGCTTTTCTCTATTCAGGGCCTGCGATTAATGTTCTGGCAATCATACTGACAGCCAAGGTCCTGGGGTATAAACTTGGCCTAGCCAGAGCCGTAGGCGCTATAGTTTTTGCCGTTATCATCGGGTTGCTGATGCACTTTATTTTTCACAAGGAAGAAGAGAGAGAGTCTGAAGATAAGAAATTTGTAGCTTTGGAAGAAGCACAAGGGAGCAGAGCATTATGGAAAAATACTCTTTATTTTGCCTCGATGGTGGGTTTTCTAGTCTTCATCAACTGGGGAAGGGCAGGCGATGCTTCTTCTGGAATCTGGGTATTGATTTACAGAATGAAATGGATTATCGGGGGAGTCCTGCTTGCGGTTTTAGCCTGGATGCTCTGGAAGTGGTTTAAAAGAGAGGAAATAGAGGAATGGATGGATTCGACTTGGGGATTATCAAAGCAGATTCTTCCTCTTCTTTTCATCGGAGTCCTGGTTGCGGGTTTTTTGCTCGGGAGGCCTGGTCACGAAGGTGCAATTCCAGGCCGTTGGGTGGCCAGCCTCGTCGGCGGAAATTCTCTTTGGGCCAATCTTTTTGCCTCGATGTCTGGTGCGTTGATGTATTTTGCTACTCTCACTGAAGTTCCCATTTTACAGGGACTTCTCGGTTCCGGGATGGGCCAAGGCCCAGCTCTGGCACTTCTTCTTGCAGGTCCGGCTCTTTCTCTACCCAATATGCTGGTCATCCGAAGCATCATCGGCACTAAAAAAACTCTTGTCTATATCGGGCTTGTTATCCTTATGGCTACAATCTCGGGCTTGATATATGGATTAATAATTGGATGATTTAAGGAACAAAAATGATACATCATTCGTCGCAGCTTTTCATCGGCATTATATTTGTGATTTTTAGTTTGCTGGAATTTTATCTGATAAATTTTTCTTTTAATCTTATTAGGAGGCCTTAGATGAAAATTAGAATCCTCGGACCCGGATGCCCTCGATGTGATGAGGTGGAAAAAAGGACAATAAACGCATTGGTAGAACTCAATGTTGCTGCCGATGTCCAAAAGGTAAAAGATCTCAAAGAGATTTCATCTTTTGGAGTTCTTGCGACTCCCGGTCTTGTCATAAATAACAAAGTCAAAGTCCAGGGACGCATCCCTTCTCTTTCCGAGATCAAGGAGTGGATTAAATCAGAAACTGTGGGTGAATAGCATGAAACCGGGATATCGTCCGATTCCTGAAATGGAGAACAAAACAAGCTAGAAGTCTGATCAGAATGGAATAGGAGGTTAGAAGTGTCTGAAAAAGCAGCGTCAAAGCTTTCTTTTCTAGATAGATATCTCACCTTGTGGATATTTCTGGGAATGGCCATAGGAGTTCTTACAGGATATGTATTTCCTAGTATTGTTGATTTTATCAATAAGTTTCAGGTGGATACAACGAACATTCCGATTGCCATCGGATTGATTCTGATGATGTATCCACCACTGGCAAAGGTGAAGTACGAAGAATTGGGCGATGTTTTCCGCGATGTAAAAGTACTCTCCCTTTCACTTGTCTTGAACTGGATCATAGGTCCTATTCTGATGTTTACACTGGCGGTAGTCTTCCTGAGGGGCCACCCCGCATATATGTATGGTCTTATCATGATCGGGCTGGCTCGTTGTATTGCAATGGTAATTGTCTGGAATGAGCTTGCCAAGGGGGACACAGAATACGCAGCCGGATTGGTGGCATTTAACTCCATTTTCCAGGTTTTGTTTTTCTCATTCTACGCTTACATTTTCATCACAAAATTCCCAGCATGGATAGGGCTGAAGGGAACGGTCGTTGACATTTCCATGGGGCAGATTGCGAAAAGCGTTTTTATCTATCTTGGTATCCCGTTCATAGGGGGAATAATTACCCGTTTCAGTCTCATCAAGCTTAAGAGTCGTTCATGGTATGAGCAAAAGTTCATCCCGAAGATTAGCCCGATTACATTGATTGCGTTGCTATTTACGATTTTTGTCATGTTCTCCCTCAAGGGAGAGTATATCGTCAAGATTCCTCTCGATGTTGTGAGAATTGCGATTCCTCTTGGGTGTTACTTTGTCATAATGTTTTTCGTTTCCTTTTATCTTGGCAAAAAGGCAGGGGCAGACTATCCTAAGACGACGACACTCTCATTCACTGCTGCCAGCAACAATTTCGAGCTGGCCATCGCAGTGGCTGTTGCCGTATTCGGAATTCACTCTAGAGAGGCATTTGCGACTGTAATTGGTCCGCTTATAGAAGTTCCTGTTCTCATAAGCCTTGTGAATGTTGCCTTGAGATTTAGAAGAAAATTCTTTTTGTAAAACTGGTTGTTAAACGGGAGGGGCCTGTCTGAACTATCATTAGTAGATTATATTTTTATATTGACTTAATGTATTATTAAAATATAATAATAGTGTAATATGAATTAGGGGGGCAGCGATGCTCAAATGGCAAATCGATAAAAGCAATAAAATACCTTTATATCTCCAACTAAAAGATTCGATTAAGTCCAATATCTCAACAGGCGTTGTTCAGGATGGTCAGAAACTTCCTGGAGTGAATGCTTTGGCTAAAGATTTAGGAATCAATTTCGAGACAGTGCGCAAAGCATACAAAGAACTGGAGAAGGAAGGCTTTATATTCATGCAGAGGGGGAAGGGCACGGTTGTCTCTCTTCATAAGGCCCCAGTGCAAGCGATAAGCCCGGAAATTAGCCTGGAATTGGAACCCGTAGATATACTGATGAGCGTGATCAAAAAACTTCTTCATGCAGGTATGGATTCGGGTGATATAAAAAATACTTTTGATAAAGCTTTTGAAAGAATATCCGAAGAGCATTCTCTTCAGACAGTTATTTTTACGGAGTGTAACCTTCATCAGGTCAGAGAGATTTCAAAGCTTCTCAAGAACTATTTAAATTTGAATGTAAAGCCTGTCCTATTAAAGAATCTGAGAAGAGAAACGCAAAAGGTTCTAGATGGAGAAGAGGAGCTTACGGGGATAATAACGACAGGTTTTCATATCCATGAAGTTCAGAATATCCTCAAGGATACGCCCATAAATATTCATGTCCTCATAACGCAGATGTCACCAGAAACCAAACAAAAACTTGATTCGTTTAAGAAAGGAACCTGTTTTGGATTTATCTGCCGGGATCAGGAGGTGGTGTCTTTTTTTGAAGACCTGATCAGGACTGAATTAGGAGAGAATGTAAAGCTTTCTTGTTGTTTTCTAGAAGAAGAATCAAAAGTAAAGAATATTATAAAATCGTCTGATGTTCTTTTGACTTCCCCTCCAGTCTACGAGAGAATCAAGAAATTTGCAGATGTAAGGCTGCCCGTATTTAATGTCTTTGATAAAGTTGACCCAATGTCCTTAAAATTAATTAAAGATAAGCTCCAGGAAACGATCTAATTAAAACATAAAACCTCTCTATCAAATTACATTCCAATAAATTCTCTCTATAAAATTATTTGACAAAGGAAACCTTATTGGTTCTAATGGCGTATTAATATGGAAGGGACTTTTGTACAGAATGAAGAAGTCATATCTAGGCTGCAGAGTTGAGGAGGCAATCGCTGCGACAATTCGCAATATTTTGAGATTCATACTTACCGCATTTATTATAGTCAGTATGGCTTGGGGCATCACAGCCGGAAATTTCCTTCATTCCGAGGATGCCTCAAAAGCGTCAAATATTATTCAACCGGACCAGGAGAAGCCCAAGGAGCGACCAAAACCTGATTATTTCACTGTCACTCCGGCAACTTCAGAGATAAGAGTGGATGGAGTGCTGGATGAAAAAGCTTGGGATGATTCTGTAGTCATAAAGCTCCCTTATGAGTGGCTCCCTGGAGATAATATCCCCCCTCCTGTTGATACAGACTGTCTTGTCACCTTTGATAGGGATAATTTCTATGTGGCGTTCCGCTGCTATGACCCTGATCCCTCGAAAATTCGTGCCCATCTGATGGACCGGGATTCCATAGATACCTTCATCCAGGATGACCATATTTACTTCATTGTTGATACCTTTAATGATGAACGGAGGGCATTTCAATTCAGGTCCAACCCAATCGGTGTTCAAGCTGACGCAATTTTTAGCGACTCAGTAGGATATGAGGATTTCTCCTGGGACGCCATCTGGAATTCAGCCGCGAAAATCAATGAGTGGGGATATGCAGTTGAATTCGCAATTCCGTTCAACCAACTGCGCTTTCCCCGTACTTCAGAAGCACAGACCTGGGGATTCGCTGCCGGGCGTTCCTATCCCAGATTTATCCGCCACCGCATGTCGTCTCATAGGATGGACCGCGACATGAGTTGTATCATTTGCCAGAGCAATAAGATAACAGGAATCAAAGGAATCTCACCAGGGCTGAATCTGGAATTTGACCCGACGCTTACATCGACCCGTACAGATGAGAGAAAAGACTTCCCTCAGGGTCCGATGAAATCTGGCAAGGTGGATGCAGATCCTGGTTTGACAGCTCGCTGGGGAATCACACCCAATCTGATCCTGAATGCCACTGTCAACCCCGATTTCTCTCAAGTCGAAGCTGATGTAGCCCAGTTGGAAGTAAACACAAGGTTTGCTCTCAGGTATCCTGAAAAAAGGCCTTTCTTCCTGGAAGGGGCTGACATTTTCCTTACACCCTTTGAAGCAATGTTTACCCGCACGGTCGCTGATCCAGCTGGCGGGCTGAAAATCACAGGAAAGCTCGGAAAAAACGCCCTGGGTATTTTTGGAGCTTATGATAGAATCAACAACCTGCTTTTTCCCTCCAATCAAGGTTCAATGTCCACCTCACTAAACCAGGATGTCGCAACTGGTGTGTTCCGGTACCGAAGGGATATCGGTCAGAGTTCTACTCTGGGAGCTCTTTATACAGGCCGGGCGGCTGAGGACTATTTCAACCATATGGCTGGAGTTGATGGATTTTTGCGCATTTCTAGAACGAAGCATATTCGGTTTCAATATCTTCGCTCAGAAACAAAATATCCTGAGGACATTTCTCTTGCTTTCGGTCAGAGCAGAGATACTTTCGGCGGATATGCATTCATGACTGATTTCCACCATATCGGGCGAAATTGGCTTTTGGGAGCCTCCTACCGAGACCTTAGTCCTGGTTTTCGGGCTGATTATGGATATATTCCTCGAGTCGATACGCGGAGAATCCAAGGAGTAATCAGGAGAACGGAATGGGGGGAGAAGGGTGGCTGGTATACCAGACTCAATTTTGGAATTAATGGGGTGGTAGTCTACGACCATGAAGGCAGGTTAACCGATCAACTAATCAGTCCCAATGTGACTTATCAAGGTCCTTTACAGTCGTTGGTTTCGATCAGTTACTTCCGAGACAGGGAGCTTTACAAGGACAAACTGTACGATTTAGATCAGATAGAGGTATACTCAGAGATAAAACCAGCTAGTGGGTTCAGTTTTTGGATTTATGGGCAATTTGGCGATGGCATTGATTATCAGAATGCTAGAAAAGCCACTGCTATGAACGTTGCTCCGTTTGCCGAATTTGGTTTGGGAAGGCACATCAATATAAATCTCCAGCATACTTTTCAGCGTTTCACGTTGAAAGGGAGTGAGATTTTTCAGGCAAATCTTTCTCAATTACGCTTTATATATAATCTAAATGTCCGGACTTTTGTTCGGGCCATCGTTCAGTATCTGGATGTCGCGCGAGATCCGGCGCTTTATCTATCTCCCGTATCCCCAAAAACGCAGACGTTTTTCACACAGTTTCTATTTTCCTACAAGCTCAACCCTCAGACTGTCCTTTTCCTCGGGTATTCAGATAACTATCTGGGTATGACTGGAATCGATATCACTCAGACAGACAGGACATTCTTTGTCAAGCTTGGCTACGCCTGGACACGCTAAGGTTTTATTCACAGAAAATTCGGACTTTTTCCTCTTTGCTATCTACGTCTACAGTCAGCTCATCCAAGTGCACCAAAAGTTCTTCTAGGTTCTCAGGTGTAATATTGGAAAGATCAATATTGACTCCTTTTTCTTTTAAGTGCTCATTGACCGTTCCTTGAACATCTACGGGTAGCACAGACGCAAGTTTGACGCCAGCCCGGAGAAGCTGAAAAGGCACACGGATGTTCACTTTTTCTCCCTTAACACTCTCAGGGCCCGGCTCAACGACTACTCTTAAATACTTAGGAAACTCTTTCTTGCCAGGCTTTTCACTCTGTTCAGACTCACCCGAAGGTTGGGAAATCGCTGAAAGCAATTTTTCAGCCTCATCGACAGTGATTTTTCCTTGGGCTAACATATCCAGGATTTTTCGACGGTCTTCACTCATATTCATTCCTCCTTTAACATGAATTATTCAAAAAAATGCCGATACTTTCTGCAATCACAGCAATCTCGACTCATGAATAATCCATGGCATTTATGTTATTTAATAGTTATGTAGACTTTGCTATCTTGATCTTGAGTCTGTATGTACAAACCGCTCAACGAATTGAGCACATTGAAAAACATCGGCCCAAACATCAGGAGCTTCTTTCCAAGTCCGCTGGGCCATAAGACTAGAGCTGCGATCAAGATTAATGGTGATAATGCTATTGCCAGAACAAGAAAAACCAGCCAAACAAGGATGAAGGGGAACCATAGTCTTATCTTGTTCTTTCCTTTTTGTACTATAAGAATCCTGATAAATAGTGGAGGTCGCATCATTCTTTTAACCTTTCTAGGGTTTCTTCGATTGAAAATTCTCCCTTTTCCAGCTGTGAGAGAATCTCGCTCCGAGACGGAGGTGGATTGACTTCCACGAACTCGAGCTTCTCGGCGATACGGTTGAGACGATTTTTTACCGTTGGATAACTTATGCTGAATAGTTCTTCCATTTCTTTTATCGAGCCGTGGCTCCGGATAAAGGCAGTAATGAAAATTTGGTCCTCCATGTTCAGCTGAGCAAGGGGAGGGAGTTCAAAGCTTCCCTCAAGGGCAATATCCTTTTCCACGAGTCGAACCCTCTCTACCGTGATTGGAGCTCCTCTTGTCATTTTTGTTAATTCTTGCCAATCTCTAGCCATTTTTTCACCCTATATTAATTATTTTAATATAATATAAGGAAAAATATTAATTTTGTCAAGTATTATATTAAAAATATTAATATATTCTCATATAAATATTAATAAATTTAATATCCTTTTGTTCTTTTCTTGGGATGCAGGTCTTGCTTTTTGCCCAAAAAACAATCTGTTGGGGTCAGGTCTTGCTTTTTGCCTAATTAACAAGACATGGCCTGTTTCTCAATTAGCGACTAAAATTAACAAAAAAAAGAATTTTTTAATTGAGGCAACCTTTTTTGTCTCTGTTTCATCTTTATAGATTGAGGAAGAAAAAAGATGTCCAAATCAGGAGCTGAGCTAGTCCTTAACGGGTCAAGAATTGAGGATGGAAGTTATATTAAAATTGGTTTACACTATCCAATCGTGACACAAGAAGATAAAAGCCAAGCAATGGAAAAAGACGTAGAAAAAGCTGATTTCCTCATTGATTTAGTAAAGCGCAGCCGTAGGGGGGACTTAGAGGCTATGGAAGGCATTTATGAACACTATAAGCGCCCTATTTTCAATCTTATTTACCGTCATATTTATAACCGTGATGTTGCTGAAGATCTACTCCAAGATATTTTTGTTAAAGTTTTTACACATATGCATACTCTCCAGAGAAATGATACTTTCTCAGGTTGGGTTTATCGGATTGCGCTTAACACCTGCTATAGCTATTTAAGAGGGACGAAAAGTCAGCTCCAGAAAACCGTATCCCTTAGTGATGTGGAAGGAACCATCGCGGAGAAAATTGACGACTATGATGACACTCTGATGAGAAAACCGCTGGAGGAAGCGATCCAGAAACTCCCTCACAGATTAAAGAGCATTTTTCTTCTGCATGATGTTCAGGGTTTCAAGCATGAGGAAATTTCTCAGATCCTTGGATGCTCTGTAGGGACATCCAAATCCCAGCTTTTCAAAGCGAGAATGAAAATCAGGGGATACCTTAAAAATAAACAAAATCAATAAAGAGGTAAGACAATGAGATGCGCAAAAGCAAAGAAATTAATCAGCGAATATATAGACGGCAATCTGGGTGCCGAGAAAAGTGTGGGCCTTGAACAGCATCTCGATACCTGCGCAGATTGCCAGACGCTTTTAAAGGATTTTCAGACCATCACTCAGGATGCCCAGGAACTTAAAGAGGATTCGCCTTCTCCACATGCATGGCTCAAGATAAAAGAAAGACTGACTACAGAAGAGCAGAAGGTATTGGCTTTACAGCCGCAAAAAAAGAGATGGTTTCATTTTCCACAGCCAAGGCTTAAATATGCACTCAGCTCAGCACTGGTATTGGTTGTTATGGTTGGGATAGTCATCTTCGGCATATGGTATGTGAAAGGAAGAGGAATTTTGGAAGGTCTTGATGCTCAAAGCTATACTCTTGCCAAATTAGCGGAAGCCGAGCGCCATTATCAGCTAGCTATAGAAGCGCTCTGGGAGGCCGTATCTTCTCAGGAAGAGAGCCTCGACCCTCAAGTTGTGAAGGTTTTCCGGACAAACCTTGAGATTATAGACATGTCTATCGCCGATTGCAGGCAAGCAGTGCTAAGCCAGCCTGAAGACATCGAGGCACGTAACTATCTTTTAACTGCGTACAAAAAGAAAGTGGATTTCCTGAATGAAATGATGGTTGCTAGGGAGACTTCGTCTCGACAAAAGGCAAAAACAACAATTTAAAATAGATTTTAATGATCGAATAAAGGAGAAAAGGCATGAAATTAAGAAAGACAATCACCTCAATGGCATTTATAACCTTACTGATTTTCTTTATGGGGTTTATTCCAGCAGAATCTGGAATAGGAGCAAAGGAGAAATATGAGGAGAAGTTCGAAAAAACCGTCCCGGTCGCTAAAGATGGAAAAGTTGATGTAAGAAATATCTCTGGAAGCATCGAGGTCACAACCTGGGATAGGGCTGAAGTGAAAATTGAGGCCCTTAAAATATCCAAAGCCTCTTCGCTCTCTAAGGCTGAAGAGAACGCCGGGAAAGTGACCATAGATGTCTATAAAGAAGATAGTATTGTAAGGATAGAGACTAAATACCCAGAAAGGCGTATTAGGTCTTTAAGTGTCTCTGTAAATTATAGCTTAACGATTCCCTCAAAGGCTGCCATAGAAGCTAAATCTGTCAGTGGTGGTGTCAGGCTTGAAAATATTGGAGGCATGGTTGAGGCCGGTACTGTAAGCGGGAGCGTGAGGTTAATGACTGCAGAAAAAGGAGCAGATCTCCACACAACAAGCGGAGGTATAGAAGCAGAAGATATCACAGGTGATGTTGACTTACATGTTACATCCGGGAGCATTACCGCTAGGCGTATAAAAGGCTCTGTGACTGCAGAAACAGTGAGCGGAAGCGTAAAGCTGCTGGATGTTTCTGAAGCCAGAGTCGTAAAAGGAAAAGCTTTAAGTGGCTCTGTCATCTATGAGGGCAACCTTAGAGCAGATGGAAGATATTCCCTGAAGACTCACAGCGGGCGAATCGAGATAAGAATCCCCTCTAACTCTGCGTTTGATCTTGAAGCCAAGACATTCAGCGGCTCTATCAACAGTGATTTCGATATCACAATTTCCGGAAAGATCAGCAAAAGAAAGATTAGAGGAAGCGTAAACGGCGGTGGAGCTAATGTGGAGCTTTCCGCTTTTAGTGGCGGTATTTACATAAAAAAGAGATAATAAACCCAGTTTTATTATCGAAGCGGAGGAGAACAGCTTTGTTCTCCTCCTTTTTTTTTACCCTCTTGTGTTCTGTAGGGGCTTGATTTATTTTATGTAAGGGCTTGATTTATCAGACCCACCTGCCTCTTAATGTAGGGGTTTGATTTATCAAACCCACCTGCCGAAAAAGGGGACAGTCCCCTTTTCCCTTTTTTTCTTGACCGCGCATTTGTGAGGCGCTATTATAGAAAACTTATAATAATTATAGAAATTCATTTGATCTTTTGAAAAGACAAATCCTGAAAGGAGTCTAATGAGCAAAAAAGAGAAATCAAAGGAATCGAATCGAGAAGGTTTGAGCCGCCGCCGATTTCTTGGGGGAGCCCTTGCTTCCCTAGCAGGTGCCGGGTTATATGGGCAGGATAAGGTTTTTGGAACCGCGAGCTCACTCGGTTCTAATGGTCCTTCCAACGATGGAGAACTAAAAATCAAGGAATTCCGCACCCTGGGACGCACTGGATTCAAGGTTTCTGATATCGGGCTCGGCAGTGGAGAGACGACGGATCCTGCTTTGCTAGAGGCTGTGCTGGATGCTGGAATCAACTACATCGATACTGCAGAAAATTATGTAAGAGGACAGGTAGAGAGCACAATTGGAAGTGTTCTAAAGAAACGCAACCGAAAATCTATCTTTATATCCACAAAGCTGGGATTAGGGAGAAAAGTAACTAAAGAATCCATTATCAAAAGGGCGAACAAATGTTTGGAGAGGCTCCAGACAGATTACATCGACTGCTTGATGATTCATATGCCTTCAACGGTTGAAGCGCTGAAGACTGAAGAATTTCATTCTGCAGTTGCCGAACTCAAGACAGAAGGAAAGGTCCGATTCTGCGGTCTTTCTAACCACGGTTCCCAATGGCAAGAAGTACCGGAGACTATGGAGAAGGTCTGTCTCGCAGCGGCCGAAGATGGTCGGTTCGATGTTGCGCTGTTTGTCTATAACTTCATGCAGAGAGACATGGGAGAGAAGATATTGAAAGCCTACAAGGAAAAAAACATCGGGACAACCCTAATGAAGACCAATCCTGCTGCCACCTACAACAGAATGAAAGCGGGTATCGATAAAATGAAAGAAGAGGGAAAGAAGATTCCTGATTTCTATAATAAGCTCATGGATAGACTCAAGGCCCGAGTTGATCAGGCTGAAGCCTTCAAGAAAGAACAAGGCCTCACAAGTTTTGACCAGTTGAGAGATGCAGCGATCAAGTTTGTCCTCAGCCATCCTGGTGTGCATTCAGCCTGCCCCACCATTGGAAATTACAGCCAATTAGAGGCCTATGTTGCCCTATCCGGGAAGAAGTTAGAGCCTAAAGAGGCGAAAATGCTGTCTGCCTACAAGTCAACATACGGCCAGTTCTATTGTCGTCATGCTTGCGGAGAGTGTGAATCACGGTGTCCGCGCGGAGTGCCTGTCAATACCATCATGCGCTATAATCATTATTTTGAAGCCCAGGGACGTGAAAAAACTGCGATGGTCAAATATGCAGCTCTTCAAGCGAATAAGGCTGATAACTGTCTGAATTGTTCGGGAAATTGCGAGAGGGCTTGCCCTTACGGAGTTCCTATACAAGGCTTGCTGGCTTTAGCCCACCAGACACTCTCGCTGGCATAAATAGCGCTGATTTTTCTCCTCGGCGGAGCTTTTCTTTTTTTTTAATAAAACAATTTTGACTCTCATCCCCTAAAATCCAGTTCAATCAGTGAGGGTGGCAGGCTTTTTCGAGCTCTTCCCTGACTTTTTCCAAATACCGGGGATAAGTATATTTCTTCTCTGCTAGCTCTTTAGCTGCGTGGGCGCGTTTTTGGGCATCGGTGTTTCCAAGGGAAAAGCAAATTCCATCTGCCAGGCTCTGGGGGTTAGGATCGACAAGAACAGCATTTTCCGGGCCTAAAACCTGGGTATGGGCCCAGAGATTGGTGGCAACAACAGGCTTTCCCGATTTGAGGAAAGAATAGATTTTTAGAGGCGTGTTTGTGCCTAAAAGACGTGGAGAGACAAGCACATCTGCTATTGAAATATAGAGAGGAATCTCTGAAGGAATAACCTCACCAGCGAAGATGATTTTATGGGATATGTCCATCGCTTCTGCTTTTCTCCGCATCTTTTCGCTGTCGGCCTTGCTTCCTCCAACAAGGAGAAAAAAGACTCTTTCGTCTTTTATTTTTGCCGCAGCCTTCAGGAGAAGCGGAATGCCCTGATAGGGCTCGAAATTTCCAGTGTAGAGGATAATCTTTTCTCCTTTGGGAGCAAACATTCTCTTTTTATTCTGTATTTGGTCTTCTGAGAATTCTTGATTAATAAAGTCCAGGAAGTTTTCAAGAAGGATGGCTTTTTTCCCGTAACCGGCCTTTTCCGCTTTTTTCAACAGATCAAGACAGATGACGATCAAGGCGTGGGAATTTTTCAGGCTGTATTTTTCAATCCCCTGTAAAAATTTTTTTAAAATCTTTGAATGAGAGAAGGTGAAAGTTTCTAGTTGATCAGGAAGGCTTGAATGCATGTCGTAGATATGAGGCATGCGCCAGATTTTTGCGAGGATCGCTCCTGGCCAAGCTGCCTCTTCATGGGAAAAAAGCAGATCATACGGCTTGATTGTCAGTTGAAATAAGGCTTTAAAAAAAAGTAGAAAGTCAAGGGGGACTTTGATAAAAGAAGGACCGATTTTTACTCTTCGTATGAAAAAAAGATCAGGAATCCTGAGAATTTTTAGGTCTTGAATCCTAACGTCCTCTCCGAGATGGTAGGTAATCAGGTCAACTTTATGACCGAGTTCTGAAAGAGCTCTTATTCTGAAATATATACTGATAGGAGTGCCCCGAGGCTGGAGAAAGGGTTGTGGAGCGAGCATCAGGATGTTCATTGCGTATTGACTTTAGGTTTTTTCTTTATCAGAGTCGACAATTTCTTTGACAAAGTAGATGCTTTTTTTTGCAGATTCATGGTAAGCGCGAACCATGATCTCAGCCAGAAGACCCAGAGTTATAAATTGAATGCCTATCACGATAAGCAAGATGGCTAGGAGAAGCAGCGGCCGGCCGGCGATGCCCCGCATAAGGATGAGTCGCTGGTAGGATAGGTAAAGGGCCAGGATCCCTCCAGTGAGACCGCTTATGAGTCCTATAAGGCCAAATATCTGTAACGGCCGAGTGGAGTAACTCAAGAGAAATTTTACAGTCAAAAGATCCAGTATGACTCTTACGAAGCGGAAAATGCTGTATTTTGATTTCCCGCGCCGACGCGGGCGGTGGCTTACCTTGACTTCAGCAATAGAGACGCCCATATCGCTTGCTATCGCTGGTATAAAACGATGGAGTTCTCCATAGAGTCTTATGTTCTTTATGACATCTTTGCGAAAGGCCTTCAGTGTGCAGCCGTAATCATGGAGTTTGACTCTGGTTATAGTTGAGATGAACCAGTTGGCGATAGAAGACGGAAGGCGCCGAGTCAGAAATCTATCTTTTCTATTCTCCCTCCACCCGTTGACGATATCGAAACCCATTTCAATTCTTTCAATGAGACGGAAAAAATCTTCAGGATCGTTCTGTAGGTCTGCGTCCAAAGTAATGATGATTTCACCTTTTGCGTAATCAAAGCCCGCAACAAGAGCAGCAGTCTGTCCGAAGTTCTTCCTCAGCCTAATGATTTTAACCCTTGAATCCTCTTTTTGAATTTTTTTAAGCACGGGAACGGATTCATCCCAACTCCCGTCATCGACAAAGATCATCTCATAGGATTTGTCAATCTTTATGCAGGAATCAGTTATTTCCCTGAAGAGTTCATGCAAATTATCTGCTTCGTTATAGACAGGAATGATGAAAGAGAGATCCAGACACCCGGTTTTGCTCATGTATGGCATAATATCACAAGGAAATTACGCCAATCAACTCACATGCCGGGTTCAGGCGCACACAAAATGAATTTTATTGACTGAGACAAGCCTCTGCAGGGCGATAAATAAATTTTTCTTTCCTTTTGATTTTCTGGCGTAATCCGTAATAAAGATAACTATATCTCCTGATTATCTAATACCCCACTTTTCGTAATAGAGCCCCGTTGACGTTGACAATCGAACAGGAAAATTTTAAAATTGCTACCTCGCCATGGCAAAAAAGGTAATCCTTGTCGCAGACTATGATAAAAGGAGCCTGGATTCTATAGCTGAGCTTCTTGCACCCCATAACTATAAGATCATAAGTACGATGGATGGCATTTCTGCCTATGAAAAATTCAGAACGGAAATGCCAGATTTGGTTATTCTCGAAGGGATGCTCCCCCGATTACACGGCTTTGACCTGACTCAGAAGATTTACCAGGAGACCAAGGGGAAGACTCCTGTTATCATTGTAACTGGAGTTTATAAAGGTCCTCAGTATAGAAATGAAGCCATTCGCAACCTGGGTGCGTCCGATTATTTTGAAAAACCCTTTGATAAGAGCAAGTTGGTGAAGTCGGTGACGGGTTTACTCAAGGATGAGGTGAAGATAGAGGAGGAAGAGATCATAGATATTCCAGATCTTCCAGATACGGATTCCGTGATGGAAAATCTTTCACAAAAACTTAAGAGGAAAGCTTCCTCTGCAAAGAAGGAATGATTCTTAAGACGGGGGCTGTGGAGCATTCAGTAGAGAGTCATGACTCAGCTATGGACGCGTTGTAATAACTGCCGTCGGATTCTATATAAGCAGGATATCCTCGATAATCTATCAGTCTGTCCCTCCTGCAATTTCCATTTCAGGCTATCGGCTTCAGAGCGCCTAGAGATGCTTTTCGATGACGGACAGTATAACGTCTTAGATCAAAATATCTACCCTCAGGATCCTCTCAAATTTAAAGATAGTGTGAAATACTCCGAGAGGCTGGAGGAAAACAAGAAGCGCACTCAGCTTCAAGACGCTGTGCTGAATGCAGTAGGGACAATGGAAGGGATAAGAGTAGTTGTCTCTGCCCTGGACTTTTCCTTTATGGGCGGGAGTATGGGATCTGTTGTTGGAGAAAAAATCACGAGAGCCGCTGAGAAAGCCCTGGAAGAAGGCTTGCCTCTCATCATAGTCTCCTGTTCTGGGGGAGCAAGAATGCAGGAAGGAGTCCTTTCTCTAATGCAGCTTATGAAGACGAGCTCCGCTATTGCCAAGCTCGATGAGGCTGGCATCCCTTTTATTTCTGTTTTGACCGACCCTACAACTGGTGGCGTAACAGCCAGCTTTGCCATGCTCGGAGATATCAACATCGCGGAGCCGGGCGCTCTTATTGGATTTGCAGGTCCCCGGGTCATCGAGCAGACCATTCGGGAAAAATTGCCCAAGGGATTCCAGCGGTCAGAATTTCTCCTCAGCCATGGGATGCTTGATGATGTTGTGGAAAGGAAAAACTTGCGATCTTATCTAATAAAAGCCCTGCGCCTCTTTCTTAACCGTGCTCAATGAATTACGAGCAATGCCTGAAATATTTAGAAAAAATTCAAAACCTGGGCATCAAGTTCGGGTTAGATAACGTCCGGACTCTTCTTTCTTCTTTCGGCAATCCTCACACGAAATTCGCCTCTGTTTTGGTGGCAGGTACAAATGGGAAAGGCTCGGTTTGTGCCATGCTCACTGAAACACTGGCCCTTCATAATTTCCGAGCAGGCCTCTTCACATCACCTCATCTTGTCAGAGTAGAAGAGAGGATTCGTATTGGAAGAGCGCTCATTCCAACACAGAGTTTCTGCAATATATTGACATCCCTCAAAGAGAAAATAGAAGAATTAATAGCTCAGAAAAAATTGCTTTCGCCTCCCACCTATTTTGAGTTGTTGACATGTCTGGCCCTGCTTTATTTTGAAAAACAAAAGGTGGATATGGCTATCTTAGAGGTGGGCATGGGAGGAAGATTTGATGCCACTAATGTGGTGAATCCCGTGCTTTCTGTTATCACAACGATTTCAAGGGAGCACCAGAAGTTTCTTGGGCAGAGTTTAAGTCAGATAGCTTTTGAAAAAGCTGGGATTATTAAACCTGATGTTCCTGTTGTCTGCGGTGTGGAAGCCTCCGAGGCTTATGAGACGATAAAAAAGAGAGCAAGAGAGCTCGAGGCTCCGTTTCTCGGGGTCTTCGACAGGAAAAATTCTTTCCAGGTGCAAAAGGCTGAAAGAAAATGCTCCTTTATTTACGAGACTAAGAACAATAAATACTGGTTTTCCCCTTCACTTCAGGGAGAACATCAGGGGAGGAATGCCGCTGTGGTTATCACAGCGGCAGAACAGCTCAGTGAGAATTGGAAAAAGCTGGAGCAAAACAAAATAGTAGAGGGCATAGAAAAGAGCAGATGGGAAGGTCGTCTTGAAGTTGTCTCACGCGATCCTCTCGTTATTCTGGATGGTGCCCATAATGAGGAGGGAGCTCTAGCGTTGAGAAAATACATAAAAGATTTTATTCCCTCTCCCTTAATCCTCATCTTTGCCATTATGAGAGATAAAGAGGTTGAAAATGTTGTTGATATCCTCTTCCCTATGGCTGAGAGAATTATCCTGACTCGATTTCCTTACTTCAGGGCCTCTTCTCCAGAAGAGATTAAGGAGAAGGCCTCTGGGTTTCAGGACCGAGTAGTCTTAGAGCCAAATGTGAATCGGGCGATAGATCTGGCGCGAAGGAGTGTCGGTCCAAAAGGCAGCATCCTTGTGGCGGGTTCTCTCTATTTAGTTGGAGAAATCAAAAAATATCTTTCCCTTGATGAATAATAAAAGGGGAAAGGCTACTTTTTAATATAATTAATTGTCATTGCTAATAAAATTAATTGTCATTGCGAACGAAGTGTGGCACTCTTTCCTTGCTTTTTAAGGCTAAAAATGTTAAATTTTTGCCTAATTTTCTCTTGTCTCTCTTATAAAAATGCTTGATGTTGATCTGAGCGTAATCGTAATTTTTTTAATTGTTTGGGTATTGGTCTTTATCCTCTCCAGGATATTTTTTAAACCCCTGAGAAAGACCTTGGATGAAAGGAATGCCAATATTCAGGGTAACAAGAAAGCCTGCCAGAAATCTATCGAGGACTATGAAAAAACAGTGCAAGAGATTGAAGAGAGGATAAAAGAAGCAAAGGTCCTATCTCAGAGGGCAAAAGAAAAAATTGAACAAGAGGGTTTAAAAGAGAGAGAACGCATTCTTGCAGAGGTAAGCGCAGAATGCAGGGACAGTGTTGAAGAAGCCAAAGAAAAATTGGAGCAACAGATGAAGAGCTTGAAGAAAGAGATGGAATCTCGAAGTGAGCGTTTAGCAGAAAGAATTGAAAAGAGACTTTTACACTGATGGTAAGAAGAAAACAGATCATTCTTGTATTGCTCCTTGTGCCTTTTTTTATTTTTATGGTTTCCGATGAAGAGCACTCATCCGGTTTCAAGGATTTTTTAGGGAAGACGATTAACTTCTTTGTTCTTATCGGAGCATTGATTTATTTTCTCTCTAAACCCCTTCGAAGCCTGCTTGAGAAAAGAGCAACTGAAATTGAGCATTCCATGAAGGAGGCGGAAGATTCGAGAAGCGAAGCTGAAGAAAGGCTTAGAGTGGTGAGAGAGCGCCTCTCTGGTCTGGAAGAGGAGGCAGCCCAGATCAAAAGAGAGGCGGAGATTGAAGGTCAAAAGGAGAAGGAAAGAATTCAGGAACTCGCACGGTCGGAAGCAGAGAGGCTAAAGCTTTTTGCCAGACAGGAAATCGAGGTGTACACCAACGCAAGTATCAAAGAACTTAGAGAGCACACAGCAGAACTTGCTACAAAATTGGCTCAAGAGAGGATTAGGAAAAAATTAACGCCTGAAAACCAATCTCTTCTTTTAGATAAATCCATCGAAAGATTCGAGAAACTCTATGAAAAATCAGATTCTGGTTAAGAGATACACTCAAGGTCTAGTTAACTCTATCAAGAGCGAGAAAGAGTTTCGAGCCCTGTATGAGGAGCTTACAGATTTTTCTCAGCTCACGAGTACACATGAAGAGCTGAAAGAAATCCTCTTAAGTCCTTTTATTCCCAAATCAAAGAAAAGGGAGATAGTTGAAGAACTGCTAGCTAAGAAGGCCTTCGGCGAGAAAGCGTCACGGTTTGTTTTGCTCCTCCTAGAAAATAATCGTTTTGATCTTTTGCACGATATTTTGGACTCGTTACCTGAGCTGTGGAATGAAGAAAGGGGAATCTTGACTTTTGAAGTGGCTTCTGTTGTCCCCTTGAAAGAGGATCAAAAGGAAAAAATCCAGGAAAAATTAGAGTTGCTAGAAAAAAAACCTGTGGTGTTGAAGTACAGGATCGATCCAGACTTAATAGGCGGTCTTTGGATTAAGAAAGGAAACATAGTTTATGATACATCTATAAGGGGACATTTATTAAAGCTTAAGGAAAGAATTTGTGAGGAGTAAGAAGAAAAATGGTAATAAAAGCCGATGAAGTAAGCAAGATTATTCAACGCCAAATCGAAGGATATGAAACAGAGGTCGACATAAAAGAGGTCGGAACTGTTACTTCGGTGGGGGATGGCATTGCCCGAATTTATGGGCTGGATAGGGTTATGTACAACGAATTGCTCGAGTTTCCTAATGATGTTTATGGTATTGCGCTTAATCTGGAGGAAGACAGTGTCGGAGCCGTCCTTCTAGGAGAAAGCCATCTGGTTAAAGAGGAAGACCTGGTTAAGCGCACTCGTAGAATCATGCAGGTTCCCTCTGGCTCGAATCTAGTCGGTAGAGTAGTGAATCCTCTGGGAATTCCTTTGGATGAGAAAGGCCCAATAAAGACCGATGTTCACATGATGGTTGAACGCCTGGCTCCTGGTGTAGTTGACAGGGTCCCAGTGAAAGAGCCTTTGCAGACAGGAATTAAAGCCATTGATGCCATGATTCCAATCGGAAGAGGCCAGAGAGAACTCATCATTGGTGATCGCCAGACTGGTAAGACAGCCATCGCGGTGGATACGATTATCAATCAGAAGAATAAAGATGTGATCTGCATCTATGTGGCTATCGGTCAGAAAAATTCCACTGTAGCCTATGTCATCAAAATACTGGAAGATCACGGAGCGATGGATTATACAATCGTCGTGACTGCTTCTGCCTCTGATCCTTCTTCTCTTCAATATCTTGCACCTTACAGCGGATGTGCCATAGGAGAGTATTTCCGAGACAATGGACAACATGCCCTTCTTATCTACGATGATTTATCTAAGCATGCTGCGGCCTATCGTGAGATCGCGCTGCTCCTGCGCAGGCCTCCAGGGCGGGAAGCCTATCCAGGCGATGTCTTCTATCTTCATTCGAGACTTCTTGAACGTGCCGCCAAATATGATGAGGGACATGGAGGAGGCTCGCTCACCGCTCTTCCAATCATCGAGACTCAAGCTGGAGATGTCTCAGGCTATATTCCAACAAACGTCATCTCTATTACAGACGGTCAAATCTATCTGGAGCCTGAATTGTTCAATGCAGGCATCAGGCCAGCTGTCAATGTGGGTATTTCTGTATCAAGAGTTGGAGGAAATGCTCAAATTAGAGCTATGAAACAGGTGGCTGGAAAATTGCGGCTTGATTTAGCTCAATACCGCGAGCTGGTTACTTTTGCTCAGTTCGGAACCGAGCTGGATAAGGCGAGCCAAGCGCAGTTGGATAGAGGGGAAAGATTGACTGAAGTTCTCAAACAACCTCAATATCAGCCCCTCTCTGTTGAAAAACAGATATTGATCATCTATGCAGGCAATCGCGGTTTTTTGGATGAATTAGATGTGAGTCAGCTCAAGGAATATGAAGAGAAGCTGTATGATTTTTTTGGCAAGGAACATTCTAAACTGTTGAAGAAAATCGCAGAAAAGAAGGAGATAGATGCGGATTTGGATGAAGACATAAATAGAGCTGTTACGACTTTTAACCAGAAATTCAAAGAAGAGAAAGAATAAAATGCCAGCTTTAATCGACCTTCGAAGAAGAATAAAAAGCGTCAGAAATACACAGCAGATTACGCAAGCCATGAAAACGGTGTCCACAGCCAGGTTAAGGAAAGCTCAACGAACGGTGCTGGAGTCGCGCCCTTACTGGCACAGCTCACCTGACCTTCTTGCTGAGATCAATTTCTGGGCAAAAAGAGGCGACCACCCTTTGCTTGCTAAAAGAAAAGAGAAAAAAATCGAGGGTGTAGTAATAACTTCTGATAAGGGATTGTGCGGGGCATTCAATTCAAACTTACTCGCACAGGCCCAATCTTTTTTTGAAGAGAAGGCGCGCCACGCAGAAGTTCGTCTTGTCTTGATGGGAAAAAAGTCCGTTGCTTTTTTCAAGAACCAATCATTTCCCATTGATAAAGCGTTTTCAGATCAAGTCCAAAAACTCACACTGGAAGATCTGCGAGAGCTCGCTCAATTTTTGCTGCGGATTTATGTTTTTAACAAAACTGATGCCGTCTATGTTGCCTATAATGAATTTAAATCTATTCTTTTTCCACGTATCACCGTAAGCCGCCTCCTTCCCCTTAGTCTTCCTGCAGGAGATGATAGCGAGAGGGTATTGTTACCTGACTGGGATCCAGGGGAAGGCGCAATCCTCGATTCTCTTCTTCCGTTTTATTTTGAGAATCAGATTTATCATTTCTTTTGTGAGTCCATAGCCGCCGAACACGCTGCTCGGATGATGGCCATGGATAATGCTACAAAGAATGCTGAAGAGTTGATTTCTGATTTAACACTGGTCTTGAACAAGATCAGGCAGGCTTCCATCACCAAAGAACTGCTTGAGATCATGACTGCTGTTGAAGCCTTGGCAAAAAAATAGAGAATTCGGAGAGAAGAATGGTTAAAACAAAATCAAAAGATAAAGAGAGAGAAAAATCAAAGACTGAAAAAATCCAACCCGATTCGAAGCCAAAGGAAAAGTTGGAAGCGAAATCTGAAAAAAAGAAAGAGTTAAGGACTGGATATGTCGTCCAGGTCATGGGACCAGTTGTAGATGTGGAATTCAAAGATAAGGAACTTCCAGAGATTTATAACGCGGTCCGAATCACTAGCGAAGGATTCGATACTCCCAAACCCATCGATATAATTGTCGAGGCAGAGCAGCATCTCGGAGAAGACAAGGTGCGTTGCGTTTCCATGCATCCCACTGACGGTCTGGCAAGAGGAATGAAAGCCATCGATCAGGGTGGGCCCATTCAGGTCCCCGTGGGAGAAGTGACTCTTGGCCGGGTAATGAATGTGATAGGCGAGCCCGTGGATTATATGGGTTCCATAGAGGCTAAAGTGATGTACCCCATCCATCGCCCTCCTCCTTCGCTTGAAGATCAGAGCACTGAGCTAGAGATGTTCGAGACAGGAATAAAAGTGATCGACCTGATCCAGCCGTTCTTGAAGGGTGGAAAGATCGGTCTCTTCGGTGGAGCAGGCGTTGGCAAGACTGTTATAATCATGGAGCTGATCAACAATGTCGCAACAGAGCATGGAGGCTACTCTGTGTTTGGCGGAGTCGGCGAGAGAACAAGAGAAGGGAATGACTTATGGCTCGAGATGAAAGAATCGGGCGTTATCGACAAAACTTCCCTTGTCTATGGACAGATGACCGAACCTCCTGGAGCAAGGCTCAGAGTAGGGCTGGCGGCACTTTCTGTTGCTGAATATTTCAGGGATGAAATGAATCAGGATATCCTTCTCTTTATCGATAATATCTTCCGATTCGTCCAGGCCGGTTCCGAAGTTTCAGCCCTGCTGGGCAGGATGCCATCAGCCGTGGGTTACCAACCCAACTTGGCTACCGAGCTCGGAGAGTTGGAAGAGAGAATTACCTCAACAAAAAAAGGTTCAATAACATCGGTTCAGGCCATTTATGTCCCTGCAGACGATTTTACCGATCCAGCGCCTGCCACAACATTTTCTCATCTGGATGCCACGACAAACTTATCCCGTGCTCTGACCGAAATAGGAATTTATCCTGCCGTGGATCCCTTGTCGTCTTATTCCCGAATACTGGATCCCAGGGTTATTGGAGAAGAGCATTATCTAGTTGCCCGAGAGGTTAAAGAAATCCTGCAGAGATATAAAGACCTTCAAGATATCATTACCATTCTTGGCATTGAGGAATTATCTGAGGATGATAAGCTTATCGTTGCTCGTGCTCGAAAAATCCAACGCTTCCTTTCTCAGCCGTTTAATGTGGCTGAGGAGTTCACCGGCAGATCTGGGAAATACGTCCCTGTCGATGAAACAGTGAAAGGATTTAAAGAGATTGTGGAAGGGAAACATGATGATAAGCCTGAACAGGCCTTCTATATGGTGGGCAATATCGACGATGTCACTCAAAGGGCAGAGGAATTGAAATCAGCATGAGCGAAAAATTTCCTTCTTCGCTTCGGCTCAGAATTATAGTTCCTAACAAGCTGCTTGTGGACGAGGAAGTAAAGGAAGCTTCTCTCCCTAGCCTTGAGGGATATTTGGGGATTCTGCCTGGTCACAGACCGTTGCTCACCGCACTTGGCAAAGGTACGATAACTTATCAAGCTGCAAAAGGAGAAGAAAAATTTTCCATTGAAGGCGGATACGCTGAGATACATCCTGATAAGATTCTTGTTTTTACTGAATTATCGGAAAATGAAACTGTAGAGGCTTAATTCAGATGCAAGGGCTTGATTCAGATGTAGAGGCCTAATCCAGATGTATGGGCTTGATTCAGATGTAGAGGCTTAATCCAGATGTGTGGGCTTGATTCATCAAACCCACATTGTCATTGCGAGGAGTGTAGCGACGAAGCAATCTCACGTGAAGGTAAAGATTGCCGCGCTTCGCTCGCAATGACAATGTGAGTTTAATAAATCAAATCCCCATATCATTAGTAAATATTTTACCCTTCGTGAATAAAGAATCTATCTTGATTAATTAGATGATAATGATGACTTTGAACAAAAAATTGAAAGGTGAAGACGAGACTCTTGATTCCTTTTACCTTGGCCGGGTGCTTGTGCTCCAGAAAAAAAGGGGATACCGCTTTTCAGTAGATGCTCCCCTCCTAGCAGATTTTATTCAGACCGCCGAGTCTGATGAGCTCTTAGAGCTCGGAGCCGGGAATGGCATTATTTCTCTTCTTTTGAGCATCAAGCCTTTTAAACACATCACAGCCCTTGAAATTCAAGAATCTTTGGCTGATCTGGCCCGCAGGAATGTTCAATTGAACAAGCTTGAAGATAAAATCAGTATTATCCAGAAGGATCTACTTCGCTTCCGTTCGAAGAAAAAGTTTGATATTATCTTTTCCAACCCCCCTTATATCAAAAAGAACCGAGGCCATCTTAGCCCTTCTGCGGAAAAGTCTATCGCTAAACATGAGTTAAAAATTGATATTTTTGGTATAATGCGGAAGACAGGAGAGCTTTTGAAGAGAGAAGGAAGGGCATATTTCATATTCAGAGCCAGGAGGAAAGAGGATTTTATGCAAGCAGTTGAGATGAGTGGCCTGAAGGTGCGGTCCGTACGATTTGTCCAACCTCGCCAGTCCAGCTCTCCGAACTTTTTTATGACAGAGTGTGATTTCACCTCCAGGCAAAGACGAGTTTTGCCTCCCTTTATCCTTTACGATGAAGAAGGAAACTATACAAAAGAAGCAGAAGAGATGTTTCGAGGGTGAATCAATGCTGAGACTTTTAAAAAATCTTAAAGAATTATACAAATACCGGGCACTCATCCAGAATTTAATTAGCCGCGAGCTCAAAGCTCGCTATCGAGGTACAATCCTTGGCTTCCTCTGGTCATTTTTTAATCCTCTCCTCCTGATGATCGTCTATACGATTGTCTTCGGTTTTATCATACAGCCGCGGGATCCGGCTTTTGAAGGGAGTCCCTGGCTTTATGCCCTTTTTCTCTTCTGCGGAGTCCTGCCGTGGGTTTGGTTCTCATCTTCTTCCTTAGAATCAGCGAATGTCTTGATGGTCCATGGCAATTTGATAAAGAAAATCCTTTTTCCTGCTGAGATCCTTCCTATTGTCGTCGTATCCTCGAATCTGATTCATTTCTTTTTTGGCCTTCCCATTCTCTTTATCTTTGTTCCCATTTTTGGGAAGGCCTATACCCCTTTTCTGCTCTTTCTACCCATAGTCATTTTGCTCCAGTTTGTTTTTTCCTTGGGATTCTCTTTCCTTATTTCATCCTTGACTGTCCATTTCAGGGATATAAAGGACATTCTGGCCAATTTGATTACGTTCTGGTTTTTCGCATCACCCATAGTTTATCCAATGACGTTTCATACTATTCAGAAGTCAAGTCTTCTCAGGACAATGCTCAATTTAAATCCTATGACTCATGTCATGCAGGGCTATCAAAATTGTGTTTTCTACGGAAGAGCGCTCCAATGGGAAAAAATAGGGTTGACTTTCGCCTTCTCCATAGTTTTATTTTTCATCGGATATTACATTTTTGACAGGTTGCGTGATTCGTTTCCTGAGGAGGTTTAATTGGTCGCCATTGATGTGGATAATGTTACTCGCATTTACCAGAAATTCTCTGCTCGCCACCGTTTTCAGACATTCAAGAGCGCTTTAGTAAAGGGTGACATTTTCAGGTCTTTAAAGGCTGATGAGCTGGTGACAGCCCTTGACAGAGTCAGTCTTAAAGTTGAAAGGGGGACCACGTTCGGTGTTATCGGCGAAAATGGTTCAGGAAAAAGCACGCTCCTCAAGGTCATTGCTGGCATCGCCAAGCCCACATCTGGCCGTGTCAATGTACAGGGCAAAGTTTCGGCTTTGATCGAGCTCGGAGCTGGTTTTCATCCTGAAATCTCAGGCAGAGAAAATGTCTACATCAACGGCATCATGCTCGGTCTCACAAAGAAAGAAATCACAGAGAAATTTGATGAGATTGTAAAGTTTGCAGAGCTGGAGGAATTCATCGACGCTCCTGTCAAGACTTATTCTTCAGGGATGTATATGCGCTTAGGTTTTTCTATTGCTATCAATGTCAATCCCGAGATCTTGTTGGTTGATGAGGTGCTGGCCGTAGGAGATGCATCCTTTGTGCCCAAATGTCTGGATCGAATAGACGATTTTCGCCGCAGGAAAAAAACGATCCTTTTTGTTAGCCACGACCTGACAACAGTAGAGAAGATCTGTGACCAAGTAGCCTGGCTCAAAGATGGAAAAATTCAGATGATTGGCGAACCCAAGAGAGCAAACGCTGCATACCTTCAGGATATTGCTGAAAAGCAGGAGGAAGATTTCCAAGTCCGCCAGAAGGATATACAAGAGGATATAGAGAAGGAAAAAGAATGGGAGGAAGAAAGAAGAGAGGCCAGGTGGGGAAAGAAAGAGATTGAAATCACGAAAGTAAGTCTAAAGGATCTGGATGGGAAGGATAAGCATGTTTTTTCTCCTGAAGAGGGGATGATTATCGATATGGATGTCGTCTCTTCCACCGAGATCAAGGACTTTGTTTTTGGCATCGGCGTATTCAATCCTCAGGGTATTTGCTGTTATGCCACAAATACTCATCTGGAGGATTTTGAGCATCACGCTATTAAAGGGAAAGGGAAGGTATCCTGCAGGATTGAGCAGTTGAATCTTATCAATGGAACCTACTACGTTGATGTAGCCGCTCATAAGAAGGATGGTTATCCCTATGATTACCACCGCAACCTTTACTCCTTTTTGGTTCATTCTCGATACAAAGATGGAGGTGTTGGGCGACTGAAACATACATGGAGTTTTTCTCCGAAGATCAAGGCAAAACCGCCAAAAAAGTCGTAAACAGAGATTAATGTAGGGATTTGACTCAGATGTAGGAGCATGATTCAGATGCAGAGGCTTGATTCAGATGTAGGGGCTTGATTCATGAAGCCCACCTTGTCATTGCGAGGAGCGTAGCGACGAAGCAATCTCACGTGAAGGTTGAGATCACCACGCTGCGCTCGTGACAGAAGATTGCCGCGCTTCGCTCGCAACAGGCAGTGCAATCTCATAAGATAATGAAAAAAAAGATAATTAGCCTGGCTGAGCTTTCAAAGATTCGGAAGAAACTCAAGCAACAGGGAAAAAAAGTCGTCTTCACCAACGGCTGCTTTGATCTTCTTCACAGCGGCCACATCCACCTTTTTAGGGAGGCAAAGGAGTATGGAGATATTCTCGTAGTAGCTGTCAACGACGACTTTTCAATCAAAAAAATAAAAGGAGCCTCGCGTCCCATCTTTCCTTTGGAGGAGAGACTTGAGATTTTAGAAGCAATTGAGGAGATCGATTATCTGACTCATTTTTCTGAAGAAACTCCTCAAAAGATCATCGCTGCTCTGGTCCCTGATGTCTTGGTCAAAGGGGGAGATTGGAAACCAGACGAGGTTGTAGGTAAGAGAGAAGTAGAAGGTGCAGGAGGAGAAGTGAAGATTGTTCCCTATCGTGAAGCATGCTCTACTTCTGATATTATAGATAGAATCGTTCGTTCTGCGAAATAAAAAAAGCTCGCCGCTTCTTTGGATTTAAATAACGGCGAGCTTTTTAGCGATTTATTCGAGATTAGAGAGCAGTTTTACATCGTACTCAGGATAAACGTTTACAGCCTTCGCCACAATGGGCCACTCGCGGAACTGAAAACCTTTTCATTTTTTTCTCCTTCTTAAGCGATTATACTACATTAAATATATAGAAATTATATAGTTTTGTCAAGACGGAAAAAATCATTTCATAAAATCACACATTCGTGTGGTGACAAAATACTTCCAGCTGAGTATATTAGGATAGGGAAAGAAGAAATGCGAGAGAAAATCCTTAAAACCCTAGCAGGATTCCATGCGCGCCGACCTTGGTGGATGTTAGCTATTATCGCTGGCTTGACAATCATTTTCGGGTACTTTGCCGCTCATTTCAAAGTTACTATGCGCTGGTCTGACCTTTTGCCCTCTGAGGACAGAAGGACTATTCAATTTAACAAAATAATCGACGAATTTGTCTCTGCTACGAGCATAATTCTCGTCGTAGAAGGACAAGAGGAAAGGATAAAAAGCTTTGCTGAAGAAGTCGTTCCTGAAATCAGATTATTGGTTGACTCAAAAGACGACACTCCTTTCATCAAGCGAATAGATTACAAGCTGGAAATTGATTTTCTTAAACAGCACGGGCTTATGCTCATAAAGGAAGATGACCTCAAGAACATGAAGGATGTCTATAAGAATCCAAATCTTGTTCCCTTGGTGACAAACATCAACAACAGTCTTGAAAAGGAATATGTCGGCCGTGAAGAGTCACTTTCCACAAGAGAAAAAGAAGATCAGGCTTTCACGTTTCTAGACGGATTAGAGAACTTTATAACTTCCATGAAGCTCTATGTTGTTGATATGCCGGAGGAGTCTTCTGCACGTAATCCTCAAAATGCAGCTCTTCAAGCTGTCGATAGGCTTCTTCTTGGCGAGCCTTATATACTTTCCTATGACAGGACAACTTTGATCGTCAATGTCATTCCGAATTTTACGATGTGGGATGCTGGCAAGATGGTTGATGGAGTGGATGCTGTTCAAGAGGTAGTCGATAAAGCCTTATTGGATAACCCAGATATAAGAGCCGGGCTTACGGGAATTCTTCCTGTGGGACATGAGGAAATGGTTTATGGTGAAAAAAGCATCGGTTACACCACCTTTATCGCTTTGATAGCTGTGTTTTTCTTACTGGTAGTTTCCTTTCGGATGTGGATTGCTCCGGTTTTGGCTTTATCTAACCTGATCGTGGGCATTGTCTGGGCTGTAGGAGCTGCAATGCTCCTTGTTGGAACCTTGAATGTAATGACCTACATGATGACAGTGATTTTGGTCGGTTTGGGGATTGATTTTTCGATTCACATGATTTCCGGTTTTACTGAAGGAAGATCGTTAGGCAAGCCGGTTGAAGTGGCCATGGAAGAGACATTTCTTAAAAACGGGAAAGGGATTTTAACCGGAGGCTTGACAACGAGTATTGCTTTCCTAACCTTGAACATAAGCAGCTCGCGCGGAATGAAAGAACTGGGAATTGTTACGGGTATTGGCCTTATTGCTATATTGATCGCCACTTTCCTCTTTCTTCCCTCTCTTCTTGTTTTTCGCGAACGTCGATTTGAGAAGAAAAGGAAACAGGGAAAGTTGAGAAAAGAGTTTGCCCTGAAAGACATTTCTTTCAAGTCGCTCGGTAGAATAGGGAGGGTTCTTTCTGAACGGTACATTACCACTTTGATTGCTTCCGTTCTCGTTACTGCATTTCTGATTTTTTCCTCGACACAGATTTCTTTTGACCAGAACTACATGAACATGGAACCCAGAGGATTGCCTTCAGTTACCCTCCAGGATACTGTTTTGGATAAATTCGACATGAGCATGGATTACGCCCTGATCCTGGCCCAAAGCGTTGAGGAATCAAGGGCCATGGCTGAGAAAGCCAAAGATTTAGGTATCGTTGCTGTGGCAGAGGATATTTCAGTCTATTTTCCTTCAAATGAGCAGCAGAAACAAAGGATGCCCTTTATCAATGAAATAAGAGACGCTGTGCGTGACTCTCCAGTGGAGGAGTCTTTTGAGGAAGAGGATTTTGAAAAATTCCGCAAGGAACTGAATCGACTGGAAATGAACATCATGGAGATTCAGGATATGGCTTATTTGGGAGGGCAGGATAGGGTGGATAACAAATGTGTGCAGATTATCGGGAAACCCGATGATTCTGAATCCAAAAATCTCATCCGGGAATTCATCGAGATGTTAGAGAGCGACAGAGTGAGGGCAATGGCGGGATTAAGTAAATTTCAGGAAGAGTTTTCTCCTTATTTTCAAAAATCGGTCGTAGGGATGTCTTCGGTTGAGCCGATTCACCTTGAGAGCCTTCCCCAGACCATCTTAGATAGATATACCAACAAAGGTAGGACCGAATTTTTGATAACAATATTCCCTTCAGACAACATCTGGCAGGATGCAGAGTTTTTGAAAAGTTTTGTCAATAACTTGGAAAGAGTCAACGAAAATGTAACAGGGATGCCTTCTGTGTTCAGGGCCCTTATCGAGATTATCGGAAGAGACGGAAGAAATGCGATTTTGCTGGCTCTTGTCGTTGTCTTTTTAGTATTGTGGATGGATTACAGAAAACCAGGGCACGCTCTCATGGCTATGATTCCTCTGACGATCGGTTTTTTCTGGATGTTGGGCTTCATGGGCATAACTGGAATTAAGCTGACAGTGATGAGTGTCATGGGACTTCCGATGATTATCGGCATTGGAGTGGATGATGGTGTTCATATCGTGCATCGGTGGCGGATAGAAGGGAAAGGAAGAATCATTCAAGTCTTTGCCAGCACTGGGAAAGCTATCCTGCTCACAAGCGCAACCACAATGTTGGCTTTTGGGTCATTGGTGTTTTCCATCTGGCCAGGTTTTGCCAGCCTTGGTCTTGCCATGTTTATAGGCGTAGGGGCGTGCTTTCTCGCAACGGTTATCATTTTATCAGGTATTCTCGGGCTTTTAGAAAGAAAAAAATAAATTATTTCTTGTTGTCGTGGTATTCCTTGAGTTTTTGACTGAGCCAGGCCCAGATCTTTTTATGAAAATCAAAGCTGGGTGGATTATCCTCGAGGATAGAACGCAGGCTTTTTCCTTCATTCTCTTCGAGAGTGAACCTGAGCTTCAGGCCTCTGTCCCAGAGCGACGGAGATTCCGGGTGGAACTGGACACCAAGTACGTTTGGATATGAGTCATGTTCGATGGCTTCTACCACTTTCCCGTCTAAAGAAGTAGCTATAATTTTTATCCCTTTTCCCTTCTTGTCGACCATCTGGTGGTGAGCGCTGAGGATGTAAGGAGTGTCATCTTTATTGAATCCGAGCTCTGTGCAGAATTTTCCATCTTTGAGAAGCTTAATCGGATGCATGTTGATAGGTGCGAGTCTTTCTTCCGGGTAGAGACGGGCAAGAGGATTCGTATGCCAATTTTCTTTACCTATAGCGATCACATCTTCTAGATATTTTTTCTTATACTTCTCAAACGGGATATCCTGGATCAGTGTTCCCCCAGTGCCGATGTTGAGACTCTGGCAGCCTAGACAGATTCCTAAGACTGGATACTGAGGACGGGATTCAAGGAAGGCCTTGAAATTCTTATCCTGAGTGCCACCTAAAAGATGGAAAACGCATGAGAGCTCTAGAAAGTGACGGTAGGGCGTTGAGATTCGAGTTAGAATACTTGTCTTTTTTTTGTAGATAATGGGCGGGATGTCTGCTCCTCCAAAGAAAATAATCCCGTCTGATTTCTTGAAGATTTGTTCGAAATCAGTAGTGTGGGGATTTTTTTGGAAAAGGTTGTCCTTTGTTAGTTCCCCTGACAGCTTGTGAAATTTGAACCATTCCAGCTTTTTTCTCGCAACGTATGAGATGGACGCTTTAAAATTGGTGAGCTCCTTTTCGTGGTAAACACCGATAACGATCAGATCATCAAGGGTGATGAAACCTTGATTCCTAAGCTCTACCAGAGTGCGGATACTCCCCACAGTAGGATGAAGGATAGCCAGCCTCACCTCTTTGGAGTTTAGCTCTGCCGTATCGAAGTATCTTTCCTGTGATTGGGAAAAGAGCACTCCCGAGAAAAACCAAAAGATGAATAAAACAAAAAAATAGGGCTTTTTCTGGAATAACTTTATCATTCTTGAGTCTCCATTTGGAGGATTAAGAAATCTTTTTGATTTCAGGCTGATTATAAACAAAAAAGGGTCGCGTCTCAACATTTGATAGGAACGGGTTCCAACGTGGTCAGGCTTTCATAAGTTTTATAATTGGTCATTATTTGAAATATTATTCTTTTTCCAAATAAATTATGAAACTTATGAAAGCCTGACCCCAATGGTCTTAAGTATTGAGTCCCTTTTTTTAAAGAGGTAGAATATATGATTAAGAAGAGACCCGATTAAAGGAAAAGATAGTGTCCGGCTTTAGAAAAGAAGTAGAGCAAAGCGGAAAATTCGAGCTGCGATTTTATGCCGGATACAAGGGAGATGAGACTCCTAGGTCTGTTATAATCGGCGACCGGGAATTCAAAATAGATGAGATTCTTTCAAGAAAAAGAGTTCTCGACCAGAAATGCGGGAAAAGGATAGAGATCTACAAGTGCAAGATGGAAGGTGAGATAGTCGAGATCACGAAATTTGGATCTGGAGAATGGTCCCTCTCATTCTCTAAAGAAACGTAGTCAATCAAAAAAGATTTCAAAAATTTCCCCTGGCAACAAACCTTTTTACTCTTTTTTTCGTTTATATATTTGATGTTCAGGGATGAACAGAGAAATGATGAAAAACTGAGGATTAAGTATAGATAGAATGACAATGAAGACCGGAGTGATTTTACTGTGTTCCTTTAGTCTATTTCTGTTCCCTCTTTTCGCCTTCTCTTATAGTGAAGAAATTATTAATATTCCGAAATTTTCCCAACCACCAAAGATTGATGGGATGCTTGACAATCCACTCTGGGAAGAGCAGGCCTTGAAGATCGAGGATTTTCTCCAGTACACTCCCAAGGAGAAAGGAAAGCCCACTCAAAAAACAGTGGCTTACATCGGTTATGATCAAAAAAATATTTATCTTGCCTTCCGCTGTTATGAGTCCGATCCAAAAAAAATAAGAGCCACAATAACCAATCGAGATAACATCTTCGATGATGATTGGATCGTCGTCTTCCTGGATACTTTTAACGAAAAGAGAAGGGCTTTTTCATTCATGATCAACCCGTTAGGTATCCAAATGGACCTGATCAGGATGGAAGAAGGCGGGAACAACAATATGGACGCAAGCTGGGATACCGTATTTTATTCAGACGGAAAGATTGATGAACAAGGCTATACTGTGGAAATGGCTATTCCATTCAAGAGTATCCGATTCCCTGATAAAGAGAATAATGTCTGGAATCTTTTTTTAGGAAGGAATATTTCTCGCAACGGTGAAGTAATCACGTGGCCTGCTGTATCACTAAAAATACCTGGATTGCTTTGTCAGGGGAAGGAGATCATGATCCGGGGCGAGATAGAAAAAGGCAAAAACTTTGAACTCATGCCCATATTCACATCACTTAAGACTAAAGGGGAGAAAATTGACCCAGGGCCTGGTTTGAACTTCAAATGGGGAATAAGTTCTGATTTGACTATGGACCTAACGCTCAATCCTGATTTTAGCCACATTGAAGCCGATGCTCCTCAGATAGATGTAAACCAGAGGTTTGCTCTCTATTACCCTGAAAAACGGCCCTTTTTCCTGGAGGGAATGGAAATCTTCCGATTTCCTGAGATCGAAATGGTCTATACCAGAAGAATCATCGATCCTCTCGGAGGAGCAAAGCTGACTGGGAAAGTGGGGCGATTCACTTATGGTCTTCTCTCTGCCTATGATGTTAATCCGACAGAGAGCCTTTGGGAAGTTCATAATGGCGCTGGCACCAGGGATGATAATGCCCTTTTCAACATCTTTCGAGTGAAGGCAGATGTTCTTAAAGAATCTTATATAGGCTTTTGCCTAGCCGATAAAGAGATTGACGGGACGTATAATCGAGTCGTTGGAATGGATGGGCAGTTAAAGTATAAAAATAGGCTCTTTTTCTCTTTTCAAGCCATTGCTTCAAAAACAAGGTTTGAAGAAGAGGAAACCGGAATCGTTCCAGCCCTGTATGCTGATTTAATGTATTTTTCAAAACATGTGGGAGCTGGATTGTGGTGGGAATCGCTTCACCCTGACTTTGAAGCTTCCTCTGGTTTTGTCAATCGAGTAGATTACAGAAGTTTTGGATCATATACCTTTTTTAACATCTATCCCGAGAAACAATATTTAAACCAGGTTAGATTTAGCTTCAACGCGGGAAGGAGGCTTACATATTTTGAGGATACTATAACTGACGAATGGATTAGAGCGGATGTTCATATCAGGTTCACCGAATTCAGCAATTTGAATGTTTCTTTCGGGAATTCTATGGAGCGGTATGAAGGCATTGATTTCAATAAAAATTATATATCCATAAACGGCGAAACCAATTTAATCGGCTGGCTTCCCTTAGGGATTTACTTCAGCACTGGCCACAGCATTTATTATGATCCTGATGACCCCTACCGTGGCTGGAGTAATGCTTATGGACTGTATTTTAACCTCAAACCCAGCAAAAGATTACAGATGGCCGTGAATTTCAGCAAACAGACTTTCTGGAAGAAGAGAGGAGGAGAACAGGTTTTTGATTTCAATGTTGTCCGTCAGAGAACGACATACCAGATTTCAAAGACTCTCTCCCTGAGGACAATCGTTGACTACAATCACTTTTATAAAGAAATTTACGGAAGCTTTCTTGTGAGCTGGATCCTAAAACCAGGAACCTTGTTCTTCCTCGGAGTCGACAATAATCTCCTGAGGGGAGAGAGCGGAAAATATGCTCAGACAGGTTACAGCGTCTTTCTGAAATTCTCCTACTGGTGGAGAATATAAAAGGGGATAGCGGAGAATGTAAAAGGGGATAGTGGAGAAAGTAAAAGGGGGCAGGCTACTTTTTTTGTAATTAATTGTCATTGCGAGCGAAGCGAAGCAATCTCGCCTTATTTATGTAGGGACTTAATTCATCAAGCCCGCCTGTAAGATATTCTTACGAGAGGATCTAAGCCATCTCACCCGCTTCTTAATAAAGTGGCCGCTTCTCTTTTTTATCATTTTTTTATAACAAAAGGGTGGTGCTTTAGGGAACGTCCCCTTTATTTTAATTCTCACTTTTATGTATATTGTATATAGCCTGGATTATTCGTAAAAAATGCCGGTTAATATAAAAGGATAAAAATTAAATGAGCATAGATTTTCTGAGAGAAACGGAAGAATTCAAGAAGCTCCTTGAGTCTATAAAAAGTGGACAGAGAAGTATAAGAATAACCGGCGTTACAGAGCCAGCCAAACCTTATTTCCTTTCTACTTTGGCTCAAGAAACAAAGAAGAGAGTCGTTTTCATCCAATCGTCGTCTTCATCTCTTTCTCGCATTGAGGAGCAATGTGGGTTTTATTTATCTCAGTATTCTTCTGATATAAGCCCGAGACCTCTGCCTGCTCTTTCAGAAAATCCTTATCAAGAGATATTTCCTTCTCTGGATTCCGTCTCTTCAAGGATGCGATTTTTCTATGAATTGCTCCACGGTTCACCCGCGCTGGTTGTGACAAATCTCTTTGGTCTTCTCAAGCCTTTCCCCAACCGCCAAAACATAAAGCATTTCTTTTTGGGATTAGAAAAGGGAGAGGCTGCGGGGAGGGATCGCGTTCTGAGAATACTCAGTGAATATGGCTATTCAAGGGAGGATCTAATAAACTCACATGGAGAATACGCCTGGCGAGGAGGGATAGTCGATGTTTTTTCTCCATGGCAGCCTTTCCCCTTTCGTATAGAATTCAGCGGCGATGAGATTGTATCCCTTCGAGAGTTTGAGCCTTCCTCCCAGCGCTCGACAAAAAAGATTGATCGCATACTCCTCCCATCCCTCAGAGAATTTCCAGGTTCACCTCAGTTTCTACAAGAATGGGAGGAGCTGGCTAAGCAAAGGGACGGCTCTCGTCTTTTATTAGATATTAAAGAAAAAACAGAGCAGCTAGAGAAGGGCGATTTTTTCCCTTCCTTTGTCTATCTTTCTCTGCTTCATAAGGATCATTATGTTCCCTTCACCGATCACTTTGAAGATTCTTTGTTTGTCATTGATGGTGTTGAAGGCGTTGATAAGGAGTGGGAGGAGACACTAAAAGATATTGGAGAACAATATCGTGAACTTGAGAAGAATCGAAAACTTTGTCTGTCTCCAGAAGAGATTTATCCGCCTCATCTCTGGGAGAAACTCAGAAGCGAAGCTATTTATTTCCAAGAGTTGGATTCATCAGGAGCAAAGAAGACATTGGCCTTTCCTTTTCAGTCTGTTCCGCGGTTTCAAAACAAGATTCCTTTTTTTCTCCAGTATTTGAGAAGGCTGCAGGATGAGAGAGAACGATGTTTTATATATTTTTCGAGCCAAGGTGTACGCCAAAAGCTAGCCAGCCTTCTCTCTCAGCATCAGATTTTACACGTCGAATCTTCAAACCCATTTACATTCCCCAAAGATGGATCGATTGTGCTTCTAGTGGGTCCTCTTAATCATGGCTTCAGTTATTCTAAAGAGAAAATGACCCTCTTCTCTGAAAGAGATATCTTTACAGAAGAAAAGGTCGTTGTCAGCCGTCCTCGGGTAAAGCCATTTATTTCCCATTTCCAGGACCTTGGAGCAGGAGATCATGTAGTACATACAGATTACGGCATAGGAATTTTCAAGGGCCTTGTAAGGATGAAAGTCGATAAGATGAACAGGGAATTTATAGAGCTAGTATATAAAGATGATGATAAGCTTTTTGTTCCAGTTGAGGACCTCAATCTGGTCCAGAAGTACTCAAAAATGGGGACAGTCTCTCCAATTCTCAATAAATTAGGAAGCCTTTCCTGGGAAAGGACAAAAGCCAGGACAAAGAGGGTCATCGAGAAAATGGCCAAGGAGCTTTTACAATTATATGCTCAAAGGAAAGCTATTAAAGGATTCAGCTTCAGCCCTGAAGGTTCCTGGCAGTCTGAATTTGAGAGAATATTCGAGTATGAAGAAACACAGGATCAACTATTAGCCATAAAAGAGATAATGAGAGATATGGGATCAGAGTCTCCGATGGACCGCCTTCTTTGCGGAGATGTGGGCTATGGGAAAACAGAGGTGGCAATGAGGGCAGCTTTTAAGGCGGTGATGGACGGGAAACAGGTGGCTGTTCTTTGCCCCACCACTGTTCTTGCCAGCCAACATCTAAAGACTTTGCGAAACAGGATGGTCCTTTTTCCAATAAGGGTAGAAGGTCTCACCAGGCTTCAGACAAAAGGAAAACAAAAGAGAACCGTTGAAGATTTGAAAAAAGGATTGGTAGACATCATCATCGGTACTCATCGTCTTCTTTCTAAAGATGTCCAATTCAACGACTTAGGGCTTTTAATCATTGATGAAGAGCAGAGGTTTGGCGTGAATCACAAGGAGAAGATAAAAAAGATGAAGGCTAATATCGATGTTTTAACCCTCACCGCAACGCCCATTCCAAGGACATTAAACTTGTCCCTCACAGGCCTTAGAGATATAAGTCTGATTGAAACGCCTCCCAAAGATAGATTGGCTATTCATACGGTTGTCACGCCATTCAATACTAAGCTTATTGCTTCTGCAATAAAGATGGAGTTAGCCAGGGGAGGTCAAGTTTATTATATCCATAACAAGATTAAAGACATTGAAGATGTTTCCCGCCTGGTCGAAAAATTAGTGCCTCAAGCAAAAGTGACTGTGATCCACGGCCAGATGCCCGGTCTAACCTTGGAGAAAAGAATGATTGATTTTATCACTCAGAAATCAAATGTCTTGGTTTCTACAACAATAATCGAGAATGGGATTGACATCCCTCTTGTCAACACGCTTATTGTTGATCGGGCAGATGCCTTTGGTCTAGCTCAGCTCTACCAGCTCCGTGGAAGAGTAGGACGTTCCTCTCGCCAGGCTGTCTCTTATTTTATGGTCCCTCCTTTTGCAGAATTAAATCCATTGGCCAAGCAGAGGTTGAAAGCCCTTCGAGAGTTTAGTGAGCTGGGATCAGGCTTTCGTCTGGCAGCTAAAGACCTGGAAATAAGGGGAGCCGGGAATTTTTTGGGTTTTGAGCAGCACGGATACATGGAAGCAGTTGGATTTGATTATTATATGCACCTTTTAGAGCAGACGATCAAGAAGCTCAAAGGGGATGCGAGTGAAGAAGTTAAGAGTGAAATTAACTTGAAAGTCGATATTCAGATTCCCGAAGATTATCTGCCTCAGATAAATTTAAGACTTAACCTCTACAAAAGAGTTTCTTCAATCGAATCACTGGACGAAATTGACAACATAAAAAATGAGATTGAGGATAGATTTGGCCCTCTTCCTTCAAGCGTTCGGAACCTTCTTTGCTATGGTGTAATCAAGCACTTTGCTCAGAAGATAAAAATCCATGCTATTGATCGAGTTGGAAGGAAACTAATCTTTAAGTTTTTCCCTGAGCCATCTGCGAACTTGAGTCGAATGACCAGCCTCATAGAGGAATATTCAGGCTCTATTAGTCCCCAAGGAGTGATGGGCCTTCCTATTAGAGCTGAGGATGATAGCGAGATTCTGGATGAAACAATATCTGTCTTGAAGGAGTTATCAGTATTGTAATATAATGATTTAGGTCTATAAAATGAAGCTCTTAAAGTCAAAGTTAAAGTGGTTTTCCTTCTTGGGAGTGGTTATTTTCATTTTTGTTCATTGTGGAAGAGAGAAAACCCCAGAGAGCTCAGCGGATTCTGGTCTTTGGGATCCACAAAAAAGGAATAACGTTATCCTAGATATCGGAGGTTCTCTATACTTTAATTCTGATTTTGAAGAGCACGTCCAAGGTGCTGTTGGAGATGATTACAATAGCTTATCTCTTCCTTCTTTAAGCCGGCTTTTTGACAGTTTCGTTGAGGAGAAGATTCTTTTACAGACGGCTCGGTCTCAGAACATAACCTTAACCTGGGAGGAGAAGAAAGAGTATTTGGCGAAGGTATCGAATGAGTTTTGGTTCATCAATAAAAAGGCTGCACTGGAAGAGGGTGACGTTGAGATCCTGTTCGACAGATTGCTGATTGAAAAATATACTTACGAAATTGTAAAAGACATTGAAATAAGTGATGAAGAGATCAAAGAGTATTACAATCTCCATAAGAGGGAATTTTTGCGTCCTGAAAGGGTAAGAGTCAGCCAGATTTTGTTGGAGACCGAAGATAAGGCTATCGAGGTCTATGAAAGAGTGAAATTCGCTACTGAAGAAGGCTTCAGAAAGGTTGCTCAGGAAGAATCTATAGGAGTAGAGGCTTCTAAAGGAGGGGAGATGGGTGTGTTCGAACTTGGCCAGCTTCCCTTTGAGATGGAAAAAGTTGTTTTTTCGCTAAAGGTGGGAGAGTTAAGCCCGGTAGTGGAATCCACATATGGTTACCATATTTTCAGGTTGGATGAAAGGTATGAAGCAGAATTGATTTCCGAAGAAAAGGCTTCTTCTTCCCTGAGAGTGAAGTTGCTGGATCAAAAGATTAAGCAGTCTATAGCCCAGCACATAGAAGATTTAATGAATAGTTTGGAGTGGACTTTTTATCCGCAGAATTTATCATTCCCCTATCAGAGGAATAACCTATGAGAAAGATAAGCGTGGCGAGTTTTTTTGTTTTGATCATATCTGTTACCTTGTTTGGTTCCTGGCAGGAAGTCGTTGAGGAAATTGTAGCCGTTGTGAACGAGGATATTATTACTCTTTCCGATTACAAGAATGAACATGATAATATGTATGAACTTCTCAGGTCTCAGTTAAGTGGAGAAGAGTTTGACAAACAATATAACCAGATGAAAAAAGAGCTTTTGAATACTATGATTACCAATATTTTGCTACTGCAGGAAGCCAAAAGGAAGGGATTTGATGCTGGGGAACAAGTAAGGCTGCAAATAGAAAATATAAAAAAAGAAAATAACATTAATTCAGATGAAGATCTGAGGCGTGCTTTGCAGCAACAGGGTTTGGTCTATGAGGAATGGGTAACGTCTCTGGCAGAAAGCATCCTGCGAGAAAACGTTTTTTATGATGAAGTGAGAAGAAATGTCGTCATCGATGACTCAGAAGTCGTTAATTATTACAAACTTCATCCAGAGGAGTTCACAGAGCCCGTAGAATACACGCTAAAGGCCCTATATATTTCTGCAGAAGGGAGAAGCGAGGAAGAAGTAGAGGCCAAAAAGCGAGAGATTGATGAGAAAATTCAAGCTGGTGAAAAAATAGCTGATCTGGCCGGCCAGTATTCAGAAGGTCCAGAGAAGGAGTCTCAAGGAGATCTGGGGAGTTTCAAAAAAGGTCAATTAGAAGCGACTTTGGAACAAGCTGTCGAGGAGTTAAAGGTTGGCGATATGACTCCTTGGCTGAATATAAGAAGTGGTTGGTATTTATTGAAATTAGAGCAAAAGAAAGAGAGCCGCTTAAAATCTTTTGAAGAAGCCCGGAGAGGAATAGAGGAAAGACTGTTTAATCAAAAATCACAAAGGGGGCTTCAGGACTATTTGAGCAGGCTCAGAGAAAGAAGCTATATAAAAATTCTGAAACCCAATCCTTTAGATATGTAAAGATTTGATTCGTCAATCCCACCTTGTATATTTGATGTAGGGGTTTGATTCATCAAGCCCACATGTTTGATGTAGATTATATGGTGTAGGGGCTTGATTTATCAATCCCGCCTTATCAAGAGTTATCAATAAGATACATAAGACAAAACAAGAGCCAGCTTATGTTGGCAAATAGTCAACAATCCCGAGGCAACGGTAGGGGGATAAAAGCTGATTTTTGGAAAAGCGGGTTGCTGGTGTATGATTCCTGATTAAGGAATAAGGATGGCTGCGGCGAAAGCCGAAGTCCAGAGCCCTTTATTCCCTTTCGCTGTTTGAGTGATATTCCTTGTTCTGACGGTTATCGAATCAGATATTTTGTAGATATTTCTATCTTCGTTCCAGATTTGGTTGGTATCAAAGTTCACTCCGAGTGTGGTGGCTAGCATATAAGCTGCCAAATCCTCGGCATATTGACCCGCTTCCTTTTCGTTTTGACCAAAGCTGTGATGTTCGGAGAGATAGCCGTAGTGATTGGGGTCGTTGGGAATAGCCAGTCCGATCGACGCTGAAATCAAACGGTGTGCTTCGTTTGTATAGTTCTCGCTCATCACCAGGAAAACAATTTGGCCTGGCTTGAGCAGCTTCAATCCTTCCTCTCTTGAGATGAGCTTGCAATGAGGAGGAAAGATGCTGGAGATTTTAACAAGGTTAAAAGGTGCTATGCCAGCTGCCCTAAGAGCCTGCTCAAAACTGGCCAATTTTTCTTTATGTTGTCCTTTCCCTTTGGTTAAAAAAGCTCTGGTAGGGATAACCGTGCTCATGATTTCCTTTCACGCCCTGAAGGCAAATCTTTATGAAAATTATTCAAATTGGGCTAGGCTCCTTGCTGAAGGGGAGGCTTTTTCTCTTTTTTTGGAGGAGGGAACGGTTCCGGTTCTTTGAAGTCTATTTTCTTGGAAATATCCCATTCTCCCAACAGAACATGCTGGGATCCCTTTGACTGTGCGAAAAGTCTGACAAAACTCATTCTCCAGTGAGGATTGTTTTTGAAAGAGTTCAAAGATTTCCCCTCCACTCCATAGTTACTTTTAAGTAGGATGACTTCGCTCAATTCTCCTGGCATTATGGGTTCTCCACGTATTGCTGATAGGAAAGAATCACCTAAGTTTTCATAGTCGTCCTTTAATTTGAAGACGGCATTAAAATTTATGTAGCGAAGAGGTTTGTCTGTAAGATTTTTTACCCTGAAAGAAATGGCAGGGACGAGTGTCAGTTGTTGAGGCCAAGGCATATAGATTTTCTTTACCCATTTCGTTTCTATATCGGTTAATTCTATGGAAGCCTTCAGTTCTTCTGGAGAGATGGTCTTCATTAATCCAGCTCTTTGAAGGATAAAGAATAAAAGAATAGTGGCAATTATAACAATTGCGAGGGGCATCCATCTTTTCATTTCATCCTCCTTTTCTATGATTCTAATATAATTGATAGCTAGAAAAATTTCAATGGGGTCAGGCTTTCATAAGTTTCATAATTTTTGTTTAGCTTTAGGGTTATCCTGTGGAATTCAAGTAATAAGCGGTAAAAAAAATAAATCTTCCTTATCGCAAGGCCTGACACCTGACACATAAATTTAAGTTATGAAACTTATGAAAGCCTGACCCCATAGGCTTGCGTAACTTGAATTTTTTGTTTATCGTTATCAGGCGCAATGAAAGAAAAAATCCTTCGGATGAATCTTTACTTCGGCTTTCTTGTTCTTACCGTTTCCGCAATTCTTCTCAATCGTCAAGTGGCTTTTATGAAGAATTGGTTTTTTTGTTTTGCCTGGTGGTCTTTTATTCTGATAGTGGACAGCTTAAACTTCAGAAGAAATAAAGTCTCTCCCCTTTCAAAATCAATTAAGAATTTTCTTTTCACTGCTTTCATTTCTGTCTTTGTCTGGCTTGTTTTCGAGCTTTTTAACTTGAGGTTGAAAAATTGGGCGTATCACAATCTCCCTCAGAACCTTTTTGAGAGGTGGATAGGATATTTCGTGGCATACGCTTCAGTCATCCCGGCATTGCAAGAAATATATTTGTTTGTGAATTCCATCTTGGGGAAGAAAAAACTTGCTCTTTTTAGAATTAAAGTGACCTCAATCCTTCTATATTCGAGTGTTTTTATTGGAGTGATATCGATATTTTTGGCAATTAACCTGCCGCGCATTTTTTTTCCCTTAGTATGGCTATGCTTTATTTTTCTCCTTGAGCCCATAAATTATTGGCTGGGGAACGAAACATTATTAAAAGATTTAGAGAAGAAGGATTGGACTAGATTCTGGAGTTGGGTTACAGCTGGCCTTACGGCTGGATTTTTCTGGGAGTTCTGGAATTTTTGGGCAAATTCTCGTTGGGAATACTCTCTTCCCTATCTAGATTTTTGGAGATTTTTTGAGATGCCAGTTTTTGGCTACACTGGATTCCTTCCTTTTGCCCTTGAAGTTTTCGCTCTTTACCAGATTCTCTTTTATGATTATAGGAAATTACAGAGGAGGGTTTTTCTTAAAGGTTTGATTTTTGCCTTATTACTCTTGTTTTATATAAGCTGCTTTAATCTTATCGACAACTTCACCCTTATCCGCTAACTGATGCCTGTCAATACCCAAGCAGAGAACAAATGATAAAGATTTAAGGATTTGATTAACCTGAATTAATCATAAAAAATGCCGATACCTTCTGCAATTACAGTACTATCAGGAAGTTACCCTGATATTGCCGTAAATCACCTATTTCTCTATTATCTGGGAAACAAATACAGGTTCCAGATTGTATTCGCTGACAAGGTGGAAGTTTTCTTTTAAGACCTTTAGAGTTTCCTCCGATGGGTGGCAGATACCCACGGCTTTCCCGGTTTTCTGTGCGAGGCGAAAAAGCTCGAGCAACTTATTTTTTATGTAATCCTCGTCGTTGTAGGTATCGAGAAAAACATGGCGACTGATTGAGGGGATTTCCATTTTTTGAGCCAGGCTGAACGCAATAGAATTTCCTGTTGTTCGGCTGTCCACAAAGAAAAGATTGTTTTCTTTTAAGTGAGAAAGGATAATGCGCATGGGGATCTCATTCGCGGTAATCTTCGAGCCCATGTGGTTGTTAACTCCAGAAATGAAAGGAACCTGTTCGAGGCTCGCCGCGACTGTTTCTTTAATTTCTTCCTCTGTCATATTTGAGTGGATAATTCCTTCGATATCGTTATTTTCATCTTGGCTGTTTATAGATTCCATCGGAAGATGAAGCATAACCTCCAGACTGTTCTGTTGGGCAATCCGAGCCGTCTCTTTGGCTAAGGGAGTGTAGGGAAGAATAGATACCGTTAAAGGGAGATTTATAGAACATATATCTCTGATCGCTTTTAGGCTATAGCCCATGTCATCCACGATGATGACCACTTTGTTCTTGGCCGGCTCACGAATTGGCTCTTCTTTTTTTGCTATCAGTGGTTTTTGACATGCGAAGAGAATCATTAAGGTTTGTTTTCTTCTTCCTTGAACATGCCATAGGTAATAATCTTGTTCCTCACTTTTTTGTTCTTCTCTTTTTATGATGGAAGCTTCTACTTTTTTGAATTCATTTTCCAGGGACGTACTTATCTGGCTGAATACTTCTATTGGCAGGTTGATCATGAAATGCAGAATCCCCTCCTGGTCCCTGTACTGGTGGATCGACTCAGAGGATATTTTGTAACTGGACAGGCTATTCTGAACGATCATTTCTGGATTTTCCTCGCTAAGCAAAGCCTCCCGTTCTTCAGTAACGCCACGAAACAGATAGGATTTTTCTCCTCTTTTCCAGTTAACGTAGTCTAGACCTATGGATGAGATCAGTGCAAGGAGAATAAGAATAGAGGCATAAGTCAAAAGTAGATTTTGAGCCTCTGTTCCTTTTGGTAAACGGCCTTTGAGCATAAACTATATTTTAGACAGGATATTATGGGTTTTCTCGAGATATAGGCGGTGACTCTGAGTTTTATTGTTGATTTTAATATCGGGCTTTATGCCTTTTTCCCACAATTTTTTCCCTGAGCTCAGAGTGAAAATTCCAGAGGTGAGGAGCAGACCGGTTCCGTCTTCAAATGTAAAGAAATGTTGTTTGGCTACAAGCCCTCCAGTTTGGATCCCAACGATCTTAGCTTTTCTGAATTCTTTCAAGACTGCAGCCACGGCTTCTGCCGGTCCGATGGTCGCTTGGTTTGTCCAAATGATTAAAGGTAGTTTTTTTAGTTCAGCCTCTTCCTTGCAGGAGAGAATCTCCTTGGACTTTCCTTTTTTCTCGAAATAGCCTATTTTTGGAGATTTTATGAAGAGATTTATGAGCCTTTGGGCTTCTTCAATTTCACCTTCATAGCAATTTCTCAGGTCCAGAATCAGGGGCTTATTCTGTTGCTTTAATCGGGAAAGGAGCTTTTCTTTTATCTTGATTACACAATCAGGATAGAGTTTATGGATTTTTAGAATTCCGCTCGTTCCTTCTGAAGAAGAATAGGAAAAGCGCTCTTTAAAAAGTTGTTTCCTCTCGACTTTTATAGTTGTGGAATCTTCTGTGCTTGCCCTTTTGAGAATCTTTAGATTAATCGGGATTTCTTTTTTGGATTTGAGGTGAAGGTTTGCCTCTATTAAACTCATCGTCAGGGTTGAGCGGTTATCCAGAGCGCTGATGTAATCGCCGATTTTGATTCCTGTTTTTCCGGCTGGAGAGTTTTCTATGATACCAACGACCTGAGCGAAGAGTCCGTATTTTTTATATAAAATAATTCCTATGTCTTTGATATCTTGCTCCTTCCGTTGGCGATATCTGCTGACGCTCTCCTTATCAAGATAAGTCGAAAGAGTGTCGAGTGAGTCAATCAATCCCTTGAATGCCCCTTTCATAGTTTTGGAAGGATCGGGCTTTTCAACATATTCATTCTGGATCAGGCTGGCCACCTTTCCTAGCAGACTGTATTTCTCTAAAGGAGAGTCCTTTGAAGAAAGTCCAGGTAGAAAATTTTTTTCCAACAGAAGCAGAAGAGAAACCCCTATTAGAATTGTCAGGAGAAGAAACTTTACTCTTTTAGCAGTCATTTTCTTATTTGATTCTATCATCTTCTTCTCAGCCATTGCAAGGGATCGAGCGGTTTTGTCTTGAAGCGAATTTCAAAGTAGAGAGAAACTCCTTCCAAAGAGCCAAAATCACCGACAAAGGCAATAGGATGTTGAGCCTTAACAAATTCTCCTTTTTTTGCCAGAAAATCTGAACAGTGGCCGTAGAGGGAATAATAGGTCATTCCATGATCGATAATAATAAGATTTCCATACCCTTTAAAATAATCTGAATAGACGACCTTGCCAGGATGGACAGATTTAACAATTATTCCCTTTTTTCCTGGGGAAATTTCAATCCCATTGTTCATAGTGATTGTTTTGAACCGGGGATGCCTCTGAATTCCGAAGCGAGTGATAAGCTTGCCTTCGACAGGCCAGGGAAGTTTCCCTTTTTTCTCATAAAGGGGAACGAGGGGGAAGGGCAAGGAAACTTCCTTCTCGAGCAAGTTTTTTATAAAAATCTGTAATTGTTCAGACCTTTCTTTATATTCTTCGAGAGTCTGTATGTGGGTGCTTCTGTCTCTTTTTATTTCTCTTATAAGAGCCTTATTTTTTCTTTCTTGAGCCGCGAGCTCTTGGTTTTTCTGTTTTGCATTTTGGTTTAAGGTAGAGATCTCCTCTTTTTTAGCCTCTTGTGCTTCTTCATTCGTGTTTAGTTCGGTCAGTGTATTCACGTAGCCTGAGATGATATCTCGTTGATATTGGGCCAAGAGAGTCAGGCGCTTATTTTCAGAAATGAACGTTCCCATATCTTTTGCTTGGAATATGGACTGGAGAAAGCTGAATTTGCCAAACTTGTACATCGTAACGAGTATCTTCTCAATCGATTTCTTTTCTCCTTCCAGCTTTTTCTTCAATTCAGAAATGCTCCTTTTTATAGTGGCGAGCTCTTTATTGGCCTTTTCAAGCCGCGTGTTGTAAAGTGATATTTCTTTTCTGATCAATCTTTTATTCAGGCCTATCTTATCCAGGCGCGATAGGATGGACGTTTCCTCCTTTTCTCCCTTTTTGATTTTTGCCTGGAGTTCCTTTATCTGCTCGGCTAATTTTGCCAGGCGTTTTTCATATTCAGAAATATCCTGTTGAGGTATAGAAGGTAGAGAAAGAAAGAGACTTGTCAAGATAATTGCGATCAGGAGAACTCGTGCAGTGATTTTGCAGGGCATGATTCTTTAATGATTATATCATAATGCCAATAAGAAAGGGGAAAGAAAGGGGGACACAATACTTAATTCCGTATAGGAGACTGCTAAAATCCTTAACACTTTTCTTGCAATTAAGTATTGTGTCCCCCTTTCTTTCTACCCTCAATCATCGAGATATGTCTTATGAATCCAGTGACCGGACAGGGTTCGTCTAATATGGATAAGTCATCAGAATTGATAGAACAGTTGGAGCGCCTCTAAGGATTATTTCCCTCTTTTTTATAGAAATATTTGGTGGTCATTGTTCCGACTAATCCTGCTAAAAGAATGAGGGACAACAGATTGGGAAAGGCCATAAAAGCGTTGGCCACATCTCCTACATACCAGACAATATACCGGTGAGGGCCCTGGATGATAGACCCGATGAAGAGCAATATTATAAAAGTAAGCCTGTAAGGATAGATTATCCGAATACCCAAAATGTATTCCAGGCATTTTTCACCATAATAGCACCATCCGAGTAGAGTGGAATAGCCAAAGAGAAATGAACATAATGCAATGATTTTTCCACCGAAGGGAATGGCAGAAAAAGCTTCCGCTGTCAGGGCTGTAGATGTCAAAGCTTCCGGTGCACCGAAAGCAGCCGTTTTGAGGTAGGCTCCGGAGATGACGATGGTCAGGGTAGTCAGGGTATTAACGACTAATGTATCAATAAAAGTTCCGGTCATAGCGATAAGACCGTTTCGAGCTGGGTCTTTGGATTTTGAAGCAGCCTGGGCGATGGCTGCCGAACCCAATCCAGATTCGTTAGAGAGAAGTCCTCTCCTAATGCCTTGGCTTATAGCTTGCTTTATGGTGACTCCAACCAAACCTCCCCCAATAGCTTTCGTGGCAAAGGCGGATTTAAAGATGACAGAGAAAGCGGCTGGCAGTTGCGTGATATGGGAAAAGATAACGACCAGTGCTCCTCCAAAATAGAAAAGGATCATGGTTGGGACCAGTCGTTCCGATACGCTTCCGATTCTTTTAATTCCCCCCAAAATGACCGCTCCCACAATACCCGTGATAATTAGCCCAGAGATCCAGAAAGGAATTTGGAATTCTCTGTTGAATACCAATGCCATGGAGTTGGATTGCATCATGTTCCCTGTACCCAAGAGGGCAGCAGTGGCACCGCAGACTGCAAAGAGCATTCCCATGAATTTGGCTAAATTTATGTTTTTGATACCGTGTCTGGCATAGAACATCGGACCGCCGGACATTTCTCCTCGTTCATTCTTAATCCTGAACCTGACTCCCAAGAAACCTTCAGCGTACTTTGTCGCCATACCGAAGAAGCCAGCGATCCACATCCATACAGGAGCTCCGGGACCACCCACGGCTATAGCCGTAGCCACTCCTGCGAGGTTCCCATTCCCAACAGTGGCTGCCAAGGCAGTCATCAGGGCTGCATAAGGAGAAATGTCTCCCTCTTCTTTCTCAGATTTGTCCTTTTTCGTTGCTCCCTGGAGAACCATCTGCAATGAATTTTTCAGTCTTCTGACCTGGATTAGACGGGTGAGAAACGTCAATAGAATTCCGGTTCCAAGAAGAAGTCCGATCATCCAGTAGCCCCACATGAAATCGCTTGCTTTTGTGATAAAAATAAGGGCTCTATCCAGCAGAGAAAGATTAATCGTGAAGCTGAGATCCAGTATTTCTGTTTCTTCTTTTATCTCTATTTCTTCTTCAAAAGGAGTCATTTCGTAGAGGTCCATCTTGATAATGTATGTTCCAGGTCTAAGGTTGCGGTAGATGAAGTTTCCCTGCGGATCGAGTATTGTCTCAGTAAAATATTATTCTCCCAGTGCTTTAAGAAGGATGCTTCCCTCAGTGTAAGGTGTCCCTTTAGGAGCGAGGATAACCTTGCCTTTGATTTCGGCTGCCCTCAGATTTGAAAAGCTTACGAGGCAGGCAAATAGGAAAATGATGGCGAGCGTTTTTTTCTTCATTGGCTTCCTTTATCCTGAAACAATTGTTTTTATGAAAATGAGAATAATAATTATTGCTATGGGAGTAAGAAATTTAACCGAAAAGGTCCAGAGAGGTCTGATTCTGAATCGTGGATTTCCAGAAAAGATTTCCTGGATTGCCTTTTTTGCCCCCCAGGCATATCCCAGAAAGAGACAAATAAAAAGAGCCCCTACTGCTAGAGCAATATTGCCGAATATTGTGTCAAATATGCTAAAAACATTAATTTTCGTAAAAAATTCCATTCCTCCCCAAGAAAGGGCAGAGGGTACTCCAACAAAAAATGCAAGGGAACCTATGACAATAGCCGCTTTTTGTCTGGGCCAATTCCGCTCGTCAACGAAATAAGCTACAGGAACTTCCAGCAGGGATATGGTCGAGGTTAAGGCAGCCACGATAAGAAGAGCGAAGAAGAGAATTCCAAAAATATATCCTCCAGGTATCTGGGAAAAGATAATAGGAAAAATCTCGAATACGAGGCCCACTCCCCCTACATCGCCTGGCTGCCCGGAGAAAGCAAGAGTTGGGAAGATGATGAGTCCCGCTAGAAGGGCTATAAGCGTGTCTGCGAAAGAAACCCATCCGGCCGAAGTGACGAGGTTGTCAGATTTGGAGAGATAGCTGCCGTAGGTAATTATCGTCCCCATGCCCAGGCTTAAAGAAAAGAAAGCCTGCCCCAAGGCGAAAAGGACGACTTTGCCGCTGAATTTAGAGAAATCAGGTTTGAGATAAAAACTAAGCCCTTCGCCGGCATGCGGAAGTGTTAACGCTCTGATAGCCAGGAAGATTATCAAGAGAAAGAGAATGGGCATGAGTACTTTGGTCCATCTTTCTATTCCTTTTCTGACTCCTCTTGAAATGATATATGTGGTTATCCCTAGGATCACCATAAGATAAATCAGGACCTGAAGAGGGTCTGAGCTAAATTCTGTGAATATTCTGCTTGTTATCTGGCCTGTAATTTCTCCCTTGAAAGCACCTGACCCGGTTTTAACCAGGTAACCAATAGCCCAACCCGCCACAACAGAATAGTAGGAAAGAATACCTACGCCAGTTATGATTCCCATATAACCGATGAGTTTCCACGGCGAGCTGGGTTTTATGTAATTAAAGGCTCCCACAGGGTTTTTCTGGGTATGGCGTCCGATGGTTAGCTCTGCCAGCATGACTGTAAATCCGATAAAAACAACAGCTAAAATGTAGACCAAAACAAAGACCGCTCCTCCGTTTTGGCTCGCTGTGGTCGGGAAGCGCCAGATGTTGCCCAGACCTATCGCTGAGCCAGTAGCTGCTAAGATAAAGGCGATTTTGGAGCCCCATATTCCTCTTTCCTTCTGTTCCTGGCCATCCATTTCATTCTCCTTTATATGGAAAAGCGGAAAAGTCTCATTTTATTTCAATATTTATTACCATAATAATCAGGGGGACACAATACTTATTTACTCATTTATTCATATAGCAATAAATATTAAATATTGTCCGAATGAACCATTTATTAAATTCGATTACTTTCATAATGCTGTCTAACGAGATAATTGTAGAGCAAAGTGGCAGTTGATTATAAATTTTGGGGTCAGGTCTTGTTTTTTGTTTTTTTTATGTAAACAGCTATCGTTTTTTTATCCCGCTTTCATTGTTGAAGGCAAAATCGAAGAAAAGGAAAAATTTCATGTTCGTTTCCTCCTTCCCAAATCTTGTGAATTCATATATATTTGGCATACATGGCTTCGACAAAAATCACTGACGCTGAACTTTTTAGGAAAGCAGAGAAAATATACAGGGCTGCCTTGTCAGAAGTTGTTCCAGAGAATCTTATCAAAAAAAATGTTTCTGTTCACGAAGAGAAACTGATTGTTCAAGATAGAAGTTTTGATCTAAGAAGGTTTGATAATATTTATTTAGTGGCGATCGGAAAGGCAGCGCCTTTCATGGCTAAAGGCCTCAGGGCTGTCCTCAAGGATAGAATTAAAGAGGGAATTGCCCTTTATCTCCCCCAAAACAAGATAGCCTTGAAGAACATTACCGCTCTGCCTGCTTCCCATCCTCTTCCTGATGAAAGAAGTTTCCAAGCCGCCCAAAGAATTCTTAACCTCGCAACAAAATTAAGAGAAAAGGACCTTATGTTTGTACTTATATCAGGAGGCGGTTCTGCCCAAATCAGCCTTCCAGCCTCTGGAATTTCACTTGAAGAAAAAAGGGTAATAACCGATAGGCTTCTTTTGGCAGGAGCAGATATAACAGAGCTTAATACTGTTCGAAAGCACCTCTCCAGGATCAAGGGGGGACGTTTGGCACAAGAGGCCTTCCCAGCAACAGTAATCAGCCTAGTTATTTCAGATGTTCGTGGGAATGATTTGGAGAATATTGCTTCTGGTCCGACCCATTGGGATTCGTCAACCTACGGAGATGCTTTTCAGGTGTTGAAAAAATATAATCTCTGGGACAGAGCCCCGGCTTCCATAAGAACTGTCATTAAGAGTGGGGTGCGGAATAAAATCCAGGAAACAGTAAAGAGGGAAGCCCCCATTTTCAAACAAATTCATAACATAATAATCGGTGATAATCTTGAAGCGTTGAGAACGGCCAAAGGGGAGGCAGAGAAACTCGGTTTTCGAAGTTTTATCCTCACTTCTTCAGATCACGGGGAAGCCAGGAAAGTTGCCCAAAATTATGTCTCTCTTTTCTTAAATGTTCTCGAATCAGAAAAGGCTACTTCCCGGCCCTTGTGCCTTTTAGCAGGAGGGGAGCTAACTGTCACAGTGAAAGGAAAAGGAAAGGGAGGTCGAAACCAGGAATTTGCATTAGCTTCTTTGATAGAAATGAAAAAGTCGCTTCGAGGAGAAGCAAAATGGTTGATATTAAGCATTGGAACAGATGGCATTGACGGTCCCACAGATGCAGCAGGTGCCTGGATTACGCCTTCAATCCTGGAGACTATACAGGGATTATTTCTCGACCCTATTCAGTATCTCAATAATAATGATTCATATAATTTTTTTAAAAAAGTCGGCAGATTAATTCTCACTGGGCCCACCCATACCAATGTCATGGATCTCCGCCTCTTCTTGATTGAATAAAAAGGGGACAGTCCCCTTTTTTCCATTGTAAAAAAGGGACAGTCCCCTTTTTTCCAAAAGCCACGATAGCTGAAGTGATTTTGGAAATCTCTGAAGCAACCTTGAAGATTTAGCCTTCCCGAGCTGTCTTTCGAAGGGACCCGGCGAAGTCGGGCGCCGAGGATATTTGAGAAAGCTCAGGCCAGTGGGCTCAGAAAACACGCAACTTTTGCCCCAGCGAGTCAAAAGCTGCTCGGTTTCAGGCTTCGCTCTCCTCTTCGAGGAACCATGCCCGCTCAGCCTTCAAACGGTTTTTTTCACCCACTGCCCTTCACTTATCTAGCGAGGAGGACAGTGAGGGAATGGCGTTAAAAATCTGAAGGGAGCAGGAAGATTTCCGAAATCATGGCTCTATCAATAAAATTGAGATGTTTACTGTTACAAAAAAGAGATTGCATCTTCAACTCCTACTTCTTAAAATTATAAGTTATATCAAGCGAGGAGGTGTCTCGATGCCTGCTGTAGAAATCAAACCGGATGTTTTTTGGGTTGGAGTCAATGATAGAACCACCGATCTTTTTGAAGGCATATGGCCTATCACAAAGGAAGGTGTCTCATACAATTCATATCTCATTGATGATGAAAAAAAGGCGATCATAGATCTTACAAAGTCAATCAAAGGAGATGAATTTCTTGCTCAGATCGACGAAGTTGCCGATATTTCAAAGATTGATTATATAATCGTGAATCACATGGAACCAGATCATTCAGGACTTTTGAGGACATTTAGAAGGATTGCTCCTCAGGCAACTATCCTGGGATCGGCGAAAACAAAAGATATGCTGGAAAGCTTTTTTTCTATAAAAGATAATGTTCAGGTTGTTAATGACGGAGATACACTCTCTTTGGGGAAGAAGACGCTGAAGTTTTTTTCTACACCTTTTCTCCATTGGCCTGAGACAATAATGACCTACGAGGCTTCTCATAAGATTCTCTTCGCCTGCGATGCTTTCGGAAGCTATGGCGCCATCCGCGGCTCCATTTTTGATGACGAATGTGAGCACTTCGATTTTTATCAGAAAGAAGCTCTCCGCTACTATGTAAACATTGTGGCTAATTACAGTACACGGGTATTGAGAGCCATAGAGAAGCTCTCCGGCATTCCTGTTGAGGTTATTGCCCCCTCTCATGGTCTTATCTGGCGAAAAAACATTTCACTTATCGTCAACCTCTATAAAAAGTGGGCTGAATATGCGAGCGGGGATACCGAACCAGGAATAACCCTTATTTACGGCTCTATGTATGGTAATACAGAGGTCATGATGAATGCAGTAGCCCAGGGGATTTCCCGGACGGGAGTTCCCCTTGAGATTTTTGATGGATCCCGAACACATTCCAGCTACATTCTTCCCTCTCTATGGACAAAGAGAGGAGTCATAGTAGGAGCCTCTACTTATGAAGTCTCCCTCTTTCCTCCGGTCGCAGAGGTCTTAAACATGGCCGCGCAAAAACATATCAAGAATAAAAAGGCTGCTTTTTTCGGAAGCTATGGATGGAGCGGTGGAGCACTGAAAGGATTGAAGAGGATCATCGAACCGCTGAAATGGGATCTTGCAAATACTTTAGAATTTGTCGGGTCCCCCACAGGAGAAGAACTCAAGAAGGGAGAGAGATTCGGAGCCAGTTTTGCAGAATTGATAAAGAAGTAGACCTCGTTTGCGTTTGGTTTTTTCCATCATAAAGAAAAGATGAAATCTATACTTTTATTTCGACTTGGGGGTTTGGGGGACATGTTGGTAGCCTTCCCTTCAATTTATCTCGTCCGAAAAAAGCTCTCCCCGTGTTCTATCACTCTGGTCTGCCGGGAGGAGTATGGATCGATCCTGAAAGAAACTGGCATTGTGGATGATCTTATTTCTGAAGGTGATGTTAATCTTGCTCCTCTTTTTGCAGGTTCTGTTCGTCTTGATGGAACCCTTGTCAGGTGGCTGGAGGGCTTTTCTATAATTTTGGGTTGGATGCAGAAAAAAAGCAGTATGCAAATAACAAAGAGCCTTCTTTTTCAAAACAGAAAGGGCATTCGCTTTTTTGTTTTTGATCCCGCCTATCCAGGCCCGATAAGCAAGTTTTTTTTTGAAAAAACCGCCGAATTTTTGAAAGGAGATGAACCAGTTAACTTCAATGAGTGCAGCAGTCTGCCCTTCAGCCTTAAACAGAAGCAGGATGGCCTAGGACTTCTTGGGAGAAGAGCTTTAAAGCAAAACAAGCAGATTCTGGTCGTTCACCCGGGAAGTGGGAATACAGAGAAGTGTTGGCCTATTCACAATTTTATCAGGATAATCACTCAATTAGGCCAGAAAAGAATTAGAGGAGCATTAGTCACTGGAATGGCTGAAGAGAAGATAGAAGATGTCATTGAAAAGGCTCAATTGCCTGAGGGTTGGACTTGGCTTCGAAATCCACCTCTTTTGAAACTTGCAGAGCTGCTTTCATCAACGGACTTTTATCTTGGAAATGATTCGGGTGTGACGCATCTTGCAGCCGCCTGCGGGACAAATGGTGTAGCTCTTTTTCGAAAAGATTTGGCAGACAAGTGGAGACCTTACGGCCGTGTTTCTGTTCTCAACGGAGAGTCCATCTCTGATATAAAATTTGACTCTGTTTGGGAGGCTGTAGCAAATCCAGGATAAGGCCTGAACTGTCAATTATACTCAAGTAATAAAAACCTGAACGGAGCAGAGGGATTTCCAAAATCATGCTTTTCTCACGAAAATTGAGATGCTTGCGATCCTGTTGTATAATCGATTTATTGAGGAAAATGTGTTAAGATACCTGAGGTGCCCGTAGCAAGAGGTGGAATATGGTCAAGAATGATTGGAGAGAGGCTTTAAAAAATTTTTTCGAAGACCTCAGCATCCTTGAAGAATCCAAGAAGGAAACAGTCCAAAATTTTCATCAGTTTTGTGAATTTATTGCTGAGCCTGCTTTTGAAACATTGAATCAAGAGTTCAAGCAATACGGCATAAAATCTCAGTTTCAACGGTCAAAGGGGAAAGCAATTTCTTTTAAGATAAACTTCTCAAAATCAAAAGTAGATAATTTCACCTATATTATTCGCCTTCCCGAAAACTCCTTCAAGCTCAAGTTGAAGCTTGTTGTTAGAGGCAGGAGAAGCAAAAAAAGTCAGATTGAGGAAAGAGAAATGCCTTTTATGGAGAATGTTGATCCTGATGATATTTTGAAATTGTCCCAGGAGGAACTTATCAAAGACGTTATCGAGAAATATAAGAATTTCAATTACGATGCTCTTGTCTAGCCCGTGTGAAAATAAATAATAGCCTCGCCAGACCAATCAATTAATCTTTTTTGTCCTTCTTTCATGAATTCTTCCTTTTTCCATTAGGCTCATTTTTTATTTTCATCAGAGGTGAGTTGAGTGGAAAGTCTTCCTAGATATGAATTAAGGGATTGAAAGCGACTCACAAATTTGTTACCTTCTGTTTCTTTATGATGAACAAAAAAAGATTGCCTCCGGGAATATTGCCCATCCAATTTCTGATCTTGATGTCTTACTCCTCCCTTGCCATTTTGGCGCTCCTTCCTCTTTTTTTTGAACATCTGGGTGGGAATCGTCGCGAAATCGGATTTTTGGTAGGACTTTTTTCATTGGCTGCCTTCTTTTCCCGCCCTTTCGCTGGTTGGCTCTTGAGCAAATACTGCCCTAGAAAAGTCCTTATAGGAAGATTTGTTCTTATTTTAAGCATGACCACGCTGTATCTCCTTATCAATAGCCTGAACTGGTTTGTTGTTTTCATAAGGATCTTTCACGGCATCGGTTTTTCCATTGCTGTCCTGGCAGCCCTGTTAATAGTCGTTTTAAAAGTGGGCAGGGAAGAGAGAGCCTATGCGATCGGTGTTGTTTCCACAGGTTTTATGCTTCCTCTTCTCGTTGTGCCGTATATTGGAGAAGTGATTATTGAGAGAATGGGCTTTTTTTACTTTTTTCTCTCTGCCATTGCACTAGTTGCGATTCCCTTTTTTTATGCCATTTTTAAAAAAATAAGCGTTCCCCAATTTTCCGAAGACCCCTCAGTCCAGAGTACAGGCTTTTTTCGCCTTCTGGGACGAAAGAAGATATTCCTGATTTTTTCTCTGACGTTCATTTTTGAGGTCGCACTCAGCTCCAGCATCAGTTTTGTTCCTCTTCTTGTACACGAGCATTCCTCGATGAGAGCCGGCTATTATTATACTTTTATTGGTTTATCTACTGTTTTCATGCGACTCTATGCGGGGAGAAAGCTCAAATTCTGGGGAAGCCCGATGCTCATTCTTCCGGCCTTCTGTTTTCTTTCAGGAGGGGGAGTGTTGATTTATTTGTCTTACAATAATTTTCTTCTTGCCATCTCTGGGCTTATCAGCGGGATAGGTGTAGGCATACTTTATCCTCATCTATCTGCTATGGTAGTGGAGGGAATTGCTTCCAGTGAAAAAGGGAAAGTCTTGAGCCTTTTTGCTTCTTCTGTAGATTTAGGTTTTGCCATGGGTCCTATCGCCTTTGGCTGGATATCTCAAGCTCTTGAACTAAGGATTACTTTTGTTCTCTTTGCCCTGTTTGCCTTCCTCTCTTCTTTTCTCCTGATTGTATGGGGAAGATCTGAGTTGTTTGAAAGGAAAGATTGAAATTAAAGTTGGGTTAAAGAGATTAAAATTTCCAGATGAGGCGCAACTTTTCCTGTTTATCCAAACGCATGATCCCTTCTTTCTTTGCTGCTTCTATGGCTTCATTAAATTCGTTGGTGGTAATTCTTCTGGATAGAGGTGATTTTGGGTCAATACTGCCGCACGGATGATATTGGTCCATGATGTTAACATAAGTATTCTTCGAGATTTCTGATGCCAAGAAATGCATCACCTCCTTCGTTCCAGCTGATTCTTGTGGAAGGACAAGGTGTCTCACTAGGAGTCCTCTCAAGGCGATCCCTTTCTCATCGATAATGAGGTCTCCAACCTGGCGATGCATCTCCTTGAAGGCGAGCCTTGCGACTGGGGGATAATCAGGCGCTTGAGAGTATGTTTGAGCAACTTCGGAACTGTTGTATTTGAAATCAGGCATGTAAATGTCAAAGACACCATCTAGAAGTTTAAGAGTTTCTACTGAATCATAACCGCCTGTGTTGTAAACGAGTGGTACGGAGAGCCCTTTGTCTATGGCTAAAACCAGGGCCTTCAGGATTTGGGGAACATAATGAGTAGGCGTTACGAAGTTGATGTTGTGGCAGCCGATTTTTTGAAGCTCAATCATCATCTTGCCGAGTCTTTCAAAAGAAACTTCCTGGCCTTCTCCCAGATGGCTGATCGAGTAATTCTGACAAAAAAGGCATCTTATATTACAGTGAGTCATGAAAATAGTCCCAGAGCCGTGAAATCCTACCAAAGGTCTTTCTTCTCCAAAATGAGGTGAATAAGAAGAAACCTCAAGAAGATAACCTGCTTTACAGACTCCCCTTTCTCCCCCGAGGCGATTTACGCCACAGTTGCGAGGGCACAGAGAACATTTCTTGAGCATCTGGAAGGCCTTCTCGACTTTCTCAGCGAAAAGGCCGGTTTTGAAGGTCTGGATGTAGACAGGTTCAAATTCATTTTTTGACATTTTTCGCAATGATTATAGCAACATTTGTTCCAAAAGAGCAAAAGGCAATGGGGTCAGGCTTTCATAAGTTTCATAACTCTATTAATTTTGAATTCATGCTTTATCATATAGGCGTCTAGGAAATCAAAGATAGAATAATTTCTCTTTTTGAGGGCTAGGTATGCCCCAATTAATAGGCAAATATGCTGATAAACTCAAGTTATAAAAGTTATGAAAGCCTGACCCCAAAGAAAGGCTTGAATTCTTAGGAGACAATATATATAAAGTCATATAACAGATGACTGAAACAAAACAAAATAATTTTATTACCATTCCTCAACTAGAAAACATTTCTTTCCTCATCCAAGGCTTCGGAACAGAAAGATGGAAAGAGGAGGATTTTAAAAGAAGGCCAGAGTGGAAGAATTTTAGACTTCTATTCCTTGATCAGATTCATTCAGATGTGATTCAATCCATAGATGAGATTCCTAGAGGTAATTTAAAAGGGGATGCCATGGTCACAAGCCTTTCTTCCCTTTTCCTCATCATCAGGACGGCTGATTGTCTTCCTGCACTCATTGTGAGTCAATCGCCAAAAGTCATTGCTGCTGTCCACTGTGGCCGGAGGGGAACCTGCAAGCGAGTCGTTCAGCGCGCCATCCATAGGATGATAGATCATTATGGTTGTGACCCATCAGTACTTCTTGTGGCTTTAGGTCCTTTGATAGGAAGCAGATGCTATGAGGTCGGAGAAGATGTGCTTATGAGCTTCGAAAAAGATGGTCATTCTACTGAATCCTTTCAAAATCATCCTACTCATGAGGGAAAGTACCTCTTTGATTTAAAAGAGGCCAATATATCCCAGATGCTCAATCTGGGGATTAAAAAAGATAATATTTTTTCCGTTGACATCTGTACTCACTGCCATAGAGACTTCGCTTCATATAGACGGGATAAGGATAAAGCGAGCAGAGTTTTGAGTTTTATTGGTATGAAAGGATAAAAGGACCAGGGTAATGTCGGAGCGACATTGAAGATTTAACCTTTCGGAGCCGTTCTTCGAGGGAATCAGGCGAAGACGGACACCGAGTATGTCTGAGCGGGGCTCAGGCCAGTGCGTTCCGAAAACACGCAACTTTTGCCCCAGCGAGTCAAAAGTTGCTCGGTTTCAGGCTTCGCTCTCCTCTTCGAGGAACCATGCCCGCTCAGCCCTCAAACGGTTTTTTTCACCCACTGCCCTTCGCCTATCGGCTGGAAAAATTGGGGGAGGGAATGGCGTGAAAAATCTGAACTAGAGCGGAGACATTACCCTGCTCCTTATGGTGATTTTATTTAATCCCATTACTTTGGGATAACCTTAATTTATTAAGTCCACATGTTTATTTTTTTACATAGGAGGTGGGCTTGATGAATCAAGCCCCTACAGTTTTAAAAAAAGCAGTCTGCCCCCTTTTTTGTTGCTTTTTGAATTTAATTTTTTTATGCTTTAGCTACTATGAAAGAAGCATTTTCTGAAATAAAAATCCCTGAATTAAACCTGTTTAAAAAAGGCAAGGTCAGAGACGTTTATGAGCTGGAAGATAAACTTCTCATAGTCGCCTCAGACCGAATCTCGGCCTTTGATTTTGTTCTTCCTGCTCTCATACCGAACAAAGGAAAGGTCCTGACCCAACTTTCTAAATTTTGGTTTGAGTATACTTCTGATCTTTGCTTGAATCATATGATAACAGCTGAGGTTGAGGATTTTCCTTCTGAGCTTCACAAACACAGAGAAATATTGGAGAAGAGATCCATGCTGGTTAAGAAGACAGAAGTGGTTCCGGTAGAATGCGTTGTCCGTGGGTATCTCAGTGGATCGGGCTGGAGAGATTATAAAGAAACAGGGGAAACAAGCGGGGTTACGCTTCCTCCTGATTTAAGGGAGTCTGACAGGCTGGACGAGGTTATTTTTACACCTGCCACAAAGGCCGAGGAAGGACATGATCTGAATATCTCTTTCGAAGAGATGCAAAAGTTGATTGGGGCGGAATTTGCCCGAAAGATTAAAACAGTAAGCATGGAACTTTATCAGAAAGCCTCTTCTTATGCTCTATCCAAAGGAATCATTATCGCTGATACGAAATTCGAATTTGGGCTTTTTCAAGACGAGCTTATCCTTGTCGATGAAATCTTTACTCCTGATTCTTCTCGCTTCTGGCCCATGGAAAGTTATTCTCCTGGCATGCCTCAACCCAGCCTGGATAAGCAATTCGTTCGAGACTATCTTGAGACTACAGGGTGGGATAAAATGACTCCTCCACCTCCCTCCTTGCCTCCTTCAATCATCGAGCAGACATCAAACATGTATCATAAAATTTATCGAATCTTGACAGGAAGGGATGAACTCTAAAATCGATTTGCATATTCACTCCAATAAAAGCAGTGATGGAGATTTCTCACCTTTTCATATTGTTCAGTTGGCAAAAGAAAATGCGCTTAGGGCTATTTCGATAACCGACCATGATACAGTGGCAGCGTATCCAGAAGCTATCGAGTTCGGAATAAAAGTAGGTGTTGAGGTTATCCCCAGTATTGAGCTTACGACCCTCTTTGACGGCCGCGAGTTTCATCTTCTTCTTCCATTTGTAGACTGGGAAGAGAAGACGGTATTCGATCTCATCAACAAAGTCGTGGAGAGCAGATTCAAAGAGGCCAAAGAGCGTGTCCGCATACTCAAGAAAATCGGATTTGATATAAGCTGGAAAGAGGTTCTTAAAAAATCGAGGTCCAATCCTCCCCTGGGAGTGACGATTGCCCAGATTTTGCTGGATAAAGCAGAGAAACAAGAAAACCCAGCCTTCAAGAAATATCTTGAAGGGGCCAATCGACTCTTTGCTCCTTACTCCTTCTATAAAGATTATTTCATGGAGGGCAAGCCTGCCTATGTCTCCAAACAAAGCCTGGATTTGCTAGATGTGCTCAAAGTCGCGCCAAAGACCGAAGCTGTTCCTGTGCTTTCACATCCTGGGGCATATTTTCAGCAGGCCAGGAAAGAAGATTTGATTATTCTCAAGGAGAGTGGGCTTGTGGGATTGGAGGTTTATACTTTTTATCATGACTCTTCTCTTAAAGAGTATTATAAAGAAGTGGCTCAGGAACTTGACCTTGTTCCAACAGCTGGCTCTGATTTTCACGGGAAAATAAAGCCACACATCCATTTTGGTTCTCTGGAAGGCGGAGAATACTGGATGATAGAGGAGTTAAGAAAAAGGAGAAAATAAATGGATTTGAACTGGGTTGATATTTTATTGATCGTGATTTTGATAATTACCGTTGTCTTGGGCTTAATCAAGGGTTTTATTAGACAGATCATTGGAATACTGGCAGTAATCATCGGCTTGATATTGGCCGTAAATTTTTATCCCTTCGTCTCGGATATTTATTCTAAGTGGATTTCACACAAAGTTCTTCCCTATCTCTTGGGATTTCTAACCATATTCCTTGCTGTTCTGGCCGTAGGTTGGCTAATTTCCCATTTGCTATCCAAAATGATGAAGGGCCCCTTAAAATTCGCAAATCATGTTTTAGGAGGAGGAATTGGCCTCTTAAAAGGAATCCTCATTTGTGGAGTTGTTGTTTTTGCATTCTTATTATTCCCTGTAAATAAAGAAGCGTTAAAGGCGTCGAAGCTCTCTCCCACTTGCGTGCAGGCGACAAAAGCTGTATTTTTCCTTATTCCCCAGGAGATTAAAGATCAATTCCAGAAAGCCTATCAAGATATTATGGGAAAAGGAGCAAAGAATGGAAGAGAAGTTTAAGGAACTCAGCATTCACAAAAAAATGGAAATAGTAATTAAAGAAATGGTAGATAAAGAATTGCTTCTGAGAGATGCTATGGAAGAGTTTGAGAAGATTTATATAGAGACGGCATCAAAAAACTACAGGGGGAACAAGACGGCGATCGCCAAAGCCCTAGGGGTTCATCGCAATACTCTGAATAATCGAGTCAAATCTTTAAAGATATCAAAGAGAATCTAGCACTCTGTCAATGAGAGTGCTAATTTTTTCATTTTTTTCTTGACAAAAGGGGGGAGTGTGGCTTATATTAGCAAATTCTTCTTAACTCTGCTAAAAATATTTATCATCTTATAGGAGGTCAAAATGAAGGTGACACCATTACAAGACAGAGTTCTTCTAAAGAGATTGGAAGAACAGGAAGTCAAAAAAGGAGGAATAATCATTCCTGACACTGCCAAAGAAAAGCCTCAAGAGGCAGAAGTTATTGAAGTCGGAAAAGGCCGCGTGGCAGACGATGGAAAGGTTATTCCACTCGACGTAAAAAAGGGTGATAAGGTTCTCATCGGGAAATTCAGTGGTACTGAAGTTACGATTGGCGATGATGAACTCGTTATTGTTCGTGAAGAAGAAATTTTAGCCAAAATCACCTAAATTCGTTAAAAAGGAGGAAAAATGGCAAAACAAATAACACTTGGTGAAGATGCCAGACAGGCACTTTTAAAGGGTGTCAATGCTTTAAGCAACGTAGTAAAGGAAACACTTGGCCCTAGGGGAAAGAATGTTGTTCTGGACAAGAAGTTCGGTTCTCCTACCAGCACCAAAGATGGAGTGACTGTGGCTAAAGAGGTTGAGCTCCAGGAACCCATAGAGAACATGGGAGCCCAACTTGTTAAAGAGGTTGCTTCCAAGACTTCAGACGTAGCAGGCGACGGAACAACCACAGCTACAGTGCTGGCACAGAGTATTTTTTCTGAAGGATTGAAGTATGTCACAGCTGGTGCAAATCCCAATTTAATCAAGAAAGGGATCAGCCAGGCTGTAACGACAGTAGTAGAAGAGCTAAAAAAGTTAAGCCGCGATGTCAGTGGCGAGATGATTGCCCAGGTCGGAGCTATCTCTGCCAATAATGATGAATCCATAGGAAAGATAATTGCTGAGGCTATGGATAAAGTTGGCAAAGATGGAGTTATCACTGTTGAAGAAGCCCAAGGGCTGGAGACAACGATGGAAGTTGTTGAAGGAATGCAGTTTGACCGCGGATATCTTTCACCTTATTTTATCACTGATCCTGATAGGATGGAATGCGTCTTGGAAAATCCTATGATCCTTCTCCATGAAAAGAAGATCAGCAATCTAAGAGAACTTCTGCCGCTGCTAGAGAACATAGCCAAAATGGGAAAGCCTCTGTTGGTCATTGCCGAGGAAGTAGAAGGTGAAGCCCTGGCGACGCTAGTTGTCAATAAGCTCAAAGGAACTTTTATGTGTGCTTCTGTTAAGGCTCCTGGATTCGGTGACAGACGGAAAGCAATGCTGGAGGATATTGCCGTTTTAACCGGTGGCAAGGTCATTACTGAAGACATTGGTGTAAAGCTTGAAAATGTGGGAGTTGACTGGCTGGGTACTGCTAATAAAGTCGTGATAGACAAAGATAATACAACCATTGTCGAAGGCAAAGGTAAAGCGGAGGATGTCCAGGCTCGCATCAAGCAGATAATAACTCAGGTTGAAGAGACAACTTCTGATTATGATAGAGAGAAACTTCAGGAGAGACTGGCTAAGATGGTGGGCGGAGTTGCCCTGATTAAAGTAGGCGCTGCAACCGAAACGGAGCTCAAAGAGAAAAAAGCGAGGGTCGAGGATGCCATGCATGCTACCAAAGCTGCTGTAGAGGAAGGCATTGTTCCTGGAGGAGGGGTAGCTCTCTTGAGAACCAAGAAAGCCCTAGAAGGATTGACATTTGAAGATGATAAGCAGATTGGTGTCAATATCGTTAAGAGAGCTTTGGAAGAACCCATCCGTCAGATCGCAGACAATGCCGGTCACGAAGGTTCCATCGTAGTTGAGAAAGTGAAAGATAAGGAGCAAGATGAGGGATTCAATGCCCTTACAGAAAAATATGAAGATCTAGTCAAAGCCGGTGTCTTGGATCCGACCAAAGTTGTCCGGATTGCTCTGCAGAACGCTGCAAGTATTGCTGGCTTGCTCTTGACAACAGAAGGATTGGTATCTGATATTCCTGAAGAGGAGAAAGGACCTAAATATCCCGCTCCACCACCAGGAGATATGTACTAAAACAACTGAAATCGCCGCACCCTTCGGGGTCGCAATGACAAAAAAGGATGTCATTGCGAGGTTTAGGGGCTTGATTCATCAAGCCCACATGCTGGTTGTCATATCAAGGCCCTGGGCTTTTGCTCAGGGCCTTTCTTTTTTTTAGCGCTTTTCTGTGGTATAAAAACAGAGTGTACAAGTTTTTTGACCGGTATGTCATCAAAGAAATTGTTCCCCCGTTTCTTATAGGCATCCTTATTTTCACTTTTGTTCTCTTGATGAACCAAATCCTCCAGCTTTCGGAAATATTCATAACTAGAGGGGTCTCTTTTAAAGCAGTCGTTGAAATTTTTGTTTATCTCATACCAGCTGTCTTGGCTTTTACAGTGCCTATGGCGGTGCTTACAGGCATTTTGGCTGGCCTGAGCCGCCTCTCCTCAGACTCAGAGATTATAGCTCTAAAAACCTTAGGCATCAGTTATAAAAGGCTTCTTCGGCCCGTGCTCATCTTCTCTTTGGGTGGATGGCTGATTGCTTCTTATTTGACTCTCTATCTTGCTCCTCGTTCCAACTACAAGTGGGTCCAGAGCCTTTCTCAATCTGTCCTGGCAAAGGTTCAGTTCAAAATTAATCCTCGTGAATTCAATGAATCGATACCAAATATGGTCCTGTTTATCCAGGATATAACCCAAGATAATAATTGGGAGAATATTTTTGTCTATTTTTCAGATCCACCAGAGGAACCTAGAGTAATTTTGGCAAAAAAGGGAAAGCTGAATTTTTATCCTGAGATAAAAAGAGCTACCCTTGAGCTTTTAGATGGCTCTCTTCATTCTTACGCTCTCGCAACCCCAGAAAAGTACAGTGTGACGTCTTTCCAGCGTCTCGTTGAAGATATCAATGTGGAAGGCTTATTCTCTTCCATCTCTGCTGAAAGGGGAGTGAGAGAGAAGGATATCAAAGAGTTATTCAGTGAAATTAAAGTCATCAAAGAAGATCTGGAAAAGAAAAAAAAGGAATTGGAAGAGATGAACGAGATGGCTTTAAAAACAGAAGATGCTAGATATGCAGAAGCTTCCTTCGCGTATTCAAGGAAGCGCAAGGATCATATATCCCATTGGGTTGAGGTCCATAAAAAGTTTGCTTTTCCATTCGCCTGTTTGATTTTCGGTATCCTGGGTCTTCCTTTGGGAGTCTCTACAAAAAAAGGAGGAAGAACGAGCGGTTTTACGGTCAGCTTGGGCATAATATTGCTCTATTATGTTTTGATAACAGCAGGTGAAAAGATGGCCATGGACGCGAAACTTTCTCCATGGCTGGGAATATGGGGACCAAATATTCTACTGATCGTCATAGCTTTTTACCTTTTCATAAATGCATTAAAAGAATCTTCCGTATTACCTTCTTTCCTGCGCTTGGCTGGGAAAAGAGGTGATATTCAGGATAAGCCGAAGAAAAGAAGATTTTCTCGAAGTTGGATTCGCCTTTCCCTTCGTTTTCCAAACATCTTGGATCGCTACATAACCAGAAAGTATCTTTTCATTTTCTTGTTGGTCTTTTTTAGCTTATTATCAATTTCTATCCTTGTTACCTTTTTAGAACGATTAGATAATATCTACAAGAATGATAAACCTCTTTCTCTTCTTTTTGACTACATCTGGTACAGAATCCCGGATTTCACTCATTACATTCTTCCTATAACAGCCCTGGCTACGACCCTTCTAGCCTTGGGTCTACTAACAAAGTTTAACGAGATAACAGCCATGAAGGCTTGCGGCATAAGCCTTTATCGTATCATTTTTCCCGTCCTTCTTCTTGGAGCGATAATAAGTCTTTTTTCTTTCTACCTCCAAGAGAATGTTCTTCCATACTCTAACAAGAAAGTTGAAGAAACCTGGAATAAGATAAATGATATTCCACCCCGTAGCTACAGCTACTTGGATCGTCGCTGGGTGATGGGAAAAGAGAAAGACAGGATTTATCGATACTACCATTTTGATGTGATAGCGTCTGCTTTCAGCCAGCTTTACATCTATGATATTGATCCCTCTACATGGAAGTTTAAGAGGAGGATCTATTCAGATAAAGGATACCTGAGTGAAGATAGACTCTCTTTGGTAGACTGTTGGTTTAGAGACTTTGTCGATGATGAACCCGTAGGATTTGAAATGAAAAAAAATATGGATCTCTCACAAGTCGAAAACAAGAGTTATTTTGTGAAAGAATGGAAAGAGCCTGATCAGATGAGTTATGGAGAGCTCCGCCAGTACATAAGCGAGATTGAAGAGAGAGGTTTTGAGACAGTTAAGTTCAAGGTTGATTTAAATTATAAACTCTCTTTTCCCCTTGTAGCTTTTATCATGACTCTCCTTGGGATTCCATTTGCATTTTCTATGGGAAAGAGGGGTGCCTTGACTGGCATTGGTTTGAGTATTGTGATTGCTATGGTCTATTGGGGAACTATAGGAACATTTAGAAGCCTCGGCTATGTCAATTATTTACATGATATTCTGGCGGCCTGGGGTCCGAATCTTATTTTTGGTTTGCTCGGGTTATACTTGATTTTTGCTTCAAGAACCTAATTTACATCTTGTATTTGCCAAAGTTCTCAGGGTTCAGGTTTTCCAGCCACTTTTTGAGTTTTTCAGAATCCTCCAGGTTTTCGTCGAATTTCAAGCTGTGGGCTTTTTCGATGACTTCATCTTTCACATAGATTGGAGCGTCTGTTCGGAGGGCTAAAGCAATGGCGTCGGAGGGACGGGAATCGATTATAATGGCCTGGTCTTTTATCTTGCAATGGATCATTGCATAAAAAGTATTATCTCTGACATCATTGACCACGATCTTGTGGATGGAGATATTGAGTTTATCCATGAAGCTCTTTAATAGATCGTGAGTCATGGGGCGGGGAGTTGATATGTTTTCAATTTTGAGTGCAATGGCGTTCGCTTCGAAGACACCTATCCAGATCGGGAGTATTCGTTCGTTTTCCAGGTCTTCAAGCACGACGATCGGCATTTTGGAAATGGGGTCTACTACCAGACCTTTAATTTTCATTTCGATATCCATCATTCTCTCCTTATTTATCATCTAATATAAGACTATCAGGGGGGCTTGTCAAGAAAACCAGCCTTCCACCATAAGAAGCAGGGTAATGTCCCGCTCTAGTTCAGATTTTTCACGCCATTCCCTCACCGCCTTTCTCGGCACCTGCGTAACTCGCTTCGCTCAAACATACTCGGTGTCCGGCTTCGCCGGATTCCCTCGAAAAACGGCTCGGGAAGGCTAAATCTTCAATGCCGCTCTGACATTACCCTGCTTCTTTTATTCCCATTTTATATCCCATCACTTTGGGACAATGTCAAGAAAACCATCCCTCCACCATAATTCAATAAATCAAATCCCCCATTTTTGAGGGGTCAGAGAATTTCAGATTTTCTGCCGCTATTTGTGATTTTTTTAATATTCTCTTCTAAGCCAGCAAGAACTAGAAGGTCCCCTTTTATAATGACCTCATCGGCCGAGGGAATTGTTATTGTTTGAGGCGGATATTTCCTTTTGATCAGGAGAATATCTATGCTGTGGTGAGCCCTGAGATTGAGTTCTTTCAGGCTCTTGTTCCAAAAGGAGGGAGGTGCATCTATTTCCATAATTCTATAGCCTTTTCCGATATCAATCGTCTTTGTCAGGTGAGTAAATTTTAATTTCTGAACCAGGCCAGAAGCGGCCTCTCGCTTGGTTATCTCATGGTTATAAGCTTCGATGACATCCTTTCTTTTGACAACTCCCAAGAATTTTTGGTCCTTTAAAACAGCAATCTCATCCACGTCTTCGCGGCCAAAAATTTCCATGGCTCGCTCAAGATTCTCTTCATAATTAATATAGATGTCAGGGACAGCCAAGTCTTGGGCGATCACGAATGAGTCGAGTAGTTCTTTCTGGAGAACTTGCTTTTTTAATTGGTTGAGGGAGAAACAGCCCACATAGTTGTCTTCAGAATCTATGATATGGAAAGCATGATGCTTCCCGCCTATGGCTTCATCAATAATCTTTCCTACACGCTCGTTGTTTAAAAAAGCCGAGTAATCTTGACTGATATGATCCTTGATAAAAAGAGATCTAAAGATATTCACTTCTCTCCCTTCCTTGAAGAGAATGCCTCTGCGCTTAAGCTTCATGGTGTAGATTGATTCTTTATGGATTCCTACGGTCAGGAAAGAAGCAATGATAGAGGAGAGCATGAGAGGAAGGATGATTTTATAATCATTGGTTAATTCAAAGATGATGATGATAGCTGTAATAGGAGCATGTGTTGCTGCTGCCACGACTGCCCCCATTCCCACAAGAGAAAATGCTCCTGGGGAAGATATTGAGGATGGGAAGAAATTGTGAAAGATGGACCCGACAAAATTTCCTGTCATAGCCCCTAAAAAAAGAGAAGGGGCGAAGACTCCACCAGAGCCTCCAGAGCCAAGAGTTAAAGATGTGCTCAGGATTTTGACGAATACCAGGAAGAAAGCAAGCCAGAAGCCTATTTGGTTTTGCAGACAAAGGTCAATGGAGTAATATCCCACTCCAAATATATGAGGCAGGCCCAGGCCGATTGCGCCTACTAAAAGACCTCCGAGCACTGGTTTTATCAGAGGGTGAAGGCGGATGCTGTCAAGTCGATCCTCAAAAAAATACAAAATTTTAATGAATATGATAGCGACAAATCCACTGATTATCCCGAGCAAAATATAGGGACCTATCTCCCAGATGCTGATTAGCGTGTATTTGGGGACAGTAAAGGCGGAAAAGTCTCCGATTATAAGCCTTGAGGTTAAAGTAGAAATAACCGAAGCAATGATGATCGGGCTGAAAGAAAAGACACCGAACTCCCCTAAAAGAACTTCGACAGCAAACAAGGCGCCGGCAATGGGTGCATTAAATGTTCCACCAATGCCCGCTCCAGCCCCGGCTGCTACTAACGTTCGCATTCCTCGTTCTTTTATTCGGAACCATTGTCCTATAGAGGAGGCTATGCTGGAGCTGATCTGGACAATCGGACCTTCTCGTCCTACTGATCCTCCTGAGCCAATACAGATGGAAGAGGCCAAAGCCTTTACCGCGACTACTTGGCTTCGTATTCGCCCACCTCGGAAAAATAGAGATTCCATTATTTCAGGCACTCCGTGACCTTTGGCTTCTCTTGCTCCGTAATAGATGATAGGCCCGATGATTAAGCCTCCCAACGCGGGGATGAGGATTGTTAAATACCATGGCTGGGTTGAAACAGCGGAGACGATACTCTCTGCCCTCCAGAATTGGTTCTGGAAGAACTGGATCATGAATTTAAAGCCAACAGAGGCAAAACCTGCAAGCAGACCCACCAGGATTGCCAACAGAGTAAGGCGAACGTGTTCACTGAATTCATTTGTTCCAAAGTCGGTTTTCATTTTTAGTTTGTGGAGCCTTTTTCAAAAAGGTTATCAGAATAGCTTGAGCTGACCTTGCGCTTCTCCCTCGTGTTTTAACTCTTCAAATAGGCTGATTTTTCCAAAGCAGCCATCATGTCCAGGGATAATTTTTACGGCTCCTTTTCTCATCCTATCCACACCATGGCCCACTCTTCCGGGGATCAGTTGACTCAATTCCTCTGCAGGGATCTCTGTTAAGATTCTATGTTCATTTTCATATTCATGGATGAAGCGGAAGTAGATATCCCAGACACTTTTGCAGTCAGATGTTTTTTCTAATGCTTTAGCGACGATTTCATTCAAAGGAATAAGATTCTTATAGGGAATTCTTAAGGGAGACAGCCCCCCTTCCTCTTGGTCAGCGAGTTCCTCGATCCTGTGCATCACACCGACTGTAAGTTTTTTTCCACATTTTGGACACATATATCGGTGCTGGATTGTTTCTTGTGGAGAGAAAATTACATCACATTTACGGTGTCCATCATAGTGGTATTTTCCTTCTTCTGGAAAAAATTCCACTGTATACAGGAATTTGTTGGAATCTTTACTTTTCAAGGCCTCAATCAGTCCTTCATAGCTGAAGTCTGTGTCAAAGGCATTCGCTTCCCTTCCAATTTTAGAAGGAGAATGAGCATCAGAGTTTGAGACCAGAGTGTATTTATCGAGACAGGACAGGCGCCAATTCATGGGGGGATCGGAGGAGAGTCCTGTTTCCAAAGCAAAAATAAACGGAGTCATTTCCTCGAAGCACTCCTCGATGGAATCGAAGCCGGAATTAGCTCCGAAGAGAGAGAACCAGGGAGTCCATATGTGGGAAGGGATAACCACACATTGAGGACAGAGGTCGGCCACGATTTTAACAAATGCTTTGGCATCCATGCCCAGGATGGGCCTTCCATCTGAGCGAAGGTTGCCCAGTCCAGAAAGCTTGCGATTGAGCTTGTCCACAGATTCAAAGTCCGGGGCGAGAACGAGTAGATGAATTTTCCTCACCTTTCCTTTTTTAGAGTAGATGAAGCTTATCTCTGTGGAGAGGATAAAAGAGACATCTCCAGGAGAGACGGAAATTGTCTTCAGGTAGTCATTTTCTGGCTGGATGATGTTTTTTAGGCGGTAAAAGCCGTTCCCTTCGGGCTCCAGTTTATCCCTGATGAGAAACAGCCATTCTGGATGAGTAAAGTCACTGGTAGCAAGCAGACGTATGCCTTTTATCTTGGCCCAATAGGCCAGAGTATCGAGAACCATTTCTCGGGAAGTGGCTCTGGAAAACTTGGAATGGATGTGAAGGTCTGCAACGAATTTCATCGCGGGTAGATTAAAGTTTATGAAATATAAACTCAGTTTTCAAGGAAAACAAGAAAAAAGAGCAAAAATGGCTCAAGCCACCGGGAGATTAGCAGAGAATCCTGCAAACGCTAATTATGCATTTAAAAGAGCAGTTGAAGCTTTTGAGAACTACTATCTTCTCTATTATTCTCCACAGAATTACATGACAGACGGAAAATTTAAGAGGATAGAAGTTAAAATCAGAGATGAAAAGTACTCAGTCACTCACCGTGCTGGATATTTTGCAAATTGAGAAACTGCCGCAGAGATCGATAAAAGTCCCGATTGACTTATCGCACCTCAAAACTGACTTTTTTCTCGACTGACTTTCCAGAAATCATATCCGTAATTTTTACTACAAGGGTGTATGCCCCGGCCTCTAAGTCTCGCTGCTCTGTCTTTTCGCCTTCTTCTGATTTGATTATTACCGTGCTCTTCATAGGAAGCGGTTGACTGACAAGCGGAAAAGTATCATAGACTCTCGGCTCATAACGAATAACGATTTGATCTTCCTTAAATATTTGATAGTTTACTTCAATTTTACATCTTCCATCCTCTTTGGGCTGAGTCCCGAAAACAAAGAAGAAGATATCAAGAAATTCTCCTGGTGCAAAGATATTATCTATATTGGGCTCGATCTGAAGGACAGAGTATGTAAATATATTTTTGTGGACCTCAGATGTCGTCTCAGCTGCAGCCATCCTTTCTATCTTCTTGACAAAAAAGATTGGCGTTGTATCCAGTGCATCAGTAAAAGAGGTTGGATTTGGGGTGGAAAACTCAAAGTATTGTGTTCCTATCTTTGTTAAATCTCCAGAGGTTATGGCCATAGACAGAAGATAATTGCCTGAGGGGAGGGGATATCCAGTTGAATAGAGACCCTCTTCATCGGGTTTGTAAAGAGAACCATCCTCCTGGATTCTGAAAGGTATATAGACTTCTTTCACCAGCTCTCCAGGAGAACCATTTTCTAGGCGGTTGAATTGTAGAAATAAATGAGCGTTTGCCTGAACTAGATTTGGCTCTGCTTGAAATGCAGAGACTTCTTCCTCTTTTTCTTTCTCTTCTTTTTTTTCTGGAGTTTCACCCACCGGCACAATAGGAGCAAAACCAAGGTCAGCGTTTTTTACTTTAAAGAGAAAAATGTTATGGTGATTTTGTTGGGCTGGAAGGTAGTAGTGCTTGGCTATGGAAAAGAGGATGTCTGGGCGAACTAGACGTGTTTGAATTCCCTCTGCAAATACTGTTTTGATTTCCGGGGGGAAGATTTCACGCCTTGCTTCCTGAGCCTGTTTTTCTTGTTTCTTCTCTTGAGCGAATAAGCTCGTGGATAAGGACAAATTCAGCATAAGCCCCAATAGAAGCACGGGGACCAGTAGGTTTTTTATCTTCATCTTTCCTCCTCAGGTTTCACCCTATAAGTTAAAATTATATAATAATTTGAAGCACCAGTGTCTTTAATATTGTTATTGCGAACGATCTCAGGGAGCGTGGCAATCTCGCCTGGTGTTTTTCATCCCGAAGGAAGCATCTTTCCTTATTAATAAAGCACTAATATACCAAAATCCGAGCTTTTTTTCTACTGATATTTTAATATCGTAAGCACGTGCAAGAAAAGGGGATAGTCCCCTTTTTTACGAGAATAGGGGCGCAAATAAAGGAGACAAGAAAAGGGGACTGTCCCCTTTTTCTTGCCTTTTTCTTGCGGGCTGACGAATTAGCTTGCCTGACTGTTACTGTATCACGGTTTTGGAGATGCTTCCTTTAATATCCCATCAGCGTTTTTGATACTTTAAGACAGCCCTCTGGTGTTCCCTGAAAGTGCGGCTGAAGTGATGGCTTCCATCATTCTTGGAGACAAAGTAGAGATATTTCACATCTGCTGGGTAAAGGGCAGCCTCAAGGGCTTCTTTTCCCGGGTTGCAGATCGGGCCCGGAGGAAGGCCTGGATAAAGGTAGGTGTTATACGGAGAGTCGAGTTTTAAATCTTTGGTTCGAAGGCGATCCCTAAATCTTCCCTCCTGTTTGAGAACATAGATAATAGTAGGGTCGCAATCAAGTTTCATCCTCCTCTTCAAGCGATTATGGAATACGGCTGAGACAAGCTTTCTTTCTTCAGGGATAGATGTTTCTTTTTCAATCAAGGATGCTAAGATCACGGCTTTTCTTATGGTCATTCCTAATTCGCTGGCTCTCTTTTGCCACTCTTCGTTGAAGATGTTTTGGAATTGAGAAATCATCGAAGCAATGATTGTTTTTGCAGGAGTTCCTTTGGGAAAATGATATGTTTCTGGAAGGAGGTATCCTTCAAGGCTGGAAGCTTCCGTGTCTATGTGGGAAATAATCTCTTTCTGGCCGGAAGCTTCTAAAAAATCCTCTTCATCGATAAAATGAAGCGATTCGAGTAAAGGCGCGATTTCCTTTATTGTTAGCCCTTCAGGAATGGTCAAAGGATGGAGGTAGACCTTGCCTTCTGTTATAGCCTGGAGAACCTCTTTTGTAGAAACTGGGAGTGAGAATAGATATTCTCCTGCCTTAAGAGTTTTGGATGAGAAAAAAAATTTATAGCCTAAAAGAAACGGCCACCTTTTTTTGATTATACCTGCATCTTTGAGCTCTTGAGCAATGCTCTCAGCCCCTTTTCCTTTCTCTGCTTCGAATAATATTTTTTCTGGAGAGGCTTTGGGTGTGCGGTAAAATTCCATGGAGAACCAGACGGAAAAAAAAGGAGGGCTACTGCTGCCAAGATAATGGCGGTCTTAATGATTTTGATTGCCATGGGATTTTTGTCTTTTGCTTTCCAGGTAACTGGAGAGGATGATAGCTGCAGATATTTGGTCTTTTAGATTCTTTTTTATTTTGTGTTTCATTTTCTGCTGGCTGAGGATTCTAAGGGCCTGTTTGGTGGTCAGCCGCTCATCCCAAAAGATGATAGGAAGATTCAGCGCTTTTTGAAGCCACTCGGCAAATTTCTTGGTCTTCTCAACTCGCAGACCCTGTGTTCCATCCATTCTCAGAGGAAAGCCAAGTACTATTTCGCCGACTTCGTATTTTGAGACAAGTTCCTTAAAATATTTTTTATCTTCTTCCTGGTTTCTTGTCTTATAGTGGCCGAGGGATTGAGCTGTGAGGTGCAGTTTATCACTCACAGCAAGGCCGATTCTTTTATCCCCAAAATCTATTCCCAGGACTCTCATGGAATGAACTTTTCTTCACCTCGCTTTTTTCTCTTTTGCCTTTCAAATCCTAACTGGATAAGCTTTTCGAGAAGACGAGGATAGGAGAGGCCGCTGACTTCCCAGAGTTTCGGGTACATGCTGATTTCTGTGAAGCCAGGGATGGTGTTGAGCTCGCTGAGGAAAATTTTGTTGGTCTTTTCCTCCAAGAAGAAGTCCACTCTGGCCATCCCCGAGCAGTCGATGGCTTTAAAGGCCTCTATAGAAAGACGCTGAATTTTCTTGACAATAGAGGTGGGAAGCTTTGCAGGCATCTGGAAGGTTGTTTTTCCTTCGATATATTTATCACTGTAATCATAGAATTCCCTGAAAGGAATGAGTTCACCGGGAAGAGATGCTTCGGGATTTTCGTTTCCCAATACGCTGCATTCCAGTTCGCGCCCTTTGATCCTCTCTTCCACTAGGACCTTTCTGTCGTAGAAGAAAGCTATTCGGAGAGCAGCGGAAATCTGAGTAGGTTTTTTCACTTTCGTGATGCCTACACTCGAGCCTAGATTAGCTGGTTTCACAAATATGGGAAGGCAGAATTCTTTTTTGATTTTCGAAAGGACGGAATCTTTCGCCTTTTTCCATTGCTCTTCCAGAAGAATAAGGTGTTTTACCACTGGCACCTTTTTCATTTTCAGGATCGTTTTGGTGATTGCCTTATCCATGGCAACAGCAGACCCCAAAACAGCGGCACCCACGTATGGAACCCCAGCCATTTCGAAAAAGCCCTGTATGGTTCCATCCTCTCCATAAGGACCGTGAAGGACTGGGAAGTAGATATCAGCGCTAACTTTTTCATGAATCGCCTTCTTTTCCCAGGGAAGGAAAGAGAAAAACCGTCCTTTTTTCAGGCTTGAGGGAGGAACAAGAGGAGACTCGACAACTCTCCAGCCCCCTTTTCTGTTAATGTAAATAGAGATAATTTCGAATTTCTTTTTATCGAGATTTTTGTAGATGGATGTGGCTGAGACGAGAGAGATTTCGTGTTCGGCTGAACGGCCTCCGAAGATTAGAGCAACTTTTATTTTTCTAGGCTTCAATTTCTATCAGGGTAATAAGGAATTCTATTTTAAAGGATTGTAGTTCCCTTGTCCAATAAAGAAAGAAACCAGCGCAACGTTGAGGCTTGATAAAAATGTACGAGCTTGATTCATCAAGCCCACTGGTGGTTGATTATTTAATTTTTATAGGAATTAATCTCAAATATTTATCGAGATAAAATATCTATAAAGAATTTGTGAAGGTTTTGCTGGGATTCAGCTTAATTCTTTTTTTCTTGGGGATGTTGATGACCTCTCCAGTTCTTGGATTCTTTGCCTTTCGCGCTTTTCTCTTCTTGACTTCGAAACTTCCAAAACCGGAAATGGTAACCCTTTTTTCCTTTTTCAGAGAAACTTTAATCCCTTCTATCAGGGAACTAAAAGCTTTTTCGGCTTGACGAGAAGTAATGCCTGCATCCCTTGACATCTTTGCTGTTAGCTCTTTTTTATTCACTGCAAGCCTCCTTAGCCATTTTCCAGGTTAAAAACTTATTATATGTTATGGGGATGAAAGAATGATGTCAAGGAAAAGAAAAAAAAGAACATAAATTTTCGACTAGCTTTCAACGATGAGAGAAAATCACCCTGAGAATCATCTAGAAAGAGTATTGATTGTTCCTTCTATTTAAAAAAAAATATATAGTGCATTTTTCCGTTTTCTAAGTGACGCCCTCGAATGAGAATGCAGAATAAAAAGGACAGGCTTCAATTGACGGGTGGAAAAGAGCTGAATACGGTTTGGGCTGATCTCGGGAAAACAATAGTCAATAAAGAGGTGCAGCTATGAGAAGCTTTGTTCATCACCCAGCCAGCAAATTCCTTTTTTCATTTTTAATAATTTTTCTTCTATTTTTCCTGGGAAAAGGATTACAATCTAGTGCTTTGGATTATCAGGAGGCTCAGGAGCAAGAAATAGAGAAGGTCCGATTAGATAGAGGACTTTACCCTGTTATTTCTGAATCAGACCTATACTGTTCCTTTTTTATTTTAGAGGGGGAGATTCCGACGATTAAAATCCTAGGAACGGATAAGGAAGAAGAAAAGATTCTCTTGACTGATGCGGATATTGTGACTATTGACAGAGGACGAAACGATGGACTTGAAATAGGTCAGATATTCCTTATTCTGGAGATTGGACCAAAAGTAAGGGATTTCGGTCATCTTGCCCTCAAAAGGGGAAGGGCGCGTATAGTTTATCTGGAAGAGAGACAGGCATTGGCAGAAATTGAAAAGTCATGTGGGCAGGTTATGGTAGGAAATTACCTTACTCCTTTTGAGGAGAAGGAAGGCCTCTTGGGCAAAGATCTTGGCTATGATGTTCCACCTGAAGAAGGAGAGGGACCAAAAGGGGAAGTCATTTATTTAGAAAGAGAATTCGTCCAGATCGGGTCTAACCAATGGGCTATTGTAGACATGGGAGAGGGAGATGGTGTTTATGTGGGCCAGCAATTGATCATCTACACGAAGGAAAAAGATGGATCCATAAAGATTATCGGAAATTGCATAACCATCGACACGAAAGAAAAGACGTCGACAGTGAAGGTTCTTTCTTGCAACGATCCTATCAGAATAGGTCACCAAGTTCAGACGCGTCTTCAATAATTTGTTAAGGGGACTGGCTGCTTTTTTATTAAAAAAAGCTGCCTGTCCCCCCTCTCCTTAAATATTGACAGAATTTCCTCTTTTTGGTAGCTTAAGTCAAGAGTTCTGCACCAGTAAATGATCAAGATGCGGGCGTAGTTCAGTGGTAGAACGTCTGCTTGCCAAGCAGAAGGTCGTGGGTTCAAATCCCATCGTCCGCTCCACCTTTTCTCCTTATTTTCAATAGTTTACCTCATTTGTACAGTTTAGCCAGATTAAGTCATTTTGGGCTATTTTTAGCCTAAAATGTCAAACGAATGTCAAATCTCTACCCCATATAAAAGGGGTTTGAATGTCAAATCTGTGCTTGATATCTGGATTTTGTAGTTGCGTGATTGACTTTCGGATTGTGCCATTTTGAATCATTTTATCCACACAGAATTTGATGGAAGATAATAGTCTGTGTCGCGTTATAGTCATTATGTCAACTAGCGATTTTCACAACTCATTAATTTTCAATCACTTAGAAACTCCAGCAAAAAACGGGAAATTATTTTTCATTATTCCTCAATTTCATCCCAAAATGGCTTAAAAAATAGGGTCCTTATCCCATTTCTATCCTTTATTCCCACCATTTTGTACTCTCGTATCCCAATTCTGTTTTGCATGCAGGGAAGAATATTGCAAATTATCACTTTATTTCAGTCGTTCCTGGTCCAGATCTTAATGCTGAGTTCGCTCTGATCTAAGCTCGCTGGAGGTGTGAAAGAGGCGAAGTCTGTGTTGGCCCGTAAGCCCAAAGCACTGAGGAGAGCCGTGTCCCCCAATTGAGCCAAGAGGCTGGGATAATCCCCACTCCAATATCCACAATAAAAATCGAAACATATACAGATTACTCAGTTTGACTACTTACTAGATTATTATTAAACTACAGCCACATAAGCAACGAGAATAGGAGGGTATTATGTTAAGAAAAATTTATCCTGTCCTCATTTTCTTAATTTTAGCGACAACTCTCTTAGTTTTTCCACAAGAAGTTTCCGCAAAGGTAATAAAAGTCAACCAAGATCGAATAATTCAAGGAATTATATTAATTAGAACAGGAGACACATATGCAATCAATAAAGGCGTAAAATTAGAAATAAATGGATTAATCCTTAACTTTGGCGAGATTAAAAACAATGGTTTTATTTATGTTAACCCCGGTGGCATAATCCGTAATCAAAATAAACTCATAAACGAAGGGCAAGGAATATTTCAAATACACTTCGGGGGCATCCTGTTCTAATTAATATAAT
>CP070825.1:3172149-3174667 GCA_020344415.1 Candidatus Aminicenantota bacterium
GATTACGGCAGGATAAGATGTCATTGCGAGCGAAGCGCGGCAATCTGATCAATGTGAGAGATCAGATCTTAACTTTCAACATCACGGCTGAATAGGGTTTATTAAATACAGGAAGAAATAAGAAAAAAGAAGATTTTGAAATTTTTGAATGTCTGATCCCATAGGAGATAGTTATGATTATTGACGGACATGCCCACGCCTGCGGAGATTATTTGACGCCGGATGGGATTTTAGAAAAATTGGATGAGAATAATACGGATAAAGTAATACTGGTTCCGGGAGAATTAAACAGCAAAAAAACTTATGCTCTGCCGGATCTGGCCAGAAGATTCCCCAAAAGAAATGTGGTAAAGCTTTTTAATGCTCTGACCAAAATGGTTATAAGATCAACTGGAGCTGTAAAACATATTCAAGAGGGTAATGATTATGTTTTTGAGTTGGCCAAAAAAATTCCCCAGCGGGTGATTCAATTCTTTTGGGTGACTAAGGAAATATCAGGTATTCACCAGGTCCTCGAAGAAAAACATAAGACTCAGAAATTTAAAGGATTGAAACTGCATCAATGTTGGGAGAGTTTTTCCGTTGAATCTAATTACTTCATGAATATTGCAGACTGGGCTGAAAATAAAGGATTGCCCGTGTTCATCCATTTCGGGTCAGACAAGGAAATCCTTAAACTTATTGAATACAAGAAAATTCATCAAGATTTAGTATTAATTATCGGTCATCTTTACGGACTGGAATTTTTCTTAAAGGAAAAACTCACTTTTAATAATATATATTTTGATATATCTACCTTTCAGGTGACTTCAGATGAAAGAGTGATGAAAGCCATTAAAAGATTCGGGGCCGAAAAAATAACTTTCGGCTCTGATACTCCTTATGGTAAAAATAACCTGAAAAACAATATTGAGAGGATAAACAGACTACCGATCAGTCAAGGTGAGAAAGAACTAATTTTGGGACTAAATATGAAAAACCTGCTCGGACTATAAATAAAAAAAAAGGGGTCAGGTCTTGACTTTCAACATTACGGCTGGATTGTAGGTGTCATTGCGAGCGAAACGCGGTAATCTCATCAATGTGAGGGATCAGATTTTGATTTTCAAGATTACGGCGGGGTAGGATTTTTTAAATATGGAATATGGATACCTGGTCAACCTCTGCTAAGAATGGCGTGGAATAATTCATTTAACGTCATTTTCCAATTATCACAGATGGTGATTGCCTGGGAAGTACTTTTCCTTGGTTTTTAGCTCGCTTCCTGGAACGCAGGTGGATATATGATCTCTCCTTGAGTTACATCGAGCGAACCGGGAACTAATTCCAACACCATGAAGGCCTCATCCGGCACTGGAAAGGCAACATCCAATCCCTTAGCCCGGGCAGGAAGAAATCCAAACCGCGGATAATATTCGGGATGCCCGATCACAACGATGATTTTGTGTCCTAAGCGCTGGCAGTCCTCTAAACCCTGGTAGACGAGCTTTGATCCAACACCTTTATTCTGAAACTTTGGATGGACTGCCATCGGAGCGAGCGCCAGGGCCGAAACGACTCGCTCTTTCGATTTAATAACGATCGGGCTGAACAGAATATGTCCGATGACCTCTCCTTTTTGAACGGCAACAAGGCATAATTCAGGGATAAAGCTGTCAGATTTCCGTAGGGCTTCGATGAGGACGACTTCGGCTCTTCCGCCAAAAGCGAGCTCATTTATTTCTTGAATGGCTTTGTAGTCTTTTTTCTTTTCTGGCCGAATAATCATCAGAAAATTAATAAGGCCTGAGCCCGCATTTTTTTTATAAAATGTTGAAATTTTTTTATGTCTGACCCCATTATTCTTGAAGGTGTTTCTTGAAAAAATCAACCTGGTCGCTCACGGCTTTTTCGAAGTTATCCCCTGTGTAGATATCAAAGTGGGCGATTGGATAGTGGATGACCTCCGCAAGTTTCCCCAGTCGCCTCTCGATCTTTTCCACGGAGCTCAATGGATGTGAAGTGTCTTTGTCAGTAATCTGAAGCAGGACTGGGCAACGCACTTTGGCGACGTATTTTATTGGCCGGTACTTATCCATCCGAATGACAATGCGAGCGCAGGTTTCGTTGATGAAATCCTCCGGCGCGAGCTCTCCATAGCCGTTCCAGGCCTCTGAATCCGCTATCACAGCAATGCTACCCGGTTTTCCTGCAATAGGTATCTTGTGGGGCGAAAGACCAAACCAGGACCTGACAAAATCACGCTGTCCGTGAGGTACCATCCGGAGCGCTTGCTTGATGCCTGTTCTTTTCAAGGCCTCTCTTCCCGCCTCATGGCTGTCCAACCATGGAACCTGCGAGCATACACAGGCGATCTTGTTGTCCCTTGCTGCGGTCACAAGGACGTGTCCACCGCTGAAAGAGGTTCCCCACAGGGCAATTCTCGCTGGATCGATTTCCTTGAGGCTACGAGCGTACTCTATTGCTGCTAAATAATCTTGTAGTTGGTAGGGGATCCATATCAGCTGTCGAGGTTCAC
>CP070825.1:3174767-3285387 GCA_020344415.1 Candidatus Aminicenantota bacterium
AAAGAGGATAATGTTAAATATCTGGAAGGAGGCTCAGGGCAGTGGGTTCTGAAAACACGCAGCTTTTGTCCCAGCGAGCCAAAAGCTGCTCGGTTTCTAAATAGTAGTTATTTCTTGGAAAGTACCGTAAGCCTGTTTGAGAACAGAAGAGATTTCCCCGAGGGTTGCCTTTGCCTTAACAGCATTGATGATAAAGGGGAAGATGTTTTTTTGGGCCTCAACCGCTTTTTTTAGAGCATCCAATCTCTTCCTTACCTGATTTTCTGGTCTTTTAACTTTGAGCTGGCGAAGTTTTTTGAGCTGAGCCTTTTCTGTTCTTTTAGGAGGGTAGTAAAGATTGAAATAGACTTTTTCTTTCTCATCGATATATTCGTTGAGGCCAACTATAATCTGTTCTTTTCTTTCTATTTGTTTTTGGTAGTCATATGCACTTTCTTGAATTTCTTTCTGAATGAACCCTTTCTCAATGGCAGCAAGCATTCCTCCCATGTTTTCTATTTTATTGAGGTATTCGTTAACTCTTTCTTCTATCTGGTTTGTCAAGGATTCGACGAAATAAGAGCCTCCTAAGGGATCGACAGTATTCGACAAGCCGCTTTCGTAAGCAATGATCTGTTGGGTACGGAGGGCTATTTGGGCTGATTCCTCGCTCGGAAGTGCCAGTGCTTCATCCCTAGAGTTTGTGTGAAGAGATTGGGTTCCGCCTAGGACTGCGGCCATTGCTTGAAGTGTAACCCTGGGAGTGTTGTTCTCTGGCTGTTGAGCTAGAAGAGAAACCCCGCTTGTCTGAGTGTGAAACCTGAATTTCCAGGAAAGAGGATTTTTCGCTCGGAATTTTCCTTTCGTGAGCCGGGCCCAAATTCGTCTTGCAGCACGAAACTTAGCGATTTCTTCAAAAAAATTATTGTGAGATGCGAGAAAAAAGGAAAGACGAGGGGCGAACCTGTCCACATCAAGCCCTGCTTTGATTGCAGCTTCGATATAAGTAATTGCATTGGCAAAGGTGAAGGCAAGTTCTTGAACAGCGGTGGCTCCTGCCTCTCTGATGTGATAGCCGCTGATGCTCATGGAATTCCAACGGGGAACATATTTTTGGCAGAACGCAAGTATGTCTGTGATGATTTTTAGAGAAGCCTGAGGAGGATAGATATGGGTACCGCGAGCTATGTATTCTTTCAGAATATCATTCTGGATTGTTCCTGAAAGCTTGGTCCAGGCAATTCGCCTTTTTTGAGCTAAGGCTAGATACATGGCGAGAATGATAGCTGCGGTGGAATTGATGGTCATGGAGGTGCTGACTTTATCCAGAGGGATTTGCTTAAAAAGAACTTCCATATCTTCTATTGAGTCAATGGCTACTCCTACCTTTCCCACCTCGCCATTAGCTTGCGGATCGTCTGAATCAAGGCCCAATTGAGTGGGAAGATCGAAAGCGACGCTGAGCCCGGTTTGACCCTGGGAAAGAAGAAAGCGGTATCTTTTATTCGATTCTTCGGCTGTTCCAAATCCTGCATATTGCCGCATAGTCCACAGCTTCCCCCTGTACATCGTGGGGTAGATCCCTCTGGTGAATGGAAATTTTCCAGGTTTCCCAAGCTGATCGGATGGGTTGAACCGAGCTAAATCGTCAGGCCCATAGACTTTTTTAATTTTTATCTGGGAAGAGGTTATAAATTTGGCTTTTCTCTCTTTGTTCGAGGCCATTATTCAGACGCGAGAGATGTACTTGGAAAAGGCCTGAATGCCTGCATAGCTTCCTTTGTCTCTCAAATCATCTTCTATTTCTAGGAGTCGGTTGTACTTGGCTACTCTCTCGCTCCGACTCAAGGAGCCGGTTTTTATCTGGCCCGAGTCGAGGGCAACGCTTAAATCTGCGATAAATGTATCTTCGGTTTCGCCCGAGCGGTGAGATATCACTGTGGAATATCCTTTCTCGTGGGCATAACTCACTGCTTCTATGGTCTCAGTCAAAGTGCCGATCTGGTTCAACTTGATGAGGATGGAATTTCCAATTCCCTGATCCACTCCATTTTTGAATATTTCCAGGTTAGTGACAAAAATGTCGTCTCCTACTAGCTGGATATCTTTACCAAGGGCAACTGTCATGGCCTTCCAGCCTTCCCAATCATCTTCTGAAAGCCCGTCCTCTATAGATAGAATGGGATGGTTTTTGACCAGAGTCTGGTAGAATTCGATCATCTCGTCGGATGATTTTTTAGAGCCATCTGATTTTTTAAATATGTATGTTCTGTCGGAATAGAATTCTGAGGCAGCCGTATCAAGGGCAAGGTAGATGTCTTTACCAGGGGTGTAGCCAGATTCTTGGATGCTTTCGCAGATCAGCTCAAGCGCTTCCTCGTTTGACTTCAGGTTTGGAGCAAAACCCCCTTCGTCGCCTACGGCAGTACTGTATCCTTTTTTTCGCAGTATTTTTTTTAGATGATGGAAAATTTCTGCAGCTTTTCTGATAGCTTCAGTGAAAGTGGGGCCTTGTGTTGGAACAATCATGAACTCCTGGATATCGACATTGTTGTCAGCGTGAGATCCGCCATTAAGAATATTAATAAGAGGTACGGGCAGACGATAGCTTTCTTTTTTCCCTAAATAATCGTAAAGAGGCAAATTCAACGCCTGCGACGCAGCATGAGCTACAGCCAGAGAAACAGAGAGAATAGCATTTGCACCCAAATTCTTCTTGGATGGCGTGCCATCCAGTTTGATTAATTTCTTATCTAATTCATCTTGGGAGAGGGCATCCAAACCGATAATTTCGGGGGCAATGATTTCTCTTACGTTTGAGACGGCTTTGAGGACTCCTTTGCCTAAATAGCGGGAAGGGTTCCCATCTCTCAATTCCAGGGCTTCATTTTTTCCCGTTGAAGCCCCAGAAGGAATAGATGCCTTTCCTATTACTCCGGAATGGAGCAAAACCTGAGTGCTTATAGTAGGATTTCCTCTAGAGTCCAGGATTTCTCTTGTTTTAATTTCAGTTATAGCTGTTTCTCTCATCATGAGTCTTGATGGACTTTTTTGTATGTGAGAGTACGATCAAAAGAAGCTTTTGAGCGAGTTAAAAGAAAATCCTACTTTTTGCTTATTTTTCAGGGGTAATTTCTTCGGGTGTTTTTTTTGTGAGCTCTTCCTTCTTTTTTTCTACGAACTCTTTTATTGCGTCAATTCCTTCGGTAGTCTTTTCTTTTACAACCTTGATCCCTTTTTCAGCCTCTTTGGCAACTTTTTCATAGCCTTCTTTAGCTTTTTCTGCTGTTTTGGCAGCGCCTTCATGAATTTTTTTCCTTGTTTCTTCTCCACTTGCTGGAGCGAAAAGGATACCTAGAACAAAGCCCGTAGCCGCGCCTACAAGGAAAGATAGAGTAACCTCTAGGGCACTCGAACCCCTATTATTTGACATTTTTATCCTCCTTTCGTTTTTTGAACCGTCGCCAACCAATACGAAGAATGGGAAAAAGAATAGGCCAGAATTTTGAGGAGGGCTTGATGATCTTTGAAGAAAGAAACAGCGCTATTTCTGATATGCTCACAGCTGTTTTTTTTGCAGCGTTAAAAACATCGTCGAGATCATCGATTTTGGTATTAACTTTTTGCTCCGTTTCCTTTAGATTGTTGATGAGCTTCCTCAACTCAACGAGAGTTCTTTCTCCCTCCTTGGCTGTCTTACGGAATTGAACAAATAGAGTGATGAGAAAAGTTACAGCCACTACAACGGCAACGGTTATCACTAGAAGCAGAAATTGGTTTAGGGTCAGCGACATCGCACTTAATAAATAAAATAAAAACAAGACTTTGTCAATTACTTAAAGGGGAACATAAATCCCTCAAAATCCACGACAGCTGAAATGATCTTGAAAATTCCTGAAGCGACATTGAAGATTTAGCCTTCCCGATCTGTCGTTCGAAGAAATCCGGCGAAGCCGGGCGCCGAGGATCTTTGAGCAGCGGACATCACTTATAGTCCTGAGGAACAGAAGTGCGCAGTTCCGCAGGCGCTGAGAAGGACACTGAGGGAATGGCGTTAAAAATCTGAACAGAGCAAAGGAATTTCCAAAATCATGCTATTATTATGGATTTGGGGATGCTTACAAGGGGAACGTTCCCACTATTTCCAGAGAACCGCGCGGATGTTGCCTAGATCATATTTTTTTGAAATATTATCTAGAATGCGAGGGAAATTATCGCTGTTTTTCGATTCAAGTGCATTTTCCCACCCCTCAAAGAGTGGGGACGGGATAAATTCATATTCTTTTTTTATAAGCCTGGAGATCCCTCTTAGAGCCTGCCAATGAGTGATCATTAGCAATGCCAAGACACCAAAGAAAACGTTGGGGCCTGGCAGGAGAGCTGCCAATCCACTTATGGGCAGAAGAATAGTTTCTCCGATAAGAAGGAGAATATGTTTGGTTCTCTGCCTTTGGAGGAAAAAGTAAAATTTGGTTCTTATCTTCTTCTCATCCAAATATCCGGAATGGAGAATTTGAATCTTATCTCCGTCTAATTTTAGGATTCTTCCGAATGCCTGTTCTTGCCTGAGTATTCTTTGGGGCAAAAGCATAAGCTTTTTTTTGGCCACTTCCCATATTCCTTTCCAGCGAGAAAATTTTATTTGGATTTGACTGACAGGATCGGTAGAGAAATATCGATATCTATGCCGATAGTCCCGGACGAAAAAGAATTTCATGGGTGTGTTTCATTTTAGCATTTCACTCGGAAGAGAGGCAATGTTTTATCTTCGCTGGTTCAGCAAATATATGAAGAAGGGAGCGCCTATTACTGCTGTAATAATGCCGATAGGCAGCTCTGTTGAGGGAAGTAGAGTGCGTGCCAGGAGGTCAGAGAAAACAAGAAAAACACCACCCGTAAGAGAAGAAAAGAAGAAAAGGTATCTATGATCAGGACCTATCAGGAGCCGAATCCAGTGGGGGACGATCAGTCCGACAAAGCCTATTATCCCTGCGACAGAGACGGATGAAGCTGCAAGCAGTGTAGAAACAACCAAAAAGAGCTTTCTGATGCGATTCACAGGACAACCCAGAGATTGGGCTGTGTCATCCCCGAGAACCAGGAGGTTCATATCTTTAGCAAACCATTGAGCTACGACAAAGCAAAGAAAAAAATAAGGCAACATAGCAGTGACTTGATTCCAGCCAGAAAGAGCAAAACTTCCCAGAAGCCAGAAGACGGCGTGCTCATAGGATTCTGATTTCAGGAATATCAAAAAGGATGTCAGAGCCGATGCCAAGGCTCCAGCAGCAATTCCTGTTAGAAGGAGAGTTTCGACTTTGTAAACTCCTTTTCTCTGGGATAATACGTAGACGAAAGAGACAATGGCAAATCCTGAAGCGAAAGAAAAAATGCTCTGGAGAGAGAAACCGAACAGGTGCACGTTTAGCCCAAGGTATATTGAGAGAATAGCTCCAAATGAAGCTCCAGAGGAGACGCCTACGACAAACGGACCGGCCATAGGATTTTGGAAATAGCCTTGTAGGATAGCACCAGAAAGAGAAAGACTTGCTCCTACCAAGAAAGCGAGAAGTGCACGAGAGAGCCTGAGGTCGATGAAAATTTTACTGTGGGTATTGTCTTGATTAACAATTAGATCCCATAAATCCCGAAAACCTGTGTCAGCAGGTCCTATAAGGAGAGAAATCAAAAATCCCGATATAAAGAGAATGAGGAGAAAAAGGAGGAGACTGGATTTTTTCAAGTTTGTTTTCACAGTTCCTGTTCGAAGCACTGGGGATGGAGAAGGCGAGCCAGTTTGCCAAGGGCATCTATAAGTCGAGGACCAGGTCTTGTGGAAGGATTTTCATCCAGAAAATAGATTCTGCCTGTTGAAATAGCCTTGATTTCCTCAAATTGACTTTCATTCTTGATCCGCTCTTTTGTCTTGGAAAATTCTTCAAGTGATTTGGATAAGATGATGATGACTTCAGGATTTTCGTGTAGAAATTGTTCCTTGTTGTAATTCAGCCATTTTCTGGGGATGTTTCCCGCAATATTCACTCCTCTGGCTTTTCTTACAAGGTCATTGAGGAAACTATCTTTCCCGCAGGTCCAGAGACCCATTCCGTGGAGGGAGAGGAAGACCTTTGGTTCATGGCGCACACTTAGGAGGGCTATTATGGTATCAGAAAATTTCTTTCTCAAGGATCTGATGAGGATATCGGCCTTTTCCTCCACTTGAGTGATTGTTCCAATTCTCATGATGAGCGGAAATATAGATTCAAGGCCTGCACCCATTTCCAGGGTGAAAAGAGGCAGATCGAGGTTCCTCATACGTTCGAGAGCCTTAAGAGTGTTTCCGCGAAAGCCGATGACCAAGTCTGGATTCAATTCTAAAATCCTTTCGAGATTAGGATTCACCATTCCGCCTATTATCTCTTTTTCCATGGCTTCCTTCGGATAATCGCAATAGCGTGTAACGCCGATAACCCTATCTCCTAAGCCGAGAACGAAAAGGATTTCTGTGATGTTAGGAGCAAGGGAAATGATTCTCTGAGGAGCAGATTTGATAACGAACGGATAATCCAGAGCATCTCTAATCACTTTATTTTGGCCGATCAGCGAAATGGAGCAGAGCAGAATCAAGAAGAGAGCAAGCGGTATTTTTTTGCAGCTCATGCCTCCCCCGGTGGCTTCGGAATCAGGGATATTTCGGGAAGCCTGGAACGGAGATTCTCTCTTATGTCAACATCCGCCTGGAAAACTTTTTTGATGTTATCCTTTGTAATCAGCTCTTCCGGCGTGCCTTGGGCCTGGATTTTTCCCTCTTTGAGTAACATGAGTTTTTGAGAATAGGGAATAGCAAGATTGATATTATGCTCTGTTAAAAGTATTGTTTTGCCTTTTTCCTCCTGGAGTAGTTTAAGTATATGGTAAATTTCAACTTGAAAGCTGATATCCAGGTGGGAACTGGGTTCGTCGAGAAAAAGAAGAGGTGTGTCCTGGGCTAATGCCCGGGCAATGAAAACCCGCTGGCGCTCTCCGCCGCTTAAATGAGCTATTTTTTTCTCTTTCAGATGAACAATCTGCGCGAGGTTCATGATCTCATCGATTAGCTTCAGGTCTGAAGAGGAGGCACCTCCCAACCGGCGTTGATGGATATACCTTCCCATAAGTATAGTTTCCATCACGCTGAATTCAAATGAGAAGCTGAATATCTGAGGAACATAAGCAATTTTTCTGGCAGCTTTGCGTGGATTTAAAGAGGAGATGTCTTCGCCCTCGATAATTGTTCTGCCAGAGACATTCTTTAGCAGTCCTTGGAGAGCCTTTATCAAGGTGCTTTTACCAGAGCCGTTCCGTCCGAGAATAGAAACGAATTCCCCTTTGTTCAAGGAAAAAGAGATGTTCTCTATGACATGCCCATTTCCATATCCTGCGGAGAGGTTTTTGACTTCAAGAATTACCATTTTAATTAGATACAATCCGGCTCATGTATTTAACCTAAATATTCATAAAAGCTGCTGATACCTTTACTTATTTTCACCAATATAAACTTATTCGCATAATTTTTCACTAAATCAGATGATTTGTTCCTTTTGTCAAGCAGAAACGTTCTCATCCTAATACTTTTTAAAAAAATTTTCAATGGGCTTATACTTTGAAAACTTGAGTTATTTAATGCGATGTGTGCAAACCTGGAAATATGTCTTCGGAATCAGACATTATGGTGAAAAGACGCCCATGAACATAATTCTGTCCTTTTCTCTTCATCAGGGCAGAACCTGAGCTCATCAGAGCAGACCTATCTTCTAAGCCAAGAATTCAAGCCTGACCCCAAGGGGGTTTCTTGACTTTTAGGGGTGAGAGAACTAATATTTATGATTGAACTTTGAAGGTGAAAGAGGATTGAGAAGAATAATTTTCTCTTCTTTGCTCTGATCCCAAAACAGACTTAGGAATTATTCAGCGATGAAAGAAGGCTACAATTTTCAGCAGATTGAGGAGAAGTGGCAGAGCATTTGGGAAAAGCAGGAAGCTTTTAGATCAAGAGAAGATTCCCAGAAGGCTAAGTTTTACTGCCTTGAGATGTATCCATATCCCTCTGGCCACATCCATATGGGCCAAACCCGTAACTATGCGATCGGCGATGTTATTTCAAGATACAAAATCATGAAGGGCTTTAATGTCCTTCATCCTATTGGTTGGGACGCTTTTGGAATGCCAGCCGAGAACGCTGCTATTGAACAGGGCGTTCATCCTGAAAAATGGACTCTTGGCAATATTTCTCACATGAAAGGACAGTTGAAGAGATTGGGTTTTAGCTATGATTGGTCGAGGGAAGTGAATACCTGTCTCCCCGAATATTATAAATGGAACCAGTGGATCTTTCTGAAGATGTTTGATCAGGGCCTAGCCTATCGGGGAAAAAGCTGGGTCAACTGGTGTCCGCAATGTCGGACAGTTCTAGCAAACGAGCAGGTTATCGGAGAACAGTGCTGGCGCTGCGATTCAGTCGTAAAGCAAAAGGAGATGGAGCAGTGGTTTCTGAAAATCACAGATTATGCAGAACAACTGCTATCTGGTCACGAATCTATGGAGAAATGGCCGGAGAATATCCTTGTTATGCAGAAAAACTGGATAGGTAAAAGTACTGGAGGTCATGTGGTCTTTCCCATCGCTGGTACTTCCCAGTCGATAGAGGTCTTTACAACAAGAGTTGATACAATCTATGGGGCCACATTTGTAGCGCTTTCACCCGAGCATCCTTTAAGCCAGGAGCTGATAGCTGACTCAGCTCAAAAGGAAACAGCTCAGGAGTGGATAGAAAGAAATGTTTCTGAGCAGCGTCTAAGGAAAGATCCGGGTGAAGTGGAGAAAGAAGGGATTGATACGGGGAAAAAAGCGATCAATCCTTATACCGGCGAGGAAGTACCAATATGGATTGCCAATTATGTCTTGATGGAGTATGGTACTGGGGCCATCATGGCTGTTCCTGCCCATGACCAGAGAGATTTTGAGTTTGCTCGGAAATATTCCCTGTCTATCAAGGTGGTTATTGTTCCAGAAGGGGAATCGCCCACAGAAGAGCTGGGAGAGGCGTTTGAGGGTTACGGAGTAGTCGTTAACTCAGGAACTTTCTCTGGGAAACCTTCGAAGGAAGCAATGGAAGAAATGATTCAATATGCAGAGGAAAAGGGATTCGGGAGAAAGGATGTTTTATATCGACTCAGGGACTGGGGTATTTCCCGTCAGCGCTACTGGGGAGCTCCCATCCCCGTAATTTATTGTCAAAAATGCGGAATAACAGGAGTTCCTTTTGAAAATTTGCCTGTGCTTCTCCCCTATGAAGTTGAGTTTAAGGGAGAGGAAGGTTCTCCTCTTGAGAAAGTCGAAAGCTTTACCAAGACAACTTGTCCGAAGTGCAAAGGAGAAGCCAGGCGGGAAACAGACACAATGGACACCTTTTTTGACTCATCCTGGTATTTTTTCCGTTATTGTTCCCCTCAGGAAGATGAGATGCCTTTCAATCCCGAATCTGCAGATTTCTGGATGCCAGTTGACCTCTATATTGGCGGAATAGAACATGCCATCCTTCATTTGATTTATGCAAGATTTTTCTGCAAGTTCTTAAGGGATTTTGGTTTGGTTAAGAACGATGAGCCCTTTCCTCGTTTGCTTTCCCAGGGAATGGTTACCAAAGACGGCGCCAAAATGTCTAAATCAAAAGGGAATGTAGTCGATCCTGATGATATGGTGGAAAAATATGGAGCAGATACTTTGAGGCTTTTTACCCTTTTTACCTCTCCTCCAGAAAAGGAGTTTGCCTGGAATGAGAAGGGTATCGAAGGATGCTTTAGGTTCCTGAATCGACTCTGGTCATATTTTCAGGAAAATCTTGATCTTTTTGAAAGCAAATCTACCCTTGAAGAAGGAACAGAACTAGATGATGAGCGGATCAGAGGATTAAGGCGAAAAATCCACCAAACGATAAAGAAAGTAAGCGATGATATCGAGCAGAGATATCATCTGAATACGGCAGTGAGTTCGATTATGGAGTTCTTCAACCACGCCAAAGGAGAGAGCAAGAAGCTGAGAGAGAGCGAGGAAGGGAAAAATATTTTGAAAGAGGCCCTAGAAAAGCTTATTTTGCTCCTTTCACCCTTTGCCCCTCATATATGTGAAGAACTCTGGGAGAGAATGGGAAATGAAAATCTTGTGATTCGTGCTCTCTGGCCGTCTTTTGATCCCAAATTTGCAGAAGAAGAAAAGGTTACAATCGTTGTTCAGGTTAATGGGAAGTTAAGAGGCAGGTTCGAAGTAGAAAGAGATATGCCAGAAGGGCAAATAAGAGATTTGGCTCTTGGTTTAAGTCGCATCCAGAATCTGCTAAAAGAAAAAGAAGTCATAAAGGTAATTTATATAAAGAATAAACTAGTCAATATTGTTTTATGAGTTTTTCGGAGCTAAAATGAAGAAAGTCATTTCGTTGATTTTTGTTTGCCTCCTTTTTCTTCAATGTGGTTATCAACTTCGAGGTACGGGTGCCTTCCTGCCCCCTCACATCAAGAAGATGAATATCCCAGTATTCAAAAATAATACGAGACGCTTTGAGCTAGATGTGAAGTTAACACAAGCTGTTATAGATGAAATAGTGGCGAGGGGAAAACTTGAGATTACTGGCAATATGGAGTCTGCAGATGCTGTTTTAACTGGGGAAATTGTTAATTTTCGCGTTCATCCCATAGCCTTTTCAGGTGAAGCCACAGCCGATCGGTATAATATCGTTATCGTCGCCAAGATTATCCTTAGAGATTTGGTCAACCAGAATGTCATCTTTTCAAATACAAATTATGTTTTCCAGCAGGAATATGAAGTACCGCAAGGTACAGATTTTCAAACTGTAGAGTCAGAAGCCATTGATAAGGTGGCTGAAAGATTTGCGCGAAATCTAGTCGTGACCATTTTAGAAGGATTCTAAGGGTTGTATAGCTTTCTCCTTAACGCAGAAATCAAAGAAGAGAATCTTATCTCTTGCTATTTTTTTTATGGAGAGGAATCCTTTTTAGCTTATCAGTTTGTTGATGAATTAAAAGAGACGCTTATTTCTCCTGATGTCCAAGATTACAACGTCGAAAAATTCAACCTCGAAGATCACTCTTGGATGCAGATCATTGATTCTGCACGGACGCTTCCCTTCTTTCTCTCCCCTTGGCGGATTATAGTCATAGAGGCTTTCAAAGGAAAAAGTGAGAGCCTGACTAGTTCTGAGGAGAAGGTATTAAAAGATTATTTCTCCTCTCCTCCCTCCAAAACTCTTATCATAATCATTTTTTCAGGAAAATTAAGAAAAACAGGCTCCCTTTTCAAATTTTTTTCATCCTCTCCTGCGTCCTTAATCTATGCGAAGGAAATCAAGCCTTTGAAAGAAAGATCTCTTTTTGCCTGGATGGATAAGAGGCTCTCAGTCCAGGGAAAACAAGCGGGCCTTGAGGCAAAGAAAAGGCTGGAAGAATTATGCGGGAACAATCTGGGAAGAGTGAGTAATGAATTAGAAAAACTCGTCACCTTCGTTGGAGAAAAGAAGACAATCGATGTGGATGATGTCAACCAGGTTTCTGGTTGGGTAAAGAGCTCTTTTGAATGGGAATTAGCTGATAGCCTTGAGAAGGCTGATTTTGAAAGGGGTCTCCGAGTCCTGACCAATTTATTCAGGGACGGGACTAAGCCCGAGTTCATCCTGGGCTCAATTGTCAAGTTCTTCCGCGATATCTTTTTAGCAAAGCTTTGGCTTAAGGAAAAAGATATGGATAGAAAGAGGATTTTTAAGGAATTAAGGCCACATATTCGTGAGAAATTCGTAGGCTTATATACAGGTAAATTCAGAGAATTTTTTTCTTTAGTTGAAAGGTTTTCTTTACAGGACTTGAAATATGTCATGGGAGAGCTTGAGAAGGTCGATTTTAATATTAAAAAGTCATCTCTTGCCCCACAGATACTTTTAGAAAGCTTTCTATTTGATTACTGCCGCCTCAGGAAAGAGGAGAGTGTTACTTGGAGGGAGAAGGGTTGATCATTTCGACCTGTTGGGTCAATCTTGATTTATAGCGGTCGCCTGTGTTTTGGTGGATGGCTCCTTTTTTTATTGACTTATCAATAAGGGAGAAGGTTTGGGGAAGGAGTGTCTGGGCTGCTTCACTATCCTTGCTTTTGATTGCCTCTCTTAGTTTTTTTATCTGGTGGCGGAGAATTGATTTGTTTCTTCTGTTTATTGCATTTCTGCGAAGATTTCGCCTCCATTGACGTATGGCTGATTTGTGTTGAGCCATTTCTTTCTCCTTATTAGAAATGGTATGATAAGATATCTCTTTCTTAAAGTCAACTTCTGGGAGGCTATGTAAAAATGAAAAATGGGGTCAGGCTTGAATAACTTGAATTATTATGCGAAGTGGAGTCTGGCCTCACCGTCAAGAAGAGAGATTTATCTACCCTTGATTGTATGGATTTTCTCTGGGATGAAACCTGGCTTTAAAAGTTATTCAAGCCTGACGCCGTCGGAACAAATTTATAAAAGTCTAACCCCAAAAAATAAGTCATCGGTTATGGACTGATATGGAACAAAAAGAACAGAATAGAAGGTTGGTAAGATCGACTTTGGCTGTTTCTACACCAACAATTTTAAGCAGAATTTTTGGCTATATCAGAGATATGATCCAAGCGAAGTATTTAGGTACGGGCAGAAGTGCTGATGCGTATTATATGGCCTACAATATCCCAAATTTGTTAAGGAGATTGACAGGCGAAGGGGCGATGACAGCAGCCTTCGTTCCAGTTTTTACGCAGATGAAAAAGGAAAAATCTCGCGAGGAACTGTGGAAATTTGCCAATGCCTTCTTTTTCGATTTGACCGTGATTATGGCTGTAATCACTGTATTGGGAATAGTTTTTGCTTTCATATTGGTTAGAATTATTGCCCCTGGATTTGATGATATTCCAGGGAAATGGGATCTTACCACTGCTCTTACACGCATAATGTTTCCCTACATTTTTTTAATCAGTCTTGCTGCTTTAGCCATGGCTATCCTGAACTCTTTCCATAAATTTTTCGTTCCTGCTTTTACTCCTGTTCTTTTTAACTTAGCAATCATTACTGTGGCCCTTCTTTTTGCCAGAAATGCGGAGGAGCCAGCCTTTATTTTTGCGGTTGGAGTTGTTCTTGGGGGAGCATTGCAGCTTGGCTTCCAGCTTCCCTTTCTCTGGCAAAAGGGAATGCGCTTCAAGTTTGGCCTCTCTTTTAAACATCCAGCAGTCCGCAAGGTGGCAAAGCTAATGATACCAGGCGTATTTAGCGCCGGGATAATTCAGATAAATTTTTTTATAAGCCGGATGCTTGCGTCTCTTCTTGAAGAAGAAAGTGTTTCCTCTCTCTATTTTGCTTCTAGAGTTCAAGAGATAACGCTGGGTATTTTTTCTATTGCTCTTTCTATCGCACTGCTGCCCACTTTTTCGGAACAGGCTGCCCGCAAGGATATTCAGGGCATGAAAAAAACTCTTATTTTCTCCCTTAAACTCGTATTCTTCATTACACTTCCTGCCATGGTGGGATTGCTTGTGTTGAGCCGCCCCATCATCCAAGTTCTTTTCGAGAGGGGGATGTTCGATGCTCAATCAACTTCTATGAGTGCCCTGTGCCTTTTCTATTTTGCCTTTAGTCTTCCATTTATTTCTGGAGTAAGAATTCTAGCCCCTGCTTTCTACTCACTTAAAGATACAAAAACGCCAGCGGTCGTAGCGTTTTTTGTGATGATAATATATATTTCTTGCTCTTTAATTTTAATGGGGCCGCTTCGGGTGGGAGGAATAGCATTGGCCCTTTCCTTTTCTGTTGCGTTCAACTTTTTTGTTCTCTTTGCAATCCTGGAAAGAAAAATCGGGAAAGTAGAAAAGAAAGAGTTTATAGCATCAGCCTTTAAATCCGCATTCTCAGCAGCGGTAATGGGAGGGCTTGTCTGGTTTTTTATGAAACAGTTTGATTTTCCACAGCTAATTTTTTTGAAACAACTGGGTGTTTTATTTGCAGCTATCGCATTAGGAATTCTGGCGTATATTTTATTTAACTTGCTTTTCAACCATGAAGATTTGCGGAGTTTGAGGGATATCTTTTCTCGGGAGAGAATCTTAAGGAGATAGGATAGGAAGATGAAGATCGTGCTACAAAAGGTAAAAGAGGCTGCAGTAGAAGTTCAAGGTAAGGTTGTAGGGAAAATAGATAAGGGGATCTGTCTTCTTGTTGGCATTGAAAGAGGCGATTCGGAGGAAGATGCTCATTATCTGGCAAAAAAAGTGGTTGAGCTTCGGATTTTTCCTGATGAAGAGGGCAAGATGAATCTATCCATATATGACATCCAGGGAGAAGTCATGGCCGTTTCGCAGTTCACCCTTGCAGCCTCTGTGAAAAAGGGGAGGAGGCCCAGTTTCGACAAGGCTGAGGAGCCAGAGAAAGCGGAGAAGCTTTTTAAATATCTTGTTGCGCAGATCAAACAGCAGGGCATAAAGGTAGAAACAGGAGTCTTCCAGGCGATTATGGATGTTCACTTAATAAATGAAGGCCCTGTCACCTTCATCCTTGAATCAAAAAAAGACTAATCTGGTTAGACCATTTCCAGAATATGGCCCATCTTTTCCTTTTTGGTTTTTAAGTATTTGATATTGCGCTTATTGGGAGGGATTTCGATGGGTATTCGTTCGACAATTTCAAGGCCATAGCCAGCCAATCCTATGAACTTGCGAGGATTATTGGTTATAAGACGGAGCTTGTTTACTCCAAGGTTGACAAGGATCTGAGCTCCTATGCCATAGTCCCTTTGGTCAGGCTTGAAGCCCAATTGACGATTAGCTTCTACGGTATCCATTCCTTGATCCTGGATTGCATAGGCTTTAATTTTATTGATCAGGCCGATTCCTCTTCCTTCCTGGTTGAGAATATAAAGAATAACTCCTTTTCCTTCTTTTTCGATCATTTCCATGGCATGGTGAAGCTGTTCTCCACAGTCACAGCGGGAGGAACCAAATGTATCGCCAGTTAGACATTGAGAATGAGCGCGGACAAGGGCAGGCTCGTCTCTTTTTATATCTCCTTTAATCAGTGCGAGATGGTTTTCCTTGTGAATTGTGTCTTCAAATACCATTAGCTTGAAGTATCCATAGTTTGTCGGCATGTCTGTTTCTGATACCCTTTTGACTAGTCTTTCATGCTTCATCCGGTATTTGATCAGGTCCGCGATAGCCAGGATGGGGATATTGTGAGCGCGGCTGAATTTCTCTAATTGAGGTATACGGGCCATAGTACCGTCTTCATTCATTATTTCACAGATGACCCCTGCAGGATACAGGCCTGCCAAACGTGTAATATCCACGGCTGCTTCAGTCTGGCCAGCTCTCTCCAGAACTCCTCCATCCTTTGCACTGAGCGGAAAAATATGGCCAGGCCGTGCAAGGTCAGAAGGGCGAGTTTTGTGGTCTATGGCAGTCAGGACTGTTTTTGCCCGGTCTTGAGCAGAGATGCCTGTTGTAACTCCTGTTTTGGCATCGATGGAAACCGCGAAAGCCGTTCCGAAGCGCTCTGTATTGTCTATAACCATTGGAGGGATCTGTAATTGCTCCAATCTTTCTTTTGTCAAAGGTAAACAGATGAGACCCCGGCCGTGTTTTGCCATGAAGTTGATCTTTTCAGGAGTAATCTTTTCAGCTGCAACCATAAGGTCGCCTTCATTCTCCCGATCTTCATCATCAACAATGATAATAAGCTCGCCTGTCTGTACGGCCTTCATGGCTTGTTTTACTGAACTTGTTTCTGTTTTCTTTTCCATTTTCGCCTATTTTTTCAATAATTTCATTTCTATCGCTTCATATGGCTTATCCAAGTATACACGTATTTCCCGATCATGTCACATTCAATATTGACATCGTTCCCTCTTTTTAGTTCCCCCAGGTTAGAATTTTCGAGTGTTATGGGAATAAGTTCAACCTCAAGCGAAGAGGTTCCTAGATCGGCTATGGTAAGACTCACTCCGTTTAAAGCGACCGAGCCTTTGAGGATAAAGTATTTTCTTAGCTCTGGAGGAAAAGAGACTGTTATCCTTTTTCCTGATCGCCTTTCCATAATTTTGCTAACTTTTCCACGGGAGTCGATATGCCCTGTAACTAGATGGCCGCTCAGAGGTGAAGAGAGGGTAAGGGACAATTCAAGGTTCAGCTTTGCTCCTTGCCTGAGTGAGCCCAAGTTGGTTCTCTGTATAGTTTCCGGAGAAAGATTGAAGAAAAGGGTGTCTTTTTCCTTTTTGATGAGGCTCAGGCAAACTCCGTTGACTGACAGGCTTTCTCCAATTTCTATCTGGGATGCGATAGAAGCAGCCTCGATAGCCATTTCCTGTTTGCCCTTTCTGTGTCCTTTAAACAAGCCTAAATGATTAATGATGCCTGTAAACATTAGAAATATCCTTCGATAATAATATCTTCATCTATTTGAAAAGAGTTAATTCTTTTAAGAACTAGCGAATCTTTTATACAGTCTGCACCATCGCCCTGGAGGATGGAAGGGGCCTCCCTCCCTCCGATTAATTTAGGGGAGATGGTTAGAAAGATTTTGTCCACCAATTTCTGTTCGAACATTGAAGTTAACAAGAGGCTGCCTCCTTCAACGAGTACGCTTGCTATTTCGTTCCTACCTAGCCATGCAAGGACCTCTTGTAAATCAACTTTGGATGAAGACCTGGGGAGAAACACGACATCAACTCCCTTTTTTGTCAAAGCTTCAGCTTTTTTTCGGGATGCCTTTTTGAGGGTGAAAATCATTATTTTTCCCTGAGAAAGAGTAGAGATAATCCTGGCATTCAGGGGAAAACGGAGGCGAGAGTCGAGGATGATCCGCGTTGTTTTTTTGCCTTTCCAGTTTCGATGTCGCACTGTCAAAAAAGGATCATCCTTGATGAGTGTAGAGATGCCCACCATTATTGCATCGTACTCTCCTCTCAAGAGATGAACGTACTCTCTTGTCTGGCGGGAAGAGATCCAACGAGAGTCGAATTTTTTCGTTGCGATTTTTCCATCGAGGCTAATGGCAGTTTTGGCAGCGACAAAGGGGAGTTTTTTCGTTATGTATTTTAGGTAGATTTCATTGAGATACTTATTTTTTTCCTCGAGGAGACCCGATGATACTTGTATTCCAGCCTGCCTCAATCTTTTGACCCCCTTTTTGAAAACAAGGGGATTGGGATCAAGTGCAGAAATGACGACTCTCTTTGGACGAACCTGAATAAGGCTCTCCACACAAGGAGGAGTCCTCCCCCAGTGAACACAGGGTTCTAAGGTAATGAACGCCGAAGAGCTTCGGGAAAGAGGGCCTGCCATTTGCAGAGCTACGAGTTCAGCGTGAGGTTTGCCTGGCTTTTCATGGTACCCGTATCCCACGATAATACCTCTTTTTACGATAACAGCCCCCACATATGGATTGGGGCTTGCCCAACCTTTGGCTTTCTCAGCTAAGGAATAGGCCATTTGGAGATAGGAAATATCTTTAAAATTTTTCATGAAAGAAGGGCGTTGACAAATTCTTGTGGAGAAAAAGAGAGCATGTCTTCTTCTCCTTCTCCTACACCGATGAATTTGATCGGAAGCTTCAGCTCCTCGACTACACTTATAACACATCCCCCTTTGGCCGTTCCATCCAGTTTGGATAGGAAAACACCTGTTATACCTGAAAATTTAAGGAATTCTCTGGCTTGAATCAAGGCATTTTGGCCGATGCTGGCGTCTAGAACGAGTAATATCTCATGAGGGGCACCTTCGATTTCTCTTGAGACGACGCGCCTAATTTTATCCAACTCCTTCATTAAATTCGCGTTGGTATGAATTCTCCCTGCTGTATCAATTAGAAGGAACTGGGACTGGCGAGCCTTGAACGACTGGATTGCGTCATAGATAACAGAAGCGGGATCGGCGCCGTACGGGCCGTTTATAACAGGAATATTTAGTCTTTTCCCCCATAACGCTAGTTGTTCTTGAGCTGCTGCTCTGAAAGTATCCGCTGCCACCATCAGTACCTGTTTTCCGCCTTTTTTAAATTGGTAAGCCATCTTGGCCAAAGAGGTTGTTTTTCCTCCGCCATTTATGCCGACAAACATGACTATAGAGCGAGATTGACCGACAGAAAAATCTGATGGGAATTGAGAGAGAATCTCAATTATTTCCTCTTTCAAAATACTTTTGATATTCAGGAAAGTATCATTTTTTTGGCTTTTTTCTTTGATAGAACTAATGATTTTTTCCGTGGTATTCACTCCCATATCAGCCAGAATCATGGATTCCGAAAGTTCTTCAAGAATTTCTTCTCGGTCCTTGTCGCTCCTAAAGAGCTCCTCAAATTTTTCTTTGAAAGTTACACTGGTTTTGAATAACTTATCTTTCAGATTTCCTATCACGGCATAACAATTATATTAAATTGGAGTCAGGCTTGTAAAACTTGAATTTTTTTTAGCCATTAGGGTCAGGCTTTCATAACTTTGATAAGATTAATAGATAAACGCTACAAAATTAAAAATTGGAATATCAAGGAAAAGACAAGAAAATCATATTATAAAAGTTACGAAAGCCTGACCCCAGTTGTGGATTAGGTTTGATTGTGTTAAATTAAAAAAAATATGACTGAATCTGCTTGGATATTAAATCAGCCTCGTTCTGAAGCAAGATACCTTTCTACTGAGCTTGGCATTCCCCTTGAGATTGCTCAAATATTAACGAATCGCGGAGTCTCTACCCTGGAGGTCGCCCAAAAGTTTTTGTTTGGCAGCTTGAAAGATCTTCATGATCCTTATTTGATGAAAGGAATGAGAGAGGCAGTAGAGAGGATTAGAGAGGCAATTGCCAAGAGAGAAAAGATAATTATTTTTGGTGATTATGATGTGGATGGAATTCTCTCTGTTGTCATCCTCATCAAGGCTCTCGAATCTCTCGGTGCTGATGCTGATTACTTTATCCCAGATAGACTGAAAAAAGGCTATGGAATTAAAGATGAGTACGTTGAAATTGTCCTTGAAAGGGAAGCCCATTTAGTGATCAGTGTTGATTGCGGAATTAAAGCTACGCAGTTTGCTAAAAGAGCGAGAGAAAAAGGGATCGACATTATCATAACTGACCACCATCAACCTGGTTCCCGGCTTCCTGAGGCACGAGCGATCTTGAATCCTGTGCTCGGAGATTCGGGATATCCTGATAAACGATTAGCTGGCATCGGAGTTGTTTTTAAATTGCTTCAGGCTCTTTTCGAGATTGAGGGGAAACCCTCATCGCTTCTGCCCTATTTAAAACTTGTATCAATAGGAACAATAGCTGATATAGCAGATTTGAGGGGTGAAAATAGGCTTTTCGTGAAGTTTGGATTAAAAGGGCTTGAAAATGTCTCGAACACGGGACTCCAAAGCTTGATGGAGGTTTGTGGTTTAAGCGGTAAGAGAGTTACTGTTGGAGATGTTGGCTTCAGGATTGGACCAAGGATAAATGCTGCGGGGAGAATGGGAATGACTGATTTGGCTGTACAGCTTTTCTTTGCAGATTCTGTGCCAGAAGCAGATGAACTTGTACATCATCTTGATAAGCTGAACAGTGAAAGGCAGAAGACAGAGGAAAGAATCCATAAACAAGCGCTGGGCAGGATCAAGGCAAGATCTCTAGAAAAACGCTATAAATTTTTGATATTGGGTTGCGAGGAGTGGCATCGGGGAGTTATAGGTGTGGTGACATCCCGGCTCAAAGATTTCTATCATAGGCCTGTGATCCTCTTCAGCTATAAAGATGGAAAAGCTTACGGCTCGGGGAGAAGCGTCAGCGAAATTCCTCTTATTGACAGCTTGGAAGAATGCAAAGATTTTTTCCTGAGTTATGGTGGACATACACATGCTGCAGGATGCGTGCTAGCGTTAGAGGATATGGCAGCGTTCAAAGAAGCTATCAATGCTTTTGCCAGCTCAAGAATAGACGATGAGCATTTAAGGAGAAAGATATACATAGATGCAATTATAGATTTTACAGATATCAATCTGTCTTTAATAGAGAATTATTCTCTCCTTTCTCCTTTTGGAGCAGGGAATCCGAAACCTGTTTTTTCAACCCAAAATGCCGTGGTCGTAGGGGAGCCTCACAAAATTCAGGGTAAACATAGCAGATTTCTTGTAAGACAGAATGGGAAGATTTTCAAGGCTCTGGGTTGGGGTCGAGATGATTGGGCAGAGAACCTCCAAAAAGGGGACAGAATTGATATGGTTTATTCGCTCCAGTTTTCGGAATATTTGGGAGAAGAGGAGATCAGCCTTTCACTAGAGGATATAAAAAGATAAGAAGACATGAAGAAAACGAAATTTAGCTGGGCAAAAGGGATCAGGTTTTCAATCGCAGCTTTTTTTCTGGTTATTCTGGGTTTGATTTTAGAAAATTTCATAACTCAGTCAAAGCGACAGCCAGAAGTCTCCGTGAAATCAGAAGAGATAACTCAGCAAAAAATCGAGAACAGAGAAAAGGTTGAGTATTTGGAAGTCGAAAGAGAGAAAGGAAATCTTCGGCTACGAGCTGATAAACAATACATCGGGGAAGATGATCGCTACCACTTAGAGGGAAACGTTGAAGTTGTTTTTTTAAAACGAAGAGAAGGCAAAGACATTTTTCTGTTTGGGGAAGAAGTCACTTATGACAGGGAAGGGAATCACTTCTTCATTTCAGGTAAGGCTAGGATTAAACACAAAGATTTAGTAATTGAATCAATCTCCCTGAGTTATGATAAAGAAAAAGAACTCTTCAGGAGTGATGAGGGTATAAATTTCTCTTCTGACCGAGCCTCGGGTTATGCGCAAAAGATGACCTATTCGCTCAAGCAGGAGAAGATAGTGCTCCAAGAAAAAATCCGTCTTGAAATGATACAAGATCAGGAATCTTCACTTCCCCTTGTTGCTGAAGCAAACAGGTTCGAGTATAGCAGAAAAAGCTCGAGCGGAAAATTGGAGGGAGATGTACGTCTTTTTCATGGAAAGAGTGAAGCTTACGCCGACATCTTGAGTTTTGTGTTGAGTTCGGATGAAGAACAAATTAAGACTCTATTATTGAAAGGCAACGCCCGGGCTATTCTTATCGATGAAGAGACAGAAAATCAAAGGAGGGAGATAGAAGCTGAAGAGATTTTGCTTAAAGTTTTTCCGGATATTGCAGAAATTCATGAAGTCATAGCTAGGAAGGATTGTAACTATAAACTTTTTTCTTCTTCAGACGGATTTACCGAGGTCCATTCTGAATCTATGAAATTCGTGTTGAATCGCGATGGAGGGCTGGAGAATTTTCACGCTAAAAAAAATACTCGGATGGTTACTCAGGAAGAGTCTTCTGAAGAACAGCAGATTGTGACAGGAGATGAAATGCTTCTGGAAGGTAAAGCCAATATCCTCCAAGTTAAGGGGAAAGATAAATTTAGAGTTAAAGTCAAATCTTCACTAAGCGAAATTTTCGCTAAAGAGGTCGATGTTTCTCTTGATGACAATATATTAGAAGCAAAGGGCGGAATCAAGGTCGTTCTTAAGGCTCAGGATAGGGAGGATTCTGTTGGCTTTTTTTCTAAAGCTCGGCCTGTTTTTATAACAGCCAAAGAAATGAGATTTTTGGAGGAGGAGAAGCGTTTCTTTTTTATGGGAAATACCAAAATATGGCAGGAGAATGATGTACTCCGTGCAGGCGAAATAATGCTTAATGCGGAGACGAGGAAAATTCTGTGCATACAGGGAGTAAAGGCCACTGTTCCTTATAAACCCAAGGATAAGGAAGAAGAGAGGGTAGAAATATCGTCAGATGTCATGATTTTTAAGCCCGATGAGAATCTTGTTTCTTATAGAGAAAATGCTTCTTTAGGGGTTAAGGACATCAAGTTGAGAGCCCGGTCCATATCTGTCTATCTGAAGGAGGAGAAAGGAGAAATGAAGAAAATTTTCGCCCATGAGAATATCATTGTTGAACAAGGTTCCAGAGAGGGACGAGGAAAAGAAGCCAGCTATGATATTGATGAAGAGATAATTGTTCTTTCAGGAAATCCTGTGCTGATAGAGAAAGATAAGGGAATGACCAGGGGTAACAAATTGACTTTTTACATATCCGATGGTAGAATCGCAGTTGAAAATAAAGACCGAGAGAGGTCGGTGACGGTAATAAAGTCGTGAAAGATGAAGGACTATTTAGAAGCTCTACAGCTAAAAAAGAGCTATCAAAAGAAAAGAGTGGTCGATGATGTTTCGATCAATGTCAAGAGAGGTGAAATTGTTGGGCTTTTGGGACCAAATGGAGCAGGCAAGACAACCATCTTTTCTCTAATTCTTGGTCTTATTCCTCAAGATTCTGGGCAAATCATTCTGGACGGAAAAGATATTACAGGACTTCCCATGTACACCAGAGCAAGAAAAGGGCTGTGTCTTCTTCCTCAGGAGCCATCCGCCTTTAGGAAGTTAAGCGTGGAGGATAATATCTTGTCGATAATGGAAACAATTCGACGCGTGTATTTTAGAGGCAACGGAGATCTAGCAAGGACTCTTGAGGAATTCGCTCTAAAAAAACTGGCTAAGGCAAAGGCTTTCACTCTATCTGGAGGTGAGAGGAGAAAGCTAGAGATTGCACGGGCATTGACTACAAAACCCGAGTTTATTCTTCTGGATGAGCCCTTCACAGGCATTGATCCTTTAACTATTCTAGATTTACAAGCCATTATCCTCTCTCTCAAGGATAGAGGAATAGGAGTGCTTGTGACAGACCATAGTGTAAGGGAAACATTAAAAATTACGGATAGAGCTTATATTATTGATAAGGGGAAAATATTGAAGGCGGGAACCCCGCAGGAATTGATCGATTCTGAAGAGGTGAGAAAGAGTTATTTAGGCGAGGAGTTTGATCTTTATTGAGTATATAGATTAGGATTGAGGCAGATAGAGACATGGTTCTGAAACAGCGGATTGAACAGAAACAGGTTCAGAAATTAATCCTTGCTCCTGCGCTTCAGCAGGCCATAAAACTACTCCCATTAACAAACCTTGAGCTTATAGAGATTATTGATACAGAGCTTTCTCAGAATCCGATGCTCGAGGTTGCTGAAGAACCCGCGGATGAGAAATCAGAAGAAGGAAACCAGGAAGGTCTGAAGAGTAAAGAAGAGGTCGAAGAGGAACAGAAGAAGGTAAGAGAAGATGTTGAGATCGGAGAATCCAAGGAATCCTATGGAGAAGAACAAGAACAAGAGATAGATTACGAATCTTACTTTCATGAGTATTTTGATAATGGAATGCGCACTTATTTTTCAGAAGAGAAAGAGAGCCTTTCCCTAGAAAATATTCTCTCCCAAAGTCCTTCTCTTTGGGATCATCTGAATTGGCAAGCGAATTTAACTTTTTTCAATGAAAAAGACAGAGAGATTGCCCAATATATCATAGGAAATATCAATGAAGATGGTTATCTTACTACTTCTGTGGAAGAAGCAGCAAAAAAAATCGATGTCCCTGTGGATAAGATTAATGAAGTCAGAGAAGCAATCAAGAAATTTGATCCTATCGGCGCGGGAAGCTTGGATCTCAAGGAAGCCCTGCTCACTCAAATGGATTATTTCGAGATTAAAGATAAGGTAACCCGGACAATCGTCTCCGATCATCTTTATCTCTTAGAAAAATCCAATTTTTCTCAGTTAGCAAAGGTTCTTAATATTCCTCTTTCAGGTGTCAAGAGCCATGTAGAAATCATTAAGCATCTGGAACCCACTCCGGGAAGGAAATACAGCCAGGAGAAAACCTCTTATGTTGTTCCTGACATTGTAGTAAGCAAAGAAGGCAGTGAGTATAGAATTACCTTAAATAACGAAGGTTTGCCCCAGTTAAGGATTAACAATTACTACAAAAGGATTCTGGCTCGAGCTTCCAAGGATAATCTAGAGGCATACCGGTTCTTGAAAGAGAAGATGAAAAAGGCGTTCTGGTTTTTGCGAAGCTTGGACCAAAGGAACCAGACGATATTCAGAGTCGCTAAATACATCGTGGAGCAGCAGAAAGATTTTATTGAAAGAGGGATTGACTATATTAAGCCATTGACCTTAGTAGAGCTCGCCCAAGAATTGGGTGTTCATGAATCTACTGTGGGAAGAGTGGTCGCCAATAAATACATCACGACGCCTCGAGGGGTCTTTTCCCTTAAATACTTTTTCCACAAATCTCTTTCAGGGGATTTTGGGGAAGAGGTTTCTTCCCTAAGAGTTAAAGAGAAGATAAGAAAGCTCGTAGAAAGCGAGGATAAGAGCCATCCTTTGAGCGATATCGAGATAGGCGATATACTGGCGAAAGAAAGCTTCAAGATTGCCCGTCGGACTGTGGCAAAATACAGAAAGCAGCTTAATATACCACCCTCACACATAAGAAAGAGAAAGTTTAGGATGGAGGAAGCTCAATGAATATAAATTTCACTGCTCAACACGCAAACATCACTCCCGAAATGAAGAAATACTGTGAGAGAAGGATGAAATCTCTTGAGAAGCTGTTTGGCTATAGAATAGATGCAAATGTCATTCTTTCTGTAGAAAAATACAGGCATAAGGCAGAGATTAATATCAAAACAAGAAAGACGACCTTAAATGCAGTTGAGGAAACTCAAGATATGCAAAGCTCTCTTGGTTTGGCTTTTGACAATATAGAGAAAAGGGCCAAAAAAGAGAGAGATAAATTAAGAGAGAAGAAAAGAAGAAAGAGGGGAGAGAAAGAAATCTTCTCTATTCCGATTGAGCCCGAAGAACGCCAGAAGCAAGTCATAAGAAGCCAGGATTATTCCTTGAAACCCATGTCGATTGAAGAAGCTATTATCCAATTTGATTTAGACAAAAAAGAAGTATTTGTTTTTAGAAAGTCAGGTTCCGAGAAATGGGCAGTTGTTTACAGAAGAAAAGACGGGAATTATGGCTTGGTGGAGCCTGAATAGCCTGAATTATTAGGCAGGAAATGCCGACGCTTTCTGCAATTAGAGTAGCAAATAGTGAATAATCAAGAATATATGTTTTTTGAGTGAAAAATGACCTTGAAACTGCACAATTTATTAATGCATGACATGATAATTACTGAACTGGAGTATCAGGATAGGGAATCTGTCCTTAAAGAGATGGTCAATTTCTTAAAGAAGAAGGATAGAATATCTAAGGAGAAAGAGTTATACGAAAAACTTCTTCAGAGAGAAGAATTAGGAAGTACTGCCATCGGAGAAGGTGTCGCTATCCCCCACTGCAAGATAAAGGGCGTTAAAGATTCTATCGTTATGCTTGCCATTTCAAAGGAGGGTGTGAATTTCCAGTCTACTGATGGGAAGCCTTCACATGTTTTTTTCCTAGTGGTTTCCTCGCCTGATAATCCGAGTGTAAACCTTCAGATTTTAGCGGCTATTGCTCACCTTATCCGCAAATCAAGCTCTTTGATGAAAAAGATTCTTAAGGCCAAGAATGTCAGTGCTATTTTGGATGTCATTCATGAAGAAGAAAAGAAATTAGATGGGTAATGAAAAGGGAACTTTAAAAATTTCCGGAGGATTACTCCAGATTTTTAACTTGGGTGTCCTTATCATAGGTGATAGCAGTATCGGGAAAAGTGAATGCGCATTAGAGCTTATTTCGCGCGGACATCGATTTATCTCTGATGATGTTGTCCAGATCAAGAGAAAGGCCAGTGGAAAATTAATAGGAACTGCTCCTCATCTTGTTCGTTATTACATGGAAATAAGAGGATTGGGAATTATCAATATTAAAGAGATATTTGGAACTCAAGCTATCTGTAAGCAGACAGAGGTCGATTTGGCCATAAAGCTAGAAAAGTGGCGACAAGGGGAAGAGTACGATCGTCTTGGCCTGAAGCCTCCTGAATTCTTTGATATTTTGGGAGAGAAAATCCCGCAAATAAATATTCCTGTGGCGCCTGGAAGAAACATAGCAACTTTGATCGAGGTGGCCTGCAAGGTTCATGTTCTAGGGGAAAAGGGATACCATGCGCCTCAAGAAATTGTCAAAAAGCTAAACCGTATCCTTTCGGCTCGGTGAATTTAAAAGAAGGGGAAATAAGGTGAAGGAAGATAGATTCCTTATTATCACTGGCCTGTCGGGGTCAGGATAAACGGTAGTCAGCCGGTTTCTCGAAGATTTGGGATATTATTGTATAGATAATCTGCCATCTAAGCTTATCCCAAGTTTAGTAGTTCTTTGGACAAGGAAAGAGGTGGAGATAGAAAAGGTAGCTCTCGTGATTGATATCAGAGAAGCCGGATTTACGGCATAATTTCCTAAGATTTTACAATTAATCAGAAAAAAAATATCTTCGCAGTTAATATTCCTTGACGCTTCTGATGAGACCTTGGTTAAAAGATTTAGCGAAAGCAGGCGACCTCATCCATTGAAGAGAAAGAAATCTATATTGGAAAACGTTCGTTTAGAGAGAAAAAGATTAGGAGAGATTAAAAAGATGGCAGATGAGGTCATCGATACCACCGATATAGACATCCCTCGGCTTAAAGAACTTCTTACACGACGGTTCACAAAGAGAAAAGGCAGGAGGATGCAGATAGTTGTTATAAGCTTTGGCTATAAATATGGAATTCCTTTGGATTCAGATTTGGTTTTTGACACGAGATTTTTGCCGAATCCATTCTATATTGATAGGCTGAGAAATAAGACAGGAAGGAGCAGGGAGGTCAGGGAATATGTCTTAAAATCAGCCGAAACAAAAAAATTCCTGAGTAGATTATACAGGTTTGTTGATTATTTGATACCCAACTTTATAGATGAGGGGAAGAGCTATTTGACTCTGTCTGTTGGGTGTACAGGCGGGAAGCATAGATCTGTCATTTTAACCGAGAAGTTGAGAGAGCACTTCAAGAGCAAAGACTTGAGCGCAAGGACTTACCATCGAGACATTTATAAATAATAAAATCTTCATATAAAAAGCCAATATATTTAATAATTAAGTATTGTATCCCGTTAGTGTCCCAACGTTTCTAAAATTAGAAAATTTGTATTGATATTATTGAAGTTACAGCATAAAAAATAGAAATTTTGTTTCAAATCGATTATGAGAAATTTTGATATATTTCATTTAATTTCAATAAATTACGCAAATTAATAGAATTTCTTTGGGACACTAATGATTGTATCCCCTTTATTAAAAAAAAAAGAAATGGTAATATGTTTACCATCCCAGGCCTAGAGAAGGTGTTGACAGATTGAGAGGACACTCACAAATAATGATATGAGATTTATTAGATTGAGATTGACGAGTTAACCAAAATGATCGGAGGAGTTATCGTATCTCATGGAAAATTGGCTGAGGAACTCCTGAATGCCCTGACGATTATATTAGGCGAGGCTGTGAATATAGAGGCCATTTCAATCGGATGGTATGATGATGTTGAAGAATCAAAAAAAAAGATTAGTAAAAGTCTAAAAAGAGTTGAACAAAAAAATGGTGTAGTGATTTTTACTGATATGTTTGGAGGGACGGCGTCCAACCTGAGTTTTAGCTTTTTGAAGGATAATCAGGTGGAGATTATTACTGGAGTCAACCTCCCCATGCTTATTAAGTTTGTCTCCCTACAGAGAAGCCAGAATTTAAAAGAGGTAGCAAAAAAGGTGGTAGAACAGGGCAAAAAGAACATCCATCTTGCCAGCATCCTTTTAAGCTCCAAGCATTAAGATGAACGGAGCCGATGGTTGAGAAAAAAATCATCATAAAGAATAAGCTGGGATTACATGCCAGGGCTGCTGTCAAATTTGTTAAACTAGCAAATCGTTTTCGCTCTTCGGTCAGAATCGAAAAGGATGGAGATGAGATTGATGGCAAGAGCATTTTGGGTATTCTTACTTTAGCCGCTGTCAAGGGAACTCAGATCACGTTAAAAATTTCAGGAAAAGATGAGAATTCAGCTCTAAAGGCTTTGGTAGCTCTTATAAATGGCAAATTCCATGAGAATGAGTAAATTTTGATGGATTATTTCAGACTTAGAGGAGTCGGAGTTTCTCCAGGTATTGCGATAGGTGAAGTCTTCCTCACAGAGAGAGTAATTTTCACTTCGCGGAAAGAAGAGATTTTGCCTCTTCAAGTCAAAGCAGAATTGGAAAGATTAAAAGATGCAATCGGAAAGACAGAGAAGCAGCTGACCCATATAAAGGAGCAAATAAAAGAAAAAATTGGGGAAGACCATTCATTTATTTTTGAGGCCCATCTGCTCATTCTTAAAGATAAATCATTGTTTTCAGACTTGGTAAGAATCATAAAAAAAGAAAAATCGAGAGCAGAATGGGCACTCTCAAGAGTTCACGAGAAGTACAAGACGCTTTTTGAGTCTATTAGTGATGAGTATTTCAGGCAAAGAAAGTCAGATATTGAAGATGTTTTAACGAAAATATACAGGAATTTGAAGCCCCCTGAATCCAAAAGAGGAGATGATGATAAAGAAAAAATTTTAGTTGCCCATGACCTGCTTCCATCCGAGGCTGCTTTAAGACTGAGTAAAGGAAATGTTTTAGCAGTAGCTCTCGATATGGGGGGACAAACTTCTCATACCGCCATTCTTGCCCGCTCTTTAGACATCCCGGCTGTGGTAGGCCTGCACAATGTTACGGGGAGAGTAAGAAAGGGAGATTTTGTAATCGTAGATGGAACAGATGGTGAGGTCATTGTCAATCCGCCGCTGGCTATTCGGAAAGAGTTCTTGAGTAAGAAGGAAAAATATGACGATTATCGCAAAGAGCTCAAAAAGACCGCAAAGTTGAGCGCTACAACTTTAGATGAGGTCAGGTTTTTCCCCATGGCCAATATCGAGCTTCCTGAAGAGGTGAACCTAGCTCGGTCTCTCGGGGCCGAGGGCATCGGGCTTTTTAGGTCTGAATTTATTTATCTTCAAAGTACGACTCTGCCAACTGAGGAAGATCATTATTCGATTTATTCTCGACTAGCAAAAGAGGCATATCCTTCGCCAGTTTATATCAGAACAGTAGATATTGGAGGTGAGAAGAGTTTGCCTCAATTGAAAATTGAAAAAGAGCCTAATCCTGCGCTTGGCCTGAGAGCTATAAGGTTTTCTTTGCGAGATAGAGACATTTTCAAGATTCAGCTCAGGGCCATCCTGAGAGCGAGCGTCGAAAAGAATGTTAGGATTCTCATTCCTATGATAACTGAAATTGAAGAGATAGAGGAAGTCAAGCGCCTTTTCTGGGAAATCAAGGAGGAACTAAGGGAGAGGCGGGTTAAATTCGATATGAACATTCCTCTTGGGATTATGATAGAGGTTCCTGCAGCTGCCGCTATAACAGATTTGTTGATAAGAGAAGTGGATTACATAAGCATAGGAACAAATGATTTAATCCAGTATTATTTAGCTGTTGACAGGTCAAATGAATTTGTTTCTTACCTGTATAAGCCTCTGCATCCCTCGATTTTAAGGCTCATAAGATTTATCATCGAGACAGCCCATAGGGAAAAGAAAGAGGTCACTGTATGTGGTGAGATGGCTGCAGATCCCCTTTCTGCTATTGTTCTGCTTGGTTTCGGGTTAAAAAAATTTAGCATGAACCCGATTTTCATTCCCAGGGTCAAGAAGGCTTTGCGTTCAGTGGAGTATAAAGCAGTGAGGAAAATGGTTCAAAAAGCGATGACATTAAAGACAGCTCAGGAAGTTGAAGAGCACATCATTGAGAATATATTAGTCAAACATCCGAATACTTTCCTGATGGGACATATAACTTAGGAATAAACTCTTCCATAGTCGTCTTTAAGACGGACAATGTCTGATTCATCTGAGTCGCCTATCCATATCTCCATCACCCGTGCTTTTTTCTTACCATGACAACGAAGGCGGTGAGGCGCTTTCTGCGGAACAAATATTTCTTCGCCTTCTTCAGGCTGCCAGACTCTCTCGGCGATAGTAGCCTCAAGGCCCTCGTCCAGGACAACCCAGAATTCACTTCGATTGTGATGATACTGTAAGGAGAGGGCCGCTCCGGGATTTACAGTGATTATTTTTATGCTTCTTGCCTGTTCATAGGGATAAGAGCGGAATTTTCCCCATGGTCGAGTGTCTTCTTCTATTTTTTTTCTGAAATTTTCAATGTCGTTGTTTTTTTCCTTTGACATGAATGTACCCCCTCTCTATTGATAGTCTTATTTGGTATCCCAAGAGAATAGAAATCTATTTTAGCTGATGTCGATTAGAATGGAACTTCGTCGTCCTCTTCTCCTCCTTCTTCAATACGCACGTTTTCTTCTTCTTCGGAAGAGCCAGAAGGAGTACTTGGTTTTGGGTAAGATTCTTCTTCTTGGACTCCAGCTTCTTCCCGTCTGCCCAGAAGGACGATATTTTGTGCTTCGATTTCTGTTGTATATCTTTTGTTCCCCTCTCTATCTTGCCAGCTCCTCGTCCGTAATTTTCCTTCCAGATAGATTTGCTTACCTTGGGTTAGGTATTTTTCGCAGAATTCGGCCAGTTTTCCCCATGCTACGATTCTGTGCCATTCAGCACGGATATCGCTTTCGTTAGTTTTTGGATTGAAATAACGCTCATTCGTGGCGAGCGTGAATCTCGCCACGGCCCTTTCTGTTTGGGGAAGATATCGGAGCTCAGGTTTTTGACCGAGTCGCCCGATAAGGGTGGCTTTATTGAGGCTGTTAATATCTCTCATTATCCGATATTAGCTCCTTGATTTTTTGTTGGGCGATTTTCGTTTCTTCCTCGAGGGGAAACTTGCTTACTAAGAGTTTGAAGACAGAAAGAGCCTCCTCTTTTTTTCCGAGCTCAGTCAGACTTATCCCCTTTTTCAAATAGGCAGCAGGGAGCTTATCTCCTTGAGGGTAGTTGAGAATCAACTCATTAAAAGAGTCGATGGCCTCTGCGAATTTTTCTTGACTAAAATAACACTCTCCAATCCAGTAGAGAGCGTTGTCAGCGAGAGGGCTTTCTGAGAATTGTTCTCTGTATATTTTGAAGCCATCAATTGCAAGCTCGAAATTCCCTTTTCTGTAATCTGTGTAGGCCATGTTGTAAACTTCTTTTGGAGACAGGAGGGGTGAAGGAGGGGGTTGAGGCTTTTCGGTGCTTTCGTCTTTTTCTTCGGTTCGTTCTTCTTTCTTTTTTTCCTCAACTCCTTTTTCAGAAGGAGGTGGCGCTTGTTCCCCTGTTATTTCATCCACTGCTTGAGCGGCTTGTATGGAGGCTTTTTTTATTTCCAATAGTTCCTCATTATAAGCTGCAAGCTGAGTATTCAATCCTTCGATTTTTTCAAGGAGGATTTGGTACTGAGCGGGAATCTTTATTTGGGTTTCTTTGAAATTTGCTTGTTCTCTTTGGAAAAGCCTGAAGAGAGTTAGAAGTTCGTTCAGCTGGTCCTTTATGAATTTTATGTCCTCGGCGTTTTTTCCTATTTTCTTATCGAGCTGAAGGATCTGTTGCCTGAGAAGTTGGACATCTTTGTAGATGAGCTCGTAGGCTTTTTTACTCTTCTGAGCACTGGCAGACGTGATGAGTATGATTATAGCGAGAAATATTCCCGCTGATCTTTTAATCATAAATTATTTTTCGATAATTAGAAATTGGGAGCGTCTGTTTTTTTGCCAGGCGATTTCGTTATGGCCAGGATCTAATGCCTGACTTTTTCCGTAAGAGATAATTTTGATCCTATTTGCAGAAATCCCCAGAGAAACAAGATAATCTAAAGTGCTCTTGGCTCTCTTTTCGCCCAGGGCCATGTTATACTCTTCTGTTCCCCTTTCGTCGCAGTGTCCTTCGATAAGAATTTTTACAGAACTCCATTTTTTCATCCATTGAGCGTTAGAATCAAGAACGGGTTTAGCATCATCGCGGATAAAGAATTTATCGTAGTCGAAGTGAATCATTGCCAAGGGTTTTGCTCTGTTGACTTCTTCAAGTGATTTGGCTGCGAATATTTCCTCTTCAGTCAGTTCAGGCTCTTTTACCGGAGGAGCTTCTTTTACTTTTTCAACTTTAGGTTGTTCCTTCACCTGTGGAGGCGGTGGAGGGGGCGGCGCTTCCACTTTTTTTCGACAGGAAACAAGAAAGGACAAAACCAATAGACAAGCTAAAGAGAGGATAGCGATTTTTTTCATTTTACCTCCTATAAATGCTATTTGTTCTCCTTCACTATGAGCAAAAAATTTTTGCTCAGCCTCAATTTTATACAATTAAACCTCTTTTATGTCAACACCATAACAAAAAAAACATTATAAATAAATAATTTATGGAAATTGAAAGAAAACATCAAGTTTTCAGCGAGACCAGTCGGGAAGCTTGTTTTCGCCCTTAGAAGTGAGGCGTCTCAAGTTGACGCCATCATAATCCATTGCGTAGAGCTGGAGAGTACCTATACGGTTTGAGGTAAAAATAAGGTGCCGTCCATCCGGAGACCAGCAGGGAGACTCGTTACGGGCATTGCTTTCTGTTAGTTTGTAGATCTTCTCTGTTCTGAGATTCAGGACATATATATCGAATATTTGATCAACCCGGGAGACGTAGGCAATCCTGTCTCCAGTAGGGGACCAGGTTGGACTGTCGTGATAGGTTCCGCCGAAACTGACTCGGCGAACGTTAGAACCTTCGGCATCCATGATGTAGATTTGGGGAGTTCCTCCCCTGTCTGATGTAAAAGCAATTTCGCGGCTTGTCGGAGACCATGAGGGAGCTGTATCGACCGCCTTATTAAAGGTCAATCTTTTTATATCCTTTCTCTTTATAGTGTCATTTCCATCAATCCGAGCGACATAAATTTCAGAATTGCCTTCTTCTACAGTCGTGCAGAAAGCTAGTTTTTTTCCATCGGGGGAAAAAGCCGGAGCAAAACTTGTGCCCTCGCTGAACACTTCGATTCTTTTTCCTTCGTATGGCTTCAAGATACACAGAGCAGCCCTGCCGAGGCGGTAGGATGTATAGGCAATCATTTTTCCATCTGGAGACCATGCAGGCATATAATCCTTTCCTTTGTTGAAAGTCAATCGAGTCTGGTTGTGTCCATCGAAGTCCATCATGTAGAGTTCATCATTGCCATCTCTATTGGATATAAAGACGATTTTGGTTGTAAAAATTTCTCCTCCTCCAAAATGTCTCATTATTTCGTTCACCATGCTATGGGCCACCAGTCGAATGAGCCCTTTCTCTGCTTCATAGCGTTTTCCATATATATATCGTTCTGCTTTAACGTCATAAATCTTGCCTTCGAAGAGGATATTATTCCCTTCTCCTTCTGAGACTTCCCCTATGAAAAGGATATTAGCCTGGATGGACTCCCAGTCCTTAAAAAATATCTTGTTCGGATTTAAAGGCCTGATGTAACTATAGTAACTCTTGGGGAGCAGCCGGAAAACACGGCTGTATTTCAGGTCAGCAGAGATGATTTCATGAAGCTGCTCAGAAATAGTGTTTGCCTCAGAGGAGTTTGAACGAGCGATAAACTTGGGGATTGCCAAGGGAATGGCCGGCATTCCTTCTTTTATGCTGATGACGACTTCCTGCTGAGAGTAAAGGAGTAAAGCTGCGAACAAAAGGAAGATTATGTAGAATAAAATTCCCTTTCTCTTCATTTGGAGTGCTCGAATATTAAGTGAATCCCCAGATATTCCTCTTCATAGTCTTTCGGAAGTGGAGGAAAGGGGGCAGATGTCTGGATAGCGCGAAGGGCGGATAGATCTAAGGATCTTATTCTGCTTGTTTCCTCAACTTTTAAGCTAGAAATTTGGCCATCCTTGTGGATTCTAAAGTAGACGGTTACCTGAAAATTGCCTTTGATGCCTGGGTCGACAAGAGATTGGAACCAGTTGCTCGAGATTCTGTCCACGATGATCTGGAGATAATAGGTGAAAGGAAAATTGGAGAGGCCAATCTTGGAGGCCATTGAAGACCCAAAACCTGAGCCAGTACCCGAGCCGGTGCCGATCCTTACTCCAGAGCCTGATCCAGACCCTTTTCCTTGAACAGAGCCAGCACTCGGCTTTTGAGATTGGGCACTCTTGGAGGGAGTCCTTTGCTGTTTTTGGATAACAGCTTTCTTTTCAGACTTTGGCTTTATTTCTCTTTTGGGTTTATCAACAGGATGTCTCAGAGCGGAAGCAGATCTCTCCTCTAGTTTTTGCGGGATTGTCAAATCCCTTAAGGTTTCTCTTTTAGGAGTCGGGGTTTCTTCAATGCTTTCTTTCTCACCGCCTGGAGTACCGCCTCCCCCGCCACCTCCTCCGGGTGCGGAGATGAGGTTGACGTAATGAATCATCTCTTTTTTTGAAGGTTTTGGCAGATAAGGCGAGAGAATGAGCAGGAGGAACACGGCCAGATGCGCTGTAATAGAGAAGATGACAGATTTTTTGAACATTGCCCTATCTCTGTCGAGAGCTGTCATCTCACTTTTCCTTGTCTTCTTTTGGTCTTGTTACAAGGCCAATGACCTCCACTCCGGCCTTTTTTGTAATATCCATGATACGTATCACATATCCATAGGGGAGACTTTCATCTGCCCGTATAAAGGCAATTTTTTTCTCTTTCCCGTAGAAGTATTCATTCAATTTCTGTTCTAGAAGGAATTCATTGATGATAGAACCTTCGATATAAATATATCTATCCGCTTTGATGGTTAAGGTAAGGCCTTCTTCTGCGGGAGTTGAATCGGTTTCTGCTTGAGGAAGATTGACACTGATTCCAGATTGAATCATGGGCGCTGTAACCATAAAAATGACCAAGAGGACGAGCATAACATCTACAAAAGGAGTGACGTTTATCTCGGAAAGAGAGGTTCCGAGTTGTCTTCTGTCTCCAGGGCGTATTCTAAGAGCCATAAAGCCTTTCCACTATGTTAAGGAATTCAAAAGAGAAATCGTCGATCTCAGTTATCAAATCCTTTATTTTGTGAAGGTAGTGGTTGTAGGCGATGACCGCTGGAATGGCTGCAAAAAGCCCTGCTGCCGTGGCAATGAGCGCTTCAGCGATTCCGGGAGCCACGGTATCCAGGCTTGCGGATCTCACAACTGCAATTCTATTGAAGGCGACCATGATTCCCCAGACGGTTCCGAATAACCCTATAAAAGGAGTTACACTTCCTGTAGTAGCCAGGAAGCTCATCATTTTTTCCAGTTTAGAAATTTCATTATTTGAAGCCTTGGTCAGAGCTCGATTCAGGCTCTCAAGCTTAGAAGGATTGAGTATCGGTTCTGGATTAGACTGGTCCAGATGGCGAAGCTCTCTGTATCCAGACCGGAAAAGTGCAGCAAGGGGACTCGCTTTATATCTTTTGGCAGTTTCGTATACGTCTTTCAGATTTTTACTTTTTTGAAACACTGTTAAGAATTTTTGAGACTGGATGGAGGCGGATTTTAGGGCCCTCCTTTTGAAAAATATGACAGCCCAGGAGAATACAGAAAAGAAAAGGAGTATAAGCAGAACGAGCTTGACAACAATATCGGCTTCAAGGATAAGTTTTAGATAATTCATGCTTTCTATATGAAAAATTAGCATATGCCAGGGTTAATGTCAATTGGGGCCAGGCTTTCATAACGTCATCACGAGCAAATGAAGTGAGTGTGGTGATCCTCTGTCACCAGCGAAGCGTGGTGATCTCATGATATCTCGCTATAAGCATGAGATTGCTTCGTTTCACTCGCAACAGAGGATTGCCACATCGCTTCGCTCTTCATAACGAAGTCTGCAAAAATCTGGACTCGTGAATAATCCAGGTCTATTGAAATAATAATTCATATTTTGCAGGCTTAATTCTTGAGTAAAGAAAAAGCCCGAGTTTTCAAGCTCTGTCCCCAGGCTAACAAGTTTGACAAAATTTTCATTAAGTAATAGATTTGATAAATAATTCACTATTAGAAACCCTGTTAAAAGGAGAAATCCTATCAAGAGGGATAGAAGATTCCAGCCAGCTCAATTTCTAGCTTTAAGTTTTATCGTGGCCATCTCTCTGGGAACTGTCCTGCTTCTTCTGCCTTTTAGCACAAAATCAGGTCATATTTCTTTAGTGGATGCCCTCTTCACAGCCACTTCTGGAGTCTGCGTGACTGGTCTGGTCGTTCAAGATACAGCTACATATTTCACGCCTGTTGGCAGGATGATTATTCTCGTCCTTTTTCAGTTGGGAGGGTTAGGAATAATGACTTTTTCGACTCTTATCCTTTTAGTGTCAGGCAAAAGGATTTCCATTAAAGATAGAATCCTCATTCAAGAAGGCTACCACTATAAAGCAGCAAAAGATGTGAAGTCCATCATCAAGAATGTGTTTTTCTATGCCATGGCCCTAGAAGCTGCAGGTGCCCTATCCTTTTTTCTTTATTGGCAGAAAGAATTCCCATGGCCAAAGGCTCTCTTCAACTCAATTTTTCACTCTGCTTCAGCCTTCTGCAATGCCGGATTTTCACTTTTCAGCAAGAGTTTTGTCTCTTACAATGATAGTGCCTGGGTGAATATTACCCTGATTACCTTGATAGTGCTTGGGGGATTGGGATTTTTGGTGCTTCAAGAAATCAAGGAGATTTCTATAGCACGAATTGAGAGAAAAAAATTCAAAATTTCCTTGCATACAAAGTTAGTACTTACTCTCACTACCGTGCTCATTGTTGTATCATTTGTTTTTTTTCTTATCATGGAGTGGAACCATTCATTAAAGACGTTCACAGTGAAAGGGAAGGTTCTCTCCTCGCTTTTTCAGATTGTCACCCCTCGAACAGCCGGTTTCAACACCATGGACCTGAATTCATTAAGCTTTGCTGCGGTCTTTCTTTTGACTATGCTTATGTTTGTAGGTGCATCTCCGGGATCAACAGGAGGGGGCATAAAAACAAGCACAATCGGCGTGATATTTGCCTTCCTCAAGTCTAAAATAACAGCCAGAGAATCAGCTAATTTATTTTATAGAACCCTGCCCCTTGAACTGATTATGAGAGCGTTTATGGTGGTTACTCTTGCAATATGTTTCATTTGTATGTCCTCTTTTATCCTTTTCCTCACACAACCTGCAGCGAGTATGCAAGAAGTGATGTTTGAAGTCTTCTCTGCATTCAGCACGGTGGGGCTTTCCCTCGGGATGACCATGAAGTTGAACACCGTGGGCAAAATTGTGATTATTCTAACTATGTATATCGGAAGGATTGGACCACTAACGTTGCTATATGCGTTCAGCCGACAAAAGGCCATTGGAAGATATGAATATGTTGAAGAAACAGTCATGATCGGCTAGAATCACTACAGGAGTTATTGATAATGAAATTCGCAGTGATCGGACTCGGAAGCTTTGGTTCAAACGTGGCCAAAACCCTGTATGAGAAAGGGAATGAAGTATTGGCTGTGGATAATGATAAGGATAAGATTGAGGAAGTGAAAACCTTTGTCTCCCATGCTGTAAGTATGGATGCCGCTGATAAAGAGAATCTTCAGGCTCTGGGCATCCAAGATATGGATGTAGTCGTTGTAAGTTTGGGGCCGGATATGGAAGCTTCTATACTCACCGTTCTTTATCTTAATGAGGTTGGAGCAAAGCGGGTAGTGGCCAAAGCCTTAACAGAAGACCATGCTAAGATATTGCAAGCAGTGGGAGCCACAGAGGTCATTTATCCAGAAAAAGATATGGCTATAAAGACAGCCACGAAATTGAGCTCTCCCAATGTTCTGGAATACCTTCCTCTCATTTCTGGCTTTGGAATCCAGGAGATTGCACCTCCTGAGAAATTTGTCGGGAAGAGTTTAAGAGACCTGGATTTACGGAACAAGTATGGAATTCAGGTGATTGCTATAAAAGAGATTATCCCCGAAAGAACCACCTTTGTTCCCAGAGCGGATTTTGTCATAAAAGACAGCGACGTCTTAGTCGTCATAGGGGATGAAAAAAAGCTCGAAAAAATACACGGCTTGTAATATTAACATTCCTAAATTCCTTGATTCATAAATTCTTCATATAAGAATCGGCTCTGATCTTTATTGATTTTCATTCCTTTCTATATCTTTCTTTTTCTTCATTGTTCTGAGTCATAGATCTGCTGATATGCAGGGTTTTGGAGTTATGAATAATCCAGGCAAGTTCGTTTTAGGCTTTGTCCCAAAGTGATGGAATATAAAATGGAAATAAAAGGAGCGGAGATATTACCCTGCTCCTTATGGTGATTTCAATATAATCCCTTCACTTTGGAACAAAGCCTAGTTTTAAATCAGATTTTTCAGGATTTCTAGCGCTACTTGTTTGGCTTGTTTTCCACTTTCTTTTGTAGGCCCCACACACGAGGGGCATCCTTCTTTACAAGGACAGGCCTCTATGGTTTTCATGCAGTGTTCAAGAAGCACCTTTTCCAGATCAAACAGGGAAGGGCTCAGGCCGATTCCACCGGGATAGTTATCGAAGATGAAAATATTCGGTTCAAAGGCGACATCGGAAAAGACGGCTTGGTCCTCATCATGAGATATTTTTAAACGAATATCCCGGGGAGGTATTGATTTGCCAGTGGAATTGTCGCCGATAGATACACCTATGTCATGAAGGTCGCACATCATGAAAAGAGGAGAGACATGGTAGAGAATATAGGCCAGGCCATATAGCCCGTTTATCTTTTGTTCAGAGGAAAAGGGAAGCGTTTGGAAGAGCGAGGAGGGGATAGTTAGCCAGTAGGCCGTGGTGTGCATTTCGTTCTGAGGAAGATTCAGATCTCCTGCTCCAACATTTTCCATGGTGTAGAATTTGATTTTTTTGAAGCCAACAACCTGAGTTGCCACATGGACCTCACCATGAGAGATAGAACATTTCATCAAATTTTTATTATTGAACACATCAAGGATCTTGATCTTTGTATAGTCTATCGCATCAGTGAAATAATCCACATCTGTCTTTTTGACATAGGCTTTTCTCTGAGTGTAGTCAAGGTTTTCTACGAAATACTGTTCTCCCTCACAGATATAGATAGCTTTGGGGTGCAGGGTGGTCAGTGCTGAGGAGAAATCAACCTCAGCAACGGCTTTGGATTTTTCACTCGTATCCACAACTACGAAGTTGTCGGAGCTTATGCTTCTAAGGTTGACGCCATCGGCAGGGTAGGCGTCAGATGTCCAGAACCATTTGTCTTTTGAGTGGTGGAGGAGCTTTTCATCTTCTAGAAATTTAAGGATTTCCCCGATTTCAACACGGCCAAATCTTTCTCCATCGATAAAGGGGAGTTCAAAAGCCGCACACTCGACATGGCTTACAAGGATAGAGAGGTTATCCGGGTTGATCAGGGCTTTCTCTGGATTCTCTGAGAAAAAGTAATCCGGGTGATTGATGATAAACTGGTCGAGAGGTGAGCTGGAAGCAACCAAGACAGCGGCTGACTTTCCGGTCTTTCGACCGGCACGGCCCGCTCTTTGCCAAGTGCTGGAAATGGTGTTCGGATAGCTGGCCAGCACGCTGACATCCAGGCTTCCGATATCGATGCCCAACTCCAAGGCGTTTGTCGATACGACACCTTTTATTTTTCCCTCTCTTAAGCCTTTTTCGATTTCCCTTCTCTTTAAGGGAAGATATCCTCCTCTATATCCCCGAATAAGACCTTCATCCTTGATTGTTTTTTCAATGTCCTCTTTAAGATAAGTCACTAAAACTTCAGTAATGAGGCGGCTCTGAGCAAATACAATTGTTTGAAGATCGTTTTTGAGAAAAATTGAAGCAACGCGGCGCGATTCGTTCACATAGGAGCGGCGAATGCCGAGAAATTTGTTAACAACAGGGGGATTGTAAAAGATGAAATATTTTTCTCCACTGGGAGCTCCATTCTTATCGATCAGAGAGACCGGTTCTTCTGTCATCTTTTCAGCCATCTCCGAAGGATTGGCGATTGTGGCCGTACAGAGGATGAACTGAGGTTTGGAGCCGTAGAATGCGGCGATCCTTTTCAGTCTCCTTAATATATTTGCTAGATGGCTGCCAAAGATGCCCCTGTAGTTATGGAGTTCGTCGATGACAATGTATTTTAGATTTTCGAAGAGTTTAATCCATTTTGTGTGGTGAGGAAGGATTCCTGTGTGGAGCATGTCAGGATTGGTGAGGATGATATGTCCCCGGGCTCTTATGGCTTTTCTTGCATCTTGAGGAGTATCCCCATCGTATGTGAAAATTCTGATTTCCGAAGGAAGCAGTTTTATCGTTTCATCAAGCTCCGCCCTTTGATCTTGGGAGAGAGCCTTTGTCGGAAAAAGGTAGATTGCCCGAGCAGAGGGATCTTGAAGGATAGAATTAAGGACAGGAAGGTTGTAGCAGAGTGTTTTTCCCGAGGCCGTCGGGGTCACAACCACAATGTTTTTTCCCTCATTGAGCAACTGCCATGATTGATGCTGGTGAGAATAGAGTTTGTGAAATCCCTTTTCTTTAAAGGCTTCAACTAGAGATGGGTGAACTTCAGGTGGATAATCTTCGTATTGGCCTTCTTGGGCAAGGAGATGTTTTATGGCTCGAATGGAGTCATTTTTGATTCCCATTTCTTTTAATATTTCAAGGGATTTGAGTAAATTTTCTTCTCTAAACATTCTTCTGTCCTGTTTCTTCGCTAATCTTACAATAAAGAGGGGTTGAGTCTCAACATTAGACATTCATAAATTTCTTTCTTCGGGCTCAAATTTTTTTACATCGGTTCTGGATAATTGGGGATGTTCCCCTTTTATGCTAGAATTATGTGTCATGCTTAAAGAGATTCGAGTAAAAAGGGCTGCTCAGCACAATCTTAAAAAGATAGATGTGAGGCTGCCGCGGAACAGGTTGATTGTCATTACGGGGCCGAGCGGTTCGGGGAAGAGTTCCCTTGCTTTTGACACCCTCTATGCTGAAGGGCAACGCCGCTACATCGAATGTCTATCAGCTTATGCGAGGCAATATATAGAACAGGTGGAGAAACCGGATGTGGAGTCTATCGAAGGCATCTCTCCTTCCATCTCAATTGACCAGAGGACAATTTCCTCGAATCCCCGCTCGACCGTGGGAACGGTCACAGAGATTTATGATTTCTTAAGGCTTCTTTTTGCAAGAGTGGGAATTCCCCACTGCCCTCGATGCGGCCGAAGGGTTAGCTCCCAGACTTCCCAACAGATCATGCGAAGAATTTTTGATTCTTTCCCTGGTGAGAAGGTTAGAATCCTTTCTCCGGTAATTAAAGGGAGAAAGGGGGAATATCACCGTCTTTTTGAGAAGCTTAGAAAGAAAGGATTCCTTCGTCTCCGTGTGGATGGGCAATTTCGAGAAGTGGAAGAAGAGATTATCTTGGAGAGAACAAAAAAACATAATATCGAGATATTAATCGATGAGATAAAGGTTGCCTCAGATTCAGAAAAGAGACTGGAAGAGGCTGTGAATCAGTCTCTTGAAATTTCCGAGGGAGATCTTTTATTGATAAATAAAGAGGGAAGAGAGATTTATTATTCACTAAACCTTCTGTGCCCATACTGTGAAATAAGCCTGCCCGAGCTCGAACCACGCACGTTTTCATTTAACAGCCCATACGGCGCTTGTCCACGCTGCAACGGCCTTGGATTCTTGACTATCCTGGACAAGTGGGGGGATGTGGAGCTCACAGAGGAAACCTGTCCGGTCTGCAAAGGAGGGAGGTTGAGAGGAGAAAGCATGGCTGTGAAAGTTGGAGGAAAAAATATCTGCGAATTGAGCTCCCTTCCAACAACCCGGCTGATTGAAAAACTTTCCTCATTTAAATTTTCTTCCTCTGAGGAACTTATTGTTTCGAGGATAAAAAAGGAGATTCTCTCTCGCCTTGATATAATGAATGAGCTGGGAATGCCTTACCTCCAGCTGTCCAGGACGACCGCTTCTCTATCAGGCGGAGAAGCTCGGCGCGTTCGATTAGCAGCCCAAGTCGGAGCTCGTTTAAGGGGAGTGCTCTATGTCCTTGATGAGCCTACGATTGGCCTCCACCAGAGGGATAACAGCCAACTGATTTCGCTGCTGAGAAACATCAGGGACGAAGGAAATTCTATCATTGTGGTTGAACATGATGAGCAAACCATCCGCTCTGCTGATTTCATCCTGGACCTAGGCCCTGGAGCAGGAGAAGAGGGAGGATTTAAGGTAGCTGAGGGGCGGTTAGAAAGCATCCTTGCTTCTAGCGATTCACTTACTTCACAGTACCTGAAAGGAGAAAAATGTATTCCTGTGCCTGGGAAGAGAAGAAAGCCGAAAGGCTGGCTTGTCATCTTAAAAGCGGCAGAGCATAATTTGAAGGACATCGATGTTCGACTTCCTTTATCAGTAATGACTGCTGTTACGGGAGTATCGGGTTCAGGAAAAAGCACGCTTGTTTACGATATACTCTATAGAAGTCTTTTGAATATATTATATAAGGCCAGACAAAGAGCCGGCCAACATCAGGAAATCTTAGGAGTTGACCTGGTCGACAAGGTGATTTCCGTAGACCAGAAACCCATTGGCCGAACACCACGGTCCAATCCGGCCACCTATACTGGATTATTCACTTCATTAAGGCAGCTCTTTGCGCTTACTCCAGAGTCCAGAATGAGAGGGTACTCTGCAAGCCGTTTCAGTTTTAATCTTTCTGGAGGACGTTGTGAGGAATGTCAGGGTGCAGGGGTAAGAAAAATAGAGATGCATTTTTTGCCTGATGTTTTTGTAACGTGCGATCGGTGCGAGGGCAAGCGGTATAACAAGGAAACTCTTTCGGTTCGGTATAAAGGGAAAAATATCGCAGATTATTTAGAAATGACGGTGGATGAGGCTTATAATTATTTAAAGGCTCACCCAATTTTAAAGAGAAAGCTGGGAACCCTAAAGAGAGTGGGCATGGGTTACATAAGACTCGGTCAACCTGCGCCCACTTTATCAGGCGGTGAGGCTCAAAGGATTAAATTAACTAAGGAGCTGAGTCGAAAGAACACGGGCAAGACTCTTTACCTTCTGGATGAACCCACCACAGGACTCCATTTTGATGACGTGCGCAAGCTTCTTGAAGTTCTCTCTGAGCTTGTATCACTTAACAACACAGTAATCATAATTGAGCATAATCTTGAAGTTATTAAGTATTCAGATTATATTATAGACCTGGGCCCTGAGGGGGGCGAAAAGGGAGGCTGGATTGTTGTTCAGGGCGTTCCAGAGAAGGTGGCGAGAGCAGAAAAATCACATACAGCTCAATTCTTGAAGAGGGCACTAGCTGGAGGAAGAAAAACACATAGGAAAAGATTATAGAGAGATGGCTTTTAAAGAAATATTAGGCAATAGCCTCGTAAAGAAGATTCTTAAAAAGGCTCTACAAAAAGACAAAGTGCCTAATTCTATGCTCTTCTGTGGACCAGAGGGAGTCGGCAAGAAAAATATGGCGTTGGAGTTAGCTAAAGCGCTCAACTGCGAGAAGAATAAAACGGATGCCTGTGAAGAGTGTGAATCCTGCGGTGCGATCAATAAAGGAAATTTTCCCGATGTTATGGTGATCTCTCCTGAAAAAAACGTGATAAAAATTGACCAGATGAGGCTTGTGAAACAGTTATCCTACCTAAAGCCTATGAGAGGGAAAAGAAGGGTTTTTATCGTAATTGAAGCTGAAAAGATGAATGAAGAAGCAGCAAATTCTCTTCTGAAAATACTGGAAGAACCTCCTTTTTTCTCTTATATTATACTTATAACTCACAATCTTTATGTGATTTTGCCGACCATAAAGTCTAGATGTCAGGTTTTAAATTTTTTACCTATATCCAAAGAAGATATAGAGAAGACTTTACTAGAGAGAGGATATGAAGACGAAAAAGCAAAAATTATCTCTCTCCTCGTTAGAGGAAACTTAAAACAGGCTTTGAGCATTGAATGGGAAGAAATTCAGATGAAAAGAACTCAAGCTTGGCAACTTTTCATTTCTCTCCTTAAAGGAGAGAAAACGGCTCTTTTTTTGAGAAATTACACTTCCTTGGCGAGAACGCTCGTCAAAGAGGAGCTAGGTCAGATCTTAGAGGTTCTGGCTTCTTTCCTCCGTGATTTTATACTACTCAAAGGAGAAGGCGATCTTCGGCTTCTGATGAACCTTGACTACAGGGAAGAGATAGAAAGGGCTGCAGGACTGTTGAGTCTTGAGGAGTCATTGGATTACCTAACTAAAGTTGATTATGCGATTTATGGTTTGAACAATAATCTGAATGTCAACCTGCTTATCAGTTCATTTTTTTCAAATTTTATAGGAAGGGATTATGTCTGAAATCATATGTGTTCTTTCGGAACGATCGAGTAAGGTTTTTCGGGCAAAAAAGGGAAAAGAAGAGCTAAAGAAAGGAGACTACTGTATCATTGAATCAGAGATGGGAGGAGATTTGGCTGTTATTATCGATGATTCGAGCGATATATGTAGTCATCACAAATCTGAGCAAGATGCGGTGGAAATCGTACGGAAAGCCACTGAGGAGGACAAGAAGAAATTCAACTGGCTGAAAAGCAAGGAAAAAATGGCTTTTGAGTTTTGTTTAAAGAGGATTAAGGCCCGAAATTTACCCATGAAATTAATAAGAGTCTGTTACTTTTTTAATGAGAAAAAGGGAATATTCTATTATACAGCAGATGGTCGAATTGATTTTAGGCAGCTTGTGAAAGATCTTGCAAAGGAGTTTAAGATGCGGATTGAAATGCGTCAAATCGGAGTTCGGGATGAAGCTAAAATGATAGGAGGGCTGGGAGTTTGTGGCCGCCCGCTCTGTTGTTTTAGCTTCATGAAGAATTTCGAGCCTGTGACCATTCAAAAGGCAAAAGAACAGCAAATCGTTATAAATCCCACGAAAATTTCAGGACTGTGCGGACGATTGATGTGCTGTCTAGCGTTCGAGGAAGAAAGCCGAGGTCGGATGTATGCAGAAGAAGAAAAAGTGGAAGAGAATGAATCAATTTAAGGGGTGATGAAAGACGGGGTTTCTTATTCTTGAGAAGAAATTTTGAACTGAACCCGGCTAGAAACAGAAACTAGAGTTCCTTCCGGTGAGAAAGCCTTTACCTGCCAGGAATATTTTTCCCCTGAAGTCATAAGCTTTCTGACTTCTTCCGGAAGAACAATAAAATTTTCTTTTGTTGAGGCAGACCACAAGAGGTCTCCATTACTAAAAATGTAGATTTTATATTCAACATCTTTAGGCGACTTTTTCCACTCAAATTTGGAAGGGACTGCTCTAATATCTATAACTGGGGATATTAGGTCTATCTTCTGTCCCCTAACAGCGTCTTCATTTATGAAAAACTGAGGTGAGGTTGTCTTGAGGTTAGGGATAACACCGAAGACGATAACGAGAAGTAAAGCGGCGGAGATTGTAGCGAGAGCCCATTGCTTGGGTGTGAGGAAGGATGCGATTTTTTCAAACCACCCAGCTTCTTCTGCAGCTCCAATAATATATTCCTCTTCGAATATCATATGGCCCTTATTCTGAATCACAGAAATAATCTCGTCTCTTTCTTCAATTTTTTCAAAGCACTCGGGGCAGTTAAAGTAATGCTCCTCGAATTCGTCTTTTCTGTCTTCAGCGAGTCTATTCAGCAAATAATCATCGATTAAGGCTTCATATTTACAATTTTTCATTGTCTGCCCCTTAATTTAACATCAAAAATTTAGTCGGATGAAGATTACAAAATATGAAAAAATCTTCATGGTTTTATTATTTTTTTTAGTAGTTTTAGGGAATAATTGACGCGCTCACTCACGCGCCGGGGAGAAATGCCCAACTTTCGTGCGACCTCTTCCCTTGAAAGGCCTTTAAAATAGTAAAGGTAGAGTATATCTTTGTATTTAGGCTTCAATTTTTTAATAGACTTTGCTATTAATTCATCCCTTTCTTTTTTTTCAACCTGCTCTTGAGGATCAGGAAATGGAGAGGATTCCTGGACATATTTCATAACTTTGCTCTTTTGCCTGATATAGTCAACAATCCTGCGACTGGTTATGGTATAAATAAAGGTTCCTATAGAGGATTCGCCCCGAAATTCTCCTTTTTTTACTTTTTCTATGACATTGGTGATAATCTCATTCACCACATCTTCCCAATCAGGGTTGTATGTTCCAAGGGATTTTTTAACTCTGAAGCTGACTACAGACCTATATTTTATTATAATTTCTTCTAAGTCGAGCCCTATGTCTTTTTTTGCCACGGCTTCCTTTCTAGATAATTATATAAATCTTACGTTAGGTTGACAAGCACAGATTTTTTGATACAAGCATATTAGGGACCAGGTTTTGTTTTGCCTTTTTTAAGTCGGCGATAGCCTTTGACTCGTTTCTTCTCTTAGAAAAAAATCTAAGAACGGGAATCGGAAGTTATTTACTTGAGAAAAAAGCAAACAAAAGATCTGATCCCACAAACAAAAGGAAAGATGCTTTCGGATTGAAAGGAGTCGAATTCAATTTTTTTATTGTTTTGACGACTAAAATCTTGCCTTTAAATAAATTAGGTGGAAATAGCAAAGTGAGGATCCAAGTTCAGCAAATCGAATGTCTTGAGCATCAGGAAAATAACTGTTCCTCATTTAAGACGATGTAAAATGAAATCTTCCATCGGAGAATCCTTAACGCAAAAGACGATTAAGCGTGTCTTTTCTCCTCATCAAGAAGAATCTTTTTCTGAACCGAAGAATCGAACTTCCGACGCAAGTGCCCCAATCGATAGGCTTATAGATGTGCTTAAAAACAAAGCAAACCATACTATAGGAAAGGAAGAAGTATTAAAGCAGATCCTCGAATACGGGAAAAATGGAAAGAATGGAAAAAATGGAAAGAATGGAGGACACGAAAGTCTGTTCTTGGACATGGAGAGCGCCAGAGTACGGAAAGTGATCTCAGTTAAAAAAATACTGAGGGATCTAAACCAACATTATAACCAGATATTCAAAGAAAAGACTGACGGCCTTGAAGAAGATGTTACAAAAAAGCAGGTTATTTTCAATACCAACCTTCTCTATTTAATTGCAGTCACAGACGGCAATGAAGATACGCTGCATCACTCTCAGCTTGTTGCAAGGTACACTCTTGTATTTGCTAAAGCCTTGGGGATTGAGGATGAAAATTTTTTGGTCCACATGGAAAGAGGAGCCCTGCTTCATGATATAGGAAAAAGGGGAATCCCTGAAGCGATTCTGGGAAAACCCGGGGCTTTAACAGCGAAGGAAAAAGACATTATAGAGGAGCATCCTCTCATAGGCTATGAAATGCTAGAAGGATTTGATTTTTTAAAAAAAGCATCACAGGTCGTTCTCTTTCATCATGAACGTTACGATGGGAACGGATATCCCTTTGGATTGGAAAATGGAACGATTCCCTTAGAAGCTAGGATTTTTGCATTAATAGATACTCTGGATGTGATAACTTCTAATAGGCCCTACCGAGAAGGGAAGAGTTTTGAAAAGGCTTATAGAGAGATACAGAAAGGGAGAGGCAGCCAGTTCGATCCTTTCCTTGTTGACGAGCTCCTCTCAATACCCAAAGAAAAGTGGGAGAAAATAAAGACAAAAACAAGGGTCGACCATTACATTCCTACCATTCATTAATACTTTATATCAAAATCCTTACATTAGTTACGATCATTGTTTTGTTCTTTTGAAATCTCGCCCATCTCTTTGGCATAGAGCTCTGCTGTATGGAAGATTCTAAAGGCATCTCCTTCTTTTTTTAAGTTGGCTCTTAGTTGAAGGAGACATCCAGGACAGTCTGTGGCGATGAGATGGGTTTCTTTTTCGAGAATCTTTTGCTTCTTCTTCTCCCACATGTGAGCTGAGATTTCAGGATTCCTTAAGGAGAAAACACCGCAAAAGCCGCAGCAGGAGAATGGCTCTTGCTCTTCTTTAAGTTTAAAACCCAATGACTGAAGAATTTTTTTGGGCTCCTCTTTGAGCTTCAAGTCATTTATATAATGGCAGGGAAAGTGATAAAAAATATCTTTTGTTTGAGATCGATTAGACGGTTTAGGGAAATATTCCTTTTTAACCATGAATTCAGTAAAGTCAAAAATTTTGTCTGTCCATAGGGAAAATTTTGCTTCGATTTCTGGATAATATTTTTTCAGCATCGAGTTTCCTGTAGGGCATAGCGTGAGAATATAGTCAGGGTTTTCTCTTTCGAAAGATTTTAGATTGGCTGTAGCTAGTCTATGGACATCTTTTTGCTGCCCTAGATGTAGGCTGGGAGCCCCGCAGCATCTCTGATCAGACGGCCGGACCACATCAAAACCGAATCGAGGAAGGCTTGAAAAAATACTTTCTCGAATTTCAGGGAAAAAGAACTTCACAAGGCATCCCTCGAAGAGATAAACTTTTAGCCTGTTTTTTGTTGTGGATGGTTCGATTTTTTTTAGATTTAAGGCAGGGAAGGATTTTCCCTTTGCCCAGGCAAAGGGTAATTTTTTTAAATGCCCATTTTTCTTCCAGGGCTTCTGGAGGGCAGAGAGGATCTTTGCACCTCTCTCAGCCAGAGATTTTTTTCTGAAAAAACCCGAGAGAGCCTTCTCCCAGAAGCTCGTCCCTTTCTCGCTCTTCAGCTTGAGGATTAGATTACTTATGGGGATTCCCACAGGGCAAAATTCCTCACATTTTTTGCAGTCTGCGCAAAGTTCGAATAAAGAGGAGGAATCTTTAAAAGATTCGGTTATTCGAGTCAAAAGTATGCCAATACCACCTGGGTAAACAGGCCCTCCATAAACATGCCCTCCAAGGCATTGAAAAACCGGGCAAACAAGCATGCATCCTCCGCATTTCAAGCAGTAAAGCGCCTCATCCAGATTTTTATCTTTACTGATCGCGAGTCTCTTGTTATCGAGAATGATGATGTGGACTTCTTGCGGTCCATGAACTCCAATGACCAGTTCCTTTTCGATATCAGTGGTACGACTGGGGCCGGTGATGAAAGAGACGTATGATGTCAATTTCAGACCAGAAGAGGCGATGGTTAAGGCTTTGATAATAGATGTGGCCTGCTCGAGAGTTTCGACGAATTTTTCCGTTGTCACTAAAGCAACATGAACCGGCGGCAAAGAAGTGACTAGGCGAGCATTTCCTTCGTTGCTGATGATAACCAAAGTCCCGGATTCGGCTACAGCCAGGTTGGCTCCTGAAATACCGAGATTAGCCTGGATGAAATATTTCTGTAATTCTTCACGGGCCACTCTTACGATTTCTTTCGAGTCAGAAGGGATAGGCCTTTGGAGGTTCTGGCTGAGGAGTTCTGCCACTTCTTGTTTTGTCTTGTGGAGAGCCGGAGCTGTGATGTGGGAAGGCCTTTCTTTAGCGAGTTGGATTATCCATTCCCCAAGGTCTGTTTCCACAACTTTGTATCCCTTTTTATCTAGAAAACTGTTGAGCCCTATTTCTTCACTAACCATAGATTTAGATTTGACAATGAGTTTGGCATTCCTTTGGCGGGCTATTTTCTCGATTAATTCTAGAGCCTCAGTTGGTGTTGAGACTTGGTAGACGTGAGCGCCAGCTTTTCTTGCTTCTTCGCTGAATCTCTGGATAAGGTCGGGAAGATGCTTGATGCATTCTTCTTTTATTTCTCTTGCCCTTTTTTTATATTCTTCCCAGGGAACATCTTTCTTGGTCTTGCTGAATTTCTGGAAATGATGCGAAGCGGCTTTTTTTAGTGCCTGCTGAAGGTTTTCATCTTGGAGGACTCTTTTTACTTCTTTTCTCTGCTTTTTCCGAGAGGACAACTAATTCTCCTCATCCATTTTTTTCAGGTAAGATCGAGCGTTGACCAATATTTCTCTAGGCTTGCCTCCTTCTGAAGGCCCAACGATTCCTTCATGTTCCATCTGGTCGAGTATCCTGGAAGCGCGGGCATACCCCAGCTTGAGTTTTCTTTGAAGATATGAAGCAGAGGCTTGTCCGGTGAGAAGTACGAGTTCTACTGCTTTGTCATAGAGTGCATCTTTTTCGTCCGATTCTTCCCAGATCGCGTCAGCAGGGCTTTTAAGGACATTAACAATTCTTTCATCATAAACTGGGGCTCCCTGTTTCTTGGCGTATTTAACCAGTCTGGTGACTTCGGGAACAGAGATAAAGGAACAATGCAATCTTATGAGGCGGGGATAATTGGGGGGCATGAAGAGCATGTCACCCATCCCAAGAAGCTTTTCAGCTCCTGATGAGTCGAGTATTATTCGGGAGTCAACCTTAGAAGGAACACGAAAGGCTATTCTGCTGGAGAAATTGTTCTTGATCGTTCCCGTTATCACGTCGATGGAAGGACGTTGTGTGGCCATGACAAGATGAATCCCAACCGCACGTGCCAGTTGAGCCAGACGAGCAATGCAGTATTCCACCTCTTGAGCCCCGATCATCATTAGCTCTGCTAATTCATCGATGATGATCACCAAATAAGGGATAGGCTTGAGTTCTTCTTTTTCCTGTTCAGTGAGCTCCGATTTTTTCTCTTTCAGGATTTTTTTGACTTGCTGGTTGTATTGTTCGATGTTTCTTACCCTGAGGTATCCCAGTTTTTGATACCGCTCTTCCATTTTCTTTATGGTATCCGTCAAGACGGTGCCCGCTTTCTTCGGGTCTTTGATTACAGGACTGAAGAGGTGAGGGATTCCTTCATAAAGAGGAAATTCTAATCTTTTGGGATCGATAAGGATGAGCTTGACTTCCTCGGGTGTGGCCTTATAGAGGATACTGCCGATAAGAGAATTCAAAGCCACGCTTTTTCCTGTTCCAGTCGCCCCTGCAATGAGAAGATGGGGCATGACGGATAGATCAGTTAAATATACGTCTCCATGGATGGTTTTTCCTAAGGCAAAAGTCAGTTTGGAAGGAGAATTCACAAATTTTTCTGATTGAATAACATCCCTGAGCATGATGATCTCTCTTTTGTTATTAGGGACCTCGATTCCGAGTGAGGATTTTCCGGGGATTCTCTGAATCCTGACAGATTCCGCTTCTAGAGCCAGAGACAGCTCTTCTGTTAAGTTGGCAACCTGGCTCACTTTTACTCCTGCCTCTGGAAAGAATTCATAAGTGGTGACAATTGGCCCGGGATGGTATTCTCGTACTTCTCCATCCACTCGGAATTCTCTCAATTTCTCTTCTATTTTTTGTTTCTTTTCATATAATTCATTTTTATTGATTTTTTCATATACTTTTCCCGGATCGAGAAGGTTGAAAGGCGGAAACTGATAACCTCCTCTTTTTTCCATTTCTGGAAAAAGGAGCTTCTCTGGCACAGGCGGCTCTGGTTTTGTCAAAGCAATCTCTTGTTTTGGCTCTTTTTTTGCTTTCTTTTTTTTGGCCTCTTTCTCTACCTTCTTTTTCGGTTTAGCTTTTTTTCCCAGCGGGGAGTATTTTTCGACGATCTTTTTTCTCATTTTTTCTCGGCGCTTTGATTTCTTGTAATGGGTAATTCTGATTCTCACTTCTTTGAATATGAAACTAAAAATTCTTGAGAAGAAGTGAAAAGCCTTTCCGATTGAAAATTTTGTGGAGAAAATAAAGAATAGAATGAGAGAAGCGACGAGTATGAGCAATGTTCCAAGGCGATTAAAATATCTGGTCAAGAAAGACGAAAATAGCTCGCCAATCATCCCCCCGGCTAGAATTTCTGTTTCCCTCCAAGATATGCTCTGGAAAATCATGTAAAGAAGGGTGCAAAGGATAAGGACGAGGAGAAAGACGCTACCTGTTTTTAATAAAAGACGTTTGTTTCCCTTATGGAGAAAGATCTGGTATCCCAGGCAGACAAGGGCAAATGGAAAAAGGAAAGAGATAAAGCCCAAAAGTTGGAGAAAGACCTCCGAGAGAGATGCTCCTACTTTTCCTCCATAATTAGAGATTTTCTGATCAGAAGGAGTTGCGCTGGCCCAGGAGGGGTCCTTGGAATCGTAACTAATGAGGCTGATAAAGAGAAAAATTGCTAAAAAAAATAAGAATATGCCGATTATTTCAGAGCTTCTAAGCCGTTTTTTTCTTTTGAACTTTTGGTTAGATGAAGCTGATTTTTTTCTTTTCCTCTTTTTCATTTGTTAGATTATATCAAAAATTAAAGGGGACAGGCTACTTTTTACAATTAGGGAGATTCCCCAGGGTCGCATTTCAACATTTGACATTTCTTATGTCTTGAAATCCAGTTAAATGAGTAAAAAGGGACAGTCCCCCTTTTTACGATGTAGGGATTTGATTCATCAAACCCACCTGCAGGATGTCATTGCGGGTGAAGCGAAGCAATCTCATATGAAAAAAGCAGCCTGTTCCCTTTTTTCATGTCATTTTTTTGAGCAGGAATTTCCAGAGATATTCCTTCGGAACGCCCAAAAATCTCTTTCTCCACAGCCGGTCACAATCCCCACATGTTTTTAAGTCACTGATTTCTCTTCTGCCCATTTTGTTTCTCAGGGCCTTCATTTTTTCGTTGTTCCATATCTCAGCTAAAGAGGAATCGCGAACATTTCCTACGATATAGGACCCAAAAAAATCTTGAGGGCAGGGCAGAACAGACCCATCCCAAAAAATGGCCAATGCATACCAAAGAAATGTACAGTGAGAGAATGTTTTAAAACTTTGATTTTTGGACATTATCCCCGCCCAATTATGCATTTCTTTTATTTTGACTTTGTCCAAGGGGAGCCCTTTGAATCGATTCAAAAAGTCTTTTCTCTTAAAGAGGTCATTTTTTTTGTTGGAATTTGGAAGATTAATCAGCTCTAAAGTTGTGAATGGTTTCTTGCTGTTTAGTTCTTCTTTGATTTTTAGAAATCCAACTATATTTGAGATAGTCTCTTCAAAATTTCCTTTAACCCGGATGCTTTCATATGTGTCTTTATCATAACCGTCAAAGGAAAATGTCAGATAATCTATTCCTGATTCGATTAGCTTATAAGAGATCTCATTAGAGAGCAATGTTCCGTTTGTGTGGAGCTTTGTTTTTAAATCTTTTTCTCGGGCGTACTTTGCCATTTGAATGATGTCAGGGTGAAGGAGGGATTCCCCTCTGTGCAGTAAGTTAGCCTCAATGACATACGTGGATGCCTCATCAATGATTTTCTTGAATAATTTGAAATCCATATATCCTTTCTCTTCTTTTTTCAACTGTTTGTTTGGGCACATGACACATTGAAGATTGCAGTGATTGGTTGGCTCTATCCATAAGCGAACTGGAAGATAGGAGAGTTGTTTTTTTTTCTTTTTATAGCTGGAAAAGAGATTAATCAGCCGCCGATGATATTGGAATTTATTCATTATTCTTTGGGCTTTTAACAGTAACCTTGACTCGTGAATAATCCAAGTTAGTTTTTTTGTTTGTCTAAAAATGCAAATAAATCAACAAATTGGGCGAGAGACAGCTCCTCAGAACGAATCGTTTTTGAAAAATTGAATTTTCTTAAAGCTTCCTCTATTAGAGATGTAGAATATTTTCGCATTGTCAAATTGTTAAAGAGAGTCTTTCTCCTGTGTCGAAAAGCTTCCTTGAGGAACCCGTGAAAAGCTTCTTCTCTTTTGATGCGGAAGATAGGTTTCACTCTTTTCTTGAGAGAGACCAACGCGGATTTCACCTTCGGCGGCGGTTTAAAGGACTCAGGTCCAACAACAAGGAGTAGCTTAGTGGAAAAATAATTCTGAAAAAGAATAGAAAGAGGTGCATATTTTTTCGATCTTGGCTGTGCACAAATTCTCTCTGCAACTTCTTTCTGTATAAGAAAAAAAAATTCAGAAATGAGCTCTCTCTCTTGGAAGGCCTTAAACAACAAAGGCGAAGAGATGGAATAAGGTAAATTCCCCACAAGCTTCACTTTGCCCTTAAAATCGAGTTCTTTTTTTATGAGTTTAATGAAATCGATTTTTAGGACATCCTCCTCTAGAATTTTCAGATTGGGAAAACTTTCTTTTCGGAGGGAGGGAATGAGAGCTTTATCCCTCTCAATCGCGATGACTTTCCCTGCTTTTTTGGTCAGAGGAAAAGTCAGGACTCCTTTTCCTGCTCCTATCTCTATAATAAAATCTTCTTTTTGAGGAGAAATATGATTGACAATCTCTCTTAGGACGAATCGATTTTTCAGGAAATGCTGACCCATTGCCTTGATTTTTCTTTTATTCATTTTTCTTACTGCCTTGCCGTTGCAGGCCTAGCGCAGCAATCTCATCCATTTTCTGTAAGAGCCTGATTCATGGTAGAAGCTTGATTAATCAAGCCCACCTTTTTGTCTTTGCGAGTGACAGCAGGAATCGTAGCAGTATCATAGTATGAGAATATATATTAAAATCTACTTCTTTTCTATTATATCATGTGATTTTGGGACAAAATCCATTTTTTAATTTTTCTAGGGTCAGGTCTTGTTTTTTGCCTTTTTATGCTGCCAGTGCTCCTGAATCACTTTCTCTTTTCGCCAGATGAACCAAGGGACATGAATCGATGGCTATTTCCTTAAAGGTAGCAAAAAGCAAGATCTGATTTCAAAGGAAAAAGGCAGTTGAGACTGTATATTTTTAATATAGGATTATATGTGATAAAATTATCCAAGTTAAAGAGGGAGAGATTCCTCGTTTGCTCAGATGAATAATAAATTTCGAGGAAGCACTCAAAAAGAACTCATCGAAAGGAAGCAGTCTTTATTCTCAAAGTATTCCCGCCTTTTTCTTGGGAGCAAAAGTTTCGCCGCATTTTTGAAATTTGAGCTTATAACTGTATTTTTTTCATGGGTGCCCGGAGCGACAGGGCTTTTCTTTCGCAAGCTTTTTTATCCTTTTCTCTTTGAGAAGGTCGGCAAAGGAGTTGTGTTTGGAAGAAACATAACTCTTCGGCATCCTCACAAGGTTTGCCTCGGCGATTATTCTTTTATTGATGATAATGTGGTCCTGGACGCAAAGGGAGAAGAAAACGAGGGCATCCGAGTGGGCGAAAATGTCTTCATCGGTTGTAACAGCATTCTCAGTTGCAAGGGAGGGTCTATATTCCTAGGTGATTATTGTAATATCTCAGCCAACTGTTCCCTGCTTTCTGAGACAGAGATAAGTTTAGGAAAATACTGCTTCTTAGCTGGCCAATGTTATTTAGTTGCCGGTGGAAATCATAGCTTTGACGATATTTCTGTCCCTATCATGTTTCAACCTTCCTATACTAAAGGAGGGATAAAGATTGATCAGGATGTCTGGCTGGGAGCCGGGGTCATTGTCTTAGATGGAATTTCTATAGGAAAGGGGTCAGTGATCGGTGCAGGTTCGGTGGTTAAGGAATCCCTTCCAGAATATTCTGTTGCTGTAGGTGTCCCTGCTCAGAAGATAAAAGACCGCCGAGAAAAAGAAGAGAAGGGAAAAGAATAGAAAAAAGCTTTTCTTTGATTCTTTCTTCTTTCTGATTGAAGTAGCACTCCTGAATCTGAAAAAGGGGAAAATATGGAAAATGATTGCGGGAAGGTTTCTAGATCACTTTTGGAATCTGTGGATCCAACCGCTGAAAAAGGCTATGGCTATGGCAATTATGATGGAAGCGAATCCGATGGAGTATGTGAGGGGGATGCCGAAATTATGGATTAAAATCGGAGCTGCCGCTGTAATAAATCCTCCACCCATCATGGGTTCATAAAGAATCTGCTTGAAGCCGAAGGATTTGGCCGCCGGTGTCTTGAAGTGAGGATCGGCAACACGCAGCAACAGAAGACCCAGCGCTGTGACTCCTGTCTGCATACCGTATTCGGTAATGCCTCGTTCAAACCAGGCATCGGGAAGCATACGTGGGGCAATAAACCATGTGGCAAAAAGTACCCAGGCCAGGCCGACAAACATCAAGGCTGAAAAAGGAAGGAAATAGGCAAAAAACACGTCCAGCTTGATGGATGCGATTGCTGATATAACCAAAAAATCGAGCGCCAGCCCCAAAATACGGTCGAATGTCCGTCTATCCAGATACTTGGAGAGGCCGGTTTTGCTGGCAAAAATCTGAATGAAAAGCCCTCCCAGCATGGCCAGTGGAAAGAGTGGAAAGGCTCTGAACAGATCGGGCTCCATGTTGGCGCTCAGGCTTTTGATGCCCTTGAGCATATACCACCCAATCAGAATCGCCACGCCTACAAACGCGGAATGAAAGGCAAAGGGTTCGAGCGCATCTGGAGAGACGGTGGTGATCGAACCGTGAGTCCTCTTTTCTGGAGGGATCAGACCGCGAATTTCCGCCACGGTCAGTTGTTTCGGGGATTTTATGACTTTGGTGTAGCCTCGCCTGGCGGCCAGATTGATCATAGTCATGCCGAAGACCACAGCGCTAATGACACCGATTGTAGCAGACATTAAACCTAGGTCAGACCCCGCTTGAAAGCCGAGCTGGTCGAATGTTTCAGCCATCCCGGAGGCGGTCCCGTGCCCTCCGGAGAAGCCGATTTCGAGAAGGCATCCGAAAAAATGAGGAACGCCGAATACCGGCGCGAGGAAAATAACGGAAATTCCCACACCAATCATATACTGCCCCATGCCGACCAGCCACCCGTAGCATAACTGCGGGCCTCCATCTTTCCAGATCGTCTTAAGGGAAGGAATGGAAAAACCGAGAAACAGGCAGGCAAACACTACATTGATCAATCGGCCCGGATACAGAGACCAGGAGTTCATTATTTCCTGGGGAATAAAGGTGAAGAGGAATTTCCCGCAGATATAAGGCCCGAGAATCAATCCGATAAACCCAGCAATGACAGATGCCGGTAAAAATAGTCTTTGAAGAAAGACCAGTCTTGCACGCAGATATTTACCGATAAGAAGAAGGAGACTCAACCAACAAATATCTATCATCAGATTTGTGAGTTGAGTGCCAGTTATTTCCATTAAATGTTTCCTGCCTTAGTTCTGTGGCGGATGGAGTTCTTTCTCTGTATGGGCGATGACTGTTGCCGCAGCAACATCGCCTGTTATGTTGATAACGGTTCGGGACATATCCAGTATTCGTTCCACCCCCAGGATGAGTGCAATGCCTTCTAAGGGAATCCCCACCTGTTTGAGCACGATAACCAGCATGAGAACACCCATAGCCGGTGCTCCTGCTGCTCCGATGGATGCGAGGGTTGCCGTGAGGATGATGGCTAACTGGTCGCCGAGCGCCAAGTCCATACCATACACCTGGGCGATGAAAATGGCGGTTACTCCTTGATAGAGAGCAGTCCCGTTCATATTTATGGTAGCACCCAGCGGAAGGACGAAACTGGAGATCTGTTTGGAGACGCCAATGTTGTCTTCTGCACATTCCATGGTGACGGGCAGTGTCGCGGAGCTTGAGCAAGTACTGAAGGCAATCAATTGAGCCTGCGTAATTCCTTTCCAGAACTTGAAATAGGGATATTTTGTCAAGAGCGTGACGACTGCCGGATAAGTAAAGGCGAGGATGGCCAGGCCTCCAATAACGACCGCACAGTATCGCACGAGCGACATCAGTATTTCCACGCCGAATGTTCCGACAACTGCAGCAATGAGCGCAAAGACCGCATACGGCGCGATTTTTATCACAATCTCGACGATCTTTACCATGATATCGTTAATCGCTTCGAAAAAGGAAATGACCGGTTTCATTTTTTCCTTGCTGAGAAGGGAAATGACTACACCCATAAACATCGCAATAAAGATGACCTGCAGCATATTGGCCTGGACAAATGAACCGGCCGGATTATCAGGAATGATGTTGATGAGGACTTCCCCTATTCCAGGTCTCTCTTCGGCGCGAATTGCCTGCATACCTGCAGTCTCCCCGTAGCTAGCCTTGAGTTCAGCTTGAACAGAGTCAGGGATGTTGCTGCCCGGTTTTAGGGTGTTTGCCAGAAGGAGGCCGAGGGCAACGGCCGACACATAATAGGCAATATAGAAAGCGAAAGTTTTGCCGCCGACGCGTCCAAGTTTGCGCAGATCACCGAGAGATGCAACGCCAACGAGTAAAGAGGCAAAAATCAGAGGGATAACAACCATTTTAATCAATCGGATAAATGCTGTCCCCACTGGACGGATAACTCCAGCATCTGGGCCGTAGATCAGTCCAGCGACAGCACCGAGGATCAATCCCACAAAGATCTGTGTTGGTATGCCGGTGCGGCGAAGGGTTGTTAAAATCAATATAACAATAGCAGCAAGTAGCAGCAGGGTCTGGATGATTTTGATGCTAAGAGCGTCTGCCGGGTGGCCCAGAGCAAAGGAAATAACACAGAAGACAGTGGCGACAACAGCGCCGAGGATTCGCCTCATATGACGCTTCATCGTTCCTCCTTTTTATTCTGTTCTAACGGCACTTTCTTTCGGTGATATAGCAAAAATGTGAAAAACTATAATATCGACTCATTCCTCTTAAGTCAATAAAAGTAAAAGGAGCATAGGCATCTCCATTTCCGTGATAAAAGCATGATTTCGGAAATCCTTCTACTCCCTTCGGATTTTTCACGCCATTCCCTCACTGTCCTGAGCTCTCTCAAACATCCTCGGCGCCCGCCTTGGTCGGATTCCGTCGAAGGACAGCTCGGGAAGGATAAATCTTCAATGTCGCTTCCGGAATTTCCAAAATAATCTCAGCTGTCACGGCCTCGGAGATGTTTCCAAAAGGAATCGAATATCAGCGATTGACATTCTTTGATTTATTGCCTCTGTCTATTCGTTGCTCTTATTTAGATAGAAGATGAGAATAAAATGCAAAATATTGAGATGAGATTCTATGATGATGTGAGAGGGTGATACTAATGGGAGCGTCTCCTTATTATATAATGATGTGTGAGCGGTGGCGCCTATGGGAACGTCCCCAAATCTTCAAATTTTTATGAATTAAAAACGGAAGATCAGTCCTAGCCCCCATTCAGTCCCGCCTAAGTTTACTGTCAAATCCTCTATCGTGGTCTTTATCATGTTATATTTGAAATAAAGCTTTGCGGAAAGAAAGCCACTGAAGTGATAATAGGTGCCTCCTTGAACATGGAATCCCACTTCAGAATCACTGATGGACGCCAAGGGAAACTCTCCTGAATAACTCTCTTTATAATATATATAATCGACTCCTGGGCCCAAAAAAGGTGTGATGTTTTCCAGGTCTATTAAGTATCTTAAGGATAAGGAGATATCTGTCATCCTGAGACTTATGTCCTCTTCCAAAAAAGTAGTCTTTCCTGAGTCCTGCATGTGTTTGAAGCTTATCCAAACATCCAAAAATTTTAAAGGAAGCGTAAAGGAGGACTCCCCACCGAAGATAAAAGTGGATTTGCCGTAGGTTTCTTGAAAAGCTTCATCTTGCATGAAGTAAAGACCGGTCACAACCCCGATTGAAAATCTCTTTTCTTCTTTTATCTCCTCCCAGGGCTCTTCTATTACATCCTCAACTTTCGGTGCAGTCTTTTCAGGCTCTTTCTCTTCTTTTGCTGGGGTGGTTTTTTCTTCAACTGTTGGAGGCGTTTTCTCAGGTGGCTTGGCTTCTTTTTTGATTTCAACTGGAGGTTTTATCTCTTTTTTTAATTCCTCTGTTTTTATCACCCTGAAAGAAATCTCCAGTCCAGCATCTACTTCCTTTATTTCATATTGCGGGAGTTCCTCTTCGAGATCAAAAACAAGTCTATGGATGTCAGGTTCGGGCCTTCCTATCCGGATTCTTTTCACTTGAAAGCTATTGATATCCATAGATCGTCTTGGCAAGAATTCATCCACATTCATAAAATCTATAACTAGTCGATTGGGACCTATTAAGGTAAAACTCTCATAAGATATTCCTCTATCAAATTCTATGAGTACAGAAAGTCGGCTTTCCAATTTTTGTATGCTGATTTTCTTTATTATTTTCGATTGTCCTGCCTGAGCCAATAATGTCGCAGACATAAATGTTATCAGAACAGGTAGCAAAATATTTTTTTTCATGTTCTACAGATTCGCCTCCATTTTGGAAGGATTAGTATCTTTTATTTGAGTATTTCAAAGCTTTCGAGGATCTTTAAAAAAAGAGGTCTTAGTTCAGCAAAACTCTCCTTGACAGTGATAAATGCGAATAGATATGCATTAGTACCGTCGATTAATAAACAGTTCTCGTTGAAAATTATTGATTCATCCTTCCTGCTCTGCTGGAATACAGCTCTAGGTGCTTTCTGACCTGCAATTTCTACTTCCCCTTCCTCGTGCTTTTCGAAGTCTTGGACCATCCGTGATACAGCGTTCATCCGTCCATCCAAAATGACCTTCGCCGAAGTGCCCTGAGGCACAGCGAAGAGAACGAGGGCAAACTCTACTCCTTTCTCTTCTGAATTTATCTCGACGACAGCAACTCCGCCCTTTTCAGTTTCATTTAAGGACCAGGAATTATCTGGAGCAGAGATTTTACAAGAAAAAGTCTTATTGAAGTAGGTATGATTGAATATCCCCGTCTCAATCTCTTCTATGGTTTCACTTTCCTCTTCTTCAAAGTCTAGGATCTCAATGCTCAAATTATCCACCAGTTTCCATCGGATATCCTGGGTGCCCATGACTGTCGGGCTGTCGATGAATTTTAAATGAGAAGGCCCGGCTACGAATATGCCTGCTGAGGGATCGACTGCGATCCAACCCTCAAGCCAGACTTCATTCCACATGTGGCCGAGCCAAAGATTTCCCTGGTTGACCTCTCCCAAAGCTATTTTGGTGGGGATTCCTGCTGCCCTTGCAAGAGAAGCAAAAATGATTGCGAACTCTGAGCACTTCCCTCTTTTCTTCTCGAGAACTTCAGGACCAGAGAGGGTTTCTAAGATTAAATCTGTTTTTATGTTGGCCTTGATCCACTGGAGAATATTCTGGACAATTAGTTTCGCATCTAGTTCCCCCATTCGAATCTCTGATAGCTGTTGTTGAATGGAGGGGTCATTCGGCTTTATGTATTCTGTTTCCTCTAGAAAGGGGGCAAATTTTTCATCTTGGATAGGGGTTTCGATTTCTACTGAAGGGGCAGTTGGCCTTGTAAACTCAAGAATCACTTCATACTCGTCGTCCGATGATGTTTGTTTAGCCATCTTCTGGCGGTTATCTTCAAAATTGAATTTTTCAAAGGGAATATCGGTCCACTTTACTTGGACCTGAGCCTTAACGACATTGTAAACATTAGGGAAAGTTTTCTGGCTTCTTACTGTCAAGGTATAGCCATCAGCCGTGTTGAGATAGTCAATATTCTGTGCGTCTCCGGCATCTGTTAGGTAAGCCTGCATATGGAGTTCGACATGTTCAATATTCCTAATTCGACCCTGGCGGTCGATGCGGTACTTGCTAGTGGCTAAGTCAGTTACAGTCGCTGCTACTCCTGTTCGATCCGCTCCAGTGATTTCTATCTGAGCTTCACTGACTGTAACCTCTACGGGATCGAAGATCTTAAGAGTAAAGATCTTTTCGCTTTCTCTTTTGAGAATCACATCTGCTAATACTACATCGAAATAAGTCTCTTCGAAGGGAATCTCACGTTTAATCACCTTCCCTTCTTCATCCTCGATTGCGAGTTGTAACAGACCATCCTTATATTCGCCCGAGATATGGGCTTTCTTCACTTCAAATTGGACATGAAAATCTAGAGAGATAGGACGCAAATCTGCATCGACAATATATGTGCCCACTTGAATCATGTCCTGTGGGTTTTGTCCAACAAGGTCCATCTTTGCGCGACGGTCAATATGATATTCAATATTTCCGTTTTCAAGTTTCTGGATTGTTATGTGCTCGTATGAGAATCCTGTCCCCTTTCTTTGTGTTTTTAGCCAGTAATCTCTAGATTGGGCAAAACCTGAAGTTGCAGTGAAAAAGACAAATATAGTAAGAACGAGGAGAAGGATTACAATAAGTTTTGATTTCATTTTTTCCTCCCTCTATCTGGCATTATACGATTTTCAATGACAAGTACAAATATTATTTTTAATATCGGAACTCTTTCTGAAAAGGACATACTTTCTTTTCAGGTTTCTTTCTCAATATTAGAGAGATAGGGTGTCCCTTTCGGGAACGTCCCCACAGCGTCCCCGCAGGAAATGAATAAGCTTTAAAAAGGTTTCTAGAGTAAAGGTTTTGGTTTTATTTGCCCTTTTTCTATAAGGGGTTTTATTGTATTAACTGTCTTACAAATTTTTCTTGTTTTCTTTGGGCTTTTTAGCAGCTAATTACTTATACTGGATTCGCTGCTAATAGAACCGGTCTCAGTGTTCCTTTCTTTAAAAGTTACTTCTCGAACTAGAATTTAACACAAAATCCAAACCTGCCTTTGGAGTCCATATCACTTCTCAAAGGATGAATGATCTCTGTAAAAAGAAACAAGAAGTTGGTTCCTATGGATACGTAGGGATACTGATATCCTTTGTTCCTGGAAAACTGATAACCCGCGCCTCCATAAAACCTGAAAATGAGTATCTTTCGAGGAATGAAATAGGCAGCTCCCACTTGAAACTCGAGATCTTTGGTTGAACTGCGGTAATCCAGGTTCCCTGTTGCATAGAGATTATCGAAGAGATAATGTTTGTAGCCCAAGCTTGCAGGCCTAAGAAAGAAAGAGAATGTCAGGTAGTTTTTTGATGAAGAACTCTTAACTGTTTTAGCGAAGATTCCAGTGGAGCTAGCCAAGATGATGCATGCCCCCAAAACACTGATTATTAGTACTTTTTTCATTTCTCCCTCCGTTTTTTTGTTTGGATTGAGAAATAGTGCAATTATTGTGCCAATTCATTTTTCCCTCATTTCAGGTCTTTTTTTTGTCCTCAATGGTGGACAGGTGTAAAAAAAATTAATAGTTTTTGATTTTTAGGGTAAGATCTTTAGGCCTCAACTCTGTTTATATCTTCTTTGCTTTTTTATTTATTCGCTGGAACTTCAGGATTATAAAGAGAAAAGGCTGCTGGTCAGGATGGGCAAGTAGGTGATTTTGCTGAGTTTGACTTCTTATCTATCCCATGCTAAAAAAGGGGACAGGCTACTTTTTATTCAAAAGAAGAGCTTGCCACACTTTGCTCGCAACGATATCCTTCAGGTGGGCTTGATGAATCAAGCCCCTACATAAACAGGGCGAGATTGCTTCGCTTCGTTCGCAATGACAATTATAAATATTGAAAAGCAGCCTGTCCCTTTTTTAGCTAGAAGGGAAGGGATTCCTAGTCAGGATAGGCGAGTAATCAACAAGGAGGTTAACGATGAATTTCAGTGCTTTATCATTCCCTGATGCCCCTTTAATTAAGGCTCCGCCGCCGGGTCCAAAGTCAAAAGCGTATCTCGATTATCAGTCTTCCCATGAGGGCGCGGCTGTCTCGTACCCAAAGGGAATTCCAATGGCTATCAGGCGTGCCAAAGGGGCTACTGTGGAGGATGTAGACGGCAATCTATATATCGATTTTTTTGGCGGGGCAGGCGTGATGAACGTCGGGCACTCAAATCCAGAGGTGATTGAGGCGGCATCAAAACAGCTGGTTGAGCTCACACATTCCCTTGATATTCCCAATCCAGCGCGAAAGAAATTAGTTGAAACCCTTCTTTCTCTCCTCCCTGAACCCTTGAACAAACTTTTTTTTGGAGGGCCCACCGGCTCCGATGCAGTAGAGGTGGCGGTGAAACTTGCTAAGCATAATACGCGCCGCATCCCGATGATAGCTTTTGAGGGTGCCTATCATGGAATGAGTGCTGGAGCCCTTTCGCTCTCCAGCAGGCTGGGTTTCAAAGAGGATTTTCTTCCCCTTGTTCCCGAGGTTCACTTTGTTCCCTACGCCTATTGCTATCGCTGTGCTTTTAGGAAAGAACCTGATACGTGTGACCTGGATTGTGCGCAATATTTAGAGCATATACTCGACGACCCACATTCTGGAGTGGGGAAGCCCGCCGCAGTTATTGTTGAGGCGATCCAAGGGGAGGGAGGTTCAATTGTCCCTCCTGACGGATTTTTCCCATTAATCAGAGAAGCATGCGACAAGCATGATGTTCTGATGATTGTGGATGAGATCCAGGCAGGTCTCTGCCGTACAGGTAAGATGTTTGCCTTCGAGCATACAGGAGTTATCCCGGACATTGTGACTCTGAGCAAAGGCCTTGGGGGTGCAGGCTTTCCAATCGCCTGCACTGCTTATAAAGAAAAACTTGATACATGGCCTCAGGGCAAGCATATCGGTACCTTTCGTGGCAATGCAATTGCTTATGCGGGTGGCAATGCAGCCTTAAATTTTATGGTAGAGAATAACCTTGCTGAGCACTCCCTAAGTCTTGGAAATTCGATGCTTTCCTGGCTCATAGAGATAGAAAGGGAATCAACGATAGTTGGGGAAGCCCGCGGAAAAGGCTTGATGTTGGGAATAGAGCTTGTCAAAGAGAAAGATTCTAAAGAGCCTGCTCCAGAACTGGCCAACAGAGTGAGAGCCTTTTGCCACCGCCACGGACTCATGATAGAGCTCGGAGGTCATTATTCGAACGTAGCCCGATTCCTTCCACCTCTTGTGTTGACAGAAGAGTTGGCGGTCAAAGGCATAGAGATTTTCGAGGATGCGATAAAAAATGCAGAAAAATCACTATAAAATTTGATCTTGGGAAGGGAATATTGTCAGGAATCTATCGAAAACATGGGTGGATGTTTATCTGAATGAAACGCTTACATTGATGGGACGGCAGATTCTTGTTCCTCCTTTCCCTCGTCACTCAAGCGGAAATATTGGGTCTTGTCCATCAGGTTTTCAAGATGCTGTCGATGTGAATGCAGAGATTGTTGGTGTACCTCTTTCCAGCTATCCATCTGCTTCAATGAATTCTCCAAGTCATCTAATGACCTGAGTGCATTCTGACCGACTTCCTGGATGCTTCCCCAGTTCTTAGCAAGCACATCCATCATACCGTTGATTATTTCCTCCTCCCGCTTGAGGTAATCCTTTTTTCTCAACTTCACCCGGAAATTCAGATCTCCCTTTGTTATTCTTGAAAAAGCCCATCGAAAGCGGTAAAGAGGTCCGATGACCTTATGGAAAGTTCGGAATGAATGGATACTTAGAATGCAGACCAAGGCAATAATAGCAGGCCATGCCCGCGTATGGAGGGTAAGTATTCTCTGGGCTGCGGCTCCACGAATTTCCATGCTCAGGTCTTCATTGCTAAGAGCCATGACGTCTGGTAAAAACAGCATGAGTCCCATAAAGATAATGATTATCATTCCATAGGAAAGAATCATCGTCAGAAATTTATATTGAATCGTTCGATCAACGATCGGAAATTTTCGACGTTTTGGTCTTTTATTCATTGCGCCTCCTCGAAAGAATAAGAGTTTGCTTTTTTAATAATTTGCAATTTTTTCCCTCTCTGTCCTAGGCTTTTTCTCCAAGAATATATCCTTGTTATGGCGACATCCTTAGTTGATGATTCTCTCGGGTCCATACGACTTTTTCTTGATTCGCGAATCTAATCACACCATTCTTTTCGGGAAGGTAATAAATAGGAAATTCGTATTCTTTTCCTCCCAAATCCACGTAATAAACAGTGTACAAGGCCCACTCTCCCCTGTTCTCTTTTTTCCTTTTTATGTTTGTAATAGCGAAGGTGTTGGGCTCTCCCTCCTTGGGTCCAATAGTAATTGTGCTTTTCTGCAACTCGAAAAAGCAACCCTTGTATTTCGGAGACATGGTCTTCCATACTCCGATCAATTCATCTGAGATAGCGGTCTTTTTTCCGCAGTTGGCTCCGATAAATACAATGAGAATGGCGAAAGCTATCGGCAATCTTTTTGTCTTCATTTGTGTTTCTCCCCCCTCTCTTCCTTGGCCATGATCTCCAGGAAGGCCTCTACAACCCTGGGGTTGTATTTGCTTCCAGCACCTTTCTTGAGAAGATTGATGGTTCGATTACGGGAGAGCGCCTTTCGGTAGGGTCGCTCCGAAGTACAGGCATCAAAGTCGTCAGCCACTGCATAGATGTGACCTCCTAAACTAATGGCTCCTTCAGAAAGACCATCAGGATAGCCGCTGCCATCGAAACGTTCGTGGTGATGCGTTATTATAGGTATGACCTCAGTATAAGCTGCTATGGGTTTTAAGATACGCGCACCAAGCTGGACATGTTTATTCATGAGATGTGTTTCTTCTGGGGTCAGTTTTCCAGGCTTGTCGAGAATAGCGGGCGGGATACCGAGCTTGCCGATGTCGTGGAGCAGACCTCCGCGGTGCAGGTTATCCATTTCTTTCTTGGATAGTCCCATGGCTCGGCCGATCTTTAAGGCCAGTTTCGTCACTCGTTCGGAGTGACCCGCTGTCCATGGAGATTTCGCATCGATTGTCCGAGCTAGAGCAGTGAGTGTCCCCCAGTTGAGATCATTCAATTCCTCGATTAAATGGGCATTTGAGATGGCTATCGCCACCTGGTCGACCAATTGGCGTGCCTGGTACACGTCCTCTGAACTAAGAACAGGCGGTTTAATGTACCCGAGGGTGATAATTCCCGCTAAGTTTTGTTTAAGGAAAATAGGCAGAATAAGGAACGATCTGATGCCGTGCTTAGCCAAGGGGGCAAGATAGTTTGGGGGAGTATCGTTTTGTTCAATGAATAAGGATTCTTTATTATCACGCAGAATCTGTATATCTTCGGGCCTGAGCTCCACCGTCTCCACCAATCTTCTTACATTAGGCTTTTCCTCCCAGATATAGGTTTCCCCTTTATTTGAAGCATTAGAATCGAGTAAAGTTGCAGTTACAGCGTTGCAGGGAACAACTTCGTTCATACGAGTGATCACCGTGTCTGCGATTTTCTTGGTATCTAGGGCTGAAAGGATAGTCCTGTCGATTTCACCTATGGTCATCAATGCCTTGAACTGTCTGCCCAGTTGGTTAGCCATCGTGTTAAACGATTCTGCAAGGTCCTCAAACTCATCGTTACTATTCACTCTTACTCGGCTGTCAAAATCTCTTTTGGCAATCCGCTGTGTTCCTGCTTTAAGCCTTTCGAGCGGTATCAGATTCCTTCGGATTTGACCGAAGCTCAATAATATTACTACCAAAAGAGACATGAGAATGATAAATGGGAACACTTGCTTGAATAAAGCGACAGGTTGAAATACGTAGCTTTTCGGTTGGCTTAAAACCAATGCCCAGGTCGGCATAAAATATGGTTCTTTCAGAGAAACAGACCTGTAACTTGCTAAGAGTTCTTTTTCTTCGTATCTCCACTCAAAGCGGCCAGAATGCTCTGCTCTCAACTTGATGGCATCCTGTTCAGGAAAAGATTCGAGGGTAATGAGCGATGATTCAAGCAGGTTGTTCGACTCATCAAGAATACAGAGTTCGGTCATAGCCGGCAATGAGTCCTGATGGCCCCCGTACCAAAGAAATACGGGATTAATCTCAGCCAAAAGGATTTCTTGGCCCTTATATCCGGGGTTGAGGGCCATAACCATATATACATGCGACGAATTCTCTGGGCGATATTCGGTGGATATAAGGAACTTGCCTGACAGAAGATGTTCCTTCTCGGCCGGAGTAATATAAGGCGTCCTCTGAGAGCGGCCAAAAAGGGAGATATATTTTCTTGAATTGTTGATAAGCCCTAAACATTTGAAATGATTTCTTAGGTAGGCACTGAATTCTAGGGATTCTTCAGAGAAGGAGTCCGCAGAAGTTGACCTCAGGGTGGCAGCGACCATCTTCATCTCATCCTCAATCAGAAATAATCGCTCGCGAATGCCCATCTCCATGTCCTTTGCTGTATTTAAGAGCCTTTCCTGGCTCTGATTTGAGAGTTGATTTGTCACTTGAGTAAGGCATATGATAGCCAGAACTGTTATGGGGATGATGGCGCAAGTGACGAACAGGAAAAAGATACGTCTGGCAACCTTGCTGCGAAGAAATGCCTTTTCAATATGCATCCTGTAACCTGGCTCAGTATTTTGAAGCTAAACCTATGTAATCTCCATTATTGGCGCGGACAATGTCATCGTAGCTTTTTGAATCTGTGAGAGGCGCACCGCTAGCCCCATCTTTGCCCTTGCTGTAAAGATCGAAATCGGAATTTAGAGGGACCTGAAAACGGTCTTTCCTCCACTTTCCTTCGATCTCAGTTTTATTCTTACCCAGGATGGCCAGATATTCGTATGGTCTTCCCCAAGGATCTTGAAAATTTGGCTTTATTTCATCAAGGCTTTGAGGGAGGGTTCCGTTTTCATCCAGATAATCCTCGATGTCACGCGAAACTGCAGCGATGTCTGTAATGGCTGCAATGATTCTTGCCTTGAGGAGGACATTTGTATAGATTGGTACTCCAACCGCCAAAAGCGTTCCCAACGCAGCAACTACAACGAGTGTCTCGAAGAGTGTCCAAGCTTTAGTACATTCCTTTCGGCTCTGACGAATAAAAAAAACAGCCTTTGAAAGCCAGTGACGCGTGGGGAACATTATGGATTTAATTTTGAATAAATAATTTCGCATTTTTCGATTGACTAATTTCCTCTAGAAGATAAAGCTGACTTTGACTCTTTTCTGACGAAATAATAAATAATTTGTCAGTGAAACCATATTTTCTTCAGCCTATGCCCTTTCCGTCTTAAAAATCGTGTAAGTTATTATTTATACTCGAAATAGTGCTTTATCATTCAACTAAAGTTAACAAAACAAGTAAATAGCCTTTATAGATGATTCGGGGGGTGATTTTCTCATATGCCTGAGAGCTAATCAGGCTCTTTTAATACTGTAACCTCAATTTACTCTATGAAACAGCCGAAAGGTTTAAGGAGACATGTTCAGGGAAAAAAATGCCGACTGAAATATTAGCGTCTTTTCGAAAAAGTATTTATTGGGATATGCAGGAATATAAGAATAACTTATTGATATTGCTGTGATTGCAGAAGGTGCCGGGATTTTTTATAAATAATTCAGTTTAATCTTTTAGAGGAAACGACTCTACCTATCTTGGACTTGAGCACCATCTTAGCGGCACTGATAGGTCTCAGCTTTCCCCTTACCCGGCTTAGCTTAATCAAGGCGTCTTTAAATGTCTGGGGTACTTCAGCCTGCTCTGATTCAGGCTTACGGACAAGAGTGAGAGTGCCAGTGGAGCATGTTGAGACGCACAATCCACAGCCGATGCAGAGATTTATATCGAGAACCACTTTTTCGTCCTCTAGGTGCAAGGCTTCCATCTGGCAGCGGTCGATGCAAACGCCACAGCCCTCACAAGTATCTGGATTAGCAGCAGCTACGAATGGCGAGGAAACCAGGCTGGCAGGTTTGGGGTGGCGTTTGAAGCTTTTGAGTACCTGGCAGCAGCAGCCGCAGCAGCAGCAGATATTAACGATTTTCTGGGAGTTGCTGGATTGAAGAACCAGACCAGCTTCATCAGCCTTTTGGAGAATATCCAGGGCCTCCTGTTGGTCGATGACCCGGCCTCTACCAGTGCGCTCGTAATAATCTGCCGACCATCCGAAAATCAGGCAGCTTTCCTCTGGTTTTTTGCAGCCTTTACCCACCATTGCATGCTCACGTCTGCAGATGCAAGGAGCAACCAGCGCTTTATTATGGGTGCGGACAAGCTCCTCTGCCTTCTCGTAGAGAAGCACTTCCAATTGCGTATCTATGCTGCGATCGACAGGGATAGTGCGAAGCTGGGGGGCCTGCTTCCAATTCTCCATGTTGAAGAGGGTTGGAATGTATTCGTTCATATCCTGGATAAGCTCAGGGTCGAGATCATTGACATGGTATTCCCAGATTCCAATGACGTATTGGGCAGCCATATAAAGAGGTGCGTGTCCCTCGGGTTTGATGTTGAAGATGAGACCTTTTTTAGACATCTCTTCCAGTCGTTGAGTAGCATCCTCAGGAGAGAGCTTGGCTCTATGCGCGATCACTCGGGATTCCTCTGGGATAAGGGTCAGGTACAGAGCTAATTCTGCTTCCTCAGGAGTGAAGAGGCGGCGGAGGATGCGCAATTCTACACCGCTCTTAGTGCTGGGAAAGCCTCCTGGAAGATTATCCAGGTGAATGGCTAATTTCTTATAAATATCTTTACTCATAGTTATCTCCTCTAGAATTTCATATTTAAGAATAAACTATGTCTAGGCTTAATCTACCTGAATTATTCATAAAAAATGCCTCGTGAATAATTCAGATTCATCAGATTCAGACGATTGCAACGGAAAGATTGCCTAATTTTCCAGAAAAAGCTAGTTAAACCCCCTTCGATAAGCATTGATAATTAAAAAACCAGCTTGAGTTTTTGAGAGGATTGTCAGTTTTCAGATTCTCCTTTTAGATATTTCTCCAAAAACTTCAGAACTGCCTTGAATCCCTCTATCTGGTTTTCTTTTTTGACAAAACCGTGACCTTCATCATCGAATATAACATACTCTACAGGCACGTTGTTTTTCTTTACTGCTTCAACAATCTCATCTGACTCTACCTTGAGGACACGGGGATCGTTTGCACCCTGAAGAACCATCAATGGCTTTTTGATTTTTTCTGCATGAAAAAGAGGTGATATGCTGCGCAAATATTCTAATTCTGTTTCAGGGTTTCCCAATTCTTCATACAGTGCTTTCTTGAAGGATTCCCACCACGGTGGGATCATTTTGAGTGTCCGAACCCAATTGGATATTCCAAACAGGTCTACTCCAACGGCGAATGCATCGGGCCTGAAAGTCAGGGCAGCCAGAACCATGTATCCGCCATAGCTCCCACCGATGATCCCAATCTTATTCTCATCAACATAACCTGTGGTGATGAGGAATTTCTTTGCTTCTACACAGTCATCAAGGTCAACATCTCCGTGCTTTTTATCGTCCATCTTGAAAAAGGTCTTTCCGTATCCTGAGCTTCCCCGGTTATTCACATCGATGACCAAATACCCGTGATTGACTAGAAACTGAACATATGGATTATAGCCTATTCTAGCTTGTCCACCAGGACCGCCGTGCACCATGACCAAAGCCGGGGCTTTCTTCTCGGATTTTATTTGATGAGGTTTATAATAAACAGCAGGAATTTCCAGGTTATCGAAAGATTTATAGCGCACGATCTCTGCGTTGACTAGATCTTCAGTGTTTATTCCTGGATTCATTGTATCGGTCAGCTTGGTATATTTTTCTGTTTCGAAATTGTAGGTATACAGATTATTTGGCGATCTTGAACCATTGAAATAGAAAGTCATCAGTTTTTCACTTTTTGAGATGTTGACTGAAGTGATGTTTCCCCCTGGTAGCTCAGGAAGTGGAATCGGCTGGTTTGTATCGGTCTCATAGACCTTGATGACTGTTTGAGCGTCTTCGTTTATTCCTGTGACACGATATTTTCCGTTGCGGGAAAAATAGGAATACCAGATATCCCAGTCTGCTTGTTCGATTATATCTGATTGGCCTGTTTCAATGTCGTAACGCTTCAGGTAAGTAAATTCGTTGTTTTCATCTGTTAGAAAGTACAGGTTTTTTGAGTTAGTGCTGAATGTTTGCGGGGAGTAATTCACATCGTCTTCGTGAGGAAAGAGATGTTTCAGTTCTTGGGTCTCTCGGTCATAAAGATACATGTTCGAATTGTGGTTAGTTATGGATTTTACGAGTGCGAAATAACGCTTATCTCTGGATATGGCTCCAGCAAAATAGCCCTCATCGTTCTGATAGACCATTTTGGGAGTGAAGGTCTCAACATTCATCTCATAGACGTCAAAAAATCTCTGATCTCTCTTGTTTGAACCATAAAAGAAGCTCTTTTCATCAAAGCTCCAGCCCATAAACATAGATTTCGCCTTTTCATCCGGAGTTAAATCTTTAACTGTGCCGTCTTCGTTGAGAAGATAAATGTGATTGATCTCATTTCCGCCTTTATCACTGCTGTAGAGAATCCGATTGTCATTGGGGAAAAAGGATATGACAAAAATCGCGTCATCTTCGGATTGGGTAATTTGAGTCGGTTCTCCACCTTCTACTGGGATTGTAAAGGCGTTATAAATGCCGGTTTGGTTGCTCGAAAAGAGAATCTTTGTTTCATCTGCAGAAAATGAGCTTCCTGAAATTGATACAGTGTCCATGAACTGCTCGATTGTGTATTTGTTCACTTCGCGATAATCGCTTTTCTTACAGGCAAAAGAGACCAATGCGATGAGAAGAACCACGGAAATAATCTTTTTATGCATAGCAATACCTCCTTTAATGGTTATTGGAATAAAAAATGAATTTATCTATTTTGATAATCCCCATTTTTTCTTATCTTATATTCTCTCGGCCCTTTTTATTGCAGGGGCTTGCTTCATCAAGTCCACCTTATCACGTAGGGATTTGATTCATCAAACCTATCATTATCATGTAGGGGCTTGATCTATCAAGTCCACCTTTGATTAGCGAGCAGTTAGTCCTCCCTACTTTTCAGCCAGAAAAAAGAAAAATAGCACAGGTAAAATTTGATGTCAAAAGTATTAACGGCCAATTATGGAGATACAATACCTAATTAATTGTGACCAGCGCTCGGCAATCATCTTAGTTAGGTAATATTATGAGATCAATCAGGTATGATCGAAGGAATAGTCAAACAATATTTATATCTTTACAGAATAAAACAAATAAGCTCTGCAATTAAGTATTGTGTCCCTATAATCCCTCATTAGGTAAATTTATTAATATTCTGGATTATACTTTCAGATTTTGTTAATTTTATATTCAGGAGGAGAACGAGAAACCTAATTTCAAGGGAAATATTTTAGAAATATATAATTTTTATTTCCTAGGATTTGAAAATTAGGCTCTGCTGCAAAAAGCTCGTAACTTTTTTAAGCAAAACAGAGTTTAGAAAAGTGAAGTTTGCGGTGTTGCTTGAATTTAGTGCTGGAGGAAAAAGATGAAAATGAGAAGGGCGATTAACATTCTTTTATTCATTTTCCTATTAACAGTCTTCTTTTCTCAGGGTTTTTCTCAGCAGTCCTATAAGGTTGCGGTCATAAACTCTCAAAAGACAGTAGAAGAATCTGCTGAAGGGAAAAGGGCTTATGCTCAGTTGAAAGAGAGAAATGATAAGATTAAAGCAGATATAGCCAGACTTGATGATGAAATCCGAAACCTTGAGACAAAATACAATACCCAAAGACTTACAATGAGCGATGATGCTCTAATACAATTGACTTCTGATCTTGAGAGAAAAAGAACAGATCGTAAGAGGTACGAGGAAGACTCAGCTAGAGATTTTCAGCGGCTTCAATTAAATCTTACCCAGAAAATCAGAGAAGAAGTGATCCCGATTATCAACCAGGTAGCAAAGGAGAAAGGATTTGACATGGTCTTGGATGTAGTAGCAAGTGGAGTGGTCTATTTCAATCCTGCAGTAGATATAACCAACGAGGTTATCAGACGATATGATGCTTCCAAAGCCCCAAAAAAATAAAATTTCTTCTATCATTGCGAGCAAAATCTAGCAATCTCAGCATTTTTTTGTAGGGGCTTGCGAAAAAAGGGACAGGCTACTTTTTAATAAAATTAATTGTCATTGAAAAAAAGGGGACAGGCTACTTTTTTCCTTTGTCATTGCGAGAGACCGATGGGAGCGTGGCAATCTCAAAGGAGAGGGAAAAAAGTAGCCTGTCCCCTTTTTGTTTCCATTTCAGTTGACTAAAGATTCTTGGTTTGCTACATTCAAAATGAGATATATATGAAGGGATGAGCGTCATTCAAAGAGGAAGCTTTCGCGTCAAGAATTGAGGGTGACTTAAAAAGATTTCAGGTAAACATGAAAAAAATCCTCCAAGATAAGAGATAATAGATGCCATGAGTGGACTTGGTCACAACCTAGAAAAGATCATCGAAGGAACCAATCATTTAAGGCAGATCCTCAAGTCAGAGCTGCGTTTCGGAGATTTAGTGTTCATCACTACCCGCAATTCCACTTACTCTTTAAGTGTCCTTGATGATGATCGCTATATTGTTTCTGGGGGTTGGTTTGACCGTAAAGGACTCTCCCCTATAAAAGCCACAATAACTGGATGTTCATGGGGGGGCAGTATCATAAAGGTCGATACTCTTGCAGCATGTGGGCTCCACCTTGAATTTGGCAATCGTGTTATCACTACTCCTATCCAGAGGGTGAGCGTAGTCCGGTGCAGCAGCAAGAATTAGTTCACATAAAAAGAATGAGATGATTAACAGAATCACCTCAATCAGCGATGGGTTTAGTAAAGAATAAGAAAAACAGTTAGCCGAGAATAAGGCTTTTTATGCTGCAATGAAAATAATTATTTTGTGAGGGAAAAAATGGCAGAGAAATTATCTTATGAAGAGTTCATCAAACAGGCAATTGTGAAATTGAGGACTGAAAATTACAAAGGGATTCATTCTGTATACAGTGGCTTCAATGAAGCATTCAAAAAATATTTCGACGGAGAGAATCCTGTTGAAATAACCAATAAGCTGGCCGAAGAAGGAAAAATTGTCATAAGGCCAACAAAAGGTGGAGTGGTTCTAAATTTGCCAGAAGAGGCGCCGCAAGCAATTAGAGCTGACCATGCCCTCAAAAAAATGGGCCTCATATAAAAAGGGGACTCCTTTTTTCGGAAATTTTATCCTTGGTCGAGGCGTTTGATTCATCAAATTCATAATACTTTTAATTGACAAAAAGCGATTAATCGATTAATATACTCTCGGAGGCTGAGAAATGACAACAGCTACGATTCGTATCCCTGAAGATAAAAAGAATATTCTTAAAGCTATCTCCAGCTTAGAAAACAGGAAATTAAATGAGGTGATAGTAGAGTTAATAGATGAATACATTGAAAGACACAAAGAAACACATGAACTCCTTTCTATGCCTGGTTTTTATGAGAAATTAATCCGTTCATCCAAAGAATTTAGAAAAGGCAAGGGAGCAACAATTGAAGAAGCAAGAAAGGAATTGGAGAGTTGAGCTTTCCAAATATGCTCTGAAATACTTGAAGAGGTTAGAGAAAAAAACATCGCAGAGAATCTTGAACAATCTTGAAGAGCTTGAAAAAGTAGAGAACCCGATACTTCATAAGAATGTTAGGCCTCTGGCTGGTAAGTTAAGGGGTTTTTATAGGCTGAGGGTGGGAGAGTTCAGGATTATTTTTGAGTTGGATAGAACAAACAAACGCATTGGAGTCCACCTCATCGTTACCCATGGCGACGCTTACTAATTATTTCTGCTGTTGTTCCCCTTTCCACTCCTCTGGACCAAAGGACTTTCTTTTTTCCATGAATATTGTTGACAATTGAAGACAAATTTTTACATTCCTTACCCGATCTGAAAAACAAGCGTTAAAATAGACGAAGAAAAATTCATAACCTGGCGATACAATAGTCTTTAAGCATAAGTACTTTTAGGACTTTTTGAGTCTTGCCTCGCCCATTTCTAGTATAGCTAATTTTGTACTTATAACCCTGGATTAATAAGCGCTATTAATCATCGAGTTTCGAACTAAGATTTCTATCATCTAAATGGTAGTAATTATAGTGCTATTGCGATTATTTGACCTCAAATTTTTCCTGTGATAAAAATATAAAAGAAAAGAGGAAGAAAAATACTTAGTGGGGAAAAATCATATTTAATTTGCTTCTCATTTCAAATCTGGAGTTACTAAAAACATTTTAAAATGCTGAAAACAATTTCAGCGCAAATATTTTCTATCGGCGAGGAAGATTGAGGCTGTTATTTTATATTCAATAAACAAAGAAAGTGATCAAACAATTTTGGAAGCGGAGGTGAATCATAAGCAGATTCTCCAAAAGTTACTTGGGCATTAATGTAGCATCTATTGTGTTTTTGATAGGAGCTTTGCTGCTCATGTTGTCGTGCGGTCCCCGCACAGAAACTCTTGAATTGGAGTTTCATGAGGGGACAGACATGGAGGCTGTTCCCTCACCTGACGGCAAGCAGATTGCGCTGCAGCTCTGGCAGCATATCTGGATACTGGATATAGAAAGTGGAGAAGCTCGTCCTCTAACCAATCCCATATCTCCTCCCGATGAACATTGGTTTCCGCGATGGTCACCAGATGGTGAATTCATTGTATATTGTTCTCTCCGGAAAGATGCAGGACTTTTTGTGGTTCCTGCATCAGGTGGAACTCCACGTCAACTTACTAATGGTGAATTCGACTTCTGGCAGAGTTGGTCTCCCGATGGCAAGACAATTGTGTTTGAACGCTTGGGAGGTCTTTATACAGTACAAGCCGAGGGAGGAACTCCAGAACGTATAACTCCAGAAAAGAAAATAAGAGCGCAACATCCTGCATGGTCCCCGGATGGAAAATGGATTGTATTAAGTACGAATGGTCGCCTTTCAATAATCTCGTCGGATGGAGATTCCATCAGACAGATTACAAAAGGCGCAAATGACCACGCTCCTTCATGGTCACCTGATTGCAAGAGTCTGTTTTTTATATCAGATCGGTCAGATCTACCCCAAATTTTTTCGGTCTCTGTTGAGAGTGGAGAGCCTAAGCAACTTACCGAGGAATCGGACCTTCACACGTATGCTCCGAAGTGGATACCGGGACGCAATTTGCTTGTATATACTGCCGGTGGAAAAATCAGAACGATTGATCCAACAAGCGGAGATATGGATACAATCCCATTCAGAGCTTCCCTCACCCTGTCTCGTGAATCTTATAAGCGCAGACACACAAAGATTCCTTCGCCAGGTGCACGGCTTCCGGTTAGAGGAATCTATCGTCCCACTCCTTCGCCAGATGGAAATCGCATTGCCTTTGCCGCCCTTGGTGATATTTGGATAAGACAAGAAGATGGTCGCTTTGAACAGCTAACCTCTGGACCAGCAGACGATTGTGATCCAGCATGGTCACCTGATGGAGAGAGGATAGGCTTTGTTTCAAATCGAAACGGAGACTATCAGGTGTATACAGTAAGTGTGAAGGATCATAAGCTAATGCAGCTAACCGATATATCAGGAGATGTGGAGACACCTCTTTGGTTTCCTTCGGGAGAAAGTATCGTTTTTACACATAGTCCAAGACCTCATCTTAAAACTGTATCATCAACTGGAGGTAAAATAGAGCCCTTTATCAAGACTTCAGGCGGTGATCACAGAGCGCTTGGCTGGCTGCCAGATAGTGAGAATCTGGTGTATTCAAGATTGTACTACGACCAAAAAACATTGGAGACAAAGACGTCGATTCAACGGGCATTAAAGGACGGGACTCCTCAATCATTGGACGCAGATCCTCCTGATCAGGTTGAGTTTGCCGCCATCTCGCTACAAGGAGATATGCTTGTCTACGTTTCTAATGGCGAAATGTGGATCCGTCCACTCGAGAAAGATACGGCCTGGAGGCAACTTATTCCAGGCCCTGCATTCTTTCCAGCTTGGTCTCCAAACAAGAAGCTGTTGTTTGTGAATTCAGGAGAATTGATGATCGCCAATGCGGAAAATGGAGAGCCGCAGCATTTCCCATTAGACTTCTCTTATGAGGTACAGCGCCCGGAAGGATCACTGCTTCTCCGGAGCGCAAGATTGTTGACGCCTGATCCTCTGGAAGGGCTGCACGATCTTTTTATTGAAAACGGTCGGGTCAAGTCAATCAAGCAAAGCGGCACTCTTGCCATTTCGGCTGATCTCGAGCTTGATTTGGAAGGGAAGACTGTAATTCCAGGGTTGTTCGATGCACACGCACACATTTTCCGTAGGTTTCCAGCAGAAGGACATCTCTACTGGGGAGTAACATCGGTTGGTGGAGCGGGAGGAGAAGGTCACTGGATAGTTATGCAGCAGGAAGCAATCAGAAGCGGTCGACGGGCTGGACCGAGAATCTTTCCTGCCTGTGGGTTCGTGGTGCCGAGTTATATGAATGCATACCCTCAATTCTTGAGAGTAAAGACACAAGACCAACTCGAGAGATACATAGAGCACTTGGCTGGTCTAGGGGCAACTCAGGTGAAAGCTTTTCTTCGGCGCGAGCCCTGGGTCGAAGCTGCAGCAGTCAGTGCCGCTCATCGCCGTGGCCTGCCTGTTCTGTCGCATTTTATCCGGCCGGCGAGTGTGGCGGCTGGTCTGGACAGAAAAGAGCATGCCTTTTTCTATTCTTGGGATGGTACCGCTAAGGCAAAGTTTCGACAGGATGTGGTTGAAATACTACACAAAGCTAATATGACCTTATCTACAACGATTACATTTCCGTTTGTTGGAACTAAGAAAGGACGTGAGCGCGTATCCAAAGTTCTTTCCTTTCCGGAAGTTTCAAGCTTTTTACCTCCTGCCCAGATCGAGAGGATGGAAAGGGTGCTAAAAATGAAACTTCCAAGAATCTTCGCTTTAGAATATGACCAAATGTTTGAAGCGAGCAAAGTGAACGCATTTGCCGCCCATAATGCACGTATAAAGTTGGTAGCAGGGACTGATTATACGATTTTCATAGGCTTTTTAGGCGTACATTGGGAGTTGGAATTTCTGGTGGATGCTGGGCTTTCGCCACTCGAAGCACTTAACGCTGCAACAAAGGATGCTGCAGTTGCTCTTGGCCTAGAAGGGCAGCTAGGTATTATCGCTACCGGAGCAATAGCAGACCTTGTGGTATTGGAAGCCGACCCATTAGAGGACATTAGAAATACGAAAAGAATTCATACTGTAATCAAAGGCGGCAACATAATCAACCGTGAAGAGCTTCTTAAGCAGATGCAAAAATGAGAACATCTCAAGAAATTTGGGTGATGGAGAACTTTCTTCCGGAGATTAAAGATAAGCAATAAGAGAAGAGAAATTGTTAATAAGGATTCATTTTTAGCTAATCCTATGGATGGTTTTCTTTTTTATATGAGTGCGACGATCAAATACTACAATTTCAATTGATTTTGATTCAGGGAAAGTTCTGAAATAAAATCTATAATCTCCTATTCTCGCTCTGTAAATATTTTTCTTTCCATGAGCCTTTTTAATATCCCCCTTAAATGGATTATCTTGAAGTGATTCAAATCTTTTAATTACCTCTCTTTTTCATAATCTTTACAAAATAATGAGATTGGTTTAAAAGAGGATGAATGCGTATTGATCAAAGTAGTGTAGGAGATGTGAGGTAACCGGCATAAAAAATGGCGTTAATTGACTGTCTCATCGTTGGCGTTTTCTTAATCATGATTTTTTGGGCCGGCTCTTATTTTTACAAATGGATCAAACGTCCCGATGATTTTTTTGTGAGCGGCAGGGAACTCACGCCTTTTATCCTCGCTGCGACTATCACTGCCACTAACGTCAACTTATACAGTTTTGTCGGGCAGGCGGGAGTAGCTTACAGCCATGGCATCTCCATTGTCTGGCATACATGGACAGGCAATATGGCATTGGTTCTATCCGGTTTATTCATTGTACCGATTTTCAGGTCTCTTAAAATCAGAACTGTTCCCGAATTCTTGGAGATGAGATTCAATCCAGGAGCCAGGGTCCTAATCGGAATACTCTGGATCTTCCGGTTAGTATTCTGGCTGGGGATTGTCCTCTATACAGCCGCAGTGGCTGCTCAAACAATCACGGGAGTAAAATCCTTTACGCTTTGGGTAGCAATTTTCGCGGTGGTTGCCATCATTTACACGATGATGGGTGGAATGTGGGCCGTTGCTTTGACTGATACCGTTCAATTTATCTTGATGCTGCTCGGAGCGCTTCTCATTCTGCCCATCGCAATGAGCGCTGTCGGCTGGTGGCCTGGATTGGTCGATAAATTACCTGCTGAGAATTTACAATTGGTCACCCACACCGGACTTTATGACTGGAAATTCATCTTGGCCATACTGGTCTTGGGGTTCCAATGGGCAAGCCTTGATCAGGGGTTGTTACAGAGAGCATTCAGCGCCAAGGATACAAAGACGGTTACTAGGGGAATGGTCCTGGCCGGAATCGTTACCACTCCATTTGCCCTTCTGTGGATTTTCCCTGGAGTGGCTGCTTCTGTGCTTCATCCAGGATTGAACAATCCTGATTCTGCGATTCCTTATCTAATCGCCAATCATCTGCCTCCCTTTCTTCTGGGCTTGGTTGTCTGTGGATTTTTGGCTTCTCAGTTGTCCACTATTGATTCCAATTTGAATGCAACGGCTACTCTTTATGTAAACGACATCTATACAAGAATAATAAAAAAGAAAGCCAGCCCTCAGCAGATTCTGAAAGTGGTCCGGATAGCCACCGTTATTTTCGGCTTGTTGATTATCCTATTTTCCTACGTGGTTCCTAAATTAGGAGGTGCCGTCCAGGCCTATTTAACCGTAATTGGCATCATGGATATGCCTTTGTTTGTGGTGGCTGTAGTCTATGGCCTGTTCTGGAAAAGAGTAAACTGGCAGGGAGCAGTAGGAGGTTACCTGGCCGGTGCTTTGTGCGGGACAGTGGCGAGATTTTTGTTTCATTATGATTTCACTGTTTCAACTCTGGTAAGCGCTGCTGCGGCTTTAATGCTCTGTCCCTTGATTAGTTTGTTTTTCCCAAAAACTTCGCCAAAAAAGATTCGGTTTATTTGGCAGAGAAAGAAAGAGTTTGCTCGCAAGAACAAAGAATCTGACCATTATAAAACTATACCGGAATCCTTGGGAGGAAAGATAAGTTTAGCAATCTTAAGTTTGGGCCTGTTGCTGTTTTTAGCAGGAGTTATTTTAGGGAGTATCCCCTATGCCCAAGCCTCAATAATAGCTTTAGTGGGAATGATAATATTTTTTCTGGGAGGATTAATTAGGCTGAAATTTAATTAACTTGGGTTATTCACAAATCGAGCTTGCCGCAGATGCAAGGCGTCGGCCCATGAAGCTGTGGTCATCCACCGCGAATGGGCTGCAACGAAGCAGATACGGTGAGATCGGTTTGCCGCAAGGGAAAAAATGCCGATTAATATGAATGACTTTTTTTAAGTTTTTAGCAGGATTCACAGCAATATCAGAGGGACTTCCTGATATTGCTGTGATTGCAGAAGGTGTCGGCATTTTTTATGAATAATTCAGGTTAATAGGCTTTGTACCGATGGTGAATGATATTATGTCTCTGCAATGAGCGAGAGGCATGTGTCACTGCGAGGAATGAAATGTATATAGATTGGGTCACCTGGAGTGTTTGGCTCATTGGCTTTGCTATTTTAGTTATCTGGATTTATTTTCCTATTCGCGAGTTTAAGAATTTATACAAGAAAAAAAAGGAGCAGAAAGAGAAGTAATGTGTGGTTAAACAGAAAGCCGGCTGTGACAGCAAAAGGGAGTTATGGTGGATAACCACAACGGTAGGAGTTCTCCCCAGCCGGCCAAAGAGAACTACAAGTATTATACCACACCATGCAAGTCTTCCCATCGAAAAACTAGGAATATTTCTTCAGTTGCCCTCCGTTTGACATGAAAATTTTGCTGTGTTATAGGAAGTTTAAGGTGAATTCCGTAAATCCCCTTGATATTTATATATTTTCAATAACCGTCAGTGTTCCTCCCAAAAGTATTTAGCAAAAGAAATGAAAAAAAAGTGGATTGGGCTATTCGTCAGAATTGTCATAAGCGCTGGCTTGATCATCTACTTCCTGAATGCACTTGCGAGAGACGAAGGCGGACTAACTGCAGCCTTAGAGCGCTTTGCCTGGGCATTCAGATCTACTTCATGGCAGTGGTTAATTCCGGCGATTATGCTTCATCTGGTCGGATTCAGCCTAACGAGTCTCAGGTGGAAGATTCTTCTTGCTGCACAGGGAGCGCAGGTTCCTTTCCCCCGGCTTTTCCTTTCGTATTTCATGGCATCCTTTTTTAATACATTTCTCCCTTCTACGATAGGAGGAGATGTCGTCAGGGCTTATGACAGTACGAGGATCACGGGAAAGGGTCCCCAGTCAGTCATGGTGGTGATCATAGAACGTTTGACAGGCTTTGTGGCTCTTGTCCTCATAGCCGGCGTTGCCTTCTTGACATACCTGTCCATCGAGGCTGAACAGAAAAGCTCCATGTGGCTGTTCCTTAGTCTTGCTCTAGTGGGAATCTTTGGCTTGATTGTGGCTGCTCACCCGAGAATTGCCCGTCCAATCCTTAGGTTGCTCGACAAGTTACTTCCTGAGAAGATAATGGGAGTTGTGGAGAAATCTTATGCTGCAGTAGAAACGTACTACAAGCATCCGTTTTTCCTTGCAGCAGCACAATGCGTGAGCATTGTCTTTCAGATGAATATGATCCTGTATTACTTCCTCATTGCAAAAGCACTGAATCAGAATCCGTCATTCATTGATTTTGCGATGAAGATACCTATAATGATTTTTCTTCTTATGACGGTTCCTGCCATTAACGGGCTTGGTGTTCGAACTGCTAGCTTCAGGGAATTGATGAAGTTCCCTAAGGAATTCGCCTTAGCTGGCGAGTTTGTAGACCTGGGAATGAGGATTGGATGGGGTTTATTCGGAGGGCTTGTCTTTTTGTTTCACCGCCATGCAAAGCCAAAACCAGACGTTGGGGTAAGGCTTGAATAACTTGAATAATTTGTATTTTTATCTCAATCCTGCTTAAAGACCCAAATTTTTATTTGGATACTCAAAAATAGCAAGTTATGCTAGCCTGACCTCACACTTTTTTATCTTGGTGTATTCATATATTTGTAGTATAAAGTTAACCGAGATTATTCACGAGTTTTATGAATAATTCAGTTTTATTAACTTAGGGAAGGAGGAAGATATGAAATTGAAAAAAAGTCTTTTCGTCTATGTCATTGCAGCCTTAATCATTATTTCTGGTGTTTTCACAAACCAATCCTGCAAGCCAGCCGAATCTTCAAGACTGAAGTTTGAAATATCCTTTCCGTCTACTGTACATCCAGAACTGATTACCGGACGAGTATTTGTTATTATCACTCGGAATGAAAAGCGAGAACCACGTTTGCAGGCTGGTTCCTGGAGCAATAGCGTACCTTTTTTTGGCCTCGATGTTGAGGAAATGAAGCCTGGCGAAGTAGCTGTAATTGATGAAAATGTTCTAGGTTACCCACCAAAGAGCTTGAGTGAAATTCCTGCCGGGGATTACCATGTTCAAGCTTTGATAAATATATACACTCAGTTTCATCGATCTGATGGCCACGTTATCTGGGCCCATATGGACCAATGGGAAGGTCAACAATTTAACAGGTCTCCGGGCAACCTTTACAGTGAGGTTAAATCTATATATCTGGATCCATCGAGTGGGTACACCATAAAGCTTAGCCTGGACAAGGTGATTCCGCCTGTCGAGGTTCCAGAGGATACAAAATGGGTGAAGCGTATTAAGATTCAAAGCAAACTTCTGACCGAATTCTGGGGACATCCCATTTATTTGGGAGCAGTAATCCTTCTGCCCAAAGGTTATGATACGCACCCCAATGTTTATTATCCTGTTCATTACATACAGGGACATTTCTCTCTCCGTCCGCCAGGCAGATTTCGAGAAGGAAATGCTTTCTATAAGGTCTGGACATCTGAAGATTTTCCGCGGATGATCGCTGTAACCTTTCAACACCCGTGTCCTTATTTTGATGACTCGTATGCCGTCAATTCTGAGAATTGTGGTCCCTTCGGAGATGCGATTATGACCGAACTCATCCCTTATATAGAAGAGCATTTTCGGATTATCAGAAAACCTTATGCCCGCGTTCTCTCTGGCGGCTCCACGGGTGGGTGGGAATCCCTGGCCTTACAGGTTTTCCATCCCGACTTCTTTGGGGGGACGTGGACCTTCTTTCCCGATCCCATCGATTTCCGCTACTACCAACTCATAAACATTTATAAAGATAAAAATGCTTTCTTTAAAGAGTACGGATGGCTAAAACCCGAGCGCCCCATGATGAGGGATCCCCATGGCCAGGTAATTGTTACCATGAGGCAGATGAGCCAGTTGGAAGCAGTGCTGGGTTCAAAAAGACGATCAGGACAGCAGCTCGACATATGGCAGGCTGCCTATGGTCCTGTGGGTGAAGATGGCTATCCAAAACCTCTCTGGGATAAATTAACAGGAGAGATAGACCACGAAGTTGCCGAATATTATAAAAAATACGATCTTTACAACTACGTAAAGGAAAACTGGTCATGGCTTGGGCCGAAGCTTGTGGGAAAATTACACATATCGTGCGGGGATATGGATCATTTCTACCTCAATGAAGCCGTTTATGAATTTGAGAAATTCCTTGAAAGAACGAAAGATCCTTACTATGCTGGCTCTTTCCAGTACGGGCGCCCGAGAAAAGGGCACGGCTGGACTCCTTACGGGCGGAGTACAGGGAAGCTGGAGAGAGAAATGGCAGAGCGTATCACAAAGAATGCCCCCAAAGGCGAAGATGCCTCCAAATGGAAATACTAAAAAGAAGACACTTAAGGTGTGGCAAAAATAAATAAGGGAGGCAGGAAAGATGCTTAATCACAAATTTTTAAGATTCTTCATGGCGTTTTCTTTGATCTTTTTGTTTTTTCTAATAACGCACTCTTACTCCCAGGATTATGGAGTTGCAGCAGTTAATGACAGCTATAAAATTTTGCCTGAGAGGGAAAGAGCACGAGTGATGAACCAATGGCTGGAATGGAGGCTGGATAATATTATCCCGAAATTGATGAGAAGAGAAGGAATAGATATGTGGCTTGTCATAAACCGTGAATATAATGAGGATCCGGTCTATATGAGTCTTGTTCCTGAACCAGTTATGTACGCGCGGAGAACTTCTATTCTTATTTTCCATGACCGCGGAGAAGAACTTGGAGTGGAGAGGCTTTCGGGGAGTTATTATGGTATGGGTGAATGGTATAAATCAACATGGAACGATAAAAGAAAGACTCAATTTGAAAGCTTGGCTGATGTAATTAAAAAACTCAATCCAAAAAAAATAGGGATAAATATCTCTCCCACATGGGCTTTTGGAGACGGCTTAACCGCAAGTCTGAAGGAGAAACTGGAAAAAGCTCTAGGTCCTGAATACTCTGCTAGGTTTGTTTCAGCTGAGAATCTCTGTGTGGGATGGCTTGAGACGAGAAGCCCCCAGGAACTGAGCGTTTATAGACACATCTGTGGAATTGCCCACGATATAATCGCTGAGTTTTACTCCAATAAAGCTATCACTCCCGATATTACAACAACGGAGGATGTTGTCTGGTGGATAAGACAGAAAATTACAGACCTGGGGCTTGAAGCTTGGTTTCAGCCCTCGATTTCGATCCAAAGGCACAAGAAAGAGGCGGTCAAGTATTCTGATAGAAGAGTTATTCGGAGGGGTGATCTTCTTCACTGTGACGTGGGAATTGTGTATCTCGGATTATGTACGGATATGCAGTGGCGGGCTTATGTGTGTAAGATCGGTGAAGACGATGCACCTGAAGGCATAAAGGAAGCTTTGAGAAGGGCGAATAAAGTTGCGGAGATTTTCATGAATGAATTTAGAACCGGCAGAACGGGCAGTGAGATTACAGACTTGGCAATGAAAAAAGCGACAGAAGAGGAATTGAGGCCGCTTATTTATTCCCACCCTATTGGATTTAATGGACACGGTGCCGGCTGTCCTATGGATGCGAGACCACCTGAGAGAGCTCCCGAAGGAATAAAGATGCGAATGGAATACCCACTATATCCAAATACTGCTTACGCGATAGAATTTAGCAGCATAACCAGTGTGCCTGAGTGGAGCAACCAGGATGTTAGAATAGCCTTCGAAGAGACCGGGGTTTATACTGAGGGCGGCTGCAAATTTATTGATGGTCACCAAATCAAAATATATTTAATTAAATAAAATTAAGCTGCAGGGATTTGGTTCATAAACCCTACAAATAAGGATGTCATTGCGAGGCGTGCAAGAGATTCCTCGCGTTGCTCGGAACGGGCTACGCAATCTCTACCTTTTTTTGTTGTAGGGGTTTAATTTATCAAACCCACATTATAATAGGAGAGGTTAGAATGGAATCCATTAAAGCCCAACGAATTCCCTATTCACAAATACGCGTAATGTTTGATGCGGCGCGCAAGCTGGAGCAGCAGGGAAAAGAGATCATCCATCTGGAAATCGGAAGACCGGATTTTAATACGCCGCAACATATTGTCGAGGCAGCAGTGGAAGCTTTAAGAGCTGGCAAGCATCATTACTCGCAAAATGCTGGGGTTCTCGAGCTCCGTCAGGCGATCGCTGATAAATTTGCCAGAGAATATCAACTAGACTACAATCCGGATTCTGAAATCGTTGTTACGAACGGAGTTGCAGAAGGAGTATATGTGGCAATAAATGCATTGTTAAATCCTGGTGACCAGGTGCTCATTCCTGATCCGAGTTGGCTTAACTACAATGTGGTTGCCCTTACAAATTTTGTGGAGCCCGTTGGATATAGACTATCTGAAGAGAATAATTTTCAACCCGACCCAAACCAAATAGAGGAATTGATAACTCCCCGAACCAAGATGATTATTCTTGTCAGTCCTTCAAATCCATTAGGGTCAGTAATAAATCAAAAGGCATTGGAAAGAATCGCTCATTTAGCAAATAAATATGATATGGTGGTTTTAAGCGATGAAATCTATGAAAAAATCGTTTACTCACCCGCTCAACATGTGAGTATTGCCACGTTATCAGGGATGAGAGATAGAACCCTAGTCATGAATGGCTTTTCTAAGTTCTATTCCATGACAGGATGGAGAATTGGATATGTTATGGGCCCAGAGGGGCTAGTCAATCCAATATTGAGATACCATCAATATATGATCACCTCCACTAACACTTTTGCCCAGTGGGGTGCTATTACGGCTTTGAATGGTGATCAAGGGCCTTCATACGCAATGGTCGAAGAGTTTCGTAAGCGAAGAGATTATCTGTACGAAGCAGTTAATAAGATTCCCGGCTTTACTTGTACAAAACCAGAAGGTGCTTTTTATTTATTCCCATCTGTTAAAGAAACTTGAAAGGACGGTTACCAGATGGCGAATTTATTACTTGAAAATGCTGGTGTGGCAACGGTTGCAGGTGAAAGTTTCGGTACGAATGGAGCAGGATATATTCGCCTATCCTATGCAAATTCTATGGAAAACATAAAGACTGCAGTAGCGAAGATAGAAGAAGCGCTAAAAACACAGTAGAGAATTGTTTTACGAAGGAGTTGCATCTCAATATTTAATATTTAGTAAAGTCATAAAACAATGGGGTCAGGCTTGAATAACTTGAATTATTATTTAAGGCTTCAACAATAATTTTTTTAAAAGAATGTGTCAAAATTCAAGTTATGAAACTTATGAAAGCCTGACCCCATTGAATATGCTTTTATAATTTTGTTTTTTCAGATAATATGATCAAGAGTTATAATTTGTTTTGAAGAACTCGTGATATATTAAGTTATGAAACTTATGAAAGCCTGACCCCATGAAATGTCCTTCGTGCCAATTTGAGAACCCTCCAGGAAGTCTTTATTGCAGCAAGTGCGCCACAGCTCTTCTCAGCCCAGAAGAACTTTCTGTTGCTCAGACAAAGACCCTCCAGACGCCTGTGAAATTTCTGGCCAGTGGGGCTACTTTTGCTGAAAGATACCAGGTGATTGAAGAGCTGGGAAAAGGCGGAATGGGCAGAGTTTACAAAGCTATCGACACAGAAATAAAAGAGAACGTGGCAATAAAGCTTTTAAATCCTGATATCTCTTCTGATGAAAAGATTATTGAACGGTTCCGTAATGAGTTGAAAACCGCACGCAAGATTTCCCACAAGAATGTATGCCGGATGTATCATCTGAGCAAAGATAAGGAAGGCACCCAGTATATCACAATGGAATTTGTGCCAGGGGAGGATTTGAAAAGCACGATTATTAGAGTTGGACAGTTAAGTGCCGGCAAAGCAATTTCCATAGCAAAGCAGGTGTGCGAGGGACTGGAAGAAGCACACGGTCTAGGAGTGGTTCATAGGGATTTAAAGCCTCAAAATATCATGGTCGATAGAGAAGGGAATGCGCGGATAATGGATTTCGGGATTGCTCGCACACTGAGAAAAAAAGGAATAACTGATGCCGGAGTGATCATAGGGACACCAGAGTACATGTCTCCTGAACAAGTGGATGAGAAGGAGGTGGGCCCTCCTGCTGATATCTACTCGTTAGGTGTGATTCTTTATGAGATGGTAACCGGAAGAGTTCCTTTTGAGGGAGAAAAGCCCTTAAGTATAGCCTTAAAGCACAAGAGCGAGATAGTCCAGGAACCAAAAGAGCTTAATCCGCATATTCCTGATGATCTCAACCGCCTGATTCTCAAATGTTTAGAGAAAGACAGCAGGAGCCGATACCAGAGTGCAGAGGAACTCTTTTCAGCGCTTACGGATATAGAAAAAGGCGTTCCTGTCACTGAGCGAATTGTTCCTACAAAAAAGCCGATAACAGCGAGGGAGATAACCGTAAAATTCAGCCTGAAGAAGCTTCGCTTTCCCGCCCTTTTTATTCTTGCTCTTGCAATCACTGCGATAGTAATTTGGCAGATAATTCCTCAAAAACAGCCTATTCCCATCGCTCCGGGCAAGCCTTCGCTCGCTGTCATGTACTTTGAAAACAACACAGGAGACCAAAACTTTGATCATTGGAGAAAGGCCCTGTCTGATTTGCTGGTTGCTGACCTTTCACAATCGAAATATATATCAGTGTTAAGCGGAGAAAGGCTTTTCAATCTGATGGAAGAACTGGATTTGCTGGAAGCACAGAGTTATTCCTCTAAGGATTTAAAAGACGTGTCCTCTCGCAGTGGCATCGAGTACATATTAGTTGGGAAAATGGCCAAAGCAGGTGATACTTTGAGAATCAACACTATGCTTCAGAGAGCAAGAACAGGGGAGCTTATAGGCTCTGAAATGGTGGAAGGGACAGGAGAAGAGAGCCTTTTTACTATGGTGGACGATCTGACAACAAAAATCAAAGCGAGCTTCAAGCTGTCCGCAGAGGAGATTGCGAGTGATATTGATGAAGAAGTGGGGAGAATCACAACCGCGTCCCCTGAGGCATATAAATATTACAGAGAAGGCATGAAATATTTTAACATGGGCGATTATCTAAAAAGCATTCCCTTGATGGAAACAGCAGTCGCCATAGATAATGAGTTTGCTATGGCCTTCAGAAATATGGCAATTGCATATACGAATATAGGATACAGGACTGAGGCGAGGAAGCGTCTCCAGAAGGCCTTTGAATTGAGGGACAGGGTGTCGGAGAGAGAGCGCTATTATATCCAGGGGGCTTTTTACTTTCAATCAGAGAAAACATTTGAAAAAGCCATTGAGACCTATAATGAATTATTAAAGTTTTATCCAGAGGATATGATCGGAAATAACAATTTAGTATTTTTATATGCAGTTTTAGACGATTGGGATAAAGCTATAGAAAGATATGAGGTGAATATTCAGAATAAAGTGGAACCCATCCTGAGTTATGGCAATATAGCAGATGCCTATATGGTTAAAGGATTATATGGGAAAGCCCTTGAGATTCTTGAGTTATATGTAAACAATATTTCGGATAATGCCCGGGCCCACCGGGGTCTGGCCTATAATTTTCTTTATCAGAGGAAATATGATTTTGCCCTAATTGAGGCTAATAAATCTGTGGCTCTCAATCCAGCTTATTATGGCAATTTCACCTTGCAGGGTGATATTTTCCTTTTTAGCGGCGAACTGGCGAATGCTGAAAAGGAATACTTGAAGTTATTCGAGTCAGATGAGCCGAGAGCTCATGATATAGGAATGAGACTGTTGAGTGATTTATACACTTTGCAGGGAAGGTTCGAGGAATCAGAAGATATGCTTAACCGTGGAATTGAGCTGGCTGAAATGCTCGGAGAAACAAGCTGGAAATCGCAGTTCCATTTGCACCTGGCATATTTGCATTTAAGGGCAGGAGAAACTGAAAAAGCTTTAGAAGCGTGCGATATGGCCCTGACTAGTGCCGTTGAAGCAGAAGATATTTCCCTACAAACACAAGCCCTTCATTACAGAGGATTGACTTATCTGGAGATGAAATCAGTTGATGAGGCTAGAAAAATAGCAGATGAGCTTAAAGAGTTAGTTCAGAAAGGAATGAATAGGAAAAGAATCAGACGCTACTATCACCTAATGGGCATGATATGGCTTGAGAGAGAGAATTCCTCCAAGGCTATTGAATATTTTAAGGATGCTGTGGCCTTATTGCCTTTTGAGCATTCTCAAGATGATGAACATGCATTATTTATTGATGCTTTAGCTTCGGCTTATTACAGATCTGGAGACATTGAGAAGGCTCAGTTAGAGTTTGAAAAGATAGCTTCTCTTACGGCTGGCCGACAATACTGGGGAGACATATTTACTCAGAGTTTCTATAAGCTGGCTAAGATTTACCAGGATAAAGGCTGGAAGGGTAAGGCCATAGAGCAATATGAGCAATTTATCAAAATACGAAAAGACGCTGACCAAGAAAGTCCTGAAGTGACAGACGCCAAGAATCAACTGACTCAACTCCAAATTGAATAAAAAGTAAAAAGGGGACAGTCCCCTTTTTACTTTGATGAAGGGGTTTGATTCATCAAACCCACCTTTTAGTTGTAATAAATATCTTTTTTGTCAGCTTCAGCCGGATATTGATAGTAATAGCCGATACCGTTCTTCACTACTTCAGCATAGCGCGGAACATTCTGGAGTTTGATTGCTTTATCCGGAAATTTTCTTGAGAATTGACGCACAAGCTCTAAAATAACCGAGCAATGCTGGCCCACACGTTTTTCCATGGGCCAGCCGGTCTCGTCGTAAGGCACAAACAACTTCTTTTTCTTCGAAAGGCTCAGCAAAAAAGGATCCTTTCCATCCAAAAGTAAACCTACAGTTTTTGGACCGGTCGGCTGGTCCAGGAAAGGAAGAGGAGCCTCTAGCAGAAAAGGCATTGTATCTGAATAATCTCCGATCTCTCTGTGGGAAAGCCCTCGAAATCCTGAAGGAGATGGCTCAACATGATTATCAAGTCCCTCTCTTGCCTTTACGGTTAGAGAAGCCATTGTAGCTATCCTCATGGATTTTTCAGGCGCTACGATACAATTCGTCACCGGAAACATTGTCTCCGCTCCGTGAGCGTCTATAGCCATATCTACCTTCTCTTCCCTCATAATCTGCATGGCTCCATAGGTCACCCTTTCCATGAGAGGTCCGCTTAATCTTCCAGGCCAAGTTCTGTTTGTGTTTCTGGCATCGATGTAAGAAAGCAGTTGTCTATCAGGATAGTGAATATAAACATCGGGATCTGGCCATTGATCTAGCGGCGATGCATCACGGTTTCCCATCCTGAACTTTTTGCTGCCCCAAGCTGTAGGGATTTCAAAATATAAAGGATAGCCATCTCCTGGTCTGGTATTACGTCCTGCACTGTTGTTAAAATGAGGGATGATGATGAGCGTTCCTTTATCGACAATGGCATTTTCCAAAACTATGAGTGCGGCCAGTAATGCTGCTGGCTCGTTGGAGTGTGTGTTCGCAAGAATGAGCATTTTCCCGCCTTCCTCTTTGCCTTGCAGGAAAAAGACATTGGTATCCCCCATGGTTCCTTTCAAGCCTTTGGAGTATTCGCTTAGATTAATAACCTTGGTTACCCCTGGTCCTGCCACTACGGGCATATTGTAATGCCGATGGTTATAAAGCTGAGTACCCGAAATTATCATGATGAGGACGATGACTATAATAAGGATAAATTTTATTCTCCATTCGCGAGCCATACTATTTCTCTCCTTTTTATATTTCGCGAAGGGGCTTGATTCATCAAGCCCACCTGTCTGTCATTGCGAACGACCGAAGGAAGCGCGGTAATCTCACCTTTTTTTATTTTACGCGAAAGAGTCGCAAGACAAGAGGAATCAACACGATCAGATAAAGGAGCATATCGTCTACGCTCTTTTTTTCCCTAATAAGATTCCAAATGAGCATACCGACTATATAAGCCGCAATGAGATAGTATAGAATCATGATTACAGGCATTTATCCTCTCCAGTTAATCCATTTCACATGCTCCAACGCACGAGGAATTCCAGACGGGCACTGAAGATTACCATTAAGATTCCTACTATGGTTATGATAATCCAGGGAACCCAAGTGCTCCTTAGGAATGTCCAGTACGATCCCTTGTATTCAGAGACCATCACGCTGAGCCTTCCTATGAGAGCGGTCGGGGGAAGCCCGTCTCCGAGAGGCCAGAGGAGGCTCAATCCAGCCATGACAACTGTTGCATGCAGGCCTATGGAGTCTAAAAACCAGATTAATGGAATACCGATAATCGCAGCTCCTCCATAGGTTAAAACACCTTCTGATACAGGAATGATTACAGCCAAAAGTATAAACAGCAATAGAAGAGGAGTGCTGATGACAGCAAAAGATAGAAGCCCCCGTACTCCGGTAGCCGTCATTACCTGCTGCAGAGAACCCACAACAGCCATTGTTGCGAGCAATGGAAGCAGTCGCTTCACAGTATCTCTTGAGAGAGAGAGAATTTTTATCCTCACGGGACTTACGAGGAGAGCAACCAATGCTGCGACAGCAAATTGCAGGGGCAGTCCTAGTATTGGCATGGAGAAAGGCCAGATGCGGTAAGCCACAACTAATCCGAAGAACACTAAGAATGGCAAAAACACCCTCCACCAGCTCATCTTAGAGGGCACGTCTGGCATCTCTTTAAGGGCGGACTCCAGGTTCATTGTGCCTTCTTTTTTCCATCCCAGAAACAGAACCGTAAATGTTCCAAGGAGTAGCACGGGAATTCCCAGAGGAAGCTCGAAGCCGACATACGGGATGGCTGTTCCAGCACACAGAATCATTGCCCAGATGTTGACTGGAGGCGCTGCTGCACTGAGACCGGCAACTATGAAGAGGATAGCAGCTACCCGCCTCTTCGGTATGCCCAGATAACCGAGCGCAAGTGCAATCGGCGCACCTACAACAAGCAGAGATACACTACCCGCCCCGGTGAGCGCACCAGGAATAAGTATGATTATCATTAAAAGAATGAGGGCAACGGCGCGTTTATTGTAAAAATATTTTATCGTTCCTCTGACAACATAGTTCACACCGCCCGATTCATTGACAATGGCCATGAATATGGTTGCTGTGGTGAAGACCAGGATGACATCGATGTATGTAAAGCTTCCTTCTACTAGATGGCGTGCCAGCTGGCTTATTGGTGGAGCGCTCACAAATGCGCCGGCTGTCCCCCCAGCAATGGCAGCAGAGAGCATGCTTAGCTCTACGGATAGTTTCTTCCATTTAGCTACGGCATAGGCCACAACCATTATGGCTAGGATAATTCCGATCTGAAGATACATGTCAGTTACTCCGAAATTCGATCATTGAATCCCGGACTCTGCGTTTTGGATTATTTTGGAGATTATTCTTGAAACACCTGTTTAAGGATATCGACAAGATCCAGAGCATACTTGATTTGAGTCAGAGGGATTTCTTTTTCTTTGGCAATTTTGTCAAAGCGGCCATCTTTATTACTATCTCCGGTTACAATGAGGTAGTCTGCGGAGGGAGCAACGGCATCGATCATCTTTTCGTTATCGCTTCCTGGAGCACCTCTTTTAGATTGACCTCCGATATGAACTCCGATGATAAAGATCTTTTTTTCCTTGCAGTAATCGATGATTTCCTTCAGTCGTTTGACTTCTTTGTCTACGGTAAGACCAGAGGCTCCCATGCCTTTTAGGCTTGCTCCAATGGCAAAGATGGCTGTTTTGTAAGAGGTTCCTTCTGGAAATTTTTCAAGGTCTGTGTGTACCTCCACATGAAAGCCAGGACCTGACTCTTTTCCTGCTAAGCCAACCCCAGCTTCTATTAGCTCAACAGTGGGCACATCGCAATAATCGTATTTTATCCCTGCCTCTTCGGCTACAATGTTAACCGTAGTCACGTCCGGACTTTGACCAGCAGAGGTGGTAAGAACAGGAAGTTGAGCCTTGGGGATATCCGTTTCTGTCAAGCCAGATACAGACAGGCATAAAAGAAATCCAACCACGAGTCTCAAGATTAGACCAAATCTCCTTAACATCTTCATTTGAAAAAACATCTCCTTAAGAATATTTTTTCTAAACTTAATCCCTGTCATTGCGGTATGAGCGTAATGTGGTAATTCGACAGGAATGAAAAAACAAGGTGAGTTTGATGAATCAAACTCCTAGATTTATGAGATTTCTTCATCAATTCATTCCTCGCAATGACAAAAATAATATTATTACTTTTTCTTTTTTGGCGGATTCTGTGGCACTAATTTATCATACTCAACAAGCAGCCTGAGGAACCACTCAGGATACTGCAACCGTTGGGTTTTCCTTGTTTTTGTGTTGTAAACCCATAGTTTATTGTATTTGACGAGCAATTCATCGCCTAATTTCCACCAAGCATCGATAACACTGTTTGCATTGGAATTGCAGTAGTCGGTTAAGAATGTGATAGCTTGGGCAGGGTCCTTCTTATAAAGCTCATGGGCAAGTTTATCAACAGTGGCTGTCCTGGCTGTAGCTTCTCCTTCCCACTTTTCCTGCGCTTTTCTGACTTCTTTGATAGCATGGGAGTATACAACTTGAGTATGAAAATCGACGTAATCAAACGCCCACCTGGCAGACTTTCTGTCGAATACCCAGTGATCTCCAATTTTAAAAGATTCAGGGATTTTGGTGATGCCGGCATAAAGGGGCACGAAACAGGATGTGTCCTGAGCGCCGAAAGCCAACCAGATTATCCCTCCGACGGGATTCGGCAACCAGTCTCTGCATTGGGTGACGGTCACATATTCTGCTCGGTTGACGCCAATGAGTCGAGCGGTGTTATAGGTGTTGCCATTAACTTTGAAGGGTCTGGGGAGATAATTTGGATTCTCGAATGGACCCCCCTGAAGCCCTCTCACCGGGTCGAACGGAGTGCCTTGGAAATGATCTCGTACGATGTTCATCACATCCTGCACTGAAAATTTTTTATCTGGCTTGACAGAGAAGGGAAGCTCCATGTTGGGTGTATCTGGGCTGAACTTTTGTGAGGGAGCTACCAAGTCGAAGAATCGCCAGAGACGGACCCACGTTCCCCTGGAGCTGGATGCACTTTGTTCGTTTGGAGAGTAGGCTTTCTTCCAGTTAAAAGGTTTGCCGCCTTTCGGATCATAGTAGCCATGGTCAGCAGCGTAAGAAATGACGTTAGAAGAGACCATAAAATAATCCGGATTTTTGAGGTCAATCTCTCCGATTCTTGATTCGTTCGGGCAGACGCTGACATGGTCATCCGGGACTCTCTGGGCACACCAGATCGAGCCGGGCTTTCCACTCTCCGGGGTCCACAGCGGACCAACAGGCATGATCTCGAAGATCCAGACTTCATTCGGATCGGACACAGCAAGCATCTCGCCGTCATCGTGAAATCCGTATCCATGTTTTCCTGTTATTTCTCCCATGAACTTGATCGCTTCGCGTGCTGTTTTGCACCTTTCCATCGCAAGCAGTGTCAGCATGGATAGGTCAATTTTGGCAGAAGGAGTCGGATTTTTCATCTTGGGGCGGCAGCCGATTGTTGACTCTGCGATAGCTAGCTGATGTTCATTCATGTACCCGAACATCCCATGGAAGTAGGCATTTGTGCGGGAAACCTGTGGGATTTCAAGATCGGTAAAGTTTTCCTTAATCTTCTCCCATTTGAGTCCCTCTTCGGGAGGCCATGTTATGTATTGAGATATGTGGTAGATCTTACGCGTTGAGCCAGGCTCATGTTCTTGTGCCGGAACATACCGCCAAGTCCAATCGCAGAAACTGCAGTCGCAGGTATGAGTGGTCATCACCGAGCCATCGACAGAAGCATTTTTACCAACGATGACCACAGTACAGCCGTCTCGCGGTATGTCTGACGCACGCGAATCGCACTTCTCACAATCGGATGAAGTGAATACAGACGGGCTAAAAAATGTCAGAGTAATTATCAAGGCGATAAAACACATGAATATCCTTTTTACAATCACCTTTTACCTCCTTATAAGTTTGTAGTGAAAATGTTGCATATCGTATATATCATTTTTCCCCCAATTTGACTAGCTCCGTGTCATTGCGAGTAGAGTGCGGCAATCTCATTACAATAATAACGTGGGCTTGAAAACAACATCCTCTATATATGAATCACACGCCCATATCTATAAGATTGCTTCGCCCTTTCAGGGCTCGCAATGACCTCAGCAAAATTCTCTCAGTCTATCGTAAAGCCAAATTTGGTGTTATTATTTTTTCTTTTTTGGCGGCTCCTGGGGTACCAATTTATCATACTCTACAAGCAGCCTCAGCCACCATTCAGGATACTGCAACCGGTTCATTTTTCTCGTCTTGGCATCATAAACCCAGAGTTTATTGTATTTGACGAGTAAATCGTCGCCCAATTTCCACCAGGCATCTACAACGCTTTTTGCATTGCTGTTACAGTAGTCGGTTAAAAAAGTGCTGGCTTGAGAGGGATCATTCTTGTAGAGCTTTAAAGCCAATGCATCAATGGTGGGTGTTCTTGCTAATGCGCTTCCTTCCCATTTTCCCTGAGCCTTTCTTACCTCCTTGATGGCGCGGGAGTATACAACTTGAGTGTGAAAATCGACGTAATCAAAAGCCCATCTAGCTGAATCTCTGTTGAATACCCAGTGGTCTCCGATTTTGAAGGAACCAGGAATCCGGGTTATGCCAATATAGAACGGCATGAAACTTGATGTATCCAGGACACCGAGTGCTAACCATACTATTCCTCCAACGGGGTTGGGCAGCCAACTCCTGCTTTGGGTGAGGGTGACATACTCAGACCTGTTAACACCGATGATTCTTGCGGTATTGTAGGTTTTGCCATCGAGCTTGAATGGCCTGGGCAGATAGTTAGGGTTCTTGAATGGTCCACCTTGAAGGCCTCTTACTGGATCGAAGGGAGTCCCTTCGAATTTATCTCGCATGATGGTAATAACATCCTGAACAGAAAGCTTCTTGTCAGGCTTTACCGAGAATGGAAGCTCCATATTCGGTATATCGGGGCTGAGTTTTTGTGAGGGAACTACGAGGTCAAAAAAGCGCCAGAGGCGGACTCTCGTTCCTCTTGAGCTGGATGCGCTGTATTCGCTCGGCGAGTAGGATTTCTTCCAGTTAAAGAGTTCACCGCTATTCGGGTCGTAATAGCCATGCTCGACTGCGTGCGAGATTACATTCGGTGACGCCATAAAGTAGTCCGGATTGTCGAGATCGATCTCTCCGATTCTGGATTCATTCTGACAAACGCTGACATGGTCATCCGGGACTCTTTGAGCGCACCATACGGCTCCGGGTTTCCCGCTATCAGGGGTCCACAGGGGGCCGACCGGCATTATTTCAAAAACCCAGACTTCATTTGCATCAGCCACAGCAAGCATCTCTCCGCTGTCGTGATAACCATATCCGTATTTTTCTGAAAGTGATCCCATGAGTTTGATAGCCTCGCGGGCTGTTTTGCATCTTTCCATTGCAATCAAGGTCAGTGTTGTAATATCGAATTTTGCCACAGGCGTCGGATTGTTCATCTTGGGACGACAGCCAACAGTCGATTCTGCCATGGCCAGTTGATGTTCATTCATATAACCGAATACACCATGCAGATAGGCAAATGTATGCGGTACTTGAGGGATTTCAAGATCGGTGAAGTTTTCCTTGATTTTGTCCCATTTTAAGCCTTGCTCAGGCGGCCATGTCCTGATCTGCGATATATAGTAGATTTTGCGCGTCGACCCAGGCTCATGGTCTGCTGCGGGCACATGACGCCACGTCCAATCACACATGCCACAATCTGCGGAATGAGTAGTAATAACAGAGCCATCCTCTGAAGCCTCTTTGCCAACCATCACAACAGTACAGGCCTCTAGTGGCAATTCTTTTAGCGCATAATCACATTTTTCACAATCAGGCGAAGTCAGCATGATGGTGTTTAGAAAAACTACAGTCAAAAGCAACAGACCAGCGATCGAAAATAGTCGTTTTAAATTCATTGTTCCCTCCTTGTATAAATCCATAGAGATGAATTCATTTCAAATGCTTGAACTCATGAAGCTAGACTTATAAATTTCTAAGAGATTATATAATTTTTTATCATTATCCAAAAGTCAATTCATTTCAATAATTCAGGTTAAATAAGCTGGAGTATGCTGCTTATAATAAGTATACTGAAGAAGTGATGCTTAGAGTAATTGATACACTCAAAGGAGGTCGATGAAAATGCCAAGAGGAACAGATGTCACCGCTATGAAAAGGACTTATAGGACACCAGTAGAGGGAGAATTTCCAGACGAATTAATGATAGGCCTGGAAAGTGAATCAGGGCTAAGATACGGTGAAAATCCCAATCAGCCTGCCGCTGTGTACAGGTTCAAAGGCACTAGTCTGCCTAAACTAACGAACATACGACTGGCAAAGACGGGTAAGGGGGGATTGTCAGCAACAAATTTTATGGATGTAGCAAGGGCTCTGGAGATATTGAAATTTTTTGAGGCTCCATCGGCTGCGGTCATGAAGCATCTCATCCCTTCAGGGTTTGCTACCCAACATGAAAAAAACAGCTTAGATGATATTTACAAAAAGGCAAGGGATGCTGATGCGAGAAGCGCTTTTGGCTCGATCGTTGTTATGAACAGACCTTTGGATAAAGCAACAGCTGAAGCCGTGATGGAAAGTTATGTGGAAGGGATCGCTGTACCAGAATATGAAGAAGGGACAATAGAAATACTACAGAGAAAAAAAGACATTAGAGCCATTCAATTTTCAAATCTAGATAAATTACCGAGATTTATCGGGGATGATGTCGAGGGATTATATGATCTCAAGGTTTTGCCAACAGGAAGGGTAATTGCCCAAAAGCCTTACTTAAGCAGCATAAAAGGCCCCGAAGATTTAGTCCTGGATCCTTTGGTTAGGAAAAAGGATAAAGAGACAGGTTTGGAGACAACATATGTTGTTAAGAGGGACCCAACCCCCAATGAGCTAAGAGATATGTTGACCGCTTGGTATGTGAATCTAGGTGTAAGAAGCAACGGGATTGTTTTTGTAAAAGAGGGGGTAACAGTAGCTATTGGTGCCGGACAGCAGGAGAGAGTCGGTGCGGTTGAACAGGCGATTATAAAAACATACCAGAAAGCCATGGATAGAGAGGAAGTTACTTACAGCTCTCTCGAGGGCGCTTCGGCTAGAGAGAGACTGTCTGTCAATCCCTTGGAGGGTGCTGTTTTTTCTTCAGATGCTTTTTTCCCTTTCCGGGATTCCATAGATATTTCCGCAGAAGTGGGCGTTACAGCCGTAATCCAGCCAGGGGGGTCTGTGAGGGATTATGAAGTCATAGAAGCAGTCAATGAGCACAATATGGCTATGGCCTTTACACTGGAGAGGTGTTTTGCGCACTTCTAAAAAAGCGTAAAATATCAAGCAAAAAAATGGAAAAAGTAAATTTATTAGGAATAAATCACAGCGTTGTGTTGTCTAACAGATATGAAACAGAAAATGTACAGAATAAAAGAAACTTATGGAGGAAAAAATGAAAAAAATCATAACGCTTTCCGTTATCTTTTCTTTTCTGATTTTATTTGCAGCTAGCAGTTTTGCTCAACCTCAACACAGGATGATGAGAAGAGGGAAAAATTTTGCGAATAGAGCGCCAGCTAGAATCCTTTCTGTTCTCAAAGCAAAAAAGAAAGAGCTCAAAATAACCGATAGTCAGATCGAGAAGATTAAAAGCCTAACGTTTTCGTTTGAAGAGAAGATGATCAAAATGAGAAGCAATTGCAGTTTACAGCGCCTGGAAATAAAGAAGCTCTTCCAGGATAGAGAAAACCTGGATTATGATAAGATAAAAGCGGCTCTTTCCAAAGCGTCAAGTGGCAGGCATGATATGGTTATTGAAAGGCTGAAATTGAGAGAAGAAATAGGAAAAATCTTGACTCCTGAGCAGCGTGAAGCAATAAAGTCCATGCAGAAAGACAGATTGAAACAGAGAGCAGCATTACTGAGGAAAGGAAGAGGATTATTTCAAAGAGGAGAAAGAGAACAGCAATTTCCTCGACTAAAAAGACGAATTAGAAGATAGCAAAAAGAAAAAGAGTAGCAGTAAAGCTAAAGAACGAGCCTCTGATATGGTCAAGAGTCAGGGGCTCTTATTTATTTTTATATGGAGGTAGATATGAGGACCATGATTAAAATACTCGAGCGCACCCGTATTCGAAGGATTAAAATTTTTTCGTGCATCATGTTTCTTTCTGCCTTCTTCATGGTCAGTTGTACTACCATAAGTACATTTGAGCTGGACAGCAATTGGCGCAGCAGAGAGGTCGTTGTTGACGGGAATAATAACGAATGGCTGGGTGCCATGTTGTATTTTGAGGGTGAATACATCTCTGTTGGTATCCGTAATGATGAAAGTTTCTTTTATATGTGTATGATTGCTGAGGAACCCATCATACGAGCTCAAGTGATGCGCCAGGGTTTTACAGTGTGGTTTGACCCGGATGGAGGTGATGAAAAAACCTTTGGGATAAAATTTCCCATCGGAATGCAAGCGATAGGTACTCCAGAGAAGATGATTCCTAGGAGAGAGAGAGAAAGTGAACCTGATCCGGAAGAGATGCAAAGAGCCTTCAGGAGATTACTGGCAGAATTGGAAATCCTTGGACCTGGGAAGGATGAACAAGCAAGGCTAAAGGTAGAAGAGGCAAAAGGCATTGATATTGTATTGAATATCTCAGGTGAGATGCTTGTCTATGAACTTAAAGTCCCGCTCTTGCACAATGAGCAGCATCCTTATGCTGTTGGGGCAGAGGTAGGCAATTTGATAGGAGTAGGATTGGAAATTCCAAAGCTTGATATGAGTGCAATAAGGGATCGCATGGGCGGCAGAAGACCCGGAGGCACAGGAATGCCTGGTGGCGGTAGAATCGGTGGCATGGGAATGCGCGGCGCCAGAGGACTATGGATGCCGAGAGGAATAAAACTTTGGATGGCCATACAGCTTGCCGCTGGACAAAGCCAGTAAAGCAGTGTAAAAAATTCCTCCAATATTGCATTCATAGTCATTTTCAAATTAGAATAAAAGTCTGTTGAATTTAAGTAACAGAGTTGAACTTTTGTTTGGGCAATTCGTAGAAGTACATGAGGGTACAAATTTTATATCTATAAAGGAGGTCATCATGGAGAAGTTGTTTAAAAGATTGATTTTAGGCACTATCGCCTGTCTGGCACTTGTGTTCTTTGTCTTTAACGCATCATCTTTCACCCAGGAAAAAAAGGCTGAATCCAAGAAAGGTTATGAGGAGATAGTCGGAAAATACGAATTTGATATTGAGGGTCAGATAATGGTTATCGGTTTCTGGATTGAAGATGGAAAATTGATGGGTGGACCTGAAGGTGAAGAACCGACAGAATTAGAGCCTGTAGAAGGGGAAGAACTTAAATTCACTGCTACTACTTCTGAAGGACAGTATTTTGAAATAGCATTTGTTCGAGATGATAAAGGTAAGGTCACAAAATGTGTGATCAGTACTATGGGAATGGACTACGAAGGCACAAGGATAAAAGAGGAAAAGTGATTGTATGCAATAATTGAATTCTAGGAATCATTCTTCTATCATTTCGATAAATCTTTTTATTTCTTTTTTTATTTTTTCAAGTCTTTCTTTCTTTAATTGTTTGTATGACTCTTTCTGCTCTTCTGTTAATATCTTTTCGATAGCTTTTTCCGTTTCTTTCTGTTTTTGTATCATTGGCATCATTCCAATCGGAAATCTCATTTCTCCCCTCATTCTCCAGCCTCCGTAAAATCTCATTTCTCCCCACATCTTCCCGGCCGGCATGCCTGATTCTTCGAAGATTTGTGCAATTTGTTTCACTTGATCTTTGGACAGATGAAGCCTTTCTTTTAGCATAGAGAATTCTTTATCCGGGTCTCTTTTTTTCATTGGGCGACCTCGGCGGGGCGGGCGACCTGGAAATCTCCGTTTGAGTCGTTCTTTTTGTTCGGGAGTCAATATCGGGTCTATTTCTGCTTTCATCGATTCTAATTCTGATTGCATTTCATCAGTGAAATTTTCCCGGATCTCTGAAATCCGCTTGGCATGATTATCTAATATCTCTCTGATCATTTTGCTTTGCTTTGTGTCCGGTTCAAGGATCCTTTCATAAAAGGTCACAAAAAATTCCGGGCTTCGGCTTGATAAGATATTTCTAATCCGTTTTTGTGAGTAAGTTCTGTTCACCATGAAACCGAAAACAATTCCCAGCGCTAAAGTAATGATAAAGACGAAGGTGATTTTTAATTTCATATTCATCTTATTTCTCCATTTTAAAATAGAGGCAACTGAAGAATTTCTTCAAACGCAGAATCGGAAGCGAAGAACACCTCTTCGGTGGAAAGAATATCTCCTATTCCCAGATTGTAGAGAATCAAAGCAGCCATGGCGACTGCACCGGCAATGGCAAACGGCTTAAACACAGCTCTGAGTGTTTCATAGAAAGTCTCCGTCTCGGTTTTTTCACTGAGTGCATCAATCCGGGCCATTACTCTTTCTGCAAAAAATGGCTTAAAGGACTGTGCAGCACTTTCAGAAATAGCCTTCCGCTGTGCGAGAATCTTTTCTTTTTCCTGCCGAAGCTGTTCAGAATTTATAAGTGCTTCTTCGAGCTCGTTTCTCTCCTTTTCGTCTAAATCATCATCAAAAGACCGGTAAAGAAGTTTTAAGATTCTTTCGTTCGTACCTTTCCCTTTTTTGTTCATGATTCTCCCCCATATAAAGGTGTTAGAATCTCTTTGAGCCTCATCTGAGCCCTGGCCAGGCGCGACAGAACGGTTCCGAGCGGAAGACTTAAAATGTTTGCAGTTTCCTTGGTGGAATACCCATTAATCAACCTAAGAACTATGACAGAGCGGAGCTTTGGCTCAAGTTTTTCGATGCCCCGTTGGACGATTTCCTTAATATCTTTATTTTTCATTGCGCTATTTTTGTCAGGAACATTTTCAATTTTTTCTTCAGATTTTGAGGAAAAGAGTTTCCTCCCCCGCTGGCGTCGTTTGAGTTCATTTAGAGAAAGATTAATCGCAATTCGGGTCAAATATGTCCCGACGCTGGCATCTCCTCTAAATTTATCTAGGGACCGATAAAATCGGATAAAAGTCTCCTGTCCGATATCTTCTGCCTCTGTGCAATATCCTAACATGCCGATCACGGTTGCCGCCACCTGACGTTCAAATTTTTTTATGATTGCATTAAAAGCATTATTATCCCCCTCCCATGCCCGTGCAGTTAATTCCTGATCGTTATCGTTCAGCTTCATCTCCTGCTAATATCGACTGATTTTCTCTTCTGGAGACTCTCTTTTGGGTCTACACTCAATTTGACAACAGATTTGCCCTTTTTATTCCACATAATTGTAAAATATTTATTTTTAATAGAAAAGGGGTAGAAAAGTAGCCCGTCCCCTTTTTCTCTTTTTTAAGAAATATATTGACACCAAAATTTTCATTATTGATAATTAACCTGGATTATTCGCTTGGCATTTTTTATGAATAATTCAGGAAAAAAAAGCAAAAAAAAGGAGAGTACTATGAAAAACTTAAATTTTAAAAGCACAAAGATGCGGCTGACTGTTTTATTGGTTTTGCCCCTTATAGCTGGGTTATTTCTGTTGTTTTCCCAATTCAACCGGGAAAAGCCCTTTGAATGGGAGGATTGGGATTCGGGCTGTACGAGCATAATGGTCGGGCGCCAGGCCACAACTGACGGTTCAGTAATCACCGCTCACTCATGCGACGGGAATTATCGAACCTGGTTGAATATCGTGCCTCATAAAAAACATCCGGAAGGAGCCACGAATAAGATTTACTCCGGCAAAATGCATACGGAAACATCATGGGATTTAAGAGGTATTTTATTAAGAGGCGAGATTCCCGAGGTCGAAGAGACCTATGCCTTTATGAATGTAGCCTATCCATGCATGAACGAAAAACAGCTCGCAATCGGAGAGACAACTATTGGAGGGAGAAGAGAGCTCTATAACAGTGAGGGAATGTTCATGATCGAGGAAATTGAACGTCTTATGCTGGAAAGATGCACCACCGCCAGGGATGCAATCAAATTAGCTGGCGAGCTCGTCAAAAAGTATGGTTATGGCGATAGAGGTGAATGCATAACCATAGCAGACCCGAAAGAAGTCTGGCATTTTGAGATTTTCGGCGCCGGTCCTTTGGAAAAAGGGGCAGTATGGGCAGCCGCCCGTATTCCCGATGACCATGTCGGCGTCTCGGCGAATATCCCAAGAATAGCAGAATTGGACCTGGATAATCCCGATTATTATATGGCCTCTGATAATGTGTTCCGTGTTGCAGAGGAAATGGGCTGGTGGGATCCTAAGAGTGGAGAACCGTTTAAATTCTGGAAAGCCTACAGTGGAAGAAGGCCCTTTTCGACCAGAGAGTATTTTGTGCTAAGCGCTATGGCTCCCTCACTCAACTTAAATGAAAAAGCAGAAGAACTTCCATTTTATGTAAAGCCCGATAAAAAAGTTTCAATAAGGGATGTTTTGGCATTCTACAGGCAAACATATGCAGGGACAGAATTTGATGCGACGAAAAATCTAATGGTGAAAAAAAGAAGAAGCGAAGAAATGGAGAAGAGTCCGATTGCCAATCCTTGGATGACCCGTGATATGTTTAACCTTTTGAATACACTAAAGCCGGGTGCAGTACGGCGATATCGAACAATTGCAATATCGGGCTGTTCTTACTCTGAAGTACTTCAATGTCGAGAATGGCTGCCTGACCCTGTCGGAGGAATTGCCTGGTTTGCTTTCGACAATCCAGGTCAAAGCGCAAGAATCCCGATCTTTTCAGGCGTAACAGAGCTTCTCCCGAGTTTTGAAATTTGTGACCAGCACAGATTTCGTACTGATTCCGCTGCCTGGGCTTTCAGGCGCGCCAATCGTCTTGCCACAGTAGGGTGGGGACGTGCGAAGAAAGATATCGAGGGAGCCATAAAAGAGTTCGAGGTAAAAGCTTTTATGGATTTGCCGGATATTGAGAAGAAAGCCGTGGAACTTTATAAAAACGGGGAGGTGGCCAAGCTAAAGGAATACCTGACCAAATATACCAATGATTTTGCCCGTGCGGCGATAAATAAATACTGGGAGCTTGGAGATAAATTCTTCCATATGTTTAAATGGGGATTTTGATAAAGTAGATATCCCGTTTTTAGAGACCTCATTAGGAATTTCCCCGTCAGGCAGTTACTGAATTTTTAGATACCTTTAATAACTTTCTGATTTTTTTCGATAAGTTTTAGACTAAGTCTCCTAAAATTCGCTCAATTAATACCCTTTATTTCAATGGATTTTTATGCTTTAGTCTATCCAGATTAGTTTTTTAGGTTGCGGAATTACTCTCAGAATCGTCTTGAAAAGTTCCATATCTCCAGCTTTTATTTCACTTTAAGCAAAAAAAGGGGGATCTTAACAAACTCTTAACAAACCTTTGACATCTTTTTGACAACTTCTTGTCCAAGAAGATTTATTTTATCTGTGATGAAAAGGTCGGAAGATGGTTTTGAGATGGAGAGAAAGAAGATGAAGAAAGGCTCGGAAAGAATCAACGCTAAATAATCAAGAATGATTCCCAAAGGGGGGTATGATGGGAACTCAAACAAAAAAAATTGACTCAACTGCGAGTAAAAATAAAAACAGGCGCATCCTGCCGTTGGCAGTGGCTTTCATTTCTTTCCTGTTTCTCGGATCGATTCACTCAACATCTGTTCAGACATTCTCGCATAACAACACACCTTTTAGAGATGGTGAGATGTTGCGCTATAAGGTTAAGTGGAGTTTCATTCGAATAGGGACTGTTGAAATCACACAACAGGCTGTGGATTCGTCGTTTTTTCCCAAATATCTGGTTCAATTAGAAGCTAAATCTACCAAAATCAAGGTTATCCTTCATTCTCATTCCTTGACTAGCACTGATTTTGTGCTTGAACAAGGCAGAGAAAGAATTACAGCTTACAAATACGATTTCCAAAAACGTCTCATCCTAATGGAAAAAAGGGAAAACGGAACTTTGGTTCGGCGCACGGGGCTTTCTTATGAGAGTGATTATTATGATCTGCTGGGCGTGATTATGGTGATGCGCTGTCTCTCAGCATCTGAGGCTCGCCTCACTTTGCCTACGGTTGTAGATTTCAAGATAAAAAACACTGACCTGCATTTTACCGATGAGCTAAAGAAAATAAAAATTTCTGCTTTCAATCAGCCTGTTCAGGCCCGTCGGGTCAGGGGGAATGCCAACTGGAAGGGCTTAGCCGATGTCTCCGGGCCATTTAATGCGTGGATCAGCGCTGATGAGGCAGCTATCCCACTAAAAATAAAACTCAAGGCTTCTCTTGGGTCGGTTTCTCTGGAATTAGAACGGATTCATCGACCTGACTGGAGATGGACAGATGAAAAACCAAGACCTGTGCGTGTCTCATCGAAGGGGGATTAAAACTATGAAAGTTCTTGTCACTGGTGCAACAGGGTTTATTGGTAGCGAGCTGACGCGATTTCTCAGCTCTCAGGGGCATTCTGTACGAGCAATGTGTCGATCAAAATCGAATATTGATGTCCTTTCCAATGACTCTGTTCAAGTTTGCTGGGGAAATGTGCTGGATTCTTCCAGTGTTAAAAAGGCTGTAGATGGATGTGATTGCGTTTTTCATTTAGCAGCCTATGCCAAGAATTGGGCCAAGGACTCTCGTACATTTTTTGAAGTGAATGTTACAGGTACCAAAAATGTACTGGACGCCTCCCGCCAGGCTAAAGTGAAAAAAGTAGTTGTTACCTCCTCTGCCGTGACGTTCGGCCCGTCTAACGGCGTGTCAGTAAAAGAATCCGATAAACGAACGGCCGAATTTTTCACAGAATATGAACGCAATAAATTTTATGCTGAAGAATTAGTTACAGACCATGCAGGTAATGGCCTGCCAGTAGTGATCGTGAATCCTACTCGGGTATTCGGACCTGGATTGCTCACCGAAGGGAATTCTGCGACAACGATGACTCAGCAATATCTGGAGGGAAAATGGCGGCTGATCCTTGGCGATGGTTCTAGTGTGGGCAACTATGCTTCTGTGGAAGATGTCGTGCGCGGACATTGGCTTGCCCTTCTGCACGGTCGTCCGGGCGAGAAGTACATACTTGGTGGCGAAAACCTCAGTTATAACGAGTTCTTTAGAGTGCTGGCGAAAATCTCTCGGAAACGCTATCAGATGATTCATGTGCCCGTTTGGGCAGCTCTGGCGATTTCTAATGTCGTAGAGCTGAGGGCAAGATGGTTCGGTTACTATCCCTTGATTACCCCGCCTTGGGTAAGAACATTCATTGCAGATTGGGCATTTTCTTCTGAAAAGGCGCAGAGAGAACTGGGCTATACGATCACGCCATTTCGGAAAGTTCTTCAAAAAACCGTCCTATGGCTCAATCAAATTTCAAACAAATCTGGGAGGTAAGGCAATGAAATCTTTGATAGGCACCATAAATCCTGGTCCGTTATGCAAATCCGAACAGATAAAACCTACAGTAATTTTAATACTTTCAGCACTGCTGCCTACAATTCACCGCTATTTCGGCTCGATAGAATTCATGCGCCAGGCATCCCCTTCCATGAGTGATTTTGATACCGCATTTTATATGTTCGGGACCGCATTCTTGCTGATGGGAATCTTACCTTTAGCCATCATCCATTTCGTCTTTCGAGAGCCTTTGAAAACATATGGCCTCCAGCTGGGTGATTGGCGAAAGGGTTTACCCGTTGCAGCTATTCTCTTCATATTGATTGCAGGATTCATGCTTTATCCCAGTTCACAAACGGGGGAGATGAGCGAGTTTTATCCTTTTGATAAAAGCGCTGGAGATTCAGTATTTGCTTTTGTTCGTTTCGAGGCACTGCGCGGCGTGTTGTTTTATACAGCATGGGAATTCTTCTTCCGCGGCTTCATGCTGTTTGGATTGCGAAGATATTTGGGGGATTGGATGGCCATTTGTATCCAAACAATCCCTTCGTGTTTATGGCACATAGGTACGCCGACTGGAGAGATTTTTGCCTCGATTTTAGGGGGGATTTTATTCGGAGTTTTTGCCATCCGTACACGGTCTATCCTGTGGGCCTTCTTGCTTCACTGGCTTATCGGAATAGGAATGGATCTGTTTATTGTTATGAGGTTTTAGTCAGCAACATAAAAAAAAGGGAGGTGTCGTCATGAAAGTTTTAGTCACCGGAGGAACCGGATTTATTGGGAGCCGTTTGGTGGAGCGCCTCGTTCAACAGGGACACGAGGTGCGCCTAGTGGCAAAAGACCGTTTAAATTCTGTCTTCCTTGAATCCCTTGGGATTGAGCTGGTTTTGGGGGACTTAAATGATGGGATGAACTTGGATGCGATGGTGGAGGATGCTGAGTGCATCTATCATCTGGCTGGCATGGTAAGAGCCAGATTTAACAGAGACTATTATGAGGGGAATTATCTGGCTACAAAGAATTTTCTCAAAGTTTGTGCTCGATCATCGAAGAATCTCAAACGATTTGTGTTTGTCAGCAGTCTGGCGGCTGCGGGTCCTTCCAGGAATGGTAAACTCCTTACAGAAGATGCCCCGTGCCGTCCGGTCTCTCATTATGGAAGGAGCAAGATGTTGGCGGAGGAGGAAGTGTTGCGATATCGGGATAAGTTACCCGTCACTATTGTTCGCCCTTCAGCTGTTTATGGTCCTCGTGATAGGGAGATGTATCAATATATCCTTTTAGTCAAAAAACACCTTCAACCTCTAGTTGGCTTTGGTACAAAGTGGCTAAATCTTATTTATGTGGATGATCTGGCAGAAGGATTGTTACTAGCTGGTGAACATCCTAACGCAGAAGATGAGACGTTTTTCATCGCGAGCGAAGCTCCTTATGCTACTGCTGAAATGGGCAATGCAATTGCTGCCATCCTGGACCTCAGGCCGATCCCCATTCATATTCCCCATTTTGTGGTTTTTTCTGTGGGTGCTATAGGAGAGGGCATAGCCAAGCTTACTGGCAAACCGATATTTTTCACTATCCAGAAGGCAAGAGAATCAGTTCAGCCAGGCTGGATTTGTTCTGTACAAAAAGCGAAGTCCCGATTGGGATTTTCCCAACGCGTTTCCTTGTTAGAAGGCATGAGAAGAACATACAGATGGTATGAAGAAAGCGGCTGGCTGTGACTATGACGATGTTGCTTTATTTAGAGTAACTTTAAGAAACATGAGTATTAGGGGGGTTGATGATGAAACTAAAAAAATTATTCCGTTACAAACCAAGAGCCTATCCTGCTTTGTTAGGAACACAGCAGCGCCAAACCTCGCAGGATAAAGGAGTGGGAAACAAAAAGAATACTCCAAATTTTCTGTTTGGCTTTTGGAAAGTCCAGGTGGATACACCAGCACTTACCATCAGAAGATATGTCTCTTTATGGGATTTTCTCAAGTCCAAGTGGGAGCTCTATTATGGCCATGTTCGGTTCCGTCTAATGGATATTAATTGCCTGGTTTATCTGACATTGATCGGATTTCTACTCATTTTTTTCCATAGGGGAGTTATCAACTGGCCGATCCACGTGGCGATTCATGCAGTGTTTGTGGTCAGCATTTTAGAAATCATTCGGCTGGGCGAAAAGCATCCTCAAAAGAAGCTTTTATGGATATTGCGGACTTTTTACCCTGTGATTGTATTCCTCTATGCATGGAATGAGATGAATATGCTGGTATGCATGTTTTACGGCACTCATTGGACAACTGAGAGCATCGTTGGACTGGATAAACTCATCTTTGGTGTTCATCCCACTGTTTGGATCCAGCGATTTTATAATCCGTGGCTGGATGAGCTGATGAATATCTTCTATTCAGGGTACTACTTTTTTATGCCGCTTGTGACTCTACCTTTGTTTATTAAACGAAAACGTGAGGAAACACTTGCCGCATTTTCGATCGTGAGCTTTGCTTATCTTTCCAATTATATTCTGTTTTATCTTTTCCCTACGATCTCTCCGGCTATGATACAGGCGATTCAGGAACTGCAGCCCACTCAATATTCGGGTTATATAGCTGCAGAATTTACTCGTATGGTTCAAGCGAGTGGAAGCGTGAAGGGCGCTGCTTTTCCTTCTTCTCACGTCACTGGTGTTCTGGCGTGGTCGCTTGTTGCCCTTCGTTATCAAAAGAAGTTGGGTTATGTTTTGATGCCGATAACATTGGGAGTAGCCATCTCCACAGTGTATCTGGGATATCATCATGCGCTAGATCCTATTTGTGGATTCATCTGGGGGGCCATCTGCTATCAGGTTGCCTTAAGATTGATCAAGCGACGAAGGGAGGACCCTCTCTCTATTCCTGAAAACGCAGCCAACCTACGCAAGAGAGCATCCGTCAAGAGAAAAAGATGGAGCTGGGATTATCAGGGAGGATAAAATGAATATAAAGCTTATCAAACCGGAAGAACTCCTGGACTCCAGTGTTTCCAGTGCTGAGACTTTCAAGATTGAGCAACTGAATCTGCCGCTTTTGGCTGCCTGTACTCCTGCCGAACATAAAGTAAAGATTGTGGACGAATCTTTCGCAGGGGATAATGCGGATGAAGATATAGATTTGGTGGGAATAACCGTAATGACTGATCTTGCACTTAGAGCTTATAAAATAGCTGATAATTATCGCAGGCGCGGGGTTCGGGTGGTTATGGGTGGTA
>CP070825.1:3285487-3290618 GCA_020344415.1 Candidatus Aminicenantota bacterium
ACATCTAGAAATGCTCCCAATGAGATAGTGAGTGGCTGCGATGTTTTTGGCCTGTCCACAATTAATTCCGAGGAGCTGGTCTATTCCAGCAAAATGAGTGCAAAGGTTGACAACACCGCTATCCAAGATTCGTATCAGTTGTACCATCATGTTTTTATTTTTACTGAGAAAGGAAAATGGTGTGTGATCCAGCAGGGCATGAATCCTGAGAACAAGTATGCGAGAAGATACCACTGGCTCTCTAATCGAATTGAGAGTTTTGTTGATGAACCTCACAACGCCATAGTTGGCGAGAAAGGAGGAAAAAGAACCTTGGACATGACATCCTATTTGAGTGAGGAGGCTCGAAAGATCTCTGTGGATTTGATCAAGGAAAATCCCAGGAAACTCAAAAATATGGTTGGTACCCTTCGAAAACCAGGCCAGAGCTCTTTGAAGGAATATGGGTTGAAGATATTTGAGAGTCAAAAAATTTCTGCCCTCGTAATGCCCCGCAATATCAATTGGAACGCTGTAAGAGGAGCCTATGAATTCCAACCAAAGGATTATGAGGAGATGCTCAGCATAAAAGGTTTAGGACCCAGGACGGTGCGTTCATTAGCTCTGATCTCCGAGCTGGTTTATGGTAAGCCTCCTTCCTGGAAAGACCCTGTAAAATTCTCCTTTGCAGTTGGAGGTAAGGATGGAGTTCCTTATCCTGTGGATAGAAAAGCAATGGATGAAAGCATTGAGATTCTTAGAGGTGGGATTAAAGAGGCGAAGTTGGGGAAAAAGGAGAAGCTTGGTGCCATGAGAAGGCTTCAGGATTTTGTTCCTCCTGACTTTGAGTGGTAGGTGATATTTCATTGCCGAATTTGTATACGAGAAAATATATAAAAACCTGATAAGATATATTCGGGTCCATTGAAATAGTTGGTATCCATGGTGAGTGATAAAGGAAAAAATAAAGAGGTGGATAAGTTAATCGCCAAGCTCGAGCCCTCTTTTACGGAGATTGTCGGTATTTTACGGAATTTGATCTTCGAGGTAGAGCCAGAAATGGAGGAAAAGATCAAATGGAAACAACCAGTTTATTCTTTGAATGGTGATGTTTGTTATATTGGCATATTTAAAAAACACATCGATTTTGGTTTCTTTAAGGGTGTCAAGTTAAAAGATCCTGCTGGACTTCTTGAGGGTTCTGGAAGTCATCTACGCTATGTGAAGATCAGGAATATCAAAGATATTCAAAAGAGAAAATTCAAGGCATTTATAAAGGATGCAGTGAAGCTCAATAAATCATAAAAAAAAGGTTGATAAGATGAAGAAGGATTGGACTAGAGAGGAACTGGAAAAGGACTATGTTGGAAAGATGAAAGCATTTACTCTTCCTGTTAATTATTCAATCTCTGGGAAGCAAAAAATACTCGATATGAAGGAGCTTGAAGAGATTTTGAGAGAGGCTGAGGTAATCGCTCAGGGGGAGTGCGATTGCAGAACCCGGATGGGGAACTGTATCGATCCAATGGACGGTTGTTTAGGAATAGGTGATGAGGCGATCGAGTGGATCGAAGAGAAAAAGGGCAAGCGTATCACAGTTGATGAAGCTTTGGAGGCTATGAAAAGAACCCATGATGCTGGCCTGGTGCACATGGCCTACATCTTTAAAGGAGAAGATAAACCAACTTGGATTTGCTCTTGCTGTTTTTGTTGTTGTCATTCTCTCTCCGCTGCTTTAAGATTCGGCTATTCTGATCATGTCTTCAGTTCAAAATATATTGCCACTCAAGATTCAGACAAATGTTCCTCATGCGGAACCTGCGTGGACAGATGCCAGTTTAAGGCTAGAGAACTATTGGATGATGAGTTGATTTATACCGAAGAAAAATGTTTTGGCTGCGGAGTATGTGTGGATACCTGTCCTGAAGATGCAATTGAAATGGTCGAGAGGAGTTGAGTTAGAATTCTTAGTTAGAGTTGATTTTTTTTAAGGAGCGGGAGCCCTTCCTAATTTTTCAAGCTCCTGTAAGTAGTGTTTCCTTCTCATCTCGTATGCAATCTTATCTTTTCCGAAGGGGATGTACTCTGATATAAGCCAGCCCTCTTTGGCTAACTCAATTTTTGTATTATCTGCCAGGCCCTTTAGAAATCCGTACTCTATAAATTCTTTTTTCTTGGATGATTTTTCTATCATCCATTCTATAAGTTCGGGATCATGTGTTCCAACAAAGAATGGAGTATTGCAATCAAGCAGAAATTCGAACAACTCCTTGAATTTCTCCTGTATAATCCTAAAATCCTCAATTTCTCCTTTATAGGCTCCTTTTACCAGCCGGACTTTGATACCAATCCCAATAACCTTCTTTAAATCTTCCAAAGTTCGATTGAGGTAGGCTTGAAGTGCAATAGTTAGAGGAGCTTGTGATGAAAATTCTTCAGCTATTTCGAGGGTGAATTCTACTAGGGGAGAGCCTTCCATATCAATTTCCACAATTATATTTTGTCTTTTTGCTTCCTCTAATATTTTACCAAGATTATCTTGGTTTAGAGTTTTATCGAATATGGCTCCGATGGCAGTTGGCTTCACAGCCAATGAAGCCTTCAAATTTTCTTGGGAAATTGCATTAGCAATGGTTATGTTCGATTCGAGGGTCTTTCTTACCTCCTCTTCAGATTTTGTATGCTCCCCAAGAACAGCAATCGTGCATCTGATGCCCTGGCTGTTCCTTTTTTTACACCATTTTAGAGTGGTTGGCCAATCTGGTAGGGCCCATCTGTTTACTGTATCTTCCATCCCTCTCGGTAACTCTGTTTTACATGAAAAGGTTGTCGCTAAGTTTGAGAAAGTAGTTACACTTACCTCCCCTACCAAGCCTTAAATCTGTAAAACCGGATAGCTTCCTGTTGTGAATACAATGTATAAAGGTAAATTGAGAAGACAAAGACACAGTGTGTCAATGTCAACAGAGCATCTTGTGTTTTCCCCCAAATATAGAGGCAAGGTGCTTGTTGGGGATGTTGGTAAAAGATGCGAGGAGGTAATATCTGAGATCTGTGATGAGATGAATATTCAGATAATCGAGATGGCAGTGAACGAGGATCATGTTCATCTTTTTATCGAATATCCTCCCAAATGCTCTATGAGCTATATTGCCAACAGGATTAAGGGAAAGAGTAGCAGGATTTTGAGGAAGGAATTTCCGCATCTTGTTAAATGGTGTCCTAAGGGATTGTGGGCACCTTCCTGTTTCCACGGGAGCGTGGGACATGGTAAAGATGTTGTGGAGAAGTATATATCGAGTCAGAAACCGCCTCACCGTTAAATATCAAAAAAAATTGGCGTATCGAAAGATTTATAAATCTATAGATTTATAATTATATAAGGTGAAATAATGGCAACAACAATAGCATTATCCGCAAAATCCCACAAAGAATTGATCTTGCTAAAGGTTGAAGAAGGCTTTAAAAATATGGATGAATTAGTTCGTAAACTCATTATTGAGCACAAGAAAAATAAATTGATAAAATCCAGTGAGAAGATCAGAAAGAGGATGAAGGAATTGAATCTGTCCCTCTCGGATTTGATCGAATGAAATTTGTGCTTGATACGAATATCATATTTTCAGGTGTTTATAATTTGGATTCTAATGCTGGTAAAATTTTACTTTTAGCTACAGAAGGAAAGATCGAAATAATCTCCCCAGACCACGTTAAAAATGAATTGATTGAGATCCTTGAAAAGAAACTCAGGTTTTCTAAGAATGAAGTCGATGAGATCATTTCTTCCTTACCGATTAATTGGATCGAGGAAGAAATTTTTATTGATGAAATTGAGCGGGCCAGTCGAATGATTTCTCACAAAAGGGATGTCCCAGTTCTTGCCTGCGCATTATCTTTAGGAGCTGATATAATCTCAGGTGATAAACATTTCCAAAAAATCAAAACCAGAAAAATAAAAATATGGAAATTAAAAAAGGCACTTGACGAGTTTAAATAAAAAGAAGTTCTATAATGAAAAAGAAAAGGAGAAATGTATCTCTCACTTTGAGTACAAACCGTATTTCGGTGCCCACAAAGCTTTAGGGCACTGTTCTACAAGTATGGGAAATTCTCGACGGAGCAGACAAGAGGATTTTCCTTTTACTTTATTTGCAATCCTAGACATGGCGAGTTTTGGTGGGTACCCAATGAATATATGAATGTAGTTCGGATAAACCTTAATCTTCACAACCTCACATTCGAGATCCTTGAGGATGTCCCGAACGATTTCTTCGGCTCTATCCCGAATATTTCCATTCAACATCTTTCTGTTGTACTTCGTATGGAATACGAGATGGGCGTATAACAACCTGCTTGGCTTCTTTTTCCTGTTCGAATACGTTTTGGATTTCATGGTTTTTTTCAATCTTAAGGAGGATTTAGGATAATACTTTCCATGAAGTGGAGGGTTTTATCTGTAAATTCCCCTCTTTATACCTGAAAGACAAAACCTGAAGAACAGGAGGAAGACAGGGGAGTTGAGAGGACCAAATCGTGTTTAAAAAAGATGTGAAAATGTGCAAAAAGCTTAAATATGGCCATATCTATATTAACGAAAAGGGCAATATTCATTAATAAAGATTCGGAATGGCGGTTTTATTATCGGAGACGTTAACATGAAATTTCCAAGAGATCGGGTAGGCATATATAAGCAACAAAAGAGGGAGTATAAGACTTTTGTTCCGAAACCCCTTCCTCCTAGCCCACCTTTGGAATTGGATATTAAAATATTGAAATTATTATCCCGTGCTGACCAGGCTCTTGGACGGCTCGATGGTGTGGCGGAAGTTCTTCCGAACCCAGATCTTTTTGTAATGATGTATGTAAAAAAGGAGGCTGTTTTATCCTCCCAAATAGAGGGAACACAGGCTTCTTTATTGGATGTATTGGAATTTGAAGCAAAAGCTCTTGATCCTCATAAACCAACTGAAGCAAAGGAGGTTGTAAATTACATAAAAGCAATAAATTATGGTGTAGAACAAATCAAAGAAGGAAAAAAAATATCCTTATCTTTAATCAAAAAAATCCACTATTATCTTCTCGAAGGAATAAGAGGCGGGGCAAGGGAACCTGGGAAAATAAGAACTATACAAAACTGGATCGGTCCGCCAGG
>CP070825.1:3290718-3301520 GCA_020344415.1 Candidatus Aminicenantota bacterium
CTTTTTACATTTAACCTTGTTTTTAACCAATTGGTGCAATACCAAAACAGATTTTTCATTATAAGATCAGGCGATTTCAATACAAATCCCAGATGTCTCAGGTTTTCTGATATATTTAGCTTATTAGTCGATCTAAGATGCCACAAATGACAGATAAAGAGGTCTTTCCTTTTCCTCACCATTTCACTCGACAATAATTTGGAAAAAAGGGAAAGGCGTGAATCTTTATTTCTCTGTTTCAGCCTTGCATTACCAGAATGTTGGCGGACTAGAGCATAGACTTTTGGGATAAATTTGAAACGACATCCACGGTAAGCCAAAGTTATCCAAAAATATAAATCTTCCCCAAGAGCTAAATCTTCTGGAAAACGAACAGCCCCAATACTTTCTTTTTTTATTAAGCATGAATTGATTAGTAAACCATGTTTTAATATTATAGAAAATGGAGATTGTTCCACTTTTTTGTAATTTATTCGTCTTTGAAAAAATAACCTTTTAGAAAAATATCTATTTATTCTTTTTTGACCACACGACAAAAAGGATTCAAATGTATTATAGGAAAAAAAGATATCTGCCAAACAAGAAACGACATCTATATCTCCGTCTTGTTTAAAAACGGACAAACAAGATTCCAACATTTTGGGTAATATGATATCATCATCGTCAAGAAACAGAAGGTAATTCCCACGTGCCTTTCCAATACCAAAATTTCGTGCTACAGCCACCCCTTTGGTTTTAGGAAAATGGTAAATAGATATTCTTGGATTCAATTTTGTTATATCTTGTATTTTATTTTTAAAATTGTTTCTCGAACCATCATTTATAATGATTATCTCGGAAGCTGAAACTGTTTGATCCAAGACAGATTGGACACTTTGTTTCAAGAAATAAGGTCGGTTCAGAGTCGGAATAATAATAGATATTTTAGGATCTGAATTTGTCTTTTTACTTTCAACAATTTTCTCCATTTTTGGATAATTATCTGCTATTCCCTTTTATCCATTATAGTAAAGGAAAAATCTGCAATCAACCAGAATCTAAAGCTTGCTAATAGTGTAAGATAAGTATTTCCTTTTTAGCATTGCTCCAAATTATTAAGGTTTTTCTGTGATATCCACCTGCTGACGCAAAGGACTTAACCTATCACATAAAAAATAATGGGGTCGATGAAATGGCGCATAATGTAACATTTCATGACATTCAATAACCTTATTTAATTAACAATACACAAAAAATAGACTCCCCCCATATGTCACCTATGTGACAAAAATGACTAAAAATTGCTAAAAATATGATATTGGGACAAAAAGGAGGATTAAAGCTAAGTCGCTTATAATATTGATAATTCAGGTAAATTCAATGCTTTACACATCCGGCAGGTTATCGTCTTGCGAACGCCGCGCGCTCTCCCACTGAGCTAACCGCCCACAGAAAAACAAGCCAAATGAACTTAGAGAATTTACCACTTTTGTTGGATTTTTTCTAGTCGTTGGAGGCCAAAGAAAGGAAAATCACCTTTTTATAATTGAGGATAGATGAAGTTATAGCCTTGTTGTCAATCTCTAAAACAAGTAACCTTATTTGTAATAGGCTACATAATGCTCAATATGTGACACAGATTGCGTGCCTCACTCTCCCTTTTTTGCCACATTTAAGTAATGCCTCAGCGTATTTTCATGTACACCAAGTTCGGCAGCAAAGCCTCCTAATCCTTTTTCTTTTATTCGCCTCTTCAAAATGGAAAGTTTATACCTTCTTAGTTTTGACCTGCATGCATTTGACCTTCGAGCTATTCTATATTCTCTAAGTGCGCGATAAACCATATCTTTTGAGCATCCAAGTATCCCTTCAGCTGACATCCTCACTACCACAAATCACTTGGAAATGTTGGCTACTTCTTCGGCTTCACGCTTAGTCCAATTTTGCAGTGCATCCCTGTCCACAACCTTACCTCCCTGGATGACTTTCCAAATTTTCCGTGTGTTTCTTATATCTTCCAACGGATTGGCGTCCAGAATAATAAGGTCAGCCAGTTTGCCCTCCTCGATGGTTCCAATTTCCTTCTCGGCCCGCAGGACACGAGCGGCATTGAGGGAACCTGTCGTGATCGCTTCGAGGGGGGATAGGCCTGATGCAACGAACTCTTCAAGTTCTCTGTGCAGTGCCCAGGGCATCCAATAAGAGGGATTATCCGTTCCGGCAGCCAGAGATACGCCTGCCCTGTGAAGTTTCGCCACGTTTTCACGTGCCGAGAGAATTTCTTTTTGGATAGGCCGCAGTAGAACGGACCATTGATCAGACAGCCTATCGAGCCCTCCGCTGAGAAAAGGAGAATCTTTGGTTTCCCCGATGATCGATCCGTCAACAGCCGCTAAGAATCGAGACACTATCGATATTGTCGGGACAATGTCCATGCCGCTTTCCTTTGTTAATTGAACAATATCATCTTGGAGTACTCCGGTTATACGTGGTCCCGCGATAAGGCCCAAAAAGTTCGTATGCTCTTTGCTGTCTATTCCCGATGCAACGAGGGGCAATGGATATCCGTGGTGACTGCTGACGGGGAATCCCTGTTCATGAGCCATCTGGATGAACTTGGCTCCACTGTAAGGATTGACCGACATAAGCATTTTAATGAAGTCAAAATCGAAAGCCCGGGCTAATGACAGCGCTCGGATAGCGCCGTCTTCGCCGTCAGGATTGCCAAAGGGTTGAGAAGAACCCATAAACGATGGCCAAATAAGCGCCCCTCCCAAGAAGCCTCCAAGGACGATTCGGGGGCCGGTTTGGATACCGGCCTCGACCAACTCTTGAAAACCTTTGGTCCAGGCCAACTGGGCACCCATTTCCCGGACTGTTGTGATTCCCTCATAGAGAAGTTCGGGCAGCAGCTCTTGACGCCAGACATGCAAGTGGGCATCAATCAGGCCGGGAATAACGACCCGTCCATCCCCATCGATGGTAGCGGTCCTTCGAGAAATTCGAACCTGACCTTGGGGCGCAATCCTTGAAATTCGGCCTCCTTCGACCAGGATGTCACAAAGTTGGGATATGGCAATCCCCGTGCCATCGATAATTCTGACATTGCGGATGAGGAGAGGTTCGGGAGCGGCGGCGGTTTCAAAGGATAGCGGCCAACCGAGATGATTTACCTGATCGTTCGGCCTCCTTAAACGAAGACCGTCCTCCGAAATATAGAGAACACTGCCATCTCTGGCCACGCTTGGATAGAGGACTGCATCCTGACTGACAGGAACAGACTCCCCGCTCATTCCGACTAATGTGTCAAAGGGAGATCTCCAAAGAGAGAAGTTCTCCAGATATAGGAGCGAACCGGCTGCTTCCCAGAGGAGACGAGGTCTATAAGAAGGGAATTTTCTGGAGTCCTTTAAAGGAAGCACTTCTCCTTCTAAAGGGATGAGAGCCGGTTTTCCCTCGCTCTTACCGAGAAGATATCTGGAGTCAGGACTCCAGGGAAGTCCCCAATGTCGGCCTTGCCCCAGAATCGATGATTGTCCCCACATAGGATATGTTTGTAGCTCCAGCGTCTGAGCGAGTTCGGCAACGGGCGCCTCCGAGACTTTAAGAGCGCGCAAGGACTCATAGCTCCTTTGGATTGGAGCTACAAACATATCCTTCCGATAAACGAAGGCGATATATTTTCCATCAGGAGACCATGATGCCCTGACTTCCCTTCCCGGTATGCTAGTCAAGCGGCGTATACTGCCTGATTGGACATTGGTGGCAAAAAGATCCTCGGTCCCGGTGACTCCAGCAGACCAAGCGACTTCAGTGTTGTTAGGAGACCAAGAGAGACCGGATGCACTCAGGGGCAATTTCGCTACGACCACCGCCTTTTTTCCCACCTCCCAAACCCACAATTGCCCCAGGGCGATGGCGGCAATTTTTTGTCCATCGGGTGAGATTTCGAGCCCCATATGTCCACGGGCGGGTCGGCTCTCCCGCGGTTTTGGAAACTGAACTGGCTTGAGCTTTGTGCGATCTTGAGAAAAGCTTACGCGAGCTGTAAAAGGAATCTCTCGCGATTGTCCCCCATCCGCGGAGATTTTCCAGAAACGACCTTCAGCACAATAAATTAGATCCTTCCCTCCCGGAAACCACCGCAAGCGAAGGGGCGTGATATCCTTGTGTTGGGTTAGTTTCTGAGGTTCACTCCCATTAAGGTCGTAGATCCAAATTTCGAAATCCAGATCCTCATTCAGTACAAAATAAGCAATTCGCCGGCCGTCAGGAGAATAGCACGGCGAGCGAATCTCAATCTTCTCACCGGATAGGGGTTCGGCGATCCCTCCTTCGGCTCCAACCTGCCAAAGCCGCCCTCCAGAATGAGACGAATAATTTGCTGGCGCATTCACGAAAGCCAGGCGACGTCCATCCGGAGCCCAGGCTGGATCGGTTATGCCTTGGGGAAGCAGCCCTTCAACCTTTAGTTCCACAGTGGTCGTTCCATCTTTCTCGCTTATGAGCATGACTTTCCCTGCACGAATGAAAGTGACTTCAGGTTTGATCGGTGAACAGACAAAAAAACGGTCACTGTCCGAGTCACGTCGAGATGAAGATAGCTCTGTCAGATTTCTCCGTTCCTTTCCTGTAAGGTCCATCGATGTAAGCCCCCAGCTCGCAGGCCTGGAATCCCAAAAAACGATTCTCTCGCCATCTGCGGTGAATGTGGGATAAAGATGCTCAGCGTTCTCATGGATAGAATTTGTAATAGCCTGGGCTTCGCCCCCTCCAGACGGAAGAAGCCAGATCTGCCCTAAGAGGTCGAATACGATAGTCTTTCCATCTGGCGAAAGGTCGAAAGCCAGCTCAGTTCCTTCATGGACCTTGATTGAAATTCTCTTGGTCTCCTCAAGGGTGATATTACACCGGACAAGGAGAAATAGAAGCGCGACAAGGCAGCACAGGATGGTTCCATTAATGACAATTCTTTTTTTTTGAGAAAATATTTTGATCATTATAGCCTCCTTTTCTTTAATGTCTATCGGAATTATACCCTGAGGTATGGACGGCAAGTACGGAAAGTGCCGTAATTTATTGATATAAAACAAGTTAGGTTACCAAGAGAGGCGCGCCACAGATTGTCCACTCTCAAGGGTCATTTCTGGTGTTTGAATAGCTGATTATTTCAGAGGATTGAAGAGCATTTCTGCAGTTGCAACAGGAGATAGGATATTCATCCATATGCTTTCTACCTCTGCTTCTTAGGGATGATATTTTTCATCACAAAGATTTCGGATGTGCTCTGCCTTATCTCGAACGCAATGTGTCTGCCATCCGGTGACCAGTCAGTGATAATGCGGCGGGCCTTGGTTGGGCCTCCCGTCAACTCAACCTTGTTTGGCATCCCTCCTTGTGAAGGAACAATGAACATTTCTGACGGCTTGTCCTCTACATTATTGATGACCACAAGGTTTTGTCCATCGGAAGACCAGGCAGCATTCCAGCTCAAATTACTGAGTTCTTCTGAATCGATTGTCCGAGCTTGGCCCGTGGACATGTCCACTACCACGATGTTTTTTCCCACTAACTCGGTTATTTTGTTGTTTTTGATTTTTACGTCTATCCTATGGAAAACCATCTTTTTATAATCCCTTGAAAACCTGAGTCCATTAAAAGCATTGGCGAGGTTTTTTCCGGGCCGGTGAATGTATTGCTCTTCCCCGGTTTCCAAGTTATGTTCGAGGATACCACCTTTGATGCCGTTTTTCGTATAGAAATATGTGTTGCCGTTGGAGCCCCATTCAATCCGTGTCAAGGGTACGGGAATCTGCCATGTCTCCCATTTTTCGGATGCCAGCGTGAGCCGGAACAGAGTCGGTCCCTTTTTACCGCTCCCAGAGAAACCCAATCCGCTGCTGTCCGGCATCCATCGGAGGTCCATCATGTTAGGAAGATAGAATGCATCCATAGGTATCAGATACTCGTGGGCTTGCCCTCCCTGGGTAGGCATTATGACAATATTACCCTGTCCAGGCTGTCCGCCTCTATCGGCGGAAAAGAAAGCAATGTGCTTTCCATCAGGAGACCATACCGCACCTCTATTGCCTCCTGGAGGGGAATAATCTAGCTGCTCCAGTCTTCCTGTCGGTTCCCCTGTCTTAGGATCGACCGGCACCATGTACACATCCCACATATCGATCCAATTACTATAGGCCAGACCCCGGGTGGTCCAATTGAGCAAATTCGTTCCCTGCCCCATTTCTTGAATGATGAAGGGCTCTCCTGCGGACTTGCCGTTCTTTACACTGACGCCCCAGAGAGCCTTGCTTCCAGACCGGAAGCTCAAGAAGACGACGTATTTCCCGTCAGGCGACCAGCGGGGTTGGATGTCGTTGGCGGCATGATCGGTCAGAATTTCGAGTGACTGTCCATCCGTGCCGATGCAGTAAATGTTCTGCGCATCTCTTTTGGGGCCGTCCGCAAAGACGATGTGTCTTCCATCCGGAGAAGCATCTGCGAAGGCAGCGAGCTCGCCGGAATTAAAACCCCCCTCCAGGGGATGCAGTGCCTTAAAGGCTCCTCCCGCGGCAGGAACAAGCCCAAGGTTGATGCCTTCGAGTTCTTCCTGGGGAGAAACCGCCAGGGAAGCAACCACCGCACTGCCGTCGGGGAGCCAGTCAATCGGTCTTGGAATTCCCTCCTCGGTGCTGAAAATTGGCCTGGTCTTACCGTCCAGTGTTGAGACCATCAGAAGATTCAAGTCCTTCAGAGAGATGGAGGTGGGATGACCATCCTGTAAATAAGCGATCTCCTTCCCGTCGGGAGACCATATGGCATTGTAGGTCACATTGCTTATGTCAAGATGTGTGACCGATTCGATACGCTTGGTGACCAGGTCATAGACAGCAATATTCTGCCCTTCGTCAAAAACCACAACCGCCATTTTTGTCCCGTCGGGAGACAGCGCCTGGACATCAAAGTGACCTTCCGGGCTTTCAATTTTCGTCACGGTAAGGCCTCCTGGTTTTTCCGCGCGAAGTGCTGCCAGCCGGGCCCGGGCCGCCGCCACCTGCTCTGTCTGGCCGGAATAATTCTTCAAGACCAGCTCATAAGCTTTAATAGCCTCGGATTTCCCTAATTTTTCAAAACAGATTCCGATGCGCAGTTGAGCCTTTGCTGCGATTGCGTGATTGCTGCCGTGGTTAGCGATGATTTGTTTGTACAGGTCGATGGCGCCCTGGAGGTCGCCGTTAACCTCTTCCTTGTACAGACCGGACTGATAGAGTTCCTCCGCACTCTGTTGATCCAGTCCTGATGATGCCAGAAAAAATCCAAAAACGAGAATAAAGAAAACCGATAATCGCAGTCTCATGACTAAAACTTCCTTTGTTTGGTTTGTTTCATCATGAGACAATATACGAACTCAGGATTCAAGGAGCATGAAGCTGCCATTACGTTTGAGTGAAGTTCTTGTGAAGTGAACAGATTTAACAGAGTCAAAAAAAACCAGTTTTGAGGACTCATTACTCACCACTGACAAATTTATAACCGATGTTCCGCACACCTATGATATATTTTGGATTAGGGGGATCATCTTCAATTTTCTTTCTCAATTCGGAAATATGCTTGTCTACAGTGCGCGGTTGAACAAAGACATCATTTCCCCAAACCTCATCGAGAATAGAGTTTCGTTGAACGACCTGATCCTTATACTTTATGAGAAAATGAATTAGAGAGAATTCCAATGCTGTCAGATTTATCAATTTTCTTTTTTTCCGTGCTTCATACTTCTTGAAATCAATCTCCACATCCCCGAATTTAAAAATATGGATTTCTTTCTGTGGCAACTTTATTCTTCTAAGAAGGGCTTTCACCCTGGCAAGTAATTCTCTTGGGCTGAAAGGTTTTGTGACATAATCGTCAGCACCTAACTCTAATCCGAGAATCTTTTCCACCTCCTGACTTTTGGCAGTGAGCATCAGAATGGGCATTGTGATTCCAGCTTGACGCAACTGTCTGCAGACTTCGAATCCATCCATTTCCGGCAGCATAATGTCAAGGATAATGAGGTCAAATCTTTGCTCTTTTGCCATAGATAGCCCCTTCAGTCCATCCATTGCGCTCGAAACTTCATAACCCTCGAGCTTAAGATTGTCTTCCAGCGCCATCAGAATACTTTCTTCATCCTCGATTATAAGAATTTTTTCCATTTACTACTCCTTCTATTCCCGAATAGGAATCCTTAAGAAAAATATGCTCCCAAGACCCGGCTCACTTTCAACCTCTACCGTGCCTTGATGCGCCTCCACAATCTGTTTGACTAAAGTCAAGCCAAGCCCACTTCCTTTTACTCTCCGGGTAAGTTCCTCACCAACACGGTAGAATCGCTCGAATACCTTATCTAACTCTTCTTTTTTAATGCCGACACCAAAGTCTTGAACGGAGATAATCAAATCACGATTTTCCGCATAAGCACGAACAATTATTTTTTTCCTTTCTCCGGAGTATTTAATGGCGTTATCTATTAGGTTGATAACCACCTGAGTCATGGCTTCACTATCAAGTCTAAGGATTGGTAAGGACTTTTCCATTTTGATCTGAATCTTAAATCCATCATGACGAACCCTGTCTTGAATCCCTGAAACAAGCTCTTTCAGCAAAGGATAGATATCTGTTCTATTAAACTCAAATTCTCGTCGGCCCTCTTCCATTTTAGCCAAGTTCAAAACGTTGTCAGTGAGAAGCGTAAGCCTTTCACTCTGTTCAACGAGCACATCGTAGTATTTCTTCCGTCTTTCTTCAGAAGGAACCCGCCCTGCTTGTAGCATTTCAGATAGTTGACGGATGGAAGTTAAAGGACTCTTGAATTCATGGGAAATAGTCGAGACAAAGTCAGATTTCATCCTGGCAAGCCCTATTTCGTGAGTAACAGTTTTTAAGGTCAGCATTAAACCGAAAACCAGAATACTCCCGATAAGGAGAAACGCGAAGAAATAAATTCCTCTGCTCGAGGTGAGAAAAGTCTCAAAAAGATGTGTCCCCTGTGGGTAGAGCTCTATAGTCCAGTCTGGAAAGTTGCCTATGAAGTTTGTTTTGATGGCAGGGGATTCACCTGGCACCTGTTTCGTTGATAAGAGTTTTCTACCGTCTCTCCCTCTTAGAATCCATCCTGTTTTTTCCGTAGGAATGTTTTGCGCTAGCGCTTGCTTGAGAACAGTCCCTTTTAAATAATCGGGATTATGAATAAGCCCCCAGGTTTTATCAGCTTGATTATCAATCTTTGAACTCGGGCTCAATAATGATACGAGATATACATGATTTCCAATCGTCAGCATGAATCTCTTGGTTGCATCTTGAGCTTCATCTAAACTCTGAGAAATTTTCGCCTGTAAATCTATCTCTGCACTTTCCTGGAAGGCGAGTAGTTTTTCAGTTATTTCTTTTTTCTTCCTTTCTTCATTTTCTAATTTCTGGAAGTCATCCTCATAAGAAAGTGCCTCTTCGGGTAAAGACGCCTGGGAAAGAATATCATTGATTGATTTCTTTATGTTTTTAACAAAAAAGGAATACTGGGCTCTTTCCAGCCTCCACTCTCTGTTGATTATTGCACCGAATGATTCAATGAATGTCCTTGTGGCATCTAAAAAATCCTTTTTTGCCAGAAATAGAGAGCCGAGCTCCATGCGCGCTCCCAATCCAAGCGGAACACCAGTTGAGAGTCTTACCTGACTGAAGTCTCGAATAATAGACTTATAACAGCTGATTGCGGCCTCTATACGAGAAGATTTTTTTTGAACTCTTGCAATTGCATTTAGAAGCTCTCCTTTGATCTGATTGCTTGAGGTCTTTTCAAAAGCTTGTTGATAGCTTGAAAGGGCTCTTGGGTAATTTTTTAGTTGAAATTCCTGTTGCTGCCCATTCTGAATCAATCGGGAGATAGAAGATGGCCGAAATTGAGCAGATGAGGTTTGAATACTTCCATTTGTGAAAAAGAGCAGCTTTGCTGCTGGAAAGTGAATTTTATCAAGGTTCTGAAAAAGAAAAACCTCCTCAACAAGAGGATACTTATGTTTAAAATCAGCAAATTGTTTCGATTGGATAGGCTGCAAAAGATCATTTCTATTTGAAATAACCGCAACAAAAGCCTGCTCGACTTCATGGAATTTTTCATCGACTGACTTGGTTATAGCTCCTACGAGTTTTTGATATTCGTTGCGTTTAGTCTTTTCTATCAAGGCTTGATCATTTTGAATCCCCCGGAAAGCCATATATCCAAGAAGAACGCTTGGAATTCCAATCCCTAGAAAAAACAGGAGGAATATCCTTTTGCGTTTTTGGATTGACATTTTCACAGTAATTGCAGAATAACTGAATATATAGAGATATCAAGTCCCCTTTAATAATGATTCTCCATATCCCTTCCGTTTGTCATATTAAAGCTCTGGATTTTTGATTTTCGAGAAAAAAGTCTACCATTTTTGGTCCCTGAACGTATGAAGCTTATGCAACGATTTTGTGAAGAATGTGTGAAGATGACCATACCGTTCAGACGGATTAAAGAGAAATTCATGGGAAGCGGATGGCGTGCAAATCTTGACATTACTTTTTTATTGATAAAGTTACTTCCCCTTGGCACTTGATTATTCCCTTTGTGTTATCGTAACTATTAGCACAGAGGGGAATGGGATGTCAATTGATCAGGAAAGCAAGCCTAATCCTTTGTCACAGAATGCGTTAGTTAATTTCTATCTTCCTCCATATCCACCTGCTGACGTAAAGGACTTAACCTATCACATAAAAAATAATGGGGTCGATGAAATGGCGCATAATGTAACATT
>CP070825.1:3301620-3304350 GCA_020344415.1 Candidatus Aminicenantota bacterium
GATCTCTTCATCCTTTTCTAGAACAAGATTTCCTTGAATGTCTTCAATCCTGATTACGAGTTGAAAAGTGGAATAATATTGTCCTTTGTAGGATGCGAAGTTGATCCTCTTCGGTTCTATCGTCCAGTGAATAAAGAATTGATCATCGGTCTTGAATACTTTGACCTTGAAGTGGCTCTCAATGAAGGTGTCCGTGTAATCTGTCTCAACGTAGTCTTTGTAAGACAAAAAATTGCGCGCATAGGTATCAGAGAATTTTTTTTCCGCAAGAGAACGGGCAGATGAGATTATTGTGTTAGAAGAAAAGGAGCTTTGCCCGAAAGTCGTATCTCCGGGGAGGTAAGAGAGAGAGGCATTGGCGAGTTCCCCTGATATTTTTTTTATTGTCTGCAGGGATAGTGTTCGCGTCAACGATTGGCCGGAAAGAGAGGGAATGACCAACTTTTCAGGACCTTCAATTCCTGGGTCGTAGAGGCGATATTCCCCTATTCCCTGAGGCTGGTAAAAAATCAAATAAAAATAGGGGGGGAGGCCAAACCGCTGCTCTCCCTTGTAGTACCAGAGTTCAAGCGGCCAGAGATCGGAACTGGTCGCGTAAATGTGCCTTTCAAGAGGGGGACCAAGAATAAGATAAAAATATCCTCTTTCAGTCAGACTGCCTTTCTTAAAGCTCCCATGCCCGAAATGCAAATCAGAAAAGCGCACTCTTTCCAAGTAATCCCTGTAGAATTCATTATCATCTGTATCGGGTAAAGGATCGCGCTTCTTCCAAAAGAGCTGGATGAATTTATCTCTTTCCTCTTTTGTCTTTAGCTGAGAAAAAACTTGCTTTTCCGTTTTAGTGAGTATCGGGGAAACAATCTCGAGCCAGTTTTTTTGCTCTTGTGTTAGCTTTTCTTCAGGATGAATGAATAGAGCTGTAAGGAAAATGATGAAGAAAAGAAGAGTTTTTCTCATTTTTCTTCTCACTATCTAAAAATAACACAAGCCCTGATAAGTTTCAAATGCCTCACAATGGTGAGAAGACATGAATGAATGCAGGTCACTCCAACGGAAATATGACTTCTTTAAAAAAATTAATAAAAAAAGGATTATCTCGTTTCTTTTTTCGATTGATTTATGTTGAAAAAAAGTTATAAAATTAAAAAAAGTAGCAGGAAGGATTCAAATATTTGAAGAGTTCAAAAAATTGAAGAGCCCGGGAACATTCTCCTGAAAAAAGCGTGGCGTATCTTATTGATAAAAAATGAGTTATTTAAATTAACAAAATGGCACGAAATTCGCTTACCCATTAATTGTCTATTTCTATTTGGATAATTGTTAAAATTGACAAGGAGGTGATAATCAGAGAAAGGAGAAAAAAATAGGTTATTGGGAAATTTAGGTAAAGAATAATGAAAAGGAGAGAAGAATGAAACTTAAACCTCTTACGCTACTCGTAGCTCTTTTCCTAGTACTTTCGCCCCTCGCTTTTTCTCAATCCAGAGAGACAGGTGCCATTGTTGGCAAAGTAGTTGATAGTGAAAATGCTCCTCTCCCAGGAGTGACTATAACTCTATCCAGTGCGCGTTTGATGGGTGATCGGACTTTTGTCACCGGTGAAGACGGTGAGTATCGGTTTCCGGCTCTTCCCCCCGGGAATTATACGGTTAAAGCTGAACTTCAAGGATTCAAAACAGTCGAACAGCCAAACGTCCGGGTTACAACCACTGTAAGATTAACCATTGATTTTACTATGGAGATCACTGCCATTCAAGAGGAGGTGACGGTCGTCGCTGAATCGCCCACAGTCGATATAAAATCAAGTGAGACGGCCTCAGTGACTCTTGGAGATGAACTTCTCAGGAACATTCCCTACACCAATTTTGCGATGGATATTATCAATCTGGCTCCCGGAGTCACGGGTAATGTGGCTTATGGTGCGTCTGCAAATACCGGAATCGCCTACCAGATGGATGGTGTTGACGTATCCGACCCGCAAGCAGGCTCGGCCTGGGTTTTTATGGACCCTCATATTATTGAGGAAGCGAAGATTATGGGAGTCGGAGCCCCTGCAGAATACGGAAATTTTACCGGAGTTATTTTCAATTTGGTCACCAAATCAGGAGGAAATGAATTCTCCGGACACTTCGAAACTGATTTCCAGGGCAAAATGGAGGATAAGCCGAATGGATTATGGGGGACAGAAAACAACAGCGCCTACATCGATGATTTTCCTGAGCTTACGTCGCCACAGCGAAAAATGTATGAATTCGGAGCCCATCTGGGCGGCCCTATCCAGAGGGATAAGGTCTGGTTTTACTTGGGAGGTCACTACTTTCGTCGCATGAATTATGTAACCGGCTTTCCTGAACCAGTTGACTACAAAATGCCGAGAGCCTTTGCAAAAATTACAGCTCAATTGTCCTCTAAAACGAATATCATGACCTTTTATGAGTTCGATGCTTATGATGGCATAAACAGAGGAGCAGGAGCGACGACTTCGCCGGAAGCCACGGTCACCCAGAAATCACCCGATAATGTCGGGAACTTCAGCCTGACTCACATCCTCAGCCCCAAGACTTTTCTTGATTTGAAAGCAGCTTTCTTCATCGGCTATTACTACTTAGATCCTGAAGTGGGTCCTGGCGTGAGCGGCCATTTTGACTTAATTGACAATATGCTCTACGACAGTGCCGGCTATTACTACTATGCGGATCGAGACAGGTATCAGGCTAATGCCAGCGTCAC
>CP070825.1:3304450-3320910 GCA_020344415.1 Candidatus Aminicenantota bacterium
TTGTTACTCGTTTAAAAATCTCAAATTCAACACCAACAGCAAGGTGGGGAGCGAAGCTTTTTATCTTTTCTGTCCAAGTTTCACTATCAGATCCATAAAGAGAGCTCTGATATGTCCATTCGTCTTTAATAGTTATTGAATAATGCCCAACTCCTAATCCGACATATGGCGAAAATCTTTTTGTCACGGGTGTAATGAAAAGTAAGGTTACACTTATCGGAACAGCGCTATAAGTTATTTTATCGGAGGATGAAGATGAACTGGATCTTGACTCATATGAATCTGTTGTTGAGGCATAAGCAAATTCCCCCATAATGCCTATTCGCTCTGTAAATTGATAGCCAATTTCGCCGCCAATGCGATATGCTTTATAATAATAAACAATAGGAAATGCTCCAACGTTAACGCCGAGGCTAAGCCCCTTTCCAGATTCTCCTGACACAGCGGGAGAAATGGTTCCAAAAATGAAGCAAAAAAAGCACATGAGAATAATAATTTTTTTCATCTCTTTCCTCCTTTTTTGATGATATATATATTTATCCTTCCTCATTTGGAAGGGATAGGGATTTCCATCGGCCTAAGCTCCATACCGAGTTACATCCAAAGGACCTTTGATTTATATCACAAGGAGGGAGGTGATTCAATGAGAGGCGGTTGAAAATCACCTTTGAATTCATCGTGAATGATGATTGACTAGCAGTTTTTATTGATTTAATCTAGAATCAGTACAGCTGATTATATCTACAGTTAAAGGAGAAAGGGCATCATGGAGATAAAAATCAGAAAAGAAGAAAATGCCTTAATAGTGTCAGTGGCCGGAAGAATGGATGCTGTTTCTGCTCCCGAATTCGGAAAAATATGTGAAGAATGGATAGCGAAAGATGAAAATACTCTTATCATTGATTTTGTTGATCTTGATTATTTAAGTAGTTCTGGTTTGAGAAGCCTTCTTGTTATCGGAAAAAAATTAAAGACAAAAAACGGTTCAATTTATCTTGCCGCCTTAAAAAATGACATAAAAGAAGTCTTCGAGATTTCAGGATTTGACTCCATTTTCCCCATATTTGAGTCAGTAGACACGGCTTTAGCGCAGATTTAATTTCCAGAGGTTCCAAGCAGTGTCAAAAATAAAACTGCCCGCCAAAATTGGATCTTTAGTAGAGTTAATACAATTTGTAACAAAGAATGCCGAAAGGCTTCAATTCTCTCAAAAAAGGATTCAAGAAATTCAGCTCGCTGTCGAAGAAGCTCTGGTGAATATTTTTCATTATGCTTTTCCTGAGGGGGGTGGCGAGGTCGAGGTGACATGCAGACAGGATGAAATGAATAAGTTTATAATAGAGATTGAAGACACCGGTATTGCCTTTGATGTATTGTCTGTTTCTGATCCTGATATTCATGCCGATATCTCTGACCGAAAGGAAGGTGGCCTTGGCATCTATCTCATCAAGAAAATGGTGGATGATGTGCGATACCGTCGCGAAGGTGATAGAAATATTCTGACATTCACATTGAATAGAGAATGAAAAAACACTTCAAGCTTTGCGTCAGTCTTTCTCTTTTGATTTCTCTAAGTCTGGTTTATTCTTCTGCTTTCAACAAAGAGGAAAAAACACTCAAAAAAGCCTCCTTCGTTCCTCTTTGGTTTCCACAAGCCCAGTTTGGTGGATATTATGTTGCGTATGAGCAGGGATTTTATGAAAAGTACGGGATTGATCTCGATATATTAACGGGTGGATCCGAACGCTCTGCGACTGATTTCCTCGGAAGTCATAAAGTCGATTTTGCTGTTGTATGGTTATCGGACGCGATTCAAAGGAGAGCCAAGGGGATGAAATTGGTCAATATCGCTCAGATAATCCAGCGGTCAGCTCTCATGTTTATTGCTAAAAAATCCAGCAGGATAAAAACTCCTCAAGATATAAATGGGAAAAAAGTAGGGCTTTGGAGAGGCGACTTTCAACTCCAGCCTCGGGCTTTTTTCAGAAAGTATAACCTGGATGTGAAAATAATCCCTCAGTCACTTTCTACAGATTACATCAATCTATTTCTCATGGATGCTGTCGATGTTACTACTGCAATGTGGTACAACGAGTATCACTTCATCCTCAATTCCGGAATCAACCCCGATGAATTGATCGCTTTTTTCTTTCATGATTATGGCTTGAATTTCCCTGAAGATGGTCTTTATGTTCTTGAAGATACTCTTCGGAAAGATCCAGAGCTTTGTCGTGGTTTTGTAAAAGCATCCTTAGAAGGATGGCAGTACGCTTTCGAACATCCTGATAAGGCTCTAGATATCATTTTAGAATATATGAGGAAAGTCCATGTTCCCGCTAATAGAGTCCATCAGAAATGGATGTTAGCGAGAATGAAAGATATCATTATCCCTCAGAGCAAATCTGTTCCCTTAGGTACTCTCTTGCGAGAGGATTATGAACGCGGCGCCCAAATGTTAAAAGACAACGATTTGATAATAAAAATTCCTCTTTTTGAATCCTTCTATAACAAATTTAAATAAATTAATATGTTTAACTCTCAGAAATAAAGCTTGGGATATGAGAGAGAATTTTTAAATGAAAAAAAAAGGAATTGCTTTCAAGCTCATAGTATCCATCATGACCGGTATTTCCCTGATTTTTATTCTTATCTTTGGTTACAATTACCTGTTTTCCCGCAGGATAATTCTGAAAAATGTGGAAGAGAGTGCAAAAAATTTAGCCATAGCGACAACAAATCAGATTGATAAAGTTTTGCTCTCCATGCAGGAGGCTACCGAAAATTTAGCGCGTTTTTTAGAACATACGTCATTTGATGACAAAGAGCAAATACTCAATATTATTCAATCTTTAGTTGAACATAATCCTGAGATCTATGGGTCCACTATTGCCTTCGAGCCATATGCCTTTGATAAAAAGTCTTTCTATTTTGCACCCTATTATTACAAAAGTGATGGGGAGATTAAATTTACCTACCTTGGAGGTGAAGGTTATAATTATTTTTATTGGACCTGGTATCAAATCCCCAAAGAACTCAATCATCCAGTGTGGAGTGAGCCCTATTATGATGAAGGCGGAGGCAATATCATAATGTCGACTTATTCAGTTCCATTTTACAAATCCATCTCAGGAAAGAAGCAGTTCCTCGGAATCTTAACTGCGGATATCTCATTAACTTGGCTGCAAGAGATTGTCTCTTCCATAAAGATATACAAAAGCGGATATGCTTTTTTAATCTCAAGGCATGGAATCGTGGTTACCCATCCTTTCAAAGAGTTGATAATGAATGAAACTCTTTTCAGTGTGGCAGAGGCAAGAGGCGATGCCCAACTTAGGGAAATCGGAAGAGATATGATTAAGGGAAAATTCGGCTTTGTCCCTTTCCAGAGTATTGTGACCGGCAGGGACTGCTGGATGGCATACAGACCAATACCTTCGAGCGGCTGGTCCCTGGGAGTTATCTTTCCACAGGATGAGTTGTTGACCGATATAGTCAACCTTAATAAAACAGTAATCTTTCTTGGCGGGATTGGGTTTTTACTGCTAATGATTATCATTGTTTTGATAGCGGGCTCTATTACGCGGCCATTGAGAATCCTCGCAGGAGCAACAAAAGACATTTCAAAAGGAAATTTGGATATTGAGTCTCCTCGAATCAAATCCAAGGATGAGGTAGGGAAACTGGCTGAATCTTTAGACTACATGAAAAGCTCTCTTAAGCAATACATAAAAGATTTAACAGAAACGACGGCTGCGAAGGAAAGAATAGAGAGCGAGCTCAATATAGCGCGCGAGATTCAGATGAGCATATTGCCAAAGATTTTTCCTCCCTTTCCACAAAGGTCTGAGTTTGATATTTACGCCACTATCGAGCCGGCAAAAGAAGTCGGGGGAGACTTTTATGATTTTTTCTTTATAGATGAAGATCTTCTCTGTTTTGTCATTGGCGATGTTTCTGGGAAAGGCGTTCCCGCTTCTCTATTTATGGCAGTCACGAAAACTCTTTTAAAGGCCAGCGCTACCAAGGATCTCCGGCCTGATGAAATCATATTAAAAATAAACGATGAGCTTTCGCAAGATAATGAATCCTGTATGTTTGTCACCCTCTTTTTTGGAATTTTCAACGCGAAAACAGGGGAAATCCTCTTTACAAATGCAGGCCACAATCCTCCTTTGTTGGTAAAAAAAGGTGAAAAACCTGCATATCTCGATCAATCAGGAGGAGTTGCTGTGGGTGCCGTGGAGGGGATGTCTTTTAAAACAGAGAAGATGAATTTAGAACCAGGCGAATATCTCTTCATGTATACCGATGGTGTGACCGAAGCTACAAATAAGGCAGAAGAATTGTTTTCAGAAGACCGTTTAAAAGCTGAAATCTCTATCATCCAGAAAGAACCGATCCAAAGCCTTGTTTCGGAAATCATGAAAAAAATCACATCATTTTCTCAAGGGATGCCGCAAGCGGATGATATAACGATGATGGTATTGAAATTTCATGGACAATCTTCGAAAAATGTTTCTGATTCTAACTGAAGCACATTTAAGGTCCTAAAGCCGCTTAGAGCATATAAATCAATAAAAAGGAGAAGGTCATGATTGAATTCACAATAACAGAGGAAAATGGAATCAAGTGGCTTAATTTGAAAGGCCGGATTGACAGCATGAGTTCACCGGAAATCGACCGTAAGATTAAGGAATTGATTCTTTCTGGGGAACGGACTTTGGTGGTAAACTTTGAGGGAGTCAATTATATCAGCAGTGCAGGTTTACGTGTGTTTTTATCCGCTCAGAAGCAGCTTAAGAAGGTCGAAGGGAAAATTATTCTTTATAAGCTGTCTCAAGGTGTTCTTGAAGTGTTTAGATTGAGCGGCTTTGTTCAGATGTTTGCAATTCTCTCAAGTAAAGATGAATTCGATTCTGTCCTTCAGGTGGAAAAGACTCCTGCAGAGGTTTTTTCGAAAAACGTTGAAGGAACCTCAATCCAATATATAAAAAAAGAAACTGAACCCGGAACACTCGAAAGGATCGGATCTCAGGAAAATCTTGCTATGTCGGAGTATACCCAGGACAAAATCGTTTCTGTCAAGCCAGCCGATATGCAGTTCGGCACTGGCTTAGCTGCATTAGGGGATAATTATGAGGAATATAAGAATTATTTCGGTGAATCAATCATAATTGACCGGAATTTCTTTTTCTATCCGGCCCTCAAAAGACCTGCAGTTGACTTCATGATTTATTCACAGCAGGAATCAAGCCTTGAGTATAGATTTTTTCATGGTTTTGGTTTTAGCGGGTCTTATAAATACATATTATCATTTGAAAATACCGAGGATTTCATTGAGCTCAGCCGCTTGGTAAACATATTATTTGATATTTCTGAAACAAATCTGCTGGGAGTCGTATTTCTTGCTGAAAGCAAAGGATTGTGGGGAATGCATTTGAAGCGGATTCCCATTATCGAAAACAAACCCGAGAATGGAAAAGAGATTTTTGCCCCAGAAAACTTTTCGGAGTGGATGAATTTTCCAGTTGAGCCGAGCGATATCAACAATATTGTTGTGGGAACAGGAATTGCCGTAAAAGATAAGGACCAGGTACAACCTGAAATACAAGAGCTCATGTCTAAAGAGACGCACTTTCATATTCATGGAAGTGTTTTTGAAAAGGAGCCCTTTAATAAAAACATAGAACAGTTCGAGAATGAACTTAAACGAATCACGGCTGAACTCGAGGTTTACAAAGTCCAACACATCCTTGGTCAAACCAGGTTTAGCAGTGGAATAGTAGGAATCATTGAGTTGAAAGGATAAACGATGGAACTTTGGATTGGTGCCTTAAACCTTGGTTTTCTCTATGCATTCATGGCCATGGGTGTTTTAATAACATTCCGTATACACAGTTTCCCAGATATCACAGTCGACGGGAGCTTCACAGCTGGGGCAGCTACAACTGCAGTACTCATAGTTTCAGGAGTCAATCCCTTCATTGCTGTAATTGCTTCTTTTGTGGTGGGTTTGATTGCCGGGAGCCTGACGGCTTTAATCCATACTCGTTTCAAAATCAACGGTCTTCTGGCAGGGATTCTTGTTATGACCGGGTTGTATTCTATCAATCTCCATATTATGGGAAGATCAAACATTCCATTACTCAACCGGCCGAGCTTTATAGCTTTTCTGGATAAATTCAATCCTGGGATCGCACAGGAAATCTGGATCTGTATCTGCCTCTTTATCGTTATGCTGCTTTTCTGGATAATTGTATCTCTTTTTTTTAGAACTGATTTCGGCATAAGGATGAGAGCCACAGGCAATAATCCCATCATGGCATCGGCAACTGGTGTTAATGTCAACAGAATGACAGTTTTTGGCGTGGCTTTGGCGAACGGTTTGGTGGGAACTTCGGGCAGTCTCATTGCGCAGTATCAAGGATTTGCCGACATTGGTATGGGAATTGGAACTGTTGTGATCGGATTAGCATCTGTAATTATTGGAGAATCCATTCTTAGATCTCGATCCATTTATGTCAAAATCTGCAGTGCGATAGTCGGGTCTGTTATTTTCAGATTCATGATTGCCTTTGCTCTATATGTCGGTATGAATCCGCTTGATTTGAAACTGCTCACAGCCATTTTTGTTCTTGTCACCCTTGTGATTTCAAAAACAGTGACCGGGAAAGAGAAAAGAAAAGTCAGACTTCCGGCATGGATGACCTACATTAACCAAAGAAAAAAAATGTTCACAAGTTCATGTGTTGTGGTCATTATTATTTTTGCTGTAATTTTTGGGTACAGGAAAATTACATCGGGCAAAGCCGATTCTTCAATTGAGTACAAAATCGGTTTTCTGCAGGTAAGTGATCATGCCCTGTTGAATGTCACTAGAGATAGTTTTTTAGAAGAAATGGAAAGAATTGGCTACAAACAGGGGAAGAATTGTGCGTTTTATCTTGAAAATGCAAACGGAGAATTGCCTATAGTCAATATGATTCTTGACAAATTTCTCTTCGAAAATGTGGATATTGTCGTGCCAATTTCTACTGCTTGTACTCAGGCAACAATCAATAAAATAAAAGACAGGCCCGTCGTTTTTGCCACTGTAGCAAACCCTTTTATTATCGGGGCAGGGAAATCCGAAAAAGAACACCTTCCCAATGTAACAGGTGTTTACGGGTGGGTCCCCATGGACGAAACAATGATGGTGGTTCGACAAATTCTTCCGGGAAGATTGAAAGTCGGAGCCATCTGGGATACAGCGCATGCCAATTCAGTTTTTAACGTTTCAAACCTGCAAAAAGCCGTTGACACTTATGATGATGTGACATTTGAAGGCGCAACGATCACTAACTCTTCTGAAGTTTATCAGGCGGCAGTTTCACTTGTGGCCAAAGGCATTGATGCCTTTGTTCTAAGCCCTGATAATATTGTGTATTCGGCCTTCGAATCGGTTGTTAAAGCCGCAAAACCAAAAAAAATACCTATTTTTTTGAGTGATGTTGAACGCCTTGAAGATGGAGCTCTCGGTGCTTATGGCTATGACTATACAGTAAGCGGGATACAGGCTGCTCACTTAGTTGATCGCGTTCTAAAAGGAGAAAACCCTGGAGCCATTCCTTTTGAGCGTTATAAAAAAATAACTTTTGGATTGAATCTAGAGGTTGCCAATGAAATAGGGATAAAAATTCCCTCTGATCTTCTTTCCAGGGCAACAAGAGTTCATGGGATTAAAGGAGAAGAAGTTTCAAAAAGAAGTACATCTCCAAAATCTTCTCGAAAAAAGAAAAAACTTGCTCTTTTTGTCTTTAGCGATCATATGGTTATGCAGACTGAAATAGAGGCGGCGACGAATGAACTCAAAAAAAGTGGAATATTAGAGAAATACAATATTGAAATAGATATAAAAAATTCTCAAAACGATTTTGGCATTGCCCAAGCCATTGCCCAGGATATCGTAAGACAAAATTATGATTTCATCATAACCTTTTCAACTCCAGCGCTTCAAGTCACAGCAAATGCAAATAAAAAAATCCCTCACGTGTTCGGTGCAGTCTCTGATCCGTTTCGAATGGGCGTTGCAAACGATACACATGATCATCAAGCAAATGTCACCGGAGTGGCCACCATGCAACCTGTTGAATTTACAGTCAAAGCGATTAGAGATATCTTTCCGAATGCCAGAAAGATCGGGATAGTCTGGAATCCTGCAGAAGCCTGTTCTGAAGCGTGTACTTATGAGGCCAGGGATGCTGCAAAAAGATACAATTTTGAACTTCTGGAAGCCACTGTCAGCAGCAGTGGAGAAGTATTAGATGCCGCAAGGTCCTTAATCAATAGAGGAATAGAGGTCTTATTCACATCAGGTGATAATACAGTCGAAATGGCCATAGAGACTTTAGCTGACATCATGAAAAAGCAAAAAATACCTTATTTTACAAACAACCCTCCCCATGTCGAAATCGGCACCCTTTTCTCAGTCGGAGCTGATTATTACCAGGTTGGTGTGGAAACAGCAAAGATGGCCCAAATTGTCATAAATGGAAAAAACCCGAAAGATATTCCTATAAGAAAATTTTCTCCTGAACAGATATATGTAAACCTTGATCTTGCGAAAGCTTACAAAATAGATATCCCGAAGCCTTACTTAGAAAGGGCTGTTAAAGTAATGCTTAACAAAAAGCTGGTTGATACAAACCAGGGCACTTTGTCTTCTAAAAAAGATACCTCAGCTCTTAGGATCGCACTGTTTCTTTTTAATGATCAATACACAATAAATCTTGTTGCTAAAGGGGTCATGGATGAATTGGAGAGCAGTGGAATCCTGAAAAAACAGAATATAACTGTAGACAGAAAAAATGCACAAAATGAATTTTTTATGGCTCAATCAGTTGCACAGGATATTGTTCGGCAAAAATATGACTTTATTATCAGTTTATCCACTCCAGCCCTCCAGGTTACCGCTAATGCCAATAAAAAAATTCCCCATGTCTTTGGATTTGTTACCGATCCTTACAGGATGGGAGTTGCCAGGACTACACATGACCATCTTCCCCATTTAACCGGTGTAGCCACTCTCCAGCCCGTTGAAAAAACAATAGAAGTCATGAGAGAACTTTTTCCAAAGGCAAAGAAAATCGGTATAGTATGGAATCCCGCAGAAGCCTGCTCGGAAGCCTGCACATATAAGGCCCGTGAAGCAGCGAAACAATACAATTTTGAACTTCTGGAAGCAAATGTCAGCAGCACAAGCGAAGTCCTTGATGCTCTTAACACGCTGATCAGTAAAGATATCGATCTTTTTATTACATCGGGAGACAACACAGTGAACATGGCCCTGGAAACTATTGCCAAAAAGTTAAAACAGTTTAAAATCCCATATTTCACAAATGTTCCTTTGGATGTCGAAAAGGGATCTTTTGTTTCGATTGGAGCCGATTATTATGAAGTGGGAAAGGAGACGGCACGGATGGCTGTACGTGTTATCAATGGGGAAGACCCAAAAGATATTCCGATAAAAAACTATGCTCCCGAAAAAATGACCATTAATCTCTCTTTGGCAAAGCTTTATGGGATCGATGTGCCAGAGAGAATTTTAAACAAGGCTTCGAAAGTGATGAGGTAATTCATGATAAAAGTCAAGGATATTCACAAGAAATTTAATCCAGGAACAGCAAATGAGGTCTATGCCCTCAGAAGTGTAAACTTGGAGGTTAGAGAGGGCGAGTTTATTACTCTTATTGGCACTAATGGTTCTGGAAAATCAACATTGTTGAATGCAATTGCCGGAACATTCTTGCCTGATTCTGGGAAGATTGAAATCGCAGGTGAAGATGTCACCTACAAAAAAGATTTTCAGAGAGCCTCATATATTTCAAGAGTCTTCCAAAATCCTTTTTCGGGCACCGCGCCAGACATGAGCATCTCTGAAAACCTTCACCTGGCATTTCTTCGGGGACTTAAAAGTTATCCCAAGATTGGACTCAACTCGGATCGCCATGAATCATATAGAAAAGAAATCAAGCTGTTGGAGATGCAGCTTGAGGGCAGGATGGATAGTATCATCGGGACGCTTTCAGGAGGTCAGCGACAGGCTTTGACTCTTCTTATGGCTGTGATAACCGAGCCAAAAGTCCTGCTCCTGGATGAGCACACGGCTGCACTTGACCCCAAGTCGGCGGCTCAAATCATAAAACTGACAGAGATGTTCATAAAGAGAGGAAAACTGACAACTCTTATGGTGACACACAGCATGCAGCAGGCTCTCGACCATGGGAATCGAACAGTCATGATGAACAGGGGAGAAATCATCGATGATATTTCCGAGAAGGAGAAACGAGGGTTAACAGTGAACGACCTTCTCGATAAATTTGCAGAGCTCCGAAAGGCAGAAAGATTGACGGACTCAATGCTTGAGGAATTGCGTCGGGAATATGTCTAACACTTTATTTTAAATACAAAACGTACCATTCTGACGTTCAAATTATAGAGTGGGGAAAAATGTCGAATACTTAAGGCATTTTGGGATAACTTTCAAGAATAACGGCTCCTTTTTTTTATGATAATTCAGGTTTTTCACTTTTCGAAGATATAGGTCATCGAATCAAAGTCGATTGTCCAGGAACTGAAGTTTTTCAGGAACTGATGGGAAATGAGGCCGTCCCAAATAAAGCCCTGGCGCCAATAAGGATTTTTTTCAATAACAACGCCAGCCAGACCCTGTGTCGGTTTGTTCAGTATCAGATCACCCATCCCAAGAGAACCGATCTTAAACCAACTGTACTTTGTCCCTTCAATCTTTTTTAGCTCAAGCCCCATGTCTTCGATAAGTCCGTCCATGCCAACGAACGGCATGGAAGCGGCCAGGCCGGAATCTACTAAATAGCTCAAGCCGCCAGTTCCGTTCAAGCTCCCGCGGACGAACATAAAATGAGAGCTATCCATGACAAAGGGCATTTCCACGGTCTCTTTGCCCTTGATGGATGCTTTAAACTTCTTCATGCCGCTTTTGCTGCGTTTCCGGAAGACCATCTGTTTATTGGCGTAATCGACAGTAGCCAGAAATTCCTTCAACGCCTGAGTGGTGACTACGCCGTCGCTTTGAATACCGCGGGATTTCCATTCAGCAAGAGTGAAGGGCACGTTCTTGAGGGTGACCTCACCCAGTTTGACAGAATCGGCACGGCCGAGAAATTCATCCACCTCCTCGCCTCCTGTGTAGGCATATTTCGCTTTCTTTGACACCAGCTTTTCAAGGCCACACTCCTCGGCAACAATCTTGTCGATGTAGAACAGGTTTCCACCCGTATCCAGGATAAATTCTAATTCCTTTCCGTTGACCACGACTTTCATGGAAGGGAGCATCCCTTTGATTTCAAAAGGGAGAGAGCTGATTTTTTCTTTATTGCCCCATTCGATCTCATATGGCTTGCCCGGAAATTTTTTCATCAAATCTATATGGGACCTAAAATCATCGATCTCTGGCATTCCCTTCACTTTGGCGTATTGATGGGTCTGGAAATAGGTCAAGGCCAGGCCCTTTACAACGCTGTTGTATTCCTTCGAGCCCTCTTCGACGAGACTCATGACACGGGAATAGAGCTTCTCAGCACCCTTGTAGTCCGCCATCATATAGGAAAGCCGAGCACCTAGTATTAGGATCTCAACATCCTTTGACTTCCTGAGCAAAGGATTCAACGTCTCCTTAGCTTTCCAGAAATCACCGGTTTGGAAGAGGAGCGTCGCGTATTCTTTTCGCAACTCCTTGTCGTCGGTCGATTGATTGAAAGCGGCCTCTACCTTGACCAATTCCTTCAGCACCTCTGACCGGTATTTGGTCTTTTCCTCATCAGAGGCTGTTATTATTACAGACGTAGCCACGAAAAGCAGCAACACGAAAAATGTTACAAGATGTTTTCGATACAAATTCATAGTCTCCCTCCATTTTCAATTTAAAGACTGTCTCGGATATAAGAAAATAGCAGACGAAATTCGCCTACAAAGGATAGAGATAGCCTTATTTCCTGTCAACTACTATCTTTATTATTCCATAACTACGAAAAAAGGCAAAAAGATGCAATGATCGCCAATTCTAGTTCTCCTACAGGTTCACTCTTTACACCATCCCAAAGAGTATAAGGAACTATATAGTCATAACGACCCAAAGCGAGAAATAATGTTTCTCTCCTTATTTGATATCTCCCTCAAGCTAAAGCTCTTTGACTTATATCACGAGGAGGAAGGTGATTCAATGAGAGAGGATAAACCATTGGTTCCTAAGGAATTCGTAGTCGCAAATTTCAAATGCGTGTGGTACATTAATGGAAACATGCCTGCAGTCATAAAGAGTGTATCGGAATTGTATGCCCATCAGTTTGCAGAAAAACACCTGCTCCACCCAATGGGAATCTATGGTTATCAATGGAATAAAGATCCGATGGGTTATCCTCTTACAGACGGAACCGATGGAGGTCTGGGATTACGGACCCGTGATATTGCCAAATTCGGGTAGTTATTCCTGTGAAGCAGTTGTTACGAAATGAAAGAAGTAGAATAGGTAAAATGATTGGCAAAACCCTCTCCCATTACAAAATCCTCAATAAGCTAGGTGAGGGCTGGCAGGAAGGCAGGTAATTTGAAAGCGCATGCACTGTTATTACGCTAAAAAATTATCGGCTGAACGGCTTCGCCTTTGTTATGAAATCGCTCCCCCCAGGGTTAAGCGATATCTAGAGGCGGAAATTGAGTTTGTGCTTGGCAAGATAAGCCCCTTCGATTTGGTCTTAGAGCTTGGATGCGGGTACGGCAGAGTCCTTCATAAGCTGGTAGAAAAAACCCGAACCGTTTTTGGCATCGATACTTCACATGCCAGCCTTTGTCTGGCACAGAAAACAATCGGCGAGGTCCCTTCCTGCTATATTTTTGGGATGGATGCCGCAGAGCTCGGATTTAAGCACAAACGCTTTGATGTAGTGGTATGTATTCAAAATGGCATATCGGCTTTTAAGATAGATCAGCGAAAACTGATTGAAGAAGCGATGCGTGTCACGCGTTCTGAAGGGAAACTTCTCTTTTCCAGCTACTCGGAACACTTCTGGGAAGATCGTCTCGAATGGTTCCGACTTCAGTCTGAACAGGGACTAATAGGGGAGATTGATTACAGTGCTACTGGTGATGGTGTTATTGTCTGTAAAGACGGATTCAAGTCCAGTACGGTTGGCCCTGATGATTTTAACTCTTTAATTTCGGGTTTTGATATAGATCTGATAATTACAGAAGTAAATGATTCAAGTATTTTCTATGAAATACGGGTTAAATAAATGGTTTTAGCTGGGATAAAAAATTACAGGTCTTCGACTGCAATTGATAATGCTTAGGAAATAATCAAAAATGATTATTAAACAAAAGAAAAAATGCTGGCTGTCTAAAGGGGAAATTTAGCAAAGGGGATTAAGGAGGGGTATCTTGCCCAGCCAGCACAGCAAGAATATCTTAATTTTATCATGTCTATAGAAAAAGTCAAGTTTTTCGTTAAAAATGAGTGTTTTTGCTTGCTTATAGTCTGGATAGAAATATGAATAGAGCGACTTTAAAATAGTAAATGTTATAAAAGCCTGACCCTGATGGTTATTATCTCCTCATATCAAGAGGATTGAAGGCTGCTTTCGTAAATCCTTCAGGAACTTCATAGGTTCCCTTAGGAGCATCTTTTTTTTCGACCGAGATGACTTCTTCGTGGTATTTCATTTCTGTTCCCATCATGGACATCGAGACATTTGTAAGAACAGGAAACCCTTCCATTTTTTGAAAATCCTCAACCAGTTCTTTTGTCATGGGGTTCAGAGCGAGAGTCTCCTTGTAGAATTTCTTATACATATTCGTGTCTACTCCTAAGTCCTTTGAAGCCCAAATTTCCATTTTGATTGGCATGCTCATACCCATCATGGAGATGTTTATTTCGGCCAAGTATTTTTTGCAGTTCCAATTTTTTATTTTTTGTTTCTCGCCAGTATCTGTGAAGGTCGAACTCGCTTGCATCATCTGCATCATCTGTTGGGCCTGCGGACCCAGTGCTTTCTCCAAGTCAATGGGCAGGTCTATCTCTGAATAAGTGTTTTTTGTGTAATCGATATAATATGCCTTATTTAGGTCAAAGCGCAGAATATATACCTTGCCGTCTCCCTCTTCCTGTCTCATTTTATCTTTTCCAAGCCAGGTTTCTACTTCTTCATCTTTGGCAGGCTGTGTTTGGCCCATCATGGTTACTGCATCTGTATGTTTTTTCTTTTTAACCAGAATATCAGCTTTTGCAACGGAAGGAGAGAGCAGAACAGACAGAACAAAAAGAAAAGTTGTACTGAGAATAATTATTTTTTTTCTCATATGTTTTCCTCCATAAGAGTTTTAATTAATTTACCCCATTTTCTCAACAAAGGCAAATTTTTAATGTTCCCTATTTTTTGGCTTTTAAAGAAATTTTCTTGAAAGGAAGTAGTGACAGTTAGTTAGAATCAATGAGAACAGTCATCAAAAAGTTACCTGAAAAAGGAATAGGGTTGACTTTTTTCAATTTCATATATATTGTATAATTATGTCAGCTGGCTGGAGAGGAATCCTCCTTAGCCCCGCTTCCTTTTCCGAACCTTGGCTCCTCGACAGCCAGCCTTATTTTTCTTGGATTGATTCCTGAGTCTCGAAACTCATATCACTTATTCGCATATTAGCTCATTAGTTCAGACTGTCTGTATTCAAGGTTCAAGATAAGCACAATTATTGGAGGGATCAGGCCCTTATACCCCAAGGCTTGACAAATTAATCCTTCGCGTAAAAAGGGGTGGGTTTAATAAACTAATCCCATACAATACACGATGAGTTCGATAAATCAAACCCCAACGAATACAAGATTGCGTAGCCTGTTGCGAGCGCACTGTGGCAATCTTTTATGCTCCTCGCAATGACAAGGTGGGCTTGATGAATTAAGCCCCTACTTATTGACCTTAGTGGCGCGTTCTTTGAGATGGTCTTTTAGCTTGAGATGAGATACTCCTTCCTGAAGCCATTTAGGAGCTGGTTTGCCCATCAGATGGTGGTCAAAGAACTCTCGCATCCGGACAGTATAATCCTTCTGGTTGGCCGGTTTTCTCAGCCCATGGTTTTCGCCTATGTATTGGAGCATTACTACTGGGTGCTTGAGACGCCTTAGAGTATTGAAGTACTCGATTCCTTGATTCCAGTCTACAGCTCCGTCTTTGTCGTTATGAAGGAGGAGGAGAGGCGTTGTCACGTTCTTTGCATAATAGACTGGAGAATTTCGAGCATAAGCCTCTAAGTTATCCCAATAGCCGCCTTTAAAGCGGCCTTGGCTGCTTTCAAAAATTGGCTGATTGGCAGACCCGGTGTTCCAGTATATCGAGCTGTACATACTGATCATGTTGGTCAGGGGTGCCCCTGCCACTGCTGCGCTAAAAATATCTGACTGTGTTATAAGAAAAGAAGTCTGGTATCCTCCCCAGGAATGTCCGTGGATTCCCACTCTGTTTCTATCGACAACTCCTGTTGCAATAGCAGCTTCTATAGCAGGAAGGACACACCATACAGCAGACATCCCTGGGTCATTCAGCTTGTAGACGATATCCGGCATGAGGACCGCATATCCTCTGCTTGTATACACGGATTTGTTGAAGCCACTGGCAAACGGAGTGAAATAACGGTTCCTCCATTGAGAAAGCTTCTCGTAGATATAGACGATTGTCGGGTAGCTTTTGCCTTTCTCATAATTCGCCGGCAAAAAGAGAGATGCTTGGAGTTTTTTATTGTCAGTGCCTTCGTATTCAATGAGCAAGCTTCCATCCGACCAGAGGAATTTTTTCTGTTGAGGGGTGGCTTCTGTTATTTTTTGACCTTTCTGGAGAGAGTTATTTGTCACGTAGTAGTCAGGGTAATCCTTGTGTGTTTGTCTGGTGTAGAGGTAGACATCAGCGTTTTTGGCCTTACGGATTGAGAAGAGAGCATCGTCCCAAAGGAGCATCTTGGCTCCTGGTTTTCCCTTATCTACGAGGGCTATTCCGCCCTTCTTTGTCCATTCTCCATAAGTAGCAATGTAGAGAGGTTTGGAAAGGTCCATTCCTTTCTCTTCAGGGTCGAGCCTGAAACGGGACCTGTAGCGAATACCCTTCTCTTTCCCATCGATAGTGAGATTGACTCCCTTGCTTCCATGAACTGGCACATTCCACATATCCCAATTGTCATACAGGAGAACAGAGACTCCATCTTTTACCCACCCAAAAGGCCGGATCGGAGGATCGACAACATTACGGTCATTTTCCTCGTTGATAAAAGAAGTGGGCACGTCTTTTGTTATATTGAAGGTTTTTCCTGAAGCCATATCATAGGTGTAATAGTGCCCGTCTTTGTAATAGAGGAAGTGGGTCCCATCAGGGGAAGGGCGAAAATACCAGCGGCTTTTCTTGAGT
>CP070825.1:3321010-3324651 GCA_020344415.1 Candidatus Aminicenantota bacterium
ATCAAATGCGTCATGGGCGGAATCCATCCTTATATTTTTCCAGAGGAGGCAAAAGCCCACTGCGACTCAGTTATGCTCGGCGAGGCTGAACATGTTTGGGAGAGGATTTTGAGTGATGCGGAAAAGGATGAACTTCAATCCTCTTACAAAGGCGCTCTAACAGAGCCGGAATATTTTCCTATACCCGATCTTTCAATATACAAAAAATATAGCTTCTTCACAACAAAATTAGCTGAGATAGTGAGAGGCTGTCCCCACAATTGCAGGTTCTGTGGAGCGACGATGTACAGCGGTAGGAAGTATAGATACAAGAAATTGGAAAACCTGGTGAAGGAAATAGAGAACTGGGATAATAGCGGAAAAATAGCCCATTTTACAAATACCAACCTCATAGCAAGTCCAAAAAAAACCAGGGAGATTATGAATCGGCTGAGAGATTTCAATTTGAAATGGTGGAGTCCATGCAGCGTTGACATTCTCGATCATGAAGACTTGATAAAAAGTGTGGCCGAAGCAGGATGCATGGTGTTACAATTCGGTTTTGACAGTTTATCCAAGGAAACGTTGAAGAGTATGAACAAGCAATTCAATATTAGGAGAGATTACAGAACGTTGATAAAAAAGTGTCATGATTACGGCATAGAGGTCAGTGGGTCATTCATATTCGGTTGGGACACGGATACTAAGGATGTTTTTAAGGATACCGTGGAGTTCTCTAAGGATGCTGACATCGACTTTCCTGTATATTTTCCATTGACTCCATTTCCAGGGACTGATATATATAATACATATCTTTCTCAGGGCAGGATCCTAACAAATGATTGGTCAAAGTACAACTGGAATACCTGCGTTTACAGACCAAAAAACATGTCCGGTGAGGAGCTGTTAAACGGATGCTACTACGCATTCGAGGAAAGTTATAGCACAAGAAGCATCTTTCATAGGCTTTTCTCAAGACCCAGAGGTTTTAAAGAGATCATGCTTTTGCTGTTTATTTCAGCTTCTGGTAAATTCGTAAAGCGATTCAGTAAACCCTACTGGCTTGGGACGAAAAACGCTTTATCCTCTTCTTGAGGCATCATTATCAAATCCCCAATATCATTCCTTTTCCCACCCACCTTTTGCCCTCTCCTCCAACCCAATGCACCTTTCTCTTTTCCTCATCCTCTTATCCACTCTACCTGTCCAAAATAGCAATTTTACCCTCCATCTTATCCCCCCTCCACCCACCCAATAATCCTTCCTCCTTTCGATTCACTATGATATCTGTACCCAATATTCTTTCCTCTTTCCCCACTACCTTGCCCCCTCCACCCACCCTGATTTTCGACGATAGATATCTATTCATGATTTAGGATTTTAAAATGGTTTACATGTAAACCATAAATTATTCGGTTTTTTGAGTCTTAATCTTATCTAGCAGAGGCAATTAGCATGTCATTGAAAATACTTTTTGTGCAGCCCTCTACTTCTGCCCCCATGGGGGAGAGTTTGGCTCCTCCACTCTGGCCAAGCATTCTTACCTCCCTCACTCCAAAGAGACATCAAGTGGATTTTCTGCACTGTGGTTTTGAAGAGCCTACAGAGAAAAAACTGCTAAATTACGATATCGTAGCAATATCTGTTCTAACGAGCATGGCCAATAATGCGTACAAGGTAGGAGACATGTGCAAGAATCTGGGAATTAAATGCGTTATGGGCGGTATTCATACCTACGTTCTACCTGAAGAGGCTAGGCAACATTGCGATTCTGTGATACTTGGCGAGGCTGAGTATATTTGGCAAAAGGTGTTAATCGATGCAGAAAAAGATGCCCTTCAACCTTTCTATAAAGGAACTCTAACTAAACCTGAGGATTTCCCTATTCCCGACCTCTCAATATACAAAAAGTACAGATTCTTTACCACGAAATTGGCTGAGATAGTCAGAGGATGTCCATACAATTGCAGGTTCTGCGGCGCTACGATGTACAGTGGAAGACAGTATAGGTATAAAAGAGTGGAAAACATAGTTAAGGAAATCGAGAACTGGGACGGGGGCAGGAGAATAGCGCATTTTACGAATACCAACTTAAATGCTAGTCCTAAAAAAACCCTGGAAATAATGGAAAGAATCAAAGATTACAACTTGAGATGGTGGAGCGCTTGCAGTGTCGACATACTCGATCATGAGGACATGATTAAAGCGGTTGCGGATGCTGGTTGCCTCGTGCTTCAATTCGGTTTTGAGAGCATATCCAAAGAAACATTGAAAAGCATGAACAAGCAATTTAACATCAAGAGAGACTACAGAATGCTCGTCAAAAAGTGCCATGATTACGGAATAGAAGTTGGAGCTTCCTTCATATTTGGATGGGATACAGATACAAAGGATGTGTTCAAAAATACCGTGGAGTTCGCTCTGGATGCTGACATCGATATTCCTGGCTACCTACCCTTAACACCATTTCCTGGGACAGAGATTTACAAAGAGCTCATGGCTCAGAACAGAATTCTAACCAATGATTGGTCCAAGTACAACTGGAATACTTGCGTTTACAGGCCAAAAAACATGACCAGAGAGGAGCTTTTAAATGGTTGCTATTACGCCTATCAGGAAAGTTATAGCACGAGAAGCATCTTTCATAGGCTATTCTCAAGACCTAGAGGCTTCAAAGAGAGCATGCTCCTGCTGCTATTTTCTGGATTGGGAAGATTCGTTATCTTGCAGAGTAAATCTCATTGGAGGACTGAAGAAAAGAGGCGGTATATTTTCCCCAGCACAGTACCTTCACACATCAGGCATGAACTTGCCATAGATGATAAATAGGAAACATACCAGCCATACGATTGGGAAAAATGCCAGGAATATTGCATTCCATATTCCGATCACACCCATAATAAGAATGGGCACAATAGGATAAGTGACTACCTCCTGTGCCCCCAAGATTTTCATCAACTTTATTCGGTCGAAGATTCTTAAGCTAAGTGCTTTTATAGTTGTAGCCCACATCAGAACTATGAGGAGGTGCAAAATAATTAGCTGTGAAATCAAAGGGTCAAAGCGCTCTAACATACCGAACCAAAAGGGGATGAGTACAGCTGCTGTATGTATAATTTTGATTATTATAACATAGATTCTAAAGTCATTTGTAACGATCAATTTCTTGCCCACAACCCTACACCCAAGATACACAGGTGAGGTTTTAGTCCTGGCTAAATAATCGTGGGGAATATCCTTCATACCTCCCGTGACACCTGTTTGAAAGGTGAGTTGTATGAAAAAGAGGAAGGCGGTTAAAAAAACGACGAATGTGAGGTTTGTGGAGACGGTCAACGCACCGAAAATGCAGAAGAAGAATATGCTCATTCCAAGAACGAAGTCAGCACAAAAGAATTTTTTTCCGTAAACATCATAAATCCCACCCAATAAAATCGCTATAAGGAAGGCCGAAATCGCGTAAACGCTTCTAAAAAAGAAAATAGCAATTACCAAAGCCAATACAATAGAAAAAAACGAAGCGAAGAGTGCATGATTTTTTTTGATAGATCCCCGTATTAGGGGTTTTTGTGAGAGCTCTTTCGAGAATCTGTCAACCTCTATATCCGAGTATTCATTCAAAACAAAACCGTAGAAGTGGAAAAGCAGGCCTATCATGAAAA
>CP070825.1:3324751-3327548 GCA_020344415.1 Candidatus Aminicenantota bacterium
AAGGGGTGAGATTGGATGATTTTTTGACTTAATGAAAATGAAAATAACGCGAGGCTTTTCAGCCTTTCTCCTCACATTTCTTGTTTATCCTACCTCTGAACGATTCTTCCAGGGGCCTGTTATTGCTAATGTTAAGCCAGACTTTAGATTGTTCAAAAACATCGTGCTGCCATCTGGAGAAAATGATGTTCCGGAGAATTCAGATTCATCTAATGCATTTCGAGCAAACCTATAGATTTTTCTTTGAGGAGTTATTCCCAACAAATATTGTTCACCCTCTCCATCTTCACAGACCAGCAAATCACCCCAGGGAGCCATTGTTATCTGGTCAGGATTTTCAAGAGTTTTTTTGCCATTCAATTCAAGAAATAATTCCAGCTTGCCAGGTGATTCGGCTTCTCGTTCAGTACCCTCAAATGGACTTAAGATATAACGCCATATCTGACCTGTAGCGGTTTGACCGCCAATCGTACATGTAAAATAGAGTTCACCATTATTTAAGCACAAACCTTCGCCGCGGGCAAAAATAGCAGCACCTTTCTTATAACCCTGGTAGCGTAAATTATCTTGGTCTGGGTCCACATCTTCTAAATCAATCCAACGAACGGTTAGAATTTCGCCTGGCGATACTCTTTGCTTGCCCCAATTTCGCGTATCAAATTGAGACATGTCAGCGATTGCAAGGCACTGGAGTTTTCCTCCTTCATATAAGTGCTTAGCTTTGTTAGGAATGAAACGATAGAAAAGGCTATCTTTCTGGTCCTCAGTTTGATAGACAATGCTTTTATCAGGCTCGACAGCTACGCCTTCGTGTACAAAATGTCCCAACGCCTTAAGAGGCAAAGGTTGTGCGACCCTGGGCTCAACTGATACGGGAACCTCAAAAATATATCCGTGGTCTTTTTTGAATATTTCCCCAACTTCTTCAAACGTTTCTTCAGCTGCCAGCCAAGAATTCCAAGGGGTAACTCCACCACTACAGTTGGCTAAGGTGCCGGCCAGAGATAAAAATTGACTTTTAAGCTGTTGAGATCTTGTATCAAACACAAGAGTTGTAGTCGCGCCAAGACAACGATTGTCACTTCTGCCTTTGTCATAGATAAGATCTTCACGCAGTCTCTTCAATAACCGATTCCTTTTTCCAAAAGCGCCAAAAGAAGATGGTAATCCAGGCCAGACTTCATGATTACGTAAAATAATTGTCAATCCATCAGTCCCGGGGAAAGCCCCCATTCCATCAGGGTAAGCAGGCACATAAAAGCCATCAGTCATCTTCCCGCCTGTACGGGAAATAATCTTATAAGTGAAACCTCTTGGCAGATCAATTATTTTTTTGGGGTTCCTTATTAGAGGCCCATATCCAACTTCATTTGTATTATGGGAGAGAAAAGAGATGCTCATTTCATCGGCAAAAGCATCTTTCATAGCCAAGAGGCTAAGAAAAGTGAAGCTAGATTTTTTCAAGAAAGAACGGCGGTTTATTTCCATCCCCTTCATCCTTGTTCGCTCGCTTGGCAAAAGCATAGCAATTCGTCATGAATGAGTCAAATTTATGTGATCGAGAAAATGGAGAAAATGAACTGTTCTCTTTTTTACTAAAAACTGAGAAAATAAAGAGCTAATTAATGTGAAGTTGGGAAAAAAGTGGCAGCGAGCACATTTTTGACTATCTGTTTCAGCCATGCTAAATGTTATATAAGAGAGAACAGATAAAGCCAGCAGAGCAGCTGGCAGAAATAACATAAACATAAAGTCGCCTTATGGAGAAGCAGTCCATGAAGCATGAATGGAGATGGCACTGTGTATTTTTCTTATCCCTGATTCTGGCGGCAGTTGCCTGCAGGAGCATAGAACCGATTTCTCGACCGCCCGAACCAAGACTTCCAAAACAAGAACTGAGGCGGATGGGATATACTATCCAGGTTGGGGCCTTTTCAAAGGTGGATAATGCCATCAAGCTGACAAAATCTTTAAATAAAAAAGGATTAAACGCTTATTATTTTGCTCATCCATCCGGGCTTTACAAGGTTCGATTTGGCGATTTCCGCTCAAGAGACGCTGCTCAAATGAAAGCGCAGAGACTCGCTGTTGCAGGAATCATAGATGAATATTACATAGTAAGCCCTGAGGAATACACGGTTGCAAAAGGGAGAAAGTATGGAAAGCAGTATCTCCGGAATGAAATCGTGGCAACAGCAAAAAGATTTCTTGGCATGCCATATGCATGGGGTGCCTCTTCACCCCATAAGGGATTTGACTGCAGCGGCCTGACCATGGCCGTGTACAAGCTGAATGGTTTAAGCTTGCCTCGTTCTTCCAGGGAACAATACAAAACTGGGACTTCTGTTAAAAAAAGCCGACTGCTGAAGGGCGATTTGGTATTCTTTGCTACATCCAGAGGCAGAAAAGTTTCTCATGTTGGGATCTACGTAGGCAATAATAAATTTATTCATGCACCGGGATATAACAAGCACATATGCACGGAATCCCTCTCTAACACGTATTTTAGAGAAAGATACGTAGGCGCGAGAACTTATTTAGAGTAAGCTTCGGTATCAGAAATAAAGGAGAAAAAAGGCCTGCCCCCTATTTTTCATGCCATTATCTCCCTTAAGAATCATGCTTCAAAACCTTTTATAGTCTAGTGACTAACTTTCAGCTTTCAATTCATTAGATGTGAAGCAGATGCCATAAAAACGGGAGGGCTTTGAATTCTTCCCGACAAAATTCTATAATTAGCGGACTAGGTTAATATGCGTGTCCTGAATAATCTCGTTTGTTTCGGAACGCTGGTGGT
>CP070825.1:3327648-3333375 GCA_020344415.1 Candidatus Aminicenantota bacterium
ATTGAGTCCATTGCTTTTGTTGGACATTGATCTTCACATGTTTTACATAGACTGCATGTTTTCCCATTTCTAGTTGGTAGTTGTGATACAGTTTGATACCTAAAATTTTCAAAGGCATCTAATTGCTCTATGGATATGCCATATGCTTCACTCTTAAAGCCGTTGAATTCCTTCCCTTTTCCTTTGAGACTTTTAGTGGCCCTCTAGTCTCTATCTTGTTATATATTAATAACTTAGGATGTCATTTTTAAGCGATTTTTTTGTTTGATGTGATGAATACAGGTCTAAGTTTGACATTAGCTTATCCTGGTGATAAAAGCTAGTGAAAGGCTCCTCAGATGAAAAGACTTTCTTTCAATAAAGTCAACAGCTCAGTTTTCCGCCGTTTGAGCGAAATTTCCGGTCCAAAGGCCGTGTTCAATAATGAAGAGATGCGTGATAAATACTCGAGGGATGAGACTATCGGCCTCTCCTATCGTCCTGAAGCAGTCGTCCTTCCAGCCTCACAAAAAGAAATAAAGGACATCCTCCTTCTTGCCAACAGTGAAAACATACCAGTCACACCTCGGGGCTTGGGAACAGGTCTCAGTGGAGGCGCTGTACCGCTTTATGGGGGAATCGTCCTCTCCTTAGAGAGAATGAACAATCTAATCGAAATCGATCGAGAAAACCTCATGGCCGTCACAGAGCCGGGAATCATAACCGGTCAGCTCCAGGAGGCCGTTGAGGCAGAGAATCTCTTTTACCCGCCAGATCCAGCCAGTCTTGAAAGCTGTAGTATAGGCGGGAATGTCGCGGAGGGAGCCGGAGGCAGCCGTGCTGTAAGATATGGGACCACCAAGGATTATGTTCAAGGGATAGACATGGTTCTCCCTGATGGGAATGCGATTCAAACCGGTGGGAAAGTCGTTAAAGACGTTACGGGCTACAACCTGACTCAACTCATCATCGGATCAGAAGGAACGCTCGCGGTTGTTACTCGAATCATTCTGAGGCTTATCCCCCTCCCTCGGTTCCGCATGGACCTGCTGGTCCCTTATTCTTCTCTCGAGGAAGCCGCACGAACAGTCTCTGAAATCATCGATGCTAAGATTGTGCCCACAGCCGTAGAATTTATGGAAAGGAACTGCTTCGAACTTGCAGAAAACCACATCAAGAGGAAGCTCGCCTATCGTGACGCGGCTGCCCATCTTTTAATCACTTTAGATGGGAACCACGAAAAAGCTCTAGAGGAAAAGCGAAATCTCGTGGGCAAAATCTGCGAACGGAATGGAGCCTATGACATCTTTGTCGCTACCACACGCCCTGATATCGAGCGCATGTGGGAAGGCCGAAAATATCTTTTCGAAGCGGCAAACACTGATGGTGGATTGTATAAAAGTCTGGATGTGGTTGTCCCCAGGAGTATAATTCCAACTCTTATTAACAAAATTCAAATGATTTCTGAAAAATATAGAATTCGAGCCATGACTTTTGGTCATGCCGGGGATGGAAACGTCCATGTCCTTCTTTTTAAAGGAGAGCTCGCCGATGATGTATGGGAGAAAAACATCGAACGTGCCCAGAAGCAACTTTACAAAGAGACTGTGCATCTCGGAGGGAAAATCACCGCAGAACACGGGATTGGCCTCCTGCGCAAAAGCTACTTGACCATGAATCTCGGCTCAAACCAGGTAGAGGTCCTCAGGCAATTAAAAAGAGCTTTTGACCCTAACTCTATTCTCAATCCTGGAAAAATTTTTGATCTCTGACCCGATCAACACTCTTTGCTATGAATAAACAAACAGGATTAAGCAAAAGGCTGGTCCTGCGGCTCCGGCTGATATCTTCAGAAAATCCCTTCTGGGAATACTCATGATTCACTTCCAAAAGCATTATCCAATAAAGAAAAATTCTATTAAATCGTCCATCTAACCTCAACTGGAAGAATAGAAAATTAGGAACCGCCGATGATGTAGTCGTCAGGAGAATACAGATTAAACACCAATCATAAGGGAAAAAAGGTTCACATTACGAGTTTACTCATACTGCAGAGTTTCTGCTGGGTTGGTTAAGGCCGATTTGAGCGCCTGGTGACTGACTGTTATCAGGGCAATAATTTGAGCGATCAACGCTGCTGCCAAAAACACCCACCACTCTATTCCGATTCTGTAGGCAAAATTGTCCAGCCAATTATTCATCACGTAGAATCCTATCGGCCAGGCAATAATGTTTGCCAATAAGACCAGTTTCATGAAATCCTTGGATAGAGTGAAAGTGATATTGGGTACAGTGGCGCCAAGAACCTTACGGATTCCGACCTCTTTGGCTCGCTGCTCTGTTGAAAAAGAGGCCAGCCCGTAAAGCCCTAAACAGGCGATAAATATGGCTAAAAATCCGAATGTGAGATAGATGTCCTGCATTTTGTCTTCTTCCGGATATCGCTGCCTGTAATTATCATCCACAAAATAATAGTTAAATTCGCGGTCAGGGAATTGCTCTTTCCAAAAAGTCTCTATGTGGCTCAGGGTTGAGGAGACGTTATGCGGAGTTATTCGGGCTGCAATAAACGCGAATACTTGTGGACGAAGGGAAAGTATCATAGGATTTATACTGAGTTTTAAGCTTTGATGGTGAAAATCTTTGATTACGCCGATGACTGTCGGCTGAAATTCAGGATTGGACACATCGATTATCTGTTTTCCTATGATATCTGAGTCCAGTCCGAGCCGGCGAGCAAATGTTTCATTCAGGATTACCGCATCGTTTACATCCGTAGAATACTCCCTTGAGAAATCCCTCCCCCAGAGGACTTCCATGCCGAACGTTTTGATGAAATCGTAATCAACGGCGAAGAATGACGCTCTCACCGACGAAGCCGGATCCTTCCCAGGCAGATAGTAGGACTGGTCGCCGGCAAACTCCCCTGGGATTCTGAGAGGAAGAGAAGCGGAAATGACATTGGAATCCTTCAAGATATTATCTCTGAGAGCGTCATTTGTCTGTCCTCCGCCTCTAATGACAACGAGATGATCCCGGTTGAATCCCAGATCTTTATTCTTGATATAATCGAGTTGCTGCAGAATGACAATAAATCCCAAAATCATGAATATGGAAATGGAAAATTGAAAAACAACCAGAATCTTCCGGAAGGTTCCGCTCTGTTTGGCAGGTCCCAATTTTCCTCTGAGAGTTTTCACTGGCTGAAAAGTCGAAAGCACAAAAGCCGGAAAACTGCCCGCAATAAAACCAGTTATGATTATGATGATGAAAAGTGCGACAATCGAAGGTGCACTGACCAGATGTTCCAGGCTAAACTCTTTTCCCGACAGCCCATTGAAGGCCGGAAGAGAGACAGCGATGAGCAGTATCCCTATTAATGTCCCCAAGAAGGCATGAAGACTCGATTCATTGAGAAACTGCCTAATGAGTTGATGTCTTTGCGCACCAAACATTTTTCTCAGCCCGACCTCTTTGGCTCGCTGAGCCGATCTGGCTGTAGAGAGGTTGATAAAGTTAAAGCAGGCTATAAATAGGACCATCAAGGCAACAACCGTGAAGATGTAGACATATTGGATGTCCCCCTGCTGGGCGATCTCCGCCTCAAAATTTGATTTGAGATGGATATCTGTCAATGCCTGGAGCGGATATCTCCTTGTGATTCCTTCCTGTTTGTAGATCTCCCCCCATTTTTCCTCCACGACAGCCGCAATTTTTTCTTCCACTTCCGCAAGATCCGCACTCTCAGAAAGGAGAAGATAAGAGAAAGGATTAAAATAGATGGGATCGTTTAAGAAATCAGGGCCGGCTGGTTGATTATCATCCCTTTGTCTGAAGGTGTTAATCGATAGGACGATATCGAAGCGGAAATGAGAATTCCGGGGGACATTCTTGACAACTCCGGTCACTTGTAGTTCTTGGTTTCTTTGTTGGAAAGGAACCGATATAGATTTTCCAAGAATATCGACACTGCCAAAAATTTGAACCGCCGTATCTTCGCTGAGCACCAAAGTCTGGGGATTCAGGAGGGCTGTCTGAGGATCACCGGCGATAAATTCATGGGAAAAGAGAGTAAAGAAACTCGGATCCGCCGCATAAAATTCTGGAATTTCATAGTTTTTGTCGCCATGGTTAAAGCGAAGCACGCCGAATTGGAAGAGCCTGGCAGAGGCCTCGATCTCTGGTATGGCTTCCTCTAATCCCGGCGCGATGGCCGATGGCGTGCGGGCGAAAACGCGGGTTTCGCCTCCGATTGTGCTGTAAGCGATTGGCCTGTAGATTCGGTCTGCATTTGCATGATATTTGTCATAGCTCAATTCATCATTGATATAGAGGAAAATGAGGATACAGCAGGCTATCCCGATGGCAAGTCCGGAGATGTTGATGAATGAAAATCCTTTGTGTCTCCGTAAATTTCTCCAAGCGATTATGAGATAATTTTTAATCATATGAATCCTCCTGTAAACGGATCATGCTTTTGTCTCTAGATGTCACTCTTGAAAGCCTCTCTTTAGGAAACGCATTAATACTATTCTATAATAATATCTTATCAATATCCTTGTTATATGACAATTAATCTATTTAATAGAATAAAAAGCTGAGGGGGCTTATGGATCTGGTTATATGTATATTCGCTTAATCACTGTTCGCATACGGATATGAATTGTCCCAAAACGGACATATGGGGTTCCATAAGTGTCAGAAAATCCCAGGAGATAAGATTGGCATATTTCTTGCACATTTAATGAATTGCCAATGAGTATTATCCTAATAAAACACTTTCATACTGGAAGGAAACAATGATAAAACTGCTGTGGGGCATTGGAAACCTTCTTAATATAAAAAGAAAGAACCACGTAGACTGTCTGGAGTGATGCCATGTTCATGAATTACATCAAGATTGCGCTTCGAACTTTCAAAAAGGAAAAAGTTTATTCTTTTATTAATCTGGCCGGCTTGTCATTAGGACTGGTCTGTTTTATTCTCATTTCGCTGTGGGTACGGCATGAGACGAGCTATGATCGGTTTCATGTTAAAAAGGATCGTATTTTCCGGATCTTGAATGCCAATGATAACGGGACTTTTGGAGCTTCTGTTTCGTACGCCCTTGGTCCGGAGCTCGAGCGAAAATACCCTGAAATCGAGGCTTCCTGCCGTGTCTGGCCATGGGATCGCTCGCTGGTCAAGTATCAGGATAAGAGATTCTACGAACACGACATTTATCTGACGGATCCGTCTTTTTTTACTATATTCACATTTCCGTTTGTAAAAGGAAACGCTGAAACGGCGTTAGCTGACCTTAATTCAATCGTTATCACTGAGCAAACGGCTCGTCGCTATTTTGGCGATGAGAATCCCATCGGGAAGATTCTGCATATTGCACTGCGCAATACTGATTTTAGGGTCACGGGTGTCGTCCAAGATATCCCGTCCAATTCACACATACAGTTCGATATAGTAGCCCGCGTAGAGTATCTTGGTGAGGATCGCCTTCGTCGATGGGAAGAATGGGTCTCACACTCGTATGTGTTACTTCATTCAGGTACGGATGAAGAAGATGTGGAAGGAAAGATTGCTGGTATCTATGAAGGACATCTCGATTTTCAACCGGACTATCGACCTGTCCTACAGCCAGTGACGAAAATCCATCTTTATGCGTTCGGTCAGCCGGGGCTTATCAAACAGGTTTCGATTTTCTCGGTTATTGCCATCTTCATCCTGGCGATTGCCTGCATCAATTTCATGAAC
>CP070825.1:3333475-3338534 GCA_020344415.1 Candidatus Aminicenantota bacterium
AGGAAAAAGCAACAGTTGAGTAAAAAATGCGGCCGTGGAGTAAGTCTTATAGCATGCACTGCCAGACAATTGCTATTGTGCATGCAGAAAGATACTTATGTCATTTAACTCATTAGGATTCCTAATTTTTTTTCCCCTAGTGGTATCTCTATACTTTGCCGTATCTTACCGTTTTAGATGGATATTTCTTCTGGGTGCCAGTTATTATTTCTATATGTGTTGGAAAGTCGAGTATGTACTTTTAATAATTGTATCTACTCTAATTATTTATTGGACAGGTATTCAAATTGCTAAACACCAGATTAGATCAAAAAAAAGAATGTTTCTAATTTTAGCCCTGGTCTCAAACCTTGGAATACTTTTTCTATTTAAGTACTTCAGTTTTTTTAATGACTCCCTAAGGTCTGTTATTAATCTCATGAACATTTTCTATAATGTGCCGTCGTTCAATGTCTTACTTCCAGTGGGAATATCATTTTATACTTTTCAAGCGTTGAGTTATTCAATTGATGTTTATCGGGGTAAAAGGGAACCAGAGAGGCATTTAGGCGTCTTCGCCTTGTATGTTGCATTCTTCCCTCAATTAGTCTCGGGACCCATTGAAAGGTCAACGAGGCTTCTGCCTCAATTTTATAAAAAGCACGATTTTGATTATCAAAGAGTTACTGATGGTTTAAAGCTTATGACATGGGGTTTCTTTAAAAAAATTGTAATCGCAGACAGATTGGCAATACTAGTAAACCAGGTTTATAACCATCCAACCGACTATCATGGAACCTTGCTTCTTATAGCCACATATTTCTTTGCGTTTCAAATTTATTGTGATTTTTCAGGATATACAGATATTGCCATCGGTGCAGCAGAAGTTATGGGATTTGAACTGATGGATAATTTTAAAAGGCCCTACTTTTCTAAATCAATTTCTGAATTTTGGAGGCGTTGGCATATTTCGCTGTCCAGCTGGTTCAGAGATTATGTCTACATACCACTTGGAGGTAATAGAGTCAAAAAGTGGCGCTGGTATTATAATCTTATAGTCGTATTTTTAATTACGGGTCTTTGGCACGGAGCAAGATGGACTTTTGTTATTTGGGGAGGATTGCATGGTTTCTATTATATTTTTTCTATGTGGACTAAGCAGTCAAGAGGAAAACTATCAAAACTCTTCCACTTGAATCGATTGCCATCGATTGATAAAATCCTTAAAGTATTTATAACTTTTCATCTAGTACTGCTTGGTTGGATTTTCTTCAGAGCAAATTCATTATCTGACGCTATTCACATAATTTGGAGCATATTCAAAGAGGTTGGGTATATAATCACACATCTAGCTGAACTTGGACCAGTAGAAGATATTATTTTTGGTGGCAAGGCGTTGGATTTTGGAATGTATGAAATTATTTTTTCATTACTCTTGATTCTTTTTATGGAATCTGTACATTTGTTTCAAAGAAAAAGACGAGTAAGGTTATGGTTAAGTGAAAAACCTGTTTGGTTTAGGTGGAGTGTTTACTGCGTTATCGTTCTTGTAATTCTCTATTTCGGAATATTTGGCGAAAAAGAGTTCATATATTTTCAATTTTAATAATCGAATAATTCCAAAATTTCTTGCGATTCTGAATTTAAAATTTCGATGGTTTCTTTTTTCAATTTGAGACGGTGATCCCCGGGCAAAACTTGGCGTTTATGCTTGTAGATATTATCTCTTCCTACCTCTAAATCTGATAAATTAATGATTTCGTCTTTTAAATGCGGACTGGTGTTTAAATCCAGAAATTTAAGCAGCTTATCCAACCATGTTTCAAAATCTGTAACCATGTTTTCATATTTTAAAAAAAGCACATTCGGCTTTCCTATTAAGCTAAAATAATATTTATAATAGTTATCCAGGTAGCTGGGTCGACTCTTTAACTTATTGATTACAAATTGATCAATCCCACATCTCCACTTGTCTTCCCTGCGATTCATCCTGATTTTTTGCTTTTTCTTCCCCTCTCCTATTAGAAAAGCATGGCTGTACAGTGAATAATAACTAGATACAATTACGTCTCTTGGATCCCTCAAAACCAGGATAATTTTGTAATCGTCAAGGTTGCTGATACCCTGGTTAAAAGACCGGAAAGGGCCATAAGAATATCCATTGGGGCAGTAATAGATTTTTCTATTGATCCGTCCGCCTCCCTCCCAGGCATCTCCTTTACCCAGATTAAAAAAATAACCATCCAAATCTACCGGTGTTAGACCGGCTTCTATGACAATTTTTTTTAAAATACTCCCAATAAATGAAGAACCGGCTTTATGGACCGTGAAAAATATAATACTCTGTCGATCGCTCTTGGCTCTGTGTTTTCCTTTCAGGATTTGTCTCTCGACTGCGTAGAGACTGCGAACTTTCCAGCGCCTTACCATCCATTCTATAAAGGGCAGATAGGACAGAAACTTGTCCATCGAACGCAGAATAGATATTTTTTTCATTTATCTGGATTTTGAATTTCTGTGGTTTCCATCTGCACTCTCTTAAAGAACTAAAAGCCATCCTTTTTCATTAAAATCGAGAAGCAAAAACACAAAAGCCTTCCCAGGCGAAAGAACTTACCAGATGCCTGAACTTCTCCTCCGCCTTTTTTAAACCATAGTAGTATATGAAACGGTTGAAATATTTCAACTCCATGCGTGGCTGATGAGGGTCAATGTCACGCGGATGTATGTAAACCACCGCCGGCTGATTCCGACTGTTTATTTTTTTAATTTTCTTGTGAATATACGAGCCAGGGAAAAACCGGGAAAATCCACCTCCACAAAAAGCAGTGGTTATACCCAATAGCCGAGTTGTGGAAACCGGTATTTCCACCAAGGGCCCGGCTTCCAATCGAAGCACTTGCGGATATGGGTAAAAACCCGAAATCCCCCCCGCCGTCCGAATCCCCGGGAAAATCGAAGAGTCATAGGTAAATCCTTCCTCTTTGATGACCTCTAACGCCCATAAATCTTGCTTACGGATAGAAAATCCAGGCGCCCGGTAGCCCACACAAGGCTGACCGGTTAGATCCTCCAGAATTGCTTTGGTTCTGGCAATGTCCTTGCGAAATGCTTCCGGTCCCATCTCAAACACAAATTCATGCCGATAGCCATGACAGGCAACTTCATGACCCAATGAAGTGATTCGTTTGATTAATCCCGGATGATGCTCGGCAGTGAATCCCAACACGAAAAACGTAATTGAAAGCCCCTCCAAAATTTCCAGCAAGATATCCGTACTCTCCTCCACCCGCGATTCACTATTCACCCACTCTTCATACACAGGCACCGCGGGATCACCGATAAAATGATACCAGTCCTCCAGGTCAACAGATAAGAGATTATTCATTACAAAATTTTTTACTCATGGTAAAACTTTGTACTCCGCTTCCCTGCGGTATTTTCCATTGTTATCATATTACTTCTTACCTTTTCACTCTCTACTCTGTTCCCTCTGTGTCCTTTTTGCCTGAATAAATAGTTAAAAAATAATCCTTTGCCAATATATCGATGGTAAACTTTTTTGCACCCCCTTGATGTGCGATTTGGCGTACATCCTCGTTAGAATAGAAAAACACCGGGCACTTTTTGACTTTCCTGAACAATTGCTTCCTGAACCGTTGGACAATTCCCTTTTTGGAAGGAAAGCTTATCATAACACTTCTTTCAGCTAAATCCACCATCTTTCTAACCAAGGGAACCGGGTGTTCAACATAATCAAGCACTCCCATAGCAAACACATGATCAAAGGTTTCTGCAAAATCAATCGCCATAAAATCCGCTTTCATAAATTGACAGATATGATGGACGTTTAAATGTCGGGCAAGATCATTAGCTGCATCGATCATATTACTTGCAAAATCAATGCCCAGTGCCCTTTTAATTCCCTTTAATGCCAGGGCAACGGAATAACGCCCGGTACCACAGCCTACATCCAGCACTGACCGCTTCTTGTAAGGGGCGGCACCAGCAATGACCTTTTCAAAACGCAGCTGCATGCTTCGCCTGAAAACCGCATCAATCATCCGCGAAAAAAAACCTTTTTTTTCACGGTAAAAGGCATCGAACTCCCTGTATTTCCGGTCAAAATGGGATTCTACTTTTTTTGAAACTTGTGTCATGGTTTCAAATTTTTTATATCTTTCGTTCTTTTATAACCAAAATGGCCTGGGTTAAAAATATAGTCCAGATGATTTTTTGATCCAGGAGCTCCCCATGCTCACGGGCCGTTTCCATAACCTCCTGGATTCGCAACGGCCGCTCCTCTTGAAAGATCCATAATCCCAGTAGTTCCAATATTTTCCGGGTTACACTGTATAAAAAGGTGGGAGTCGGAAAGGCCAGGATGAGTATGCCCCCCTTTTTTAGTGCTTTAAAATGCGAGAGGATAGCCTGCCGCGTATTTTCGACGGAAAAATGCTCGATCAACCCCACGCTGAATACCACATCACACCGAATTTCCTCATGCCAGTCCAGGATATCCCGGTTAATAAGAACCGTATTCCCGGGTTTCCCGATTCTCCGGGCAAACGCCTCCAATCCCTCCAGGTTGTTATCCACAACGTAATATTTCCTATGTGAAAATATTTGATTAAACACCGGGTAAAAACAACTGTTGCCTCCCCCGAATTCCATGATGGTGAAATGGCTCTGCCCGGGAGCATAGGTTTTCAAGTATTTTATAAGTACACGGGTGATTACACGTTTTGTCAACCAGGCAAAACGGTACGGTTTGCGGTAGTATCGGTCCCAATCGGTTTTCTTCATGAGAGGTGCATGTCTCCTTCACTCTCCCTGTGCAGGGGTCTTGCAATGCCGGCGATATAGGAATTCACATGAAGGATCGGTAAATTTGTATAATTTTTGGAGAATTTGTTTCAATATATCTTCAGTCGCGGATTCAGAGAGTGCTAGAAAATTCAATGGATTTTCTTCTTTCTCAATAACGGGGGGATAGACTTCAACTTCCTGGACCATAAGGGGGGCTTTTGAAGAGGATTGCAACCGGACAAACCGGGTGATGGCTCCGTCCATGGCAATG
>CP070825.1:3338634-3342761 GCA_020344415.1 Candidatus Aminicenantota bacterium
ATGAGGCTTATCCCATTGTTTGAACAATTCATCCACTTTGTCTGTAAGAGCATTATGGGTATAGGCTTGATAAGCGAAAGCTGTCTGTGGTGCAATTCCAAAAACCAGAGCGAGTGACAAACAAAATACTAGACCTGTAAATAATTTTTGTTTGCTGTCCATAACTCCTCCCTAACAAAAAATTATTGTTATTCAATATTTGCAGGCACTACGAGTCACGGATTGCTCCGATACTTAATTTATGTATATTTCTCAAGCAAACCTGTTTTTTCGTTAAATTCCCTGATGAGTTTGTCCCATTCCGTATAAGAACGATATTTATCTCTCCAGTAGTTCTCATCGTACCATTGGCGGTCCAGCTCTTCCACGTCTTTCCCGATTTGTTCAACCCAGGTGAAGTATTTAAGATTATGCATTCTTTTCTTATCCCAGTAGCTTAGTTCGAGCATTTGATCTGTGGTAAGATTCAGGAGGCAGGTATCAAAATCCGCTGCTGCTTGATAATCTGAATATTCACCTCTTTCTTCTTGCAATTCTTCAATCCGAGTTTGGTAAAGTTCCATGGAGTCTGTGGCTATCGTAAATACGATATCATTCTCATTCATCTCATAATACTTAGCCATTTTGATCGAGCCGATGAGATTAGCGATAGATGAGATTCCGAGAAGGTCCAATTTCTTGACTGTTTCTTCAGAAACTCCTTTGGATTTGAGGTAATCTTTACCAGACAATTCATTAAACAGCCGAAGCAACCTTATGCAGTATTCATCATCAATACCAGCAACCATGTCCATGTTTTTCAGATTGTGAATCCAGGGAACATGTTTATCCCCGATGCCTTCAATCCTATGGGCTCCATACCCACTGTACAGAAGAGTAGGACACTGCCAGGCCTCACCAGCACAGACCTTTATTCCCGGGAATTTTTCTCGTAGATAATCCGCACATCCTAAAGTCCCTGCAGAGCCCTGAGTCAAAAATATAGCAGTAAGCCTTTGTTTATCTTTTCTTTCTTTCTTGTAGGCTTCTTCAATCGCCTGTCCTGTGCACACATAATGCCAGATGGCGTTTCCAATCTCATCGAATTGATTTAATATAACGACCTCATCAGGTCGAGCTCTTTTTAATTCGAAACTCTTATCATAAACTTCTTTGACGTTGCTTTCCGAGCCAGGAGTAGCGTAAATTTCAGCGCCGATTTTTTCCAACCATTCAAATCTTTCACGGGACATCCCTTCAGGTAACACTGCAATGCTTGGACAGGCAAGAAGATAAGAATCATAGGCTCCGCCTCGACAGTAGTTTCCTGTAGAAGGCCACAACGCTTTCTGAGTCGTCGGATCAAAAGCACCTCTTACCAGTTTTTCCACAAGAGGTCCGAATGTGGCTCCGACTTTATGAGATCCTGTAGGGAAATACTTTCCGATCAGAATTATGATTCTGGCTTTAATGCCTGTTAATTCCTTCGGAATTTCCATATAATTAACGTCGCCAAACCCACCTCCGGATTTTACGGGTTCATTCTTCCATGTGATTCTAAAAAGGTTTCTTGAATGGAGATCCCATAGTCCTATGTTTCGAAGTTCCTCTTTTATGCCCTGGGGAATCTTTTCGGGATGAGCCATTTCTTCATAAGTAGGAATAATGATGTCCCTTTCCCTGCATCTCTTTATGGTATTTTCCAATACCTTTTTTAGTTCTCTCATCTTAGAAATCCTGCTTTTTTACAATAATAAAATTCAATATGCATGTTGTTTTGCCATAGAAAAAAATGAAGAGCCTAGAATTTTAGAAACCCTCAATCTGTTTCGGGAAGTAATCTTCACAGGTCCCTTCCCGGTAAACATCTGCCGTACAGCAGTGAAGCCCGCCCCCAAATGGTGATACTTTATAGAACGGGACCGGAACAACTTCAAAGCCATGTTTATCGAACAACTCCATGGTAGGGATCTCACTGGCTTCAACACAGATGGTCTTCGGATCAAGTACAAGAGTATTCATGCTCAGCCACCAGCTGCAGAAATCCAGCGGATATTTCTTCTCGAGAAGAGCTTTCGGAGCTTCCAAAATTTCCCAATCATTCATCTCGAAAAAATCTAATTCTACCTTATCGAGAGGGGGTCGTGTTGGATTGATGAGCCCAAGACCGGGACGAAGCGGTATAAGGGTTGTGTCCATGTGCCACGGCAGGAGTTCTCTCCGCCCCACCTTATGGATTCGATGGTTGGGAAAGTGGCGCCGCAGCCAATCAATACCAGCATCATTAGTGACCATTGACTTCTGGGCAAACAGATCCTTTCCGTAGCGGACAACATCAGCAGCATCAAACAGCGGTTCCTTTTCGGTAATTACCCAATCGCCCTTTTCAGCACGTTTATACTGCTCATCTTCGCTTAATGAGTTCCATTCCTTCCACCAGTCTTTCTTGTAACTGTCTTCTGATAAACGCGGTTTGGGCGCTGCCTCAAAGCGAAAGTTTGGATCTTCTTTGAAGTATCGTTCGAACAAAGGTCGGTAGCAAATAAACTCAAACCAGCGGCTACGGTAGGACATCGTCGCTTCCAGAATTTCGTTGCCAACCGTGAGCAGTATGTCCCGAACAGGTGTGCAGCCAAACATCGTTTCCTGTTTCCAATCAGGGGTTTGAACTGTCTGGCTGAAATCGATCGGAGTCGGCCGATCAACACGAATGCCACGGTTCTCAAGAATTTTGGCAAAATTATCTAACTGTTCGTTGGCATTATCTACCATTTCCTGGGGGTAAGGCCCGTATTTGCCCAAGGGGAATCCGTCCTCTGGCCAATCGCGTTGTACGGCAGTCTCGGGAGCCTGGACCATAGTTCCGTCAGCACGACCGAGAATGATGTGCTTTAGCGGATCCCATTCATTCCAGGAATTGACAACTGTTTTTTTTGCTTCTTGAGTCATTACTATCTCCCTAAATATATATTTTCAGTTTAAATATCGGCTTCGAAACTCTTGCACGTCTTCTACTTTTTAGTTTTTTAAAAAAATTAAGCAAAAAACTTTAGGATGTCAAGCAATAATATCTTTATATGAAAGTTTGTCCAAATTATTAAGCAAAATATGGCAAATCGTAAAGATAGTATACGTTATTATCATCTAAATGTTCAATTGCTGACTTCGAGGGTCTGCTCTTTTTATCTTAAAAATAACGCTGGGTTAGCCTTTTCTTTCTCGCACTCTATTTACACTTTGAATCATTAAACAGGAATTCGTTTCTCTTCTTTAACGACATTCAGCACAAGATGCGTAATAGCTCGTTCGATATTCGATAAAGGGAGTTCTTTCTTTAAAAAATTTGTAAGATCATCACGCCCCTTAAAATAACAAACAAGAATCAAGTCCCAATCCCCTGTGACTTCATAAACAGCGCCAACTTGAGCAAATTTAGCTATCGCTTTCTGGACCTCAGTGTCCCTTTCCTGCTTGACACGAAGACTAATAATAGCCATAAGATTATAACCAACAGATTCCGTATCGATCAGAGGAATATATCCCCTCACAACTCCTGATTTTTCAAGTTTTTTTACTTTACTATAAAGTGTGGTGGGTGAGGTTCTGAGTTCTTTAGCTATCCGACGAAAACTCATCCGTGCATTCTTATTTAGTGCGCTTAAAATTTTCCTGTCTAACTCTTCTATCTTCATAGACTTCATGTTAACAATAAATTATCAAACATTAATCAGAATGTAAACCTTGTGGGAGTTCACTTAGACAATTGTCATATACAATTGACATTAAAAATAAATTATTTCCAGACTTCAAACCTTACAAATCCCTTCAAAAGAAGAAATAATTATGACATTAAATTTCGAAAACTTACGATTGAACATTTAGATAATAATAACCTCTACTATCTTTACGATTTACAATATTTTGTTTGATAATTTGGATAATTATTCATTAATGAATATTATTGCTTGACATCCTGACGTTTTTTACTTAATTTTTTTCTAGATACAAAATAATGAATATGGCACATTATATCTAAAAAGAGTTGGAGGATTATTAATTCAGTTATCGCAAAAACCACTAATTTAACTTGCAATATTGTTAATTTGATATGAGAGGAGGTGGATATAAAAGAAATGATATGTATCTAT
>CP070825.1:3342861-3350537 GCA_020344415.1 Candidatus Aminicenantota bacterium
ACAGATGTAGCTACAGACAGCCAAGGAAATATTTATGTTTTAGACCGAATGAATTTTAGAGTCCAGAAATTTGACCCCAATGGTCAATATCTTCAAACAATAGGCAAAAAAGGGCAGGGACCTGGCGAATTTGAAAGACCAGCCAGGCTTTTTCTCGATACTCAAGACAACATATATGTTACAGACGGAGGTAGAAGAATTGAGGGCAGAATGATAAAAATATTCAACAGTCGTGGGGAATTTGTACAAGTTATCCGTTTAGAGAGCCCTATTTCTGATTTTCACGTTGATTCTGAAGGAAATATATTGGCAAATATTGCCCAAAGAATTGAGAAAGGAACAATAAAAGCAGTTGTAAAAATGAATTCAGAAGGAAAAATAATAAAAAAAATTGCAGAGTTTTCAGATGTTAAGACACTCAGAAAAAAAAGCACTGAAAGGACCGCTTCATTTAGAGTCAGTCACCATTATACGCCGCGCCTTTCTTTTTCGCCGATAGATGGACGGACTTTTTTATATGCTTATTCCACCGAATACCAGGTATTTATTATTGATAAAGACGGAAAACAACTGTTGGAGATACAAAAAGAAGGAGCCCCTCATTCGATAAGCCAGGGTGAAAAAGAGCGAATAATAGAGATGCTTGAGGAAAGTATTTCTCGTAGCGGTGCAAAATGGCCCAAGGGAGTCCTGGAAGAAGCCTGTGACTTTCCTCCTGCCAGGCCGTTTTTTTGGTGGGCAATAACTGATGATATGAAGAGATTATTTTTATGGAGAGTAAAATCAGTTTTAGACGAAAGCGAAGCAAGGGAATTTGATGTTTTCAACAAAGAAGGCTATTTTATTTACCGGGCAAAAATTCCTGTTCGACCAGAAATTATCAATAAAGGCCTTCTTTATGACATAAAGGAAGATGAAGAAACAGGCGAGGTTTTTATAAGGAGATTCAGGATAAAAAACTGGGATCAGATAAAAGAAGGCATTTAATTCTTCTTCCCAAAATAAAAAGAAGTCGGCATTTCATGATTATAGGACTTCAAGAAGCATTACTATCAGCTAAGGAAGGAGGCAAACATGAGTCCAAAGCAAGTGGTGATAAAGTTTTTTGCACCTGTCGTCGATATCTCAATCAACGCCTTGATGAACACCATTGACCAGAGGATGAAGCAAGGGGTAACAAATTTCATCCTTCTTATTTCTTCACCCGGGGGCTCAGTATTTCATGGCTTAAGTGCTTACAATTATTTAAAAGGACTGCCCGCCACAATAACAACACATAACTTTGGTAGTGTGGATTCCATAGGCATTGTCCTCTATTGCGGGGGTTCAAAGAGGCTTTCAGTACCTCAGGCAAGATTCTTACTTCATGGAGTTAGCTCCAAATTTGAGCATAGAGTGAGCTTGGAAGAGAAACAGTTAGAAGAAAGGTTGAAGGGACTGAGGATTGATATGGAAAATATAGCCAAGGTAATCGCAGAAAATACGGGAAAAAGTGTGAAAAATGTGACAGATGCCATGCTTGAAAGGATAACTTTGAATCCAGAAGAAGCAAAGACATGGGCTCTTGTCCATGAAATAAAGTCTGAGCTGTTTGAAGCCGGGAGTGAAATTGTCTCCATACAATTTCATCAACAGCAGAAACCGTGATATCGTCCACCAGCGGCCAGGGGAAATTATTAGATAAAAGGAGCAAGCAATGCTCAAAAACAATCTAAATATTCCTAAGAAATACAGCCCCTCCCTGGATCTGAGAGGAACGGAGAAAGCAATACAGTTTATCAAAAGCAGTTTCCAGGATAGGCTAGCCGAAGAGTTGAATTTGATGAGAGTATCCGCGCCGATTTTGGTTTTAAGGAAAACCGGAATCAACGATTATCTCACCGGTAACGAAAGGCCTATCAGGTTCAACGTTTTGAACATGAATGAAGAGGCTGAGATAGTACAAGCACTTACGAAGTGGAAGAGAGTAGCCCTTGCTGATTATGGATTCAGCCATGGAGAAGGGCTTTACACGGATATGAATGCCATAAGACCGGATGAGACACTGGACAATCTTCATTCGGTTTATGTGGACCAGTGGGATTGGGAGAGGATTGTCGGCAAGGATGAAAGAAACCTCGATTTTCTCAAGCTCATTGTGAGTAAGATCTACAAGGTTATAAGGGAAATGGAAAAGCTTGTTTGTGAGAAGTTCGAAAAGCTGCAGGCACCTTTTCTTCCTGAAGAGATCTATTTCATTCACAGTGAAGATCTTCTTGAATTGTACCCTGATCTATCCCCAGAGGAGCGTGAAGACGAGATATGCCGAGAGAAAGGGGCTGTGTTTGTGATAGGAGTCGGAGCTGAGCTCAAGGATGGTAAACCCCATGATGAAAGAGCAGCCGATTATGACGACTGGACAACTGAGACAGGAAAGAGTAGAAGAGGATTAAACGGTGATATTCTTGTCTGGTACCCTTTGCTCCAATGTGCCTTTGAGCTTTCCTCGATGGGAATAAGGGTGGACAAAAATTCTTTATTGGAGCAGCTTGAGATTAAGGGAGAACAGGATAATGTTGGCTTGTATTTCCATAGGAGGTTGTTGCAGGAGGAGCTTCCGCTGACCGTTGGCGGAGGGATTGGGCAGTCGCGCTTATGCATGTTATACCTGAGAAAAGCCCATATAGGAGAAGTCCAGTCCAGTGTATGGCCTGATGAGATGATAAAGAAATGCAAGGAGAGTAAAATATTTTTACTTTAATTCGGGTAGAGCATACTTACACAGGAGCAAGTAAAAAGTGTAAAGATATGTTCTACTAGCTCAATAAAACGTATGAAGAGCGTATTGAATAATATATATAATTCACGACCAAAAATAGGAGGTGCAAGATGTCAACCTTTATCATCCTCAGCCGGATTTCTCCGGAGGCATTCAGCGATCCTTTTGAATTTAAAAAAATAGCTGAAAGAGTGGCTGCAAAGATCAAGAGTGAGTGTCCAGGTGTTGTCTGGAAGGAAAGTTACGCAACTACGGGCCGCTTCGACGTCGTGGATATTGTCGAGTCAGACGATCCGAAGGAAATCGCTAAAGCAGCGATGATCATCAGGTCTTATGGACATTCCACTACAGAAACATTAACGGGGACTCCTTGGAAAGAATTTCTTGAGTTGCTTTAAACGGTAGTCACAGGTCTTTATCGTAAATCACCATATCAGCCAGGTAACCCTTTTTTATCATGCCTTTCCGGTCTTCCCTGAATTCTGCGTATGCCGAGCCCAAATTGTAGAGTTCACGTCGCTTCTTCTTTTCTAAAAAATATTATGTTGAACAAAATAAGAAGAAGTGATAATTAAAATGGGATATGAAATTCGTAAAGAGATGTAAAAAACGGGATAAACTACTTTGTTAATTGTACGTTAAAAACGGGAGCAGGTCCCTTTTTTGGGGGGTTGTTTTTTTTAGGGGTGTTTATAATAAAAATAATCTGTTAATCATAAAAGCAAGGAGGTGTGATATGAAATCCAAGCCATCCGTATCTAAAATTTTATCGCTCTCGGTGCTGGTTATTTTTGCCTCATTCTTCCTCGTGATTCAGCTACAAGCAGAGGCAGAGAGCAAATCCTCTTCGCCAGCTTCTGAACAGGCTGTAGATGAAGAATACACACGCTTAATCAAGGAAGCCACGACCAAGCCTGAATTTCTTAGCCCTCTCATCAGCTATCTTCCTCAAGTTGAACGGGTGCCCACTCCCAGGGATGTTCTGGGCTATATTGCCGGCGCTCCCGGAAAATTGACCTACTACGAGGACATCATCAAATATATGAATGCCCTCGCAGAAGCGTCACCTAATGTTCAGGTTTTCCCGATAGGCAAAACTTCTGAAGGCAGGGAGATGATTATTGTCGTCGTAGCGAACAAGGAAACGATGAGCAACCTGAAAAAATACAAGGATTTCCTGGCTACGCTGGCTGATCCGCGCCTAGTGAAAACCGAAAAAGAAGCAGACGCCATAATCGCCCGGGCAAAACCTATTTACTGGCTGACTGGTAACCTCCATTCTGGCGAAACTGGAGCTGCTGAAGTCTCGATGGAACTGGCTTATCGCTTAGCTGTTGACGAGAATCCAGTCATCAAGAAGATAAGAGACAATATGATAGTCCTGATTACACCCTCGATGGAACCAGACGGGCACGATAAACACACGGATTGGTTTTATAAATACAACAAAGACGTTACTGATTATAGCAAGATAAGCCGCGTCCCTTACTGGGGTAAGTACGCCCTTCATGATAATAACCGTGATATGATTTGCATCTCCCAGCCAGAAATGCAGAATGGGGCGAATGCTTACTTTGACTGGCATCCGATTGTGGTCCAGGATAACCATGAATCCATCGCCTTTCTGTATGTTTCTTCCGGAACAGGCCCTTATAACCGCCACTATCATCCCAGTGTTACCTCTGAGTGGAACTTGATTGCCTGGTGGGAGGTTACCCGGCTGACCTCTTACGGTATGCCTGGAGTCTGGACTCACGCCTTCTGGACAGGGTGGGCTCCCAACTACTGGGGCACGATAGCCGGAAATCATCATGGAATAATTCGTTTCTACGAAACTTTCGGCAATTCCATCGGCAATACTATGGAAAGAGATTTAGAAGAAGGGAGGCGCAGAGTGACTTCGAGGGAATGGTACAGACCACTGCCTCCTTATAAAAAGGTGACCTGGTCGATGAGAAACAATGTCAATTACCAGCAGACCGCTGACCTTGAAGCCTTCTACTTCGTAGCAACCAATAAGGAGTATTTCCTGAAAAACTTTTGGAAAAGAGGATTGAGTTCTTACGAAAAGGGAAAGAATGAGCCACCCTATGCCCATATAATTCCTTCAGGACAAAAAGATCCTGTGGATGCCGCTTACCTGGTCAATGTCCTTCTAAAACAGCGGGTTGAAGTCCATCAGGCAAGAGCTCCCGTGAAAGTCAAAGAAGGTGAGTTTCCCGCAGGATCCTATGTGATCAGGATGGACCAGCCCTACTGCACTCTTGCACAAAACCTTCTGGAGAGACAGAAGTATCCAGAAGATGCCCCTCGTGCTTATGATGATACGGGATGGACCCTTGGACTCCATATGGATGTAAAGACTATAGAGATAAAAGACAAATCAATTTTCAATGTTCGGGTGGTCCCCATTACTAAACCTGTAAAGGTCAATGGAGAAGTCGCAGGAGGAAAAGCTGCTGGAGCTTATATCATCAATAACACAACTATAAATAATATGCTCCCTGCTCGATTAAGACTGAAGGATTTTAAAGTCCTGGCTGCAGATGTTCCCTTTAAGATAAAAAAGAAAAGTTTCAACGCTGGCTCGATGATAATTCCTGTCTCTGGAGCCTCGACAGAAATCCATAGTGCCGTCCAATCTGTTGCCAGTGATTTTGGACTTGAGGTTGTCAGCTCTAAAAAGGTTCCTGATATCAAAACCCATGACCTGGATATTCCTCGTGTAGCCATCTACCATACCTGGTTTTCTGCTCAAGACGACGGCTGGGTCAGGTTTGCTTTTGATGAACTGGATATTCCCTTTGCCATGATACACAAAGATCACCTCAAGAAGGGCAACCTCAAGGAAAAATACGATATCATCATCTTCAGCCATTGCCGAGGAAGGAAGGGAGCTGACATCGTGAACGGCCTTGATCCTGAGCAGCGGGGTTCTTTGGCCTTTGTTAAGACTCAAGAATTCAAACACTTGGGTCTTCCTGATTCCTGTGAAGATATCACTGGCGGCATGGGTCTGGAAGGAGTGAGCAATCTCCAGAAGTTCGTCGAAGATGGAGGTTTACTTATAGCTCTCCACAATCCCGTTAGATTAGCCGTAGATTACGGTCTGGTCAGAGGAATCGATATATTCCGGACAAGCTCCAAATTCTATAATCCCGGCTCTCTGCTTCAAGGCGAGGTTGTCAATGAAAAGCATCCAATCTCCTATGGCTATGATAAAAAGATGCCCGTCTATCGCAGTCAATCAGGCCCTCTTCTTAGGATCGATAAAGAGAAGGAAAAGTATATAGTTCTTCGTTACGCCAAAGAAGGAGATGTCTGCCTTAGCGGAATAGTAAAAGGTCAAGATGAGATAAAAGGCAAAGCTGCACTAGTCGATGTTCCGGTCGGCAAAGGACATATCGTCTTATTCACATTTAATCCTTTCTGGCGCGACTTGAGCCATGGAAACTACATGTTCGTCTTCAATGCCATCCTCAATTACAACGACCTTGATATAGGCTTAGAAAAGTGAAAATCGCCATATCGAATAAAGAAGAAGATTCCTTTGCTTTACTTTAAACAGATTGCGCAAGCTCATGCTTCAGGAAATAAGAAAAGGTCAATAAAAACGGGACAGGCCCCCTTTTTTCTTCACGGGGGGATGTGATTTTTCCAATCCATATCCCACTAACAAATTATCATCTTAATTTCCCCTGGATTTCAAAAATTTATCCTTAATTGTTCGGGGTGTCTATACTTTACAGGGAGTTTGCAAAAACCAAAAATGCCTTTATATTGCGTTTATAACTGTTATAATAATTAGTTTTGTTGAATAAAAAACTAAGAATATCAATGTGCTTAAAAGAAATCGCCTGCTTACATAACTATTTAGGAGCAAACTGAGTGCTTCATAAAAATAATCTGCTCATATCAGCAATTATTTTTTTCACGCTGTTTTTATATATTCCTCAAATTTTCGGTCAGAGTCGCGCCAAAATTATCCACGTATCACGCGTCGAAAATCCTCCAAAAATAGACGGTCTCATTGAGGACAGCTGTTGGAAAAATATCCAACCTGTCTCAGGATTTTTCCAGTTTGATCCAATCAATGGCGAAAAGGCCTCGGAAGAAACGCTTGTATGGGCAGCTTATGACCAGAAAAACATATATTTTGCCTTCCTGATGAAAGATACTCGTCCGGAAATGATCTGGGCTGAGCTTACTCCCCGCAATGATTACGAGAATAACGATGCGATTACTTTAGTACTAGATGCATATAATGATAAGAGGACGAGTATTAGTTTTACAGTGAATCCAAAGGGTGTTCAAAAAAATTCAGTGGAAACGATATGGAAGTCCGGTGCCGTTATTCGCAGCGATGGCTGGGTTGCTGAGATGGCCATTCCCTTCAAATCTTTAAGGTTTTCTCCCAAGAAAAACCAGGTCTGGGGAATAAACTTTGAACGGTACATTCACCGTTTAAATGAAATAGACTACTGGACTGATGTCGACAGGGATAAGCCTCTGCTTCATCAGATGGGAGAGTTGAGGGGGCTGTCTGGAATACGGCCAGGATATAATCTCGAATTCTTTCCTTATGCAGGTGTCCGGTCATCACGATGGGACGGAGAAAAGGATGACAAGGTGGCATTAGGCCTAGATTTCAAGTACGGCATTCTTCCGAATCTCATTCTGGATATGACAGCAAGCCCTGATTTTAGTGAGGTGGAATCCGATCCGTTCATCTACCAGCTCTCGCCTTATGAAAATTATTTGCAGGAAAACCGTCCATTTTTTACAGAAGGCAGTCAGTATTTCCAGTTAGCCACTGCAGGAGAACACTATTGGGAACCGGATATCAGTTTATTCTATTCAAGACGAATCAGTAATCCGAGGATTGCTGCAAAGGTTTCTGGCAAGGCGGGGGGATATT
>CP070825.1:3350637-3366028 GCA_020344415.1 Candidatus Aminicenantota bacterium
TCATAATGACAGTAGTCTGGATGTTCCCCTTGTTAGATGATTTTAAATTAGAGCTCCCTCTTTCATTTCAAACTATGGCAGCACTTTTTCTGATGATACAAAATGCAGCAATGCTTTTCTTTACGCCAATATTGATTCGCAAGTATCGATTGAAAAACCAGGATTTTAAACTTGTTTAAATATAAATTAAAGCAATGAATTATAAAATTGAAATTTTGTGCCCAGTAGTCATTTTAGGGCATTAAGAGGAGGTTCATCATGGCAACTTCCACAGGAAAAACTATAGGACTCATCCTATTGGTTTTGTTAATTATCCTTATCTTTTGGCGTATAACCCCATTACTTCTAGCTCCCTTTGGTATTTTACCAGGGACAATCCACATGATAAGTGCCCCAGGCGAAGATTTCATCAACATCTGGCCATTTGATGTCTTCAAACATACGTTTCGATCTATGCTGCCCTTAGCCCTTTTGGTACTCTGGATCTTTGTGATTGTGTGGGTTTATCGTGACGCGGAGCGACGTAACATGAATGGCGTTCTTTGGGCCTTGCTGGTGTTTATCGGCAATGTGATAGGGTTGTTAATCTATCTCATTGTTCGTTCAGATGTCGCACGTGTAACAAGAGAGGCTCAAGCCACAGAATTCTGCCCAAGCTGCCGAAAACCTGTGGATTCCAATTTCGTTTTCTGCCCTGATTGTGGAGCTAGAATGCAAACAGTATGCCCTAAATGCAAAAAACCTGTTGAAAGCGATTGGCGTATCTGTCCACACTGTGGTGAGAAACTGACCAACTCGGAATAAGCAAAAAATTGAATAAATTATGTACTGGGCATCATTTCTTTAAGCGCATTGACTGCGGCATTATGAAATGAACGCCCAGCAAGTTTTTCTATATCTGAGTAAGATTTTATATCATGTTTTCCCAGTGAAGCAGGGGTTCCATGCGCTAACCTGTCAATAATATCGGCAAGAGCGATGATACTGCTTCCCAGAGGAATTTTTTCCAAATCCTTCTCCAATATTCCTGCCTGTTCCATATAGTGAATGTAATAGCCTATTAAAAGCGGCTCTATTTTTTTCAATAGAGACGCAGTTGTTTTCAATAACACCTTTTCTTTGTCTCCCAATGACATTTCAGAAACCACTCTATCGCTTTCCACAAACTCTGCCACTTCTTCAAAAAGAGGAATTGTCTACCGCAGGTCTCCTGCTTCATATAGAAGGGCGGCTGATTTGACATCTTCCACTTCAGAAGGACCGAGTTCTGCCGCTTTACTGATTTTTCCTGCAAGGTGAGAGATTCTAACTGAGCGAGGTTTGGCTTCGTCAGCGACTTCCAGATATTTGAGCAAAATATCCAGGACTCCGACATAGGATCTTCTCATGCTCCTTATCTTTTTTTCTCTGCGCTCGGAAACATCTCCGATGATACCCCCTGTTACCACGAGAAAGCTTGCCCAAGTGAGGAGAATAACGATTTCTTCTAGGGAGAGCGGCTGCTTCTGCGTCGCAAGAAGATTAAAAAATAAAAAATAAAGGATAACCAGTGAAATGCAAAAAATTCCAATTAAAACCGCTTTTTTCTTTCCAAGGAAATATCCTGTAAGGATGACAGGGATAAAAAAGAAGTTGAGGAAAGACAGTCTATAATAGACAAAGAAAGCAATAGCAATAATCCCGAAAAAAACAAGACTGATTATAGCTCCCTCAAAATGTTCCAAGACAAAAATCTTAATTTTTTTCATTTTGTCTTCCCTCCAAAGAAATCTCCCTTTCCGGTAAGTATTGACTCCCTCTCTTCACTTAAAGATTATTGGCTGCTGGATTTCGTTATTTTTATATCATAGAAAAAAATGTTATTCAAATATTTCAACCAATTCTGCAAGCACCATAGCTGTAGCCCCCCAAATTTTTTGCCCCTTGAATAGATAAAAAGGGACCAAAGCCTGGTCTCCTCTTATAGTCCACACTTCCTTATGGACGTTTTTAGGATCAAGCAGGTGATCCATAGGAACTTCGATTACCTCGTCCACCTCATGCAGCGATGGTTTAAAATCAGGCCGTTTATTGGTCGTGGCGACAATCGGATATATGCAATAGTTACTTGGTGGGATATAAAGAGGGGTCAATTTCCCTAGGATCTGAACTGACCGAGGTAACACATTTACTTCCTCATGGGCTTCCCTTATGGCCGCTTGTTCTGGGCTTTCTCCTTCTTCTTGACGGCCACCAGGGAAAGAAATCTGTGCCTGATGAAGGTCTACCCGATTTGTTCGACGTGTTAAAACCAGATGCAGACGATTCCTCAGCGGATACAGTAAGACAAGAACTCCTGCTTTAATGCTCGTATCATCGACTTCATAATAAACTATATTGCCAGGGCGAGGATCGGTCACCATTTTCAGCTGTGCCTTTAAGCCAGGCAAAGGTCCTTTAAGTTTTCCGTTTAGTAATTGGATAGTCTTCTCTAAGCCAGACATCTTACCAATCCTGCAATCTGAAAAACTTGCCCCTATCTTCGCATTTTTTACGATTAAAAGTAAATGGGGTCAGATCTTGCTTTTTGCCCAAAAAAAAGACCTGACCCCAACGAACGAAGAAAGGGAATGTTCCAATCCCAGCTCAAAGTAAGGGTAGTATCTTAGGGAACGTCGCTTATATTTAATCCGATTTGATTAGCTTTCCACTGCCGATTATAGTACAGTTAATAACTGCTGGATTGCCCCTATAATAAATATTACCGCTTCCAGCTATTACCACATCCAACATATCCCTGACATGAATATAGCAGTCTCCTGATCCTGCGATTCTTATTTCATATTTAGCTGTTACGAAGCCAGAAGCATTCAAATTTCCAGAGCCAGCGATTTTATTCCTATGAAATCCAGTATTGCCAACCAAGAAGATATCGCCGCTGCCAGCAATCTCACTGAATACGTTTTGTGCCACTACATCCATTCTTATCTGGCCAGAGCCAGCGATTTTCAGGGTTAGCTCATTGGTTTCAAAAGGAAGTTCGCCTACTATGGTCCCAGAACCGGCGATAGTGAAACCACGGATTTCCGTCATTGAGACATAAGCTCTAAGTCCTACATCTGTTTTGTAGCTTCTTTCAGGCTCAATGACCAAGATTCCATCATGTCTGACCCAGGTCCGAATTATAGGCAGAATGTTATGTTCGCCCTCAAGGATAAGTTTTTGGCTGACATCTTTAGTAAAAAACACATCGCAGCCACCTACAATTTCAATGCTATGGAAATAATCAACATTTCTGGTTTCTGTAATGATGACTTTGGAACCGAATACAGTATCATGATCGCCATCGCGGTAGGAACAAGAAAATGTCATGACTATCCCGATTAACGCACATAATATCTTAGATTTTCCAATCTTAATTTTTTTCATCTTCTTTCTCCTTTTCTGTTTCGATCCTTTAACATATAAATCACAATCGAGGACTATTATTTTCAAACAGAATTACTTTCCGAACTGAAAACCGACACAGAGCATAAGATTCTCAAGGTCACTGAACTCTTTATCGACAATAGGAAGGCTCACTCCGGCCTGGATCCTTACAACTCTTGAGAGATTGAGCACCACTTCAACACCAGGCTCAAAAATATAGAAGATACCACCACATCTTGCAGTTCCGGAACCGGCTAGCGCTGTAGCCCTAAAATGCACTTCTTTCAGAGGAGAAAAGACATAGGCAAAAGTTATTCCTCCATAGCCAGGCAAACCTGGATCAAAATTGGCCTTCCCGTAGCCTCCGACACCAATAGAAAAAGTGCGATTTATCGTAAATCCAAAATTTCCTCCCATTAACACAGCCGTTTCTCCATGGATGCTTGTTGTTTTTGTCACGATTTCAGCAAAAAAGCGATAGCTGGTTTTTCCTCTCAGGATTGTCATTCTTCTTTCCTCTGAGATCTTTTCTTTTTGTGGGGCAGCGAATTTATGATCAGTGGCTGCAAATGAACTTGCATTCAGTTCTAGCCTTTCTCCCTTTCTCAACGCTATTTCCAATTCACGAATATCGCCTTCCACGACATATACGATCTTGTATTCTCCTTCTTTTTGAAGCAGTTCGATCTTCTTGCCGTATGCCTTGTTTATCTGTACCATCAAAAAATTATTCCAATCGTATAGGAATATTTTCCCTGAAATGTCTCTGTCTAAAATCAGGGCGGCTTTCTTTCTATCTTGTGGCATAATTTCCGCTGAATAAAGACTGTTGATGAAGATTGTTGTTAAACCGAAAACTAAAATTCCTAACAAAACTTTTTTTCCTATCATTTTTTCCTCCAATTTTTTTGTGTTTATCTGCAGATTGATGTAAAACATTCGGGCACAGGAAATGTCACCACAATTTTATTAAGTAAAGGGGGACGTTTCTCAAGGCGCTATCTCGAGAATTCATGACTGAATTGCCAAAATATTTTATCGCCAGAGTTGCTCCTCATAGAACACCTCATATAGAAAGGAGGAAAAAAGAAAAAGACCTTTGAAAACTATTCCAAAGGCCTTATACGATGAGATGAACGGTGTTTATCTTCCGAATTGAAAGCTAAACCCAAAAATAGGATTATCCAAGCCGACTTTATCTCTGTCTGTAGTAGGCACACTGAGCCCGAAACCGATGCTTATGCTTTGAGAAAGGTTTAGAAGCACCCTTATTTCAGGTTCCACAATATAGAAATTACGATACCAATAGTTACCATGGCCAAGAAGGACTCCAAATTTTATGTGAATCGGCTTGTTTGGGGCAATTGAATACCCAAAAGTTACGCCCGCATAAGCAGGCTTACCAGGATCAAAATCGACATCGAGGTCGAAATCATGGGGTCCTGTAACAGCCCTTGCATAGGCAGCAAAACCAACAGAAAAATTGCGATTAAAGGTAAGCCCAATATTTCCTCCAAACAGCATAGCATATTCCCCACAAATGCGCGTGGATTTCATGCTGACCCCACCATGAAAATGTGTTTTGATCCCATCTCCCAATAATGCCTCTCTCTTGGATGGCGAGACTACCTCTTCCAAGGGTTTTGCATCTTTCATATCTGCTTTCATAAATTCTTCTGCATTGAGTTCGAAGTTATCTCCTTCCACTAGAACTATCTCCACTTCATAAACATCACCTTCCATGACTGTTATTATTCTGTATTCTCCTTCTTCAAGGACCAATTCGATCTTCTTGCCGAACGGCTTGTTTAGTACCGCGATCAATTCGTTGTTGCAGTCACGAATGGATATTTTTCCAGATATATCACTGTTTAAAGTAAGGATTGACGCGGCTTTCTGAATACCCCCCGTCGTCAGCCATGGCTTTATTCTTCCATTGAGAGCTGCATTTTCGTTAGCAAATAGGAAACCTGTCGCAAAAATCAACGCTAAAAGACAGATAAGGGCATCTGCCAACACTTTCTTTTTTATCATTTTATCCTCCAATTTTATTGTTTTTATCTCCAGATTTATGTAACACGTTAGGACACAAAAAGTGTCACCATAAAAAAGGGGGGCGTTCCCCAAGGTGCCACACGCGCGTTCTTGACCGAATAGCCAAAATATTTTATTGTTAGGGCGGCTCCCGGGGGAACACCTCATATAGAAAGGTGGGAAAAAGAAAGGTGCCTTTGGAAATTATCCCAAAGGCCTTATTTGGTGAGATGAGCTGTATTTATTTTCCGAACTGAAAACCAGCGCTAAAAATAGGATTCCCCAAGCCAGTATCTTCTCTATCATCAATGGGGAGGCTGAGCCCGAATTGAAGCCTTACAACCTTCGAGAGGTTCACCACCATTTCGACTCCAGGCTCGAAAACATAGAATATGTTACCGTTTTTTGCCGTTCCAGATCCAGCTAGAACCAGGACCCTGAAATGAGTCTTTTTCTGTGGCGAAAACGTGTATGCAAAAAATAGGCCTCCATAGCCTGGCAGGCCCGGTCCACCCCCACCGAAATTCGATTTTCCATAACCACCAACACCAAAGGAAAGAGCGTTATTGAAAGTCAGCCCAAAATTTGCTCCCATTAATACTCCGGCTCCTCCATGCATACTTGTGGTTTTCGTTACTAATTCAACAAAAAGCGTAATCCTGGATTTTCCTCTTAGAATTGTTTCTCTCTGCACTTTTATATACCGATCTCCGCGTGGCGTTGTGTACTTCACGTCTGTCTTTTCAAACAAATCATTGCTCAATTCAAAATTCATTTCTTTCTGCAGGTTAACCCGGAATTCAAAAACCTGGGTTTCAGGAATGTTGATGATACGGTACTCACCTTCTTCCAAGCCTAGCTCAATTGTCTGGTCCAATAGCTTTGTCAACTCGACGACTAAAACATCATTCTTATCATGTATGAAAATCTTTCCTGAGATGCCTTCGCTCAAAATCAAAACTGCCGAGCTTCTCCGAATGTCTGTCATGACGACATCACCGGTTCCAGACGTCTGGATATTGTAGTGGGGATGTTGAGGCCCGCTTAATGTCTTGGTTGTCTCTGCCAAAGTTTCATTAAAGGCAAACTGGTAAGCTTCGTTGAATGTCACTCGGCCATCACGGGTCATATCCGCTGCCCCACGCATTCCAGAGATTAGATAATGGGTGAAGAATGAGCTTTTAATAAGATCTGATTCTTGGGAGGCTTCAGTCGAGGAACTGGACGTCATTACAGCGTAGCCTTTCGTATCATAGGCTGTGTCTAACAAGAAAGGCAGCCTCTTTTTCCCGCCTTTGAGCCGCGTAAAGGCACCGGATGCACACGAATCTAATATGGCAATACGCACATCCGCGGCTGTGTTGTTTATAGTCTCTCTAAAGTCCTTGTATGATATCTTCTCATCTCCCAATAGAATATAATCCTCGTCTGAATGTCCTGAATAATAGAATATCACCTCAACCCGGCTGTATTCTGATTTAGCTCTCTCGATTTTCGCTTGGAATTTCCCTATTTCCGTATAAAAGGTCTTGACGTCCGGTTCGACGAGTAACAGACTGTCTTCCTCTGATACCCCTCCAAGTTCTTCAAAAACCTCGAGGACGGATTCAGCATCCGTGACAGCATATTTGAGCTTTACTCGATCCTTGCCTCCTTTATTGGTGCCGACTGCAATAGCAAATCTCTTGGTTACCACTTTGTCTTTATTTTGAGCGGCAAAAATATTTATGCTGTTCAGAATGAAAAGTATCAGAACAAAAGAAAGAATCTGTTTGCTTCTCATCTTTCTTCTCCCTTTTTTAAAAGAATAGTAAACTGGCTGTATGTTTCAGGTAATGCAAGAGTTTCTTTTCTTGCTGCATCAAGAGAATCAGCTAATATCTTAGCTTCTTTCAGGATATTTTGTACATTGATTTCTGACACAGCGGTTATAAAGAAAAAACGCTCAAATTCTGGAGCATCGTCAAGTTCATAAGCAGCTCCCAGTAAAACGGTTTTTTCTTGTTTTAGGATTGCGGAAGAGTTTGTATTTTCCGGATAATGCAGGGTAACAACCCTGTTCCCATCTATAGAGAAAATGACCCCGAAAGTCGTGCCTGCTGGCACATAAGCGATTTGCAAGAGGTCTCCAGCCTTGGCTAAATCCCTGTCCCTCAGAATTTCAGCCTCATCGTCCTTTTTCCTATAGATTATGATCTGAGTCTTTGTCATATCGATATTTTCCAATCCCTTGATCCGTGTGTCCATGGGTACTGTTCTGTCATTGTTAAACACCACAATAAGTAATATCAGTGCAGCAACGAGCACTGGTGCGGCATAAATGAGGCGTCTTAGTGAGAATGGCATTGCTTTCGCCCTAATTTTTTCCTTCTGCTTTTCTTTGCCACGTTCATAGCGACGGATAATTTGCGGTATCATAGATTCAGCTGGATATTGCTCTAAAACACTTTGATTAGATTGCTTCAGTTGTTCGATTTCTTTTTTTAACTCCGGGTCTTCTTGTACAAGTTTTGCTATCTCTTCCATTCTCTGACGAGGGAGTTCTCCAAGCAGGTACCGTTCCAGTTCCCAAGCTTTTGTGCGTTTATTTTTCATAATAGATCTCCTTTTTGGTTTTCACTCGCTCACGGAGTTGTCGTATTCGCTTGCGAATTCCAGAAAGGGATAGGCCGACTTCATCCGCAACTTCCTGCAAGGTCATACCATCCACATAATGCATGACAGCTATATCCCGCGTGGACTTCTTCTCTTTTTTAAAGATTCGTTCCAGCATATCTCTGACCATCATTCTGTTTTCACTTTCGTCATAAGCGGCAATGCCAGAAAGAATGTCCTCGCCTGCATAAGAAGAGCAGCTGCGATCATCTCTGATCATATTTAAACAAGTATTGGTTGAAATCCTGAATAACAAGCTGGATGGGTACTGGTTTTTCAATCGTTTCTTGTGCATTAACAATTTCGTAAATACCTCCTGCATGGCATCCAAAGCTTTCTCCTCATCCTTGAGCAACTGACGACACCTTCGGAGCACCATCGGGCCATAGCGCACATAGTATTCCTCAAGGTTGATTTCTGGCTTGGGGATATCCGGCATCCGTTTTTCACCTTGCGACCTTCACAATTATGAAACACCTGTGAAGGAAAAAAATGTTACTTTCTCAATCCAAATTTTTGTAATTTTATGCATTCAAACTCGGAAAACTCGTCCCTCTTTAATTAATACGTATTCAAGCCCAATCAGTTGGGATTTGGTCCTGTTTTTTTGCTTTAGGTTTTCTCTAGTGTCAGGAATGCGCTCAATCAAGATTAAGTTGTTTTTCTGCGCATGAATGCAGTAAAGATGATGATGAGGACAGCAATGCCTATGACAACAAGAACGATAAAAAGAACAGGAAATGCGCCCTCTACTCCAACAGCTACTACTGGCAAAAGCACGTAAGAAGCGTGTTCTGAATCCCTGTATACAGTCACTGTCGGAGGGGGAGACAGTTCAGGCGTTTGCGCATTGTCTTTATCAGCACAAGCTATGGTTATTCGGACTCTGTTCCCAATATTGAAAACATTAGAGGTTGGCTGTAATTCAAAGACAAGTTCAACAGGCTCACCAGGTGTGAGGTCAACAACATCTTCTTCATGGCTCCTATGAAAAGGAAGTCCAAATGTATCGTAATAAGGTTCGTGGAGAGCACGGTGGGATGCCCTCATAGACCCTTCCGCGACATAATGGGAGACCCCATTCCCATCTACCTCCTCTATGTAAGCGAAAAAATCTCCGTCTGTTGCAGTAGAGCTAATCCAGAGATGAACTACGGGATGGCCGGTTATTTCCAAATCTTCAGTCATCGGAGCTGTGGTATAAGTCATAGCTTTTTCATCATTCTCGCGCATATCCGGATATTTAAAACCACCACCTACTGCATTATCCCAGCGAGTGCTCTGACCTGTTGTGGTTGTGTAATCTATCGTATAAACATCTTTTCCTGTTGTTCCTGATGGAGATTCTTCACTCAAAATCCCATCGTTTGAAGACTTCACACTTCCAGATGGCCCTTCTAGGAAATAGTATTTTGTTGGCTTCTCTTCAAGAAGCGGCCATTGATACGCCGTTCTCCATTCATTGTTCTTTGGAGCTTTCATCACATGATAATAAATCGGAGCTTCATCCATGATGCCATTGTCAATGCCTTTCAGCCAGTAGTCAAACCAACGCAACTGCTCTACTGCAACGAGTCCAAACTCCTCACGAGCCACATCGCGATCTCTGGGAGAATGAGGCCAGGTGCCCATGACCATTTTTTTAGGAGCCGTAAAATTGCGAAACATAAAAAAACCGTCTTTTGTGAAAGAGTCAAACCATCCACACCAGAGGTACATCGGGACTCCGGATTCATTGATTTCTTTGACAAAAGCAGCCGGATGCCATTCGTAAAACGGCTTGACGCCTGTGAATTCATCTTTGCTGTCACGGAACTTTAGAGGAGAAAATATTTCTATGAGAGGCCTGCTCAGCTTATGCTCTTCGATGGCTGCCTTCAGGAGTGATTCATCTTTGTCATCATCAACTGGAGCGGCTATCACCTCCGTATCCAGTCGCTTTGTGAAGATGCTCCATGTTCTGAGAAAGTCATCGTAGAACACTCCCCCAGGATAAGCTGTAGCATACATATCAAAAAGAGCAACAATAGGGAAGATTGCCTTGAGATGAGGAGGTTTTGTGCTGGCGTTCATGAGCTGTGTGATACCCAGGTAAGATCCGCCGAACATCCCTATATTACCATCGCACCAGGGCTGAGAAGCCAGCCACTCTGTGATTTCGTAGGCGTCCTGTGTCTCTTCCTTGGTGAATATTCCCTCCCAGCTTCCAAAGGATGCGCCAGAGCCGCGCACATCTGCGGAGGCAATGATATAACCATGCTTGAGGAGCGGCTGGTTTAGTGCGGAGTCAGCCTGGCTCCGGATTTTATCCCCAACTTTGACCGCTCGGCGGTAGCGATTATGTGTCCATATCGCAGGGAGCGGTTCTTCAGCTACTTTTCCTTCTCTTGCGGGACGGATGATATCTACAGCTAGCTTGGTACCATCCCTCATGGTCAGATACTGGGAGGTCCTAACCCATGAATCGTATACCTCTTGGGAATAGCCCCTATATTCACCGAACTTGGATACAGGTTCTGCCTCTTGAGATGGCACATAAACGGCTACAAGGGATAGGGTAAAGAAAAGCACGAAAACACTAATAAGCCATGACCTGATCTTTCCAGACTTAAAGTTTAATGGCATATGAAATCTCCTTCTCCTTATCAAAAATTTCAAGCTTATAAAATAAAAATGTTGCATATACTTTATCCTTTCTGCCTCCAAACTTCAATGACTGATTTTGTGTCCTGGACAAACGCTACTCTTTCATATTCTTATTATCAGGGATAAACGATTGCAATATTCAATAGCTGCCATATTACTGTTTTTTTGCCAAAGATTAAAATGATAACCTCAAATTCTTTATCCCCATCAAACTCTTGGCCAATATTGTCATTGCAGTCTGGGGTGGCACACTGGGGACTATCCCCCTTTTATTAAAAAAAGGGGACTGTCCCCTTTTATAAAGAAAATCCAATAATTTGTAACATTTTGAATACTGCAGCGTATAAAAGGGTGAATTAGAAGATTATTACCCATCTTCTAAAAATAAATCACTCAAAGAAAAGGAGAAATCAATGAAAAAAGCAATCATTCTTTTTGTAGCCGTTTTCTTGGCTCTTCTCTTATGTTCTGAAGTACACACTGCTTCCATCCAAAAGTCATTCATCTCTGCAGATGCTAAGTGGATAGTCCAGTTCGACATGAAAAGGCTCACCTCTACCAGATTACATCAACTGCTTATTAATGATGAAAGTACTGCCAAAATCAGGAAGAAAATGGAAAAACTTGTCAAAAAATACAAGTTTGACCCTCTAAAGGATATTGTAAGTATTACAGCTTACGGAACAGGAAAAAAGGAAGAGAATACAGTCGTATGTGTTGAGGGGAAGTTTGATAAAGACCACCTCCTCGGTTTAATAGCTAAAGAAGAAGATCATGTGGAAATATCGTATGGAAAATACACAATTTACAAATGGGGTCACGATGACTTCGGAGTTTTCGTCAATAACAATCTTGTTCTCTTCTCTGGAAACGACAAGATGATTAAGAATGCATTGGATGTAATTGATGGCAAGAAAAATAACCTCTCTTCTTCTCCAATGATGAAATACATAAACGAGATTCCCAAAGATGCTTTTCTTATGGCAGTTGTAGATAATATTTCCTCTTTAGCTGGGAAGCACGACAAAGCCCTCATGCTGCAAAAAACCGGCATGGCTTCATTCGCCATAACGGAAAAAAAGGAAGATATGGACGTCGGTCTTAAATTTACTACAGAATCATCCGAAGATGCTCAAAATGTGGAACAAATGATCAAGGGAGTCATTGCTTTTGCCAACCTCCAACTAAAGAAAGAAAAGGATTTATTGGCACTGCTGGAGAGACTGCATATATCAATAGATGGAAATAGAGTCCAAATAGGATTCACCTACCCTGTAGAAAAGCTGTTCGATGTCATCACAGGAAGAGCAAAACTTCTGCCCTGCTTTCTTATGGGAAAATTATAGCCCTTTAATTTAATTCATAAATCAGCTACATTAAAGGTATATAGCTCGACCGTTATTCAAGCTAAGGAAAAGATTCCTGATGGCTAAGCAACTATCTGACAAAGAGCTGGTCTCTGAAGTAGCGGCGGGCTCTCAGACCTCTTTTGAAGAACTAGTAGCCAGATATAGTCCACGGCTCTTTCATTTTCTCAGACACAAAGTATCCACTGATGAGGATATTGAAGATTTGATACAGGAGACTTTTCTCAAAGCCTTTAGGAATATTGGTCGATACAATCCAGATTTTAAGTTTTCCACGTGGCTTTACACGATTGCTGTCAGACTGGCAATCAGCAGTTACCGTTCAAACAAGACAAAGGACATGACCTTTGTGCCCGTCTCTTCCTCACCCGAACCACCTGAGATTGTAATCCAGAAGGAAGAGTCACAAAATATCTGGATTCTAGCGAGAGCTCTCAAAAAGGATCAGTATGAAGCGCTTTGGCTGCGCTATGCAGAGGATCTGTCAGTGAAAGAGATCGCTAAGGTTATGAAAAAAACTCAAGTCTATGTACGTGTCCTCCTTCACCGGGCTAGATTGAATCTGGCTAAAGAGTTCAGCCAGTCTGTTTTTTCTGAAAAATCTCCAGGCACAGAGCCTTTAAAACATAAATTTTCATTTTTATGAAGAGGAGACTAAAAATGTTCTGTTCAATTTATAAATGGCAAATATCCCGGGCGTTAGATTCAAGGAAATCGCTGTCCGGCTCAGTAGCGCACCACATTCGGCGCTGCCCTTCATGCCGAGAATTTGCCCAATTCTCCGAATCATTGGAAAACAAATGCACGGAAGACATGAGTGCTTTGCTCAACGGTTATAACGGGAGGCTCAATGCAAAGGCTATATCCGCATTGGATAAGCATCCAGAGCCAAAGCCGGCTCCGAAACGCAGGCCTGCCCTGATTCCTGTTCTTGCGACAGCTGCTGTTTTGCTTGTAGTTTCAATAAGCATCTTATGGATTATTATCCCCTCTTCTAACAAGGTTACTCCATTGAATCAACTCTCTGAATTGGGCATTACAAAAACCTCATTCGAGAATATGCTTGGAAAGGTTGGCTCTCCTTTTGAGGAGGAGTTTGTTGAATTGAAACAGACAATGAAGTCAACAGCTAATTTTCTTATCTCCCGGATAGATGTCAGAATCGGAGAGGATACAGATTAAAGCATCATTCAAGCAAGCCCATTCCTTAAAGGATATCTACAGCTCTTCCAAACCCAGTTTTATTTATCTTTAATGTTCTTATCAGTCCTTCCGGTATCATACACACCCGTTATAGCTTTCACGACGCCATTTTCCTTAATAAATTTGATGCGGAAATAGTCTAACTCTTTAAACATGAAGAGTTCCTCTGACATAGGAATCATTTTATATTTGGGCCTGCCTTCCCTTTGATAGTACAATTCTCCGTTTTCAAAGGTTATGGTTCTGGGTCCGTATTTCCCCACATATGAACGCAATATTCCTGAAGCAGCAACAAAAGGATTAAGCTCTGCCCTTAATGACTCTAAATGCCACTCATACACGGATTTTTCTCTTTTATTTTTTGCCTGGTCAGTCAACTTTTCTAGGACTTTAACCTGCGCAGTTGCTAATGCTTTATCCTGGGGGACTTTTATATGAGGTTCAACTCCTACCCCTTCCCAATTTGTATTGGTAATGGGATTTATGGCTCGTCCCTTTGGAACATTAATTATGAAATTATCATTGACAACCTCTGGTCCACCAGGATGAGCACCGCCACCTGTTATCTCTCCGATGAGAGTTGCCCGCTTCAGGTTTCTTAAGTTGTAGCTGAATTCCTCTGCAGCAGAGAATGTCCTTCTACTTGTCAAGACATAAATATCTGTGTCAGGGATCCTTTTCCCAGGAACGTGTGGCAATGTCCATGTTTGAGTTCTTTTATCGCCCGGCCGCCAATAAAAGCTGTTCAAATGAACAGGTTCACCTTCATAAAAGTAGCTCGTCAACAGCTGTATCATTTCAGGGCTGCCTCCTCCATTATTCCTGAGGTCGATAATCAAAGCCTCACAATTAGCGAGGAAATTCATGGCAGCCACAGCTGTCTCGCCTGCATATTCAGTTCCTGCGAACTGCCTTAAATCAAGATATCCAATATTTCCTGGCAGGATTTTCACTTCTTTAAATCCAAAGTTTGTTTTTCTCAATTCTTCGATTCTCAATTTAATAAGCTCAGGATCATTCTGGTTTTCTTTTTCTCTTCTCAGGAGCTCAACAAATTCCGGACCGTAAACTACCCGAATATGCAGGTCTTTGCTGATTTTCCTGAGGTCTCCGGCTACCCGGGAAGCAAACGCTTGAGGAGATGTGATTGTATCATAATCGCCGCTCTTCAGTTTTTCTGTAACATGACTGCTCATCTTTTCAGCTTTCTCGGGGTAAACATAGAGTTTGTTCAAAATCTCTCCAATCTTATGAATGACTTGTTCCTTCTCTTCCTTGCTTATTCGAAGTTCTTTTTCCTGTGCAAGCCCGTTGAGATGTTGTCCGCCCAGAAAAATGAATGTTAATATGATTAGAAGCGTAAATAGAAATTGTCCTTTAAAAAAATTTCTCATGAATGTCCTCCTGGGTTTTAATATTTTCCAAAAATTAGATTCCCCTATTCATTCAAATACCTTTCTATAAATAAAACGTGTATGAGCGTTTTTGGTTTCAATTTCTTCTAAAATTTTCATATTTCTTTAAATCTATCGTATAAGTTTTCCCCCTTGTTTTCACCCTGTTTTCCTTTGAATTCGAATTTTCTTTGTGATATAAGCAGGAATTAATGACATAAGCAAGAATCAATGACGTCATATAAAACTCCCAGAAAATCATATTTTAACCTGAATAATTACAACGAATTCTTTTAGGAGGTGCTTTATGAAAAAACGAATCTTGTGCTTTATAGTGCTCGGGTTTTTCACTTTAGGATTTGTGCAGACTCAATCCCTCTCAGACGACCCTCGCATCGCAAACGCTTTGAAACTCATCGAGATTTGGATTGATGCTCAATTGGATTATGGAGACATACCTGGCATGTCCTTGGGTATTGTCTATGACCAGGATCTTGTGTGGAGCCTTGGCCTTGGCTATGCCCATGTGGATAAGAAAATCCCTGCCTCACCAAGCACGATTTATAGCATCTGCTCTATTTCGAAGCTCTTTACAAGCATCGGTATCATGCAGCTGCGGGATCAAGGAAAATTGAGTCTTGATGACCCTATTAGCAAGCACCTCTCATGGTTCAAGATCAAAGA
>CP070825.1:3366128-3413574 GCA_020344415.1 Candidatus Aminicenantota bacterium
CCATTACCTTCAAAAAAACCAGGTCATTCTCTTCAATCTGGAATAGTTATGATAAAGCAGGTTGTAAGACAGCAAATTGGATTTCTTTGGTGAAGAAGGAAAATAAGGATAAAGAAATAATTGTTGTGACCGAAGTGGGCGGGCGAACCCCATATTATTCTCTAGATACTTATTTCATCGAATATTTTGGTCTTGCAGATAAAGTGATAGCAAAAAGAGGGACAACCTCTTTCCCTATGGGAAAAGTTCATAACGAATATATAGCAAGAAGGAAGCCTGACATACTAATCTTTAATAACCCAGGTCGGGCTAGGCGGCTATTTAATAACTACTTAGAAGGAGAAAAAAAATATCATTTTGTAGAACTCTCGAGAATTAAGCATGCCATATTGGTGAAAAAAGAACTTAATAACAGTATAAAACTATCAAAAACCTTAGCCCAGCAGTTCGGAGAAGTATTCAACTAATCATAATAAAAATGCCTCTTATTCAAAGAAAATTTATACATAATTAAATCTTTCATTTTCTAGGCAAGAGCAACTTGTTATTATTTTTTTTGCTCAATAATAGCAAAAAAGAATAAAGATAAAGCAATATATGACCTCCCATTTACCCAATCGAAAGAACACAGACTGGAATTTTGAAGAGATTATATGCTATATAGGGCAATATAAAGAATTGAAAAAGACCTATTCCCTTCTTCTGTTGAGCTCAAGTATCATTGCCTCTTTATTTGGGTTGTTTCTCTTTATTTTCCTCTTCGTCCTTGATTTCAATGTATACTGGCTAATACTTACGCCCATAATTTTCTCTCTCTACCAGGCTCCTGCTGCTTATTTGTTCTGGCTCTATAAAAAGACGAAACAATAAAATGCGTATTTGGCGAACAGTTATCATAGTTTTTGCCCTAATAACCTTTATCCTAATTTACCAATTCTTCAAACCTGACGGCCTAACCCAACAAGGGCAAAGGGCTATCTCCATTTTTGCCCTCTGTCTCATTTTATGGGTGACCAATGTCATACCTCTGGCGGTTACCAGTCTTTTAGCTATTGCCCTCCTCCCTCTTTTGGGAGTCTTGGATGCGAAAACAGCATTTTCGCTTTTCGGAAACCGAGCTGTTTTCTTCATCCTGGGAGCATTCATTCTCGCTGCTGCCCTTATGAAATCAGGATTAAGCACTCGGCTAGCTCTCTTTTTCCTCACAAGAATCAAAAAGACTCCCCAGTCCCTTCTGCTCGGCGTACTTTTCTCCTCCGCCTTCCTTGCTTTCTGGATGCCTGCCCACGCTGTGGCCGCAATAATGTTTCCTATCATTCTGGAGATTGCACATAGCCTGAATCTCAAACCTAAAGAAAGCTTCTACGGGAAAGCTCTGTTTTTATCTCTCGCCTGGGGAGCTATTATCGGCGGAGTGGCCACATTTTTAGGGGGAGCTCGAAATCCACTGGCCATTGGAATGCTTTGGGAAGAATTCAAGTTAAGGATTGGCTTTTTAGAATGGATTATCGCTGTAGTGCCCATAGTTTTTATCATGCTGCTCATCGCATATGCAGTCATACGAATATTCTTTAAGATAGATATTGAGAATATCACTTCCGCAGAAGAAAAACTCCTGGACAAAATAAACGAGCTGGGGAAGACAACCAGAAAAGAGAAAGCTGTTGGCTTCATTATGGCCATCACCATTGTATGCTGGATGAGTCTCTCCAACACAATTGGTCTCGCGAATATCGCCATTCTCTCTGCTGTTTCACTCTTTGTTTTTAACATTGTCTCCTGGAAAGAGATCGAGGAGTATGTCAATTGGGGAATTATACTGATGTATGGAGGAGCTATCGCTCTTGGTTTTGCTCTTGACCATAGCCAGGCTGCGGAATGGCTAGCCCAGCATGCTCTTTCGTCCTTTAAACTCACGCCTTTTGCTTTCATCATCCTCATCACTTTAATATCTAAATTTCTAACCGAAGGAATCAGCAATGCAGCCACAGTCGCAATCCTCCTTCCTCTCGGATTTGGACTCGCTCATTCCTACGATATCAGCCCGATTATAATAGTATATGCAATCGCCGTGCCCGCGGGACTAGCCTTCAGTCTTCCAATGGGAACTCCTCCGAATGCAATCTGTTTCGCTTCTGGCTATTACAGAATTTCAGATTTAATTAAGGCAGGGATACTGCTTAATATTATTTCATGGATCATATTCCTGGTTATGGTCAAATTCTACTGGCCCATGATCGGTCTTAATTTATAAGGTGGGCTTGATGAATCAAGCCCCTACAATTCTGGAGGCTATAATATGAAAAAGATACTGCTGGCTCTTTCAACAACAAGGCAATCTTCCAAAACAATCGACTATGCCCTAAAAATTGCACGCGATGAAAGGGCCGAGCTGATAATTCTGTTTATTGTCGACCCAGACCTTCCGCAATTCATCCTTGATAAAATGATGGACGTTGGCTTCATGGGAGACTCACCTACCAAACAACTCTATCAATCAATTCTGAGGGAGTATAAAGAAAGAGGACAAAAAATAATTGAAGAAATCTCGAATGCTGCCACGTCCTTAGAAATCGAGTGTACAACTGTCATGACTGAGGGGGAATTTGTAAAGGAGTGCTTAAAGGTGATCGCAAAAGAAAAACCTGAGGCAACCATCCTAACCCGGGCGGACCGGTCTAACCTCTCCCGCTTCCTTTTTGGTTCGGCTGTAAATCAGCTTAAACAAAAATCGCCCTGCCCTATAAAGGTCATTAAAGAGGAATGAAAATATAAAGGTGGCTAGCCTGCCCAAAATACTACAAAAACAAGGGGAATAACAATGAGAATAGTAAAAACTCTATTTATAATTTTAATTCTTACTCTCCAAGCATCTGTTTTTTGCTTCAGCCAAACACAAATCCAGAGTCGTATCAGAGAAATAGAAACTCTTATCAATGACCAAATCTCTCCCTGGAAACTCAAAGAAGGCGAAGTCCCGGCCGGAGAAAAAGTGGGCCTGGATGTGTCCGGATGGCGAAGCATAAGAACTGGCTACACAATACGGGAAAAAGTCTTCTGGTTGCGCCATGAATTCAAGGTGCCAGAGAGTTTTGCTGGTATCAAAACACAGGGAAGCAAGATCGGCCTCCAATGCACATTCAGAGGAGTCGGGAAAATCAATGGTCAATTCTTTTGCAATGGTGAGCTTAAAGAATCATTTAATCTTGAATTCGGAAATAGTGCAACAGTGAAAGAAAAAGGGTTTTTTCTTCTATCAGAAGCCCAGCCTGGAGAAAAAATATTATTAGCTTTCCGTTTTGACAACCTGGGATACATTCCCTTGATCGAAAGAAAAGAAGCAGAGCCTGGAACTTTTCTCCAAATGAGAAACGCTCGCTTCAGCATCGAGGCTGCCCAGAAAGCACATCAGATGCTTTCTCATTTTTTGCTGGATTTAAAAACCGGAGCCTCTCTTCTTGACCTAGTTCCTTTAAGGCGCCAACCTCCAAGCAAGGAAAGACCTGTTTCTATCGACTATCAAAAATCTCAATCGTCATAAGAAGTTGTCAATTTAAAGAAAAGATTCGAAAACGCCCTTGTTGCATTTGATTTGGATGCTCTCAGAGACGGACATTTCCCGAAAGTAGAATCCTCTCTCGATAAATTTTATAAAGAAATAAAGCCTATATCCCGTTTTGCGAAAAACTTCTCTATTTTCATAGCCGGCAACGCGCACATTGACCTGGCCTGGCTGTGGCGGTGGATGGAAACTGTGGAAGTTTCCAAAGAGACTTTTTCCACGATCATGGACAACATGGAAGAATATCCAGAAATCGTCTATATCCAGAGTCAAGCACAGGCCTACAAATGGATGGAAGAATACTATCCAGAGGTCTTTGAACGAATCAAGGAAAAAGTCAAGGAAGGAAGATGGGAAGTTATCGGCGGGATGTGGGCTGAGCCGGACTGCAACCTCACTGAGGGTGAATCATTCATCCGCCAGATACTCTATGGGAAGAGATACTTCAAGGAAAAATTAGGCGTGGATGTCAAAATCGGCTGGAACCCGGATTCATTCGGCTACAACTGGAATATGCCTCAATTCTTTAAAAAAAGCGGAATCGATTCCTTTGTGACACAAAAGATTAGCTGGAACGATACAACTGTCTTCCCCTACTTCTTCTTCTGGTGGGAGGGCTGTGACGGCTCCAAAATCCTGACCTACTTTCCTCCAACAGGATATGTGGGACGGCTAAGAGCAGAAAACATTGTAAGAGGCATCACACAGTTTGAAAAAAATACAGGATACAGAGATACCTTCATTCTCTACGGACTCGGTAACCATGGAGGAGGACCGAACCGAGAGATGCTCGAGAGGGTCAAGAGTTATGAAGAACAAAAAATTTTCCCAAATATCAAACACAGCTCCTTTTCTCAATATCTGAAGGAAATGAGGAAAAAAGATCTCTCTTCTCTTCCTGTATGGAAAGACGAACTATACCTGGAATACCATCGTGGAACCTTTACAACCCAGGCGGAAACAAAAAGATTCAATAGAAAATCTGAAGTCCTGCTCTCTGATACAGAAAAGATCTCATCTCTGGCTTTTCTCCTCGGTAAAGACTACAACCAGAAAACTTTGAAAAAGGCTTGGGAAAAGGTGCTGATGAATCAATTCCACGACATACTTCCCGGCTCCAGCATAAATCCTGTCTACAAAGATGCCAAGGAGTCCTATCTTGAAGCTCATAAGATGACCAAAAGAGAACTGATTGACGGTTTAGAGCACATTGCACCTAAGATAGACACCTCAAAGAGCGGGAAGGGAATTCCCCTCCTCGTCTTCAACTCCCTTTCCTGGGATAGAGATGGCGTTGTAAGAGTAAAGCTTCCTGAAGCGTTTCAAGGAGAAGTGAAAGTTTTGAGCGACTCAGGAGAAGAAATCCCCTCCCAAATAATAAAATCAGGAAAAGGAAATATACTCTGTTTTATCGCTAAGGGAGTCCCCTCCTTAGGATACAGGATTTATCAAGCACAAAAAGGTAAGGGTAGAACTCACTTTGACTCTTTAAAAGTGGATGGGACGACTCTTGAAAACCGTTTCTTCCGCATCACTCTTCATCCGGAAAGCGGAAATATTATTAGCATTTTTGATAAACTGGCGAAAAGGGAAGTTCTTGCCCCCTCTGGCCAGGGAAACCAGCTTCAACTCTTGGAAGATATCCCCGCCCAATGGGATGCCTGGAATATAGGGTACACGGGGAGACATTGGGAACTGGATAAAGCTCAGAAAATCGAAATTATGCAAAATGGTCCAGTGATGGTGTCATTAAAGGTCCAGAAAGATTATCTCGGCCTTTCCAAAGCTAAGCGCGAGCCCACCACAGATTTTCCCTCCTCTTTTTTCTCTCAGGAGATTATCCTTTACAAAGATATCCCACGAATTGATATCGAGATGAAGGCTGACTGGTGGGAAGAGCATGTCCTGCTCAAAGTAGCTTTTCCTGTGGACGTAGAAAACGACATGGCTACCTGCGAAATCCCGTACTCATTTGTTAAAAGGCCCACAACCCGAAACACAGACTGGGAAAAAGCACGCTTCGAGGTTCCTGCAATCCGGTGGGCTGACCTCTCTGAGGAAAAATATGGAGTAAGCCTACTCAACGAGTCAAAATACGGTCATGACATCAAAGGTAATGTGATGAGATTGACTCTTCTTCGATCCCCCCTGTGGCCCGATCCTATGGCAGACAGAGGGAAACACCAATTCTCCTATGCTCTCTATCCCCATAAAGGAAATTGGAAAGAGGCAGGTACTGTTCAGCGGGGATATGAATTCAACTATCCTCTTCTTGCTCTTTTAACAGACTCCCACTCAGGAGAACTCCCTTCATCCTATTCTTTCTTCAGAGCATCTCCATCAGGTATTGTTCTCTCAGCTATTAAAAAGGCGGAAGATAGACAAAGTCTCGTCTTGAGGCTTTATGAGTCAGAAGGCGAAGAGACTGAAGCAACGATTGAATTCTTCAGAAAGCCGAAGAAAATCTACGAACTGGACCTTATGGAGAACCGGCTACACTCTGTTCCTTTTGGGAATAATTCTCTTTCTTTAAAGTTTGGCAAATCTGAGATTAAAACAATCGAGATTGTTTATTAAAGGGGGACAGGCTACTTTTAATATGATTAATTGTCATTGCGAACGAAGTGCGGCAATCCTCTGTCGCGAGCGCAGCGTGGCGATCTCAACGTTTATATGGAATTGCTTCATTATTTCATTCTTCGCAATGACAGTTTATATAAAAAAGTAGCCTGTCCCCTTTTTTAGATTAGGAGTTTTTGTTCTTCTTTTACGACATTTAGAACAATATTTGTAAAGGTCCTATCTACGTATTTCTGAGCAAGAATACTCTTTATAAAACTGTTCAAGTCTTCCCGGCCTTTAAAACGGGCAATCACGATAGAATCCCATTCACCGGTTACATCATAAATCCCAAACACACGAGGATCCTTGGCAATCTTCTCTTGGGTCTCGATGAGCTTTCCATGGGATATTCGAATCGCTACAACGGCCATTAAATTATATCCGAAATACTCTGGATCTAAGATAGGTATATATCCTTTGATCGCGCCAGCTTCTTCAAGCCTTTTTATTTTATTTATAACTGCAGGGGCAGAACTTCCGATTTCTTTTGCGATCTCTCGAAAACTTTTCCTGGAATTCTGATTTAGGGCCCTGACTATTTTCATTTCCAAATCATCAACCATTTCTCCTCCTAACAATATATCTAAATTATTCATAAAAAAGATTATCTCATGATGCCTCGCCAGAGGCACGAGATTGCCACGGTGCTACGCACCTCGCAATGACATCTGCGGCAACCTCGACTCATGGATAACACTCGTATATAAACAATAATACATAAAATCATTACATATGTAAATACTCTATCACGTTCTTCTTGACATATGAAATTATTTTTGTAGAATATGCATATAAATGAAATTAGACGCTAGCATCGAAGCCAAATTATACGCAAAAGAAACTATCAGTCTACCCAGTATTGTAAAAGATAAGTTCCCAAAAATTCAATCTGTTTATCAGCCCGAAAATATTCGCGACCTCAAACAAATGATTTCCGAATCAAAAAAAAGTAGAATCCCTGTAATTCCGCGGGGCGCAGCTACATCAGGGATGGGGGGTATTACCCCATTGAAGCGGTCAATAATGGCAGACCTTACTCATATAAACCGGATTCTTGACCTCGATGAGAAAAAGAAAATGGTCTCTTTTGAAGCAGGTCTACGGTGGTGGGAGTTAAAACACTTCCTGAAGAAAGATTCTCTGGACCTTTACACCTGCCCTACAAGCTTGTTCTCCACTGTGGGCGGTTGGCTTTCCACGGGAGGCTACGGAATCAACAGCTTCAGGTATGGACACATTTCAAATCTTGTTGAATCCATCGAGGTCATAACACCTAATAAGACCATGACAATTGACCGCCGAGAGCCAGAGTTTAAATATTTTATAGGTACAGAAGGCCAGATGGGGATCATAACCAAAGTAGGACTTAAGATCAGAGATTCAAAATCCTCTAAATCTTATCTAGTCTTTTTCAAGAATACATCCACGGCTGTTGATTTTGTATATGACATTTTAAAATCGTCAAAAATCCCACCCACTCATATTTCCTATTTTGATCCGAACCGGTTAGAACATAAAAATTTGCATCTTAAAGAAAAAATCTCTTTCCCCCAGATGGAAGGGGTTTTTACTGTATTCGAGGAGGCTTCTTCTGAAAGAGAATTCCTGAATCTCATCGAGAGGAAAAAAGGAATGCTTGCCGAGGATTATCTGACAGAGTTCCTATGGAATGAAAGATTCTTCCCGTTTTCTATGAAGCATTTTCACCACTCCATCCTCGGCTGTGAAATCATCCTGCCGATCAAATACCTCGATCATTATGTTGCTGAGACGAGAGAGTTCGGGAAAAATTACGGCATTCCTTTATCAACCGAAGCCACATTCATAAATAAACATGATGCTGTGGTTTTTACAACCTTCCCTTCAGACTCAAGAAAATTAATATATTTTCTTCATCTTTTCTTGACATACTCTTTGACTCATATCGCATCGCGATGGGGAGGGAAGCCTTATGGAATCGGAATATGGAATCTCCCACAGCTAAAGAAATTCTACTCGGATGAAGCCCTGAAAGAGCACAAGCATTTTAAGAGAGAATTCGATCCGCTGAATCTATTGAACCCGGCTAAATCTCTCTCATATGATCATAAGGTCAGCGGTTTTCTAAAACTCGCATATCTAATGAGTGATATATTCTCAAACGGAAATCCTCTCGTAAAACCTTTTAAAAAAATCCTGAATCGCAACTATGGGATGAATAAAAAAACTCTATCTGAATCAGATGCCTGTGCAAATTGTGGAGCCTGTGTTCCTGTTTGCCCCGCTTATCTAATGAATAAAACAGAATTAGTCACCGCAAAAGGCAAACTCTTTCTCTTGAAGCATTTGATCGATGGCACTTCAGTCCCAAAGCATGTCGCTCAAAAAGCCTTTATGTGTTTGCACTGTCATCTCTGCGAATATGTATGCCAGAGCAAACTCGAATTAATGTCTGTATGGGATAGACTCGAATCTCTCTTAGAGAAAAAATATGGACGCCCTAAGGAGAAAATCGACGAATTCGTCAAACAGGTAGAATCCCACCCCTTTTATACCCAGCTCGTCGATTCAGTCAGTTTCTCATCAAATAACAATCATAGGGAACCAGAGAATGTATAAAAGATACCACATAGAAACGACTCCAGTTAAGCTGCACTCAACTGAGATAGGGAAATTCGAGATCGTTCGAAGCGATAAGTGCCTGAACTGTGGACGATGTATGACTCACTGCATCTATGATGTCCATGAGCGATCGACTCTTGATTCTCGTGAAATGTCTAAACCTGTGAGCCACCTCTGTAAAAACTGTTTCTCTTGCATCCAAAACTGCCCGCAGCAGGCACTCGAAATGGTCCCGAACGAGGAGTATGAAAATTTAGGGAATATTTATTGGACGCCTCACAAGATTCATACGATCTGGAATGAAGCAGAGGAAGGAAAAATCCCAGTCCTTGGCGCTGGTTACCGTGGCCGATTTAGAGGCTCGGGCTTCGATGAAATCTGGACAGACATGTCAGAAATAGTCCGACCGACAAGGGATGGCATCCACGGCAGAGAGTACATTGCCACATCAGTCGACCTGGGAAGAAAGCTGCCCTGGATTATTGATTTTGAAAAGCTTGATTTTCCAAACTTCTATGAAACCCAGATTCCTATGCTGCTTGATTCAAACCCGATGGGGCTAGATTCGAAGAACATTATTCTCTCCATAACAAAAGCAGCTCATGAGCTTGGGACTTATGCCTTTCTAGACATCGAGAATTATTCTGATGAGCTAAAACCATATATTAAATCGATTGTTCTGAGATCCTCTCTGGAAGAGATTTCGACTATTGATCGAGTCCCATGGAGAGAAGTGAATTTGATAGAAATATCCCTCCCCCAAAAATTTTCAAGCTCAGAAGTCAAAAAAGCTCTCAAGGAATTGAAAAAACAGAATCCGAAGGCCTTCCTCTCTCTAAGGCTTACTAATCCTTGCCTATCGGAAGAGATCTTTAAGCAATTCGAAGAGGCACACTTAGATATATTGAATTTTCATGCGGATAGAGACGGAAAAAGCTTTGAGGGAAACACATTCATAAGCGAATCGATAAGAAAATTACACCTCGATTTCATTAAAAAGCGCAAGCGAGATGAAATCACCATCATAGGAAAAGGAGGAATCGCCGCTGCTGAACATATTCCAAAGCTCATCATCTGCGGTGCGGATGCGGCTGTTCTGGACCTCTCTCTATTGGTAGCTATGGGATGCAGAGTATGTAGCGCCTGTGAACTAGAGCGCTGCCCTGCTGAAGTAAATATGCTCGACCCAGAAATTGCCAAGCAGAGAGTTATAAACATGATCTGTGCCTGGAGAGATCAGTTGCTGGAGATATTGAGCGCCATGGGGATTAGAGACGTGAGAAGATTACGCGGAGAGGTCGGGAGAGCCATGTTCTATGAAGAAATCGAGAGAGAATCTTTTGAATTTATTTTTAATGAAAATGGCCCAGGAAAATGAACCATACTGAAATTAAGCCCTGTACGACAACATATCGGAATGAGATTGGTAAATACTTGGTTTCTCTGGAAGATTCCTGCTTTCACTGCGGGCTATGTATGAAGATGTGCCCCTATAGTGTTTTTGAAAGGATGGACGGTTTCAATTATATTTCCACACCAAAGTCTGCTAATTGCTTAGGGCCAGATTGCAAAGAAGGTCCTTTCTCCTGTGTAACGAAATGTCCTGTTGAAGCAATAAAGATAGAAATAGACCCTCAATGGAAAACCCTTGGGGATTATCGGTGGACTCCAGACTTGATCATTACAACATGGCAACAGGCAGAATCAGGAGAAATCCCTCAAGGTACGCTCGAATACAAAATTGGAGCTTCAGCCGGAGGGTTTGACAAATTTGGATTTGTCCTCGATAACGAACACGCGCTCCCATCAGATAAAACCGACAAAATAAGCACAAGTATCAGCCTCAATCGTCGTGGGGAAGGCGCTTTGATCGATATCCCCGTTCCCTGGTATGGTGCAGGTATGTCGTTCGGCTCTATAAGCATTCCAACAATGCTGGCCCGGGCTGCAGCCGCAAAAGCATGGGGAACGTTCACTTCCACCGGAGAAGGTGGCTATCCGGATGAACTTTCGGCTTACAGCGATTGGATCATTACCCAGATTGCAACTGGCCTATTCGGAGTGAGCGAAGAGACGATAAAATGTACACGAATCATCGAATTCAAATATGCACAAGGGGCAAAGCCAGGACTGGGAGGACATCTCCTGGGAGATAAAAACACACCTTCTGTGGCAGCAATGAGGGAAGCTGTCCCCTGGACTTCTCTATTTTCCCCCTTCCCTTTTCACAGCGTATATTCAGTTGAAGACCACAAAAAGCACATTGATTGGGTAAAGACGATAAACCCTGAAACCCTCATCTCAGTTAAGGTCTCTACTCCTTCAGACGTGGATATGGTTGCTGTAGGAAGTTATTATGCTGGAGCGAATATTATCCACCTAGATGGAGGATACGGAGGAACCGGAGCTGCCCCCGAGATTGCCAAGAAAAACATCGCCATGCCGATAGAATACGCAATCACAAAGGTACACAAGTTTCTCCAAGAAGAGGGTGTGCGTGACGAAATCGTACTCATGGCAAGCGGGGGGATCAGAACGGCTCATGATATAGCCAAGGCAATCGCTCTGGGAGCCGATGGCGCCATAATAGGAACATCCGAATTAGTCGCACTGGGATGTGTGAGATGCGGAAACTGCGAGAGCGGCAGAGGTTGTCCGCGGGGAATTGCTACCACTGATCCAGAGCTCGAAAACCTAATCAGCCTATCCTGGGGAACTCAAAGAATAATCAATCTCTACGCGTCATGGCATAAACAATTAAAATTGCTTCTCATGAAGCTCGGTCTCAAAGATATAAGAGAGCTAAGAGGCCGAACAGATCTTCTGAGGAACACGGATGAAAAATAGAGACATAATTCGGCTGGTTGAATCGAGGAAAAAACTCTCACCTCCTCCGGATAGCCCAAAAAAACAAGAAATGGAAGGTGGATGCGGAGTAGTCGGTCTCGCCTGCAACGAAAAAATCTCAGGGAAACACATTATGCAGGCTCTCGTTCAGATGCATAACCGAGGAAACAGCAAAGGCGGAGGAGTGGCAGCCTTTGGACTCGATCCCGGTCAGCTCGGAGTCGATCAAAAGACCCTCGATGAAGATTACCTGATTCAAATCGCATACTTAGATTCGAGTGCTAGAAAACAGGTGGAAGAGGAATTCCTATTCTCAGACTTAAATGTCCACGCTTACTACCCTCTTAAGGCTCTGGAAAGCTGGCGAAATGTAGACAGCTTAGAGATTCAACCGCCTGAAGTATGGAGATATTTTTGCCGAGTGAAAGATAAAAAACTCGATCAATTTATCCTTGAAAATGACTTAAAGCCGCTTTCTGAAGAAAAAGTTGAAGATGAATTTATCTATCAAAACACTTTTAAACTGAACAAAAAATTCTATGCTTCTTTAGGGGAACAAAGAGCATTTGTCCTCTCGCATGGCCGGAACATGATGATCCTGAAGATCGTTGGCTATGCAGAGCAGCTTATCGAATATTATAGATTAGAGAATCTAAAAGCACATATTTGGATCGGACACCAGAGATACCCCACTAAAGGGAAGGTTTGGCATCCAGGAGGCGCTCATCCATTCATAGGAATGAATGAGGCACTTGTTCACAATGGAGATTTTGCCAATTATTATTCCATTGCCGAATACCTCAGTCAGCGGAACATCTATCCTCTCTTTTTAACCGACACAGAGGTCTCGGTGCTTCTTTTTGACCTCCTGAATAGAATCTATGAATATCCTCTTGAATACATCATCGAAGCCATTGCTCCGACAACAGAAAGAGATTTCTATCTTTTACCGGAAGAGAAGAGAAAGATATACAGAACCATTCAAGCCTCCCACATTCATTGCTCTCCTGATGGCCCCTGGTTTTTTATAATCGGCCGAACAAATGTGAGCGATAAGAGCCTCCAGTTGCTTGGGATCACTGACACGTCGATGCTGAGGCCGCAGGTTTTTGCCCTGCAGGAGAATGGTGCGAGTATTGGCCTTGTGGCGAGTGAGAAGCAAGCCATAGACGCAACGCTTCGGAGTTTGCATCAGGAAGATAGTAGATTTTTGCCCTATGCTGATATTTACTGGAATGCCAGAGGCGGAAGCTACACAGATGGAGGAGCGTTTGTCTTCACCGTGAAAGATAATAGTCTGAATATAACAGATAAATTCGGAAAGAAAATCTCATCTAGAAGAGAACACGATTGTTCCTCTGTCCAATTATCAGCTCAAAAATCTGATAAGAATGAGGATTATTCAGAAAAGATACAAGAATTTACCCAATTCATCGACCAAAGATGGAGAATCCCTATAAAAGACAGAGCGAACGCATTGTCAAACGCTGAGAAGTCCTTGAATAAGGCATTCTCATCATTACCTAGTCAAAAGCAAACAGAATCTCTATTCCTCTATAAAGATTGGGGAAATAAGGATTCGCTATCCAAGCCAAAAAGTGAGCAGGAAATCCTGGTGATTAATTGTGAAAAATTCCCTTCAGAGGGAACACAATCCATATCCAGGTTCATAGTGAATGCTTACCAGGTAGGCTGGAAAAATTTCATAACATATAACTGGAGAGGCCAGAGATTCTGTGGATGTGGACTGGGTGAAATGTCGAACGGTGTTCGAATTGACGTGTATGGAAGTTCTGGAGATTATCTTGCTTCAGGTCTTGATGGTGCGGAAATCTTCGTACATGAAAATGCTCAGGATCAAGTCGCTCAAATCATGAAAACCGGAAAACTGGTGGTCTTCGGTGATGTCGGGCAGACTTTTATGTATGGGGCTAAAGGAGGAGAGGTCTATGTTCTTGGAAATGCAGCCGGAAGACCATTAATAAATGCGGTGGGCACTCCAAGAGTAGTGATAAACGGAACATGCCTAGACTATCTGGCGGAATCCTTTATGGCTGGCGATCCCTTTGAAGGAGGAGGATTTGTTATCCTCAATGGCGTCAGGTTCAACGAAAAAGGTGAAATAGGTGAATTACAAACGCCATATCCTGGAGGAAATCTCTTCTCCCTTGCCTCTGGGGGAGCAATCTACATCAGAGATCCAAATTTAAAAGTGGAAAACAATCAATTGAACGGAGGAAAATTCACTGAAATGACCGAGAAGGATTGGGAACTCATCCTTCCTTACTTAAAAGAAAATGAAAGACTCTTCAATATTCCTATAGATCGACTATTGACTGTGAATAATAAACTCTTGGGGTTTAATCAGGTGTATCGAAAAGTTGAAGCAGTAGAATTGAAGGTCTTGGCAAAAACGCATTATTAAAATGATATCAAAAAGGGGACTGTCCCCTTTTATTAATGAAGGAGAGAAAAAATGAAAAAATTGGTAGTCAGTGTTAAATGTCCTTACTGCAAAAAAAGTCTTATGGAAGATGAGAAGATGATAGACGGCTATCCGAGTGTTAAAGTCAATATTCAACATCAAGATAAGCGGGGAGCTCTTTATTTAAGCTCGATTTATGGTAGTTACAATATCATCTCCGAATTCATTATTCCCATGGAGGAACTGGTTCTAATTTTCTGACCCCATTGTGGCTCTTCTCTTTAAATTAAAAAACTATGTGACAAGTGTAATGCTCCTATGACTATTTTTGAACTATTAAACGGGGGTCAAGTCCAGATTTGTTCACGAAGAGGATGCAAGAAGCATCTGATAGAATATTCAAATCTGGGCCAAGAAATTTCAGCCTTCTACGATGTTCATGAAGTATTTGCTGACCCCTCTCGCGAAAAGTAAAAAAGGGGACTGTCCCCTTTTTTACATCTCTCGGAGAGCTTTTAGAAAGATTTTCCGCATTTTCACTCCCTGAAGCTCTCCTGTCACTCCATCGATCGCCTTAAAATCATAGGCCATCTTTTTCTGGAAATACCCAACCCAGAATGGATAAAAAATCGCTCTAACATCTGTGACTTTTTCTATCGTTGAAATTGTCTTAGTCTTAAGTCCATGCTCCAAAAGCAACCACTTATAATCTTTTAATGCTTTCTTTTGCGCTTCGGATTGAGATAGAAAAAAGGGACAAACTGGATTTTCGGTATTGGCCTGATAATTCATATCGCCATTAACGAAAAATATCGAACAACCGAGTAACCCGTCAAGAGAAATCGTGACTTCTTTTTTCCCTAACTCTCCGGTTAGCTGGACTACGATCAAATAAAAAGGAAGATGCATTAGCTCAACCTTCTTGGGTGGAAATGATTTTCGCTTTATCCTTATCGGAAGAAAAGATGACTTTTGGGAAAGAATCTGTCTCGCCTCTTCTTTTGAAATTTGTGCTTTTACATACATCTGTTTATAGCTTGTAGACTAAAGCTTTTCTCTGCGCTTATTGGCTCTGCCCTTTAGAATAGAAAAAAGCCCTGCTGCCAACAGCAGCAATCCCGCGATAATATTTGTTACTACTCCGCGAATCAATGGAACCAGCGAGGTACCCTTGACAAAAAAAGTAGAGATAAGAACAACAACACCAAAAACCAGCCAGAAAATCCCCATGATTTCCAGGGGTTCGAATTTCTTTTCTGGTTCCTTCCTTGGCTTGTCAGAAATCATTCCTTTCTCCCGGCTCACTTAAAAACTTAGATAGATGATGATTTGAATTCCTAAAAGCACAGACGCCCAGATCCGTAGATCCCTCCATTTCCGGCTATCGGGCGCTTCATGAAAGATAAAGCCTCTGGGACGAAACCACGCCCAGATGACCATACCTATATATCCCACCACAGCAATTATTTTCCCCCAATATAAAGGTATTCCTGCCAGCCATTCATTCATTCTTTTTTATCTCCTTCTGCCCTTTTTTCAAGAATATCTTGAATTCCCTTCTCTTTCATGACCAGGCCATAAACTAAACCTTCCAATTTTTCTATGGGCTCGGGTTTAGTCAGCAAGCTTACAACGACAGTTATGATCAATGCGCCGATAAACGACCACCATGCAATATAAAGAAAGCTCCATTCTGTAGTGAAAAAAAGAGTACTTGAGACTCCGACACCTCCTAAGAGTCCAAATAATCCACCCCAACGATTTGCCTTTCTCCAGTATATGCCGAGAAGGGTAATGGCAAAAGTGGGCCCCTGAAAGATTGAAAGGAGGGTTTGCATAGCTACATAGATCCCAGGGAACTTTTTTGTCACTGGAGCAAAAGCAATCGCAAAGAGGACAAAAACGAGTGTTAAAATCCTGCCAACTTTAAGATAATGCCTGTCCGAAGCCTCTTTAACAAAAAAACGCTGATATATATCCCTTGTCCACAGTGTTGCGGCTGAATTCAAGGTCGAGTCCACGCTGGATATCAGAGCTGCCATAAAAGCGGCAAACACCAACCCTGCTAACCCATGGGGCAGAAGATTCTTGATAAGCCACGGGAAAGCCTTATCCATATCAGATCCCGCCAAATGGGGATTAAGGGCCAGAGCTAAGAGTCCGGGCAGGACGACTAAAACGGGGATGAACATTTTCGGAAAAGCCGCAAACAACATCCCTGCCTTGGCATCCCACTCACTTCGTGCACCTAGAGTTCTCTGTATGATAGCCTGATGGCAGCACCACCAGGCGGGCGAAAGTACAAAAGCCAATCCAAAAATAATTCCTAACCAGGGAAGGGTGGGGTTATCCAGGGGGAGGAAAAGGTTAAAATGTTGAGGATGTGTGGGCAGGATTTGACTGGTCAAGCCTGACCAGCCGCCTACAGTCCATAGACCTAAAACAGTAAGAGCGATCCCACCGATGAACATCACGAGAAGCTGCACCACATCGGTCATGGCCACTGCAGCCAAACCACCCGAGATGGTATAGAGCCCTACTATTGCTGCAGTGATGATGAGGCTGAAATAAACAGGGATGCCCAGATATTCATTGAGCATGAGTCCACTGGCCCAGAAAAAAACACCCAGTACACAAGCGAGAAACAAACCCCAGAGCAGAGCCTCGATGACACGAACAGCGTCGCTGTAGCGCTTACCCAGAAACTCAGGGACTGTATAGACACCCGCTTTCCAATAATAAGGAACAAAAAGCATCGCTGAAAGGATCATGGCTGGTATGGCTCCAATCCATTCGTAGTGGGCCTGAGCAATACCAAAGCGATAGGCACCACCAGCTGAGCCCATGTAGTCATAAGCACCAATATTCGTTCCTATGATGGACATGCTGATGATCCACCAGGGCAGCATCTTTCCAGCTAAAAAATAGTCCTGTTCTGTCCGGACATATTTCTTGAAATAGAAGCCAAAAATAGGCAGCGCAATCAGGTAGGCTACTACAATAAATAAATCAATCCCTCCGATATCCACCTAAATCTCCATAAATATATCCCACATCAATCTGATTACCATCAGTCCTATCTTGCCTATGAGCTTTCCGCCTTCAAGATATCTTATTCCGCCTGCTGATAACCTCGGATACAAATATCACAGCGAATAGACAAGGTCAATTCCTCTTTTTTCTGTTGTTCATTCAAGAAACAGTAGACACTTCTTTTAGGACTGCTAGTCTACAAAGAAATCTTTTTTCGTATTGGCTATATCCAGGATAGACGTGTATAGGACTCGCGCTAAATCTCCCATGATCTTGGAATTGATGGTTCTGACAGTGTCTTTTGTTGTATGAGAATACGTCGGAGCGCCATAAGCACTAAAGGATATGCTGGGAATTCTCTCATTTAGGAAGATGGAGGCATCGAGCCTGGGACGGTCAAGGTTTGAAAACAGGATAGGTTCTATCGCGCGGTGTGTTAATTTATCATTTGCCTCAGAGATGAATTCCCACCTTTTCGGATAATTCTGTGCAGCCAACGCTTTTAATTTGTCACCGGACCCAACCATATCCAGATTGAGAAAAACGACAGTTTTTTCCTTGGGGAAAACCGGACGATTTAGATAGGCGTTAGAGCCTTTGAATCCTTGTTCTGCCGAGCCAAAACCAACAAACAGGACAGAGCGCTTCGGTCTGATCGGGCTTTTGGCCATGGCTACAGCCACACCCAGCATGACAGCTACTCCTGAGGCATTATTATTAGCACCAGGCATGACCTCGTAGCAGAAGCCGGCGTGGTCAAGATGGGCGCCCAAGACGATGACTTTCTCCTTAAGCAGAGGATCTCTTCCTTCGATCAAACCGATCGCATTATATCCGATCCCTTTAGCATAATGCTTTGTAAAGTTCTTTATGGTAAAAGTCTTGCGAGTTCTGAAAGACTGGGGCTTGAGTGTGCTTTTGATCTTTTCCCTAACTTCCGCAGGTTCTCTTCCGGTGCCAGCGAACACATCTTTCACCACTGTTTCCCCTACTTGAGCAACCATGAATCTACGAACGTAATCAATATCAGGATTTACCTTCAGATAGTTGAAGAGCATGCCCTTGGCGCCATGTGCCACTGCCATTTTTATTTTGTACTGGGGAAGAGAATAAGGTCGCCATTCTTTGAATAGTTCTGGATTTTCTTCTGGGGAAACCGGAACTTCTGGTTCGATCAGAACAATCTTCCCTTTGACATTCGTGCCAGCATAATCGTCATACTTCAACTCAGGTGCCGTGATTCCGTAGCCCACGTAAACAACCTCAGCCTTGAGTTCACCGTCACCGGATTGAGATCCTGGATAATATTCCTTTTCGTATACATACTTTCTTTTCCTTGACTGGCCCCTCGACCTGTAGTTATAAGAGAGCTCCCCTCCAACAAAAACGATGGTATATGGATTGGAATAGGACTGAAGAAAGCTGTTATTGTCTCCTGCCGGTTTGAGGCCCCATTCTTCAAAGCGAGAGGCTACCCATCGGGCGCATGCCTTGTATTCGGGTGTTCCTGTTAGGCGCCCAGCATAGCTATCAGAGGAAAGTTTCTTAACATAACCCAGAAGAGTTTCATCCGAGATCGAATCAATGACCTGCTTGATCTGGGCCTCTCTTCCAGCCACTTCAGTCTCTTCCCTTAACGTCACTCCACAGGAAGATAATAGAAGAAGAGAGAGAATATAAAGAACACATAATAATATTTTATGATTTCGCATGACGACTCCAAGCCTGATACGAAACTTCTATTTTAGTGGGTAAAGAGAAATCAGTAAAGTGATGAGATCTTGAATTTAATTCGCTTTACAGGATTCTCTCTCGCATATCCCTACTCAATAGCTATATTGAACAGCCGTTTTAAAATCTTGAAATTCAGACAGCCCTGTGTTAAAAATGAACAGGATTTACAGTTAATAAGTGACTAAAAAATATTATTGCAACATCCAATTCTTCCCAGAGATGAGCATTTCTAAACAGGAATAACACATAAGGCGAGCTTAGTATGCAGAAAGAAAATAAAAAGTTACTTTTAATTGTCATGCTGGCATTCAGCTTGAGGCTAATTCTATTCCTTGCTACAAGTCCATGGAAGGAAGAAATCCAAAAGGAAAGAATTCTTAAGGGGGATTCCAAAGGGTATCATAGAATTGCATTAAATTTAACAGAAAATAACACTTATTCTAGTAGTGAAAGCCCTCCCTATTTGCCTGATACCAATAGACCTCCCCTTTATCCTTTCTTCCTTGCCACTATATACTCATTTGTCGGGGAAAAACCTGAAATTGCTATATTTTTCAATCTTATCCTTTCATCCCTTACGTGTGTTCTCACATTCATAGTCGCAAAAAAACTCTTTAATAAAAAAGTCGCATTATTTGCAAGTTTATTCATTGCTGTCGAATATTCAAATATTATTTTAAGCAATAGATTACTTACTGAATCATTGTTCACGCTTCTTTTTATTGTACACATCATTTTTTTATTGAAGTTTTTTCTGCAAGATACTTCCAAGGCTTTGGTTCTCTCTGCTTTATTTTTGGGACTTTCAACACTTTGTAGACCAGTAAGCGTCTACTTTTTCCTATTCCTCATTGGAATTTTTCTTTTTAACTATAAAAAAAATCTTAGGAAGGGAGCGCTGAAATATTCTGTTTTCGTGCTGGTTTTTTTTCTTTCTTTATTCCCTTGGATGGTTCGTAATTACTCTGTTTCCGGAAAGTTTATAGTGTCTTCGCAGCAAGGGCTCATCGTAAAAGGATATTTTAGGTATCTTTTCAGATATCAAAAGAAAACTGGATACGATAGTCCACAACTGATTGTGAAAAACCAACGTCCAGAAACCGACATCTCAAAGAAGGCAAATAACACATACACAAATGCTCGAAAAAGGAGACCCTTAAATGCCTTGTGGTCTGGCACAAAAAATTCTATCAAAGCAGGAATCCGTTTCTTTACAATAATAGGACGCGCAGGATTTTGCAAGCAATTGGGTTTGCCTTATGGTCAAATTCAAATAAAAGACCTTGATGAAAATACATTTACTTTAATAAAAACTATAATCAATAAAAAAACCGTTTTGGAGTTAATCATTTTATCATCCAATTTATGCTTCCTGTTTTTTCTTTATTCCACAATGTGTTTTGGAGCTTACAGATCTATAAAGGAGAAAAGATATTTTGAATTATTCCTGTTGCTTACTATTCTCATATACTTTCTGCTGGCATCATTGACAGTTTCTTATACTAATAGATTTAGAATACCTATTATGCCATATATAGTAATTTTCTCATGCTATGGGCTAGAACAGATTCAAGACAGACTCAAAGGAAGCAAAAGACGTTTAAAATGTGATCAGGAAAAATAAAAATCGCCTGCTCCCTAAAAACAAAAGCGAAACAGATTGAACTAAAATATGCCTTATGACATAATCTATGATTCACAAAACCAAGCGGAAAATTGCAATAAAAATACAATTTAAGCTGGAGAATGGTTAAAGCACTCCTTGCTTTTTTTCTACTAGGATCAACCCTTCTATGGTTTTCTATTTTCGGCTACATCTTGATTATAGGTTTAATCGTACTAAAGAAGCGCCGTCATGAGCAAAACGAAATATCCTTGCCGGAGATAGCGATCGTGATACCCACCCTAAACGAAGAAAACCTAATTTTGCCTAAACTTACAAACCTCCGAGAAATCGATTACCCACTAGATAAAGTTAAGATCTTTGTCATAGACGGGGGGTCTAATGACCGGACAGCAAAACTTGTGCGGCACGAAACAGCCCATAACAAGGATATCCAACTTCTTTGCCTCAATCACGCCAGAGCCAAGCCTGATCAGATAAACTATGCTCTAAGCAACTTGGAACAAGATATTGTTTTATTTACTGATGCCGATTCTGAACTGGAACCTTCTTGCATCAGAGAACTCGTCAATGCGTTGATCCAAGACCCGCGAGCCGCAGTAATCGGTGCTTTTGTTCTGCCAGACAGCACTCTTTTGGAAGAGCGTGTTTATTGGTGGTTCCTGATGAATCTGTGGTGGCTAGAGGGAGAAGCAATGTCAGCGGCAAATATATCAGGAGCATGTTATGCCTGTAGAAGAGAACTGGTTCAGCCTCTTCCCCTGGATGTCTACTCTGATGATATAAATATTGCACTCGCTGCCAATGCTCGTGGTCATCGTGTTCGCATATGTCGAAAGGCTGAGGCAAAAGAGATTCGAGTCCCTCAAACTGTCACTGATTTTATGCGCTTTCGACGCTATCGCGGAGCTGGATATAAGAAAGAGCTTGTGCGCTCAAAACAGTACACTCAAGCGCCCTTAAGCTGGAGGCTGGTACGAAGAATTCGCTTGTGGCATTTTTCGTGGACTCCTGTTCTGGTGTTTAGCTTAGCTGTTTCAGCACTAGTTCTTTTCTGGACGCCTTTTTGGCAGTTATCTGTATTCATTCTTCTAGCCTTTTCTGTACCTATTTTTGTAGTTCCGTTTGTATCAAAGACTCTAAAAAACTATAGTAAGCAGTTATGGAGACTGGGTCTTGCCTCAGGCCGATTGATAATTCTTATCTTTCTTTCTCTGCTGACATTGAACATCTTTCCCTCGAGAGAGCCTTCAATGGAGAAAAATCATGGTCCGTAGTCACAAACTCAAAATGGCCTCGCGCTTCATAGTAAATCGCTTCAAGAAGCTGCATCCTTTCGAGATCCAAGCCAATATGCTCAATGAATGTAATCTCAAGTGTGTTTATTGTAACTGTCCGGAAGTCAAGATGATACAGATGACAACTGAACAATGGAAAAAGATTATTCGAGACCTTAGGAGTCTTGGAAACATTCGCTTTAAATTCCAAGGAGGGGAGCCTACACTCAGGCGGGATTTCCGTGAGCTTTGTGAAGAAGCACAGCAGGCCGGGATGATAACAGCCATGCCATCTAATGGAATTCTGCTTGTTGCCCGACCAAAACTGCTCGATTATCTTGATGAACTAATAATCAGTCTGGACTCGCCAAATGAAGAGACAAACGACCTCTTACGGGGCAAAGGAGCTTATGAAGCGGCAGTCAGGGCAATAGATATTGCCCTCGAGCGCGGTGTTCGTACTTTCGTAAATATGGTGCTCACCCGTGAAAACATGAATGATTTGGAGGAAATGCTGGAATTCTGTGAAGGGCGTGGAATAAGGCTCAATGCCCAACCGATGATGTTCGAGAGAAAATACTTCGATCCTAGAGCACTGGCACTGGCTCTGCCTCATGCTCAGATGAGGTCGCTTAATCTGCGTTTAGCTGAGTGGAAAAAGCAAGGCCGCGGGATACTGTTTTCTAGTCAGGTCTACCAAAAAGCATCAAATTGGTCAGATTACAACACTCTCACCACTTCAAGTAAAGAGAACTCATCATGCATAGCCGGAAGATTTTATTTTCACATAGAGCCCAACGGTGATGTGCATCCCTGCGGGCTTCACGGTGCAAATTTTGCCCCAAAAAATATCCTTAAGGATGGACTGATTGAAGCGCTGACACATGCCAAAACACACAACTGCGGTGACTGTTTGATGCCATATATGAACGAACGCAAGGCATTGTTTGGATTCAAATTTGCCGCTCTGCGGGAAATTGTCCGCCGCAGCTAGGCCTAAGGTTTTTTTATCTAGAAACAAAAAAATACGATGAGACTCATCAACTCCATTCATTATGCAAGCCGAATGTTAGGGAGCCTAATCCGGAGGACTCCCTCCCTAACCTTAGCATTTATATATCCTTCTTACCGCTGTAACCTCCGATGCACCTACTGCAATTTACCTAATATAGCGACAGATGAGCTTCCTACAGAGCAATGGTTGGGAGTGATCGACCAGTTGGCCAGCCTGGGATGTCGCCGCATCAATATACTAGGAGGTGAGCCCTTAATATATCCGAATATAAGTGACCTTATAGTACGAGTAAGGAAGCAGGGGATGTCATGCATCCTTGGATCCAACGGTCTTCTCGTAAAAAAAATGATAGATCAAATACGCTTAGTGAACACTCTTGTATTAAGCCTGGATGCAGTCGGACCTTCTAATGAACAGGTACGAGGCGATGGCGTATTTGAATCTGTAAAAGAGGCTATAGCAGCAGCAAAAGACGCAGGTATTCCAGTCAAACTAAATGCTGTACTATCAGAGAAAACTGCTCAAAAAATCGACGAGATTTTAGGCTTCACTGATCAACATGATCTATATATCACAGTGAATGTCATGCGCTCTGAATCTCCCTATCTTCATCGCAATGCAGCCCATATTAAAGCAGAAAATGCCGAGATCCAAAGAGTCCTCCAGCGGCTTACTATTCTCTCGCAGACAAAACCAAGGCTTCTTATCTCCAGTCCTTCTTATCACTACGCATCTCATTGGAAAGACTACTCAAAAGATCGGCTGGATGCAGACGAGCTTTCTTCTCTCGATTCAATCTTAAGAAATAATCCCCGATGTCAGGCAGGCCGATATTATATGACCATAAGCCCTGACGGGATAGTCTATCCCTGTATTATCACTATGGGAAGCGTCCCAGGAGGAAATGTGGTTACTGATGGTGTCGCAAAAGCCTGGCAGAAGCTTCATAATCACTCCTGTGCCGCTTGTTTTTCGCTTTGTATGGTCGAGCTTAATCACCTTTTCTCGCTCTCTCCTAAAGTTTTATTGAATTTCATGATTAGGCACTTGCGACGTTTTTCCTAAGAACGCACAAACCCAGCTTTCGATGAATTCCAGATACTACTCATACAGAAGCGAATCCCCGGCTAAAATCGCCTGATTCTAGCTAACTGTGCTTAAAGGAAAAAAACTGAATGGAAATAAAAATAGCGCCCCCGACGGGATTTGAACCCGTGCTGCCGCCTTGAAAGGGCGGTGTCCTAGGCCAGTTAAAAATTTAACTTTGCAGGTGGCACATTGATGGGGGGCAGGTCAGTAGCGAAAGAAAATAAAATATAAAAAAATTTGCATAAAAAAATTTCTGCCTATATCATATTAGAAAGTATAAGGAATTGAAGAAAGCCTGACAATGGATATATCAATAGTTATTCCTGTTTATAATGAGGAGAAGAATCTACCAGAACTTTATAAGAGATTATTTCGAATCATAAAAAGATTAAAGAAATCGTGTGAGATAATATTTGTTGATGATGGAAGCACAGATGAATCATTTGAGATTTTGAAGAAAACTAATCGTAGAAATGAAAATGTTAAAGTTATAAAATTTTCAAGGAATTTTGGCCATCATATAGCCATCAGCGCAGGGCTCGACCATTCACGAGGAAATGCTGTGGTTTTGATGGACGGGGATTTGCAGGATCCGCCTGAAGAAATTCCGAAATTATATGAAAAATACAAGGAGGGATATGACATCGTTTATGCTGTCAGGAAAACGAGGAAAGATCCCTTTCTAAAAAAGGCTGTTTCCAAATTTTTCCATTTAATTTTTAGACTATTGGGGAAGATAGAAACACCTCCAGAATCAGGTATTTTCAGGATTATGAGTCGGCAATCTGTTGAAGCTTTACAAAGCTGTAGGGAAAGATCCCGATTCATTACAGCTTTAATAAATTGGACTGGTTTTTCACATATCGGAGTCGAAACTAGGCGTGAATCAAGATATGCAGGAAGGTCAAAATATAATCTATTTAAATCACTAAGACTAGCTATGGATGGCTTTATGTCATTTTCCTTTTTTCCTTTAAGAATAGCCACATATATAGGCTTTTTTGTGGCCTTGATAAGTTTCACAATGATGATTTATATGCTGATAAAAAAATTATTCTTTGGAATTCCAATCTTAGGATATGTATCTATCATTATCTCTGTCTTATTTATAGGAGGTGTTCAACTGCTGATAATAGGAATTATGGGAGAATATATCGGTAGAATTTATACGGAAGTCAAAAGTAGACCTATGTACATAATAAAGGAAAAATTAGGGATAAAATAGCTTCTATTCAATTCAGATATGCCAAAACTCATAATCAAGCCTCTTTATCTCAACAAATTAAACAATGCGGAATTTATGATTGAAGAATTTGAATATAAGCCTTATCAGTTCCTCAAAAGGCTGCCAAATAAACAGATAACCAAATTTGTCTTATATTCTCTTCAAAGAGTTCTCCAAGATTCAAGGGGAAAAATTTGCAGTGCACAAAGTAACGGAATGATATTGGGATTAGCTTCGTTAATTTTATTAACTTGGGATGAACAAATTTTTGGGATGAAAATGGCTGCAATACCTCATCTGTTCTCAATTGGAAATTACCAAAAGAGGAAAAGAATAACAAACATGTTAATTTCTGAGCATTTGGAGACCTGTAAAAAATTGCAAATACAGAATGTATCAGTAAGATTAAATATTGCTGATGCTGCTGCTATACATACTCTTGAACAAAATGGATTCAAACTCATGGATATAATTGTCATATTCGTTATTGATCTCAAAAAAATGCCAATCAAAAAAATCCAAACCCAATTTATTCTAAGAGAATACGAACAAAATGATATTTATAGCATTGTTGAATTAGCAAGGCACGCATTTAAAAATTATTTCGGTCGTTTTCACCTTGATCCCACACTAAAGAATAAGGAATGCACTGAATTGTATGCTCAATGGGCTCATAATTTATGCAAAGGCGATGCTGACAAAATATTTGTAGCTAAGAGGAAGAATAAAGTAATCGGTTTTACTGCATTTAAAATTCACCAGGATATAAAAAAATTCGGATCGATAAAGATTTGTGAAATGGAACTTGGCGCAATATCTCCAAAAGTTCGAAAGCTCGGTGTTTACCATAATCTTTATTATTATGGCTTGAAATCGTTTAAGGACAAAGCAGATATAGGATTATCTAAGACGCAAGTTAACAATATTCAAGTTCAACGGATACTTCATAATGTAGGATTTAAAGTAATAACACACCAATGTACATTTCACAGGTGGTTGAATGTCAAATGATGAAGAGATAATCAAAATATTAAATTAGAAACAATTTCTTATGACTACTTTATTAATTACAGGCGGTGCAGGTTTCATCGGAAGTAACTTTGTAAGGTATATCTTCAAGAATCATCCCCAATATAAAATAATCGTTTTAGATGCTCTTACCTATGCTAGAAATCCAGAAAATATTCCTAAAGAAATTAAAAATAGCGAGAGATTTAAATTTTGGTAAGGCAATGTGAATAATTTAGCCTTGATGAGAAATTTGGTCACTGAAGCAGATATAGTAACTCATTTCGCAGCTCAATCTCATGTTGCTCGATCCATTTTTGATAATAGGCTTTTCTACGAAACTGATGTATTAGGTACCCAGGCAGTAGCTAACGAAGTTTTAAACAACAGTCCTAGAATAGAGAGATTCATCCATATATCCAGCTCAGAAGTATACGATACAGCTTCAACTGTACCAATGAGCGAGGAACACCCACTAAATCCTACTAATCCATATGCTTCAGCTAAAGCTGGGGCAGATAGATTAGTTTATTCCTACTGGAAAACTTATAATATCCCAGCTGTTATTTTAAGACTATTCAACAATTATGGCCCTTACCAACATTTAGAAAAAGTTATCCCTCGTTCTATTACCAATGCTATACTGAATGAACCTTTGACTATTCATGGCGATGGGAAAAATTCGCGTGATTGGGTATTTGTTGAGGATGCATGTGATGCAATCGACAAGGCTTTCCATTGTGACTTGGATAAAATCAAAGGTGAAGTGATTAATACCGGAACAGGTCGAGATATAGAAGTCTTAACCATAGCACACATGGTTCTTGAAAGAATGAATAAGCCAAAATCACTGATTAAACATGTAGGGAATCTTCCAGGTCAAATAAAGAAACACGTTTCTACCACTAAAAAAGCTTATGAGCTATTGGGCTGGAAAGCAATTACAAAATTTGAGAAAGGATTAGAAAGGACTATTGAGTGGAGTTGCACTAGATGACTTCAGACGGAGAAATCATTTGTCCTAATTGTAAATATAAGTTGCTTTTAGAAACGAAAGGGAATGATTACTTTTGCCCTAGATGTAATAAAATTTATCCACATCGCAATGGCATAATATCCTTTGTTGATGAAAATGAGGAAAAAGTAGGATATAAGAATAGTTACTTCTTTGAATTAAGGGAAGTTGAGGATAAGCATTTCTGGTTTAAAGCACGGAAAAAATTAATACTTTATTGTGTAAAAAAGTATTGCCAAAGAATAATAAATAGTAAGCATAAAATGTTAGAAATCGGTTGTGGAAATGGTAGTGTCCTTCAATATTTAAAAGAGAACGGAATTGATTGTCAAGGAGGAGACTTATTCATTGAAGGCTTGAAAATCTATAGAGAAATGGCAGAAGTTCCGTTATACCAAGTTGACGCTTTAAATCTTCCCTTTCGAGAATATTTTGATATTATTGGTTTGTTTGATGTGATTGAACATATAGATGAAGACCGGAAGGTACTAAAAGAGGCCTATAAAGCTCTAAAATCCAACGGAAAAATCCTTATCACTGTTCCAACTTATAAAAAATTATGGGGAAGATATGATAAGTTGTCCTTTCATAAGCGAAGGTATTCCAAAACAGAATTAATTATAAAACTAAGAAACGCAGGATTCGCAATCGAGAAAATATCATATTTTGTTTCTTTAATTTTTCCTGTATTATTACTTTTTCGTTATTTTCACAATATAAAGGGTAAGAATCAGAGTGACGAAGAATTTTTGAAAAAGGAAATTCAAATAATGCCACTTCTCAATAGAGTTTTTCTATGGATTTTAGAGATTGAGATAAAATTAATCAATCTTCTCCACTTCCCTTTTGGTTCATCTTTACTTGCCATTGCAAGGAAAGGAAAAAGTGAAAGTAGAATTCTTTAGACATAACATAGGACAAGAAGAAATCAATAAAGTGGCAGAAGTGTTAAGTTCAATTTTTTTAACCACAGGAGATGTTGTTCAAGAATTCGAAGAAAAATTTTCTAAATATATAAAATGCAAACACTCTATTGGAGTAACGAGTTGTACAGCAGCAATGTATCTATCTTTATTAGCTCACAATATTGGCCCAGGAGATGAAGTAATTACTACTCCGATGTCCTTTATAGCCACAGCAAATTCTATTTTACACACAGGAGCAAAGCCAGTTTTTGTTGATGTTGAGTCTGAAACAGGAAATATTAATGAAGAGCTAATTGAGCCCGCTATAACTGACAAAACCAAGGCAATTTTGCCTGTCCATCTTTATGGTCAGATGTGTGACATAAAAAAAATTAAAAACATCGCTGCAAAATATGGCCTGTTGGTTGTAGAAGATGCAGCTCACTGTATCGAAGGAGAAAGAGAGGGAATAAAACCAGCTCAATTAAGTGACACAGCCTGCTTCAGTTTTTATGCCACTAAAAACATAACGTCTGGTGAAGGCGGAGCTATTTCCACTAATAACGAGAAGATTGCAAATAAATTAAGGCAATTAAGACTCCACGGAATGACCAAAGGAGCGGCAGAAAGATATACTAAGAAATATCAGCATTATGATATGGAGCTTTTAGGCTGGAAATTCAATATGGATAATATTCAGGCAGGACTATTATTGAACCAATTGTATTTAATCGAAAAGCAGCTAAAAAGAAGAGAGCAGATATGGAAGATGTATGAAGAAGCTTTCTCTGAGGTTACAGGGGTAGATTACCCTAAAATCTTGCCTAATTCCAGGAGTGCCCGCCATTTATTCACTATCTGGTTAGATCCCAAAAAAAGAAATGAAATCATATTCAAGCTTCAAGATCAAAGAATAGGTGTAGCCGTTAACTTTCGCCCTATACATTTAATGAAATATTACAGGAAAAACTTCGGCTACAAAAAAGGTGTGTTCCCTTTAGCAGAAAAAATTGGAGCAAGTACGATAACTCTGCCTCTATATCCTAAATTAACTGATGAAGAAGTTGAGTATGTAATTCGCGTTGTAAAAAGAGCCATTTCCTAGATTTCTTTGCTTTAAAATAAGTTAATAATGTTCCTCAACTATAAAAGAGGATTAACAAATTTATATCGAAACTGGGGATTAATGGTATATCTTTATGCTAAGTTTCGATTGAAGATTTATCCTTTAGAGCTATTACACACATATATGCCTAATGAAGGCACTATCATAGATTTAGGCTCCGGATATGGAATATATACCAACTATCTAGCCTTAAAATCAAAAACTCGCCAAGTCTTAGGAATAGATTCAAATCCTAGAAGAATCAGTATAGCTAAGAAAATAATAAAAAACAGGCTAAATATAGATTTTAAAGTTCAAGATTCAAAAGAGGTTAAATTATTCCCCTGTAATGGTCTCTTAATGACTGATTTTCTTCATCATATACCTATTAGTGCTCAAAATGATCTCTTACAAAATGTATATACCATTCTTAAGCCAGACGGAATTTGTGTCATTGGTGATGTTAACACTGATTGTAAACCTCGATGGAAATATTGGATTTCTTATCTATCGGATATTATTTTATATCCTTTTTCTGACAAACTCTATTTTCGCAGCTCCCAAGAGATGCAAACAGTAATATCAAACATTGGATTTAAAGTTAAAATCATTACTTTGCAAAGATGCATAACCGCAGGAGTGCTTTATATTTGTTATAAAAAAGAAAATTAAAAATTCAAAATTTGGTGAGATAAAAATATGAAGGTCTTTTCGATATGTGTCTTAATTCTATTAATCAGTATCGCGTATTACTTACCCCATCTAAAATATTTTAGACTAACCAGTGATGAAGGTCTCATAGTCAACGGAGCAGAAAGAATCTTATCTGGGCAAATATTATATAAAGATTTTCCGGGGTATCCTCCTGGTACATATTTTCTTTTGGCTCTATCCTTTCGGCTTTTTAGTTCAAATGTGATTGTGGAAAGGCTGCTATGGTGGATATTTCTTTCTACGGCATGTATCCTTATGTTTTTTGTAGCAAGAAACATTATGCCATCATTTTTTGCATTAGGAACCGCTATTGTGTGGATGTTAGGGATGACTCCTTCTTTTAAAGTTCTAATAAGCTTCTTTACTTTAGTAAATTTATTGATGATTTATCAATATCTTAAAAATTTTAATCAAAAATGGTTGTTTGGATGCGGCTTTGCGGCTGGGTTAACTATATATTTTCGCCAAGAAATTGGAGGCTATGCAATATTAACTACAATTCTCTGTGTAGTACTACATCATCTATTTTTGACTCATTCAGAATCAGAATCAATGAGTTTATTGTCAAGAATCAAATCAACATTCTTAAGAATTTCGTCTGATATCTCAAAATATTTACTGATATTAACCATTTCTTTATTCCCTTTATTCTTATTTTATTTTTTGAAAAAAGCATTGCCTTCATTTATACATGGAATATCTATGCAAACAATAAAGGCATCGAGCCTAGCCTCAAAGCCTTTTCCTTCACCCTTTTTACTCTCTAATAAGAAACAGATAACAGTTTCGACAATAGAGATTTTTATCCTATATTTCTCTATTCTGTTATTAATAACGGTTGCAATGATTTTAATTTTCAGATTAATAAAAAAAATTCACGTAAATGATAATTGGCTGTTGTTTACCACTCTTACCTTGTCTAATTTTTGCTTTTTTCATGTGTGGCATTGGCCACATTTGTTTCGTCTTCCCACACGAGGTTCACTTATCTTTTTAATAGGCGGATATGTTGCCTTCCGAAGTTATTCCCATTTTAAAGCTTTTTTTGAACATCGAGTTGGCTCAAGAGCTATTCAGCCTCTAATCAAGATTATTCTTATTATCATAATACTCACTCCTCCTATCCTTTTTCTCACCTATTATCTAACTAATAGATCAATATATAAATTAGGTATACCTTTATTAAATAAGACTGAATACAGTTTAATCGAAGCAAAAAAGGGGAGAGTTTATCATCTAAAATATTGGGCTGAGGAGATTAATGAAACGATAAATTATATTACGAACCATTCTTTGCCTAATGAAACTATTTTCTGTTTCCATCAAAATTATTTTTATTTCCTATCTGAAAGAAAAAATGCCACAGGATTTGATCAAGTCTGGGTCCCTATAATTGATCCAGCTTCTCAGGAACAGCTTTTATTGGAACTTGAAAAGAATAGACCCAAATTTATTGTCATCACTCACTTCGACTGCAGAAGGTATTTAGATTCTCTGCAACCAGTTTTTGATTATATTGTTAAAAATTATCGATTCGACAGAAATTTTGAAGATTTTTATTTTCTATTCGAAAGAGAGAAAAACAATACGCCAGATTTCTCGATAGGAATTTTTTATTATCTTGCAGGGAAATGGAAAAAGGCGATATATCATTATAAAAAAGCCTTATCTATTGAACCTCAAAATTATGCAATCAAGAAGGCCCTGTTAGAATGGAGCATCAAGAAGCCGAGACATTTTTTCCGTTATTTTGAAGGTTACATTATTTGGCCAGAAGGAAACATATGGCATATACGATGGGGAAGTCCGATGAAAAACCGATTTCAAGGAGTCATAATCAGCGATCAGCCATTTCGCTATGTCAAAGATTATAAATTAGAGGATAAAGACGTTTTTAATTATTCAGATTACAAAATAATCTTTGATGCACGTTCAGCGTATGATGAAGATGGGATAGATTTTGAAACTCCCGCCAATTCTAAAGTCAGTTTTGATATCCAAATGAACAATGAAAAGGATAGTAGTAAAATCGTAAAAGTTGAATAATATTGAACTGACTCCAAAAATTCGAACTACCCATAGTGCTAGTTTTTGGCACTAACCCCAAAATTGACACCACTAGGAGCCTTTATATAAACTGCTGGTTCAGTGACATCGACATCCTTGGGTAAAGTAAGCTCGGGACTACGATCAGCACAGAAAGCGACAGTCTCTGGATTATCTGTATTGCATTTTGGGCATTTCATATGCCATTAGCTCCCATTGCTAGGGTGGCAAAAGAATATCAAGGAATGAGGCAAGAGTCAATAGAACTATCCTTAGGACGCCCCTTTAGCAGGTTTTATAGTAAATACATGCGGGTATGTGAGAATATATACCAAGCTTCCCAGAAAGCAAAATTCCCATACCCCCCTTGGCCGTTGTAGGCGTAATACTACTGAGGAGAGATGTCCTGTGTGATAAACACGGAGGAAGTCTACTGCCCCTTCAACCCAGCCAGCCTCTTCCTTGCGTCCTCAACCTCAACCATTTATTCCTAATGAGGCGATTATCCGCACAATAGGCTTTAGAAATTCTCGGATAATTGTCTTGAGGTACTCTCTTTCTCTTATGAAGTTAGCCACCTTAGGGCTATATCTGTAATAGAAATTAACAAAAACCCTGCCTGCTGGGCTCTTAGCTAAGTACTGGTCTCTGAAGGAACAGAGAGTTTTTACTTCTTCTGCCATTTGTGTCCCATAACAAGCTGTAGCAATAAAACAACCCCTCCTTCCTCTTTGCTTGGCACTTGCGCAAAATTTGCTTTTATGGATTTGTTAGAGTCCATAGTGATGGTTATCGGGTTATTGGTGCTTGATACGTCCCCGGTCCAATTTGAAAATGTATACCCAGAGTTGGCTATTGCTCTTACAGAAACCTGTGTTCCTTCATTATAGGTATGAGTCCCGGGTGAGGGATCTGTTGTTCCCCCTGTACCAACAGAGATTGTCAAAGTGTAAGTTATGAGATTTCCTGTATAGTCTTGGTCTGTCTGATCAGCAGTGACATTAGTGTAGCTTCGGCTGGAAGGTGAAAAAGTATATCCAGTTTGGGAGGGAGTAGCCGTGCCTGACCATCCATAATCTACTTCATGAGAATAATCGCCGTTTGAATCAGTAGTGACCGAGCCTCCTTGATTGGAAAAAGTAATGGTCACTCCCTCTATACCCGCACCTCCGCCGTCTTTCACTGTGCCTGATATCGTTACTGTTATCGCAAGAATAATTATCTTCCCGCTACTACCGTCTGCTACATAAATGTGATTGCTACTAGCAGGTTCTTCCTTATAAGCGTTACTGTTAGCATTAATATTGTTAGAATTACTATTACTGACAAAGACTCCGTATGCATCTCCTGGAGTATTATAGAAGCTAACACTCACAGGTGTTGTGGGATTCCCAATATTCACAACCTGTAAGCCGCTTTCACCATCTGCCACAAAGGCAAAATCGCCGCTGACACGTACTCCAGATGCATATCCTGGGGTATCATGGGATCCAGCAAGGACAGGTGACGCTGGATTCGTTATATCAATAATCTGTAAGCCTCTATCCCAATCAGCCACATAGGCATGATTTCCGCTGACATCGACGTCTAGTGCGGTTCCCGGAGTATTATAAAATCCTACACTTATGGGGGTCGCAGGATTCCCGATATTCAAAATCTGTAGGCCGCTATCACCATCTGCCACATAAGCATGATTGTCCTGGACAAAAACCCCAGCTGCCCATCCAGGGGTATCATGGAAGCCAATAAGGCTAGGTGACTCTGGATTTGACACGTCAATAACCTGCAAGCCGCTGTCTCCATCTGCTACATAAGCCTCATTACTGATGACATGGACTCCAGATGCATACCCAGAGGTATCATAGTAGCCGACTCTTACAGGTGTGGAAGTATCCCCAACATTCATAATCTGCAAGCCCTGATCCCAAGCTGCCATATAGGCATGATTGCCGCTAACATGGACTCTTAACGCGTCCCCCGGCGTATTACAGAAGCCCACCCGGGTGGGCAACACTGGATCCGATACATCAAGAATCTGCAAACTGTCAGAATGTGCTACATAGGCATTATCTCCGCTAACATACACTCCAAAAGCCTCTCCAGAGAAATCATAGATTCCACCATGTTGAGGTGATTGGGGGATTGATACATCAAGAATCAGTAATCCGCCCATCCCGTTTGTCACAAAGGCATTATTATCGCTGATATATACTCCAGGTCCAACCCCCCCTGGAGTATAATAGGAGCCGGCAAGGGTTGGATTTGAAGGAGTCAGAACATCGATTACCTGTAAGCCGCTGGTTCCATCTGCCACATAGGCATAATCTCCGCTAACAAACACTCCGGTTGCAAAATCCGGAGTATTATCGGAGCCGACAATTAGGGGTGATTCGGGGATTGATACATCAATAACTTGTAATCCGCCTTGATAATCTGCCACATAAGCATAATCGCCCTGGACATATACACTTCTTGCATGCCCTGGTGTATCGCAATTTCCAACCTTCAATGGATTAGATGAATCGCTGATATCAATAATGTCAAGCCCTGCTCCACCTGCCGCACAGTAAGCATAATCTCCCAAAATGAATACATCAACATAAGGACCTGTTTCCCATTCACCAAGCTTAGTGATATTTAGGTCATTAGAGAATGCACGCCCCCTCATAGATGCTATCACGGCTAAAATTACCAGAATCGAAATTATTTTTCTCTTCATCTTATTCTCCTGTTAGAAATAAAATAAATTGCGTTTATTTATAGACAGGATTTATATTTGATCTTTTCAGAGTTGAAATTTTTCTGATAAGAAAAACCTTCAAATTTCTCTTAACATTCATTCAGTTTTGAATAAGGAAAAGAAATAATGAAACGGGTATAAATATATTTAGGTCATTCCCTCTTAAATATCCACCTTTTACCTATTTCTGTTTGATTAAATTATAAAATACTTAATTTGTCAAGAAACTTGCCTTTTTTAGGTTATCGCTTTGAGTAGACTTTATAGTGAATACATACAGGAATGTGCAAACATGCTCCAATCTCTCATGGTGTAAAACTCCCATACCCCCCCTGCCCTTTGCCGAGGCTAAGAATACAGGACAGAGAGGTCCCCATGTAACAGATTTTGACAAAACTCGCCTAATTACGGCTACCGGTGCTTAAAAGAGTAACGAAGTTAAAAGTAGAAAAAACGCCCCCGACGGGATTTGAACCCGTGCTGCCGCCTTGAAAGGGCGGTGTCCTGGACCAGGCTAGACGACAGGGGCGCTTAGGGATGGTGAGCCGTGTTGGACTCGAACCAACGACACCCGGCTTAAAAGGCCGGTGCTCTCCCTCTGAGCTAACGGCCCTAGCAAAATAATAGAATATTTATAATTGAAAGAATAAAAAGAGTCAATCTCAGCCGACGGACTCAATCTTAATGATAACCCATCTCCCCCGACGGTTTAGATTCAAATTTTCGTCTCTGAGATTATATTGTCTCAAATAAAAATTGTAACTTTTCGGGCCTGCTTCAGTTTCCGCTCTTACTTCAACTACCTTTTTATGAACCTCTCCTGTAAGATCTCGAATGTTGGGGATCGCTCTCTCTCCTAAAGAAAATGCCGTAATCTCTTCCTCTCGTGATGCAACAGTTTTGGCATCGCTATAGTCCTTTTGCAGCTGATCATGCCTTGTGCGTATTTCTTTATACTTCTCACTCAGTTCATCAACTTTTTTCTGAGCCGCTCTTTTGGCTGATCTCGTCCGAGCTCTATCCAGTTCCCACTCAGCATCATCTACTTCTTCTTTTGCCTCAATAGTTATGACTACCGACTCTTCTACTTTTTTCTTTAAGTTTAATTCCGCCTGATTCAGCTCAGGCAATGAAGCAGGCTGAGGTTCTTCATCAATGACATTAATTATTTCCCAGTTCTCTGCTGCGATAGAAATCGGTTCTAAAGCCATGGTTCCCAATGTCGTTCTATCATTCAAGGTTAGGGCATGAAAATACCTCTCCAGCAGCCCCTGTTCAGGCTTTGATGAACAGTTTTGCATGACAAGTAAAAGGAGAATAATTCCTAACACAAAGAGGCTTTTTCTTAACATTATTCCTCCTTCCTGTGTGAAATTTGTTTACTTTTTCTAGATTTTACTTTTTTTTCTATTAAAAATGCAAGCTTAAATAGCCCTGATTCTTGAAAAAAATTCCCGGTGATTTGAAATCCTACAGGCAACTTCTTCTGGATAAAGCCCGCGGGAATAGAAATAGCAGGGATGCCAGTTTTGTTAGTGTTAAATTTGCCAATGAGCATACATAAGAAATGTCGATTTTGGGCTTCATTGGCGAGAATTTTGGGGAATATCAGGCAAAAAAAAATAATTTTAGAGACTTTTTTTAATTTTCTTTCTATTTTTCTATTGACAAGAGAGTTTTTTATAAATAAAATTTAACGTAATTATAATTTTTTCTGTACTTTACCTATAGTTACGCTAGGAACTATAATTACACTAAGTCTTCAATCCAGATTGTTATTCAGTCATTCTAGAAAGCTCGATTGAATTCTCACCTAGCATCTTATAATTACAGATCATATTTAGATAACAATTCAGAAAAACGACGAATCTTAAAATAAATTCTGATTTTTAAATCTATAAAGGAGGTAATAAATGGCAGTTAAAGTAGCAGAAGAGTGGTTCGCCATCTGTGCAGGATGTGAAGTAACCATCCTTGATATTGGAGAGCCGCTACTTGACATTTTACCCAAACTTGAGTTTGTCCATATGCCGGTCATTATGGATCATAAGTTATTTGGACAAACTGGTGATCAGCCAGGCCCGGAAATCCCTGAAGCCGATGTTGGAATTATTACTGGTTCAATACGGAATGAAGAAAACAAAAAATTAGCTGAAGAAATGAGGAATAAGTGCAAAACACTTATTGCATTGGGATCCTGTGCATGTTCTGGCGGGGTACCTGCTCTGGCTAATCAATTTATGCTTGATGAAATTTATGAAAAGGTTTACCGAGGTTCTGTTTCCACCGATTCAGCAGATACCCCCTCCCAAGGAGTGCCGCCGCTTACTGATAGAGTTTATGCACTACATGAAGTTGTAAATGTCGATATAAAACTGCCCGGTTGTCCGACAACACCAGAGATGGTGGTTGATGCGCTTACAGCTCTTTTAGAAGGAAAAGAGCTCGAACTCCCCAGTAAGAGCGTGTGTGATGAATGCCCCACTATCAGAAAAGAGAAAGCGGTGGCTGATTTGAAAAGACCCCTTGAATCCGTTGAATTCGAGCCCGGGAAGCCTCTGGATACTGTTCGGTGTTACATGGAACAAGGTTTCCTTTGCAATGGCCCTGCTACGAGATCAGGCTGTGGGGGAGCAGAAAAAACACCTAGATGTATAAAAGCATACATGCCCTGCAGAGGATGTTTTGGCCCTCTCTCAGATACAGCCAATCCTTTGGTTGATATGATGGGAGCTCTGTCCACTATAGGACTTGATGTCAAACAAATTCCAGACCGTGCTGCAACATTTAACAGATTTTCTGGTGCCGGTCGTCTGAGACCTATTCCAAGGAGGTAATCATGGGAAAAACGCTAACTATTCAACCAGTCACAAGGATCGAAGGACACGCAAAGATAACGATCCAACTCGATGATGCTGGAAATGTGAGTGACACTCAGGTCAATGTCATCGAGCTGAGAGGTTTTGAGAAATTCTGCATCGGCAAACCAGTCGAAGAGATGCCCAGGATTACCACGCGGATATGCGGCGTTTGTCCTTGGTCTCATCATAACGCTTCTGCCAAAGCGACTGATGCGGTTTTTGGAGTTGAACCTCCTCCTGCCGGGGCAAAACTGAGAGAGCTGTGTAACAGTATTGCTTATATGGAAGAACACATTCTTCACTTCTATTTTCTAGCTGGAGCCGATTTCGTGCTTGGACCGGATGCGGATTATTCGGTCAGGAATGTCATCGGAATTCTGGGTGCAGCCCCAGATATCGCCAAACAAGTGGTTAAAGGCAGACATATGGCAGCTCATATGTTGGAGATAATCGCTGGAAAAGCCATCCATCCTGCCGCTGCAGTTCCGGGAGGGTTTAGCCGTCCTTTATTAGAAGAGGAAAGAAAAGAGCTGAGGCAGATGGCAGATGAATTGCTCGAGTTATCTAAGTTCTCTATCTCTTTTGCCAAAGAGAACCTCTTTCCTAAATATTTAGAAGTCGTTAAATCTCTGGGTGTTATAAACACGGGATTTTTGGGGACCGTTAAGGAAGATGGTTCTATGGATCTTTATGACGGAAAGCTGAGAATGATGAAGACCGACGGTTCTTATGAAGATTTTAAATATGAAGAATACACCGATTATATAAGCGAACATGTTGAACCCTGGTCCTATCTGAAATTCCCCTACATGAAAAAAGCCGGTGAGTTTTCTATGGATCTGGATAATCCAAATGGGATTTATCGAACCAATACTCTGGCCAGAATAAACGTCTGTGATAAAATCGATACTCCTTTAGCTCAGGCAGAATTTGAAGAATTCAGAGAAAAATTCGGCCGCCCTGCCCAGCAGACTCTACTCTATCACTGGGCAAGACTGATTGAGCTGCTCTATAATGCAGAAAATACTATTCGACTTCTTGACGATCCTGAGATCACCAGCACTGATATTAGAAAAAAGGTTGAGCCAAGAGCAGCCAGAGGAGTTGGTTGTGTAGAAGCTCCCAGAGGAACTCTGATTCATGACTACGAGACAGATGAGAATGGGCTCATGACAAATGTTAACTTGATCGTTGGCACTACGCACAATAATGCTCCCATTAATATGTCTGTTAAAAGTGCAGCTAAAGACCTGATTAAAGACGGAAAATATGACCAGGGAATTCTGAATACTGTAGAGATGATGATCAGAGCTCATGACCCTTGTCTTTCCTGCGCTACTCACAGGTTGGATGGAAAACTCGGTGTGAAAATTGATATTGTTGACCAAGAGGGAAATACATTAGTGACATTTTCTAATTGATAGACTTGTTCTGATTAAAGCAAAAGTTAGACCTGATACTCTCGAAGTTCTCTGAGGAGCTGCTCCAAACCAAATACAAATTATTTCAAATCTAAAATCTACCCTCATTAGAGGGATAGATACTTCAAATTAGAAATGGAATATCTCCCTGTCTACTGTCGAAAAAAAACCCTAATAGCTGGGTGTGGGAATAAACTTTTCGGTGATGATGGCTTTGGACCCGAAGTCGTAGAATATCTCATAAATCACCACAGTATTCCAGAAAACATATGCTTATTAGATGTAGGCACAGGCATAAGAAAAATTCTGTTTACTATATCTCTAAGTGAGGTTCGACCAGAAGTTATCGTTATAATCGATGCTGTAGATAAAGAGAGAGGACCTGGTGAAATTTTTGAAATTTCTCTCGATGAAATCCCAGAAGAAAAAATCGACGATTTTTCAATCCATCAGGTCCCTTCTTCAAACCTTTTAAAGGAACTGCAGGATTTATGTTCGGTAAAAGTAAGCGTACTGGCATGCCAAATTAAAACCATACCTGAATCAATTCAATCTGGATTATCTGAACCAGTTAAAAAAGCCGTTCCATTAATGGCTCAAAAGATTATAGAAGAATACTTCAAATAGCTGGAAAAAAGGTGGAAAAAGTGGGGTCAGGTCTTGTTTTTTGCCTTTACTTAAGATTCATTTCTAAACAAGCAAAAAGCAAGACCTGACCCCATTAGATATGGATATGAGTATTGACTATAGATACCTGAATAGTTAACATATGAATTCCTAAAAGGAGGTTATGGAATTCTATAGAAAGAGTGAAAACGATGTCGGCTAATACAAAAATGACTTTAAAAGAAATCAAGGAACTCCTTAAGGCCGAAGTTATCCATGGAGAAGAAAATCTTGACTTGGAGGTCACATCTGCAGGAGGATCTGACCTAATGAGTGATGTCTTGGCTTTTGGCAAACCCGGAATCCTCCTGCTGACTGGTCTATCCAATGCTCAATCGGTCAGGACAGCAAATATTATAGATGCCAAAGCCATTGTATATGTTCGGGGCAAAAAACCAGATAAAGCGGGAATCGAGATAGCTAGGGAACAAGGAATTCCTCTTCTATCAACAAAATACATGATGTACACAGCCTGCGGCCTTCTCTTCAGCCATGGGCTTCAAGGAGTCAGCGGGCCTGCATATTAAAAATAATGATGAACGATGAGAGCGGATTAACTCATCAATTTGAAATAACAGGTGGGGATTTCAGCAATGCAGGGAAAACATCCACCAGTCTCAAGGAAATTCTCCAGGAGATTGGCATCGATCCTTCGATTATTATGCGAGCATCCATCGCTTCTTATGAGGCAGAAATGAATGTTGTTATGTATGCTCACAGAGGGGTGCTCACTCTGAGCATTACTCCTGAGAAACTTCGCCTTAACCTCAAAGATGAAGGCGCTGGGATTAAAAATATTGATTTGGCCATGCAGGAAGGATTTTCAACTGCCACTGATGAGATGCGAGAGATGGGATTTGGTGCAGGTATGGGGCTTCCTAATATTAAAAAAAATGCTGATAAATTTAATATATCTTCAATTCCTGGCAAGGGAACGTCAATAGATATAACAATCTGTCTGGATAAATCCGAAAAAAAATGAAGGAATACTTTCATTCCATCCGTATCGACACGGAAAAGTGTGATGGCCGGATGAAATGTTTGCGAGTTTGCCCCACCCAAGCCATCAGGATAAGAAATAAAAAAGCTGTCATCATCGAAGAGAAATGCATCGACTGTGGAGAATGTATAACAGCTTGTCCTCACGAAGCCATTGTCCCTTTGACAGATCCCTTCGGAGAATTCACTAAATTCCACCATACAGTCGCCATTCCTTCTCCGGCTCTCTATGCACAATTCGGAAGAGAAATTTTGCCAGAGAAAATCCTTGCCGGGATAAAAAAACTGGGATTCGATGACACTTTTGACCTGATAATCACTTGCGGAGAAGTTAGCTTCGCTATCCAGGAATATCTCAGAGAATACAAGGGACCTAAGCCGCTCATCTCCAATGTCTGTCCGACCGTTGTGCGTCTAATCCAGGTCAAATATCCAGCCCTTATCAACCAAATTATCCCCATAGAGACTCCCCGAGAATTGGCTGCCCGAGAAATCAAAAAGAAAAAATCAAAACAACTCAGGCTTAAAGAAAAAGATATCGGTACTTTCTATCTTACACCGTGCCCTGTGAAGATGATTTCTATTAAGCAACCTGCAGAAAAAGGGAAATCTCACATAGATGGAGCAATCTCTATCTCAGACATCTACGGACCTCTTCTTTCTGCTTTGGAAAGCATGGAAAAAGGCAGTTCCCGGAAAGCCCTAGAGAGCATCTGCATTCTAGGGATTGGATGGGCCGTGGTGGGAGGCATCTGCAGAACCCTGAGACTGAAAAATTCCCTAGCTGTTTCGGGTCTAGCCGAAATCTTAAAGGTCTTTGATGATATTGAGATGGGAAAACTGAGAAACATAGACTTCATCGAAGCCTATTCTTGCCCTCAGGGATGCGTCGGAGGCTCTCTGACAGTGGAAAACCTCTATATTTCTTACAACAAAATCCTGAAATTGATCGAAACTTTAGAGTTCGAACAGACAAAAGTCGGTCCAGACATCAGGGAAGTCCGAAAAGTTTATAATCAGAAATACTTTTTCATAGATGGAAAACTGGAGCCCAGGCCAATCAAACCTCTGGATAAAGACTTGGCCAAAGCCATAAAAAAAAGAAAAGAAAAAGAGGATCTCTATGAATCACTGCCGAAAATTGACTGCGGGGCGTGCGGTGCCCCCACCTGCTTATGCTTTGCGGAGGACGTCGTTCGAGGAGAAGCAGAGCTCACTGACTGTGTTTTCAATCTTCCTCAAAAGTTTATAGAGTTATCGCAGGAGTTGTCAGGATTGCTAAATAAATCTGTCTTCTTAGGTCAAACCAAGCCTGGCGCCAAAAAAACAAGCAAAAAAGGAAAGGCAATAGAATGAAATTAAAGGAAGTCATTGAAAAATTACAGCTAAAAGTCTTAATAAGCCAAGAAAATTTAGATTTGGAGGTTACAGGTGGATACACAAGCGATCTGCTCAGCGATGTGATTGCCAACAGTAAAAAAGGCAACCTCTGGATCACTCTGCAGATCCATCAGAATATTATCGCTGTGGCCAAATTGAAAGACCTGGCTGGGGTAATCATCGTCAATAATCGCGAGCCTGATGAAGAAACACTTAGAAAAGCAAAAGAGGAAAATGTGTTCCTCCTTCGTAGCGAAGAAATGGCTTTTGAAGTCTCAGGTAAATTATATGAATTAATCGGTTCATAAAAATAACCTGGATTTTTCATGCTAAAACCCTTTAAGGCGGACTTGCATGTCCACACATGCCTTTCTCCCTGTACAGAACTGGATATGTCTCCAATGGGAATAGTCATAATGGCAAAGAAAAAAGGAATAGATATCATAGGTATCTGTGATCATAATTCAACAGAAAATTCTTTGGCCGCAATGAATACCGCCAAGAAAATGAATATTAATGTTTTTCCTGGCATGGAAGTGGCTTCTCAGGAAGAAGTCCATGTCCTGGGTCTTTTTGACGAAATAGAAAACGCTCTAAAGCTCCAGAAACACGTCTACGAAAATCTGCCCGGAGAAAATGATGAGGAAGCCTTTGGCATGCAAGTTGTCGTGAATGAAAAAGGGGAAGTGCTGGGTTTTAACAATAAACTCTTGATTGGAGCCACAACGCTTCCCCTCGAAGAAATCATTCAGATTATTCACTCCTTAAACGGGATAGCCATCGCATCCCATATAGACAGAGGATCCTTTGGCATCATTGGCCAATTGGGATTCATCCCAGATAATCTGGAATTGGATGCCTTAGAAATTTCTCCCAGAATCACCTTCGAAGAAGCAAAGAAAAGGTATACAAATAATTATCCAATCACTTGCTCTTCTGACGCCCACTATCCTGATGACATTGGCGAGGGTTTTACCTCTTTCCTGCTCAAAGATGGCACTGTGGCTGAAATAAAAAAAGCATTGAAAAATCAAGAAGGAAGAAAATTGCTTTACTAACCTGTTGAGGTTTTGATGGAAGATCTCTCGTTACATATTTTAGACATCGTCGAAAATTCTGTGGCGGCCGAGGCCGATAAGATCGAAATAAGGATAATTGAAGACAAAAAGAAAGATTTGTTGTCTGTCGAAGTCCTCGACAACGGCGCAGGCATGGATAATGAAACCGTGAAAAAGGTGCTTGATCCCTTTTACACTTCTAAAACAGTTCGCCGATTTGGTTTGGGACTCCCTCTTTTATCAGAAGCAGCCAAAGCAGCGAATGGCCAGTTGTCTATAAAATCAAAAAAGGGAGAAGGAACAAAGGTCAAAGCCGATTTCCAGCACAGCCATATCGACCGGAAGCCATTGGGCGATATTGGTCAAACAATCGTCACCCTTGTTTTAGGAAGCCCTGAAATAGATTTAATCTATGTGCATATAAAGAATGATCACAAGTACAGTTTTGATACAAGGAAATTAAAGACTCAACTCATGGGAGTACCTATAAATTCTCCTGCTGGGATAAGAATGATTAAGGAAGATTTAAAAAAAGGTAGAAAATAAAGATGCTGGGGACGTCCTCCAAAGTACTTTGGGGAACGTCCCCATATTTTATTTAGTGGTCACTTCGGGACGTGTTATGCACCGCTGCCACTTGGTCATAACCTTTAGCCTGTTTCCTTTTTTGGTTCGCGGCCTTAACCACAAGTTGGCGGTCTACTTCATCATCCATCGTCTGGTGAAATTCGCAGCTCTCGCAGTTGTAAAGTCTATCGCAGGATCTGAGAGAAATCTTTCCACTCATAGTATATCGGCACTGTTTTTTCCCTAATTGAGAGTATAGCTTGTCTAGAAAAGGTTTAATCCTTGGATCTTCTCTAAATTTCTCTTTTTTCATCATCGCTACATGAAACTTACATGCATTTTGGCATTGATAACCAATGGCACACATCCGTTTCTCTACGAGGCCGGCTTGCATCCAGATGCAAGGTGTGACAATTTCCTCTTCAATTAGAGGCTCTTCAACGGGAGGAGTAGGGATTATTTCAACTTCGTAAGATTGCCTGATTATGGTCTCAAGATAATCCAGCTCAAAAGGTTTCGGCAAGTAGTCAGTAGCACCACCGCGTATAGCCTCTTTTGCAGTTTCAATCGAGGGATAAGCCGTGATAATAATAACTCTCGCTTTCGGATTCTTTGCTCTTATTTCTTTCAGCACCGAAAGCCCATCGCGACCCGGTAATTTAAGATCGACTATCATGACGTTGTAATCTTCTAAATTAAATTTTTCCAATGCTTTATCACCATCATCTGCAGTATCAACCTTATGACCCTCGTCTGAAAAGTAGTCGGATAATGCTTCACGCATAATATCCTCATCTTCTACAACCAACATATTTTCTTTCTTCATGGCTAACCTCCAATATTTATTTTTTGACCCATTCCATCAGGATCGTCCTGACAACAGTAACGGTCCTATTGGAATTAGTCATTTCATTTTACTTATAATGCAAGTTGTGTGCCAAAACAGGCATAGCATAAAGAGCATTTCAATAAAGACGCTAACCCTATGAAAATAAACGAGTTGCGATAAAGAACAAAATTATTGGAAGAGAACCAACAAAGAAAGGACTGTCAACTAATTGGACATTACGTGTCTAATTTATGGACAGTGTGCTCGTATTTTTTTAGCTTGTTATAAAGAGTCGTCCGCCGAACACCAAGTATCTTCGCTGCCTTTGAAACATTGCCATTTGTCTCCTCAAGCACACTAATAATATGATTTTTCTCCACCGCCTCGATGGTTTTTCCATCTGCTGGGGCTGGATGAATAATGTCCTGTGGAAGCTCACCTAAGGCGATAGCTGTATTCTTTGATAGGATTACACCGCGTTCGATCATGTTTTCTAACTCCCTAACATTACCAGGCCATGAGTAATTCAGCATAAACTCAACGACTTCAGGAGAAAAATTTTTAATCCTTTTATTATTTTCTTCAGCATACTTTTTTAAGAAATGCTCTGCCAAAGGGAGGATATCCTCCATTCTATCTTTAAGCGGAGGGAGTTCTATAGTTACTACATTCAATCGGTAATACAGATCCTCTCTAAATCCCCCCTGCTTAACCATAGTTTTCAAATCTTTATTTGTAGCAGCAATAACTCGTACATCAACTTTGATTTCTTCATTACCACCGACTCTAGTAATCTTTTTCTCTTCAAGCGCTCTCAGCAGATGGATCTGAGTGTTGGCGTTTATTTCGCCTATTTCATCAAGAAATAAAGTGCCGCTGTCTCCCGCTTCGAACTTGCCTTTTTTTCTTTCTACGGCTCCAGTAAAAGAACCTTTTTCATGGCCGAAAAGTTCACTCTCCAGCAAACTTTCTGGAAGGGCTGCGCAGCTTGTGGCAATGAAAGGTTTGTTTCGACGTGGACTTTGATGATGGATAGCCCGGGCGATAACCTCCTTGCCTGTACCTGTTTTTCCGATGATTAATACCGTGGCATTAGTTGGGGCTACCGTTTTAATAAGTTCAATTATCTTCAACATCTTCGGGCTTTTTGCGATGATGCCTTCAAAGTGGAACCTATCTTCGATCTTCCGCCGCAGAGAGATATTCTCCTCGATCAGATCCTGATGCTCCACCAAATTTTTTATGATAAGTTCGACTTTTTCCGGGCAGAACGGCTTTTCGACGTAATCGTGAGCGCCCTCTCTTATCGCAGATATGGCTGTCTGAATTGTTCCGTGAGCCGTTATAATGACCGTCGAGATTGTAGGAACAATTTCTTTTGCCTTTTTCATTAGTTCAATACCGTCCATGCCTGGCATGAATAGGTCGGCAAGCATAATTTTGATCTCCTTCTGCTTGATTATTTGGAGTGCCTCATCTCCAGATTCGGCAATTTCCACCTTATAACCAACCCCGCCCAGCCAGTCGCGGAGTGATTCTCTTACTATATCTTCATCGTCAACTACGAGTATTCTCGTCCTTTTTCTCATCCATGACCTCCAGATATATCGTAAATGTTGTACCTACATCTGGCTCGCTGTCTACTTCTATCTTTCCCTTATGCTGTTCAATAATTCCGTGAACAACCGGGAGTCCAAGTCCCACACCTTTGCCTTTCTCTTTAGTGGTAAAGAAAGGAGTGAAAAGTTTATTCAGATTCTCTTTGAGAATACCAACTCCTGTATCTCCGATATCAATTCTAACGGCATCTTTGAGTGCTTCACCGATTTTAATGCTTTTAGCAACCGATGTTCTGATTGTTAAGTTGCCGCCATCAGGCATCGCCTGAATCGCATTCATGATGATATTTATCAATACCTGCTGGATTTTGTCAAAGTCTGCACGAACAAAAGGAAGGTGTGCATCTAATTTCTTCTCAAGCTTTATATTTTCAAGGCTAATTTGATGTCCAATCAATAACAAAGCGGCTTCTACTACTTTATTTATTTCGACCGGTCTTATGGCTGGTTCTGATTGGCGTGCGAAATCAAGAAGGTTCCTGATTATCCGGGTAGTCCTGTCCAGTTCTTTATCCATTTTCAAAAGCTGTTCTTCTGTAGTTCCAGTCTGCAGTTTCTTTTCCTTATACTTCTTGAGAAGAAGTTTTACATAGACCATAATACCGGCTAATGGATTATTAACTTCGTGAGCAACGCTTGCGGCTAACTGGCCTAAGGAGGCTAGCTTTTCTGATCTGATCAATTCTTCCTCAGTTTGCTTTCGCATGGTGATGTCTTTTCCTGAACTGAGAGTGCCAATGATATGACCCTTTTTATCTGTCAATGTAGTATTGTGCCATGCGATAATCCTTTCCTCTCCAGAGTTGGTTAAAATTGGGTTTTCATAGTCTTCAACTTCCTCTTTCTCTCCAGCCATCACTTTTTTAAAAGCATCTTTTCTTTTTCTTCTCTCTCTCTCCGGGACGCATAAATCAAACCAGTTTCTGTCAATGATTTCTTCTTCTTTATATCCTAAAACATGGCACCCTTTTCTGTTGATAAGGGAGACTATTCCCTTTTCATTAATAGCCACTATTATAACTCCCGCTATATTGAGATACTGCTGCGCTTTGTTTCTTTCCTCTCTCAACTTCCCCCATAATCCCTTATGTTTGGTCAAATCCCTGAAGTTTTCTACAGCGCCGATTATCTCATTATTTTTGGATCGCAAAGGTGAAGCCGTTATGTTTACAGGAACCTTATTCCCCTTTTTACCAGTGATCATAATCTCATAATTGAAGACCGGTTTTCCGGTTTTTAAGACTTCTTCTAAAGGACATGATTCTTCACATATTTCACTCTTAAGAACATCACAACAATCCTTATTCAATACTTCCTCTCTCTTGAAGCCAGTAATCTCCTCAGCAGAACGATTAAACGAGGTGATCCTTCTTTTTTTGTTTATAGTAAGGACTCCTCCATCCATGCTTTCCAAGATGTTTTCTAGGAATTCTTTTGGGATTTCACCTTCTCTTCTCAA
>CP070825.1:3413674-3417395 GCA_020344415.1 Candidatus Aminicenantota bacterium
ATCATAAGGTTTTTCCAGGAAGGTGCAGTTCGATAGGCAAACAAGAAAAACTAGCCCAATGAAAAGGCGTATTAGTCTATAATCCCCTCTCATCCATGACTCCTTAGATAATATAAATTTTTAGGAAGAAATATAAATTTTAGTCCAAGATGAAAATCCCTGTCAATTTTTTTATAAAAAATAATTTGATTTTACCCTGGAATTTAATATAAATTTTATTTCAAGCTGTTTTCCCAAATAATTAATTTCTGAGCAATTTTGGAGGCATTGTATGGATAAGCTTATCTTTCTCGATAATGGAGCAACATCCTTCCCCAAGCCTGAGGAAGTCTATACTTTTATGGATAGTTATTACAGGAACTTTGGAGTGAACCCCGGGCGTTCAGGATATGATCTGTGCGTGGAAACCGGAGAATTGGTAGATACAACTCGAGAAATGCTGACAAGATTTTTTAACGGAAAAGATCCGGACAGACTTTGTTTTTCTTATAATTCTACAGATTCCTTAAATCTAGTTATAAATGGAATGCTCAAAGAGGGCGATCACGCGATAACAACCACAATTGAGCATAATTCGGTGTTAAGGCCGCTTTATCACCTGTATAAATACAACGGTGTTGAAGTCGATTATATTCCTTTTGATAGCAAGGGATTTGTGGATCCTGATGAGTTCCCAAAAAAATTCAAGAGAAACACTAAACTTGTCATTATCAACCATGCTTCGAACGTGATCGGGACCATTCAGCCTATTAAAGAAATAGGGAAACAATGCAGGAAGAATGGAATAGCCTTTGCTATTGATGCTTCACAATCGGTGGGAAAGATCCCGATTGATATCGAGGAGATGAATGTGGACGTGGTTGTTTTCACCGGCCACAAGTCTCTCCTTGGCCCCACGGGGATTGGCGGTCTTTATGTAAGAGAGAGAATTGAGATAAGGCATACCCGAGCAGGGGGGACAGGAGTTCGTTCTGCAGTGCGCACGCATCTGGACGAGTATCCCTACAGGCTCGAATACGGAACGTTGAATGTCCTTGGAGTGGCAGGCCTTCAGGCAGGATTGAAATGGATAGAGAAGAAAGGATTGAATAATATTCATGAGCAAGAAATGAAACTAACAACCATGCTCAGGGATGGGCTTAAAGAAATAGAGGGAGTGATCTTGTACTGCCAGGATGATTTGACAGACCATATCAGCATTCTACCTTTTAATATTGACGGTTTAGAAGCTTTTAACACCGGCACTATTCTTGACGTAGACTACAATATTGCCTGTCGAACAGGTCTTCATTGTGCTCCGCTCGTCCACAAACAGCTTGGCACAGACAAGATTAAGGGAGCAGTGAGGTCCGGCATTGGCCCTTTTAATACAGAAGAACACATAAATATCGCAATTAATGCGGTCAAGGAAATAGCTGAATCACGCAAAAAATAAGCTAGACTGGTTGGAGACTCTAAAAATATAGAATTTTATTTTTAAATAAGAGAGAAGATTCACATTTAAAGTCTATTTCTGGCCTTTCTAATATCTCTGGCTTTTATCAATTAGCAGAGCATCTGCCGCAATCTCGCAGATAGTCTTAGCCTCGACTCCCAGCTTGTAGTGCTTATTGAGTTCCATAAGTTGATCAAGGCAATTGTGACAGGGAGCTGCGACTATCTTAGCACCGGTTTTTCTGATTTGATCTGCTTTTATTTGACCTGCCTCAAGGCGTCTCTGGCTGAAACGGGTCATGGCCAGCTGGCCGCCCCCTCCTCCGCAACAAAAATTTTTCTCCCTATTGGGTTTCATCTCGATAAAATGAGGCACAGCATTTTTAAGTATAAATCTCTGCTCTTCCACTATTCCTCCCAGGCGTACATGATTGCAGGGATCATGCAGAGTTACAGGCTCAGAGTTGCGGGATGGATCGAGTTTAATACGGCCCTGCCGGATATAATCGGCAACAATCTCGAGAATGCTCTGGATATCAAATTCATATTTCTTGTTTAACCATTGCGGAGATTCCCATCTGGTGGCGCTAAAGCCATGGCCGCATTCTGCAAGGACAAGTGTCTTGCAGCCCAATTTCTTCATAGACTGGACTAGCCTACCTGACATGGTTGCGGCTGCTTCGTCATTGCCACTGAAATAGCCATAATTGGTAACATCGTAGTTGTCGCTGGATAAGGTCCAGTTCTCACCCGCTGAATAAAATATTTTGCCCACTGCAAGAATTGATAACGGAAAAAACATTGGCTCTCGAGGATTGATTGTGTAAAAAAGCCTGGCTCCTTTTTTATCAATCGGAAGCCTGGCCTGTTTGTCCCCTACTTCATTCTGGAGCTCTTCTTCTAACCATTCTACTGTCTCTATCCAGTCTTTCCTTGGTATGCCCATGTTGTTCCCTTTCTCCAGGGCAGTATCGACCGTAGACTGGAGCCCAGGTGGAACAATGCCGATTGAAGCCAGTGCGCTTCTGGCTGTTCTTATAAGAAGATGAATATTTATGCCCAGGGAACAATTCAAAGAACATCTGCCGCACAGCGTGCACCTTCCAAACAGAGAATCGACCCATTCTCTTACCATCTTCTGATTGAATTCTTTTGCTCCTGCCCAGCCAGGGATATTCTTTCCGACAAAGCTAAAATATTTCTTAAATATTCCTTGAGCCAGGCTTAATTTATAAGCAGGTAGAGATTGAACATCTTTATGGGTCAAATAATAATGACAGGAATCAGCACATAGACCGCAATGAACACAAGAATTAAGATAGGCAGCATATTCTTGATTTAGCTTTTCTCGAAAAACCTGGAGAGCTTTTTTCAGGTCTTCTGATCCCAGTTGTTTTATCTTTTCTTCTAATAGGTCGTTTTTCAAAGCTTTCTCGCTCATACTCTATGGATTTTGGTCCTCATGCATTTTAATCTTTAATATTCACGCACTAAATTTTATGTGTTTTTGGAGGGAGAACGCCCCTCCTGCCATAAAAAAGGCCAAAGAGAATTCTTGTATAAAAAAAGAAGAAACAATGGCGAATTTTTCCAACAGGAATATACAGAAACATTACGATTGCCAGCAGAAAGAATATTGGAGTTACCTTCATAAAATATGTATGGAAAAAGGCAAAGATCAGGAAGAGGTCTACAATGATGTTTGCGGCGAAATCATCCGGACAACTTATTTTTCTTATATGAGGCAGTAAGATTCTTTTGAAGAGGAGAATAAGGCCGCCCACGAATCCCAGAACTAACAGAAGCCGCAGAAGAGAGATAAAAAGCTTGGATAGTTCTAAGGAAAAAATCAGGGAAAGAAGATAGAATAATGCTGCAAATACGCCAGCATGATAAAACATTCCAGTAAAGTATGAGGGAAGGTGCTTGCCTGAGCTCTCCTTCTCCCAGGGCAACATCCCGCGTCCGAAAGCGTAATAGACTCCTTTTTTTGCATCACCTCGAGGCTTTGCATAGAGAGGCTTTTTGCCGAAGGAAAAGGTTTTCAAAACAAGGAAGGAAAGAGCTGTAACAGAAATAAGAAACGAGACGATGACTCCAAATCTTAGTAAAGAGAGCATAGAGTTTTTTCTCTCCTAAATACAGCCAATAGAGAAAGCATAGAGTTTTTCTTCCTAAACACAGCCATCGGGCTTCGGAAGCCCGGCGACTTTGCAGGCTCCTCTTGCAGGGCCTGACGGGAAGAGTTCAAAGATGTATCTCAGCTGAAATCCTGTATTTTTACAGA
>CP070825.1:3417495-3463620 GCA_020344415.1 Candidatus Aminicenantota bacterium
AATCCTTCAATATTTCCTTCATTCCACGAAATCTTCTGTTGTTCGAGAATTATCTGAATCTCATTTTTTTCGCTCAGCGAATAAGGAGCAATCTGGAAGCTGATTAACAGGGGAATGGTCAATAATATCCATTTCTTCATTTTTCCTCCTAAAAAAATTACTCAAACAAAGGCATAGTAATAATATCTGCAAATTATACGAAAGGAAAATTACATATAAAAGGAAATTCATCTCCTTTCCAGACTGCATCTTCCTTTTACTGCCAAACCAAAGTTGAAGATTGGAGCAATTTATCGAGGATATCTTTGTTTCAGTAAGGTTGTTTTTCCAAGAGATGTGGATACTTTTTTTCTATTTCTTTCATCAGTTTAGGATCCAACTTTGCATTATAAAGTGTTTTCGCTTCTGATAGTTGCTCAACATCCAGGTTCATCGCTCCCAGAAGGTTGGCGCCCCAAAGATCAGCTCCCCGAAGGACTGCCTTCTTAAGATCAGCTTTTGAAAAATCAGCTCTTACTAACTCTGCGCCCAGGAGGTTTGCATGAAAGAGCCGGGCGTTCCGGAAGTTAGTATCCCATAAACGTGCCCCGGATAGGTCTGCCAGAGTTAAATCTGCTGCCTGAAAATCAGAATATTCCAGACGGCCTCCTCTCATGTCAGCGTTCCAGAAGTTAGCTTCACTGAATCTGGCATTGCGTCCATAAATACTCACAAGATTCGCACCACTCATGTCAGCTCCTTGAAAATCGGCATAAGAGAGATAGGCTCCTTTCATGTAAGAATACCGGATGTTCGCTTGGACGGCAACCGTAAAATCCATCCTGGCATCCCGGAGAGATGCACCCTCAAGGTTCGCTCTTTTCAAAATAGCGTGATTAAGAATAGCTCCCTCAAGACGCTTCTTCTTGAAGTCGCCCCAAAAGCGACCTTCATATTCCGCTGCGAGTTCCTCGATCAATATTTGATTGCTTAAGTTCACACAGAAAAAAGGTCTTATTCTGTCTCTAATATTTTCTAAAACACTGACAGAAAGCCCGTCGTTCGCCCAGGGAATCAAGAAGAGTAATAGAAAGAGCTGGGCTGCGACAAGAAAGGTGACAACACCTGAGCGAAAAACCGTTCGTACCAAAGACTTACTCCTAATAAAGGATGAAAAGATACGCCAGAACCAGATGACGATGATTGTTCCTAAGATCGGAATCGAGCCGACGACATAAGACCAGAACGAGTCGTGTCGCTTTATGAACCGAAGGGCGATAAGAATCAAGGAAATGGGCAGTGAAGCCCAGAGAAACAGTGCGGTGATCATTTTGAGAAACCTGTCTGGCAACTCAGTTCCCGGAACCTTCACAGCCTTAATTATCCAGGGAAGAAAACGCCATTTTTCCGCAGAACTATATTGAGTATCCAAATATGCGGTTAATCTCTTGAATCTGAGGATGCAGATCTGCAAATAAACGAAAATAAGTACGAGCAATAAGGGAGTGGCTATAAAAAAGCCGACGAGTGGGACATCTACGTTTAAAGGAGGAAGATTTACTGTTGAGCTAAGACCGATCTGCCTGTCGGAGATGCTAATAACGGACAAAAGGCAATAGGCAAGGAATCCCACATAGAATAAAAACGATCTTTGGGCTTTTTTAGATGCTCCGACAATAAGTTCAATCAACCATTCAGGTGGTTCAGGTCGCATCGATTTATTTCCTTTCATCATAAGAAACATATCTTTCCGTTGTATCAATGAAAGATATATCCTCCCAGAATGTCATTTGAATATCTGTTTTTTTAAAACTGACCGCATAAATCCGGTGTTCCGCCTTAGATGTATCTACTCTCAATGCAACTCTTCTCTCCACTATCCCGTCAAGCCGCGCAGGATCAAAGGCTCCAAAACATTGCCACTGACCATTAACATAGACTTCAGACCAAGCGTGTCCGAGATTCAAATGAGGCCACTGCGGGATGATCGCCAGTCTGGCCGGAATGCCGACAGCACGACAAGCGTCAATGAACAGAATTGCCAGTTCCAAACAGGAAGCATAGCCTTTCTCTATACTCTCGAAGGGACTGTTCATCGAACTATAAATATCTATATTCAGGAAAACAATTCTAAACATGTTGAACAGATCCCGGTTCAGATTCATTAATGCTTCCTCACATGAAGGACTCGTCCGGATAATCTCGATGAACTTATCATAAAAGAAAGGACGCCAGTTATCTCTACGTTCGTTCAAAACGGCATAGGGCACTACATAATTTAGGAAGATATCTTCAGGGATAATCCTGTTAAAAAGCAGCTCCGAACGAGCTTTAAAGGCATACCTAACGTTGGCTAAAAGGAAGTCCGTTGATAGGGTCTTCAAATCGCTCTCCGGCATATTGGCCAGAAGAAAGGCTAAAGCTTCACGTTTTTCCTGATTGACTGAACGGATCGCTTTAATCAGTTGCCCGGCATTCTCACCGGCAGCCTTCAAAGCATTCATCACGTCATAACGGTATATCGCCGGAAGCAATGATACTGCCTCCTCCTGTGGCGTTCGAGGGAGTTTAAAAGCCGAATCTAAATCTTGTTTGAAGATCCATGCGCTCTCTTTTAATCCCTCACCTTCCTCGGTCCATATTTTCATCGGTGTATCCATCACAAGGCGAGCGTACTCTGCCGCATTAGTGATATCTCCTTTCGTGTTGTAGAAATTTGCAAGTAAGAATTTCGATGTTAAACGCCAAGGCAAGATACTGCTTGCGAGAGAAGCATTGCTGATTGCTCCATCAAGATTTCCATCTCTTTCATGAGCGACTGCCAAATCCTCTAATAAGTAAGGATTAGGCCAGAATTCCTTAGCCTGTTCAAGATATTTGATTGTCTCCTTGGTGTTTCCAGTATTTAAAAGAATTCTGCCGTAGTGGTGCAAGAAATTTCCATCCCATTTCAGGATCGGATATAAACGGTTATACAACTCTAGAGCTTCACTATTATTTCCTTTTTCACTCAAAATCCGTCCTGTCTGCCACTTTCTTTCCGCTTCAAACTGTTTATAAAACGACGGCAAGAAAAGAGCAGACACAAGAAAAGCCAACAGAGAAAATATAATCAATATCTGGCAACGAAGCCTACGAGGCACTCTAAATTTTTGAAGCAGCTCTCTGACTCCTGAGAGTTTGAGCCTCCCATTTGATGCGAGGCATGATGTCTCAGCACGAAATTTCAAGTTCTCACTCACTACACAAGCCAGACAGATATTAAAAACTAAGTATATTGGAATAATTCTGCTCGGGTAATAAAAAAATGACATAATCATGTAGAGCATGACCGAGCCAGCTAAGCCGAGAGTTAAGCTGTCCTTAACCAATTTTGCTCTATCAGTCACTCGAGTGGGAATCTGTGAGACAGCCAGCGTGGGCGGGGCTTCGTCAGATTTTTTCTTCTTCAAATCAGGCAGTGTCTTCTGTTCCTTGGGAATATAAAAACGATGAAAACCATACCAAACGCTCCTTATTATCAAGTACCAGAAAAAAACAAAAATTATCAGGCCAAAAATTCCAAATTCTACAACGCTTTCTAAGTAATCGTTAAAAGCATATGAAACAAAAGACGCCGACAACCTCTCCATTTCTGTCCCCAATCCTTGGTTGAAAAAGCGGCCCTGATATAAATTGTACATGCTGGAGAAATTATTAAATCCCACACCTAAAATCGGAAACTCAGAGAACATCTGCAGAGAAACTTTCCAGACAAGAATACGCCCAATAGCTGATAATGGTTTTAGATAATAAATGAGAACAGCAGCTGTTCCTATGATTATCACGCTCACTAAGCTCCAGGCGAATAGGATGTATCTTGAACTCCTGAAGTATATCAGCTTAAAAATATGACCATGACGAATAAAAAGCATCAAAAGAAGCGTCAAAATCAGACCCGCATAGACTGTTCTACATTTTGAAAGAATCACACACACAACCAACAATCCTAAGATTGAAAAAAATAAAAGTTGGATCAGGGACCTCCTTTTTTTTCTCGATGTGAGTACTATTGCCAGAGGAATGTTCAGCGCAATATACATCGCAAAATGATTGACGTTAAAAAAAAGTCCCTTCATCTGAGAGCCCGAGAGGAGTTGAATGAGCCCGCGGATCGCTTCAATTCCGGCAATTCCAACCAAAAATGAAACGAGCCATGTCAGCTTGTTATATACATATCGCTTATAGGAAAACCGAACAAGCAAATAGAGAATAAAAGTAGCAAAAACGGAATAAGCCTGATGAAATAACAGCCTTTGTTTGGAGAAAAAAAGAAATGATAATAAAGTGATTAAAACAACTAATCCATATAAGACATCTATAGCACAGATTTCTATATCGTCATGTTTGCTTCTCAAACAATATATAAAGAAAATTGCCGAAAAAGAAAAATAAAAACATCCAAAGACAAACTCTATAGTACCGAGTGAAAGAAAATCCGGGCGAGTTACTATTAGAAACAAGGACATGAATATGCAAATTAAAAGAATAAAAAATACAGGAACTTTCTTTTTTGCACTTACCTTCAATCCTACCGATCCCTTGCTGAGGTGTTTATAGCATAGCGTACCTTCTAAGTCAAAAAGGAGGAATATGGGTGGAATATGGGACGAATATGGCCTTTTGAATATAATGGCACGATATTGAAAAAAATAAATATTTTTTTTGAGAACGACTCAAGGCTTTTCAACGACACAGGCAATCAGATAGCCATGACGTCTTAAAAAGGGAAACTTTTTATAAAGAAAAACAAATGGAAATATCATAGGCTTTGTAAGGGAAGTGGATTTGGGCCATAAGACATGCAGAAAAAGATCGAGCATACGAAGCTGTCCTGGCATAAAGAGGACTCCGCTGTTCTCAATTATTCGAAAGCCCGCCTCTTTGAGCATGATCTCAAGCTGCCTCCTTGAGAAAGACTTTTCATACCCAAAAGCATAAAGCCCAAATTTCCTAAGGATAAAGACCATCAATGGCCTGAGGAAAGGATCATACTTATTCGGGACGCCGAAAATTGCTTTCCCTCCTTTTCTCAACACTCGAAAACATTCTTTAATCGCCTGAAAAGATTGGCGAAAGTGTTCTATTGTCCCCATGCTGTAAATTTAGTCAAAAGACTCGTCGGCATAGGCAATATTACGTAAATCAGAGACGATAAAGCGTTTTTTTTGGTGAGTATCAAAAATGATTTTTGCTTTATTCACGATTGAAAAAGATATATCGATACCAAAAACCTCTGAACCTTGTTCTGCTACCCATTTAAGAATCTGTGTACTCTTGGCTTCATCCCATAAGTCAGTCTTTAAAACTCTTTTTCCTTGAAGATTGGGGAAGAAAAACTCGAAGAGATGTTTTTCACACTCAAGATAATACTGGGTTGATGGAGCACCTGTCAGTGAGGGAAAAAATTCACCTATCCACTCCCATGAATATTGTGTCGAGCTATTATTTTTGGGTAGTAAAAATTTTCTCATTGTTTTGTTTCCAAATCATGTCTATCCAAAAAAATTTTTTATACCCAAATAAATTCCAATATCCCCCTTCGCCTATTTTTTTCATTTTGAAATTCTCAGCCGTATTCAGCAGAAACATACTCCATGTAGGCAGTGCTAATATAATTCTTTGATATCCCATGCCTTTTAGAAATTTACGCATAAGATATCCGGCATATGAGTAAACTCCTTAATGACGAAAACCGGGAGTTGTATAGGCTTCATCGGTATAGACATCTTCGGGTGTAAGACATATAGTCCGATGTAAATAAGGAACTAAGCGGGACCTGACAAAAGCCCATCGGATATGAATCGGTTCATTCCCACTCCACCCAAGAAAGCACAGATGTCCTTGATTTATGCGTTCCTGAATTTGTCCTAAATCATAGAAATGGGGGCGTAATTTGATTAAATACATGAGCTCTGTCTGTTTAGCCAATTCTAACCGGAATGGAATCTCAGCCTGAAAAAAAGAAATCGGCTTGTCAATAGGACCAGAAAAAAAAATATAGCGTCTGCAAATCAGCCAAGGTATGATCTGTCCAAAGAATTTTTCCCACCCATGTTCTCTTATAAGATCCACTGCAATGTCAAATTTCTGGATGATAAATCTAAATGATTTTTTTTGATTCATTTGGATTCTTGAAATAACTATCTACTCTCCATTTTTTTTGCAAGAGCTGATATCTTCTCCAAAAAAAGCTCTCAATAAATGAGTTTTCTCTTAAAAGAAATTGCAAAAAGTATCACACCAATTTTGGGTATACTAAAAGAGAGGTCAGACACAATCAAACAGGAAATGAAAACTTGAAATAACAAGAGAAGTATTGGCCAATCTAAAACTGCTCTATCAAAAATCTTTTTTTTTTAATCCCTCGCAGAATCCATACAAGAGGAATAATCAGAAATATCCATGCGTGCTTCAAAGATGGAAACAAGAAAAAAGGTGATAATATTGTAAGAGAAATTACTATAAACCAGTCTGTCCAGTTATTAAGAGATAAGAATTCTTTTAGCGCTGCATCGATTTTTTTCATTGTCAGCATTATTGATGCTTGCTGGTACTTTCTGCTTCTTATATCAAAATAAAAACTAGCAGTCAATTTGATGAAATGGCTGGTGTCATCTTTGACATCAGATTTCTCCTGTGCTATAAATACCTTGTAAAAATCACGGGGTAATAATCAGGGGTAAAAGCTGCAAATTCTGATTAAAATAATAGCCTGAAAGTTTCTCCAATGTTCACAGACATATCAAAAACTATTGTTATCCTCATTTTTCTGGCTTTTTCGCTTTTTTTGCTCTTTAAAAAAATATTTAAGATCCGTTTTCGTTACGACTCATACATTAATTACATGTGGACGTTCTCACTGATTTTCGCTGCATCTGAAGCAGTCTCCTTTGAACTAGCTATATGGATCCTGGCATTTCTCTGTTTCATGGCTTTGAGAGAGTATTTCACGCTGGTGGACATAAGACTGCAAGATCGGTGGGGTATCATGGGTGCCTATCTTTCGATTCCATTCATGATTATCTTTATCCAGCTCGACTACTATGGAATATTCATCATCTCAATTCCTGTTTATGCTTTTCTCGGCATCCCCTTCCTTGTAACATTAGGAGGGAAGGAGATCAAAGGGACTCTTCTGTCTATAGGAATTATCGACCTGGGGCTCTTTCTTCTGGTCTACTGCATCGGTCACATTGGCTACCTAGCGCTTTTTTCTACATGGTGGGCAATCATGCTGGTTCTCAACGTAGCCATTTGTGACCTTATCTCCATCGTTGTGAGGAAAAAGAAAGATCATCGCTGGGGCAATGTCTTAATCCAGTATTTCTTCTCGGCTCCGATTACTGTTACCCTCATCCTAGTCCTATCATACTGGACAAATATACCATGGCTGCATTGTATATTTCTGGGGCTTCTGATTCCTGTATTAGTGGCGATCGGGCGCCATACTATAAGATATATTGAGAAGGATATTGGAATCAGCAGTAATCAACTCCGGCCAGGGAGAGGTCAGGTGATGGACAACCTCAGATCACTCCTTTATGCGGCGCCAGTAGTGTTCCATTACCTTCGTTACTTTTCCATGAGATCTGATGCGTTCTAAAATGAAGAAGCTCGTTAGCTTCTTATCCTTCCGAGTTTTAATCCACCTGATCTTGCTCAGGCCTTTCCTGAAATTGTTCTTTGGGATTAATGTTGCAGGAAGGAAGAATCTCTCCTCTCTAGAGCATTATATTATTATTTCCAACCATAACAGCCATCTGGACACCTTGCTACTGTTCTATACCCTGCCGGTTAAACATATCCTGGCGACTCGTCCAGTCGCAGCAGAAGAATATTGGTCTAAATCGAACGCCGCATTCAAACTTGTAAATTACCTCTTCCGTCCTATCTGGATCGTAAGAGATCAGAAAATTGAAGATCCTCTGAAAGAGATGAAAGAAGCGTTGGATTCTGGGCATAATATCATCATCTTTCCTGAGGGTACAAGAGGAGAACCTGGGCAGATAGGAAAATTCAAGACCGGGATTGGCAGGCTCGCTGTAGAATACAGGAGTGTCCCGATTATCCCTGTTTTTCTCTCCGGACCTGAGAAAGCATTCCCCAGGAAAAGCGCTCTTCCGCTCCCAATCTGGAACAATGTTACCGTGGGCCCTCCTCAAATGTTCGAAGGAGACAGCCTGGACATCACATCTTCTCTGGAAAAAATGATCCGGGAACTGTCTGAATCAGAAACCGCAAAAAGACACAGAAGACATAAACGCCCCAGGCCCGCATTTGCGTATGCTGTGCTGGGAATCGATGGTTCAGGGAAAAGCACTCTCTCCAGAATGATATCGAAAAAGCTATCTGACGCCCTTCGTGTTTGCCTGGTTAGTGATAACCTCGAATTCTACGAGAGTGAAAATCAAAAAGAACTTCAGCCTTTGCTCACCGAGAAAGTCAGAGAAGCACTGGGCAGATATGCAAAGAAAGCAAAATCATTAAAACATTACAGGATTCCTAAACTGGCCGAACTCCTGCTCCGCGACCATATTATGGGAGAGGTCCAGAGATGGTATTTACCTGATATCATTGTCCAGGATGGATGCCCTTTGCTCAATTTGGCAGCATGGGCAAAAATATACAGGGAAGAATACTTCAATGCGGAGACATGCTCTAAGGCCATAAAAGTTCTCACAGGCAGAGGAAAAGAGTTCAGGAAAGATGATCCAATATTCACAGAAGCTCGTGAGCTGGCAGCACTAAAGCGCTTCAAACTCGACCATATGAGACTGCCAGATGCTGTGATATTTCTTGATGTGGCACCATCCGTTTCAATCCAAAGAATCAAGAGTAGAGGAGAGCAGAGGCAGGTCCATGAAACAGAAGAAAAATTAGCTAAGTTGCGTGAAGGCTACCGCCTGGTAACCCAGGTGGTAGAAAAAGAATTTAATATCCCCACTCGTATCCTTGATGGCGAGTCGGAAATCGATAAAGTAACTGCTTCAGCCATGGAATTTATCAAAGGCTTAAGCTTAAGAGAACCTGAACATGAATGATAACAAAATTGAGGTTATCGCAACCACGATATCCGGTTCAATCAAAGATTGGGGAAAGGTCAAAAGGATCGTTCCTCTATTTAAAAAGCTTGGAAGGGAAGACGTCTCACTTCATGCAGTCGATAGCCACGCAGAAGCACAGAGGCTAACCCGTGAACTCGTGGTGAAAGGACAGAGGACCATAATATCAGCCGGCGGTTCTGGCACATTTAACAAAGTCCTCGAGGGTTGCATCGATTCCAACATTGAGCTCAAGAACATCACTCTGGGTTTCCTTCGAAAGGGATCAGCCGACCTAATCGGGAAGACACTGGGAATGCCTGATGATATAGAGAGCGCCATAGAGGTTTTTGTTGCATCACTGGCCAAGAAAAGAATGGTTAAGTGTGACGTTATAAGGGCAGTGAGTGGGGAAAAGCGTGTGAAGCCCCGCCACTTCATGGGTTATGGAGGAGCAGGGATCTTTGGCAGGATTCCGCACTACACAGAAAACCGTTTCATCAAATATTATAAGGGCATATTGGGTCAGTTATTTGGTGATCGAGGTCCATTTTTCGTCGGTGCACTGCTATCTGTCGTGGAGAAGGCAATCAAGCGGACTTGGAGAAAAAAAGTAGCTTGGACTATAACAGTAGATGGTAAAAAGGCCTCACAGGGCTATTATCAAGCAATGGTCATCGCAAACGGAGACTTAGGCCCTGATTTTCCGTTCGCAGAGTCAGTCCCGCTGGGCTCCGGAGATTTCTATCTGTTCGCAATCAGGGATATCGGGATGCTCAGTTTGCCCAGTCAATTCAAGCGGGCATGGGATTCTTCTATCATGATTCGGCCTGAACTCTGGGGATTTGAATCTTATCGTGTCGAAAAAACCCTGAAGATCGAACCTAAACACAGCAGGCCATTTCCTGTCAACATAGATGGTTCGACTATGACCTGCAGGGGTTCAGCGACTTTCAGAATCGTCGACCAGATAAACTTGATATCAAAATAAAAAAGGGGACAGTCCCCTTTTTTTCAAATCTTAAAAATCTGCAACATGATAATACCTATGATGGCAGCAACAATGAGATAATAGGTCATGGGTATTAATGTCTTGCGAATGAGCAATCCTTCCTTTCCCAAAAGGCCAACAACTGCAGAGGCTGCCACAACATTATGAACACAAATCATATTCCCTGCTGCTCCCCCCACGGCTTGAAGAGCAACTATTACACCTGGAACAGCTCCTATTTTTAGGGCTGTGGCAAACTGAAAGAGCGAAAACATCATATTGCTAAACGTATTGCTGCCTGCAATGAAAGCACCCATCGCGCCTATGACGGCAGAAAACGCTGTCCAACCTTTTCCTATCAATATTGCTGCTCCACTTGCGAGTATGATAGGCATTTTGTCTAATCCTCCAGGGACTCCACTGTTAATGAATACTTTAACCATCGGGACAGCAAATCCGAGGGCAATAGCAGGGCCCAGAAGAGTTCTGAAGGAACGAATCACAGCTATCTGCACCTGTTTTTTAGAAGTCTTATGAATAAAGATTGTCAGAACTACTGCAACGAAAAATATAAATCCTGGCAAATAGATAGGCTGAAAACTAGTGCTGATAGAAGTCTGGAAAACATTTGTCCAGTTTAAAACAACAGAAGCTAGGGTTTCCTTTAAGGGATTCCATAGACGACTGAAGAGGAGGAGTAAAGCAACCAGAAAATAGGGGAGCCATGCCTGAAAGATGCTCATTCTCGCCCTATTATCCTGCCAATCCTCGTGTTTCTGACCAGCCCACTCTTGGGGCCACGTTTCTTTGGATGGGAAATCCCATATGTCTTTTGGAACAAGGAAGCCAATTTTAGCCAAAGGAACAACTACCAAAAGACCTAAAAGAGACCCTAATAGAGACGGAAACTCAGGCCCCAGGAACAATCCAGTGAGTGTATAAGGCAGAGTAAAACAGAGGCCGGCAAAGAGGGCAAAAGGGAAAATGGATAGGCCTTCTTTCCAACTTCTTTTTCGACCGAAAAAGCGCGTCATCATGACTACGAGAATTATGGGAATAAGTGTCCCTGTGATGCCGTGAATCAGAGCCACCTTACCTCCGATGGAGCTCAAATATGAAGGAAAATCTACATTATATGCGCCTAAATAATCTATGACTTCGGTTTGACCGCTCAATCCCGCATTGACACCGATGAGGATAGGAGTGCCTATTGCTCCGAAAGAAACCGGAGTGCTCTGTATAATCAAAGAAACCATAACAGCTGCCATAGCTGGAAATCCGATGGCAACCAATAGAGGGGCGGCTACCGCAGCCGGTGTTCCAAATCCAGCAGAGGCTTCAATGAATGAGCCGAAAAGGAAGGCAATTATAATTGCCTGAACTCGTCGGTCAGGCGATATGAGAAACATACTGCTTCGAATAGCAGAAATTGCGCCACTTTGCTGCAACAGATTCAACAGAAGCACTGCACCCAAGACAATATAAAGGATTGAAGCGGCAGTAACCAAGCCATCAATAGATGCAGCCGCTACCTGGGGAAAGGGAACCTTCCAAACAACTAGGGCTTCGAAAAAGGTGATGAGATAAGCAATGGGCATGGCCTTGGTTGCAGGCCACCTGAAAAGCACTATTAATCCAAATACTGATACAATCGGCAAAAGGGCAAAAAGAGCTAAAATACCCAAACTCATATAAAAAACCTTTTGTCTCTCAACTCCTTAATATTCATAAGGAAAGATCAAGCCGGCAAATCTGTCCTTCTGACTATCTTCAATTCCTGAATCTTATAAAACAAGAAGACTCCCATGTCAAACAAGTAATTTAAATCGTTCTGCGTTTTATCTGGTTTAAACAGATATTGACATTATTTTGAATTAGGAGGTTGACTCAGGCATTTAATTTAAATATATTATTTATAATAAGATATATAATCCATTGCTGACTATGGAAGATTTGAATAATAAAAGAAAAGGCGAGGTTTGGGCAATTGGTGGAGCCAAAGGGGGAACTGGGAAGAGTTTTCTTACAAGCTCCATGGGCACTTATCTAGCTCTTAAGGAAAAGAGAGTCGTCTTAATAGACGTTGATATTGGGGGAGCAAACCTTCATTCATTTCTCGGAATAAAAAGACCAAAAAAATCTCTGACAAATTTCTTTGAAAAAAAGACTCCTCTGAATAAACTCCTTGTCAGAACCAGCATCGGAAATATGTCTTTAATAACAGGAGACATCCATTCCCTTTCATCTGACAACATTAAATTTACTCAAAAACTCAAGTTGTTCAGACATATCATGAAATTAAATACAGACTATGCGCTCATTGATTTGGGTGGTGGAAGCCACAAAAATACTATCGATGCATTTCTTATGGCTGACAAGACGATTGCGATTTTGGAACCGGAAATAACCGCGGTTGAAAATCTGTATCATTTTGTAAAAAATGCATTATTCAGAAAAGTAAGGATGGCGCTAAGAGCTCATGGTTTCAAAGAAATGCTTGAGCATGTGTGGAATCGAAGAGAAAAGTACAGGATAAAAAATTTAAAAGAGCTTATCGATTGGCTCAAGGGCAGCTTTTCATATATTGAAGAAATTCTTGATGAGGAACTCTCTGATTTCTCACTATATATTGTGTTGAACAAGGTAAGAACAACTCAAGACATCGCAATGGGGGCCTCTCTGAAGAGCGTGATAATGAAATACTTGGGGATAAAAACAAAATATGTTGGCTACATCGAATATGATGACTCTATCTGGAGGTCTCTCCGAAACGGGAGGCCATACATGCAGAATTATGCCTCGACTCCATGCGCAAAAGAGATAGAAACTATAGCGGAAAATTTGTTAGAGGAAAAAGAAATAAAAATATTAAAAGGCTGATCATGCCAGAAGATGTGAACAAAAAGTATTTTGAGATTCTTGAAGTCAGTCCTGATGCATCGCTGTCCGAGATAAAAAACGCATACCTGCGTCTAAAAAAGTTGTACTCCTCTGATTCTATGGTTGTAATTCCTATTGCAGATGAATTTTCAAAAAGGAACCGCGAGGAGATACTAAAGAAGATTGAAAATGCCTATACAAAACTTATTGCTCTAATGGATACAGAGAAGAGCAAACCTGTTACTCAAAGAAAGCCTTCAGTCTCCGATATTCCCAGTGAAAAGCATACAGAAAGTGTTTCTTTCAGTGGAGAGGCCTTGCGTCAAATAAGAGAAAAAAAGGGGGTTCAACTTTATGAGGTTGCTCTGGAAACAAAGATTCGTATCGAACTTCTTCAAAACATCGAACTAGAGAATTTTGAGGCTCTTCCTGCGGGGATTTATCTCAAAGCACACCTGATGAATTACGCAAGCTTTCTCTCACTTGACGCCAAGAAAGTAGCAGAGGATTATATTCGCAGATATGAGGAACAGAAAAAGGAAAGCGAGGAGTAATCCACAAGCTAAATGCTGCTTTTCATCTTCATTCTTTTAGAAATTCAACCTTTTTAAGAAGATAGAAATACTCTGATCAAATATATAAGAGTTAAGCAATGGCCGAGGTCAAAACTTTCTCGCCTGTTAAACTCATCTGTGGGATTATCGCTTCTACAGAGCTCATTTTTATGAAGGCAGAAGAACATCTTGTTCGCCTCTATGGATCAATAGACAATGCTTCTCCTCCTCTGAAGTTTAACTTCACAGACTATTACGAAAAACAAATGGGAAAAAATCTAAAAAGAAAATTCTTGAGTTCTGCCCATCTCATCCAACCTGAAAAACTGAGTGAGATAAAACTCCGAACGAACGAAATTGAAGAAGAAATAAAGAAAGAGCTGAGCGCTGGCCATCGGATTGTCAACCTCGACCCAGGCTATTTGACTCCTTCTGCCTTAATCATGGCCACGGTCAAGGATTTTGCCCATAGAATTCCACTCCAGCATGGAATATATGCCCACCTGGAGTTATTGTTCGGCAAAAAAGAGGTCCACACATTGAGCTGGACCTATCCGGATTATAAAACCGAAGAATACCAGAATTTTTTTAGAGATGTAAGAAAGACATATCTTTCTCAACTCCGGAACACATAAACCCCATAAAAACTCATTGGACCTCTTCCATTTTGCCTGGCTAGGACCATTAACAGAACTTTCAGAAAAAAATATTCAGGAATGTCTAAAGCGGCATCGGAAGATTTAGCCTTCTCAAGCCGTCACCAAGGGAAGCCGATTAAATCGGCCAGGCGAAGATGTTTGAGAATGCTCAGACCATCGGGTTCAGAAAACACGCAACTTTTAATCGGCAGCGTAAAATGGAAGAGGACTACTTACTATTCATCAATATCAAGTGCGGATATTTCTCTCAAATTTTTTACAATTTCTGGAAGTTCTTTCAGAACAATTTGGATATCCTCTTCTGTATTAAATCGCCCTACAGAAAATCGGATAGTTGAACGTGCAATTTCAGGCTTCAAGCCTATGGCGCTAAGTACATAGGAAACATCCTCTGTCCCTTCTGCGCATGCTGAACCTGTTGAGACACAAATCTCTTTAGTAGCTAAAGCCAATAAGATTGCCTCTGCTTCGAGCCCTGGAAAACAAAAACTCAAAGTGCCTTTTACCCTATTTTTATCGTGGCCGTTGAGTTTCACTTTTGGAATAGTCTCTTCTATCCCTTTTTTCAACTGCTCTGCAAGCTTTTCGATCCTTTTCTTGTCCTTGCTTCCCCTCTCCATCAAAACACGCACAGCCTCTCCAAAACCAACAATGCCGATTGTATTTTCTGTTCCAGCCCTCATTTCTCTCTCTTGATGTCCTCCGTATATAAGGGGCTTGATATTTGTGCCTTTCCGAATATAAAGAGCACCTATTCCCTTAGGACCATAGATTTTATGGGAAGAAATAGAGAGGAGATTCACATCCAATTTTTTTACATCGACATCAATCTTACCAAAAGACTGAACCGCATCCGTGTGAACCAAAACTCCTTTTTCTCTGGCTATTTTGACTACCGATTCTATGGGCTGAATTGTCCCGATCTCGTTGTTTGCATGCATTATTGAAATGAGAGCTGTCTTGGGAGTGATGGCATTACTGAGAAAACCCAGGTCAATTGTGCCATACTGATCTACTGGAACGTAAGTAACCTTAATTCCTTTTTTTTCAAGATATCTAGCTGTTTCTATAACTGCCGGATGTTCAATTTCGGATGTAATGAATTCATCTTTTTCAGGGAAAGCATCCAATACACCGCGTATTGCAAAATTATCTGCCTCGGTTCCTGACCCGGTAAAGATTATCTCAGTTCTGGTGGCACCTATAGCTTTAGCAATGACCTCTCTTGTTTCTGTGACGATCTCTTTGACTGCTCTCCCTATAGGATAGAGAGAAGATGGGTTCCCGAAATGTTCCCGAAGAAAATGAGACATCTTCTCCTGGGCTCCAGGGTCAAGAGGAGTCGTCGCATTGTTATCCAGATAAATCATCAAATATATCCTCTCTTTCTACAATTTTTACTCGTCTAGGGGATTTAAGACCAAGCCAGACTTAAGTTTTGGATAAAAATCTGTCGATTTTTGGGGCATGAGCTCTCCATTCTCGACAACTTCTCTTATTTGATCTAGAGATACAGGCTTAAGGAAGAAAATCATCTGAAATTCGCCCTCGATTACTTTTTGCAGGCCCAGATCAAGTTTTCTTATATAGCTCACGTTATTCTCCAATGAGAAAGGTTCAGAACTAAGGGCTTGAAGCTTATCAATAATAAGAGAATGAAGAATGGCCACATCCAATCGTTTCCACTCTCTGGATCTCTCATCCTCTATTTCTGTATCTAGAATATCTTCGGATTTGAGCTTGAAGATGAAAAATTTCTGGAACTGAGAAACAAAGGCTGCAAAAGTGTGGTTCTCACTGCGTATCTTTTCCCGAATATCCTCGACTATGAACCTGTCAGAGAAGTCCTTCCAGCTTACCTCGGAGATATCAAAATAAGGGGAAAAAAGTTCTCTAAATCCCTCTTCGGACAGCTTGTCTAAGCCTCTCACTAGCCTGTATGTAGGGAGTATCACCAAGCCAGGGTCATCGAGCCGAAAAAGCGTCATCATGATGAAATTAAAAGGCTCATCATCCATGATCTCTTTCCCTTTTTCAATCATCTCCTTGCGGAAGTTAAGAGAGGTCTCATACCGGTGATGCCCATCAGCAATGATTAGCACCTTATCAGCCATGGCTTCCTGAATCCTCTGGATGGATTCTTGCTCCTTGATTATCCACAGCCTGTGAATGAAGCCATCCTCATCTTTCACTTCCCCTCCAGGCTCTGCTTTTTCTTTAGCCCACTCTATTGCATTTGTGACATCTCTCTCGTCATCTTTGTAAAGCAGGAAAATCTGGCCCGTGTTAGCGTTTGTAGCACGCAGAAGGTTCAGCCGGTCGATCTTGTGTTTGGGAAAAGTTTTTTCATGCGGGAGAACTTTTCTCGAAGAGAACTCTTCAAGTTTCACTCTAGCAATGAGCCCCATTCTCTTTTTGTGCGCGCCATCAACCTTGTATTCCTGTTCATAAATATATAGAGCTTTGCTGTCTTCTCTAATCAGTATTCCTTCGCTTTCCCATTTATCCATGTAAATATTGGCTCTTCTGTATTTATCTTTTTCTGGGTGCTCAGGATCATCATCCTTTCCCAGAATGATCCTTACCACATTATGAGGATTCCTCTCATAATACTCTTCTTGCAACTGAGGGGGAATTCTGTCGTAAGGCTCAGTAATGACTTCCTCCAATTTTACTTTCTCACTGTTATATCTCAATCCTTTGAACGGTCTTATATCAGCCATATCTCCTCCATAATAATCTTATCCCGCTGAAGTTATTCTGAAGTGAATCTCTCTCTCAAGATTTTGACGACTTCCAAGCCTGCCCTTTTCTGTCCTTCTTTCGCAGCAGCGCCGATATGAGGCGTTGCAATGACATTCGGATGGTCTATCAGAGAGAAATCATCAGGCGGCTCTTGTTCAAAGACATCTATGGCAGCAGCCCTGACTTTATCTGACTGCAGGGCTCGTAAAAGCGCTCCTTCATCAACCGTTCCTCCTCGAGCCGCATTTATTATGATAATCCCATCCTTCATTTTCTCGAATTCCTGATCGCTTATCATATGCTTGGTTTGATCTGTTAAAGGAAGGTGGAGAGAAATAACATCCGATTGAGCTAGCAGCTCATCTAGGGATACCTGCTTAATGTCAAGCTCTGACTTTATATCCACAATATCATAGGCAATAACTGTCATCCCAAACGCAAGAGCCCGCCTGGCAACTTCCTGACCTATTCTTCCTGCGCCGATTATTCCCAAAGTCTTTCCAAAGAGTTCAGTACCCGAAAGAACCTTTTTCTCCCATTTGTGTTCTTTCATGGATAGGTTAGCTTTGCCATGGTTTCGCACAGTTGCAAGCATCAGACCAAATGTATGTTCTGCTACTGAAATAGATGTTGCAGCCGGAGTATTGGCGACTTGAATCCCTTTCTCCCGGGCAGCCTCAAGATCAATATTATCAAGACCGATTCCTGCCCTGATGATGAGTTCCAAGTTTGAAGCTGACTCAATAGCCCTCCTGGTGACTTTTGTGGCACCTCTGACAACCGTGACATGAAAATCAGGAATTGTTTTGACTAGTTCATCCTCATCCATCTCTGTTTTTAGTGTAACTTCAAAATTCGGAATCGATTCAAGCTCCTCAAGGGCCTCCGGATTTAAAGTGTCAGCTACAAGTATCTTTTTCATTCCCAATTCTCCTTTAAAACGGTTTCAGCAGCCTCAATAGCACCTCCTTGTTTAAAATCATAACCAAGCTCCGAAAGAGTCATCTCAAGCGCTGTGAGGGCAGTTATGACATCGAAGCCTCCCATGTATCCAAGGTGTGCAATACGGAATATTTTTCCTTTGTAAGGATCCTGACCGCCTGCAATATAAGCCATATATTTTCCTTGCATGGTCTTAACAAGCTGTATCCCGTCAATCCCTTCAGGAACTTTGATGGCCGTGCATATGTTTCCAGGATTCTTGGATAGAAGCTCCAAGCCGATAGATTTCACTCCTGCTCTTGTGGCATCTCCAAGGATGCGATGGTGCTCGAAAAGCTTCTCCAGACCTAGAGATTTAATGATATCCAAAGACTTTTTCTGCTGAATGATGAGCGAAACTGCCGGAGTGAATGGAGTTGTTTTTTTCTCGAGGTTTTTTCTGTATTTCTTGGCATCAAAATAGAACTTAGGAAGCGTTGATTGTTCCACCAGGTTCCAAGCTTTGGGACTGAAAGAAAGGTAGGCAAGTCCAGGTGGAATCATGAATGATTTTTGAGAGCCTGCAACCATGACGTCAACCTTCCACTCATCTACAGGACAGGGGGTGGCGCCGAGGCCAGAGATTCCGTCTACGACCAGGACGGCTTCTGAGGACGCCAAGACTTCTCCATACGCCTGGATATCATAGACAGTTCCCGAAGAAGTCTCAGAGAGAGTTGTAAAGACCGCTTTCGTCTCAGGATTCTCTTTTAATTCTTCTTCCAGTTGTTCTTTAGTAAAAGGCTCCCCCCATTCCAGCGCAATCTCTCTTACTTCTATGCCATAGGCTCTACAGATTTGGCCCCATCTCTCGCCAAACTTTCCTCCACTGAGGGAGATAACTTTATCTCCTGGATTGAGGATATTATTCACAGCCGCCTGCATAGCTCCTGTTCCGGATGATGTTAAAACATAAACATCCTGTTCCGTCTGGAACACATACTTCAATCCTTCAACTACTTCCATAAAGATTCCGGAAAATTCTGGAGTTCGGTGATGAATTATGGGCTCCGAAGCTATAGAAAGCGCATCCTCAGGAACAGGAGTAGGCCCAGGTGAAAGAAGATAATATTTTTTTATCATATAAATCCTCCTAAAAAATTTATAATATTATCAGGTTTTATGCCAAAATCATCAATCAGTTGACAATGCCAAGGATGAAGCGATTTTCACCAAACATTCCTAATGGGATATAAGCATTAATCTTAAAAATTCATCCCAAAATTTGCTTTTTGTTTCCTGCAGAATATTTATTGTTCTTATCTAATCTCTAACTTTTAAAATTATCAGAATTTGGAATCTCAGTCAATCAGCGTGTCCGCATTTCTAATTCCACGATATCTAAAAATACTAAATCCCCATCATTGTAAGAGAAAAAAGACTCGTTTCCCATCAGAGTTGGGATATTATCTCTGTGAAGAGAGCCGTCCTTTGTGGAAGAGAAGAGAGAATAAGGTGTTCATTCTCAGCGTGAATCCCATCTCCATCAGGACCCAGGCCATCAAGTGTGGGAATCCCCATTCCAGAGGCTATAGAAGCGTCAGAACCTCCTCCTGTTTTCCCCGCTTCAAGTGTCATTCCCAAGGACTCAGCAATTTTCTTTACCTTCCGGAAGAAATCCGAGGAAGCTTTTGTTTTTTCCATGGGAGGGGTAAAACTTTCTGTGGAAAAACGAATTTGAGCTCCTTTGAGTTGAGGCACTAATTGCTTCAAGAAGCTCATAATCTTTTTTTTCTGTTGAATATTCCAGAACCTAATATCCAGCACAGCCCAAGCTTTCTCGGCGACTATATTGACCTTTTCTCCTCCTCCAATCAGGCCAATATTAAAAGATATTGATTTTGTTCTTATCTTTTGTAATTGACGAAGCTGTAACATCAGCTCTTCAACAGCATTCGTTCCTTTCTCTGGGGTTCCGGCATGGGCAGCTTTTCCTTTTGCTTCCATGCGTATAACTAGACGGCCTTTTCTCTGTATTTTTAAGGCTCCTCCTGGAAGAGCAGGTTCAAGGCAAAGCACATAGGCTGATTCTTTGGCCAACTTTTGGATAGCTTGATAAGAAGCATGACTCTCAATTTCTTCTGCAGAATTTATAAAGACAGCTATTTTTCTTTTTGGATGTATATTCATCTCCTTCAGATATCTGAGGGAAAATAGAGCCACAACCAGGCCGATCTTCATATCCAGCACTCCAGGGCCAAAGACCTTATTCCTCTTTATCTGAAAAGGCATTTCCTTTATTTTTCCCACTGGCCAGACAGTATCAATATGAGTTAAGACCAAAAGTTGACTTCCCTCTTTGCTACGGAATTCAGAAGGATACTCAGCGAGATAGAGATCACCCGTCTGTTTCTGGGGAAAGCGTGTTATTTTGGCGCCTATTTTTTTTAATTCCTTGGCAACAAATGACGAACAGATATCTACAGCCTTTTTGTCCGTGGAAGGCGATTCACGAATGACAATCTCCTTTAATAGACTGACCATTTCTTCTTGACGAGATTTAAAATATTCAATAAGGTCCATTGCTTGGCCCTCCTTTTAGGATTATAAACTACCATAACCTCGTTGAATTTCAAAATCAATTATTCCAAGATTATGATATATCGATAATTGCAATAAGATTTCTGAAAATATGTATGGGGAATATTTATTTCTGTTCAGATGCGCACATAATTTGTTCGAGAATGGACATATACTGTTAAATGAGCATTCGAAAACCCCAGTAGATAATATTGGCATATTTTTTGCGTATTAAAATTGAGGAATGTTAGTATGAACCATTCTCAGATAAATTACGTCTATTTATTTAGAGAGGTGTATTATGCTTAAACACAATATAAAAATCGCGTTTATATCGTCGAAAAGACCTCTAGTGCCGGTTATCGCTTCATTAATGCTTATATTGCTTTGTATTCCAGTAATTATACCCACTCAGGAAAAAGTTCCTCTTTATTCAATCACTAGAGAGGAGCTGCGGGACCAGATCTTCTTTCTGGCTTCGGACGAACTAGAGGGACGCGACACCGGATCAGAAGGTTTTGCGATTGCTGCGCTATACGCAGTAACGCAATTCAAAATGTCGGGCCTGGAGCCTCTAATAGTTGGTAAAGACGGGAAAAAAACCTTCTTCCAGTCTGTTCCTTTTTCCAGTTATGACACTAGCAACAAGAGTACTTTTACCATAAGTTCGAGTACAGGCGAGACAATACTTTTCCACGCTGACAAGATGGTTCTGTTCAGGAATCCGTCCGTCGGCAAGAATATTTTCGTGGATGAGAATCCGGTTTTCATCGGTTATGGCATTGATGACCCTGAAATCGGCTGGTCGGATTATGATGATGTGGACGTCAGAGGCAAAGTTGTTTTTTTAGTTGGAGGAGCGCCATCCAAAGACGGAAAACCGGTTTTTCCGCCGGAAAAGGACAGCTTCTATCGGGACTTTGGACTCAGTGCTAACGCTAGGATAGTTACAGCAATGAAGCATGGCGTTTCTGCTTTAGTTTTTGTTCCTGACCCTCAGATGGCAAAAAATTGGTCTAATATTTCATCATCAATGAACAGGAGGCAATTTACTCTACTGCTCGAAGATAACAAAAAGGTTGATTCTCCGGCTCTCTTTGGTATGCATCCGGATGCTGTGACAGAGATGCTAAAGAATGCAGGATATGACTGGACTTATGGAGACCACGACTACAAACCGGCTGTGCTGGAAAATATCAAAGTTTCTTGTTCGATAGAGAAGGATAACGAAAAAGAAATAACCTGCAAAAATATAGTTTCATTGCTGCCAGGAACTGACCCACAGCTGAAAGAAGAGTATATCGTACTTCATGCTCACCTGGATCACTTGGGAATTAATAGCAACGGCCAGGTTATGAATGGTGCGGATGACAATGCCAGCGGTTGTGCAGTTGTTCTCGAAGTTGCTGAAGCACTTGCTATAAAACCACCAAAAAGATCTTTCATATTCGTGCTTTTCACCGGAGAGGAGAAAGGAACCCTTGGCTCCGAGTGGTTTGTTAGCCACCTGCCCGTGCCACAGGAAAAAATCGTTCTCAACGCTACTGTTGACATGATTGGGAGAAAGTCTCGTCGAAGGCCAGATGTCATTTATGTTACAGCTGAGGGAAAGGATAAAGAAAATCTCTTTGATATCGCCAAACGTGCTAATCAATCCCTGATTCAAGCGGATATTGATTTCTCTCTAAATGAAAAGGACCCTGATGGCCATATCATGCGCTGCGATACAAGGCCTTTTCTGGACAAAAACATCACCTCTCTCTTGTTCACAAGGGGTTTTATGGGCCCGGTTTATCACCATCCGCGCGATGATGCCGAGACACTGAACTATGACAAGATTTTAAAGGCTTCACGTTTACTTTATCTGGTACTTTCGGAAGCGGGTAATTTGACAAATACTCACTTATAAAGGATGATATTATTATGAAAGTCAAAAACAAAATTAAGATTCTAAGCGTAGCTCTGAGCTTCTTATTTCTAGGCCTCCATAGCTTTTCCTATGCCCAATCACTCAGTTTTCATGTCAAGGGGGGACGGGCTTTTCCTAAGGAAGAGAGTATAAAATCCGGAACCGAAACTGGTTTCGGATTTTCTTATTTAATTGATAAAAAAATCTCTATATCTTTCGACTTCAGCTACTGGAAAAGTGAAGTTATTCAAGAACCTCAAAGACTCTACGATGGAAAGCTCTCAATCACTCCTTTTCTTGTTTCGCTTGAATATTCCCTACTCAGGGAGGCAGCTGTCATTCCTTACGTTTTTGCAGGGGGTGGCATCGTTTTTAGCAGCTTTGAGATGGACGACATTATTACGATTCCAGAAATAACAATAAGCCAAAAAATCGAAAATGGGATCACCTTCCATTGTGGCACTGGAGGCCGCATTAAGCTCATGAGCAACCTTGCTCTTCTTGGAGAGATAATCTATATCTACAGAGAGGCTGACGGGGAGACGACTATAACAGATTTGAATTTTGGAGTGACAACAGAAAATTTTTCTATAGACATGAGTTCTTTTATATTCCGAGTTGGAGTCAAGTATTATCTTTGATCAATAAAAAGAGATGAATTTTTTTTCTTTTTTGTTTTTGCTATTGATAGCATCTATTACGGGAGTTATTGGGGCTAACCTCGCTGGAAGAAAGAAACTAGGTTGTTTAAGTTCCATTGTGCTCGGCTTTATCGGAGCCCTGATAGGGACTTTCATTGCCAGGAAATTAGAACTCCCTCTTTACCCTTCACTAAAATTCGGTTCCCATCCTTTCCCGATTGTCTGGGCTGTCATTGGTTCAGCTCTCTTTGTAGCCCTCCTCAATCTTTTCTCTCGTTCAGGGAGGTAGAAAGAGCTTTTTTATCGGCGCATTATCGATTTAATTCTTTTTAATAAAGAACCACCCTTTCTGATCATTCTTCCTATTGGCCGTTGCTTAAGCCTAATAGCTTGAAATTGACAGGCTTCATGACAGCACATACAGTTGATGCAGAGCTTCTTATCTATCCAGGTGGAATCTTGTCCTGATTGAATTGCCTCACAAGGGCAAATCTCTACACATTCCAAACAAAGCGTGCATTTTTCAGGAGAAACTTCTGGAATTAGCCTCAACTCAGCCTGAAGATAACCATAAAGAAATGAGGGAATTTTTCTCCGGAGCAGATTAACGGCTACGGCAGATTGTTTGAAATCTTTCACTTGGATATCGTGTATGCTTTCTCCTGTAATCTCAATATCCTCGATTGCACCTATTCCCAATCCTTTCTCGTGGGCGTGGAATGTTGTATAAATATCCATAGGATCAAAACCAACGATTTTTGTCGCCACCGCGTCCACAGCCACTGCATCTTGAGAAGCGAAAATGAGGCCTACCTTCTTAGTATTCCCCCCGGAAGGCCCTTCTCCTTCCATGGCTATGATGCCATCCATTATGGTCAATTGAGGAGGGACACAGGAGAACAAATCTACAAGCATCTGAGAAAAAACATCATTTCCGACATATTTGCGGTGATAATCAATTTTAAGCCCATGCGGAATAATCCCGAACATATTCTTTACGGCTCCTGTGTACATTGTAAAGGAATGGGTCTTCAATTTGGGAAGGTTGAGAATATAATCCGCTCCTAATATCAATGGAGGCATATATACCTTTCTCAAAAGCCTGCTATTACAATCAATCTCTTGAAACCCTATCTCTTTCAGGTTGACCAGACGAACTCCTAATTCCTCACAAACCTGACGATAACCGGTATTCATAAAGCCATCTTGCTCTCCTGAATGGATGTCATCACCGACTGTGATTTCAAGATCGAATTCTTTCAACAGGCGAAGGACTTCCTTGGTAAAAGCAGGATGAGTAATAATACCTCTCTCAGGAGGTGATGAAGAGGAAAGATGATTTATTTTCACAAAGACTTTGCTTTTAGGCTTGATGATTTTTTCCAGCCCGCCAAGAAGCGCCAGGCCTTTTTTCAATCCTGCTGAGATCTCCTTGCTCTCATAATCGGAGGCTTTAACGATTGCAACCTTTGCCTTCTTCATTTCTAATTTAGGTATTATATATAGAAAAGAAAAAAGGGGACAGTCCCTTTTTTTCATTCTTACAAAAAAGGACTTTGCCCCAAAATGACGGGAAATAAAATGGGAATAAAGGAAGCAGTGTAATGTCGGAGCGGCATTGAAGATTTAGCCTTCAAACGGTTTTTTTCACGCACTGCCCTTCGCCTATCGACTGAAAAAATTGGCGAGGGAATGGCGTAAAAAATCTGAACTAGAGGGGAAACATTACCCTGCTCCTTATGGCGATTCTAATTTAATCCTTTCACTTTGGGATAAAGCCAAAAAAAGAATATGTTTGAAGATACGGGAGAAGATTGACAATGAGAGAGGACTTTATTACTTTTTAGGCTATGAATATATGGTTTATCGCAGGAGAAATTTCTCTCTCTATCCTGATAATTTTCTTCTTGCTCTTTTCTTTTTTTAGTCTTCTTGAGAAGGAAAAAAGAGCATTCTGGAGAAGCATCTTTTTTTTCTTTCTTCTACTTCTCCTGAATTTTGCTGTTTTTCTTGCCTCTGTTCCACTCAGAAATTTGATTCTCAGAGGCTTTTTCATTCTATTTGCACTATGTATTCTCTTCTTGCTTCTTTCTCCTTTGAGAAAAAAAACAACAGAGATTACAGGAAAACAAGAAAAAATCGATGAAAGGGACATCATCTTTGCTCGCTTTGAATATAAAGAAGGAACAAAAGTCTTTGAGAAATATTATGCCAGACATCCAGAATACAAAGAGACGGATGATGAGATAAGAAAGATCCCGGATATTCTTTCTTCTCATCACATCAATAAAAGCCCGGCGCTCTTTTCCTTAGCAGCCGCAGAGTTTGATTTTTTAGAACATCAGCTAACTCAGGTGAGCGGCAAGGAATATGCAGGAAAAGCCCGGTCATCTCCCTATGAAAACACGCGAATGGTAAAAAATTTTATTGGATACTTCGGTTCTGATCTCTGTGGAATCTGTAACCTGAATCAAGCTTATGTCTATTCCCACGTCGGAAGAGGGCCAGAGCCATATGGCAATACAATAGAGCTGAAACATAAATTTGCCATAGCCTTTGCATTAGAGATGGATTTGAAAATGGTTGCATCTGCTCCTCAAGCTCCTGTGATTATAGAGACAGCAAAGAAGTATGTTGAGGCGGCAAAAATCTCCATCATAGTCGCTAATTTCATCCGCAGAATGGGCTATCCAGCCAGAGCTCATATTGCCGGAAGCAACTATCAGACTGTGATTCCTCCGATCGCCTGCGAAGCAGGACTGGGAGAGTTGGGAAGGCTGGGAATCCTCATCACTTCAAAATATGGGCCGCGCGCAAGATTGGGCCTTATCACCACAGATCTTCCATTGGTCACAGATAAACCCGCTGCATTAGGAATCCAGAATTTTTGCCAGAGATGCCAAAAGTGCGCTACAAACTGTCCAGCTCAGGCTATTCCTCCAGGCGAAAAGACAGAGGAGAATGGAGTGTTAAAGTGGGTGTTGAATCGAGAAGAATGTTACCGATTTTGGAGAAAATCAGGAACGGATTGTGCGGTCTGTATTTACGTATGCCCTTACAGCAAGCCACATAATACCTTCCACAGAATCATCAGAAAAATGACAGAAAAATCTTCTGTTTTTCAATCTTTATCTGCCCGGGGAGATGACTTCTTCTATGGCCGTATCCCGCTCCGGAAAAAATCCCCTTTGGTTTGACACTTAAACGCCAAATAATATATATGGATAATACAAATAATCAAAAGGAAAGGAGAGAAAAGATGGTGAACAGCCGTAGGGATTTCCTGAAAAGTCTTGGCTTGGGTATCGGAAGCTTAGGTGTTTTTGGCACAAAATCAAAGCACGCCCGAGCTGAGCTTAAAAAAAAGTTAACCGAGGTCAAGAATGTATCTCCGGACAAGGTTGCAGAGGATGAGAGTTTCTGGTTTCATATTCAACAGGCTTTTGATTGTGACCGCAGCATCATCAACCTCAACAATGGAGGTGTCCATCCTGCACCGAAAATAGTGATGGACGCTGTTCATCGGTACCTGGATTTTGCAAACGGTGCTCCTGTTTATAACTCGTGGAGAGTCCTCCGGCCCAGAAAAGAACTGATTCGAAAAAAACTGGCAGACACCTTTGGCTGTTCTCCTGAAGAGATTGCGATCACAAGGAATGTGACTGAAGCTATGCAGATCGCTCTTCTCGGACTTGACCTCAATCCCGGTGATGAAGTTCTGACGACGACTCATGATTATCCTTCTATGAAAAACGCTCTCTTTCAGAGAGAAAAAAGAGAAGGCGTGAAAGTAAAAACATTTGCTTTTCCCTATCCTCCCAAAAATCTAAAAGTCTTGTCTGATCTTTTTGAGAAGAATGTAACTCAGAGAACAAAGCTCATTCTGGTATGTCACATCACTAATCTCACCGGACAGATTTTTCCAATCAAAGATATATGCCAAATGGCGCGCAAGCGCGGAATTGAAGTAGTCATCGATGGAGCCCATTCCTTCGGACATTTTGTCTACAAACAAAAAGATCTGGATTGTGATATTTATGGCGCTAATCTCCATAAATGGATGATGGGACCCATCGGCACCGGTTTCCTTTATGTCAAAAAAGAAAAAATCAAGAAAATATGGCCCCTCTTTCCTGCTCCAGATCCACTGGGTGATGATATTCGAAAGTTTGAACATATCGGCACGCAGCCGGATTATCTAGAGCTTGCAGTAGGTGAGGCTCTGGCTTTTCATCACGGCATAGGTGCTAAAAGGAAGGAGGAAAGGCTGCGCTATTTGAGGAATTACTGGGCAAAAGCTCTTGAGAAACTTCCCGGTGTTAAAATTCTCACCTCTTATAATCCAAGACAATCCTGTGGCATAGGGAGTTTTACAGTTGAAAACATGGATATGGAGAAACTGAGCCAGCTTCTCTTCCAGAAACATAAGATCTATGTCATCCCAGTGGGAGTTCCTTCCCCTGATAAAGAAAGCGAAAATATTACGGGAATGCGGGTTACTCCAAGCATCTATACCACTCTCCGAGAATTGGATATCTTCATCGAAGCGGCATCCCATTACATCAAGAATGGGCTTTCGTGAATAAGAAAAAGCAGCCTGTCACCATTAACCGAAAATGAAATGGAATCTTGATAAGGATCTGGTTTCAATAAGAGAAGAATTTCCAATCCTGGAACACTGTGTCTACCTCATCAGTAATTCATTAGGAGCTGTGCCGAAGAAGGCCTCTGAAGCCCTCAATAGATATTATCATCTATGGGCAGAAGAGGGAGTGGATGCCTGGAAAAAAGAATGGTGGGACCTATCTCGGAAAGTTGGTAATCAAGTGGCCTCTCTTATCGCAGCCGGGGAGGATGAAGTCACGATGATGTCCAACGCAACACTCTGCCATTGGGTGGCATTGTCAACGGAATTCGGCCGTACTCAAGATAAAAGAATGAAAGTCATCATGACAGACCATGATTTCCCTTCCACAGTGTATGCCATCTCTAAAATCTCTAAATTTATGGGCTGGAAGCTTGAGATAATTAAAAGTCACGGTCGGTCCGGTATTGATGTTGAAGAACTTCTAAAAAGAGTAGATGAGAAAACTCTTTTTGTCGCAACCTCGCACGTCTATTTCAAATCCGCATTTATCCAAGATGTCAAGAGGATCGCATCCAAAGCACGTCAAGCAGGGGCGCTAACTCTCATTGACGGCTACCATGCACCAGGAGTCCTGCCAGTTGATGTCAAAGAACTCGATGTCGATTTTTATATCGGAGGCTGCCTAAAATGGCTCTGCGGAGGGCCAGGGAATGCCTTCATGTACATCAGGCCAGAACTATCTCAAAGCCTTCAGCCTCAGCTGACCGGCTGGTTTGCCCACAAGAGGCCTTTTCTATTTTCCCAGCAGATGGAGTACACTCAAGGATCCTATAAATTCATGTCAGGCACACCTCCTGTGCCTTGCCTTTATACTGCATTAGCTGGACTGAAAATTATCAAAGAGATTGGGATATCCCAAATACGAAGCAAATCAATCTCTCAAACAAAATCCATAACAAGAAAAGCGAAGGAGAAAGGATTTCATCTCTTCACACCCGAGAAAGATGATATCAGGGGGGGAGCCGTCTCAGTTCACTTGCCCCACACATATCAAGTCAAGCAGGCTCTAGAACAACGAGGAGTTAAAGTCGATTTCAGGAAGGGCCAAAAGACAGAACCAGACATTATCAGGATCGGGCCTCATTTTTACACGAATGACAATGAAATCGATACACTATTCAGAGAAATCGATGCTATCTATGAATCTGGTGAGTTTAAAAAATTCCCGGATGAAATCACCCACGTGACATAAGAAAGGGGACAGCCTACTTTTTTTTGCCAACAGGAGAGATCGCGCAGCCTGTTGCGAGCGAAGCGTGGCAATCTTCTTCATTCCCCGCAATAGGCATAAAAGCGGGTTTGACAAATCAAACCTCTACGCAAGATGAATCAAGCCCCTGCAATATCAAATAAAAGGAACGTTCCCTAGTTTACAAGCGAAGAAGGATTAATATATAATTATTATATCAATTATAGGGATAAAAGGAGCCAAAAAATAGAAAAAATAACAAGGCGAAACTTCCTAAATGACACTCTGTTTCTGATGAGCTCAGCTCTTTTTCTTCCTCTATCCTTATCTCGCACAAAAGCGAATAATAAGAATATCACAAGAGAATACCCCAGCTATTTGGAACTCGAAAAAAAAGGTTTGCTTTCAAAGCGTATAGAAAAGCTTTTCTCAATCTATGAAAATTGTCATCTTTGCCCAAGAGACTGCAGAGTTAATAGAGCCAAAGACGAGATTGGAAATTGTCAGGCCACATCCAAGGTTAAAATCTCAAGCGCTGCCCCCCATTTTGGCGAAGAAGCTCCGTTGGTTGGCGAGAGAGGATCAGGTACGATATTTTTCTCCAACTGTGGACTGAGATGCGTCTTCTGTCAAAATTATAAGATAAGCATCGAAGGCGAAGGAGTTGAAATATCAGATAGGAGACTGGCTGAAACCATGATCAAAGTCCAGAGAATGGGATGTCACAACATCAACCTGGTTACTCCAACACACTATGTCCCAAATATCGTCAAAGCTATACAAATAGCTATTCCTATGGGTATGCGTATTCCCATGGTCTATAACACGAGCGGTTATGAGAAGCTGGAGACTCTTCAGCTTCTTGACGGCATCATTGATATCTATCTCCCTGATTGCAAATACATGGATCCTGAGCATGCTGCTATATACTCAGGTGGAGTTCATAATTATCCTCACTATGCAAAGATCGCGCTAAAAGAAATGTATCGGCAGGTAGGAGACCTTAAGGTAGACAGGAGGGGAATCGCGGTGAGAGGATTGATGATAAGACATCTTGTCATGCCTAACAGAATCGCGGGAACAGAAAAATTTCTAAAATTCGTCGCAGAGGACCTTTCTAAGACCTCTTATCTTAATATTATGAGACAGTACAGGCCAGAATACAAGGCATTCGATTACCCAAAGATAGCTCGACGTATCACATCGAGCGAATACTCTGAGGCTCTAAAATGGGCCAAGAAATATGGCCTTAACAGGCTAGCTAGATAATTATTATAAAGCTTCAACTTGATTTCAATCGGGATTTTCCGTAAATTACCCATTGACTGGAATGGAAGATGTTTTAAAAGGAAATTTTCAATGAAGAGCGCTAGGCATATTCTCACCTCACTCGCTATGCTCCTCTTTTTGATTCAAGGTCTCAATTCCGAAATCCACTATCCCTGGAAAAATATCTACATAGGTTCTCTGGAAGGCAACGCTTGGGCCGGTCTTGTTTTTGCACCCAATAAGTTAAATGTGTTCGCCTTCCGCATCAAAGTTGAGAAAGGCACTCAAGCTGCTGACAGAAACGACCTCTTTTATCTAATCTCAGAAGTGGGGCCCCATTCTCCGGATGGACAATATGCAAGGATCAAAGTAGACCTAAGCCTTCCATTCAATAAAAACAAAGATACTCCTATTCTTATAAAACCACCTTCCAAGTCAGACACACTCGTTCTGGAATGGTCCCGTCAGGATGAGAAAACAGTCATCGGGAGAATCATAGCTCCCAAAACTGTGAAAATCCAGCTAATTCACTATTTCCCCTGGGATTTAAGTGGGAGGTACACTCTCCTTCCTGATGGTCATGTAAGCGGAACAGGCTTTGGCGCACAAAATTTTCATTATTTGCTATGGACAAACCGTAATGGAGAATTGATAACAGATTCTCAAAGTGAGGAAATGGCTCTTTCCTTTTCAATGGAAAAAGAAAGGCGGCTATATTTTGTAGTTGGAGTAGGGGAGGATGCCAGGATCTTAAAAAACCATATTTATCGCTACAAAAACAAAAAGACAATCGATACTTTCCTGAACGAGGAAAAAAACTTATACAACAAAAAAAGGGTGAAAATAAGAGGGCTTTATGAAGGTGTAGCGAGAGCTATAACAAATAACATTTTCTGGATGACCCTCTATCAACCTGAGAAACACCGCTTTTATATTCCAGCCGGCCGAACATGGATTTTCCCAACGCCCGATGAAACGCTTGATCACTGGACGATTTTTGAGTGGGATGCTTTTTTCAATGCTTTAGAGGTCTCTATAGAAAGCTCAAAACATGCTGTCGACATTATTAGATCCGTTCTAGAAACGCAGTACCCCAATGGGAATATCCCTAATTGGCGAGGTAGATTTAATGGAACTCCGGATCGTTCCCAGCCGCCTGTAGGCTCTTATGTTGTCTTGAAACTATTCCAAAAACTGGGAGATCTAGACCTACTGAGATATGCCTATCCTTATCTTAAAAAATGGCATTCCTTCTGGATTGAGAACAAAACAAATGGCCAGCCTCGGCGAGATGGTAATGGAGATGGATTACTTGAATGGGGATCAGATGCGGAACTTGTATCTCCACAGGTTCCTGACTGGGAGAAAAATGCAGACGGAAGACAGAGAGCAATGTGGGAATCAGGCCAGGATGATCTGCCCAATTGGGATGATGCATCATTCGATTCTGAAACGGGAACATTGACAATGAACTGTGTTGACTTAAACAGTCTTTATGCCCTAGATTCCTGGTGTCTAGCTCAAATGGCCAAAGTCCTTGACTTCAAAGATGATTATGAAAACTATCTGGATGAATATGAGAAGATGAGGAATCTTATAAATCGGAATCTATGGGATGAAAGGGAAGGGTTCTATTTCGATCGCCATTGGGATGGAAGATATTCCACAAAAAAAGCGGCATCAAATTTTTACCCTCTTTTAGCCCGTATCCCAGATCAAAGACAGGCTCTACGAATGGTAAGACACCTCAGTGATCCTGAGAAATTCTGGGGAGATTATGTTATCCCTACAATCTCACGCGATGATCCTTCATTCAAAGTCGAAAATCAGCAGTACTGGAGAGGTACTATCTGGCCTCCGACCAATTATCTTGTATACCAAGGTTTAAAAGCTTATCATTTTGATGCTATTGCTTCTGAATTTGCCGAAAGAAGCTCTTCTTTATTCCTAAGAAGCTGGGAAAATTTCCAGCTTTGTCCTGAAAATTATGACTCAAGAACTGGGGAAGCTGGAGGGCGAAGATATCAGAGCTGGGGTCCTCTTTTTGCCTTAATTGCTTTAGAAGAATACCTGGATTTCACTCCGTGGGAAGGATTCAGGTTCGGAATGATAAAACCTGAGAAAAAAGGGAAACTTTCAAGAGTTTCCATCCAGGGGAGACATTATGAAGTAGAGGTTTCTACTTCCGAAGTTAAGTTAAAGGAAGAGGGCAAAGAAATCATAAAAGCAAACGGCGGTGCTGTCTTTCGTCGCTTTCTTTACTCCGAAAACGAAATATCTTTTGAAGTATCCTCTCTAGAGGAGAGACAGATAAGGATCCGCTTTTTAACCAAGGGAAAATATGCATTTCGTCTTGATAATCAACTAAAAGATATCTTTGAAGGAAAATCATTAAAAATTAAAGTACCAGAAGGTGAGCACTCGGTTCTGATTCTTCTTTTGGAAAAAAAGGACTAGGTTAGCTTTTTGTCTCTAAATAAGCTCTTTTCAGGGTGTCTCCTCGTACTCCTTGTCTCAAAGCCTCTAACGCCAAAATCTCATCTGGAGGAATATTACCCAAGTTAGCATTGATCCCAAGGCGGAGGATTAATTCTTGCTGCTGATTTTTGAGAGGAGCTTCCCATATTAAACAATTTATGTCTTCGACTCCACCGACTATATTATCGACTTCATCGGATTTGATATTTCCTTCCTGGTCATAGATTCCCACTCCTTTTCCTGCTTCTCTGGCTTCAACAATAACTTTGAAGGCACCATTTTCCATATCTTCAGCAATTATCTGGTGGACCAGGGAAATAGGCAAAATTTCTTTTGGATCTTTTTTCCCGACTTCGGTAAGGACTCTAAAATCCTGATCCAGGCATTTTTTTATGACATCACGCCTTGTTTCTCTATCTATTTCTATTGTTCCATCAGAGATTTCGATGGCTGAAAATCCCAATTCCTTGGCTCTTTTCAAATAATCATCAACGACTCCTTTCCAGACAGCCACTTCAAGGAAAGTCCCTCCTGGCATGACATCTATATTAAAGGAAGTTATCATCTCATTCTTTTTCTTCAGCAGGTCTTTATCATAGAAGGCAGAAGTTCCAAAGGTTAATTTGATGATATCGATGTATCCGCTTGCGATTTGAATCAAGTCTTCAAGTTGATGAAGGCCCACCCCCTTATCGATAACCATAGTTACGCCCGCATCCCTTGGCTTCTCTGTCCTCCCTGCAGAAGGCATCTCGATAACACCATCCCAGGCTTTACTCATTTTATTTCTCCTTAATGTTAATGATTTTATTCTAAAAGATCTCCCCAGCATTCATGAGGGTTTGAAAGAACAGCGGCTATCTTAATAATTGTCTTATGATGGACAAACTCATTGGTTTCTTTAAGCCTCGCAAGCGCCATTTCTTCCTCATCAAGCCCCAAAATAGGAATATTATCATAGAGAATCATTGTTTCTGCCAATTTTTGGGAAATGTTGTCAAAAAGTGCTTTCGAAGCTTTTCTTTTGTCCTCTATAGGAGTTAACTGAAAGCCTTCTCGCCCTTCTTCAACCCGAGGGAATAATATAATTACCCCGTCTGGATCAGTAAGTTTCTTAAAGTCAGTTTTATAGGAAGATAAATCCAAGGCAATTTTCTTATCCCACTCCTCCTCAGCTTTAGGGATTTCAATTCCAGGCTGGAACTGAGGAAAATGATACTTCAGTGTGCAAAATCTAATATTATCTACAACAGAGCCCATGAACCAGGATATGACATCCCCATCTCTGTGGAAGTGAACAGTTTCTGTGGAAAAGAGCTTAAGCCCTCTGGCTAAACCGCTGAGAAGATAAACGGTTTTACCGGTTCCAGCTCCTCCGATAACAACATACAAATAATTTCTCTCTTCCTGGTAAAGGGCGCAAGCATGAAAGCTATAGATCCCGTGTTTTTTTTCCAATAGATAGAGAACATATCTGTAAAGGAATCCCTGATTTCCCCAAAGGCTGAATCTTAAATCTGAGGCTTCTCTTTCAAGCTTGATGAAAGGCCCTCTGAATCTAACCTGTTTTTCGGAAGACTCGAAAATGGGCCTTTCCTCTGATTCTTCAATTGAAATATATCCATCGAGGCCCGTTGAGTAGGGGATGGCCTCAACTTCGTTGAAGTCAGTAAGGAGAGATTTGACTTCTAGCTCTAGAGGAAGACAGGGGAGTAGCTCTTTTTTGTCTGATTCAATCCCTACAGTTGCTTCTAATATCTTGAGCGCAATTTTATTCACGATTTCTTCCTTATTTTTAGTTTTATATGATACAAAATACTGACAATCTATACAACACGAAGCATCTCCAAAACCGTGATGCAGTAACAGTCAGGCAAACTGATTCGCCAGCCTGCAAGAAAAAGGGGACAGTCCCCTTTTTTGAATAAAGAAAAGGGGACTGTCCCCTTTTTCTTTGCGCAAAGAGTTACGCAGATGCCGAAAAGAACGATGAAGGAATGGTATGAAAAATATAAACAGGAGCTAAGACATTCCTCAATACTCACATTTGACCATCATTTTCTCCTGTGATATAAGCCAAAGGAGAAATTCAGCCGCGGAAAACTGTGCGAAAAACATAGGAAAAAGTGAAAGAAAAATTATTTTTTGAGAACAGCAAAGGAAATAAACTATGCGGGATATTATCATGCCCAGTTTTTGACACAGAGAGACCGATCATAATCTTATGTCATGGATTTTCCACGAGCAAAGGCGGAAATACCTATATTAGGTTGGAAAAGATTCTGAATTCAAATGGAATTTCCATTTTTAGATTTGACCTTTTTGGACACGGAGAAAGCGAAGGCATATTTGAGGAACTAACAATTACTGAAGCAGTAGATGATGTCTTGAAAGCAATCAGATTTCTGAAAGAATCAGGTTTTAGGAAAATAGGGCTTGTCGGCTCCAGTTTTGGGGGAATGGCTTCCATATTAGCCGCTTCAGAAAGGGATGACCTTTACATTTTGGCACTCAAATCTCCGGTCTCCGATTATCCAAGCCTATTTAACCTCCGAGAAAAAAGTGAGATGGACTCCTGGAAGCAGGCAGGTTTTATTAATTTCACCAGTATTGACGGGAACAAACTCAAGCTAAACTACAGCTTTTTTGAAGAAGCAATGAAGACAAACGGTTATGAATCAGCAAGTAAAATCAAATCGCCAACCTTGATTGTTCATGGAGATAATGATGAAACCGTTCCTGTGGAACAGAGCAAAAAGGCAGCATGTTTAATTGAGAATTGCAGGCTTGAGGTGATTAGGGGGGCTGATCATACATATTCGAATCCTTCTCATTTCGAAATGATGCTGGATTTGATTTCTGAATTCATTATCAAAAATTCTTAACTATCTAACGCATTATCAGATTTAGGGATTATCGTTAGAGCAGATAAATACATCTGCTGTAACCACAAGAATTATTTTACGGCCTTATGAATCGCAGACATCCCAAATAACAAATATTTATAAGTGACGCGAGTAAATCCTGCTCGATAAAGTAGGGAGGAAAACTCCTCAGCGGTATAAAAGCGAGGAATCGTGAAAGCGAGGTAACTATAGCCTGGTTTATACCCAGAAAGGAGAGATCCGAATGGTTTTACAGTCATTTTTATGTAAAGATGAAATAGCTTTCGGATAAGTTTTGAAGGAGGCTGGCTCGTTTCTAGGTTTACAAAATGCCCTCCTGGCTTTAGAACCCGATGAAACTCTTCGAGATGATCCCTCAAAATTTCTTCACGCGTACTTATATTTCTAGTAGCAAAGGAGATAGTGATAAGGTCTATGGTTTCATCATAAAAAGGAAGGACACTTGCCTCTGCAAGGGTAAAATTTACGTTTGGAATATGCTTTTTTTCTAAGGCTTTGGCTAACATCGGATAGCAGAAGTCAACAGAGACGATCTTGACCTTCCCATCTGATAAGCGCGATAGATTCTGGGCCATCTCTCCTGTTCCGCTGCAGACATCTAGCCAATAATATCCTCCTGCCCTGGCTGCTTCCCTTGCTGCTTTCCTGCGCCATAGAATGTCGAAACCAAAAGTTAATACGTGATTTGTGAGCTCATAGGTCTCATAAACCTCAGAGAATATTTTCTGAACTCCTTTTCTCATCATTCTAATGTCTTACCTGAATTATTTAAAAGAAGCCGATACCTTATCTGCGTTGTTGCAGCCCCTTCGTAGTGGAGGGCCACGTCATCACGAGTGATCGAAGAGAGCGTGGTGATCCTCTGTCACGAGCGAAGCGTGGTGATCTCATGATATCTCGCAATAAGCACGAGATTGCATCGTTTCACTCGCAACGGAGGATTGCCACGTCGCTTCGCTCCTCGCAACGAAATCGCGTTTCTTTAACAATAATCGATTTATGAATCTAAAGTTACTTAAACCAATCCCATTATCCCATATTTTTATAGACCATCAAATTCTTTTTTGTTAAAATACACTGCCTTTAATAATGGGGATGATTGATATAAATAAGTCTTGCAAGAAAGGAGGAACATGAAAAACAAAAAGATTTTTTTACTCATCTGTCTGTCAATATCTGTCACTCTAATCACAGCGACCCTTCCTGCACGTGTAAGTCCTACCTATGCCATTATCAACTGTAAAATTATTCCTGTTACGACCCCTCCGATCGAGAATGGAGTTATCATTGTCCGAGATGGCCTTATCGAATCTCTGGGACCTCAGGAAAAGATAGTTATTCCAGAGGATGCAGAAATCATCAAAGCCGAAGGACTATTCGCCTACCCGGGTTTGATTGACGCCCATACAAAACTCTTTTTTGAAGCGCCAAAGGCAGAACCTCAGCAACAAGGAGCAGCGGCTGCTCAGCCTCAAGAAAAGGATTGGGCCAAACAGGTTAATTTGACAGCTTTCAAATTCTTGAAACCGAAAAAGACTGCCGCGGAAAGCTATCACAAAGTCGGCATCACTACTGTTTTGGTTGCGCCGGAAAAAGAGATTTACGCTGGTCAGAGTGTTCTCCTGAATATCAACGGAGAAAAAACAGAACCAATGGTCATACAAAATCCTGTTGCTCTTCATGTGAATTTTGTGACAGCCCGTGGGACTTATCCTTCGAGCCTGATGGGAACAATGGCCTTTCTCAGACAATCTTTTCTGGATGCAGAGCATTACTCATCTTGGAAATCTCAATTCACCAAAACCTCAAGAGGACTAAAGAGACCGGAATACGATCCCTTTCTCGAAGGTCTTCTTCCCTATGTCGTCCAGAAAAAACCTGTCTTTTTCAACTGTGCGAACCAGGAAGACATCAAGCGAGCTCTCCGGCTAACTCAGGAGTTCAAACTCAACGGATTCATCACGGGAGCCAATGAAGCCTGGAGAGTGGCTGAGCTGCTCAAGAAGGCGAAAGCTCCTCTTCTGGTTTCGCTAAATTTCAAGCCTCCCTTTACCAGCATTTATGTCGTTAAAGGAGAGGAATCAAAGAAAAAAGCAGAGGAGGAGACCTACCCTGCCAATGCGGCAAGTCTTCACAAACGTGGAGTAAAGTTCGCCCTCACGTCTCACGGCGTAAATAGAGCAACGGATATTCCAAAAAATATTCAAAAAGCGATAAAGGCAGGATTGCCAAAAGATCAAGCACTCAAAGCTATGACCGTTATCCCTGCTGAACTTCTGGGAGTAAGCAGCTTTTTGGGAAGCCTAGAACCAGGTAAAGTCGCAAATATTGTTCTCACTTCAGGAGAAATGTTTGAAGAAAAGACAAAAGTTGAAAGGGTATTTGTCGACGGAATACCCTTTGAGATCAAACAGCCCCCTAAAGGGGAAAAGCCTTCTGCCTTGAATATTTCCGGAAAATGGAAAGCCACTGTTTTAAGTCCAATGGGTGAAATGGAAATGACAGTTCAGCTTGAGCAAGAAGGAAACACGATCAGCGGAAACATCTCTTCTGAATTAGGTGAATGGGAAATTAGCGATGGATTCTTAAGCGGAAAAGATCTCACATTCACAATTGAGGCGACAATAATGGGAGATTCATTGGAGCTGGCATTCAGCGGGACTGCAGAAAAGGATTCGATAGAAGGAACAATCTCTTTCGAAGGAGGAAGCGCAGAGCTGAGGGCCACCAGAATTCCTGAGAGAGAAATTTGAAGGAGATAGAGCCATGAAAAGAAAAATGATTGGTTTTGTTTTATGTGCCAGCCTGCTTATTTTCTCGGGCCTCTCTTTTGGACAGGATTTATTGATAAAGAACGGAACCATTTTGACTGTAACAAAAGGCACAATAATCAACGGAGATGTCCTCATCATGGGAGGCGTCATAAAGCAGATCGGAAAGAACATCAAAGCTCCAGAAGGAATAAAGGTCATCGATGCTTCTGGAAAATATGTTATTCCAGGAATAATCGATTCCCACACCCATATAGGCTTTACTGGCGGTGGGAATGAAGGCGGAGGTGCAATAACCGCTGAAGTAAAGGTCAGCGATGTACTCAATGCCGAGGACTCTTCTATTTATACGGCCATATCAGGCGGAGTAACGATGGTGCACACAATGCACGGAAGTGGCAATCCCATAGGAGGCGAGAATATTGTCCTCAGGATGAAGTGGGGAAAGACATCAGAGGAAATGGTCGTCCATGAGGCTTATAGAACACTCAAATTCGCTCTGGGAGAAAATCCCAAACAATCGAATTTCATCCGGCCCGGACCTCTCCGCTACCCTCAATCCCGGATGGGAGTCAATGCAATCATCCGGCGAGAATTCTTAAAAGCGAAAAACTACACGGAACAGTGGGATAGGTATCTGAAGCTAAAAAAATCAAAACGACCTCCGAAAAACCTGATCCCCCCCAGGAAAAACTTGAGGATGGAACAGTTAGCCGATATGCTTAGGGGAAAGATGTTGGCCCGCTGTCATGGGTATCGAGCTGACGAGTTGATGGAATTCATCGGTCTTGCAAAAGAATTTGGATTTAAAACAATTTGCTTCGAACACGCATCAGAAGCTTTCAAGATAGCCAAAGAACTAGCTGAGGAGGAAATCGGCATCTCTGTATTTCTTGATAACTGGGCATATAAAGTCGAAGCTTCGGAAGGAATAGCCTACAGTGCTGCCTTTTGTGCTAAAAACGGTGTGCTCGTTTCTATAAACTCTGACAGCGGCGAAAGAATCCGACGTTTGTTCATGGACGCTGCTAAAGCCATGAAATACGGAGGCCTATCTGAAGAGGAAGCTTTGAAGCTTATAACCATCAATCCTGCAATCCAGCTAGGAGTAGAGAAGATCGCGGGAAGCCTGGAAGAGGGAAAGCACGGAGACATTGCCATCTTCAACGAGCACCCTCTAAGCGCCTATACACGCTGCGAGATGACGATCATCGAAGGAGAGGTTTATTTTGATCGAGCTCAATATCTCAAAGAAAGAGAAGAGATGGAGAAGAAAAAGAAAGAAAAAGAGAAGGCGAAAAAGAAGAAGGGAGGGAAAAAATGACCAAGAAAACTTTAATCCTCTCTACAATCCTTATTTTCTGTAGTCTATTTTGTTTTGCGGATGTGAAGAGCCCGGGAATTATTGCCATAAAAAGCGCCCACATCGTTCCTGTAGTTGGGGATGACATAACCGATGGAATTATCCTTATCAAAGATGGCAAAATCGAAGCCATAGGAAAAAACATCACTATTCCAGAGGATGCGCGAGTCATAGATGCCACGGGTCTTTTCGCTTATCCAGGAATGATCGACGGTTTGTGCTCTTTAGCGCTCTATGAAATAGGCTCTCTTAGAGCTACCATTGACTCAAGAGAAACAGGAAGGATAAATCCACAGCTAAAGACAGTCGAAGCTCTACGCCCTGATTCCATACATGTGCCCATCGCAAGAGCAAATGGTATCACTACTGCCCATATTGTTCCTAGCGGAGGAATCATTTCGGGGCAGAGTGGCCTAATCCGATTGAATGGCTGGATTCCTGAGGAAATGATTGTGAAAAGTTCAGTTGCTATGCACATCCAATTCCCTTCTGTTCCGCGATCTAGAAGAGGAGAAACGCAGCCTAGAGAAGAACCGTCCAAACAGATCAAAGAATTAAAGGAGATCCTGAATAAAGCACGCTACTACCAGAAGAGAAAAGAAGCAGCACAAAAAAAGCCGCTTCTCCCGATCCCCGAATTTGATGAACAACTTGAATTCCTATTGCCAGTAGTCAAAGGCGAACTCCCTGTCTTTATTTCTGTTTACACAGACAAAGATATCAAAGCCGCTATTAAATTCGTAAACGATGAAAAGCTCAAAGCAATCTTCTATGGAGTTACCGAAGGATGGAAAGTTGCAGATGAAATAAAAAAATCGGGTATCCCTGTTGTTTTTGGCTCACTCTATGCAATGCCGACCAAATGGGAAGACGGTTATGATGCAATTTTCAGAAACCCTGGAGTGCTGGCAAAGGCTGGAGTCAAGTTTGCTTTCTCCTCTCAGAGTGCAACCCTTGCAAAGGATTTGCCCTATCATGCTTCAAGGGCTGCCGCCTTTGGCTTGGACCGGAGAGAAGCGCTGAAAGGCGTCACGATATATCCCGCCCAGATATTTGGTGTGGATGAAATATTGGGGAGCCTTGAAAAGGGGAAAGTAGCCACCATTATCCTCACAGATGGAGACATACTTGAACTGAGAACCAATATCAAACACGTTTTCATCGACGGAAAAGAAGTCGATCTTTCTAACCGATATACCGAGCTTCTTGAGAAATACAAGAAAAGATACTAAGAAACGCAGGGGTTTGACTCATCAAACCCTCCTTGTCATTGCGAGGAGCGAGGCGGCGCGGCAATCTCTCATATATGCAGTGACTTGATTTATCAAGTCCACCTTGTCATTGCGAGGAGCGAGGCGACGCGGCAATCTCTCCCATGAAAAGGAAAAAGGGGATTATCCCCTAAATCAAAGGAGGTTATATGAAAAACAAAATTCTCTTTCTTACGATTCTTCTATTCTTTGCATTTTTCTTCCTATCTGGACTAAACCAGGCATCTCAGGAAGGCAGTTCCAAATATGATGTGCTGATAAAAGGTGGAAAGATATTAGATGGATCGCTCAAGCCTGCATCCAAGGCAGATGTCGCTGTAAAAGACGGCATAATCGTTAAGATAGCAAAATCGATCAAGGAGCCGGCCGCTAAGGTCATAAACGCCAAAGGATTTTATGTCTCGCCTGGTTTCATCGACCTTCATACTCATGTAGACAGAGGAATGTACTTCCCTGAAAACAGGGCCTGTTTAAATTATTTAAAGCAAGGTGTAACTACAGTTATTGTCGGACAATGCGGCTCGAGTGCCTGGCCCGTTTTTGAGAAGGCTGGAGATTTGATGAAAGTTTGGACAGAGGAGGGAATAGGGCCAAATGCAGCCTTGCTCGTTGGCCATGGTACCGTTCGTCAGCTTGTTCTCGGAATGGAAGATAGAAAACCCACACCCGAAGAATTGGAAAAAATGAAATCTTTGGTCAAAGAAGCTATGGAACAGGGAGCTTGCGGGCTTTCAACTGGATTAATCTATCTGCCTGGAAGGTATTCGGAGACAGACGAAGTCATAGAACTCGTAAAGGTTATCGCTCCCTACGGTGGGATATATCATACTCATGTTCGCAATGAAAGGGACAAGCTCGTTGATGCCGTTAGAGAAGCCATAGAAATCTCAGAAAAATCAGGAGCTCCAGTCCACATCTCTCATTTCAAGGTGATGGGAAAATCCAATTGGGGACTTGTCAAGGATGCCTGCGCCACTATAGAAGAAGCGCGTGCAAACGGAATTAAGGTCACCGCTGATCAGTATCCTTACCGATTCTCCAGTGGATATCCTTATCAAAGCCTCATTCCAGGCTCAGTCTGGCGGGGAGAAGAAGATCCCAAGAGTCTGACATCTGAGGATGTTGAAACAATCTTTGACCATCTCAGAGATTCTCAATTGATTGAACTCTACAAAAGAGTTTCCCCTTATGTTCCCCTCTCCGAGCACCACCAACAGTATCTTGATGAGCTTCCTCGGAAGTGGCTTGTCAGACTTGTAGGGCGAACTTTTATCAGCCCTGGAAACTTTCGGGGGATTGGAAGCCCAAGGGAAAGGACGCTGTTTTTGAAACGCATGAATAACCCAGAAGAGGCAGCTGAGATTCGGGAAAAAATCAGAGATCACATAGATAATCTCGTCGGCCCGGATAAATTTATTGTTGGCATTTGTGTTGAGAGAAACCTGGAAGGAAAATCTTTATCCCAGGTCGCCGCCATAAAGGGAAAATCCATATCAGATACAGCTATAGAGCTAGAATTGATGGGAGCCAGATGCATACCTCTTCAAATGCTTGAAGATGATATAGAATACATAATGAAAAAAGATTACGTTGGCACAGGAAGCGATGGAACAGCCCCCTTTTATGGCATCGGGCTAACCCATATCCGTTCTTATTCCACATTTCTGCATAAAATCAAAAAATATGCATTAACCCGAAAAACTACCTCAATTGAGCATATTATCCGGTCCCAGACATCACTGCCAGCTCAGATCATGAATTGGAATGACAGAGGATGGATTAAAAAAGGATACAAGGCAGACATAGCCGTGTTCGATCCCAAAAACATAAAAATCAAGACTTCAATTTCCAATCCTCACGCTTATAGTGAAGGAGTGAAATACTTATTGATAAACGGAGAGCTCGTTCTGGATGGAGGAAAGCATACTGGAAAGCTTCCAGGAAAGGTTATCAAACTCAAAAAAACGTAATTAATTATAGGGATACAATACTTAATTCAACTGAGAGGTGAATTCTATGCTTACCCCAAAAAAATCATGGCTTTCGGTAATCACGATAACTTTCTTATTCCTTCTCCCATTATTTCTATTTCCTCAAGATTATCCGTACCTTATTAAAAGAGAGCTTCTGGAGATGATTCAGAGTGAAGTATCGGGAGAACGAGCTTGGGACATGGTTTCTAAAATTTCCCGTTTCCACCGCATCCGTGGTGGGGGAGAGGGATCAGAGTACAACCAGTGCGCAGAATATCTAGCCAAAGAATTGAGGCAAATAGGCCTTAAAGAGGTTACGATCAAGAAATACAGATCTGATGGTTTCCAAAAATACTTTTTCTGGACTTCCCCCGTCGGTTGGAAGGTAAATGGGGCAGAGCTGTGGATGATAAAGCCAAGCCGAAAGCTTATCGCAAGATTTTCTGATCAGGCCGTAAGTTTGATGCCCTACTCTCAGGGAGGAGAAGTTGAGTCTGAAGTTATCTATGTAGGAAGAGGGAGATCAGACGCAGAATACAAAAATAAAAATGTTAAAGGAAAACTTGTTTTTGCAACCGGGGGAGGAGGTTCGCAAGTTCATCGTCAAGCGGTTTTAAAAAGAGGCGCTGCAGGAGTCATTGTCGGACCTTCGGACAGAGAGGATCGCCTTCAATATCCCGACTTAATCGAGGTTAACCGCCTCTCTCCCAGTGGCGAAGAAAGAGAGAAAGCAGGGTTCGGCTTTGCCCTTTCTCGAAGACAAGAAAAAGAGCTGGTCTCTTTGTTCCGAGCAGGGAGAAAAGTTGCAATGAGAGCAGAGGTGGAAGCAGAACTTTTCGACGGCAACATGCCAGTGCTCGAAGCTAAAATCATCGGCACAGAATATCCCTCCCAGGAAATTATTATCATGGGTCACCTCGACCACTACAAACCCGGAGCTAACGACAATGCCTCGGGTTCAGCAGGCATGATAGAAATGGCCAGAAACCTCCGCGCCCTCGTTGAAAGAGACGCTATCTCACCTCTAAAGAGAACCATTCGCTTCCTCTGGCTCCCAGAAATACATGGAGCTGCAGCCTATTTGACCAAACATCTAGACCTGAAAGAGAAGGGAATATGCGGGATGAATCTGGATATGATTGGTGAAGATTATACTTTGTGTCAATCTAACTTCAATCTGATCTGCTCTCCCTATTCTGTGCCTGGTTATATAAACGATGTCCTCACCAATCTCTTTGGTTGGCTGGAGGGAAGAGCCTTTTTTTCTCCAAGAGGAAGCAAGAACCGTTTTAATTTCCGCATCAGGCCGTTTTCTGGAGGATCAGACCACGTTATGTTTAACGACTCGACCTTTTCTATCCCTACTCCGATGCTGGGTCACGGGGATGTTTTTCACCACACAAGCCTGGACACCCCTGATAAGTGTGATCCTACCGAAATGAAAAGAATTATCAGCCTGGCCTTGGCAGCAACCATCTTCATAGCCAACGCTGATGATGAAGATGCACTCGAATTAGCCCGGGAGGTATTCACTCAAGCGAACATTAGAATGACAAGAAGAACACAAAGGTCCATCCGGCTTCTCCATCAGTATGCATCAGACACAGATAAGCGTAACAATCTTGCTGAGCTTTATTCAAACATAATCAACTATCCTATCGTACAGGCCCAGGTCGAAACAGCAAACCTCGAAGAGATCAAAGAACTCGGTAAAGAGAAGGCAACCCAATCGGCAATAGATAGCCTTATAAAGGATTTAAACCGCCAAATCGCAGACGAAAAGGACATAATCAATTCTACATATGATCTTTTCCTTGAGCGATACGAACTGAACAAGGAAGACTTCCAGCTCAACGATCTATACAAAAAAGCTTCCTCATTAAAGCCTAAAAGGCTTTTTAAGGGCCCTCTGCCTGGGAACTACCTTAGGGAAAACCTTGATGAAAAAGGCTCTGCTTGGTACACAAGAAACAGAGCAAAGATTGGACGAAGCTATGGATCCAAGATATATGAGATCGTCAATCTAATGGATGGGAACCGCAGCCTCCTTGATATCAGGCATATCGTGTCCTGTGAATATAACGAAACAGATGTTGAATTCATACTTCATTTTGCCGGAGATCTCAAAAAGCTCAAATTGATTACTTTTGAATGAAAGGAAATTCTAAAGAAGAGCTTCCGTCTTGTTCGCCAGGGTTTGTTTGAACATATAATAAAAAAGAACAAGAATCCCGATTATTCCTAAAAAGATAAAGGGAGAATTTATTCCAAATTTATCTGAGAGAAATCCAGAGATAAGCACAACGATCGAGCCAGCAAGCATCTGAGCGTTGGCGGCGAGGCTGAAAGCTTGAGTCTGATTTTTCTCCGGAACCGAATTTCCAACAAAAGATTGAAAAGCGGGATAGATAAGAAAAAGAAAAGCACCAAAAAAGAAAAGACTCCCCACAGCAAGCTCTATTTTAATCGATGTGCCTAATAGAAAAAGAAAGAAGCTCGCACCGCCAAATGCGACAAGAGATACTCTAATTCGGCTAAATCTGTGAACTATAAACCCAAAAATGTAGGTCATGACTGTTCCGATTCCAATCCAAAAGGCAAGAAAAAGCCCTGTTTGTCCTAAAGGGACCTGGAACTTATGATTAAAAAGAGACGGGGCATAATAAATAGTTGCTCCCCAACATGCTCCCCCGAATACAAAACCTGGTATATAGATTCGAATAATCCTCAGCGTTTCCATCCAGGAGGCCAAGTCAAGCTTCCTTCTTTCCTTGCTCATTGTAGAAATTCTCCTTACTGATAGGAAGCTTACCAGCCCTAAGAAAAAGCTGGCTCCGGCCCAGACAAAAAGCGGGATCTTCCAGCCGAAATTCTGAGCCAGAAAACCAGAAGAAACAAAGGCAACAAACACCCCAAGATTTCCAGAGCCGCTCTGGATTCCCATGGCAAAGTCAATTGCCTGGCTGGGATGAGTTTTCGAAACCCAGGCCACTCCGATGGAGTGGTAGAAACTGTTGAACACTCTCATGATGAGATAAATAAAAAGCAGAGACGCAAAACCCGAAGAAAATGTTATCAATACAAGAGATATAGAAATCCCAATAAAGCTGAAGAAAAGCATAGACCTGTATTCAAGTCTATCAGAGACATTGGCAATGATAATCTGGAAGAGGAAAGTAACGAGGAATCCCAGATTGGATAAAATGCCAATATGAGAATATTTCCTAATGATAAATTGCTGGCTGTAGAAAAGGGGAAAGATCATTGGGACAGTGATAGTTGCCGCATCATTGAGGAGGTGGAAAAGAGAAGCAG
>CP070825.1:3463720-3570294 GCA_020344415.1 Candidatus Aminicenantota bacterium
CAGAGACATCCACCGCCTGCACATACCACACATACTCCCCTCCATTCATCAACCGCTCCTCCGCAGATGGAGTCCACGATAACGCAGGTCCTCGTATCTCTTTACTCAGTACAGGAGATACCATTGCCCCCATCTCTTCATATGACAGAGCTTCGGTGCTTACAGCCTCAAAGACTGCCACCTTGTACCCTGCGGCCCATGAGACCGCTGTCCAGCTGAAGGTCGGACAGCTCTGGCCTACAACAGCTGCTCCCATATCACTCCCAGGAGAAACTGCAACAGGTCCTCTCTCATAGCCATTCATACCTGTAAAGCTAAACACCAGAAATATGGAAATAAGTATGATTCTTTCTTTCATATCTTCCCCTCCTTGTCTGAGATTTTCTTATAATCCTAACCATCTCCCCTATGAGGCGTCCATACGCTAACAAGCGGCTCTTATATCTTAGGGAGGCCAGGCTGCCTGGTCTCCACGGGGCTCATTCTTTCTGATTGATCTACTATAAAGGTAATAAGCTTTTTTATTTCTTCATACATTTACAACGGATACGCCAGTGTATAGGGCTATTGAGAGGAGCTTTTTTTGGTTTTGACGCCATATCCAAACACAATTCATCTTCAGCACAGGTTTCCTCGGGGATACAGATTTCACCAAAATCTGGCCGAATTACATTTATAACTTTCCATGCATCTGGCGGTGCGTCCTTCTTAGGACATGGAATTACTAAATTAAATGGTCCATTTGAAGCAAATACTCCCCATGATGTGCCAAGAATCTTTTTGCCCTTGAGTAATCCAGCAATGACTATTACTTGGTCAGGAATTGCTACATCACAATCGATAGTCTGGATGTCAAGAGTCCAATTTACTTGGAAATTAACCCATTTTTTTTTGCAAGCGGCAAACATTAACAGAAATACAATGCAGATAGATACAAGGACTAATAATTTTCTATTCATTCTTCCCTCCCTTTCATGAGAATTTTATTTATCTGAACCGTCTCTCTGAGGCGGTTATCGCTCAGCATCTTTTATCTTATCGGGAGGCCAGCCTGCCTGGTCTCCGCTTGCCTCTTCACTTTTCTTTAAAAAGTTCTATTTTTTCTTAGCTATTTCTTTTCTTATTTTTTCTTTTAAATCTATCAATGGCTGTTGCCACTCTGATGATTTTCTTAATTCCCAATATTTATTATTTGTAAGGTCTAAAATTACATTTCTCACAAATTGATCTTGATGCAATTTTTTGCTTTCATCTTTATAAACTTTAATTTTAACTTCTTTTTCTATTTCACTAATATATTCTTTTGTAATTTCATATCCTCTTTTTAATGTTTCGAGAGTTTCTCCATATACCTCTAGTTCCTTTAGCAGTTGCTCTTTATCTTCTTCTGGTGATTTTTCTTTATTAGGAAAACAACTGTCCATAAAGCTTTGTAATGTATATAAATTCAAATCTTGCTTCAAATATACTTCATCTCTGACCTGCCCCCCATCAATGTGCCACCTGCAAAGTTAAATTTTATTCTATCAGTTTACCAAACTTGCTTTTAAACTCTGGAACGCTCCAGAGTCCTTCTTTTTGAATATCTGTTAGGAATCCCTTGGTTAAAATTTCCTGCAGGTATTTCTTAAAAATCTCTGCTTCTTCCCCTTTCTGTGCAACTTCGGAAGCAACAAGGAATTCGCTTGCAGCATTCTCAAATTCATTCAATTTCGCGTAAGCAAATCCGATTACGTAAGCTGCTTGCCAAAAATTCATTTTTAAACCCTGCGCAAGTTCAAATGAATTCCTGGCGTAATCAATCACTTTCTTGAAATCTTTCTTTGTCGAATAGACTCTGCTTCTATTATATTCAATCTTCACTTTTTCCTCGGGCGTAGCAATCTTATACCAATTATCGAAACATAGGAGAGCGTGGTCTAGATCCGTAATTGAGTAATAAAGACCGCACAGACGGTAAATTTCAACTTCCTCAAGGCGGGTTAGGCTCTTGGATTTAAAGAGTTTCTCCAGCCTCTCAATACTAGAGCCCCATTTCTTAAGAAATTGCTCCTCTTTTCCAGATGCCCAGTATAATGAACGTATCATTTTCGTATTTTCAATTTGAATTGATAGATCATCGGTGTATCTTGCAATCGCATCATCTACTAATATATCAATTTTAGGAATAAGAGAAGTTGAAATTGGAACGAGATCAAAGGAATCTTTTGTAAGCCCCTTAAACAAAAATAGTGTTAATTCTTTGCTACCCAAGGGGCTGATTTCATCCTCAGACAAAAATGATTTAAGATCATTTAAATCATCTTTCTTGAGGTTAATGATAATATAGTCTTTAAGGTGATCTCGAAACGATTCTTCTTCCATCTTTAATTCTTCCAATTTTAATCCTTTATCAACAATGTCTTTTTCAAGTTGTGCTTTTTTTTCGATTAAAGGTCCAGTTTTAAAAGCAATAAAAATAATTGCCACGCAGGCAATAACTGCAATGATTATCTGTATTATAACAAGACGTGAAATCTTAAAATGTCTTTTATAAAGTATAATTTCATTTTCGGAATTCATTTTATTCTCCTCCTGAATGAAGGATCTTAAAAATCTTAATAATAACGCGACAGAGAATATACATAACTCCTAGAAGGCCAAGGCAAATTCCTGGAAACCGGACATAGCCCAAATTCTTAGGATCAAGAATGCCAGTAAGAACGCCATAAGTTACGCACGCAACAATAGCTAATAAACACAAACTAACTGTAGCAGCTAACATAAACAGGATTAAATCTTTAGAAGTCCACCCGTTTGGCATAAAATTGCCTTATAAAGAATTTATATCTAAATTAGGTTACTTGGTTTAACAACTTTTGCTCTTTTATAGGTCCCTGAAAAAAATCTATCATTGGAGATATTTAAAGTCAAGGATAAATTGTGGAAAATAAGAGATAACCCCTCTTTTCTATTTCAAAAAATTTCCTTTATTTCATAACTCTGTTGTCCTATCTTTTTACACCATATTTCTTTAATACACGAAGGCGACATAGGATAATCCTGGACTTTCTTAATATCTTCATCCGTTATTTTATCAATCACAATTCTTATGAACCTCGTTTCATTCTTTCTCATACCGATGATACAGAAAGAAGAATTATCGGAAGGGACGATTTTATAGCCAATACGTTTTAAATCTAATATAGCCCTTTCTTTTGCTCTAACTAAGCGCTTCTTTATTGCTTTTTCCATTATAGTATTTTCATTAAATCAGCCCTCCCCAAACCTTGAATCCAAAATGTTAATAAGCTTTCGGCTGCTTGAATTTTACGCCGAATAAAGTCAATTATGAAATTACATTTTTCTCTCTTCCAAAAAAGGGGACTGTCCCCTTTTTTGTGGATTTGATAAATCAAATCTCTTCATAAATTGAAATAGGAAATTCGTTGTGATATTCTTTCCGTGGAGGAAAACTCAATGGAGGAAAAAGAGTTAAAAGAGTTAATGCTCGAAAAAAACGAGGAGTTCAGGAAGGTTTACAAGCAGCATCAAAAGTTTGAGAAGGACCTTGAGAAGTTTAAGGAAAAGAGTTTCCTGACCGAGGATGAAAAGCTGAAAGAGAAGGAGTTGAAGAAAAAGAAACTTGCTTTGAAGGACAGGATGTACTTTATGATGACAGAATTCAGAAAATCTCTTTAAATTGAAGCCCTAGAGAAAAATGAGTGAGAAAAAAAAGCTGAAGCTTGCCCTGGTCGGAACAGACTCCATGCGAGGGAATGAGATAAAAAATGTTTTTGGCCGGGAAAAATTCCCTCTTAAAGATATAGATTTTTTTGACCCGGATGTTAAGGAAGAATACAGCAAGCTGACTAATTTTCGAGAAGAGCCCAGAGTGATTCATCACGTTGATGAGGACTCGCTCCTCAGCGCTGATTTGGTTTTTTTAGCAGCAGCGAAGGAGGTCAATCGAAAATTTGGGATTCTTGCGCATAGGAAAAAGAGATTTCAGGCAATCGATTTGAGCGAGACATTTAACACAGAAGAGAACGTACCTTTGGTTGTAGCGGGAGTGAATGATGAGATTATTTCAAAGGAAAAGCCCTCCCTAATTGCCAACCCTCATCCGGTGACTGTCGTTCTTTCTCATCTCTTCCATATAATCCTTAGGAAGTTTGGAATTTTGAAGGCCATTTCCTTTGTTCTTCAGCCTGCTTCAGCTTATGATGAACCAGGGATCAAAGAGCTGGCTAACCAGAGCTTTTCCCTGTTAAGCAGTTCATCCATGCCAAAGAAAGTGTTTAAGGACCAGATTGCGTTTAATGTTCTCTCTCATACCGAACCGCCCGATAAGAGAGGTTTTTATTCGTTGGAAAAACAGATTACATCAGAGGTACAAAGAGTTCTGGATAAGCCCGATTTTCCTTTTTTCTTATCGCTTGTCCAGGCTCCTGTGTTCCATACCTATTCCATAATGACCTATATCGAATTAAAGAAGAAACCTGGCATCTCAGGATTGAAGAATCTCTTCAAAGAATCTACTTTCTTCAAGCTTTCTCCGTCATCTGTATCCTCTCCAGCTTCGGTGGCAGGAAAGGATGAAATATTCGTCGGGCAAATAAAAAGAGAAGAGTCGCTTCCTAACAGCTTTTGGATCTGGACAGTAGCAGATAATTTGACAAGGGGTTCGGCTCTGAATGCCTTTGAGATTGCCAGGAAAATCCACTCCTGTGGATAGATCTAACAATGAAAGAAGTATTCGAACTCTTCAAACTCACACTTAGAGAGAGGAAAAGGCTTATCCTTGCTTTTGTTTTCATGGTCTTTGTCGCATTTTTTACTTATATTTTTGTCAACCTTGTCCAGCCTATCGTTGATAAGATGTTCCAGCTCGGCCCTCAGGTAGCTCCTGAAAAACCACGTGTCATGGACATTATTTTCAGGAATCTCCATGTCACCGAGGAACAGCTAGTTCGATTCATTCCCTTGCTTTTAGTGATCGTTATTTTTGGCAAAGGGCTATTTACATTTCTCTCTTCTTTTTTCATGAAATCCATCGGATTTAAAGTAGTCAAAAAAATGAGGGATGATCTTTTCGGACACATTATTCACCAGTCCTCTGATTATTTTGACAACGTGGCTACAGGCGAGCTCATGTCCCGTCTGACCAATGATGTCGATAAAATCCAGGAGGCAGTCTCAGGCAGCATGGGAGATCTCATCCGGGAAATCTTTGTCCTTTTGGCCCTACTGATAGGGATATTTATCATAGATTGGCATCTGGCTTTAGTATCCCTGGTCATAGCTCCCCTGGCAGTTATTCCTCTGATAGCTTTTAGCCGCCAGCTCAAAAAAAGGAGCACATCGAACCAAATTAGAATGGCTGATATTTACAGGTTCCTCCACGAAGCAATCACAGGGAATAAAATAGTCAAAGCTTTCACCATGGAAAAGTTAGAGATAAAGAAGTTTTTCAGGACCACACTGAACTACCTCAAAACAAGCATCAAACTGGCCTGGGTTGGAAGCTTGGCATCCCCTTTCATGGAATTCATGGGGGGAGTCGTCGGTGCTTTTATCCTTTTTGTCGGGACAAGCAGGATTGCCGAAGGATTCATCAGTCCGGGCGATTTCGGCGCCTATATTATAACTCTTTTCATGATGTATACTCCCATCAAACGCCTGAGCAGAGCCAATAACGTTATTCAGCAGGGGGTAGCCTGTTATCAAAGAGTGCAGGAGATTCTGAGCAACAAACCCCATATAGTCGATCATCCTCGCGCTTATCCTCTTCCTCCAGTTAAAGGAAAAGTGAAATTCGAAAACATCTCATTCAGCTACGACGAGATGAGGCCGGTCCTTTCGAATGTTAATTTTGAAGTCATGCCTACAGAAACAGTTGCTCTTGTTGGATTGAGCGGCGCAGGAAAAACGACGATCATCAACCTCCTTTCTCGTTTTTATGATCCTTCTTCTGGGAGAATTGCTATCGATGGTATTGATATTCGCGAGGTTACTCTGGCATCGCTTCGCTCCCAAATCGGACTCGTTACTCAGGAGCTCATTCTTTTCAACGACACAGTTCGGAATAATATAGCCTATGGCCTTGAAGAGATATCTCTGGAGGAAATAGTCAAAGCCGCCAAAGCAGCGAAAGCGCACGATTTCATAACAAAGCTTCCTCATGAGTATGATGCCCAGATCGGAGAGAAGGGGGCCTTGCTTTCCAGCGGGCAAAGACAGAGGTTGGCGATTGCCAGGGCATTGCTCAAGAACCCCCCGATTCTCATTCTGGATGAGGCCACTTCAGCCTTAGATTCTGAATCAGAAAGATTGATCCAGATCGCTCTGGCAAACGTCATGAAAGATAGAACCACTTTTGTAATTGCTCATCGTCTATCGACAATAATGAAGGCTGATAATATTTTAGTGATTGATAAGGGCCGGATTGTTGAAACGGGAAATCATAAAGAACTCTGCAGGAAAAACGGAATCTATAAGAAACTATATGATTTACAGTTTCCTGAAGACAGAGAGGTGAAATATTGATCAAGAGCATGACAGGATTTGCAGAGAAAAGGTTCGATTCGAGGACTATCACAGCTAAATTCATTATCAGAACTTTAAACCATCGCTTTTTAGACTGGAGCTATAGAGGAGCCCAGATTGGCGAGGTGGAGAACAGACTCAGAGCCATTTGTAAGAAAAAGCTTTACCGCGGTAAGGTTGATGTTTTTCTCGAATTGAGTTTCTTGGACCCCAGAGGCTGGGAGCTCCGTATCAATGAAAACATTTTGCAGGAGATTTTTTCCTCTCTGGAAAAATTCTCATCTGAAGGGGGTAAGAGTATTAATTTTTCAGTTGATAATTTATTTAGCATTCCGCATGTAGTGGAGCTAAAGAGGAAAAACTTAGGCAAGGGAGAGGCGGTCTTCTTGGAGAGATGTTTTGAGAAAACATTAGATGAGGTTCTGAAGGCAAGAATGAAAGAAGGGAAGGAGATAGCAAGGGAGATTCAGATCCATATCCAGAATATAAAGAGAGTTGTAACTCGGGTCGAAAAACTAGCTAAAAAGCAGCCGGCTCTCATTAAAGAGAAGCTTAAGAATCAATTAAAAGAGCTTGGTAATGAAGCTTTCCTTTCAGAAGAGAAAATAGCAGAAGAGGCGGCCTATTATGCACAGAGATATGATATGGCTGAAGAAGTAGCGCGGCTGAAGTGTCACTTGGGTTATGCAAAGGAGCTAGTTTCTTTAAAAGCAGAAGAACCAGTAGGGAAGAAGCTGGATTTTCTGGCCCAGGAGCTCTATCGCGAGGCCAATACCATAAATTCTAAGTCTCAGGATATAGAAATAACGAAGGGAAGCATAGCCATAAAAGGGGCGATAGAAAGCATTCGACAGCAGGTTCAGAATTTGGAATAGGGAAAAAAATATGATTTTTATTATAACCGGACCATCTGGATGCGGAAAGACAACTCTCGTGAAGCGTGTCCTTGCAGAGATTAAAGATGTCCAGTTTGCGGTCTCTCATACAACTCGAAAGAAGAGACGTTCAGAGGAAGAGGGTAAGGATTATTATTTTATTTCTAAGGCAGAATTTAAGCAGATGATCCAAGAGGAGAGGCTGGCGGAATGGGCAGTTGTCCACGGCAGCTATTATGGGACATCGAGGATAGAAATCGAGAAAAAAGGCATGCAGGGAGATCTCCTTCTAGATATAGATGTGCAGGGAGCCCAGCAGATGATGGAAAGGTACAAGAAAGCTATATTCATCTTTGTTGTTCCTCCCTCATCCAAAGAGCTTGAGAGAAGACTTAAAAAAAGAGGGGATGAGAGTCCTGATTCAATCAAGGGAAGACTCGAGTCTGCACAGAAAGAGATCAGATGTTATCATCAGTTTGGCTATATCGTCATTAATGACGAACTGGACCATGCGGCCTTGGAGCTCAAATCCATTATCTTAAGCACAAGATCTCGCTTTGAGTCTCGCAAAAAGGAGCTCGTTCCTATTCTCCGGGGTTTTTCTGAAGACCTATGAGAAAAACTATGAAGGCAAAGATTGCGTTAGGCGTGTGCTCCTCTATCAGCATCTATAAAGCCTGTGAAATAATCCGTCTCTTCCAAAAGAAAAAGTACCAAGTTCAAGTCATCATGACCAAAAATGCCTCACGCCTCGTTTCTCCTCTGCTTTTCAGTTCTCTCTCGGGTCAAAATGTCCTTATAGATCCTTTTGAGGAGGAGCATTCTGAGAAAATCGCCCATGTAAACCTGTCCAGAGAAATATCTCTTCTCGTTGTTGCGCCGTGTACAGCGAACATGATAGGAAAATTTGCTTCTGGTGTTGCTGACGATTTTTTGTCCACTTTTTATTTAACTGTCAAATGTCCTGTGATTGTAGCTCCGGCCATGAATGAGGCTATGTATCTCCATCATCAGACTCAACTGAATATGAAGAAACTCCAAATCCTGGGAGTGAAATTTGTTGAGCCTGAAGAAGGATATCTGGCCTGCCAGGAAGAGGGATGGGGCAGGCTGGCAGCCCCAGAAAAAATTGTAGAGGCAGCATTGAGATTGATCCAAAGAAGCGAAAGTTTAAAGGGCAAAACCGTTTTAGTCACAGCCGGTCCTACCCGCGAATTCCTGGATCCGGTCCGTTTTCTTAGCAATCGTTCTTCAGGGAAAATGGGCTACGAGATTGCAGAGGAAGCTCTCAGGAGGGGAGCTCGGGTAATTCTCATCTCCGGGCCCACTCATATTTTCCCTCCTCAAAGAGTTGAATTCAGGCAGGTCCAGACAGCACAGGAAATGGAGAAGGAGGTCGTTAAGAACTACCCAAAGGCTGATATCGTTATCATGGCTGCCGCTGTTTCAAATTTCAAGTTTGCGCGGATGCTCCCCCAGAAAATCAAAAAACAAGAATTCGAAGAAAAGGTAAAACTTGCGCCGACACAGGATATTTTGAAGAAGCTAGGCAAAAAGAAGGGTAAAAAAGTTCTTGTTGGCTTCGCTGCTGAGACAGAAAATGTTGTGGATAATGCAATCAGGAAGATCAAGGAGAAGAACCTTGACCTGATCGTAGCCAACGATGTCTCAGCAGAGGGAATTGGATTTGAATCGGATTTGAATCAAGTGAGTATTGTTTTCCCAGATGGCAGAGTCGTTCCCACAGAGAAGAGAAGCAAACTGGAAATAAGTCAGAGAGTCCTGGATACAATAGAGGGTATCATTGGAAAAAAGAGCTGAAAAACTCATCGCAGGCCTGGAGGAGAGATTAAGGTTTTTTTCTCAGATTGGAATTGATTTCGTTTCCATGTCCAATTCAAAAGATATCAGCTTCCATTCGCTTGAGGAGAGAGTCCTGAAATGTCAAGAATGTGAGCTTTCCCAGGGGAGGACAAATGCTGTTCCCGGAGAAGGAAGCCTAAAGACTGAGCTCATGTTTGTCGGGGAGGCGCCCGGCCGTGATGAAGACATTCAGGGCAGGCCTTTCGTGGGAAGAGCAGGTCAGCTTCTCACTAAAATCATCGGTGCTATGGAATTTGATAGAAAAGATGTTTATATCACTAATGTCGTCAAGTGCAGGCCTCCTGACAACAGGAATCCTCACAAAGAGGAAATCGAAACTTGCAAAAATTATCTCCTCGAACAGATAGATATGATAAAGCCCAGGGCCATTGTTGCTTTAGGCAAAGTGGCTGCGGATTTCTTCATTCACAGCAGTCAAGGAATGACAGCCTTAAGAGGCAATTTTCATAAGTTCCAAGATGTCCAGGTGATGCCGACTTTCCATCCATCTTACCTCATTAGAAACGAAGGTAATAAAAGTATCAAGAAAATGGTCTGGGAAGACATGAAAAAAGTGATGGCCTTCCTGGGCAAAAAATGACTTTATACGCTGAAATAACCCTTCCCCTTCCACTTGGCCAGACCTTTTCCTACCTGGTACCTGATTCGTATCGGGAAAATGTAAAAATTGGAACTAGAGTCCTTGTCCCTTTCCATAAGAGGCTGTTGACTGGCTTTATCGTTGACCTTAAAAAAAGAAGAAAAACTCGAGACCTTAAACTCAAGGAAATTCTTGAAATCCTGGATGAAAATCCTATTTTTTCTCCGTCTTTCCTTTCTTTCACCAAAAGCCTCAGCGATTATTATTACTCATCGTGGGGAGAGCTTCTTCAGTCATCAGTTCCTCCCTCCTTTATCATAAAAAGCAAAAAAAGGATCTCTATCTCTGAAAATGGAAAGAAAGCCATAAAGAACGAAGATACTCCAAAGGAGGAAAGAGAACTTTTAGGTCTTCTTCAGAAAAAATCCTACAGTGATCTTTTCCTGAAAAGGAAGTTCAAGAATAAGAACATCTCTTATCTTCTTTCTCGATTAGAGACAAAAAGATTGATACACATCCAGAGTGACATCAAGAAGGTAAAGAGAAGGAAGAGAGCCACATCCCCGCTGGCTCAGACCCAGCTTGAGATTGATTTCTCAATGGATACGCAATCTCTCCAGATCGCAAATAAGATTATTGAGGAAATAGGGAAGCAGGCCTTTTCGCCATTTTTTCTGTATGGCTCCTCAAAGAAAAGAGAGTCGGTTTACTTTTATTTAATAAAAAGGATTTTGGCAGACGGAAAGAAAGTTCTGTTTTTGGTCCCGGAGATTGCCCTGACCCAGAGCCTGAGGGAAAAGTTTGAGAGAAAACTGGGGGAAAAAGTGGCGCTTTTTCACAGCCGCCTTTCCGAAAGCAGAAGGGAGCTTGAATGGCAAAGGATAAAAGAGGGAGAGGCGGATGTGGTGGTTGGTCCTCGCTCTGCTCTTTTCTCTCCGCTTGAGGATTTGGGATTGATCATAGTCGATGAGGAACAGGATGACTCATACTACCAGCAGGAAAGCCCTAGCTATGACGCCAGAAACGGCGCCAGGCTTAGAGCAAAGCAAGAAAAAGCTGTTTTGGTCTATGGTTCCTCTGTTCCTTCTGTTGAGGCTTTTTACAGGGCGAAAAAGAAAGGCTATCTATTGCAGTTAGAGGATGGAAAGAGAAAAAACATGATAGAAATTCTTGATGAGAGGCAAGAAAGAAGGTTGATCTCCCGAAGGCTCGAGGAAAGGATTCGAGGAAGATTGAAAAAGAAAGAGCCGGTTTTAATCTTCTTCAACCGCAGGGGATTTGCTTCCTTTCTCCTCTGTTCAAGATGCAATTACATCCCCCGCTGCATTCGCTGCGATATCGCCCTAACTTATCACAAGAGAGAGGAGAAACTCATTTGTCATTACTGTGATTATTCAATTGCAAGAAGGGATGACTGTCCAGAATGCGGGAGCCGGATCGTCCAAAAGAGAGGAGTGGGAATCGAGGCTGTTGAGGAAGAATTGAGAAAGATTTTCCCTCTAGGCCGCATAGCCTGCTTTGATACAGACGTTGTTAAAGGCAGGGAAGTCGAGGAGAAAATTCTCGGCAGCTTCCAAAAGGGGGAAATCGATATATTGATCGGAACTCAGCTCTTGGCTCATCAATCGGATTTACCTCAGGTCTCCTTAGTTGTCGTTCTCCATCCAGAGACAATTCTTGCTCTGTCGGATTATAGAGCCTCTCAAAGAACTTTCCAGACATTAAACCAGATGATGAAGTCACTTCTGAATGACAAAAAAGCAGAGGCAGTTATCCAGACTGCACTCCCTAATCATTTCAGTATCCGCTGTGGTGTCCTCCAGGATTATCTCTCTTTTTATGGACAGGAAATCAAGTTCCGCCGCCTCATGAATTACCCGCCTTTTTCCCATATCGTTGAAATAGTTTTCCAGGGAGAGAATCTTAGAACTGTTGCCCGGGAATCAAGGGGATTTTCAGCTAGAATAAGGAAAGATGCTGGGGATGTCGAGATTCTAGGCCCGGCTTTGGCACCAGTGGCAAGGGTGAGAGCGAGGAGCCGGGTTCAAGTTATTTTAAAAGCGCGTAAAAGAAAAAAGCTGGATGTGATTCTGAAAGGCTCCCTCGGCTCGATCAAATTGAGGAAGTCAATCTTGGTTTACGATTGAGAGGACCGGGCAAGCGGGCTGCTTGTCCGGTCCTCTTTCTATTCGCGTGGTATTTCAGCAACCTCAGGTTTTATTTATAATAATTGGAATCTTTGCGGTTACGGTAGTGCTGCCACCCACTGTTACTGTAGCTTGAATGTAGACAGTGGTATAGGAACCCGACGCTACATCATTCAGCTCTCCGGTAATGGGAGTGTAATAGATTGTCGTTGCAGTACCGGTTGCATCTGTCGTTTTGTATACTACTTGCTCGTTACTGTCGAAATAGCCTCTATAAATTTGTGTGCCCGCGGAATCGACGATCTCAAACTTGACTTGCCAGCCTGAGAGAGCCGTTCCATCTGTAGTCTTCAAAGAGGCTGTAATGGTTGATGTTTGGCGAGCTGCTGTGGCAGTAAACACAGTGGTGCTGGCAGCTATGTTGAGGTCTAATGCAGTGGCATCTCGGATAATGCTAATGGCTACTGTGTCAGTCGCAGTCGAGTCTCCTTGTAAGCCTGCGTTTGCCTTTATGTACACCGTAGTGTTTGCTGTTATTTCCTCAGCAGTAGGTCCGTTATAAGTAACCGTTGCTACCCCGGATGAGTTTGTATTTGTTGTTATTACTGTCACATTTCCTGTGAAATAGCCGATGTCAAGTCTTGCATCAGATGCGTCGACAACCTCAAACGTAACAGGCGTGTTGGCTTGGACGATTCCATCTACAGTCATTAATGTGGCCGATATCGTTGATGTGTCACGACTTGCTGTTCCAGCATCTAGAACATTTGGATTAGCGGATACGCTGATTGAATATTGAACGAGATCTCGAATAATGCTGATGGAACATATGTCGGTTACTGCGGCATCTTGTTCCACAGCAGCGCTTGCCTTAATGTAGGCAGTTGTGCTTGCAGCAATCTCATCAGCCAGAGGTCCGTAATAGGTGACCGTTACTTGGCCGTTTGCGTCTGTAGTTTTTGATGCGACTGACTCATTGCCCTCGAAATAGCCGATGTTGGCCTGGGTCGTTCCTGCAGAATCGCTGTAAATCCCGAAGATAACCGTCTTGTCAGCCAAGGGCGCTCCGCCTACTGTCGTTAAAGTGGCTGTGATTTCTGATGTTTCACGGCTGTCTCCGGCATATAATGTATTAGGATCAGCAGACACATTGAGAGTGGCACCAGTAATTTCTCGAATAATAGTGATCAAAGCCATTGTTGCAGTGATAGATTCTGTTCCTTCACTGGAAACAGAGGCTTTAATATTGACTTTTGTGTTAGCCGTTATCTCTGTAGCAAGTGGCCCATGATATTTAACCTCTGCCATGCCGCGTTCATCGGTTTCTACCGATTTGATCAATTCGTTACCTTCGAAATAGCCCGTATTAACTTTAGTGGTCCCTGCTTCATCGTATATCTCAAAATAGATAACCCTGTTGATCAGAGGAGTGCCTTCTGCGGTCTTAAGGGTGGCTCTTATGAGTGATTCATCACGCTCATCACTGGCATATATGACGTCGGGAGTCGCAGATACATCAAGTGTAATGGATGTCACATCTCTGATGATGGAGATGGCAGCCGTATCAGAGAGAGCCGTATCTCCGTCGCTGAGAGTATGGGCTTTAATATAGACAGTTGTGTTTGCAGTTATCTCTTGATCAATGGGTCCATAATATGTGACCGTTGCAGTGCCGTTTGCGTCAGTTAATACTGACTTGACTGACTGCATATCGTCGAAATAGCCTAACTCGAGCTTGGCTCCGGTGTCGTCGGTAATCTCGAAGTGAATCGTCTTATTAGCCAGAGGAGTTCCCTCTATGGTTTTTAAAGTGGCTGTGATGGTTGATATCTCACGGTTTACTCCGGCAAACAGCGCATTGGGATTGGCGGACACGTCGAGTACTTGTTCGATGTAGCTGAGAAGGATGTGAATGGGAGTTTCATCATAGACAGAAGAGGCCTCCCAGTCGACGCTGGCACGAATATAGACAGTTGTGTTTTCAGTTATGCTTTGAGCCGCCAGGTCTGAGGCAAGAGGTCCATAATATTCGACTGTCGCATTGCCATTTGCGTCTGTGGATTTTGTTTTGAATAAATCGTTGCCCTCGAAGCCTCCTAGGTTAACTTTGGATCCAGTGTCATCGACAATCTCGAATAGAATGCTCTCATTGGCTAGAGCGGTTCCCGCGGCTGTCTGTAAAGTAGCTGTTATGGTTGCCTGTTCCCTGGTAGTTCCGGCATATACAGAGTTGGGTTGGGCGGATACTGCGATTTTCAAGTTTTTAACATCTCGAACGATGCTAATAATCGCACTATCTGAGATAAATTGTTTTCCATCCCAGGCGACTTTGGCACGAATATAGACTGCGGTATCAGAGGTCAGGTCTGAGGCAAGAGGTCCGTAATAGTTGACCGTTGCATTGCCGCTTGAATCGGTCGTTTTTGATTTAACCGATTCGTTACCTTCGAAATAGCCAAGGTTTAATTTGTATCCCAGACTGTCGGTAATCTCAAAATGAACGGTCTTATTAGCTAGAGGAACTCCATCGTATTTTTTCAAAGAGGCGGTTATGGTTGATGATTTATTGGTTGTTCCGGCATGCAATACGTTGGGACTTGCGGTCAATTTCAAAACAACCGCAATAGAAGAAGGGCCGAAGGGAGAAGGTTCCTCTACGCCTTTTCTTTTGCAATATCCTAGAAGGATCAGTGCAAATGCTAAGGAGAAAACGATTATAGAATTAATTTTCGTCTTCATTTTATTCATCCTTAATTATCGGTATAGTTGGCAAAGAAAATATTTAGATAGCCCGTGGCTTTGACTTTATTGTTAGCCAAGTCCTGGCCGTAAAAATCCACTTTGGCTGTGACCTGTAAGACGCCTTCCTCTGTGCCGCTGACCAGGTTGATCAAAGGCGGTTCGATCTTGGCCACTTCTCTGACAATAATAAAAGCGATAGTGGCAGTTGAGCCAACGTCTATTAAAACGGAGAGAGAACCTTCAAATGAATAGGGAATATCCACCCCAGGAGTATTATGACCATCAGACCTCGAGTAAGATACAACGTAGCGGTTGATGGTTATGCTGTTGTACTGCGACGCTTCAGCTATAGGGCTTGGGTCCAGCAATGATACTTTGAGGGCAGCTGAGGCTGAATCAGCTGTAATATAAGGTTGACCGGTCTGTTCGTCGAGTCTCTGCACATCTGATTGGAGATAGTTCACAACATTGCCGTCAATATCCGTTCCGGTTATGTTTTGCACAACTAGAAGACTGTCAGACTCAGTTTCATTTTCCAGAGGATTGCACGAGAAAAGAAGGAAAATGCATGAGAGAATGGCCGTTATTTTCAATGGATTTTTTGCTTTTTTCATTTTTTACATCCTATAATCGAGTTATTCTGGGAGTTATGAAAATAAGCAATTCTCGATTTTGCCGTGTTCGAGCAAAATTTTTGAAAAGAGCCCCCAGAATAGGTATTTTATGCAGAAAAGGCACTTTTTCTCGAGTAATGGAATCTTCTGTTCTGTAGATTCCTCCGATAACTGTTGTCCCTCCATCTGCAACCATTACAGTCATAGAAGCGCTTTGGGTGATTAACGGAGGGATTCCATTGACGAGGTTGGCGAAGTCTGCAGCGTTGTTCCTGATATCGACGTCAATGATTATCGTCCCTTCAGCCGTTATTTGAGGCGTGGCCCTGAGTTCTAAGGCTGCATTCTGGTATCTAACAGTTGTCGTAAAATTGGCTACGGTCTGGACAGGGATTTGTCTTCCCTGGATGATTTCTGCTTCCTTGTTATTCTGGGTCGTTATCCTTGGACAGGAGATGATTCGGCCTTCACCTGAGCTTTCCAAGGCAGAGAGGGCCATATCCAGCCTGAACGTATCCAGCACATTGCCAAAGGAAATTCCTAATGCTGTATTAAATGATGGAGCAGGAAGGTTAATGGCATAGCCTCCCAGAGGACCGGATATCCCTCTAGTTACTGTTCCTTGAGGAATGAGCGCTCCATCCGCCAATATCTTGTGCGGAAATTGAAGGGATGTCTGGTTTCCATAGAAGGGATCCGAAATCCCCCGGAATCCCCACTGGATACCGAGGTTTCGGACAAAGGTGGCCGTGGCCTCAACGATCCTGGCTTCGATGGTAACTTGGGGAGTTGGAGTATCAAACACGGATATGAGGCTTTCCATAAGTTCGATCTTGGTTCTCACGTCAGTAATAATCAGGGTGTTTGTACGGGTGTCGGAGATTATTTCTCCGCGCTGAGAGATTCTTGTCCTGAGCAGATTTTGAACTTCACTGACTTTTGAATAGGAAAGCCTGAATGTCCTGACAATAAGAGGCTCTGCCAGCTCTTCGCTTTGCCTGAGTCTGTTCAGTTCCTCTCTTTCTCTAGTAATAGTTCCAACAGGGGCAATCCGAAGAACGTTCCCTTCAATGGTTTTTCCCATCTTGTTGATTTTAAGAATGAGATCCAGCGCCTGATCCCACGGGACATCTTTGAGGTCACAGGTGACTGTTCCTCTTACTTCAGGATCGAAAACCGTGTTTAACCCTGCGATCTCTCCAATGGAAAGAATAACATCCCGCAGGTCCGCATCTTTAACCCTGAGATCCATGATGGTCCCTTCGAACTTTTGTTCTTCCTCAGCGATGGTTCTCGGTCTGAACTGTTGTTGTTGAGCTTGATTTGGGACCGGAGGAGTGCTTTTTGATCTAGAGTCCTCGGTTTTTTCGGTCGTTTCTGGGGGTCTCTGCAGAGTTTTTGGAAGGACGATAGTTTCCTCCGGCTGTTTCTCCTTTTGTGCGCCCTTGATCGATTTCTGGGAGGGCTTTTCTTGAGCCTCTTTATCTTTTTTAGCTTTAACAGGTTGTTCGGTCTTAACCGCCTTTTGCGGTGCGGTTTCCTTTGCGAGTTTTGTTTCTTTTATTTCTTTTGTTTCTGCCTTCTTTACTGACTCTTTAGATTCTTCCGGTTCAATTTTAACCGGTTTTTGTAGAGTTGGTTTTGATCCTATTGTTTGTTTTAGCTCTGTCTTCTTTAAAGTTTCACTGAGTTCTTTATCCTTGTCTTTTTGTATGCTTTTAGAAGCTTCTTGCTGAGTCTTCGATGCTTCTTTGGCTGGTTTTTCTTCAGGCTTTACTGGAGTTTCTTTCGGTTCTTTAACCTTTGGTTCGCTTTTAACCGCTTCTTGAGATATTTTTTCTATGACTTGTTTTGTCTCTGGCTTTATTGGCGTTCCTTTGAGCTCTTTATCCTTATCCTTCTGCACGCTTATCGCAGGTTTCTGTTTTGTTGTTTCTTCGACTTTTTTAACTTCCGGTTTTACTGAAGTTGATTTCTGTTCTTTTTCTTTTGGTTCACTTTTAACCGCTTTTTGAGAGATCTTTTCTATAACCTGCTCTGTCTTTGGTTTAACCGGTACAGGCTTTTCTTTTATTTTTTTATCTTTTTGTTCGCCCTTACTCTTAACCGACGCTTTGGGCGTTGTTTCTTTGGTTTGCTTTGCTTCAGGCGTTTTTATTGCATCTTTTGGCTCTTTTTGTGTCCTTTTTTCAAACTCTTTCAGGATTTTTTCGATGGTCCGGGTTTTCGTTTGTTCAGATTCTGTCTTTTTTGGAGCAGGAGTTTGGGATTTAGGCAGGGCTAAAGATGCTTGGTCTTTAAAGAAAGAGATTGTTAGTTCACCTTTTGCTGAGTTTAAGGCGTAATGCTTGGCTTCCTTGAGGTCGAATACTATCCGAGTGATCGTGTTCGGGTTGGAATATTGAAATTGCGCCGCCCTTACTTTTTCAACGCCTAGTTTTTTAATTGGGCGGACAAAGGTTGAATTGGAATATAAAGTATCGAAGAGATCCACGACTAATCGCAGAGGATTATCGAGAGCAAATACATTGGAAACAACATCGCTGCTTAATTTTGCGGTGATGTTAACTCTGTCTTTTGTTTCTGAGACATCTATTCTATCAAGAGAGATTTTCTCTTTTGGTTTCTTTTCAAGTTCTTTTTTGGTCTCAGAGTCAAAAACATAGTCTTTGAGAGCCCTTTGGATTTTGGTCAATTCAACTACGGTAGATTTATGGTTGGTGATGATTCGGTAGGGAACTGGTTCCTTCAAGTTTATTAGGAAGCGGATTTTATTGGCTCCCGTTTTTTCTATTTTCATGTCCGCAATAAGAGAAGATCCTTTTCGGGTAAATTGAGGCTTCTTGGCTATCTTTACATTATTCAGCTCGACAACAATTGTGGAGGGAGTATCTTTTGAGTAGTATGTTTTGGGTTCAGGAAGAGGTGAATTTGTATTGAGGATAATTTTTGTGCTTAGCTTACCAGGCTGAACAAAAATATTATCTATGCCGACTGGAGATTCGATGTTATTGGCATATCCAATTAATATGACAAGGAGGAATAAGAAGGGAGGTATAAGCAAATAATTTTTCCTTTTCATATTACCGCTCCTCTATTGTTATTTCTTTGACTATATCTTCTGGCTTTATTAGAGTAATGCCCCGTTCTTTTGTTTTGCGAAAGACAACGCGCCTTTCTTCGATGGAAAGAACGAAGCCATCAGCCAATCTATCATTGACTCTGATGTTAAAGGGAAATCCTTTAGAACTATTTATTATGGCTATAAATTTCCCTTCAATCTTGACGATTCCAATGAGATTGATGTTATCAATAGACATCTGAGGCAATCCCTCGGCAGCTTCTGTTTCTGCAATATCTCTTCCAGCTAGTAAATCTCTGAAGGGGTCTCTTCTACCCTCAGGATCGTAGGGAAGTCTGGGCTTTTTTGGGATTTCAGGAGGAGGTTCTTTCTTGACAGCAGTTTTTTCTTCCTTTTTGGCGGCTTTCTTTTTCTCCTGAGAAGAGAGGGGTTGTGTGCCCAGACAGATTAATCCTGCTAAAAGAAAGAAAGCGATTGTTTTTTTTATCATCTTCTTCGAGTTGGCTTTTTCTTTTTTTTCGCCGGAACTTCCTCGCGAAAAATGTATGTTTTAGCCGTGAAATTTGCAGATATTGTCTGCGCTTCGGATTGGCTTCTCAAGGCTTTTATGCTGAAGCGTTCTACGTTGAAGAGCCGTTCGAAACGACTCAAGCGATCGAATAGCCTCCCCAAATTATGGAAACTTCCAGTTATCTGTATGGGAATTGGCCATTCTGCATAAAAGCCCATATCCACTTCTCCTTTTGGAGCAAAATTTCTGATGGCAAGACGAGAATCCAGGGCGAGCTGTTGGATTCTTCTTAGAATGTTGCTGATTTCTTTCTTCTGAGGGATGATGGCTTCAAGTTCATTTAAGGTTCCGGTTAAGCTTTTTATATCTTTTTCGATTTGATTCAGTTCCTTTCTTCTAAGTCGCAGTTTATTTACTTCCGCTTGGACGTTTGTTCTTTCAACCTTCATCCTATTTAATTGAGCTCCTTTAGGTTTGAAGTAGACCATATAGATGAGGCCAAAAATAATCGCAGCCAGGACTATATGGCCATACCAGGGCCAATCTTTCATTTTTTCACCTTTTTTGTTGTCTTTTCGGGCGTTGAAGCAGGGGGTTTTGGGAGAATAAAATTAGCCGTTAAGGAATATTCCATGAATTGGTTACTCCTAGTCGCTTTTTGGGAGGAAGAGATGAGATTGACATTTTCAAAATGAGGACTTGCTTCCAGATTAGCAATATAATCTGCAATTAGGTTATTAGAAAGGGCTCTTCCCTTTAATTGAACTCTTTTGGAGCGATAGGTTATTTCTGTTAACCATACCCATTCAGGAAGACTTTTGCTTAGCTCGTCCATTATATTAACAGCAGCTGATTGGTGATCCCTTAGCTCGTTGATCAGGTTGATTTTCCTCTCAAAGGTCTCTTTTTGCTTTCTTAATTTTTTTAGTTTTGCTGAGACATTTTGAAGCTTGCTTTTTTCCTCCTTCGCAATCCTCAGGAGGTTGCTTTCTTTTTTGAGGGCATTTCTTTGAGTAATGAAATAGAGCGCAAGGATAACGATTAGGCCGAGAATGGCAAGTTGCTGAATAGAGAGCTGTTTTTTTGCCTTTTTAACTTCCTCGACTGGGACAGCTGAGACTTCTTTTAGCTCTTTTTTTTCTGGTTTTAATAGATTTATCCTAATCATGACCTATTTCTCCGCCTTTCTGGTTGCAAGACCTGTTGCAACTCCAAAAGAAGAAGCCATTTCTTGAAAATAAATGGAATCTAATTTTTTTTCGTTAAAAGAAATACTATTGAATGGATTAAATAATTCTGTCTTTATCTTGAACCTTTGTTCAAAGAAAAGCGGCAGGTCCTTCAGGCTTGAAAGTCCTCCGCTCAGGAAAATTTGGTCAATTTTTGACTCTTTTTGCTCTCCTGCTCTGAAGAAAGAGAAGGTTTTTTCAATTTCACTAAGGAGGTTTTCTACACTTGTTGTGAGGACAGCTTGTATTTGTTCGGGAGCGGTATCTTGGGCGGGGAGCCCTTTGAGTGTTTTTTCCGCATCATCGAAGCTGATTCCCAGTTCCTTCCTCATGTTTTCAATAAAGAGGAATCCCCCGAGGGATAAATCACGGAATAACTGAGGAGTTCCCTTTTCTATGATGATGAGATTGGTAATATTTGCCCCCAGATTTACTATAGCCGCCGTTTTTTCCTGCGCAATCTCAGGATAGTTGACCTCCATGGCGTTTTGAAGGGCAAAAACATCCACCTCTATTGCTCTGAGGCTTTTCCGAGCCTGGTCTACGACGCTACTGTAATTGGCAATCTTGTCTTTTTTCGCTGCTACAAGGAGAATATCCAGATTTTTCTCCGCTGAATCTGCAGGTGGCTTCATGATTGTATAATCGACATTTGTTTCCTCATACGGATAAGGAATGTTGTGCTTTGCTTCCCAAATAATAGATTCGGCTAGCTCCTCCGATTCCATGGCAGGGAGTGATATTTTTTTTATGATGACGGATGTTCCAGATATTGAGATTGAAACGCTTTTGTTTGAGATCTTGTTTTCATCAAAGATCATTTTTATTGTTCCGGCCACAGCTTCTGAATCCATTATAGTTCCCTCCACTATCGCGTCCCTGGGGAGAAGTTCGTAACCGATGCTTTCCACTTCAAACTCGTTTTTTTTCTTAGCTGTGAGCTCGACAGCCTTGATTGCGTAGGATCCAATGTCAAGCCCTACTATTCCTTTTTCTCGTTTTAAACTAATCATTTTAATTCTCTTTTAATGATTTAACAGGGGGATCTTTTTTGAATTTTTCTCTTAGCTTGTTTTCCACTTGCTCGGGAACAAGATCCTTAAGGCAGCCGCCCAGCATGAAAACCTCTTTCACCAGGTTTGAGCTGAGAAAAGAGTATTTGACATTGGGCATCATAAAGAAAGTCTCGATATCTGGATTGAGCTTCCGATTCATCAAAGCCATTTGAAATTCATACTCAAAATCTGAGATGGCTCTAAGGCCTCTTATTACGATTTTGGCGTTGTTTTTCTTTGCGAATTCAACAAGAAGGCCATGGAAAGCCTTTACTTCAACATCTTCCCTGTCAGCGAAAATTTCCTTAATCATGTCCATTCTCTCTTTAGTCGTGAAAAGAGATTTTTTTTGGGGATTTTCCAGAACAGCGATAAGGATCTTGTCGAAAATTTCCAATGCTCTCTTGATAATATCCACATGGCCGTTTGTTATTGGATCGAAAGATCCAGGATAAATGGCTATTTTTTCCATTTGTGATTAGGTTCCTTTTTTGAAGTAAGTTATTAGTATCAGAATAATTAGGGATTGTTGATTTGTGGTTACCCAGGAAAAAATCACTTGAATTAATCCCTATCTCAACAGCATGTGAAATAATAATCTTTGTCATTTTGGTCATTGAAGTGAACACGTTGACAAGGACGGTCTTCATATATAGATTTTCTCTCATTTTCAAATAAACGCTTATAAAAAGCGCGTATATCTGGGTATCACGGTTCAATATCATTACAAAGTTCGTTTATCCAGTCAATCACCAGAAGGGAGGATTTTAAAGGTGAACTTCCCTCACCTTTAAAGGCTAGAAGCTTTATCCTCCCAGGGGGGAATTTTTGCCTTTTTTTTATCAGATAAGAGGATTAAAATAAGTATTGAAAGAGATTAGAATTAAAAAAAGCAATTTTGGAGGAAGATATGAGGGAGCATAACAGTCTAAAATTCAGATTAATAATTTTTTTAATATTACTAGTGCCCTTTTCAATTTCCTTTCTTCCTTTCAGCGATAAAGATGAGGAGGTTTATGCCAGGCGAAGGAAAGAAATGGTCAGAAGACAGCTTAAGATGCGGGATATAGCCGATGAAAAAGTCCTGAAGGCCATGGAGACGGTTCCTCGCCATCTTTTCGTCAGCTCTCGCTATCAAAGGTCGGCTTATGAGGATTATCCTCTGCCCATCGATGAGGGCCAAACAATCTCCCAGCCCTATATTGTGGCGTTGATGACTCAATACCTGGATCTTAAGAGAGGGGAGAAGGTCTTGGAAATCGGTACAGGTTCTGGCTACCAGGCGGCTGTGCTTGCGCACCTAACGGATAACGTCTATTCGATCGAAATAAGGGAGAATCTGGCCAAGAACGCGGCGGAGACACTGAAAAATGTCACCGAAATTAAGGAAACGCTCGATTACAATCTGGTCCGTATCAAATGGGGCGATGGTTATTTCGGGTGGGAAGAGCACGCTCCTTTTGACGCCATTATCGTCACCTGCGCTGCCAATCATGTTCCGCCTCCTCTTTTAGATCAACTTAAAGAAGGGGGGAGGCTCATAATCCCTGTAGGAAGCACCCTTTATTTTCAGACCCTTACCCTGATTAAAAAGAAAAATGGCAAATTAGAAACCAGACATGTCTTAGGTGTCCGTTTTGTTCCCATGACCGGCGAAGCCCAGAAAAAGAAGCGCTAAGAGGTATCCTCCGGTCGCCAAGATTAAAACAAGATTATATCCTCCCCAGAAGGCGATCATTAACGCAGAAATTGAATTAATAACAGAGGAGAAGGCGTTTGTAGCCCAGGCCCAGGGGATGAGCATTTTCTCATGAGATTCCAATAACCGGATACCTGAAGGAAAGGGAAAGCCCATAAGAAAACCCAGGGGAAAGATAATAAAAAACGCCAGGATAATTTTAAAAAGAAGGGTCAGGCCGATGAGCCATCCTTGAAGAATGGGAAGAAGAAAAAGATACAGAGCGATGAGGCCTGCACAAAGAAGGAGGCATCCTTTGAGGTTTTTTCTTAGGTCCTGCCCGAGAATCTTTTTGGAAAAGTAGCTTCCCAGCCCGGATGAGAAAAGTAAGGAAAATATGATAATGGATATCGAGTAGAGGGGGTGGCCCAGGAAAAGGATGAATTTTTGGATGAGCGTTATTTCCACAAACATAAAGGCCATCCCAATCAAGCTGAAATAGAAGAAGACTTTTAGAAAAACTCCTCTCCCTCTATTGCGTGTTTTTCGAAAAACAATAAGGGGTAAGAATATCAGGACAAAGGCAATTATGAAGGATTGCATGAGAAGAAGGAGGATCAGGAACTCCCCCTGAAGAAGAGGCAGCCATTTCTTGCCGAGGGAGTTATATGTTGTCTTTATTTTATCGAGCTTGAAGAAGTTAAAGAAAAAAGGTCGGTCGTCTGTTACCGGGCTTATCTGAAAAAGGTAATTTTTGTAGAGTTCTTTTCTTTTTAGGGAAGAAAGAAGCTGGAGGGTGTAGTTATGATAGAGAGGCTCATCGAAACGGTTATGAATATTGACTTCTTCAGTTTTAATTCCAGGGTAATAGACGAGATCAAAAAGGCGTTCCTCAGCAAAGTTTTTCAGTCTTTGGATGTCTTCCTGTGAGAATGGACTTTTTTTTATGAAATAGCTGATAGTACCCCAGCTTCTGATGGCCAATAGACTTGATGAAGGGTCTATTTTGCTCTGTTCCAGCGCCTCTATCCAGGTTGCTAATAGTCTCAATTCCTGCCGGGGAGGAGGCAACAAATACATGGTCATGCTCACGAGTCCTGCGGGGGACATTCGATCTAAAATATCTGCGAATGAGTCGACAGTATACAGATAATTTTCGCCAAACCCGTACATTCCTGTTCCAGAAGCACCGAAAACATCTGTCAGTGAAAAGATGATTAGATCATATGTGTCCTTCTCCTGTTTCAGGGCTGCGCGATTGTGAGAGAGGCCAAACTGAATATTTTCCTTAAAGTAGAGAGAGCCGCTGAACGAGCGGAGTTCGTTGCGAAGAATCTTAACGATAAGAGGATTACTTTCTATGACTTTAATCTTGCTGGCGCCGAAAGCATAAGCCGCAAGAACATCTAAACCTCCTTTAGGCTCGATGATAAGCGTCCGAGGATGCTTGACAAGTGAGTAGGCCAGGGAAGAGGGGAGAGATCGAAGAAAACCTAACGCTGGCTCCTGGAGATTCTTGAAATGTGTGATTGCCGTGAGTTCTCCTCCATCTATCGAGAGGCCAAGCTGGAGGGGGAGGCTTTCTCGGTACATAAGGCTTAGTCCCGGTGCATATCTGACAGCAGGAGATTCAAGGATATCTATCCTGGATATGGCATTCCATCTTGTGAAGCGATGATCGGCTCCTGGGTATTTCATGGCCACAGGAAGGGCTTTGAAGGGAGATATTCTAAAGCCTAGCCACGAAGGAGAGGTAATAAATACGCTCGCTTCTATTACTAAAAGACTGGCCAATAAGATTTTAAAAGAAATGGAACGCCGGATGCTAAAGAAGAAAGAAGAAAAAAGAGCCAGGAAGGATATAGAAATGATGACTCCTCTATCTCCTTTAAGCAAGAAGACACAAGCGGCAATTAGAGTGCCGCTTCCTGCTCCCAATAGGTCGAAGAAATAAATTTTATTCACAAGTTTTGAGGCTTTAGTGATAGCAAAGGATATGGTCAGACCAGCGAAAAAGAAAGGCAAGCAGAGGAGGACGTAATAGAGAAAGATGAAGAAAATCTGATTCTTATCCCAGGAAATCCTTATGAAATCAAACGGGATAGAGTTACAAAGAAGGAAGCAAATGGGGATAGTCAGAGAAAAAAGAAAGGAACTGGAGGATAGGAATTTGTCCAGATCATAGGAGGCAAGTTTTTTGAAAAGGGATAATAACGATCCGCTGGCTCCATAACCGAGAAAAGCTATGCTGACTACCAAAAAGGCAAAATGGTACTCTTGGGAAATTGAGAAGTATCGGGTTAAGGATATCTCTAAACAAAGGGTTGCCGAGGATATCAGGAATATTCCCACAAGCAAACTATTAGGAAAGGAGTTGCGAGAGGAGTTGCGTCTCAACATTTGACATATATAGTATATATAAAATTATGGGGACACAATACCGATTTGTGATCAGTGATAGAAAGCCGCGCTCCACAATTAATCTGAATTATTCAAGATATCATTTGAGAATAAGTAAAAGTATCGGCATTTTTTATGAATAATTCAGGTTGAGTATTATATCCCCCAGTTATGTTGCGGGATGTCATTGCGGGCAGAGCGTGGCAATCTCAGCCTGTTTATGTAGGGGCTTGATTCATCAAGCCCACATTGTCTTTGCGGGGAATGATCTGAGGAAGCAATCACGTAAGAAGGGCAGAGGCTGCTTCGCCTCGCCCGCAATGACAGATAGAATGTTATTTACAGGCGAGAGTAAAGCCTTGGCAACCTCAATATACTTGCAAAACTTGAATATTTATGTAAGATTATAAAAGAGTTAGACCTTTAAGGAAGAAAAAGATAAAAATTCTAGTTTTTAAAGCCTTGCCCCATGATTAAATTCGGAACATCCGGCTGGCGAGCCGTGATGGGAGAAGAGTTTACATTCCAGAACGTAAGGATAGTTGTCCAAGCAATTGCCAATCATTTAAAGAGGAAATTTCCGAGGGGCCAGATATCGGTCATCGTTAATTACGATACGCGGTTTCTTTCAGAAAGATACGCGTTCGAAGCGGCAAAAATTCTTTCCAACGACAAAATTCATGTCTATTTGTCAGATAGGGATGCGCCCTCTCAGGCTCAAGCCTTCCAATTGATAAAAAGAGGTGCTAAAGGGGGAATTAATTTCACTGCCTCTTTCAATCCTCCAGAATACAACGGACTCAAATTTAACACAGAGACAGGCGCCCCAGCCCTCCCAGAAGAGACGGATAGAATAGAAGAGGAAATAAACTCACTTTCCCGGGCATATTCATTCACTCCCCTTTATCCCAAAACTGATTTTATCGAAAAGATTGACCTTCAGAAGGATTATCTGTCTTTTCTCCAGCAAAAAATTGATTGGGGGCTTATCCGGAAATCAAAGATAAAAATTGCAGTGGATCTTCTGTATGGAACAAGCCGTGAATATCTAGATGAGATCCTGGAAGAGAATCATATCCCTGTTGAAGAGATTCACGGCTATATCGATCCCTATTTTGGTGGTTTTACGCCATCCTGTACAGAAGACAGCCTTAGAGAATTGAAAAGGCTTGTTAAAGAGAAAAATTGTCACATGGGAATCGCTACTGATGCAGATGGCGACCGTTTCGGAATTGTCGATGAGAAAGGGAATTTTGTTATTCAAAATTTAATTCTCTCTCTGCTGTTGGAATACCTTGTCTCGAAGAAAAATTGGAGGGGAGGAGTAGCACGCTCTGTAGCCACAACTCATCTGATTGACCGGATTGCGAGAGAATATGAGCTCCCTCTCTTTAAGACGCCCGTGGGATTCAAGTATTTGGCTGACCTTTTCCTGAAGGGAAAAATCATCTTTGGAGGGGAAGAAAGCGCATGCATAGCCATCAAAGGTCATCTTCCAGAGAAAGACGGTATTTTTGCCGGTCTGCTGGTAGCCGAGATGATGGCTGCCCTTGGGAAGAGTCTTTCGGAGCAACTAAAAGATCTGTTTCGAAAATATGGAAAAAAAGTGGGAAAACAGGCCAATATTCCTTTGACTCCTGCCAGGAAAAAGAGGCTGAAAAAAATGACTAAGAGCCCTCCTTCTAAACTCAATAGCAAAAAGGTTCTCCAGATCGAAACTATTGACGGGATAAAACTGGATTTTTCTGATGACGACTGGATTCTCTTCCGACATTCAGGGACAGAACCCATAATTCGTTGTTATGCTGAAGCCAGCACAAAGAAAGAGGTAGAGAGGCTTATGAATTTTGGGCTGGAGAAGATTTTTTAATGAAAAAGAAAAAGAAGAAAAAAGTCTCTATTCGGAGAAGGATTTTAGTGGCAGGCTTGGGCTTCATCCTTGTGGTCCTGTTGATCACTTCTTTTTTTGGTAAGAAGGGAATAATTGAGATTTTCCGCGCTCAAGAAAAACATGAGGAATTATCCAAGGATGTGGAACGCCTTAAACAGAAGAAGAAGAGGTTAGCGAGAGAAATCGAGGAGCTGGAGAAGAACCCAAAGGCGGTCGAGAAAAAAGCAAGAGAAAAGCTCTGGCTGATGAAGCCAGATGAATTAGTAATAATTAAAGAAAAAAAGGGAAAAAAATAACTCCTTTTTTTTCATTTCATTCAAGGAAAGTCCCTGTTGCATCCTCAAGAAGACCTGCACCACTTATTGAAAGAACTGAACTCTGACCAGAGAGACGCTGTCCAACATGGGGAAGGTCCTCTCCTTATAATTGCTGGAGCAGGAACAGGAAAAACCAAGGTTATCACGCATCGTATCGCCTATCTCATCGCTTCTAAATCAGCTAAGCCAGAAGAAATCCTGGCCGTGACCTTTACCGAAAAGGCAGCCAATGAGATGGAGGAGAGGGTTGATCTTTTGATTCCCTACAGTTACTCCTTTGTTGAAATAAGCACCTTTAATTCCTTTGGCGAAAGGGTACTGAGGAACTACGGTCTTGAGCTTGGTTATAATCCGGATTTCAAGCTTCTGGATGAGGTAGAACAGGCTATTTTTTTCAGGGAACATCTATTTCGCTTTCCGTTGAAATATTACCGCCCGCTGAGTTCTCCGACAAAGCACATCCAGGAGCTTTTGGATAACATCAAGAGGCTAAAACAAGAAGACATAAAGCCTGATGAGTATCTGGAATATTCAAAGAAGAAAATCCGAGAAGCTTCGGATGATGTGGAAAAAGAATCTGCTAAGAAACATCTTGAAGTGGCTGAAGTCTATGAAAAATACCAGGAGTTTTTAAAAAAAGAAGGCAAGATTGATTTTGAAGACCAGGTGGCTTTGGTTTTAGAGCTTTTTCGTAATAGGCCATCCATTCTTAATGAGTTTCAGGAAAAATACAAATACATTCTCGTTGATGAATTTCAGGATACAAACTACATTCAATTTGAACTGCTTAAACTTCTGGTTATGAAACGTAAGAACTTGACAGTGTGCGGAGATGATGACCAGAGTATTTTTCGCTTCAGGGGAGCGTCTTTAAGCAATATCCTCAACTTTCAGGAATTTTACCCGGACGCGAAGAAAAGTGTCTTGACCCAAAACTACCGCTCAACTCAAGCCATACTCGATTCCTCTTACAAGCTTATCCAGCATAACAATCCCAATCGCTTGGAATCTCGGTTAAATATCAATAAAACACTTGAATCCTCTATAGAGAGTAAGGGCAAAAGTATTCATTTGCTCCAATTTGACACTCTCTCCCATGAGGCAGATAAAGTGGCTGAGACTATCCTGGAAAAGGTTAAACAGGCGGATAGTTATGGTGATATAGCTATTCTTGTCAGACGAAATGCAGATGCCGATCCTTTTCTCAGGGCCTTAAACATGAAGGAGATTCCCTTCCGGTTCTCCGGAAGCCGCGGGCTTTACTCTCAGGATGAGGTAAAAACCCTCATTTCCTTTATAAAGTCTTTAACTGATTTTGAGGATAGCCGCAGCCTCTTTTACCTTGCCCTTTCTGAGGTTTATAAAGCAGACCTTTATGATTTAACAGTTATTTCCAATTATGCTCATAAAAAAAATCTTCCTCTGCATAAGGTTTGCAAGAAAATCTTTGAAGGCCAGAGTCCAGTTAAAATTTCTGAGGCCACAGAAGCAAAAATCAAGAAAATCTTCGAAGATTTACTCTATTTTGTCGAACTTTCGAGCTCAAAGAATGCAGGTTTTGTTATCTATTCCTTCATCGAAAAAACAGGCTATTTAAAAGCACTTATTGAAGAAAGGAGCCTCCAAGCTGAGCTGAAGATTAAGAATATCCGCATTTTCTTTGATAAGGTGAAAAATTTCTCCGAGCTAACTGAGGATGACTCTATTTATTCTTTTGCCCAGCACCTGGACCTTCTCCAGCAAGTCGGGGATAATCCTGCCGCAGCTGAGGCGGAGCTGGAGGAAGATGCGGTCAATGTGCTGACTGTCCACAAGGCAAAAGGACTTGAGTTTCCAGTAGTTTTCATAGTTAGCTTGATTTCCGATAGATTTCCCGGGCGTGAAAGGCGAGAGAAGATTCCTATTCCGGATGAGATTTTGAAGGAGCCGCTTCCTAAAGGAGAGAGTTATTCCCAGGAGGAAAGAAGGCTCTTTTATGTGGGAATGACAAGAGCAAAGCAATCTCTCTATTTAACTTTTGCCAGGGATTATGGCCTTAAAAGGCTGAAGAAAGTCAGCCCATTTGTTCTGGAAGCCTTGGACCTTCCTAGCGTACCCGATGAAGTCATGAGGACCACTGCTCTTGAGGAGATTAAAAGGTATGCTCCTCCGGCAGAGCAACCTGCTGTTTCGCCAAAGGTAAAGGAAGAAGGTCTCTTGACTCTGAGCTATTTCCGAGTGAGTGACTACCTCACCTGCCCGCTTAAGTATAAATTCAGGCATATCATGCAGATTCCTGTCCTTCCTCATCATGCTCTCGTTTTTGGCCGAGTGCTTCACGATACGATCCATGCCTTCCTGAGAAACAAACTGGCAGGAAAGGAGATGACAGAGAAAGCGCTTATTAGAGAGTACGAGAACCGCTGGATTAACGAAGGGTTTCTCAGCCGGGAACATGAGGAAATGAGAAAGAAAGCAGGAGAGAAAGCTCTATGTCTTTTTTACAGGCGGGAGGACGCCTCGCAACAATTGCCTCAGTTTCTCGAAAAAAGTTTCAAGTGGCAGTCAGATGGCATCAAGTTCACCGGCCGATGGGACCGGATTGATTCTACCGAACAGGGAGCTGTTATTATAGATTTCAAAGCGACCGAGGTCAAAGGTCAAAAAGAAGCGGATAAGAAGACTAAGGACAGCCTACAGATGGATTTGTACGCCCTCTCCTTTCTCAGGACTCAGAAAGAACCGCTTATAGAGACACAGCTCCATTTTCTCGAATCAGATATTATTGGGCACGCCCAAAAAAAGCAAAAAGAGCTTGATAAAGCCATGGAGAAGATAAAAGAAGCAGAAGAGGGGATACGTAGCCAGGATTACAGCGCCAGGCCAGATTGGCATAACTGTAGTTTTTGTGAATTCAGGTCAATCTGCCCCTCATCCTACGCCTATTAGAAAAGGGGACTGTCCCTTTTTTATTTTGGTGTGAGCCAGAGAGGCATGACCGCTAATGCTCTTTCTTGTTCCATGAACTCGAGAGTAGAGAGGATTTTTTGGAGATCTGGTTTGAAGTTGAGCTTTGACCGGGCCTGCCCTCTTCCGAAAAGAGCGCTTAGAAATGAAACTCTCTTTGGCCAGATAACGAGTTTCACACTTCTTTCAGCTGGAATGTCTGCCATTTCCTTTGCTAACTCGAGTGCGCGCGATAGACCTCCGATTTCATCTACCAGGCCCTGCTTTTTAGCTTGAATGCCTGTCCACACCCGGCCTTTTCCGATTTCATCAACCTCTTCCTTGGACATATTCCTTCCTTCAGCGACTTTAGCCAGGAATTGGTCATAAATCCACAAGATTTCGTTTTTGATCTCGCGTCTCTCTTCAGGCGTGAAGCTTCTGAAAGTCGAAAAAAAATCAGCTCTTTTTCCATATGTGAGTTTTTCTGCAGTGATTCCCAGTTTTTCATAGAGATTGGACATATTGAATTTGCCTGAGATAACCCCTATAGAGCCTGTGAGAGTCTGAGGCTGAGCTATGATTTTGTGGGCGGCCATAGAGACCCAGTATCCGCCAGAACCGGCTACGTCTGACATGGATACGACAATCGGTTTTTCCTTCTGGGTTAAAAATACTTCCCTCCAGATAACATCCGAAGCTACAGCAGAACCTCCGGGGCTGTCCACTCGGAAGACTACAGCTGCAATGGATTTATCTTTGCGGGCCATTCTAATCCAGCGAGATACGGTGGCGCCTCCCATTGTTTGAGAGAGACTTTCACCGCTGTGAATGAGTCCCTGGCCGTAAATAAGTGCGACCTTTTTTCCTCTATTCAGCCCTGATGAGGAAATCCTGATCTTTTTGTACCGCTCATGGGTGATTCGGTAAAGTTTTTTCCCTTCCTCATTGATAAGCTGTTCAAGTTCGTCCTGGAAAAGGAGATCATCCACAAGCCCTGCCTTTAAGGCACTTTCTCCATGGTAGAAGCCTTGGTCAATCAGCTCCTTTATTTCCTCTTCGGTTTTTCCCCGGGCTTCCGCTACCCTTTTTACATACTGAGAGAAGAGACTGCCATAAATGGATTCCATCATTCTCTTGTGAGCCGGTGTGAATTTTTCTTCTGTGAACATGTTGTAGGCCGTCTTATACTCTTCCACATGCTCGAATTCTGCCTTGATGCCTAATTTATCCAAGGTATTCTTGAAGAACGGAACGTAACCTCCGATGCCGTTAATACCCAGCCAGCCCAGAGGGTGGAGGATTATCTTGTCGCAGGCAGTCGCAAGGAAGTACTCCTTGTCAAAATCAGGGGCTTCATCTATATACGCGTAAGTTTTCTTTTCTGATTTTCTGAAATCTAAGATGGCCTCTCGTATTTCTTCTATTTTTCCCCAATCACATCCAAGATGGCCAAGTCGCAAAACAATGCATTGGATGCGCTTATCCACTTTCGCTTTTCGGATGTTCATCCATATATCATGCATGGATAAGGGCTCTCCCATGAAAAAATCCATTGGAAAACTGGGCATGTGTCTCTCTTGTAATTCGCCCGAGAGTTTGATTTCCAGATAGGAATGAGCCTTCACAGTGGGAGGTCTTCCTATCTGGTAATAAACAAAGGAGACTATGGTTGCCACAAGCAGAAAGAAAAAAACTATAAATATGATCAGAACATATGTTCCTTTTTTCATTTTTTCACCTTTTTCTATTTAATAGATACTTTTTTATTTTTTGATAAGAATATAACAGAAAGCGAAGGAAAATTTAAGTATAGAATTTTCTTTTTGTATTGAGTATATTAAAAACTCATGAAAAAGGGGATAGGCTACTTTTTTCATTGTAGGAGTTTGATTCATCAAACCCACCGGTTTAATTTGATGTATGGGCCTGGATTCATTAAATCCACCAGTTTAATTTGATGTAGAGGCTTGATTCATCAAGCCCACCTGAAAAAAAATTAGCCTGTCGCCATTTGGCAGAAATACCTACGCTTTGTAAACAATGACAGATAATATTTTGAAAGGATCGAAAAATGAATGCTCTAGAGATTGAAGATATTTCTAAAAAGTTTGGCGATTTTTACGCTGTGAGAAAACTTTCTTTCAAGATTCCACAGGGAAGTATTTATGGTCTTCTGGGCCCAAACGGCGCGGGGAAAACCACAACGATCCGCATGGCAATGAACATCATCATCCCCGATGAAGGTTCTATCCGGATTCTCAATCAGAAGATGGATGAGGCAATGAAAGAAAGGATAGGTTATCTCCCAGAAGACAGAGGACTCTATCCTAAAATGAAAGTCGGGGAACTTCTTCTTTTCCTTGCCGAAATAAAAGGGCTCAAAGGAACAAAGGCTCGAGGGGAGATTGATTTCTGGCTGAAGAGGTTTGACCTTTCGGAATGGAAAAACAAAAAAGTTGAGGAGCTCTCACGGGGTATGCAGCAGAAGCTCCAGTTCATCGTCACCGTCATCCATAAACCCGAGCTCATTATACTCGATGAGCCGTTTGGAGGCTTGGATCCTGTAAACACGAAACTCCTGAAGGATATCATGCTGGAGATGAAGGATATGGGAGGAACCATCATATTTTCCACGCACCGCATGGAGCAAGTCGAGATGATCTGCGACAATATCTGCCTCATCAATAAAGCAGAAAGGGTATTGGAGGGTAACTTAAGCCAGATCAAAAAGCAGTACGGAAAGAATACGGTTGTTTTGGATTACGAGGGAGATGCAGATTTTATCCAGGACTTTCCCGAAGTAGAAAAAATCGATGACTATGGTAAGTTCATGGAGATTAGACTGAAAGAACTGACTGATCCCAAGGCACTGCTCCCCAAACTTGTAGGAAAGGTCGGCATCAATAAATTTGAAATCAGAGAGCCGACGTTAAATGCCATTTTCATCGATAAAGTAGGAGTAAAAAATGAGAAAGATACTGTCAGTCATTAAAAGGGAATATCTTCAGATAGTAAGAACCAAAGGGTTTATCATTGGTACTATCATAGGCCCGATCCTTATGGCTGCCCTGATAGGAGTTCCCATTGTCGTTCAACTGATTTCTGTGGCAAAGCAGGAAACAGTCGGGGTGATTGATGCAAGCCGGGAAATATTTGAAGATCTGAATAAGAAGCTGGACCAAGAGAACTATAAGCTTAAAGATGGAAGACGCCATTACATCCTTGAAAAATACGAGCCTTCTGCTTATGTTGCCAATGTCGAGGAGTTGAGGAGTCAGTTGAGCAAAAAAGTGCTGAATAAGGAGCTTTCTGCCTATCTATTTATCCCCGCGGATATTTTAAAGACTGAAGAGACTGAATCGAAACGTAGAGCAGTCGAATATGTCTCCCAACACACAACCGATTTTGAGGAATTAAGAGATCTCAATGGAGCATTAAACAATGTTGTCATCGGAAAGAGGTTGAAAAAAGAAGGTTTGGATCCTTTGAAAATTACCCAGTACATCATGCCTGTGGGTCTAAAGCCTATTAAAGTGACCAAAAGGGGAGAAGAAGAAGATACGATGGGGACTTTTTTCATTTCTTATTTTTTGGCTCTGGTCCTCTATATGGCCCTTTTCATCTATGGGGCTATGATTATGAGAGGAGTCATCGAGGAAAAAACTTCTAGAGTTGTGGAGGTTATCCTTTCTTCCTTAAGGCCTTTTCAGCTTATGGTCGGGAAAATTTTGGGCATTGGTGCTGTGGGTTTGACTCAGTTTTCTATTTGGGCTCTATTCGGATTTGTTGCTACTCGGTACAGTAAATCATTGGCCTCCGGGCTTTTCCCGACAGGAGAGGCGCCCCCCTTGCCAAGCTTTCCACCTTATATCTTCATTTATTTTGTGATTTTCTTCATCCTTGGCTATTTTCTATATGGAACTTTGTACGCGACCATTGGGTCCATGGTTAATTCAGAAAAGGAAGCCCAGCAGCTCCTTTTTCCAATTACCATGTTTTTGATTATTCCCATATTGCTCATGATACTTATCATAAGGACCCCTGACAGTTCCATATCTGTAGCTTTATCCTTGGTGCCGTTTTTTACTCCGATTTTGATGCTCCTGCGCGTCTGTGTTCTCCTTCCACCCTTTGTGCAAGTGGGAGGTTCAATACTGCTCCTCGCCTTGACGGTTTTGTTTATGATCTGGCTTGCGTCAAAGATTTATCGGGTAGGAATTTTAATGTACGGAAAACCTCCGAACCTGGCTGAAATCGTCCGATGGATACGGTATAAATAAACTGGGTCAGGTCATGCTTTTTCGTTAGGTGGGGGATAAAAGTCTAATTGAGGAAGAAAGAGACACAATACTTATTTCTTGTAGGTGCTTGATTTATCAAACCCACCTTTAAAAACCAAGGAATTTTTTATTTTTTTGGGGGTAAACCTTTTTTAAAAAGCTTCCGTTATACACTTCGGAGATTCAATCGCGAGGCTAAAATGAGAATTTTTAAGAGAAAGACCCAGATTGTTGCGATTGTCTTTCTTGTTCTGTTTCTGAGCGCCTGTTTCAACGTTCGAATCATAGAAAATGTCAAGAGCCCGGACCGCTATTTTAAGAAGGCTTACGGGCAGATTGAAGAAATTCATAGGAGATATCCTGACCGAGAGCGAAGGCCCGATACCATACAAATATTGATTTATGAGGAAAAAGAGAACAAAATAGTAAAGGTTTCTACCCCTATATGGCTGGCTAACGGCTGCCTTGATTTGGGTATGTGGGCAGCTGAAAAGGAAGGCGAGATCAATTTTGAGGGTCGATACGATTTCGATTGGAGTGATATCCGAGACCTTAGTCGAATCGGTTCAGGACTCCTGGTCGAAATTGAGGACGAAAAAAACAAAGTATTAATTTGGCTCAAGTGAGGGAACGAGACCAGGCAATTTTCTCGGAGAACTTCCAGAAAGAATAAAGAATGGAACAAGAAAGACTCAGGGAAGAAGAAGATATTTATTCCCTTGTAGAGAAAATCAAGGAAGGCGATAGAGAGGCTTTCATGACTGTTACTCGGCTTTACCAGAGGAAGGTTTTCTTGCTGGCTTATTCTTTTTTTCAAAACAAAGAAGATGCTTTGGACATTGTTCAGGAGACATTTTTAAGGTTTTACCAGAAGGCAAACCTGTTTCAGAAAGGGAAGAATTTTCAGAGCTGGCTTCTTCAGATCGCCAAAAACCTCTGTATAGATTATTACCGGAAACATCACAGTAAAAATAATAAATACGATAGGGAGGTTCCCATAGAGGAGATGAATCTGCCAGAAAAAAATTCACATGGCTGTTATCTTTCGTCTGATTTGAAGGAGATTTTCTCCTCCTGTCTTAATAAGCTAGCCGAAAGACAGAGGATGATTTTTGTCATGAAGCATTATAATCAGCATAAATACAGCGAAATTGCCCAGATTTTAAATATATCTCTGGGAACGGTAAAATCCCTCCATTTTAAAGCTGTTCATAATTTAAGGGGCTTGATGAACCCTTATTTTGGGAGAGAAGGATGATGGAATGTAAAAAAATTAGAAAAGACTTGGTGGCTTTCCTGTATGGGGAGCTCGAAGGAAAAGAAAAAATTCGTTTTACATCGCACCTGGATTCGTGTCCCCAATGCAAGAGTGAGCTGGAACAATTAAGGGTAGCCTTGAACGGAGCTAATTCTTTAAAACCTAATATCGAGGAGACGATGGCCTCTGTTGACTGGGAGGCTCTTCCTTCAAGGATTACTGACTATGTCTTCAAAGAGGAGGTTCGTTTCCCTCAGGAGTCATGGTTCACGCGGCTCACAACGTTCCTCATCCAGCCCAAATTGAGGCCTGTCCTTGCAGGGATTCTCTTGGGCGTTCTGATAGGTTCATTTACTACATATATGATTTTTAAGATCCCTCAACCTGGAGAGACGCAGACAGCAGAGCTTTTCGCACCTCAAGATTTCTTGGAAAGGGTAGAGCTTCAGATGGCCAGAAAAGAGACTATAAACTATCTAGAGGAGAGCCAATACTTGCTCTTGGACTTTGCTGAATTTCCTTCTAAGAAAAAGGCAGAGTTCTGGCGGAGCGAATTTACTTCCCAGAGAGCAAGGAAACTTCTTGCAAAGAAAAAATACATCAATCCCCAACTGAGTAAATTCAAAATGGCCAAGGCTAAGGCGATATGCGACCAGATAGAACTCCTGTTCTACGAGCTAAGTCAGATAAGCGTAGAGCTTTCAATAGAGCAAGTCGAGGAAATCCAGAGGCTGATCGATGAAAAACAGCTTCTATTGAAAATAAAATTATTGAAGAAAGAATTGGAAGAAAGTGAGGTATAAAGTGAGAAAAATAAATATAAGTTTAGCAATCCTTCTCCTCTCCACCTCTCTCCTTCAGGCATATACACAAACACAGCCAGATGAGAAGCTCTTTCAGGAGGCGAAGATTCTCATCTTCGATAAGAAATGGGAAAAGGCACAGGAGAAACTGGAAACCCTTATAGATAGATATCCGGATAGCACCTGGTTCTCGCAAGCTGTCTTCTACAAAGCCAAGTGTCTGGAAGGGCAGAGGGGGAAAGAGGTGGAAGCCTTGGAAGTCTATAAAAGCTTTATACAGCTTGAAGAACGGAGTAAGAGCTTAGCCGAGGAAGCTGAGGTATCCATCATCGATTTAGCTTATGATCTCTATGAGGACGGGGAAAGGTCATATCTGAGAGAAATAGAAAGAAGGCTTTTCAATTCCAATAGAGTCGTCAAATATTATGCGGCTTTTAAACTCAGTTATGTGAAGGATAAGAAGATTGCTGCTAGAGCTGTCCCTGTTTTGAAAAGTATTGCCAGAGAGGGAGAAGACGATGAAATCAGAGATAGAGCTAAAATAGCATTGCTCCGTGTTGATCCGAGCGCTTTGAAAGATTTTGAAGAGGAAAGATCTGAGAGCCGAATAAGAGTTTTGCACCTCAGGGTCAATAGGGTTGGTAAAAGAGAGCCGGTGTTTTCCATGGATATCCCCTGGGCTCTAGCCGATCTTGTTTTTGGAGCTATCCCTGAAAATGAAAAGGAAGTGATGCGAAAAGAAGGCTATGATATAGATAGAGTTGCTGACGAACTCACTCGATTTAGGGGGAAAATCATAGAAATAAGAGGTAACGGAACAATCATTAAGATATGGGTTGATTAGTAATATGTCATTGCGAGGAGCGGAAGAGATTCCTTACTTCGCTCGGAACAGGCTGTGCAATCTCCTGAAAAAAGCATGAGATTGCTTCAACCCTTAAGGTTTCGCAATGACAGCTAAAATATCATCAGGAGGAAAGAAATGAAAAAACTGGCGATTATCGTGTTAATCGTTTTTGTCTTCACACTTCTTTTAGCCAATCTAACGAATGCAAAAAATGAGGATGACCTTCAGGCCATCAAGAAGGCCGTTAAGAAAAATCCAAAGTATGAAGCAGACAAGGAAGTGAAATGGTTCAAGGTTCTTGTCACGGATAACCGGACAAAAAAAGACAAGGTTAAGATTACGGTTCCCATTTCTTTGATTGAATTTTTTATCAAGTGCTCGCACGATAAACATCTAAAGGTTCACAGGGATGAATGCGATGTTGATTTGAAAGAACTGTTCAAAGAGCTGAAGAAACTCGGCCCGGCTGTTTTCATCGAGGTTGTCGAAGAGGATGCTACAGTAAAAGTCTGGTTTGAATAGAAAAAAGGGGACTGTCCCCTTTTTTTTACTTTTTTTATTTCGCTCATCTTCCACAACTAGGATCTGTTTTTTCTTCATCGCCCAGCTCTCAACCTTATTTGAAACTTAGTTCCTCCTTTTCGATCCAGTTTGATTGTGCCCTTGAGCTGGTCTTCAGCCAGGATGGTGACAAGATGAAGCCCGAGGGATTCTGTTTTCCTGAAGTCCACATCTTCTGGCAAGCCAATGCCGTTATCGCTGACAGTGAGCTGGATCTCTTCTTCATTCAAGGGACGCATTGTGATATTGATTTGTCCTTTTTGACTGTCTGGGAAGGCGTGCTTCAAAGAATTTGTAATGAGCTCATTGATGATTAAGCCGCAGGGAATGGCTGTATTAATATCTAACAGAATATCCTTGATGTTTATTTTAAATTTAATCTCACTATCGGTAGTTCCATAAGAATAGAAAAGATGACTTGTTAGATTTCGAATGTATTCTTCAAAGTTAATCTTGGCAAACTGCTTGGACTCGTATAGAAATTCATGAATAAGTGCCATAGACCTGACTCGGTTTTGAGTGCTTTTGAATGTCTCCCGAGTCTGCTCTTCCTTAACATTTCTGGACTGGAGACTGAGAAGGCTGGATATTATTTGCATGTTATTCTTGACACGATGGTGAATCTCCTTGAGTAAGACTTCCTTCTCCCTTAGCGAAGCTCTGATTTTTATGTCTGCATTCGTTTGCTCGACCCGAAGAGATACAATATTCACGACTTCTGAGAGGATTAATTTCTCAAGCTCGCTCCATTTTTTGTCTTTTTTTTGTTCAGAAAAAGTGAAAAGCCCTTTTGGATTATTCATGTCTCCATAAGGGAGAACTAAATAAGATTTTATGTGATGTTTCTTTAGCTTGGATGAAATATAAAGTTTTACGGTTTGTCTTAAGCCTGGGATTTTTATAATCTTATTGATATCTTTGGGTATCTCAATATAATTCCTGCCAAAAAAAAGTTTGGCTATGTCAAACGATATATCTTCTCCAAGGCTAGATCCTAGTTCCTTTTTACGCCACTGCAGTTCAGTAACATAAGCATTTCTTTCAGGAGCGAATCTTAGGTAACTTGCCCTGCTCACATCCAGGACAGGTCCGACAGTACCCAGAAGGTTCTGAATCAAATCTATTTCTTCTATTAGTGATGGATCAGAAGCTTTTTTCCAGATTTCTGCTCTGAGTTCATTGTATTGACTTTGGGTGATTTGTGCTTCTTCAGCCTGCTTGCGCTCGGTAATGTCTAAGATGGCTGCCTGAATGGCTGGTTTTCCTTTGTAGTTGATTTGGTTGGCATACATCTCAAGCCAACCAACTGACCCGTCTTTCCGGATCCCGCGATATTCGTAGTGTTGAGCAAGAGATTTTCCTGCCATGCGGTCCAAGAAGCGCCCCCAAATAAGCGCGTGATCTTCAGAATGAACCATTGCCTTCACTTTTTCAGGCTGAAGAGCCAAGAGTTCCTCAACGGTGAATCCGCTTATCCTAGCAAAGGCATTGTTGGCGAATACGATGCGAAAGTCTTGGACAATAATTATTGCCTGAAGTGATTGCTCAATCAGAGTTCTATATTTCTCCTCGTTTTCCTTTAATGATTCCTCCGCCTGCTTTCGCTCTGTGATGTCCGTCAGAACTCCATGTGCACCAATTATCTGATTTCCCTTAAAGGTGGGCCTGTTAGAGGTTCTTACCCAGCGAATTTCGCCGGACTTGGTCACAATCCTGTATTCCCCTGTTGTATTTTGCCCTTCAAGGACTTTCTGAAAAGCCTTGGTGCTACCCGGCAGGTCCTCTTTGTAAATATACTTAGCGAAAGGCCGGCCGATGATATCCGAGGGGCTATATTCGAAAAGCAATTTCACGACAGGACTGGCATAAGTCACTACTCCATTCTTGTCGACCGCATAAATAACATCGCTTATATTCTCTATCAAGTCACGATATTTTTCTTCGCTTTCTCTCAGTGCATCCTCTGCATGCGTCCGCTCAGTGATGTCTCTTAAGATTCCTATTACCTTCACTTCTCCTTTTTTGCCGATACCGACTGTTGCTGCTTCAACTGTTTTTATATTTCTATCTTTGGCTATAATCCTGAATTCATATCTGCTGGGCACTTCCTTTCCTGTTCTTCTTGTTGCCTCTCTTCCTTTTATTAATTTTATGTCATCGGGGTGAATAATATCCCAGAAGTTGAATCCTTTGCTGCAAACTTCTTTTGATGTATAGCCAGTTAATTTTTCGAATGCAGGATTTACAAATTTAAAGCCTTCAGACGTAATAATATAGATCGCATCATTTGCATTTTGCACTAGGCCGCGATATTTTTTCTCACTTTCCATTAGTTTGTCTTCTGCCTCTTTGCGCTCTTCTATCTCTTTTTTTAGTTTCTTGTTTGTTTTAAGCAGCGCAGCTGTGCGCTCCTTGACGCGCCGTTCCAGTTCAGCATGAGCTTTTTGTAATTCGTTCTCCATCCTTTTCCTTCGGCTAATGTTTCTAGCGACACCAAAAGCACCGATAACATTTCTCTGGGAATCAAATATTGGAGAGGCGTTATTTAAAATGTGGATGTAAGAGCCTTTTTTGGTTTTATATCGGTATTCCATGTTGTCGACAGCTGTGCCCTCTAACAGCATGGAAAACTGCTTTATTACCCTTGCCAGATCCGCTGGATGGACTAGTTTAAAACCGTTTATTTTATTTATTTCTTCTTTTGAATATCCCAAATTTTTCTTGAACGCCTTATTCACAAATAAAAAATTTCCCTTTAGATCCACTGTAAAAATCATATCCGTGGAGGTTTCGACCAATAATTGATATTTTTCCTGACTCATTGTCTAATTAAATTTGAACTTTTTCTTGGTAAATAATTTTAGGCAAGAATCCACTACCTTGGCATCATAAATAGTTCCTTTATACTTTTCAATCTCTTCCTTTTATAAATTTTGTCAGAATCGTGAAAATTATTCAATACCCTTTTGGGGCTGAATCGGGGGGTGATTTAATCACATCTTCTAAGGTGATTCTTCCGAGCTTAAACAGCCGACCAGAAGGTGGATGTGGTGAATCAAGCTCCTATAACAATCTCTTAGTCGTTGACAAATTTTTTTACTGCTTGAATAATACTAAGTTAGAAAGGAGAAAGTTATAGAGCTTTTCAGGCGCCAGAGTAAGGGCTCAGCCAGGAGTAATTTCCAGAGGTGAAAAAAAATGATTATTCTTGCGGTAGATACCACAACCTTTGCCGGGTCGGTTGCCCTCTTAGAAAATACAAGACTTCTGGCAGAGGTAGATATTAACTCCGCTAAGACTTATTCTGAAAGGCTTCTTCCTGCTGTAGATTTTGTTTTAAATACTAATGGATTGGATATCAAGGATGTGGATGGTTTTGCACTGGCTGCAGGCCCTGGTTCTTTCACTGGAATAAGAATTGGATTGAGTACAGTGAAATCTTTCTCCTATGCTTCAGGAAAACCGATAGCAGCGGTATCGACTCTGAAAGCGCTGGCATGGAAACTGAGACATCCACAGACGCATCTCCTCTGTCCCCTCTTGGATGCAAAGAAAGGGGAAATCTTTGCTGCTCTTTTTGAATCAAAAGGAGGCAAATTAAAGGAAATTGTCCCAGAGGGTGCTTACCTGCCAGACCGTTTTTTTTCTCTTCTCCCCTCCCATAGGATTATTTTTTTTATCGGGAATGGCGTGGATACGTATAGGGATAAAATTTTTGAGTATTTCAAGGATAAAGCCAGATATCCCTCCCGGTCACAGTTTATAGCCTATGAAGTAGGATATCTTGGCTATGACCTTTTGAAAAAGGGAAAGGGATTGAACTCCCAGGAAGTGAAGCCTCTCTATTTTCGAAAATCTCAAGCGGAGGAGAAAAATTAGCACAGACACGGTTCCTCAAAATATTTTTTATCTGAGAAAAATGAAGGAAGATGACCTTCCCTATGTTTTAGAAATAGAGAGAGAATCTTTTCCCAATCCGTGGCAAGAGGCGACCTTTAGGGGAGAAATTTATAATCAACCCATATCTTTTTCCTTTGTTATCGTTAACAGACTCCTGAATAGAATCGCGGGCTATCTTGTTTTCTGGCGTATAGAGAATGAGGTTCAGGTAAACAATATTGCTGTCCACCCTGATTTTAGACGAATGGGTGTTGCAGAGGCTGTTTTAAAGCAGGTGTTGTATCAACTCGCAGAGGAGGGAGCGAGGTTTGTTACCCTGGAGGTCAGACCCTCCAATTTCGCTGCACGGTCATTATACCGCAAGCTCGGGTTTGAGTTCTTAGGGATAAGGAAAAACTATTATCATACCCCCCGCGAACATGCCTTTGTTATGGGCAAACCGTTGGATTAGTAATTCACTTTAATCAAACAAAGCCCCTTAGCCGGTGCAGTGGGGCTTGCCAAAGAGCGCTTTTTTTTCCTGAAGATTTCTTCAATCTCTTCTGGTGGGATCTTGCCTCTGCCGACTTCGATAAGAGTGCCCACGATTGTCCGTACCATGTATCTCAGGAAGCCGTTAGCCTCAACCGTGTAGATGATTTCATCGCCTTTTTTTTCTATTCGGGATAGCCGGATTTTCCTCACTGGGTTGAGCAGCCTGTTTGAGGAGAAAGAAGTAAAGTCGGCTTCTCTTTTAAAGAGGGGTGCGGCCTTTTTCATTAGACTCACGTTGAGCGGAGATGACCACTGGAGGACATACCTGTGGAGAAAAGGACTGATGTTTGGAGAGTTAAATATCCTGTACTGATATATCTTTGATTGGGCCATATTTCTTGCGTGAAAATCTATGTTGACTTTTTCTATAGATATTATTCTGACATCCTGAGGAAGAGGGGAGTTTAAAGCATGTATGAGTTCTTCCCTCTTTATATTGAGGGAGGCCTTGAAATTAGCTGCCTGTTCTTTGGCATGCACACCCGCGTCTGTTCGTCCTGCTCCGATAACATGTATTTTCTTTTGTGTGATTTTGGTCAGAGAGTCTTCGATGAGTCCTTGAATCGTTTTTTTGTCGGGTTGACGCTGCCAGCCGTGATAGTCGGTTCCATCATAGCTAATGAGAATCTTGTAGTTTTGCATCATTTTATTTCTGTAGGGGCTTGATTCATAAAGCCCAGATTATAAAAGAGGATTTGATAAATCATGCCCCAACAAATTAGTATTTATTCCTTTTTCCTTCTTTCATAGCTAAATCCTATGAAGTTAATGGATAAAAAAAAATGAGATTATGGGAATAGGGATTCATCAATCAGATTTTTACATGCCTGCTCTACTGCCTCTTCTGCAGTTTCAGTCTTAACCACGCCTTCAATATCCCATGTTCCGATGCCAATAATTTTTTTTCCGTATATGCAGCCGTAAGCTATCTCTGTCAGCGTTCCGTATTGACCATCGATGGCTATTAGAACATCTGCATTCATAGCGACGAGCGAATTTCGACCGTATCCCATACCTGTTGCTATGGCGATATCTATGTAGGGATTCGCGTCCTGGGGAGAATTTCCGGGAAGGATGCCTATTGTCATGCCTTCGGCTTGTTTGGCACCCTTAGCCGCAGCTTCCATAATTCCACTGAGCCCTCCGCAGACAAGTATCGCGCCTTTCTCTCCGATTAGTTGCCCGACTTTAAAAGCGATTTCGAGCGATTCTGAGTCAGGATTTGCGCCTCCAATAACTCCAATTCTAGCTCTTTTTTTAAGTTCCATTATGATTATTCCTTCGTTATTAAAATAGAGAACTATAACTTAATTAGCACAGAGAGATTATGTTTTCAAACAAAATTAAGAGCCACGGGGTCAGGCTTTCATAACTTTTATTATTTTAATATATATTGCTGTCAGCGAGATAAGAAATTGCACTTAATAGAAGTAAGTTATGAAAGTTATGAAAGCCTGACCCCCATGATTCGCGGTTGAATATGTGGGGAAAATTCATTAAAATGCCTTAATCAGAATGAAAAAAATAAAAAAGGGGACTGTCCCCTTTTTTATTCAAATAGGAGAGAGATATGAGTGATTTCTTAGAAATAAAATGCCTTGAAAAGAAAGAGCAGGATAAGATTCTAAAAGAGGTCGATAAAAGAATTTCTGAGAAAAAGAAAGAAGGTCTCCTCACAGAGAAGGAAATCCAGGAAATCGAAGAGATGAAGCTTCAGCCTTTGCCAGACATACTGGATGTCCAGAGCGTTTATAAGGATATCCTGTTCAAGAAAAAGGTCAAAGGAAAGAAAAAATAAGGAGATAAGCATATCTCCGGGAGAGGAGCATTCCAATGACTGCAAGAGAAAAAGAAAAGAGAAGTAAGAAGGAAGAAGAGGATATCAAGATTGATTATGACCGCATAGACGTTGCCGATATCATGAACCAGATAAAGAGAAAAATTGCCAAAGAGCCAAAACATGTCCCAAGCGAGGATATTCAGATGAGAGAATCCTATCCGGTTCCTCCTGTCCAATATTCCCCCGAACCAGGGGTGGAAGAACCTGCGCCTGGCTTTAAAGGGAAGATGAAAAGAGTTCTCCTTAAGATTATGAAACCTGTTTCTCCTCTAATCAAGCTTCTGGTTCTGCCTGTACACGAACAGATAGTGCAGACAGAGCGAAAGCTTCACCAGACGAATATGCGGTTGGATTATTTGGACGCGAAATTAACTCAGGAACTCGATAAACTGAATGCAGCTTTAAATAATATAGAAGCGAGATTAGATGAGGTTAATAACGCAACTAACCAGAGAGTGGACCAAGTGAATAAGACTCTTAACAAAATAATGGAATACACAAAGCTTCTCCACAGTCTATCTCATAATCTTGTTGTAGAACTCAGCAAGTTGAAGATCGAAGAGGAAAATTTAAGGAGTAAAACTCGAATCATGGAAAAAGATTTCGAGTTTTTGGGCAAGAGAGAAAAAGCTTTGGAGAAAGAAGTCTTTAAATGAAGATAGCCTTTGTGGTTCAGAGATACGGTTTGGAGATAAGTGGAGGTGCAGAGCTGCACTGTCGATGGGTTGTAGAGCATATGAAGAAGTATTTTGAGGTGGATGTATTAACCACAAGAGCTCTTGACTATATCACCTGGAAAAACCATTACCCAAAGGGGAAAGAGACAGTTAATGACATTCCTGTAAAAAGGTTTTCTGTAAGAAGAACAAGAGATCCGAAGAAATTTGGCCGCATCCAAAATTATATTTTGGAAAACGAGCATAAAGAAGAAGATGAATTGAAATGGCTGGAAGAGGAAGGGCCATTATCCCCATCTCTCATTGAGTATATAAAGGAACACGAGGATGATTATGATTACTTTATTTTTTTCAGCTATCGTTATTACCATTCTTACTGGGGAATAAGCGCCGCTCCCCATAAGAGCATTCTGGTTCCGACCGCTGAACATGATCCTGTCATTCATCTAAAAATATTCAAGGACTTATTCAGGAAGCCGCAAGCTTTTATCTACAACTCTGTTGAAGAGAGGAATATGATCAACTCTCTCTCTCAAAATGAAGATATTTTGGGCGATGTTATTGGGGTAGGAACTGAGATTCCCTCGAGTTTTTCTTCTGAGGAATTCCGTCAGAAACATGGAATCGAAGGAGACTATATCATATATATCGGAAGGATTGACGAGAATAAAGGATGTCATGAGCTATTCGATTATTTTCTCAGGTTTAAGAAAGAAGCTTCTCTTGATATTAAATTGATTTTGGTGGGAAGCACGATTTTAAAAATCCCTTCTCATCCAGATATTTCCTATCTTGGCTTTTTATCAGAATATGATAAGTTTTCTGCCCTTGATGGAGCTTTGCTTCTGCTGATGCCATCTTTTTATGAAAGTCTTTCTATGGTAACCCTTGAAGCCTGGGCATTAGGGAATCCTGTCTTGGCCAATGCCCGATGCGAAGTATTAAAGGGACAGTGCCTGAGGAGCAACGGCGGGCTATTCTATGAAAGCTACAGTGAATTCAAGGAAGCCTTGAAACTTCTCCTCTCTTTGCCGAAGCTTCGTAAAGCAATGGGAAGGAATGGACAGGAGTATTTCAATCAGAATTACACCTGGGAAGTCATAGAGAATAAATATCGTTCCATCCTCGATCAACTTGAAAAGGGGAAATAGTGGAAATCCATCAGTTTGCCACCTCTTTGACCTATGGCGATGCCATATCCGATGAAATGATGGAGATCCAAAAAATCCTCAGAGAGAAAGGGTATGCCTCTGAGATATTCACTAAGTTTTATGAGCCGCGAATGGCCCAGTTCGCAAGGGATTACAGGGAGTACAAGAAAATCAGCTCACCTCAGAATGTTGTCATATTTCATTTTTCCATCGGTTCACCTGTATCCAAGATGTTCTTCCGGATTCCTGACAGAAAGATCATGATTTATCACAACATCACTCCTCATGATTTTTTTGTGGATTATCAGCGGATCTTGAGTAGGGAATGTTACAAGGGAAGGCTGGAAATCAAACTTTTTGTAGATAAGGTGGACCTAGGGCTTGGAGATTCGGAGTTTAATCGAAGAGCACTAGAAGAGGTGGGATTCTCTAATACAGGCGTTTTGCCTCTTCTTTTAAATTTTTCAAAGTTTGATGAAGAAGGGGATCCTGTTACACACCGTGTCTTTTGCAACGGAAAAGCGACAATACTTTTTGTCGGACGTGTCATCCCCAACAAGAAGTTTGAGGATGTCATCAAGGTTTTTTATTTCTACAAAAAATATTTCAATCCGAACTCTCAGCTCCTCCTTGTAGGAGATTATAGAGGGATGGAGCGGTACCTTGATGTTTTGGAGAGTCTAATAGGAAGGCTCAAACTGACCGATGTCTATTTCACAGGGCATGTTGAATTTTCAGAACTTGTCTCGTTCTACAGGCTGGCTCATATCTATTTGAGCATGAGTGAACACGAAGGATTTGGTGTTCCTCTTCTGGAATCTTTTTATATGCGAGTGCCAGTGGTTGCCTATGCGGCTGGCGCAGTTAAGGAGACTATGAATAGGGGAGGCGTGGTTCTTTCAGAGAAGGATTTTTCGAGGATAGCCGCTCTCATGGATATGATTAACAGAGACAGCCAATTAAAGGAAAAGATTATTGCCTCTCAACTCGAGGCTTTAAAGAAATATAGGAAGGAGAGAGTGAGTCAGATTTTATTGAGTCATATCGAGAGGGTAATCTCAGGATGAGGGTTGATCAGCTGGTTCCTGCCTTTCATCGGGGAGATGCTATAGGCGACACAGCTTTTCATATGAAGAAGTTTTTTCTATCACAAGGATTGTCTTCACAGATTTACTGTTTAGAATCTGACAAGGGGCTGGAAGGAGATTCTGCGCCTTTTGCCTCTTTTCGAAAACCTGCTTCTTCAGATATAACCATCCTTCATTTTGCTCTGCCTTCTCCTTTGAGCCAGAAATTTTTGAGCCTCAGAAGCAAGAAAGTCATCATCTATCACAACATCACTCCTCCGGAATTCTTCGCTGATTTCAGCCCGGAAATGGAGCGCATTTCCCGACTTGGTCGGGAAGAACTTGAGTCACTGGTCCCTCATGTCAATCTGGCTTTGGCAGATTCTGAGTATAATCGTCAGGAGCTTCTTGAGTTGGGTTTTAAGAATGCTGATGTTTTTCCTCTTTTTGTGGACCTTGAGAAATATGAGAAGCCTTTAAGTAATTTTACTTACAGTCTTTTTAATGACGAAAGGATAAATATTCTTTTTGTGGGCCGGATTGTACCGAATAAAAAAATTGAAGACCTTATAAAGGTCGTATTCTATTATAAAAAGTATATCTCTCCGTTAGTGAGGCTGATTGTTGTCGGCAAAACTTCTTCCCTGCCAAAGTATTATCAGAGCCTGGTTCGCCTTGCTGATGAGTTCTACCTGATGCCGGAAGAGATATTTTTTGCCGGGCATATTCCGGATGAAGAGTTGTTTGCCCTGTATAAAGCCTCTGATTTGTTTCTCTCGCTGAGCGAACATGAAGGATTTGGCCTGCCTTTTATAGAGAGCATGATTTTTGACCTTCCCATAGTCGCCTATGATTGCACAGCGGTTCCATATACGCTGGGCGGAGCAGGAGTGCTCATTAGAGATAAGAGTGTGGATCTCCTCGGAGAACTGGTGAACGTTGTGGCTCACAATAAGAAACTGAAAGAAAATATAATCAAAGGGCAGCGCCAGCGGCTGGAAGAATTTAAAAAAGCGGAGAGGGAAAAGTTCCTTCTTCAGGTTTTAAAAACGTTGTAGAGCGAATTTAAGATGAGGATTGCCTTTATCGTCCAGAGATACGGAAAAGAAGTCACCGGAGGGTCTGAGCTGCACTGCCGCCAGATCGCCGAGAGGCTCGCAGACACTGGCTATGACTGCACAGTGTATACCACAACAGCTAAGGATTATATAACCTGGAAAAATGAATATTCCCCTGGGGAGACGCTTTTTAACGGTGTTCGGATCAAACGTTTCGATGTCGAAAAAGAGAGGGACATTGAATCGTTCAATAAATATTCTGAATGGATATTTTTTAATGAACACACCCAGGAAGATGAGATTCAATGGATAGAGAGACAAGGACCTTGCTGCCCGCGTCTTATTGAAGCACTGGAGAAGGAAGAGAAGGATCATGATATTTTTATTTTTTTCACTTACCTGTACTATAATACTTACTGGGGCCTGAAAAAGGTTAAAGAGAGAAAGACACTCGTCCCGACTGCGCATGATGAGCCCGCCTTGCGCCTTGATATCATGAAAGAAGTCTTCTCGTCTCCTCAGGCCTTTATGTTCAACACAGAATCAGAGAAGAAGATGCTGGAGGAGCTCTTTTCTTTTGAAAATAAGTTTCATGAAATTGTGGGAGTGGGCGTAGATGTGCCTCCAATCGTCGAGAGTTCGCATTTTGGACAGAAACACGGAGTCTATCCTCCATTTATCCTTTATGCGGGCCGTATAGAAGCAGGCAAAGGATGTCAGGAACTTGTTGAATATTTCCTCAGGTATAGCCCCAAATATCCTGACCTAACGCTGGTTCTCATTGGAAAGCTTTTGATGGATATCCCTTCACACCCACAGATCAAATATCTCGGGTTTCTTTCTCCCGAAGAAAAAGATGAAGCGATGGCTTCTTCTCTAGCGACGGTTCATCCTTCCTATTTTGAGAGCTTATGCATGGCGGCTCTGGAATCCATGGCAGTCCAGACGCCTCTTTTAGTACAGGAGAGAACCGAGCCTCTTAGACAGCATTGTCTAAAAGGAGGGAGTGGATTATTCTATTCCAACTATGAAGAGTTTGGAGCAGCGCTCGATATCATCTTGAAAGATTCAAAATTGAGAAAAATCCTGGGGACCAATGGTCTTAATTATGTTCGCAATAATTATTCCTGGCCCAAGGTGATTGAGAAATATGCCAAGCTCCTCAATCACGTCGGGGTCAGGCTTTCATAACTTTTTTGTATTGTATTATTACAGTCAATGGTGCCAGGGCTTGCGATGCAAAAGAGAAACCCATATGCCTTTGACGGTTAGTGCTTCCTCAGGATAAGATCTAGCCTCGATGTGCGTGAAATGTAAGTTATGAAACTTATGAAAGCCTGACCCCATTGACAGTTTGGCTGTTTATGCTTAAAATTAAGTGTAAGGAAGCAGGAGGCTTAAAGAAATATGGCTTTTATAAACCACGCGGCTAAGAATTTAGCCATTAAGATCGTATATTATGGGCCAGGCCTAAGCGGAAAAACAACCAACCTCCGCTATCTTTATTTTAAGTTAGATCCCTCTTCACGTGGAGATTTGATTTGTTTGGAGACTGATACAGAAAGAACATATTTCTTCGATTTGCTTCCCATAAAAGCTGGACTAATAGGGGACTTCTCAATTCGTATCCAACTTTTCACTGTTCCTGGTCAGGTTTTTTATGAGGCTTCAAGAAAAAGTGTGCTCAAAAGGGCAGATGGGCTTGTCTTTATCGCCGATTCCCAGATTCCTCTCCTTGACGCAAATTTGGAAAGTTTTGATGGAATGAGAAAAAACCTGTTGGATCATGATATGGACTTAAATCTCATGCCATTGGTTTTCCAATATAATAAACGGGATTTAGACAGCCTTATTCCAGTGGAGACTTTCAACAATCTTCTCAATCCCAATGGACTCCCCTATATTGAGGCTTCCGCTATAAATGGGACAGGGGTTATAGAAACATTGAAAGAGATTGTCAAATTAACGATTCCCCCCGTAAGTAAGAAAGTTTTTGAGAAAGAAGAAGAGAAAAAAGAGGAAGTTGAAAAAGAGGAGCCTAAGAAGAAGAAAGAAGTTGAATTTGCTTTTTCAGGGAAAGTTACTCCTGTAACTTTGAAAAAGATAAAAATTGAATCTCAAGATGACATTAATAATGAGATAGATAAGTTAACCAAGGAATTTACAGAAGAGTCCGAAGAATAATTACTTTTTAATCCTTATCTTATTTTTCCCACATAATGTAGGCTTGATTTATCAAGCCCCTACGCTAGATGAACAAGCTCCTAAACGAGATGAATTAAATTTAGGATAAACTTTCTTTTTTTAATAGCGGTTTTGATATATTCTCTCCCATTTTCTCGTCCTTATCTGTTGAAGAGAGATGCTGTTTAAAATTGCTAGTGCCTCTTTAATAGGAATCGATGCCTATATAGTGGATGTGGAAGTCGATATTTCTTTGGGAATTCCAGGTTTTATCACTGTGGGTTTACCTGACACATCAGTGAGGGAAAGTCAGGTAAGGGTGAGAGCAGCGTTGAAGAATTGTGGCTATGAGTTTCCTTCACGAAAGATAACCATAAATCTCGCTCCGGCAGACAGGAGAAAGGAAGGGTCAGCTTTTGATCTCCCCATTTCTTTGGGCATTCTTGCATATCTGAACATTTTTCCTCAGGAGAGATTGAAGGATTATCTGTTTCTTGGGGAACTGGCTTTGGATGGAAGATTAAAGCCTGGAAAGGGAATCCTCTCTTCTACTGTTCTGGCCAAAAAGAAAGGCTTGAAGGGAATAGTCATTCCAATGGAGAACGAGAAGGAAGCCGCTTTGGTTGAAGGAATAAATATTCATGGCCTGGAAGATTTAGTCCGGGTTGTCAAGCTTTTGAAACATCCTGAGAATGCAGTGCCATGCAAGTATTCTTTGCAGGAGCTCTTGCTTCAAGGCGACTGGGACGTAGATTTTAAGGAAGTAAAAGGTCAACAGCATGTCAAGCGTGCGTTGGAGGTCGCTGCTGCAGGTGCTCACAACGTTCTTTTAATCGGACCTCCGGGATCGGGAAAGACCATGCTGGCCAGAAGATTGCCGTCTATAATGCCCCTGATGACTTTTAATGAAATGATAGAGGTCACACAGGTTTACAGCGCAGCGGGTCTCCTGAAAGACAAAGGAACCATTGGTGCAAGACCGTTTCGGGCTCCTCATCATACCATTTCGGATGCCGGTCTTATCGGAGGCGGAGTCATACCCAAACCAGGAGAGGTCAGCCTTGCTCACCGTGGTGTTTTGTTTCTGGATGAACTGCCTGAATTCAAAAGGCGCGTTCTTGAGGATTTGAGGCAGCCCGTTGAAGATGGAATTGTAATGGTTTCCCGTGCTTCGATGTCTGTGGCTTTTCCTTCTTCTTTTATGCTTGTCGCTGCGATGAATCCATGTGAAGATGCTTATCACGGCTTTTCCTCGTCGGATAGGAGCTGTACAGAAAGCGAGAGGAGTCGTTATTATTCCAAGATTTCAGGACCTCTTTTAGATCGGATCGATATCCACGTTGAAGTTCCCAGATTAAAGTTTAAAGAGATTATCTCCCGAGATGAAGGGGAAAGCTCAGGGGAAATAAGAGAGAGGGTAGCAAAAGCAAGGGAGAGGCAGCTCCAGAGATTCGATGGAGATAAGATATTCTGTAATGCTCAGATGGGAACAAAAGAAGTGAAAAGATATTGCCATGTTGATGATGAAGGCAAGGAACTTCTGGAAATTGCTGTTAATCGTCTGGGGTTTTCTGCGAGAGCTTACACTCGAGTGTTAAAGGTAGCTCGAACGATTGCCGACTTAAACGAGGAAGAAAGAGTGAGTCCTGTGCATATTTCCGAGGCAATCCAGTACCGTATCATGGATAAGTATTTTTAAAAAGGAAAAAAGGGGACTGTCCCCTTTTTTCACATTTTACATACTATAATAAAAAATAAGATAATATACAATGGACCTGTTAATTTAGGAGGAACGATGAAGAGTTCGGATTGTCTTCATTTGGGTAGGAGAGAATTTATTAGCCTAATCCCGGGTGCAATCTTAGGGAGCCGTGTTTCCCATCGCTCTCTTTTTTCGCCATATTCAAGCCAAACCAACCAGAACCTCAGAGAAGAACTTACGCCCGGTGAGCTTAAACGCGTAGAAAAATCAGTTTTGGCTCAGGATATTAAGAACTATTTCAGAGAGGGATATAGCTGCGCCGAGTCTCTATTGAAGGTTTCCTTAAAATTTCTTAGAAAACCGGAAGATCTGGTCTGGGCAGCCTGCGGCTTTGGGGGAGGGATGTATCAAAAGGACCTCTGTGGATTTCTCACTTCTGGGATTATGGTTATTGGCCTTTCAGCGGGCATGTTAAAAAAAGAAAGAAAAGAGAGTAAAGAAATCTGCATCCAATTTGTCGAGCAATACTGGAAGTGGTGGGCTTCACAGGCGCCTCTCCACTGCTCAGAAATAAGAAAGCCGACCACAAATCCGAAAGTATGCAGCCGCCTTAGTCTGTTAGCCTCTGCAAAAATAGAAGAGCTGATCACATCTATAAAGAGCACAGTTTAGTTGTTGCTCATCTTTTATGTGCTAGAAAATAATAAGGTTAATAGACTAAAGAGCGGCACCTTGGGAACCTCCTCTCTTGCTCTTTTTGTGCTTTTAGCTATTTTTTATGATAAAATATGATTAAATATAGCAAAGTAGGAAGAAAAAAGAGATGATTTTCAAGAAGAAATACAGGGTATTAGTGGTAGATGATGATGAGGATATGCTTCTTTTAATTGAGAAAATTTTATCGGGCGCTAAATATAAAATTTTTAAGGCTAGTAATGGAAATAAGGGGATTGAAGAGGCAAAAAATATTCTTCCAGATATCATTGTCATGGACATTATGATGCCAGAGCTGGACGGTATCGCAGCTGTTTTAAAGTTGAAGAGTATCAATGAGACGAGGTCTATCCCGGTAATCATGTGTACTGCGGTGAAAGCGGAAGAGGATGAGATTGTGGCGCGGAACTTAGGAGTTGCGGATTATATTAGGAAAACTCCACATATGGAAGGTTTGCTAGAAAAAATAAAAAAGGTTTTAAGTGAATGACTCCAAAGGCGCGTTCCAAGATACGCTTGTCAGAAAGCGAAGCCCAGAATATAGAGGGCGTCTATGATGGATTTCTGGAGGAGGTGAAGAAGCTTTCAGACTCGGGCGACGTAAAAAAATTAAGGCAAAAAATTAATGATCTGATTGATATAATATTTAAAAGATTGTCTTCTGAGGGAGAATCCATTTTACTTTATACCAGTAAATTTTTTGAAAAAGATTATATTTTTGCTCACGCTTTGAATGTTAGCCTTTTATCTATGAGGATTGGGCAAAGATTAGGGATTGACAGAGAGGGCCTCAGGACCTTGGGTTTTTTGGCTCTGACCCATGCTTGGGAAGATATGGGGCTTCCGGAAGAACTTGTAGAGGGGATAAAACAAGACAAAGATATGGATGAGATCATGAGATTGGCGAATGTCTACGACTCGTTGACCAATCCTCCTGCCTATAGGCATGCCCTGACTCCCTGTGAGACGATGGAATCGATTGTTAAAAGCAATGAGTTTTTTGAGCACCGATTGGTAAGGATTTTAGTAGACGAACTCAGTTTTTATCCCCCAGGTTGTTGGGTTCAACTTTCTGATAAAGCGATGGGCAGAGTGATTAAGGCCAATCTAGGCCAGCCCCTTCGTCCCGTAGTAAAAATTTTTATTGATTGGGAAGGCAATTATCTAAGAGAAGGCCAACTTATAGACCTTTCCCAGAGGCATTCAATTCATATTTCTAGACCTTTAACTGAGGAAGAGATAAAAAAAATAAAAGATAACCCTGATTTTCCAAATCGAGCTTTGGAAAATCTATAATCCTGGGAATCTGGAATATTTTCATTCTTTTTTTTATCTTCAGGGTATGATTGGCGGGGCTTTCCTTTTTCTTGACTTAATCTCGAAATTCTGTAAATATTTGATTAACCCTATGTCAGTGGAACGAAAATCAGGGCATAATTGGAGGCTTCATAATGAATGAAGAGAAAAAGAGGCCCAGGGGGTACAAGGGACAGGAGCGCAGACATGATTCGAATCGGCGGAGCAGGGGTGAACGCCGAAGCGGATTTGACCGGCGCAGCGGGTTTGATCGACGGAGCGGAAGAGATAGACGCGGTGAAAGCGATCAACGGAGTAACGAGGATCGGCGCAGAGAGGAAAGACGAAAAGATTAAAAAATCGCCGCTCTTAGAGCAAGATTAAACATTCATTTCCCATAGAGTTTCCTAGTTTGCAACAATTTCCCCATCCTTGACCACGATCTTTCCGTTTTTTATGACATGTTTTATGGGGTTAATGCCCAAGTGGTAAACAAGGGAAGGGTAATTCGGAACATCACAGAGGATGAGGTCCATTTTCTTTCCCACTTCCAGACTGCCAACTCCTTCATGCATGTCCAATGCATAGGCGGCGTTTGAAGTAGAAGCATTTATGGCCTCTTCGATGCTCATCTTCATAGTGAAGACAGCAAGCTGAAGCACAAAGAGCATGGATTCAGTCATGGAGCTTCCAGGATTAAAATCGGTGGCGAGCGCAACGATGGCTCCGCCTTCAATGAGTTTGCGAGCGGGCGCTTTCCTTTCCTGCATAAGGAAAAATGGTACTGCAGGCAGTAGCGTTGCCACTGTTGAGCTCTCTGAGAGTTTGTTGATTCCCTCTTCTGTGATTGCAATGAGATGGTCAGCAGAGCTTGCTCCCTCATCTGCCGCAAGCTGTGCCCCTCCGAGAGGGGAAAATTCATCGGCGTGGATTTTAATTTTAAATCCAGCTTCTTTCGCGGCTCTGACTAATTCTCTTGTCTCTTCTAAAGAAAAAACACCCTCTTCGCAAAACACGTCAAAGAATTCTGCCAAGTTCTTTTCTCTAACGAGAGGAAGCATTTCATGAATAAGAAGCCCGATATAGTCTTTCTTCCGGGACTTGTATTCAGCTGGAATCTCATGGGCTCCCATGAATGTGGGCACGATATCAATCGGATGTATTTTATCCAGTTCCTGGAGCGTTTCAAGCTGCTTCACCTCATCTACAAGGCTTAATCCATAACCACTCTTGGCTTCGATAGTGGTAGTGCCGAGAAGAAGCATCTGGTCAAGCCGGCGAAGACAAAGCGTGCACAGCTCTTCCTGAGAGGCTTTACGCGTTGCCGTGACTGTGGTCTGAATCCCCATTCCTTTTTCTGCCAATTGTTGGTAAGTGTATCCTTTAAGTCGGAGGACAAACTCTTCCTCCCTCGTGCCAGCAAAAGGGAGGTGGGTGTGGGAGTCAACAAATCCTGGGAGCCCGACAAGTCCGTTCCCGTCAATAACTACGGCATTTTCGTTTAATCGAACTTCTTCCTTAAATCTGCTTTCATCCCCAACAAAAACAATTTTTCCGCCTAGAGAAGCGATACGTCCCTTCTCCAGAAGTCCTACATCCTGGAGATTATTCTTTCTTTTAGGGATTTCTCCACGGCAGGTGAGAAGATGTTCACAATCGGTGACAACGAGATCAGCTGATTTCACTGGGCGTTTTTCTTAAGGGCGTCTGTTTGTTTTTTCGGATGAAAGAGGGTGTTTCATACGGTTCCCACTGCTTTTCCCAGGCGGGTCTGTTCCAGAGAATTTCGCTTCCTTTTGGCTCGAATAGATAGGGAGGTGTCTCATTCTGAACCTCGAAGGGAGGAGGAGTTTCCCTTCGGGCAGGAGAGATATCTTCGGGTGTGACCATTTCTTTTTGTTGTAACTGTTCGAACCCCGTGGCGATCACAGTGACCTTCACCATCTCTTTCAAGTTCTCATCAATCACCGTGCCAAAGATGATGTTGGCTTCTGAATGGGCCATGCTGTGAATGAGCTGAGAGGATTTGGATACTTCAAGGAGAGTGATATCTTTACCGCCTGTGATATTTATAAGGACACCTTGAGCTCCTTCGATCGAAGTGTCAACCAAAAGAGGACTCGATATAGCTTTTTGAGCAGCATCGACAGCCCTGTTTTCTCCAGAGGCTATGCCTGTTCCCATGAACGCCATTCCCATGCCTTTCATGATGGATTTGACATCAGCAAAATCCAGATTGATCAGTCCGGGCCTTGTAATAAGATCGGAAATTCCTTGGACGGCCTGGCGCAAAATGTCATCAGCCATTTTGAAGGCATCTTGTATAGAAGTATCCAGGTTCACTGTCTGGAGCAGCCTTTCATTAGGAATGGATATTACGGTGTCAACCCCTGATTTCAGCTCGGTCAAGCCTTCTATTGCTTGTTTGGCTCTCACTTTTCCTTCGAATTCAAAAGGAAGAGTCACTATGGCGATGGTTAGAATATCCATTTCTGAGGCAAGGTTAGCCAGGATTGGAGTCGCCCCTGTTCCTGTACCTCCCCCCAGGCCCGCGGTTAGAAAGACCATGTCTGTGTCCTGAAGGAGTTCGATCAATTTTTCAGTGTCCTCCACCGCGGCTTCTTTGCCGATATCTGGTCTTCCTCCTGAGCCCAAACCTTTCGTAAGCTTTTCTCCTATTTGGATTTTTTTCTTGGCTTTGTTACTGTCAAGGTTTTGAAGGTCTGTGTTGACAGCGATAAATTGTACTCCTTCGATTCCTGTTTCGATCATCCTGTTGACGGCGTTTCCGCCTCCGCCGCCGATCCCTATGACTTTAATTTTTGCGCCAAAGCGCTCTTCAACAAGGTGAAATTTTAATTTACTTCTTACATCATTATCCATTTTCTCCTCCTATGCTTCTTTGAGCCAATCTTTAAATTTAGCCCAAAGACCTTTTTTCCTGTCTTTTGATAAGCCTTTTTCTTGCCACTGGCCGTAGCCATAAAGGATAAGGCCGACCGAAGTGGCATAGTCAGGAGTGTTGACCCTGTCTACAAGGCCTCCTATGCCTGTAGGATCGCCTCGCCTGACAGGTAAATCAAAGATCTCCTCAGCAACCTCTTCTAAGCCTTCCAGCAGAGCGGTTCCTCCAGTCAAGACTATTCCGGAATTGAGAGATTTCTCATAGCCTATTCTCTTGATATCGCTGTCGACTAATCGAAAGATCTCCTCTGCCCTGGGTTGAATGATGTCGGCCAAAAGCTGTCTGGAGAGGACTCGGGGTTTTTTGCCCCGTCCGACAGCCGGGACTTCTATGGTTTCCTGTTCATCTAAAAGAGGACTGGATACGCAGCCGAATTTTTTCTTTATCCTTTCAGCTTCTGGAATGGGCGTCCGGAGGCCAACGGCAATATCATTGGTGAAATTATCTCCTCCGATGGGGATTATGGAGGTGTACCACAGGCTCCCTCGTTCAAAAATAGCGACCTCAGTTGTTCCTCCTCCGATATCCACTATTCCTACCCCAAGCTCCATTTCATCGTGGGTGAGTGTAGACGTGCTTGTGGCAATCTGATTGAGGACGATCTGTTCGATTTCAATATCGGCTCGTCCTATGCAGGTTCTCAGGTTTTGGATAGAGGTAGTAGCACTGGTGACAATATGAACATTGACTTCGAGTTTTATGCCGCTCATGCCAAGAGGGTCCTTGATCCCGTCTTGTTCGTCCACCACAAATTCCTGCGGTATGATATGGATTATTTCTCTATCTGGAGGTATGGACAGGGCTTTTGATTGGTCGATAACGCGCTTGACATCTTCTCGTGAGATTTCTCTGTTTCTACCAGATACGGCAATAACTCCTCTGCTATTGAAACTCTTTATGTGTGCCCCAGAGAGTCCAATGAAGGCTGAATCTATTTCTACTCCTGCCATTAGCTCTGCTTCTTCTTGAGCTTTCTTTATGGAATTGACGGTAGAATCTAAGTTGACAACGACTCCTTTCCTTAAGCCTTTTGAGTCTGCTGTTCCTATGCCTATAATCTCAATTTTTTTATCTTCAGTGATTTCGGCGATGATGGCGGCGATTTTTTTTGTTCCAATATCCAATCCGACAATATAGCTATTTTTAGGCATTAGTTGACCTCCTTTTCAGGAATATTCTTGTTATTTTTTTTCGGTTTGAAGAAGAGGCGATCATGGATACGGAGATCGACATATTCCAGAGCTCCATATGGTTCTAGTCGGTCGCTGAAGCTTTGGAAGTGTTTGAACTTTTGACTGAATCGGTCTGAGCCAAGGATGAGTTTCGTCTGAGTTTCTTTAAGTTGAACGGTGACGTTTCCATAATCAGTAAGGTCTAAAGCTTCAATCTGTTCTTTTTCCGATGGAGGGAGGCTCCCAAGACATTCCCAAGCCATTTCCAGTTTTTCATTGTAATCCTTCTCAAAATTGTTTGAGTCTATGAGAAGAGGAAGGTGTGCATATTCAGCCGAATCGATTTTTTCAAGCTCTACTCCTTCCTTATCGATGAGATACAGGTTCTCCTCTTCTTTTTTCAATACGGCAGCGGGATGTCTCTCTTTTATCTTGATTTTTAGGGAAGAGGGAAAAACCTTCCTTATCTGAACGTCTTTGACCCAGTTGATATCTGTCAATGCTTCCTGAAGTTGACCGATGTCAAGAAGAAGAATATTCCCGAGTTTTTTTCCATCAAAAAATTGCTGGATCTCTCCTTTTCCCTCTGGCTTACTGCAGAGAACCTCTGTCCTTTTCACATTCAGGTGGTCCCAAGAGATTAAAAATAGATAGGATCGCTGGATGAGATAAAATATTCCACCCAGTAAAAGGAAAAAGAAAAAGATGTGTTTGAATTTCAACCTGATTTTTCTTTGAATCTTCTTTGTCTTGACTTTCCCTTTTCCGCGCTGAAACTGCATAGGCTGAGAAGGCAGAGGAGTTGTTCTGTAATCGAACGGCAGATTAATATGTCTAGCCATATCTATTCTTTTCCTTCCAATGTCTTAATAATATCTGGGATTATTTGATAAATGCTTCCTGCACCCATGATGAAAATCATGTCTTTGGGCTGAGCGATTTTTCCGATAAGGGGGGGAATTTTTTCTATTTTGGGCTCAAAATAGACATTTTTGTGTCCGGATCGTCCGATTTCCTCGAAAAGAGCTTTTCCTGTAACATTGGGAACGGGTTTTTCTCCCGCTGAATAGATTTCCGTTGTTATGAGAACATCCGCTTGATTAAAAGAAGTAGCGAAGCTCTTCATGAGTTGCGAGAGGCGGGTATAGCGATGAGGCTGGAAAATAGCCACTGTTCTTCTGGTCCACCCTTTTTTGGCAGCTTCTAAGGTGGCCATGATTTCGGTTGGATGATGAGCATAGTCTTCGATAACCATAATATCGTTTATTTCTTTCTTCAACTCGAAGCGCCGACCAATACCTGAGTAATTTTCCAGAGCTTCAAGAATTGTAGGAAGTGAGATATCCAGGTCCAGCCCTACTCCCACAGCGGCCATAGCGTTGTAAATGTTATGAGTGCCTGGGACATTGAGTTTCATTTTCCCAATCTTCTTGCCCTTCCAGTAAAGAGTGGAAACACTTTGGAAATTTTCGAATTTCTGCTCTCTTGCAAAAATATCTGCTTGAGGGGAGAACCCGTAGGTGATTATTCTTCGCTCGAGCGAAGGCATCAGACTCTGAAGGTTGTGATCATCCAGACATAGAACAACAGGGCAGTAAAATGGAACCTTGTTGGCAAAATTGATGAATGTATTTTTAATCTCATTCAATGTCTCATACTGGTCTAAATGTTCCTTATCCACGTTGGTAAGCACAGCGATGAAAGGGGATAGATAGAGAAACGTCCGGTCGCTCTCATCAGCTTCGGCAACGATAAATTCCCCTTCTCCCAGTTTTGCATGAGCACCCAGTGTGTTTAAGCGGCCTCCAACGATGATGGTCGGGTCAAGGCCGGCGAATTCGAGGACTTGGGCAATCATTGAGGTGGTAGAAGATTTGCCATGGGAGCCAGCAACAGCAATCCCATATTTCATGCGCATTAACTCTGCCAGCATCTCTGCTCGAGGGATAATCGGTATTTTGAGACGCTTTGCTTCCTGCACCTCGACGTTATCATCCTGGATGGCAGAAGAGATGACGACAACATCCGCTCCTTTCACTTTTTCTGCTTTGTGGCCGATTGAAATTTCTGCCCCGAGGCGGGCCAATCGCTCGGTCGCTTCGTTTGGCATGATATCTGTTCCTGAAATTTTATATCCGAGATTCAAGAGAACTTCTGCAATACCGTTCATGCCTGTGCCGCCGATACCAACCATGTGGATATTCTTGAGTTTCCTGTAAGTCGGTTTTACCAAATTCTTTTCTCCTACTGTGTCCCCATGAGCTCAAAGCATAGGTTCGATATTTTTTCTGCCACGTTTTCCGTTCCCATCAGAACCAGGTTTTTTTCCATTTGGTTTATTTTTTCTTTGTTATTCAGAAAATAGAGAATTTTTTGAGCTAAGATTTCTGGTGTGAACTCTTCTTCAAGGATAATTTCAGCCGCTCCTATTTTTTCCAGTTCTCTTGCATTTAAGACCTGATGATTGTCTGATGCTTGAGAGAAGGGGATTAAAAGAGCAGCCCTTCGGGAAGAAATGAGTTCGGCTATTGTTGTTGCGCCAGCACGGCTTATGATTAAATCTGCCTTTTGGAAATAGCTGGCCATATCAAGAAAGAAAGGCGCGACAGTTATATCCTTGAATCCATTTTGGATATAAGCTGTTTTTACCCAATCGAGGTCCTTTTCTCCGGTCTGATGGAAAATTCTCAGATTTCCCCTTTCTTTACTTATTAGAGGAAGAGTGAGTTTTATTGCTTGGTTTAAGAAATGAGATCCCTGGCTACCCCCAAAGATAAGGAGGGAAAGCCTGCTGTTCCTCTGTTTGGGAGAAAGATTGTAGAATTTTTCTCTTACAGGGTTGCCGATAAATATGCCCTTGCCTTTAAAAGAGGGCAGTGAGTTTTTAAAGGAGACGACTGCCCTTTTTACCCAGGGGAGGAGGAGTCTGTTAGTAAACCCGGGATGGATGTTTTGCTCAAGAATGATAGTTGGGATTTTCATCCATGAGGCAAGAAGCACTATGGGGCCTGAGCTATATCCGCCAACGCCCACGACAAGATTTGGCTTTATGCGAATAAGGATAGCCAGGGATTTAAAGAAAGAAGGTGGCAGGAGGATTATAGATTTTAAGACTTTCAAGCCTTTTCCTTTTATTCCTTCGATTCTCAGTGGGATAAAATTCGCATGATATTGATTCATTATGTTTTTCTCCAGGCTTCGGCTGCTTCCGACAAAAGTAAGGTGGAGTTCTGGATTCTGCTCTTTCATCTTTTGGCCTACGGCTAAGGCTGGGTAGAGATGGCCTGCTGTGCCTCCACCGCTTATAATGACTTCTCTTCGGGTCATTTTTTCCTTCTGGATGTACTCTTCCTCTGTGAAATATGAAGCAAAATTCCAATTCCGAAAAGAGTAGAGATGAGCGAAGACCTCCCAAAACTGATAAAGGGAAGCGGAAAACCAGTGGGAGGGCCTAAGCCCAACACTACGCTTATATTAAGCAAAGCCTGAGAAAATATGGCTAACGTTATCCCTGCAGCAGCAACCTGACTGAATAGGTTGGTTGCTCTTCTGGAGATGACCAGGCCTCTCCAGAGAAAGATGAAGAAGATAATTAATATAATTAGGGCGCCGACAAGACCGAGCTCTTCTCCTACAATGGCATAGATATAATCGGTATGAACACAGGGCAGAAAGAAAAGTTTTTGAGTGCTTTCTCCAAGGCTGACACCGAGAAGACCTCCTGAACCGACAGCCAATTTAGACTGGATGATCTGAAACCCTGCGCCCAAAGAGTCTTTTGATGGAGATAAAAAGGCAAAGATTCTATCCAATCTGTAGCTCGCCTTGAAAAGATAGAAAGTAAAGATTGCTATCGATAGTATTCCTGTATAAAGAAAGTACTTGAGGCTTACTCCACCTATGAAAAGTATTACGGCACATATGAGGAAAACGAGTAAAGCTGTGCCATAATCAGGCTGTCTTATGATCATGAAAATCGCAAGGAAGAGAATACCCAGAGGAAAGAGGAGTGTCTTGATCTCATTCAGCCGGTCTTTATTTTGTTGGATATAAAAGGAGAAAAATAGAACCAAACTTATTTTTGCTAGTTCTGCTGGCTGGAAGCGAAGGCTTAAGAATTGGACCGAGCGATTGATTTTTCCGAATGCTGGCATAATGATGCATAACGCTAAGAGAACAAATGTGATGATGAGGAGCACGTAGATGAAATATGCATTTTCGTAAAAAGGCTTCCTTATCGGCAGGATGAAGAAAATAAGGGCAATGCCCATTCCTGCTGCGATGAGCTGGTTTATCATAAAATGAAAGGGCTGGTTATATTTTTCATTGGATAGAATGGCTGAGGAACTGAAGACCATGATTAAGCCAATGGCGATCAAAGCGAGGGTAGTGAAGAAAAGAGTTCTATCAAAGCCGTATGGTCTAAATACTTCCATGATTTCTACCTCGTCTCTTCCTCGAGACTTCGCTCCAGTGCAAAAACCTCTTGCTTGAAGACCCTACCCCTTTCTTCGAAATTGAGAAACATATCAAAGCTTGTGCAGGCAGGCGCAAGGAGGATAATTTCTCCTGGTCTGGCCTCAGAATAGCCGACTCTCACTGCTTCTTTCAGTGAAGCGACGCTTGCTAAAGGAGAAGCATTGTTCAAGGCTTTTTCTATTCTTTCTTTGGCTTCCCCGATGAGAATTATCTTTTTGACTTTTTCCCGAATCGCTTTCTTGAGTTTATGAAAATCGCCTCCCTTGTCTCTTCCGCCCAGGATAAGAATGATCTTTTTCTCAAAGCTCTGGATAGATTTTAAGGTGGCATCGATGTTCGTCGCTTTTGAATCATTATAGAAATCAACACCTTTTATGGTTAAGACTTTTTCCAGCCGATGCTCAAGACCTTTAAAACTTTTGATGGAATCTTTTATCCTGGAGAGAGGGAGGCCATAAATATGGCCTACAATGGAGCTGGCTAATATATTTTCCTGGTTGTGAATTCCTATAAGCGGGATTTCAGTACTCTTCATCAGCCGTTCTTCTTTTTTATCCTTATCATGAAGCATAACCCAATCTCCCTCGATATGACTTCCAAGGGAAACCTTGCTCTTTCGGCTGAAAGCGTAGACTTGGTCTGGCCCTTCACTATGTAAAGACCAAACCTGAGGATCATCTCTGTTCAGTATGGCTATGTCGTTTTCTCTTTGCGATGTAAGGAGTTTCTTTTTTGCCTCAAAATAATCGTTGAAAGAGGTGTGCCAATCCAGATGATCTGGAGAAATGTTGAGAAAAATTGAAACAGCGACCCTGAATGCTTCTGCGTACTCAAGCTGGAAGCTTGAGATTTCTGTGACATAGATATGTTCATCTTTACTGTTTTCGACAAAGCTTATCAACGGCATTCCGATGTTGCCAGCGAGGAAAGCTTCAAATCCGCCTTCTTTAAGGATCTTGTGAATGAGTGTGGCTGTTGTGGATTTTCCATTGGAACCGGTTATGCCCACAATTTTACCCTTCAAGAAGCTATAGGCGAGTTCTATTTCAGATATGATTTTTATTCCTTTTTTTCTAGATGCCTCCAGTTCTGGAATCATCGGGACCCCTGGGCTTGGAACGATTAAATCAGATTCGAGGAAAGATTCGAGTTCGTGTTTACCTGTTTCAACTGGAACGCCCTTCTGCCTCCAGAATGACACTGCTTGACCCATCTCTTCTGAGTTCATTTTTTCACTGACTTTCACTCGGGCACCTTGGTTGAGAAGAAAAGGGCAGAGAGCTTCCCCGGTTTTACCCAAACCTACGACAAGCACCTTTCTTCCTTCGAGAATCATATTCGTCTTACCTCAGTTTCAAAGTGGTAAGGCTGAAAAGCGCAAATATGATAGCTGCGATCCAAAACCTGACCACGATTTTTTCTTCTGACCATCCCATGAGTTCAAAATGATGATGGATGGGTGCCATCTTGAAAATCCTTTTTCCTCCCGTCAATTTAAAATAGCTCACTTGAAGAAGAACCGATAGTGCTTCTATGATGAAGACTCCTGCCACCATGAATAAAAGAAATTCTTGCTTTATCAAGATAGATACAACCCCGATAGCCCCTCCTAGGGACAGGGCACCCACATCTCCCATAAATATTTGGGCAGGATAACAGTTATACCAGAGAAATCCCAGACAAGCTCCGGACATTGCCCCAACAAAAACCGTGAGTTCTGCGGCCTGAGGAACATGCGTGATATTCAGATATTCGGACCAGACTACATTCCCAGCGATATAGGAGAGAGCTGTGAAGGCGCTGGCACTGATGAAGGTGAGACCGATGGCCAGCCCGTCGAGCCCATCGGCAAAGTTAACCGAATTCGATGACCCGATGAGAATAAACATGATCCACGGGAGATAAAACCACCCTAAATAGGGAATCCATTCCTTAAAGAAAGGAAAGCTCAGGCCCAAGCTGAACTCTCCTTGAAGACCGAGATAGATAAGAATGATGCCCACAGCTCCTGATATGATGATCTGGATGTAAAGTTTGCGGCGGATGATGAGTCCAAGGGATTTCTTCCCTTTTATCTTTAAAAAATCATCCCAGAAGCCAAGGAGTCCAAAGAGGAACATGGTAAACATTCCCAACCAGATATAGGTATTCCTCAAATTCGCCCACAGAAGAGTTGGAACGAGAGTTGCCGCAATGACAAGGATTCCTCCCATTGAAGGAGTGCCCTTTTTTTCTAAATGAGATTGGGGGCCATCTGGACGGATTTCTTCGCCTATCTGGTATTTTTTCAACATCTTGATCAGCCAGGGACCCAAAAAAAGACTGATTGCGAGCCCTGTTATTCCTGCCAGAGCTGTCCTGACTGTGATATAGTTGAATACATTGAAGAAGAAAAAATATTTTTTGAGCGGTACTAATAGAAAATACAGCACTTCACAAACCTTCCGATCTTATTTTTTCAACAATTTTTTCTGTTTTTATCTTTCTCGATCCCTTAACCAGAACCAGGTCACCTTCTTCAAGAAGAGACCAGATTTCTTCTGCTGCTCGTACGGAATCTTCGAAAGAGAGAGTCTGTTCCTTTTTCATTCCCGAGGAAAGAGCGCCTTCGATCATGTGCTGGCTGAGGGAGCCCACGGTGATTAGAATACCCCACCCAAATCCCGCTATTTGTTTTCCCGTTTGGATATGGAAGTCAATCTCATTTTCTCCAAGCTCAAGCATATCGCCTAAAATAGCTACTTTTCTTTTTGAAGGAAGACTCGCCAATCCCTTTAATACTGATTCCAATGCCGCAGGGTTCGAGTTGTAAGAATCATCGATGAGGACAATATCTCTTTTCAAATGGAAAAGCGTTCCTCTTCTGGCGAAGGGCTTAAGCTTTCTTGTTTGCTCAAGCACATCTTCGAATGGTACGGAGAGGGTAAAAGCAACTCCTGCGGCTGTGAGAAGATTGAAGAGATGGCTTTCATAAAAGAACGGGAAATGTACCTTTTCTTGTTGTTGCCCGTATTTTAATTCAAAAGACATTCCTTTAAATCCCATCATTTGTATGCTGTGCGCTTGAATATCACATTCTGGAGATAGGCCGAAGAAAATCTTCTCTCCTTTCCAGTCTTCGGCGATCTTTTTGACTAAAGCGTCATCTCCGTTGAGAACCGCTGTCCCGTTTTCTTTTGCTCCTATGAGGATTTCTTTTTTGGCCAGGGCGATATCATCCATGCTCTTAAAAAACTCAAGGTGAACGGGTTGGATGTTAGTTATGACAGCAATATTCGGAGGAGCGATCCGAGCAAGCTGGCTGATCTCTCCGGGAGCACTCATGGCCATCTCGAGCACTGCTGCTTGATGATTTTCTTTCAGTCTGAGAAGAGATAGAGGAAGACCCAATTGATTGTTAAAATTTCCCTCGGATTTGAGCACATTGAACTTGGGGGAAAGGAGAGAAGATGTGAACTCTTTTGTGCTTGTTTTCCCTATGCTTCCGGTTATCCCTATGACTTTAACCTCGTGTTCAGAGAGAACTTTTCTGGCAAGTTCTCCAAGGGCTAGAAGAGTATCATCTACTTCGATCAAGCCGATTGCGTTGTTGGGAATGGATACTTTTTGAGAAGCAACTACACCCAGTGCTCCTTTCTGTATCGCTTCTGGAACAAAATCGTGACCATTCCTCTTGGCGACCAGAGCAATAAACATCTCTCCTGGTTCTGTCAATCGGGAATCGATGTTGAACCTATTAAAAGAAAGAGAAGGCAAGCCTTGGAGGATTTTTCCATTCATTTTTTCTGCTATCTCGCTCAGCGATAGATTAGCCAATTTCAGTTTGCCTCCATTTTTTTGAGGATGCTTCTTATTACTTCGGCATCACTGAACGGGAAAACTTTATCCTGGATAATTTGATAATTTTCATGCCCTTTCCCGGCAATAAGGATATAATCCCCCTTTTCTCCTATAGAGAGGGCATGAGCGATGGCTTTTCGCCTGTCAGGCAGTATTTTATAGTTTCTTGTTCTCGCTTTTTTTATTCCCTTTTCGATAGCTGAAATTATACTCAAAGGGTCCTCTGAGCGGGGATTATCATTGGTGAGAATTGTCCAGTCAGCCATCCCGCCGGCAACTTCTCCCATTCTCTCTCTCTTGGATTTGTCGCGATCTCCACCTGCTCCAAAGACCAGAATGATTCTGCGCGGAGCGAGCTCCTTGGCTGTTTCCAGTAAGTTCCTGAGCGCGTCGTCTGTATGGGCATAATCGACAAAAATATGAAGTCCAAAGGAGTTTTCAATTTTCTCAAACCTCCCCGGTATTTTCTTAAGCGCGGTAATTCCATCTTGTATCGTTGAAACGGGTACGTTCAAGGTTAATGCAGTTGCAACCGAGGCCAAGATGTTGTAGAGGTTCGGCTTGCCCAAAAGAGAAGAAGTGACAGTGAATTTACCTCCTGCGTATTTCACTGCCAGTTCTATTCCTTTTTCAGCAAGCTTGTATTTTTCTCCTCTGATATTGGCCTGTGCTTCAAGCCCATAGGTTATAACTCCGGGAAACTCTGATATCAGTTTCTTCCCCCATGGATCATCCTGGTTGATGACGGCTATTCTCTTTTTATGGTTGAGAAAGAAAAGCTTTTTTTTGGCTTCAAAATATCTTTCCATGGAGAGGTGATAATCTAGGTGCTCGCCGCTTAAATTTGAGAAAATTGCGATGTCAAACCCTATCCCCAGAACCCTTTTGAGTTCCAGCGCATGCGATGAAACCTCAATAAGGCAATGAGTCACCCCTTTATCGAGCATCTCTCTCATCATTTTCTGCAGGTCTGGGGCTTCTGGTGTTGTTCTCTGAGCAGGGATATTTATCTTCGGCCCGCGATAAGACACAGTACCGATCACGCCGGGAATATATTCAGATTTTTTTAATATTTCTTCGAGCAAATAAGTCGTGGTAGTCTTCCCCTTTGTTCCTGTGATGCCTATAACTTTCATATTCTGAGAGGGATGAGAATAGAAATTAGCTGAGCATAATGCCAGGGCTTCTCTGGCATCATGGACATGAATCCAATTTTTTTCAAAATTTTGGGGCTTTGGTTTTTCTGAAAGAATGACTTCAGCTCCCTTAAGCAGCGCTTCTTCGATAAACTCAAATCCGTCTTTTTTTTCACCTTTGAGGGCTGCAAATAGAAAGCCGGGCTGGACATCCTTTGAAGAATAGGCAATTCCTTGAATCTCTTCCTCCTCGTTTTTACTAATATCTATAAGTGAAACTCCTGCCAGTAAATCCTTGAGTTTCATCATTCGGTCCGCTTTGATTCGTTAGCGGCGATTATAGTGTCCCGGAGAGTTCTCTGGCGGGGAATACGCAGGTATCGAAGAACCTGGCTTGCTATCTCTCTAAAGACTGGAGCTGCGACCTGTCCCCCGTAATACAAGCCTTTGGGTTCATCGATCACCACTACTATGGACAGGGCTGGATTCTCTACCGGGGCGAAACCTACAAAAGATGCAATATGCGAAGTGGAAGAATAGCCTCCTATGGAGCGGTCATACTTCTGTGCCGTTCCTGTCTTTCCAGCCACTGTATAACCATTAGTTTGAGCGGCTCTCCCGGTTCCTTCCTGAACAACATTCTGCAGGATAGAGATCAATGTAGAAGCTGTTTCCTTAGATGTGACTCTTTTCGAGCGGATTGGCTTCTCTTTTGCTTCATCTTCTGAGAGCAAGATTTTTTTTACGATTCTTGGAGGTATGATGGTCCCCCTGTTGGCAATGGTGTTAATAGTCTGGAGCATTTGGAGTGCAGTTACTGAGATTTCATAGCCAATAGAAAGAGAAGAAACAGAGATATTGGTCCATCTGTCCAATGCCCTAAAAATGCCCTTCTCTTCAGCGGGGAGGTCGATCCCTGTTCTCTGTCCAAATCCAAAGGCCTTTATGGTTTTGTAGATAGAGCCTTCGCCTGTGCGCTGGCCGACCATGACCGTTCCCACATTAGAGGAATGAATGATAACCTCAGGGAAAGAAAGAGTTTCAAATCTGTGATGGTCCCTGATTGTCTTTCCGGCGACAAAGATGAAGCCTTTGCTGCAATCAAAGGTCTCATCGAGGTTTACGCTTTTTGCCTCTAGTGCTCCAGAGGCTGTAACTATCTTAAAGGTTGAGCCAGGTTCAAACAGGTGATGAATGGCGGCATTTCTATCCAAGAGAGTGGGGGCTTGGGGAGGGTTATTGAGGTCATAAGTAGGATAATTGGCCATTGCCAGGATTTCACCGGTATGAGGCGCCCCAATGATTACTGTCCCCCGGTTTGCTTCGGATTGCAGAACAGCTCTTTCTAATTCTTTTTCAGCAATATACTGGATAGTTTCATCTACAGTCAGCATTATATCTCTGCCTGGTTCTGGCTCCTCTACAGTTTCCATGCGGTAGTCTCTTCTTTTGGCGTCCATAAGGATGAGGCGTTTCCCGACCTTTCCTTCCAGCACAGAGTTGTATTCCTTTTCGACTCCGCTGGCTCCGATGTCATCGATGTCTACCCTTCCCAGGAGATGAGCGGCAAGCTTCCCATGAGGATAGAATCTTTTGTTTTCTTCCAATAAATGGATTCCACCGAGATGCAGATTCTTTACTTTTTCTTCCTGTTCTTGATTAATTTTTCGTTTTACCCAGATAAAAGGTGCGTTCTTTTTAATCCTGTTCTTTATTACTAAGAGTTCTCTCTCTGATAAGCCCAGGACCCCCTTCACCTTGTCAATTAATTGGCATTGGAAGGAGTAGGACTCCTCTTTAAAAGGAGTATAAAAGACGGATTTGTGGGGGAGGCTTCGCGCCATGATGTTGCCTTCTCGATCGAAAATCGTTCCCCTTTCTGGATAGACCTTAACTGTATTGTGATTTTGTTCGATGACCTGAGCTTTGAGTCTTGTGTGTTCAATAATCTGAAGTTGGATTAGACGAAGGACAAGTCCACACGCCCATAGCATTAGGAAAAAGGTGAGTATTATTACCCTTTTATTGACTTTTTTTTGATACAAGCTAATCATTAGATGTTTCTTTAAGGAAAGGGATTAAAATCGTCATAGATGATCTGTTCCTCTTTCGCTTTTTCCAGGTTCAGTTCTTCCTTTGCGATTTTCTCGACTCTTTCAAGAGAAAGCAGGGAGGATTTTTGTGTTTCCAGTTCTTCGACCTCATTCCTGAGGGCGCTGAGTTTTTCTTCCAGCTCGCCTATTTCATATCCAATCCTCACATATTCCATCTGATGCCAGATGTAAAAGGTAAAGACCAGAATGAGGATGATGGCACACGTGATGCCGATGATGATTTCTCTTTTGCTGTATTTTTTTCTAACCATTAGTGTTTTAAACCCTCTCGACAGCTCTGAGCTTGGCTGATCTGGCTCTAAAGTTCGAGGCAACTTCTTCCTCGCTCGGGATAATAGGTTTTTTTGTCAAGATCTTAAGGAAAGAATGGGAGTTTTCCGAGACTGCTAGTTGTCTAAAAGTATGTTTGATTATTCTGTCCTCTAAAGAGTGAAAGGAAATGGCAATGATGCGCCCTTTTTTGGGTATCTTTTGAGAAATTCTTTCTAAAAAGCCAGAGAGACTCCGCAACTCCTGGTTTACTTCGATCCGCAAAGCTTGAAAGACTTTTGCAGCTGGATGGGTTTTTCCTTTTTGCGGTCTCCATCTGCAGATTTTCTCTACAATGTGCAGGAGCTGGGTAGTCGTTTCAATTTTTTTGGCTCTCCTGTGTGAGATAATTTCCCTGGCGAGTCTTTTTGACTGTCTGAGCTCCCCGTATTCTCGAAATAGATCGGCGAGCTTATGTTCTGAGTATTTATTTATAATTTTTAAAGCCGTTATTTTGTTCCGAAGATCCATCCTCATGTCGAGAGGCCCTTCATGGTTAAAACTGAATCCTCTTTCCGGCGAGTCAAGCTGGAATGAAGAAACTCCAAGGTCAAGCAATATTCCCCTGATATGAGAAAAATCCATTTTTAGATCAGGGAGATACCTGAAATCCGAATGGTAGAGTTCGACTCGGTTTTCATAAGGCTGGAGTTTCTTTTTTGCTTCTAGAAGCGACTTTTCATCGATGTCAAAGCCGATAAGCGTCACATTTGGATTTCTTTTCAGGATTTCAAGGGCATGTCCCCCCAGGCCGATTGTGCAATCTATGTAAATTCCTTCTCTCTTTATATCAAGGAAATCAAGCACCTCTTCCAGAAGAACAGGGATGTGGTTGTTGCCATTCATTTATTTTTTCCCTGGGGAATGAGCTCTGCAATGTATTCAAAATCTTCATTTGTCAAGGGCTTTTGCTCGAGTGTATCGTCGAGCATATCTTTGTTCCAGACTTCTAGATGATTAGTGAAACCGATTACTTCTACTTCTTCCTCAAGCTTTGCCTTTTCTCTCAGGACTTGGCTGATCAACACACGGCCTTTAGAATCAATTTCGTATTTGGTTCCCTTTCTATTGACACGAAGCAAGAATCTTCTGACGGCGGGCTGCATATGAAGGGCTCCCTCATTTGTAATACCTGTGAGTCCTTCCCATACTGAAAGAGGGTAGATTTGGATTGCCTCATCTGATAGAGAAGTTATGAATAATTCCTTTCCATATTCTTCTTCAATAGCGGTGCGGAATTTCTCAGGAATTTTTATCCGACCGCTCTTGTCGAACTTTGCTGTGTAGCTTCCTAATAAAGAATTTCCCATTTTGTCCCGTTTTGTCCCATTTTTCTAAAAATATAGGGGAGAAAATACCTAATGTCAAGCAAAAAAATAAAAAAAAGCACCGTTAATTTTATTATTTTCTATATATTGTGCAGGAGATGAAAATAGATACTATATAAAGGAATCAATTTATTGTAGAGGTTTGATTCATCAAATCCACCGGTTAAAGGAATAAAATGGGGATATAAAAAGGAGATAGGCTGCTTTTTTTCGTGATTAATTGTCGTTGCGAGTGAAACGCGGCAATCTCAAACAATTTATGTAGGGGCTTGATTCCTCAAGCCCACCTGCAGGATATCATTATGGGCATAATGCGGCAATTCCACAGAGTTGAATGTAAAAAGGGGCAGTTCCCCGTTAAGAAAAGGGGACTGTCCCCTTATTTCTTATTTTTGGTGGGATTTGAGGAGTTCTTTGGCGAGAGCGTAATCTTTTGCAGAGACAAAAATTTTTATCTCTCCCAATCCATCTGCAGTGAATGGATGGACAGATTGAACGACTTTTCCCCTGAAAATGCACGAAATGCCATTGCTCTGGAGAAAGCTTTTAATCACCTCAGCCTCTGCTGATCCCCAGACCTTACAGAGCTCCTTGAGCTCTAAATCAGCATCTGAGTTTTTCTTGTTATCGTCATCTTTTTCCATTTTTCCCATTCAATATATAAATAGCGACCGAATATGCTGAATTTGTTTAACCATCAAACTCACTTCCTCTTTCTTCCAAAATAGTCTTCAAGGATTTTTTGATGGTCAAAAGCAAGGGGAAAATTGATTTCATCCTGGATAAAAACTCCGATGTCCTGGGCGTCATCATGAGCCGTTGGTTTTCCCCGAGCTTTTGCCACGTATACTGTTGAAATCGTATGTTGACGAGGGTCACGCTCTGGGTCTGAATATGTGTGGAGCTGATTTTTGAGCTGAATATCAAGAGAAGTTTCTTCTTTGGCTTCTCGTATGGCTGCATCTTCCAAAGATTCGCCATAATCGACAAATCCTCCTGGAAGGGCCCACCCAAAAGGAGGATTCTTTCTTTTGATCAGTACAACCCCTTCCTTTCCGTCTTCTCTGTGGATTTCAATGATGATGTCCACAGTGGGGACTGGGTTTTTGTAACTTTTCATCAATTTAGATGCAGTTTTAAGGCCAAAAACCTACTTTGCTGACCGGTAAATCTTTGTAAAAGGTGACCCTTTACGGGGTTCTTCTTAATCGACGAGCTTGAACTTTTTTTCCAGCTTTTCCAATTTCTCAACAATGCCGCCGTATTCGAGCTCGCTGTATGGAAGCATTGCCGGTCCGGAGAAGCCTTGCCGTCGGATAGCCGATGCTTTTTCAGATACTTGTGTTCTCACGTAATCCCAAAAAGGATGATCGAAGACATCAGCCGGTTCAGTGAGAATTCCGTTATTGACACAGTAAGCTGCCCCTGTGACAACCGGAGGTCCATCAAAGAAGGAGATGGTTGCATTTTGCTTGCAGGGCATAAAGGGGCCGTTGTGGCTGCCTCTCATGAAACCAGCCACAAGGTGTCCGATTTCAAAGGGAGCCAGAACTTCTCCGGTGGCAGGAAATTCTCCTTGGACTCTCACAAGCGCTACTGGATCGTCTTTTCCGGTGTATTTTCCAGCAATGTTGTGAAGCCGGGTCGTTGAGACAGCCGCTGCTTGGTTTCCTGTGCTTCGGGAATAGATGCTTTCGATGACATATCTTTCGCTATCACGGAGTAAAGCAGCGATATCATAGAGTTCATCGGGGGCATTGAGTTCAATGATTTTATCCTTTTCAGTGTATTCTACATCGATAATACGGAAAGTGAATCCATCGCTCATTTTAGGACTTAATATGAGTCCGGCACAGTACATGGGGTCGCAGAAACCAAGGTAGAAAGGCAGATTATAAGCCCCTGGATCAGTCTTGTCCGCTGCAAAAAAGACAAAAGGTTCGTTAGGGCGTTCCTCGAATTCCATCTCTGCCACTGCAGGTCCCATTCCTTTGATATTCCCACTGAAAGAGTCTTTCAATAAATCCTGCCCTGCTCCATAGAGTCCTTGTTTTTTTGCTACTTCTGTTCCAGCGATAAAAGCATCCCAGGCCATTTTGTGGATTTGTTCATCTGAGACGCCTTTTTCATGAGTGCATAAGATTGCGATATCGTCTCCAGTATAGCTGATTCTGAAATCGATGAGTGTGTCTTTTCCATTTTCCTTAACAAAATTCGTGACCTCATTTACAAGTGCCTGGCTCGGTGTGATATGACCTCCGATACTGCCTATATCTGCTTTTAAGACACTGAGAGTGATTTTCATATATACCTCCTTGAGAAAATATGATTCTTAGAGACTATCAATTCTAATTATTTTAAGCGCTGATTGTCAATGGTCAATGGGGTCAGGCTTTCATAAGTTTTATAACTTGATTAATAATTGGAATTTAATTCATTTTTCCTTAATAATTATAAAACTTATGAAAGCCTGATCCCATTGTTATCATTGTCCATTTCTACATACATATGGCTGTAAATGGGGACAGATTATGACGTTGGGAATTATTGCTCCAAGAGATATAATTTGGCATGAAAATTGCTTTATAGTAAAACGCAAATGAACTCCTTAATTAGGAGGGGAGAGATGAAAAGAACAATCACATCAATTTTAGGCGCATTTGTTTTTATTCTCTTACTCTCATCATTAGTTTATTCTAAATCCAAATCCCAATATGAGTACGTCAATTCTCCAAAATCAAAGATTTATTTCGGCCACATAAGTTTCGACAATGTCAAATATGATGGGAAAGATCCGATTGTCATAAGAGAGGGAAGAACGTCTTCTGAAATTGCGGTCCTGAATCTTCCTTTAGCTCCTGGAGACACGATTCGCTCCACTGATATCCGAAGGTGTGAGATTCAGTTAGACACAGGAACCATCATAAGGCTCGGTCTGAATACAGAGTTAAAAATAGAGACAATTCTTGCCCAAAGCCTTAGCTCAAAACAATCAATCACTAATTTCGTCCTTAACCAAGGCCAGATCTATATCATGTATAAACAATACGATAAGAGAGAAGTTTTTCAGGTGATCACTCCTAACGCTGCAGTAAAAATGAAACATAAATCAGTGGCCTTCATAAATGCCAAAGAGGATGCTAGCACCGACATCCATGTTAAAGAGGGGAAAGCAGATATCTTATACGGTCCGAAAGAGTCCCTCATGGTGGAAAAAGAAGTGAAAAAATCACAGAAACTGACTGTTTCTCCGGATCATTTCCTTCTAGGGGGTTGGTATGAGGATGATGTGGATTTTGAGCTATGGAATGAGAATATGAATGAGAACTTTCTCGAGCTCCATAAAGGGATAAGTTTTATCCCGGCACCCATCCAGACAATAAATAAGGCTGTGTTCAATTTCGCCCAAAAATTTTCGAATCAGTATGGCGAATGGGTCTGGGATAGTCTCTATGGATGGGTCTGGCGGCCCTTCTATAACGATTCTTATCCATGGGGAAACTGGCAGCCTTACTTTTATGGGCAGTGGAGAGAGGTGAACGGCGAGCTATTCTGGGTGCCCCAGGAGTCCTGGGGTTGGGTTCCCTACCACCTTGGCTATTGGGTATGGAATAAGAAACTGGGCTGGCTTTGGATTCCTGGATCTGTCTTTGCTCCAGCCTGGGCAGCTTGGGATTTTTACATGGGATATTATACCTGGAGACCGTGGTCGATGACCGATTGGTATTATTATAGAGGCTATTATTCTCCTGGATATACTTATGCACGTGATGGCTATTACCCTTATTACTTTTATTATACCGGAGAAGGTGACCAGGGAGGAAGAAAGGTTCTTACGCGGATCAGAAAAGATCAGCTAAAAAGGAAGCAGGGCTCAGCATATAAACTGCCGAGTGAATTAAAGAGAATATATAGCAGAATTACTGCTGCAATAGAAAAGAGAGATGAAAGGATTCTAGAATCCATGCGCAAGGTTTCAGATCAGATGATTATAGTAAAGCGCGAAGATCTAAATTCCCGAAAAATCCAGAATAAAGCTATCAGGCTGGGAGATATTGCCACTGAAAGGATTGCCGTGAAACCTGTGAACAATTCTTATAAGGAAGCGGTAAGGGCTTTCAATCGAAACAGCATGGTAGCCGACCTGAAGGAGAAAGTCACCAATACTATTTACGGTGTTAAAAAGATGAGAGACAGAACTTTTCCGGTTAGATCAAGACAGTTTGAAACGGTTGAAAAAACGAGTGTTTCAAAAAAACCAAGTAGCATACAAAAGCCGGTCTTATCTGGCAAAGATGCTGCTTTTCGGAAAGGAGAAAAAGAGACGTCCGTCACACCCAAATCCACTAAGCCCATCCGAAGGACTCCTTCTTTGCGTTTTAGAGATTGGAATCCTGATGCAAAAGTGGCTCTTAAGGCTGGAGTATCTATAAAATATATCAGCAGAAACAATGAAATACGCTGCCCAGAACTGCGCATTTCCTCAAGGAACGGGGTCGTTTACCGTAATGGCATCTCTTCGAGAGCAAGGCTTACCTCCTCTGGAGGGTCCAATTCAGGCGGCGGATCAGGAGGAGGAGGTTCCTCCTCTGGTTCATCCAGTGGGGCTAAAAGTTCAGGGAGTTCTAATAGCTCATCAGGTTCCTCAGGCGGTTCTAAAGGAGGAGGCGGCGGCAAGAAAAGATAAAAGATCTTTCAGGGAATCATCGAACTGCAGAGAGAAGAAAATATAAGAGGCGGGGCCTCAAAACAGAGATAGTAATATTCCACTTCTTCTTTAAAATCTTCAAGAAATTCTACTCTTAGCGGCTCCACCGGTTTGAACTTCCTCGTGAGAGGATTGATAAATTTTCCCCTGTATCTGATCCTGTAATCCAGATGAGGGCCTGTGGATTCGCCAGATGAACCTACGTAGCCAATGACCTGGCCACTTTGGACCTTAATTCCTTTTCTTATTCCTCTCGCATAGCTTCTGAGATGGAGATATATTGTTTCGTATTCATTCTTATGACGGATTCTGATCATACGGCCCGATGCACCATTCCATCCTCTAAAAGTCACAGTCCCATCCGCAGTTGCCTGGACTTTAGTTCCAATAGGAGCTGCATAGTCCACTCCATAGTGGGGGCGATAAACCTTTCTGATGGGATGAAGTCTCCTCCTGCTATAGCGAGATGTGATGCGGCCGAACTTGATCGGGGATTTCCGGAACTCTTTTCTCAGAGATTTTCCTTCAGGATCGAAATAATCCGATTCTTCTGTATCAGGATACGTAAAACGGAAAGCCTGGTATGTCTTATCTTGACTACTATATTCAGCGGCTAGAATATTTCTGTATCCCACAAACTTACCATCAAGGTATTTCTTTTCGAAGAGAATTTTAAAGGTGTCGCCCTTGCGGGGGTCGGTGTGGAAATCAATGTCCCATCCAAAAAGCTCTGCAAAGTCAAGAGCAAGCAAATTCCCCTCATTTTCTCTTTCCACAGCAAATGTGAGATTATCCTCGATGATACCCCAGATCATTTCAGCTCTATATTCAAAGGGAATTTTTTTTATTTCTGCTGCGTATATTTCCTCGTTTTTCCGGATGAGAAGATAGTTGGCATCATCGATATCATATTCAACAGAGGCGACCCTTCCATCCTGGGTTGAAATAATTCTGATTTCATGGCCTGCTTTTATCTTGGCTAGATCATAAACAGGCTTAACTTCTTCTCTCAGTTTGTGTATTTCAGCAGGTGATAAATCGTGTGGGGCTAGAATATCAGTTAGGGTCACACCTCTCCTGATGATATTTTTTTGTTCTATTAAAGGAGGGGGAGAAGGTGAAACCTGCGGCTTCGGATCCTCTTCTATCTCAATAGAATGCTGCTCTTTATTTGGAAGGAAGGTTATGAAGACAAAAATAAAAAAAGAGATGATGATAAATAAAAGTAAGGAAAGACGGTTCCTTTCTTTTTTCCCTGAGGTTATTATTTTGACTCTCATAAATGTGAAAAATGTCCTAAGATAAAAAAAATAGATAATTTTGCTGGTTAAGTCAACAACCATTCTCCCGTGAGAGGCTTTATTTAAATGTAGGTGCTCGATTTATCAAGCCCACCTTATGAAGTGAGATAGGGGTTTGATTCATCAGACCCACCTTTTTTATTTAAATTCAATTTTCTTCTTAACATTATTTATACAAGAGAAGTATATTAATGTGGATGAAGAATGAAGATGAATTGGTGGAAGCCGTTCTTGGGGGCGATCATGGTTCCTTCGAGCTTCTTCTTCGTCCCTATCGCAAAGGACTTTTGAATATGGCTTATCGAATGACCGGCAATTTGGAAGAAGCAAGAGAGGTCTGTCAAGAGGCTCTTATTAGAATTTTCAGATATCTCGATAAATTCAAAAAAGAAAAGAGTTTTAAAAACTGGATTTATAAGATTGCGGTGAATACATCTTATGACTTTTTGAGAAGAAAAAAGAAACAAGCAGATATAGTAGAGCACCAGAAAAGACTGGAAATGAGTACTGTGGCAGATCCGGAAAAACAACTTCTAAACAAAGAAATAAAGGTCAAGATTGAGTCTTGTCTTCAGAGCCTAAGCCCCAAAGAAAAAGCAGTGTTTCTCCTTCGGGATGAAGAAGGATTTTCCATCGAAGAGACATCAAAAATCCTGGGATGCTCTTCTCTGAGCGTCCGGACCCATCTCTCCCGTGCCAGACAAAAAATAAGGGCACAGTTCGAAAAATTATATCCCATGGATAAGAGAGAGGTGAAGATATGAACTGCAAAAAAGCTCGATATTTACTCCCCTTAATGATAGGTGCTGAGTTGCCCCAATCTAAGATTCAGGCAATGAAAGCCCACCTAAAAAAATGTGCAAGATGCCAGCATGAGTATGATTCCTATGCTGTATTCCATAACAAAATCAAGGAATGGCTCGCAAAAGACAAAAAGGAGTGGGAAGAGATAGAGTGGCAGAAGGTTGTTCGGAATGCCATAAGAGAAAAACCACCTGAAGTCTTGCCTCTTGTTCCCTGGCCGTTTAGGAAGGCCTGGGCATATGCATTGATGGCTGTGTTTGTAATCGGGTTGACTTTTTTTCTCGTAAAACCATCTTTTATCAAAGAGGGAATGGGGCCAGGGACAGAGGTATTAGCAAAGGAAAAGTCCGAACAGGACGTTATTTCCATGACTATGGTTTCGAAAGAGACCGGACTGAAAATTGTCTGGTTCTTCAATAAAAATTTTGAATTGGAGGAGAAAAAATGAAAAAATCAGTAACAAGTTTGTTAGTTTTTATCTTTTTAGCCGGAATAACATTGAATCTTTATGCTTCGACCCAGGAGAGTAAGTCTAAGCTAAGAAAGGAAATAGTGCAGGTTAAGTATATAAATGCCAGCATGGCACGAGATCTTCTTAAATCGTATTCAAGCCGATCCGGAAAAATTCAGGCCATATACGAAAAAAATGCTCTGATTATCGAGGATATCCCCGAAGTCGTTGAAAAGTTGCTTTCTATGCTCAAGGAAATCGATGTGAGACCTCTTGATTTACAATTCACCGTTGACTTGATTCTAGGCTCGCTGTTTTCTGAATCAAAGAGCGGTTTGTTAGAGAGAGAGCTGAGGTCCGATCCCGTGATAAGAGAGTTGCAGAAGCTCTTAAAGTACCAGTCGTTTAAAAGATTGGACTCATCTGTGATCAAGGTCCAGGATAACAAGCGATCTTATCAGCGAATGGGAGGACAGGGTATAGGTCTTCTGCTGAGGATGGCACCTCGGTTCATCAAAGAAGAAAAAGCCGATACATTTCAAGTGGAGTTGAGGTTAACCAAACAAGAAGGCATCAATAAGGAAGGAAAGGAAATTTCTTCCACTCTGATCGATACCACTCTTACGCTGAAAAGCGGAGAAAGAACTGTGGTGGGTGTCTCTAAACTTGATGGAGGAGACAAAGCTTTAATCCTTATCGTATCCGGGAAGGCAATCAAGTAGGATAAAGTCCATGGCACTCCGGCCGTCTCTGAATTTCTTTTCGATTCTTCCAAGAAAGTAGTTAGTAAGAGGCTCAACCGTCTCTTTTGTTCTCTCTCCTTCCCACGTAATCAAACTCGCCTGTTCTTTTCCTGTTAGAGCTTCCATTATCCCGATAGCCCAGCCGTTTGCTGTCTTTCCGGTTAATTTAAGCGCACCCAAGATTGTCGAGTTTTCCGGCTTATGGGTATATTGGGCTGAAGACGGAGACCCTTGAGGCCGCCGTCCTACTCTTCGAGAGTAAAAAAGGGATTCTCTTCCTCTTTGGACCGGAATGAGCTTTTCCCAAGAGTGTAAGGAAGAAACTGGATTCTTTTTGACCTAGATTATTCACGTTTTATAAATGTTTCAGGCTAATTTTGGTCGATAGGGAAGCATAATTAGAGAATCTCCATTAATAGAAAATTTTGTCAAATGTTGAGATGCATAAATGGGATCTGGCCCTTATGAGTTTTATGTTTTACGGATCATTTGGTATTTGATTTTTTATAGCAATATTATTTGTAAAACATATGAAAGCAATGAAAGCCTGATCCTATAATCTGCGCCCAAAGTAGTTATTGCCATCCATTTTTTTTAAATAGCCCTTGACTGAAGCAATTGCCAGCCCTGCCAGTCCAACCAGGCCTATTAAATTGGTGAATGCCATCATCCCGTTGAAGACGTCTCCGATAGACCAGGCGGTTTCGACTTTCATCACAGCCCCAAAAAAGATAACAACGCAAAAAATCCAACGGAAGGGGCGTCTTACCCATTCCCCCAAGAGATAGCTGAAGGAAATCTCCCCATAATATGGAACCGCAATCAAACTGGAATAACCGAAAAGGAAGGAGCTTGCAGCAACGATCAAGCCTCCAGCCGGGCCTAAGGCTGTATTAAATGCGGTTGCAGTCATCTCAGTACTGGTGATCCCCTGATTCCATACTCCTGTAACAAGAACAGCAAACGCTGTTAAAGAGCAAATAACTATAGTGTCGATGAAAACATCGAGAGAGGCGATCAAGCCCTGTCGTACAGGCTCACTCGTGCGTGCTGATGCGTGAAATACAGCTGCTGTTCCTGTTCCCGCTTCGTTAGAATAGGCTCCTCTTGCCAGCCCGTACCGGATAGCTCTCGCTACTGTCATGCCTGCTACTCCTCCTGAAATAGATGAAGGCTTGAAGGCACCGACAAAGATTAAGGAGATGGCATGAGGGAGTTTAGGAGAAAAAATGATGATCGTCAGAAGTGCACCTACGATATAGAGGAAAACCATAAAGGGGCTCAAGAATTCTGTCACTCTGGCTATAGATTTGATCCCGCCGATTATGACGATCCATGTCAGCACAGCCAATCCCAATCCTGAGATCCAAGGCTCCAGTCCAAGCTGTGTTTCGAGAGCGAGGGCTATTGAATTGGATTGAATAGAGGTGGTGCAATAAAGCGGTTTACATCCCATGAAAAAAGCAAAAATGCCGGCAAGCCAGGGCAAATGCAGCCCTTTACTTATATAATACATGGGGCCACCCGCTATTGAGCCGTCAGGAGCAGTTATCTTAAATTTCTGCCCCAGCACAGCCTCCACCAGTTTTGTGGCCATACCGAAAAAGGCACAGAGCCACATCCAGAAGACGGCTCCCGGTCCTCCCATGGCGATGGCTGTGCATACACCGGCTATGTTTCCATTTCCAACCGTGCATGCCAGAGAAGTGGTCAATGCCTGGAAGGGAGTGATATCTCCCTTCCGTTCCTTTTCGCTTTCACCTAAATTCTTGCGGCCAAAAGCCAAACGAAAAGAGAGTTTAAAGCGGCGAAGCTGGACAAAGCGCAGTCGTAGGGTCAAGAGGAGTCCTACCCCCAACAGGAGGATAACCGTCTGAGGGCCCCAGACTATAGAGGCGAGGAATCGGACAGAGCGATCAAAAATATCCAATTCTTTTTTTTCTTACTTTATCTTTTCATCAGGAATGACAGGAAGAAGGACGTGTGAAGGATATTTTTTACTGTGATAGATCATCTGTTCTGCTTTCACGTACTGGGTTTCTTTTTCGTTATGACCGCCGGTGTTCAAGTTGCGAGAGAAAAGAGGAAAGGAAGCTGAGGCAACTTCCACCCGAAGAGAATCTCCCGCAGGAATGGTGATTCCTGTTTGCCAGAGGTCAAGAGTGTATTTATAGATTTTTCCAGGTTTGAGAAACTTGGGCTTTTTCATGGATTTATGGAAGCGAGCGCGGATTTTTCCCTCGGCTAGACGATAGGTTTTCCCCTCTTTGGTGATCCATACAAGACGCATAAACCAGTCAGTGTCCTTGGCAGAAGTGGAGGCATAAAGGACAGCAGAAATAGGGCCGGCAAAAGTAAGGGGTTTTTCAAAGGGTTTTGTCTGGTAGGTAAGGATATCAGACCTGGACTGGGTAATTTTCTCATGATGGGCTTCTGCTTCTTTTCTCTTTTCCTCCACTGATTTCACCTTCTTTTCTTCTTCTTCTGTTTCTTCATAAAAATCAGGGCTTGGAGTAGGGTCTCCGGGATCATAAACATATTCGTCAGGAGGTGAATCTTTTGGGGGCTTAATAGGAGTTAAAAGTCCATCTCCTTTGGATGTATTGGCTTTGCCATTGCTCTGGAGATACCATTTCTGGAATTCGGTATAGGAGAGGGGGTAGACATCGTCATGGAGCCATTTATTGGAACCCATAGCAAAGATGCTTACAAGCGGCTCTTTGGTTATTCCGTTATCAATTCCTTTGAGCCAGTAATCAAACCAGCGCAGATAATCCCTTGGCAGGTCGATTATAGCTTGAGGTCCAAAGTCAAGATCTCCTATGCTTCTTGCTGCTCTGTCTGTATGTCCCCAGGGTCCTAGAGTGAGTTTCTGGTAGGGATGGCCGTGAGATTTCATCTTTGCATAGTTGAGTTTTGATCCGATCCCATCTCCGTCAAACCACCCGGACTGGTGGAAGACCGGAATGCGGACCTTCCTGAGGTATTCAAGGAAGTTTGCTCTCTCCCAGTAATCATCGTTGGTGGGGTGGTCGATCCATTTCCTCCAGTAGGGATTTTCTCTGCCCAGGATTTTTTTATCCAGTTCAATCACCGGAAGGGAAGTAAGGAGTTTCCCGTATTTCTTTTCACTGATGCGGCTCATGGCTACTCCTGATATATCGGCAGTTGCTTCTTGTTCCAGAACATCCGCCCACCAGATTCCTCCCCATATGAAGAAGACACCGTATTCATAAGGGATGTTGTAAAAAGGATCAGGGGGAGCAACGTTGGGAATAATTGTGACTAGGTGAGGAGGGCGTTCTCTGGCAGCCCACCACTGCACCCACCCGACATAGGAACCACCGATCATTCCCACTTTGCCTGTGGACCAGGGCTGGTCGGCAAGCCATTCGATAGCGTCATGTCCATCTTTTGGCTCGTCCACAAAAGGTTCCCAGATACCTGGAGAAGAGAACCTTCCTCGGCAGTCTTGAACAGCAAAGACATAACCGCGCCGAGTGTAATACTTGGCCTGAAGCTCTGCCATCTCTTTTTTATAAGGGGTACGGGTAAGAATCACAGGGAATTTTCCTTCTGCCTTTGGGCGGTAAATATCAGTTGCCAGCTTTATCCCATCTCTCATGGGGATTCCAACATTGGTTTCGACCGTAATTTCGTATTCTGGTTTGGAAAGTAAGGGATCGGTTACAGCCTTCTGGAGGAGTATTTCGTATCCTTCTCTTACGTAAGCTGCACTCTGGGCAGGAATATCGGCGAGGTAGAGTTTGGCATCCTTGTCTACCCAAAGCGTGATGTCGACGCCAGGGAGTCCGATTATGAATTTTTTGAATTTAATATCTTTTCCTGCAATGCTCCGCTCCTCTTCTTCTTTAAACTCAAGAGAGCATTCCTCCATCGCTCCTGGAAGGATGAAAATCGGGAGAGTTTGCTTTCCTCCCTTGTCTAAGTCATAGGTCCTGATGGTTTGGCTGACAAGAACGGGAGAAAAATTATCGAAGAGAACGGCACCATCCTTGATCTCAATCGTGACGGTTTTTTCTCTGAAGGTTCTTGTGACTGTACTTCCTTTTCGGACAAACTCCATGGTTCCCAGGGCAGATTCTTGGATGATTTTTGTCCAGATTCCCTGTTTATCTGTCTCGATTGCAGTCGTATAAGTTGCTGACTGGCCAGAGATGGTCACTACCGCAGTGTTTGAGAATTTCCCTCCTTTTTCCCACTTAAATTGTATTTCAACAAGAGGGTCTTCGTTCTGATAGATGTGAAAGATCCCTTCATCGCTGAAACCTGCCAGGGAAGCAGGGAGCGCCTTTGCCTTTTTTTCTTCAGCCTTCTGAAGTTCTGTGAGATTAAAACCGCTGTGAAGATAAAAAGCCATAAGCGGCAAAATCAATGCAGTAAAAATAATTTTCTTAAGATTATTCCTGGAAACCATAATTTCCTCCTAATGGATTTTATTGGATTTAGTCATTATAGCTACAATTCTTGCAAAAATAAATACGCTAATAAAAAGGTAAAAGGAGATAGGCTACTTTTTTTTCTTTTTTCTTTCTATCTCTTTTTTTACTGCCTTATAGAGAACGATGAAGTAATATCCCGTCAGAAGCACGGTTATGATCGCAAATCTCAAGACATCACCCCGAATGAGGGAGTAGACGGCATAAATAACGATGCCGAGGAGAAGAAAAAGATGGAAGAAGGCAAATATCAAATCTGACATTACAATCAACCGGTATTGTCAGTGGGTCGGGTCTTGTTTTTTACACAAAAAAAAAGACCTGACCACTAAAACTAAAAACCTGAAAATATATTTAAATCAAACAATCAGCTTTCTTTTTATTCTATCCGACTAACGGAGATGATCGTGATCGTTTCCCTGGGGACATCTTGTCGACCCCTTTTCATCATTGTCTTGACATTAGCAATAGCGTCAACAACATCCATTCCTTTTACGACTTTTCCGAAGACACAATATCCGAAACCTTCAGGAGTATTATCCCTATGGTCTAAGAAGGCATTATCCGCGTGATTGATGAAGAATTGACAGGTCGCGCTGTCTACGACATTCGTCCGGGCCATGGCAATAGTGCCTCTTTTATTTTTCAATCCATTTGCAGCTTCGTTTTTTATGGCTGGCTTTGTAGGAATCCCGTGGAAATCTGGAGTCAAACCGCCTCCCTGAATCATGAAGCCTTTAATCACCCTGTGAAATATTGTTCCATCATATTTTTTCTCGTCCACATAAGAAAGAAAGTTCTTGACTGAAATAGGGGCTTTATCAGGATATAGCTCAATGGTAATGTCGCCCATACTCGTTTTCATCAGAACTTTGACATTTGCAGCCTCGCCTTTGAAAGAGAAAGAAAGGAGCAGGCCAAGCATTAAAACGATGGAGAAAAGACCTTTTAACATGAAAACCTCCTTGAAGATAATTCTCAAAATTTAGAAATCAAGATATCAAAAATGAAATATCAAATCAACGTGTAAAAGCTCTTATTCCATATTTGTAATAGTTTAAGTATTTATGTAGCATAAGCTTTTTTTGTGAGATTTCAGATGTTTGAGTCAAGGAGAATCGGGATAAAAGGGCGAATGGTTCATGCGTGGGGAAAGATCCGAAGGTTATACTATGTTTATATTAGACCTGGTTATGTAGCCAAGAAAAAGAAACTCAAGAAAGGAGAATGCCTCCGGTGTGCTGCCTGCTGTAAGCTTCTTTTGACTTGCCCCTACCTAACGATGACGAATGGCATTGCTGATTGCAAGATCCACGATCGAAAATTTAAGGCCTGTAAGTTCTATCCGATCGATGAAGCTGATTTACGTGACCGAGACATTGTATCTCCTGAGAAAAAGTGCGGATTCTATTTTATAGAAGAAGAGTGATATCAATATTCTGGTAACCCGAGAATGAGATGGAAAAATAACCCTGAAAATCATCCCTAAAGGCTATTTACTTATTACTACATTTAAAGTGAAATTAACAGCCATTTAAAATTTATTTAAATTTGATATTAATAATCCAGGTTAATCGTTGTCGTTGTGCAATGTCTTCCACGGCAACGAAAGCTGAGGAGAATAGCTTTCTCCAAGAGGCAAGCCGTTCGTCTGATGATATATGTTCTTCAATTATTAAAATGTTTTGCAACAAAGAAAGGAGGTAGAAAGATGAAGATAAAAAGAATGGGGATTTATCTGTTCGTCCTTATTTTCTGTTTTATCTTTTCTAACCAAAACCTTCGAGCCCAAGGCCATTTTGAGCTTGGCTTTCACTACTCACAGTGGAGTATCGATATTTTAAGAGGCTGGATCGAAGAGAGCTTAAGCGAGGAGCTTGAAGGAGAGTTGAGAGATGAATTTTTATACGAGTTCCAGAAAGAGTATCCAAGTTTAAGGGAAATTAGTTACAGCCAGAATGTTTCCTTTGATTCAGGGGGCGATAATTATGGTTTTGAAATCCGGTGGTACCCCGGCGGCCACAGCGGCTCTTTTAGTCTAGGATTTTCCATAGAGAAAACAACCATGCGAGTATCTCTTCCTGAAGTGTCAGCCAGCATGACCCTAAAAGATGACCTCACAGGAAAATCAGGGGAATTTCAAGGGAGTGTCCGTAACACTCAGTTCGAAATGAGTCCAATGTCCTTTCATTTAAGTTTTCGCTGGGATATCAACCCCTCATGGAAGGTCCGTCCTTTTATAACCTTCGGTGTCGGAGCTGCTTCTGGAACTGCGTTGGAGGAGGGGAAATTAACTGCCGAATGGTCAGGAGATTTGACTGTTGAAGGAGAACCCCCAGAGCATTATTCGGATTCAGAATCCAAGACATTAAAAGAGTTGAAAGATGAAGCAGAGCAAGAGGGGGATGAGTTTTTTCTCCCAGATTTCTTGCCATTCGTCCAATTCAATCTTGGGATAAAAGGGGTTATAGCCGAGAACTTTCATATATTGATCGACGCAGGCATCTGGAACGGATTTATCCTTAGGGGTGGAATTGCCATCCGCATATAATGAATGATTGTTTGAATAAATTTAAACAATTGTTCTCGGGAGAAGTGGATTTAATCCGATTAATATCTTATAAGCAGAGACTTCTGCCCAGCCGGCAATATCCTCAGCCGTAATTTTTTCTTTTCCTTGATTGCCTAAGAGGACAATCTCATCTCCAACAGAGACCTTCGAGTCTCCACCCAGAAGAGCTGCGGAGTGGTTAGCTGTTATGGCTGCGATCAGGGGATATCTTTTTCCGCGAATTAGGACATGAGCTCTACCCACAGCATTGGTAGGATAGCCATCTGAATAGCCTACAGGAATAATAGCGATTTTTTCTTTTTTTTGAGCCGTATATTTCCTGTGGTAAGACAAGGAATCCCCTGGCCAGAGGCCTTTAACAGCCACAACTCGTGCTTTTAACTGAAGGACTGGTCTAAGGGCAAGGCGGTTTTCTTTCTGAGTTTTTTCTGATGGATAGTAGCCGTAGATAGAAATTCCAGGCCTAACCATGTCCAGATTGGCAGAAGGTAAGTCAAGAATTCCATCGCTGCTGGCAGCATGTTTTAAGCCCAGGGATATCCCTTCTTTTTCCGCTTTTTTGCAAAGACTAAGGAAACGGCTGAGCTGTTCTTTATCAAAATCATCATCTTCGGTGAAAGTCGTCGATATCCCTTCGATAGAAATGCCCTTTAATGAAGATACGGTTCTGAGATAGGGAAGGGCGGTACGATAGGAAAGGCCCATCCTTCCCATTCCAGTATCCACATGGATATGGACTTTTGCTTTTTTCCCGAGTTTGAGGGCAGTCTGATTTAGGCTTTTGACTTCCTCATCAAATACTGATTGAGAGATGTTGCGGATTATGATTTCGCGGGAATCTTTTGAACCAAAGCGTCCAAAGTTAAGAATTGGACAAGAGATACCCTTCTCTCGCAGCAGAAGGGCTTCCTGAATTTTTCCCACCATGACGTAATCAATACCTTGCTTTTCCAGAAATCTTCCAATTTCAACCAATCCATGGCCATAGCCATTGGCTTTGATCACAGCCATGATCGGTACTGTTGCCAGCTTTTTTACCTGTCTGAGGTTCCAGCGCATATTATCAAGGCTTAATTCGATCCAAGGATCATAGCCCAGAGCAGCCCCGGACTTCGTTGGAGAGTCTGTGGGCGTTTTTTTCACACCTTCTTTCTCAGTGAGCACATATGCTGAACCTAAACCAGAGGCTAAAAGAAAATCTCTTCTTGTGATTTTTCTCATTTTTTTACCTCTCGAAGATGATTGTGACCCAAAAGGTTCCCTTCGGAGATTTTGGGGTTTTCCTGGAGCGAATTCCTATTCCGATCTTCCTTACATTTTTTTTTTCGATTTTTTCTCGGACCTTTGTGGGGAGAGCGGAGGGAACATCAGTGATGTAAGGAATGATATCTATTCTTAAGTTAGGAGAAATGGCATAGCGCCTATCTTTTTTAGCCATGAGATTTGATGATATTTTTGTAGCTGCTTGAGAAAGTCTTTTGTCCAAATGGAGATGCTTACGTCCATTTTTCTCTCTAATCTTATTTATTTCTTGAAGGACGATTCCTCTGAGTTTCTCTTCACTCATATCTTTATATATATTTTTAGGAAAAAGGAGTAAGGTGATGAAGTAGGCTCCCCCAGGATATTTTTTATTCTTGCCAATCCATACCCCTAAGCCTGCTCGCTCATAAAGTGAATTCGTGATGTTTTTGAAAGCCAAATTTGCCTCGGCTATGGAGGGAGTAGTGATAAAGGTGGCATAGGTTTCTCCAAAAGAAGCGGGGATACTCGGAAGAGAGAGCTGTTTTGCTTTTCTTTCCGAAAGAACGCGTGCAAATTGATTGGCCTCTTCTTGATATGTGAGAGGAGGGAGGGATTTTTTTGCCCTTGCCGTATCCGTTAATTTTTGAATTTCCTTTTTGCTCTCTTCTTCTCCCTTGAATTCAAATGATTTGAGAAAGTCCTGAGTGACATAGTAATTTTTATCCTTGTTTGAGATTACACCTATTCCCACGATATCAAAATCTGGGTCTAGTATGTTCTCTCTGTGGTCAGCGCTTGCCATGAGCCCTAGATGGATGAGTTCGGCCATGAATGAATCGCTTGACGCTAAGTTTTCTCCGTGTTCAAGGAAATATAACTTCCCTTCTTCTAAGCGTTCAGTATAGGATTTTCCTTCGCTTGAGAGATGGGATAGTTTCTCGCGGGAAGCCATGTCCTTGCTGTGCTTTCGGGCAACATCGCTCAGTTCTTTAGAAAAAGTCAAAGGAGGAAGGGCGTTCTTTTTTCTTTCTTTATTGATTAATTCAAAAAGACGGATTTCAATTTCGCCGACTGTTGGTTTTTTAAAAAGGGGTTTTTTCTCCTGGGTATAGATGGGGCTAATTTGAAATGCAGAGAATAATATTAATATTAATTTTAATGAGCAAGCCAAAATGGCATGTAGAACAGATTTTCTCAAAGGATGCATAAATTTTTCTTTACTTTTTACAGAATTATCATAACATAAAAAAGAAAGTTTGTTCCAACGGGGCAGGACTTTAAAAAATTGAGTATTTTCGTGGTCAATCTTTGCCGCTCGCAAGACAAGGTTTTTATCCATGGCTTTCCGGGTTCACCCAGGACCCAGTCTGGCGCTTTAGGAATAAAAAACTCATTTTTTCAAAATCGCGCCCTAGCTTAGAGCTTAAATAGAGGAGGTATGGATGAAAAATAAAAGACTGTTCTCTTTTTCATTGGCTTTTGTTTTTCTTGTTTCATCTTTCCTTTTTGCCGCTCAAAATTCTTCGTCCCAAAAGGCGGATGAGGCGAAGCTTCTTGAGCGCCTGCATTCTATTTCTAGTCATAGACTTTTCGATTACGTGAAGGAGTTGGCTTCTGAGAAATATGCTGGCAGGCTAACAGGTACAGAGGAATACAATGCCAGCGCTCGATGGGTGGCATCTCATTTCAAGAAATGGGGAATTTCCCCTGCCGGTGATGAGAATACTTACCTCCAGGCATTCCCTAACCCTTATACGTTGGTCTTTAAGGACTGTGAGGTTTATCTCCATCTTCCATACAAGGATTCCATCGTCAAGAAATATTATCGCTATGAAGATGAATTCATCCCAGGGGCTACATCTGGTTCAGGTGAAGTTACGGCCGAGGTTGTTTATGTCGGTTATGGAATCACAGCTCCAGAGTTGGGCTATGATGAGTACAAGGGCATGGATGTTAAGGGCAAGATTGTTTTGATGGAAAGAGAGGCCCCTGTTTCTCCTGGCAAGGATCCTGAGCTCTTCAAAAAATGGCGTCCCTATTCCTTCCATCAGTACAAGTTGGAGAATGCCGTGGCTCACGGAGCCAAGGGCATGCTCTATAACTATGGTCCCATATCAAATCCCAATAACTCCTACAGCAAAGATTTCATCTACTCCCATGTAGGAGATGCTGTTGTCTCGGATGTTTTTTCTGGCACAGGGCGGAAACATAAGGATGTTGTTGAAAAGATAAAGAGGACTTTAAATCCTCAATCTTTTGCTACAGGAAAGGTCTTTACAATAAGAAATGCTACAGAACACCATCCAGAAGGAATTGGCTACAACGTGAACGGGATTCTTGAAGGTTCTGATCCAGTTCTCAAAAATGAAGTCATTATCTTGGGCGGACACCTTGACCATCTCGGACTTTGCTACGAAATCATGCCAGGGGCCAATGACAATGCATCGGCTGTAGCAGTGATTATGGGAGTGGCTGAGGCTCTGACCAAGAGTCCAGTCAAACTCAGGCGTTCTGTGATGTTCCTCTGTTTTGGGGCTGAAGAGCAGGGGGTTGTTGGATCGCAGTATTACCTGAAGCATCCTTTCATTCCCCCGGAGAAGACTCTGGCCTTAATCAACATGGATGGTGTAGGCTGTGGGGATAAGATAAGTGCCTTAGCTGCAAAGAATTATCCTGAATTCTGGGAGTTTATCGATAGAGCCAATCAGAAATATATTCACCGCCTCATTAGGCCCAGTTACTTTGCCAACATTGCACGGCCCAGACTGGATGCAGCCCGTTTCATGTGGAAAGAGGTACCGACAATATCCATAAGTGCCTACGGAGCCCGTTCTTACTACCATATTACAAAAGACGATATTGACACGATTACCCCAGAAATCCTTGAAGACCTGGCCCAACTTTTATTTCTCGCCGTCATCGATATGGCCAATCAAGACACACTCGATTTCCGAAAATAGGAAAAGCCAAAAAATGAGATTTCATGCTCCTACCAAGATTGTTTTTGGGTCAGGTGTATTTTCCCAGCTGAAGGGAATAGTAGAAGATGAACTTAGAGCCTCCTGTCTTTTTCTTGTGACTGACAGGGGAATAGTAGACTCAGGCATAGCCGGCAAGGTCCTATCCCAAGTTGGAAATATTCAGGTATTTGATGAGATTGAGCAAAACCCCAAGCATACTACAGTGAATAAAGCGGGAGGTCTCGTTCGCAAAATAAAACCAAATCTTGTTATCGGCTTGGGAGGGGGAAGCCCCATGGACGCTGCTAAAGCCATAGCCCTCCTCGCTACAAATCCGGGTAACATCGAAGACTATGAAGGAAAGGAAAAATACAAGTCTCCTCCTCTCCCTGTTCTTGCCATCCCCACTACATGCGGCACTGCTAGTGAGGTGACCTGGGTTTCGGTGATTACTCATGCGGAGCGAAAATTTAAAATGAGTATAAAGGGTCCCCATATGTTTCCTGCGGCGGCACTCATCGATCCTGACTTGCTCGTCTCCCTTCCTTCAGGACTTATCGCTTCAACTAGCCTGGACGCTCTCACCCATGCTGTAGAAGCCTATACAGTGAAAGCGAGAACCTCAATTACGGATATTTTTGCCCGGGAAGCGCTTCAGCTCATTTTCAGATATATAGAGGATGCAAATAAAGACATTAAAGGCAATAAAGAGGCACGAGAGAAAATGATGTTGGGCAGCACCATTGCAGGGATGGCATTTTGTAACAGCGACGTCGGAGCTGTCCACTGTGTGGCCGAAGCCGTGGGCGGCCTCTATGATGTTCCACATGGAGTTGCAAACTCGATTTTTCTTCCTTTCGTGATGGAGTTTAATCTCCCTGAAGTATCCGATCGATACGCAGAGATAGCAAGACTCGCTGGGATTGAGGAAGATGATGATAAAAAAGCAGCTAGGGAACTCATTGAGAGGGTAAAATCCCTGTCTCGGTCCTTAAACATACCCTCCTTCAAGGAATTGGGAATAAAAGAAGGCGAGTTTTTTGAAATCGCGCAGAAATCCTTTGAAAATAATTCCAATCCATCAAATCCGAGAGTGGCAAATGTCGAGGATTACCTGATAATCCTTGAAAGGGCCTTTCAGGAAATATAGCGAAAAAGGGGACAGTCCCCTTTTTCTTCTTACCTTTTTCTTCTTATCTGCGGGGGGCTTGATTTATCAAGCCCACCTAGTCATTGCGAGGAGCAAAGAAGATTACCACGCTGCGCTCGCAACAGGCTAAGCAATCCCTACCTTTTCTCTATAAGGATCTGAAGTATCTCCAGCTCATCGGAATCGAACCAGATTTTATTACAGGAAAAACATTTATCTACAGGAACAATATATTGATAGTTATAAGGTCTGGGGACCATCCTATACCCGCAATTCGGGCAATAAATTTTGGGAGATTTTTCTAGGTCAATTTTTTTCCTTTGAAACGGATTAAGCAAAAAATTCTCTTTAAATTCCTTTGCCTTCTTTATTAACTGCTCTGAGAATCCGACCTCTTTCCGAGCGATAACACGGTTCATATGAACAGAATCTACGAGTTTTCCTTGACACCGGGAACAAATCTTAGCAGGGATACCTTCATAATAACTTTCGCTGAGAGCGATACGACAGCGGGGGCATTTGTTCTGCTTGGCAGGATTTATCGGTTTTTTCTTGCCGAGGTTACGGAGAGCGCCGCGAATCTGGGGAAATTCGTTTGCCAGAGCTTCCACATCCTCTTGTAGATTCTTTATCCATCTCTTGGGTGTGAAATAACGATGGAAAAGAAGTTCTTCTAGAGCGAATGATCCCTGCCAGTTTCCTTTGGGATCATGGATGGCCCAAACTTTTCCCTCTTCCTGGCTTATTTCTTGTGTTTGCAGAGCAGTACCGGATATCTCCGGGAGTTCCTCTTGAGATTTTAGAATGACTTTAGCCTTTCTTCGAGTTTTCTGGATATCCCATATTTCTCGGATGATATTGCCGGGTCTTGTCGGGATCATGTTGGCAAGGAGCTTAATCCTTTCAATGAGAGGAGGATGAGAATTGAAAAGCCTGCTTAAGAATCCTCCGGATTCCCCTCTTGATTTGGGCGGCACAATAAAAAGGGGGCTGTATGTGAGGTTAAAATCTCCCACAAAAGAGTTTTTCACGTCGGCTTTGTAGATAGCTCGTGCAAGAGCTCTGGGATTTCTGGATAGCTCTACGGCCGCAGCATCGGCAAGGACCTCTCTTTGACGGCTTATAAGGGTACTCAAGAGGTGCATGATGATTGCTGAAACAGTAACCGCAAAATAAATCAGGTAAGGCGCTGCTCCACCTCTTTGAGAACGATATTTTCCCGCTCGTTGGAGCTTTTCCGGCTCTATAGCCTGTCTCACCCGTTCAAAAGAATTGGCGAGAGAGCAGACCAGAGTGAGATAAAAGGCATCTCCGCGGATGATATGAGCCAGCTCATGGGCGACCACGGCTTGAAGCTCATCTCTTGTGAATTCGGCTAGTAGGCCTTCTGTCACAATAACCGTAGGCGTATTGTCGGGTTGGATCAATGCCATGGAATTGATAGCGAACGTAGGAAAGATGTAAGGAATTACTTTTGGAAGCCCACTGGCAATCCTCATCTCTTCTACGGTATTCACGAATTGCTTGTGATACCGGTCAGAGAGATCCGGTTGCTGTGCTTGAAGTCGCTTTATGATAAATTTTGCTCCAAACTTTCTTGCGTCGAAAAAGTGAGCAGAAGCAATGATGATTGAAACGGCTGAATTAATCAAGATGAGGGTTCTTAAAATATTTTGTGAAGGGAACCACCCTCCACGAAAAAAAATGCTGAAACATAATACAAGCACAAAAGAGATAAATCCGACAGCAAGAAAGTAGAAGACAATCAAAACAAGAAACAGGAAGAGGCTTTTTCTCCACTGCTGTTTCTGTATTTCATAGAAGTCCAGGGCAGGGTTTTTTCTCATGATATATACAATTTGAATTCAAGCCTTTTGGCGTGATTATAGTATAAAAAAATTGTCTCATCTGCAAATATGCAGAAGATGCCGTTGCGAGCGGAGCGCGGCAATCTTGTGACTGCAGGGACTTGATTCATGTGTAGACGCTTGATTCATCAGCAGGTGCTTGATTCATGTGTAGGTGCTTGATTCATCAGTAAGGTCTTGATTCATCAGTAGGGTCTTGATTCATGTGCAGGTGCTTGATTCATCAAGCCCATCTTACGGATGTCATTGCGAGGAATGGAATGACGAAGCAATCTATACATTTTTTGTGGGGATTGCTTCACCCTTTTAGGGTTCGCAATGACATCAAATTTATCATTTCGAGGAATGCCATGCTTTGGCAATCCAAAGTATTAGCTCCTTAGCAATGACGGATCCGTCCCTGAGAATATAATTTGGGACAGATTGAAACAAGAACGCATTTTTTATAGAATCTAGCAGTATTAAAGGATATCCATAATTACCTGCTATCAGTTGGTATTAAAGTGTAAGCAACGTATCCTGGAGAGGGTCATGTTTAGGTTAACCGGATTATTCGGCAGAAGGAGTCTCAACTGAGTCAAGGTAGGTCCCCAACTCTCCTTGAAGCCCTGGTCACAGTCTTCATTGTTGCAAGTGTTATTATCCTTAGTATTCGATTGCAATCCGGCCTAGTCAGTGCTTTCCTTCCTCTGACGCTTGCAGTAGGAGTCGTGGGAGTCCTCAGTTTTTATTTGCGGCAACCTTGGGAATCCTTTCTGAAAGGGATTTTTTCAGGGGTTAGCAAGATCACTATTGCTGTTTTGATCTTGTTGCTTATCGGCGCTCTAGTAGGGGTCTGGATTCAAGGCGGTATTATTCCCACACTTGTCTTTTATGGGTTGCAGGTCATTTCACCATCTTTCTTTCTTCCTACAACATTTGTAGTCTGCCTTATTATGTCCCTTGTTACTGGGAGTTCCTTTGGAACGATCGGAACAGCAGGCGTGGCATTGATCGGAGTCCAGGCTGGACTCGGCATTGGGGCTCCTATAACTGCCGGTGCCATATTGAGCGGAGCGTACTTTGGGGACAAGATGTCTCCTTTATCGGACACCACCAATATTGCCGCCGCCATTGGTGAAGCCGATCTTTTCCGGCATATCCGTTCCATGATGTATACAACTATTCCTGCTGCGGTGGTCACTTTTTTCCTTCTTTGGATCGTGGGCGGGGCCTCAGGCCCTATTGAAGACATTCAATTGAATCAGATGCTTGATGGCCTCAACAGAGGTTGGAACATCCACATTTTTCACTTCATCCCTCTCCTGCTCATGCTGATTATGGCACTTAAAAAAGTGCCTACTTTGTTGCTGCTTTTTATAAATGTCATTTTCGGTGCGATCTGGGCAATGATCTTTCAAAGAATCTCGTTAGCTCAAGTGTTTGTGGTCGCCACAGTCGGCTTCAAATCCAAGACCGGTGTCCAGAGTGTTGACCAGGTGTTGAACCGAGGGGGTATGACTTCAATGCAGGAGGTCGTTATTTTGGTGCTGATAGCAGGAGCTTTGGGTGGAGCTCTCCATGCCACAGGAGTGCTGGAAGCGCTGGTTAAAGGGATGCTGCGATGGATCCGGAGGACAGGAACCCTTATAGCCGTTGTCCTGGTTTCCTGTTACATTTTTATCCTGTTTACAGGGAACCAGGCATTGACCCTGATTTTGGTCGGTCAAATGTTCCTGCCGGCCTTTAAGCAGCGTCGAATCGACAGCACTGTTCTCACTCGATCCTTGGAAGATTCAGCAACCCTTTCAGCTCCGCTTGTTCCATGGAGCGTTGCCGGAGGCTTTTGCAGTCAGATGCTCGGGGTTCCTACTGTCAAATACCTTCCTTATGTCTGGTTCGCTTTTGCTGTTCCTGTGTTTTCCCTCCTGCTGGGTTACACAGGTATCGCTGTCTGGAAGGCGGCCAATGATGGTGCCGAAGAAAAGAGCAGCTGAGATCCCCTTTGTCTTTAATCGACTGCCTGCAGGACTCTGCAGGTCTAGCTGCCCAATCGGTGTCGCTATGTAGCTTCATAAAGAGCTTTAAATTTTCTCTGTTTCAATTTTTTCATCGCAATCTTCACTCGTTCATTATCTTACCCAATTCTTATAGGGAATGAGCGGCAATTCTTCGGGCTTGACAAATCTGTAAAAAGGAAAGAAATTGCCTGCCTCTGGTACCAATTTGAACTTCCAGTAGCGGATGAATCCATACTGTGATTCGGGTTCGAGCAGACAGGGAATCAGGTTGGCTCCTGCTTGGGCACAGGAGATATAAAAATCGCCTTTCTTAACAATTGTCTGAAGTGTCTTCTTTTCGACATCGATTTTCTCTGGAGGAAGATAATCGTATTTTGCAGGAACAACCTCAACTGTGCCGTAAGCTTCAACTTCAAGAGACATATCCTTTGTAAATGTTTCTATCTTGATTTCATGGAAAAGCATTGTATCTATAACATCTAGGTGTTCAGCAGGAATGATATAGCCCAAAGGACGCGGCGTGCTCACAATTGGCTCCACCTTAGGAAACCAGTTCGTGACCACTTCATCGACGATTTTGTAAGCCCTGGGATAGGGATAAGGGGCAATGTCTTCCTGCGTGAGCGGGTCTCCTGCTTTTTTGTCCACTTTCAAGATTCCTCTTATAGGAGTCTCGGTACGCTCCTGTTTTTTCAACTTCAATTCTGGCTCATCCTCATCCCTTGCGTACTGCATCCTCAAATGAACAAGGTCTTCTTCAGAATAGACTTTTGCCTTTTCCAGGAGGTTCTCGCGAAAACCGCGAACCATGGAATTGATTTTTTCTCCATGTCGAGCGATGCTTTCTGTAAAAAATCTTATTCCATAATACTGCCAGATCGTTCTCTCTTTGAGTGTCTCAATGTCATGACGGGAGGCCCCTTCTTGAATAAAAGAGAGAGTCTCATAAATACCCAAGCTGTTGCGACCATCGTTGAGATCCGTAGTGCTGTAACGCTTCATCGTCTCTGGCTTTCCCATGTCTTCAGGGCGATACCTCACGCCTGCCGAAGAATCAACTCCCATTCGCTGGGTAATCAGGTATTCGTGGAAAGTAATCCGCCTTTTTTTGAGGTTCTCTTCCACCTCAGTTAAGATTGTGTTTCGGGAGAATTTCTGAAGGCTATAACTGATATTGGCATTGGAAACACAGCCGATGGAAACCTGGTAAAAATCATCACCTTTTTCGTGGACATCCATAGTCACCTCTGGCATCCATTCCCTGAATACTCGATGAATAGCTTTGACTTCAGGGGCCTCGAGTTTGACATGGTCGCGGTTTAAATCCAGGTCCTGCTCATTGCGGCGCTGGTCGAACCAATTGCCATAAGGATTGGCTTGGGGGATGATCAGAAAGTTTGTTTTTTTGAGCAAAGGCTTGAGATCGCCCAAGGCCAGGTCTCTGATTAGCCAGAGAGCCGCCTCCTTGGCTGATTGTTCATTCCCGTGCTGGGTGGCGACGAGAAGGAATGTTGGTTTATTCCGGTTCAGTTTATGAGGACAATCAGCTCCCTCTTCGGTTATGATACAAAGATAGAGATCTTTTTCGCCATAATTTCTTGTCTCTTTAGTTTGTCCGATAATCTGGACTGTCATCTCGTTTGAAAGATGGTCCACTTGGCCCAGGAAATGGGTGATTTTCTCATTCTGGCTGTACTGAGTGTAGTTTGTTTTTTCAGCGGGGGTTTTGACTGTTTCGGCCAGGGCTATCGAAGAGAGAAAGAGAAGACCCAAGCCAATAAAGACTAATGTTTTATACACTTTTTTTAAACGCATCTCATGCCTCCTTTTTTTGCCGATGAATTCAGAGAGGATTGTATCTCTGAACTTTCCATAATGTCAACGCTGACCCCAATGGTTTGGTAAAAATTGACAACGAAGTTAGTTTGGAATATAAGAAAAAAACCATGCATAAAATGTCAGTGCGACTCAGATTCTCGTCATTAATGAGGAGAGAAAATCCCTGAATAATAATTACATTGCTTGGAATTGATGATTGAAAGGAGGAAGAAGTGAAACGAGCGAAAGTTTTCCTAGGTGTATTCGTTATTCTGTTTTTCAGTCAAGCTGTCCTTGCCAAAGTTCAAAAACCTGAGGATTTTTTAGGATTTAAGATTGGAACTGACCGGAAAGTGGCGGATATGCATCAAATTCTTGAGTACTTTGAGAGGCTGAATAGGGCAAGTGAAAGGGTAAAAGTCACTGAAGTAGGCAAAACCACCATGGGAAACCCTTTTATTGTGGCCATCATCACATCTGCTCAAAATCATAAAAATCTTGAAAGATACCGCCAATATCAACAGAGGCTTGCCGACCCTCGAAAAATCACTGAAAAAGAGGCAATGAATATCATTTCAGATGGCAAAGCAGTGGTGATGATCAATTGCTCCATCCATGCCACAGAAATAGGTGCAGCGCAGATGTCAATGGAGCTTGCTTATGACCTAGCGACATCAAATGACAACAAGATGAGAGAAATTCTTGATAATGTCATCTTGCTTCTTGTGCCGATGCACAATCCTGACGGAATCCAGATGGTTGTGGATTGGTATAAAAAGAATCTCGGGACCAAATACGAAGGGTCACGGATGCCCTGGCTTTATCATAAATATGTAGGCCATGATAATAACAGAGACTGGTACATGTTCACTCAGGTCGAATCTCAGCTTACGATCAAGGTGCATAACGCCTGGCATCCCCAGGTCATTCTTGATATGCATCAGACGGGAAGCAGAGGCGCAAGGATATTTGTACCGCCTTATGTTGACCCTTATGAACCCAACATTGATCCTATACTCCGCCAGCAGGTAGCAATGATGGGCACGTTTATGGCATCGGAATTGACTGCTGAAGGGAAAGCTGGTGTTATCCATAGTCAAAGATATGATGCCTGGACTCCTGCCCGTGCTTACCATCATTATCATGGGGGAATCAGGGTTTTAACAGAAGTAGCCAGTATAAGGCTGGCTACTCCGATCACAGTCAAGTTCGAAGAACTGTCGGATTCACTGAAAGAGCCATCTGTCAGAATGCCCTTGCCCTGGAAAGGAGGGAAATGGAGTCTAAAAGACATCGTAGACTATGACTATTCCGCAGCCAAGGCAGTATTGACCAATGCCGCAAGGCTCAGGGAGAACTGGCTTCGAAATTTTTATAGAATCCATAAGAAAGCTGTTTTCCGTACCGGGCCTCCTTTTGCCTACATTATTCCGGCCGAACAAAGGGACCTCTCAACGACCGTAAAAATGATGAATGTTTTACAGATGGGTGGAGTGGAGATTCACAGGGCCCAGGGTTCCTTTATGGCGAATGGCTGCCAATACCCTGAAGGAACATATATAGTCTATTTAGCTCAGCCTTATGGAGGATTTGCAAAAGCGCTGCTCGAGAGGCAGGTATACCCTGAGATCAGGGAATATCCAGGTGCTCCGCTGAAAACGCCTTATGATGTAGTTGCGCACACACTTCCTCTTCTCATGGGGGTTGAGGCTGTTCGAGTTGAGAAGCCGTTCAAGGTGAAGACAGTAAAGTTGGACAAAATTCAGCGACCAAAGGGAAAAGTAGATGCGGTGAGCAATCCTTTTGGCTACGTCTGGGGACATGCTGCGAATGATGACATCGTTGCGTTAAATAGACTAGTGAAGAAAGGAAACAAAGTATTTTGGGCTTCCGAAAGTTTCCAGAAAAACGGGAAGACATACCCTGCCGGAACGATGATCATCCGGAACAAAGATGGTCTAGTTGAAGATTTAAAAGCTATGGCGAAAGACCTGTATGTTCATTTTGAAGCGTTAGAAACGAAGCCGGAAATAAAAGCCTATGAATTAAAGCCTGTTAAACTCGGTCTTTATAAAAGCTGGACGGCATCTATGGATGAGGGCTGGACCAGATGGGTGCTTGAGCAGTTTGAGTTCCCGTATAAAAGCGTTTTCGACAAAGATATAAGAATGGGAAATCTCAATCAGGATTTCGATGTCATCATTTTTCCCGATTTAGGGGAAAGAGCTATAATAAATGGAATCCCAGAGAGAGCTACTCCTCCCGAATATTCTGGCGGAATAGGCGAGGTCGGAGCGAAGCATATAAGGGAGTTTGTCCAGGAAGGAGGCGCATTGATCACCCTGAACTCAGCAGCAGTATTTCCGATGAAGCAGTTTTATCTAACCGTTGAGAATAATGTGGAGGGAATTGACAGGAAAAGCTTCTTTATTCCAGGCTCCATCCTTAAGGTTTTGATCGACACTACACATCCGATTGCCTATGGTTTTAAAAGAGATGGAGCTGTATTTTTCCGTAGAAGCCCGGTTTTTGCTGGGGGAGAGGGGAAGGCTGTAGTTAGATACACGGTTCATAATCCCCTGTTAAGCGGCTGGATTAATGGAGAAAAATATCTGCATAACAAAGGTGCTCTCATCGATGTTCCTCTTGGAAAAGGGAAAATCATTCTCATAGGATTTCCTGTGCAGTACAGGGGTCAGACACACGGTACTTTTAAGTTTCTTTTTAATTCAATCTATTACGGTGGAGCGACCCTCAACGAGCTGTGATTGACTCAAGGTCTGTTTTGTCATTGCGAAAGAAATGTAGGGGTTTGATTCATCAAACCCACTATGTCATTGCGAGTGAAACGTGGCAATCTCAACCCGCAGATGTAGAGACTTGATTCATTGTAGGGGTTTGATTCATCAAACCCACCTGTCGAATAAGGTAAAAGGAAAATACATTGAGAGCGCCATTGAAGCAACCTCATAAAGAAAGGTCTGGGAATCAATGAGATCAGTTGTTTTTTTACAGAAACGGGATTTTTTTGGCAATCGGCTCATCCACCTGCCTCTTCTCTACGAGCTCAAGCATGCTTTTACCGAAAACGAGCTCGTTGTTTTCTCACCTTTTGAATCGAGTTATTTTTTTAAGGATATTGGGCTTGCTGATGAAGTGAATGTCTATTCTTATGGATTTCTGCGAATGCTGCGCTGGCTTCGAAGTTTGAAACCAGACCTGATTATTTCCCTGCGACCGAGGTCTTCATGGCTAAATCTCGCGATCGGTTTGAGCGGTGCCAAGGAACGCCTGGGTTTCAAAACAGCAATAAGCCGTGTGTTGTTCTCTGGAACCGTGAAACGCAATACATCTGTTTATAGGCCACTGGATTTTCTTAAGCTTTTAGAACCGATCGGCATATACGCCTCTCCCGAAAAATTCTTCCGAGAAAAAGTGAAGAAAGGGATAATCAAGTTGCAGCAGAATCGCGAATGCTTCTGTTTGATGCCAGGTGGTGGTACAGGTGAGTTCAAGCGCTGGGGCATAGGGAACTTCCTTGGCTTTTGTCAGCGAATAAAGGAAAATCAAAGAAACGCCACATTCACCTTTATCCTCGGAGAAGCAGAAAAGGATTATATAGAACAAATTCAGTCATCATCGGTCGCCAAGGACTCATTGATTCTATTCAATGAAAGCGTTCCTAGCATCGCTCAGGTTGTAGCTGCATGCAAGGTCACAATCGCGAACGATTGTGGACCATCGCACATAGCGCAGATGATGAAAGTGCCTTATGTGGGGATTTTCAGCAATCATGACGGAAATGCCCACGAACGAATTGCGGAGTGGTTTTTCGAACACGAAAAAGCAGTGGCAGTTACCTCTGAGCCCTTAAAGGACATGAAGTCGATTCCTGTTGAGCAAATAGAGAAAGCAGTAAGTCAGGTTTTGTCTTAGGAACGACGGATTAGACGAATATTAAAAAAATACCCGGATTCTGGATATCCCTTAAATTTGAGAGCTAGTGAGTTATTGGAGCTCATTTTTTCGTAGGGGCTTGATTCATCAAGCCCACCATGTCATTGCGAGTGAAACGTGGCAATCTCAACCCGTATATGTAGGGAGTTGATGAATCAAGCCCACCGGCTTATTTCACTCTTGCCAGAAGCTGGCTGATTTTTTGGGCAACTGGACTTGCTCCTCGGTCATAGTTGGAAAGCACAGCCACGATATATCCTGTGTCCACAAATACATCCAGATTACCGTTAATGCCAGGAAAGCCTCCACCATGACCGACAACCTTTCCGCTCGGTCCCTCAGCAACCTTGAAACCATAACCGTAATCGGCACTAACGTAGTCCTTCCAAAGAATCTTGAGAGAATCGACTGAAACGAGCTTTCCAGTCAGGAGAGCCCGAGCGAATTTGTGAAGATCACCGACGGTGGAGAAACCGCCACCAGCAGGTCCGCCTTTGATGACGTGTTTGAAGAGATTGTTTTGCCAGGCGTATTCACTTTTCAGATCAGGGCTATAACCGATAGCGAGGTTTTCAACCGGATAGTCCATTTCATAACTATCAGAATTCTTCATCCCGGCGGCTTCATAAATGTTTTTTCGAATGTAATCAAAATAGCTGCCACCAGTAACGCTTTCAATCACCACTCCCAAGAGAAGCATACCAGTGTTGCTGTACCTAAAGCGCTTTCCGGGCTCGAATGTCGGCTTATCTCCTTCCACCAACGGCTTGAAATCATCTACGTTCCGGAAACGCGCTCGCGCTCCGTCCATGTAAGTCTTGTTGAAATAACTGCCCAGGCCAGAAGTATGTGTCAGTAAATGGTGTATCGTGATTTTTGATGTAATCTCTTTGGGAAGCCAGGATTCGTCCACATATTTACTGATTGGGTCCTCGTAGGAGAGCACGCCCTTCTCAGCGAGCTGAACGATTGAAGTGGCTGTAAACATTTTGTTCATCGAACCAAGGTTGAATTTTGTATCGATATTGTTCGGCACATGGAAGCGTTTGCTGGCCTCACCGCAGGCTTGAGTCAAAAGAACTTCATCGCCCTTTGCAATGAGCACAGACCCGGAGAATACGTCGCGCTCGCATATCTGGCGGATCATATCTTTTGTCATCTGAATAAATTGTTTTTCAGAGATCTCAGGTTCACTCACATTTGAAGGAGTGTGTGCATCATTGAATTGAAACCGTGCAATGAGAAGGTTCTCGGATTTATCGAACCTTATAACAAAAGCCCGCCAGCTTTCGAAATTGCGGTCTTTGAGAATGACAACAGTCTCGCTCTTACGTTCCGGGACATATGTGCGAATGCTGTGAAAGTCAGCTCCTCCCCATTGGCGGTGAATATTGAGAAATACGTTAATATGCTCATCCATAGGGGCAAATTTGCGGAATTTTTCTGTACATTCCTCTTCCATAAAGCGGCGAATTCGAGCAGGGTCTTTTGAATTTAAAGTGTTGATGAGGGACTGGATTCTTTCCCCCCTTTTTCCTCCGGGCATGACAGACTCATCATGGTAGGTTTGCTCACCTAGACTCTGGGCATGGGAGGTTTGAAAAATAAATGCAAATAAAATTAAGATGACAAATAAATTGGGAATGATCAGGTTTTTGCGTATCATTGCGATGTCCTCCTTTTTATTCTCAATAAAATTAGATAAAAGGTTTTTTATGTGAATTTGTGTAAATAAGCATTAATATATACTACTATTAATACGACTTATTATTAGGAATCGTTTCGAATATGCAAGAGAAATTACAAATTCCGCTTTTGCGGTTAATGCAGTGAACTCATAGAATTGCTTGAATTTTCTTTAAATACTGATAATATACCCTGCACAGGAGGGCTAGATGAATAGAAAATTCAAATTCAGGTGGCTTGTGTTTTTATTTACGGGTTTTTTCCTTCTTTTTTATTTTTCCTGCAAAAAAGGAGAAGAACAGGAAGCCTACAGTCAGGAACAATATGGCACTTTCCAAAGCATGGATAGAGCCTTACAGCAACCAGAGAATGTTGTTAGTCTTGAATTGAGAAATCTCGAAGGCAGTGATTCTTTAAAAGGAATAAGCAAGTTGGTTAATTTAAAAAACCTGTATATCTACGAGTCCAAGGCCGTTACGGAGCTTCCCCAAGAGATCGGGCAATGCACAAATTTGCAAGCAATTTATCTAATAGGAACGGGAGTATCTGAACTTCCTTCAAGCATCGGGGATTTGACCACTCTGCAGCAGCTGAGTATAGATAGCAGCCCGCTAAAAGGGCTGCCGGAGAGCGTGACGAATTTGAGTAACTTAGATAAGTTAGGCTTGACCTCATGCAATCTAACAGGTGTTCCTGAAATCCTAGTTGAAATGAAAAATCTCACCAGCCTTTCTCTCAACCACAATCCGATAGGTTCCGTACCCGATTTCATTGAAAAGTGCACGAACTTGCAGGAACTATATCTGGGAAGTATAAAGCTCGTAGAGGTTAATCCAAAGATTGGATCGCTCACGAACCTGAACGTCTTAAATCTTGTGGGAAATAGACTGATCGATTTACCAAAGGAACTATCTGCTTTGCCAAATTTGCGCAAGTTGTTCTTAGATCATAATCAGTTTACAGATCTTCCGGCGCACATTTCCGAACTAAAGAACCTTCAAGTGTTAGAACTCAGTAATAATCATTTTGTTACGATTCCCCCTGTAATATTCTCTCTTCCCCTCCTGATGGAGCTCGACCTTATTAGTAATAAAATTACTGAAATTCCGTCTGATTTAGTCAAGCTGCGAAATTTACAGGAGTTGAGTCTTGGATACAATCAAATCCAGAAGCTTCCCTCAAATATTGCTGAATTGAAATCACTCAGGAAATTATTGTTGTACAATAACAATTTCACCAAAGAGGAACAGGAGAAAATCCAGAAGCAGCTTCCGAATGTAGAGATTCAGTGGTAAGCGTGTCCTCGGGGATACGCACCGGACTCCCGTAAAGAGATCGAGTTTCTAAGGATTAGCAGGGTACTTATAACTCCCAGTTATAAAAAACTGAAAAAGGACCGGATTTTATAACTAGCAGATATAAAGGTTAAAGGGGGAGTTCAGATACAGAAAGAGTGCTTTGTGTTCAAATAAATAACTAACCAGGCTCCATATGTGTATCTATATCAATATTTGTTAGGCATAGGCTGTTCTTCCAAGGATTTTGATTATATGCTAAATTTTTGTTATTACTATGGCTGTAACTTATGGAAAGAGACTGACTGGGCTGCAGGAACATTGACATTCTGATCTCTATTTTTTATGTTAAAAAAAGACAGAAAGAATTTCATTCATAATAAAGGGAGCGGTTTTTTTGCTCATATAAATAAAGCAAATTGAAAGGAAAGGCTAGCATGAAAAAAATATTCAACCATCGTATTTTATGCTTTATCTCAAGTCTAGCACTGGTGCTTTTTATCTCATACGGAATCTCTTTCGCCCAGAAAAAAACAGATACCGAAAAACTCTACGTAGAAATTGCCGGGGATTATGAATTTGATGTACAGGGGCAGGTAACGATTATTACCTTTTTTGTGAAAGATGGAGTACTCCTGGGTAGGGATAGTGAAGAGGACGAGGGAACCGTGTTGGAACCGGTCGAAGGCAAGGAGCTCGGATTCGAAGCCACAGGAGAAGATGGACAATTTTATGAGATAACATTTTCCCGGGACGAAAACGGTAAGATCACAAAATGTCTGCTTGCGGTAATGGGAATGGAATTTGAAGGAGTGAAAATTAAAAAATAAGATAAAGAAACTTTCCTCAAATTACTGCCCAATCGAATTCCAAAATTGTTTTGTTTCAGCAAGATTTGAGCACCTCTTAATATTTTCGAAGCCGCAATTGGTTTAAGAATAACTCGATTTCTGGAAGGACTTAGATCCTGGTATCCCTAAACATAAGGTGCGAGGAAGAGATTGGCGGAGCTAAAAGAATAGGCTTTGGGCTTAATATACAAGTACAAACTTATAATAGTCAAACGAGGAGGAGGGGAAAATGAAAAAACTACCTTTGATTATTACTTCGATCATTCTGCTTTGTATTACCCTTAGCTGCCAGCAGGGCGAAGAGGTGACTGCTGAAAGCATTCAAATGACAGATGAAGAAAGAGCTTCTCAAATTTCCTTGTTTTTATGTTTTCTTTTTAGGTTTTATAAAAAATATTAAAAAACCAGTAAGGCCCATGACTCTTGAGATTCTATCAATTACATATGGAAAGAGGATTACAATTTCCTTTTGAATATTTTGGTTAAATAATCCAATAAAGAGCGAAAAAGCCATTAAAATAGCCCCTATAAGGAAAATGCCCCGTTTGGGGTAGATTATTGCTAAAATGACAATAGCTAAATAAATCGCCAGGGCCGCAATTAATTCCCCCATCTTAGCTGCGAGTCTGCTCATCTCAAAATAACTATATGGACGTTCTTCTCCTTCTATCGGTGAGCTACGAAAGGGTACAAAATATAAAATTGTGCAAATTAAAAAACCGATTATGAATACGATTCTAAGCGTCTTGTAACTTAAAAGCTTTTTCATTCTCTTCTCCCTAAAGCGTTTGCATTTTTATTATCACACAGCAGATTTCAATGTCAACGGACGATATTATTTGCAAATCCAATAATAAAGAGGATTCATAAAATGCCAGATCTCCAGAGAAAAAGTAATACTGATTTCTTGTCGCCAAAAAATTTCCAGACTTTAGCAAAAGATAAATATCCCGTTTTTACATCCTTATAATTACTGAATCCTTCTCGTTATTGTTTTATCCATTCAACTGCCCTCTCGATTGCTTTATC
>CP070825.1:3570394-3573001 GCA_020344415.1 Candidatus Aminicenantota bacterium
CGGAAGCTAAAGCCGTCTCCCGGGCCTTCTCAAGCGTAGAAACCGGGGTTGGGGGGAGGCGCTGGAGTTTGTATAAAGGATAGAATCGAGATAAATGGACCGGCGTATCCGGGCCCAATTCTCTCTTAACCCAAAGGGACAGATCTCTCACCGCCGACATCTCATCATTTTTTGTTGGGATTATGAGGGTGGAGACTTCTAGGTGGACTTTCTCCTGCTTCAATACCTTCAAAGTTTCTAGGACTGGACGCCTATCACCCTCTGACAGTTCACGATAAGATGCCTTGGTAAACCCCTTTAGGTCAATGTGGGCTGCATCTATGAGTTTGCACAGGTCCCGGAGTGGACCCTGATTGATAAAACCATTAGAGTGGATCACATTTAGAAGGCCCTTCCTCTTCGCATGGTAGGCAATGTCTGACATATATTCGTAGAAGATTGTAGGTTCGGCGTAAGTGTACGCAATAGAATGAGCCCCCATTTGTTTGGCTTTTTTTACCACAAGTTGTGGCCCAAACTCTTGGCTGTATACGTCCTCCGGGAAAGCTTGTGAGATCTCCCAATTCTCACAAAACTTACACCGGAAATTGCAACCTGCCGTTGAGAGGGTTAAAGAACTGGTGCCAGGAAGGACGTGGAAAAAGGGTTCTCTCTCGATTCTGTCTAAATAAATGACACAAGGATTTCCATAGACCAGACTGTAACATTTTCCGTCCCGATTTTCACGCACCCTGCAAAAACCCCTTTTCCCATTGGGAACAAGACACCGCCTGGGACAAAGTTCACACTGGATTTTTCCTCCATCCAGTGTAGTGAAATAGGGAGAGAGTTTTGTTCTAACCAGGCCCTTTTGGGGCATTTGTGACCGCACGATTTCTGGAAAGCAAAACAGGTGAGCAGCGCAAAGCGTACAAAGACCTTTCCCGCAAGTCTTTAAAAACTCACGTTTTGTTAAATGGGGCTCCGAGATGCCCTTATCTTTCCTACTGCTTCCCATGTGGAATAAGACGGAGTGATTTGTAAAGGGTTCGCTTAGGTGATTTATTCAATGTAATATCGGAAACCCGGTCGTCTGGCTCGGCCATGCCCATTTTTTCAAGGCCATATCTATTTCGCAAGCGGGAAGCGCCCCAATATTTGGGGTTTAGCAAGTTCATGGGAGATTCCCAAGTGTCTGGAGGCGTAAACCCCAAATATTGGGACGCGGCCATGTCCGGTGGTATTTTTTTAAGATATGGCCTTTCAAAAAAGGGCATGGCCTCGACAAAAGACTCCTTTTGGGTTTAATGAAAGCTAGTTCCTTTGGGCTTAGATTCTTTAGTATTAGAGAATGGCGTAGCTATTGTCAATATTGACAAAAGGTAAACACAAAAATCTAAAGTTGCATGAGATTACTGTTCAGCCCATTTAGGGCTTATTTTATGCACGGAAATGTGTTAAACTTATTCCAACAAGATGGCTGAGGAGGTTGGAATATGGTGGAGCGAAGGATCCTTGGTTTGGATCGGCGTTCTGCAAATGACAGGCGCAAAGTATACAAGCTCGGCTATTTCCTGAGTGGAGGAGTCGAGAGAAGGAGTGGGAAAGAACGAAGGTCGCGAGTGGAACGGAGAGTGGAATGGCTCAGGGTGAGCGACTGGTCCAGTGTGTTCGTGGGAGATCCAAGGATTCGAAACTCTTTCAAGTGAAGCTCCCCGACCAAAGGTCGGGGCTTCACTTTTAACGCCTCCAATACAATAGTGCGGGAAATCCCATCAGTTAAAAGAGCTGCCCATCAAAGTCCTTCCCAAGAAGTGAGACCGAACTTTTCCTAACATCCACGGATTCCAAAGCTGAAGTATTTCTACTTAAACAGATACCCCTCGTGGGATAATAATGAGCAGGGGAAAGAAGGACATATTTACGGATGAGAAGTTTGGACACAACAGGGCTATAACAGCCGACGTCCTTACCCCTCTCTATTGATCTTATCCCTCAAAACAGGTGAACATCTGAAGGTTACAACTCTCCTCGATCCCAGCACCAAGTCTTCCCCGGTCTGAGGATTCCTTCCTCTCCGCTCATTTTTTCTTTTCACAGAAAATTTCCCAAACCCACTGATTAGTACATCCTCGCCATTCTCAAGCGTCCTTTTAATAATTTCTAAGAGGGATTCAACCAGTTCAGTGGATTTAGTCTTAGGGAGCTCCAGTTGGTTGTGGAGAGCACTTATGATGTGATTTTTTGTGAAGGTCATGGACGAATACTCCTATGGGGAAAGGTTCTGGTATTAGTAGGGTATTCCCATTCTCATCGAGGCAAATTACTTCCTGTCCATCAATTTGTCAAGGAATTTCAGAGGTTATAGAAAATGAGATGATTAACCCCAAATCATTCGGGACACACTTCTAGGTAGAGAAGGGTTTGGGGGGGAAGCATGATGTGGAATAATGAGAAAGGTTTTTTTATCCTTTCCTTGGAAGCGTAACAAGCCGAAATTACTCAAATAGATGGTGCCGAAGGCGGGATTCAAAAATTTTTTGTAAATTCAGCAACTTACTTATATAGGCATGCTCAATTTAGAACTCAGCCGTTCTCAGACCAGACCACAAATGTCGAGAAACCTAA
>CP070825.1:3573101-3576034 GCA_020344415.1 Candidatus Aminicenantota bacterium
AATTCCTGGGAATAGCCCCTCCGAATATTTTATCCTCAAACTCAAAATCTTTCCCTCTTGCTAGAGGTTCCATTTTTATCTTGACGTCTCCATACTGACCGCGCCCACCTGTCTGCTTTTTGTACTTGCCCTGAACATCAGACCTGCCTCTGATGGTTTCTTTGTAAGGAATCTTTGGGGGCTTGAGTAGAACATTGACACCATATCTTTTTTTCAACCGATCTGTGATAATCTCAACGTGAAGCTGGCCATTCCCGGAAATGATCAATTCATTTGTTTCTGAGTCTCTCTCGATTCTTGCTGTAGGGTCCTCTTCTGTAATGCGATGAATCGCTTGAGAAATTCTATCCTCATCAGCACGAGTCTTTGGTTCAATAGCAAAAGAGATGGAAGGCTCAGGAAAATTAATTCGAGGAAACACTACTGAGGCACCTTTAGCACATAGCGTATCCCCAGTATACGTAGTCCTTAATTTTGCTGTAGCAATGATATCTCCTATCTTAGCCTCACCTGCAGGAACCTGTTCCTTTCCTTGAAGGAAAAATAACCCGCCGAGTCTCTCGTCCGCTTCTTGGCTAGGATTCATCACAGTTGAATCTGGCTTGAGCGTTCCAGAAAATATTCTCATTAAGGAAATTCTTCCTGTATAAGGATCAGAAATAGTTTTAAAAACCAAAGCAGAGAAAGACTCATCCTTTAAAGTCTTGATGGTACCCTCGTCTCCCTTTATCTTCGCTTTTACTTCTCCTCTATCTAAGGGTGAAGGTAAAAAATCTACAAATCCATTCAGAATAGGTTGGGTTGCGATGTTCAATATCGCCGAAGAAGCAAAAATAGGGAATAATTGTCTGCTGTTGACACCTATCTTAATTCCTGCGACGAGCTCCTCCGGGGATAACTCTCCCTTTTCAAAATATTTTTCCATCAGCTGCTCATCATTTTCAGCCACCATTTCCGTCAATTCTTCAATCTTTTTTCCTGCAACTTCTTCTAGATCTGCCGGGATTTCTGATTCTTTAAATTTTCCACCCTCATCTTTATCGAAAACATAGACTTTCTTGCTGATCAAATCCACGACTCCGGAGAAGTCTTTTTCTTTGCCTATCGGAATCTGTACTGGAATCGCTTGGCGGCCGAAAAATTGATGGATTGATTCCACGGTTCGCGCAAAGTCTGAATTCTCTCTGTCCAATTTATTGATTATAATAATTCGAGGGAGTCCGATCTCTTTGAGCATCTCCCATACTTTCTCTGTCCCAACTTCAATCCCGGACGCTCCATCAACAACAACTGCTCCGGCATCCACTGCTCCTAAACAAGCCTTTGTATCCCACAGGAAATTACTGTAGCCAGGACAATCGACAACATTAATCTTGTGGCCATTCCATTCCAAAAAGCAAGCTGCTGAGTTGATTGAAATATTTCTTTCAATCTCATCTGGGTCGTAATCAGTGACTGTGTTGCCTTTCTCTACTTTTGTTAGCCTCGAGGTAGCGCCTCCATTGAACAAAAAGGCTGATGCCAAAGAAGTCTTTCCCGAAGAACCATGACCCACGAGTGCAATATTCCTGATTTTATCCGCAGCATAATCTTTCATCTTAAAGCCTCCCTAGATATTTAAAACTCGATAAAATCTCGGTTGAATGTTTTGTTTCTAATGAAAAACAAGCAGCAGATATAATACAACAAAACCTCCTTCAATAAAAGGGGGGCAGGCTACTTTTTGCTAAAAAAGTGGCCAGTCCCCTTTTTTCAAGAAAATAAGGAACCCTCCCTAAGATGTTATTTTCTCTTTTCTTGTTTTTCTAGAAAATTTTTTAAATCCTCTGGCAAAGAAGATGAAAATTCAAGCCTCTCTCTTGTCTCCGGATGTATAAACGATAGCCAACTAGAATGAAGGAAAAGACGAGGGCAGCGACTCTTGACTTTACGCCGGCCATAGCGAGTATCTCCAACTACAGGATGACCTGAAGCTGAGAAATGCACCCTGATCTGATGAGTCCTCCCGGTAAGTGGCCTGATCTCAAGGAGAGAAAATTCTATATATTCTTCTTGGACCGTGTATTGGGTTTCAGCTGTTCTTGGCTTTTTTGTCTTGATCGACATCCTCTCTCCATGTTTTGCATGCCGCCCTATGGACCAGGTGATTTCTCCTTTTTTCTCTGGCATTTTTCCCCAGACAAGACCCAAGTAGAGCTTATTGATTTCCCTCATCCTAAACTGATTTTGCAGGTCATTCTGGGCTTTTTGTGTTTTAGCTGTAACCATTAGTCCTGATGTTTCCTTATCTAAACGATGGACAATGCCTGGTCTCTCTTTCGGGCCAACTTCGGCAACCTCTGGAAAATGATAGAGTAACGCATTGACCAGAGTTCCGTGTTTTCTCCCTGCCCCTGGATGAACTACCATTCCTGAAGGTTTATCGATAACGACAATATGGTCATCGCTGTAAACTAACCTTAAGGGGATATTCTCTGGCTTGATTCCCTCAGGTTCGGGAATCTCATACTCAAGCTCAACCCTATCTCCTTCTCTCAACCGATAGCTCGACTTTCTTACAACTCCATTAACTTTAACTTTCTGTTCATCCACGATTTTTTGAATTTGGGATCGTGTCAAGTCTCTGATTTTCTCTGAAAGGAAGACATCTAATCTTTGGTCCAATCCAACCAAGGGAGAAACGAGAAATTCTCTTTTAGGCACTTTTCCTTTTTTTCAGAATGAGAAGAAGAATCACTCCTCCTGCAATACCCAATATGCAGAAGAGTTGTGGAAAAGAAAAGCTTAGGTAAGACGAGGGATTTTTTATTAGGAATGCCCTATCAGGATGGTCTCCTCTGTAATATTCAGTAAAAAACCTGATTACAGAGTAATTTATTATGTAGAAGGGAAAAACCTGGCCATCAAATTTTTTCTTCCTCAATAGAAGAAAC
>CP070825.1:3576134-3637490 GCA_020344415.1 Candidatus Aminicenantota bacterium
TTTCTTCTGTTCCACGTGTGTCAACTTCTCATGCCCGCTGAATACTGTACCCAAAACCGTTATTGATGAATACCTGAAGAAGAATGATGTTATGAGAAAGGCATGGGAAGAATCAGGCTGGTCAATCGGAGAGATAGCTAAGAAATTGGAATAAATCATGAAACAGGAAGGTAATGAAAGGGAGGGTATGGAAAGTGTAATTGTAAGAAACCTGAAAACAGAGTTTGCGCCTGTGGCAGTGGTAGGGTAAATAACTTCAACCTGAATAGATATTATATAGTCATCGGATTTGAAATCCGTTGTTCTTTTGTTTTTTATTTCTATGCAACTCACTCGTTTTCAGCAAGTTATATTTTCCACTTTTACTAAGCATAATAAATTTGTGTCCAAATTGTGACCGCTGATAGTGGCAGGGGACTCCTTAGAAGAAAGCATTGAATTCAAGCTTTCATAGTTATAAAATAGACGGGCACATTTTGGTCACAATGTCGGAAAAATTACAGATTTCTTGTTACGCAACTCATTGAAAATAAATAAGGTGCGCCTGTAGCTCAGGGGATAGAGCGACGGATTCCGGATCCGTAGGTCGGGCGTTCGAATCGCCCCAGGCGTGCCACTTTATTGCCTTATTTTTTAACTATTTACCTTGTTTCTGTTTTTCAATCCTAATACCGTAGTTTCAGCATAATTCAGTCAAATTTGTTACACATTTGTGTGTGTTAATTTTTATCCTGTCTGATGCAATTTCAGAACCGATTTGCTTATACTTATTATATAGAGAGGCTGGCTGTTTGGGGAATAGATAAGGAAAAGGGGAAAAGGAGGGTCTCACCCTGCCCAGCCAGCTAAGCAAGGCACGTCAATTTTCACACAACACGCAAAGAATGACAATCACCTATAGGGATGATTTTTGGGGTGAGATTTCGATGAGCGGAAAATAACCTCAATGGATGAGCGATGTTTGGCTAGAGGAGCTTCAATTTTGAAAACGATGATAAACATGAATAATTCAGAAAAACTATTCGCCAGTTATATCAAGTGAGCAGTTGATGTTATTCTGGATTGAATCTATTTCTTCCGTCTTAAGGTAAAGGCTCCCATGCGTCCTGTTTTTTTCAGCTTGGGCCGGCATAAGAACGGGAAGGAGCAAAATTAATAAGAGAAGTTTTTTCCTCATGACCACTTCTCCTTTTGTAGAAGCATTATAAAATTTGGTTCGAAATTTGTAGCACAGGCGAGAGGTTAGATTCAATAATATTTCTAGACCTGGAGAGGGAAGTTTTATTATCATAAAGCCACTATGAATAAAAAATTTGTACTAGGATTATATGTCCTTCTAGTTTTTTGTTCTTTCTCTCTTCAGTGCAAAAAACAGGAGAAAGCAGACATGGCTCTCCTCAATGGTAAGGTTTTTACTGAGGTGAGTGGGAACGTTTTCGTTGAAGCTGCAGCCATTAAGGATGGGAAAATCCTTTCTCTTGGCACAACTAACGAGATTAAAGAGTTTATCGATTCTTCAACTCATATTCTTGATATGGAAGGAAAGCTGGTTCTTCCAGGTTTTATCGATGCACACTGCCATTTTGCTTCTGGTGGACGCTCATTGACCACATTAACCTTTAGAGGAGTGAATTCTGTAGAGAAAATTCAGAAAATGGTGGCAACAAAGGTTAAAGAACTTCCCGAAGGAGCTCCGATCTTTGGCAGCCAGTTTGACCATACTCTTTTCCCGGGAGGAAAATGGCCCACAAAGGAAGATCTGGATAAGGTCTCTCTCGATAATCCAGTAGTGATAAGAAGAGTGGATGGACATTCTGTGTGGATCAACGGTCTGGCATTGAGGCAGTCAGGAATCACCAGACGTACAAAAGATCCATTTGGCGGCGAAATTATAAGGAACCCGACGACGAGTGAACCCACGGGAATCCTCAAAGAAGCAGCCACCCGGATGGTTAAAGTTAAAGGTCCAAGAATTCAATCCACCCTCGAACAGGACATTGAAAGAGCAATGAATCATGCTGTACAGTTAGGCCTAACTGGGGTTCACACATCTTCGAGCTTGGAGGAAATTGAGATTTATAAAAAGCTCGATGAGGAGGGGAGACTGACTCTCAGGATTTATGCCTGGCTTCCAATCAAAAAAATTGACGAGTATATTGAGAAAGGCATAAAACGAGGCCAGGGCAATGACATGGTCAAAGTGGGTTTTTTAAAAGTCTATATAGACGGAACCATCAGTTCCGCAACAGCTCTTATGTTTGAGCCCTTTTCGGATGAGCCTAGCAAAAGCGGTCTTGCCCAATATGAGGAAGAGGAGTTCTATGCCTTGGTAGAAAAAGCTCATAGGAATGGATATCAGGTTGGAATTCATGCCATAGGAGATAAAGGTATTCACTGGGCGCTCAACGCCATCGAGCAGGCTCAGAGAAAGCATGGGAAAAAGGGACTTCGCCACCGGATTGAGCACTCTTCAATCATCCATCCACAAGATATCAAGAGGTTCCACGAATTGGGAGTCATCGCTTCCATGCAGCCTACCCATTGTACAACAGACTTGAGCTATTGTGAGAGAAGGTTCGGGAGGGAGCGTTCAGAGAGAGTTTATATCTGGAAAACATTACTTGAAAACAGGGCCGTGCTTGCTTTTGGGACGGATTGGGCTGTGGAGCCTCTGGATCCCATGAGAGGTCTTTATTCCTGTGTGACCCGAAAAAGCATTGAATTTGATTATCCAGAAGAAGGATGGTTTGCAGAGCAGAGACTCTCAATAGCCGAAGCAATCAGATATTACACCCTCGGTTCTGCCTATGCATCATTCGAAGAAGACATTAAGGGTTCCTTAAGAGAAGGAACATTAGCAGATATGGTTGTACTTTCGAAGGACTTATTTACGGCTGAAACCAAAGAAATTCTGACTGTCCAGGTTCTTTACACGATCTTAGGAGGAAAGATCGTTTATCAGAGGCAATCACCCAGATAAACGCGAAGATAAAGATGATATTGATTTATTCTACATGAGGGAGCTCTTCCAACAAGGCTTGGAGTTCGTCATAAGCCTCGTTAGGCATTACAAGGAACTCTAGTCCGACATCAAATTTGGCTTCAGAGCCTGGAGGAAGTTCCTCTATCCATACAATTCTTGCTGTAGCTGTAATTGATCTTCCAGAGGGAAGTTCGAGTTCGAGCTGCACCGCTTTGCTTTCCTTGAGAGGTTCGTCGCTGTATATTCTCGCTCCTCCAGGGCTGATGTCGGATATTTCGCGCTTTTGTCCAAGGAGCCTTGGAGGTCCGTAAAATCTTGGTTGTGTATATAAAACTCGCGCTTTCACTCGAGGATAACGTCGTTTGTTAATTCCTGATTCGTTATTAGGTACCATCGTTGCTTAACCTTCTTTAAAGCTATAATAAATTTGTTTTTTAACAGAGGGAATAATAAGAAAAAGGCGCTGATGTGTCAAGAAATACTTTATTATTCCACTACGTTTTATATTTTGGATAGTATTTCTTCTCTTGGAAAACCATTATCCCTTGAAGCATAGCTGTAGGTAAATCGCCCTTAGGGGTGATTTTTAGGGTGATATTTTTCATGTTTTCTACAGAACGGGATTAATCATGTTCTTTTGATGAGGTGATTGATATATACATCAAGCCCCTATATTGTTGCCAACGTGCATCTAGGATGCTATTCTACTTGATTAAAATGAAAAAACTTTGTTTAGTCCTCATGCTTTTTTCCATATCCTCCGCCTTCTTTTTTGGACAACAAGCGATAAAAAAAGCTACAGCCTTGAAGATTACTGAATCGATTGGAATCGATGGGATTTTGAACGAATCTGTTTGGGATAAAGCTCCATGGATAGGCGATTTTATTCAGTTACAGCCAGAAAGAGGGAAGGCTTCATCTCTGAAAACTATAGTAAAAATCCTTTATGATGAGAATTATATTTATTTTGGCTATCTCTGTTATGATCCTCAGCCTGAGAGAATTGCTGCTCGTATAACCAAAAGAGATGCAGATATTAAGGAGGATGATTCTGTATATGTATTTATCGATACGTTTCACGATAGAAGAAGCTGTTATTATTTTGCGATTAACCTCTTAGGGACTCAGCATGATGGAAGGGCAACCGAAAATGGGCGGACTACAGACGACACCTGGGACGGGCTATGGAAATCAGCAGGACAGAAAACTGATTTTGGCTGGAGTGCAGAGATAGCCATTGACCTCAGTAGTTTGAAGTATGAACCAGGAGAAGACAAAACATGGGGATTGAGTGTAGGGAGAGGCGTGCCCCGAGTACTTGAGTACAGTTTTTGGACAGGCCCTCTTGAGGATGCATACAGAGTCTCTCAATTTGGAGATTTAAAGGGACTCGACCTCGAAAAAGCTGGAAAAAAATTCCAGTTGATTCCCCATGTAATATCGAAGGTAGAAGAAGGAAAACATACAGAAATAGAAGGGGGGATGGATGCACGCTATGCGTTCAGCCAAACGATCTCAGGCAACTTGACCATCAATCCTGACTTTGCCACAGTTGAGGCTGACCAGGAACAGATCAATTTAACCCGATTCGAACTCAGTCTCAGGGAGAAGAGAAACTTTTTTCTGGAAGGATCAGAAATTTATCAACAACGGATCCGCTTGTTTTATACCAGGAGAATTTCCGACATCTATGGGGGGACAAAAATTTATGGAAAATCTGGCGCCTATGAGTTTTCCGGACTGAGCGCTCAAACGAAAAAAGATGAATCTCGGCGTGAAGATTCCGCCAATTTTACGGTTTTTCGTCTCAAAAGAGATGTCATGAAATCTTCTTCTGTGGGTTTTCTAGCTGCCAATAAATTAGTCGGAGGGAAAAACAGGGGGACTGTCGGCATTGACACCGCTCTTTATTTCACAAATACTTTCAGGTTTACTGGTCAATTTGCCTTAAGCTACGGCGATTACAACAGAGACAACATCGCTTTTTTCCTCCGCCCGAGCTACGATTCGCCCACCTTTCACATCCATCTTCGCTACACTCATTTAGGAAGGAAGTTTAGAGACAACGCCAATCATGTGGGATTTATAAGGGATGATAATCGTAGAGAGCTGGATTCGAGGATAAGCAAAGTTTTCTGGTTAAAAAAAGGGGTTTTTGAACGGATTGAATACAATTCCAATTATAATTATTATTGGGGATTGGATGGGAACTTAAGAAGCTATGACATATTTCAAGAGCTATCCTTTGATTTTAAGAATAAATTTTCTTTAGATATCGAACACACGCAGGAATTCAAGGGCCAGGATGATGAGTTTTTTGAGAAAGATTTCAGGAATCATCAAACAGAATTTGAGCTGGGTTATAACACTCGAGAATGACAGCAGGCCACAATTGCTTATCAATTTGGGAAAAACTTTGATTTGGATTTTCACTTGATTGAGGCGAGCTTGAACTACAAAATAACCCAGGATTTTTCCTTCCAGTATTCTCTGGAGCGTGTGGTATTCGACCCTGACCCGGAAGATGAAAGCACATGGATTCATGTCTTTCGTGCAACGAATTATTTCACGAAGGACCTCTTCATAAAGGTCTTTTACCAGATAAATTCAGCTATTGATAAGAAGAATATTCAGGTGCTTTTTGTTTACCGTTTTCAGCCCCCCTTTGGCTCATTTCAGTTGGCTTACCAGAAAGGGACAGCCAGGTTTGGGGTAAAAGGGACTCAGGGGCATACATTATTCCTAAAATTAGCCTATCTGTTTTAAAAACAACCGTCATTGCGAGACATGCAATGCCGAAGCAATCTTAATTACGGGAGCCTGATTAATTGTTGAGATTTGATTTGTGTGTAGGGCTTAATTCAAATGTAAGGTTTGATTCTTCAAGCCCACATTTTGTATATTTAAGTTGATTAACCTGGATCATTCACGAGGCATTTTTCGTGAATAATTCAGGTTAATTCTAAACGATTGGCTTAGTGAATTAAGCCCCCTATTTTAATAATTAAAGGATAAAATAAAGAATTCATGATAGTTGAACGTATTCGAGATATTGAGAGCTTAGAAAAGATAGGAGATATGTGGAAGCAACTTCTTTTCTCATCAGGGCAGGATTGCATATTTTTTACGCATGAATGGATATCTTCCTGGTGGAAATGCTTCTCAGGCGAAAGGATGCTAGAAATTCTTATTTTCAAGGATGAGCGGGAGAATCCAATAGGAATTGCTCCGTTTATGATTCAAGATGAGTGTCTCTGCTTTATCGCGAGCCAAGAGGTCAGTGATTATTCTGATGTCATAACAATTGAGAAGAGAAGAGTGGAGTTTTACGAGATTTTATTGAAATATATAAGAGAGAATTATTCGGGTTTAAAAAAAATTGAATTGACGAACATAAGATATTCATCACCCACCTTGAAATTTCTGCCTCAATTAGCGCCCAGGCATAAATATTCTTGTTCCCTTACTGAGACACAAGTTGCTCCCTTGCTCGAGCTTCCATCTTCCTATGAGGATTATATGAGAAGTCTTAACAAGAAAAACCGTCATGAGATTCGGCGCAAACTGAGGAGAGTGGAATCTTTGGATGGGGTGACCATAAAAAAAATCACAGATACTCAAGAGTTAATGTCTGCCATAGATGCATTTATTGCTTTTCATAGGAAAAGCAGTCCCTTAAAAGAAAAATTTTGGAGAACAAAAGGTATGGCTGATTTTTTTCGGGAAATGACTTATCGATTTTCCTTTCAAAATTGGATTGAGCTTATTTTTTTATATCAAGAAGATAAGACGATGGCAGCTCTTTTGAATTTCATCTATTCTAACCAAATTTATTTTTACAATGTCGCCTATAGTAAAGATTTTGCCCGATTTAGCCCCGGCATTTATCTTTTTAATCATTCTATTGAGAACGCCATTTCAGAGAAAAAAGAAAAAGCTGATTTCTTAAGAGGAAGAGAGGAATATAAGTATTATTTTGGCGCCAAAGATAGTAAAATATTTTGTCTGAATTTGACTCCTCAGGAATGCTAAAGATGAAGATATGCACTATCAGCTTCCACTGCTGCCCTTTCTCTCTCTTGGGAGGAGATGGAACAGGGGGGATGAACGTCTACCTGAGAGAGTTAAGCTCTGCTTTATCAGATTATCCTGAGATGAAGATAGACATTTTTACTCGTGTCCAGAATCCTAAAATAAGAGAGGTCAGGCATTTTTCCCCTCAGGTCAGAGTCGTTCACTTAAAAGGCGGGCCTGAAAGACCGGTTGACCGGACGCAGCTCTATGGCTCTCTTCCCGAATTTTATGAAAACCTGGAGAGCTTCATTTTTAGAGAGAGAGAAAACTATGATCTTATTTATACCCATTATTGGCTTTCTGGATTGGTGGGGGAGAGGTTGAAAGAGAAGTTTAATCTTCCTCTAGTTCATATCTATCATACCCTGGCATTTTTGAAGAAAGTAGTTTTGGAAAACAACGGCACAGAGCACAAGTGCAGAATAAAGGCTGAACAGCATCTTGCCAGGGTTTCTGACGCTATAATCTCTTCTTCTGAACAAGAAATGCGAAATTTGATTGATGAATATGGGATTCCTTTCTCAAAGGTGAGGGTTATTTATCCAGGAGTCAATGGAAAGATTTTCTATCCTTTCGAGAGCTGTGATATTTACCAGGAGATGCAATACAGAGAAGATGATCGAGTTCTGCTTTTTGTGGGTCGAATTGATCCGGTTAAAGGGCTCATGACAGTGATCGATGCCCTGGAATTATTAAAACGGAGAGAATTTCCTCTGTATGATAAGATGAAATTGATTGTGATTGGAGGGGGGAGGAAGACAATTGATCTTCCCAGAAGTGATGAATTTGTCCGTATCAAACGCGCCATAGAAGAGAAAAATCTCAGGGGAAAGGTCCAGTTTTTGGGCTCTAAAAAACAAGATGAGCTTGGAAAATATTATTCTGCGGCTGATGCTCTTGTTTTTCCATCTCTCTATGAATCCTTTGGATTAGTAGCCCTAGAGGCATTGGCTTGTGGAACTCCTGTGATTGCTTCTCGCATCGGGGAACTGACATCCATTATCAAAGAAGGGGAAAACGGGCTCTCTTTCTCCCCGGATGATCCCTCCTCGCTTTCCATCGCTCTGGAGCGTTTCTTTTTGAATAAAAGCAGTCTTTGGCCAAAAGGAAGAATCCATCAGAATGTCGCAAATAACTTTTCGTGGGATAAGACGGCAACAGAAACCTATGGCCTTTTCAAAAAAATTATTAGAAAGAAAGCTTTTCTTACCACCATATTTCCGCCCTGTGAAAGCCCTCTGCTAGTTTAAACTTTTCACCCTCTGCCATATCTTTAGCCCGTTCGCACAGCCATTTTTCCATTTCTGAGGCAAAGGGTTCTTTTATCTGGCTTTCATGACATTGGAGAGCCTTTAGCTTTAAGTCAAAAGTCTCGGTGATGTCAGACCGAAAGTTGACATCCTCTGATGCCCAGAGCCATACTTCTTTGACTTTATGCGGGTTAAAGCCTTCATTAAGAAGCTCAGGATAAGCCCAAATGTCCCTCGAATAGGGAAAGACAGCATCCAGCACTACCTGTCCAACGATCCGGTGATCTCTGTGCCAGATATAGCGGCGATAAGGATCGGAAGTCACTACGATTTCTGGTCTGTATATCCTTATGAGCCTGACGATTTCTTTCCGGAATCCAGGCGTATCTTCAAGGCTTTGGTCGGGATGGCGGAGGAATACTACTTCTTTTACACCCAAAAGATGGGTTGCATCCAGCTGTTCTTTTTCTCTGATTCTGGCCAGCTGTTCTGGCTTAATGTTATAATCATCGGTTCCCTTATCTCCATTAGTGCATACCACATAAATGACGACTTTTCCTTGACGTGTCCATTTGGCCACAGTCCCGGCAACACCGAATTCAGCATCGTCTGGATGTGGAGTTACGACCAGTACATCTGCCTTCTTTTTTTCCATAGGCATGCCTTTTGAATTGCGATTCTTGCGGGAAATTGTATAATATCTTTTTTTCTGTGGCAATTCATTTCTCTAAAAGGTATATAAAGATGCTCACTCCATCTTATGTTATCAGAAATTATTCTCCAGATGATTTTGAAAGATTCATGGAATTCCTCAACGATGCATATATGGATATGTATTTCCCTGATAGATGGGAGAGTGCTCCCCAATTTTTTCAACAAAAACAGGGTTTTCCGGGCTATTCTCCAGAGAAACATCTGTTTTTAGCAGATTGGAAAGGAAAGATTGTGGGATATGCGGATATAAGTCCAGAGCCGCAGATTGGAAGAGTCATTCTCAACGGTTTGGTTTCCGTGTACCACCGCAGGGAGGGAGTGGCCAATAAGATGATGAAATCCACTCTAGCAAGAGCAGCAAAATTGGGATTCAAGATTGCTCATGTCTGTGTATCTGAGAAGAACGCTGCAGCTAGAGGCTTGCTCTCTGGGGCTGGTTTTTCTGCAGTTCGACATCTTCATGAGTTGGAGATTGGCCTTAAAGACATGCCAGAGGAAGACTTTGATTGGGGCACTCTCGAAATTTCCTCCCTCTTGCCTGGAGAAGAAGCGCTTCTCACCCAAGCTCAGAATAGATGTTTTACTGGGACATGGGGCTTCTGTCCTAATACAGTAGAAGAAGTTGTCTATTACTTCAGTCTAACAGGGAGTACGCCGAAAGATGTTTTGGTGGCAAAAGAGGAAGAGAGAATTGTTGGCTACTGCTGGACGAATTTGATTGTTGGTTGGGGCAAGAGAAACGTTCAGAAGAAAGGACGTGTTCATATGTTAGGGGTAGATCCTGATTATCGGAGAAAAGGAATAGGAAAAAATCTGCTCAAGGCCGGACTTTACTATTTGAAACGAAGAGAAGCTGATGCGGTTGAGCTGACAGCAGATAAGGGAAACGCTGATGCTTATGCCCTTTACCGTTCTTTAGGTTTTCAAATGAAATCGGTTAATCTATGGTATGAAAAGAGGCTAAAATAAGAGCCCTTCTCCAACAATTGAGGAAATAGACAAAAAATCTAAATTCTTTGTTGTTAAGCGGAGAAGAAGATATTATAATAGTCCGTTCTTTAAACAGTTATTAGCCTGGATTATTCATAAAAAATGCCGATACTTTCGACAACAACAGGATGAATAAGCCCCTTTTAATGAACCCAGGATAAGGAGGATGTATGCCCATAGAAAAGAAAAAAGCTTTAGAAGCGATAGCAAAAAGATTACGCATTCATTCTATAAGAATGACTACTAAAGCCGGGTCAGGTCATCCCACGACCTGTATGTCCATGGCTGATCTTACTGCGTGTTTGTTCTTCGATGAGATGAAGTATAATCCCAAAGATCCAGAGGATTTAGCAAACGATGAACTGATTCTTTCGAAAGGGCATGCTGCTCCGATTTTGTGGGCGGCGTATGCTGAGGCGGGAATAGTCTCTGAGAGAGGCTTGATGAGCTTAAGAAAGATAACGAGCGCGCTCGAGGGGCATCCAACACCGAGGATGAAGTGGGTGAAAGGGGCAACGGGCTCTCTTGGACAAGGGCTTTCAGTAGGGGTCGGGATGGCTTTAGCCATGAAATTGGCAAAATCTCCTGGAAGAGTTTATGTTCTGATGGGGGATGGTGAATGTGCAGAAGGTGCAGTCTGGGAAGCAGCCAACATGGGCTCTCTTCTTAAGCTTCGCAACCTTTGCGCGATCATGGATATAAACAGGTTGGGGCAGTCAGAGGAAACAATGCACGGGCATGATGTCCAAGCCTACAAGAGAAAATTCCAAGCCTTTGGATGGGAAACGATTCCAATCACAGGGCATAGCATCCCAGAAATATTAAATGCCTTCAAGAAGGCACGTCAAAATGCAAAGCCAACAGTCATCTTGGCTAAAACTATTAAAGGAAAAGGAGTTTCCTTTACTGAAGATAAAAACGGATGGCATGGAAAGCCTCTAAAAGCGGAGGAAATGAAGAGAGCGCTTGAAGAACTCGGCCCCATGCCGTCTATCGATGCTAAAAAGTATGTCCGTAAGCCAAGAAAGATGCAGGGCCCGCAAACCGTCAAGAAATATAATTTTAAGAAAAATATCTATAAGGATAAAACTGCAACAAGACGCGCCTATGGCAATGCTCTTTTAAACCTGGGCAGAGTCAACGATGCTGTGGTGGCTCTTGATGGAGATGTGAAAAATTCCACATACGCGGATATGTTTTTTGATGCTTTCCCAAAGAGAGCTTTCCAGACTTATATTGCAGAACAGAATATGGCTGGCATGGGAATAGGCATGTCCGCAAAGGGGTATATTCCCTTCATAGCGACTTTCTCAGCCTTCTTACCCAGGGCTCATGACCAGATCAGGATGGCTGCATATTCCTTTTCAAATATTAAATTTTGTGGTTCCCATTCAGGGGTGAGCATTGGAGCAGATGGACCCTCGCAGATGGGACTTGAAGACCTGGGTATGTTCAGGCCAATTCCAGGCTGTGCTGTTCTTTACCCTTGTGATGCTTATTCCACAGAAGCTTGCGTTGAATCTTTGGCAAAATATAAAGGCATTTCCTACATAAGAACAACCCGACCTGCCACTCCTCTCATTTACAGCAGAGGAGATAAGTTTCCGATAGGAGGCTCAAAGGTTATTAAAAGGAGCAGGAATGATGTAGCTACTGTCATAGCAGCAGGGATAACTGTTCATGAAGCATTAAAAGCTTATGAAGAACTGCGCAGGGAAAATATTTCGATCCGGATTATAGACGCCTATTCTGTTCAGCCGATAGATAAAGATAACATCATTAAAGAGGTCGGTAAAACAGGAAAAAAGGTTATTGTTGTTGAAGATCATTTCCAGAATGGCGGATTGGGTGATGCTGTAGCGCAGGCGTTAAATGGAAAGGCAGAAATCGTCCATCTTGCCGTAGATGACTTGCCTCGTTCAGGCAAGCCTGAGGAACTATTGGATAAATATGGAATAGATTCCGGACATATAAAAAACGCCGTCAAAAAGCTGGTTAAGCGCTAGGAGTTTGTAGAGGCTTGATTTGTATTCAGGGGCTTGATTCATCAAGCCCACCTTGTTAATGCAAGGGGCAAACCAATATCATCTTTTTTTTTGTAGGGGCTTGATTTGTCGCAGGGACTTGATTCATCAAGCCCACCTTGTTATTACGAGCAGAAAGAGGATTCCTTGCTTTGCTGGGAACAAGCATGGCAATCTTATAAAATATAGGCAAAAACAAAGAGAAAATGAGTTTGGAAAGAAAAAATCTCTTAATAATTATCTCTGTCCTTCTCTTTTTGGTGGGTTTCTTGGGTTATTTTGCAGGACGATCCATTACGCAGAAACAGGAGGAGGGGTCTTTTCCTCCTCAAAGCGGCGTTGTTACAGCAGTCTATGACGGTGATACTCTTAAAGTCAAATTCAAAAACGGTAGCGAGAGAAAGGTCAGGCTTGTAGGAGTCGATGCACCTGAAATGGGTGACTCACGAAAAGAGGTTCAACTTCAGGCAAGCCTGGCAAAAAGATTCGCTTTTTTCTATCTCTACGGAGAAAGTATAAAACTAACATATGATTGGGAGCTGGAAGATAAATACGACAGGATCCTTGCCTATGTCTGGACAGAGGGAGAAGGACTATTTAACAAGCTCATCATTAGCGAAGGCTTTGCTTCTGTTTTTCAAGGCTTTCCTTTCAGATACAGAGATGAATTTGTTGAAGCAGAAAAAGAAGCGCGCAGACTTGAAAAAGGATTCTGGAAAAGAGGGGGCTATCCTGCTATTTCTGCAGGAGAAGCAAATGTGCACATCGGTAGTCTTATTACAGTTAAATACACGTGCGGAAGAGTTCAGGAGGAAGAAAAATTTATTTTCCTTCATTCCAGCAAGAATGAATTTTCAGCGCTTATCCCAATGGAAAGCCTCAACCTATTCCCTGACGTTAAATCTTATAGAGGACAGGCTTTATCTGTGACGGGTTTTTTGGAAGAATATAAAGGCAATCCTCAGATAGTTGCTTTCTTTCCCAGCCAGATTATAATAAGCATACAATAAGATGGAAGCAGGAAATCTCCTTTTTTACTTCTTCATTATTTTCACTTCCGCCAAGATCCTGGGAGAACTCTGTGTCAGATTAAGAATGCCTCCTATCATCGGGGAGTTGATGGCTGGAGTGCTCCTGGGAAATTATGTGTTGGGCGTTATCGATAACTCAAACCATGTTTTGATGTCTTTTGCTGAGATTGGAGTGATTTTTCTTATGTTCCATGTGGGGCTGGAAATTCGAGTAAAGGATCTTTTTGCTGTTGGCCGAACCGCTATTTTTGTCGGAATCCTGGGGGTAGTATTTCCTTTGGTTATGGGCTTGTTAAGTATGCTTCTGGTGGGGTATGAGCTTGTAGAAAGCCTGTTCATCGCCACGGCTATTCTGGCAACAAGCGTTGGAATTTCTGTTAAGGTTTTGAAAGATATCGGCTTGATCAAACACAAAGTGGCTTATATCGTTTTAGGAGCAGCTGTACTGGACGATATTCTTGCGCTTATTGTTCTGGCCCTGGTTAAAGGACTGGCGAGAGGGGAGTTTCATACAATAGAGTTTTCCATGTTGGTGGTAGAATCGATAGCTTTTGTCGGCTTTTTGACATGGTGGGGGCCTAAGTTAGCTGCAAGAACACGTCGCTGGATTGAAAGATTGAACATTCCTGAGGGACCCTTTGTCTTATCTGTTATCCTCTGTTTGGGCCTAGCAGAACTGGCCGATGTGATCGGTCTGGCAGCAATAATCGGGTCTTTCATGGCTGGAGTAGTAATCGATGAACTGGCTGGTGTTTACGATTTGGAAAATAAAGTTAAATATGTCAATGAATTCCTTCTGCCTTTCTTTTTTGTAATGATGGGAGCTCATCTTGATCCAAATGCATTCCTGAACCCAAGATTACTCTTTTTGATACTGCTAGTAACAGCAGTCGCTGTATTGAGCAAGATGATCGGTTCTGCTCTGGCCTGCTGGAAAGAAGACTGGAAGGTAAGGATTCAGACAGGCGTTTGTATGGTTCCTAGAGGAGAGGTTGGGATCATTGTCGGACTCATAGGCCTTTCCCTCCAGACGATTACTCAGGAGATTTATACAATTGTCCTGGGAATGTCCCTTCTTACAACACTCATTACGCCTCCGCTGATTATTCTTGCCTTTAGAAAAAGGAGACACAGAAGATTATCTCCTGAAAAACAAAATAAATAAAAAGGGGACAGTCCCCTTTTTGCTCGGCAAGCCCATATATTCAAATCAAGCCTATACAATTTTGTTTGACATGAATAGTCTATTGGTTTATAAATCATTTTTGCCTCAATCATTATTGAGATATGAGAAAGTTATCAAAGGAGGGAGGAACAACATGAAAAAATCTCGAGTCTTGTTTATTGCGTTTTTTTGCTTCCTTTTCCTCTGTAGCTCCTTGAATTCATCCACAGGAAATTTAGCTCAATCATCTAAAAAAATTAACCGTTTCAATCCGAATCTCTACAAAGCAATGAAGTGGCGTAGTATTGGTCCTTATCGAGGCGGACGTTCGACAGCTATATCGGGAATTCCAAGCAAGCCTTATGTCTATTACTTTGGAGGGACAGGAGGAGGGCTTTGGAAAACAGAAGATGGAGGCCTGAATTGGAGATGCGTTTCAGACGGTTTCTTCAAGACCGGTTCGGTCGGTGCTATTGCTGTTTCTGAATGGGATCCGAATGTGGTCTATGTGGGGATGGGTGAGACACAAATGCGAGGAAATGTTTCCCACGGGGATGGAATATATAAATCCACTGATGCCGGGAAGACGTGGACGCATATTGGTTTGAATGATACAAGCCAGATTGCAAGGGTGCGTATCCATCCTCGCGATCCTGATATTGTCTATGTTGCAGCACTCGGTCATGTCTACGGGCCCAATGAGGAAAGAGGTGTGTTCCGGACCCGAGATGGCGGCAAAACCTGGGAAAAGATTCTCTACAGGGATGCAAAGACTGGAGCTGTCGACTTGATCCTAGACGCCTCAAATCCGAGGATTATCTATGCAGCGCTCTGGGAGTTCTATCGTACACCCCACAGCCTCTCCAGCGGTGGACCCGGAGGCGGTCTCTTTAAATCTACGGATGGAGGTGATACCTGGACTGAAATTTCTCATAAGCCGGGACTTCCTAAGGGTATGCTAGGAAAAATCGGAGTGACTGTTTCACCTGCGATGCCGGACCGAGTCTGGGCCATCATTGAAGCCAAGGATGGTGGGGTTTTCCGCTCAGAAGATGGCGGCCAGACATGGCGCAGGGTGAATGATGAACGCCGTCTGCGCCAGAGAGCATTTTATTACACCCGAATATATGCCAACCCGAAAGATGCAGACACTGTATATGTCCTCAATACAGGTTTCTACCGTTCAGTGGATGGAGGCAGAACTTATACGACGATCCGCGTACCCCATGGCGACAATCATGATCTGTGGATTGACCCTAAAAACCCCCACCGGATGATAAATGCGAATGATGGAGGCGCCAATGTCACCTATAACGGTGGAATTTCATGGACAGACCAAGATAATCAGCCTACAGCCCAGTTTTACCATGTCACAACTGACAATCACTTTCCTTACAGGGTTTATGGTGCCCAGCAGGATAATTCCACTGTTCGTATTGCCAGCCGTACTGTAGGAGCAGGAATCGATAAACCTGATTGGCATCCTGTGGGCGGCGGCGAAAGCGGACATATTGCACCTCGCCATGATAATCCGGATATCGTCTATGCTGGAAGCTATGGCGGTTTGATCACCAGATGGGATTATGAAACCCGTCAAACACGGATTATTACGGCTTGGCCGGAGAACCCAATGGGGTGGGGCGCAGCAGAATTGAAATATCGCTACCAGTGGACTGCTCCAATCGTTGTTTCAAGATTTGACTCGAATGTCCTTTATCACGCGGCCCAGGTTCTCTTTAAAACAACAAACGAGGGGCAGAGCTGGGAAATCATCAGTCCTGACCTTACCACTAACGATAAAGAAAGGCAGAAGTCTTCAGGAGGCCCCATCACCAAAGATAACACGAGTGTTGAGTATTATTGCACGATATTTGCCCTGGCTGAATCATTTCACGACCCCAATACCCTCTGGATTGGCACGGACGACGGATTGGTCCACATCACAAGAGATGGGGGGGAGAAGTGGGAAAATATCACTCCAAAAGATTTGCCTAAATGGAGTTTAATCAGCATGATCGAACTTTCAACTTTTAATCCGGGCACGGCTTACTTGGCCGTGGACTGTCATGAGCTCGATGACTTTAAGCCATATATCTATAAGACAGAAGATTTTGGAAAGTCATGGAAAAAGATTACGAATGGTTTGCCCGATAACACCTTTCTCAGGGTAGTCCGTGAAGATCCTAAGAGGAAAGGTTTGCTCTATGCAGGTACAGAGACTGGAGTGTTTGTTTTTTTTGATGATGGTAAAAACTGGCAACCGCTTCAGCTCAACCTTCCTGTAGTCCCCATTCACGATATGGTGGTTAAGGAAGATGACCTTGTTGTGGCCACTCACGGTCGCTCCTTCTGGATTTTAGATGACCTGACCCCATTACATCAGATTACAGATGAAATAGCGAATTTGGAAACCTTCCTCTTCAAGCCGCGAGATGCTTATCGCATGGGAGGATGGGGATGGCCAAGACCCAACGTCGGACAGAATCCACCTGGTGGATCAGTTATTTATTATTATTTAAAAGAGAAACCAAAAGATGTCGTGACTCTTGAGTTCATGGATGCTGAAGGAAATATCATCAAGAAATTCACAAGCAGAAGAAGAGAAGGGGCAGAAACCGGAGCCGTCCCTTCAAGGTTTCAAAGAGGAAGGTCTCAGCCTGTTCCTGCCGAGGAGGGAATGAATCGATTCATTTGGAATATGCGTTACTCTGATGCCGAACACGTACCAGGAGCTGTACTTTGGGGCGGAATGCTGAATGGACCTGTTGCAGTACCAGGAGTTTATCAAGCACGGCTTAAAGTTGGGGAGAAAATCATGACACAAAGCTGGGAGTGGAAGAAGGATCCGCGGCTTTCGACGACTCAGGGAGATTTCCAGGAGCAGTTTGACTTTCTGATAAAAATACGGGACAAGATAACAGAGGTAAACCGTGCCATAAATCAGTTGCGTGATGTTAAAAAGCAGATTGATGACTTAGCGAAGAAAATCAGAAGTCATGAGAAGGGGAAGGAGGTTATCGAGGCTGGAATGAAACTGAAGAAGAAATTGATCGCAGTTGAGGATGTGCTGATCCAGTCAAAATCCAAGAGTGGCCAGGATCCTTTAAACTACCCGATTCTCCTGGATAATAAAATAGCAGCCTTAGCTTCTGTCGTTTCAAGGGCAGAGGCCCGCCCAACTGATGGAGCCTACGACGTTTTTAAAGAGCTTTTTTCGAAAGCTGACGAGCAGCTTCTCAAGTTAAAGGAGATACTTAAGACCGATCTTGCGGCCTTCAATAAAACTATAAAAGAGGCAGACATACCCACTATTTTAATAAAAATGTAGGAGCTTGACTCTTTGAGCCCACCTTGTCATTGCGAGGAATGGAGTGACAAAGCAATCCCATAAGAGGGTAAAGATTGCCGCGCTTCGCTCGCAATGACAGGAACGTAGGGGTTTGATTCATCAAGCCCACCTTATAATAGGTTAATAGATATATTAAACTGTTCGATTAAAAAAACCTTACATAAATAAATATTGATGAATAGAATATTAGAGACAAATTAGGATACAAGGTAGATGAGCCATGTACAAAAAGATTACTAAAGAAATAATAGAAAGATTGGAAAAAATTGTCGGTAAAGAAAATGTGATTATCGATTCTGAAAGAATGGTGGACTATAGCCATGATGAATTTTCTGATGCAAAGATGGCGAGGATGCCTGAGCTCGTGGTTAAACCCAAGACAACAGATGAGGTCTCTCTAATCATGCGCCTGGCAAATGAAGAAATGTTTCCGGTTACACCGCGAGGAGGCGCGACCGGCCTTTGCGGAGGATGCGTGCCCACTTCTGGAGGAATTGTGCTTTCGCTTGAAAACATGAACAAAATAATAGAGGTTGATCTAAATAATCAGATGGCCGTTTGTGAACCTGGTGTGACTTTGATGGATTTTTATAGTGCGGTCGAGGAAGCAGGCCTTTTCTTTCCCCCGCACCCAGGAGAAGAAAGCGCAATGATTGGAGGTGTCATTGCTACGAACGCAGGAGGTGCACGTGCGGTCAAATACGGAGTTATCAGAAACTATGTGCGCGGATTGGAAATCGTGCTTCCTACAGGCTCGCTAATTCATCTAGGCGGAAAACTTATGAAGAGCAGTACCGGATACAATCTGCTCAATTTAATCATTGGTTCAGAAGGAACCCTGGGGATTATCACCAAGGCGACGATTCAGCTCATGCCCTCATCAGAGGTTGTGAGATACCTGATCATTCCCTATTCTGATCTGGCGGACGCCATAGAAACAGTCCCTTTTTTAATCAGAAAAAAAATCCTCCCCTTGGCTGTGGAATTTGTTCCCATGGAAGTTATCCAGATAACTGAGGAGTTTCTGAAAAAGAAATGGCCCTGTTCACAAGGAGAAACCCATCTTTTGATTATCCTCGATGCTTCATGCAGTGATGAGATAGACCGGTTTTCAGAAGCAGTAGCTGAGATATGCATGGAAAAAGGAGCTCTCGATGTTTTTGTAGCTGACAGTCCTGAAAAGCAGAAACAAATCTTGGATATTCGGAGCAAGATCTACGAGGTTTTAAAGCCCAATGTTGTAGAAGTCCTAGATATTGCTGTTCCCAGAGGTGAAATAGCTAAGCATGTGGGAAAAGTCAATGAGGTCTCTCAAAAGTATAATATCTGGCTCCCTACTTATGGCCATGCTGCGGATGGAAACGTTCATACCCATATCATGAAGGCACGCTTGGAGGATGGAAGAATCGCTCCTGTTCCCGAAGAGGAATGGAGAGAGAAAAGTGAGAAAGTCCGTGAAGAGCTTTATCAAGATTGTAAAAGCAGGGGAGGAGTGATTTCTGGTGAACATGGAATCGGCATTGTTAAAAAGCACTATCTTTCCTATGTTCTGGAAGAAGAACAGCTCCACCTCATGAGTGGAATAAAGCATCTATTTGACCCTAAAAATATCCTCAATCCGAACAAAATAGTAGATTGAAAAGAATGATAAAATTAAATTATCATTACGGATAACGTGTGACGATCTCATCAAAAAAATGGAGACACACTACTAAATTATGAAAAAGGATATAAGGTAAGAGAAGCTATTATCGGTAATTAAGTATTGTGTCCCTCTTTTTGATTGAATTGCGGGGAGGCGACCTAGGACGACTATGAAGATACTCATTATTGGCGGGACTCGTTTTCTTGGGTACCACATAGCAAAGCGCCTTCTTGCAGATGGCCATGACCTTACCCTTTTCAATCGCGGGAAAACAATTGACGATCTTGGAGAAAAAGTCAGGCGAATCCATGGTGACAGGTATAATTCCAAGGCTTTTTCTGAGCGCCTCAGCGGAGAGAAATTCGATGCTGTTGTAGATATGATTGCTTTCAAGACAGAAGACAGCCAAACGGCTGTGGAGACTTTCATGGGGAATGTGGGACATTTTATCCATATCAGCACAGCTGCTGTTTATATCGTTACGCAGGATTTTCCGTGCCCAATCCGTGAAGAAGATTTTAATCGTCCCCTTTACTCAAAGCCTGAAGCGAACGATGGCTGGTGGTCTTATGGTTTCCATAAGAGGGAGTGTGAAAATGTGCTACGTGAGGCATTCGAGAGGCATGGCTTCCCTGTGACAATGTTCCGACTTCCGATTGTGATGGGGGAAAGGGATTATTCTCTCAGAGCCTACTCATATTTTCTCCGCATCCTTGATGGTAAACCTCTGATTCTGCCCGACGGTGGTCTGAATGTTTCTACTCATATTTATCAAGACGATATTGCGAGAACCATCTCTTCAAATTTGCTTAATCCGTCTTCTTTAGGCCAAGCATTCAACCTCGCTCAACCTGAAATATTGACTCTGAGAACATTTGTTCTGAAATCATCCGAGATTATGAACAAGAAGATTGAAATCGTCGAAATTCCATCCGCTATTCTGGAAAAGGCGGGATTAGGGATATCCTTTTCCCCGTTTTCCATGAGAAGACCTTTTGTTCTTGATATTCAGAAAGCAAGAAGAGAACTCAGTTTTTCTGCAACTCCCTTTGACATTTGGGTGGGGAAAACGATCCGCTGGTTTGTAGAGGATTATGATGGAGAGCCGCCTGAAAACTATAATTCAAGGGAAAAAGAGAATGAGATCGTTAAAAAATATAAACAATCAGTTGAGACATTAACAGCCAGGAATAATTCAGGATAGATAAAGTTGTTTGATTCAGGTTCAGCAAGTTAATGGATTGAAAAAAATTAGCGTCAAAGGAGAAAATCATGGCAGATTTAACTACCTCTTACATGGGATTACAGCTAAGAAATCCGATAATCGTATCAAGCAGTGATCTGACTAAGTCTATTTCAAGCATCACAAGATGCTATGAAGCAGGAGCGGGTGCGGTGGTTCTCAAGTCGATATTTGAGGAGCAGTTTTTGGAAGAAGGGGGGGTCGGGAGAGAAGGTTACACGATTCATCCAGAAGCTAGAGATTACTTGCAGAGCGGTGCTTTGCTGGATTATGCTCCACAAAAAATTTATCAAGTGATTGAGGGAGCAAAAAAAGAGACGAGCATCCCAATCATTGCAAGCATCAACTGTCAATCCCCAAAATTGTGGCCTAGGTTTGCCCGCCAATTCCAGGATGCTGGAGCTGATGGACTGGAGCTTAATATTTATTTCCTTCCGCTTGACCTAGACTCTCCAGGCTCGGAATATGAAGAATTTCATCTCCAGATTATGAGTGAAGTAAAAAGAGCTGTTTCAATTCCGGTTTCGGTCAAACTGATCTCACAGCTTACTTCTATTTCGTATTTAGTTAGTAAATTGGCAAATGCAGGCTGCGATGGCGCAGTCCTTTTCAACTGGTTCCTAGAGCCTGATATTAATATTGAAAATCTCAAGACTAGAGATATAATCGGTAAAGGTAACTTCCGGCAGTCTTTAAAATGGGCGGCTCTATTGGCAGGAAGGGTGGGATGTGATATTGCTTCTTCTGGGGGAGTTCGCACTGCTGACGATGTGATCAAACTGATACTGGCAGGAGCTTCGGCTGTGCAGGCCTGCAGCCTTTTCTATCAGCAGGGACTTGAGGCCCTTAAAGAACTTTTAAAAGGACTTGAGGAATGGATGGATAGTCATCGTTATTTGAAGATAGGAGATTTTAGAGGAGAGCTTTCCTATAAGAGACAGGAACTGAGTTTTAAAGGTGTGGGCGAGGCAGGCGCCTATTTTCGAGCCCAGTATTTAAAGACCTATTCGAAAATAGAATGAAATAAAAGGAGAGAAAAATGGAAAGAATAAACGAAATTTTTGTTGTCCTTGAGAATCGGCCTTCTACTCTAGGAGAACTGTGCAGCCATTTGGCTGAACACAAAATTAACATTGAGGCTATAGGGGTTTTTCAGGATACAGCCAAGCTTTATGTCAAAAATATCAACAAGGCGATAAAGCTGTTGGACAAGCTGGAGTATACTACTGAAATGAGGGAAGTCCTTAAGGTAGACCTAGAAAACCGACCCGGAGCCTTAGCCGAAGTTGCTACCAAACTGGGAAATAAGGGAGTAAACATCGAATATTGTTACGGGGCTCTCAGTAAAAAAGGAGATTTTACATCAGTTATTATTGATGTTTCAGATATAGATAAGGCGATCAAAATTCTAAAGGGCTAAAAAGAAAGACATCGCCCCCTTTTTGATTGACTTCCTTCACTTGAGGCTTTATAAGAGAGGGAATTATGCTCTTCATGGAATACTTTAAAAGAGAGGATTGAGAGATGATTGAAAAAGAGAAGAGAAGGAATATTCTGACAACGTTTCCGCGGACTTTTTGGACGGCAAACTTGATGGAGTTTTTCGAGCGAGCCGCATACTATGGCTTGAATTCTGTTTTAGCAGTCTATTTGGTTGATGTTCTCAATATCGAGCATCAAGCATTTGGACTTCTTCAGGGATTTGTCTATGCTTTGACCTATATTCTGCCGATTGTTGGCGGTGCTTTAGCTGATCGTTTAGGCTATCGAAAAGTGTTGCTGGTGGCATTTTCCCTGCTCTCAATAGGCTATTTTGCCGCAGGAAACTTTGATACATATGGGATGATTTTTCTGTTTCTCCTGATCATGGCCACAGGAAGCGGCCTGTTTAAACCCATTATTACTGGAACGGTTGCCAGAACCACCACAAAAGAGAACAGCGGATTCGGGTTCGGTGTCTACTACTGGAGTATTAACTTGGGTGCATTTCTCGCTCCCTTTTGGGTCAGTTATATCAAAGGATTTAGCTGGCGCTATGTCTTCTTTTCCTCTGCTGCATGGTGTTTCCTGATGCTGCTGCCGACAATTTTTCTTTATAGAGACCCAGAAAGGCCAGAGAGTACAAAATCAATCCGCCAGGTGCTGAAAGAGGCGCTGCTCGTATTGAGTAATTCCCGGTTCATATTGCTGATTGTTGTCTACTCATGCTTCTGGATTCTTTATTTTCAGATGTTTGGCTCTATCCTCTGGTATCTGCGGGATTTTATTTACCGTGCACCTGTGGACCAGTTTATGCAAAAAATTCCTTTGCTCAGGCCTTTCAAATTTGATGCTGAGTTTGTCACCATCATCAATGCTGGAACGATTGTGCTCCTTGTGGTCCTTGTCAGCCGGATAACCAAGAACCTTAAGGCTTTTCCAGTCATGGCTGGAGGAATAGTCATCGGGTCTTGCGGATTCCTGGTCTTGGCCTTCACCCAAAGCGCCTGGATGTTTATTCTGGGAATTGCTGTTTTTTCGATCGGAGAAATGACTGCCCATCCCAAATATTACAGCTACATCGGAATTGTTGCTCCTCAGGAGCAAAAGGCGGTTTACATGGGTTATGCTTTTCTCTACGGTGTTTTTGGAAGTCTGATCGGAACCAACCTAGGAGCTTTTCTCTACGAGCGGATCCTTAAGCCTATTGCGCCAACAGAAGAATCCATCGCCTCTGGCGTTCCTTTGGCATCAAATGTTTTGAGCCAGGTGAAATTTTTCTGGCTGATCTTTGCCGTGCTTGGTGTTTTCTGTCTGGCCGGGATGCTGCTTTATAATAGATTCTTCTCTGAAGATACTCCTAAAGCAAACCGTCGAGCCTGGAAGATCATGCTTGGCATTTATGTTGTTATTGCTGCGGCAGGGGTTTATTTCTTTATTTACTCAGTTTTTCTTGCGCCACAAATCAACTGGAAGACTTTTGTTCAATCTTTAATCATGCTAGCCCTTGGTGGGGGCGGAATGGCGATGAGCTTGAGGAGGAGAGGATGAAGTCTCTAACTGAGTATTTAGTTTTTCATGCTAAAAAAAGGCAAGAGTTCATCAATATTACTCCAGAGGTGGAAGCATTAGTTGAGAAGAGCGGAGTCAGAGAAGGATTGTGTCTTGTCAATGCCATGCACATCACAGCCAGTGTTTTTATCAATGATGATGAGAGTGGACTGCATGCAGATTTTGAGGAGTGGCTCGAGAAATTTTCTCCTCATGAACCAATATCAAACTACAAGCACAACCTAACGGGAGAGGATAACGCAGATGCTCATCTAAAAAGAACAATAATGGGGAGAGAAGTTGTGGTAGCGATTACAGGCGGGAGGCTGGATTTTGGTCCATGGGAGCAGATCTTTTATGGAGAGTTTGATGGACGAAGGAGGAAGAGAGTCCTGGTCAAAATCATCGGAGAATAAAAAGAAGAGGGACGTCCTCTTTTTAATCATTTTTATATAAAAAGTGTGACATCAGCCTGTTGAGCCTGCTCGATATAGGTGGCGACTCCAACGCATTGTGCGACTTGATCGATCATCTTTTCCTTGGGTATCTCCATGATCTCCATGCTCATCTGGCATCCAAATAGCTTTACTCCGAGATCAATCGCCATCTGTCTGAGCTCTGCAAGTGTGGGAACACGCTTGGCTTTCATCATCTTCTTGAACATCCAGCGTCCGATCCCACCGAAGCTCATCTTGCTTGGTGCAGCTCGATTGATATCCCCGCCATAAAATAATCCTAAAAGACGCCCAAGAATGCTCTTCCCTGTTCTCACTTTTTTCTTGAGTGCCCGAAGACCCCAGAAAGTGAAAAACATGGTTACTTCCATGTTAGAAGCAGCTGCCCCCGTGGCTATGGTGAAAGCTGCAAACAATTTATCCATATCTCCGCTGAAGATGACCATTGAAAGTTTTTTTCTTTTTTCTTCTTTCATGGGAAAAATTCCTTCCTTAGTTTAGATCTTACGGCCTGTCGCCGCTTTTACTGTCTTAGACTGGGAATCTAGTGCATCTTTGAGGACATCGCTGATCAAGTCAAAGGCTTTGATAATCTTGGGGTTAGAGATTGAATAAATGACGTTGATTCCCTCACGCCGAGCCGAGACAATTCCTTTTGTTCTCAAGATGGATAAGTGTTGCGAAAGGTTAGCTTGCGTGATTCCTGTAGCCCTGACTAATTCGTTGACAGTCATTTCTTTTGTGCGGAGATTATCTAGAATCTCCTGTCTTTTGGGATTAGAAAGGGTTTTACAAACATCAGAGTGTAGATGATAGAAATCCTTTTTTTTCATTTGGTTGAACCTCTCTTAGATTATATCATTACAATATTCGAATATACTAATTATAGCTCATAAAAAGGGGATAGGCTAGTTTTTTTGTCTGAAAAGTAAATAGATTGACAGGACGAGAAGGCCGGCTTAATTTTTCTAGAGAGTACTCCTTTGTGAAGAAAAGTGAGTGGCTGTTTTTTTCCATGATGTAGGGATTTAATTATCAAATCTCCATTTTTAAAATTTAGAAAAAAGAGAATGCAACATCTAAAAAACCTGAATAATTTTTGTTGACTTTCATGTTAGATATATGTATCTTTGTGCAACAGATAAAATTGCCCGAGGTTTAAAATAGGTGAGGACTCAAGATAGGTAGGGGTATAAAAAAAACGTCTGTCTCAGGGTTGAGAGACGTGTTTTAGAAGGGAGCGAATAGTGAAGAGATTGAAAGCCACTATTATTTTATTCTTATTGTTTGTTTTATTAACGGCAGAGGTCGTAAGCCTGGAGAAAGAAGAAAGAGAATACGAGATCCTGGTTGACTTTTATACCTGGTATAACGATTGGTACCTCTTCCCTATGACTTACCCTATTAGAGGTTTATATCATTCTGGAGACCCGATTGTTGCAGCAGCTCAGAATGATGAGAAAAATAATTTTGGGATTAAAATAGATCTTGTTTCCTACTGGGGGCCTAGCTTTAGATGTTATGATTTGTTTAAAGCTGGCTACTTGCAGGCATCAAATTTTGAAACTCGAGAGTTCTGTTTTCTTTATGAAATAACGGGGCTGTTACTTGAAGAAGATGGAGTTTTTGATTTTGCGAATGAATTCAATGAACAGAAATTCTTCAGAGATATTCAATGTCTAGAGGAAAACTATTTCTGGTATCCAAATTATTATCGGATAAACGGAAAACCTGTGGTTTATATCTGGACATCTAATATTAAAAATTTTGGAGAAGTAAGCAGACAAATCAGAGAAAGAGTTTACTTAATCGGAAGCGAACCCATTTTTTTCCCTCCTAGAGATGGAGACAAGCAGCGGATTCAGAAATTGAGGTGGTATGATGCAATAACTTCCTATGGTATTGGTCGGACATATGTTGCTAAGGAATATGGCAGCTTAACAGTAGATTGTATTTCAGAATATTTCCGTGCAGTAATAAAATGGAATCAGATATTAAAAAAATATACATCCGGTGTTGAGTTAATTATGCCTATTCAATTTGCTTACCAAGATAATAGGGGAGATTTTGATGAAAAGGGGAATAGAAGAACATTCTCAAGTACTGTAGATCAAGCTGATAGATTTGCGAATACAGTGAGAGTTCTCACAAATTTAACTGGACACAGACGTATCCACTTAACCTCATATAACGAGCATTACGAGGGACATGGTTCAGAGCCAAGTTTTCAATATAATGATTTATGGTTACGTTTGATAAAAAAGTATTTTATAGACTGGAAATCCAGAGCCGATTCGCCTCCGATCTATGATGTAATTAAACAGAGGTTACATGACTCTATTATTGAAAGAAGATCGACGAAATAACAAAAAAGAAGCAGGGTACACTTTTCTTGTCGTTGTGGGCAAAGTGAAGCAATCTCTCTAATTAAAAAAAGTAGCCTACTCCTCTTTCTAATTAAATAAAATTACCTGTTGTGATTTTTTCTAGCTTGTTTTATCTTTCTGGATAGAGCAGGGCATTCAGCAGGAATTTATAAGTGCCGTGGGACTGAGCGCGGAACTGACAGCGGAAGCCGATGAGAATGATGTGTCCTTTCTTGCGCTTAACGTCGACCACTGCGGCTTTGCGGGCAATCACATCTTCTCCCAAAAGCCATCCACTCAAGAGGATGTTTTCTTCAGGAAAGCTTGCCACAACTTTTCTGTCCCATTCTGCGTCGGGCACTCTAGTGGACAGGGCAAGGCTTCGAGAAAACATTGCCGCTGCTTCCTTTGGCATTCCATAACCAATAGGAGATTTGTTGTCGACCTCGATTTTCAAAAGAGATGTTGGGCAGAAAAATCTACTCCTGTCCACTCTTTCCAAGGCATTACTAGCCGGAGCCTTGAACTCTTTAAAGACCAAGCCACAGGCGCTGTTGAGCGTGACAAGGATTCCCCCATTTTCAACAAAGGCTTTTAATGCCTCTACTCCTTCTTTTCCGATACCTCCCTCATACTCAGGAGGCATGGCTGTAAAATATCTAGCCCAACGGGATGTAGGGCTGGGTTTTCCCAGTTTGATTATGTCTGTGCTTTCGTCTGCAAAGACAATCACATCGTATTTTGCCTTCAAATCGATTTTTTCTGTTTTCTTGCCTTTGGTTGTTCCCTTGAAATCTTTGTTGCGCAGAGTAGTGTAAGGAACGCTGAGATCATCAAAGGCATACCTTGTCCAGCCCTCGTCCATGCTAGAGCTCCATGATCGGTAGAGACCTATTCTGCGCTGCTTCAAAGGAGCTTTGGGGATGTCTGAGATGTTTTGAAGCGCATGGGCTTTGGTATGCCATTTTTCTAATAGGCCAGGAAGGGCTTTTTGGATCTCTGAAGTGTTTTTGATAATGAAGCTTCCGGCTGCTGCCTTAAACCCTTCTCCTTTGATCTTTTCCTTTGAGCGATACATTTCCGCTTTATCTTCGAGAAGAGAAAAGGCAACTGAATAAGAGGCGTTCACCCGAGAATCAAGAATGATATAGGGTGAAGATTCTAGAGGTGGTGTTATAGAGGGATAGAGGATTTTCTCCACTTTTTCAAGCTTTGCTTCAAAAGGTTTTTCGATTCGCTCACACGTAACTCCCATCTGCAAGGGCAGTGTCCAACCAGCATTATCATATGGCGGGACAGGAGGACCTCCGGGGTACTGACGGATATTCGGATACTTTTGTTTCTCGAGTAGAGCCTGAGCATAGGGTTTGTATGGCTGGGACATTTTGACCACATAAGAGCCCGCTTTGTAGAGTTTGTCCCCAGCTGTGAAATCTTCTTTGGCTTGCTGGATTTCAACGCCACCAAGCATGAGAATATCAAGCATTCTCAGCGTTGTGGGGTAGTCGCGCTGCATGTTTGGAATGATGAAGGCAAAAGGTTCACCCTTTTCTCTTTTTTCTATAGAGTTTTTATACATCTGGTAAAAGTTATACAAGAAATCTTCCTTGTGGAGGAAAGCGGTTTTTATCAAACTCAGGGAAAGGGTGAGCTCGTAATCTACTAGATCTCTTAATCGCCACCAGCCTCCTGGCCAAGGATCAGGAAATTCCATTCTTTTTTCATAGTACGATTGAGGAACTTCTGTTGGTTCTATATATATAGGAGTGGCCACTTTGACAGAGGCCATTTCGCTGAGGAGTCCTACCACATTGTGTAGCCAAGAGGTGTCATCGCAGGCTCCGATCCACCATCCAGTATAACTTCTCCCGTGGACAACGCCTCTAAAACCATTCTTTTGTAGGTCATAAGCCATGTTGGCTCCGCAGAGATTGACTCCGCGCCATAAGAGAGGCTGGACATTGGGAATTGGAGGATCCATGAAAGGAGGAATGAAAAGTCGGGCGCGTGTAGAGCCCATCTGATGTTCATCGATGTGGATCTGAGGAAGCCAGTCATGGTAGAGGACTTTGGTAACAGCTCTGGTTTCCGAAAGGTTGAACATGAACCAGTCGCGGTTGGTATCATGGCCGGCGTAGTAGTGATAAAGCCAGGGCATACGGCCACCCTCATATTTTGTGCCCACATATTTTCTGTACCATTCTGTCACCATCTGTTGCCCGTCAGGATTTGTTGTAGGTGCTAGAAGAATGATAACATCCTGGAGAATCTTGTCTGCATTAAAGGACGTATCTCCTATGGCTAATTTATAGGCAAGTTCCATCGCCATCTGGGAAGAGGCGATTTCTGTGGCGTGGACGTTACAGGTTATAAGAACAATAACTTTCCCTTCTTTTGAGAGTTTTTTGGCTTCTTCAGGAGAAAGCGTCCTTGGATCTCTGAGTTTTTTTACAATTTCTCTAAAAGTATCCAGCTTGCCCATGTTCTGTTCAGAGGTGATCACTGCCATGATCATCGGTTTCTTCTCTGTAGAAGTTCCGATATTCAAAACCTTAATTCTTTCCGATTCCTGGTCAAGCTTTTGGAAATAGGCCTGGATTTGGTTGTAATCAGCTAGCTTGCGGTCAGCGCCGGCTTTAAAGCCCAAAAACGCTTCAGGAGATGTCTGTGCAATGAGGAAAAAGGGTAAGGAAAACAAAACAAAGATGTAGATAAATACTCTCTTTAGATTTTTTTCTATCCTCATTTAAGCCTCCTTTTTTGAGAAGCTATTTTTCTATCACTTGGTCTATTCCCTGTCAAGAAAAATAATGTTCAATTCGCAATGGGAATCAGACATTAAAAAATTGAGTTATTAGGGTAAATGATAATAGAGTCAGATTTGAAATCTTGAGTAATTAAGGTAAAGCCTTGATTTGTTGGACCTTTGGAAAATAGAAAATAGGGGGCAGGTCTTGTTTTTGGGGTCTTTTTTTTACTATATTGCAAGGATTAGAAAGAGGGTTACTTAAATTCTTCTTGGATATCTAGCGTATCTTTAGTGAAGAAAAAACTAGAAATCAAAAAGGCAAAAAACAAGACCTGACCCCATTTTTGAGGGTTGAGAAGAGGGTTAGTACCTTCGTTTTATCTTCGAGAGCCTCTCAGAAGGATGAGCTGGAGAAGCTGCATGGCTGCCATGGCTGTTGCTGCCACGTAGGTTAAGGCAGCTGCTGAAAGGACTTGTCGAGCACCCGAGAGTTCATCCTCTTTTAAATATCCTCCATCTCGAAGTTGGACTAATGCCCGGCGAGAAGCGTTGAATTCTACCGGAAGAGTCAAAACGCTAAAAACTACAGCTCCAGCAAAGAGGAGGATCCCGATATCCATCAAAATGCTGGGTCCCTGTCTGAATATGAATCCAACAAAAAAGAGGGGGAAAGCAAGAGAGGAACCAAAGCTGGCCACTGGGTAGATGGCGTTTCTGAGATGGAGTGGAGCATAACCAGAATTATGCTGGATAGCATGCCCTGCTTCGTGTGCCGCAATGCCCATGGCGGCTAATGAGCTGCTTCCGTAGACACCTTGGGATAGGCGGAGAATTTTTTTCCTGGGATGATAGTGGTCTGTGAGCTGGCCTGCTGCTTTTTCTATTTTGACATCTCTAACGCCGCTTGAGTTTAAAATTCGTTGAGCGACCTGGGAGGCGGGAATACGGGAAGAGGCCAGTTTTGTACTGAAGTGCTTATAAGTGCTCCTGACCTTTTGTTGGGCATAAAGAGCTAATAAAAGTGGAGGAATCAAAAGAACAAAGGTATAACCTCCTAAAAGATACATCGTTTTCTACTCCCAATAAAATGATAACAGTTCAGATATTTCCCTGTCAATGGGATTAGACCTTAAAAAAATGAGATTTTAGGTGTCAGGCCTTGACATATAAGCCTCTACTGGGGTCAGGCTTTCATAACTTTCATAACTTTATTAATTGCAGCAGCGTTAGGCCTGAATAATTCTTATAGCAGTATTAATAATAGATAAACATTTTTAGAATTTTTTTTAATGATAAAACTTATAAAGGTCTGCCCCCAGATTTAAGAGACCACTATCCACAGGATATTTAGGAGCTATGAAAGTTATGAAAGCCTGACCCCATTGACAAAACTTGAAGATAAAGCTAGGATTTTTCTTGCGATTCAGATAAGGTCTTTGAAAAAAAATGACCGTGCTAGATGGGGAGCTAGCGGTGCCCTGTTACCCACAATCCGCTACAGTGGGGTCGAATTCCTTGCCGAGGCTGGACTTTTTCTGGCCAGTGTCTCTGTAAGTGGTGTTGATGGTTTGGGCCCTGCGCAAAGAGCTCTCTGCGAACCCCGTCAGGACCGGGAGGTAGCAGCGGTAACAGAGTAGTCTCTTGTGCTGCAGATCAGCCTTGCCTGAGCTAACTGCAGGGATAACGCAGGGGAAGGGTAGTCGGAGCAAGGTGCACGGTCTTTTTTTTATATAACGCTCAACAATGTTCTAAATATTGCGCGGAATGCAATCTGCGTCTTTCAGTGAAATATCTTCCTTTTTTGAATATTGAGGGATTGTTAGGTCCGAAGAATGCTGTGAGCCTCTTTTAATCTTTCCCGAATTGAGACTCCATAGGGACATAACCTCTCACAATCTCCGCAATTTTGACAGGAATGCGGACCCTCGGATGGTTTCAAACGAGAATAGGCCTGTTTTGCTAAGTTGGTTTTTTTGTAGTCTTCATAATAAGCTAAATAACGGAGAATGGATGTGGTTTTGACGTGAGAAGGGCAGTTTATCTCACAGAGACCGCACATATGGCAGTAATTTTCCGAGTTTTCAACAACGAAATGGAAAAGATTTACTCTTTCCTTCTCAGAGAGTACCTTGCCTGCCACAGCTAGATCTTCTTCCAGCTGTTCATATGTCAACATTTCTGTCAAAGCTGATGTTAAGTTTTTATTTTCCAAAACCCATTTCAACATAGCCTGAAAGATCGATGTAGTTCCTGTCCTGTATTTTTCCAGGTTTTGCCTTTTTCCACCGACTTTGAGAGTTTTTTGAGCAATGATGCCGACATCGTTTGACTTTGCTAGAGCGAGAAGACGGCGAATCCCGCTTTGTCCTAGATAATCATCATAAGTTTCTATCTCCTTTTTTGTATTCCGAATGTCAAAGACATTGTAGCCAAGTTGAACCATATCATAGAGACCACATTCGACCGCTTCCTTCACGACTTTATGGTGGTTCGAATGGCAGGAGAGGCCCCGGAACCTGTACTTCCCTTGTTTTTTGAACTTCTCAAATGCTCCAAGAACTCTTTCATCCGTCAGATGCTTTTCATCACTCGCTCCATGTATGAGAAGGACGTCCAAGTAATCTGTGTCAAGTCTTCTCAAGCTGCCTTCAACAGAGCTTATGATGGATTCTTCACTCCATTTTCCTCTCAGATGAAATTTTGTCCCCACGTGGATCTTATCTCTTCCCATATCTTTAAGGAGTTGGCCAATCTGACGCTCGCTGTTTCCATTCATGTAGCTATGTGAAGTATCAATATAGTTGACTCCTCTCTCGATCGCTTGATACAAAATTGGCTTTGCGGGAAGAGGGCTTCCTCCCAGTGATATTTCTGAAATAAGCAGGTCAGTTCTTCCCAGTCGACGATAAAACATCTCACCTTTTTTCAAACGCGCGCCTTGCTTCTCTTGTTGTGAGATAAGCTTTGCTGAGGATAAAGATGCAGAAAAAGCTCCAAAGAGTAAATTTCGCATAAAAGAACGTCTCCCTGATGGTACATTAGAGTCTAGGTGGTTGTTTTTCATTCAGAAACTCCTTGGAGGATCAGGCAGCCAGAAGGCCAGATTCCTTTAAGATTCCTTCCATATTCTTCTTGCCCTTCTCATCGAGAGGAAGGAGAGGAAGGCGCGGAAGGCCGCCGTAAAAGCCACGTAGATCGAGCGCATATTTGGTTCCAGGGATGCCGAATGTTTGGATTATGGCTTTGTTGACTGGAACCAGATTAAGCTGGAGTTTTTTCGCTTCATCCAGTTTTCCCTCGTGAAATAGATTATAAAGATGGACGCATTCGGCTGGAGCAATGGCTGCCAAACGGAGAATTCCTCCGCTGGCACCCAGCGTGAGTCCGGGAAGAATTGCGCTTCCAGCTCCTAAGAGATAATCAAAGTCAGGAGGAAGAAGGGGTTTAACCTCTCCGAAGTAAGCCAAGTTTCCTGAGCTATCCTTCATGCCAATGATGTTATGGTGACTGGAAAGCTCGATGACTAGCTTTGGATCGATAGAAAGCCCTGTAATTTGAGGGATATGATAAATAAATACTGGAGTCTTGGATTGATCGGCAATGGAGAGGTAATGCTTTTTCAGGGATTCTTTATCCATTCGGGCCTTGAAGTAGGAGGGTGTTCGAATTAGCGCAGCATCGACCTCAAGGCCTGCTATTCTATTTGTGAATTCAAGGGTAACTTTTGTCGATTCTCTGGCTGTGCCGGCGATAATTTTTTTTCCTGCAGAAGCAGCTTCTTTTGCTGCTTTAACTAGCTTTTCTGATTCGTCATCTGTGAGGTATATGCTTTCTCCTGTAGACCCTGAAATAACATAACCTGCAAGCTCAGTAGAATTATATTTTTGGATGTTTTCTTTGAATTTTTCTATAGATATTTTCTCTCCCTCGAAAGGGGTGGTTAAGGCAGCAAAAATACCTTTAAAGCTTTCGCTCATCTGGATGTCTCCTGTGTTTTCAAAGCTTCTCGATCTCTTTCAATTCCGTATCGCTCAGGCCGAAATAGTGCCCGATTTCATGAAAAACGACTTCCCTTACTTTCTTTCTTATGTCCTCTTCTGAAGAGCAGACGCTTTCAATGGCTTTCTGGTAGACCACTATAACATCAGGGGGGATATTCCCGTAGAAAGGGCCCCGGTGTTTGAAAGGTACCCCATGGTAATGGCCTAACAAGATGCTGAAAGGAGAGCTTCCAGTCTGTTCAAATAATTCTCTTGAAGGCTCCTCCTCAACGATTACGGCAAGGTTCTCGATATATTTTTTAAATTTCCTGGGAAGCTGGGCTAATGATTCCTCCACAAGCTTCTCGAATTTTTCTTTTTCCATTGGATGTTTAAATCTGGCTCATTCCTATTTTTCAATTCCCTCTCTCGCCTTGACTCCTTTCTGATAATAATGTTTTTTTTCCTTCATTACTGTGACTAAATCTGCTTTTTTTAGGAAAGAAGTCGGAGCATACCTTCCTGTAAGGATTAGTTCTATATTTTCAGGTTTTTGACTGAGAAATTCTAGAATTGTTTTCTCAGATAAGAGATTGAAGTAAACAGCCACATTTATTTCATCCAAGATGATAATGTTGTATTTTTGAGAAAGCATTGCATCCATGCATTTTTTCAATCCTCTTTTGGCTCTTTTGATATCCTCTTCATCTGGATCCTTTGTAACATGGACGAAACCTTTTCTCCCGAACTGCTCTATTTTGATATCTGGTGAAAGCTTTTTTGCTGATGAAAGCTCTCCGTACAGTTGTCCCTTGAGAAATTGTCCTATGTAGACCTTCAGGCCATGGCCAACTGCACGGAGGGCAAGACCAAGGGCAGCCGTAGTTTTTCCCTTGCCATCTCCGGTATAGACCTGAATATAGCCTTTGAATTTTGCCTTGTTTTTCACGCTTCTAACTATATTTTAATGTTTTCTCTGAGTCAACATATTCCTTTGGGGTCAGGCTTTCATAACTTTCATAACTTTATCACCCTGGATTATTCACGAGGCATTTTTTATTAATAGTTAAGGTTAATAAGAGATGATCACATAAAAAATATTAAGAGATTGCAAAACTTATGAAAGCCTGACCCCATTGATCTATGATAATTTTAAATTCATAGGACTTATGCTATAATCTGCGGCATGTTAGATATTAAGTTTGTCCAAGAACATCCAGATATTGTTGTGAAAATGACTGAGAGCCGCGGTTTGAAGACGGACCTTAATGATTTTTTGAAGCTTATCCATGAAAAGAAGGAATCCCTGAAAAAAGTTGAAAAACTTCGCTTCGAACGAAATAAAGCCTCCAAACTCATCGGCCAGATGAAAAAAGAAGGAAAAGATGCATCATCCCATGTTAAAGAGATGAAAAAAGTTGGCAGGGAGATTAAGGGATTAGAGGAAAAACTCAGAGAAGTGGATGAGAAGCTTAGCAAAATTCTGCTGGACATTCCTAACGTTCCCCATAACTCTGTCCCTGAAGGTCAAACTCCTGATGATAATGTGGAAGTGCGCAGGTTTGGAGAAAAGCCTGAGCTTTTCTTTTCCTTGAAGCCTCATTGGGAAGTTGGCAAGAAGCTCGGCATTTTGGATTTTGAGCGTGCGTCCAAAATAGCTGGTTCGAGGTTTGCCGTTTATTTTGGAGCAGGGGCCCAGTTAGAGAGGGCGTTGATCAATTTCATGCTAGACATCCATACAAGAGAGAAAGAATACCAGGAAGTTATTCCTCCATTCATAGCCAACAAGAATAGTTTATTAGGAACCGGGAATCTACCCAAGTTTGAGAATGACCTGTTTAAATTGAGAGGGTATCAATGGTACATGATCCCAACTGCCGAAGTCCCCTTGACCAATATTTATAGAGAAGAGATTCTTGATGCTGATTCCCTTCCAAAGAGATTTGTGGCTTATACACCATGCTTTAGACGAGAGGCCGGTTCCTACGGGAAAGACATCAGAGGACTGATTCGTCAGCATCAATTCAACAAAGTAGAATTGATGACATTTGCTCTTCCCGAGAAGTCTTATCAGGAACTGGAAAAGATGACTGAAGATGCAGAGGAAGTTTTAAAAAGATTAGGCTTGCATTATCGTGTGGTAGCTCTTTGTACTGCGGAGTTGGGATTTTCTGGAGCCAAGACTAATGATCTAGAGCTTTGGATGCCTTACCGGAAAAAGTATTTAGAGATTTCCTCTTGTACCAATTGTGAGGATTTCCAGGCAAGAAGAGCAAATATTCGTTTTCGTCGGGAGGCAAAGTCAAAACCCGAGTTTATCCACACTCTGAATGGCTCCGGAGTTGCATTGGGAAGGACCGTCAGCGCCATTCTTGAGGCCTATCAGCAAGAGGATGGTTCTGTTATTGTCCCTGATGTCTTGCGGCCATACATGAATGGATTAGAGAGAATAACCTAGGTTATTATTGCGAGTGACCGAAGGCGGTGTGGCAATCTCAACGTGTTTATGTGTAGGTTTGGTTCATATGGGCCAACGTTTGTTTGTGTAAGAGTTTGATTTATCAAACCCATCTCCTATGATAAGATTGTTTGATTTTTCCAGTATTGCTGAACTAAGATAGCCACAAGCATGTGAAGCGGGATTGAACTGTTGACTTGCGAGGCGAAGGTTTAACAGGTAAAATAATCGGTGGAGGGATGGCCGAGTGGTTTAAGGCGGCGGTCTTGAAAATCGCTTTCCGGGCAACCGGAACGGGGGTTCGAATCCCTCTCCCTCCGCCATTCATTTCCAACAGAAAACAACGGTCAGAAATCAGCCGCTGGAAAATTACATTCCAAAGCTGTGAAGATATCATGTGAGCCGTGAACCCTGAAGACTGATTATTGATGAATTTTAATTATTAACTCAAAAATGATAGAATAACCATACCACAAGCATTGTGCGGAGAGGTGCTGGAGTGGCTGATCAGGGTCGCCTGCTAAGCGACTGTTCCGAGAATATCGGGACCGTGGGTTCGAATCCCACCCTCTCCGCCAGCACAATCAATTCGAACATGTTTGATGTCAATGCCTGTTTATTTTCCCCTTAGTATCTATGAGAGGTGTGGAGCTGATACTCCCTCAGCCGCGCTCAAAAACGATTAGATCCTGTTCGTTGACGGCCGTGCCGGGGCTATTAGACCAGAGCCCTGGGATGACGCGGACAATGCGCAACTCGGCTGCTTTTGCATACTCTTCGATTCGTTCCCGACTGTAAGCGATGACTGAGTCAGGATGCTCAGAATACTTTACAGCAATGCCTGGGTCGTTTTCATAGGGATGATCGAATTCGTAATCAGGCGATACGCTTGTGCCCGGACCTTTATAGAAGTCCAAGATGAAAAAGCTGAAAAGGACTTTTCCTGCCAGAGTCAACACGCGATGGGTCTCCCGGAAGTAATTAAGGATCTCATCTGGAAGGAGATGCGTGAAGACGGACGCTGCGTAAACACAGTCAAAACTTTGAGCCTCGAAAGGGAAGACAAATTGAGAAGCTTTGATTGTCCCAGACGGATTATAATGCCGGTTGTAGACATCGGCATGGAGATATTGGAAATTCGGCGCTTGATGGGTGATGCGCCGTGTCGCTTCAGCGACTTGGGATGCTTCAACATCAAATCCCCGATACAATCCAGGGGAGCGAATGTACTGAAGTAATCCCCTCGACGTTCTTCCGTGATGGCACCCTATTTCCAGAATTCGGGAGTCTCTCTTTACATCACAAAGAAGCGGAAGGTAGGCGAGATATTCCCATATCCACCGATAATAATGACTGATTGGCTCTTCAGGATTCTGCCAAAAGCTTCTCTCTGGAGTAAACTGCTCATCCTCTTCGGAAAGCCAGCCTTTTGGTTTTGAGGTAGGCGGTTTGTGTTCTCGAGTTTTCAGTTTAAATATAGAGTTGAATGATTTTTTGAAGAATCTAGCCATCGGTGAACTCCTTTATGCTTCAAGAATTGCTATTGCTTCAAATAATATTACAACAATTATTCGGATTTAAGTTTATCTATTCAGGTTATTCGCCTTTCCTTTTTTCCCGATGATCTCTGTAGTCGCTTCAAGAGGCCACAACCGGGTCATTCCCTCGATAAGCTTGTATCGTTCATGGACTTCCTTCTCCAAAATCTTTATTTCATCCTTCCTAAGGTGAGAGAACTTCGTCATTATCTCAACCAGTTCCTTAAGAGGCCTGGGCTTCTGAATTCTAGGTGTCAGCCTGAATCTTCCCCTCTCGGCTTCCCACAGGGGGAAGTAATTGGTTCTTACTGCCAGCCGGCATATCTCTATGGTAAGGTTTGAGGCAAATCCCCATCCTGTAGGACAGGGGCTAAAAACATGAATATAGGCTAATCCTTCATTCTTCTTGGTCTTGGCCTTGAGTAGCTTTTTGGCAAGATCCTCCAAATGGCTCAAGGTAGCCGTGGCAGTGTATGGGATTTTGTGCATAGCCATGATGAGAGGCAAATTCTTACTCATGCTTTCTTTTCCTCTCCTGGACACCCCTACAGGGGTCGTGGATGTCCTTGCACCGATCGGAGTTGTACTGCTTCTCTGGATACCTGTGTTCATGTACCCTTCGTTGTCGTAACATATGTATATAAAGTTTTCGTCTCTCTCGGCAGCACCTGAAAGCGGCTGAAATCCGACATCTGCAGCGCATCCGTCCCCGGTGAAAGCAACAACCGTAATATCCTGTCCAATTTTTCGGTAATAACGGCTAATTCCGGCGGCACTTGAGGCAACCCCTGTCATCAGGCAGCTGAAATAGGCTAACTTGTGCCATGACCCGGTGTTTTGGCCGTAGAGGACTGTAGCGGAGCAAGAAGGTGTGCCCACAATTACTATCTCTCTGCCCAAAACTCTGGCAGTAAATCTCAGGAGGAGTTCCAGGGGGCAACCGGAGCAGAAAGAAAGGCCTCCAGCAAAAGGATCTTTGTCTCGAAAATAATCAAATACCCTGGGCAGTTTTTTCTCTTTGGCCATGGCTTCTTCCTCACTCTTCTAATGAAACCCAGGTTGACTTCTGGTATGGCTTTCCCTGGGAGGCTTCATATACCGTTTTGATCATTCTTTCCACATGGCTATGAGTAATATCCATGCTGGCCAGACCATCAATGAAGCTCATCATAGGAACCATACCGATTTCAGGGGAGAGCGCCCTCAGTTCCATGTATATAGGTCCACAGTTCCAGCCAAAGCAGACGCTTCGATCAATCACGCCTATGGCTTTCTTCCCCTGGAGAGCCTGGATTAATCTTTCACAGGGAAAAGGACGAAACATCCTAATCTTGACGAGGCCGATCTTCAATCCATTTTTTCTCTTTGAGTCAATGACTGTTTTCACTGTTCCTGAAGCACTTCCCGAAGTTACTAAGACAATCTCTGCGTCTTCTGTCCGGTATTCCTCAATTTGCCCTCCATAACTTCGTTCGAAGAACTCGCCGTGTGTCCTGTCTATTTCATCAAGCTTCTTTTTTGCCCGCTCCATGGCCTCACAATGCTTGTAGCGCAGTTCTACAAAGCCTTCCAGTATGCCGTGAGATCCGCAGCCTACAGGTTTCCCAGGAACTAATTTGGGCCGCTCCGGCTGCTCTTTCAATGGAGCTAGAAATTTATCTACATCTTTTCTGGAAGGGACCAGAACTCTCTCGGCAAGATAGGAAAGATAAAAGCCATCGTAATTCACCATTACCGGAAGCTGAATTTCAAAGTCTTCTGCCAGCCTGTAGGACATTATCACCAAGTCAAGGATTTCCTGGCAGTCCTCTGCAACGATCTGAATCCAGCCCGAGTCCCTGCTGGCAATCATGTCCTGCTGGCCTGCGGATACAGCTAGAATGCCTGGCATCTCCCTGTTGACATTTACCATCACGACCGGAGCTCTGAACCCGGCAGATTGAAGGAGAGCATCATACATGAAAGCTAAACCCCAGGAAGAAGTAGCTGTAAAGACACGGCCTCCTGCTATTGAAGCAGCAGCGACGATATTCATTGCTGAATTTTCGCCTTCAACTTCCACCATCTCGGCATCGAGCAGACCTTCTGCATGGAATCTGGACAGCTGTTCGATCACCTCAGATTGGGGAGTGATAGGGTATGAAGCCACCACATCTGGACGGCACAGCATCGCTCCATAGGCAGCGGCAGCATTACCAGTAAGGGCTCTTAATTCTTCCTTATTCTTCTTTTTCATCTTGAAACCCTCCTTCGGGAAGAATGCTAATTGCCTGCTGAGGGCACTCCTTGGCGCATATTCCACATCCCTTGCAAAATTCAAGATTTGGCAAGAAGAGGTTTTTCATGTCAATCATGCACTGTGGCGGGCAGTAGAGTGCACATAATCCACAGTAGCTGAATTTTTCTTCATTTATAACGGGCCTTTCTGTTCGCCAGGTTTTGGTATTCAGGCAGAGAAGAAGATCTTTTGCATTAGACCAGGCACCTTCGCACTTTGTGTGTATTTTTATTCTTCCCATTGGATGATCTTAACTTCGTAGAATCCTCTTTCAGCGCTGCTTATGTTCTGCTTGAGTAGGCCTCCTTTAAAATAGTACTTCAAGCTGAAAAGGATGTGTTCTAACTTTATCCATTTGGTTGCAGAAGCAAATGCCCCTACTATACACGAGTTTGGCGAAGGAATGCCAATTTCCTCAAAAGCGATTCTTTCCGCATCTACTAGTCCAACCAAGCTGATATTCTTGTGAGGCCTGTCCTTGATCGGCCGAGAGGAATTGATGATCAAAATTCCATTTGGCTTCAGCCCTTCATAGATCAAAGGCACGTTTTTCTGGGCGGGATCGAGAACAACCAAGCAGTCAGGGTTGTATATTTGAGTCTTTTCCCTGATTGGAATATTGTCAAACCGCATAAAGGCAGTTACGGGCGCTCCCCGTCTTTCGAATCCAAACATGGGAAAGCTGCTGCTGTATTTCCCTTGTTTTATAAAAGCGGCGGTCAAGATACGGGCGGCTGTAACCGTGCCCTGGCCGCCTCTTCCGTGAAATCTGACTTCAACCATTGAGTCTCTCTTGCTCTTTTATAATATTTTCATAATTGAATTCAGGTGAAAAAAATGAATAAAAATTGCGCGGACGTCAGATACTCTATGTTGCTGCAACAATTTTTATTTTTTCTCTTGTGCCTGCCTCGAGTACGCCTTTATATGCCATCCAGGAGGAATGGGAACTATAGCGTATCATATCCTATCGATCCATGTAAAAAAGTCGTTGCTGCCTCGGATCAGAATAATTTTTTATTATATGTAAACCACGAATAATAGCTACGAGTATAACGCTCATATATAACAGGGTTTCTTTCATATTGATTTTTTTTGCACGGCTAATTTGACAAATATATATCATTCATAGGTTTTCACTGAAGCTTAACAATGCATCAACTATTTCTTCATGCCTGAGGGAGGTCCCGTCCTGGGGGGAATCGACTATCCGGTAGTCAAAAAATGGGCAGTCTCCGCCATACCATTGAAAGCCTAAAGGCCTTTCGGAAACCATCCGTTTCTCTTCCTCTTTTTTGTTAAGTAAATCGGCGAATCCTCGAAGATTGACTCCTTTTTCCCGGTCTACTCCTATGATGTATCTTTTATTGCCAAATATCGTCATGACTAGAGTAAAGCCTTCGTTAAGAGACGAATTTTCCCTGTCTCTTCTGGCCCACTCTTTGAGAAGAAAATTTCCCGGATTTTTGATGATAAGCCCGTCAACTTTTTTCTTTCCCTGGCCTGAAGTCAAGGGTAAGAAGAGAACGATTTTTTGAGCTAGAGTAAGGTCATAGAGATAATTGAAATAGTCATTTTCGACTTTTCTCATAGCACTCTCGTATCTATCAATCCCTGAAAAAAGGACTCTGTTCTGGAGGATATCGTGGCCTTCTTTTGACTTGGAGTAAAGGAAATTCATGAATTTTAATCCCTCTCTTACCCTTTCTTGGTTTACAGCCTCTTCACCGTTTCTTATCCTGGTGAAAAGAGCCCGAAGGATGGAATAGGGCGTCGCGGAGAGTTCCAGTGTCTTTGGCAGGGAGGCGGAATCAACCATTTTGGTATACTGGGCGATTTTGTCCATGAAGGGATCAAGCTGTCCTGTCTCTATGAGTTTTAAAGCCAGGAATATTGATGCCACAGCGTCAAAATCGGGGAGGCGGTGGGTTATGATCCGCAATTGGGGAGGCTCATCACCTTCCCCACAAATGTCTTTTCTTTTAATGTGATCCAGGACAAGATTTGGGTATTTTGCTATAAGGGAAGCCGTACACTCGACTTCGGCAGTAGGGTGATGGTGGTCGATGACGCCAGGTGCTGTCTTCATCCCTACGTCCAGAACAAGAGTGTTTTTCTCAGGTTCAAACTCTTTGCCATAATGGACGAACTCGTAGGTGACTTCCATTTGCCTTATTTGTTTTTGCCTTCGGATTTGTCTCTTTCTTCTAAAAAGTGAACAATTTTTGCACTTCCTGAAGGGAAGGGTAAGTGACGCAAAGCCTTAAGTGTTACCCACTTGTGTTGGACTTTTTTATAGCGAGGCTTGTTTTTTAAGCGGCACTCGTAAGCAGAGAGCGTGACTCGGAATTGAGTATAGGAGTGGCGGACTTGGGTTAGGAGTTTTTCTGTTGCAATGTCTGCCGCGAGTTCCTCCCTAATCTCGCGACGGAGAGCTTCTTCCAAGGTTTCCTCTGCTTTTCTCTTGCCCCCGGGAAATTCCCAGAGATCTGCCAGAAGACCTTTAGATGGCCGTTTTTGGACCAGGTACTTCCCGTTTTCCTGGATGATTCCAACGACGACTTCGATTTTTTGGTAGGTTCTTTTTTTGGGAGTTGGAATAATCTCCTGTTTACCTGCCTTGAAAGCTTCACAGAATTCTGGCAAGGGGCAGATGAGGCAGAGAGGGTTTTTCACTTTGCAAACCAGAGCTCCGAGTTCCATCATAGCCTGATTGAAAAGGCCTGTTTTTTTCTGGGGAAAATAAGGCTTTAGAAATTCGAGGAGAGTCTTGTCGTTCTTTGGGGATGCTTCTCGTCGCATCCTCGTTAATCTCATTAAGACTCTTCGGACATTAGCATCAATCACAGGATATGGTTTGTCAAAGGCAACGCTGAGGACAGCGGCTGTTATGTATGTACCGAAGCCGGGCAATCTTATGAGTTTATTGTAATCCTGTGGGATTTGACCAGCGAATTTATCCGCCATTATCTGGGCAGATTTGTGCAAGTTCTTCGCTCTTTGATAATAGCCTAATCCCTGCCAGGCTTTAAGAATCTTTTGAAGGGGTGCACAGCTCAGAGTTTTCACATCAGGGAATAATCTGACCCAATTTTTATAATAGGGAATAACAGCCTGGACAGTTGTCTGCTGAAGCATCACCTCTGAAACCCAGATCTTGTATGCATCTTTTGTTTGACGCCAAGGAAGCTCTCTGTGATTTTTCTGATACCAGAGCCGAAGCTTTCTTCGGAGGGCTCTCGTTCTATTTTCTGCGTTTTCCATTGATAAGGAATCCTTCTGTTGAGAAAGGAACTATCTTTTTGTGCTAATCGAGAACTTTCTGCAATCTTTTGTCATTTTTAGCTAATCCTAATTTTTAGATAGGCTTCTCTGTTACTGCTTTGAAACAGAAATATTTAACGCAGGAGTTTAATTAATCGAATCTTTACTTTAACACAGAATAATTTTGTTCTCAAAATCAAAATATGAGATGTATCTTAGATATAGTTCACGAAAACTAGGGGAATTTGATTTATCAGAGAGCTAATCTTTGAGCCAGTAGGCATCTTTTTTAGCTTTTCTCTGTTCTTCTCTGAGATCGTTGAGATGTTCTTTTTCAATCTCAGCTAGTTTTGCAAAGAATTTTTTTAATTCCGAAAACTTGGTCTGGTTTGCAGCACGAGTATACATAGTAATAGCAGCTTTCTCCTCGAAGATGGCCAGTTCAATAATCCTATAAATTTTTAACTCTGGGCTCTTTTTCTCGTCTTCACTTAAAAAATTCCAGAGTGCGTCGCATAAAGGCCCTGTCATTCTGCCTGCTGTATCTAGGCTGAATCTCTGACCAAAAAATTGCTCGTATTTTTTTACTAAAGCAATAAAATGGCCTTTTTCTTCAGAAGCAAATTCTTCGAGACGTCTCTTAGCTTTTTCATTTTTTACGATTTCAGACAGGTCCCTGTAGTTTTCATAGGCAGCCTTTTCTGAAGAGATAGCCAGCTCAAGCTGGTAGCGATCGTTATGTGTTGTTTTAATTGGTTTTGTTTCCATGTTATAATCATTTTAGCACAGAATGAAAATCTGTCTAGTACACGGATATCTCCTCACGGGAACCGGAAGCAATATTTATGTCGCCAATCTTGCCAGAAAGTTGTGTTCAATGGGACATGATGTCATAGTCATGTGCCAGGAGCCTCACCCTGAGAATTTAGAATTTGTGAGTGAATTTTTTGAATTTGACGAAACAAATACCAGTTATAAAAAGAAATATGAAGTAGAAACTTCCTTCCCTGGAACTTGCCACGTTTTTCGCTCTGAGCTTAGAAAAAAACTTCTTGTATATGTCATTGACAAATATGAGGGATTCGACGAGATTCAGACTTTCCAGGACTCAAGCCTTGAAGAGATAGAAACTTATATCAAGCAAAACGCGACAGCCTTAAACACTGTTATCAAAGATTATGAGCCAGATGTAATCCAGGCCAACCACTCTATCATGCAGCCTTACATTTCCTATCTTGCCACAACTAATACAGATATCCCTTATTTTGCAACGCTTCATGGCAGTGCACTCAATTTCAGCGTCAAAAAAAGTAAAAGACTGCACGAATATGCAATGAAAGGGCTGAATAATGCGTCAAGTGTGATAGCCGTATCAGAGTACAATGCTCGAGAATTTCATGATTACCTTGCCAGTATGAGTGAAGTATTAAAAACAGAACTCAAAGTGATTCCTGCTGGAGTGGATATAGAGCTTTTCAGTCCCCTCGCTAACGGGAGAAAAATTTTTCTTCCTCCCTTGCAAGAAAAAATAAAAGAGAAGAAAAGGATTTTGACTCAGGGAGAGAAGCTCATAGACAAACGAGAACTAGAGAGAAAAGTCAAAGTTTCATCGCCAAGCCAGAAATTGAAAAAACTATTCAGTGAGATTGCCCAGAAGTACAACCAGCGCCATCCTGATCAGGATGTGTTGGACACATTAAACAGCATCGATTGGGTGAATGATAAAATCGTTCTTTTTATCGGAAAATACCTTTGGACCAAAGGTATCCAGGTGGTTATTACTGCTACCCCGCTCATTTTGAAGAAAGTTCCGAAGGCCAGGTTCCTTTTTGTGGGATTTGGTGATTCAAAAGAAATATTGCAATCTCTTATATTCGCTCTGGGAACCGGAAATCATGCGCTCTATGAGTTTATGCTGAAGGCGCACTCCGAGATTGATTCGGGATCTGTAGCCTTAACTCCCCCTGTCTGTGCCATGTTTCTGGAAAGATTAAAAGATAGAAGCAAATATGATAAATTCTTTGAAGAAGCCAGACGGCTTTCCATCATTGAAAGGTGTCATTTTACAGGAATCATGTCTCATGAAGAACTAAAATATTTATTGCCGATTTCAGATGTGTTTGTTGCTCCGTCCATTTTCACGGAGGCTTTTGGAATGGTAGCCATCGAGGCGATGGCATCTGGGGTTTTTCCACTTATTTCTTATCAATATGGTTTTAAAGAAATTAATGATGCAGTTTTTCCAATCTTTGAGGAGACATTGCCTCGAATGCCAAAGCTTTACTTGAATAGTCATCTCGTTCCGAATCTGGCCAAAAGTATCATTACCGTACTTAAATTAGGAGTGAAAACACGCAGAGAGGTAAGGGAGAAATGCCGCAGGCTTGTTGAAAAGAATTACAGTTGGGATTCCATTTCAAAGAAATACGTGGAAACTTTTAATAAATGATTGTGCAGATCTTTAGCTGGATATTTTTTGATTTTGGGATTTAAGTTTTTGAATTGACAACGGAATGTACTGTATGGTATTAGAAATATAAAAAAAAAGGGAGAAGGAATAGAATAAAAATTAAGTTTACATTGATTCAAATATAATATCTATGGCGGTTTTTTTAGGTTAAGATTGATCCTCGGGGTAATATAGTATGACAGAGCTGGACAATATTATATTTCTTTTTGCCTCAACGCTCTGGCGTAACGATTGGATGGGAGCGAGGAGCGGAATTTTTTCCCTTTTCCAGGAAAATTTGCTTCCGATTGTCTCAATAGTCCTGATTTTTCTTGCTATTCTGCTAATTATTCTGTTTCTGATTTATCTCGGTGCCATGTCTGTTCATGCAAGGAGAAAAATTTATGTTGATTTCAACGCGGTCAAATGGGAAGCAGTTGTTAAGCTAATTTTAGATAGAGAAGATTTCCGCCCTAAAGAGCATGTTTCTCGAAAAGACCGTAAATATTTTAGGGATATAATAATTTCTGAATACCTTAAACATGATGCATCAGGAAAAAACAGACTAAGGCTTGCCTATAAACAGCTCGGGTTTTTCGAAGATGATATCGCGCAGCTCAAAAAACCTTCCTGGTGGAAAAAGATTCAGGCCATTGGAAGACTCGAGGAGATGGGCCTGAGGGAAGCAGAAGATAATGTTTTTTCACTATTAAAAGACAGCAGACATGAAGTCAGGATCGCAGCGTTGAGAATGCTGTCCTCTATGGGGAGTAAAAAGCTGTTCGGTATATTGCCGGAGTTATTTGCTGAAGAGTCCAGGTGGGAGTACCGCAATATGGTGAATGTATTATATAACGCAGGAATTCCGGCCAATGACTTGATGCCTCTAGCAGTATCACAAGAAAGGGATTTGAGAAAAGCTGCTGCCATCCTGTTAGGGAAGCAAGGCAGCGAAGAGGCCATTCCGATATTAAAAGATTTGGTGAATGATAATGATAAAGATGTCAGACGAGAAGCAGTCCGCTCCTTGGGACTAATCGGATCTTCTGATGCGATGCCAATTTTAATCGAAAAAATCAATGATAGTAACCACCAGGTTCAAGGTGCTGTGGCCAGGGCCTTGGGAGATCTGAGTAAATGGAAGGATTTGGATGTAGCCTTCTTTCTTGAGTGGCTTGCAAATGTTCCAGATTTTGGAGTCAGGTTTGAAGCTATTTCTAATCTCTGTCGATTGGGTGAAGAGGGGAAAAAAATTATTAAAGAACTTAAGCACAAATATCCAGAAATTGCCCAAGAGTTTCTCTTTGAGAAAGAAAATGTTGACCATAATATATAAGATTGTATTTTTTTATAATGTCCTTGTAATCATATATTTTTTCGCTCTGAACTTTTTCTATCTTTTTCTTCTCCTCCTAGCCACAGGGCAGCTTTATTATTTTAAGCGAAAATGCGAGGTTTGTCCCCATGAAGAGAATGAATCTATACTCACTCCCACTATCGCGATGTTGGTTCCGGCCTACAACGAAGAATTAACCATAATCGAGAGTATCCATTCTCTTCTTGATGTAGATTACCCTGAACTTGAAATAATCGCGGTCAATGACGGATCTACTGACGAAACCCTGCGAGTACTCAAGGATGAATTTCAACTGGTTCAGTTTCCCAGAGCAGAGGAGGATAAAATCTTGACCAAACCTGTTAAAGGTGTATATAAATCCATGGCGGATAATAGGCTTGTTGTTATCGACAAAGAAAATGGTGGAAAGGCTGATTCCCTGAATGCTGGGGTGAATTATTCGCGGAGCCGTTTGTTTTGCGCTATTGATGCGGATTCTCTTGTCGAAAAGGATGCTTTACAAAAGCTTGTTCATGTTTATATGGATCGAACAGCCAAGGTTATCGCAGTGGGTGGAATCGTCCGGATTGCCAATGATTGCCTCATAGATAAGGGAGAGGTACGCGAAGTCAAGATGCCCAAGAGGTTCCTGCCAGCCATCCAGGTCATGGAGTATATCCGTGCCTTCTTATGCGGACGAGCTGGCTGGAGCAGGATGAATAACCTCCTAATTATTTCAGGAGCATTCGGTTTGTTTAAAAGACAATCTGTTCTTGAAGCGGGTGGTTACAGGACAGATACTGTAGGTGAAGATATGGAACTTGTTGTTCGACTTCATCGGATGATGCGGAATCAGAAAAAAGAATATAAAATAGAGTTTATTCCAAATCCCGTGTGTTGGACCGAAGCCCCGGATACATTGAGAATCCTTGCCCGGCAGAGAAACAGATGGCAGAGAGGCTTGATTGAAACATTCCTCTTCCATAAAAAGATGATGTTTAATCCAAAATATGGGCTTATTGGGTTTATCAGCATGCCCTATTTTTTTCTTTTTGAAATATTAGGTCCCGTTATAGAAGTCACTGGCTATTTTACGGTCATAATTTCTTATATTCTGGGCTGGTTAAACATGAAGTTTGTAATACTATTTCTTTTTTTGGCCATATTATTCGGGGTAATCTTATCGTTGTTTTCTCTTCTCTTAGAAGAATTTACTGTAAAAAAGTATGACAGGCCGAAAGATGTAGCCAGGCTATTTCTGATGGCTGTTATTGAAAATTTTGGATACCGCCAAGTTCATTCTTGGTGGAGGTTGAAAGCAATATTTGATGTGATGAGAAAAAAGAAGGGTTGGGGGAAAATGGAAAGGAAGCCTTTTGCGAATTAGGGGGATGAAAGTCAATGTTTCTCAAATTTAAAAAGCTCAATATAAGAACTTTCTGCTTTCTTTCAAGTGAGTTGATTGTTTACTTGCTTATCTTATTTTTAGGTACCATTCTCTTGCCCTCTTTGACCTTTTCCAAACCCAGACCTTCTGAGGCAAGTGGGCTTATTAAACAACTTCATTACAGGATTGAGAAGATCAAGCAAGAGGATTTTGCAGAAACGGAACAGAGGGAGGAAAGAGCTCAAGAGAAGGTTGATTATGATGAATTGTTTAAGAAGGCTCGGACTATTGCTTTCCAGGGGAAACGAAAGGAAGCACGAGAAATCTGTATGAATATTCTGGAGAAAAAGCCCGGATATCATGATGTGCGAGTATTCTTGGGACGCTTGTACGCCTGGGATAAGATATACCGTTCTGCCCGGAAAGAATTACAGGAAGTGCTTGAACATGAACCGGATCATCTGGATGCTCGGAACGTGCTGATCGATGTCGAATATTGGTCTAATCATACCCAACTGGCTTTAATTTATTGTGAAGAAGGATTAGATATTGATCCAAATAATCAAGATTTCCTGTTGAAAAAGGCCAGAATACTGGTGAAGATGGAGAATTTGGAAGCAGCATCGGAGAGTATTCACCGGTTACTGGGAATTAATCCTTCGCACGAGGAAGCCTTACAACTTTTGGAAAGAATTCAGTTTTTGACAGAGATTTACAACATATCACTGAGATATCGATTTGATAAATTTGAAAGGGGACAGAGAAAATACGGCCCCTGGCATTTCCTGTCTTTCGAACTTTCAAGAAAGTTTGGACTCGGGTCAGTTATAGCACGAGCTAATTATGCCAGCCGCAATTTTGGCTCTGGGGCTAAATCAGGTACACAGTTCGAGATTGATGCCTATCCCAAGATAACAAAGGGATTTTATGCCTATTTGAATGCTGGTTATTCATCGTATTCAATTTTTCCGAAATATCGATTTGGGGGCGAGTTGTACACCTCTCTTCCAAAAAGCTTCGAGCTTTCCGCAGGAGTCCGGTATCTCGATTTTTCTAGTTCCAGGGTTGTTATTTACACTGGGAATCTAGGGAAATATCATGGGAATTATTGGTTTTCTTTTCGGCCATTCGTGACAGCAAAAACTTCTGGCTATTCTTTTTCTGGAATTTTCATTATGAGAAGGTATTTCCAAGATGCAGAAAATCACCTGAGTCTGTTGTTTGGTTTCGGTTCTTCTCCTGTAGAGATATTTTTTCTCGAGGACATCGAGCGGCTCAATTCTTACAAGATTGAGTTGGAGTTTCAAAAAAGTGTATCCAGAACTTTCTTGATTGATTTGGGAGTCCGCTTCGAAAGAGAGGAATTTAGAGTAGAGGAATTTGGAAATAGGATAACTTTTTCGATAACTTTCCAACAACGAATCTTTAAAAAATATTAAAAGGTTTCAGCCTGGAGGAAATTTATGTCCTGGTTTGAGAGAAAATTTTTCAAATTTTCCCTAAAAAATTTAGTGTTTTTTGCCCTTATGTGGCTGATGGTAGGATTCACGACTGGGACAGAGACATTAATGGGTCCCGTGAGATGGATCGCCAGCATTGCCCGAGAGATGAAGTGGGGCAAGGGTGTTGAAGATGTCACCGTGAAGTTTGTTATTGTTTTATTTGTGTTTGGATCTTGTGTTATCTCTGTTTGGCTTGTACGGACTGTAATCAAGACAAAATTAAGGCACGTTAAGGTAGGCATTCCAGCTATTGTCTTATTGGCAACTTTCGGTGCTTTGTATTTTTGGCTGAATCCTCAAGTTTTTGGCGCAGATACAGGTTTAGTAGAAGAGATCGTTGCAGATGCACGCTTTACTATCGGCCCTTATCCGACCAAAGAACGGCTCATTAGCCTTAAAGAAAGAGGCTATACGGCTGTGATTTCTTTGCTGCATACAGCGGTTATACCTTTTGAACCCAAATTGCTTGCAGATGAACAGAAAGCTGCTAACGAAGTAGGTATTGAAATAATCCACCTTCCGATGCTTCCGTGGGTGAGCGAAAATAAGCAATCATTGGATAAGATTAAGGCTTTAGCCGAGAGCGGCAAAGGCCGTTATTATGTACATTGCTATTTAGGGAAAGACCGCGTAAATGTTGTGAAGCGAATAATCGAGAATGTAAGAGCTTCTGTTGGAACTGAATACCCTGATTCAATCATCTCGAGCAGAAAAATGCGAAACACAACTTCCTTTGAGCGTGGCAAAATCTATATTTTAGAAAATGAAATTTACCTGACTCCATTCCCCACGGACGAAGAGTATTTGGGATTTATTCTTGCTGGCTCTGTAAAACAAGTGGTTTCTTTGTTGGATCCAGATAATCCGGATGATAGCATTTGGATTGAAAAAGAACGCAAGCTTTTAGCTGAATTTCAACTGCTCTTTGATCTTTTTCCTATCTCACTGTCTCGTTACAATCCGCAAGAAGTGTTAGAGATGACTCAAAAAACCTGGCTTTTGCCTCGTCCTTTGGTCATCCATGGATTTCGCAGTCCTTCTTTCAGGACAGAGGCATTTATTCAGGCTTTTCGCAGCAACCTGCCTCCTTTGCCCCCTTCTTTGTTCATAGAGCCGCTACAAAGAGGTGAAGTCGAGGTTATTGCACCCAATATTGCAGCAGGACCTCGTCCTAATGGTCCCGAGTTCGGAGGGTTTTTATACCTAAGGGGAGTTCGGGAATTTGCCTATTTGGGTAATCCTGACTCTCTAGAGTCTAAAGAAGATTCAATGATTACGAATCAGGCTGGTCTTAGCTGGCAGGTTCTTGATCCCCATTCTCAAGGGCTGTTTGATAAGCTAGCGAAAGGAGGGCCATGGTATGTTTACGGGCCATTTCTTTCGTCAGTCAGAGAAGAGCTTGAAAGTCGATTTGGACCTCCAATACCTGAAAATATAAGATTTGTGCCCAAAGCTTCAAAAAAGACAAAGCCAGCAAAACTTGAAAAGCAAGAACCAAAGATTTCTGCAGAAAAAAGACCTAAAACTTCGCAATCAGAGGGGGTATCTCTTCCTCAAAGAATGGTCTCATTCACCTTTGATTTTGTCGAGCGCTCCATGCCGGATTTGAAATCGATTATTCTCTTAGGCCCTCTCTTTATGCTTTATGGAGGAATCGGAGGTGCTTTTGCCGGACGGTTGAGGATAATAAAAAAAGTCCGTACGCCATACACAAGGAAGGTATTCCATTTTTACATATTTTCTATGGCCGGGATATTACATCTAAGTTTTGGATTGCCAGCGGTTGTTTTATTCGGCTCTATAATTAGCTTATGTGTTCTTTATGCAACATACCGGGGAAACGGTTTTCCATTCTATGAAGCAATGGCCAGACCCACTGACGAACCCCATAGAACTTTTTATATTATTGTGCCTCTGATCACTACGGCATTGGGTGGAGGAATTACCAATCTATTTTTCAGCAAGTTTGCCTTTATTGGCTATTTTGTGGGAGGCTGGGGTGATGCTGTGGGTGAGCCTGCAGGGACTAAATGGGGAAAACACAAATACAAGGTGCCTTCTCTTCTGGGAGTCCCTGCTTCCAGAAGTCTTGAAGGTTCTACTGCAGTTGTTTTGGTAGGTTTTTTTGTTGCATTTTTAGGTTTATTTGCGGTTGGAATTCCTTTAATGAAGGCCCTTTTTGTGGGCCTCGTTTGTGGAATTGCAGGTGCAGCTGTTGAAGCTGTAAGTACCCATGGTTTGGATAACTTGACTATTCAGGTAGCTGCTTCGGCGACTGCTTATTTTCTTTTAGTATGAGAGCTGCCGTTATTTGAGTTCGAAAATTCTTCTCATTTAGCGGTTGGGCCTTACTTTATGCATTTGAATAATTAAAATGGTTTTTCATAAGATTGAAAATGATGTTTCAGATAAAAGAGGACCAAGTGGGCAATCAAGTAATGAAATGCAGACCCTTCCAGTGAAGAAGCGAAGAAATCGTCTGAAGAGTCTTCTTTTTGGAATTTTGATTGTTTTTATTCTGTTTCTTCCTTTAATCGTATGGTTGTTTTCTAGTAAATCGCCATGGCGAATCCAAGTCGTTGATAAGACTGTTCCACATCCAGACTACCGTGAACATGCAGCGCTCCTGTGGACATTGAATCATTATAAGGTTCCTCCGCCAAGTGGAAAAGGGAAATGGAAAAGAACAAGGGATTATATTGGATATTACCCCGAGAGGCTAGATGCTTCAAAAATACCTGAAAGAATATATTTAAGTCGAAAACAAATTAGAGACGTCAATTTACTTTTTATAGCCGATACATATGGCGTTTATCTTGGCGATTATGTAAAAGGACAAAAGTATCAGGCACACCTCGATTACAGCACGAAAATCTATGGGGGATTAAATATAGATGAAGTAGAGGCGATTGAGGATTTTATAAGTAAAGGGGGAGCTTTAGTTGCTGAGTTCAACACTTTTGCCTCGCCAACGAGTGGAGAGGCACGGAGACGCCTTGAGAGCATCCTTGGACTCGAGTGGACAAAGTGGTCTGGCCGATTTTTTGATGACCTTGGAGATGAGAGTGAGGTGCCTGTGTGGGCCCGCCGGAATTGGGAGACCCATTATGATGAGAAATGGGATTTTACAGGTCCTGGTTTTCTGATTACTAACGAAAACACCCGACTTTTTGTCCTTAAAGATAAAGAAGATTTAAAAAGCCAGAGCTTGTCGATAATTAAAGTCGGTGAAGCTCCAATGATGAAAGGGGTCAGCAAGAAAGCAGATTTTTGGTATTGGTTTGACGTCGTGCGCCCTGTGGGTGAGACCGAGATACTCGCTGAGTATCAGTTCTCTCTTACAGCAAAGGGGAGAGAGATTATGCGCCAATTCGGCCTTGAAGAGAGATTCCCAGCAGTACTTCAGGCATCCCGTTCCCCTCTACGAGTTTACTTTGCGGGTGACTTCTCAGACAACAAAATCAATTACGGACCCTATTTTATTGCTGGCTGGCCTCGATTGCGTGCCTTAAGTTCTTTTCTCGATTGGAGAAAGGATCAGGGCGATTTTTTCTGGAGGTTTTATGTGCCATTGATGAGGAATTTGTTTAAGGGCTCGCCGGAGATTACAAAAAAAGAACTACAGATTGAATAATCCGATTTTTTTCGGCAATTTTCATCCAAAGCAATCATTCGGGATTTTTCAATTTGATTGGTTATGGATACATAGGTTTTGTGAATCTCCTTGTGTCGCACGGTTAAAGTTGGACTTCTCTATGGCTACTTCTGAGGCAGCCTAAGATTAGAACTTAAAAGAGATAAAAATTAGAGGTTTTTATCAGGGAAGAGAGATATAGAAATCTATATTTAGCAGAGCCTTTTCGGTCAGATTTCAGATGCGCGTACTCATTACTAACACTGGCCCCTGGGGCACAGGGAGTGGTACAGTCGCGGACGGAGTGTTGCAGGAGCTGAGGCGGCGAGGCCACAAAGTGATGGCCTTTTTCCCAGATTCTGGACTCCCCGGTCCTGGTTACAGCAGGTATTATGGTCATCCGAATTTGTATCGCATTGTGCCCTTTCCAGCTCGGTACAAGGGCGTATACTTGTACACCTTCCCTCTTATTATCCCTGATCCTAACCCGCGTAATTACCCGAAGGCTTGGACATTCAAGCATTTGAGTCCGGCTGAACGGACGGCTTATTTTGGCTATATGAGGAAGGCGTTGAAGAAGGCCGTTGGCGAATTTTCTCCTGATGTTATTGAATGCCAGCATATCTGGGCCCTTGACCATTTGATAGGAAGCTTAGGGTTTGGCTATATCTCGGTGGCTCACCACAGCGATCAGATGGGTTTTAGGTATGATAGGAACATGCGTTCCATTGCCCGAAAATCAGCAAGAAATGCCCACTACATTATATCCATATCAGATTATGTGCGCCAGGAAGTTATTGCCCTTTATGGCGTACAGCCGGATAAGGTTATCACTATAACGAATGGATACAATCAAAAAGTTTTTTACCCCTTTGAAGTTGACCGGAGGAAAATTTTGTCCAAACTTGGCATAACTCAGCGAAAAGACCTGCCTGTAATCACTTTCACTGGAAAGATATCCCGTACAAAGGGCATCGATATATTATTACAAGCCAACCACATCATCCAGAAGAAGGGCAAAGCCCTAATTTTAATATTAGGCAGCGGTGGATTGGAGCAATTTAATAAAGGAGAGCAAAAGAGGTTTTGCTTAGAAAACACTTTTTTCCTGGGTCAGCGTTCCCACAGAGACCTAGCCTTATTGCACAACCTGGCCCGCTTGAGTGTCCTGCCCTCTCGTTCGGAAGGTTTCGGGATTGGGGCACTTGAAGCAATGGGCTGTGCTGTGCCCATCGTTGCCACTAGGGTAGGAGGTCTGCCCAGTTTTGTCGTTGGAGAGCTGGTGGAATCAGAAAAACCAACTTCCCTGGCTGAGGCTATACTTAAATTATTGCAGTTACCGAAAAAGAGCTATACAGAACTTTGCCAGCAAGCGTTAGTAACCGCGAAGAAATATTCTTGGGATTCCATCGTCAAGAAACGCTTTCCGTATTATCGTGAATTAGCTGCATTCAATCGGCGAAAAAAAATTTCTAGAGAATAGCCAGGAAAATATTCTTCTCAATTTTTTTATCCGAGAAAGGACTGATTATATCAATAATTGAAGGATCAGGTTTTATATTATGCCAGATATTATTTCATCCTGAATTGTCTTATCACTGAAACCTCTCTCTCGATTTAAGATTTTGATAAATTAAAAAAATATTAATTGACAATTCCTATAATATTTATTATATATATAAATATAGTAAGATATAAGGAATAAATGAGAGGGAAAAGTGGTTAAAAAGGCTGCAGTAATTATATTCGTTTTTATTTCTATCTTAGGTCTGAATTTTGCCGCAAGTAAGAAATTCAATGGATTAAAGGTTGGGCAGAGACCTGCGGATTTTATTATCAATTTGGCTGAAAAAAATGCGCGCTTGCTAAACTTTGTGGTCACTGATGAAATTCTTCGATGTTATGATATAAAGGGAAATTTTAAGTCTTATGTGCTCGAGCTGCAAAACACAGATGAAGAGGGCTTTATTGAAATCGCTGGAGATGAGAGCGGAGATGTCATCCAGCTCCAATGGGGATATTCACCCATAAGAAGTTTGCGAAAAATATTCGTTGAATTAGGAGAGGATCCTCAAGACTTCCTTATGGGTAATTTTCAGGATAGGTTTCATGTCATTTCATACGGAGGACAGTATTATCTGATCCATCCAAGCATTGCTTCGTGCTTTCCATCCTTTGATACGAATATACTCCGTTTAGAGGACAAACACCCGGCTTTCTTCATAACTGATGTTCAAGGACAACTAAAGCTCGTCTCTAACAGTGCTCCAGGATTCCCTGATGAATTCGACTATGTGTGGCACCAAACATCGACAGAATATTCTCCAAACCTTTTGTGGGAGAAAGTCCAGAAGAAATGGATGGGGGGATTGTCAACAGAGAATGTTTGGAGCGAAAATACTGAGGATAGAAGTATCCATTTTCGAGGCAATAAGCTCGGTCATCAAAACGATAAATTTGCACCCTGGCCAAATAGGATGCAGCCCAAGATTGATAGATTAGTGATTCAGTTAAACGAAGATGGTAGAGGAGGACAAATAAAGAGCACATCTCCCTCATTTCATTATGGGTTTTACAAAGCAAGCATTAAAGCGAGTCAGATGACGGAATGCGATACCTCCAACCTTAAAGGAGTGACAAACGGCTTTTTTGTGTACCAACCAGGAGCCACAGATGACTATTTCGAAGAAATTGATGTAGAAATTTTGAGCAGAGAGCCAGAATATGTTTATTTCACTATTTGGAGAGGAAGAAAGCTCTTTAATCCGTGGAGGAAGACACATTGGAAGTGGTCTAAGAAAGTGAAAGTCGGGAGAAGAACAGATAGAGCCTTCCACTCCTACGGCTTCAAATGGCTTCCAGACAGGATTGAATTTTATGTTGACAATTTTAGAGAACCTAAAGTTGTCTACCACGAATCAGACGATAAAAGTGCCCAACATATTCCTAATCAGAATGCTTATTTGATTTTCAATAATTGGACCGGTTCAAAATACTGGTCAGGGGAAAATCCACAAAAGATAGAAAAAATGTTCATAGATTGGGTTGATTATAGCCCCCTTGAAGAGAATTACAAATAAACTTGGGCAGAGAAAGATATTTATCTGGAATTATTTTGAAGTCAAGAAAACAATCTCTTTACCAAAGTTCCAATACTTTGGGCGTAGCGCTCGCAACTTTTTAGAGCTCTCTGATCAGGGGGACCTATTGAAACAGGTCCATAGTGGTCTCCTATGGGCTCACCCTGGACAACCATTCCATGAATCAAAAGTGCATTTATAATATTCAGGATTGTTGTTTCATTACCTCCTCCGACATTCGCAGCGGAAGAGAAAGCACCTCCGACTTTGCCTTGAAGTTTTCTGTGATATTTCACGCTTTCATCCAGAAGTTTCTTCAAAGGCCAGGCCATAGATCCATAATAGGTCGGAGATCCAAAGATTAAACATTCATAATCGAGCAGTTCCTCGATATTGGTATCCTCAACTTTCTTTGTATTTACTTTTAATCCTTCATCATTTAGAACTCCAGCAATTTTTTCTGCCATTTTCTCTGTGTTTCCGGTTCGGGAATGGTAGCAAATTAGAACTTTTAGCATAGTCATACCTCCTCTCATAATTTATTATTTGTATTGCCATAATACTGATTATATCTTTTTATTATTATTATCAAGCTCACATACGGAAATCTTCCTTTATCACAAGAAGATTGTTAGGACAGATGCCGGGCCTTCTTTTTTTCTCCTGTGGAAGAAATTACTTTTTATCTGTTCATCTTATCCAGATAGTTCAATCTTTATTAAAAAAGTTGATTAATGGCATAAGCAAGGATGACACGAGGCAAAAGGACAGGCAATGATATCAGGCGTTGTAATTCCCTCCTGTCCTCCATTTTATATCCAATACAATCGAGAACGACTGCTTCAACGTTCTCTCTGGTAAGCCTCTGGGCAATTTCCTCCCAGTTTTTTTCTTCTGCATAAGGAGATTTTGCCTCCACGATAATTTCCCTCATTCTCCATTTTTTCGTTGTCATTTCTATCTGATTTTCTAATGGAACTACAGCTCCAAGGTGCTGGATCTGCAGCATCTCCGTAATTAGAAAGTTGAGATAGTTATATGGGGAAATTACCGAGGGGTAAGATTTGGTCTCTGGGAAATCATGTGTGCATAGCAATCCGACCGCCTGAACTCTTATTTTCTTCTTCATTGAGTGAATAACTTCAGGTAAAAGAGCACTTATTTTTGGCTCGCTCAATCTAACCTGGCTGCCATCCCTTAGGCGGCTGACCAAGAGCGTTTCTCCACTTTCAGGCTGTAATTGTCCAATTTCCGCCGGGGAGAGATTATCCAGTAATCCTGCTTCCACTATATCTATATGAGGAAGAAATAGAGGCCCTATTTCAGTTGTGATATCTTCTCTTGGAGACTGACCGATTGTTAGAAGACCGACCTTTACCGAATTCATTCTGTAACCTTATTCTGTTAACCTGTAGGTTTGATGAATCAAATGCCTACAGTCTTCCTGCATGTGGGCTTGATGAATCAAGCCCCTGCGCGTTCAAAAAAATGAGCTTGATGAATCAAACCCCTACCCCTCATAATAACAGTTTATTTGTTTCCCAAGGTTTTTAAATGTTCCATAGAGCCGTAAAGTGAAAGCAATCTTTGGAATTCTTTCTCATCAAAAAAGGAACATTTTCCCTCGCCAAAAGCTTTGGCCACTTCTACAGCAAACCTAACTGCCATTTCTATATCCAACGCATGGTTCGCACCTGTAGCACATCCTGGAACAGGGACCTCGGTCGTGATTGCTATCCCAACCACTGGAGCATGGGTCACAGTGGCAGGTTGGAGAATACTGTTGAGATGGAAAATTTCATTTCCATATGGAGTTATATCTTGCATTGAGAGAGGAAATACAACTGGGAGCTTGCCGGTCACTATCTGCATTATATCTAATAGATCCTCGCTGACTCTCAGTATGTATCCATCTTTGACTGTTGGAGAGATAGCGAATCCACGAGAGTTGATTACCCTGTTGCCCTTGGTCGTGTCTATAGAGAGGATGGCCTCCATTCGTTCATCGATCTCGTATTTATTCATGGTCTCCATGGAGACAGGTGCATCCATGAAAGAAACAGGATCATGAGAAATGATAGGTGAGCAGGGGCAGAGATGAGTGGCTACTATTACATCGCCATTGAGCATGTCTCCTTTTTTTCTCATATCTGCCAATTTTGCTGCTGTAGCCAGAGCTGTTATTGCCCCATCTGCGTCAGAGACCAGGCCAATTTTATGAGGTCTCGCGCCTATTCCTCCCAAACGCCCTATAATACCTAATGTTGGCGCCGCATTTCCTTTGGATTTACTCTTTTTACCTCTTATATTAATTTTTATGAATTCTGTTTCACCTTTTTCTTCTTTGATCTTCCGAGTTTCAATTTCTGGCTCCTCTAATCCTTTGTTCAAGAAGAATTCCCTTATTTCCGCTTTTTCTATGACTGGGGTTTCCAACAGCTCGCATATTTCTATTACTTGTTTCAGAGCCATGTTTTTACTCCTTTTCAGGAAAAATTTTCATAACCGTATAATAAAGTATAATTGAGGAGATAATCCCATTGAAAGCAAAAATAGAAAAAGGGAAAATTTTAATCACAAAAGGATGGCCAGAAGTTGTCCAACCGATTAAAAAGGAAGCAAGATAAACCCCCAGGGCTTTATAGTTGATTTTGGAGTAAGCGTCTTTCTTAAAATCCTTTTTCCTTAATCTTCTCAAGAAATAATAGTCACAGATGAAAATCCCCCCAATCGGTCCGATGCTCACTGTCAGGATGATCAAGAAGAGTTCGAGTCTCTCTAGGATGCCCAAAGCTGCAAACAGGGAGGCGAAAATGCCTGCTGCAATAGTTGTTTTCCACCTTTTTGTTCGAAAAATGTTGTTCAAAGCCAATACTGATGAATATATGTTGCTGTCATTTGTCGTCCATTGAGCCAGGAGAAGGACGAGGAAACCGATGAATCCCAATCCGAGATATTGATTGTCGATTACAAGTTCTGGAAGTCTTTCGTGATAGACTCCGGTATTCATGGCTAAGACCGAACCAACGAGGTGAAGGAAAGCACTCGCAGCCATGGCGACGCCAGCTGCCAGGAAAATATCTTTCATTCGGGGGCGAGCATAGCGAAATATGTCTGCACTGGTTGTTGCTCCTACGATAAATCCACCTGCCACGATAGATGCAGCCGCGCCTAGAGTTATAGGGTAGGGGTCAGGTTGATGGTTTAAAGCTGCTGTAACTAAGGTTTCTGAGGGCAAGAAATGAAAGCCAATTTTTATGATCCCCCACAAGAAGATTATGATCATGAATGGAGAAGCTAGCCAGCTCAGAGTGCTCAGACCTCGAATGCCGAAAATAGCGGGAATCATCATTAAGATGCCGCATAAAAAAGAGAAGATTGGCAGTGGAAAGTCTGTTTCAAAATAAAACTGGACGGTTCGGGCAAAAAAGGCGGCCTGAACGCCGAACCATCCGATAAGGGAAAACGCAATGGAGAGAGATATAATGATAGCTCCAATTCTGCCGAAGGAAAAGTTGGCTATCAATGGAGTAGAAAATCCAGTCTTCGCTCCGATAAACCCTGTGAGCCCCATCATTACAATAAGGATTATTTCTCCCAAAAGATATGAGAATATTACGCTTGAGATTTTCCCTAGACCTAATCCGATCATCATTCCACGAAAAATGGCTGACATGACAACTGCAATCCCTATCCATATAACAGCCAGGTTAATCCAGGTTTTTCTCTTATCTAAAGGGACGGATTCTAGAGAGAAATCTTCAAGAAGCTCGGAGGACGCCTTGTTTTTTTTCATGTTTCTTTTTTCCGGTTGTTCAATTTCCATTTCCATAGCTCTTCAGTTTCCATTGTTTGAAAACTCTCGAAAACATTGAACAAAAGAAATGCAAACAAGACTTTTCGAATCCTTGCAGGAGAAGGAGTCCCTCAATAAGAAGCGGCTGGTCGAGCATCTACTCTAGCACATGAAAAAATTTGATGTCAAACGAAGAAAGAGTTGAGATAAGGTTGGATTTTCAATCTTTTCCGATTGACATCGTTTTTCCTTTTGTTATAGATTATCTGAAAATGAAGACATTAAGTGTCAAAAGTGAATGGGCAGAGGTTGAGAAAGTAAGAACTTTTTTACAAGGAAATCTTAATGAATTAAATATTTCAGATGAAGAGTATTACCAGATTGAGGTATCTTTGCTGGAGGTATGCATCAATATCATAATGTACGCTTATCCAGAAGAGAAAGGTGAGATTTCCCTCAGGACTTGGCAAGAAGAGGAAAAGATTTTTTTCGAAATCATAGATTGGGGCATCCCGTTTGATCCGAGAAAAGTAAAGAAACCTGATATTATAGAAAATGTAAAGAACCAGAAGAGAGGTGGGCTAGGGATTTTCCTTTCCCGAAAGCTGATGGATGGATTTGACTACAAACGGGAAAACAACAAGAACATCCTAACGATGTATAAAAATATTAAAGAACCGGGAATGTCAGAGTCAGTATAAGACTTTATCCTCTCCGATTTTCTTAATCCGTTTATCCAGCCACTTGATTATCAAGTCCCTCCGAAGAAGCATGAATTTGATTTCATCATCTGTTAGATAATCTTCGGTAATTTCTTTAATCACCTCAGCATTTAAGCTTTTTAATTTCTCGACAAATGCTCGGGGGAGTTCTTTCATGATGAAAGTCGGACCTTCTTTATATTTTTCGTCATATACGAGTTTCTTTTTGTATTTACTGGAGGAACTGAAGGTGCGGGAATGGTCTATGAGGATCATCCGCCAGTCTTTAGTAAAGAGAAACTGGTTTTGGTGCCGGTCTTGGTTGGCAATCAAATTATCGAAAGCCCGCTGCAGGTAATACGCCCTATTCAGAGGGAATATTTTATAAGAGGGGGTTTTGATTTTTTTCTCAACTTTATCCCTGAGGGTTATACAATCGTCCATCCAAAATTGACAGGAGCCTCGGTTTTCCTGAAATCTTCTTTCCACTGTAGCGGGGACCATGTTCAGGCCTAAATATTTGTCTAAACGGTAAGCCACGATTTCCCATTTCCAGTTCTCAACATAACCCGACATCCGTCCTGCTGGATTTTTCCATAATGCCCTATTCGTGATTCCATCTTTTTCCAACGTGAGAACCCAGGGCTCAGTCACAGCTTCTCTTTTTTCAAACGGCTGTTCTTGCTTTATGATTTTTGCTGTTATGAGGAACTCTTCCCATTTCTCTCTTTCTGCCAATTCTTCTGGAGTGAATTGTGCCAGGGACTGAAAAAGGAACCCCAAAACGATTATTGCGAAGAAAAGTGTTATGAATCTCTTTTTCATTTCTCCTCCTCCTTATCCTTTGAAGTTTTTCGAACCATAATTTATCAAAAAAGCCCAGAT
>CP070825.1:3637590-3668132 GCA_020344415.1 Candidatus Aminicenantota bacterium
TAAGGATCTCTAATAGTCTTTCAATATTTGCAACAATTAATTCTTCTTCATTATATACTGGAATGATAATGGTGAAAGGGTCAATTGAACTTGCTTCCATAGTGTGACAAAAAGATTATCAATTTGTGAAGGAAGAGTCAAATAAGGATGAGTATTTCTAAGGGAATCAACCGGTTGTTTTATGTCGATTTGTGAGGTCGAGCCTACCTTAATTATGAAGTCTCGTTCTGAAAAAGAAATCCTTGTCTTAGTTTCAACTCATGGAATGTTGGAATCCTGGTTATAGAATAGAGCTGTGGCGTTTCAGCAAAATTCGGACTAATGAAGGCATATCTTGAGGTTGATAATTCTTGTTATAGACTTTTTCTATATTATTGATATCGAATGAGTTAGAAATTCAAGTAGAAGAACCCTTTACACATTTACTGCCTTCAAAATCCCTTTCCCCTGGAGAATCCTTTTGGCACAGAATTTGCACTTTGATTACTGGGTTAATTACATTGAAAAAGCATCCGCATACCGCCAAACCCCTCTATGCTTCATTAATACTGTTTCTTCTCCTTCCTTCCTTCACATTCTCCCAGTTTCCAAGAAAATCATCTCTTGCTCGAAGAGTCTCCTATTCCCCCCGGATCGATGGAAAAATCGACGAAGACTGCTGGAAAGAACTCCCGCTTTTCGAGAACTTCATCCAGTGGGGCCCTTACAACGGAAATCCTCCTTCACAAAAAACCGTAGCCCGTGTGGGTTACAACAACGAAGCTATCTACATTGGCTGCATTTGCTTCGATGACTCGCCAGAGGACATGAAGTCGGAAGTCTGCCCCCGTGACTCCTTTTCATTCAATTCCGAAGTGCTTGCCGTCCATATCAGCCCCTTTAACGATGGGATTAACTCTGTGTTCCTCTATGTCTCTTTAGCCGGTGTGCAGCGGGACATCAAACTCTACGGAGATAAGTCAGAGGTCACCTGGGATGCGGTCTGGGAGAGTGCGGTAGGGAGAACAGATAGCGGTTGGACCGTCGAGATTAAGATCCCTTTTTCAGCCCTTAGATTTTCGAATAAGTCTGTCCAAGACTGGGGTTTCAATATCTGGAGGTGGTTTGCCAGGAATATGGAATGGTCCTGCTGGAGTTATGTGAGTAACGAGATCGACTGCTGGTGGAAAGAAATGGGGCTTCTTCAGGGCATAAAAGACCTCTCCCCGCCGGTCCGCCTGTCTTTTATGCCTTATCTGTCCGGATATGCCGAGCGCGGCCTAAGCAGGGGATGGCGAAATTTTTTCAACGGGGGTCTCGACCTAAAATACGGTCTTACCGACAGCTTCACGCTCGATATGAGTCTAATCCCCGACTTCGGTCAGGTCGAATCTGATGAACTCGAACTCAACCTTACCCCCTACGAAATAAAATACATCGAAAAACGGCAGCTTTTCACTGAGGGCATGGAGCTTTTTCAGAAAGGAGATATCTTCTATTCCAGGCGGATCGGAGCACGGCCAGTCGGCCATGACAGAATCTACAGCCAGATCTCAGACTCCGAGCAGGTCCTTAATAACCCGGATGAAGCGCCGCTTCTCAACACCACAAAAATCTCGGGCCGCACAAACGGCGGCCTGGGCATTGGTTTCCTCAATGCAATGACCGCTCCCACCTATGCCGATGTTCAAGACATGCAGACCGGGAAGAAAAGGGAGATTCTCACCCAGCCCTTCACCAATCTCAATATCTTCGTTCTCGATCAGAGCCTTTTTGAAAACTCCTACATAAGCTTTATAAACTCCAATGTTTTAAGAAAAGGCTACATTGCCAATGTCACGGCCACAGAATTCAAACTGGCCGATAGAAACAATATCTATAAGCTCAGGGGAATCGGCGGCCTGAGCAGTATCGCTGAAGACGATTCCGCGACGATCGGATACAAGCTTGGTCTGGAGGCCGGAAAAACTGGCGGTTCTTTCCAGTATCTCTACGCTCTTTCGGTCATAAACGATACCTATAATCAGAATGATCTGGGCTATCTCAGACGAAACAACGAGATAATTAACCAGTTTTCCCTGAGCTACAACATTCTCAAGCCGTTCGGGATATTCCTCAGTATCCGAAACAAACTCGACATACTCTACAGCCGTGTCTATAAACCTGGCGATTTCTCGGAATTTACGGTCCAGTATGCATTTTCAGCCGGATTTAAAAATCGCTACTCATTCGGAGCGCAGTTAATCCTGGCACCTTTTGAGGGTCATGACTACTATGAGACCCGGACTCCAAACAGATACGTTGTGAGAAATAAATACTTTTACGGCCAGGTGACCCTCAGCACAGATCCCAGACAATCCTTGGCGGCCGAGATGAAAGGGAGCTATAGAGGTTCGTATGCCTACTATTTCGACGTCAGGTCATGGTTTCTAGAGATAATTCCTACATTGAGATTTAACGACAGGCTCAAAATGAACCTCAATCTTTCCTTTGGAAAAGACCTCAATGAACCCGGATTCGTTGAACGACATACAGAAACAGACCTTATCCTTTTCGGAAAAAGAGACCGGCAGACCCTCGTTAATATGCTGACGCTATCCTATATATTCAACAATAAAGCTTCTCTTAATTTCAGGCTACGCCACTACTGGTCCAAGGCCAACTACGACAGTTTTTATGAACTGAATGAAAACGGCCGTCTATCGCCTTTAGACTACATGGCCGATAATGATATTAACTATAATGCTTTTAATATCGATATGATCTTCCGCTGGAATTTCGCGCCGGGAAGCGAGATGCTTCTTAACTGGAAAAACTCCATCAATACATCAGACGACCGCCTGGACGTGCCGTACTGCGAAAATCTGAAAAATACGCTCGACGCTCCTCAAGTTAACAGCCTCTCCATTAAGATCCTCTATTATTTCGATTACCTTGATCTTAAGAAATTGTTCGGAAAGAAGTGAAGCATGAGCAAGGCCGTAGAGTCAATGTTGGACGATTCGTCGTATTTTGGCCACAATTACCCAAAATTCATGCCTGAGGATGCAGAACCTTCTATTTCATCAAGTTGATATGGGAAATATCTATACACATATACTGTCCGGCGGCGGATATAAAGTGTTCAAAAATGGACATATGGTGTTTAACAAGCTTTAATAAGCCTCATAAGATGATATTGGTATATTTCTTGCTGTTAAATAAAATTATAAGAGATTAAATACATATGATATTTCGAGCAAATTTTTAATTGTCATAATTTCAATATATTCAAAGGAGGTAAAGTGAGTAATAACATTAAAAACAGAAGTCGGAGAAATTTTATTAGAAACGGATTTACAGGTCTTGCCGGAGCAATATTGGTTCCCACCGTTATAAGGAAGGATAGAGAATCTATCAGCCTCCAAAAAAAGGGCAAAAAATTCATCTATCGCACTCTCGGGAAAACGGGAATCAAGTTGCCGATTGTCAGCATGGGGACATATAATGCCACCGCTGTTACCAATGTTGCGCTTGATGCCGGAATAGTACATATTGACACCTCTGCAGATTACAATAAAGGCAATGATGAAAGAATGTTTGGAGAAGTTTTTAAAAAACGTCCCCGCGATTCTTTTGTTATCGGTACGGGTATTGGTATGTGGCAATTTAGAAAGGCAGATCAGATCAAGAATACTATCTCTAATAAAACATTAAGAGATTACATAGAAGGCAGTCTCCAAAGACTTGACCTGGATAATATTGATATCTATTACCTCGGTGGAATTCAGCATAAAGAAATTGTTGAGCACGAACCCTATTTAAAAATACTAAAAGAGTATAAAAAAGCAGGCAAACTTCGTTTTCTTGGTGTTACCACGCACGCAAATGAGCCGGAAATAATCCGCACAGCCACAGACGGCGGAGTTTTTGATATCGTACTGACAGCTTACAATTTCAGAAAGAAAAACAGGAAAGAAATCAAGGAGGCTGTTGCATATGCTGCCGGAAAAGGCATGGGCATTGTCGCTATGAAAACCCAGGCTGGTGTGTATTGGGATAGAAAAAAGAAGGAAATGATCAACATGAAAGCTGCCTTAAAATGGGCCTTACAGGATGAAAATATTCATACAGCAATACCGAGTTTTAAGAACAGCGATCAATTATATGAGGCATTATCTGTCATGGAGAACCTCAAGCTGACGCCACAGGAAAAAGCCGATCTCAAACTGAACCAAGGCAGCTCCTCAACTGGATTATTCTGCTCTCAATGTGAAGAATGTATACCTCAGTGTCCAGCTGACCTGGATATTCCAACACTGATGCGCAGCTACATGTATGCTTATGGTTATGAAAGCCCGGCAAAAGCTAGAGAAACTCTTGATTACACTGGTCTCTCAAATGTTCCATGCATCAATTGCTCATCCTGCAGCGTGAAATGCACATCAGGATTTGATATAAAAAAGAAAGTGACCGACATCGTCAGACTCAAAGACGTTCCTGAAGAGTTTTTAGCGGGATAGAGAGATAAATCACGCTTCGTTAGAACCTAATTCTGTTCTTCCCGACCTAACACCAATGTAAGACTATTTTACGTCTTACGGTCTTTCACCTGGGGCGAGGCTGGTACAAATCTTGCGCACATAATAGTCCTAGGTATAGTTTCTTGGCTCCTCAAAAACAGCGGATGGATAAGCACATATGGAGGGTAGAACATTGATAACAAAACGACTTTTCTTGTCCATAATGCTAATTTCCCTCTTTCTTTTACCTAATAGTCTTACTGCGGAATTATATATACAGACTGATCTCCTATCGCGATATATATGGAGAGGTTTTGATCTCAACCCGCATAGAAACCCGGTAATTCAGCTATCTATGGGTTATGCTTTTGGCAAAAGCGGTTTGGCCATCGACCTTTGGTCCAGCTTTTCCTTTGAAAATAAAGAGCTACATGAGTTCAACCTATATTTGACATACGAAAAAAACCTTTCTAAATACCTATCCTTAAAGGCCGGACTGATCCATTACGGATGGTATTTTGCTCCTGAATTTAGTCTCAAGGATGACACAAGTCATGAAGCGTTTGTCTCCGCCAGCCTCTCTAACGTTTTGATCGATCCTTCGCTTACGGTTTTTTATGATTTCACAAACGGCGACGGATTCTATATTCTCTTTGAAGCCGGATATAATCTTAAGCTTTTAAAATCTGTGGGACTTGATCTCTCTGCTTCTCTCGGTTACAACGGTGGTCAATGGCTGGCCGAGGGGGTGGAGCCCGGATTCAGCGATCTCAACCTCAGCATCACTCTGCCTGTGACAGTAGGGAGATTTAGAATCTCTGCTCTTGCCGCCTACACTGTAGTGCTCCTGGACGCTATCGGCAAGGACAACCATTTCTGGTACGGGATCAGGGTAGATTATAAATAGCATGATACGAAAGGGAAAAGAATGAGATACCAACGTCTCTTACTCCTGTTATTAATGATACTTTTTTCTTTCTCCACCATTACAGAAAGCTCCTTTGGGCTGAGGATCGAATCCTGTTTTCATGAGGAACTGGGCGAGGAAGTGCTATGCCGAACCTATGAAGTGATGGAAAATCGGCAGGTTCGAAAAGGGGCCAAGATCAGGCTGAATTTCATCATACTGCCTGCTTGGACTGAAACTCCAGCTCTCGATCCAATCTCCATCTTTACCGGCGGTCCTGGAGTAGGTTCCGCGGCTTGGGCTTACTACCATGCCCAAGACTATGAGAAGCTCCGATGGGAAAGGGAAATCGTCCTGGTTGACCAGCGGGGAACAGGTCAATCCAATCCGCTCCACTGCCGACGGCTGGGAGACCCTGACAGTGCCCAGACATATCTTCAAGACATGTTTCCTGAAGATTATGTCAAAGAATGCCGCAAGGAACTGGAAAAAAGAGCGAACCTCAGGTATTATCACAGCACGATTGCCATGCAGGATATCGACGACCTCCGCGCTGCTTTGGGGTATGAACAAATCAACATTGCAGGTACATCATATGGATCATATGCAGGCAGCGTCTATATGAAGTATTTTCCTGAACGAGTGAGATGTGCATTCCTGACGCATATCGCTATGCCTAATTGGACTTATGCAGCAACAATCGCTCCGAACACCGAGGCCGCACTGGAACGCCTATTTGCAGACTGTGCCGCCGATCCGGATTGTGCTGCCGATTATCCCGACGTTCGCCAAAAGCTCGCTCAAGTCATCTACCGACTCAAGCAGGGTCCAGTGTCAGTCCCAATTATCAATCCTATTACAGGTGGACCAGAAACAGTGACTTTCACCCATAACAACTTCATCCACGGACTTCGCAGCATGCTGTACGGCACCTCAGCATCAAGATGGATTCCAGCCTTTATCCACTGGGCGGCAGAGGGCTACTTTCCTCCCATAGTTGAGTACACAGCTGATTACCTATACTGGATAAATATAGACATTATGGACGGCATGTTCCTCTGTGTCACCTGCGCTGAATCCATTCTTTACATTAATTATGCAGAAGCTCGCGCCCAGGCTGAAGGGACCTTAATGGGAACTTACCGATTGGATCAACAAGTGGACGCCTGTAAGCTCTGGGTTCGCGGAGACCACCCCGATGATTTTCGCACTTTTAACGCAATGGGCATCTCCACATTAATCGTTTCTGGAGAAATCGACCCGACCACTCCCCCTGAACTCGGCGAAGAACTAGCTAGCTATCTGCCCTATAGTCTGCATGTGATTATCCCGAATGAAGGACATTCTTTCGGGCAGGTCTGGGAGAACTGTCTGGATGATGTAGTAGCACAGTTCATCTCCCAGGGTTTTGTGGAGGGGCTTGACCCATCTTGTGTAAACGAAAACCAGCGTCCACCCTTTGTCTCTTGGCGGGATTATGTCGGGGATAATGCAAAAAAAATCACATCAGATTCAAGTAATTTAGCCAGGTCTCCAAGAGACAGATACAGAAAACTCAAATCCAAACATAGATAATAACCAAACTAATTCTAAATAGAATAACGACTTCTATTGTTGAAAGTTATCGGCTCCGGTGTTTTAGAATGATTGCCAAAAATTTTTTCAAAAATAGCAGATGGAGGGATGGATGATAAAGACTCGAGCCATGAACCGCCGGGAGTTCGTGAAGGCTTCGGCTTTCGGCGTTTTCGGCACTGGAATCCTTCTCAAATCAGCATTGGCTTTTGAGAATGATTATCAACCCGAGCTTCAGCTCAAAATCAAAGAATACAGAACTCTGGGAAGAACCGGATTCAAAGTCTCTGACATCAGCTGTGGAATCTATAGAGATATCGGCCTTCTCAACGCGGTGCTGGATACGGGTGTTAACTACATCGATACAGCCGAGAGCTATGGAAATGAACACATACTCGGGCAGGCGATCCAAAACCGGAACAGGAAGTCTCTATTTATCACGACCAAGCTCCTCATTAGAAAGGATGTCAGCAAACAGGGATTTTTAAAGCGTGCAAAAAAATGTTTGGAGCGCTTAAATACGGATTACATCGACTGCATGATGATTCACTCTTGCCCTGACGTGGAGACGTTGAAAACCGAGGGATTCCATGCCGCCATGACAGAATTAAAAGCGCAAGGACGACTCCGGTTTCTAGGCGTTTCCAACCACGGTGTCAGCCGGCGCACGGAGCCAAAGGTTTCGATGGAAAAAGTATTTCTGGCCGCCGCTGAAGACGGCCGGTTCGATGTCTTCTTGATGGCCTACAATTTTCTCAATGAAAACAATGGGGCAAAAGTGTTACGGGTTTGTAAAGAAAAAAATATAGGCGCCACATTGATGAAGGTCAATCCTGTTCTTCTCTATCAAAGAATCAAAGAGAATGCAGAACGCTTGGAAAAAGAGGGGAAGGATATTGATGAAGGAGTGATAGCTTCACTGAACAGACTCAAAGGGCGAACCGATGAGATTCAGCCATTCGTAAAAAAATATAATCTTGAGAATCAATCGGAAATCCGCAAGGCCTCTATTAAATGGGCACTGAACAATCCCGATATAAGTACAGTGTGTTGCCGATTCCAGAACTATACTCATCTCGAAGAGTATGTTCCTCTTTCGGGAACAAGGCTTACAGCCATGGATGCTCGGATATTGGCCGCCTACAACAAGGACTGTGGCTACACCTATTGCCGGCACGCCTGCGGAGAGTGTGAGCCCGAATGTCCGGAAAATGTTCCTGTTAACACGATCATGCGCTTTAACCACTATTTTGTCGCCCAAGGACGAGAGAAAGAGGCCATGCTTAAATACGCTGCTTTGAAAACTCCGAAGGCTGCTCGCTGTAAACAGTGCAGCGGGCATTGCGAAACAGTTTGCCCCTACGGTGTTCCTATCCAGGGATTGTTGGCATTAGCCCATAATCGGCTGACCCATTCGTAAGCCGCAGATAAAAGAGAATAGCAATTCTTTGGTACCTTGGATAAAGTCAAAATGTTGATAAATAAACAAGGAGAAATAAAGGAGGAAAAAATGCGCAAAAATTTCCTTTTACTGTTTTCCGTCATTGCGTGTGCTTGTCTTCTGCTTGGAGCATGGAACAAGACGATGTCGGATAGAAGTCTGATGATAGACCGTAGTAGCGTTGGCATAATTCTCATCGATGTTCAGCCTGTTTTTGTGGATATTATGAGTGGCTCAGGAGAGCCGGTCATGGAGCGGTTGGAGCAGCTTCTCGTATTGGCTGATGTGACACAGATTCCTTTTATTGCGACCTTTGAACATCCAACAGAACAGAACGGCTGGCTCCCGGATCGGTTGGAGAAGGTATTTCCCAAGCATGGTGAGCGCTTCGTCAAGCGAACATTCTGCCTGTGCAGGGAACCGGAAATCCGGTCCAAGCTGGAAAAGTTGAAGATTAAGCAAATTGTCTTGGCCGGCTGCGAGACCGATGTCTGTGTGCTCCAGTCCGCCTTGGGGTTACTGGAAATGGGGTATCAAGTTTTTCTGCTGGAAGACAGCGTGTTTACGAATGAATCTTATCCTGAGCCGGCTATCAAGAGGATGTATCAGGCAGGTGTCATCCCCAGCACCTACAAAACATTCTTCTATGAGATGACGCAGTCTGTCGACAGAAAAACACTGCCCGCAGCCTGGAAAGAAAAAATGTCTTCTTTATCCAAAGTCTTTAAAAGTCCATATAGGCTCGTTCCTCGGGAGCGGAAAAAATAGAGAAAGGACAGCCAATGAAGTTAAAAAGAGTATCGGATCCAATTTGCTCAGGATTCTGAATCGGAAAGTATTCATCTTGACCCAAAAACCAGAATCATGAGCGCGTGTGGAGATCCCCGCCGATGCAGTAAAGCAGAGGGGATTTGATATATGGAAAATCGTCCGATATCGGACATCCAATGCCCCATAAAAGAACACTTTTCTAGACTCTTTGTTTGTTGATATGGGAGGCTCTACTAAATCCAGACTTGGCATAATTTTTGCATACCCAATGTCATGAGGTATCTCAGGCTGTGAGGTGTAAAATGATTTCTAAAACTCTTATCGCGGCTTCAACAAAGCCTATCATTCTTTCTATCCTTATGAGTGGTGAGGACTATGGTTACCAAATCATTCAGCGGGTAAAAGAAATTTCTGGAGGATCCTTGGAATGGTCGGACAACATGCTGTATCCAGTCCTTCGCCGCCTCGAAAAGGGAGGTCTCTTAGTTTCCCGATGGAAAATTTCCAAGGAAGGCCGGCTTCGGAGATACTACCGAATCACCGAACAGGGGCGTGAGGAACTTAATTCAGAGCGCCGTCAATGGATGAGTGTGCACCAGGCGCTTTCCAAACTCTGGAAGCCTTTGCCCTCATTGGAGTGAAAAGGTTCATATCATTGAAAATAAAAAATGGTGTCAGCAGATTTAATGAATGATTCAGGTTAATAGAGGAGATAGAAATGTTTGATCTTGAAAATGAGATTCGCAACTGGATTAAAACTCTCCGGCGGAGTAAGGATCTAGAGGACTCCGACATCGCAGAGTTAGAATCCCACCTCAGGGATGAAATCGACCATCAAATCGAGAGAAGTCTAGATGAGGAGGCGGCCTTCCGTGCAGCGCTGGAAAAGTCCGCTCCGGCTGATATTCTCAGACAGGAGTACGAAAAAGCTAAACTCTACGAGAGAAGTCGTCCGTTTTGGCATCCCTCCCGCATCATGCCCTCCCTTATCTGGAACTATACCAAAATCGCCCTCCGCAAGATCAAAAGGCAGAAGGGCTTTTCCTTCATCAACATCGCTGGCTTGGCCATCGGGATGGCTGCTTGCATTCTCATCCTCATCTGGGTACAAGACGAGTTGAGCTATGATAGATTCCATGAAAATATTGACCAAATTCATCGCATCAACACTGAAGACACATCTGGAGGAAAAACTTTCCTTATAGCTGGCTCCCCTGCCCCTCTCGGACAGGCTCTGATGGAAGAAGTGCCAGAAATCGAGAACTTCGTCCGCGTCCAGTCAGGATGGGAGAGATGGGATCTCCACCTAGGAGAAAATCATTTTTTACAGGAACGCCTGGCAGCCGTGGACCCTTCATTCTTTGATATCTTTCAATTCCCGTTTATCAAGGGCGACCCGAAAACAGCCTTGGAAGACCGCTTTTCAATCGTCCTCACTGAGAATCTGGCGCAAAAGATCTTTGGCGATGAAGATCCCATGGGGAAAATAGTCGGTTTAAATGATGCAGACATGACAGTGACCGGGATCATCAAGAACATCCCCCGCAATTCCCACCTCCATTTCACCTACGCTTTCCCCGCTGTTAACATGACAAAGTGGCGGGAATCAAAGTTAGATGCGTGGAACTACAGTCAGTTTGCAACGTATGTTGTTCTGCGAAAAAACTCCAATATCGCCGAGGTTAATAAAAAGATGATGGCCATCGTCAACAAGCACCTTCCCAACCTCAAGGGCAAAGGAAGAGTCCACCTTCAGCCGCTTAAAGACATCCACCTTCACTCCACAGAAATCAACACCTGGATGCTTGATTACCCCAATAAGGGAAACATCACATATATCTATATCTTCTCACTGACTGCTTTCTGTATCCTGCTTCTCGCCTGCATCAACTTCATGAATCTTACGACAGCTCGCTATGGTACCCGGGCCAAAGAAGTGGGAATGCGCAAGGTCGTGGGTGGCCGGAGCACAGTCGTCATCAAACAGTTTCTCGGAGAATCAACCCTTCTGACCTTCCTGGCGCTGTTCATTGGTTTGCTCTTGGTTGAGCTGATGCTCCCGATATTTTCCAGATTGGCTGGAAAGGAGCTGAGTTTGATTCAATCAGGAAACTGGCAGATTTTGGTTGGTTTGTTTATTTTTGCGCTGATCACTAGCCTTATTTCCGGAAGCTATCCAGCTGTATTCCTCTCCACATTTCAACCGGTCAAAGTCATCAAGAACATCGAGCAGCTCGGCACAAGACGAGGCGGGACCCTTCGAAAAATACTGGTTGTTTTGCAGTTCACTTTTACGATCGGACTGATTATCTGCACTGCGGTCATCTACCTTCAGCTTCAATTCATGCAAAACAGGGACCTGGGCTACGATACAGAAAATATCATCTCTTTCCCTGCTTATAATGAATACAAAACTAACTATGAAGCAGCGAAAAATGAGCTGCTCCAGAATCCGTACATCCTGGGCGTCTGTGGAGGTTTTCCGCCCCCAGATGGAAAATGGGGAATAACGCAAGTGGATTGGGAGGGAAGAGATCCGTCTGTAGAGGTTAAGATTGCAGAGGGAAGTTTCAGCTATGATTATTTGAAGCTTTTCAACCTGAAGATTGTGGAAGGACGTTTCTTCTCACCGAAGTTTGCCAATGACAACCAGAACTGGGTGCTGAATGAGACAGCCATAAAGGCGATGGAAATGGAGGATCCTATCGGCAAATGGTTTTCTTTTAGGGATAGAAAAGGGATAATCATTGGAATCCTCAAGGATTTCCACGGATCTTCTCTCCACAATCCGATCGCGCCGATTGCCATGCAGCCCGGAGAACGATTCCTTATGTTCGCTAAGTGCCAGCCCGGAAATGTAGCCAAGATTCTGGCATTCTTGAAAACAAAATGGGAAAAATTTGTCGGAAAGCACATCCCCTTCCGGTTTGATTTTATAGATGAGGAAATCGAAAATTGGTACAGAACAGAGCAGCGGGTCGGGAAGATATTCCGGTATTTCACAGTACTGACCGTGTTCATTGCATGTCTGGGACTGTTTGGACTGGCCTCGTTCATGGCTGAACGCCGGACCAAGGAAATCGGCATTCGGAAAGTGCTGGGGGCAAAAGTATCAGGAATAGTGCTTCTGCTAACCAAAGAGTTTGCCAAATGGGTTGTGGTAGCCAATGTGATTGCTTGGCCTGCAGCCTATTTTGTTTCGAGGAAGTGGCTGCAGGGTTTTGCCTACCGGATAGAGCTGGGATGGGAAATCTTTATATTCTCAGCAGTGGCCGCACTTATGATTGCTGTGGGAACGGTCAGTTATCAGGCCATAAAGGCGGCTTCAGCAAACCCTGTGAAAGCGCTTCGATACGAATGATAATTAAAGATTATTTATAAGTTTTAAATTTACCTTTTATTATATTTGTTCCTTGAACATTTTCCTTTGCCGAGTATACCCCCACTCAAGAAAAGACCCGCACCAAGAACAAAGCCAAAATTGTACCAGAATCCACTGTTATGAACCTCATATAAGCGCACACTCTTTTTAAATATAGATATGATAAATGTTATTGGCGCAATGAGACCATGCCATATCCCTTTCCAGAATCCAGCAATTTTCCCCGCCTTGTTAGGGGTTTTTTCTAGGTCGTTCGGGCCAGGGGCACAACTAAAAGAGACCAACAATAAAATAAGAAGAATTCCTAGGATGGCAACCTTTTTCATTTTTCCTCCTTCCGGTCAATATATACAAATAAAGAAAGGAACACAATACTAAATTATATAACCTGGGTGTTTAATAATATGAAGCTTCTAATATTGTTTGGGTAATCCTTTGGTTATAGCTGATTACTCTCATAATATTATCTAACGAAGAGCTTATCTAGCTCTGGCAAAAAGTAATTGAGTATTGTGTCCCCTAATTCTTTAAGGTTTTAATTTATTGAAAATAGATGTCCATTACTCGTATCTCAATGATTGGGCAGGGTTGGCCCATGCTGCCTTTAGAGTCTGCGAAGCAACAGCAAGAAACGCGGTGGACAAGGTAACGAGCAGCGCAATAATATAGGTACTAGCGCTTACGTTGGTAAAAAACACTAAACCTGTTTGCAGAGCCTTTTGCCAGCCATAATACACGAGTCCTAAGGAAATGACATTCGCAATAGCAACCAGGAGTAAGAACTCCTTGCTTATTTTCCACATGATATTCATCGATGTAGCCCCGAGCACTTTTCTAATCCCTATCTCTTTTGTCCTCCGCTCCACTAAATAGGTAGCCAGACCCAACAGGCCAAGACTAGAGAAAAGTACGGCTGCCAGTCCAATCATGTTCAAGAAATTCGCAATTTTAGTGAGTATGCCAAAGACATTCTCGGAATATTCGGTCAAGGTCATGCACTCAAAAGGAAGATCCGGCATTATATTCTGCCACTGTGCTTTCATAAATTTACGAAGATCAGGAAACGTGTCCAAGGAAGAAAACTTCACTAACATGATATTGAGGTTTTCCTGCTCTAAATACAAAACCGCAGGAGGAATATCGAAACCAATATCCGCAAAAAGAAAATCCTTCACGACGCCGATGACTGTTCCGGTTTGGTCTCCGACTATTAACTGCTTCCCGAGTGGGTTTTCCCACTCAAGTTTTTGGACAGCCGTTTCACTCAGCATAAAACTTTGTTTGTCCGCAAAATCGCGCGAGAAACTTCTCCCCTCCTTGATCTGCATCTCGAAAGCTTCGACAAAACCGTAATCCACACCATAAGCTTCCATGGTGAACGCTTCATCCTCGGACATATCCAGGAGGCGTACCGGCTTTGCAGACTCCCAGACAAGGGGCAGTTTCCTAGATGCAGAAACCTGAACCACATCCGGATGGCGGGAAATTTCTGTTTTTAGCACCTCAAGTTTTTTGGGGGCTTCCTCTCCGAGCTGGATGACTGCCACCCGTTCTCTGTTATACCCCATATCGGCTGCCCATATGTGACCAAACTGATGCCTCAAAATCCCTGCACTAGCGATAAAGATAACGGATAACGAGAATTGGAATACGATCATGACTTTACTGCCGCGCTTCTTTTTCCTTCCGGGTTTGAAGCTCTCCTTCAGGACCTCCAGCGGCTGAAAACTGGAAAGAAAGAAAGCAGGATACAAGCCTGAAAAAATCCCGGTTAGGATTGCCGCTACTACCAGATATTGTAAGAGAAACGGGTAGTTCCAAATGGAGTTTGAGACCTGTGGAATGAAAGAGGCCAGTGCAAAACTCCCCATATATGCGTAGAAAATCGGGTGGATGATCTCATAAAGGAGAATAGCGGCTGGAATTGCAATAAAAGATAACAATAGAGACTCCCCTAAAAATTGTATAATCAACTGGGAGCGCCTGGCTCCGATCACCTTACGCAATCCAATCTCTTTTGTCCGATGCATATACCTCACTGTCGAAAGATTAATAAAATTGATACTCACGATAACAAGAAGCAAAACGCCAATGGAAAGGGTGACATACACACTGATTGGGTTACTGCTTGCCATTAAAGAGGTGATGTGTTCTGATTTTAGCCGAAAATCAAGAAAAGGAAAGAGATACATCTTCTGTGGCGATTCTGGATAATCCTTAAAGTACTTTGCCAGAAAAGCAGGGAATCTTTCCTCAAAGCGAGCCTGGTCAAATCCCTCAGGAACCAGCAAAAAAGCAGCGATACGGTGGGTTGACCAGTCATCCAGGATGCCAGAGAGAGTCCTGATGGTTTCCATAGAAACCAGGAAATCGAAGCGGATAGATGAAGTTCTGGAAAGGTTCCGGGTGACGCCTGTCACTGTAACGTTTATACCCTTTCCAAGCGTCAACACTTTGCTTATAGGATCTTCGTCTCCAAAATATTTTATCGCAGCAGCTTCTGATATAACCATCGAATACGGCTCTGTGAGCGCGGCTTCTGGATTCCCTGCAGCCATTTTAAAGCTAAACATGGACAAAAAGGCTGGATCGACGAACAAAATATTTTCTTCAAAAAAACTGTCATCTCTCCGCTTCAAAATCATTTTACCTGCTGGATACACCCTGACCACATCCTCGATCTCAGGAAATTCGATGCGCAAGGCCTCTGCTATAGGCCCGGGCGTAAAGGCGAGATGTTTTTCTTCTTTATTTTCTAATTGAATGACCTGCACAACGCTATAAATTCTGTCAGCGTTTTCATGAAAATTATCGGCTCTGAGTTTCACGCCTGCCATGAGGGCAAACAGGGTAAAACCGGCCATCCCTATGGCCATTCCTACAATGTTTATCAAGGAAAAAGCCTTCTGTTTCTTCAGGTTTCTTAAGGCTATTAAAAGGTAACTTTTAAACATGATTATTCTCCTGTAGTTCTTTCACCAACTTAGAAAGCTTTTGAGCGAGCTTTTTATAGTTGACGAAAAAGTCATTTGAAAAGTTCATTTTGTTTTCTCACCAACATATACTTGGCGAACCTGCCGTGAATTTTACCTGCGGATTTTGCAAGATGCAGGATTAGAAGGAAGATAATGATCCCGGCCACAGTGATCAAAGGGATTGACCACACCGGAGGATAAAAAGGCTGTTTCAAATCAATCAAAGGGCGTTCAAGACCCCAATACCACAAGGGATAGAGGAAACACTTTAATGAAAGAGCAACCAATATGGCTGTGCCGAAAAAATAAACAAGGCCAATTGGAAAGTGGAGAATCACATACGCCAAAGCTTTCCAGGTGTGTGATTCTGTGATCAATACTTTAAACTTTTCATGCCAGCCAATCCCCTTCTGTACGAATAAAGGCTTGCGTGGCATGCGGAGACCTAGCAGTTCCTCGACGATCCGTCCCTCCACAAGGGCTATTCCCCTGATGGAGAGAAGGAAGAGACCGGTGAAGGGAAGCCCGATGATCAGTATCAGCGAGAAAAGAGATATAGCGGTTCCGAAAAGCGCCCACATGCCAAATATGCATCCAGCAAGACCTGACAGCAGCATGTACAGAAACGCGCCCCATGCTTGTCTATCCGATACAACACCAAAGAATTTTGCCCAGGGAGGCCTGCTGGCCTGAGCTTTTGGACTCGCTAAAGTCGGCAGCACACGGGATTCGATTTCTCTATAAGCAGAAGCGACCTCAGAAGGATTTCCGTATCTCTCAACCAGGGGCTGCAGGGCCTCTTCTTCCGAGAGACCGGGCGTATTCTCAATATAATCTTCAAGGGCGGTCCTTAAGTACTCCTCAGCGTCAAATAGTGCATCCTGGATGAGGGCAGGGTCACTTCCTCTAAGCTCTCTTTTGAGTTTATCTAGATATTCATCAATTTTTTTAATCATAATCCCATCCTTTTAAGCCCTTACAAGCATCGATTTAGCATATCTGCCATGGACCTTCCCAACTAATTTGGCTAGATGAAAGGTCAGCGGGAGAAGAAAAAAACCGGCGATACAGATGATCGGCAGGAACCAAACGGGTGTAAAAGTATCCAACCCAAACAACTCCAGGGGAAGATGAAAGATCAGTTCCAACACAGGGCTTACAATAAAGCTAAGTGAAAAAACAAAAAGACAGCTAATCCCTAAAGAATATATGAATCCTAATGGAAAATGAAGAGCTGCATAGAGCAAAGCCTTCCATGTATAGGAATCTTTGAGAAGACCCATGAACTTATCCTTCCAACCGAGGTTTTTATCAAAGAACACTGGCCTTCTCGGCATCCGGATACCAAGGAGCGCTTCGACGATCCGACCCTCCAGGAGAGCAATCCCCCGAATAGAAAGAAGAAACAGACCAACTATAGGAATCCCGATGACGAACACAAGCGAACTGAACGAGATGAATCCGGCGAATAGTGCCCAACCGCCGAAAACAACACCTGTGACAAAGGACAAAAGCATGTAGAAGAATGCGCCCCATGCTTTTGGCTCACTCAGCACACCAAAGAAGCGCGCCCAAGAAGACCTCATTTCCTTCCGTCGGGATACAATCAGGGAAGGAGAAGTCCGGGATTCAATGGTTCGGTAAGCAGAGGCGATTTCTTTAGGGTCGCCATATTTCCCGGTGACAGCCTCGATGGCTTCAACCTCGGAAGGGCTGGACTTGCTCAAAAGAGCTTCTTCAAGAGCCATCCTTAAATGCCCTTCAGCATCAGAAAGAGCATCCTGGATGAGAGCAGGATCACACCCCTTAAGTTCTTTTTTGAGCTCTTCTAAATATTCATATACATCTTTAAACATCGCTTTTCCCTTTTAGGATTTCGTCCACAAAAGCTTTGGTTTGGTCCCAGATATGCTTCCAGTTTTTTAATGTCTCTAGGCCCGATTCTGTAATCGTATAGTATCGTCGGGGCGGTCCAGAAACCGAAGGATCGACATGGCTCTCCAACAGCCCGCTGCCCTCCAGCGACCGCAATACAGGATAGAGTGCTCCTTGTTTCATCATAGGGACCTTTGCATCATCCACTTCCATAAACTTGGAGATCCGATACCCGTACATAGGCTCGCCAGCGCGGGAAAGAATACTGAGAAGAACCAGCGCGGCTGTGCCCGAGTTTAATTCTTTTTGAAATTTTTTGTTGGCATCATTGGTGTCATTCAATCCAGCACCTCCTGGGTTGTACTAATAACATTTTAATATTATTGACATTTTTTCAATACTCTCAAATTAATAATAATGTTAAGTTATCAATATATCAAGCATTTTTTTCGTTTTTTTTAATTTTTTTCTCCAATCTTTTATCGTGGATGCTTTAACCTATTGATTATAAAAGGCTTCTTTCCGAAAAACTATTTATTAGAATTTAAAGCAATTTCAGAATAATTTCTTGAAATTACTGTAATTGCAGAAAGTATCGGCACTTTTTATGAATAATTCAGGTTAAACAAGTAGCTAGAAAATGAGGAATAACTGAACGCTTTCGGACATCTCATGTTACACCAGCGGACATATTTCGAACATTTTTAATCTCCCCCGCTCCTTTTGAGTATCGCTGGCACGAAATTTGCATATTAACAAATCTATATTCTGAAATGGTCTTGAAATAACTAATAATTGACAAGAAACCTTTTCAGGATATCAGGCGTATACACTAACAAAGGACTTTTTTAAATGCGTTTTGAGGATCGCAATTTAAGTTCCATAGGTGCTTTACTTTTGAAACACTAAGAATACAAAAAACTGGCCGAGGAAAAGAACAATGAAATCCTACCGAATATTAATTATAACGTTATCAGTCTTCCTGACCTTTATACTCTTCCCAACACCAACATCCCCGCAAGATAGCGGGAACAGAAATCATGGAACAGGAACCAGCGAGGATCCTTACATCGTGCCCAAATCTGAGGCTGAGATCAAAGTCGATGCCGTCTTGGACGAGCAAGCATGGGAAAAGGCGCTTATATTGGAATTGAAATATGAAGTCCGACCAGGGGAGAATGTACCTCCTCCTGTGCGCACAGAAGTTCTTCTCACCTATGACAAAGACAATCTCTACGCAGCCTTCCGCTGCTATGATCCCGAACCATCTTCAATAAGAGCTCACCTGAGAGATCGAGATACTCTTGGTGGGGATGACTGGATTGCCCTGATCTTTGATACTTTCAATGACAATCGACGAAGCTTTGATTTCCTCGTAACAGCTCAGGGAGTCCAACTCGACCAGATTGAAGCCCAGAGCGGCGAGGACCCTGGTTGGGATACGATCTGGGATTGCTCTAGCAAGATCACGGAATGGGGCTACACAGTAGAGATTGCCATCCCCTTTTCGTCATTACGCTTCCAGCGCAGGGAAGGACCACAGATTTGGGGATTCGATGCAGTGCGCCGCTATCCTCGCGAACACGCCTACCACATAGGGCTTTTCTCCAGAGACCGCAGTAACAATTGCTACATGTGTCAGGCTGTAAAGATAAAAGGTTTCGAAGGTGCCAGTCCTGGCCGCAACATCGAGATAAACCCTACAGTTATTGGAGCACGCACAGATGATCGACCGGAATTCCCTGAGGGAGACCTCAAAAAGCGGGATCAGGATGCTGAGTTTGGACTTACAGCTCGATGGGGCATGACGCCCAACTTAACTCTCAATTTAACTGCGAACCCAGACTTTAGCCAGGTCGAGGCTGATGCCCTACAACTGGATATCAACCAACCATTCGCACTCTTTTATCCTGAAAGGCGGCCTTTTTTCACTGAAGGAACTGATTTCTTTAGTGCCTTAGAAAATATGATCTATACTCGGACGATTCGAAATCCTTCATGGGGTATCAAGCTGACCGGTAAGGAAGGGGCAAACACAATGGGCGCCTACATGCTCCGCGACGAAGTCACAAACCTCATCTTCCCAGGAAGCCAGGGATCCACATCCACTTCATTAGATAAGACAAATATATCTTCGGTCATCCGCTATAAAAGAGACCTCGGCAGCAGATATACAGTCGGGCTCTTGGCGACCGATCGCGAAGGGAAAGATTACTTTAACAGAGTATACGGATTCGACCTGGATTTCCGCGTCACTCGCACCAACCAATTCCAATTGTTGGTTATGGGTTCCAGCACTAAATATCCCACTGATGTAGCGTCTAATAATAATCAGCCAAGCGGCACCTTCAATGACCGGCTCATCTCATTCGAGTACGACCACTATACCAGGACCTGGGGCTGGTGGGCTGATTATGAGGATGCAGGTCCAGAATTCCGCACAGACCTCGGTTACTACCCCAGGGTTGGGTACCGCAACGCTGAAGGAGGTCTACTCTACACCTGGAACGCAAAGCCAGGTTCTTGGTGGTCCCTGTTTAGAGTAGGGAGCGAGTTTAACTATTACGAAGACCACAATGGAGCGCTTTTGAACAAGACCGGCTCACTCTGGTTTCAGTACACCGGAACCATGCAGTCCAATCTTTCCATAAGAGGGTGGATAAACCGAGAGGGATACAATAAACGTCAGTTCGATCAAACTTTCTTCTTGATTGAAGGCAGTTTTTGGCCCACCAGCAATCTCATGTTATATGCAAATACCGTATTCGGAGAGCAAATCGACTATGCGAACACACGGTTGGGGAAAAGGTTCAGGCTTTCTCCTTATTTAACTTACAACCTCGGTAAGCATATGCGTTTTTCCTTTGGTCATTCTTTTGAACGGATGACCGTCCAGGATGTACGCCTTTACACCGCAAACATCAGCCAGTCGACGGCTGTCTACCAGTTCAACGTACGCACTTTTTTCCGGGCAATCATTCAATACGTAGATTACGACTACAATACCAGCAATTACACATTCCCTATTGACTCAGAATATAGGCGTTTCTTCGCTCAGTTTTTGTTCTCATACAAGATCAATGCCCGCACCGTGCTCTTTCTTGGATACAGCGACAACTATTTCGGCGCCCAGGCATATGGACTTACCCAATCTGATAGGACCTTCTTTGTAAAGCTGGGCTATGCATGGGTTCTATAGAGGAAAACAAAGAATATCGAGTCCAAAGTTCTTCTTTCTAATTTTCGCTCAATTTTAGCTCGGAATCTACCTGCCAGCCAAGGACACAAGATTATTACCAGTGCCTCAACAGCCAGGATACGATCCGCTCGCTGGGAAGGTCCTTTCTTATTTTGAGGCTTCATTACTGTTTTACCCGCATTTGAAGCCTATAACCTATATCACATAATAATTCCCTGTCAATGTCAGTTAGTTTATATATTTGACATTTCGTATTTTCCTTATTAATCTTATCCTCTACTTTATTTTTTGGCATAGACCCAAAGTGAGGGAATAAAGCAAAGTACATTTCCAATTGACAAGTAATCTTTCACTTTGGGATAAGCTATTACTTTCAATAAAAGGAGGAATCATTATGAGAAGAAGATTTTTCACCTGGCTCGGAATTCTATTATGCATTGCCTTAGTTATGCCGGACACACATAATGCCGTAGGCCAAGCTAAATCGCAAAAAATATCGACAAATAAGGACAAGCTCATTACCACTGCGGTTCAAGGTCAGATAGCACCAGCTGAGCCTTCAAGGTCATACACCACAACGTGGGATGGAAAGCCCAAGATGGCGATCGGAATCGGCGGCATCAATTACAACCTGAAAATTGGCGATAAGGTATTCGGATGGGCTTCCGGCGACAGGGCAACTGTGGGCGTTGCGACAGAAGCAAGAAGAGGAGACCGATTCAGAGGTGCCTGGCTCGTCTATACTTCCATAGGCAACGAAGTAAAAGTCTTAGGCGGCGAGGCCCGAGGGAAGAAAGGCGTTGTCGTTGGGATGTTTGGCAGCTATGTATTGGTACATTTTGAGGATAAAGTCTTGGAAAAGCTTTCGGTCGGCAATATCCTTCAGGCGAAGGCCTGTGGGGTCGGTCTTCAGATAGAAGGCTTCAATGATGTATTCCCTCATCATGTAACACCTGAACTCTTGGAAAAGCTTTGCACTCAAAACGCAGATGGCAAGCTTGAGGTGCCTGTGGTCAAAGAGATACCAGCCGAGATCGTCGGTCAGGGTTCAGGGGGCTCGAGCATTTATGGAAACTGGCATATTCAAACCTGCTACCCACCTGATATCAAGGAGTACGGTTTGGACGAGCTGCGTTTCGGCGATCTCGTCCTTCTGAAGGATACACAGACTGATTATGGAAAAGGGTACTACCAAGGAGGAGCGACTTTAGGCGTAGTCTGTAGCGGACCGAGTGACATTTCAGGTTTAGGTATCGGAGTAACGCCCATTCTATCCACAAGGTCTGACAAGCTAACTGCGCGGATTGATTCGGAAGCAAACATCGGAAAGTATCTCGGCATAAAGATTAAGAAGTCCAATCCCCGCTCAAATCCTGGCGCTCTGAAGACTAATAAGGACAAACTAATCACGACAGCTGTCGAGGCTGTTGTGCAGCCTGCTGGAAGCAGAGGCTACTCAACGACTTACGACGGAAAGCCAAAACTGAGTATAGGAATGGCCTCGATCAACTATACTGTCTCGCTCGGAGACCTTGCTTATGGCTGGGCAAATGCAGACCATGTAGAGCCTGATGTCACCATCCAGGGTCGCGACGAAGAATCCCCCAGCCGATGCGCTATTGCGATCCTCGCTTGTATTGGTAACGAGGCAAAAGTCCTCTCCGGTGAGGCCAGGGGAGCCAAAGGATTTTACATCGGCAGACATGCTGGCTCGGATGATCTTGCCTGGTTCCCAAAGAATGTTCTCGATAAACTTGCTCTGAACGACAGGATTCAGGTGAAAGCCAGGGGCGTGGGACTTAAGATTGAAGGCTTCGAGGACGTGAGGGTGAACAAGCTCTCCCCTGAACTACTGGAGAACCTGGGCATAACCATAGAGGGCGATCAACTGGTAGTCCCTGTCGTGATGGAAATCCCAGGACATATCATGGGCTCAGGAATCGGGGGTCCATTCATAGAATATATTGATTACGACATTCAGACGACAGATCCCAGAACCGTTGAGCAATATGACCTAAAAAAGATCAGGCTCGGGGACCTCATAGCGATCATAGACCATTACGACTACTATGGACGCGGAAGATACAAAGACGCTGTGACCATCGGTGTTTGCATCCACGGCTGGAGTGACTTCGCAGGACACGGACCAGGCTTAAACCCGGTTCTCAGTGCTCTGCCAGGTAAAATAAAGACTAAGATCGATCCGCACGCAAACGTTGCCTACTATCTGGGGCTAAGAGCAAAACCCCGCGATTAAAGGCGCCCAAAGTCTCAACGACTTCCCTTTTTAAAATAAAGAGGGCAGGCTACTTTTTTCTTTTTCATAAATGTCATTGCGAGAGAAGCGCGGCAATCTCACAAATTAAATGAAAACAGTAGCCTGTCCCCTTTTCTCCTTGAATTAAGAGGAGGGGATCAGGTCTTGTTTTTTGCCTTTTAGGTTGGCGATATCTCTTGGCACCTTTATCTTTTCACAAACAAAACTCAAAGAACAAAACTTGATGGTTATTTGCCTAAAAAAGGCAAAAAGCAAGACCTGACCCCAAAATTATTCGTACCGCAGTGCATGCACTGGATCTGCAACAGCGGCTCTGATAGCTTGGTAGCCAACAGTGAGCACAGCAATAAGCAGAGCAAGTACTCCAGCCAGGATAAAAGTTAACAGACTGATATCGGCACTGTAGGCAAATCCCTTGAGCCATTTTGACATCGTATAATAGGCGACTGGCCAGGCTATAACATTGGCGGCCAAAACCCACTTGGTGAATTCTTTTGAAAGCAGTACTATGATCCCTGAAACCGTTGCACCAAGGACTTTGCGGACTCCGATTTCCTTTGTGCGCTGTTCTGCCATGAAGGAAGCCAGTCCGAAGAGCCCAAGACAGGAAATGAATATGGCTAATAGTGTGAAATATCTGAAAATCTCGCTCATCCGTCTCTCACTCTGGTATATCAGGACATAATCCTCATTTAGAAAATGGTATTCAAAAGGATACTCGGGTGCGAATTTGTTCCACAACTTCTCGAGGAAGGCTATTGTTTGAGGAATATTCATCCCGCGAATCCTGATCATAGCGTATCTGAAAAGAGACGGGTTGTAATTAAGGATCAGCGGTTGTATTTCATAGGTAAAAGGCATGTAATGGTAGTTTTTAACAATTCCTACGATCTCTCCCTTTTCGCCACATTCCAGCCATTTCCCGACTGGAGAATCAATTCCCATCTGATTGACGGCCTCTTCGTTCAGGATATAATTGGAGGTGTCAGTGGAAAGATCCCAGGAAAAATTCCTCCCTTCGATAAGTTTCAGTTTCATTGTATCCAGATAATCGGGATCGACGATGCTGATATTGAATAAAATTTTCTGAGAAGGGTTTTTTCCCTCCCATTCTGCATCCGAAGAAAATCGGTTGTATGAGGGAATTTGAAATGTCCGGGTGACTTTCATGATGGAGGGATTCAGGAGCATCTCACTCTTGATGGCGTCGAAATTCCGCAAAATCCGGTAATCATCCATTCCGACATAGATAAGATTCTCCTTATCGAATCCCAGATCTTTGTTCTGGATGTATTTTAACTGAGAATAGACAATGGCCGTCGAAATAATCAGCATGATCGAAAGCGAAAACTGGAAAACAACTAAAACTTTTCTCGAAGTCGAACTGCCCGAGAGCGAGCGGTAAGAGCTTTTCAACACTTTTGCAGGAAGAAAAGAGGAGAGATAAATAGCTGGATAACTTCCCGAGATAATCGCTGTGAAGAGAGCAATACCAGTAAAAGCAAGGTAGATCCCGAAGTTGCCGGAGAAATCCAGAGCAAGGTTTTTCCCCGAAACTCTGTTGAAAAAAGGAAGGAGTGCCTCAGCTAAGGCGAGAGCGAGTCCAAGAGCTAAGATTGTCATCACTAAAGATTCGCCGTAAAACTGCCTTATGATCTGAGCTCTTCTTGCTCCAACAACTTTTCGCAGTCCCACCTCCCGAGCTCGTTTGGCTGAGCGGGCAGTCGCCAGATTCATGAAGTTTATACAAGCGATAACGAGTATAAAAAGAGCTATGACAGAAAGTATGTAAACATATTTAATCGAACCCATCGCTCCACTTAGAGTATAAAGCCGGATATGTTTCAAGCACTGAAGCCTGAAGTAAGCTTCTTCCTCGGGGTGAAATGTTTTGGGATATCCTTGGATCTTCTGTACAACCTGTTGGGCAGTAACATTCTCGTTCAGCAAAACGTAAGTCTGGCAGTTCCAAGCATCCCATTTTTTTGTGTCGTATCCTGTCGCATCCAGATAGGAATAGGGAATCAGAAAATCGAAGCGAATACTGGAATTGTCTGGAGCATCCTTAATAACTCCGGTCACTATTACCTGGTTTTCTTGGTCCAAAGTCAGAACTTCTCCTATGGGATCTCTATTGCCAAAATATTTTTTGGCCATGCTCTCCGTGATAAGTACTGAATAAGGCTCAGAAAAAGATGTCTGGGCATCACCCTGGATAAAAGGAAAAGTAAAGACCGCAAAGAATGATGGATCAACATATAGAATTCTTTTTTCATAGAAAATATCGTCACCATGTTTGACCGTTGATTCGCCATTCAACAGACGAACGACAAGGTCGATTTCAGGGATTGTTTTTTGGAACTCAGGCCCGACAGGCTGAGGAATATTGCTGAATGGAAAGATACCTTTATCATAATGAAAATCTGTATATATCCGGTATATGCTGTCTGCATTCTTATGAAACCGGTTATAACTGATCTCATGCTGAACCCATAGAAGGATCAATAGGCAGCATGCCATACCGATCGCTAATCCTGCTATGTTGATGAATGAATATCCTTTATGTTTTCTGATATTTCTTAAGGCAATCATGAGATAATTTTTAAACACGGTTTCCTCCCAAAAAATTCATGGTTTCCTGGTAAAACATTCTTTCTTCTTCGTTCATTTATATCTGATATATATGCAATTATTATGCCATTGCTGAACAGGTCATACCCCAGGAAAAAAAAACGAAGTGTTTCATCCTGTCCGATCCTGATACAGAAAGTGTCCGAAAGAGAACAGATAAGCATTGAAAAAAGAGGAAACAATACCTAATTGTATAAAAATAATAAAAAAGGGGGACACAATACTTAATTACTTATAGGAAAACGATAAAATCCCCGCCGCTTTTTATTGAATTAAGTATAATATCCCCTTTTTTCGTGTTCCTTTTTAGTGTCCCCTTTTTTTATTCGGCCCAAATTCTATTAATAGCGCAAATTTTCTCTATACGCTCCTCCGCAAGTCGGTCAGCTGCCTTAGCTGTGGAGATTCCTCCCTCTTTTGCCTTCTGGATAACCTGAAGGGTTTGGTCATAGATTCGCGATACTTTTTCCAGCACCCTATCCTTCAAGACCTCTCCAAGGACCTCTTCTTCACAACGAATCAACCCTCCGGAATTGACGAGATAATCAGGACCATACAGGATCCCTCTTTCCTGCAGAGCGATTCCGTGGCGATCTTCTGCCAAGACATTGTTTGCACTTCCGGCAATTCCTTTGCACTTGAACATCGAGATCGTTTCATCATTGACGACCGCCCCAAAGGCGCAAGGAGAAAAAATATCGCAATCAACCTCATAAATATTATCGGGATCAACAATTTCCGCATCGAACTCATCTTTTGCCCTCTTAAGAGCTTCCTCTGAAACATCTGATGCAATGATTTTGGCTCCTTCTTCATGGCAGTACTTAGCAACAAAGTATCCAACGTTTCCTACTCCTTGTATAGCAATACGACGATCGGACAAGGAGTCACTGCCAAGGGACTCCTTCAAGAGGGCCTGCATGCCAGCCTTGACACCGAATGCCGTTGCAAAGGAGGGATCTCCAGGACCTCCCGCCTTCTGGTGAACACAAGAAACGAAGGGAGTTTCATGAACAATAACTGCCATATCATGGGAGTCCGTGCCGATATCCTGACCGGCAATATACTTACCTCCCAATGAATTGATGAAACGTCCCATTGCCCTGAGCAAGGCTTCGGTCTTCTGGGTGTTTGGATCTCCTATGACGACCGACTTCCCTCCTCCCAAGTTCACTCCGCTTATAGAAGCTTTGTATGTCATTCCCCGGGCCAATCTCAAAACGTCTTCGAGAGCTGCTTCCTCTGAGGGAAAGGGCCACATCCTTACTCCGCCCAATGCTGGACCGAGGGTTGTATCATGTATGGCAATGATGGCTTTTAATCCTGTGGAATTATCATTACAAAAGACAACCTGTTGATAATTGTATTTACCCAGATGTTCGAAAATCTCCATTGCTGTCCTCCTCTCCAAGGTCGACTGACAGGAATTTCTCAATTCCCGGTATTATATCTGTTGACACGACTGAATAAGGATATCACACGAAAAATGACAGGGTCAACAATAATGGGGTCAGGCTTTCATAACTTTCATTACTTGCATTGTTATGTGTTGTGGCTCAAGCCTCTCCATCAAGAAGAAGAGAGATTTCTCTATCCTTGACTATCTGGACATTCTCCTGGATGAAACCTGACTTAAAAATTATTCAAGTTATTCAAGCCTGACTCCGATGTATTATGTTATTATGTTATAAAGTAAAAAAGTAGGACTTTTAAAGGCGTTGAAAATGAGTCAGAGTAAAGCTCAGTCAAAAACGAAAATAATCATAAGGACAATTGTGACTGTCTTATTTGCCATTGTTGTGGTCTTTGTTCCCGCGGGAACATTCAATTGGCCTGAGGCATGGATTTTTCTCCTTCTATACTTCGTATCTGTAACAGCAGTATTGATTTGGATGAAGAAAAATATCCCTGGCCTGCTCAAAGAACGCATGTCGAAAAAAAAGGAAATTAAAAGCTGGGATAAAAAATTTTTTGCAGCTTATAGCTTCTTCCTGATAATTCTCTTGATAGTACCGGGGCTTGATGCTGTCCGCTTCGGCTGGTCAGAGGTTCCCCTATTCGTAAAAGCACTGGGGTTTATCGGTTTCATTCCTGCAATGGGCTTTGCGTTCTGGGCAGTCAAGGAAAACGCTTATGCTTCAGATACGGTCCGAATCCAGAAAGAGCGCGGACATACAGTGTGTACAACAGGTCCCTATAGATACGTCCGGCACCCTATGTATGTGGGAGTCATCCTGTTTCTGTTCTGTCTCCCTCTCTTCCTAGGCTCACTCTACACATTCATTCCCGCCTTTATAAATATTGCTCTCTTCATTATGCGCACTTCACTCGAAGACAAAGCGCTTCAGGAAGAGCTAACCGGTTACAAAGAATATGCCCAAAAGGTTAGATATCGATTATTTCCTGGAATCTGGTAATGAGTTATTCTTGAATTTTGTCGCCAGTATTAACAACAGAAGTTTTCGCCCTCGTTTCAATATATTTCCTAAGGGCTTCTTTTTCAGTTGCCGCATTAATGAAGCTGCGGCTGTTAGCACATTTCACAGCATACCGCTCCCCTTCTTTTTCTACGAATAATTCCACCTTATTGATTCCAGTCTCATAATACATTTTTAAACGCTGGTTAATATCGCTCTCTTCAGTCGCAGCAGAGGGGCTCCATTCTTTAAGTATCTCACATAAATTCAGCATTGCCTTCCAGAATGTATCTCCCTGAGCATATTTGGATAAATCCTCATTCAATGCAATATTGGTATTCTTATGGAGAATGCTCCAGAAAATATACTTTTTCACTCAAGCTCCTTTAGTGCTCAATTCACCTTGGTTATTCATAAAATCTACGGCAATCTCGACTCGCGAATAATCCTGGTGCGCACGCTGGAATATCTTATCCTAAGTTACAGTCTGCATCAATGGCAAATATAAGTGTCTTCAACAATACAAACTATGAATAAAGGAAAAATCCTGCAGGATAATTTCAAGGAAAGTAATGTCGCTTTAGGAATTTCCAAAATCCTTTCACCTGCCACGGATTTGGAGATGCTTATGGAAGTATTGATTTTTAAAATGTATATAATATATGCACTAGGAACACAAGATAAATAAAGAGTGGAAAAACATGATTATAAAAAGGTAAAATATATGCCATGGCAGAAATAATGGTTGGAAAAGCAAAGTATATGATTTTTTTTATAGACTAACAAATGGGAAAAAAATTATAATATAAACAAAGGAGGATAAGAATGAGAAGATTTTTTACAATTTCACTGGCATTATCTTTTTTATTCTTGTTTATTTCACCTTTGGCGCCTTCTCAAGCAAAGGTTGACCTTAATGGGACCTGGGAAGGATCAACGCTAGTTGAAGGAGCGGGTATCGAGCTCGTGCTGACTCTTGTTCTGGAGCATAAAGCCGACACGATCACAGGCAAACTCAATGACGACCAGGGATATATTGATAGCGAGATAACAGAAGTAACGCTGGAAAATAACGTCCTAACTTTTAATGCTATAGCTAATACTCCCGATGGAGACATTCCTATGTCATTTAAAATGACTGTAACTGGAGATAAGATGGAAGGTGAATGGGAAGCCGGAGGTGTTTATGGTTCTTGGTCTCCAGAGAGGAAAAAGTAGAAAAGAGAAATAGAAAAATCATCTCAGAACAAAATTAGTCGCTATTTTATTTAACTGCCTCTTCAACCTGGTCAAGAAGCTTTTGTAATGCTTTCTTTTCGTATAACTTATCGTCTATAATTACGCTATTTATCTTTGTAGTATTGGTGATATCTTCGAGCGGATTTGCATCCAAGAGAATTTGACTCTATTCGTATTCATTGATAATCTCTTAGCAAGCTGAATGTGAGGGAATAATGGCTGTTAAGTGTCCCGAGTGTAGCACAGATAATCCTGAGACCTCCCGTTATTGTTCTGATTGCGGTACTCAATTAGGTCCATCCAAAAAGATTCAAGTTTCTCACACAAAAACTCTTGAAACTCCTGCGCAGGAGTTGGCAAGAGGAAGCATATTTGCAGACAGGTATGAGATTATCGAAGAGCTTGGTAAAGGAGGAATGGGGAGAGTCTATAAGGTCCATGATACAGAAATAAAAGAAACAGTGGCACTGAAACTCTTGAATCCTGAAATTGCAGCTGATGAGAAAACCATTGAGCGATTCAGGAATGAGATAAAGTTAGCCCGCAAGATTGCACATAAGAATGTTGGTCGCATGTTCGATCTTGGAAAAGCAACAGGGACCTATTTTATCACTATGGAATATGTTCCCGGCCAGGATTTGAAAGGCCTGATCAGGCAAACAGGGAAATTAGCAGTAGAAACAACCCTGTCTATAGCAAAGCAGGCATGTGAAGGCTTGGAAGAAGCTCACAAGCTCGGCGTAGTTCACCGTGACTTAAAGCCCAGCAACATCATGATCGATAAAGACGGAAATGTCCGGATCATGGATTTTGGGATAGCCCGTTCCCTCAAGGCTAAGGGCATAACTGGTGCAGGAGTGATGATCGGCACGCCTGAATACATGAGCCCTGAGCAAGCAGAGGCAAAAGACGTTGACCACCGTTCTGACATCTATTCTTTGGGAATCATCCTGTATGAGATGTTGACCGGACAGTTACCTTTTGAAGGAGATACTCCCCTAAGCGTAGCGATGAAACAAAAAGCAGAGGATGTTACAGCCCCACAGCTTCTGAATTCGCGTATCCCTGACGATTTAAATAATTTGATACTTAAATGTCTAAAAAAGGCAAAAGCAGACAGATATCAGTCAGCGGAAGAAGTATCAAAAGGTATAAGTGGGATTGAGGAAAAAATTCCTTTTGCACAAAGAGTTGTACCAAAAAGAAAACCTATCACCTCCAAGGAGATAACTGTAAAATTTGGACTGAAAAAAGCAATAATCTCGTCCGCCATCATAATTATATTAATAGCTATTGCGGGTTACTTCCTCCTTCGTCCAGGTCGCATAGATACAGATATAAACATTGGCACGACAAAACAGATAACCTATG
>CP070825.1:3668232-3673114 GCA_020344415.1 Candidatus Aminicenantota bacterium
GGCTTAATATTTGGAACACGTCAGATATTTTGCTCACCGGCAGTGAAAAATACCACAATATTGTGCCTCAATGGAGTGTACCATTAGAATGAGTTGAAGTTTATAGGTCAGGGGAAAATGAATGGATTATAACAGTAGACCAATGTGGCATTGAAGAAGGATGTCCACCCAGCCAACATGGCCATTCTGGTAGATACATTGCTTTCTGGGAGACTTATTATCAAGGTATCGAAAAACAGAAAGGAAAGTCAGGAAAGACATATATCGACTCTGAATACCGCAGGGCGCTTGGGGCGGCAACCGCCTTTAAGTTCGTAACCAAATGGACTCGGTATTAAACAGGAAAAGTAAGACCTTCGCGCAATTAATTTTTTCATACCATCCTGAAACTCAAGGAAAGTGGATTTTGCTGCTACCTAATAATAGCCTACTATTGTACTTCCAGGCCACAATTCATATAAAAAAGAGGTTATTGTTCTAGTTCGGAAACTTAGTTTTGACTTTTTGCCTCCAAATTGATATTTCTTTATTGATAAGAAGCGAGGGGATATGTAAATGGGTAAGAAGATAACAAAAGTCTTTTTCATTTTATGTCTTTCAGTAGGACTTATCACAGCTTCTTTTGCTCAGCGCCAGACAGGCTCGATCAAAGGCAGGGTTACCGACAATGAAGGCGATGTCTTCCCTGGAATCACGGTTATTGCCAAATCTGAGGCTCTAATGGGAACAAGATCTTATGTGACTGCAGAAACAGGATCTTTCAGGTTTCCAGCTCTTCCTCCTGGCAAATACACAATCACAGCTAAAATGCCGGGTTTTAAGACAGTGCAAAGAGGAGATATCACTGTTCGAGTAGGGATGGTTCTCACCGTGGATATCACCATGGAGATGACCGTTCTTGAGGAAGAAGTCACAGTCATTGCCGCCTCCCCCGTAGTCGATATGGAACAGGCAAAGGTTGCTGTAACCATGGATAAGAACCTGCTGAGGAATATTCCCATGGCCAGAGACCTTTATGATGTTGTAAACTCTGCCCCCGGAGCTCTTTCTGAAGGTGTAGAATACAGAAGAACAAGTTCTATTCGAGGAAGCACTATCCGGGGGAACACCTATGCTCTTGACGGCGTAGATGTGAATGATCCTGCGACCAGGTATCTTGTGACCAATATCAACTTTGATATCATGGATGAGGTGGAAATGGTTTTGGGAGGCCATCCACCAGAAGTAGGATATACTGACGGAGCTTACATCAATGTCGTTACCCGCTCTGGTGGAAACAGGTTTTCTGGAGGGACTACCCTCTATTATTCAGATGAAAATATGGTGCAGTCGATATGGCCAGATGAGCAGATTCAGGCACTAGGAGTAGGGAAGCCAGTTGGAAGTCAGAGCTGGTTTAGATTTGACGGCTCTTTAAGCCTTGGCGGCCCGATTATGAAGGACAGATTGTGGTTTTTCTCCAGCATCCAATATATCAAAAGAAAACAAGGCACGCGGTTTATTCCCTTTACAGACCCGTACTTGGGTCGCTATCATGGCCTCTGTGACTGGACTCATGAAGAGAAGTTGGGATTCGCCAAGCTCACTTCCCAGCTCACTTCAAATATTAAGCTCATGGGGATGTTTAACTTCGTGGAGCGCTATCAGCCCATGTGGGAAAAACCTGGTGGAATAAGATCTCCCCAAGCCACACATATTTGGGACCATGAGAAAGCATACATTGGAAGCGGAATCCTGAGCTATATTCTCGATCAGAACACATTCTTTGAAATAAGAGTTGGCTATGTCCACCGCTGGTTCCCACTCCTGCTGCAGGAAGAGGCTCGAGACCTCCCCCGGATAAGAAACTGGGGAGAAATGCCCGTAGACATCACCACAGCAGATCGCAATATTACTTATGTTCGCGAAAAACTCCCGACCCAAGCCCACTTCGCTCATTTCCATGATAGCTTCCTCGGCGGAAAACATGAGTTTAAGAGCGGTGTGGAGCTTGAGGATGCCTACACTGACATAGATACATGGCGACAAGACAACCTGATGTGGTACTGGAGAAACGACAGCCCTTATTACTATGGCACAACTTTCTGGAACGGTGTACGCGATGTCGGATACGGACGCATATATTTCTATACCTGCGGTCCCCAGGAAGGTTCCTCAAGACCCGTATTTAAAACCAGAAGAATCGGTGCCTACATCCAGGATTCTGTGACTTTTGCTGATAGATTAACACTGAATCTTGGTCTTAGGTTTGACAGATCCTGGGGCTGGCAACCAGCTATCACCAAAGCAGCTTGCGGAAATCCGTTGTCTATTTATGTGGGAGAGAATTATGTCAGGCCTTACACTGTGGCCAGGTATCCCGAGACATTCCCCAATGGTATCAATCCCTTTGGAGAAGTGAATACCGAAGAGTGGAAAAGCACCATGGTCTGGAATGCCTGGTCTCCAAGGATCGGTTTGACCTTTGATATCCTTGGTAACGGAAAAACTGTCTTGAAAGCTACTTTTTCGCGCTACGCAGAGTACATGATGATGCAGTATTTCACACCTCTCCATCCCTTTAGGAATCCTCTGTGGGTGCGCTTTGACTGGTATGATATGAATTTCAACCAGCAAGTTGATACAGGCGATGATTTCACGATTTATCCTACAGACTATCGAGTCTTTGATTCTTCCTTCTCCATAAATAGGCTCGATTCCGATGTAAAATCGCCTCTTAATGATGAGTTTACTGTGGGCATCTGGGATGAACTCTTCAAGAATTTCTCTCTGGGAGTAAACTTCATTTATAAGGAAAAGAAGAATATTCTTGAAGATGGCCTCTATGCCCCTGATACAGATGAATGGTGGTACCACATGGACCAGGCAGGAGCTAAAAAATACTGGGTGCCGTTTACGGCTATTGTTCCCAGTGAAGATTATGGCGACCGTACTGTCACTTTCTATGTTCGAAAGAACGACGCACCTGATTTTTTTAGACGAGTTTCGAATCTCCCTGAGCTTAAGAGAAAATACTGGGCCCTGGAGTTTCTCTTCAATAAGCGTATGGCTGAGGGCTGGCAGTTCTCAGGCTCTGTTATCTACAGCAAAGCCTCCGGCAATATCGGCGTTTGGTTAGACGAAACCCACGGGTATTCAGCTGCTGCAGACTCGGCCAATTACTTCGTCAATTCTTACGGCAGGCTGAGTATGGATATACCTCTGCAGATCAAGCTCATGGGAACCGTAAAGCTTCCTTTTTGCATCTTACTCAGCGCCTACTACAGAGATTCTTCTGGTTGGGCGTGGGTTAGAAGCGTCGATATCATGCCTCCCAGCTCCTGGTGTGAAGCTAATAATGCCTACAGGGATTTTTATCGGGTACCCATTGAAGATCCAGGTCAACCTCGAAGAACCAATTCCTGGAATACACTCGATCTAAGACTCGAGAAGGAATTCAAGATCGGTAAATCTGGAAGGTTAGGTGTTTTTGTTGATGCCTTTGACTTCATGAGTTTTTCTACTTTGAATTTGAATGTGGTTGTCAATGACATCCAAGCCTATTATCCTGTTGCTGAAAACGATAATACAGGGGATGTTGTTAAGTATAGCGATTATAAAGATATCTACTCTGTAAGCGGCGGTGTCAGGTGGTTTAGTCTCAGCATAAGGTTCAGCTTCTAAGATGGGGAAAAACGGAGACAATTACAGTTGAAGATAAGGCTAAGTTGGCAAAGAAAGGCGATAATGGTCTTTGCTGGAATAATAATCCTCTTGAGCATCATTTTAACCATATTTGCTATTCGGGAAGCAGAGAGAGAAAAGTTAATCAGAGAGAGCGAAATAAAAGAGCAACAGGAAAGATCAGCTGAGCTCATCATCGACCAAGTCAAAGCTGTTATATCAGAGGCTGAGGGGCGGATAATCAGGCAAGTCCGTGGGTATCAAACTCAGGCCCATAGAAAAGAGCTTGCAGAAGCTTGCAGGAGGATAGCAGAAGGCGAAGAAATAATAGCCGAAATCTTCCTTATTAATGAGAAAGGGGAAGTCATTTTTCCTCTCATAAAGCCGCTTTTTTTTCTTTCTGGAGAACCACAAGAAATAAAAGAAAGACGCATCAAGATTGAGCCTAACCCTCTCTTAAAAACAGCAGAGACATCTGAATTCAAGACAAAAGACTATCCTCTGGCAATAAAATCTTATCTGGAGCTGCTGGCTGAGACTTCTGATAAAGACCTTCAGGCTACACTCTTGAATTGTATTGGACGTTGTTACGAGAAATCTGGGAAGCATCTTATGGCTATTCAAACCTATCAAAAGATCTTGAAGGAACATGAAAATGAGTTAAGTGCAGATGGAATTCCACTGGGAATAATAGCTCAGTATCAGATAGGAAACATCTTCTGCAAGACAAATAGAAAAATAAAGGGAGTCGAAGCGTTTTTTGAGCTCTACGATGGCCTTTTGGAATTCAAATGGCCTTTGAACAAGAACCAATTTCATTTCTACCAGAATAAAGTCAAAGCTTTGCTCGAGGCATCCATAGCAGATATAAATGAGATAGGAAACAGAAAGAGCTTCATGAAAAAATGGGAGGAACTGGGACGGCTTGAGGAAGAACAATTGAGTAGGATGCGTAGCAAAGAGAATATCTTACGAAAAGTCATTCCCCTTATCGAGACAAGAAAACCTATCTCCAGTGCGACTCCTGAAAGATTTTATTATCTTTCTGAGACAATAGGAGAGGAATTTTATCTTGTTTCCTATACACCTCTTAACGAAAATTCAGTATTTGGCATTAGAATAGATTATGAAGTCCTGGCAAAAAAGCTTCAGCCTTTAAAATTGGAGATGCTTCCACTGAGAAAGGATTGGCATGTTCAGATAAAAGATGAATTTGGGA
>CP070825.1:3673214-3676645 GCA_020344415.1 Candidatus Aminicenantota bacterium
ATTTAACGGGTTCTTTATTGCTGCGACACGAGTTCTTTTTGCCACAGGACGGGGCGGTCTCCTCCCTGAATGGCTAGGGGACGTTAACGAAAAATATCGCACCCCAAAGAATGCGATTCTTTTTGTGGGTATGCTCACGCTAATCGGGCCTTTTATCGGCAGGTCCAGCCTTCTCCCGATTGTCAATGTTGCCTCTCTTGCCTTCATAAGCGGATGGTTTATAACTTGCTTTTCCACTATCAGGTTGAGAAAGATTGCTCCGGATATGAAACGGCCTTATAAGGTGAAAAATAAAATAAACCTCTATCTGGGGGCAGCCATTGCAGGGGTTATAATCATCCTAATGATATTTCCAGGTTCTTCTGCCCAGCTTAAATGGCCGCTTGAGTATATTATTCTAGGAGCGTGGATATTTTTGGGATATGTTGGATATCGGTGGCGAAAAGCAAAGAAGGACATGAGTAATGAGGAGAGGACATATCAAATCCTCGGCGAATATAGATAATTTGAAAAAGTTAGAAATAAAATCCTAAGGTAGCTCCTACCAAATTGTTTTCGAGAAAATCTTCAAAGCCAGTAATCAAATATGCTGTTAATTTCAGGTTCCTTCCTTTGAAACCAGCGTTGAGCTTGAGCATGAAATCAGAAGGCTCAGAAAAATCATCCACGTTCCACCATTTGGTAATGCCACCTCCCAAAAAGAGAGACTCGAACCTAAAATTTAACAAAACAGCCGGTGCCAGATTAGTAAAACCAAATTCAAATTTATTAACGATTACGAAACATTCCGGGCTCAACATGAGATAGTCACCCATATTAATGTCTAAAACAAGTCCCGCAGTCCAGAAGAAAGGATCAAAGGAAAAGGAATCATCTGTATGGACTCCAGCGTTAAAGGACATGCTCATAGTTTCATATTGCGCATACAAATTTTGATTCGAGACCGATAGAATCAACAAAGCGCTAAAAAATAAAATAATAATTTTTTTCATTTTTCCTCCTTCATTCGAGTTTGCAGATATTTTGATAGATCTTTTTTGTCTCCTTACTGGCTTCTCATCCGAGCTACTTTATTCCTTTCATCCTGCAGGCGGGCTTGATAAAACAAGCCCCTACAATGAATCAAGCCCTACAGAAAATGCCTTAGCAGACCTGATCCCATTTCCTATTTTATCGAAGCAAGAACACATTTAATTATCTCATCCAAGTTGCCGGTCCAGCGCACAACAATAACCAGGCCATGTTCATTATCAACAACTATATAATTCTCTCCGAATCCCTGGATTAGTGAACTTAATTAGGTTAAACGAGTTTCTTTTAAAAGACATATTCCAATCTCTTACAAAACAGCCAATGCTGCCATAGATTCATCATGAAACACCATATATACAAATTAATACATTTTCCATCATATAAGCAATGAGAATAACAAATTTTGCCATCGTTCATAAAATTACAAGCCAAAAAATTCGCAGATTCACAAGTTTAGGAAAAAAAGGAGGAAAAAAAGGGGACTGTCCACTTTTCTAAAAGATTCGAAGAATTCGTATTGAAGGCTTAAATAAAAAACATTATTATAAAGAATAAAAGTAGCGCTTCTATTAAGTTATTATGTCAAATAAAAAAAAGAAGAAAACAAAGAAGAAAAATGCCCTTATAAAACGGAAGAAAATTTTCCCTTATCTAATTACTTTTTTTATCATTTTGGTCTTTGTCTGTTTTACCTCTGTTTTATCAAGAACCAAGAACAAAGCTAAAAAATCCGGCGAACTGAACATACTTCTTGTAACCTTAGATACAACCCGCGCTGATAGGATTGGGTGTTATGGTTATGAAAAGGCGAAAACACCAAATTTGGATTCCTTGGCTTTAAACGGAGTTATGTTTTCAAATGCTTACTGCCAGGTTCCTCTGACTCTTCCTTCCCATTGTTCTTTATTAACAGGAACCTATCCTTTTTATCATCAGGTGCGTAACAATGGCTTCTATTATCTCACTCCTAGCTATTTAACCTTGGCAGAAATTTTAAAAGAAAGAGGATTCAAAACATCGGCTTTTGTTAGCTCCTTCACAGTTGACTCGCGATTTGGAACCGATCAGGGCTTTGACTTTTACGATGATAAGTTTACAGAAGCAGAAGTACTGAAGAATTTTAGATCCGAGAGAAAAGCTGATAAAGTATATGCTTCCTTTTCCGATTGGTTGGACGAAAACTTTAACCAAAAATTCTTTTGCTGGGTTCATTTTTTTGATCCCCATGTTCCTTATGACCCTCCTTCTCCTTTTAAAGAAGAATTCTTAGAGAGGCCTTATGACGGTGAAATAGCTTATATGGATCATTATATCGGGAAAATGTTGGAAAAATTAAAAGAAAAAAATATCGATGATAACACACTAATCGTACTGGTTGGAGACCATGGAGAAGCGTTTGGAGAAAAAGGGGAAATCGACCATGGTTTTTTTATCTATGATGTGACACTAAAGGTTCCACTGATTTTCTATTCTCAGAATTCTCTTCCCCCCGGATTGGTGATTAATGCCCGGGTAAGATTGATAGATATAATGCCTTCGATACTAGAGATGCTTGAGATTCCGGCAAATAAAGAAATTCAGGGAGTAAGTCTTTTACCTTATATAAAAGACAGAAGGAAAGATGACCTTCCCTCTTATATTGAAACATATTACCCAAGGGAGAATCATGGCTGGTCTGAATTAATAGGCTTGATTAATGGCAAATGGAAATACATTCATGCTCCTAAACCAGAATTATACAATCTAGAATCTGATCCTCAAGAAGAAAAAAATGTCATTTCCCATGAAACAAAAGTTGCCTCAGCCATTAGGCAGGAATTAAAAGAAACAATCCAAAAGTTATCTTCAAAAATAGAAGCAGGAAAAAAGAAATTAACGCGCGAAGAGAGAGAGAGATTAAGATCTCTTGGCTATCTAGGAAGTATGCTCTCAGAAGCTTCTTCAACAAAACCTCTCCCAGACCCGAAAGACAAAATTGGAGAATACCGCCTGCTCTTACAAGGAAATGAACACGAAACTCAGCGAGATTTCCAAAAGGCAATAAAATATTATGAAGAGTTGCTGCATCTAAACCCTAATGCTCCGGGGAATTATACACGTTTAGCTCTTGTATACCAAAAAGTGAAGAAAACCAAAGAAGCAATTCAGCTTTTGGAACAAGGCAGAGAAAGAATTCCAAATTCTCTAATTATTCTTGCAGGTTTAAGTTTTTCTTATTTTAGAGAGAGAAGAGTTAAAGAGGCATTAGAGACCTGTCAGCTCATTTTAAAAAAAGACCCCGCTTTTTTTGATATTTTAGTTCTCTCCGGCACTATAAAATGGGAAAAACAAAAATGGGCCGAGGCTTTAAAATATTTTAAGAAAGCCATTGAGATTGAGCCTGAAAATAAGATTCTCCA
>CP070825.1:3676745-3706441 GCA_020344415.1 Candidatus Aminicenantota bacterium
ATTTTATAGAAGAATCTTGCATTATTCTTTAAAGTAATTGAGCTAAGAATAGATGTTTATCTTGGATTTTATAGGATTCAATCGGAGAGGAAGTCGCCCTTAAAGACAATCTCGGCAGGTCCTGTCTGATAAACCTTTTTTCTTTCCCATTCTACAGTCAACTGCCCCATTGTCGTTCTTACTTTGACTTTTTTTTCTGTCATGTTCTTCAAGATAGATGCCACAGCGGCCGCACAGGCCCCGCTCCCAGAGGAAAGCGTCTCGCCAACACCTCTTTCCCAGAAGAGGACTTCGATCTCTTCTCGGCTCAGTGCTCTGATAAACTCAATGTTTATCCTGTTGGGAAAGAATGGATGGGATTCTATTTCTCTTCCGATCTGGTGCCATTCAATCCGAGCCGGAAAGCGGTCCACAAAAACTGCACAGTGGGGATTGCCGAGAGAAAGGACTGTTATGGGGTAGATTTTTTTATTTATTGAGAGGGGATAGTCGATGATTTTTTCATAACTGGAGCCGTCATCGAATGGAATATCTTGAGAGCCCAGGCGCGGGATTCCCATTTCTATCTTGAGCATAAAGAGATTCTTCTTTCTCTCTATGACCTTACATTCTCTGTGACCGGCAGTGGTCAAGAAAAGAACTTGTGAAGGTTCAATTCTTTTTTGGAAGTAAAGAGCTGCAGCCGCACATCTCAATCCGTTTCCTGAAATCTCTGCCTCTGTTCCATCAGCATTGAATATACGGAATTTGACGTGGCCTTTTGCTTTGTCTTTGATTGAGATGAAAAGCAGCCCATCCGCTCCCACGCCTGTATGGCGGTCGCAAATTCTTCCGGCCAGGTTGCTTATGTCTGATAATCCCTTAGTCTTTTCCTCGTCAAGGATAAGGAAATCGTTTCCTAAGGAGTGAACCTTAATAAATTTCATTCAGGAATTCTTAGGGTTTTGATGAGCTCAACTGAATCTCTATCCCTTTCTCTCCGGATTACCAGCATGAGTGTATCGCCAGGCTTAAGTTTCTTTATGATATTTTCTAAATCATTAGCTTCAAATACCTTTTTTCTATTGGCTTCAAGGATTATGTCTCCAGCGAGAACTCCTCTTCTGTCCGCCTCACTGTAACGGGTAACTTCGGTTATTATGACTCCTTCCTCAGTTCGAAATCCATAGCGTCGGGCAAGGCGGGGAGTCAAAGTCGTGTATTCCAATCCAAGTTCTTTTCCTGAGGAAGCAGAAGGGACTTCCGCTTCATCAGTTGGAAATTCTGATATTTTTGCTGTTAGAATTTTTTCCTTTCCATCCCGGATGATCTTGATTTCAGCTCTTGTTCCTGGCTCGATTTCAGCAATCTTCAGCCGGAGGTCGTTGTCATTTTTTACTGGCTGACCGTTTATTTCCGTGATGACATCAGCCTGTTGAAATCCAGCCTTGTCCGCAGGTGTATCAGGCTCGACTTGGGCCACAAGAGCTCCTCTCTTTGATTTCAATTTAAAATACTCCTTGTCAGCTTCGGTTATCGCCTGCGGGACGATTCCTAGATATCCTCTGATTACCCTTCCCTTTTCTTTCAGTTGTTTTACGACTTTCTTGGCGAGGTTGGATGGAATGGCAAAGCCGATACCGATATTTCCCCCGGAAGGGGAATAGATCATGCTCGTTATTCCGACAACTTCCCCTTTCATGTTGACCAGAGGACCACCGCTATTTCCACGATTTATAGCGGCATCAGTCTGGATGAAGTCCTGGAGAGGTAAACTTCCAGTGACCTGTCTTCCTTTGGCGCTGACAATTCCTGCCGTAACGGTGTGCTCCAATCCCCAGGGATTTCCGATAGCTAATACCCATTCTCCAACGCGCAGCCGAGCAGAATCTCCGAGGTCAGCAAAAATCAATTCTTTATCAGCAACCTTCAGCAACGCGATATCCGTATTAGAATCTGAACCCACCACCTCTGCCTTATATTCTTTGTCAAGCGACGTGGAAATAGTGACATTTTCAGCATTGCTCACCAAATGGTGATTGGTGATGATATATCCATCTGAACTGATAAAAAAACCTGTTCCCCTGGCTTCAGAGCGATACTCTTTTTCTCTTTCTCTTCCCCTGGGGATGTTGAAAAATCTATCCCAAAAGTCATCAAAATCGTCCCACATACTGGGAGCTCTTCTCTTCTCCACTCGAACGGATGTAATTTGTACAACAGCCGGGGCAAGTTTATCTGCGATTTTAACGAAATCTAAATCAGGTTTTGACTGAAGAGATGGGGAGGCTAATAGATTGGATGTTAATGAGGGAGATGAATCTTCCTCGAGAAAGCTTCTTGGGGAATTCTTTTCTGGAAAGTAAACAAAGATAGTGGCAGCAATAAGTATTCCGAGAAAGAAGCTAAGGAGAGCTATAAAGGCTACCTTTTTCATTTCTTTTCCTCCTAAATACTATATTCTAAAATATCATAACTATCTGCAAAATTCAATCCGTCCACGTATTAAAAACTCCATAATCGCAGAAAAGTTGCATTAAAAATTCATTAGGGATATCATCTCACAAGTGATGAAAATGATCCTTAAGAAAGGTGTCCTGATTGTCATAGAAGGAATCGACGGAGCCGGAAAATCAACTCAAGCTGAGATTCTCTTAGATAGGCTTAAAGCGAAAGGATATGAGGTGGCCTATTTTCAAGAGCCCTCTGAGAGCAAATGGGGACGCGAGATAAAAAAGCGAGCTCTTTTTCCAGATTCTCTCTCTCCGGATGAAGAACTGGATTTGTTCTTGAAAGACAGAAGAGAAAATGTGGAGAGAAATTTAAAGCCGGCCCTTAAAGAGGGAAAGATAGTCATTTTAGATAGATACTACTATTCAACAATTGCCTATCAAGGAGCAAAAGGGATCGATAAAGAGATGATAAGAAAGGCGAACGAGGAGTTTGTTGTGAAACCCGATTTGGTTTTCGTCTTGGATATAGATGCAAAAAGGGGGCTGGAACGTATACAGGATCGAAAAAACAAAGACAAGCTCTTTGAACGTGAGGATTATCTAGTTAAGGTCAGAAAAATTTTTAGAAACTTTAAAGGTGAAAATATCGTACATATAGATGCTCTGAAACCCAGAGACGAGATTTCTGAAGAAATTGAAGAGTCAATCCTTAAATACCTCCATACCTTCGAGACCAACGGGGTCAGGCTTTCATAAGTTTCATAACTTACATTTCAGACATATCAGGGCTAAATCTTATCCTGAGGAAGCATTAACCGTCAAAGGCATATGAATTTCTCTGTTGTATCGCAGGCCCTGGCGCCATTGACTGTAAGAATACAATACAAAAAAGTTATGAAACTTATGAAAGCCTGACCCCATTGTTTCCCTTTTGTTAATCTGTTATATTTAATCTAATGGCGCTGAAGAAAAAAACCCTCAAAAAAAGTAAGAAGAAAAAAAAAGTTAAACTTCGAAAAATCCTCAAATTAGCTTTTTTTATTATTCTTTTTTCTTCTGCCTGTGCGTTGGGAACCATGCTGGGTACTTATGTAGCAATTCGACAGAACCTTCCTTCAATATCTGATTTAGAGGGCTATGAACCGGGCATTATCACTTATATCTTTTCTGATGAGGGTCAAGTTATCGGAGAGTATGCTTTACAAAAGAGGATCGAAATCCCTTATGAAGAAATCCCAGAAATACTGAAAGCGGCCATTATTGCCACAGAAGACCCTAGGTTTTTCAACCACAATGGGATCGATTATCGTGGTATTTTACGGGCGCTGAAGGAAGACATCAAAAAAATAAGGAGGCCGAGAAGCTTCCACGGCGGAAGCACCATCAGCCAGCAGTTGGTGAGGACACTTTTACTTCACAGGAAAAAGACAATTCGCCGCAAAGTGAAAGAGTGGATTCTCGCCCTCCAGCTTGAGAAGCAATATACAAAGGAAGAAATCCTGACTATGTATTGTAATCAGTTTGACCTGGGTCATGGAGCCCACGGTGTAGAAGCTGCCTCCAACCTGTATTTTGGAAAAAGTGTATCAGAGTTAAGCCTGGAGGAAGCGGCCCTGATTACTGGTGTTTTTCGCGGCCCTTACCTCTATTCTCCTTACAGGAAGCCAGATCTGACACTCCGCCGCCGCAATCATGTCCTCAATCGGATGCTTGAGGAGGGATTCATAAAAAAAGAAGACTACGAAATAGCTAAGGCCAAACCACTCAATGTTCTCCCGTTACATAGGCAAGATTCAGGATTTGCTGCATATTTCAAGGAAGAAGTCAGGAAATATTTAGAGAAAAATTACGGCGCTGATGCCCTATACAACGACGGGCTAAGGGTTTATACGACTTTGAATCCCACCTGGCAGAAATTTGCTGAAGAAGCTCTCATGACATGGCTTCGGACTCTGGATAAAAGACAAGGCTGGAGAGATGACAAGCAGAATTTATTGGAAAGGGGAATCGATAGCCTTGAAGATATCGACGAGAAGAAGATTAAAAGTCTCCTAGGAAGGGAAGAGATATTTCTGGAGAGCTGGAGAAAGCCATCGCTGGAGATCCAAGGAATTATTGAGGCGGTGGTTTTATCAGTAAAAAGGCAGGAAGCCACTGTCAGGGTTAAGGATTATGCAGGCAAATTGACAAACAAAGATATTGCCTGGACTAAGACAAATAATCTGAATAATCTCATCAAAGAGGGAGACCTGATTCACGTCAAATTCAACAAGATCGATGAAGAGAAGAAAGAGCTTCTTGTCTCTCTTGACCAGGAACCAATACTCGACGGTGCCTTTCTTGCAATCGAGCCTCATACTGGTCAGATAAAGGCTTTGGTGGGCGGATACTCTTTTAAAAGAAGTAAATGGAATAATGCAACCCAGGCCATGAGGCAAACTGGTTCGGCGATAAAACCCATGCTCTATACAGCCGCTTTGGAGAACAGATACACTCCGGCCACAATAATCGTCGATGAACCTACAGAATTTATGGATCAATGGATGGAAGAACCCTGGTCTCCTCCAAATTACGACCAAAAATACAAGGGTGCAGTGACTCTCCGCAAAGGCCTGGAAGAATCGAGGAATATCGTGACGGCAAAAATCTTGGACTCTATATCGCCTCAGACAGGAGCGAAATATTGTCGGAAGTTCGGGATCACTTCTCCCATCTATCCATATCTTTCTCTATCTTTAGGGACATTTGAAGTCAAATTAATAGAGCTCGTATCCGCTTTTACCACGTTTCCCAACAAGGGCATTCGGATGAAACCCTACTTTATTGATCGCATCGAAGATAAGGAAGGTAATATTTTAGAAGAAACCAGGATTGAAGCCGAAGAGGTTATCTCTCCTCAGATTGCTTATCTCATGACCAACTTGCTTCAAGGAGTTATCCAGAGAGGAACGGGTGTATCTGCAAGCGCTCTCCTGCAGGATAAACAATTAGCCGGAAAAACAGGCACAACTGACGAATATACAGATGCCTGGTTTATGGGATTTTCTCCCTCCCTTTGTGCAGGGGTTTGGGTTGGTCATGATACGAAGATCTCCATAGGAGAGAGGCAATCCGGGGCAGTAGCTGCGCTTACTGTATGGAAAACTTTTTTTGAGAGGATCATTGCAGAAGAGAAGAAGAAAGCCGAAGAAGAGGGTGTTGAGTTTGAAATAGAAAAATTTGAAGTCCTCCCCAATATATCTTGGGTGGAGATTGATCGCAAAACTGGTTTGCTTGCCACTCCAATCTGTCTTTTTGTTTTAAAAGAATCGTTCCTTCCAGGGACCGAGCCAGACAGGTTTTGTTCTCTTGAAGACCATATGAAAATTCTCGATTATTACGCAACAGAAAAGAAAGAAGAAGAAAGTCGTTAGTATTTGGGAACGTCCTTTATAGTCAACCCCACCCTGTCATTGCGGGCGAGCGACGTGGCAATCCCCGGGAAAAGAAGCATGAGATTGCTTCAATCCTTCGGATTTCGCAATGACAGAGAAAAAGGGGACTGTCCCCTTTTTCTCCCTTTTCTGTATTGTGTGTCGCAGGGATTTGATTCATCAAGCCCACCATGTTGTTAGGAACGATTAAAAGGAGGGAATAGGGGACAGGCCATTGTTTCTTATCTGGGGGTCGCCTGTCCCCTCCATCTATATGAAGGAAAGGTACGTAGTGCCGGGTTATTTCTTTTTTTTGACCTTTCCAGATTTTGAGGCTGACCGAGAAGAACTGGATGAGGACGATGACTTTCGTGAAGAGGATGAAGAAGATTTAGAGGATGATTTCACACTCTTTGAGGAGGATCCTCGTGAAGAACCTCTGGAAGAAGAGCTTTTGATGGATTTAGCACTGGAAATAAATTTACGGACCTTACCGAGAACTGAACTACCCTTTGATGATTTCACCTTATTGATGGATTTACTTTTGCTGGTTTTTGAGGAAGAAGGATTACGATAGGATTCTTTTTTGGTATATTCGCTCGATCTGGAGCTGGACACTTTCTTTTTTACTTTTGCCTCTGTTTTTTTCGTTGAAACCTTGCTTTCCTTTGAAGATTTCAGGTTTCGAGTCGAGCTTTTCTTGATTTCCTTTGTACTGAGGGATGTGGACTTTTTGATTGACCTTTTGCTCAGACGGCTGACACGTTCTGTCTCAGAAGGCCTGTTCGATTTCCGGAGGAGCAGCTTTTTGTTCTTGAGCTTCTCAACCGAGAGCTTGCTAACTTTAGGTTTAACAGAAGGCGGCTTTCTAGAGAGATTGAATTTTCCAATCTTTTTAACAGATTCTCTGCCTAATGCAACCTTGGAGATGTTTTTTGCTTTGAGTTGATTTTTATGTATAACAGTGAGGGCGCGAGAGTAATATGGATAATAGGAACCTCTGTACCTGCCGTAAAACACGTTATTGATTACCACAGCCGGATATCCGTAGTAGCTCATTGGTGCCCATGCAAAGTAATCATAGCCCCAATACCAGCTCACCCAGGCAGGTCCCCAATGTCTCGTTGGGATCCAGTACCAGCCGAGCCCAACTCTCCAGTGCCATCTCCCATAGTGGGAAACGCACCAGCCCCATGGTTCATAGGGAATCCAGGTCCACCCGCACATAGGAACCCACGTCCATCGGCCATGGTAGTAGGGACGCCAATCCAGAGCAACACCACCTGGAATCCAGACCCAGCCATAGGGTCTGAGGTAGACCCAATCTCCATGTGCGGACAATTCGTATTCAAAGTCCTCTAGCTCTCCTGGTAGATATCGCTTGGCGAGGCGCTTGGTGAGTAAAGAATCTCTGCGTTCGTTCCATCTGTCAAAGCTATCCTCAGCAACTGCATAGAATCGAGAGGGGCGGGAAGTAAAGCTCCCTTCGATAGCTTCTATTCTATGCTCATCCTTGATCAGGACAGAGTCTGTTTCTCCAGCCGCTTCTAACAAGCCATAGAAGACAAATATTTCGGTTTCTCTGTTTTCTCTCACGTCGATCCGATAGAGCCCTTCGCTCAAGACATAAAGTGAAGCATCTGAAGTATGGATTTCAATATCCTTTTCCTTCTCTAAAAACTTCACATTGAAATAAGCATTTCCTGACCAGATTCGAATACGAGTGAGATCATACTCTCTCTTGGGCAGATTCAAAATATCTATTTTTGTATTTTTGTCTAATCTGACATAATTTCTGTTGCCTAAGAATATTTCTGCTCGTCCGTCAGCTGTTCCCAGCCTGTCACCTTCTGCGATAGGCATGTTCACAATGCCTTCTTCATAGCCGAGGTCAGCTGCTCTTTGTATATACGTGTTTCCAGTAACGTAGCTCAATCGAACAATAGAGGAGTTTGTATATTTTGGCTCCTCTGCACTGAGGGTGGATAGGATTAAAAGAAAAACGGTAAGCATTCCTGCCATTTTTTTCATTTTTCTTCTCCTTCCATTTATTTCACACTGAAATATTATGCAAATACCATGCCATTTATATTTTTTCTTAAATCAGGGTATGATGAGTGGAAGGCTTGTCCTTAAAAGATGACGAATGGCATTACTTGGGGACGGAAAAAAGGGGACAGGCTACTTTTTTTACCTTACAATTTCCAGTATTGCTTTTGTGTTTCGAAAACCGGAGCCAGCTCTCTTTCAGTAAGGTAGGAGATGCTTTCTCCAATATCAACTTTTTCTCCTTTTCCGCTCAAATGGAGCAAGACATATTTGACTCCCTCTCGAAGCCCTTGGAAGTCATACCCTCCCTCTAGCGTAAAGAGTATCCTATCTTTAGAAGAACCATGAGCGTAAGATAGGAGTTCAGAAGTTAAAGCTCCGAATCCTTCCTCAGTGACATCCATTCCCCCCAGTGGGTCTCCTCGATAGATATCAAAGCCTGCAGACACCAGGATGAATTCCGGCTTGTATTCAGCCACAATAGGGGACAGGATTTTTTTGAATATGAATAGATAATCCTCATCTCCTTTCCCAGGTCTAAGGGGGACATTGACTGTAAAGCCTACGCCTTTTCCCTGTCCTATCTCATTCCAGTACCCTGTTCCTGGGTAATGAGGGAACTGGTGTGTGGAAAAGTAGAGGATGTCCTCTCTATCATAAAATGAGTTCTGGGTGCCATTGCCATGATGAAGGTCCCAATCCACGATCAGTATACGCTTGACACCGTGTTTTTTTATCAAATATTGGGCGGCTACAGCGACATTGTTAAATAAGCAGAATCCCATGGCCCGCGCTGCTTCCGCATGATGGCCAGGGGGTCTGACGAGTGCAAAGCCGTTCTGAATCTTTCCTTCCATTACAAGGTCTGCCGCCTTTAAAAGACCCCCGGCTGCAAGTAATGCGACTTCATAGGAGCGGGAACAGGTTGATGTGTCTGGATCAAGGGCAACCCTTTCCTTGCCCGAGGTTTCTTTGATAAGATTGACATAGGAAGGGGAGTGGACCATATGAATTTCTTCTTCAGTTGCAAGACGCGGTTCTATTTCGAATAGAGGAATAGTGATTTCCGATTCCAGCATCCGATAGATGACTTCAATCCTTTTTGGATTTTCTACATGGAAAGCACCCATATCGTGTTCCATGTAGCGCCAATCCTTCACTATTCCTGTATTCATCTTCTCCTCCTATTTAAAAAAATGTTTCCATTTATCTGGTGAGGGTTTAGGTGTGAGAAGGCTGACTCCAATGAGAAGAGTCAGAGAGCAGATCAGTGCAGGATAAATAGCTGGAACACCTAGTGGGAGGTGCCCCTGTATCTTATTGATGATTTCCCAGACAATGGTTGTAGCCATTCCGCCCAGCATGGATAGTACTCCTCCAGAGACTGTTGCCCTTTTCCAGAAAAAAACTGCGATTAGAGCCGGTGTGATTCCTGCGCCATAGACGGTGTAGGCTGCATATGCGGCATCTAGGATTCGGGGAAAGAAGAAGATTAGAGAATAAGAGATGAAACCTAAAATGATGACTGTCAGCCTTGAGAAGAGAATCATTTTTTTGTCAGGAAGGTTGGGGTTGATAAAACGCATGTAAATATCTCGAATAACGTTGGTTGCCGGTACTAGAAGGAAGCTGTTCGCAGTGGATATAATGATGGCCACTATTGCCGCCAAGAGAGCGCATCCCACAACAACAGGGACTCCTTTGTGAGCAACGAGGAGGATAATCTTTCCAGCCTCTGTTGCCTCGAGACCCTTGAAATAACTGCTCCCGACCACAGCCAGGCTCTGCAGGGCTACACCTAAAAAGATTACGCCTAAAACCCATCCGATGACAGATTTTTTTGCTTCTTTTTCATTTTTGGCAGAGAAAAAGCGCTGATACATGTTACTGTTTCCCAATGCAAGCAGCAGGGTGGGAAAGAAGTACCCCATGGCCTGAACCCAGCTCATGTTTCCCAGGAAAGAATGGCTTCTGGGCGTTACGTTGGAAACGATGTAGTCCATTCCTCCAACACTGTGGATGAGAAAAGGGAGAGCGAGAAAGACACCGGTTATCATGATAATGCCGTTAAAAATATCCAGATAGGCGACAGAGATCATTCCAGCGAGCAGAGTATAAGTGATGACAAAAACCGCCATGATTATTATCCCGGTTTCGGTGGAGATCTTACCCTCTGTAATTATGTTCAACACCCAACCTCCTCCGCGGAATTGGTAGCTGACAATTGTCACATAAGCGATAATCGTGGTTATGGTGGCCAACACTCGAGCCCATTGGTTATACCTGGCTTCCAGAATATCGGGGACAGTGAACTGCCCGAACCTTCTGACTCTGCCGGCGATGAAAAAAACAATGATGATTCCCAACCAACCACCGCTGCTTCCGATGAGAGAGGAATAGCCATGGTTGTAACTCAGATCAGACACACTGAAGATGTCCCCAGAGCCCATCCATGATGCAAGAAGAGTGCCTACCAGAACAGGGGCAGTCAAAGTCCTTCCTGCGACAAGAAAATCCTCTTTCTTTTTTAGCCGTTTGGTCAAACGGAGGCCAAAAACAAACAGCAAGATGAGATAGGCAAATATGGTGACCAGGTAAGCCATTTTTTCGCTTTCGTTACTTTACATTTAGTATTAATGCCAATACGTAATTATGATGCAAATGCTTAAGTGCTAACACAAATGTACTTAAGTGCTAACACAAATGTATAAGTATTAATACAAGTGCGCTATATATTCCCATGTTTTCATTGGGAGCGAAGCGCGGCAATCTCATGTGTGTAAGGATTTGATTCATCAAGCCCACCTTATGTCAATAAAGAAGAATGCAGGGGTTTGATTTATCAAACCCACCTTGTCATTGCGAGGAGCAGAGCGACGAAGCAATCTATTCCTTTTTTTCAGGGAAGAATTTTTCAAGTTCCTCTGGCTTGGGTTTTTTGGTCAAGAGGCTGACGATAACCAGCGAGCCGATAGATACGATCAAAGCAGGGAAGATGATGGGAATCCCCCAGGGGTCGCCTCCTGGAACTTTTTCAGGAGGGAGAACCTCGACTATGATTCTAAGCAAGATACAGATGAAAGTTCCGGAAATGATCGAGGCCAATCCGCCGGCTTTCGTAGCTCTCTTCCAGGCCAGAGCAGCAATGAGGGCAGGCGTTATAGAAACACCATAAATCGTATAGGCAAAAATGGCCATAGAAAGGACAGATTTGAGTGACATCGCAAGAAAAAACGCCACAACCCCGACCAAAACCACTAGGATTTTTTGGAGGGCGACCATGGTGCTTTGCTTAGCTTCTTTCTTGGAAAAGCGCTGATAGATATCGCGCATGATGGTTGTCGTTGGGGAGAGGAGATAATTCATGCCCGTAGAGATAACCACAGCACAGGCAGCGCCAAGGAGGAGAATTCCCACGGGTGCAGGGACCAGGCTTTTAGCTGCCATCAGGACAACTTTCCCTCCTTCCTTGGGAATCGTGAGGTCGATCTGATCTCTGAATTTACTGTAAGCAAAGACGGCAATCACGACAACGACTGTCTCTATAAATATTGTTCCGATGGTCCAGAGAACAACCGCATTTCTCGCATCTTTGGGCGTCCTAGCGCTGTAAAATTTTTGGTACATGCTCTGGACTCCCATGAGAAGAAACATGGTTGCAAGAAAATATCCTACAAATTTCAGAGCCGGATAAGCTCCATGCGCAGGGTTGAACACAGCTAAATGACCCGGGTCAAGAACCTGACTTGCCTGAGGCATGCCGCCAGCTGCAACGTAAACAAAAGGCGTCGCTAGTAAGCAGGCGAGAACAATGATGATTCCATTGGGTAAGTCAGTATACGCGACCGCCACCATCCCTCCAATCGTTGTAAAAAGGATAACGAAAATTGCTGCAATAATGATCCCCGTGGAATCCGGAATGGCTCCATCTGTAACTACATTAAGGATGAAACCTCCTGCCACAAACTGATAGGAGACGATGGCAGTAAAAGCAATGATAATGGCTATGGCCCCAATCAGCCTTGCTGCCGACCCGTACCGTGCTTCGAGGATATCGCCAATCGTGTATTGGCCGAATGTTCGGATTTTTGCCGCAAGGAAAAAGATAACGACAATGCCCAGCCATGCCCCAGCAGGCATCCATAAAGCTGAGAAGCCGGCTACAGCCGATAACTCCGCTCCAGCGATGAATGTCCCAGAGCCAATCCAGGTGCAGATTAGAGTGAAAACCATAACAGAGGTTTTGATGCTTCGACCTGCAACCATAAAATCTTCTTGGCTTTTGATGCGTCTTGCCCGGTAAAAGTTCAATCCGGTGAGGACAATAAGATAAGCGAGGATGATGTAGAGATAGGTCGTCATGAAACCCTCCTACTTAATTCATCTTTTTTAAAAACCTCTATATTCTTTCAATTATTTTTAAAACTTTCAAATGTTTTTTTCTTAAAAAACCCTCTTACTTTCAACCTTAAATAGACATAGGCCATGATAGAGTATCTTTTTATATCTCCCCAGGAGCGGGTTTTCAAAATTGTTCTTGGGATTTTGGGAAAAATAGAGATTTTCCCACTGCTCTGCGACCAGCGAAAAAGGAGCTCGCTTATTTGTGCCCAGGTGAGTTTTTCTTGAAAAAGAGGAACATCGCCCTGTGCTTCAGGCAGAGTAATAATTTTAGAATGATATTTTTTCGCCCAGGTAAAGTTGTGAGGGAATAGACCGCACTCTTTAGCAGTATGCTCAAGGGAAGTCCCGGGGTAAATATGAAGAACTGCAACGCTTGCCTCGATCTTATTCTTGTAATGCTCGATGATTTCTATTGTCTCCTGGGCTTCTTCCCAAGTTTCTGTTGGATGGCTGAAAATGAAAAAAGGATTGGGGATGATATCCATTTCGTGACACCACTGGATAAGGTGATGGAAATCATCTATATTTATTTTTTTGTTTATAACTTCATTCCTGACTCTTTCTGAGCCAGCCTCTAAACCAAAGGAAAGATGGAAAAGCCCTGCCTTTTTCATTTTTGATAGCAGTGGTTTGTCGATGCCGTCAATCTTGACGTCGCATTTCCAGAATATGTTTAGCCCTCGTTCGATGATAAGGTCACAGATTTCTTCCACTCTCCTTGGATTGACATTGAAAGTGTCGTCAAAGAAAAAGATGACCCGGACTCCGTATTCTTGAATAAGAGACTCGATTTCGCTGACAATATTCTGGGCGCTCCTCATTCTGACATTCCGACCCCAATTTACAGGGGTCGCACAGAAGTTACAGTTGAAAGGACACCCACGGCTGGAGATGATGCTGGCTGCGGGGAGTTTTCCATGGCCGGGAACTTCCAATGTGAAATTGTACTTTTCAAAGGGGATGAGGTGTAAAGCGGGGAAGGGGAGGCTGTCGAGGTCAGGAATTGGATCTCTGGGAGGGTTTGTTTTGATTTGACCATCAAACCTGAAAGAAATACCGCCTACAGATTCAAGGGAGCTTCTGTCTTTTTCCTTATCCAGAGAGCGACAGAGCTCGAGCATGGTTGTCTCACCTTCTCCTCTCACGACAATATCCAGCTCTGAAATGTGCTCTAGACAGTCCTTTGATGCCATAGAAGCATGGGGTCCGCCTAAAATTGTCAAGGCCTGGGGTAAGGCTTTTTTGGCAAGCCTAATTAACTTGAAGCTCTGGAAGCGGTTCTCCGTGTTTGAGGTTACTCCGATCAAATCTGGCTTAAAATCTTGAATTTCTCTTCGGACCTGGCCCCAGCCCCATTTCAGGATATCAGTAGGAACGACACTAACCTCATATCCCTCTTTTTCAAGAACAGCGGCGATATAAAGCAGCCCCAGAGGAGGCGCCAAAGACCCTTTGGACCACCGTTCAGCGATATACCCCCCAGGAGAGACAAAAAGTTGGATCTTCATAAAGTTTTCAAGAGTTCACCCTTTTTTTCTAATTTCACAGAATAAATGGTAGTGATATTGGGCTCAGCCATGGTTGTCCCGTAGATGTAATCGGCAACTTCCATTGTTTTGAAGTTGTGAGTGACTATGATGAACTGAGTCTGGGTCTTTATTTTTTTCATCAATTCCAGGAATCTTGCCAGATTTACATCATCCAGAGCAGCGTCTACCTCATCGAGAACACAGAACGGAGTGGGCTTGTAACGGAAAAGGCCGAAGAGGAAAGCCAGGCTTGTCAAGCATTGCTCTCCGCCTGAGAGAAGACGCAGGCTCTGAACCTTTTTCCCCGGAGGTTGAGCGATGATATCGACTCCGCTCTCCAAGGGATTGTTTTCATCGGTCAATTTTATTCCTGCTGTTCCGCCTTTGAACAGAAGAGCGAACACTTCTTGGAAGTGCTTGTTGACTTCGTGAAAGGCTTTCAAAAATTGGGTTTTACTCTCTTGGTCGATTTTTTTGATGGCTTCCTTTGTTGAATCTATGGATTCCCGCAGGTCTGCTCTTTGTTCTGTGAGGAAATCGAAGCGTTTTTTTTGTGTGAGATATTCCTCCTCAGCCATCAGGTTTACAGCTTTGAATTTCTGAAGGCTCTCCTTGGCCTCTTCTAGCTTTTCCTCAACGTCAACTTCGGGAATCTTCTCTTCTGAGATTTCTTCTTTTACCTCTTTAAGTGATTTTTTGAGCTCTTGCCAGCAGCTTTCTTCAAGATTTGCCAGGTCTCTATCTCTTTCAGCCTTTTTAACCTCCCATTTGACTCTCTCTTCTTTCTGAGTTTCCTGTTTTTCCCTGAGGTTGCTGATTGTCTCTTCTAATTCCTGCTCCTCTTTCTGGATTTTATTGAAGTGAACTTCGCTTTGAGCCAACTCGCTCTCTTTTTGCTTTTTTTCATCCTTGAGTTTTTTTGTCTTTGTGGAGAGGTCCTTGATGAAATCTTTGAGCTGGCTTTTGTCCTCAGTGTAATTTTGAATTTCCTCCTCAAGAGAGCGAATCTTCGAAGAGGTTGTCTCTTTCCTATTCCTTAAGTTTTCAAGCTGCTGGGTCAGGTTCTTGATTTTTTCTTTGAGGATGTCTATGCCTGATTTAAGTTCGAAGAAGTGTCTTCGTTCCTGGGCATTTTCTTCTTGATAGGCTGCAAATTCGTCTTCCCTTGTTTCTATTTTTTTCTTTAGCTCACTTTCTTCTTCTTGGATCGCTTTAGTTTCTGTGTCTATATCTTCCATGTTTTGGCTCATTTTGTTCTTATCAGCTCTTAAAACATCGAGTTCATTTTTCAGGATAGTGAGATTCGTTTCGAATTTCTCTTTCTCTGATTGCTTGAGTTCATTTTCTTTTTCCTGCCCCTCCATCTTCCTTTCCAGTTGAGCAATATCAGTGGATTCTTTCTGTATTTTCCCTTCAAGTTTTCTCTGTTCATCGGTTTTTTCTTCGAGTTGGAGGCTTAAAGGACTGATTTTTTTATCGAGCTGCGCGACAGTTTCTTTCAGCTTTTTTATCTCCTGAGTGAGAGTGAAAATCCCCTCTCCCTTTTGTCCTAATTTTAAAAGCCCTGATGATAGAAGCAGGTCGCCTTGAATAGTTATATAATTGAGGGAAGGAAAGCGGAGCCAGAGCTCGACAGCACTTTTTATATCTTGAACTATCACTGCCTCCTGGAGATGGGCGAGGAAGCTTTCTGTTTTTGAGTTTGTTTTAAGGTGGGATTTGAGAAATCCCGAAACGCGAGCGTCCTGATGTATCTTTGATGGAATCTCTTCTCTTTTTTGAGGCGAGAGAAGCAGGAAATTCCCTTTGAGTTCTTTTCCGCCCAAATTATTCATGAATTCTTGAGCCTGTATGAGGGTGGCTTTCGCCTCCTCTTTCCAAAAGATATCGAATAAAGGAGCATGTTCAGGGTCGCTTTCGACCAGATCGGCCAGAAGGCCAATGGCTCCTTGGAAGTCTGATGGAATGTCTGCACTTTTCTCTTTTTCAACCAGTTTTTTTATGGCTTGTATATGGTGAGCTGTCTCATCCTTTTTTTTATTTAATTCAACAATTTGGTTTTCGAGTCCGCCTATGGATAAGCGAATCTCTTCCAGTGTTTGTTTTAGAGAATCCAGTGAATTTTTTTTCTGCTTTCTGAGTTCCTGATCCTGAGAAAGAGCCTGAAGGCCCTGATTGATCTCGTCCTCTTTCTGTTGAAGGAGAGCCTGTTCGCTCTCAAGCTGAACGTCCAGTTTTTCTTCCTGGCGCAGGATTAATTCTATTTCCTTCTCTACTTTGACTCCTTCATTTTTCACCTCTGTGTGTTGTGAGAGTTTTTTCAGATATTCATCTCTTAATGTTTCAATCTCTTTTCCCCATGTATCCAGTTTTTCCTGGGACCTCTGTCTGACTTGTTCCTTGTTTTTTAAAGCTTTCTCTTCCTGATTTAATGTCTGGCTAAGAGTTTTCAGACTCTCTTCTGTATCAGCAGTTTCTTTTTCCAGATGAGTGAGCTCCTGTTCAAATTCTGTTTTGTTTTCCTGCGCCTTTGCCTTTTTCTCATCAAAGAAGTCAATCCTTTTTTCTTCTTTTTCCCTGTCTGTTTCGAATCGTGAAATCTGTGATCTTAAAGCAAAGAGACCTTCCTGTTCTTTTTTAATGAATTTTTCCTGATCCCATAGTTCTTTTCTTTGTTGAGCCAGGTTTTTTTCTTCTCCTTTTACCTGAGAGATAGTATTGTTTTCTTTATCAAGGCTTTTTTGATAGAGCTGGGTAGCTTCTCTCTGGCTTTTTCCTAGCTCCTCGGATCTTCCACGAAAATGGAGACATGTCAACTGACGAATCTTTTCCCTCAGCTTTCTGTATCTGATGGCAGCGCCTGCCTGCCTCCTGAGGGAGTTTTTTGCCCGGGAAACCTCAGAGATGATATCTTCCAACCGGATGAGGTTTTGCTCACTGTTATCAAGCTTATTCTGAGCCTGCCTTTTTTTATCCTTGTAGAAGGCTGTGCCAGCCGCTTCTTCAAGGAGTAATCTTTTCTCTATGGGCTTGGAATTAAGGAAAAGTCCTATGCTCCCTTGCTCTATGACAAAATATTCTTTCTCAGCGATTGACCTTTTCCAGAGCTCATCCTGGATATCTTTCAGCCTGGCTAATTTGCCATTCAGTCTGTACTCGCTCTCGCCCGAACGGAAAAAACGATGATTTATGAGCAGTTCCTCTTCTTCATCCTGCAGGGATAAAACAACATCTGTCATTCCTAACGGTGCCTTTTCTGTGTTCCCATTGAATATGACATCGCCGCTTCTTTCCCCCCTAAGAGCTTTGTGTCTTTGCCCGCCTAATACCCACAGGAGGGCATCCACGATGTTGCTCTTTCCGGTCCCATTAGGACCCACGACAGCTGTTATTCCGGAATGAAAGACTATCTTTGTTCTTTCAGGGAAAGATTTAAATCCTTGGAGTTCAAGTTTTTTTATAATCATTGTTCACATTATAGTATTTCTTGACAGCTCAAGGTGATTTTATTAATTATTAGTTGTTAAAGGAAGAGATATTTTATTCAATCTGAATTTAATTGCAAGAGCCAGTGTAGCTCAGTCGGTAGAGCAACTGATTCGTAATCAGTAGGTCGGGGGTTCAAATCCCCCTGCTGGCTCTCTTTAAGGCCTAAAGCCACTTTTTTCTTTTAAAGTAGATTAGCATAGAGATGGCAATTCCCAAAATTACACCCCATACCGCAAAATAAGCTCCACGCCATTCGAGTTCTGGCATAAATTTAAAATTCATTCCATAAATTCCAGCAATAAAGGTCAATGGAATAAAAATAGTTGCAATAATAGTTAGCACTTTCATAATATCATTCATTTTATTGCTAATGCTTGATAGATAAGTGTCATGCATCCCCGACAACATATCTCTGAATGTTTCAACCGTATCTATTACTTGAATTGTATGGTCATAGACGTCTCTGAAAAACTTTTGAGTCACTTTATGAATAAATGGTGATTCGTCTCTTTCCAAGCCGCTAATAACCTCTCTCAAGGGCCACACTGACCTTCGTAGAAAAATCGTATCTCTCTTTAGTCTATAGATTTCCTGCAAAGTTTCAGGTTTTGGCTCTAATGCTACTTTTCCTTCAATTTCTTCAATCCTATCCCCTAAATTTTCTAAGATGATGAAATAATTATCGACAATCGCATCCATTAATGCATATGCAAGATAATCTGACCTCATCTTTCTGATTCGCCCTTTGCTGCTTCTGATTCTTTGTCTGATAGGCTCAAAAATATCTCCTCTCATTTCCTGGAATGAAATAACATAATTCTTTCCCAATACGAGGCTGACTTGTTCTATCTTAATAAGATTTTCCTTCTCATCATATTGAAGCATCTTGAAAACAATAAAAATGTATTGACCAAAATCTTCCATTTTTGGCCGTTGCTGGGGATTCACGATATCTTCAAGAACCAATGAATGTAGTTCAAAGTGTTTCCCGATTTCTTCAATAATATCAACCTGATGTATTCCATCAATGTTAATCCATGTCACACGCGGGCTTTCTTAGAATGGAAAACACTCCTTTATGGTTTTACACTCCACCTCTTGAAATTGCTCTTCCGTATAATCAATGATAGAAATCCTTACCTTCTCCTCTTTCTTTTCTCCAGTATAAATTGGAGTTCCTGGCGGAAGTCCAATTTTTTTCTCTCTTCTCTTAATAAATTTATTTAAACCTATCATGCTTCCTCCTTACATCTATCATTCTTCCAGTTTTGATTTTAAAACATCAAGAGGGCCATAGATAATTAAATAATCACCACTATTAATTATCTCTATTGCTTTGGGTGTAGGTATCCAATTCTTATCTCTTTCAATCCCCAAGACTAATATTCCTTTTTCGATAAGTTTTGATTCCATCAGAGATTTTCCACATAAAGAAGATTCTTCAAGAATTATTTTTTTTACGAGTCCATATCCCTCTAAAAAATGAAGAAGGTCTTCTGTTGCTGATTCCTCAAACGCAGGTGATTTAATTAGTCTTTTCTCTATGAAATGCTCCCATTTTCTTGTAAATCCTCTATATTTTGCGAGTTTGTAAATCAATAATATTCCCACAATGAGTATCAAAATATTCATCGGAAGCTGGTATCCTTGGCTGGCTGTAAATGAAGAAGTTGCAGTAACAATAACAGTAACTATGCCTACATTTCCCATTATCATAAGCCATCTTATGATTTTCCTCCTCTGGGGATGATTGATAACCGATTCTGCTTCTTTAGTTGTAAAACCAGTGCCTGTAAAAGCAGATAAGGCTTGAAATCTAGCTTTATTCTTATCTAATCCTGTCATCATTAATGCAATGGAGGCCGCCCTAATAAAGAGGAAAGAAATCAGTATGGCAAGCAAAGTCGGAAAAAGAAAATATATACCGCTCATATTTTCCTCCTATCCAGATATCTCTTCCAAAATTTAAAATCACTACTCAATCCGTCTTTAGTCAACAACATTATTATACTTGATTCTTTTCTATAATTTGACTCAAAATATAACCAATAAATAATTAAAAGGACATATAAATGAACACTGATTCAATTTTAAACACTGATTTATTTATATGGGTCATACTCCCTCTTTTAATTTTTCTTGCTCGGGTGGTGGATGTAAGCTTAGGAACGTTACGTATAGTCTTTGTTTCCAAGGGGCTTAAATATCTAGCACCCATCATTGGCTTTTTTGAGGTCATTATCTGGCTACTCGCGATAAGAGTAATTATGCAAAATCTTAATAATTTCATGTGTTATCTTGCCTATGGTGCAGGATTCGCTATGGGGAATTACATTGGAATATATCTCGAAAATAAACTTGCTGTAGGCCGTGCTGTCTTACAGGTGATAACTCGCGTGGATGCATCTGAATTGATTAAAGCTCTGAGGCAGAAAAGCTATGGGGTTACTAGTATCATGGCTCAGGGCAGTGATGGAAATGTTAATGTCATCTTTATGGTTATCAGGAGATGTGATTTCGAGACAATAACTAATCTTATAAAAAAATTTAATCCAAAAGCCTTTTATACTTTAGAAGATGTTAGATTTGTCAGCGAAGGAGTATTCCCTATAAAAAAAGTAGGGCTGACAAGAAATCTCTATTTCCCGCCGTTCAGGTATTGGCGAAAAGGTAAATAGCATTGATATAAAAAAACTGAATGAATTGTAAGACTATTTCAAGTTCATTTTTGGGTGGAATGAGAGATGTTTTGGGAACAATTCAATTATGGGATAGACTTCATTCCGTGTAACAGCTGTGTCACAAATTTTGACTAAATATGCCCAATTACGGCTACGAATGACTAAAGGATTTTCATCGACTAACCCATATAACAGAGGTAAAACTTAGAGCGGCCTTTTGATTCGTAATCAGTAGGTCGGGGGTTCAAATCCCCCTGCTGGCTCTCTTATTAAGTAGACGACACACGGATTATAAAATTAGATAGTTTTCAGCTCAGCCAGCCTCTTCCTTGCATCTTCCACCTCAGCAATGCCAGGGTCAGCGTCCTTCCAGAGAGTGAGGAACTTCTCGTAGCTTTCGATGGCTTTTCCCTCCCAGCCTTTTTGTTCGAAAATCTTGCCTAGAGTGTAGTAGCTTTTGGCATAGATTTCTCCATAATTCAGCCGCCCTAAAGTCAGAGATTGGATTCTTTCGAACTGCTCGATAGCTTTTTCCAGATTTCCTCCCTTATGGTGGGCCAAGCCCAGTGATTCAAGATAAACAGCTGTATCCAGTGTGTAGGGAACTTCGAAACCGTATTCAAATGGGCCCAGTTCCAGAGCTTCGGTAAAATACTCCGAAGCCTTTGCAATATCCCCATTATTAATTTCGATCAAACCGGAGAGATGATAAAACAGCCTCATCTCTTTCGGATTATTACCCTGCTCAACTTGATCCTTTAGATGGGCTGCAATAATGCTGGCTTCTTCAAGGTCTCCTTTTTCAAGCAGTGTCCTTCCCTTCATATACAATGCTCGCCTCCTGTAAGACATATCTAATACACCAGCCAATGAGGCTTTTTCCATCAATTCATCACACATATTTAGCGCGTCATCAATTTGACCCAATTTCAAATGACTGTAAATCAGGCCGCGATAGAGATCTGGAATGACAGTGTCGGCACCTTCCTTCTCAGCAAATAACAGGCCGTTTTTTAGATGTTTTTGAGCCTCTCCGAACCGGCCTTGAGCGATACATGTATCAGACAAATTTAGATATGAAAACGTTGCTCTCCAAATATCTTTGGATTCTTTTTGCTTTTGAAAGGCTGCTGCTGCTGCTGAAAAATCATCAAGACAGAACTTCAAAACACCCTCAGCAAACGCGCTGTCCGCTCCGCCATTAAGCTGTGAAGCCCTTTCGGCTTCCAACATTGCCCGCTCGTATTCTCCTCTACAGAGAAAGACTGTGGCCAAATCGCAGAACACACGCTCATTCTTAGTGATATTATCGAGGATAAAATTCAGGCATTCCTCTGCTTTGTGATACATCCCCTTGGCACTGAAAGCTAGGGCAAGATACTCATAGGGTATAAAACCATCTTTCTTATTGGCTTCCCATAATTTACTGTTATACTTTATCGTCTCATCCCAATTTTCCAGTTGAAAGTGAAAGAATCCCGAATTTCCGTTTGCAATCCAATCATCGGGATAATAATCGAGTATTTCCTTAAAATTTTCAAAGGTTATATCGATCGTTTTCTCTGAGTGCCAATTTGCCGCTGCTGAAGCATAGTTCATCTCCCGGACACTCATTCTCCCTTTATGTTCCAATGCTTTCTCTGCACATCTTTTGGATTCTTGAGGCATGCCCTTGTTATGATACATGACAGCTAATCTATAATATCCGAAATCAAATTCAGGCTCCAAATCCAATACCTTTTTGTAGAATCCGATAGCTTTATCCCAATCATTCTCCAATCTTTGCGCTCTTAAAGCCTTGGAATAAAATTCAATGGCTTCTTTGGATTTCGGTCGTATATCCCCGATATTCTTGTCGAAGTCATCGGCCAATTGAGTTTCTGTAATCCCAAACAGAGTTTTGATTTTTAGTGTTAGTTGGTCAACCATAGTGGTAAATTCTATCTTGAGGTTGCCCTCAACTTTTTCAGTTCCCACAACTTCTAATGTATCTGCTCTCTGGAGTGTCACACCGACGATGTGCTGTGTATCTGATTTTAAAAAACGTCCCTTAAGTACATAACTGGCATGACTTCGCCCACAGATTTTTCTGAGATCTGAATCGCTATATATCTCTGATTCTAAAAGATCCAGATTTTGCAGGATGCCTAAAATTCTGCTCTCTTCTACAACGTTTATATGCTTGGATTGAAAGAGGTCGCTTATAAGGTATGTGGGAAATGCTCCTTTAAGCCAATCGATTTCACTGTCCCCTGTTATATTTCTAAAATTGAGTATAACTAAGTACGGCTTTTCAGAAGGAATGAAGGGAACAGTTTTTTGAGCCCATGGTCGCCAGATGAAAAGTCCGGCAACAATAGCTGCAAAAACAATAAGCGCAGGCAGCAAAAACTTCCTCAAGTTGATGGAGACTGTGATTTCCTTTGAAATAAGCCCGCTTTTCTTTCTCTCTGGGGTTTTGATAGCAGGGAATTCCAGATCCATAGAAGCGAGTCCTGCTAGTACCTCCTCTACATTCTGGTATCGGTCTACCGGATTTTTCTTAAGGCATTTCAGAACTAATCCGCTGATAGAATCAGGAATGTTGGGATTCAGAAGGCGTGGTTCCTGCGGCTCCTCGCTCTTGTGCTTCATGGCAATACCCAAAGCGCTGTCTCCCTCAAATGGCCTTTGCCCAGTCAGTATCTCGAAAAGAATCACTCCGAGTGAATAAATATCAGATCGTGAATCAGCTTCCTTACCCTCCGCCTGCTCAGGTGACATGTACTCTGGAGTTCCTATCACCAAGCCGGCTCCAGTTATTCCTTTGGCCTCCCTAGAACGGGCGATTCCAAAATCCATAATCCGGGAATGACCTTCTTTATCAATCATGATATTGCTGGGCTTCAGGTCACGATGAACGATTCCCAATCTATGGGCTTCAGCCAATCCCTCGCTGACTTGTTTTACGATACGGAGGGCCATCTCGTTTGTTAATTTTCCTGTCCGTCGCAGAAGACTTTTGAGATCCTCACCTGCCACATATTCCATAGTGATGAAGTGGATTCCCTCGTCCTCGCCGAAATCGAACATCTGACAAACATGCCTGTGACGGATTTTCCGGGCAAATTTCAATTCGTTACGGAAACGCTCAATGGTCTTTTTGTCGGAAGCCACCTGGGGATTGATGAGCTTGAGAGCTACCTCTTCCTTAACTTTCGTATCTTCAACCCGATAGACAGAACCCATCCCTCCTTCTCCCAACTTTTCGATGATTTCGTATCGGTCGGCAAAACGAGTGCCGCGGATTAAACCTTCAGAGGGAGTCTGGAGGGTCCTTGTTTGAGATACAGATATTCCTTTGATGTCTGGCAAAGGAGTTGCACACTCTTTGCAATACTTTGAATCGATGGGATTTTCAGTATTACATTTAGGGCATTTCATATGCCATCAGCTCCCATTGCTAGTGTGGCAAAAGGATAGCAAGGAATTAGGCAAGAGTCAAATTTGAGCTGACTACGGACTTCTTCCTGTGTAACAACCGTGTAACAGATTTTGACTAAAAACGCCCAATTACGCCTATAATTGGCTAAAAGTTTTTCACTGACTACCCTATATAACAGGAGTAAAAATTGAATCGGCACTTTGATTCGTAATCAGTAGGTCGGGGGTTCAAATCCCCCTGCTGGCTCTCCCGTTACGCCTTATTTTTCAGTAGTTTTCCTCAGAGTACAGTTTTAGCTAAAGTACGTTATTTTAAGTTATTTTTTCACAAAATGGCAAATATGTGGCAAATCTTATGCTGAAGTGCCAGAAGAGCTAAGTGGCTTTTATGGTATAGACTTTTACGAAAGTCAGTGGATTAGTAAACATAGCTTTCTATCCAAATACTAAAATCACCTTCCCTGGTCTGACAAAATTTAATCTCCGATGGATGAAATTTCACGCTTAATTTTGCTTTCTGTTTTAACAGTAAAGAATTTATATCTATCATAGATTACAGTATATTTACATCTGATGAATCTTCTTATCCTCGGTGAGCTATAAGCCTCTTTAATAAATAATTTACTGGGAAATCCTATTCCGTTCTTCTCAAAGCCATATTCTGAAATTAACGTAATCTGTGGCTCCGCTCCGATTTTCCGAGCGGTTTCTTCAATGATTTTATAATTTTTTATGGATTGTTGTTTCCATTCAATTTTCAAGATATTAAAGTCATTCTTTCTTACCCAGATTTTTCCGAAAAGATAATCTGATTTAAAAAAGGGCTTGGGAACAGCTTCTATAACTATTGATTTTTCTCCTTTAAGTTTCTCTTCTTTAACAATTCTATAATCATTGTATTGCTGCCTGTCTTCACTAAGAAGGTCGATTGGCCCGAATATTATATTTTTATAAGTAAAAATCATGGTTTTTAATTGAGCGTCTTTCTCATGCTTTTTCTGGCCGTTTTCTTGGAGGAGAATCCTGCGTTCATCGATTTCATTTTTCTTGCAGATTAACTGATAATCATAAACATAAACATTCCTTTCTATTCTTCCCATATCAGGTAATATAAATATTTCTTCTTTGATTTCTTCCTGGCAGACAAAAAAGAGGACAACATTGGCCAGCTTTTCACAATACTCAGCGCATTTCTTAAGTATTGTTTCTAATTCTGCTTGATCTGTTGAATCAGAATCAGTTCTCTGGCTATAAATTGGAAACAAAAAGACAACTAAAATGAAAAACGAAATGATTATTACCCGCTTTTTCATTCTTCGGCTCCCTCTTTTTCAGTATAAATCTCTGAAAGTAGTATGTAAATAGGGAAAATTAGTCTTTAAGTCCGGTCCAGTAAAATTTAAACATAATACCTGGACCGATATCAGAGGGGCAGGTCACTGAAACACGCTGAAGTTATGGTATTAGGGTTGAAAGCGCTTAAAAGACATAATCAAAGAAATATCTGGGAAAATATGGTGTCGGAGGAGGGAGCCGAACCCACATGGAACCGAAGTTCCGCTGGATTTTGAGTCCAGATCGTCTGTGATCACATAGGAGATCAAATATCTCCTCATAAAGCTTTTTTTAAAAAAAAAGAAACATTTTTTACAGCAACGCGTATAATATAATAGGAATATCTACAAGAAACTTGTAATCCTATGAAAAAGGATCTCGGATGAAAGAACTGACCAAAGCTGAAGAAACACTGCTTTTAACCATCCTGCGGTTCAAAGACAATGCCTACGGAGTAGCTATAAAACAACACATCCAAAAAACCACAGGCAAAGCCCTACCCTACGGCACTCTCTATTTTATCCTGGAACAATTGACAAAAAAGGGATATGTCAAACGCTTCACAGGAGAATCCAAACCCGAAAGAGGAGGCCGAAGTCGGATCTATTATACCCTCACATACGAAGGCAGCAAGGCGCTCAAAAACGCCTATAAAATGCAGCAAAAAGTTTGGAATGGTTATGCAGAGCTGACCTGGGGAGAGAAAACCTGAATATGAAAAGGACAGGGCCTCCGAAACTCGCTGAAAGGATTCTCAGCATCCTATCTACCTCAAGAAAAATCGGCATCCTGGGTGACACGGAAGAAGAATATCGCATGATCCTCTCGGAAAAAGGCCGATTCAGGGCAGATATGTGGTATGTCTGGCAAATTCTCAAGCCCATGCCATTTTTTATCCGATCGACACTTTATTGGAGATTTATCATGTTTGAAAACTATATAAAAATCGCATTGAGAAACATCAAACGACACAAAGGGCATTCTTTGATCAATATCATGGGACTGGCAGTGGGTATGACTTGTTTCATCTATATCATGCTCTATGTACAGCATGAAACAAGTTACGATACCTTCCATAAGGATGCAGACCAAATTTACAGAATAACATCGAAAATAAAAGGTAGTCAGCAGGATGAATTGTGGCACTATGCTTCCACGCCAAATCCTCTCGCGCTTTATGTAAAAAACAGTTTCCCTGAAATCAGGGAAGCCACCCATTTCAGACTGCGAGACCAAGTCCTGTTGACATACGAGGAAAAACACTTTTTGGGAAAAGGCATGTTTACCGATAAGAATTTTTTCAATGTCTTTTCTTTTAAACTATCCAAGGGCAATAAAAAGCAGGTACTGAACAATCCAGAATCCATCGTGATCACCCAAAATCTGGCCAAAAAGCTATTTGGTGATCAAAATCCGATAGGAAAAATTTTGAATTGCCGCTGTGGCAGCCTAGATGAGCGGGAATTGGGTGATCTCATAATTACCGGTATTTTAGAGGATGTCCCTGGCAATTCACATATCCAATTCGATTGTCTTTTCCCGTTCGTCAAACAATTCCCAGCAGAGAGGCGGACAAGAGATATAAATGACTGGATTAATTGTCCGTGCTACACATACTGCCTTCTCGAAATGGAATGCAATCATAAAGAGTTAGAGCAAAAAATTTCCTCAGCAACCGACGAAGGCGTCTATAGCAGATATAGTGGCTATTCATACACATGGGAATTTTTATTCCAGCCATTAAAGGATATTCATCTGAAATCGCATCTCTCGAACGAATTTTCCTTGAACAATGATATGAAATATATCCTTTTGGTCTCTGCCCTTGACGGTTTTATCCTGATGCTTGCCTGCGTCAATGCCGTGAACTTGTCTACGGCACATGCCTTTAAACGAATGAAAGAAATCGGTATTCGCAAAGTTGTTGGAGCCAGACGTTTCCAATTATTCAGGCAGTTCACCACAGAGTCATTATTCCTCACCACGATAGCTCTAGTCGGTTCGATAATCCTTGTATATTTTCTATTACCCCACTCCTATCATTTCATCCAAAGAAGAATCGATACCGATATGCTTATCAGTCTGCCCTTCATTTTAAAATTGTTTTTTGTTCTGATTGTCACTGGTTTATTGTCCAGTTTCTATCCCGCTCTATTCTTGTCTGCATTCCAGCCTGTGAAAATCTTGAAAGGAAAAATGAACGGTTCAGGAAGAGGGCTTCATCTGAGAAACGGTCTGATCCTTTTCCAATTCAGTATCACTATTGTTTTAATCATTGCGTCGGCCGCTATATATCATCAAATCCAATTTATGAAAAACTGGAATACTGGCTTTCACCGAGAACAGATCGTCGTTATGATCAAGGAGGATCAGGGAATTATAAAAGATTTTAAAGTTTGGAAACATGAGATACTCAAACATCCCGATATCCTTGGTGTATCGGCAACTTCTGCATTGCCGACGAACATTTCAAACCACGGCGTACGACGCACCTCCAACAATGATGGGGGCGAACTAGGAGAGTTCTACACCCATTTTGTTCTGGTAGACCAGGACTTCGTAGATGTCTTCGATATTGAAATTATCCAGGGCCGTAACTTTTCAGAGGCATACGGAACTGATGAGGATAACGCGGTTATTGTGAATGAAACGTTTGTCAAACAGGCCGGATGGAAGGATGCCATCAGCCAGCGCGTCATCGGATGGAGCGGCGGCATGGTTGTGGGTGTAGCTAGAGATTTTAACTTTCAGTCTCTGCATTCTGAAATCAGTCCTCTTTTCATATCATACAGGCCGAGTCACACTGATATCTCAAAAATTTCCATTCGGATACGATCCGATAATATTCCTTCGACGCTTAGCTATATAAAAACTATCTATGAACATTATTCTATGAAATATCCCTTCGAATATTCTTTCTTGGATGACCAATTCAACCAAATGTACAAAAAGGAAAAAACGATGGGCACACTGATTGTTTTATCATCTGGATTATCTATTTTTGTGGCCTGTCTCGGAATATTCGGAATAGCATCTTATACAGCGGAAAGACGCATTAAAGAAATTGGCATCCGCAAGGTCTTGGGAGCATCGGTTCCCGGGATTATTATGCAACTTTCCCGGGGATTCGCAAAATGGGTTGTCCTGGCAAATATCATAGCCTGGCCCATCGCTTATTATTCAATAAACAAGTGGCTGCAAAATTTTGCATATCGAACAAATCCTAGTGTCTGGATTTTTATCCTTTCCGGCCTCACGGCCCTGACGATTGCGCTGTTGACCGTCACCTATAAAACCATCAAAGCAGCCAGAGCCAATCCGGCCGATTCGCTGCGGTATGAATGAAAGATTTGCCACTGTATCACTGTAGGTATGTCAGACCCTCCTGGACACTTTGTGTTATTTTGTAAGCTACAGAAAGGAGGTCTGGGATTATTTGACGTCAGCTTCATTGGTATTTAGGCGCCGATAAGAATTCGCGTGTGCACCCTTAATCGGAACCTCCTTAAGGCTGTCGCAACTTCTCTCGTGCTGGCACGTCTCACGTGCGTTTATCGACTGCCTCCGTTAACTGCTGAAAGAACGTATCCGCATCTGCGCGTATAGCACGTAGCGTGATTCCTTGAAATGTCAGTTGCTCGAACAGTGCAGTGACAGGAGAAACTATGTATCCGGGTATATGCTCATCACGCGAGTAGAAAAGGGTACTCAGACTTGGATCCCGCAAAGAGGTCCCTACTACGACCATCGGCGATGTACTTATCGTGCGAGACAATGAATCCCAAAGATGAGGCTTCCTGTTGTGTCGATCCTGAAAATCATTAGCAGTGAGCAACATACCTTCAGGAGACGCAATCGAACCGTCGATCTTCACTATAGTCGTTCTTTCATCTGAATCAGGGATCGGCTGGTCATCGTCGATCACGGCGAACGCTACGCTGGTTTCGTTACATGCGGATTCAAAAAGGCAATCTAAATTCGTAGTCAGAATTCTCCTGAATAGGTGCACGCTGAGACGATGCGCCTCTGTAGGTGCAACGCCTAGGGGTCCGCTGAGTGCCTGCTGATAAATATCCCTGAGCGCCTTGCGACCGCAAGCAGATTCGAAGGTCTTAGCAATCTTATGGAGTGGTGCATCAACGGTTGCCTTAGAACTTACGGGTTCACATTCTTCCATCTTGACAATAAGATTCTCTGACAACGCGCGTGCCGATGGAATTCCGGCAGCTAATGACATACCGGCCCCTGCGAACAGCACAGCCTTTTGCTGACGAACTAGATCAATCAGGACAGGGTCGAGATCGAAACGAGGCGCATCGTGTACTGGGACAACTGTAGCTGGGATTGGGATTACCCGCTTATCCCTATCTTTGACCAGATCTTTGAGAGGGGAATCAGCAAGCATCTCACTTAGGGCTCGCCCAACCTTCTTAGCAAGGTCCGACGCCAAGTCGAACTCTGTAACAAAGTACCCCTTGTCCCAGTCCTTTACCTCTTTTCGAAACGCATCACGCTTCTTGGCATCCTCAGTACCCCGGGGAGTCTCATAACGCAGAGTTTTCAGAAACGGCAGAATCGGCAGTCCTAGTTGACGAGCTTTGCTTACCTCTAAATGTGTCACAGAGAGGCCTTTTTCTGCTTCAGGCCCTTTATCAGGAGTCCATCCATACCGCTCTCCGATCAGAAGGATAAGAAGATGACAGGAGTCCAATTCCTTCTCTATCCGTTCCCAACTCCTCGTCCCATCGGGAAGCAAACCCTCTGCATTCACAGGTTCAACAAAGTTGAGCTCAGAGAGCGTGCGAACGACGGCGTCCCGCTCGTTCGCAAGATCCTCCATTGTGCTGCTTATGAATACTCTGATAGATGACATATCTATACTATTCCTTTCTTGAATTTAACCGCGCTGCGCAAGGCGCCTAATGCGCGGCTGAGCGTCAC
>CP070825.1:3706541-3746474 GCA_020344415.1 Candidatus Aminicenantota bacterium
CGCGTACGACTGACCTTCTCCCCCTAATATCGGTTTTGAGATATGTTAGAATTTCTCTGAATCAATTGATTCAGAGAAATTCTAACATATCTCAAAACCGATATTAGGGGGAGAAGGTCAGTCGTACGCGGTTGGATAGAATTGTCTGTCAAAGGGAGAGAGGCCCATGTATTTGATTCATTCAACAAAGCCTTAATTATGCAGAGATACAAATCTTTTTTGTTAGAATCTTGAAAATAACTTCTTATTTGGGTAAAATTTTTTTAACATATAACACAAGGAGGGAAAATGGCTTTGGGGAGCAAAAACAAAAATGAAAAACAAGGTTCAGTAGGGCGGAAGCTCAAAATCCTTCTTGACAAACTTCACGGTGAAAAGCATTGGATGTATCCTGAACTCATTAGGATTCTCTCTGAGCGCTGTGAGGTTAGCATGTTGCAAAAAAAACCACTAGATATAAAGCAAATGTCCCAGAGTGATGTTTTTATGCTAATCTCACCGAAAAAATCCTGGGAAGATTCTGAGATTAATGCAGTACATGAATATGTGGAAAGTTATGGAGGTATTCTGGCAATCATAACCACGCAGGGGCGAAAACCAAAAAATATAAACAAGCTACTCGAAACCTATGGTCTCGAAGTTGGTGGAGAAGTTGCAGGAGAAAAAATCTTATCTAGAGAACATCTTGATGATTCGCCCTTGCTTGAGAATGTCGACACAATTGCTTTAGGCAGTATCACAATTGGATGTACGAAAATCATGGCCTCATCTGAGGCCACTATTCTCTGCAAATACAAAGGTGATGTTCTGGGCGCAAAAAGAGATTATGGAAAAGGTGCGGTCTATCTGTTTTCCTGTTTGGGCGCATTTGACGACAAACAATTAGAGAGATTGGATAATAAAGTTTTTCTAAACAACATGTTAAAGTCTTTTATTACTCCAGAAATGAAGAGCACATTAGAGGTAATTGAAAGCGATGAAGCTCTTGTAAAACCAGATTCAGTAGAGTCTATTAAAAAGCAAAGAGAAACATCCTTAAAAGGTGAAATAAAGGTATGTTGGACTAAGGATTTTAAAGAAATGGGATTTAAAAACCCCGCCGCTGTTCATACCGCTATTGCCCTCGATGCAAAACGAATCATTTTTGAGTATCAGGGGAAACTCCAAATTTATGGTTTCTTGGGAGAACAAAAACAAATTACCACAATCAAACCTTACGGTATATGTGATTTGGCTGTGTCATCAAACTGTTCAAAAATACTGCTCAGTGGTAAAAACAAATTAATTACCTATAACCGGTATGGTAGTGAAGCCTTTAAAGTTGATTCATACGCTGAGCACATGAGCGTTAAGATGGCATTGGATGGGCGAATATCTGCTGCAGTAGGGAAAGAATATATCCAGCTAATTGACATGAAGGGTAATTTCCTGGGTGCATTACACTCGGCCTGGGGGTCAAAATTTCTTGGAGGAAGAGCAGAATTTCTTAATGTTTTAATCTCTCCAAATGGCAGCTATATCGTTCACACATCGCAAGGTGGCATGGCACTCAACTATGTTGCTGTCAATGCATTACCAGAGAGAGATGTACTTTTGCAAATACCGGAAAGAGAACGCTCTAAAATTTGTTTTGGAGACGAAATATCTGTCGATAAAGATATTGCACTCAGCTGGTACCCTGCTTCTGCGTCAAATAAGAGGCTTACTCTTGTTCTAAATAATAAAATCTGTATCCTCGATATAAATGGCAAAGAGATTCAAACATTTCTTGGGCCTTATCCGCTTGAAGAGAAGTCGTTATCTATTCAAGATATACAGGCGACTTCGGATGGTAAATACCTGCTATATTTAACATATGATAAGCATGAGAATAAGACGAGTTTTAACGTATTTGATGTCGAAAAGTCATCCAAGATGAAAGGTTTGTTGGAATTTCCAACAAGTAATGTGAAATTTATCCCATCGCATGATGGCAGCAATGTAGTTTTTATCATAGATAAACAAATAAAAATGATCGCTCTGAGTTGAAAAACCTTCTCTGTTGTGTCTCTCCTGCACACAGAAAAGAAGGGAGGTCAAGACCTATGAATATTAAAATCAAACCACTATTAACAACCATAGGAATAATTCTATCAATTTCCATGATTTCCTTATCTGCAGTGGAGAAACAATCATCATTGATATCTAAAGAAAAAAAATTATGGGAGGATGAACGCATTGCCATAACTTTGGATAAGATAGAAAGAACTGATTCATATCCCTCTGAATTTAAAATGCCTGGCTACAGATATCCTCCACCAAAAGAGGGCTATGACTTTATTGTTCTATGTGTTACTATTACCCAAATTAAAGATATTCATTTAGGAATGCCTGAACGTTCGGCGCAGACTAAGCCCACTTTGGTAGATACACATGGTAATGTATATGAATTAGCTAATGTTAAATATACTGGAGTAGAATATAAGGAGGGTCTAACAGGCAGTGATTATGAAATTATCCAAGGAGCAAAAGGGATTTTTTTGTTTAAAACCCCAAAGAATGAAGAGCCAAAGATATTTAAGTTTGTTTATTCTTACTGGGAGTCTTGGGAGGAGAAAGTCATAAAGTATGGACAAATAGATATTAAAATATCGCAAAATTGAAGTGATACAGTTTGAATTTAGCTATTGAATGTGTGATAAGTCAATATCTATTTGTCCGTATTTTATTTTCTTGGACTTCGGAGGCTCTTCCCTATATTGATAAATATACTTCAGCTTAACAGGTGTTGCCTCCTTCGGCATTTCAAAGACCAAATACCCCGTTTTTTTTGCACGGATTGTGATATTGTATTGAGCAAAACTCATCCAGTGAGTCTTGTCTCGATCATCAATCAAATGAGGACTTTTGGGTCGAAGGTTCCTCAGCTCCGAGGCTTTAATTCTTAAGTCTTTTTTTTCATCTAAACTAATATGAATTAAAACAAAATCGTGGCCTTTTTCAGGTTGGTGATATGTAGTGTAAGAATTTCTGAGCCTTTCAGGAAAAGAATCAGCCCTTTCCACTTTGTCCACAGTAATACTGATTCGTTCATCTTCCCATATCTTTTTTTCTTTAGATTCTTCCTGGGGCAGCAGATTTAAGGAGAACACAAAAAAGAAGAAAAATGCTGAGATTAATAGTTTTTTATTCAAAAGAACCTCCCTTCAAGATTTTATCTGCACTAATCTTATTCATGCGGAAACAACTTGTCAATCTAAAGCCCTCATTCATTTCAGGAAGCCAGGGTGATCCGCCCCAGTAAGACTTTAACATAACACCTGGATCGATATCAGAGGGGGATGCAGGTCAATGCCCAGATCTTCATCAGACTCCCTGAATGGGCATTACTTCCTCAGTGATGCTTTCGTAAAAATGTGCTCTGGGATGTTGGCATTCAGCTCAATGGATTCGAGGAAAAATTCCGTTCCTTTCCCGCTTTTAAGTTCATCCTTAAAGACAACATGCGTGGGTATCCACCGGTTTTGTATCCGGCTGACTTTCATCACGGAAAAGGTTTTTAGAAGTTTTCCGCTTTTGGCAAAACGTTCCTCTTTCAAAGAAATAAACCTTTCCTTATCGACCCAGATTTTCCGTGAGTGGTAAGCGATATCGCCTCCCTTAGATATTAATTCGAGCACCCAGCATGGACGTTCAACGAAAACTTCTTCCTCAACAACGTTTGCATCATAAAGTTTATTCAGTTCAGGATCTTCCATGAAATCTTCATAAGAAAGATCCGATCCCATGACCGACTGCCGCAGCATATGGCCTGAGATCTTTATTGTCCTGTCTGTGGAAGGAATGTACATCCACAACTGGTCTTTGAGTTTAAGCATCTTGGTTCCTTTTTCACGCGCGGGTGCCAAATATTCGGTGAAAGATTTATCCATACCTTGAAGCCATGATTTGGACTTAATCGAGCGGCTTCCCCTCCGTCCATGGATAACCATCTCACCGGTAGAAACTTTATTATCTGATCCGATGTTTTCATCCACACGTTTAAGGATCCAATCACCCGAAGGCCATTCTTCCGTTATGCCGCCAGCCGTCAAAAGAGCAAGTAGACAGAATAGACAGAATATTTTTCTCATACTTCCAACTCCTTCATCAATTGGGATGTCTGTCGTTTATAGATGCCGAGGGCTGATATGGATGTTCCAAGAAAGGTGGCTATAAGACCTGGGACAAAACCGACCACAAAACTAGCTGGAGTAACCTTCGCTCGTATCACATCATTTATCACCATGGTTGCGCTTTGCATCATGTTCCCCAGATTGATTCCTTTGACTTGGAGATAATAAGAGAATGCCAGGCCCAAAACGGTCCCGAGGATTGTGCCTACAGTACCGATCATCAAGGATTCAATGATCATGGACCGGTAGAGATGCCCTTTGTCTTCTCCCAGGGCCAGGCGCACACCTATCTCTCCATATCGTCTGAGACTTCCCATCAGCCCTGCGTTCCAAAGAACAATAGACATCACGGCAATGAAAGAGAAGATCATTACACCCATAAATGTATTCACATAAGCCATGTAGTCAGCCATCCCTCCCTGGCTGCGAAAAGTGATCATCACCGGAGAAAACTCATCTTCCTCATCGGAATATTTCGTATTAAACGCTTCGGCAATTCTTTCGGCAGCATCTTCCTGGTAGACGAAATCATTGGAAAAAACCAAAACCTCACCCGCAGCATCTTCCATATCCAGAGCTGCCTGGATATCTGCTAAGTCTGCTAACATCATACCGCGGTCCAAAGCCGAGATACCAAAGCGAAGCATCCCAACGACTGTGAAGTTTGCGGTAGCCATGTTCCCATACATTGTCGAGCCGATGAGAGTGGATATTTGTCCGGATTGAATATCCAAACGGCGGGCGAAATCATCGCTGATAAGAATCTCTCCCGGTTTTTCAGGCAGACGCCCGCGCACAACAGCGTTTTCAAGGTTAAGCAATTCTCTCTCCGGGCTCTCTTCAGAAAGCAGATTTACAGCCAATCCGGCTATAGGACCTTGAGCTTTTGTTTCTCCCTGTTCATCCGGGACATCAAAAAGCCCTCCAAACCGAATTCTTTGGGCATAAACAAGACCAGGAAAATCCCTCTTCAGCTCAGCTATGAGATTGTTGACGCCGATAAATGCCAGATCATTCGGCATTTGATCAGCGTTCTCCGCGTAAGCCCGGGACATGATTTTCATATGCCCGGACTCAAATTTGGCGCTGGTTTGAATCCAGCTGGTCATGACTCCACTAAAATAACAGTATCCCAGGACTGTAAGCGCCACTCCTAACAGTACAGTTAATACCGGGAACAGGCTTCGGGACCGGTCACGGATTATTCCTTTAAGTATGAATTTAATCATGACATCCTACCTCTCAACGCATCGGTGGGTTTGAGTTTGGCAATTTTACGTGTGGGCAGGAAACTAACGATCGTCGTGACCATCAGGACCAAGACAACCGTTCCCAACACCAATCCGACGCTGTAGACTGGGAAAAGTTTTTCTCCCAGCCCAAATCCAAAGTCATCTGTTCCCTCTGGCAGGGCCCAACCTGTTTTAGAAAACCATATCAAGAAGGGAATCCCGTAAATGGCGGCAACGAGGGCGGCCAAAACCGAATGCATGGCTCCTTCCAGGGTGAAAAGTTGGATGACTTTGGATCTGGTGAAGCCCAGGGCCATCATCGTGCCCATCTCTTTCCGCCTCCGGAAAATAGAGAGAACCTGGGTATTGAAAATGGCTAGCATGGCGAGCAAGAGCAAAAATATATACATGATGGAACCGCCCGCTGTTTTGGTCCTAACCAGGGATTCAATATCTGCGAGAAGGAATTCTAAAGACTTAAAGTTCCATCCTGGGACAGTCGGGACTTCCTCTGTATTTTTGGCAACAACGACCAGACTCGACTCGTTTTCCATACTCATCAGTTCTCTCATTCTCTCCAGAGGAATCCAAATTTGTCCCTGGTCAACCGTACCCACTGAGGTTTTCATGACCTGTGCTATCTGGACATCACGTGCATCAAATGTTCCCTTTGCATCCCGCCATCGAACAGTAATCACATCGCCCAGCTTAAGACCGGTACTTTCCGCCATCCGGGCTCCGATGAGACCCGGAATTTCTTCGCCTTCCTGGATAAGAAATTTTGAAGGCAGAATGATAACTGATTGCTGAGGATCGATTCCTTTCAGGAGAATCGTGTGCAGACGGCCTTCAGGATAAATGGTCGCTTGAGTCACCAGTATGGGTGTGGCTTCGCCTTCATCGATTTTTTCCTGTATAGGGTCGGGAACAACCCCATGGGCGTCTTCTATTGTGAGGGGGTCCAATGGATCATAACTTTCATGCCAGTACTGGCCTCCTGCGAATTCAATGTCTATTTTGGCTTGTTTAGCCTGATCACCCATCCCTTTATACAGGCTCTGAAGGAAGATGATGAGCACAAAGGAAAGGGACAGGACCACTACATTCAACCAGGTCCGGAGTCCTGCTCCCAGCAGGTTCTTTAGTGCCAGGCGAGGGATAATCATTGATCTTCTCCTTTCACATTTTTTTGTTCAAAACCCTCATCCTTGGCCACTTTTCCGTCAACCAAAGTGATTTTCCGGCGCAGGTATTTGATGACTTTTTCATCGTGCGTGGCAAAAATAAAAGTTGTTCCCAACTCGCGGTTCAGCTCTTCCATGGTGTCGAGAATGTTGAATGAGTTCTCCGCATCCAGATTGGCTGTCGGTTCATCGGCAAGAATAATGGATGGTTCCTTAACAATAGCCCTAGCTACGGCCACCCTCTGGCTTTGTCCCCCTGAGAGTTGTGCGGGTTTGGATTTTGCTCTGTCTGCCAGTTTGACCCACTCCAAGGCTTTCATGACCTTATCTTTGCGTTCTTTCGGAGTCAGCTTGAGCAGAAGTAAAGTAAGTTCGACGTTTTCATAGACAGTGTAAACCGGAAGCAGGTTGAACGTTTGAAAGATAAATCCAATGTTCTTGTTGCGCAGCCATGCCGCCTGTTTATGCGACAGGTCTTCGATCTTTTTCCCCATAACAACAGCGCTTCCTTCTGTTGGTAAGTCGAGAGAGCCAACGATGTTGAGAAATGTTGTTTTCCCCGAACCGCTCGGTCCCACAAGGCCGGCAAACTCTCCCGGCATAAAATTAAGGTTCACCCCATTGAGCGCGAAAATCTTCGTCTGGCCCATGGGATAGGTTTTGACAAGATCTTTCGTTTTGATCAAAAAAGAGTTTTCCATCGTGACCTCTCTCTCTGCTTAAAACTGAATTTTGCCCATAAAAATTCTCAATGATTAAAAATAACCATGATCTGAATCCCTTTTCCTGCAAATATGCCGTTCTCCGCCGGATTCTGGTAGATCTGAAAAAGTTTCGGATTCCAGAATCCGATAACATTGATGATCCACTGATCATATGTCCGTCTCCAGTTGAGGAAGCTGTAGAGATTCTCGTTTTTCCAATCATAATAAAAAATACAGCTCAGGTTATCCAGTATACCCAAGGGATAATTCATAGACAAGGCTGAAAATTTCATGCTATCGCCAGAACCCAGAACCTCCTGACTGCTTGTATAAACAAAATATTCCCCCGTCAGAATCAGGCCGCTGCCCAGACCGAAGGTATAATCGAACCCAACAGTAACGGCTTTCTGCCATGGGTGGGGCAGCAGCTCGCTGCTCTGATGAGTGAGCGCTCCTTCGAACCAGAATCCGATTCCTATGTCCCATTTGCCGTCCAGCGCGAAACGGTCCTCCGGAACAGAAGAAACATTTGCCTTATCCAGACCAAAAAGACTCTGGTTTGGATCAATTTGTCGGTGATGATAGGTGAGAGCCAACTCTCCTTTTCCGACAGGATGCTGGAAGCGACCTCCGAATTCAACGGATCGAGCCCTGGTCGAAAGAAATTCCCATCCTTTTGTGTTTTTGTTACCGTAAAGTCCCCAAATCCAGATATTTGCATTGTTCAAGAAGTAGTACCTCAAAAGAATGCCGTAAACGCCGTCTGTGAGCTTCAGCGGATCTCGGGGATCGATGCGGTCAAACCACATCAGAGGCCTTAAAAGGGAAGCAGAACCAAAATTTATCTTTTGGAGTCCGAGCCTGGCTTCAAACTGAGAGGACGAAAACCGCCCCCACATTCTGTAAAGTCTGATTTCGCCGCTTGTTTGAGTCCCTTCCTGCGGTCGCAGGCGGGCTGTTCCATTGACATTCAAAGAAAGATCAAAATCAATGGAATAATTTTGTGTAAGGGACTTTTTGATCGAGAATTCAGGAATATAATATAGGCCGAACTGTGGTTTGGAAATATCTTGTGTATTAACAGTAACCCATCCGGACAGGAGACCTTTGAGTTCGAGGGTTTGTGATGATGCCGAATTAACCAAGAACAGAATGAGACATCCCATAATCATTAACCTGGCAAATTGAGAGTACGGAGTTTTCACTTTTCCTCCGATTAAATAAAATGATGATAAGTTCGATCTGATCATTATTGTTTGATTAAAAGAAATTTTTCTAGTTCCTTTTTATCAAGACTTAGATTTAGCGTCAATCCCGAAGACGTATCCATAACACTCCTATGATTTTTTATGAACGGAAAATTATGCCCCGGATAGAATAACTGTGACCAAACTATGACCAAAATTTGTCAGAAATAACGAGAAGGCAATGAGCTGGATAACCATCTCTTTACAGAGGTGACCTCTTATTTTCTTCGCTTTCTCTTCTTTTTGTGCTTTTTACACACGGTAGAAGTCACAGGTCAAATATTCGATCGGCCACTACTCTGCCTTACAATTCAAGAAAACTTTTTTACGAGGCGCATTTCCAAAATCATTTTAATCCTGTTTTTTGGGGTAGTCCTTTTTATCCCAGTCAATCGGACCCTTTTCAAAGCTAATTAAAAGCCTCTTTAAGATAATATCCCAAGCAGCAGAAAAATAGTCAAAGGCCCTATCCCATTCCTCTCCATCTCCCCATCCAGAATGACACAAAAATACTTTTGTTTTTTCCTCCGCCATTTTTTTAAACTTCAATACAACCGAGGTTCTCTGTTTTCGAACATGAGGCATATAGGCTGGTGCGTCCCATGTGAAAGAAAACATTTTATATGGTTCAACTGTCAGGATTCTATTTCCCTCAGCACCGCGCTTGCCTGGCTCAGCATCTGGGCTAAAAAATATTTCATATGTTCCGAACACTTTTAAATCAACATTGCAGTCTGGAGCAAAAAATGACTGTATTCCTTCCTTTGTTGTCCAGGCACTCCACGCTTCATCAATACTAGCCGCTATTTCAATTTCCCTAATGATTGATCGGTTAATTTTGATATCTTCAGACATATTACTATCCTCCGGCATCTTTTGCGAATAATCCAGGTTAATTGCTGGAAACGTAACTTAATTTTTCTTTTAATATTAAGCACACTTTTCTACATTTTGGCTACCTAATTCTTCAATCTTGAATATGACCTTGGCTAGAGGATCAGGGCACTGCCACTCTTCAAGTAGATTTAAAATCCCCTCATCTTCCTTCGACTGAATGATCGCAGCAGTGATCGGTTGTAATATGCTTCCTAAAGCAAAGATACAAACATTTTGACCAGAGGGAATTTCCAACTTAGCGTTCTTGATAAAAAAAGTTGTCCCGACTTTAGAACGGCTACATTGGCCTTCCACCTTCACTATGGTAACTTTTAAATCTTTAAACTTCATATCCTAACTCCTTTTATTTTCAAACATATTAATCTAATATCTTATTCCCTTCATATATATAATTGGACTGGAAATACTTCCTTCATTATAAAAGTATTGGCTATTTGAAGCCAAGAGCACTTCGAAATGATCGACCAGTGGCTCGAGCTCGAGCAGGTATTTCCTATCATCCGGAAAATAAACAGCTTTTTCCATGTCCGGACCAGAGAACTTTTTTATCGCATCGCTCGAGTCCCATAACGTTATCAGCAGGAATTCTGTCACACCTTTCTCTATCCGCCTTAGTACATACGCACCCCTATTCCCCTTTGTAGATCTGTACCCTTTGATTCCTGTCTTTTTTATGTATTCAAAGTACTCATCCCCCAGCTGGTCAAGTGTTCTACCATGCCAAATTCTTGCAATCATATTGCCTCCTTATGTTGAGCGCTTTCGCCCTTTAAAAATGCTCGTTTACGAGTTTCTTTCGTCGAATCACTTTTTTCAGCTGAAGAAAAATATGTTGAATTCTGAGTAACGATGGCTGCAACACCTATCACCATCAAAAGCATAGCCGTAATGATTCTCGGGCTGAGAGATTCGCCTCCGGCGAACCAACCCAGGAATATGGCTATTACTGGATTCACGTATGCATAGGTGGAAACCCTTACTGGAGAAGTTTTCCGCAACAGCCAGAAATAAGCTGAAAAAGCAATGATCGAACCGAACGCGGCCAGATAAAGCAGGGATGCTAGAGAACGAAACGAAACAGAGGTGAGATCCATTCTCTCCCGGCTTAGGAGGCTTAAAAGAAGAAGACCTCCTCCACCACAGAGAAGGCTCATCCCTGACGCCAGCATAGAACTTTTTGGAAGGTTTGCACTTTTCGAATAGACCGATCCGGCAGACCAAGATAAGGTTCCGAACAGCAGAACCACCGCGCCTACTGGATTGACAGGCGACCCGCTCAAAAGCTCTGATGGTTTTACCATAAGATACACTCCACCCAATCCTGCGACGATTCCAATAGCCACACGGACATTCATCGTGCTATGGGGATTCTGGAAGGCCTGTAAGAGAATCATCCAAAGTGGAGCGGTGGCCACGCTGAGCGCCGCCACTCCCGAGGGAACGACTTGTCCGCTCCACGCCAGACTTCCGTGTCCTGCAAAAAAAAGTAACATCCCAACACTGGCTGCTATCAACCATTGTGTCAAATGCGGACACTTCTCACCTCGCAATCGAGCCCAAACGTAGAGAATACTACCTGCTAATAGCATACGGCATCCCATCATCAAGAAAGGGGGTATGGTCTCTATCGCAAAGCGTATGGCAAGATAGGTAGAGCCCCAGATAAAGTATATAGCTCCAAAAGCAAGGATCATCTTAATTTTCAATTGCGACCTACATGCATCCATTCCAACCAGGTTTCTGAAATTGTAAAAACGAAACTCCAGCGATTTTAAAGTCGAAGCAAACAATTATAACCAGCATTATTATTTTCACTGGTTAGATTCTACAAAAAATATGCTAACTTGTCAAGTAGTTTTTGGTGGTTATATTGAGAGGCAGAGAGAAGAGAAAAACTCCTCCATGTAGGCTTTTAAGAATCTTATCGAGAATTAATGAGTGGCAGAGTTGTGCCCGCCTTGTTAGATCATTTCTTTTTTGTTTTTTTGTAAAAACGTCTCGCCTTGGCTCGGTTGCCACAATCTTTCATATCGCACCATCGCCTGCTTCTGTTTCGACTCGCATCCAAGAAGAGCCAGCCACAGCCCCGGTCATCGGCACACATTCTTACCCTCTTCAATTCGTCAGAAGTCAACAAATCAGCCGCTGATCGAACAATTTGGTTCAGCATCCAATCCAACTCACCTTTATTCTTTTTTATGTCCCAGATAAAACCAGTCTCTACGGGAATTAATTGAGAGCTTGCCATTGTTTTGGATAGATTCTGGTTTATTAGAACGAGGTCTTCTTTCTTGAGGGGAGAATGCGCTGCCACAGAAGAAAAGATGCGATAAATAGCCTCGCGTAACCTTACTGCACGCCTGAGTACTTTTTCTGACTCAGACGGTTTTTTTGTTGCCATGCGGATTAATTTCCGAGCATCGTCCTCTGAGAGAATTCTCGCTTGAAGGCTCCATTTCACCAGGTCATTGTAAGTATTGAGATTTTCTCGAGGATTATCACTCGCATGCATGCCAACCGTGTTTGAAAAATCCAGACAGAGTTTTCTACCTATGAAATCGGAATCGCCAGCATACACCTTTTCTTTAATCATCTGATTTCTCCAGAAAAGATATAACCGATTTTAACTTTTTGAAGACCTATAATAATAAATGCGATGCACAATAACCACTTTTAATATAATAGATGGTTATAGCGCTGTCAACTATAGGAAGGCATTTGGCAATAAATATTGTTCATCTCCTGATCTTATTTCTGGAACTGTGTATTCTCCCCGCTTTAATACTTTGAGCGTCTCTTGTGATTCTCGGTGTAAAGAAGGGCTGAACAATCCAGAAGAGATAAGTGCTGTCCAGGCGGCGATAAACTTCCGGCGCTTCATGTATAGGTTTTTATCCGTAATCTCCGATGACCTTATATCAGTTGCTTTTTTCAGCACCACGTCACCCTCCTCTTTATCTCGTTCTTATTCAGATTTTATATCAAAGCAATAAATCAAGGTCAAAATCAGGGCAACCTGGATTCGAGCAGCCCTTGTCTATTATTGATTCTTGTTAATACCTATTATATAGTCTTCGTCAGAAGAAGCTTGTGAATACAACTTAAACAAAGGAGAGACCTCATGATTGAACTGCCTGAAGCCGTTACTCTTGCAAGACAGTTAAACGAAACAATAAAAGGCAAGCGGATTGTGGAAGGCAGTGCCGGAGAAAGCACGCATAAATGGGTGTTCTATAAACCATGCCGGGAAAAGTTAGCAAAATTGTTGCCCGGAAAAAAAGTGGGAGACGTCACTTCCGCAGGACGCAGCATCCATATTGGACTGGAGCCAAACGAGATGCTAGTCATCGATGAATTCGGCGGGAAAGTCCTGTATCACGATCCAGGCGCCGGGCTTCCCAAAAAATATCACCTGTTTCTTAAATTCGAAGATAACTCCTTCTTTACCGTGGCCATCCAAGGATGGGGTTTCATATCTACCCTGACGGAATGGAAACAGAGCAAGTGGGTCATCCTCCGTTCTAACGCCATTTCTCCTTTTGGCGTAGAGTTTACATCTGAACGCTTCATCGACCTCGTTGAGCGTTATGAAGATAAAGAAAAAGACAGTATCAAAACATTCTTCACTAACGGGAGGAGTGTGGCTGGGATAGGAAACAGCTATCTACAGGACATCCTGTTCTGTGGAAAAGTCCACCCAAAAAGAAAGGTTACGGACATTACGACCAGTGAAAAAAAGGCTCTCTATCGTGCGGTCAAGGATACCATCGAACAGGCGATTCAGCAAAACGGAAGGACCTCTGAGCGAGACATCTTTGATAAGCCCGGCAACTATAGCCCTATCATGGACAGGTATACAGTAGGTAAACCCTGCCCGAATTGCGGAACTGGGATCCAGAAGATCGGTTATCTTGGCGGTTCATGTTATATTTGTTCAGCGTGTCAGAAGTAATCGTAGAAATATCCTCTTTTGAAAAATGGGATGTCTATACTAGAAAACAGCTACGTCAGATAATCGTCAGCTCTCTCGGAGAGCAAAGAAAAAATTTCGTGTTCAGAAAAGATGGCAGAAATGGTTGGCTTGATCTTAGGCCGTGGGACTTTTCCTTGTCAGTCTATCCTATAGTTCTCCTTCTCCTTTTTTCTCTCTTTCTTTTCTCTTTCTTCCTTTCTCTTCTCTTTCTTTCCTTTCTTTCATATTTCTTCATTCAACATTCCCTTCAAGAATTTAGGAGGGGACAAATAATGAATTTCTAAGGCAGAATTCTCCCTTCTTTTTACTAAAATGAGTAGCGTCTTTAAAGAGTAGTAAAGATAGACTCTTAAGCCAAGAAATCCTCAAATAAGCTTTGAAGCAGAATTCGACTATGATTATGAATACCTGGTTTCCGCTTATTAGAAGCGTCTTTTATCCCCGAATCCACCACCACCGCGGCCGAAACCTCCTCCTCTGCCTCCTCGGCGGGCATCCCGCCGAGGACGGGCCTCGTTCACCCTAAGAGTACGGCCTTTTAATTCTTTGCCATCAAGGTCGGAGATTGCGGACTGGGCTTCAGGATTGTTGGGCATCTCAACAAATCCGAATCCCCTCGAATCGCCAGTGAATCTATCAGTGATGATTTTGACAGATGTGACTTCCCCGAAGGCTTCGAAAGCCTGTCGCAAATCTTCTTCGTTGGCCTCTCGTGGTAAATTACCTACATAAATGTTCATTCTGATTTCCTTCTAATACTTAGATTTTCGTGAGGACCTTATTTATTTTTACCTCTTAAAATTTTCTCTAATTCTTCTATAATCCCTGTCTAACCTAATGATTGGGCAGCTTTTTTCAATTTTAGCATGGCTAATGGTATCATAAGAAATATGCTGCGTCAATGAAAATAGGATAACTAAGGAGCCTTAGTACAAACGAGCACGCTTCAACATTTGGATGATTCCCGGTTTTTTCATCAGGGCCTCAATTTCTTCCACCGTCCGGGGGATGCCAGCAGTCAGGTTCTCGCAGCCATCCTCGGTGATCAGGATTGTATCTTCCACCCGTACTCCCAAGTTCTCGGCTGGAAATACGCACAAGGGCTCATTTGCGAAGACCATACCGGGTTTGAGTACAGTGGGTCCCCCTCCTACATCATGCACAGCCAAACCGACGTAGTGACCGAACCCCCCTCTCATTCGTTTGAAATAATTCTTTGTGAGATCGTACCCTTGTTCCTCCAGGATCTCTTGCACTTTCTGTCGGCATTGTTTCAGTGTCAGACCGGGCTTATACACCTGTAGGCACGCCTCGTGTACGGCATTGCATGCTTCGTAGACCTCCTTCTGCCGGGGTGTGAACTTGCCGTTTACTGGATAGGATATTGTGATGTCGATATCGTAATACCCGAAATCCGGCCCAACATCGATGACCAGAAAATCCCCGTCCTGCAGAAGTCGATCATGTTTGTAATAATGCAAATAAGGATGATTTTCCCCTGAGCAGATGATTGCGTAATAGGCCAGGTTTTGGGCGCCCTCCTTCTTGACCAGGTATTCATAAAGTGCTGCCAGTTCATATTCGTGCATCCCCGAACGGGTAGTCTTCATCATTTCAATGTGGGCTTTGACTGCGATCCGAGCGGCTTTCCTCAGGATTTCGATTTCAGCGGGAGATTTGATTATGCGTAATTCCCAGATCTTCTGCGAACAATCCCGAACTTCCACCTGGGGAAACCGCTCCCGCAGGAGCTTGACGAACTGCTGCTCCCTGGTTAGACGGCCGTCCCACCCATCAAATACCATATTGCGCTGGATTATACGCAGCTTTTCCTGGCTGCACTCCCGCATGAGTTCCTCAGGCTTGAACGAAGTGTAAAAAATCTGCGACATTTCTCCCAACCGGCTCAAATAGGTAGATATATACTCACGGGGATAGACTCTTTCGATTCCAGTCACTTGCTTCGGCTTCCGGACATAGTCCAAGCTGATGCCTTCGTTACGCGCCCCTCTCTCTGTGATGGTGGAGAAAAGGACACTTTCGCGGCGTATGCCGTCGATGACCAATATAGCATCTGGGATCTCTACACCTGTGAAGTACACGAAATCATTGTTCTGATAGTATTCGTAGTAAGACACCAGCGATTTGGCTCCAAGGATAATCGCCACCCCGTCGGGTATCTTTTCCATCAGGCGTGCTCGTCGGGCAGCATACTCCTCTTTGGTGAACATGCTAGCAGATAATGACGAGCAGACCAGCAAAATCCCAAGAACAACTAAAGACCCTATCCGAAAACGCTTTGTCATGACAACCTCCTTCTGGTCTTTCTTCATATTATGGTAAAAGGAAAACAAGCAAACTCCATAACTCTTAAGGATTTCCTTGGTTTCCGCCTAGTGATATGCGTTATACCTGGATAAACATATCATACTAAAAATGATATAGATATAAATTATTCAGACTTAATATTTTCTTTTGTAAAGTGCTCTGTAAGCACTTTATGCAGATTCCTCTCAAACTCGCCTTCAATTTCTTCTATACTTCTAAGGCCGAAAATAAAAGCAATGGCGATAGGATCGACTCGGTAGTCTGTATGTCCTTCATAAAAACCGTATCGCATGACATAATACGGCTCCATCTCACCCGTGTGAATACGGGAAAGTTTCTTTATCAACTCCTCCATCTGTTCTGGATTCAGATGCGAATACTTTTTATTCAGATAACCTTTTTCGTCCTGGCTCAATTCCCGGCTTATATTGATATGACAACCTCCGTAAATCTCATCATTAAAAATGGATTCCTGCCATCCCTTTGTTGTGCCTACCTCTAAGAAAATCTTTTTCTTGTTGTACAGGAAGTATTCAACCTCCCCCCAAGGTCGACCATCATTATAATAATAATATACCTCAATCTGTTTAAGGATTAAGTTCCACATATGAAACAAAGCCTTGGCCGTCTGCCGATGGGTCAATCCCAGTTTTTTTACCAGTCGATTATCGCCTTTGAGTACTGAAATAATGTCTTCATCATGACTCATAAAACCTTCACCTGAGGAGCGACCGGGCCGGCCTAAATATGTAATCTCTCCGATAGATTTACCTGTTATCGTCTTTGTTTGATCCAATTCTATTTCCGAGTGAAGGCCGGTACTGGCTAAGGAGGGAAAATCTTTGGCATCAACTTCAAGCTGTTTTCCTTTGCCAGATCTGGCATACTTGTAAGGTTCGCCATTTTCCACAGTCACAGGTATGAGAGCGTATTTTTTACCTTTGGTAAAGCCTATTACGATCTCCACTCCGTTTTTTACTGTGAAAGGAGAAGGAATATCGGGCAGATTATCGATCATTCGAGGATACAGAGGATATGTTTTACCTTTATATTTGAGCTGAGAAAGTTTGCTCTCTTGTGGATGCATTGATACCCACATCAATAAAGAGCTCCCCAATATCAAAATGAATTTTCGCGATCTCAATTTCATATCGATTCTCCTTTTTATTCTTTAATTTTGGCCTTTAGAAGCACTTTATTCCATCAGTCTAGGGCAAGTTCTTTTTTTGCCGTCCATTAGCTTTGACTGATTATTTGCGCACAATACTTATGGACATGCCCTCAGCACCTATCTCATAAAAAGTTGTTTCGAGGTTGACATCGTTCTTTATGGCATCCAGAAACTCGCGCATGTCGCGGGCATGGTTGGTTACATTGTGCGCGATTATCGCACCTCCGGGCAATATCCGATCTTTCAATAGACGCAGGAATTTGATATAGTCCGGTTTCCAAGCATCTATAAAGACAAAGTCGAACTTTCCCTCGATATTTGGAATCTCCTTGAACGCATCGTTGATTCTTGAATCGATCACATCCTCTAAACCAGCCTTCTGGATATTCTCCTGTGCAATCTGGCCATATCCTTTGTCAATCTCAATGGTGATTATCTGCCCGCCGGTCTTTTGAAACGCAAGGCCCATCCACAACGCAGAATAACCGGTGAATGTGCCGATTTCGAGTCCGCGCTCGTAGTTATTCTTAATAATAAAATCATAAAGGAAGCGGCCGTCCCGGCAAGGAACGTTCATGTCTTCATGCACGTAAGTCAGGTCTTTACACTGCAACATCTGAAGGACTTTAGAATCTTCAATACCCTGGAAGGCGTCGGCATACACATCCTCTGCTCTTGGAACGGCGAACCTTGCATCGCCAATTGGAGTGTTGTGTTCTATTTTATCAAAGGCAAAATATGTTTCTCCACCTTTCCTGCTTGTGGCAATGCGGAAAGGGAACTTGATGCCGTCCACCTCACGGTAGTTCTGTAATTCCCACGCCAAGCCGATTTGAGTCAACAGGCCAGTTTTGGCATCGAAATATAATCTATTCTTCGTTCTACTTTGAGAAGACGTCTTAACTACATATACTGCATTCCCTCTTAATGTATCCTTTGCTTCCAGGGTCATTCCAGGGAAGTAATCTAGCATGCGTAGGGCGCCCTGTGGGTTCAGGATATAGCCCAACCATGACCGACTCATACCATTATTGCGTTCGATCCGATCGGGATTTTGCGTCCAGCCGACAGTCCCGTCAAATCCATTTTGTTCGGTTCCCCTCGAGACTTGCAGGATCATGACCCACTTGTCAGGAATCTTAGCATAGGCTTTCAGAGGATGAGTTTGCAGTGGTGGATCTGTCAACGATAAATCATTAACGAACCGTCCCGTACAGACCCTTGTTGTCAACTTCTCGATAGCGGCACGTCCGCCCAGGGTATAGATGTATCTATCCAAGATCCAATCCAAGGTATGTAATGCCTCAAACGAAGCTGCGGTGTCTTCTGCTATGACGACATCTATTTGAGGCCATTCATCTGCAAATTTTTTAGAATCAAGACTAAACTGTATACTTGCCCGACCACCTTTTGTTTCCAGTTCGCCCTGAGAGACAGTTTCATTTTTAGTTCGAAGCGCCACGGATTCGCCAATCAATTCGCCGGAGCCTTTGACCGAAACAGTGTACTCGCCAAAGCTAATCTTCCGATAAACCCGAAAGAGCACGGGTCTGCTGGGCTTTTCAGAAAGACTCATCTTATACATATTGAGCCGTTGACCTGGATCAAGACCGTGGAACCATGCGACACGCAGAGAACTACTCGAATCCTCTGAGTCCCCATCATAATCGTTCGCCACGAATTGAAAACCCAGTTCTATCCCGATGCTAGGTTCAACTCCAAGATTTTCCCATGGCAGCAAAGCTTCGATAATATAACCTTTCTCCAATATCTGACTCCTTGACTGGGCAGTCAGTTTTGATGTTTTATCGCGCTGGTGTCGCCAATCGTAAATCTTCTGACGAACGGTTTTATATTTGGAGTCTGCCCCTGAGGCTATGACAACCTGGTGCCGATTAGATGAACCTACATACTTTGAAAGGAAAATTTCCACACAGTCTTTCCGCCAGAGCCGTGACAGACTCTCATGTTCCAGGGGAACATCATCACGGACTGTTGCCAGAACGAGCAGTCCTTGCTGGTTCCACCCAAGGCGAAACTTTACATCAAAATCATCAATGGGAAGAACCCGTCCATCCGGATCTGCAAGAAACTCAACACGAAAGCCATGTCTCCCCCAATCGTCACCAGATCCGTCCACAGTGATTCCTTCAATTCTGGGGATATAGAAGACCTTGGAGTCCTCTGCGGAAACCGATATGGATACTATAATAAGTAGAGCGATCAACAGCGGAAGATTTTCAGTTATGCATCTTTTCATGGCGAGCCTCCGTTTCATTTTCATTGTTGAACCTAATCTAAAACAAATATAAAGAAACCCATTCTGGAATACAACTTAATGATTTCTGAAAAAATCGTAAGAATTCTAACCTGAATTTCCGAAAGTGTAGACAAAAGAAAAGGATATCAAGGAAGAGATAAATGTTCTTTATAGAATAAAAACTCGAAATCTTTATCGGCAATACTGAAGATAAGTTTTCTTTTACTCTATTTTTCTTCCGTCTCTCGTCTTTACAGGCCTGCATGGATTACCAACCGCAATAACATCGGAGGGAACATCTTTTGCAACTACACTTCCTGCGCCTATGATAACTCTATCGCCAATCGTAACCCCGGGGAGGATACACACTCCCATCCCTATCCAGCAATCCTCTCCAATTGTGACAGGTTTCTTATCCCACTGGGTCTGACTCACTTTCTTTTCATCAAACGCATGATTTGCAGTATGAACCATACTGTATGGACCAATCCCGCTGTTATTCCCGATCTTAAGACCACCGTAGCCGTTGACATAGACACCATGATTGAACCTGACATCATCTCCAAGTTCAATACCATCGGAATTAAGCCATACTATCTGATTGACGTAAAAGCAATTCTTGCCGACCTTTTTTGCGTCTCCGGGCCTAAAGTAGATGATCGCCTTTGTCTTATCCGTTATCTTCATTTTTCATTCCTTTTTTTGAATTCATACAAAAAAGCATATAATAATCAGTAAGATTATTGTATCTTTATTAAAATCCATTGCCAAAGTCAAAAGCAGCACGTTCTGTCATCATTATGGAGCCTCAAAAATTGGCAATAATATTTCTGTAAAACTGATAAATCTTCCCGATCTGCTTTTCTATTGTAAAAGAGTAGCGTTTCTCCTGCACTCGTCTTTTTATTGCCTCTATATCTCTTGTCTTAAGCTTTTCAGATAATTCGCTGATGTCATCTATAACTAGACCTACCCCGTGTTTTTCGATAAAGCGTTTTTGCGCTTTATGTGGGAAAGATATCACAGGGAGTCCAGCTGATATGTATTCAATAGTTTTATTTGCAAGAACAGTATCAACATGGTCCCTGTTTTTTTTGGCATTAAATCCAGACCATCCGAAATCGTATTGGGTAATTTCAACCATCAGGTGGGGCGGAGGCAAGCTACCATGATAGTATATGAAAATCTCCTCTTCACTGAGTTTCTTGTAAAAATCTGTTTCTCTAGAAGGATAGATGTGCATATGAATGGCTTGCCCTGCAATCTCCTTAAAGATATCGTACAGATCATAATGCCCTCCGCTCCTTTTTCCATCTAGATGTCCCTCATACACGATGTGGACCGTTCCATCCAAGCGCGAAACCTTATCTTTGAACACTTGCGGAATCATATCATTCACTATGTAATTTGGAAAAACCAAGTTTTTCTGACCATCTAGATTATACTTTTGAGATGCTATTTCAAGTATTGCCTCTGAAACAGCTATGACTCCATCACTTTTCTCAAGGGCTATTTTTTCTTCATGCTCAATCCTGTCTGGAGGAGCCTCCATTCTCTCAATTCCGTCATCAAAAGCTGTATGACGTATTGTCATTAAATCATGAACATCATGCACGATTGGGATTACTCCCTTGAATGCCTGAATGGCGGCAACAGTTAATGAGTCAGGTGCATTGTGAGAATGGATTATATCAGGGTTGATTTTATCGACGATCGATTTTAATGTAAGAGCGGTGTTGCTGTTTAGCTTAAACCACTCGACAAAGAGCTCTTCACCATGTCCATAGAAGCCATCTAGAGTTAAACCACGATAGCCAAAGTAAAGCTCAATATCTTTGTAGTTTGACCTGAGTCCTTTTGCGTATTTTAAAGCTCTTATGCAAGGCTGTTCTTCAAGAAACAGGATTCTCATAACAATTCTTTTTCAAATCAGATCCAGAGTTTCGTTCTATAATATCACGGAAAGCAAAAGGTAATAAATGAATTTCTAATTCGCTACCACATCTTCAGCGCTCGTTTCAGACAGTCAGCTGCTCTTTGGTCCTGCTCTCGTGCTTTTAAAATGATATCTGCGCTCTTTCTCCTGACTTCAGGATCTTTGAATGTCTTAGCCTTCTCAGCCGAGGCTCCTGGTCCACCAACCAAGCTCCACAGTTGCCACATGAGAGAATGCTCCTCATCAAAGCACTGGGCAGCCTGAGAAACCTCTTCTTTTGGGCAGGAAACATCTTCCGTGACTTTTTGCAGGAATTGATAAGCGTACCAACGGCCCTCTGCAACCATTCCAGACGCATCCTGGTGAACATGATAGCGATGCATAAGCTCCTTCACTTTTTTATCGGCGAATTCTTCATCCTGCAGAATCGCTTCAGCCCACGCTTCATAGGCAGCCAGACCGCTGTGGCAATCTCCATGCACAATCGGTGTTCGGATAATTTTTATCGCCCATTCCAATGTATCCTTATAAATCTTTTCTTTAGAGGGGCGGCCTTTCTTCTTCCCGATAATGACCAGTCTTTGGGTGTCCTTGAACCAATTCCGTTTACGGAAATAACCGCTCGGCTCAAATTCGAGATCAGCACTGAATTCTCTGGCGCCTTGGAAAAAACTCCATCCGATCAAGACATCTCCCTCTTCATCAAAACCGGTTATAAGACAATCCACGGGGGGACCGACTACCCCATTCGCTATGACTGGATGTCGTTTTTCTTGAATGCTCTCTATGATCTTCTTTCTGAAATGTTCCTCCTTGATTCGTTTCTCTTCTTTATCAGCCATCTCATAAGCGTAACCCACTGATTCCATCCCTCTCCGGTAAGGGGCAAAAGAATCGTCTGAAATTAAAACGATGGCAGGATTGCCCATGTACCAGCCTGATTTCCAGCTAAGACGGAAGGCCGAGCCCGTTGTTCCCATCAGATAGACATAGGTCGTATCCAGACGCCAGTCCTTGTTGTGGATCGTTATTTTTTTATAGCCCATATCATCTCCCACATATTCTAGATAAGACCTTAAACAGGAAGGAAAGGCCATTGATTCTGGGCAACGCCTTATTCCACTTGTTTCTTTTTTTTGATGAAGTTGAAAAGTGATAACCGGGACTTTTTCTAATACCCTCCGGATTCGATCATTAAAATCCTTCCCGGGGGCATGACTCTTTAATGTTTCTTCAACCATCTCAACCATCCTTTCTTTTAATCTTTTCCGGGCGGAATGCAGGCTGCTTTTGACAGTCCCAAGGGGCATTTCAAGAAAATCCCCGACTTCTGCCATAGAATAGCCATCAATATAAAACAGCGCAGTCGCCACTCGTTCATGCTCAGGTAAAGCCTTTATACCATCCAGCACAGCATCCTGATCTTCCTTTTTCTGGATTATTTCTACGGGTGATCTTGAGGAGTCAGCGGGTTCGACAATCGTCTCAAACGGAATAGTCGAATGAAGTTTCTTGCGAGTGATCCTGTCACAGTATTTGAACACGATACGACGGAACCAAGAGGAAAATGCCTGGGGTTTGCGAAGTTTCTTTAAATCCCGATATGCCTGGACAAAAGCTTCTTGGGCAGCATCCTCTGCCAGATGAAAATCACCCAGCACAGAATAGGCGTATCCAACAGCCATGTCTCGAAAGCGTTGGACAATCGCATCGAATGCGCTCAGGTCACCTTTTTGTGCCTTTCTGATCAAATTCTCAAGTTCCTGCATTCTTAAGCCCTCTATTATATTGCCCCAGTTTATTCAGGAAAGGTTGGCGATCTCCTTGATTCAATCCCTTCCTTAGTCAATATTATATGGAGAAATTAATGTCAAATGATAAAATTAAACTCCCTTCTGTATTCTGGGATTAGATCTTGTTTTTTCTTAAAAAAAAGACATGACCTGTTTAAGTTCTTTGGATAAAAAGCAAGACTTGTCCCCATTTATTTGAAAAAAGATAATTTTCTTGGTTTCCAGAGAAAATATTTCTTGACTATTCCTGTCTAATCAGTTATTTTTCTTATTATCCAGAGAAAATAATAAAGAGAGGCCAAAATGAAGCTTTTATCAAGACCTGAAGAACTGGTTTTACTCGCCGTTTGGAGGCTGCAGGAAAATGCCTACTGTGTTCCTATAAAAAAGCAACTTGCCCAAGTAACCGGAGAAAGCTGGTCATTTGGCGCAATCTATGATCCGCTGGACCGCCTTGAAAAAAAGAGGTTATTGGAATCACGTTTAGGTGACCCGACACCCAAGAGAGGAGGAAAGAGTAAGCGAATTTATAAACTTACCTCCAATGGAAGGAGAGCATTACTAGAAATCAAATCAATCTCTGAGGCAATGTGGAAAGGCGTTTCTAAACCCGCGTTGGAAACCAAGAAATGATATCACAAAAATCTTACAGAAATCCTCCCAGATTAGCCGAGTGGACGCTAAAACACATATATCCCGATAAAGGAGAGTTTACATCTCTCGGGGATTTTAGAGAGGAATACAATGATATCGCTGCACAATCCGGAATCTCAAAAGCAATGCTCTGGTACTGGATGCAAGTCTTAAAATCTACCCCGCACTTCTTAAGAAACAAAATGTATTGGAGTTTTGTCATGTTTAAAAACTACTTGAAAATTGCCATTCGCTGCCTGGCCAAACAGAAAATCTACTCAACCATCAATATTCTGGGTCTGACCATTGGCATGGCCGGTGTCATCCTGATTTTTCTTTTTGTGCGGCATGAATTATCCTACGACCGGTTTCACACAAATGCAGAAAACCTGTATCGCGTTTTTGCCATCCATCATGCAGAGGACGGAAGCATACGAAGCCGGTCCAGCCTTCTCCCCCTTCCCATGGGTCCTTCAACGGAAGAATATTTCCCAGAAATCATATATTCTGTTCGTGTAAACAACAAGACCGCTACCATTAAAACGAATGGAAAACTCTTCAATGAGACAATCACGCTGGTAGATAAACCCTTCTTTCAGGCTTTTTCCTTCCCTTTGATTGCAGGAAGTCCATCTTCTGTATTTACTCAAGCCAAATCCATGGTCTTAACAGAAAATCACGCACGAAAATATTTTGGAAGTGCCGATCCCATCGGTAAAACCCTAACCCTAATCAAGGGGCAGAACCAGAGTGATTTCATCATTACTGGAATCACAAAAACGCCTCCTCATAATTCTACAATTACCTTCGACATCCTGATCGATATGGAAAGTGCCAAATCCCTCAATATGGATAGAGGATGGAGAAATAATTGGGGAGCTTTCGGGTGGCAGAATTATGTTCTTGTCGAAAACAGAAATTCAGTAGACAACATTCTGAAAAATTTCCCCTCTTTCACCAAACTGTACTATGGGCCCTCCTTAGAAAAAGCACAAAAGAGAAGCAAATGGAAGGGGAAAGGACTCCCACTTTCTTTCGGTTTGCAAGAAATAACACGTGTTCACCTGGACCCTGGAATCAAAGGCTCTCCCAACCTGATTTCAATTCTTATCCTAACTGGAATCGCATTTATCGTATTGCTCGTCGCCTGTATTAATTTTACAAATCTTGCTATCAGCCGGGCTTCCACAAGGTCAATGGAAGTTGGCATGCGTAAAGTCCTGGGCGCAGGTCGCAGACAGCTTATCCGCCAGTTCTGGGGGGAATCTCTGATGATAACCGGGATCGCTATGCTCGCGGGCATAATCCTGGCTGGTACTGCATTGCCGACTTTCAATCATCTCGCCAGCAAGAACCTCCAACTGGATGTATTGCTTCAGCCGATTAGCATCCTGGCCTTAATGGCTCTAATCGCGATCGTTGGCATCGCATCAGGCAGCTATCCTGCTTTAATTATGTCTGCGTTCCGTCCGGTAGAAATTCTTAAGGGAAAGCTAAAGATCGGAGGCAAAAACCTAATGACGAGAGCCCTTGTTGTGGTTCAATTTGCTCTCTCGGTATTTCTCATCATATCCACGATCATCATGGGACGTCAGATCAACTTCTTGACAAACAGAGATCCGGGCTTCAAAAAGGAAGGCGTCATCGGTATTGCAACGCAAGAACCAAATGCCAAGGTAGGCAACAATATCCTTAAACTCCTCCGGCAACGCCTGAACCAGGAGCCGAATATCCTTGTCCTAACAGGAACTTCCGTCCCTTTCGGTGACGCGGCTATGTTTCCCTTTAAAAAAGAAGGCCGAACGATCAATGCCTATCAAAACCGCATAGATTATGATTTTTTCAAAACCTTAGGTATTGAGGTAGTACAGGGACGCTCCTTTTCTCCCGAATTTCCCACAGATGTAGAAGGCGTGGTCGTTAACGAAAAACTGGTCAAGGAGCTTGAAATTGATGATCCCATCGGAAAGCCGCTCAAAGGCTTCTACATGAAGCTGAAAATCATCGGAGTTGTCAAGGATTACAACATCGAAGACTTTCGGTCCGGTATCGCCCCTGCTTTGCATCACATCAAACCCACCTGGGGCATATCCTATATATATGTGCGCGTTTCCCCAACAAATATCTCAGAGACTCTATCCCTAATAGAGAAAACATGGAAGTCTATTCAGCCGAATAAAACCTTTTTGTACGGCTTTTTGGATGAGGCTCTGGAAGCCATGTATAACGAAGAGAAACGATGGAGAGCCATTGTGGGATATTCCTCCGCCTTGGCAATACTCATCGCCTGCATGGGTATCTTTGGACTGACATCAATTTCTGTTGACCAGAAGACAAAAGAGATCGGCATCCGTAAAGTCCTGGGAGCCAGCGAGGGACAGATCGTTTATATGGTGATAAAGGAATTCATATGGCTGGTCGGATTGGCCAACATCATCGCCTGGCCTCTCGCTTATTATGCCATGAGGGTTCTGCTCAACAATTATTATTACCGCATTCCCCTGGGAGTGCACTATTTCATCTTGGCAGGGATTCTATCTTTCATCATAGCCGGCCTCACGACTATCTTCCTAGCTGCCAGAGCCGCAATAGCCAACCCAATGGAATCGCTCCGTTACGAGTGAAGATATTTTTTTAAAATATATTTAACCTCACTTTAATAGGATATTCCTCAGCACCCCTGAATCAGGAATTGAGGCGTCTCTACTCTCCTTGGGAAAGGGGGATGATTGTTCTCCATACAGCAAGCCACTTTCCTCCTTCGCGTGCGAAGACAAACAGATCGTGACCTGCGTCATTGTGCCTTTCCCCGCCTACCTCGTAATCTATCTCGAACCTGTAGCTGGCGACAGCAGTACTGCCCCAAACATCTATCATGTGCTCTGACTCTTTGACTTCGCGGATTGTGGCATGAGTGATGAAATCCTTGTAGCTCTTGACGCATTCGGATTTACCTCTTCCTCCGCCTTTAAATCCAGGACCGGTAATCACCATTTCTTCATGGAAAAATCCTTCAAGCTCTTCAGGGTGTCCTTTTGTCCAAGCCTTGCTTATGTTACTCAGGAGCTCTCGGATTTCCTCTCTAGCCTTCTGTTCAATATCAAAAGCCATTTTCTTTCTCCAAAAAAAGCTCTTATTCCTTGACTACTAATTTCTGCCTAATAATCTGCAATACTTTCTTCACTCAGAGTTACTATTTCGAGATTGTCTACCTCCATCACTATCCGCCTCTTTTAACAAACAAAAGTTTATCTCTTCTTATGTTCGATCGGCTTTCCAGCGAGCACGCCCGTGTATTTACCTTTATCTATCGCTAAAATCCCGTTAATGAGCAGATATGCAATGCCATCGCTGTACTGGTGAGGATTCTGATAAGTAGCCTTATCGCGAACGGTCTCTGGATTAAAGACTAGAATATCAGCCACATATCCTTCCTTAATAAGCCCTCGGTCATCCAGCTCCAGCATATCTGCTGGCAGTGATGTAGCTGCCTTTATGGCTTGTTCCATGGTGATGACTTTTTTATCAAGCACATAATCCCGTATTTTCTTTGTGAATGCTCCGTAATTGCGTGGATGAGGAACCCCCAGGTCAAAGGGGACATTTAAGCCGTCTGAAGAGATCATCACATAAGGTTTCTTCATGAAGTATTCCACTTCTTTCGGATCCATCATGAAGACAATTACGCTCGGATTGCCAATGCGCAGTAATTCAATCGCAGCCTCAGTTGGTGAGACCTTCAAGATTTCGCAGATTTCTTTTAAATTCTTTCCCTCCCATTCAGGCTTCTCCTTAAAATTTGCGATATGGATCGATTCTGGCCCCATGTACCGTTCGATCCTCTCTTTAATGCTGGCTCTAATCTTTTCTTTCAGCGCAGGATCCATGAATCTTTCGAGTGCTTTCCCATCTGCCATGATCCATCGATCGAGAACTATCGGCGCCAAAGTTGTGGAACCTGCATTATAAGGATACTGGTCTGCGAAGAGCTTTACTCCCTTAGCACGAGCCTCCTCGAAAATTTTGGTAACTGCCTTTGCCTTTCCCTGACCAAGAGTGCCCGATGCTTTCAGGTGGGCTATTTGTACGGGCACATCCGCTTCTTCGGCTATCCTTATCGCTTCACTCATCGATTCTTCGATGCCCCCCATCATGTTGACACCCTCATCTCGCACATGAGTTGCGTAAAATCCACCATATTTGTTTACGACAAGTGCAAGCTCAATCACTTCTTCAGTTGTAGCATAGCATCCGGGAGGATAGTACAGACCCGTCGATAAACCAAAAGCTCCACCCTCCATGGCTTCCTGAACCATCGCTTTCATTTTCTCTAGCTCTTCAGCTGAGGGAGCTCGGTCGGCCATGCCCATGACTTCCTGTCTAATCGTTCCATGACCGACAAGCTGCACAAGGTTCAAGCCCATTCCATTCTGACGTATGTCTTCGAATAATTCCTTAATGCGCCAATCGCCAGCGCCACAATTACCCGAAACAACTGTTGTGACTCCTTGAAAGAGATAATTTTTTACAATTCTCAACTCATCCATATCAATTTCGCCACCAATAAAAGCGACAATTTCATCATCAACTTTGAAAAAAGCATGGTTGTGCATATCAATGAATCCTGGGCTCACATACAAATCCTTGGCATCAATTACCGCGTCAGCATTGGGTTTAAGCTTGCCAATAGCCAAGATTTTTCCATCTTTGATGCCGATATCTGCCACATAAGATTCTCCGCCGGAGCCGTCATAAATCTTACCTCCTCGAATGACTATGTCGTAGCTTTTATCCTCAGATCTTGAACAACTGTACACAAATAGGCTCATGACGAGGAGAATTACAAAGAAAACTGAATTAATTTTTCGCATGTCAATCTCCTAGGTTGATTTAATAATCATCAATTCTACATTCAACGCCCTCTTTTTTCAAAAAATTTATTGGGGTCAGGTCTACACTTTTCACTTATTTCTTCTAAAGACGGAAAGTCTTTATAATTGGAAGTTTCGTTTAAGGAACAAGCCGATTGCTTGACTAGAGTGAGGAATAAGTTAAAAGTGTAGACCTGACCCTATTCAATATGATATATGGTGGAAATTCAGTCCGTATTACAAACCAAAGAATATTCTGCACATCATGAATCAAAACACAGCACTCTTCTTAATCAAGCTCATCCACACGATAATTTTTATCTTCATGTCAGCGTGTGTCTTTTTCATCCTGTATTGCGGCATTCTTGGAATTAAAAATTGGGTATTAGCCGTATCAATAGCCCTTATTCTTATGGAAGGATTTGCCTTGATCCTTAATAGGTTTGAATGTCCACTAACGACACTAGCAAAAAAATACGGGTATGTACATGATCGATACATGGATATTTTCTTGCCAAAATGGTTTACGCCATTCGTTGTGCCCATTTTTACTGTGTTGTTTCTGATTGGATTAATATTGGTTATCTTGAATTCTTTCTAACTCAGAGAGGAAAGAGATCGTTCATGAATTATTAGAAGGGAATATCAGGAAATCCCCAGCTTGTATTTTAAAGAATTCAGGGTGTTCCTCATTAGCATTGTGATGGTCATGGGACCTACTCCTCCAGGAACTGGCGTGATCCACCCTGCGATCTCCTGGGCTGCTTCAAAATCTACATCACCTTTCAGGAGAGCCACCTTCTTTCCGGTTTTCTTGCTAATCTTATAGCCCACCCGGTTTACTCCCACATCAATGACGCAGGCCCCGGGCTTGATCCACTCCGGTTTGACCAGTCCGGGAACTCCGGCAGCCACAATAAGGATATCTGCGCGCTTGCAATGAAAGGCCATATCTCTAGTTCTTGTGTGGATCACGGATACTGTTGCGTTGGCACCATCTGCCTTCTGCATCAGCATGATAGCAATGGGTTTTCCCACAATATTCGACCGGCCTACGACAACCGCCTCCGCTCCTTCTGTCTTCACCCCAGCACGCTTGATCATCTCCTGAATTCCAGCAGGAGTAGAGGGCAGGAATTTTACCTCTGAACCGCCGATTACGAGTCTACCCATATTAATCGGATGAAATCCATCTACGTCCTTGTCTGGGTCTATCGCAGTAATGACTTTTTTCTCGTCGATATGTTCAGGAAGTGGCAATTGAACCAGAACACCATGGACCGTATCATCCTTGTTATATTTATCGACCAGAGCCAGTAATTCTTCTTCTGAAATAGTGTCTGGTTTGTTTACCTGGACTTCCTTGAAGCCAAGGCTATTGGCTGTTTTTATCTTCGCTGTGACATAAGAGACTGAGGCAGGGTCCTCTCCGATCAGGATGGTTACTAGCCCGGGGACGACGCCATGCTCTTCTTTTATTTCATCCACCTCTGCCTTGATTTCTGCCAATATCTCCTCTCGAATTTCTTTTCCTTTGAGCAGTTTTGCTGTCATTTTATACTCCTTATTTTAACCCGATTGATTTCCTGAAATATATTATCTGGACTGTGAATATCACAAATAGAATTCAATTTCAATTCCTTTAATCATTATGACCCGAATAAAAATGTCGATTGACCTTGAATGCTTTTTCACTCTCTAATCCACCCTCCCTCTCAGATTTCGTAAGCACATCCTGCAGGTTGGCTCGAGGAATCATGCCCCTACATAAAAGGATTAGATTGCCGCGCTTCGCTCGCAATGACAGAACGATGGGCTTAATGAATCAAGCCCCCACAATGCATCATGTCCATACATAAGAAGGATTAGATTGGCGCGCTTCGCTCGCAATGACATCCTACACGTGGGTTTGATAAATCAAAACCCTGCATTATGATGAAACAGGGGGGCTTAATGAACCAAGCCCCTATAATGAATCAAGCCCCTACAATGAATCAAGCCCTTACAGCCAATCAAGCCCTTACAGCCAATCAAGTCTTTACAGCCAATCAAGTCCTCCACGATGAATCGTTATTATGCGGTGAAATTGTGGGGGGTTTGAGAGATCAAGAGATTAAATCCAGTGGCTCTGGAGGCGAAAAATAAAGCCTCTTCCCCAGAGCCTCGTTACTTCTCTGATTTCTTGTAACTTATTGATATGCCGGCCCAGCTTGACTGATCATATGTTGTCTCCATATTGGGAAGGCTTTCCAGATAATCCACAAATTCTCCGATTCCCCACTGACGCCTTCCCCGTCTGCCCGACACATTATGAGCGGTGAAACATCCATCGACCTCAAGCTTCGGTAATACAGCGATAAGATAATTCTTATACCAACCCTTATCTGCATCACAAAAAACAAAGTCAAATGGACCTTCTAGTTTTGGGACAAGATCATGAGCATCGGCAAGCCTTGCATCGATATAATCGGAAAGCCCGGCTTCTTTGAAATTCGCCAGAGCCTGCCGATAGCGTCCTTCGCTTATCTCGATTGTGATAAGTTTACCTCCAGTTTTGCTGAGCGCCCAGGCTATCCAAATCCCTGAATGCCCTGTGGATGTCCCGATTTCAAGCGCCTTTTTGTAGTTATTCTTAATGATAAGATCATAGAGCACTTTTCCATCCCCTTCAGAGACATTCATATCTCTCCAGGAATATCTGTGGCTGTCAAGAAAACTCCTGACCCTCTCATCAAGATTCTGACTTCTAACGGATTCGATGGAAGAACTAGATGCAAAAACCGGCAAACACAAGAACAAGCAGAATGAAAGAAAAAATAAGCTATATTGAAATTTGTACGACACGTTCATCTCCATATCAATTTTCTGAGTTTCTCATTTAATATTAATTAGACGATAGAATCTCGTGATTTCTTCCTGAAAAAATCTAAAAGATTGAAAAGGTGAGGCTATTAAAATCAGAATGATGGCGCTCTTCAATTAAATGATGTTTTACTCATACCTGAGCGAATCTGCAGGATTTGCCAGGGCTGATCTAATGGATTGATAACTTACGGTTAAGAGTGCAATCAAGAATGTCAAGATTGCTGCTAAAACAAACACGGTCCAGCCAATACTAACCTGATAAACAAAATTATCCAGCCACTTATTCATAGCAAAATAAGCAATGGGCCAGGCAATGATGTTTGCCGCCAAAACCCATTTGGTAAACTCCTGAGAAAGAAGGACAATAATATTCGAGAGTGACGCCCCCAGGACTTTTCGAATTCCGATCTCCTTGGTGCGCTGTTCTGTAGTAAATGATGCCAAACCGAATAATCCCAGGCATCCTATGATAATTGCAAGCAGGCTGAAATAACCGAACATCTGCATCATACGCTGCTCGTTGCGATAGAGCCCGCGGATCCGGTCATCCAGAAAATCATAACGGAAAGGATATTCAGGATTGAATCGGGACCATACTCCCTTGGCATGATCCAGCGCTTCTTTTAAACTGCCAGCCGCTACACGGATAGCAGTAGTATTAGCTGACAAGATACGGACATATGTAAGTATGGGACGTATTTCTTCGTGCATGGATTCATAGTTAAAATCTGCCACAACACCTATTATGCGTCCTCTCCGATTCGGCGCAAAGGTAAACATGGGAGCGCCTAAGGCATCCTCAGGTTTTTCCCAGCCCAGTCGCCTTAACGCAGTCTCATTGATGATGAATGCCTCGGTCTTATCGGTTGGATGTTCAACAGAAAAGTCTCGTCCGGCTATTATTTTCATGCCATAGGTCTTGAAAAAATCGTGTCCGACCCGGTTGTGAGGCATTGTAAAGGGATTTCTCAACCTTTCCCCGTTAACCTCTGCTATAAATCCCGGTGCATCCAGCAATCGCCCTGTTGGCGCCCGCTTCGATACCGCTGCATGAAGAATATGAGGACTGCTCTCAAGTTCCTGTTTGATTGTTGTCCACTTCTGCCTGACGATAGAATCAGCCGGAATCATGACAATATTTTCCCTGTCATAGCCGATATCAGCATTTTGCAGGAAACGCATCTGCCTAAAGACTATGCCAACACAAATAATCAGAGCGATTGAAACGGCAAATTGGAAGACCACAAGGACCTTTCGCATGCGGGCACCACGTATCCCCCGGGTCAATTCTCCTCGTAAGATGGTAGCCGGCCGGAAAGCAGAAAGATATACAGCTGGATAAAAACCTGAAGCCAATCCGGTCACAAGAAACACTCCCAATAAAATAAGAATTCCTATGGGATTAAAGAGCCATCCTAAACTCAGGGCGCAGCCTGAAAAAGCACTGAAAAAAGGCAGCAACAGTACTACAAAAACCACAGCCAGAACTAGAGCTATGAGTGCAATCAACAAAGATTCTCCTATAAACTGAGAAGTAAGCAGCCGGCGGTTTGCACCCGCTACCTTTCGCAACCCAACTTCCTTAGCTCTTTGCCTAGCTCTTGCAGTAGAGAGATTCATGAAGTTTATACAGGCAATGATCAGGATAAAAACAGCGATCAGCGAAAAAATTGTAACGTAACGGATATCGCTATTCACATCAAGCTCCTTAGGTGTGTGCGACTGAAGGTGGATATCGGTGACGTTACGTATAAAAAGATTATTGCTCTGACTTGCACGAATTATATTTCCTGAATCGTCTGTCCTTGTTCCCAGGTGGCGGTCGATGAACTCCGGGATGCGCAAAGCCACCTGATCAGAATCGACACCTGCGGCCAATCGCGTATACACGTAAGTAACATTGTCAGTGAGATTCCGCGTGCCAAAAAAGTAATCCTCATTTGTCTGAAGATACTTGAACTGGCCTTTGAGCGTGATGAATGAGCCGATAAAGTCAAAATGGACATGGGAGTTTTCAGGTATATCCTTCATAACACCTGTCACTTCATAAAAATTTCGCTGGTCAACCTTCATCAGTTTTCCTATGGGGTCTTCATCTCCGAAGTACTTCTGTGCTATCGATTCGGATATGACCAATGTATTGGGATTCTTCAGGGCTGTCTTCGAATTTCCTTTAATAAGCGGGAGAGTAAAAACCTCAAAAATATCATCTTCGGCTAGAAAAAATCGCTCTTCAACGAATCTTTTCTCGTCGACATTCACGACGGTTGTTCCTCCTGGTAGAATTCGGACGACATGCTCCATTTCTGGAAATTCTTTTTCAAGTAAAGGGACAAATGAAGGGGCTAAGGAGCTGAATTCTCCGCGCAAAGAACCGTCGGCGTTAAGCCATTGCCTTTGGATACGGAAAATCCTGTCTTTGTGCTCATTAAACTTGTCGTAGCTCAATTCATACTGGACATAAAGAAGGATAAGAATGCAGATTGCCATTCCTATCGCCAATCCAGCGATATTGATAAAGGAATAGCCTTTATGCCTTTTTATGTTCCTCCAGGCAATTTTCAGATAGTTTTTAAACATAATTCCCTCCCAGATATATCTCTATAAGAATATACGTCTATCCGAACCCAAAAGTTGCAGCCAGGATGGTTAAAATCAGGTCTCTCAAAAATTAAATTCAAATTAAGAAAAGCTCACAAAGAGCCGCTTTGCCATTATCTTGACAACTTAAAGACTATAACCCTATTTTTCATAAACGTTGGAACGACTACCAGATTTTTCTCTGTTATGAATTCCAAGTCAGCGCAGTTGTACTCGGGAACTGTTGTATCCAAAAGCTTTGTTACCCGACCCTCAGGAGTAATCCTGTAGACCTTTCCATTCCAATGGGAAACGATGTAGTTTCCTTCCTTATCCGTACCTATCCCATCTATAATCCCTGCTCCTAAATTTACTATCTCCTTGATTTCCTTGGTTTCAAGATTCACTGATTTGAGACAATTATCACCATTATTACCCACAATCAAAGTATTTTTATAAACATGAAGGCCGTTCGGATTTCGAATTGCAGAACTTTTCAACCATTCCTCAAATTTCCCGTTGAAAAATTTATAGATAACATGTTTTCCTGAATCAGAAATATAGATATTCCCTGACTTGTCAATCCCAATATCATTAATGAATCTTGGCTTAGGAACAGGGTGCCTCTTCAGTATTTTCTCAGACGGTATATCAATCTCGACCAAATTTCTCCTTTCAACCACAAACAGCTTATCCTTGAACACCTTGAGCCCTGTTGGGTTGAATAAACCTGTTACCCATTTTAGCTCTTCAATTTTTCCATCCATAGATACCTTTGATATAGATTGCTTGCCTTCATTCGTGCTCGGGTTGTAGCCATCATAATTCGAGACATACAGAACATTTCTTTCCGCATCATAGGCAACAGATTCTGGTATTTTAAAACTACTATCGGTCATCCATAGCTTTTTCACGCTTTCATGTTGAAAAACTGCGGTTCCATCTTGGCACATGAATCCCCAGCCTCCAAATGCTTCGGTTATCATTAGAAGAAGCTCATTTTCGCCTTTTCTTAAAGGAAGATAAACTGCGTCATTTAATCCGACAATCCCCAGGAAGGACGGATCTCTTAATTGATACGAGCTGTTGGCGCGCAATAAAAGACTTCCATTCAAGAAAATGCTGACTTCATCGCTGTATCCGAATAAAAGCTTTTTAACCTGGTCTTCACCGGAATAAAAGCCAGTCTTTGCTAGTACGCAATCGGGCTCTCTTCCTATTCTTCTGACATAGCGCGCGATATCGACCAGTCCGGATGGCTCACTGGTTACTTTTCTCCATTTAATCTCCGGAAGCTCCTGTTCACTGGGATGCTGCTCTCTATCTATTTGGCTAACTTTGAATGCTTGGGAAATCTGCCATTCTGAAATAATTCCCGGAGGCATCTCAATTTTAGGAGGAGGCGTAAATTCCAGGTTGCTATCGACCTTGTATTTAAAATTCGAAAAATAGGCTGTCCTGTCTCTTGGACCAAACAATCCAACAGTCCCTTTGCTAATACCATGTTTAAGGTCAGTAATGACCAATGCGGGCTTTTTTGCCTTGCCGATATAAACTCTGGCTTGCTTTCCGTGGATTTCCATCTTGAGGTGTACCCACGCCTTCGCCGGAATATTCGTGCGTGACGTAAATCCCTCCCCATTGTATAACTGCCAACCTGCAATACCATTGATCACGGGAGTGTATTGAAGAGCGTCCGGATATAAAGGTGCTCTGTGGGGACGGACGTAAAAACGTTCATAATCTGTATCTGATTGTACGCGAAATATGATTCCTGGATAAGAGCGCTTTCTATTATCGCTGATTGCAATATCAACCTCTATAATGCCGTTTTGAAATTCTAAATCTTTCAAAACAGCATAGCCCATCAGGCATTTCCTGTCCATATACTGGACTATTTCAGCATTCTTCAGTACCCAACGGTCAGATTCAAAATCGATGACCTCTTCTTGAGCATAAACCACGGCTGCAAACAGGAGGATGATAAAAAGAGATAATTGGATTTTTTTCATATCTCAATAAGCTTTTCTGCCAGTTTTTATCCTCGTCTTCATATTCCTCTCCTTATTTTTTTTTAATGATTGTATGCTCCCTAAATTAGTGCAATTTACGTGCCACAATCACCAACAGGGGAAAATCGGTGAACCCGCCGATAAGAATGTAAAAATTGTTCGCAGAGGCTACAGTCGGTGTGCGAAAGCGAACAGAAAGACAAATCACGAATATCTAAGATGCTATCAAACATAGGCAATCCTCTCGCTTTCATTTTCAAAAAAGAAATTTTTCTGAAACTTAAACAATATAAAATAAAAAAACTAATATATTAGTTGACAAACTAAACATTTAGTTGTATATTGAAATTACCATGAAAAAATTAACAAAAGCCGAAGAACAAATAATGCAAGTATTATGGAATCTGGAAAAAGGATTCGTGAAAGATATAATCAGGCACCTACCCAAACCAAAGCCAGCCTATAATACTGTATCCACTATAGTTAGGATTCTGGAAAAGAAGGGCTTTGTCTCACACAATGCCTTCGGAAAAACTCACCAGTATTTTCCGACTGTCACAAAAGATGATTACAAGAAAATCTATCTGGACAATATCGTCAAAAATTATTTCAGCGACTCCTTTAAAGAGATGGTCTCATTTTTTGCAAGCGATGAAAATATGAGCATTGAGGAGCTGGAAGAAATCGGAAAAATGATCAACGAGGAAATAAAAAAGCAGAAGAGAGGCGAAAATGAATAATTCGCTTATGTATTTCTTCGAAGCCGGTATTTGTTTGGCTCTGTTTTATTTAATTTACTGGACCTTCCTGAAAAAGGAAACCTTCTTCGTCCTCAATCGATTTTTCCTTATGCTGTCCATTCCTATCTCATTCATTCTCCCGCTCGTAAAAGTACCATCGCCATTTCTGACAAGACCCCTGACTGAAAAAGCATATATCCTAACTCAACCCGCAGGAATGCAAATTTCCCGCTCAGGTACTACGGACATTCTATGGTTGATATATCTTTTGGGTGCCGGACTTTTTTTCTTGCTCCTTTCCTACAAGCTCGTTCAATTATTCATTCTGATTAAAAGATACGGTTACAAAATCCACGAAGGAATTAAAATTGTCTTTATAGATAAAGACACTACACCCTTTTCATTTTTTAACTTCTTCTTTATAAATAAACGCAACTTCTCTGACCAAGATTTTAAAAGAATCATCGCCCATGAATCGGTTCACGCAAAGCAATATCATTCTATAGATATGATTCTCCTAGAACTGCTTACCATTTTCCAATGGTTTAATCCTTTTGTATGGCCGTACAAAAAATCACTAAAAGAAACACATGAGTACTTGGCTGACAACGCAGTCATTGCGCAGGGCTGCAGCAAGGCTAAGTATCAACTGCTTATATTCGAGCAGCATGTGGGGGTAAAATTGTTTGAATTCGCAAACAATTTTAACCAGTCACAAATCAAAAGGAGGATAACCATGATGGAGAAAATCAAATCTAGAGGAAGGGCAAAATTCAAAATCCTGCTGATTGTTCCCATGGTCTGCTTATTATTATTAGCTTTTGCCGAGCCAAGATCAGTGAAAGCACCTGAGCAAAGCAGTCCGAATGACGGAAGCAGTGCAATGCTCTCCCCGGAAAGCTCCCCGTCTCCTGCTGTTACACTAGACAAGGATAAGTCACAAGATCAAAAGAAGAAAGAACTGGAAAAGAAACTGAAAGAGATAAAGCTCAAGGAGAAAAAGCTGAAAGAAGCTTTTGCAGAGACCAAGGATCCTGAGAAAAGAAAAGCAATCGCGAAGAAGCTGCAGGAACTCAAGAATATGAGAGCAGAGTTAACTAACGACAACGACAATAATCCAAAATCGATTAAAGAAATGGAACTTGAACTGAAAGAATTGCTGGCAAACACCAAAGACCCAGAGAAGAGGAAAAAGATAGAAGAGAAGCTTAAGAAGCTGTATAAGAAGATAGAACAAGATAAGAAAGAGATATCTCATCTATTGACCGAGTTGAAAGAAAAGTGGAAAAACACAACAGATCCTGAGAAGAAAAAGTTAATCGAGAAGAAAATTCTTCAACTGAAGAAGCAGTTAGAATCTAAGAAAAAATAGACTAAAAAAAGCGCTGCCATGCCCGGAATCACAGAGTAAAGATTAATGATCACGGAAAAAAATCCGCGGGAGTGATCAATAATCTGAGGGGAGTCACAAACCTCCAACCGTGGCTCCCCTTCCATCCACTAGTTCGAATGACCAACATTTAACTTGTATAAAACCGCAACACAAAAAACAAAAAAGATGAACCTGAAAAGATAACTAATTCTTACAACATCCCATTCTCCCTTTGTTGATGTCCATTCAGGTAAATCTCCAGAGAGAGTAATATTGAGACGTTTTAGAACACGGGTACTGATGTATTCATTGTGTATATCATGTAATGCTAAAAAATCGAAGATTGTCAGAAGAAATCCGATGACACATAAAACAACGATAATATTTATTATTTTTTTATTATTTTTTTTCATACTGTTTCTTCTCTCCTTTAATAAAGAATATTGTTGACTTGACACTCTTATCAATTCTTTTAAGGATTTCTAATTATCTATGTATCGCAATCCAAAAGCCTCTTCCCATAATTCATAAGAAGGCAAATCCCCTATAGCTTTTCCTTGATATCAAGGTCTTTCAATAGACCAGGCTCAGGCTTCCCTTGACTATCCCATCCTCTCACTCCGTAGTAATCGCTTCTCATCTTATCGATTATGTCTCTGGGGATGAGCCTTTCTTTCCCTGCCACAAGAATCGGTTCCCTGCTGAAGCGCTCGGGTAGAGAATCATCTTCCCATTTTACTCCTGCATGGAGATTGAAGAGCCTTTCAAGGGTGGCAACTCGGTTTGCAATTTTTTCCAGCTTTGCCGTGGAAAAGTGCAAACCAGTTATCCCGCTCACTATCCGAGACCAAGGATCAGTGGAAAAGGCAAATCCGGTGAAGCGGCAGACACCAAGACTGTCCTGGAGTATTCCGAGGTTCTGCATATTCCTGATAGCTATGGGAGATTGAAGCATGCTGAATCGAGGAATCTCTTTGGGTCCGCCGAAGAAAGCGAGAGAAACCGCATATCCTCCTCTCAGGTGGCATGCTCCGGTTGGCGATGTCATATATCCCAAAGCTTGTGTATAAGATGCTCGGGGGTCATAGGCAGGGATTTCCAGCTTCTTGATCGCCATTGAAAATTCCGGGTGCTTAAAGCAGCTCGCCAAGCGAAAGGATCCTTCGGCAAGCTTGTCCCCTATGCCTCTGCGAAAGGCAGCGAGCTCAACCATTTGTTCGAGGGCATCTGAATTACCGAAGCAGAGCTTAGTTCCCCCTGTCTCTTCTTTACTTATAATTCCTTTCTCATATAGTTCCATGGCACAGGCTATAGTCCCGCCAAAGCTGATTGTGTCCATTCCCAATTCATTACAGAGATAATTCGCTCTAGTGATTGATTCAAGGTTATAAATTCCACAGTTCGGACCCATCATCACATCTGTTTCGTATTCAGGTCCCTCTCCCTTCTTGTTTCCAATTTGAGTATGGCGCTGGCAGGCAATCATGCAGCCGGAACAGGCACCAGCTCTTCTAAGAACGGTCTTAGCTAAGGTCTCGCCCGAGACTTTATCAACATCCTCATCCGCGTGTAATGTATCTTGGAAATTCTTGTGAGGCAGCATGTTAATGATATTGATTAATTCGATAAGTCCGGAAGTACCGAGTTCACGGAACAGACGCTTGGTTGCAGGGACTGCTTTCAACAAATACAGGGCCTGGTCCAACCCAGACTGATACTGCTCTTTATCCTTTATCTGGATTTTTATGTTCCCTATCACTCTGATGGCCTTGAGGTTTTTACTCCCAAAAACCGCGCCAGGACCGGAACGGCCGTATGCCCTATTTTTATCGTTCATTACCGCAGAAATCCGGACAAGGTTTTCTCCAGCAGGCCCGATACATAGGATACAGGAACGCCTGCCCTGCTCATTCTCTTTGGTTAGATGGTCAGTAGTTGTATGAGTATCCATCCCCCAGAATTGAGATGCAGATTTAATTTC
>CP070825.1:3746574-3752462 GCA_020344415.1 Candidatus Aminicenantota bacterium
CATCCGAACTGCTGCGGCAGGAGCAGTGGTTGCCAAATACCTTGCCCCGAGGACTGTGCAACGGATTGGGATTTTTGGTGCGGGTATCCAGGGAAAAATGCAACTTGAATATTTAAGATCGACTGTTGAATGTGATGAAGTCATTGTGTGGGGAATCAACCAGCAAGAATTAAACGACTATATAAAGGCGGTGGAGCCACTCGAATGTTATATTCAAACCACTCAAGATGCCGAAGAGGTAGCAGCAACCTGTAATCTCATCGTAACAGCCACGCCTTCAAAGTCTCCCCTGCTTCTGGCTGAGCAAATAACGAAAGGAACGCACATAACAGCCGTAGGCTCTGATACACCCGAGAAACAAGAGCTTGACTCTAAAATTCTCCAGATGGCTGATATCGTTGTGGCAGACAGCATCAGCCAGAGTCAGGCTAGAGGAGAAATTTTTCAAGCCTTAAAAGCTGGCGCAATAAAAAAGGAAAACCTTGTTGAACTAGGAAATGTTATCAGAAACAAAGAGCTGCAGAGGACCTCTGATGAGCAAATTACTGTTGCGGATTTGACCGGTGTTGCAGTTCAGGATATTCAAATTTCAAAAGCTGTTTATGAGATTCTAAGACACGATTAATTATAAAAGGAATATAAGGCATCATCAAGGAAATATCGTCAAGTGAGGTAACCATGAAAATTGAAATATTTGAAATGGAGAGAGCCCAATCTTTATGGGAAAACAGAGTGAAGTATAACCTGACAGAAAGCGGTGTTCATCCTTATACTCTCGAGGAATTCCTCGGAAGCGACGAGATTGAAAAATTGCTGTCTATACGGCTTGGTTATGGCCAGACAAACGGCTCTGAAGAACTGAGAGAATCTATCAGCCGCCTCTACCCAGGAACAGATCTTGATAATATCCTGGTTACAAACGGTTCTGCGGAAGCAAATTTTATTACAATTTGGCAAAATTTAGAGCCAGAGGATGAGCTTATCCTTATGCTGCCCAACTATATGCAGATCTGGGGTCTTGCCCGCTCTTTTGGTATTAAAGTCAGGCCCTTTCATTTGAAAGAAGAGCTTAAATGGGGACCGGACCTGGATGAGCTGCAAGGCTTGATATCGCCTCGAACAAAAATGATAGCTGTTTGTAATCCGAACAATCCTACAGGCGCTGTGCTGAGCGATAGTGAGATGAAAGAAATTGCTCGCCTCGCAGAAGAAGCAGATGCCTGGATCTATTCTGATGAGGTGTACAAAGGGGCAGAATTAGATGGAGAAGAAACGCCGACTTTCTGGGGTCTTTACGATAAAGTTCTTGTTAGCTGCGGACTCTCCAAAGCTTATGCTCTTCCAGGATTGAGAATAGGCTGGCTGGTCGGGCCCAAGAAAAAGATTGAAGAGGCTTGGGCTTACCACGATTATACATCCATCTCATCGGGAATTCTTAGTAATTGGATAGCATCATTGGTTTTAGAGCCCGAGCGAAGAAAAAAAGCTTTAGACCGTAACCGGAAAATTCTTAATGAAAATTTGGCTGTGCTTGAGGAGTGGGTTCAAAAACACAAACCTCTTTTTGAGCTAATCCCTCCCCGAGCTGGTGGGGTGGCTTTTCTCAGGTATAACATGAAAATCAAATCAACAGAACTTGCCGATAAACTTCTTAAAGAGAAGAGTGTTTTTATCGTTGCTGGCGACTTTTTCGGAATGGATCACTATATCCGCATAGGGATTGGCACAGAAAAGGATTATTTTAAGGCAGGGTTAAGTCTAATTGATGAAACACTAGAGGAAATCAGCGGAAAATCTTCTATTTAAAGGATAATTTAGGTATTTTTTCTAAAATTCCTGTTTATAAATCTCTCCGATTAAATTCCCCAAAACAAGTGCGGGCTTGATAAATCAAGCCCCTAAAAATCTATCCTTACAAAACAAACCGGTGGGTTTGATGAATCAAACCCCTACGTCTTTTTCCTCTTTTTCTTTGGGGCGTTCAGACTTCCAGTCAATTCCACGGATATACTTTTGCATCCAGGCTATCTCTTCGACCATCCTTATCCGCTGGTGATGGGGCTCTCTGAACCCATGAGGCTCCCTGGGGAACCTGAGAAAGCGAACTGTCTTTCCCATCTCATGAAGATAGGTAAAATAGTTCTCGCTCTGGCCGATAGTGCACGTGGTATCTCTTTCGCCGTGGAAAAGGATAACAGGAGTCTTAACATTTGCTATGTGAGTTAGCGAGGACATTTCTCTGTATCCTTGGGGATTATCCCAGGGTGTTCCTCCGATATACCAGAGCCTTACATCAAAGCTAAATCCCATACCATATTCCGAGATCCAATCTGAGACCATCGCCCCCAGAGAAGCAGCCTTAAACCGGTCTGTTTTGGTAAGAGTCCACCCGCCAAGAATTCCTCCGTAGCTCCAGCCGCGAACGCCCATCTTATCAGGATCAGCTATACCCTGCTTTATAACTTCATCCACTCCGGTCATCAAGTCCCAATAATCGCCGCCACCTATATCTTTCATATTTCCTTGGAGTAATTCATCACCATAGGCAGAGCTTCCGCGAACGTTGGGAGAAAGAGAAACATAGCCTAAACCAGCCCAGATATGATAGCTGGAGCTAAACCTGTTCGTATAAACTCCGGCTGGTCCTCCGTGAATGTTTAAAATGAGCGGCAGCTTCTTACCTGATTTGTAATCAGGTGGTAAGTGGAGCAGGCCTTCAATAGGAAGCCCGTCCTTGCTTTTCCATTGAATGACCTTCATAGATGCCAGAATCCTGTCTTTTATCCAGGGATTAGCAGAAGTTAATTTTTTCTCTTTAAAAGGAACGAACTCCACTGCCCAAATATCAGGAGGAATTTGACTATCGGAATAAACGCAAGCTGCCTTTTTTCTATCCGTAGAGAGAGAAGAAAACCTTAAAATACCTTGCTTCTTGGTTAACTGCTCAACTTTTCCAGAGTCCACATCAAGGCGAAAAATATTGGATTTTGTGCGAGCACTTCCGTTAAAAATAATAGACTTCCCATCCGGGCTCCATCTGTAGCCGCGAATGTCTCCTCCAAATTTTCCAGATGCTAATCGATACTTCTTGGTCTTAACGTCCATGATCCAGATTTTATAGCTGGCCAGCTTCCAGGTCTTATCATCAGGCGCCGAGTAGGCAATTCTCTTTCCATCCGGTGCCCATAAGGGATTTCCCTCTGGCGCTTTGTTACTGGTGAGTTTTGTGATCTTTCCGTCTTCAAGTGTTACCATCGCTATCTCACTCAGATCTGACGTATTCCTTCCGGTTTCTGTTCGATAGACATAGACAACTCGTTTTCCATCAGGAGAGATATCATATCCACGCACCATCATTTTTTCTTTGGTTATCTGTTTTTCCTTTTTTGACTTCAAGCTGAAGTACCAGAGATTCGACCAATTCCCTCGACGGTATTGTCCATCAGGCGCTTCATAAACATAGACAACATCATCTCCCTGTTTAATTTTTTCCTTTTCTTCTTTGCTCTTTATATCATTGGCAAGGAAGATAATGTTCTGGCTATCAGCAGACCAGCGGAAAGAAGACACCGCTCCTTTATGCTCTGTGAGCTGAATCGCCTCCCCGCCAGAAGTTCTCATCATCCATACCTGACGCTTCTCCTCTTTTCCCCTGAGAAATGCCAAATGCTTTCCATCGGGTGACCATCGAGGAGAAGAATCGCCCGCTGTGTTTGTGTATTTGAAGGCTTCTCCACCGCCCGCTGAAACCATCCATAAATACCTTTCTCGTTTGTTATCCTTCCACTTAAGCTCATCCTTAGAAAAAAGAATCCACTTCCCATCAGGTGATATCAAGGGATTGGACACGCTAACCATATTGACTGCATCATCTACTGTAAAAGGCTTCTTTTCTCCTTCTGCATAAACAAAACAGAATAAAACCATGATTAAAAGAACGTGAGTAAAAAACCTGTGTTTCATTATTCTCTCCTTTTTTAGATTATGATTCATAAGAAACAGGCTGTATCATTGTAGACTATCGGCGAAGATTGCAGTAATCTGCTCATAAAATATTTGTATTTTCTATTTTTAACCTAGACCAATCAAATTCATTCTTAGCACGATGTACATTGTTTTATGCCAAGTACGTAATCTTTTTCGTCACTCGCTTCGAAATTTAAGTTTATGGCTTGTTTGCAATCAATCCACGGTAAGGGTCTTGCTGATATTGCGGGGTTGGTCAGGATTAATCCCTTTTTCCTGGCTCATATAGTAGCCAAGGAGTTGGGCAACTATAACAGCAAGGAGAGGAACAATAAAGTAATTTTGAGAAGGCAGTGGAATGAGTTCATCTGAGTTGAGAGAAAGAGAATCATCGGGAGGGGCTATGGTACAAATCTTCCCCAAGCGGCAACTCACTTCATTGATATGGGAAAGAGTCATGTGGATATCTTCAAGGGTGGAGAGAAACAAAATCCAATCTCTCTCCTTTATTATTGACAGCGGACCATGTTTGAACTCAGAAGAATACATCCCTTCACAAGGAATATAAGTGATCTCTTTCATTTTCAAAGCTGCTTCCAGACACGCACCGTAGCTTATCCCAAAACCAAGATAATAGAGGTATTCGTTTTTAACTAAAAAACGGGCAATCTGCTGGCACTTTTCTGAATTAAGGGATAAAGTTTTTTCGATAAGGCTCGGGATCCTCTCTAATTCTTCTTCTGAAATAGCTTTTTTCTTATCTCTAATTTCTCCCAATCTCAACGCTAAATATAGAAAGGTGATCACCTGATTTGTGAACGTTTTTGTGGCTGGCACACTGATTTCTATGTTAGAAAGAAGAGGCAAATAGTTTTTTACTCTGAGCTGCAGAGAAGAACCTAAAACATTCACTAAGGCAAAAATCTTCTTTGCCTTTTTTTCTTCCAAAAAGTTCAAAACACTCACGACATCCTTTGTCTCTCCGCTCTGAGAGACAAGGATATAGGTTCCTTGAGAAAAGTCTCCATGACTTAAGAACTCTTTGAACGCGCCCGCAACTACAGGGACTGCCTCGATTCCTGAAATTTTGTTCAAATAATATGCTCCAAGAACGCAGGCATTATAAGATGAACCTGAACCAATAAGATAAACCCTGCTTTCATCCTTTAATCCACGGCAGAATTCATCCACCTGGCCTGGCTCTTTCAAGAAATTGATTAAAGCCTGAGCTTTCTCTGGCTGTTCGTGAATCTCTTTGAGCATAAAATGGGGGAACTCTCCTTTTTGAGCCTCTTCAATATCAAGTGAACATTTGTAAGGTTTTCTCTCGATCTCCGTTCCTGAAGAGAGTTTTCTGATACGATAAGTATTCCAGGTGTATTCAATGTACTCGCCATCATAAACGGGAACGATTGAATCTGTGAATTGAATGATCGATGGCAAATCAGAAGAACAACAAATGAAATCTTTGCCTATTCCAAGAAAAAGAGAAGAGTATTTCTTGACACAGAACATTTTATCGGAGTTTTTCTGGGCTATCACGTAGGCGTAATCTCCTTTGAGAACGGTGTCTGCCTCCTGGATGGCGATGGTCATGCTCTTTTGTTTATATCCTTCCTCAACAACATGGACCACAACCTCGCCGTCGTTTTCGCCTTGGAATGCATGTCCTTTTTTCTCGTATTGCCTAATAAGCTCTTTGGTATTAATTATGTTTCCATTGTGAGCACCCACTGAGTTCTTCAAGCAATCAAAGTGGGGCTGAGAATTTTCCTTGGAGGGAGGGCCAAAAGTTGCCCACCGAAGTTGAACTATTCCTTTGTTCCCTTTTAGTTTTTTAAAGTTATATTTTTTGTTGACTTCTTCAATTTCGCCGACATCCTTCCTTAATTCTATAGAATTATGGCTAAAAGCTGCCATCC
>CP070825.1:3752562-3755195 GCA_020344415.1 Candidatus Aminicenantota bacterium
TATCTATAAGTTTCAAAAGCTTCAAGGAAAGAAAAAGGGGACAGTCCCCTTTTTTGCAAGAAAAGAAATGGTTACAAATAGAGGAGATAAAAAAGGGGACAGTCCCCTTTTTCTTTGCCTTTTTTTTAAGAGGGAAGAAAATGACAGAAGCATATGAAATTCTAGCGGCCAAAGAATATTGGGGGAGACTGATTATCATAGGCGAAGACAAATCAGGGGACAACCAGGTCATTATATATGTCATAACCGGCAGATCTCCCTCGAGCCAAGCAAGAAGATTAGAGACGAAGCCCGGCGGAATCTGGGTCTGCCCGGCAGAGGAGGAAAAATTAAAAGAGGGGAATGTTGACCTGCTTGTCTACCCACCTATATTACTTTCCCAGGGAATCGCTGTTAGCAATGGCAAGCAGACCGTAGATATCCAGGCCTGCTTCGAAAAAAGCCAAAATCCAAAAGCGATTCTTGATTCCAGCCTTCGCCACTGGGAATATGAACCCGATGCACCTACTTTCACACCAAGAATTAGCGGGTGTTTGCTCCCAGGAAAAAAAGCAGCCTTGAGCATAATAAAAAGAGCACCTGACGGGTCCTCGATAAAATACGGTTATGATATACCTCTGGTGCCAGGAAGGGGGAAGATGATTGCCACATACACAGGAGTGAACAAAGACCCTCTCCCATCCTTTTCAGGAAAGCCGATTGATGTTGATATCCAAGAGAAAATGCCTGAAGAGACAGCGAGGGCAATCTATGATGCTCTGGGTCCGCGTGAGGGAAAAAAAGATTTCAGGGTAGCTGTCGCCTGTGTTTTTTCTAATAATCTGAGTTCTGATCAATACGATATTTCTATTATAAATAGGCATGAAAAGATAAGCTAAAAATACCTTGATATATGGATTGAAATCCATTATTTTAACTATTCATCAAGCTAGCCACATAACTTTCGGTCAGAGTATAAGTGAATTAAATCATTGGTTTGACTTTAATAGGGAAAGGATTATAATAAAAGGCTTTTATGATGAGAAGAAAAAATAATAAATTCTATAGATTCATTAATATTTTCACATTAATAAAATAATAATTTTTTAAAGGAGATTAAAAATGAAAGAAGTTTCAGTGGAAGAGTTGTTAGCCAAAGCTGAACAACCCTCCAAAGACGCCATGCGCCTTCATCCCTTTTATAGAGGCAAAATTGAGGTTATCCCAAAGTGCAGGATCAGAGATTTCAACGATTTCGCCATCTGGTATACTCCTGGTGTTGCTGCCCCTTGTAAAGAAATCTATGCAGATAAAGAAAAAGTCTATGAGATGACCAATAAATGGAATTTTGTGGCTGTTATCTCTGATGGATCGAGAGTTTTGGGCCTGGGAGATATCGGCCCTGAAGCTGGCTTACCTGTTATGGAAGGAAAAGCACTCCTTTACAAATATTTAGGAGGAGTAGATGCCTTTCCTATTTGTCTTGATACAAAGGATCCAGAAGAGATTATTCAAGCCGTTAAATGGCTCCAACCCACTTTCGGAGGGATTAACCTCGAAGACATCTCACATCCCAAGTGCTTTCATATCCTAGATACATTAAGAAGGGAAATGGAGGTTCCCGTATGGCATGATGACCAGCAAGGAACAGCTTGTGTTACAGTGGCCGGATTATTAAATGCTATAAAAATTGTCGACAAGAAGATGGAAAGCATCCGAGTTGCCATGATCGGAGCAGGTGCTGCAAATATTGCCATCACACGTCTCATCATCACTGCTGGTGTCAGGCCTGAAAATATTGTCGCCGTCGATTCTAAGGGAATTCTACACAAAGACAGAGGCGATAGAGAGACACTAAAGACCAAGTACAAGGAAAAATGGCATCTCTGTGAGACAACAAACCAAAAAAGAATTAAGGGAGACATCCCAGAAGCTATGGAAGGTGCTGACGTTGTCATTTCTGCATCCAAGCCTGGTCCTGGAGTTATCAAGAAGGAATGGGTAGAAATGATGGCTGAAGATGCCATTGTTTTCGCTGAAGCTAATCCAATTCCTGAGATATGGCCGTGGGAAGCACAAGAAGCTGGAGCGAGAATCATCGCCACAGGACGTTCAGATTTCCCAAATCAGGTTAATAATTCCCTGGGATTTCCAGGAATATTCAGGGGTGCTCTGGACATAAGGGCCACCAAAATCACAGATGAAATGTGTATCGAAGCTGCAAGAGAGCTCGCAAAAGTCGCTGAAGACCACGGATTGAGCGAAGATTATATCGTTCCCAACATGGACCAATGGGAAGTTTTTCCTAGAGAGGCCGTTGCCGTTGGCTCTAAAGGAATCGAGCAAGGAGTTGCCAGGGTAAAAGCATCTGCAGAAGAGAGGTTCAAACGGGCAGAAGAGATTATCAAAACTGCACGCTCAGAAGTCCAATTGATGATGAAAGAAAATTTTATCGCCGACCCTGACGAATAATTAGCCTGAATATTCATAAAAACTGCTGATTGCTTTACTTATTAACAATGACATCTGCCTTTGAGCATGATTTTTCAAAGGATCAAGAGAATCACTTTTTTCGTTTGATTCTCTTATAATAATAATCGGCATTTTTTCCATTATAAATAATTCATATTAAACATAATACTCTGTAAATCAGG
>CP070825.1:3755295-3758311 GCA_020344415.1 Candidatus Aminicenantota bacterium
AAAGAAAATTCCTGAGGAGTATATGGGAGAGTATCAGAAACGAGGGGATAGGGCAAGCTACCTGAAAACCAGGGGATCCCCGCCTGGCTGCCCCTCGCTAAACCCTGGGGTGGCGAAGGGGGAACGCCATGGCCGTAAGAAAACACGGAAAGTATTACCAGATTGATTACTATGTCGGCAGAAGACGTATACGAGAAATCCTCAAGGGAGTAACTACCAAGCGAGAAGCAGAGGAGATAGAAAGAGAGAGACTCAGGAACTCAACTGGCCCCATAGAGTATAAACGTTTTGAAGGCTTAGCCCGATGGTTCTTAACCCACCCCGATAAGCAATCCAAAAAAACACTCGATCGAGACCTCCAGAGATTTGGAAAGCACCTCCTGCCTTACTTTGGGCATTGTAAACCTCACGATATCAACTCCTCGATGGTCGATGACTATAAAGTCCGCAGACAAAGGCAGTTTGCCGCCAATGCCACTATCAACCGGGAGCTAGCCCTTCTGAAATCTATCTTCCGATTCGCACTGAAGAAGGGGAAGGTTTCCAGGGTCCCCCAAATCGATCTATTGCCCGAAGATAACGTCCGGCAGAGGTTTGTCACGGAAGAGGAGATCCAAAAGATTCTCCCATTTCTATCGGGCGATGTTTTACCTATAGTCGTCATCGCTTACCATACAGCAATGAGGCTCGGAGAGATCCTGGGCCTTTGCTGGAAAAATATCGATCTCAAGCGCCGCCTTTTCCTGTTTGAAACAGAAAAGTCAAAGGCAAGAAAGCAGAGGGCGGTAGCTCTGCATCCCGAAATTATCAAGATGTTCCAATCTATGCCCAGAGGGTTTGGTGAGACTCCCGTGTTCAATTTGAAGCGAGACCGCGTCGAGAGAGCTTGGCAGAAGGCGTGCAGAAAAGCCGGGGTCAAGGATGCCTGGATACATGACTTTAGGAGAACCAGGGCCACGATATGGCATAAAGAAGAGGGGTTACCCCAGGATCTCATCATGCACATGACCGGGCATAGAACTGATAGTATGTTTAGGCGGTACCAAATCGTTTCCACGGAGTATGTGGAGAAACTTGCCCAGAAATGGTCTGATACTGAGCAAAATGGAAAGGAAAGGCCAATTAAATAGTTTCCAGGAGATAGGACGGGCTCCCCGAAAAGGTGGTTTTCCTGGATCGCTTTCTCCTGGATTTTTGCTCGGGGCCCTACATGAGGCGTAAAATGTCTAAGTGGATCAGTGGCAAGGTTTTGCTAGGGCGCTGGAATATTAGACCTTTTGAACTTTTGGAATATGTGCAAAAAGGACTTCAGCCTCACACCGAATTCGGCAAACCGATTCCCCGGCCCGATGTGTCACTAAACGAAAAACTCTTACAAAATGCGGAGGAACAATTAGACATGTTAAAATGGCAACACAAGGACTTATCTAGGCCTCCTGAGGAATGGGAGGACGAGAGTGTAGTTCCCAGTTTTAGTTATATTCCGAGACATAAAAGAATATATTATGCCAAAATAGAATGTGAAGAAAAAATCAAACAGACCAAGAAAAGAATCAAATGGCTAAAAGATGAGCTACATTCCATAAAGGACCCTTCCTGGCAACATTTCTCTGCGCCGGATTCAGAGGAAAAGCTGAATATTATTATCAAAAGTCTTGTTAATTCACTTTACCTGCTACCTTTCGTGGAGAGATTTGAAAAAGAACATCTAGAACTTCTTAAGGAAAACGAGCAAATCTCAGAAGAAACAGTATTCCCCTGCAAACCAGGCACAAGGTGGGAGGACATAACAATCATCCTGCTGGCTGATGACATGGTAAGGCTAAAGACGCCACAGGGTGAGGGTCGATTCACATATCACCAGTTGGGTTTTGCGGACAAGAGAAAGAGTGATGCACCGACCCAACTTTGGGATTTACTTAAGGCATTCGCAATGGTCCAAGGCCGTATTGTCCGGTCTGAAGAAGCAGAATATCACCCGTGGTTGCCTGACAAGACAAAGAGACTTAATAAGCACCTTCAAAAGGTATTTGGAATCAACGAACGGATATACAAGAGTCACTACAAAGTGGAAAAGGGTTACGTGACAAGATTCAGGATACTTGATCATAGAAAGACCGGAGACTGATACTAGCCTGCCTTAAGAGCATCGGGAAATTTCTTTTTTCCTGATCCACGCTTTTCCCACTTAAAAGGAAATTTCCTTTTTCCCCACCCAAAAAACCTCAAATTGCTTCTGAAGTAAAATCAGGGACTTAAGAAAAATTTCTCACCGGTTTGTACGGTCATTTGGTAATTTTCCCATTAATAGGTGAGAGAAACAATAATATTTTTTGAGGAGGAGTTTGATGATTTCGCCACTTCGGGAAAAGCGTTTCTTCAAAGAGATGAGTCTTTACGACCTGGCCCTTGAGACGGATATTGATCCCGCTCGGATTAGCCTCTTGGAGAGAAACTACAGGGTTCCTAAAAAAGATGAGAAGGAGAGGTTAGCTAAGGCCCTGAATTGCCGAGTAGAGGACATTTTTCCAAACAACGGGGACTTGAATGCGTAGAGCCGTCAAGGTCTGACCATAGGACTCGGGCTGAAAGCGAATGAGAAGAAACTCAGCGTGGAAAATGCCAATCATGTTAATTGAGGGAAAACGAAGAGATTCATAAATCTATGGAAGAACTCCTCAGCCCAAAAGAACTTGCACGAATCCTGAAAATCTCTCCTGTCACTGCGTACAAATGGGCTGAGCGAGGGGTTATTCCCCATTATAAGCTAGAAGGAGTGGTCAGATTTTCTCGGGATGATGTTTTGGAGTTCCTACAAAAACGGAGAAAATTCGGTCAAAAAATAGTCAACACCCCAGGAAAGCATTGAGTATCAAAAGATATAGGATGCAATGGGATTTCTAATCCCGTAGCAACAGCTCTTATTTATTATGTGGTAAATGCCACAACATAGGTTACCCGATTTTGAATTTTAGATATGTCAATACATAGGTTACCCATTTTGAGAATCTGGAGC
>CP070825.1:3758411-3931214 GCA_020344415.1 Candidatus Aminicenantota bacterium
ATTCTAGTTCCCGGCGGTTTTGGTGTAAGGGGACTCGAGGGTAAAATCAATGCTGTAACCTATGCACGCGAGAAAAAGGTTCCTTATTTCGGTATCTGTCTGGGAATGCAGTGTGCGACGATCGAGTTCGCGCGTAATATCGCCGCTCTCAACAACGCTAACAGCACAGAGTTCAGCGCGAAAACTCCGCATAAAATTTTCTTCAAATGGAGAGAACTGAAAGGGATTCAAAACCTTGGGGGAACCATGAGGCTTGGCCAGTTTCTATGCCGCCTAAAAAAATACACCTTTGCCGAAAAAGCCTATGGCAAGACAGACGTTTACGAACGTCACCGCCATCGTTATGAATTCAACCCTGATTATGAAAAAGTACTGACCAAAGCAGGGCTCGTCATCTCGGGGAAAAACCCTAAACATAACTTAGTTGAAATAATTGAGATAAAGAATCATCCGTGGTTTCTAGGATGCCAGTTTCATCCTGAATTTAAGTCAAAGCCACTGGAGCCTCATCCTCTTTTTAAAGCTTTTATCGGAGCAAGTTATGCCTATCGCAACAAAAGAAATAAGCATAAACAAAAAAGTTAGCGTTGGCGGGTCCAATCCTTTTTTCCTGATTGCAGGACCGTGCGTTATCGAAAGTAAGGACCACGCCTATAATTTGGCAATCGAAATAAAACAAACCTGCGAGAAACTTCAAATCTCCTTTATCTTTAAGGCCTCATACGACAAAGCCAATCGTTCCTCGATATCCTCTTACAGAGGACCTGGATTGAAGGAGGGATTAGAAATCCTGCGCACCATAAAAGAGGAGTTGGATATTCCTGTTCTCTCTGACGTTCACGAAACATACCAAATCGATGAAGCCGCCAAAACTCTAGATATCATCCAAATCCCTGCTCTTCTCAGCCGACAGACAGACCTAATCATAGGAGCAGCCAAAACTCAAAAACCCCTGAATCTCAAGAAAGGACAGTTCTCATCCCCCTATGAAATGAAAAACGCTGTGGAGAAGGCCGTTAGCCAAGGAAACGAGAATATTATTCTCACAGAAAGAGGCACTTTTTTCGGTTACAATAACCTGGTGTTTGATATTCGCTCCATCCCGATCATGAAGAATTGGGGCTTTCCAGTTGTCATAGATGCTTCCCATAGCGTTCAAAAACCCGGAGGAGAGGGAACTTTTTCTGGAGGAGAAGCAGGGTTTATTCCCTATATAGCAAAGGCAGGCACCAGTGTGGGAGCAGACGGGGTTTTCCTTGAAGTCCACGAGAACCCGCCCAAGGCCCGCTCAGACAGCCGTAATTCATTGAAATTAAACGAGTTGCACAATCTCCTGCTTTCACTTCAGGAGCTGAAAAAAGCCGCAGATATTAATAGCAATCCTCATTGGGGTATAATAAAAAACGATGACTAAAAACAAGATTATTCAGACTGGCAAAGATGTTTTGAATACAGAGGCAAAAGCTGTCAAGGCGTTATGTAATAGGCTGGATGAAAATTTTGCTCAAGCAGTTGAGCTCCTTTCAAGGACAAAATCTCGGGTTATTGTCACTGGGATGGGAAAATCGGGACTTGTTGCCCGTAAAATCGCAGCCACCTTATCAAGCTGCGGTACTCCAGCCATCTTTGTTCACCCCGCCGAAGCCGGGCACGGAGATCTCGGCATGATTCTCAAAGAAGACATTCTCATCGCTATCTCTTACAGCGGAGAGACCAGAGAAATCGTTGACTTCCTGGATTTCGTGAAAAGAATTGGCGTGAAGCTCATCAGTATCACAGGGAATAAAAACTCAAAGTTGGCCAAATACAGCGATGTCGTGCTCGAAGCCATGGTCGAAAGGGAAGCAGGCCCCTGCAGTTTAGTTCCCACAGCGAGTTCGACGGCTGCTTTAGCCCTTGGAGACGCCATCGCAATCTCCCTTATGAAGAAAAAGGGGTTCGGAGAGAAAGACTTCGCGTTCTTTCATCCCAAAGGTCAAGCAGGAAAAAAGCTTCTTAAAGTCAAAAACTTAATGCATACGGGAAAACAAATCCCCCGAGTCACTCAGGCAACCCCTATGGCAGGCGTTCTTGAAGAAATCTCCATTAAGAGACTGGGGATGACATGTGTGATCGATGAAGAAGATAAGCTTGTGGGGATCATTACCGACGGCGATTTGAGGCGTATGGTCCAGAAATACAAAGGTAATCTATTGCAAAAAACAGCCCGAGATTGTATGACTATAGATCCCATAACGATCGAAAAAGAAGAATTGGCTACCAAAGCCCTCCATCTCATGGAAGAGAACAAGATCACTTCCTTAGTCGTCAAGAATAAAAAAGGAGAGATAGGAGGCATCATCCACCTCCATGACCTGTGGCGAACCGAGATGTTCTGATGAACAACAAAGAACGAGCCAAAAAAATCAAAATGATCATCATGGATGTGGACGGAACCCTGACTGACGGAACTCTTCTTATCTTACCCGATGGAGAGGAACTCAAGTCATACAACGTCAAAGATGGGACGGGAATCTTGCTCGCCCATTTAGCAGGCCTGAGGACGGGTATCATCACCGGAAAGATCTCAAAATCTCTGGAAAAACGAGCCGAAAAACTGAAGATCATAGATGTTTACCAGGGAATCCTCGATAAAAAGAAGACCCTATCAGAAATTCTGGGAAAAAATAACCTTAAGTCCGATCAAATCGCCTACATAGGTGATGATCTGGGAGACCTGGAGGTCATCAAGGCAGCCGGTTTTGCCGCGGCTGTGGCAGATGCTCATCCAGAGATAAAGAAAAACTGCCATTTCATCTGCAATACGCCTGGAGGGAGAGGGGCTGTCCGCGAGTTTATCGAATTCATCCTTGAAGCCCAGGATAAATGGGGAATGATAGAAACTAACATTAAAAATTTAACTAAAACCAGCAAAAAAAAGAAATAAGTCTAAGGATTACATCAAGAGACAGATAACAAAGCGAAAATCCCTCGTAGTTATACATAAATAGCTTCTCATCGAAAAGGCATTAATCAGGATTTACAGCCATTTCAGGAGGCTCTCCTGACAGGGCTGTAATTTTGGCAAGCATCAGCATTTTTATGAATATTTCAGTTTAATATAAGGGAGGAAAAAAGTGGAAATCAGCCCTGAAATCTTCAGACAATACGATATAAGAGGAGTCGTAGACAAGGACTTAACTCCAGAGGCCGTTGAGTTATTGGGCAAAGGAATCGGGACTTATTTTAGACAGCATAAAAGAGAAGAGGTCGCCCTCGGGAGAGACTGCCGCCTCAGCTCGCCTTCCTATTCTGAAGCCCTCACAAAAGGCCTTCTCTCTGCCGGATGTGAAGTCATTGATTTGGGGATCATCCCGACGCCTCTCTTGTATTTCGCTATATATTACAAGAAGATGGAGGCCGGCGTGATAATTACCGGTTCTCACAATCCTCCAGAGTACAATGGGTTCAAGATGATGGTAGGGGAAGATACCCTCTATGGAGAGGCCATCCAAGATATTTACAGCATCATCGACAAGAAAAATTTTGTTGATGAAGAGGGAGGCTCATCAAGAGAGTACAATATCGTTCCTGAATATGAACATTATGTTGAGAAAAATATCCTGCTGGAAAAAAAGCTGAAAGTGGTCGTGGATGCAGGAAACGGAACGGCTGGGGTTGTGGCTGCGCCGATTTTAAAAAGACTGGGATGCGAGGTTATTGAGCTCTACTGCGAGATGGACGGGACCTTCCCAAACCATCACCCTGACCCGACACTTCCCGACGCCTTGAAAGATCTCATCAAGACAGTCGCTGAATCAGAAGCTGATCTGGGCATTTCTTATGATGGAGACGGCGACAGGATCGGTGTCATCGATGATAAAGGGAATATTATCTGGGGAGATCAGCTGATGGTTCTCTTCGCTCGCGATATTCTTCCCTCTAATCCTGGAGCAGCTGTTATTTCAGAAGTAAAAACCTCCAAAGTTCTTTACGACGAGATTGAAAATTTAGGCGGCCAGCCTATTATGTGGAAAACCGGTCACTCTCTGATCAAGAAGAAAATCAAGGAGGAAAAAGCTCTCCTGGCCGGAGAAATGAGCGGCCACATATTTTTTGCAGACAGGTTTTTCGGGTTTGACGATGCTATCTATTCATCGGCTCGTCTCTTAGAAATCCTTTCTCGAACAGATAAGAAGCTCTCCGAAATGTTTGCTGACTTACCTAAGACGTACACTACGCCTGAAATAAGAGTTTATGCGTCTGATGAGGTTAAATTCAAAATCGTCGAAGAAGTCAAAAAAGACCTTTCCCAGAAGCGTCCCATTATCGATATAGATGGTGTAAGGGTTCTCTATCCCGAGGGATGGGGCTTGGTTCGAGCTTCCAACACTCAAGAGGTGCTAGTACTGCGTTTTGAGGCAGATACTCAAGAAAACCTCAATGCCATAAAGAAAGAAGTAGAAAAAGCAGTTGAAAATGCCATAAAAAGGTTGGAAAACTCTTGAGTGCGACCAAGATCTTTCTCATAGATATCGATCAAGGCTCCAATAAGCGCTTTTCTTTCACTTTATATCTCAAAAAATCTACTGCTGTGATTGTATATTGATTAATATGAATAATTTAAATGATACAAGGAGAATAAAATGGATATTCGGGCGATCATAATGGCAGGAGGGACCGGCACACGATTCTGGCCTTTGAGTAAAAAGAAAAAACCAAAGCAATTCCTTCCTATCGTCAGTGAAAAAACTATGATAGAAGAAACAGTCAATCGCCTTTTACCAAGGGTTTCCTCAACGAAGATCTACACTGTAGCCGATCCTGATCTAACTCAAACCATAGGAAATCTTCTCCCCGAAATCCCAAAGGAGAATCGATTAATAGAACCGCTAGGGAAAAACACAGCGCCTTCCTTGATGCTGGCAACAGCCCGCATTTATCTCCATAGTCCCAAAGCTGTCTTGGCTGCTTTGCCTGCTGACCATCTCATAAAGAACCCCTCCCTGTTCCTCAAAAAGCTCGAAGCTGGTGCTTCTGCGGCTGCTGCAGGAGAGTTCCTGATTACCTTTGGCATCCCGCCTGCATATCCGGCTACAGGATATGGCTATATCAATTTCTCCCAAGATGATCCTTTGAGATACCAAAATGAGCCCTTCTATTCAGTCCAAGAGTTTAAAGAAAAACCAGATTATGAGAAAGCTAGGACTTTTATGGAGGAAGGAAATTATTTCTGGAATTCTGGCATGTTTCTCTGGCAGGCTGATGTATTCGCCAAAAAACTCGAACTACACGCTCCATCAATGTTCACTTACTGGAAGAAGATACTCGAGGCAACACAGGATAATGATGAGGCACAAATTGCCTCAATCTATGAAGAAATCCCTTCAATATCCATCGACTATGCTTTGATGGAAAAAGCAGAGGGAGTATTGATGTCAAAGGGAGACTTCGGTTGGTCCGATGTGGGAGCCTGGTCTTCTCTGGCAGACATCTGGCCTCTGGACAAAGAGGGAAATGCTCTGAGGGGAGAAAGCATCCTCCTGGATTCTCAAAATTGCCTCATTCTTAATCCAAACAAATTAACAGCCCTCATAGGAGTCAAGGACATCATTGTTGTGGATACAGAAGACGCTCTTCTCATCGCTCACAAAAGTCAGGATCAGAAAGTGAAAGATGTGGTCGAAAAAATCAAAGAAAAGGGGAAGGTTGAATATTTATGAACCAAAAAAGGAGAATTTTAATGATTTCTAGGTCAAATCTTAACATTTTTTGGTCTAGTTTGTATCTTGCTCTCTTTATTTTTGGATTATTTTCGGCTTGTGCGCCGAAGACCTCGGTATTCAGCAGGAATGGATGGAGCGTTGAAATTGATAAAAAGAATGAAGTCCTGGCTGTAAATCACGAAGATCTGGGGCTTGTTATGAAAGATACCAGGCTAGGATCGAGAGAGGATAATGGATTCCGAACCCTCTCAAAATGGACTGTAAAACAAGAAAAAGATGTGTTGATCATCAACACAAAGGAGCCTGAAGCCACAACTTGGAACTTTGAAATAGCCGATGAACGAATAGATATAAGTTGTGCTTTGGATAATGCTCTACTTCAAGGTGTCGTAAAACCCTCTGAAGGCCGGATACCCGCCAGGATAGAAAGCCAAGATAATGGGATAATGTACACATCTCTAGGGCATGTTTCCGCTCGAAACATATATTGTTTATTTGACCGTGAAACAGATATCCTGATCCAGTTCTCTGAAAACTGCAGCCTCAGCCGGAATCCTACAGATGAAACTTTGATGAATGTCGCCCTTCCTGTTGCTGAAGGGACCGAACTTTCGCTTAATCCTGATTATTACATAAATGTTTTAGGGTTGAAATATTACAAGCCCATGCCAAAACGATTCAAAACCGCTCCTGCAGGCTGGTGCAGCTGGTATTGTTATTACATGGGTACAACCGAGGCAGATATGGTTAAAGAGACAGATGCCCTTGCCAAATATTTAAAACCCTATGGCATGGAATACATCCAGCTCGATGCGTGTTTTACAAGGGGGAAGGAGGCGAGCTATCTCAACTGGACCAAAGAGACATTCCCAAAGAACGGCAAGTGGATCTTCCAGTATATAAAGAGTAAGGGATTGAAGCCGGGACTCTGGGTCAATGCCTATGGTGCTAATTATGCCCATCCAGAATGTGCGGAAAAATACCCAGAGAATTATTTCCTGCGTGACAAGGATGGAAACCTATCCAGCGCCTGCTGTACAGCCGATGATACTGAAGTCAGGCTCGATTACAGCAACCCTGAGGTGATTGAAAAACATCTCAAACCGATGTTTAAGATTTTAAAAGACGATTGGGGACTCGAGTACCTCAAGGATGCAGGGTGGGGAACTTGGATAGACTACTATGATAAGAACAAGGAAAGAGCCTTTGACCCGACAAAAGGAGGCAGAGAAATCTATGTTGAGGTGCAAGAAGCACTGAGGCAAACAGTAGGGCCTGATGTTTTTATCCTTGGCTGTGCCATGCATGAGGTCGGCCTCTGTTTTGGAATTTTTGATGGCTCTCGTACCGGTGGCGACGATAGAGCAGTATGGTACCCAGAAAAGAAAAACCGTATGTCCATGCAAACCTATTTCCACTCCCTCTTCGGAGCTAATTATCTCAATAATATCACATGGTTTTGTGACCCTGATACGGTCATGGTTCGAAATCCCCTTACCCTGGAGGAGGCAAGGACGGTCGTCTCAGCGATTGCTCTAACTGGGCAGCTCTATATGGCCAGTGATTTCATGTGGAAGCTCCCTCCTGGAAGATTGGACCTGTACAGAAAGACCATTCCTACTACCCCGATAGTGCCGATTGACCTCTATCCTTACAAAATTGAATCCAACAAACAGGATGGTTATGTCTGGTGCTGCCCCAAACTCAAGGAATTTCCCAGGGCCATAGACCTAAAGGTCAACGCTGAATCGGGAATCTATGATGTTGTATCTGTATTCAATTGGGCCGATGATGAGCAAACTAAAACCATCTCCCTGGAAAAGGACCTGGGATTGGATCCTGAAAAGGAGTATTTGGTTTTTGATTTCTGGAATCAGAAGCTAAAGGAAAAGACAAAAGATGAAATCACCTCATCAATCCCAGCCCATGGCACCTGTGTTTATTTCATCAGGTCGGTGCTTAAAAGACCACAGCTCCTGGCCACCTCACGTCATATCACGGGCGCTGTCAGCACAAAAAAACTTACGTGGGACCAGCCGCATTCGACCTTAAGCGGTTCTTCAGTAATTATAGAAGGGGCCCCTTATTCTATATTTATCCATGTGCCAGAAGGAATGGCTGTCTCCAAGGTCGATTCAGAGGCGGAGATTCTCTTTCATAAAATAACTGGCGATGTTCTTGAAGTAAGATTTGCTGGTCATTCTGAAAACAAGGCTCAAAACATCATCAACTGGACCATAAAATTTTGAGTCGTGATTAATTCCCTTGCATTATTCACGAATTGAGATCCTGCAGAAAAATATTGATATGTATGGATAAAAAAAGGAAATGGGAAGGAGAATAACGTGTTAACAATAATATCAAATCCTCTCCTATCGTTTATATTTTTTATTTTGATATCAGCTCCTCTTGAAGCGCCGGAACTCGTTCCGGAGAACCCAACTTTCAACTTCGGGACCGTGAAGGAAGGGATGAATGTGCCCGTCAGTTTTACTGTCTACAACAGGGGATCCAAGGAAATACACATCCAGCAAATCCGCACCTTTGCCGCATGTGTTGAAGCAAGGCCTCATACAAAACGCAATCTTGATCCTGGAGAAAAGATCCAGCTGGAATATATCTTCGAAACTCTAGGCTACGGCGTGGCCACCCTAAACAAGAAGATTGAAATTCACTACAACAATAGAAAGCTGAGTCCATTAAAACTGAATGTCAGAGGGAAAGTCCTGCCTTTAGAGTCTCACCAGGCTCCCTTAGGGGAATTGACTTATAACTTTTTTGTTCTTGTCGATATCCGCCGGTCTGAAAGATACATCAAGGTGCATATCATCGGTGCCATCAATGTCCCCTTTGAAAACATCCACCGATGGGCATCAGAGGCTGCAAAGAGCATCTCAGACGAGCTCATTATCTATCTTTACTCCGAAGACGGCACAGAGAGCGACAAGGCGGCAGAAATGCTTAGAGCAAAAGGCTATCCTCAATACATTAGCATAGTTGGTGGCTTAAAAGAATGGAAAAACCAAAACGGGAAGAAATTTCTCGTTTCGGGAAAATCATAGAAAAGCAAAAGAGCCATGAGCAAGTTCCTGGGTTCCCTCTTATTCCTAGTCCTCCTCTTCTTCTTTGTGAGCCATTCTGTTCTTGCTGCCGAACTCCTATTCTTCTACGAAAAGGGCTGCCCTTATTCTGCAAAAATTAATGATTTCCTACATAAACGTATCAGGCCAAACTACACTGTTGAAATCAAGGCCTACGAAATCCACAGCCCGGAAAGCGCGAAGTTAATGATAGACCTGGCAAGGGCTTATGGAGCAAAAGATGTTATCGAAAAAGGAGTCCCTGCGGTTTTCATCGATGATAAGGCATTTCACGGGAGCAGCCGCATCGTTCAAAGAAAAATCGAAGAAGCGATAAGGGCCGCTATAAGGAATAAAGCTGACTCCCCTCTCAGTCGGCTGCCAGCTGAAAAGAGAAAAGAAGAGTTCAAAGCCCAAATTTCACTGCCGGTGGTGATCGGAGCTGCTGCAGCAAATACTCTCAATCCCTGTTCTGGGGCAGTCCTCGTCATCCTTTTAAGCACTATTTTGGTTGTTTCTAAGAGCAAAAAAGCTGTTTTGGGTGCAGGCTTTTCCTTCACAACTGCTTCTTTCATTTCCTACTTTTTGATGGGGATAGGGCTGTTTACTGTTGTACAGGGATTTGGAATTCAGCGTCATATCTATATTGCTGTTTCTATTCTTGCTATTTCTATGGGGTTCTGGAAATTGAAAGACTTCCTCTGGAAAGGGCAAGGACTCGATTTCGAGCTTCCAAAGGCCTGGAAACCGTTGATAAAACGCAGTACATCCACCATCACACCTGTAGTGGCTGCATCCTTCATAGGGTTTTCCGCCAGTCTCTTTCTCCTTCCGTGTACATCCGGGCCTTACATTGTGATAATTGGAATGCTCGGAAACTCCGCCACACGTATACAGGCAGTCTGGCTATTACTTCTATACAATACTATATTTATTCTGCCCTTCATTATCATTACCCTCGTCGTGGGACTCGGTTTTACGACTACCGCTCGGGTAGATATGTGGCGCCAAGAAAGGCTCCGCAGGTTCCATCTTATAACTGGCATCTTCATGCTTATCCTAGGTATCATGCTTATTTTACTGCTTATCTCTGGGACTATTTAACCATTCCTAACCATTCTCATAACCATTCTCTTACATTGACAACGAATCTATGCTCTGTTATAAGCTTCTCTTTAGAAAGCTCAAAGAAATCTGAGGGCGTTACATACTATATGCTCCTTAAACCTTCATAAAGGTGGCATCAAGAGGTATGGAATATTCATATTCGGTCAAAACTTGCCGCGAGCTAGCAGAAGCATTTCGAAGGAAGAACATCCTTCGCCCCCTGCGTATCCAGCGCTATGATCCCGGTGCAGAGCTCGATTATGTTATCAAGGGTGTCGTTCCGGCAATCGAGGCGCGCATAAAGTTAAAAGTGGAAAAGTTTGTAGGCGGCGGGTACGCTGGCCAGGTTTATAAAGTAAAAGCTCTTGCCATAGAAATCCCTGAGGGTTCGATCGAAGGCCTTCAAGTAGACCAATCCTATGCTATTAAGATTTTCATACCCCCAACAGCATTTGCCAGGTTTTTCCGCAGCGTGATATACGCTTTTGGCTTTCAAGGACCATTCTCGCCAAGGGCTAATCCAGATGCAGCCCGTGCCGGTGCATTATGGCAGAAGTTTATCCGGCGGGGAGCAAGGCTGCGGCTCGGCTCCGAAAATACAGTTGTCAACATACTGGCCACGTTCGTAGACTCCAACCTGGGTAGCTATGGAGAGATCAGTGAATGGATAGAGGGGAGAATGTGGCGGCTCGAGGTCGACGACAATCTGGATGCCAGAATGAAATGGAAGATCGGAAACAACGGGGAAGAGGTGGCTTCTCCAGAATATCGGACGAAGCGAACCTTCATGGCTCGCCTTGTACAATTGATGCATGAGATGGGAGCTTCAGAACTTGCCCGCCAGTATGAATGGTGGACCTGTAAAAGCCAACCCAACGCTCTCAAGCGGCTCATAAGCGATCCTAACCCTGTGGAAGGACATGTGGCTGTGGATTTTCGGCCAGGGCTGGCTCTTCTTCCTTTTCTTCCGATGTGTCCGGCTGATTTCAGACTTATCATACGAGGATTTACAAAGGGAAGCCTGGTTCAGTTTGACCGCGGGAACATTAAAAAGCTCGAGAGCTATGTAGAATCCAACCAGGAAACTTTTGCCGACATGCGGGGAGCTTTAGAGGAACTCAAACAGGCTGAAAATTCTTATCGAGATTCCTTGCCAGACATCACCCATCACCATCTTAAGTTGATCTCGAGCCCTAAGCTCTGGTCTTCAATCCTGAGAAGCAGCATTCAGGGCTGGAAAACACGCAATATCATCGATGAGCAAACAATAAAGAGGCTGTCGCAGAAGAGATTCCTCACGTTGATATTCTATCTTCTTGGACTACTGCCTTTCCTAGGAAATTTCCTGCGCAAGTTATGGGGGCGAGAGGATTACCGCCGACATCATGGACGAATGCTGACCAGCCTGGGCTATTTCCGGCGAGCGGGAAGAGCTCGGATTGCTGAAAACCTCATCCGCTGGCACCGGCGAGGACGTGTCGACGAGGCACGCGCAGCAAGGTTGAGTGAGCACCCTTCAAGATTTTTCGCTCATTTACCGCTTTCCATCTTGCCTCGAAAGATGCACCGGTTTTTCTCTGACCGACGTTTCTTTCTCCGATCGCTGGATAATATCTTCAGAAGGCCTTTGAGACTATACTTTAAGGCCGATGTCCGGGAAAGGTGGCTACGCGAAATAGTGGCTCAAGGAGAGAAAAACGGTACGCTGACAGAGAAAGAGGCAACCCAAATCACCTCGCAAATAAAGGAGCCCTTCATTCAGAAATATCTAAAAAGCCTTGCCGTTCACGTCTGCACAGTTCCAGTGACACAGATTGTCTCTGTTGCTGTCGCTTTGATATATATCAAGCTCCATCCAGAATTAGCGTGGCAACAGGCAATGGTGCATGCAGGAATCATCCTTGGGCTCTTCCAGGTCATTCCGATTTCTCCGGGCTCACTTGTCCGCGGTTTATACGTAACCTTTCTTATCTTGCGCGAGCGAAACTTCAAGGACTACAACATCGCCTTTTTCCTGAGTTTTCTCAAATATATCGGCTACTTAGCCTTCCCGATCCAGATGGCCTATCGTTACCCTGATCTTGCCCGATTCATGGCCGGCCATTGGGCCACCGAAGCTGTCCATATAGTCCCTGTTTTCGGTGAGAGAGGCGCGCTTCTTGAGCATTTTGTTTTTGACCTTTTCTACAACTATCCCTTAACGATACGCCACCGTATTCGCCAGCGCAGCAAGCTTCGCGCGGATTTGAAGCCGCGATTTTGGCATGTCCCTCTGTGTGCGATTGGAGGCACTCTCCTTTTAATCTCTGCTGACTTGATTTATTTCTGGCGGTCTGGCCACATACCTACATTTGGAGACATATGGTGGCTTGCATTCTGGATGCCTCTCTTTGCGGCTGCAGCAACGACATCATGGGCAGGAGGAGCTGTGCTTTCAAAGCGAATCATTGTCGGGGCGATTTGCGGCGCTTTAATTGGTCTTCTTTATGCAACTTCCAATATACTTCTCGGCAGTTTTCTAGCTCAACAGGGAAGTGAGTATATCTCTTTTTCTCAAATCATAGGCCAGATTGGAGCTGCCTCTTCCTGGAGAATCTTCCTATTTGCAATTGTTGCGGTAATCGGTTCATTTGTTGCCGAGACGAGAAAAATAAGACCAAAATCGTTTGCTTCATCCTAATAATACCATAGAAGGCTACTTCATGAATCACACAAAGTGGACTCTTCTCTCTCTTAAGAAAGGGTGGAAAAACCTATACATTCAGAAAAAATAAGAAATGCGGATCATCTCTCATAATATTGATATGCTTAGAAAGTGCTTTAGCTAGAATTGAAAAATGAAACGACCAAGCGGAAAGACCCGACTTATTCTTTTGTTTTCTTAAGTCCCAGCTCTCCAAGCTGCTTCGACCCGACGTCTGATGGAGAACCGGTCATTAAACACAAAGCACTTGTCGTTTTTGGGAAGGGGATGACATCCCGGATAGACTCCTCCCCTGCAAGGATCATAACAATACGATCAAATCCGAGGGCAATCCCCCCATGAGGAGGAGCCCCAAAAAGAAGTGCGTCTAAGAAAAAGCCAAACTTTTCCTGAGCTTCCTTTTGGCTCAATCCGAGGATTTTAAATATCTTTTTTTGAAGTTCAAGGTCGTTAATTCGAATGGATCCCCCTCCAATCTCAACTCCATTGAGAACCAGGTCATAAGACCTAGCTCTGACTCGAAGAGGCTCTTTCTCCAAGGAAGCAATGTCTTCCTCATGGGGCGAGGTGAAAGGATGGTGCATAGAAAAAAGGCGTCCTTCCTCCTCGCTCCACTCAAAAAGAGGGAAATCTGTGACCCAGGCAAACTTGAAGATTTTCCGTTTCTCCTCTTGTTCTTGGAGGAATTCGTTCCTCAGCTCCCCAAGAACTTTTAGAGCCATTTGTTTTTCATCCGCCACAAGAAGCACGAGCGCCTCTTCTGCTGCCCCAATCTTTTTCCATATAAACTTTAATTTCTCCTTATCTACCCTCAAGGAGGACTTAAATCCATCCTGCTTTTTTACCCAGATGACACCTTTCCCTCCGAGTCCCTTTGCCTTCTGGTCTATTTTATTAAGCTGACTCCGGGAGAAAGCCCCGCCTCTCTCCACCTCCAATCCTTTTAAAACTCCTCCTGAAGCGACAGCGTTCCTGATAAGCTCAGAATCGAGGCTTTTTGCTACATCTGTCAAATCTATGATTCCTATCTCAGAGCGTAAGTCAGGCTTGTCGGTCCCGTATCTTTCCATGCTTTCCTCATATGTGAACCGAGGAAACGGAACCTCTATCTTTTCTCCTATGAGCTCGAAGACAGAGGCCATCATGGCCTCGACTAAATCAAATATATCTTCTTTTTCTATGAAACTCATTTCTATATCGATCTGGGTGAATTCAGGCTGGCGGTCAGCTCTCAAGTCTTCATCCCGAAAACAGCGAACAATCTGAAAATATCTATCAAATCCGGAGATCATCAGAATCTGTTTGAAAAGCTGAGGAGACTGAGGAAGTGCGTAGAACCTGCCTCTGTACATTCGGCTGGGGACAAGGTAGTCTCTTGCCCCTTCGGGAGTGGATTTGGTCAGGAAAGGCGTTTCTATCTCAAAAAAGCCCTCTTGACTCAAGAAGTTCCGTACGCGGAGTGCAGCCTGGTGTCTAAGCTTGATGTTTTGCTGCATAGAGGGTCTTCTCATATCCAGGTACCTGTACTTAAAACGGAGCTCCTCAGAAGCCTGTGGAGGTTCAGTGATAACAAAAGGTGGAACCTGAGACTGGCTCAGTATCTTAAGCCCCTTTGCCTCGACTTCTATTTCTCCTGAAGGGAGTTCTGGATTCCGAGCCTTCTCGTCACGCATCCTAACCTGCCCTCTTATGCCGACCACATACTCCATCTTGACTTTCTTAGCTTCCTCCAAAAGAGCCTTTCTTTCAGATGAGATGACACACTGCACCAATCCCTCTCTATCTCTGAGGTCAATGAAGACAAGATTCCCGATATCTCTTTGCTTGTGAACCCAGCCCAGAAGAGTCACTTCCTCCCCTGCATGCTTTGCCCGCAGCTCGCCACAATAGATGGTCCTCTGCCATTTCGATGATTTTGTATTCTTCATTTGTTTCGTCCTTATAGCAGTCATTGAACGCTTTTCAAGGGCCTTCCTGAATCATCTCCAGAATCTCTTCGCGCGTCGCTTCCTTCTGTACTCCGGTTGCCATGTTTTTCAATTGATATTTTCCCTCTCTCACCTCATCCTCGCCTACGATCAAAACCCATGTCGCTCCTAATTTATTCGCCCGGCTCATCTGGTTCTTTAGACTCCGCTCTTTGAACTCTATCAAGCATTCTAATCCTTTACTCCGCAAAAGCTGAACCAGCTCCATCCCTGTTTTTTTTGCCTCTTCCCCTAAGTACGCTAAATATAGAAATCCCTCCTTCCTCTTTTTTGAAGGAACGACAGAGATAAGCCTCCCCATACCTATAGCAAATCCAATTCCACAGATATCAGGACCTCCAAATTCTTTCATCATGTCATCATATCTTCCGCCTCCGAGGATAGCATCTTGGGCTCCAAGCTTTTTGGAGACAAATTCAAAAGTCGTCTTTGTATAATAATCGATTCCCCTAACAAGATGCGGCTCTAATTTGAAGGGAAGCTTATAAAATTCAAGATAAGTACAGAATTTGTGAAAGTGCTCTTCGCACTCCGTACAGAGATATTTCGTAATTTTGGGAAAGCCCTTGGCAATCTCCCTGCAGCTTTCAACTTTACAGTCAAATATCCGCAAGGGATTAGTCTTGATCTTTCTCTGGCAGTCAGGACACAGTGAATCTCTCGCTTTTTCGGCCCCGACTCTTAACTCCTTGAGATAGGTAGGACGACAAGCACTGCAGCCAACAGAATTAACAAGGATTTCGACTCCAGTAACACTCAGCTTTTTGAGAAGAAAATTCGCCATTTCCACGATTTCCGCATCAACGGCTGGATCCATCTCCCCAAACACCTCGATATCTCCCTGGTCAAACTGGCGATAACGCCCTTTCTGAGGTTTGTCATAACGGAACATCGGACCGACGTAGTAAAACCGCAGCGGCTCTGGCATAAGATAGAGCCGGTGTTCAATGATTGAACGCACAACTGAAGGAGTATATTCAGGCCGTAGGGTTAGAGAACGCCCTGCCTTATCATGAAAAGTATACATCTCCTTGATGACTATATCAGATGTCTGGCCTGTACCTTTTTCAAAGAGCTCTGTCGCTTCGAAGATCGGAGTCCTTATTTCTCTGTACCCATAGAGCTCGAAGACTCGTCTGGCAATCGCCTCGACTCTCTGCCATTTTCTCGCTTCTTTAGGAAGGATATCCTTTGTGCCCTTTATGGCTGAGATTTTTTCTTTCATTTCTCTATAAACTCTCCAATATTTCTGAATTTATGGTATCTCTCTTTAAGCCTCTCTTCAGGAATCTTTTGTTCAAGCTTCCTGAGGGTAGTGTTTAGCTGTTGGTTAACATTCTTAAAGGTCTGTTCATAATCTATATGAGCACCGCCTGGAGGCTCGGGGATAATCTTGTCTATAATCCCTAAATCTAATAGATCTTGGGCTCGAATCCTCAGATTCTCGGCTGCGCTTCTCACTGCCTGTTGATCCTTCCAGAGAATCGCCGCACAGCCCTCGGGAGATATGACGGAATAGAAAGAATACTCAAGCATCAGGATTCGATCTCCCACGCCAACGGCAAGCGCCCCCCCACTGCCGCCTTCACCAATGACGATATTAACAACAGGAATCTGTAGTTTCGATATCTCTTTAAGATTATAGGCAATTGCTTCTGCCTGCCCTCTCTCCTCAGCCTCGATCCCAGGATAGGCGCCGGGCGTATCGATCAGGGTCACCACGGGGAATCCAAATTTCTCCGCCATTTTCATGATCCTCAAGGCCTTTCGATAGCCTTCAGGATTGGGTTGTCCGAAATTGCGATTTATCCTCTCTTTTGTCGTTCTCCCCTTTTGGTGTCCGATAAAAGCAACCGTGCGCCCTCTATAGAAACCTAACCCCGTAATAATTGCAGGGTCATCACCTGCGCGGCGGTCCCCATGGAATTCTACAAAATCCTCTGTTAGATGTCCGAGGTAATCTAAAGTATACGGCCGCTGGGGATGACGGGCAATCTGGACGATATGATGAGGCGTAAGGCCCGGACTGATCTTTGACCATTCCTTCTCAATTTGACTTTTTAGCTCAGCAATCTTTTCTTTTTTTCCTTGCTCGTCGCTTTCCTGGAGTTCATCTATCTTTTCTTTGAGCCCAATAATTTTTTTCTCTAGTTGATAGAAGTCTTTTTGTTCAGCCATTGATCAAGAGTTGAAGAAAAGTCGTATTTACCCGTCTATTCTATAGAGTTGCACAAAATATTGTCAAGACAAGGCCTATTCAAGAAGGAATTTCCATTTTTGTGACGGAGATAAGTTCCAAACTGGTAGTCGAAATCAAGTTTCTCGAGATGAGCCTTTTTTTGCCTTGTTGTCCTTTAGAAATATGCGGGATCTTTTCTACTCCGATAAATCCGTGGCCTGATATCCCTAAAATTCAATAGATAATCGTGGCTTCCCTTCCTTTCTGGGTCTCAACATGAGAGCCCATAACAAAGGCAAAGGAAGAAGATAGGATAGAAAGCACATCTATGGTTAGGAATAAGATAGAAAGCCTATTAAACAGCCCTCAACTAATCTCTATTCTACAATAACGGCTGTTCCGTAAGCCAATATTTCAGATGCACTCTGCATGATCATTGACGTCGTAAAGCGAACATTGATTATGGCATTGGCTCCAAGACGCTCTGCGTCCTCCACCATCCGGTCTACGGCTTGTTCTCTGGATTCAGCCATCATCTTTGTGTAATCTCTGATCTCTCCTCCAACAATATTCCTGAGAAAAGCCAGTATATCGCGTCCCATATGTCGGGCCCTAATGGTATTTCCCTTCACAAGCCCCAGGTTTTTCTCAATTGTCGTTCCAGGAACGAAATCGGTTGTTACCATAATCATTTCTCAACCTCCTTGTACCTCTCCCTTTTGCGGACAAAAAACTGTTCCCTTACTAGGGAAACAAGTAAGACAACTAGGCCTGCCATTAAAACAAGGATTCCAATCTTTAAAAGAAGCGGGGTAGTAGGGTCTTGGATAATTCCCTCTACCATTTTATAACCGCCATAAAAGATAAGAATCATAGCACCAATGGAGAGTAAAATCCACCCGAATCTTCTTTCCAGGCGGTTATAGATCGAAGCCCAATAAACCTGCCACACTTCTCTTGGGGGTTTTTTAAGTTCCATCTTACTCATGACCTCCTCAAATTTTCCCATCTCTTCAAATTCTCTTCGGCATTCTGGACATTCTTCGAGATGTTCTTCAACTTGCCTTCTCTTCTCTTCATCCAGCTCTCTATCATGGTATGAAGAAATGAGTTCTTTTATTTTTTGATGGTCCATAACAATCTCCCTCTCACGCCTTTATTCAAACCCTAAATATCTTCCTACAATCTCCTTAAGCCTTTTTTTAGCGTAATAGAGTGAGGACATTACTGTTCCTAGAGGCTTGTCGATAATCTCGGAAATCTCCTGATAGGAGAATTGACGAAAGTAGCGAAGAATAATGACTTCTCTCTGCTCAAAAGTAAGTTCCTCAATTCCTTTCCAGAGAACTCTCTTCATCTCTTTGTCTTCCTTTTTTTCATCGAGAACCTGAATCCCATCAAGAGGAACCTCTTTCATGCGGCTTATTCTCTTGAGATGGTCGATACAAAGGTTTTTCATGAGCTGGTAGAACCAGGGAAAGAATGGCCGTTCTGCGTTAAAGCTCTTAATCCTCCGGAAAGCTTTGACAAAAGCCTCCTGAGAGATGTCCAGGGCATCCTGATGATTATGGACAAGGCCCAAGGCGATATAATAAGCCGTCTTCATGTAACGGCTCACAATCTCCTGGTAGGCTTCCTTATTCCCCTTTTTTACAAGCTCTAGTATTTCTTTTTCTGAACGGACTCTCTCTTTTTTCATCGGAAACTCTAGATTTTGAAAAACCAGCTCTCTCTCCACTGCAGTCTCCTCTGGCATCTTTCTTCCTCTGCATCTTGATATACTGTTTCTGTTCTGATTTTATTCATGCTTCATAAACATTCTCTGGCGGACGATTTCATAAAAAAAAACCGAGGCTGCCGCTGCAACATTGAGGGAGGTAATTTTGCCAAGAAGAGGTATGGAGAGAACTCTATCGCATTTTTTCCTTATGAGAGGGCGCAATCCCTTTCCTTCAGAACCCAGCACCAAACCTATTGGGAGCTTATAGTCAAATTCATACCAGTATTCTTTCCTGCCCCCCTCAGCTCCCACAAGCCACACGCCTCTCCTTTTCAGATCATCCATCGTTCTCGCCAGATTTTTTACCCTGGCTATTTCTACATGCACCAGGGCACCGGCTGAAACAGTGGATACGGCTCTCGTCAATCCGACAGATCGGCGTTCAGGAATAACAATCCCATCCACCCCTGCTCCCTCGGCGCTTCGGATGATCGCACCTAGATTCTGCGGGTCTTCCACACCATCCAGTAAAACAAGGAAGGGGAGTTTTGAAGAAGCCAATATGGGCTCAAGCGAAGAGAATTCTTTCGAAGACAGAAGCGCGATGACGCCTTGATGATTTCTATCCATATTATCGAGCGTTCGCCTGGGGACGAAGAGAAAAGGAGTATCGCTGGCTTTGGCAAGGTTGACAATCTCTCCAATCTTTTTCTTTTTTGTATCCTTTTGTATGAAGACTTTATTCACACGGAGTGGAGAAGATTTTATTGCCTCGATGATGAAGTTTAAGCGGCTTACTTTTTGCAATTTTGAATTCTACAGTACTATTTTCCTTGATATCTTTTCATTCTATGTTTTCTTCAAAGATTTCTCGATTCTGGCCCAGGTATCGCGAAGAGATGTCGTACGGTTGAATACAAGTGAGCCAGGAGAAGAATCGGGATCGACACAGAAATAGCCCTGCCGCAGGAATTGGTAACGGTTTCCTGGTTTTGCTCCTTTGAGGTTTGGCTCAGCTCGACAAGAGGTCAATAATTCCAGAGATTTGGGATTCAAATATGTCTTGAAATCCTCGCCCTCCTCCACCTCCCCAGGGTCTGGTTTTGTAAACAGGTGGTCATAGAGGCGGACTTCCGCCTCGAGGGATTGAGGCGCTGAGACCCAGTGCAATGTTCCTTTGACCATGCGCCCGTCGTCTGACCACCCCCCGCGAGTCTTCGGATCATAGGTGCAGTGCAACTCTACGACTTCCCCGGTTTGATCATCCTTTACCACATCCACGCATTTAACATAATAAGCATGTTTCAATCTTACCTCACGACCTGGAGCCAAGCGGAACCACTTTTTCGGCGGGTCTTCGCGGAAGTCCTCTCGTTCAACATAAAGCACACGGGAGAAAGGAATCTTCCGCGATCCCATACCTGGATCCTCGGGATTATTCTCAGCTTCCAATTCTTCCACATTATCGTCGGGATAGTTATCAATGACCAATCGTAAAGGACGCAACACGACCATCATGCGTTGAGCTTTTTTATTCAGATCTTCTCTGAGACAGTGCTCGAGAAGCGCAATATCAACCGTGCTTTCTCTCTTAGCCACTCCGATCCGCTCACAGAAATTTCGGATAGACTCAGGCGTATACCCACGTCTCCTTAAACCCGATATCGTCGGCATCCGCGGGTCGTCCCATCCAGTCACGATGCCCTCTTCTACCAGCTGAAGAAGCCTTCGCTTGCTCATGATTGTGAAACTGAGGTTGAGACGGGCAAACTCGATCTGCTGGGAATGGAAGATGCCCAATTGATCTATAAACCAGTCATACAAAGGGCGGTGGTCTTCAAATTCCAGCGTACAAATAGAATGGGTGATTCCTTCGATAGAATCCGACTGTCCATGGGCCCAATCGTATGTCGCATAGATACACCACTTGTCTCCTGTCCTGTGATGACTGGCCTTTAAGATTCGATACATAACCGGGTCTCTCATGTTCACATTTCCATGGGCCATATCAATCTTGGCCCGAAGGACTCGTGAGCCGTCTGGGAATTCGCCAGCCTTCATGCGTTCGAAAAGATCCAGGTTCTCTTCCACAGGCCGATCCCGATAGGGGCTATTCTTACCAGGTTCAGTCAGGGTCCCTCGATATTCTCTAATCTCATCCGCGCTTAAATCGCAAACATAGGCCTTCCCAGCTTTGATTAATTGGATAGCATACTCATAGAGCTGCTCAAAGTAGTCAGAGGCGTAGAACTCCCGATCTTCCCAATCAAATCCCAGCCACCGGATATCCTCTTTGATCGACTTTACATATTCGACTTCCTCTTTTATGGGATTGGTATCATCAAACCTTAGATTGCAGAGCCCTCTGTACTCAGCTGCGAGGCCAAAATTAAGACATATGGACTTGGCATGTCCAATATGAAGATAGCCGTTCGGTTCGGGTGGGAATCGAGTATGTACCCTGCCTTGGTTTTTGTTCTCTTTCAAGTCTTTCTCGATGATTTCTCGAATAAAGTTGGGGGGAGGTGTCACATCTGGAATTGTCATTTTCTTTTCTTCATCTCCCTTTTTTGCCTCTGACCTCTCATCTTTCATGGCTTTTTCTCCCTTTATCTATACGATCGGATTCACTCCAATAGATTCGACACTTCAGATGCTCGCTGCGCGCAATTCTTCACTGGCACAGGAAAATCGAGCCTTGCTCCTTTCTCGACCAAAGGAATGAATTTATCCAGGTCTAGACCTGAGCCCCTGGCTGTAAGGGCAATCCGGAGCGGATGATAAAGATCCCTGCCTCTGCAGTCGGTCTCTCTCTCGATCTCTTTTGCTAAGGAGGCGAATTTTGCATAATCAAACTCTTCAATCTCGGAAATCTTCTTACTAAAAAGTTGAATAACTCTCGAAGCACATTCTGCTTTCAATTCCTTTTTGATGCTCTCATCCATCGCTGCGGGAAAGAACTCAAAAACCTCTCTTACCTTCTCGGGAAACTCAGAGAAGCGATCGATGCGTTCAGTCAAAACCTCTACTGCTTTTTCGAGCCATTCCCAGTGATCCTCGGTCATCTGATCCGGAAAAAGCTTGGCTTCTTTCAAAAAAGGATAGGCAAGCTCTGCTCTTTCGCGAGAAGAAAGGCGCTTCATATGTTGGCGATTAACCCATGTGAGTTTATCATAGTCAAAAATGGCTGAATGGCGACTGACTTTCTCCAGTTCAAAGAGTTCAGTCAATTCGCCCCGTGTCAAGACCTCCTTTCCTTCAGGAGGAGCCCATCCCAACAGGGCCATATAATTGAAAAGGGCGGAGGAAAGAATTCCCTGTTTTCCGAACTGGTCGACTGAGGTCGCACCATGACGCTTGCTCAGTCGGGTATTGTCTTTACCCATGACTAAAGAAAGATGGGCAAATTGGGGAGGCTTGAGAGAAAGAGCTTGATAGACAAGAGTCTGGCGAGGAGTGTTGGAAATATGGTCTTCTCCTCTGATAACATGGGTGATCTGCATCAAAGAATCGTCTATGACTACAGCATAATTATAAGAAGGAAGCCCGTTAGAACGAACCAGTATCGGGTCGCCGATCAGTTTCAAATCAAAGGTAAGCGTTCCCCTCACTAGATCATTGTAGCTAATAGTCCCCTCGTCTGGAGTATGAAGCCTCACTGCTGCCTGCTCTCCAGATGTAACTCTTTGTTGGGTTTCGTTTGAAGGAATAGAGCGACACTTCCCACTGTATACAGGCATTTCCCCTGAAGAGATGGCTTTCTCTCTTTCTCTTTCAAGCTCTTCAGGAGAACAAAAACAGTAGTATGCCTTCCCCTCCTCCAGCAGTCTTTGTGTGTGGCTCTTATAAATTTCCAATCGAAGTGACTGCCGATAGGGACCTAGAGGTCCTCCCGCATCAGGACCTTCATCCCAATCTAATCCCATCCAGAGAAGATCCTTTATCAATTTCTCTTCATATTCGGCTGCCGATCTTTCAATATCGGTATCTTCTACTCTTAAGATAAAAACTCCCTTCTTTTTTCGGGCGAAGAGCCAGTTAAAGAGTGCAGTCCTTGCGTTGCCCACATGAAGAAATCCGGTTGGGCTAGGAGCAAACCTTACTCTTACTTTTTCCATCATGACTCATATTAATATTCACGATTTGCCGAGTCAAGCTTTAGGCTCGGTTCTTGAAACTCGAAACTTCATTTTATTAAAGCCTTGAGAAAAAGGGAACAGGCTACTTTTTTCCATGTCTTTTGATTATCGATCCTATCTTGTCTCACGATCAAGGTAAAAAACAAAGCCTGATCCCAAAAAACAAGCTTACCCCAAAAAAGATCAAATTAGAGGAAACCTTTTGAGCATTTTTATCGTATATATATATGAAAGTGATAAAAATGAATAAGGAGGCAAAAATGAGACTCAAAACAAAAGTTGCGATATTCATGGCAGCTGTGCTCATCACTTTTTTCGGATTCAGCTTGATAGCTTCTTCATCCGTCGATATGATAAAGGTCGGGAAAGAAGCAGGCTATGGATTCATCTCGAACATATCGGCCAAAGCAGACACGGCCGCTCATTATACTAACCTAATCAAAGGGTGAAGTTTATGAGAAAGAGAATGATGAGCAAAATCATCAAAGCTTGGGAATGGTTGGTTATTGATTTCGAGAGATTCGCTCTCTCCACTTCCATAGGCAGATTAAGCCTTCAAACACAAACCATTCTCGCCATCTAGAGGCTGCATTTTCTCCCCAAATGAGTAAAATGCAGCCTCTTTTTTTATCTTCTCTCATGTTTTCTCTACAAGAACTTGTGCCCAGGAAGCGATAGCTTCTCCCTTTCCTACCCCCCCTAATCCTTCGTTAGTCTTTGCCTTTATGCCTAAATCATCCTTTTCAACCCCCAGGATGGGGCATAAAACCTCTTTCATCTGTGAAATATAAGATGCTAACCTGGGCTTTTCGGCAATGACAATCGAATCAATGTTTACAATCTCTATCTCGTTCTTCTTTAGCTTGCCGATTACGTCCTTCAGCAATTCTGTGCTTCGAATATCCTTATATTCTGGATCTTGATCAGGAAATATCTGCCCAATATCTCTCTCCCCTATTGCGCCTAAAAGTGCATCTATTATGGCATGAATCAGGCAATCTCCGTCAGAATGACCTATCAAGCCTTTAGGAGAAGGAATCTCCACCCCCCCTAAAAAGAGCCTTCTTCCTTCCTCCAACCTGTGGATATCGTATCCAAGTCCAGTTCTAATCTTCAAGCAAAGCCTCCGCCAACCTAAGGTCCAAGGGAGTAGTAATTTTTATGTTCCTTGGGTCTCCCTGGACAACAGATACGTTCTTACCGATCCTCTCTACAAGGGCTGCTTCATCCGTACCATAAAAACCGGCATCTCTTGCGTTATCCAGAGCTTCTTTAAGTACCGAGTAGGAAAATCCTTGAGGAGTCTGGGCTCTGAAAAGGCTTGCCCTATCTAATGTATGGTTCACCTGGTTTCCCTCAATGAGCTTGATAGTATCCTCGACAGGGATGACAGGAACCACAGCTCCTTGCTCGATTGTTTCATTGATAACACGGCTGATTAAATCGCTCTCTACCAGAGGTCTTACTCCATCGTGGATAAGAACGACTTCTGCTTTATCGGGATCAATCTGACTAAATCCCGCAAGCACAGAATCTTGTCTCTTATCTCCCCCTTTGACCACAGCCACAATCTTTCTGTATCGATTGGAAAACACCTCCTTCTGGGCATCATCCTTCAACACAAGCACTATCTCTTTGATCTTCTCGTGAGATTCAAATTTATCCAAACACCAATCCAAAACTGGCTTTTCTTTTAAGAGAGCGAATTGTTTGGAAAATCCAAATCGCCGCCCTTCCCCTGCAGCAACAATAATTGCAATGGCTGAAGTTGTCTTCATTCGGAATTTTCGTTGTAACGGCCAAAAATCATCTTGCCTACAGTTGTTTGAAGCACCGATGTGACGGTTATGTCGATGTTCTGCCCGATCATCCTGCGTGAGTTATCAACCACAACCATGGTGCCATCGTCCAAATAGGCCACTCCCTGATCCTTTTCTTTTCCTTCCTTGAGGATGAAGACTTTAATGGATTCTCCAGGCAAAACAACCGGCTTGAGAGCATTCGCCAGTTCGTTGATATTGAGGACTGGAATCCCCTGAAGCTGAGCTACTTTATTGAGATTAAAATCATTGGTTATTATCTTAGCTTCCATACGCTTAGCCAGTTCAATCAGCTTGGAATCAACGTCATGGACATCAGGAAAATCCATCTCAGTAATGACAACTGATACTTGAGAAGACTTCTGGAGATGATCCAACACATCCAATCCTCTCCTCCCCCTTTGCCTTTTAATCCCATCCTCTGAATCAGCCACGAGCTGAAGCTCTTTAAGGATAAATTGAGGAACAACGAGAGCCCCTTCGATAAAAGCCGTATCACAAATATCAGAGATGCGTCCATCGATGATGACACTCGTATCCAAGATTTTGTAACGGTGCTCTACATTCTTTTCTTTGAAGAAACCAAAAAGATGAGAAGGGTCGAGCCATTCGAATTTCTGAGAGCCGACTAAAAAACCAATATAAGGCATAATGAGAAGAAAAAATATCCTGATAAAAGCCGTGGTCGAACTCTCATCTGCGATTGTCTGATAAATAGAACCGAGTCCCCACCCCAGAAGAACACCAGCAAAGGTTCCTATCGTTGAGCTCCAAATAATCCTAAACTGAGTCTTCCGAATCCTGGTCTCCAGATAGATGATAACAATGCTTAATACGAAAGCTGCCCCTGCGCCAAAGTAGCGGGTCAGACGAAAAGGAGGGAAAAAATACCCTGATAATGTTATTAATGCGATAACCACGAAACGAAAAATAAAAATGCCCATTTCTTTAACCTTAAAATATAATTCCTACTGCCTGTTTAATATTTTGAACATCCATAAGTTTTACATCTGGGATATCTTCCTTTTCCAGGAGAGAAAAATTGCCTTGAGGAAGGACGACTTTTTTAAAACCCAGGGAATGAGCCTCTTTCACCCTGGCTAAGGCCTGGCTTACAGAACGCACTTCTCCACTGAGGCCCACCTCTCCAAATATGCATAAATCAGGAGGAATCGCCTTGTTTTTCAAACAAGAAACAACAGCCATCATCACTCCCAGATCCGCAGCAGGTTCATCGACGGCTAATCCTCCGGCCACATTGATATAAATATCTTCCCCGGCAAAACTAAAGCCAAGCTTCTTCTCAACAATAGCCAAAAGCATGGATGTACGAAAATGGTCGAGGCCAATTGTCATTCTTCTCGGATTCCCTGTAAAAAGGGTGGAGGAAACCAATGCCTGAATCTCAGCCAGCAAAGGACGCGATCCTTTGATTGTACAGATCACGGCGCTTCCCGCCGCGTCTTCAGGTCTTTCCCTCAGGAAAAATGCAGAAGGATTAGTGACAACCTGTAATCCCTTCGTGCCCATCTCAAAAATGGCCACTTCCGATACTGGACCAAACCTGTTCTTGAGTGCCCGGAGCACCCGATGACTGTGGTCCCTTTCTCCTTCAAAATAGAGAACAACATCCACCACATGTTCCAAAGATTTTGGTCCAGCTAAGGACCCTTCTTTGGTGATATGTCCGACAAGAAAGGATGAAACCTGATTTTTCTTGGCAAACCGAAAAACTTGACTGGCAACTTCTCTAACCTGACTGATAGTCCCAGGAGTCGAAGATAACTTTGAAGAGAAAACCGTTTGAACAGAATCCAGAACCAAAATCTGCGGGTTTAATGTTTCAGCCTGAGAAATGATTCTCTCCAGATTGGTCTCTGCCAAAAGGTATAATTTTCCGTTCTTGAGCCCGAGCCCGAGTCTTTCCCCTCGGATCTTTATCTGATCCAACGACTCCTCTCCTGAAACATAAAGCACCTTTTCATCCAGGATCGAAAAATCACGGCAAACCTGCAGGAGAAGAGTAGATTTTCCAATGCCGGGCTCCCCGCCGATCAAAACAAGGGAACCCAAGACTACACCGCCACCAAACACTCGGTTCAGCTCGTCGATCCGTGTCTTTATCCTTTCTCTCTCCGGCTCTTCAATTTCTTCGTACAGCAAGGGCTCGGAAGGGGGGAAAGAATACTCGGCTTTAACTTCTTCTTCTACTTCTTCAATCATGGTATCCCACTCTCCACAACTTGGACATCTGCCCAGCCATTTTGGCGACTGAGTGCCACAATTTTGACAGATAAAGGCTGTTTTAGTCTTCATTTCAGTTCTAAACCAAGTCCAAAAAAGAACTCTCTTCTGGAGGCTAGAGTGAAATCATCTATTCCTAAAAGTAAATAGAGATATTTTGAAGCCGCATATCTAGTCCAAAGCTTGAAGCGAGGACGAGGACGTCGGTTGAAATCAAAGCTCTCTATGCTGAATTTTAATCTATCATGAAAGACAAAGTAATCGATTCCGAGGCCAAACTTTGATTCCATAATGCCCGCTCTTGGAGAAAAAGTTCCCCAACGTACGCCGCCTTGAGCAGAGTAAGTGAATTTATCCAGCCAGGGATCATGTATGATCTGAGCGAGTAAAAATTCTTCTTTCGTTGGCCATAAACTGAAGGAGAGATAATTTTTCAGAAAATCGCTCTCTCCATAATACTCTGTCCTTAATCCCACAGAAGCCCTTATATTGGAAACAGGATGGATCACTCTCTCAAGGTCTCGCACTGCCTCCTCTGCTCTCTCGTACAATTCCGGCTCACGGATAAGCTTTCCTAACGTCCCTTCTCCCTTGTTAATTTTCTCCAACGACTCATTTAAAAGTCTCAAAGATTCTTCTGTTTTAGTGATCAATTCCTTGATGTGCTCTAGGTTTATCTTGACATGCTCCCTGTTCTCCTCGACTGTCTCTCTCAGCACAGAGATCAACTCATCTAAGTTCTGAGATATCTCTTCGACTCTCTGGTCAAATTTCTGGATAGCCTTAGAAGATTTCTCAAGGCTTTGGTTAAGGTTTCCTTTGCTTTCGCCGAAAAACTCCTTCAGGTCTCCTGTAAAAGAGGATAAATTCTGGATGGTTTCTTTAAGATTGGTCTTTAATTCTTCCTCCCCGAGCACGTCGCGCAGGGCCTTTCCCATTTCTTTAACCTCATTGCCTATGGAGAGAAGGACGCTTCCCAATTGATCAAAGCTTACAGGTGGAATCCCTTCGATCACGCTTCCTGGGAGACAAAAATCCTTCTCCTCGCCAGGCAAGATCTCAATGTATTTTTCTCCTAAAAGGCCCAAAGCAGCCATGGTAGCCTTGGAATCTCGCGGCACCTCGACTCCGGGGTTAAGGCTCATCAAGACCTTAGCACGGATTTTCTCCAACCTGATATCCTTGACATAGCCAATTTTTACACCTGCCATCCTGACAACGGCCTTTTTCTCCAAGCCCGCTGCAGTATCAAAAGAGGCATACAAGGGATAACCCTCCTTGCGGAAAATGACCGAGATATCTCCTACAATGAATATAAAAGCAGCAAGTATAATTGCCGCAATTGCCATGAACATGCCGATTTTTAGCTCTTTCTTCATTATCCTGTTCTCATCCTTTTCATGGTACAGCCAATACTATCATTTTAAAAGCTATTTCTTACCAGTTTTCGATAGGCCCCTCTGCTCGACCGTGAATAAACTGCTGGACAACTGGATTTTTTGAATTTCTTATATCCTCCGGAGATCCTAACTCAATAATCTTTCCTCCATAAAGCATCGCGATCCTATCTGCAACCTTATAGGCACTGACGACATCATGAGTTATGACAACCGAAGTCACCTTCAATTCCTTCTTCATCATATTAATCAAATCATTTATGGCATCTGCCCTGATCGGGTCGATACCTGTGGAAGGCTCATCGTAGAGAATAATCTCTGGTTGATAGGCAATCGCCCTGGCCAACCCGACTCTTTTCTTCATCCCTCCGCTGAGCTCATAGGGCATGAGATCCTCCACTCCTCTCAGTCCTACCTTGTCTAGACTTTCTTCTACCAACCCTTGAATCCTCTCTTTCGAAAAGTCAGTATATCTCTCCAGTCCAAAGCTCACATTCTGAGCAACTGTCAAGGAATCAAACAGAGCAGCTGCTTGAAAAAGCATCCCAAATTTCCGGCTAACTTCATGAAGCTGCTCTTCTTTGAGACTTGTGACTTCAATCCCATCCACAAAAATCTCCCCCTCATCTGGTTTGACAATCCCAATCATGTGTTTGATAAGAACACTTTTTCCCGATCCGCTCTGCCCGATAATAACCAAGGTTTCTCCTTTTTCAATTTCAAGATTAACACCTTGCAGGACTTTGTTCTGACCAAATGATTTATGGAGATTGATTATTTTTATCATCATCCCAAAGTTGCAGGTAGAGCTTTGCTCAGGAAGAAGTTAACGATTAAAATGCAGATGCTGGCTATGACAACCGTCCGCGTTGTCGCTCTCCCCACTCCTTCCGCTCCTCCCTCCGCTCTCAAACCTTGCCAACATCCAATTTGGGCAATAATCAAGCCAAAGAACACAGATTTTATAAGCCCGCTCAAAACATCCCATATTTCTAAATAGAGCAATGTATTTCTAATGTAAATAATCCGGTTCACTCCCATAGCATAGACATTGAATGCAAAGCCACCAGCCATCCCGATTATGTCTCCATAAAGCGTCAGGCAGGGGAGCATGATCACAGAGGCCAGAGTTCTAGGGACAACAAGGTAGCGCGTGGGATCTGCTCCAAGGCTGAAGAGAGCATCAATCTGTTCGGTTATCTTCATCGTCCCAATTTCCGCTGCAATAGCCGAGCCCACTCGCCCAGATACCATTAATCCTACTAAAATAGGTATCAGTTCTTTCGAAAGACCCAAAGAAATAACAGGGCCTCCATAAGCTTCTGAACCAGGACCTATGTATCTATGGAATCCCACATATGTCTGGAGTCCAAAAACAAGACCGCCGAAAGCGGCCGTGAGAGAAACAACAGGTAAGGATCTGACGCCTACTTCTTCAAGCTGTTGGATAAATATCTTTTTCTCCCACGGTTTCCTGAACAAGTTTTTGAACGTCTTAAACAGGAGGAGCCCCACTTCTCCCATCTGTTGGATAAAGGAAGAAAATGGAAGGGGCTTTACTCTCTGGAACATTTTTAGCCTTTATAAAGACGGATATTCCATATCAGCAAACCTGGCATATTTGCTCATAAAAGCAAGATTCATTATTCCTGTAGGGCCATTCCTCTGCTTGGCAATGTTAATCTTTGCCATGCCTCGTACGTTCTCGTCTTCGGGGCGATATAATTCAGGGCGGTAAATGAAGATGACAACATCAGCATCTTGCTCGATGGCTCCCGACTCTCTCAGGTCTGAGAGCTGTGGGATCGGCTCTCGGCGCCCTTTTTCTGGAGCACGACTTAACTGGGAAATGCCCACAACGGGAAGCCTGATTTCCTTGGCTAACTCTTTCAAAGAACGGGAAATATAGGACATCTCCTGAGTCCTATTCTCAAACCTCCCTCCAGCACGCATGAGTTGAATATAGTCAATAAAAAGCAGATCGAGGTTGTGCTCCATTTTCAGCCGTCTTGCCTTTGCTTTCATTTCCATGACTGTCAAGGCAGGGGTTTCATCCAAAAAGATTTTTGATTGGGAAAGAGTCTCAGCGCCCAATTTGAGTTTTTCAAACTCTCTTTCGCCGATGAAGCCCGTCCTGACACTCTTAATGTCTATCTGAGCTTCTGAACAGAGCAACCGGATGACAATTTGCTCCTTGGCCATTTCAAGAGAGAAAAACCCCACTGAATAGTCTGTCTTTGTACCTACATGTTGAGAAATGTTCAATCCAAGAGCTGTTTTACCCATTGAGGGGCGGGCGGCGATGACTATAAATTCAGAATTGTGAAAACCTGAAGTCAGTCCATCTAAGTCACGGAAACCCGTCGGAACGCCTGTAACAGCCTCTTTTCTGTCATGGAGGGAGCGAATCATTTCCATGGTAGGTTCTGTCAGTATACTAACAGGAACAAAGCCAGGCTTTATCCTCTGCTCCGCCACTTCTATGATTGCGGCCTGAGCTTCATTGAGAAGCTGATCCGCATCTTCTTTCCCTTCATAGCTCGATGAAATAATCTTGGCAGATGAAAGGATCAACCGCCTTAAAAGAGATTTTTCCTTGATTATCTGGGCATAGTACTCAACATTCAAACTTTTGGGAACACCATCCATCAAGGATGAAATATAGGATGCCCCCCCTACGTCTTCAAGGAAGCCTGCTTTTTGAAGTTCTTCTGTTAAAGAAAGCAAATCAACTGGCAGACCTTTATCTACTAATGTAATAATCTTCTCAATAACCTTACGATTTGCTTCCTTATAAAAGTCCTCAAGAGAGATAATGGACAAGACAACATTTAGGTTTTCATTATTCACAAGGATTCCTCCCAAAACAGTCTTCTCTGCTTCAAGACTATGGGGAGGTGTTTTCTTTAAAAACATCAAGTCAAGATCCATTTTCTTTCTCTCTCCTTATTAAATTTTTTATTCTTTTTCCTCTTTTGTGTCTTCCTCTTCCTTTTCTTCTTTCGCTGGCTCTTCTTTCTCTTCCGCGGCCTCATCCAACTTTTCATCAGCGGCTATGTCTACCTCCCCCTTTTTTTCTTCCTGTCGTTCTTCTCCTTCCTTTTCTTCTTCAACTTTTTCTGCTTTCTCTGTTTTCTTTTCTTCTTTTTCTAATTCTTCAACTTTTTTCTCTTCTTCTTTTTCTTTTTCCTCCTTCTCTGGCTCTTCCTTCTTGGCTTCGATATCTTCCTTTTCTACTTCAGAGGCCTCTTTTTTCTCTTTCTCCTCCTTTGCTTCCTCCTCTCCTTCCTTCATAATCTCTATCTTTATCTCTGCCCTATCCTCATGGAAAACCTTGATTGGCACGGTGAAATTCCCTAATCTTTTTATGGGTTCATCCAACAGTATCTTCTTTTTGTCAACCTCAAGACCTGCATCTGCAAGGGCATCTTTGATATCGGTGGAACTCACTGAGCCAAAAATTACGTCTTTCTCTCCGGCCTTTCTCTTAAAAGTCAGAGTCGTCTGGTTGAGACTCTGTGTAAGGCCTTGAAAAGTGAGCCTCTCCTTCTCAAGATCTTTCATTAAGGCTTGCTTTTCAATCTCAATCATTCTCATGTTGGAAGAAGTAACCTCGAGTGCCATTTTTTTGGGAATAAGGTAATTTCTTCCGTATCCTGGGGCAACCTCTATAATGTCTCCCCTCTTACCAAGGCCCTCCAAGTCTTGTTTCAGCATGATTTTCATTGTTCCTCCAATTCAGAAAACAACAAATTAATCCTCTACATAGGGAAGCAAGGCCAGTATCCGCGCTCTTTTTATAGCTGTTGCCAATTTCCGCTGATGAAAAGCGCATGTTCCTGTAATCCGTCTTGGATAAATCTTGCCTCTCTCTGGAACATACTTCTTCAGAATATCTACGTTTTTGTAATCGACCTCTTTTACATTTGTCTGACAGAAACGACAGACCTTTCTTTTAGGAGGAAAATATCTCCGAAAGGATCCTCTGTTTGCTCTTGGTGCTCTTGCCATTCTTACTCCTCCTTTTCAGCCGGCTCTTTATCGGGAGGCTCCTCTTGGTCAACATCCGTCTCTTCAACTTTTTCCTCTTCCAACACAGGTGGCTCTTCTTCCGCTCGAGTCTTCCTTTTCTTTTTTCGGACGATTTTTTTAACCTCTTTTCTCACCGTCAAGTACCGCATGACCGACTCTGTTTGTTTGAAACGTCTTTCAAGTTCTGTGGAAATATCCGGCTCTCCTTCGTAATCAAAAAAAACATAGACGGCTTCCTCGAATTTTTGGATGGGGTAGGCCAACTTTCTCTTCCCCCATATGTCTTGCTTGATCATTTTTCCCTTCTTTTTGGAAACAATCTCAGCCATCTGAAGAATAAATTTCTCCACTTCTTCTTCAGGCATATTAGGGGAAATCAAAAAAGCTGTCTCGTATTGTCTCATTGGCACCTCCTTACGGATTTAAAGCTTCTTCCTTTAAAAGAAGAAACAAGGAGCGCTTTTCAGGCTTCTATGTTTAATCCTCCAAAGGTTTTTTTCTTTGATTATAAATACTCATAGCTCTCTCTATCTCTCCGTCCAGCATCATCTCCAGCGCCTCCTGAGCTTTTCTTAAGCTTTCCTCGAGAAGAAGTTTCTCTGCTTTCTCAAAGGAAGACAACACAAATTCTGTAGCATCATCTACTAGAGCAGAGGAACCTATACCTATCCTTATCCTGGGAAATTTATGGGTTCCCAATTCTTCGATAATCGAACACATCCCTTTGTGTGTTCCTGCACTGCCTTCTTTTCTAATCCTTAAATCTCCCACGGGAATATCCAGGTCATCAAAAACAACAATAAGGTTTTCTGGATGTATTCCTCTTCCTTCCATAATTTGCTTGACTGCCAAGCCGCTTCTGTTCATGTAGGTTTGAGGCAGGCTTAAAAGTACCTTATCTCCTTTCCTCTCCACCTGAACAGCTTTCGACGAAAAAATCCTTCTTCTGAGCCTCACTTTCCATCCCTTCGCCACTCTCTTGATGAAGATGAATCCCACATTATGCCTTGTCTCCGAGTAGCTCCTGCCAGGATTTCCCAGGCCAACCACAGCCCACAAATATTACTCCTTCTCCTCTTCTTTTTCTTTCTCCTTCTCCTCTTCTTCCTCTTTCTTCTCTTCGACTTTCTCCTTCTTGATTACTTCGGGTTCCTCTTCTTCAGCTATAACTTCCTCTTCCTCCTCTTCCACAACTATCTACTCTTCCTTAGTAGGAGCTTCGATGACAACCAAGATGGCACTGGGATCGCTGACGAGCTTTACTGCTTCTGGGAAAACGACATCTTCGACCTTGAAAGACTGATTGAGATGAAGCTCGCTAATATCTATCTCAATATTCTCGGGGATATCCTTGGGAAGGCACTCAACTTCAACTTCTCGAGTAATAAAATCCACAAACCCGCCTTCTCCTTTTACTCCCACTGCCTCTCCAACCGAAACGATAGGAACTGATACTCGGATGGCTTCATCCATGGCAATCTGTATAAGATCGGTATGAAGGATTTCATCTGTAACGGGGTCGCTCTGGAACTCTTTTATCATAGTATTTTTTGTCTCTGCATCAAAAGAGAGCTTGAAAATCGTATTTTCTCCTGTATCAGACTTTAAAATCTTAAAAACATCCTGCTTTTTCACGGTCAAAGGAACATTAACCTCATTCTTTCCATAAAGAATGGCAGGGATCATCCCATCTCTTCTGATTCGTCGGGATGCATTTTTTCCGAAAACTTCTCTTCTTTCCGCTCTGACTGTAATGCTCATCCTTCCTTCCTCCTTAGACAAACAAAGAACTCACGGAATGCCCTCGATTTATTCTCCGGATGGCCTCCCCGAAAAGAGATGCAACAGAGAGGCATTCGATTTTTTTAGAGGAGTTTATTCTTTCATTCAATGGAATTGTGTTTGTTACAATTAGCTTTTCTAAAGCAGAGTCTTCAATTTTTTCTATCGCCTGTCCTGACAAAACGGGGTGGGTGCATGTTGCGAAAATTCTCCGCGCTCCTTCTTTCTTCAAGGCTTCAGCGCTTTGAACAAGGGTGCCTCCAGTATCTACCATGTCATCCAGGATCACAACATCGCGATCCTTGACATCACCGATGACATTGAGAACTTTGGCTACATTCGGAGCTGGCCTTCTTTTGTCTATAATAGCTAAAGTGGCCATCAGCCTTTTTGCAAACATCCGGGCCCTCCCCACTCCTCCAGCATCAGGGGAAATGATAGTCAGGTCTTTCAATTCTAAGCCTTGAATATAATTTATCAAAACAGGGGCAGCCATCAGGTTATCGACAGGAATAGAGAAAAATCCTTGAATTTGAGGAGAATGGAGATCCATTGTCAAAACTCTATCTGCTCCCGCAGATTCCAATAAATCAGCAACTAAACGGGCAGAGATAGGAACTCGAGGCCTGTCTTTCCAATCTTGGCGCCCATAGCAATAGTATGGCAGGACAGCAGTGATTCTTTCCGCAGAGGCTCTCTTAAAAGCATCGATCATCAGAAAAAGCTCCATAAGGTGAAAGTTGGCATCATAGGAGCCAGACTGGACGACAAAAACATCCTCTCCGCGTACATTCTCTTCAACGTAAAAATGAATCTCTCCATCACTGAATCGCTCCAAGACACATTTCCCTAACTCGGATTCCAAAAATTCTGCTATCTCCTTGGCCAAGGCAATATTAGAAGAACCTGAAAACATTTTCATGTTATCTTCTTTTCTCACTCATTCTTCTCCTTAACAGCTTCTCCTTGAAGGAGGGCTTTGGCTGGGGTGGGAGGATTCGAACCTCCGAATGGCGGATCCAAAGTCCGCTGCCTTACCGCTTGGCTACACCCCATCATTTATACCCCTCTGATATTGCTCCCGGGACAAAGTATTTACTAGAAGCGATGGGCAGCGTTTCTTGAGTGCAACTAAACATTTCTTTGCTTTTCCTCGATCCCGAAAGAGCCCAAAAACAGCTGAGCCTGTTCCGCTGACTAAGGATAACTCTGATCCTTGGCGTCTAAGAAGGCTCCAGATGACTTTGAGTTGAGGATATAAGCTAAATATCGTCTCTTCTAATCTATTTTCTAATAAGTCAAATTTTCTGTCCGCCAAAAACTTGATAATTTTACTGTCTTTATCTTCTGAAGTCAAGGACAAGCGAAATTGATTGTAAACGTGGGCTGTCAAGATTGAAAAAGAGGGGAGTGCCAAAATACAGGGAATAAGATCAAGGTCTGGCAGAGGGATGATCTGGTCTCCCCGACCTAAACCTAAACACAATCCTCCTTCCAAAAAAAAAGGCACATCCGCACCCAGCGTCTTCCCCATCTCCATCAATTCTTCTCTCTCTAGATGTAACTCCCAGATTTTGTTCATAGAAAAAAGTGTCATAGCCGCATTGCTGCTGCCTCCTCCCAAGCCTTTCCCCGGAGGAATTTTCTTCACTGTTCGAATCTCCACTCCGCTGGGAATCCGGAACTTCTCTTTGAGGAGCGCCGCTGCTTTGAAAATAAGGTTTTCCTTGTCCCATGGCACCCTTTTATCGTCTCCTTTTAAGACGATTTTGTTGCTCGACGTGGGAAGAAACTGTATGACATCATAGAAATCTATAGTCTGGAAGAGGGTTCTGATCTCATGATAATTATCTTCCCTCCTGCTGACTACTTCTAAGCCAAGATTAATCTTGGCAAAAGACTTAATTCTCATCACTTTTGTCGAACATCTTCTCGATTTCAGCCCAGCTCTTTTCCTTAAATTTTTCTAAAAAAGCAACAGAAAATGCTTCTTTTTTTATGGGCTGGTTAAGTTTTATCTTAAGGACCTTATGGCGCCCTCTGCTCAAAGGGTGTCGAAAAATGAGCGCGCGTGCAAAGGGTGTATCTTTGAAAAATTCTTGGACTTCGAAAAAAAGGTCTTCTCTTTGACCTGCCAATACTCTGCCTTTTTCGTCTTTCTCAAGATTCCAACTCTCCAACCAAACCTCTCTTTCAGCTGTGATATCATTCCATCCCCATTGACCGCTCAAGAAAGAAATCATCTCATAGAGATTTACCCTGAAACCCAAAAACTTCTGGATAATCTCTTCCTCTTCTCCCTGCCAATAGACTCTCTTTGAGGGAAGCACAAAAAATGCACTCTTCTCGACAATGACGATCTGATAGAGGGTTTTCCCGAACCAGTTTGAAACTTCAATCCTCCCCTGATTGGGAAGATGAAACAGGAAGGAAAATTTGGACCGAGTCTTCTCTTGTTCCCCTGTAATCCTTATGGATGCATATCCCTCAATACTGTCGATCTTTGAAGGAAGAGGAAGGAGTGAGACTCTGGAGGGGATACAATTTACAAAAAAGGATAAACAAAAAAAAACTGATATAAAGAGTAACATCTTTATAACCTGGGAATTTCTTCTGCATCCTAAATGTTCCTTCATTAATATCCTACTCATAGCTTTTTGACGAGAAAAAGCAAACAGCTATCTGAAAGAAACGAAACTGAATCAGCTCCATTCAGAACGACTCTTCCTAGAGAGGCTATTTGTTCCCAATGTTGTATTTAGTCTTTTTTTCCTCCTGTATCTCTTGTCCGTCTTGACCCTCTACTAGGGAAAAACCATAATCCTGTGTTTTCACCTTCATTCTATTCTCGATAATCTCTTTCTCCCTGGTATCGCTGGCCTTGGAGAATCTATGAGCGTGGGCTTTCCCCTCCGGCTTCTTCCCTTTGGCTCCAACTTTGGTCCCCCCATTATCAAGCTTAAAACCATAATCATCTGTTTTAATCTTACCTTTCTTCTTCCGAAGAACTGGATAAAGAGGAGATTTAAGTCTTTTGCCAAAGCACGAAAGATTCGGATTAAAGATCAAAAGAAGTACGAACGCGCCGAAAATGATTAATATTCCATAAATTCCCCAGCTCATCTTTTACCTCTTCATGAGAAGGAACGTCTATCTATCGTAAACAACTATAGTCAAAATAATTATATGCTTGACCTCAGAGTTAGTCAACAAAAGATGGGGTGTTTAAAAGCAGAGGGGACGTTCCTGATAGGAATACTCTTTCTTACCTATCTGTAGAAATAAATCTGAATTGAAAGGGTGCTCCCAGAGATAACCTCCTCATTTATCAACGTTGTGATAGTTTATCCCCGAAGGTTGGCATATTAAGAGAAGTAGATCAAAGGGATCGTATTATTTCTTTCAAGCCTCTTCCCGATCCTTCTGGAAATCGGAAATCTTGGACCTTACTTTCTCTTCGCCAAAATAAAATCCAATAAAGAAACCAGAGGCCACAACAAGAAGTGCCATTAAAGTTTTGAATATATCTCTCATCTTAACCTTCCTCCGCAATTTTTAATTAAATCCAAAAAAAAGTCAACAGCAAGGGGAGAGGCTACTTTTTTCTTTTGTCACTGCGAGAGACCGAAAGGAGCGTGGCAATCTCAAGAGATAGGGAAAAAAGTAACCTGCCCCCTTTTTCTTGCTTGCTGATGAGTCAGACTGCCTGATGAATACCCTTTTTCACGAGAGAAAATGGGGACTGTCCCCTTTCTTGAGAAAATGGGGACTGTCCCCTTTCTTGAGGGAGCTGGTTTCTAGGATTTGATTTTTCCCTCTTTTCCCTGTATATTTTTTCTATATATCTATCGCAGGATACCAACAAAAATGAGGAAAAAAACTTTAGCTGTCTTACTCACTCTATCCCTCTGTGTTTCGCTAACCTGGTCCCAGGGAATAAGGAAAGCGGTCTATGCAGGAAGTTGGTACGAAAAAACCCCAGAGAAGCTCTCTCGCCAAATAGATTTTTTCCTTCAGAATGTTAAACAAGAGCCTCTCCCTTCAAAAAGCATTGTAGCCCTAATAGCACCTCATGCGGGGCATGTCTTCTCCGGTCCTGTAGCAGCTTTCTCTTACAGCTTGGTTCAGGGAAAAGATTATGAAACAGTCGTGATAATTGCTCCTTCCCATCGCTACGGATTTGAGGGGTGCTCTATTTATCTTAAGGGTGGCTATGAGACACCTCTGGGGGTGGCAAAAATCGATGAAATCCTCGCCTCACAAATTTCTAAAGCGTCTGGCTTTAAATATATTCCAGAAGCTCATTCAGAAGAGCACTCTGTGGAAATCCAGCTTCCTTTCATCCAAAAAACTCTCCCCCAGGCAAAAATAGTCCCCATCGTTATGGGCTATCAAATAAAACAGACCATCTCTACTCTGTCCAATGCGTTAGCCAAGATCCTGCCTGATAAAAATGTACTAGTTGTCGCCTCCACAGATATGTCTCACCAATTACCAAAGAAAAGAGCCAACTATATTGATACTAATACAGCTTCCCTCATTAAAGACTTTAAGACAAATACACTCATCAGGAAGATCGAAAGAAGAGAAAACATCATGTGCGGTGGAGGGCCTGTCGTATCCACCCTTCTTTATGCCCAAAAGAGGGGAGACACAAAAGCCCATATTCTCCATTACGCAGACTCTTCCCAGTATGGAAGCTCAGAAAATAATGTTGTCGGGTATCTGGCCGCAGCCATCTATACTGATGTTAAAGCTCCAGAGTTTTCCCTAACTCCAGAGGAAAAAAAAGAGCTGCTCCACATTGCCCGTGAAGCCATCAAACTTCTTGTTCTAGAAAATAAGTTATTAAATTATGAGCCTCAAAATTCTAAGCTATTAACCAAGAGAGGGGCTTTCGTAACATTGAAAAAAAGAAGTCGCCTGAGAGGGTGCATAGGGTTTATAGAGCCTGTTATGCCCCTTTACCAAACTGTCATACAGGCTGCACTCTATGCAGCATGCAGAGATCAAAGATTTTCTCCTGTCACGCCTGAGGAACTCAAGGATCTAGAAATAGAAATCTCCGTGCTTTCGCCTCTAAAAAAAATTAAAAATCCCCGTCTCGTCAAAGTCGGAAAACATGGCCTTGTAATTTCAATGGGGGACAAAAAAGGCCTCCTCTTGCCTCAAGTTCCAGTTGAAAATCAATGGTCGAGAGAAACATTCCTCCAGCAGGCCTGCCTGAAATCGGGTCTTCGCCCTGATGCCTGGAAACGAGGAGCCGAAATCTACATTTTTGAAGCCATCGTTTTCCATTAGGCTGCCGCGCTCATAACTACTTATCCGGATATAACCGCTACCCTCTGTCTCTCTATCACCTGGCTTCTTGCTTCGAGGCTACCCAACGCTCTTGATTAATGCCCATTCTCTGCTATAATAACGATTCAGTGGTCTTAGACTCTTTAACTCGGGGTATAAAGAATGCCTATTTACGAATATAAATGTCTAAAATGCGGATCAGTGCTTGAGGTTCTGCAGAAAATTAGCGATCGGCCTTTGAAAAAATGTCCAAAATGCAAAGGCCCTCTTAAAAAGGTCATCTCGCCTCCAGCTCTTCAATTTAAAGGCAATGGATGGTATATAACAGATTACGCTCAAAAGAAAAAGCCAGAAAGGGAACCAAAAGCAGAATCAAAAACCAAGAAGGAAAAAGATTCTGCTCAGAAAAAAAAGAGTTCCTCCCCGTCCGCTTCTGAATAATCAGATTCACTTTTCTCTCTAGCATCAAATTCATGAGCACCTTTTGAAATGATACATCTGGAACGTCATGTTGGGGTAACAACCGATGGAAAAGAGGAATTTGAAGCTGCCTCCGATCTAATGAGCCTTTTTGACAAGAATGACTTTAGGGAATAAAATTGAGAACATGAAGATTATTGTCCGAGCTCCAAACTGGATCGGGGATGCCGTTCTTTCTGTACCTTCTATAGAAAGCTTGAGTAAAAATTTTCCCCGGGCTCAAATATGGGTCGCTGCGACAGAGTGGGTAAAAGATTTATTCACCTCGTATGATTTTATAAAGGGAGTAGTTTCTCTTTCGGATCTGAATACTTTAAAGGGCATAAGAAACTCAGCCCAAAACCTAAAGAAATCTCGTTTCGAGACTGGGGTTCTTCTTACAAATTCCTTTTCTTCTGCTTTCCTCTTTTACCTGGCAAAGATTCCTGAGCGTTGGGGATACGTGAGAGACGGAAGAGGCCTTCTCTTAACCCGGGGAGTTTCACCAAAAGGCCAAGGAAAGCTCTCTCATCAATTGAATTATTATCTTGAACTCATCTCTGGTTTAAGCCTAAAGACATACCCCCCAGAAATAAGCCTTCCCTTGACTCAGGACGAGATGAGCCAAGCTAAGGAAAGGCTCCTTTCCTTAAATGTTGATCTAGGAAAGCCTCTTGTCTTACTCAATCCTGGCGCTTCCTATGGTCCTGCCAAAAGATGGCCGGCTTCAAGATTTGCAGAGCTGGCTAGTCTGTATCAGCAAAGAAAGAACGTGGAGATCCTCATTATTGGCTCTTCAGATGAATCTGAGTTGGCTGAATCCATAGTCTCTTCTATGCCAAAAAAACCGCTCAGCCTCGTAGGCAAAACAAGCCTTCGTCTTCTCGCTGGCCTGATCAGCCATGCAGCTCTATTCATCACAAACGACTCTGGACCCATGCACCTAGCCAATGCCTTGAAAATACCAGTAACGGCTATTTTCGGACCAACAGATCCACGGCTTACAGGCCCTTTTCAAGAGCCTGCTGTGGTGCTCAAGAAGGATGTTCCCTGCTGGCCTTGCTCCTATAGAGAATGCCCGTTTGACCACGGCTGCATGAGGAAGATTGGACCAGAGGAAGTCTTCGAGGCCGGCCAAAAATTCCTGTCATTATGATGAAGAAAAGAGCAGTCTTTCTCGATAGAGACGGAACCATCAATAGAGATGTCGGATTCCCCTCCTCTTACGATTTAATAGAAATATATTCCTACAGTTTCGAAGCGGTGAGAAAAATAAAAGAAGCCGACATGTTGGCGGTTATCACGACTAACCAATCTGGAATAGGGCGAGGATTAATACAAGAGAAAGATCTTCACCTGATCCATAAAAAACTAAAGGATACATTTGCTGAACACAATATTTATTTTGATGGCATTTATTATTGTCCTCACTACCTTTCTTCCTCCATCGCTCGCTACAACAAGGACTGCCTCTGCCGAAAACCAAATCCCGGGAGGGCAATTCAAGCTGCCGCAGACTTAAACATCGATATGAAAAAATCATATATGGTGGGGGATAAGGTGGAAGATGTTCTTTTTGGGCTAAATATCCAAGCCAAACCCATACTCGTCCTTACAGGTTTTGGTCAGAAATCACTCCCAATTCTCGAAGAGAAAGGGATTAAGCCTGCTCATGTCGCCTCGACCCTTCTTGATGCTGTAAATTGGATCTTGGAGAGAGAAAGAGAGTCGATCGCACCAAAGATTAAAGGCTAGCGTATATATCCTTACTGCCAATATTTGGGATCATGATTAGATTCGACGACATCCTGGAAAAGGTTTCTTCTTCTTATAACGAGAAGGACATCAATCTTCTCAAAAAAGCTTACGTCTTCGCTGCCCAAGCTCATAAGGGCCAAATCCGACGGTCTGGAGAACCGTACTTGAGCCACCCCTTAGAAGTAACTAACATGTTGGCAGAGATGAGGCTTGATAAAACAACTCTAACAGCAGGCCTCCTTCATGACGTCTTGGAAGACACCGATGTAACCGCTGTCGACCTTACGCAAGCTTTTGGCAAAGAAATTGCGCACCTGGTTGAGGGAATCACAAAAATCAGCCGTGTTCAGGACTCCTCTCCAGAAATACGACAAGCAGAAAGCATCCGGAAAATTATCCTCACTATGACCGATGATTTGAGGGTCATTTTCATCAAACTGGCTGACAGGATTCACAATCTAAAAACCCTGAAGTTTTTGCCTGAAGACAAACAAAAACACATTGCCAAAGAAACCCTTGATATCTATGCCCCGATTGCCAACAGGCTTGGGATGGGACGAATTAAGGCCGAATTGGAAGACCTCTCCTTTCGGTATGTGGCACCAGAAGATTATTTCAAGGTCGCCTCAATGGTGGATCCACTCAGGGAAAGTGCAGAAAAAGAGCTCAAGAAAATCAAAAAGGCTTTAGGTAATCTAATGAAAGAAAACAATATTTCTGCAGAGATATTCTATCGCCTAAAAAGACTCTACAGCATTCACGCCAAAATGAACCGCCAGAATATTGGCTTTGATCAAGTCTATGATTTTATGGCATTAAGACTTATTGCTGATTCGGTCAAAAAATGTTATGCAGCCCTGGGAAGTATCCATCAAACCTGGCCTCATATTCCTAATCGATTCAGGGATTTCATTGCCATGCCTAAGCCAAATCTCTATCAATCTCTCCACACAACTATAATCACAGAAAAAAAACAGACGATTGAAATCCAAATCCGAACAAAAGACATGCACAATTTAGCTGAAAACGGAATCTCTGCTCACTGGAAATATAAAGAGCCAGACCCTCAACACATCATGAAAGAAGATAAAAGGCTGAACTGGCTGAGAGAAATGGTTGAACTCTACAAAGAGCAAAAGAGCCCTCGGGAATTCTTGAAAAGCCTGAAAACAGATCTCATCCCCGAAGAGGTCTACGTATTTACACCTAAAGGAAAGGTTATAAGCCTCCCCCTGGGCGCCTCTGCCCTGGACTTCGCCTTTAAGATTCACACGGAAATAGGCTTACATTGTTCAGGGGCAAAAATTAATGGTGAGTTTGCACCCTTGAAAAAAATCTTGAAGACCGGTGATATTGTCGAGATTCTGACCTCCTCCGAAAAACTGCCAAGCCGTGACTGGCTGAACATTGCTTTCACCTCGACAGCAAGACATCACATAAAACGCTGGCTCAACCTGCAAGACAAAATAAAAAATACAGCCCTTGGAAAAAAATTATGGGAGAAAGAAATAAAAATTTACGACCTCCCCTCAGGCTGGCTAGAGGAAGAGGATTCTTTAAGGAGTCTCTCAAAGCTCGCTAACGTCAGGATAAATAAGATCAAAGATTTTTACGCCCTTATAGGCTTCGGGAAAATTGTCCTGAATAAAAAATTTATGGAAAAACTCCTGCCGCCTGAAAAAGCTGCCAAGAAAAAAGAGACTCTCCTTAAAAAAGTGGTCACTAAGGTCGCCAAGAAGCCAAAACCTGAAATCCAAATAAAAGATGTCGAGGGATATATGCTTAATCTAGCTAAATGCTGCTCTCCCATACGCGGGGAACCAGTTACCGGATATATCACTTCAGGAAAAGGAATAACAGTCCATTCATTGAGTTGCCCCTTAGTTACAAAAGAGATTCTTGATAGCGAACGGATGGTTGAAGTTTCTTGGGATGACTCCCCAGAAGGAAGCTTCAAAGGGAAGCTCCTGATTAAAGGCGAGGATTCTCCTGGGGTTTTAGCTCGCCTCACCTCAGCTATTGCTCAACTGGAAGGGAATATAACCAAGGCAGAAGTGATTACTTTTGCGGATAAAAAAGCTCAGATCAAAATCACCCTGATCATTCGGGATATAAAACATTTTGATACGATAATAAAGAAAATTTCAGCGATAAAAGAAATCTCTTATGTAGAAAGAATTTAAGATTTGAGGCGAATCAAAGGACCTTCGTCACCCTCCCAGATCGAAGGCATCTGGTACAAACCCATATTCGTTTCACTCCTGATTTCGTTTGTGCCTTAACGTGCTGTAAGTTAGGCTTCCACTTTTTTTTTGTGGCTTTATGGGAATGACTAACGCTTTGTCCAAACACGGGACCTTTCCCACAGATTTCGCAGACCTTTGGCATTTTTTATCTCTTCGAAAAAAACTTTTATACCATATTTCAGAAAAAAAGCCAACCCATTCTTCATATATGGGGACAGTCCCACAGCCCCCTTTTTTATTGGATAAGACAAGTGTCCCCTTTTTGTAACAATAATCCTCATCTATATTTTCCTTTTTCTCTTTATAAATTTGGTACAAAACTTGCTGCTGTTATCAAGTTAGCTTGACGAAGCGTCGAAAAAGAAGTAACTTAATAGATGACGGTGGAAAATGCATAAAAATTTTACAATTTATCTTGTATTCATACTTTTTCTCACCTTTTCTTTTTCAGCTTGCTCCCAACAATTCATGGATAATCAAATTCGATTCGGTATCCAAGCTGCTCAGAAAGAGCTGTGGGATGAAGCGATATTTCGGTGGAAAAAAGCCGTGGAGGCCGATCCAAACTCTGCCGCAGCCCACAATAACCTAGCTGTAGCCTACGAAAAGAAAGGCCTCTGGGAAGAGGCAAAGAAGGAGTATGAAACCGCTCTAAGGATTAGCCCAGAAAACAAGTATATCAAATCCAATTATGATGATTTCAAGAAACACTATGAATCCTTAACAATAGAGAAAAAGAATGAAAAAAATTAGATTGGCCTTCTTTATTTTGCTCCTATCTTTTCTTTCCTGTAGCTCTGGATACAACTGGAAGACCAGAATTGAAATTCCTGGCGAACCCATCCTGAACCTAGATAATTTCAAAGAAATTATCATCACCAATTTCTTAATAAAAAAGGAAGCAAAGAATTTTGACCTGAATAAGGAAATTGTCGCCTATTTTTCTTCTGAGCTGGGAAAGGAATTCAAAGGGAAATTATCTTCAAGAACCATCAATTTAGAACAAGAAGAAGTGTTCAAAGATGAAAGCTTCTGGAGGGAGCAAGGAATAGATTTAAAGGAAACTCTGCTAATCTCTGGCAGCGCCCAATACACAGAAGAAGTCAGGAAGGCCATCCTTGAAAGAAGGCGAGATCGCGTCGAGGACCCCTTTCAATCCGAGAGAGGCCTTGCCGAGCGGAAGTTTTACACCTTTCTCCTTGATCTTTACCTTATCGATTCAAAAACAGGAAAGGCTCTTTACAAGAGAAACTTCAAAGAATCAAGAGGGTATCAGAACCCGAAACAAACTGCCCAATTCGCCTTCTTCGATCTCATCGGAAGAGTGAAAACGAAATTTTTTCAGAACATTCTGGCTGTAACAAAAATCCAGGAAAGGCACCTCATCTCTAAATAAAAGGAGAGTCACCATGAAAAGCATTACATTAAATAGACTACTCGTCTCTTTCCTATTCCTTTTCCTCTGGGCTCCATTCTGCTTTGCCCAGTATAATTATTGGCCCTATTATGGGAAAAATAAAGTCATCTATGAAAAATTCGACTGGAGCCATTACAAGACTGAGCACTTCGATATTCACTACTATGTCGAAGACCTTAACATCTTAAAGAATCTTGCAGATATGGCTGAAAGCGCCTACGAGAGAATTAGCCAGGACATTAAACATCAACTTTCTGCCACTGTTCCTCTCCTTTTTTACAAAACATCAACAGACTTTGAACAAACAAATCTTTTTCAAATGCCTCAAGGTGTTCTGGGTGTTGCAGAGTCAACCCTTTATCGTATTGCGATCCAAGGCGATATGTCGCCGGACGAAATTCAAGACCTCCTTGAGCATGAATTAACCCATATTTTTGAATACGACCTTCTCTGGGGGAGTCCTGGTGGAGCCCTTTATGCTGTTAATGCCCCCCCTGACTGGATTATTGAAGGATTCGCTGAGTGGAGCACTCAAAACTGGTCCCCCTGGTCTATCATGATTGTCAGAGATGCCGCCCTAAACGACCGCATCCCTGAGCTTACAAGCACGGGGCAACTTTTCTCGCAACATCCATTACCCCGAACACCCTCTTACGATTTCGGCCACGCCATGTTTGACTATATCGAATCTAAGTACGGAAAAAACGGGATTCGAGAGTTCTGGCACTCCATGAAGAACTCCCCTCTCTTAGGGAGAAGGGATCCCATCAAGAGAACTTTCAAGCAAGATCCTAAGCAGTTTAATCATGAATTCAAGAAATACCTCCGAGCGAGATTCAAGGATTTTCTTTTAAGGGAAAACCCTGAAGACTACAGCATTGCCATCGGGCCTGAATTCCCTACGAACCCCTATTATTATACCTTCTCGATCGCCCCCTCTCCTTCTGGCGATATTGTTGCTGCATTAGTAGCCAATATGAAAGGACAAGACTTTGATATCATTCTTTTCTCCACTAAAGATGGCTCTGTAATCAAAAATATTACCAAGGGCTTTACTCTTAAGTACGAGTATATTAAATACGAAGTAGATCCTGCCACAGGAAGCGATATTTCCTGGTCCTCTGATGGAGATCAGATCGCCTTTTTTGCTCGAGCCGGACGCAAATATTCTCTGATTCTCATCGATGCGTTATCTGGAAAGACTAATAAAATGATCCAGATCCCGCTTGACCAACCCTCATCCCCTTGCTTTTTTCCCACTGGAGAAGAGCTGATGTTTACCGCTTTTCATGAAGGAACGCATGACATCTTCAAGATAAATCTTTCCACTGAAAAAATTCTCAATTTAACAGAAGATAGCCTCTTCGAAAAAGCGGTGGCAATCTCTCCTGATGGAAAACAGGTGGCTTATTCAATTCGTCTTGACACCTATGACAAGCTTTTTCTTTCTCCGATAAACAATCTGAAAAAAAAGACACAGCTGACTTTTGGCAGAGGCAACACAATCACCCCACATTTCTCCGCCGATTCCAAAGAAATATACTTTTCTGGCGATATGAGAGATGCCTTTAATATCTACTCCTTGAGCCTCGAGACAGGAGAACTCAAGCGATACTCAGATGTCAGAACAGGCAACTTCTTTCCCAATCCTCTTCCCAACGAACCTAATACCATCATCTTTTCCTCGTTCAACAAAGGCTCCTTCCAGATTTTCAAGAGCGAATTCGAGGGCGAGGTGGAAAAGACCGTCGCTTTTGTTGAAAAGCCAGTGGAAGAAGAATACACAGTGTTTGAGCCGATCGTCTCGCTAGAAATCAATAAGGATAAAATTGAAGCATATAAAGGGATGAGCAAATTGTATCTTACTTCAAGGCCTCCGGTCCAATCGATCGTCTCTACAGATGGATCAATCTATGGCGGTTCTGAACTTGCCTTCACAGACCTCCTGGGTGACTATACTTTCTACCTTATGGCTTACCAAGTCAGGAGCTTCAGATCCTACTACTTTTCCTTCATTAACCAAAAAAACAGACTTCAATATATGGCCAGTGCTTTCCAGTATACCGAATATTACTATGGCGACCTTTATTATTATGATCCCTCTTATTATGACTATTATAACTACACTTACAGAGACGCCATGCGCACGCGTAAGATTACAGGGGCAAACATCAGTGCTTACTATCCTTTCAGCAGATACTACAGAGCACAAGCAAGTCTCGGTTATTATAACCATGAGGATGAATCCCTTTACTTACCTTCCTATGGCTATCAAGGGTTCTGGAACGGAAACCTGATCTATGCCTCTTTCTCTCTCATTGGTGAAACAACTCGTTTTAATTATTATGGGCCGATGTCAGGAAACACCTTCAAGCTATCCATTTCTCAAACTCTTCCTGTAGCAAAAAGCTTTCTCAGGAGTACAACTGTCGAGGTAGACCTCCGGCAATATCTCTACCTTGGCATGAATACGCTTCTTGCCTTGCGATTCGAAGGCTTTGCAAGCCGCGGGAGAGATCCCTTCCTCTCTTATTTCGGGGGAAACAATCAAGTCCGTTCAGCTAACTTTTACAGTATTATGGCCACTGAAGGCTGGTATGCAAACGCTGAGTTCAGGTTCCCGTTAGTAAATGCCGCCAACACTCTTATCGGTCAGATAGGTCCTGTGCGAGGGGTTTTCTTCTTTGACATGTCGCGCTCTAAAATCAAAGGATATCCGGCAAAATTTTATGAGTTTGATCCTAATACCCGTTTGTGGTCAATTAACGACGCCATCGGTTCTTATGGCTACGGATTTGAATTTTTCTTTCTTGGCCTCCCAATACATCTCGAATTCGCAAAAAGACTGGCGTTTCCTGATATCTCAAAGCCTTGGGATTTCAAGGCAATTGGCAAATTCGAGACAAAATTCTGGATAGGATTCGACTTTTAAAAATATTTATAATTATTTGTTGAATTCCTAAATCAAGAGTGCTATCATAGCCAAGCCTTCTCTAGAATAAACCAGCAAAGGAAGAAGGTTTTTCCACATCTGTGGATAATTCTGTGGAAATTTGTTAACCAAGAATGGAACGTCAAGATAAAAATAACCCTTGGGTTCAAATCCTTGGGGGTATCAAAAAAAAGATTGACAAAGGGAGCTTTGAAACTTGGTTCGAGCCGACACTCTACATTGGCCAGGAATCTGAATGTCTCTATATAAAAGTACCAAACTCCTATTTTAAGGACTGGCTATCTTTTCATTACTCCGGTCTGATCAACAGTAGCTCAAACGAGCTCTTTGGGAAGTTTTATGATGTCAAATATATCTTCGACGAAACCCCCTCTTCATTCATGAGGCGCTCGCCACAGGAGAGAAAATCCAAACACGGGATGCTTCTTAATCCCAACCTCAATCCTAATTATACATTCGAAAATTTCGTTGTTGGTTCTTGCAATCAATTTGCCCATGCCGCATCTATAGCTGTAGGGAAGAATCCCGCAAAATCTTATAATCCCCTCTATATTTATGGAGGCGCAGGTTTAGGAAAAACGCATCTAATGAACGCTATCGGACATTATGCCTTGAAACACCAACGTCGTTTAAAAATATTGTACATCACTACTGAAAAATTCATGAATGATCTAATCAACCATCTCCAGTATGGAAAAATCTTAGACTTTCGCCAGAAATACAGGAGTGTAGATGTACTCCTTATGGATGACATACACTTTCTTTCCGGAAGAGAAAGGACCAAAGAGGAATTTTTTCATACTTTCAACCATCTTTATGATAGCCAGAAGCAGATTGTGATCTCCAGCGACTGCCCGCCTAAAGAAATCCCAAATCTTGAGGAGAGGTTTCATTCTCGGTTCGAATGGGGGTTAATAGGAGACCTTAAGCCTCCTGACATCGAAACAAGGATTGCAATCCTAAAAAAGAAATCTGAGTTAGAAGAGGTGTTTTTGCCTGAAAGTGTAGCTCTTTTTATAGCTGATAAAGTCCATTCCAATATAAGAGAGTTGGAGGGATACTTGCGTCGAGTTATCGCCTATGCTTCTCTCAAAGGCGAAAAGATTGATTTAGATATAACAAAAGAGGCATTAAAAAGTTTGCTGGATTCTGCCTCCAAATTTGTCACGGTTGAAAAGATTCAAAAATTAGTTTGTCACAAATTCAAGATAAAGCTTTCTCAGCTTAAATCAAAGAACAATTCCCCAAAGGTAGCCTTCCCTCGTCAAATCGCTATGTATCTTTCAAAAGAACTCACAAAAACCTCTCTTCCTGAAATCGGTAAAAAATTCGGTGGAAAACACCATACAACCGTCATTCACAGCATAAGAAAGATAGAAAAATTACGCAGTGATAACCCAGAATTTGACAGAGAAATGAACAGTTTGATTAACTGTATTCACTAGAAGAATCAGTATATAACAAAAAATTTTCACATTTTATTTGATTTTAATTATTATTGTATTTAATCTTAATACTATATATAAATAAATTAAATACAACTTTAGAAAGGTGGAAAAATGAAATTTTCGACGAGCAAGGAAGGTATTCTTGAAGAACTCCAACTTCTCCAAGGAATCGTGGAGAAGAGAAATACTATGCCCATACTTGCAAACATACTGATAAACGTTTCAAAAGATGAAATCGAGCTTACTGGTACAGACTTGGAGGTTGGTTTGAGGACTCATTTTCCAGCCAAGATTGAAGAAGAAGGATCTATTACGATATCTGGAAAAAAGCTTTTTGAAATCGTGAAGTCGCTTCCAGATGAACAGAACATCTCTTTTAAAGAAGCAGGGGATCTAACAATGGAAATAACAGCAGGAGAGAGCGAGTTTAAGGTTCTGTGTCTGCCGAAGGAAGATTATCCTCAGGTTCCGGAGCCAAAATTTGAAAAAAACATCGTATTCCCCCTAAACACAATTAAGGAAATGATTGATAAGGTCTATTATGCCATTACTCAAGAACAAAGATATTATTTAAACGGCGCTTTAATGATCCTAAAAGACAATCGAATCGACCTGGTGAGTACAGATGGACATCGCTTGTCTTATGCCTCGATTGCCATAGAGAATTTAAAGGTAAAAGAGGAAACAAGTGTAATAGTTGCGAAAAAAACATTGAATGAATTAAGAAGGTTTGAAGATGAAACCTTAGAATTTGATTTAGATGAGAACAATCTTTTTTTTAAAGTCAAGGATAGAATATTAATTTCAAGGATCATTGAAGGAAAATTCCCTAACTATGATGCAGTCATTCCAAAAGACAATCCAAAAACCATCACTCTGTCCAGAGAAGAAATTACAGACGCTATCAGGCGGGTTTCCATCTTATCGACGGAAAGGTCTAAAGGGATAAAATTTAACATAGGAAAAAACGAGCTAAGATTATTTTCATCCAACCCAGAGATAGGAGAGGCTCGAGATAAACTCAATATTGATTATGAAGACGATGCCTTAGAAATAGGTTTTAATTCGCAGTATCTACTTGATTTCCTTTCCACTGTTAAATCAGAAAAAATCTGTTTCGAACTAAAAGATGAAAACAGTGCGGCCCTGATGAGGCCTGAAGTTGAAGAGGATATGAAGCATATATCAGTGTTGATGCCGATGAAGATTTGAGATTTCTCAAAAATCCTCGGCGCCTGATATAGCCGGATCCCCTCGAAGGACAGCTCGGGAAGGCTAAACCTTCAAAGTCGCTTTAGGAATTTCTAAAATAAAACAATCAAGGAATAGTATTCTTAAAGGGAAGAATATTGTGTGCTAACCGATTGATGTATCTATAGATCGAAAGCCTCGGATTTCTAAAAGGAAATGGTTGGGGGCGCAGATGATACGGTCTCCGGCAAAGGAGGCGGGAGATGAGTGGATGCAGATCTTATGGTGGCACGTAGAATCTGAAATCCAGGCTTTTCCCTCTTTAACGTTAACAGTAATATTCCCATTTTGAGTTCTGAACAATTTCGATAGATTTTTTCTTAAGGAGATATTTTCAGCCCTGCGTCCATCTATAATAATATCAGCATAGCCTCCAGGAAGAAAGCGGGCTTGCCTATCATTAAAAGAGACAGTAGTTAAGAATAAGGAAGGCTTGTCGTTTTTATTCAATTCTCTCCAGATAGAGAGAAGTTCTCGAGATCTGATATCCCATATTCTTCCATTCTTGATAAAGGTGAAAGAGGGAAGCACTTTATTTTTAAGAGATTTAAAAGACAGATTAAAATCAGCCCGAGATGGTAAAGAGACACATCTCCAGCCATCTTGATCGAGAGCCTTTCTTAATCCTTCTTCGTATGGATGAGAAGTGGGAAAGGCATACTTATGGCCCTGAATCAACCCGAATTTTTGAAGTTCTCGAAGGATATTAGAGATAAAGAATTGAGGAGAGTCGGAGATAAGGCAAAGCTCGAAACCGCTTTTTGGGGAACTCTTGGCAAGTAGAAGCGGGGTTAGTGAGGGAACGATAAGGATTGTCTTAAAAAAGTTTCGTCTATCCATAGCAATCTCCTTTTTTTATAATATCTCTTATCACAGGATAAAGATAGCGTTTGTTTCTTTTGCGGAAATAATTGAAGAGGCCCATTCCCGCTGAAACGAGGCCAAGAAAAAGCCCAATCAGGCTCAATGCCTCGGATGAGTATGGCAGAAAGAGGGAAGAGAGAGAGCCTACTCCCAGGCCTAATAGAGAAGCAGAGAGGAGGAAGCCAAACAACAGGATTAATTTTTTGTTATAAGCCTCCTCGGGAATCTCGATGGAGACCTCATCTCCAGGAAGGGCGTTTAAGGGATTGCGAACCGTCAGGATTCCTTTTGATTGATCTTGTCCTATACACAGGCCGCGGGTAGAGCATCTCTCGCAGGTTTCGATAAAGCATTTGACCTCGACTTGGGCCATATCCTTTCCAGTGCTAACGACTAATCCGTTATCCTTCATCTTCCTTTTCCTGGGAAAGCCGACCAATAGAGTCGGTCGGGCATTTCTCTATCTCAGGAATTTTTTCTCGGTCTATTTTCTTATAGTCGAGGATCTCGGCTAAATTGTTTTCTAAAAGGATGGCTTCTGGGCAAGCCCGGACACATATCCCGCAGGCAATACAGGCGTTTTTACAGTATTTTCTGGCCACTGCACCGCGGTCTTGGGACCGGCAGAAGACAATGATTTCTTGAGATAAAGGATGGAGTTCAAACAGGGTTCTCGGACAAGCATCCACACATTTCCCGCAGGCGGTACATTTATCCTCTATCACAACAGGGAGGCCGTCGTTACTCATATATATGGCATCGAAGGGACAGGAGCGGGCACAGTCTCCAAAATGCAAGCAACCGTAGGAACACTGTTTATTTCCCCCAACCAGGTGCGCTGCATGACAGGTAGAAATTCCCAGGTACGTCCCCCTGTCTTTTGCGGCTTCATGGGTACCCCGGCAATGAAGGCGGGCGAGTTTTTTGATTATCTCACCTGCATCGACACCAAGAGCCGCAGCAATTTGATTCGCCACCTCTTCGCCGCCGACAGGGCAGTCGTTAGCAGACACTTCTCCAGCAACGGCGGCTTCAGCAAAAGCGCGGCATCCTGAGTAGCCACAGGCTCCACAGTTGGCCTGCGGCAGCATTTCTGAAACCTGCTCTATCTTTGGGTCTTCATAGACCCGAAGCTTTTTATAGGCAAAAGCCAAGCCAAGGGAAAAGAGGAGCCCCAGGGTTCCCATTGTAATGACAGGCACGAGAACTTCCATTATTTTATCATCCCTATAAAACCATTAAAGGCAAGGGCCATGATCCCGGCGACAATAAGGGCAATTCCAGCTCCTTTCAAGGGTTCTGGAACGTCTGCTAGGTCCAGCTGTTCCCTTATTCCTGCCATGAGGACAATGGCTATTGTAAACCCGACGCCTGAGCTAACACCGAAGACCACTGTTTCCACAAAGCTGTATTCTTGCTTTGCTGCAAGGAGGGCCAATCCCATGATAGCACAATTTGTCGTAATAAGAGGGAGGTAGATACCTAAGGCTTGATAGAGGGGGGGGCTGATTTTCCGGATAAACATTTCTACAAGCTGGACCAAAGAAGCGATGACGAGAATAAAAGAGACAATCTGGAGGTAGTCAAGATTATAAGGAAGGAGGATCAAATGATTGATTACCCATGAGACAACAGCAGTGATGCTCATCACAAAAGTCACAGCCAGGCCCATTGAGAGGGCTGAATCGATTTTCTTGGAAACACCTAGGAATGGACAAATCCCGAGAAAGTAATAAAGAACATAGTTTTTAATCAGGATGGCTGAGACGAGAATAGCAAAAAGCTCCACATTTAACTCCTTGACTTTGTTTTGTATTCGATATGAAGAAAGATGGCCAGAAGGATTCCCAGTGTTATGAAGGCACCTGGTGGAAGGACCATTATAGTCCAGGGTGTAAACCAGGCTCCCATGACTTGGTGACCGAGGAATGTCCCCATTCCCAGGATTTCACGTATAGAACTGAGGAGGAGCAACGCCAGGATAAATCCTGCACTCATACCGAAAGCATCGATCAGGGAGCGCCCCACCGTATTCTTTGAAGAGAACGCTTCTTGGCGGCCCAGGATGATACAGTTGACAACGATCAAGGGAACATAGGGACCGAGGGCTTTGGAAATGGGAGGAAAGAATGCTGCCAAAAAGCGGTCGGCTACGGTAACAAAAGTAGCGATGACAACGATGTAGCTCGCGATCCGGACCTGCTTAGGAATGAGCTTTCGTATGGACGAGACCACGAGAGAACTGAAGATGAGGACGAAGGTTGTGGCCATCGCCATGGCAAAGCCGTATATTACGGCGTTCGTTACAGCAAGGGTTGGACACATTCCGAGGAGCTGGCGAAAGACAGGGTTTTCATCCCACAAACCCTTTAAGAACTCTTCGCGAATGCTTTTAGTCGCCATCTCTTACCTTGCTTTTAAGCACTCCTTCTTTTATAAGATGCCTAACTCGCTCCAGAGAGCTGTTGGCTATGTTAAGGACAGCTTCAGAGGAAATTGTAGCGCCTGTGATTGTATTGATTTCTGAAGGGCCCAAATCCTCAGGTGCGCTTGCCGCAGGTTTGTGAAGACTGAGAGGGATGCGGCTATCCCTATTCTCCCAATACTGGAGGAAAAACTTTCTATCAGTGATTTTCGCTCCCAGTCCAGGAGTCTCCTTCTGTTCAAGGATATACAGACCGTTTATTTTTGTTAGGGAGGCATTTGTTCCTAGCATGAAAGTTATTGTGTCTTGAAAACCCATACCAGAGGCATAGATCGCATAACCCAAGAGATTACCCTCCGCATCTTTTACTCCATAGACAGATAGGCCTTTCTCTTCAAACAATTTTTCACTGGCCGTGCTTCCAGGAACAACCTGGATGATTGCCTCTTCTATTTCCTTTGCCTTGTTTAGTGCAATACGCTCTTCTGTTAAAAGCCCAACACTTGTCAGGAATCCGCCAGAGAGGAGCCCCACGGCAGTGAGAACAGTAACCATTCGGGTGGAAAGGTTCATCCTTTGCTCCTTTCCCCCAGGACACGGGGTCTTGTGTATCGGTTGAGAAGAGGAACAAAAGCATTCATAAAAAGGATGGAATACATCACGCCTTCAGGAAAGCCGCCGAAGAGGCGAATCAATCCCACAACGGCTCCTATCCCTAGCGCATAGACCCAGGATCCTAGCGGAGAAATCGGAGAAGTGACCATGTCTGTTGCCATGAAGAATGCTCCAATCAGAAGGCCTCCAGCAAGAATGTGAAAGAGAGGAGAGGCATATTTTCCCGAATTGACCAGCCAGAAAATCCCGGTTAAGGCTGTAAGAGAAAGGAAAATACCCAGGGGTATGCGCCAATCGATCACTCGCCGGAAAAGGAGAAAAAGCCCTCCCAGGATGAGAGCAATTGCAGATGTTTCTCCAATACAGCCTCCGATATTTCCCCAGAAGAGGTCTTGTATCGGAGTAACTGTTCCCTGCGCAATCGCATCTTCGAATTTCAGGTTTCCGAGAGGCGTGGCAAAGGTTGCCGTGTTTATTGTTATGGTCGCAGGAGGCATCCAAGTTGTCATAGCCACAGGAAACGCAGTCTGCAGAAATGCCCTTCCCACTAAGGCGGGATTGAAAATGTTCTGGCCCAAGCCTCCAAAAACCTGTTTTCCAATGGCAATAGCTACCACTGCCCCTATAATTGCCAATTCTAGAGAGAGTGAAGGGGGAAGCGTCATTGCTAAAAGCAGACCGGTTATTATAGCTGAGCCATCCCACAGAGAATAGAGGGGCTTTTTCCTTAGCCAAAGAAAGAGCGCTTCTGTTGCTAGGCAGGTCAGCACACAGGAGAGAATTAAGACTACAGCCCTAAGCCGAAAGAAATAGACAGAGGCAAAGATTGCTGGCAGGAGAGCAATTACCACGGCATACATGATTCTAGGCACAGAGTCTTTATCTTTGAAATGAGGCGAAGATTTAAGGATAAAAGGTTTGTCTGTCATCAGGCGCTCTTTTTTCTTTTTAGGCTCGCAATTTTATTTTTTCCTAGACGCATCCAATGGACAAGAGGTATTCTTGATGGACAAATATACTGACAACAGCCACACTCGACACAATCAAGGATTCCCCATTTCTCGGCCTCTGCCAAATCATCAAATCTGACATATTTAGCAAGTTGCGTAGGAACAAGACCGTTGGGGCAGTGCTCTACACAACGGCTACAGCGGATGCATGGATATTCGACACAAGCGGCGGGAGAAGTCCAGGCCAGTATTCCAGAAGTTCCCTTTATTACGGGGGTATCCAAGGACCATTGGGAGATTCCCATCATAGGCCCTCCCATGACCAGGATGTCTGCCCTCTCGTCTAACCCTCCACAGAACTCAATAACATTTTGGAATGGAGTTCCGACTCGAACAAGAATATTCTTAGGCTTTTCAATCCCATTTCCAGAGACAGTGATGGCTCTCTCATAAAGAGGCTTTCCATCATTTACGGCCTCCCAGATAGCTTTTGCCGTTCCTACGTTTTGGACTACAATTCCCACGTCGAAAGGAAGCCCCCCTCTGGGGACTTCCCTCTTGAGAAGGGCGTATATTAGGTTCTTTTCAGCCCCTTGGGGATATTTTGTCTTGAGAAGCGCAACCTCTCCTTGGATGCCCTGGATTTTCTCTTGGATGAGTTCAAAGGCTTTTTTTTTGTTGTCTTCGATACCCACAATAATTCGTTCTGCCCCGGTGGCAATGCGGGCGAGCTCTGCTCCCTTTAAAATGTCTTCTGGTGATTCCAACATGAGTCGATAATCGGCTGTCAGCATTGGCTCACATTCACATCCATTTATGACGATAGTATCAATGGGCTTGTCCTTAGGGGGGGAAAGCTTAACAGCTGTAGGAAAAGCGGCCCCCCCGAGCCCAACTACACCTGCATCCCGAACCCTCTGGCGGATCTCATCTGGACTTAAAGAAAAAGGATCCTTCACTCCTTCGTTTTCTGGAAAGAGGCGGTCTTCCCCATCATTGGAAATGGTTACTGCAGCCACAGGATTTCCTCCGGGATGGTTATAATCATCTACTGATAAGACTTTTCCAGAAACACTGGAGTGGACAGATGCGGAGAAAAGCGCTTTGCCTTCCCCGACTTTTTGCCCGAGAGTGACTTCATCTCCTTTTTTGACTAAAGGCTGGGCAGCAGCACCAAAATGTTGGAGGAGAGGAATCATGATTTTATCAGAGGCAGGAAGAGATTCGATAGCACTCTCTGCCGTCCATTCCTTGAACTCTGGCGGGTGGATTCCGCGGGGAAAAGTCCTTATCTTCATCTTTCCTTCTTAGCGAATAAAAATTGATTCTAAAGTTTATTAATTCTTTTATAGAGTTGTCAAATAAGGAGGGGTGTTATGATAAGATTATTTTTCTTGATGGGGTTTTAAATAGTGGCTTTGTCCCAAAGTGACGGGATTAAATTAGAATCACCATATGGAGCAGGGCAATATTTTCGCTCTAGTTCAGATTTTTCGCGCCATTCCCTCACCAATTTTTTCAGTGGATAGGTGAAGGGCAGTGGGTGAAAAAACCGTTTGAAGGCTGAGCGGGCATGGTTCCTCGCAGAGGAGAGCGAAGCCAGAAACCGAGCAGCTTTTGACTCGCTGGGGCAAAAGTTGCGTGTTTTCGGAACCCACCGGCCTGAGCCTCGCTCAAACATACTCGGTGTCCGGCTTCGCCGGATTCCCTTGAAGAACGGCTCGGGAAGGCTAACTCTTTAATGCCGCTCCGACATCACCCTGCTCCTTTTATTCCCCTTTGATATCCCGCCACTTTGGGACAAAGTCTAAATAATAAGGGATAAAATAAAACCGCCTCCGTGTTTCCTTTAGGTTGATTTTTATGTAATAATATAAAACAGGATTATATTGGCTTTTCCTTTGAAGCTGGAAGCGAAGATGAACGTATCCCTCAGAGAAGTAAAGACACGAAGAGATTTAGGGACTTTTATTTTTCTCCCCGGGAAAATTCACGCCAATCATGCTAACTGGGTTCCTCCCATTTATATGGATGAATGGAAATATTTTGATCCAAAAAAGAACAAAGCCTTTTCTTACAGTGATACAACCATGCTTCTTGCATTTCGCGGAGATGAAACGGTGGGAAGAGTTATAGGTATCATCAACAGGCGCTATAATGAACTCAGGAATGAGAAAACGGCACGATTCGCCAATTTAGAGGCGAGGGAAGATGAAGAAGTCGTTCGTGCTCTTTTGAGTCATGTCGAAGATTGGGCGAGAAAGAAGGGGATGACAAGAATCGTTGGTCCTTACGGGTTTTCGGATCAGGACCCAGAGGGTTTTTTAATTGAGGGATTTGAGAATCGGGCAACTATAGCCACTTATTATAACTTTGAATGGATGCCCCTTTTTGTGGAAAAACAGGGCTATGAGAAAGATGTGGATTATTTTGTTTACAAGATAGAGGTTCCCAAAGAAGTTCCAGAATTCTACAGGAAGATTTATGAGAGGGTCATGAGAAGAAGTAACTTTGAGGTTATCGAATTCCGGAAGAAAAAAGAACTTAAGGTTTGGATAAAACCGGTCCTCCATCTGATGAATGAATGTTATTCAGCAAGCAATATTTACGGCTATGCCCCTCTGGATGAAGAGGAGATGGGGGACTTGGCGAAACGTTATTTACCAGTAATCGATCCTCGATTTGTGAAAGCAGTTAGAAGGGGTGACGAATTAGTGTCTTTTATCGTTGGCATTCCAGATATGACGGAAGGAATCCAGAAAGCCAGGGGGCGTCTACTCCCGTTTGGTTTTCTAAAAATATTGCGGGCAGCAAAGAAAACAAAACAGTTGGATTTACTCCTTGGTGCCATTAAGGAAAAATATCGAGGACTGGGATTAGATGTCCTAATGGGAGTAAAAATGATTCTCTCCGCCCATGAGGCAGGCATGGATATGATTGATACGCACCATGAGATGGAGTCAAACGTGAAAGTCAGAGCAGAAATGGAAAAGATGGGAGGAAATCTTTATAAACGCTTTCGTGTCTACAAGAAAAAGCTTTAAAATTAATTTTTCTTCTTATTTTGCTTCTGCCCAATTCACACCCCACCCCAGACGGACCTTGAGAGGAATTTCAAGAGAGAAGACGTTTTCCATTTTTTGCTTAACCAAGGATTCCACTTCATCCTTTTCATCATCAGGGACCTCGAAGACTAGCTCATCGTGGACTTGAAGGATCATCTTGGTCTTAAGCTTCTGTTTCTTCGTTTCGCGCCATATGTCAATCATAGCTTTTTTCATTAGATCAGCAGCTGAACCCTGGATGGGAGTATTCAGGGCGATCCGGCGGCCCGCCTGTTGAGTGAGTTTGTCTTTGTGCTTGAGCTCAGGGACTGGCCGCTTCCTCCCAAAAAGTGTTTCTGAGTATCCTGTTTCTTGGGCATCTTTGACTTTTTTTTCTAAAAATTCCTCGACTTTTGGATGTTTCTCATAGTATAGATTGATAAATTTCTGAGCATCTAAAGTGGGCGTTTCCAGTTCCTTGGCTAAGGAAAAAGCAGAAGTGCCGTAGATAATACTGAAATTGATAATCTTCGCCTTCCTTCGTTGTTCTTCCTTTGAAAGAGCTGCGCTATCTCCAAAGACCCGATTTGCCGTCTCTTCGTGAACATCTCTGTCGTGGAGAAAGGTTTCTATTAAGGCAGGGTCCCTTGATAGATGAGCTAAAATCCTCAATTCTATCTGTGAATAGTCGGCAGAGAGAAAGAGGTGTTCCTTTTCGGGTATAAAAGCTTGTCGGAACCGTTGCCCCAATTCTCCCCTTACAGGTATATTCTGGAGATTTGGGTCGCTTGATGAAAGCCTGCCTGTGGCGGCCACGGTTTGGTTGTAAGAGGTGTGAATTCTCCTTGTTTCGGGGTGGAGAAGGAGAGGGAGTGCATCGGCATAGGATGACTTAAGCTTGGCCAGCTGTCTGTACTCAAGCGCATATCGTGCTATGGGAAAATCACTGGCTAAGTCTTGAAGGACGTTTACACTCGTGGAGTAGCCTTTGGTTATCTTTGTTTTTCTTGAGGGGGGGAGCTTCATTTTGTCGAAGAGAATGTGGCTGAGCTGCTGGGGAGAATTGATGTTGAATTCCTCTCCGCTCGCAGCAAAGATTTTTTCTTTGAGGTGGGTGAGATCGTATTCGAGCTCTTGGGATAAAGTTTTTAAGTTGTCGGTGTCGATTTTAACTCCCCACATTTCCATATCGGCGAGGACCTCGATTAGAGGGAGCTCTATTTCACGGTAGAGGGAGCTTAATCCCTCTTCTTTAACCTTAGGCCAGAGAAGGGAATTGAGCTGAAGAGCCAGATCAGCATCTTGACAGGCGTAAGGAGCCACGCGTTGGATGTCGACGGCATTAAGTGTGACCGCCTGTTTTCCTTTGCCAGCTATTTCCTCATAAGGGATGGCATTGACTTGGAGATAATTTAAGGCCAGCTTGTTTAAATTGTGTTTCCCCCAATTTGGCTCTAGAAGATAGGAAAGGATCATGGAATCCAAGTCGATGCCCCGGAGACAGATTCCTTCTTTTTTTAGGACAATGTAATCATATTTGATGTTTTGTCCGTATTTTTTGATTTTTGAAGTAGAGAGAATTTCATCGAGAAGATGGAAGGCTCTCTTTTTTGAAATTTGTGAGGGCGCCTCTGGATAGTCATGACGCAGGGGAAGATAATATGCTCTATTAGGTTTTATAGAAAAAGAAAGTCCGACCAAGCGGGCCTGTGTCGGATAAAGGCTGTTGGTTTCGGTATCGATGGAAACAAATTTGGCCTTTTTGATCCGCGCGATTAATGAGCGGAGCTCTTTTTCCTCAAGAATAGAAATGTATTCTTTTTGTGTTTGTTCAGGCTTCTTCAGGTATTCAGATAACAGAGAGGAAAACTCCAGTTCTTGGAAGAGCTTAGATAGCTCTTCGTAGTTTGGATCGGATACAGAAAAATCATCTAGGTTGAATTTGATGTCGAGGTCTTTTTTGATCGTTACCAACTCGTTGCTCAGCTTCAATTGATCTAGGTTCTGTTCAATTTTTTCTCGAAGTCTTGGATTCTCTATCTTAGAAAGATTCCTGAGGAGGTTTTGAAGCGATCCAAACTGATTGATGAGCGCCTTGGAAGTTTTTTCTCCGATCCCAGGAACACCAGGAACGTTATCTGTAGGGTCTCCCCAAAGTGCGAGAACGTCGGTCACTTGGGAGGCTCGAACGCCGAAATATTCCTTCACCTTTTCTTCGTCTATATAGATATCTTTAACAAGATTGAAAACAGCTATTGACTCATCAACGAGTTGGAAGAGATCTTTGTCATTAGTGACGATGACAGAGTGGATTTTCCTAGCTCGAGCTTGAGTAGCCAGGCTTCCGAGAACATCATCTGCTTCATAATTCTCAAATTCAAAACAGGGGATGTTAAAAGCGCTGATAATTTTTTTTAGGACGGGGACCTGAACAACCAGATCTTCGGGCATGGGTTTGCGGTGAGCCTTATAATCCTTAAAAGCCTTATGGCGTATTGTGGGACCCTTGACATCAAAAACAATCCCAAGGTAGGCAGGCTTCTCCTGGTCCTTGAATTTTTTGAGCATACTGACAAATCCGTATATCGCATTGGTAGGAAACCCCTGAGAGGTAGAGAGTCGCTGGATGGCGTAGTAGGAGCGGTAAAGAAGAGAGTTTCCATCGATTAAAAAAAGTTTTTTTTCACTCATTTTTATGAGGATTCGAAGGAAAAGCATCCTCTAAAGTATGCCCGAGAAAAAGTCTTTTATGGGGCGTTAAAAGTGCTCAAACTTCCCCTCAGATATTTCCTTGAGAATTGTGTTATGTTGCTCTTTTATAAGACGGTCGATGTTTTCTTTGAGGTCAGCACTATTGAGGTAGGCCGTATAGTACGTTCTCCGGGAGGAGAGGAGCTTCCCGGACTTATAGATGAGAGATTCAATATAATGGACATTTAAACCCTTGTCTTGAGTCTGAATGTGATATGATATGCCGAGATGTGTGGTTTCAGTATTGAGTCCGTGCATTTTAGAGATGCCAGTTTCTTGTATATTATACTCTTTTGGACTTAGATATCAAGCTTTTCTCTGGGGTCAGGTCTTGTTTTTTGCCTCTTTAAAGCAAATAGTCATTGGCTTTTGTTCTTTGATCTTTATACGCGAAAAGAAGAGGGGTCAAATAATATGCCGAAAAAAAGCAAAAGACAGGACCTGACGGAAGAATATCCAAAACCGTGATACAGTAATAGTCAGGCAAGCTGATTCGTCAGCCCGCGGATTTTCCCCAGCGTGGAATATCCGCTTATTCCTCGGCTCGCTCTCCTCTTCGAGGAACCATGCCCGCTCGCCTCCGGATGACTTCCTCATCAGCTTGCCTAACTGCTTTTGAAACTGTCAAGGAAATAGAGATGCTTACAGTTCTGACCCCTTTATTGACAAAGGAAAGTAAGATGATATAATAGGGGAACTTATTTTTGAAGATGAGATAAAATGATTATAGAAATTGATAAAATACCCCCTGAAGGGCTGAAAATTTCTAAAGATTTTGAGTTTTTTAATGCGGATATAATCGAAGAAAGTGCTGTATTTCTTCGTTCTGTCCATTCCGAGCTCTTTATCAAAGGAATAGGAGAGGAGATTTTAATAAGAGGGCGCATCAAGACCCGCCTTAGCTTCGTCTGCAGCCGCTGTTTAGCCCCATTCGAGTTTCCTGTTGATTCCAAGTTCGACCTTGTCTACCTTCCAGAAGAGTTGGATGTATTTCAGGACAAACTGGAGAATGGTGAGATAAATACATTTTTTTACTACAGCTATAAGATTAATGTGAAAGAAGTGGTATTAGAGCAGCTGAATTTGACCTTTCCATTAAAACCTTTATGCTCAGAAAATTGCCAAGGTATTTGTCCTGTGTGCGGGAAAATCATAAAAGAAGGCGAATGTGCCTGCGTTAGGGACGACTCTGATCCTCGTCTCGAGAAACTCAAAACATTTATGAAAGATAAAAGGTAAATGGCTAATCCGAAAAGGAGACATTCACATTCAAGAAAGATGAAAAGAAGGGCACATGATGCTCTTAACCTTCCTTCCCTGGCTCTTTGTTCCAATTGCGGAACACCAAAGCTGCCTCACCGGGCCTGCCCAGAGTGCGGATTTTACCGCGATAGGCAAGTTATAGAGGAAAGCGAAGAGTAATAAGCGGGGGATAAATGAGAGTTGTTGTCGATGCCATGGGTGGAGATTTCGGCCCAAAAGTGACAGTAGAAGGGGCTGTAAGAGCAGCGCAGGAGTTTAAAGTTGAAGTGCTCCTGGTAGGAGCAGAAGAGCTGATAAAAAAAGAGCTTGATAGATTCAATGCCTCAAAAGGTAAAGTTACACTTGTCGACGCCGCAGAAGCAATAGATATGGGGGAGGGAGTCCTTGCTTTTAGAAGAAAACAGAGATCTTCCATTCGCGTCGGAACTCAGTTGGTCAAAAAAGGAGAAGCGGAGGCCTTTGTTAGCACAGGAAATACAGCTGCTATAGTCTATTTATCAAAAAAGATATTGGGGGCTTTAAAGGGGGTTGAGAAACCAGGCTTGTCCCTGCTCGTCCCTACTATTAAAGGGCTTACCTTGCTCATAGATGTGGGGGCAAATGTAAACTGTCGTCCCCATCACCTGGAGCAGTTTGCTCTGATGGGGCATATTTTTATGGAAAGCGTAATGGGCCTAGAGGAGCCTCGGATAGGGCTAATGAGTATAGGAGAGGAACGATCAAAAGGGAATGAGTTAACCAAGGAGGTTTTCGAGAGGCTTCAGTCCTCAACATTGAATTTTATCGGGAATATAGAGGGTAAAGATATTTACTCGGGGAAAGCGGATGTCATCGTTAGCGACGGTTTTACAGGAAATGTTGCGTTGAAAGTCAGTGAAGGAGTAGTTGACACGATTTTCTATATGGCCCGTAATGAGGTCATGAAGAATATTTTTTCAAAAATTGGATTTTTTCTGATGAAGAGGAATTTAAAAAAGCTTTATAGAAAAGTGGACTATACAGAGTATGGAGGAGCACAGCTCTTGGGAATAAACGGAGTTTGCATAATTGGCCATGGACGCTCTAATGCCAATGCTGTGAAGAATGCGGTAGGATTAGCTAGGGATTTTATTGTGAATAAAGTTCAGGAGAAAATTCAGAGTGAAGTAGCTCGGCTATCACAGACTTTTGATGGAGCGAAAACCTAGAATGGCACTTTCAGAAAGAGTTTCGGTTATCACCGGAGCGTCTCAAGGAATTGGAGAGGCCATCGCGATTGAGATTTCTAAAGAGGGGGCAGAGGTTATTCTCGTTGATATACAAGAGGAGAAACTGCAGGAAGTTGCTCAGAGGATAAGGTCGGCTAAAGGGAGTGCATTCCCTTATTGTGCGGATATTTCAAGCATGGAGCAAGTTACAGAAGTTGCGGAGAAGATCATTCAGAATCACAAGAAGATAGATCATCTGGTTAATAACGCAGGCATCACGAGAGACAACCTGCTGATGCGGATGAATGAAGAAGAATGGGATGCTGTTTTGGATGTCAACCTAAAAGGAGCATTTAACTTTTCAAAAGCAGTGATAAGGAATATGATTGCCAACCGTTATGGTCGTATAGTCAACATCTCTTCGGTTGTGGGGCTAATGGGAAATCCAGGCCAAACAAACTATGCTGCTTCGAAGGCTGGAGTGATCGGTTTTTCTAAATCATTAGCTAGGGAAGTAGCCTCTCGAGGAATTACTGTTAATGCAGTTGCTCCTGGATACATTGCCACTCCAATGACAGAAAATCTTCCTGATTCTGTCAAAAAGGCGTTTCTTGACTTTATTCCCACGAAAAGGTTTGGGACTCCTGATGAAGTTGCTCATCTTGTAAGATTTCTTCTGTCTGATGAAGCCGCTTACATCACGGGACAAGTCATAAACATAAATGGCGGATTGCTTATGTAGTAAAAAAAATGGTATGTAAATTAGAAAATTAAAGAGGAGGAAAGACATGGAAAGAGAAGAATTATTGAAGAAGGTAAAAGCTATCGTTGCAGATAAGCTAAGCATTAGTGAAGACCAAGTAACTGAAGAAGCATCATTTATTGATGATTTAGGTGCCGATTCCTTGGATACAGTTGAGCTGGTTATGGCTTTGGAAGATGAGTTTGGCATGGATATTCCTGATGAAGATGCCGAAAAACTCACCACGGTTGGCAAGGCCATGGATTATGTTTTAGCGCATCTTTCCAATAAATAGGCATAAATAAAGACCTTAAAGTTCCTGATGGGGAATTCATCCTTTTCTAAGAGAGGGCTCTCTCGAAGGCGGGTCGTTATTACAGGGATTGGCCTTGTTTCTCCTTTGGGCGTTGGGACGGAGGAGAATTGGGAAAACCTTCTACAGGGAAAAAGTGGGATTAGCACCATTTCTAGGTTTGATATTTCTGATTTTACAACCAAGATTGCTGGGGAAATAAAAAGCTTCGACCCTCTTGACTTTATTGAAAGAAAAGAAGCTCGGAAGATGGACCTGTTCATCCAGTATGCTGTGGCTGCCGCACAAGTGGCCGTTGAAGACTCTGGCATCCGAGCTGCTTTTTTAGAAGGCGAGCGATGCGGAGTGTATGTGGGCTCAGGGATTGGAGGAATTGGTTCTATTGAAGAGACACATAAGAAGTTGCTTGAGTTAGGTCCGAGCCGGGTTTCTCCATTTTTCCTGATTTCTACTATCATCAACGAAGCTGCTGGACAAATTTCCATAAAATACAAATCCAGTGGTCCGAATTCAGCTACTGCGACTGCATGTACAACAGGCACTCATGCCATTGGCGATTCTTTTCGGATTATCGAAAGAGGAGATGCTGATGTCATGATTGCCGGAGGGGCAGAAGCTCCGATCACTCCACTTGGGCTTGCAGGTTTTTGTGCCATGCGTGCGCTTTCCCTGAGAAATAATGAGCCCCAGAAGGCATCCAGGCCTTTTGATGCAGAACGGGATGGATTTGTCATGGGAGAGGGGGCCGGGATTTTGGTCTTGGAAAACCTAGAGAGTGCCCTTAAGAGAGGAGCGAGGATATATGCGGAGGTTGTTGGATACGGTATGAGCGGAGATGCCTATCATGTCTCTGCTCCTCGGATGGATGGAGAGGGTGCCTTCTTGGCGATGAAAAGGGCAATCGAGGATGCACATGTTGATGTTGGAGAGGTGAGCCTCATTAATGCCCACGGAACCTCCACTCCTTATAATGATAAGATCGAAACTCTTGCCATAAAGAATTTATTCGGAGATCATGCCCATAAAATTGGAGTAAGTTCAACAAAATCCATGACAGGGCATCTTTTAGGGGCTGCAGGCGGAATTGAGGCAGGTTATACAGCCCTGTGTGTGAAGAATCAGGTTATGGCTCCCACTATTAATTATGAACATCCAGATCCAGAATGCGATCTTGATTATGTCCCGAATGAGTCCCGTAAAGCTGAAATTCGTTACGCATTAACGAATTCTTTTGGTTTCGGTGGGACAAACGGTGCTCTTCTTATGAGAACATTCGAAGAATAAACCGATAAAATAATAATTGTTTTCATATTATTTATTCACCTGGATTATTCACGAGTCGAAAAAGCCGCAGACGTCGTTGCGAGGAGCAGAGAAGATTCCTCGCCTTGCTCGAAACAAGCTTGGCAATCTCCTGCCTTTAGGGAGGCAACAGATGCGGCGACAGCTTTTATGAATGATTCAAGTTCATCAATTTATTTTCATGAGGAGGTTTAATTGAATATCTTTGTTTTTGTTAAAAGGGTTCCTGATACAGAGTCAAAGATAAGGATAAATCAAGAGACAGGGAGAATTGTCGAGGAAGGATTAAATTTCGTTTTGAATCCATACGATGAGTATGCAGTAGAGGAAGCACTTTGCCTTCGCGAAAGCAAAGGCGGAAAGGTTACCGTTATTTCGGTGGGTTCCGAGGAGGCATTGGTTGTTTTGAAAAAATGTCTGGCAATGGGAGCTGATGAGGCTGTCCTTTTGAAGGATGATACTCCAGAGGCTTATGACGGGCTGAGAGTAGCTAAGATCATAGCTGCCGCTTTAGAGAAAAAATTCCCTGAGTTCGATTTGCTCTTGTGCGGAAAACAATCAGTGGGTGCTGATAATGCACAAGTTCCTGCTATGGTTGCTGCGCTAATGGAGCTGCCGCAGGCAAATGTGGTGACCAAGCTTGAAATTGAAGAGAACAAAGGAGTTGCTCATCGAGAGATAGAAGGGGCCCTAGAAAAAGTATCGTTTTCTTTGCCAGCCGTAATCAGTGCACAGAAAGGACTCAACGAGCCTCGCTATGAAACCCTAAAGGGGATTATGGCTGCAAAGCGAAAAGAAATTCCGGTCATAGCGATACAAGACTTGGAAATCGAAGAAGGAAAACTCGTATCCAATATGGAAATTGTTAAAATGGAAGGGCCACCTCCAAGGCAGGCAGGGCAAATCATCCAGGAGGAACCAGATGCAGCAGCCAAGAAGCTAGTGCAGTACTTACATGAAGAGGCAAAGATCATTTAGGAGGAGCATAAGATGATTTTAGTGTTCATAGAAAGTAGAGAAGGCAAGATTAAGAAGTTTTCTTTAGAGGCTCTTTCCGAGGGAAAGAGAAGGGCGGGAGAGATGAATACAGAAGCAAATGCCGTCCTCGTCGGGCACGGCCTGGAGACGCTTGCTTCTGAGCTTTTCCCTTATGGGGCTTCAAAAGTCTACATACTGGATAATACTCTCCTGAGCCATTATTCATCCTCTGGCTTTTCTCAGGCACTCTTTTCACTAGTGGAAGAAATCAAGCCAGATGTTATCCTGTTTCCAGCGAGCTCTCTTGGAAAAGATCTGGCTCCGCGCCTGGCTGCCAAACTGGGGGTGAGCGTAGCTTCTGATTGTACTCAGACGGCTACTCGACATGGGAAGCTGGAGGTCGTGCGACCGATTTTTGCAGGTAATGCGTTTGTAACTCTTACGTTTAAAACTTCACCTCAGATTGCTTCTCTCAGGCCGAATGTATTCCCGATTCAGGGTCCAGGAGATGAGCAAGGAGAGGTAGTAAAGAAGGAAGTTGTTATTGCTGAAGAACAGATCAAAGGACAAGTTGTCGAGACCTTGAGAGAGGAAGGAGCAGAGTTGGATGTAACCGAAGCAGAAATAGTCGTTTCTGGAGGAAGGGGGATGAAAGGGCCAGAAAACTTTGATCTAATAAGGGACCTTAATGCTATCCTTCCCCATTCTGCTATAGGCGCTTCCCGCTCAGCAGTAGATGCAGGCTGGATGGACCATCAGCATCAGGTCGGGCAAACGGGGAAAACAGTATCTCCGAATCTTTATATGGCTTTCGGGATTTCAGGGGCTATTCAGCATCTAGCTGGAATGTCTTCCTCCAAACATATCGTTGCAGTTAACAAAGACCCTGAAGCCCCAATTTTTAAAGTCGCTGATTTCGGTGTAGTGGGAGACCTGTTTCAGGTCATTCCTCATTTGAAGGAAGAGTTGAAAAAGGTTCTTGCAGAGTAAGTTAGTTAACCGATACTTACGAATACTCTGCCAAACACTCGACCGTTGATCGATACGGTAACAGGATAAACCCTGCCTAAATTATTGATTGAATATCTTTTTAGTAATGTGCGATTTAGTCCGATTTGCTTATTCCTGTCCTCGCCGTCGCCGGCCCCAACAAAGCCTTTAAAATTAACCTTAATTCCTCGATCGTTTCTAATATTGGTTTGTGCCTTTTCAATGATTATTTGATCGCCCCTAGTGAAAGAAATCGTTTCGCCGTCTTTTACTCTGTAAGAATTATTCTTTGAGCGAATTAAGATATAATTTAATTTAGGAGAGATCAGCCTGATAGGGAAGGCCGTTATAATATTCCCCTGGGATGACAGTCTGATTTCAAAGATTTCTCCTTCTCCATTTCTAGAAAAACGAGTGATGAGATCTCTTGCAGTGTTGATGTAACAGTTGGTGTCATCTTTTCTCTTAGCTTTGTCTTTGGGAACAAACCCGTAGAAATTTAATCGGTAATCTGGTTTATCCTTGATTGGAGGAACAGAGTCAATTATCCTTATTATTTCGCCCTTCGCAACATCAATAAAACCGCCTGCATCTACTACTTCGATACTCCCGTTTATATCGATTACCAAATGGCTAAATCCTGAAACCTCCTTGATGACTTCTTTGTAATATATTGCTTTTGCAAATTGAATATCAATCTCCCCACAAGTAAACTTATCCTTTTTTATTATGATTTTAGTAGGCTCTTGAATTTTTAGTCGAGTCCCAAAATCATTCTCACTTCCGTGGCCCAAGATATCTGCTGACAGCCCCCGTTTATAATTCGCTTCTATATGACTGATTTCAACCTCGTCATTTTTCCGTATATAAAGCGTTTCTTTGTTGGGGATCATGATGGGGTTAGCATTGTTGACTGCTAGGATAATAAATTCCAATTCTGGATATTCTAGATATAATCCAGGGATTTCCGGTACAATATCAAATATTCTCAGGAATTCGTTGATGATCCATATTTGGTGCCTTACTTTAATTTCTATATCTTTAATATCAGAGGATGACTCTATGCCAAAGGCAGGTATGCCAAAGTTGGAAAGGGCATAAAAGGTGGCAGACCCTCTCTGCTCAGGATGTTTTGTGTCTGGGGAGAACGTATTATGGTTATTGAAATGAAAATAATATTCTTTATTTTCAATCTTTTTATTGACGCTCTCGATAACTTCTTCCACGATTTCCTTTAAATTTACAGATTTAGATGAGTCCTTCTGATAATAAATGTCAACATCGGCTATGATTGATTGACCGAATCTATTGGGATTTTTTCTCTCAGAGGCGTATTCATCGCGGTAGAAACCAGTCCCTTCATGGAGGTTTAAAAGGATATCAGATTCAGCCATCAGGTTTTTCAGTATCTCTACTATCTGTGAATAATAATCTTTAGAAGGCTTGTCACTCGTGAATTTCCGATTCATGTCTCCACGGGCGCCTCTTGTGTCCTTTATTATGGTATAGAAATTAGCCCTGGGTACGACAATCAAAGAGCCCTTCTCAAGCTTCATGTCTACATAATGGTCTGCAGAAAGGTAGCCACCCGGTTCACCATGGATCCCACCTATGATGAGCATTGTCTTGCCCGGTTGCCGACCCTTGATCCTGTAGACGTTGAGTTCATATGGTGTGTTTTTGAAATAGATTTCTTGATGAAAAGATTTGCTGTTAACAGGCGAGGAATTTGACAGAGAGATGGATGATATTATGATGATTGAGAGGAGAAGAAAGACTTTACGGGTTCTTGATAGGATCATAATTCTGTAATCTTCCTCAGGATTAGTTCACCAATCATTGAATACGCTGTAATCACAATAAACCTTATCTTACGGTCTTGTGAGAAATTGGCTAATGTTGCTTCGATACTTCTAAATCGGTTAATCGAAAATCGTTCACCATATCTATAATTAGCTGGGTTGTAGTCATCATTCAGTTTTATGGTAGCAGGATACGATGAATATAGACTTGTATCAAAATCCTTTGAGAAACCCAAAATTGTGACATATCCACTGATTATTCTGTCTCTTCTTGTATTGTTTAAGAGGAAGGATATCCGAATAAGGGGAGTTGTATCATCTGGAATTATGGATAGATCAACTATGTCCAGACTATCAGAGGTAAATTCTGATATAGGTATTTTCTGCGTTTCTGAGGAAGGCTTAAAGGGAATTGATTTTTTTGTTGTCTCCTTCAGGGCCTTTTCACGCTCGGTTTTTTTCGTTTCCTGAGCTATTTTTATACGGCTCGCGGCTAATTCCAGTGAGGCGACTCTTTGTTTCAATGATTCATTTGATTTTCCCAGGTATATAGTACTGATTATCAATACCATAAAACACAAAAGGAGAAATATAGTTGTAAATCCGAGTAATTTAAGAGCGAAAGAACGCAAGTAGATCTTTTTAATCTCATTCGCCCCACGAAAGATGAATATTGTGATAGAGTCTTTCTTTGCTGCACTCAGGATTGACTTTAGGTCCATCTGATATCTTGTTAAGTCAGTTTTGAATTTCTGTCCAATTCTCTTTGATAATTCTAAAAGAGTTGTTTTCCTTTATTAAAAATAGCTGTTTAACTCCAAAATCTGAGTATGTGTCTGCAGAATATTCCTGAATAAAGTTTATCACGATATATTGCGGGTTGCGAAAGATCTGAATATTGCTTAAGCGAAGCTTGATCCAATCGTACTTTCTGAATAGCCTTTTTTTATAGGATCGATACGATTGGATATTCATTTTCTTGCGTCTAAAATCTTTTGAATAGAGCTTGATATAGTTTTCCAAGCTTTTTGATTGCCAGCTCACTTTCCAATTTTCAAGGAACTCCATTGTCTCCTTTTTATCCCTATTGACATACTCAATATTTCTGTATTGAACTTCATCCACTATTACAACTGGGGTCTTGTATAGTTCGACATATTGGGCAAGATCGATAAAGTCCTCATCCTTCACGATGACACAGCCCCGCGTATCCATTGATTTCTCCAGCCTCTCAGGCTCGTTCGTGCCGTGAATCCAGATGCCATACCCTTTCCTTTTTATAATCTGGTCAAATCCATTTGGATAATCTAAGACATAAGCGCCGGCTCCATATTTGGGGGGCAAAGCAGAGGAATCAATTTTTTCATTAAGAAAATATATCCCTTCTGGTGTTTTCAGGTCTCCTGACCTTTTTTTATTTCCGCTCACCTTACCTGTAGAACATAAATAAGACCTCTCTGCGACGATAGAGTCCTTCTGCTTGTTCAGCACAAATAGCCTTTGGCTTCTTTTTTCAACCAAGATTATGCGTGAGTTGTGGTCCTCGTCCAATAAAATGAAGGGAGATATGGCCAGCTTGTTCGATGGTTTTAAAAAATCTGAGGGCTCAATTTTCTTCGTAGGATTCTGTGATAGGAAATAACTAGATAATATAATGACAAAGATGCCGATATTGCATGAAGTTTTTGTGTGGCGCCTCATAATTGTTAGATTATTTTTTTCTTGTGAATTTTCAAGCCCGACTTATTCGTAATATACAAAAAATAGATTTTTTAGTCAATTTTACATAGTAATTTTCTCTTCCTGCTTGAATAGGATTCTCAAACATCCATTGACTCCTTTCCATAACAGGCACAATATCATATTAAAGCGATTAAATTAATCGGGAAATACTTTAACAAAGCTAAAAAAAGATGTCAAAAAAATAAAGAAGGGGAAAAATCGGTGGGGAGGAAACGATATTTAGATGAATTGACTGTCTGGCTCGGTTGTTTTTATATCATATTCTGTCAATCGGTTGATTAGGTTTTGACTCCGAAGGTATTTTTTTATCTGAGATGCCGTTTTTTTGTTGAATACACCCAATAGCTTCTTATGTCCTGAATCATCGTATATATAAAGAACTTTTTTGTATTTTGCCCTTTTCAATGCTTCATCTATTTGTTTTTGATAATTTATATCCTGAACTGATTGCATTTTTTTATCCTCCTTATATTACTCTGCAAGATTCATGCCAAATAGAATCAACTTATAGGACATTTCCTCAAGGCCGCCAGGTATTTATCCTTGAAATTAGTGTAAATAATTTTTGCACTTGTAAATATTCTTTGCCTCTATGCTTCTTCTTGAGGCCAGGTGTTGCTTTTTGTCATATCCCTCCTTTTTACATAGACAAATAGAGATTCTTCATACATAAGTCAAAAACCAAGCACTGGCACTATCTATTTTTTGCATCTTTTTAATACTCCTGATATCATTAACCTGGATTATTCATAAAAAATGCCGATACTTTCTACAATTACAGCAATATCAAGAAATTATCCTGATATTGCTGTAAATCCTGATAAATACTTTTTTGAAAAGACTCTATTTATATTAATCGGCATTTTTTATGAATAATCCAGGCTAGAATAAATTTATTGGATAATTCAAAATAGGATGGATAAACAAAAGAAGGAAAATATCATTGATTTTCATATCCATGTAGGCCTTAAAGAACACTGGCACGACTGGGTGAACGATTTCCAAAGAAGAGCTCAATCAGAGTTCTATAGCCGATACGAAGAGATGATTGATCCAGAGAAGTTTGCTTCCTATCTCAAAAACCATCAGATTGAGAAAGCTGTGATTCTGCCTGATATATGTCCAATCACAACGGGAGTTGTCCCGAATGAATATGTCTTTGAGTTCTGTCGGGGCCGTGGTGTCTTTCTTCCCTTTTGCACGATTAATCCCTTTATTTTGAGCAATCCAGTCGAGGAGTTTAGAAAATACATCAGAATAGGGGCAAAGGGTCTAAAACTTTATCCCTCTTATAACCACTTCTATCCGAATGAGAACAGGATATATCCCTTGTATGCTTTGGCACAAGAGGAGAGACTTCCGATACTCATCCACACAGGCTCTTCAATCTTCAGGGGGTCCAAGATAAAATACGCTGACCCTATACATCTTGACGACGTGGCTTCGGATTTTCCCGACCTCTCTCTCATCATGGCCCATAGTGGAAGAGGCCTTTGGTATGAAAAGGCTTTTTTTCTCTCTCGACTTCATCCGAATCTCTATCTTGAAATTTCAGGGCTCCCCCCAGCAAACCTCTTGAAGTATTTCCCTGACATGGAAAATAATATCGATAAATTTATCTATGGATCTGACTGGCCCGGAATAAAGACGATCTCCAGCAATATTGAAGCCATAAGAACTCTTCCTTTGGCAGAGGAATCTATTAGGAAGATTCTATACGATAATGCAGCTCGCGTTTTAAGACTATGATGGATGTTATTAAGGCCATAGCTTCGAGTATAAAGAATTCCAAATATGCGGTGGCCTTTACTGGCGCCGGCATTTCATCCGAAAGCGGTATCCCCACTTATAGGGGAGAAGGTGGTCTTTGGACCAAATATGATCCTAACATCTATGCCAACGTGTATTATTTCAACAAGGACCCCTCTTATTACTGGAATTTCTTCCGGGAAGTCCGCTTTCCTATGCTCAAGAAGGTAAAACCCAACAAGGCTCATATAGCCATGGCCGAGATGGATGTAGCAGGGTATTTAAAAACAGTGATAACTCAGAACATAGACGGGCTTCATCAAGAGGCCGGCTCTTCTTCTGTCATTGAATTGCATGGAACGACAAGGATTATCCACTGTATGAGCTGCTCTAAAGAATATTCCATGGATGAGGCGTTCTCCAAACTGGAAACTGAAATTCCGCCCAGATGTTCAGAATGTAAAGGGAAATTGAGGCCAGCCGTAGTCTTTTTTGGGGAAACGCTCGATCCCCAGATCCTACGCTCAGCTTATGAAGAAGCCGAGAACTGCGATTTCATCCTTTCCGTGGGGAGCTCCTTGGTTGTTTTCCCTGCCGCAGATATTCCCGTGAAAGCCAAACAGAGAGGAGCGACGCTGGTAATCATCAATAAGGAGAGTACCCCACTGGATCACTTGGCTGATCATGTGATAAATGAGGAGGCCGGGAACGTCCTTCCTCAAATAGTTCAAAGCTTAAAAGAGAGCTAAGGAAGAAGATGACCCCCTAAAAAGTTTCTTCTCCTGGTTTAATTAGATCAAGAAGGAGTTGATTTTTCTCCGAACGGCTTTCCCCCACACTCGTTACATATATCGCTGGTTCGTCTACTACCGGACACTTAGTTTCGCAGATCCCACAGCCGATGCAGAGTTCCGTATCAATAACAGGAGCTGCAGGGTTTTTTGTGGTTCCGTCAGGAAGCAGGACTTCTGTTTTCACCAGTTTTATGGCTTTGGGGGAGGTAGGGCAGTGTTCCTCACATACGATGCAAGGAGTACCCAAAACATAGGGAATACACCTGCTTTTATTGACCCACGCTAACCCGATCTTAATCTTTGTTTTTTCTTCTACAGCGAGTTCTTTTATGGCCCCTGTGGGGCAAACTTGGGAACAGAGAGAACAGTAGTATTCACAATAGCCAATCCTTGCGACGAGAATGGGAGTCCATATTCCTTCTGGTCCGGCTTCTGTGAGGGCAGGCTGCAGGGCATTTGTGGGGCAAGCCTTCATGCATTCGCCACATTTAACGCATTTTTTAAGAAACATATCCTCGGGGAGAGCTCCTGGAGGTCTGATTAATTTCGGGGATGCTCGCTTTATGGAGGGAGAAAGGCGGAAAAAAGGCACCGCAAGTACTCCCAAGAGGGAAGTGAAGATAAGCTTTCTCCGGGAGAGGTCGATTCGAGCGATTTCTTCAGGGGTGGATTTTAAGGGAAATCCCACAGCACTGGTGGGACAGATAGAGCTGCAGGTATAACAATAGACGCATTCTGAGCTCTTCCATTCCTCCTCAGGAAAAGGATTCGCTTGTGTTTCGCAGTGAATGGTGCAGAGTCCACACTCTATACATTTTTGAGGGTCAATCCTGAGTTTCAAGACATTCCATCTTGAAGCGAGACCGAGGAAGGCACCTAAAGGGCAGAGATAGCGGCACCAGAATCTTTCTCTGGAGAGGTTTAGAGCTATAGTACCGATGAAGAGTACTCCTATGAAAAAACCCTGTCGAAATGTGGAATTGAGCGCCAAGTTTTCGAAAAACTGAGCAAGACTACTCCCTAGAGAGGAAAGATTTAGGCCAAAAAGGATTCCAATAAATGATGAGAAGCTATTACTAAAGACTGGGAAGACGCTTACAGTAAAGGAGCGGTAGAGCAACGAGAGCGGGTCCAAGATCCCCACCAGGTCAAGGGAGAATAGCGTGCCAACGAGAATGAATACCAGAAGATAGTATTTCCAAGCTGTACGGTTATCTTCGAGCTTTTTTGGCCTTAAAAGCTTGGATTTTTTAAAAGTGAAAGAGAAGAATTGATGGATTGATCCCAGGGGGCATACCCAGCCGCAGGCAACCCGACCCAGGATAAAGGTCAGTACAATTGTCAGGGCTGCAAAGACAAAGGATGCAAAAAAAGTGCGGGAGGCGATAAGAGTTGCCACAGCAAGAAGAGGATCAAAATGAAAGAAGATTTCTACGCGTTCGATATAATCCTCTCCGGGAAAGTGGGTGCCAAAAAGGAGATAGATAAAGAGGACGAAGAAGGCGGTTTGACTGAGGATTCTAAGGCCTTGGATAAGCCTGTATTTTTTAGACCGTTCTTTTTTCAATGGTTAACCTCTCCAGGTTGGGCTCTCCCAATCCTCTCTGGTGAGCGATTTGAAGATAGGGCAGATCTTGAGGAGTCATCTCAAAAAAGCTGGCGCTGGCGGAATCGACAGCAATATAGTCCACTCCCGCCATCACTGTCTTGTGGAGCTTTGTATCAGAGAGCCGGCCCCCTTGAGGCCCGTTTCTAATGAGAATTCTCCAGCCGTCCATGACAGTCAGGCATGGTTTGAAGAAGGCAGCGAGATCAATCATAGCCTGATCAAGCTTTTGATGGAGCTGATTGCGATTCCCGCCTAGTGCTCCAAGCCAGTTTTTCACGCCCAAGCTCAGCTTGGAGAGGCTGTGGGTCTTGGCAATGGGCACATTTATGATTTTATCCGCTTCCACAAAATCTGTATAGACTTCCCATTCTTTAAGCCATTCTCCGTCGAGAGCCATCTTTTTCAACCGATGTGGAGTGGGAAAAAGAACCTTTGCACCTGCTTCTTTTGCGGCAGTTGCTATACCAGAGCGGGCATAGGTTCTTCTTGCCTGGTTACACGGGTTGTCCATGACCTTGACTTCCTTTGCTCCTGCATTTAAGCAGAGTTCAACCACGGTCTTGATAACTTGAGGATTGGTGCAGGCCGCTTGCTTTGGAGTTCTGTCCCAGCCGATATTCGGCTTAACCATGACTAAATCTCCCCTGGAGATGAAATGTTCGATTCCTCCCAGAGAAGAGATAGCCTCTTTTGTGAGCAAAGAGGGAGATTCGCCCTGTATCCATGCTAAATCAGGGAAGCTCTTCTTTTGTACAAAAAGAGTAGGCTGCAACTTAAGGAACAGACCTCCAGCGGCTAAATTCTTGATAAAATCTCTTCTTTTCATCCTTATTTTCCTTTTCCTAACGAATTGATGTAGCCTAAGATGCCGTCATATATCCCTTGAGCTACGCGCTGCCGGTATTGAGGATTGTTTAGCCTTGATTCTTCTGTGGGGTTACTCAGATAGGAGACTTCAATCAGAGCCGAGGGCATTTTGCCTCCTATGAGCACCCAAAGAGGTGCCCCCCGGACTCCCATGTCTTTAACGTTTCTATATTTTTGAGAGAGACGGTTTACAAGACTTTTGTGAATCTTAAGCGCGAATTCTTTAGACTCCTCTATCTTTGTATTCCTGGCGATCCTGCGGATGATATCCATCATTTCGTTGATGTTCTTAGTGGATGTTGCATTTTCTTTGGCTGCTGTTTCGAGGACAGAAGGGTCTGTACTGAAATTAAGATAGAATGATTGTACGCCTGAGATTCGTCTGTTGCGATTGGCATTGGCGTGGATGGAGATGAAGAGGTCTCCCCTTTTCTGGTTTGCGATGACAGGTCGGTTTTCCAGAGGTAAGTGAATATCTGATTCTCTCGTTAGGATAACTTCCAGATCTGTTTTTGATTGCAATAATTTTTTCAGGCGCTGGGAGACGTCGAGAACGACATTCTTCTCCTGAAGACCCCCTTTTCCGACGCATCCGGGGTATCTTCATCCATGGCCTGGGTCGATAATTATCCTTTGGACTCCCAATCCCAACTGACGAATCATGGTGTATCCGGATTTGGCCGGTTGGGGAGGTTTGACAGGCTTTGGGGGGAGAGGTTTCGTGGGCGATTCGTGAGGGTAGATATCGATAACTACCCGGAAAGGGTCGAAAAGATGCCAGACCCGGTAGTGTGATATCTTTTTAAAGTCGAGATCAATGACTACCCTAACAGTAGAGGCTGTCTTTTGGGCGATACGAATCTGACTGATATAGTCGTTTTTTACAAGGAATGTTTTATTATGGAGGATGGGATTCAGTTTAGCTTGGTAAACATCTACAAAAATTCGGTCAGGGGCTTTTACTTCGCCAGGAGTATATTCCCTTAGCTTTCCGATGTCGACAGCAATTCGTGTATAGGTAGGATGTGTCCAAGGACGAAGGTTGTAGACCTCTACTCTCGGGTCCTGATTCGCAGGAGAAAGAAAGGAAAAAAGAGAGAGGGTGAGAGCTGCCCATAGCCAGGTTTTCTTTTTATTGCTACTTATCATCAATGTAATCTATTAATTCTATAGAGTATATGTATTATTGTCAATTCAGCTGCAATTCTCAAGCCCCATATTTTTTAAGTTTTCCCGCATGGGCTAACAGCAATGGCATGGCATAGATCGCCTGGAAACGGCCCAAGAAGCCCTGGCTGCACTCTTTTTCGGACAAATGCGCAACATTATCCGGAAGAGCTGTTTTAGAGAATAAAAGGAACGGATTCGGGTGCCAGGAGTGAGATTTTAAAAGAGAAGGAGTGGAATGATCAGAGGTAACGGCCAGTACTTCAGGCTTAAGGGCGAGCAGGCGAGGGATGTAACTATCTGTCTCTTCAATGGCCTCTTTTTTTGCCTCGAAATCTCCATCTTCACCAGCGGCATCTGTTTTTTTTATATGAATATAGAAAAAGTCGTACTTATCATAATTTTTTTCTGTAGCCTCAAATAGTTCAGGCAATGTTGGGCCCGGATCGACGATTTTCATTCCGACGAGCCTAGCCAATCCCTTATACATGGGATAATTGGCTATTGCTGCAGGGTTCAATTTGAAAAGCTCATGCATTGTGGAAAGAGCTGGATGCTTGGAAAAGCCCCTCAGGAGGAGAGTATTGGCTTTTGAAGAACCCTTCAAGATATCAATTGCCTCATCTAGAAAATCGTTCACAATTTGCGCTGTTTCTGCAGCTTCCTCAGATAGGGGTTGAGTGGGTACTCTTGGTTTATGGTCCTTTTGAGGGTCTGCATCAGAGAGGGCATCTGATAGCCCTTTTCCGCTGAATTTGACCACAAACCGGTGCTCCTTTCCTGGATAAAGAAAAACCTTGATTCCTGTCCTCCTCTTGAGGGAACTGTTGAGTTTCTGACACAGCTTTTTGTTCTCACTGTCGGGAATCCGGCCGGCTCTCCTGTCCACGATAAGGTCGTTTCTCGAGGTGGCAAAATTTCCCCTCGCCACCAAATCGTTCTTACCCACCTCAACTCCAACTCCTAATGCTTCCAGTATTCCCCTACCCAAGATGTATTTCAGGGGATTGTAGCCAAAAAGTGCGAGATGGGCCGGCCCGCTTCCAGGAGTGATGCCCATGAATACCGGATCGGTGACTCCACAAGCACTCTTTGCGGCCAGGTTATCGAGATTAGGTGTGTGAGCTGCCTCGAGTTCGGTTTTTCCCTGTATAGGAAGTCCGCCCAGGCCGTCTATTACCAGGAGAATGATCTTTGAATCGGTGACAACACTCAATTCCGGAGCAAGTTTTTCCCATTCCATCGTCAAACCAAACTATAAGAAATTATTCGTTTTAAGTCAATTTTCGAAAACATTCCAATTTTCATGACATATCTATAAAGTAATCAGGCTGGCTAAGGAGGAATGCCCGCTCAGCCCTCAAACGGTTTTTTTTACCCACTGCTACTCGCTATAACAATAAAAAGGGGCTACCCCTCTTTTCTTGAGTGCTGACGAGTCAGCCAGCCTGATTGATAGCCCTTTTTACAGAAAAAATGGGGCCATCTCCATAATTCGTTTACAATCCCAAAATCCTCTGCTAAAATCGGAACATGAATAAGGTCGCCATTCTCGATTTTGGCTCTCAGTACACACAGCTTATCGCAAGAAAAATAAGAGAGTTAGGAGTTTTTTCGGAGATTTTTCCTGTTGGCCTCTCCATTTCCAGAATAAAGAAGGAAAAACCAGACGCTTTAATCCTGTCTGGAGGACCTCAGAGCGTATACCAGAAGGATGCCCATCTTCCATCAAAGGAGATTTTCATGATGGGAGTTCCCGTTTTAGGTATTTGCTACGGATCGCAGCTAATGGCTCATCTTCTAGGAGGGAAGGTTATCCCCTCTAAGAAAAGAGAGTATGGTTTTGCTTACCTGGAAGTTCTGGATAGAAGAGGATTGCTCTCCGGGATCAAAGATAAGGGACAGGTTTGGATGAGTCATGGAGATAGAACAGAGGAAGTCCCATCAGGTTTTATCATATCAGGTGAGACTGCTAACTGCCGTGCAGCTGTTATCGAGTGGCGCGAGCGAAAATTGTTTGGCGTTCAATTCCATCCAGAGGTCGTGCACACAAGGCAAGGGAAGAAGTACTTATCAAATTTTCTCTTTTCTCTTTCAGGGTTGAAAGCAGAGTGGAGCATGGGCTCCTTTATTGAGAGAAAGGTAGAAGAGATTCGCCGTCTAGTGGGAGAGAGAAAGGTAATCTGCGGTCTAAGTGGTGGAGTTGATTCTCTTGTCACTTCACTCATCATCCAGAGAGCTATTAAAGATAACCTTTTTTGTATATTCGTTGATAACGGACTCCTGAGGAAAGGGCAATACCAGGGTTTAATGAAAAGATTCAAGGATAGATTCGGCCTCAATGTCATCGGCCTCGATGCCTCTCGTGTGTTTCTGGAAAGACTCAAAAAGATTTCCTCCCCAGAAAGAAAAAGAAAGATCATCGGGGAGGTTTTTATCCGCATTTTTGAGAGAGAGGCCGCGAAAATAGGAGATGTTTCTTTCCTGGCGCAGGGAACAATTTATCCTGATGTGATTGAGAGCAATCCTGTCAAAGGCCCTTCCTCCAGGATAAAATCTCACCACAATGTTGGGGGCTTGCCTCCTCGATTGAAGTTTAAGCTCATTGAGCCCCTTAAGGAGCTTTTCAAAGATGAGGTGAGGGCTTTAGCCGAAGAGTTAGGTATAGACAGGGAATTCATTGTTCAGCATCCTTTTCCAGGGCCTGGGCTAGCTGTCAGGATCGTTGGGGAAGTCACGCAAGAAAGGATCAAAGTCATTCGAGATGCTGACGAGATAATCATTGAGGAAGTAAAGAGAGCAAGGCTTTACCAGAAACTTTGGCAGGCCTTCGCAGTATTGCTCCCGGTGAAATCAGTGGGAGTTATGGGAGACCAGAGGACATATCATGGAGTTGTTGTCGTCCGCCTGGTCCAGAGCGTGGATGGCATGACCGCCAATTGGTTTCATGCTGATCATAAACTTTTATCTAGAATATCGAGCAGAATTGTCAATGAAGTTGATGGCATTAACCGCGTTGCTTATGATATCACCACAAAACCTCCAGGGACCATTGAGTGGGAGTAAGTTATGAAACGTTCTTTTATTCATCTCCATAACCATTCAGAATACAGCATTCTCGATGGGGCTCTAAAAATCTCATCGCTGATGGAAGCCGCGTATAAGCAAAATATGCCAGCAGTTGCGCTCACTGACCATGGAAATATTTTTGGCGCGGTGAACTTCTTCAAACAGGCTAAGGAAAAGGGGATAAAGCCTATTCTAGGGTGTGAAACTTATGTCGCTCAACGCAGCCGCTTTGATAAATCCTCTGATCAGAAAGGACCTCATCACTTCCATGTGGTTTTACTTGTTAAAGACGATGAGGGCTATAAAAACCTCTGTCAGCTTATTACAAAGAGTTATCTAGAGGGTTTTTATTACAGACCTCGTATTGATAAGGAGCTTTTAAAAGAACACAGTGGGGGATTAATCGGATTTTCAGGATGTCTCCAGGGGGAAATAAGCCATTATTTGCAGCAAGGAATGGAGAAGAGGGCAGAAGAGTCTGCCCTGGAGTTAGCTTCGTTGTTTTCAAAGGGAGATTTCTATATCGAGATTCAAGACCATGGTTTGGACCAACAGAAGAAGGTCAATCCTTTGCTCATAAAGCTCTCCCAAAAGCTCAATCTACCCTTAGTCGCTACTAATGATGTTCATTACCTTTTTAAAGATGACGCTGAAAGTCATGATATTCTCCTATGTGTTCAGACCAACAAAAGACTAACAGACCAGGATAGGATTCGCTTTGGCACAAACGAGTTCTATTTTAAATCAAGTGACGAGATGTTAGAACTCTTTAAAGATGTCCCTGATGCTGTCCACAATACAGCCAAGATTGCAGCCCAGTGCAACTTTGATTTTCCTTCTTCGGGTTATTCCTTGCCGATATTCAAGGCACCTGAAGATGTCTCTCTGAGCGAATATTTTGATCGTGTGGTCCGAGAAGGTTTCCAGAGACAAATGGAGTTCCTTACCAAAGGGAAGTGCAAGAGTAACTTTCAAGAGCAACGGGAGGAGTATGAAACGAGGCTGGAGAGAGAGATAAATCTCGTTAAAGAGATGGGTTTTGAAGGTTATTTTCTGATTGTCTGGGATCTTATTCAGATGGCAAAAGCCAAAGGCATTCCTGTCGGACCTGGAAGGGGTTCGGCAGCGGGGAGCTTGCTGGCATATAGTCTAGGGATAACAGACATCGACCCTCTGGAGTATGGCCTTCTGTTTGAAAGATTCTTAAATCCTGAGCGAATAAGTCTTCCTGATATTGATATTGATTTCTGCGGAAGACGAAGGGATGAGGTTCTCAGCTATGTCACCAACAAATACGGGCGAGAAAGTGTTTGCCAAATAATCACCTTTGGTACCATGGCAGCCCGTCAGGCGGTCAGGGATGTGGGCAGGGTGCTGGAGGTTCCCCTTCCTGAAGTGGATAAGATAGCCAAGATGATTCCTCCTTTCGGTCCGGATGCCACGATTGAGGGGGCATTAAAAAATGTTCCCCAATTGAAGGAATTGAGCGAGAAAGATTCCAGGATTGCACACCTTCTCTCTGTATCCCAAAAATTAGAAGGACAGGTTCGTCACCCGTCAATACATGCAGCAGGTATCGTTATTACCCCTAAGCCATTGGTGGAGTTTATGCCTCTTTACCAGTCAGTAAAGGGTGAAACTACGACCCAATTTCCTATGCAGGATATTGAAGCCATTGGGTTGCTCAAGATGGATTTACTCGGACTGCGAAACCTAACCGTCATCCAAGATACAACGGAGATTGTAGAAAGGGATGCAGATCAAAAAATCGATCTAAAAGATATTCCCTTGGATGATAAGAAAACTTTTGAGGTCTTTCAGTCAGGTAACACAGATGGGGTTTTTCAGTTTGAGAGCCCAGGAATGAAGGATTTGCTCCGCAATTTCAAACCCGAAAGTTTCCGTGATTTGATAGCCTTGAATGCTCTTTATCGGCCTGGTCCTCTGAAAAGTGGTATGACCGATGAATTCATAAAGCGCAAGAAACACCCTGATCGTATTAGTTATGAATGCCCTGAATTAGAGCCCATTTTGAAGGAGACACAAGGTATCATTGTCTATCAGGAGCAGGTGATGCAGATTGCCACGGAGATGGCCGGATTTTCAATGGCTGAAGCTGATATTTTACGAAAGGCGATGGGGAAAAAAATTACAGGAATGATGAGATCTCAGAAGCAGAGATTTATCCAGGGAGCGAAGAAGAAAGGCTTAACTCAGGCTAAGGCCAGTAAGATCTTTGAACAGATAAAATATTTCGCTGGGTATGGTTTTAATAAATCCCACAGTGCCGCATATGCATATTTGGCCTATAGAACTGCATTTCTTAAGGCTCATTACCCTGTTTATTTCCTGGCGGCTCTTCTTACTTCAGAAGCAGAGCGAGGGGCAACTTCTCAGGTAGTCAAGTATATCAATGAGTGTGAAGAGATGGGCATAAAAATCCTCCCTCCTGATATTAACGCGAGCGAGTTCAATTTCACGGTTGGTGAGGAAAATATTCGCTTTGGACTCTCAGCCATAAAAAATGTAGGTGAGCAGGCGGTTCGAATCCTGCTTCAGGCAAGGGAAAAAAGGGGGAAATTCACCTCGCCTTTTGATATCGCCCAGGAGGCTGATTCTAAAGTTGTGAATAGAAAGGTACTTGAGAGTCTGATAAAAGCTGGAGCTTTTGATTCTTTGGACTGGCGAAGATCACAATTATTTCATCTTGTTGATAAGATGATTGATTATGCGCATGAAATTCAGAAGGTTAGATCATCTAAACAGAACCTTCTCTTTGGTAAAAGCCATTTCGAATCCCCTGCAATACCTGCAGAAGTGAAGGAAATGCGGGAATGGGATGAGAGTCTTTTGCTCTCTTACGAGAAAGACGCTCTGGGCTTTTATATTACTGGTCATCCTCTGGCTCAATTCGGGAATCGATTGAAGAGACTTGTCTCCCATTCGATAAACCAGCTGGATGAGGAAAGAGATTTTAACAGCGAAATAAAAGTGGCAGGAATCATATCTTCAATGAAGCCCCTAAAGACTAAAAAAGAAGAAAGAATGGCAACCTTTATCCTAGAAGACTTGAGCGGCAGGATCGAAGTCGTCGCCTTTCCTGAAATCTATAATAGGTCTTTTGAATACTTGAGAGAGGACCAGCTTGTCTGGGTCAAGGGGAAATTTATAGGAGAAGGAGAAAGCCGGAGGATTCATCTCCTCCAAATAATGCCTTTAGCCGAAGCCTTTCAGAAGCAGGCTAGAAAGGTTGTCCTGAGGATTTTCCTTCCTGGAATTGAAGTATCGGTTTTTGAGGAGCTGAAGGAAATATTAGAAAGATACGGAGGAGATTGTCCCATTTTTTTTGAACTCGAAACTCCTCACTCATACCGTATTTTGGTCCGGTCCGTAGAAGCCAAAGGAGTTTCTCCTTCGGAAGAACTCACAAAAAATATCCAAGATTTATTGGGCGAGGATTCTGTCTTTATCGAATACTAACGGGGCCAGGCTTTCATAACTTTTATAATTTGAATTTCGATGCTGAAACGAGGTAAGAAGTAAGAAGTAAGAGGTTTAGGCGAGAAGCGGAGCGATGGTCAGTTATGAAAGCCTGACCCCAATGGGAATTTTTGAGGTTTCCGAATGGCGTATAAACTGATTATTGCTCACGATAGTCCTTCGATTCAGAAGGCCATTCACATGGCTTTCCCAGCTTCGAAATTTGACCTCATCATTTTTGAAGAAGGAACGGATATCATGAAAGCTCTAAGCCAAATAAAGCCTGATGCTGTCCTACTTAACCTGTCTCTATTTCAGAAAGATGGTTACAAGATCGGGCGCTTCCTGAAGGGCCGGGAGGAATTCAAACAGACATCTCTTTTTCTCCTCAAAGGAGCCTTTGAACCTCTTGATGCAGAGAAAATGGCCGGCCTCGAATACGACAAAATTATTGAGGAGCCTTTTGATTCAGAAAAATTGGCAGAGATGGTTCAAGATACTATTGAGGGGAAGAAAGATCCTCAGACATTGCCCGAAGAACCGCTTCCTAAGGAGACTCATGTGGCTCCTCAGGCTGTTGAGCTGGAGCCCAAAAAATTTGATCCAGGAACAAGCTCTCCCGAATCTCGACCAAAGGCAGGAACGCATGCCCCTGCTGCTTCCAATGAGCTCGATGCCGGAAAGGAAGAGAAACTCAGAAGTATAGTGAGGCAGGAGATCCTTGAGGTGGAGAGAGAATTAGAAAAGAGACTGAAGACACAGGTTTTTGTTGAAATTAAAGAATGGGTCGAACAGGAGCTGGATAGAATCAGAAAACTCTTGGGGCATACAGAATAAGTGACCAGCAGATAGACACAACGACAGTGTCCCTGTAATCCTTTTAGGCTATTGATTCAGCTATCCCAAGATTAAGTCTAAATAACCTGGATTGTTGATAGTAAATTAAAAAGGTAAGAAAAAATAGAGAAAAACAACTGTTAAATTGATAAAATATATTGAGTTTCTAAAATGTGAGGCTATTGTGTTTTGATTTATAGGAAAAAGGATGATGAAAAAACAAATTCTGGAAAAGGCTTATGATCCGAAGCCTGTTGAAGAGAAATGGTTGAAATTCTGGCTTGAGGAAGGACTGTTTGTACCTCAAGGCCCTCCTTCAAAGAAGAAGTTTTCTATGGTGCTCCCACCCCCAAATGTTACTGGCTCTCTTCATGTGGGCCATGCCCTCTGTTTCACGCTCCCTGATATAATCACTCGCTGGCGCAGGATGCAAGGTTTTAATACACTCTGGCTTCCTGGAACGGATCATGCCAGTATTGCTGTTCACAATGTCATTGAGCAGAGCCTGGCTGAAAAGGGACTGACCCGCGAGAAGATCGGCCGGGAGGAATTCCTTCGAATAGCCTGGGATTGGAAAGAGAAGCACGGCGGCCAGATTATTCATCAGTTGAAAAAACTCGGAGTTTCCTTAGATTGGACAAGGGAAAGATTCACGCTGGATAAAGGTTATGCTGCAGCCGTAAGGCGTGTTTTTGTCGAGCTCTACAATGAGGGGCTCATCTACAGAGACTATTATTTAGTCAATCGCTGCCCTCACTGTGGGACAGTGCTTTCAGATATTGAGATTGAGCATAAGGAGCGACAAGCAAAGCTTTACTATATCAAATATCCGCTTCAGGATTCTGAAGAGAGTATCGTTGTTGCCACCACAAGACCCGAAACTATGCTGGGAGATACGGCTGTCGCCATTCATCCTGATGACAACCGGTATAATAAGCTCTTAGGGCAGAAAGTCCTTCTTCCGCTCGTCAATCGAGTTATACCTATCATCGCTGATGAAAGGGTGGAAAGGGAATTCGGGACCGGGGCTGTTAAGGTAACACCTGCTCATGATCCTGTGGATTTTGAACTGGGAAGACAGCACAATCTTGAGCAGGTAATTGTGATTGATGGCTCAGGGAAAATGACAGAGGAAGCAGGAGAAGAATTTAAAGGTCTGGACAGATTTGAATGTCGGGAAAAAGTCATATTAAGGCTCAAAGAAGCAGGCCTTCTAGAAAAGATAGAGGATTACCAGCATGCTGTCGGACACTGCTACCGCTGCCAGACGATCATAGAGCCTCATCTTTCCTGGCAGTGGTTTGTTAAGATTACCCCATTGGCCAAGGAAGCCATTAGAGTTGTCGAGGAGGGTAAGATTCAATTTATCCCTCCAAACTGGACCAAGACCTATTTTGAATGGATGTATAACATCCATGACTGGTGCATATCTCGACAGCTTTGGTGGGGGCACAGGATTCCTGCTTGGTATTGCCGGGATTGCGAACAGATGGTCGTCGCCATGGAGGCCCCTTCAGAATGCGATAGCTGCAGGAGCAAAAAAATTGTTCAGGATGAAGATGTTCTCGATACTTGGTTCAGCTCTGCTCTCTGGCCTTTTGTCACCATGGGCTGGCCAGAGGAGACCGAGGATTTACGGACTTTTTATCCGACAGATCTTATGGCTACCGGTTTTGATATCATTTTTTTCTGGGTAGCGCGTATGATCATGATGGGGCTTAAATTCACCGGGGATATCCCTTTCCGTCACGTTTTTATAAATTGCTTGGTTAGGGACTTCAAAAGGCGAAAAATGAGTAAATCCGAGGGGAACACCATCGATCCACTGGAAATGATCGACAACTACGGAACAGATGCCTTGAGATTCACCCTTGCTGCTTTGGCCATTCCAGGGATGGATATCTCGCTTTCAGAGGAAAGAATGGCGGGTTATCGGGCCTTTGCGAACAAGATCTGGAATGCATCTCGCTTTGCCTTGATGAACCTGAAAGATAATACGCAAGAAACAAGAAAAGAGGAAATGACCCTTGCTGACAGATGGATCAGGAGCAGGTTAGCAAAGATTATACAGGAACTGGATGAAGCTTTAGAACAGTATAAGTTTTACGAAGCAGCGGACAGAATCTATCATTTTATTTGGCATGAATTCTGTGACTGGTATATTGAATTGGTTAAGCCCAGCCTTAAAGAAGGGAATAAGACGTCAATGGCAGTTCTCTTGGATACGCTAGACCAAATACTGAGGTTGTTGCATCCCTTTATGCCCTTCATAACAGAAGAGATTTGGCAGCATCTGCCCACGGCTGGAAAATCTTTGGCTGTAGCACAATTCCCTCGGGCAGAGAACAATTTGATGGATGAACAGGCCGAGGCAGAGATGAAACTTCTCCAGGATGCCATTGTCGAAGTTCGAACCATCAGAGCAGAGAACAGGATCCCTCCCAAGGAAGAGATTGATCTGTGGATGAAGGTGAGCGAGGCAAAAGAGAGAGAGATGATTCAAAGGCATGAAATCTACATTCAGACCCTGGCCAATATTGGTCAGGTTGTTATATTGGACGATTTTCCTAAGAAAAAGAGGCTTTTGAAAGGCATATCAGGTTCTTGGGAGATGGCAATCCCTCTCGAGAGAATCTTTGGCTTAGAGCAAGAAAAACAGAGATTAGAGCGGGAAATTGCCAAGATTACATCAGATATCAAGAAGATAGAGAGCAGGCTGGAGAATGAGAGTTTTCTCAAAAAAGCTCCCAAAGAAGTCACTCGTGAGGCTAAAACAAGGCTGCGTAGACTTCAAAACCGGAAAATGAAGTTGGAGCAGAGCCTTGAACATATTCTTCTCCTCATCTAGGAAGCAGAGGACGCCGGTTCTCTTAACTTGATTTTGCATTTTACGATGGAAATTGGGGCAAAAATCCATTGGATTAAGTCTTGTCCGTCTACTAACGATCTAGCTAGAGAGATGGCACATGAAGGTGCCGAGGAAGGGACAGTTGTGATCGCTGATGAGCAAACAAAAGGGAGAGGGATGAAAGGACGAAGCTGGTACTCCGCTAAAAAGAAGGGATTTTATATCTCCTGCATTCTCCGTCCTGAAAAGGCGAATATTTCTCTTATTCCACTCTTAGCAGGCCTGGCTTTAAGGGAGGCCATCTTTGAGATGATTGGGGTCCGAGTCAAACTGAAGTGGCCCAACGATTTAGTTTGGGAAAAGAAAAAATTGGGCGGCATTCTTTGTGAAACCGGGTTTTTAGGCAGCAAAGCCAATTATTCTATCCTCGGGATAGGCCTTAATATAAGCCACAGGAGTGAAGATTTTCCAGGAGATATCCGTGCTTCAGCCACCTCCTTAAGGCTTATAACAAAAAAGGATATTGAGAAGAGAGAGTTTCTTGGGAAACTTTGGCAGGCCCTCAATCACTGGTATGGTCTTTTTTGCAGGGGAGAAAGAGGCCTAATAGTCTCTTCGTTTCAGGAAAACTCCTCAGCTCCGCTGGGAAAAGAACTTACTCTCGTGACCCAGGAGGGCGAAATTTCAGGAGTCTATAGAGGGATTAATAGGGATGGGGGATTAATCGTAGAAATCCATGGGGAGAGAAGATCATTCTTTTCAGCGGAAATTAAGGAAATAAAGGAGGAGTGAAATGCTCTTAGCAATAGATATCGGCAACACCAACGTAGTGGTGGGAATTTTCCAGGGAGAAAAATTAATCAAGCATTGGAAAATTCGTACAGAGAGGGAAAAAACCTGCGATGAGTATGGCATGAGTTTTTTAAACCTCTTCGCGTTTTCAGGTCTAAAGGTAGATGATATAGAGTCAGTTATTTTCTCCAGTGTTGTTCCTCCGTTGACTCCAGTCTTTCAGGTTTTGAGCCAGAATCTATTTCAGATTAAAGCCCTGGTGGTTGGACCAGGATTGAAAACAGGAATGCCCATTCTCTATGAAAATCCGCTTGAAGTGGGAGCAGATAGAGTGGTTGCTGCTGTTGCCGCTTTTGAAAAGCATGGAGGCCCCGCTATTGTAGTTGACTTTGGGACAGCCACAACCTTCGATGCTATTTCTGCCAATGGAGAGTATTTAGGCGGGGCGATTGCACCAGGGATCCAGATTTCGGCTGAGGCTCTTTTCATCAAGACGGCAAAATTGCCCAGGATAGAAATAAGGAAGCCGAAGAAGGCGATAGGTCGGACGACAGTTTCGAGTATGCAATCGGGCCTCTATTTTGGTTATATTGGCCTCGTTTCTAATATCATTGAAGAGGTCAAAAGAGAATTAGGAAAAGAAACGAGCGTCATCTCTACTGGAGGTTTTGCAGTCCAGATCTGCAAAAATATCGAGTCTATTGATTTTCATGAGCCTTATTTAGTTTTAGATGGACTTCGAATTCTTCATGAGAGAAACAAAGAGAAAGAAGCCTAATTTCGATTTTTTCTCCCAGAGAGAACCTTTTTGGAAATGAAGAACGAAAACAGGAGCCAGTATTTTCAGTCAATTGCTCGCCATTTTCTCAAGCTCCGCGGATCTCCCTTTTTTCTCTCGTCCAAAGAGCTGCATATTATTGAGACCTGGGAGAAGATGAAGATTCCTCTCCAGGTGGTCCTGGAAGGCGTTGACCGGGCCTTTGAGAAAAACAGTTTGAAACGAGCCAGAAAGGGAAAGATCCTATCTCTTGTCTTCTGCAATCTTCAGGTTCTAAGAGCTTTTGAGCAATTTAGAGACAGAAGAGTTGGGAGCAAGAACAATGAGGTAGGACAAGAAAAAAAGAGAGAGAAGGCGATAGCCGAAGTAAAGAGATTTTTGGAGAACACCCCTCTTGAAGTAGATTATTTGAGAGAAGTTTTTGTCCTGGTTTTGAGAAGGCTTTCTTGCAGAAATATCAATGAGGAAGAGCTTGAGCAAAGAGAGAGAGAAATCGAAGAGCTTCTTTTCGAGAAAGCATCAGATATAGAGAAAGATGAGATCAGAAGAGAGATTCTTGCAGAATATGAGTTTGCAGAAAAGGAGGAGTTTCAGAGGGTCTTCAAGTTAAGACTTCTAAAACATTTGAGAGAAATGTATAAAATTCCCTATGTTTCTCTTTACTATTATTGAGAGACGCGATGGATATGGATAGAAAGATAATTTCTCTCCTTGGAAGGAGGAGAGAGGGGTTGACTTTCCAGAAAATTATGAAGGAGCTACATCTCTCTTCAAGGGAAAGACAGCGGCTGAGAAATCAGCTTAGAAAAATGGAAGGCCAGGGAATCGTTCGGCGAATAAAAAGTCGGTATTTTATCCCTTTGAAATCGAGTTTGGCAATCGGAAGGTTTCTCACCTCTCTCAGAGGGTTTGGATTTGTCGAACAAGAGGACGGTCAGACAGAGGATATTTTTATCCCAGCTCGTCACTCTGGAGGAGCGCTTCAGGGAGATATAGTCGAAGTCCTTTATAGAGAAAAAGGGAGAAAGGCGAAGCCCGAGGGAAGGGTGATCAGAATATTAAAACAAGGAAAAAAAAGGATAATTGGCCTTTATCGCGAACAGAATAGGCAGCCCTTTTTTCTCCCATTTGACTCACCTTCATCAGAGGAAATTCCTCTAAATTCGAATGGTCGTATATCACCTCTTCCAGGTATGATTGTGGAAGTGGACAGAGAAACCATGACCTTGGAGAGCATCCTGGGAATGCCGGATGATCCAGGTGTGGATGTCAAAGTCGTTATCCAGCGATTCAATCTTGCTCACGCTTTCTCAGAGGAGGCAATAGCTGAGGCCAGAAAAATATCTCCTGGAATTCATCCTGAAGATAGAAAGAAAAGAGAGGACTACAGGAATTGGCTGACTATGACTATTGACGGAGAAACCGCCCAGGACTTTGATGATGCCGTGAGCGTGCGCAAGCTTGAGAACGGGCATTTTCTTCTTGGTGTCCATATTGCCGATGTTTCCCATTATGTGAAATCCGACTCTCTTTTAGATAAGGAGGCTTTTGAGAGAGGAACAAGCGTATATTTTCCTGAGGTCACTCTCCCGATGCTGCCTGAGGTGCTTTCGAACGATATCTGTAGCCTGAGGCCAAAAGAGGAGAGATTGACTTTTTCGGTTTTGCTTGAGATAGATGGAGAAGGAAGAGTCGTGAAGGCTGAATTTCGTCCTTCTCTTATTCAAACTGCAGAGAGGATGACATACGACTCTGTTTATAAAATATTCGAGAAGGATGAGGCAGAAAAGCGGAAATTTTCCACTCTTGTCCCTGACCTGTTACTGATGAGGCATGTGGCTCAGCTTTTGAGGAGAAAAAGGGAGATGGAAGGGAGCCTTGATTTTGATCTTCATGAACCAGAACTTGTATACAAAGAGGGAAGCCTCCATTCAATAGTGCCGTCTATGCGGAATGAAGCCCATCAGGTTATTGAAGACTTCATGGTCGCGGCTAACGAAGCCGTGGCATCTTTTCTCTCGCGGGAAAATGTTCCCCTAATCTACAGAATTCATCCTCCGCCTGCAATCAAAGACCTCAAAAGACTTCGAGAAATACTAACTCATTTTGGAATATCTCTTCCCCGGTCAAAAAAAATTAAATCCAGAGATTTACAGCAGGCTCTCAAAGGGTTTGCGGGGAAGAGCGGAGAGAAAGTTGTTAACCTTCAGGTGTTGAGGTCTTTGAAACTGGCTGTCTATTCCGACGAAAACCTGGGGCATTTTGGACTTGCCAAGGATGAATATACACACTTCACTTCTCCCATCCGTCGCTATCCAGATTTAGTCGTCCATCGGATTTTAAAAAGAGCGATCACACAGGAAAGAATAAAGCCATCCCCTTTCTCCTCGGTGGCACTCCATTGCTCTGAACAGGAGAGGAAGGCAGAAGGTGCAGAGAAAGAGCTCTTGGAATGGCGGATATTTCGATTCCTGAAAGGCAAACTCGGGGATGAATTGGGTGGCACCATTGTAGATATTACCAGGGCAGGCTTGGTTGTGGAGCTTGAGGATTTTTTTGTGGATGGCATTGTTTTTTTCAACGATTTAGAGGGAGATTATTATTTTAAAAGATCTGATAAGATTTTGGTAGGTAGACGGTCGGGGAGGACGTTTGAATTAGGGAACACACTAAAAGTCATCCTGGCTTCAGTAGATCCAATCTTAAGGAGGATTACGCTTACATTAAGCCCTGAAGAGGAGAAAAAAGCCCGATGAAGACCTCCTGTTTTGACGCTGTGGTTAGTTTTTCCCCTGGTGCGAAAGCAAAACAGATCGATGCTCTGCTCATCTATAGAGCCCAGAAAATTCCGGCCTCTTTTCATTTTTACGAGCCGCATCAGGAGAAAAGGCCAGAGCATTTTTTTGTCCGGGTCCATATTCATAGGCCTCTTACTCTGAAGTGGATGTACGAATTCAAGATCCAAAAACAGGGAGCGAAGCGCTTGCTGGGAGATGGAAAAGTCCTTAATCCCTATTCAGAGAGAATCAACAGTGGACAGATAAAAAAAAGAGTCACATTCCTGCGGGAACTTCAAGGGAATGAGAAGAGCATGCTTTTTGCACTGATCCGAGAGAAGGGAGTACAGGGCTTGAAGGAAGGTGAAGTCGGAGATTTTTGCTCTCTCGAGATGCGTTCTCTCCATCGCCTCAGCCAAGAGTTAGAGGCAGAGGGGAAAATAAAAATCCTTACTTTCTCTCCTCTCTTTCTTTTTTCCCAGAAGAGTTTTGATTTTCTCCTAGGAAGAATTCTCGCCTTTCTTTCCCAGTTTCACAAGAAGAATCCTGATAAGATAGGAGTATCTCCAGAGAGAATAAAAAAAAGATTTGGCCTCCACCAGATGATCCTCACTTTGGCCTTGAAACATCTCTTGAAAGCTGGCGAGATCCGAGATCTGGGGGAGGAGGTTTCCTTAGCCGGTTTTAAGAGAGCTATCACTGCTAGAGAGGAAACTATCCTGAGGGAGCTTGAAGAGATGTGCTTCAAGGGGGAGTTTCACTCCGTTTCTTCAAAAGACCTTCAAAAGCGTTTTCGCCTTTCTTCTAAAAGGATTCAGCAGTTGATATCTCTACTCATAGATAGAAAGAAAGTTATCCAGGGAAAAGATGGATTCATACTCCATTCTCGGTGGCTGGATGAGGTCATATTGAAGATTCGAAATTATGGAAAGCAGGAATTGACTGTTTCAGATTTTAAAAAGATGACAGGACTCACCAGGAAGTACGCCATTCCACTTCTGGAGCTGTTGGATCAGATGGGGGTAACACGAAGAAGAGGTTCGTCGCGAGAGATCCTGTAGGGCTTAGAGGGCGACACTAATACCAAGACCTAATTCATCAGCCTTACGCAGAACTAGTTCAGCCACAGCCGCATCTTGTGCAGCGACTCCAACCGATTTAAAGAAAGTCAACTCTTCTTCTCGTTCGCGCCCAGGAATCTCACCTGCGGCCACTTGCCCGATTTCTCCGTGGATGTGGCTCTTGGCGATAGCCGCATCTTTGAGTGGGATGATCAGGTCTCCTGCCTCTGCCAGGCTAGCTGAAATTGAGTCCACTACGACTTTGGCTCGTGCGACTGTTTGCCCGGGAACTTCCTGCATTTGAGGGGTGTAAGAACCGACAGCGTTTATATGGGCTCCTGGTTTCAAGTCAACGTCGTCAAAAACAGGAGTTAGGGATGTTGTTGCCGTACAGATAATATCGGCATCACGGACAGCTTGAGAAGGGGAGCCAGCCATAGAAAGATCAGAGGGAATGGGTTTTCCACGGCTTTTCATTTCTTTGATATAGACTTCTGTTGCTTCGGGGATGATGTCATAGATCCAGACCTTTTCTATGGAGCGTACAGTCGAGATTGCTTCCAATTGCGTTCGGCCTTGAATTCCTGCCCCGAATATTGCAGCCACGCGTGCCTCTTTTCGGGCTAACAATTCAGTGGCCAGCCCAGAGGCAGCTCCAGTACGCAAGGCAGTCAAGTAGGTTCCGTCCATCAGAGCCTCGGGTTGGCCCGTTTGAGCATTTATGACGATGATAACCGCATGAATCGTAGGGAGATCGTTTTCCGTATTTTTTGGGAAAACCGAAACAATTTTTGCCTCAAGGGTTTCAGTGGAGGCAAGATAGGCAGGCATGAAGAGTGTCACACCGTCATGCTTTTCCACTGGAACTTGTGTCCGCCGGGGAATGACTGCTTCTCCCTTGGATAACTGGATGTAAGCTTGCTTAACTGCATCGATTGCTTGGAACATATTCATAGCTTGTTTCACATCGTTTTGAGAAAAAATTTTAAGCTTTGTCATTTGTACTTACACCGCCCTTTTTTCTCCTTTTTCTTTTATCACATCGAATCTATTATGGACGAAAGGGATTAGGTCAAAATCTGTATGCCCGTCAAGGATGAGTTCGCTCAGGATGCGGCCTACGGCCGGTCCATGCTGGAAACCATGTCCTGAGAAGCCTATGGCGCAAAAGAATCCTTCCACCTGGGGTATTGCTTCAATTATGGGATTTTCATCGGGAGTGATAGTGTAAAGACCGCCCCAGCCTTTTAGGATTTTGGCTTTCTCCAGAATGGGAGCCCTGTGGACTGCTTTTTCAATAACTTTCTCCAGGAAATTCCAGTCTACATTGGTATTGAAGCTCGGAGGCTCATCTGGATCACTCATGCCGGTGAGAATGCCAGGCCCTTCGCCTCGAAGATAGTAGAGGGCATCAAAGTCAATAATCATTGGCACTGGCTTTGGGATGTCTTTGAAGGCTTTAGTCATGAACACTTGGCGGCGGTAAGGTTTGACTGGAAATTCCAACCCTGCCATCCTGGCAACTTCTCCTCCCCAGGGTCCTGCTACATTGATGACAATAGGTGTCGAGATTGGTCCTTTGGTGGTCTCAATTCCTTTTACGCGGCTCTCCTCGACTCGTATACCGGTAACCTTGGTCTTTTCTTCTATACGAACTCCTGTCTTCCTTGCCTTATTCGCAAAAGCCATGGCTACGTTATAGGGGTCAGCATATCCATCCTTGGGGCCAAAAGTGCCCCCTTGGATATCATTCACTTCCAGGTACGGCCAGCGGTGCTTAATCTCTTCAGGAGAGAGCACTTCTACAGGTACGTTGAGCTGGCGCTGGAGTTGGACAGAGTCTAGAAAATCTTCCCACGTGTCCTTTTTCTGCGCCATAAAAAGGTAGCCCACCTGATTGAATCCAATATCTACGTTGAATTCTTCCTCGAAGTGTTCAAAGAGGCGGAGTGCTTCTAGGGATAGGCGGATGTTGGCGTGATGAGAGAACTGCAGGCGGATTCCTCCGACCGAGAGCCCTGTAGATGCTTGAGCTAGCAGGTCTCTTTCCAGAAGAACGACATCTTTCTGTCCCCGCTTGGCCAGATGATAAGCAGTAGAGCAGCCCATAATTCCGCCTCCGATGATTGCAATGTCAGCTGTTGTCTTCCATTTGCTCATTCTTTTTTATCTTTTCGTGGACTGGAGATTTGTTTGAAGAGGATCTTTATTTTTTCTTTTTATCTTTCTTTTTTTAGACTAGAGACGATTTCAGCTTTTCTGCAAAAACCCCAAAAGCAGGTTCTTCAGCGACAAAAGGTTTAAATTTTTCTTTTTTCTCTTTTTTTGGCCTTGCTTCTGCTCTTTTTTCTTCTGTCTCCTTCTCCTTTGCTTTCACGGCAGCCAGGGCTTCCTGTTCAGATTCTTCAATCTCTATTTTTTCTTCAATAAGTCTTTTCGCTCCTCTCCTTATTCGAGGAACTTTCTCTGGTTCCATCTTGGCTTTCTTTTTCTTTGAAGGCTTTTCTCTTTTAGAGGGCTCTTCTCTTCTTGGCCTTTCTTCAAATTTTTCTTTTGGAAGTTCCAAGGGAGCCTCTACCCTCACTTCTTCTTCCTTTTCTTCAATTATTTGGGGAGCGATTTCTTCCTTTGGAGCTTCTTCAGGCAGAGCTTCTTCGACTGCTTCCTCTGGAATTATCTCAGGTAAAACTTCTATGGCTTCTTCAAGTTTCACTTCTTCTTTGGCTTTAATTTTTTCCTGGTAGGAGAAGATTCACTTCTTTTTTTCTGACGGGGAGAATTCTGGTGAGTTGAGCAGAGTGTATTCTATATCTTCTTGTGTTGTTTGTTTCAAGATATCAATTAAATGATAAGCTCTGAGGTAGTGGAGGGAGAAATTGTTGCTCTCTAGGGCAAAATTGTTGAAAATAAGAATCAGAAGCTGGCGGAGGTCCAGCTTATCTCTTTCCTCGTAGAGAGAGAATAGCCTGGTCAAGGTTTCTTTTTCAAGGTGAATGATTTTATTTGGGAGGGAAAAGGTAAACATTTCTTCGCTGGCATCAGCAAACATATCTTTTTTGGGGTCATAAGCTATTTTCACCACAGAAAGTTTTTTCTTTGATTTCTTAAGCCAGAAGCTGAACTCCGCTGGCCCTTTTCTTTCCAGCGTTAGACTTGCCCCTTGGGGTACGTTATTCTTATCATAAAAGTCCTTTAATCCCAGAAAGAAGGAGGACGATGGATAGTAGTACACAGAGTAGTCCGTTTCTTCCTCTGTATCAATAAAGGTGTACTCTCTCGAGTATGATAGCTCTTTGTTGAGGCTCTTAGGGACTCTTACTCCACCCGAAAGGATTTCTCTCCAAGTCAGGTAAATTTTTAATGGAAAACTCTGTGCTTGGGTTGTCTCGCCTTTTTGAGCTTTCTCGACAGGAGGAACTTTTGCCTTTGGGGCTGAAAGGGGCAAATCTTTAGTGTAAGAATTTATAAAGTTTTTTAGATGCCATTTTCCCCAGGCAAGAGGAGAGACATATAGGAAATTCTTCTTGTATTTTTTATCCAGTATAGAATTTAAGCTCATACAGTAAAGCTCGAAGAGTTCATCCGAACTTTCCATTCCAAAAAACTTTTTCACCAATTCCGTAGTTAGGGCTGATTGTTTTTTATCCCGGAAGAATTTTTCAATTTCTTTAATTTTCTTTTCTTGAATCTTGACCTGCTTCTCTGTGAGTTGGCAGTGATCGTTCCAACTGAAAAAATTGTCAGACTTTGAAAGTGCAGCTCTCAAATTTTTCTCCAAAGATTTTAGATCTTTATCTGTCATGGGGGGGTCAACGAGCCGCGGGTCTTCCTGCTTATCCATTATTTCGGGAGTCTGGGCTTTTCCCTCGAGGTTACTGGGAAGAAGAACTTGAGTTTTAGTCTTCTTCATGTAATCAATGTATTTACGGAATGTTCCTCCTCTTGAGTAGTCAACTTCGAGCATTTCGCAATTATAACTTTCATAGGAAACCTTTCGGACTACTTTCAGAGCAATGGCTCCTTTAAAGGATTCTGCTCCTTTACTGCTGGTTGTCAGCAGTTCATCGTATTCTTTGTATATGAGGTCACCGATTTCATACTGGCAATAGGGATCATATTTTTTGACTTCTTGACTCATTTGGCTGGACGTCTTTTTGTAGGCCAATTTTTTTGTCATCTCCTGAAAGGAGAGCGGTTTGTTGATTTGAGTGAGTTCTTTTTCGATAAAAAGGATATCACTTTCTGTAATTTTGGTGTTCTCGTCTTCTTTAGTCATCATTCTTTTTCTCTAATAATAATAACATAATAGCTTTCTGGATATGAAGCCTGTTTTCGGCCTGGTCGTAGACAATGGATTGAGGAGAATCGATGACGTCATCCGTAACCTCTTCACCTCTATGTGCTGGAAGGCAGTGCATGAAAAAAGCATCTGACTTGGCTTTGGCCATGAGTCCTTTATTTACCTGAAAGGGAGCGAAGATTTTGGCTCTTTTGTCTTTTTCTTGCTCTTGTCCCATAGAGGCCCAGACATCTGTATAGACAGCATCCGCTTCCTTGACTGCCTCGGAGGGATCATCCGTGAGATGAAACCTGCTTCCTGTTTCTTTTCCGTCTTCTTCTGCCAATTTTAGAATTTCTGGATTCGGTTCGTATCCTGGAGGCGTTGCTACCATTATGTTACATCCCGATTTTGCGGCTCCCAGAAGAAGGCTGTGGCAGACATTGTTGCCGTCCCCCAAGTATGTCAGCTTGAAATTCCCTAGGTCTCTTCTCTTTTCCTTTATAGTAAAGAGATCTGCCATTGCTTGGCAGGGGTGGAGGAGATCTGTTAGGGCATTTATGACAGGGATACGGCAGGCTCTGGCAAAATCAACGACATCCTGGTTAGCAAAAGTTCTTATCATTACGCCGTCAATCCAGCGTTCCAAGTTCTTGCCCACATCGTAAGGAGTTTCCCTTGTTCCCATTTGAATATCAGAGGGACTTAAATATATCGCCTCGCCTCCCAGCTGGAGCATCCCCACCTCAAAGGTTACCCTTGTCCGCAGAGAGGGTTTTTGAAATATCATGGCCAGGGTTTTGTTTTTAAGCTTATTTTGGAAGCGCTGGGGATGGGCCTTTATTTGTTCGGTTAATTCTAGGATTTGGTTGAATTCATAAAGTGATAAATCATGGATAGATATGAAATCTTCAAGCATTCTATATCTCCTAGAGCGAGGCCCTGATTTTTGTCCCTGAACGATTGATCAGGGAGGCCTTGAGGTTGTTTGCTGAAGTAATCAAAACCTCTTTTCCTCCTTTTTGGATGTATTCTATTGCTGCTTGAATCTTTGGTCCCATCGAGCCTGGAGGGAACTGTCCTTGAGAAAGGTAATCTTGAGCCTGTTTGATACTCATGACTGCTATCGGCTCTTCGTTGGGCTTTCCATAGTTCAAGCACACTCGATCGACGTTGGTCAATATGATGAAAAGGTCTACTTTGACCTCGCTGGCAATAAGACTGGCTGCATAGTCTTTGTCAATAACCGCTTCTACTCCCTGGAAGAGTCCATTGCCATTGATGATGACTGGGATGCCTCCTCCCCCTGCTGTGATAACGATTTTACCAGAGCGGACCAAATCCCGGATGACTCTTTTGGGAACAATATCGATCGGTTTTGGAGACGGAACGACTTTCCGGTAGCCGCGGCCTGCGTCTTCAATCATTTTCCATTTTTTTTCGCGAGCGAGCATTTGGGCTCTGTATTTCGAATAAAAAGGACCAATTGGCTTGGAGGAGTTCTCAAAGGCTGGGTCCTCTCTGTCGACAACTACCTGTGTGACCAGTGTGGCAACTTCCCTGTCCACAGAGTTTTTTCGGAGTTCATTGACGATTGCTTTCTCAAGCATGAAACCCATGCTGCCTTCTGTCATGGCATCGCAGACTTCCAGGGAAAAAGGAGGAATCTTGGTAATAGATTCTTCCATCTGGATTAAAAGATTTCCGACTTGAGGGCCGTTGCCGTGGACAATAATCAGATCGTATCCTCTTTTCACCACATGAACCATGAGCTTGGCTGCTTTCTGCGCATTTTTCATTTGTTCAGATTGTAATCCCCTCTGATCATCAGGGAGGATGGCGTTTCCGCCAAAGGCAATGAGAGCTAATTTTCTTTTCATAAGAAATCTCTGAGAACCTCTTCCAGGTCAGGCGTGCCAATTTCTTCAAGCTCGTAGGTGACGCGAAGGATTCTTTTATTGGTTTTGATCAAGCGGCTGAGGTCGATGGGAGTAGCACCGATAACGAGGTCGCAGTCGGCTTTATCGATAGTTTGAGCAAGTTCTGCCATTTGTTGCTTTCCGTAGCCCATGGCTGGGAGGACTTTATCGAGGTGGTCATATTTTTGGAACGTCTCTTTGATGCTCCCAACGGCGAATGGCCTGGGGTCGATGATTTTTGAGGCCCCATATTGAGTGGCAGCTATCACTCCCGCTCCATAAGGCATCCCCCCGTGGGTAAGTGTAGGTCCGTCTTCAATGACCAGGACTGTTTTTCCAGCTATTTCTTTTCCATCTGAAACAGTGATAGGAGAATTGGCACGGATAACTGTTGCCTTGGGATTGAAGTTTTTGATGTTTGCCAGAACTTGGTTGATTTTTTCCTCCTGAGCGCTGTCTATTTTATTGACGACCAAGACATGGGCTCTCCTAAGATTCATCTCTCCTGGATGGTACAGAAGTTCGTGACCGGGTCTGTGAGGGTCAGTGACAACGATTTCCAGATCAGCATTGTAGAAGGGAAAGTCATTATTCCCGCCATCCCATAGGATAATGTCCGCTTCCTTTTCTGCCTCCTCAAGGATAGCCTCATAATCCACGCCCGCGTAGACCACTATACTACTCCTGATATGAGGTTCATATTCTTCCATCTCCTCAATGGTGCATTCGTGCTTTATCATATCCTCGTAGGTTTCAAAGCGTTGAATCTTTTGTTTGACCAAATCGCCATAAGGCATAGGGTGGCGAATGACAACCGCTTTTTTTTCTTTTTCTTTGAAAAGAAGGGCGACTTTCCGAGTCGTTTGGCTCTTTCCACACCCGGTCCTGACAGCACAAACCGATATCAAAGGAAGCTTGCTCTTTATCATCGTCTCCTGGGGGCCAAGGAGAACAAAGCTCGCTCCAGCCGCCATAACCTGAGACGCTTTATGCATGACATACTCATGAGGGATATCGGAGTAGGAGAAATATACTTCAGAGACCTCATCTTGTTTGATGAGCGAGGTGATCTCTTCCTCTGGATAGATAGGAATTCCGTCCGGATAAAATTTTCCAGCAAGAACAGATGGATATTTTCTGTCTTCAATATCTGGTATCTGAGCTGCCGTGAAGGCTACGACGCGCAATTCTTCTTTGTTTCTAAAGAAGACATTGAAATTATGGAAATCTCTTCCTGCTGCTCCCATAATGATGACTCTTTTCATCTGGATAATTTCTCCTTGGAGAAAGTTATAATTTTCTTTTTTTCCGAATTTTACACAGTCGTTTTTAAGAAAAAGCTAGTATAATACAGGCCTTTTAATTATGCAAACAGGGTAGAAGAGATGAAAGCATCTCCATTTTCACAGCAGCTTAAAAAGAAGACAGGCAAGCTGCTTCGTCAGCCCGCAAGAAAAAGGGGACAGGCTACTTTTTTTGCCAACTGGAGAGATTGCGCAGCCTGTTGCGAGCGCAGCGTGGCAATCTTCTTTATTCCTCGCAATGACAGAAAAGTGGGCTTGATGAATCAAGCCCCAACAGGAATGGAAAAAAGTAGCCTGTCCCCTTTTTCTTGCAGTCCTCAGCTCGCTCTCCTCTTCGAGGAACCATGCCCGCTCGCCTCTGGATGACTTCCTCATCAGCTTGCCTGGCTGTTACTGCATCTTGGTTTTGGAGATGCTTTCAGAAGAGAGGGGGGAAGTATATAGCTTATTTTTTGGGAGGTTTTTTCCGGTGTTTGGAAGATCGTGGCCTGGATGGAGTGGGGGTGGGTTTTCGGAATTTTTGCCATGCAGGTTTTTGACGTCTGTCTATTCCTCTAGGCATGTCCGTGCTCTAATCAACTGAGTTGAACGGAACAAGGGTCGCTATATATTTTCCAGATTGCCTATCCAACTGATTTCTCTTTAAACAGTGATTTCAGTAATTTTGATTTTATAATGTTATGATTTCAGCCTTTCGTGGATCTGTATCCAGGATTGCCACCGTGTTTTTTCCTGATACCCATCCCCCTGTTTCTCCTGGATTGATGAGCAGAGTTTGGCCCACTGTCTTCATTTCTGGTTTATGAGTATGACCGAAGACTAGAACGTCGTATTTTTGAGAAGCTAGATAAGATTTCAGAGAAGAATGGACGTGGGTAAGCAAGAAATTTAAGTTCAGATAGTTGAAGGTAAACGGAGCTTCCTTTATCACCCCGAAGGAGCGGAAAACTTTTTTCAATCCTTGCCTTTCTCCATCGCAGTTACCAAAAACAGCCTTGACCGGACAGGATAGGTTTTCTAGCTCTCTAGCGGCAAACGGTGCAACAAAGTCTCCAGCGTGAATAACCAAATCACACTCCATTTTTTTAAAGAAACCGATGGCTTGCTTGACTGCATGCAGATTGTCGTGGGAATCTGCCATGATACCGATCATTTTTTTCTTTCTATATTCTGTGAACTCAATACAACTGCTGGATTGGATGGAGAGCGAAAAATGCTCAATCATTCTTCCTCTCTTATTTTAAAAAAATACAGCCGGCTTTGCAAAATAAAGGGTTCGTGTCTCCAGGGCTGTCTAGCTGGAATGATTTTGGAAATTCCTAAAGCGACCTTGAAGATTTAGCCTTCCCTCACTGTCATTCGAGGGAACCCGATGAAGGCGGGCGCCGAGGATGTTCGAGCACTGCCTTTATAAAGGGTGGGAGCTCTGGTTTGAACAGAGGACATCGCTCAAGATTGTGAGGAACAAACGGGCGCAGTTCCGCAGGCGCTGAGAAGGACAGTGAGGGAAGGGCGTTAAAAATCTGAAGGGAGCAGAGGAATTTCCAAAATCATTCCTCTATCATGGAAATAGAGAGGCTTCCTTCCTATTGACAGTAACAACGTAAATTATTTAATATATATAAGCTTGAAAGGGCTAGGCGCGTAGCTCAGTGGGAGAGTGCTTCCTTGACGCGGAAGAGGTCGAGGGTTCGATACCCTCCGCGCCTACCATTACATATGGAGTGAGTATTCAAGAGGAAGCCTTAGGGCATAACCGCTTTGCCTTCCCTATTGAATACATATAAATTTTAATGGATGAATTGGTTAAAATAACAATAGAGGGGTCTACTCTTTCGGCAGAGAAGGGGACTTCGCTTACCGACCTCATTCCCCGTCTCAAGCTCGATCATAAACCTCTTTTTGCTAAAATAGATGCCCTAGTTGTGGGGCTGGATACACAATTGGAAAAAGATATGGAAATTAAGCTGATTTACGCCGATTCCGACGAGGCGCTTGATATCTTACGTCACAGCGCTGCTCATCTTTTAGCACACGCGGTCCTAGAGCTTTTTCCAGGAACGCAAACCGGAATTGGCCCAGCGGTCGAGGATGGATTCTTCTATGATTTTTTAAGAGACACACCGTTCACACTTCAGGATTTATCTGAAATAGAAGCGAAGATGAGAGAGCTCGCCAAGAAAGATATCCTGATTAAAAGGGACATCTTTTCCAAAAAAGAAGCTCTCCGGGTTTTCAAAAAGATGGGACAAGATTTAAAGGTTGAGCTGATCCAGGAGAAGGCCGGCGAACAAGTGATCTGTTACAGGCAGGAAGGTTTCATTGATTTCTGTCTGGGCCCTCATGTCTCCTCAACCGGCCTTATTAAGCACTTCAAGCTTCTTTCTGTCTCTGGGGCATACTGGAGGGGAGATGAGAAGGGAAAGCAGCTTCAGAGGATATACGGGGTTGTCTTTTTTGAGAAGAAGGAGCTGGAGGAATACCTCGTTCTCCTTGAAGAGGCCAAAAAGAGAGATCATCGGAAGCTTGGGCCAGAGCTCGATCTCTTCAGTTTTAACGAGGATCTGGGAGCAGGACTCGTCCTCTGGCACCCGAAAGGGGCGACAATCAGGCATATCATCGAGAACTATTGGAGGGAAGAACACGTGAGGGATGGGTATGATTTTATCTGTGCTCCCCATCTGGCGAAGCTCGATGTGTGGCGGAGAAGTGGACATACTGAGTTTTATGAAGCCATGTATCCTCCGATGCAGTTTGGAGGGATAGAATATGAGCTGAAGCCCATGAACTGTCCTTTTCATATCATGGTTTACAAATCCAAGCAGCGAAGCTATCGGGACCTCCCTCTGCGCTGGGCAGAACTCGGGACAGTTTACCGTAATGAAAGAAGCGGGGTTCTCCACGGACTTTTAAGGGTCAGGGGATTCACAGTGGATGATGCGCATATTTTCTGCCGCACTGATCAGCTCGAAGAAGAAATAAAGAGAGTCATCTTTCTGGCTTTGCGACTTTTAAATGCTTTTGGGTTTAATGAATATGACGTTTTTCTTTCCACGCGGCCTGAGAAATATGTGGGAACAATTGAGGATTGGGACAGAGCAACACAAGCCCTGGATAAGGCCTTGAAGGACGCCAAGATGGATTTTAAGGTGGATGAGGGAGAAGGAGTTTTTTATGGGCCCAAAATAGACATCAAAGTCAAAGATGTGCTGCGAAGGTCTTGGCAGTGTACGACCATCCAGCTCGATTTTAATCTAGCAGAGAGGTTCGATGTCAATTATGTCGGCGAAGATGGACAGCCCCACAGGCCTTTCCTGATCCACAGAGCTTTACTAGGTTCGCTCGAGAGATTCTTTGGAGTCTTGATCGAGCATTATAACGGGAATTTTCCAATATGGCTTGCTCCCATTCAAGTTGTGATCATCCCTGTTGCTGAGAGGCATAATGATTATGCGGCTTCAATGGATAAAAAATTTAAAGAGAACGGATTAAGGTCTTCTGTGGATCTTCGCCGGGAAAAGGTGGGCTATAAAGTAAGAGATGCGGAAATCAACAAAATATCTCTTATTCTGGTAGTTGGAGATAAAGAGGTTACAAACGGAACGGCATCTCTGAGGATTCATACTGTTGGAGATAGAGGGGAAATAAGTGTGGATGTATTCCTTGAAAAAGTAAAAGAATTAGATAAAAATAAATCTTTAGCTGTGAATTTTTAGAGGAGGTTAATCATTAGAAGACGGACATTTTATCCGGGAAAGAGAAAGGAAAAGCCTCATAGGATTAATGAAATGATACAGGCAAAGGAAGTCAGAATTATAGACGAAGAAAAGAAGCAGATCGGTATTCTCCCTCTAAAAGAAGCTCTATCCATTGCCAGTGAAAAGGATATGGACTTAGTTGAGATTGCCCCTCAGGCTGTGCCCCCTGTGTGCCGAATCATGGACTATGGCAAATATTTATATGAGCTCCATAAAAAGGCTCACGAGGCGAAGAAGCACCAGAAACAAATTCAGGTTAAAGAGATCAAATTCAGGCCAAAGATTAGCATTCATGATTATAATTTTAAGATGCGGCATGTCCAGAGATTTCTGGAGGATGAAAACAAAGTGAAGATTACTGTAATGCTACGGGGCAGGGAAAAGGCAAAACCAGAATTAGCTCAACAGATTTTGGACCGGGTTTTTGAAGACATCAAAGAATACGGACAACTGGATGGAGAGATAAAAAGGCAACACTGGGCTGCATCAGCTCTGTTGAGTCCCACTAAGACAGGAGGAAAAGATGCCAAAACTAAAGACACACAAAGGAGCCAAGAAAAGGTTCAAGGTGACAGGAAAAAAGAAGGTAGTTCACAATAAGGCTTATAAAAGTCATATTCTAACCAAGAAGTCTCGAAAGAGAAAGAGAAAACTTGGAAAAAAAGAGCTAATTGATGGCTCAGATAAAGGTCAAATAAAAAAGATGCTGCCCTACGAATTTTAGGGAAAATCCCTTCGAGGACAATATTGAAAAAGACCCAAGGAGAAGAAAATGCCGAGAGTTAAAAGAGGAACCAAAAACGCAAACGAAGATCAAAGATTTTAAGACAAGCAAAGGGCTATTGGGGTGCGAGAAGCCATAACTACCGCACAGCTAAAGAGGCTGTAGAAAGGGCTCTTCTCTATGCTTACAGAGATAGAAGAACACGAAAAAGAGATTTCAGGCGTCTTTGGATTGTCAGGATTAAAGCTGCAGCAGAGGAGCACGGCCTCTCTTACAGCCGTTTTATACATGGCCTCAAGGATCTGGATATCCAACTGGACAGGAAGATATTGGCCGATTTAGCTGTTAATTCTCCCCAGACTTTTCTTCGAATAGTCCAAAGGGTAAAGGATGCAGAGGCTTAATGGGAATGAAGACTAAAGGAAAAGCATTGAGCAATATTAAAGATTTCAAGCTCAAAATAGAAGAATACAAGGAAGCTTTCAAGAACGCCTCCGTTAAAGTAAAAGATGAAAAATCCCTGCAGGAATTGCGAAATCTCTATCTAAGCCGGAAAAAAGGATATCTGAGAGTTCTTTTTGATGAGCTTAAGACTTTAAAGCCGACTGATAGGCCAAAGGCAGGCCAGCTGATTAATGGGCTTAAGAACTATATTCAGAAAAGGCTTCAGAGTCTCGAGAAAAGGATCAAGGTGCCCAAAAGGTTAATTAGAGAGATTGACCTTACCCTTCCTGGAAGAAATAGATATTGGGGTGCTCCGCATCCTGTTCTCCTCTTTCAAGAAGAAATTGAAAGAATATTTTTAGCTATGGGCTTTTCCATAGAGGATGGTCCTGAGATAGAAACAGATTATTATAATTTCGAAGCATTGAATTTCCCCCCTCATCATCCAGCTCGAGATGACTGGGATACTCTTTATATAACAGACGACTTGCTTCTTCGGACTCACACATCGCCGGTACAGATACGAGTTATGGAAAAACAGAAGCCTCCTATCAGGGTTATCAACCCTGGGAAGGTTTTCAGAAAAGAAGCGCCAGACCCGACACATCTTCCTATGTTCTTCCAGCTTGAAGGCCTTGTTGTAGATAAAGATATAACTTTTGCTCATTTAAAGGGAACTCTGGAATTTTTTCTCAGGACTCTTTTTCTTGAAAAAATCAATATTCGGTTTCGGCCGGCTTTTTTCCCTTTTACCGAGCCCTCGGCTGAAGTTGACATCGAATGTACAGTGTGCGGGGGTAAAAATAGAGAATGTCGTGTCTGTGGTGGAGAAGGTTGGATAGAGATTCTAGGGTCTGGCATGGTCGATCCTCAGGTTCTCAAGAATGTCAACATCGATCCTGAGCAGTATTCTGGTTTTGCTTTTGGTCTGGGAATAGACAGGACAGCCTTGTTTGCCTACGAAATACAGGACATGAGATATTTTTACGAGAATGACTTAAGGTTTATAAGGCAGTTTGCTCAAAAATGAAGATAAGCTTAAATTGGATCAAGGAATACGTAAAGATTAATCTCTCTCTGCCCAAATTGATTCATAAGCTGGACATGATCGGTTTACTTGTGGAGAGTTGGGAAGAGAGTGAAGGGGATACGATTCTTGATATCGAGACCCATGCCAATCGACCTGATACTCTTGGGCATTTGGGGATTGCACGAGAGTTGGCCGCAGGATTTGGATTGCCTGTCAAGGAAAAGGAATGGCCCCTTACCGAAGTCGAACAGAACACCTTTGATATTGTCGATATTCAAATCTGGGATGAAGATCTTTGCCCTCGTTACTGCGGAATAGTCGTCAAGGATATCCAGGTCGGTCCTTCACCAGGATGGCTCAGGAAAAGAATCGAGGCAATGGGATCAAAATCAGTTAACAACGTTGTTGATATCACAAATTATGTTCTTTTCTCAACTGCACATCCAATCCATGCATTTGACTTGGCCAAGCTCGCTGGCGGGAAGGTCATCATCCGCCGGGCGAAAAAAGGAGAAGGTTTGAGGAGTTTAGAAGGAGAAGATATCAAGCTTTCTCCAGATATGCTGGTGATTGCTGATAAAGAGAAGCCTGTGGCCTTAGCTGGAGTTATAGGTGGAGAGGAATCGGCTGTTGAGGAAGAGACTCGTGATGTCTTTATCGAAAGTGCATATTTTGACCCTGTTTCTATCCGAAAAACTGGGAAAAAGACCGCAATTCAAACAGATGCTTCCTATCGGTTTGAAAGGGGCGCTGATATCTCATTTCCTCCTCATGCAGCTCTTATGGCTGCCTCATTGCTGACTCAGTTTGGCGGGAAGAGTACCAAAGGGGTCATGGATGTCTATCCGAAGCCAAGAAAGAATAAGACTATCATTCTTCGCCACAATCGAATATCCAAACTCCTCGGATTGGATATCGATGAAGACTTCACGTTTAGGACTCTTTCCAGCCTCGGATTCCAAGTAGAGAACCAGCAGCAGGGAGTTTGGCAGGTCAAAGTTCCTTTTTTCAGGATTGATACCGAGAGGGAGGCGGATTTGATCGAAGAGGTCGCGCGCTTCTATGGATATGACAAAATCCCTTCGGACATCCCTCCTTTACAAGAGTTTGAGCCTGTTAAGGACCAGAGAAGAGCAAGGATCAATAGATTGCGCATGCTGCTCTTCCACTATGGCTTTGATGAGTTTGTCAACTTTAGTTTTTTTGACCCGGAAAAGGAGATGATCTTTCAAACCGGGAGAAAGCCCATCGAGATCAGGAATCCTATTTCACAAAAGGCGTCTCTCCTCAAGACAACTCTGCTAGGGGGGCTGCTCGAGAATGTTTTATGGAATAAGAATAGAGGAGCGGAAGGAGTTCATGCTTTTGAGATTGGCAATGTCTATTTCTGGGAGGAAGATGTAAGCCAGGAGCAGCTTACATTGACTATTGTCACAACAGGCACTATAGGTTCGACACAATGGGCAAAAGAAGGCGAGGCCACAGATTTTTTCCACCTTAAAGGAGCCTGCGAGGAACTTCTGGAACATTTGAGATATAAGTCTTTTTCTTTTCAAGAGAAAGATCATCCTTTTTTCGAAAAGGGCTATTCCCTCGCTCTGACCCTTAAGGGGGAAACGATTGGCGATCTGGGATTGCTTAAGAAAGAAGTCCTTGCTGCCTATGCTTTGAAAGAACCTGTTTGGGCAGCTGAATTGAATCTGGCCGAATTATTTGAAAAACAACCTCATTCTTTCGAGTATAAACCCGTGGTTAGATTTCCGAGCGTCAGTCGAGATGTCTCATTCATCATGGATAGGAGTATTTCTTATCGAGAAATTAAAAATGCTGTGGAAAAGCTTTCTATTCCCTACCTGGAGAAATTTGACATTTATGACCGCTTTTCAGGTGCCTCGGTTCCCAGGGGGAAAATTAGCCTATCTCTAAGATTTATTTATCATCATCCTCAGAGGACATTACTTGCTGAGGAGGTTGATAGTCTTCAGCAAAAAATTATCAAGTCTTTAAGAGCAAAATTCAATTTTCGATTGAGGAAAGGGGGAAAAATTGACAAGTGAATTAGAAAGGATTAAAATACTCGAGGGGAAAATTTCCCGGGTTGTTGATTATGTAAACAAGGTTTTACATGAGAACGAAAAGCTTAAGCAACAGTTGAAGGAGCTGAGGGCGGAGAAGAAGGATTTTGAGGAGCAAGCAAAAAAGGCAGGAAAGTTCGGGGAGGATTTAAAGAAATACGAAAAAGAAAGAGAAGTTATTAAGGAAATGGTTGAAACAATAATTAATCAAATAGATCAACTTGGCATATGATAAACAAAATTATTGAAATCGAAATCTACGGACAAAAACATAGGATAAGAGTCAAAGGAGAAGAGGATGAAAAGTATATAAGCCGGCTTACCTCTTTCGTTGATCAGAAAATGCAGGAAATCGCTACAAAATCAAAATCAGTGGATGCTTCAAAAATTGCGATTCTTGCGGCCTTAAACATCGCAGATGAATATTTTCTCTGTCAGAGAAGGCTGGATCAACTCAATGAGGTAATCAGGCATATGGAGAATGAAATAGAAAGTTTGGAGGTTAATCTTCTTAGAGATGACAATACATATAAAAATATTGGGGAAGCCAAATAATAGAGCCGAAAACAATGCTCTTCGGATTATAGAATCGCTGAGGGAAACCCGAAGCATTCTAATAGCGGAAGGGAAACACGGGTTCTTGAGCTTACCTTCAGGATATTTTCTTCCGAATTTGCGCTTGAGCTTCAAGCAGGAAGAGTGATTATCTTTAATCCTCCTTACTTTCATCTCCTTTGATGCACCTATTAAGGAGGTGGTCAAAGTGAATTCAACGGTTTTGATAGTTATTGGTGTATCAGTACTTCTGTCTTGTATCACAATTATTGTCTTAATCCTCAAAAAAACATCCGGAGCCCGCGCTATCTTTAGGGCCAAGCATGAAGCCAAAGAGATTTTAGAAAAAGCAAAGCAGGAAGAAGAGAAGACAAAGCGGGAAGCTTCCTTGGAAGCCAAAGAAAAATACCTTAACTTGAAGGCAGATTTTGAGCGGCAGACACGGGATAGAAGACGCAAACATAACGAGATGGAGAGAAGGCTTGTCCATAAAGAAGAGAATCTGGAGAGGAAGTTTCAATCCTTGGAAAGGAAAGAGAAGGATTTTGCCCAAAAGGAACGCAGCCTTTATTCAAGAGAAAGAGAAATTACTGAACAGAAGGAGAAATACGATCAACTGATCAAGCAGGAAGTGGAGGAGTTAGAAAGGGTTTCTGGCCTGACTCAGGAGGAAGCCAAAAAGGAATTAGCAAAGAAAGTGGAGGAAGAGGCCAAACTCGAGTCTATTCAAGCGGTCAGGCGTATTGAGGAAGAAACCAGGGAGAAAGGCCAGGTCTTGGCTCGGGAAATCATCAGTCAAGCTATCCAGCGTTCTGCAGCCGAACATGTAGTGGAGACAACAGTTTCTGTAGTTGACCTCCCTTCTGACGACATGAAAGGCAGAATAATCGGGAGGGAGGGACGTAATATTCGTTCGTTGGAAATGGCCACAGGAGTGGATATCATTGTCGATGATACTCCAGAGGCTGTTATTCTTTCTAGTTTCGATCCAATAAGGCGTGAACTGGCCCGTCTTGCCATTGAAAAATTGGTCGTCGATGGGAGAATTCATCCAGCTCGCATTGAAGAAATCGTGGAGACAGTTAAAGTGGAACTGGAAGAGAAAATCAAACAGGAAGGAGAGTCTGTAGTTCTGGAATTGAGGATTCAGGATATTAATCCTGAACTCATTAAACTACTTGGCAAGTTGAAGTACAGGACAAGTTACGGTCAAAACGCTCTCCAACATTCCAAAGAAGTGGCTTACTTATCAGCTCTGATGGCCAAGGAGCTGGGAGTTGATTCTAATATCTCCTTAAGAGCAGGCCTCTTGCATGATATCGGCAAGGCCGTGGATAGAGAAATAGAGGGGACTCATACTGAATTGAGTGTGGAACTTGCCAAAAAATATGGAGAGTCCGAAGCCGTAATTCAGGCTATTGCTTCCCATCATCGTGATGTTGATTTTCCTTCTATAGAAGCAGTATTGGTGCAATCTGCAGATACGCTTTCGGCGGCTCGGCCTGGTGCCCGCCGTGAACTCCTGGAGGCTTACATCAAGAGATTGGAAAAATTAGAGGAAATTGCCAATTCTTATGAAGGAGTAGCGAAGGCCTTTGCTCTTCAAGCCGGCAGAGAAATCAGGATTATTGTTGAAAGCCAAAAGATCACTGATGAGAAGGCAAGCTTGGCCGCTAAAGAGATTGCAGAGAAAATAAAAGAAGAGCTGGATTATCCCGGACAGATTAAAGTTATGGTTATCCGCGAGATGAGAGCAGTAGAGTATGCCAGATAAGATTAGTTTCCTCTTTTTAGGGGATGTTATTGGGCGTCCGGGACGTAAGGCTTTAAAAAAATATCTGCGTTCCTTCGTTGAGAAATATTCTCCCTCTCTTGTAATTGCCAATGGAGAGAATGCTGCCGGGGGAATAGGGATAACAGAGGAAATAGGAAGAGAACTTTTAAATCATGTTGACGTCTTAACATCGGGAAACCACATCTGGGACAAAAGGGAGGCGGAGTCTTACCTGGATAGAGAGCCGAGATTAATCCGACCAGCAAACTACCCGCCAAAAAACCCCGGAAATGGAACCTATATTTTTGAATCAGAGGAAGGGAAAAAGGTTGGCGTCCTGAACCTCCAAGGAAGAGTCTTTATGGATCCGATCGATTGTCCTTTCAGGGTTGCAGATGAAGAGATAAAGCGATTGAAAGAGGCAACCTCTGTTGTGATCGTTGATTTTCATGCTGAGGCAACTTCTGAAAAACAAGCGATGGGATGGTATCTAGATGGGAAAGTTTCTGCAGTCGTAGGAACTCATACCCACGTTACTACGGCTGATGAGAGAATCCTTCCTCAGGGGACGGCTTTTATCACAGATGTGGGCATGGTTGGAGGCTTCGATTCTGTTATAGGGATTCGAAGCGAGCTGGCGATTAAGCGTTTCCTTACAGGCCGCCCTCAGCGTCTTGAACCGGCAAAAGCAGGGCTTCTTTTCTCAGCACTATTTGTTGAAGTCGATGAAGAATCGGGGAGGGCCCTTTCTATCAAGAGAGAGATTATCAAAGAGGAAGAGAGTGGATAGAGCTAGCGAAGTCAAGCCTGACAAGATTTATACGGTTTCCGAGATAACCCAGTTGATCAAACTGGAGTTGGAGGGCACTTTCCCCTTGTTATGGGTTGAAGGAGAGATTTCTAATTTTTATCGTCACCATTCAGGTCATCTGTATTTCACCTTGAAAGATGCCGCATGCCAGCTTCGAACAGTTATGTTTCGTTCTGAAGCCCGGAAGGTGGCATTTGAAATGAAGGATGGGCTTCAGGTTGTATGTCGCGGCCGAATAAATGTGTATGAACCCAGAGGTGAGTATCAGGTCGTCGCCGAGGTTGTCGAGCCAAAGGGAAAGGGAGCGCTCCAGTTGGCCTTTGAACAGCTCAAGGAGAAATTAAAGAAAGAAGGGCTCTTCGATCCCCAATTTAAAAAGAAGCTCCCCCTACTTCCCAAGAAAGTCGGAGTTATTACTTCCCCGAGAGGAGCCGCCATTATCGATATCTTAAGGACGCTGGAGAGAAGGTTTGCACGTCTCCATATCCTTATTTACCCCGTCAAAGTTCAAGGAGAGGGAGCTGCTGATGAGATAGTCGAAGGCATAGATTATCTAGGCCAACGTCCAGATATGGATGTCATTATTGTCGGCAGAGGAGGGGGCTCCATAGAGGATCTGTGGGCCTTCAATGAGGAAAAGGTCGCAAGGGCTATTTTTCGCTGTGCCATCCCTGTTATTTCAGCCGTAGGCCATGAGATAGACTTTACCATTTCTGACTTTGTTGCAGATTTCCGTGCTTCTACTCCGACTGCAGCAGCAGAGACGGTTATCGAAAAGGAGGAGTCACTCAAGGAGAGAATCGAGAATTTGGAGAAAAGCATTATTCATCACCAGAAATATTTTATACAGGAAAATAGGCACCTAGTTTTTAGCCTTACCCATCATCGTGCTTTTCAAAATTTTAAGGAGAAACTACTCAATCTGGAACAAAGGGTCGATGAGCTTGAGACGAAAGCCAGGGATTCCATCAGAAGTAGGCGGCAGAAGCTGACTGAAACGAGATCCCGAGTGCTTCTTATGGAAGAGAAAACAAGCAATAGCTTGAGAACAATGCTCCAAAGTTTTTACGGTAAATGGGAGACGTTTTCTGTCCAATTGCATAACCTCAGCCCGCTGAATATACTTAAAAAAGGCTATACTCTCTGCTGGAAAAATGGCACACGCCATCTTGTCCGGCAAATAGAAGAGGTCGAAAAAGAAGCAGCGATGACTGTTTCTTTTTCTAAGGGAGAGTTTACTTGTCTAGTAAAAAAAGTCGATAGAGAGAGACTTATTGAATCTCATTTCATCAAGAATAAAAAACAGTGAGTTTAGAAAAAGATGTCAAAGAAGCATCTCTTTTTCCGTGAAAATGATTGTCCACCAGGCTGGCTGATTCGTCAGCACAAAAGAAAAAGGGGACAGGCTACTTTTTTGGAAATTTTTCCTGAATTTGGTCTTTCCCTCTTAATACAAAAAAGTTGCCTGTCCCCTTTTTGGGAAGAAGATGAACTTTGAGTTAATTATAAGGAGAAAAAATGACAACCCTTAGCTTTGAGAAAGCCTTGGCAGAATTAGAGAAAATAGTGGAAAAATTGGAAAAAGGCGATCTTCCTCTGAATGAGTCGTTAGCTTTTTTCGAGAAAGGAGTGAAGCTGGCAAGATATTTAAGGGAAGAACTCGAAAAGGCTGAGAAGAAGATAGAAATTCTCCTCAAGGATGAGAAAGGAGAAGTCAAAGAAAAGCCTTTCAAGCCCGAAGAAAAAGCTTCATCCGATGAGGAAGAGGAGCCGTCAGAGCCGGGGAAAGATGAAGATCTTCCCTTTTAGAGTTTTATGAGAGTCGAAGACAAGATTTATCAGAAAAAAGAAACTGTGGATCGTGAACTGGAACGTATCCTTCCCAGCGAAGATACTATCCTTTTCAAGGCTATGAGATATGCCGTGTTATCAGGAGGCAAGAGATTTAGGCCTATACTTGTCCTTTCCTCGGGGGAATCTTTCGGTGTCTCACAAACAATCCTCCTTCCCTTTGCCTGTGCCATAGAACTCATTCATAATTATTCGCTCATTCATGATGATCTGCCCTCGATGGATAATGATGATTTTCGTCGAGGTAGACCTTCTTGTCATAAAGCCTATGGCGAGGCGGTTGCTCTTTTGGTCGGTGATGGACTCTTGACCCTTGCTTTTAAGGTTCTGGCACAAGCGTCACTAGAGGAAGAGCTCCTAGAGAGAAAAAATCAGATTATCTTGGAGGTTGGAAAGCTTGCAGGTATTGATGGAATGATCGCGGGACAGTTTATGGATATAACTCTTTCTCCAGAAGAGATTACAGAGGAAGAGTTCGAGGAGCTAATCTTCAAAAAAACCGCTGCACTATTTATTGCTTCGGTAAAGGTGGGGGCCATATTAGGTAAAGCCTCGCCTCCAGAGCTTAACGCTATAGTCGAATACGGGCGCAACCTTGGCCTTGCCTTTCAAATCAGAGATGACATCCTTGATTCTGCTAGTCAATCCCAAAAGCAGCAATCACCCCAGCTTAACTATGTTACTCTTTTTGGGCTCGAAAAGGCAGAGAGAAACCTAAGAAACCTTGTCAACAAGACACAAAAAACGCTGGATGAGGCCTCCCTGGAATCTGATGAGCTTCGCTATTTGGCCTCAAAGTTATTAGATATTGGAAGTGAGAGTAGAGATGAGCAAAATTCTAGATGAAATAAACAAACCAGAGGATTTGAAAAAGCTTTCAGTGAAGAACCTCTCTAAACTAGCGAGAGAAGTCAGAACTTTAATTATTGATGTCGTCTCTAAGAATGGAGGACATCTCTCTTCAAATCTGGGGATGGTCGATCTGACTCTTGCCCTTCATTATGTCTTCGATGCTCCTCATGATAAGATAATTTGGGATGTGGGGCATCAATGCTATACCCACAAGATTGTTACAGGGAGGAAGGAAGAATTCAGGACTCTTCGTCAGTTTGATGGACTGTGCGGGTTTCCTTGTCGCGAAGAGAGTGAGTACGATGTTTATAACACTGGACATGCCTCTACAGCCCTTTCAGCAGCCCTGGGGATGGCTGTGGCCCGCGATAAAAAGAAAGACAATTTTAATGTTGTAGCAGTTGTGGGAGATGGAAGCTTGACCGGAGGAGTGGCCTGGGAAGCTTTAAACCAGATCGGCCATATTAGAGAAAGATTAATCATTGTTCTCAACTATAACGAAATGTCCATCTCTGAAAATGTGGGTGCGATGTCTAAGTATCTCTCCTACCTTGTTTCAGGACGATATTACTTAAGGTTAAAAGACCTTGCGAAATCTATCATAAGAGCCATCCCCGCGGTGGGTGAGCCTATGATCAAAGTGGGCCGGGCAGTGGAAGAGGCTATCAAGAAAACATTCTTTCCTGGCGTAGTTTTCGAAGAGTTGGGTGTGCGCTACGTCGGACCGATTCAAGGACATAGCATCCGATCTCTAATCGACGTATTGGAAGAAGCTAAAACGTACAACGGTCCTATCCTCATCCATTGTGTTACCCAGAAGGGAAGAGGTTATCGTCCTGCTGAGAATAATCCGGAGAAGTTTCACAGCGCCAGTCCCTTCAATATCCAGACTGGAGAATCTTTGGATAAAAATCAAAGGCCCACTTATTCTTCTATCTTTGGACAGACTGTGTTGAATATTGCTAAAAAAGATGAGAAAGTGGTGGCTATTACAGCGGCTATGCCTGATGGAACAGGCTTAAAATCTTTCTCTCACCAGTTTCCCGAGCGTTTTTTTGATGTCGGTATTGCTGAACAGCACGCTGTTGATTTTGCCACTGGTTTAGCTCTCAATGGCTTCAAGCCTGTAGTCGCCATCTACTCTACTTTTCTCCAGAGGGCATACGACCAGCTTTACCATGACGTGTGTTTGATGGATGTCCCGATTGTTTTTGCCCTCGATCGGGCAGGCATTGTGCCGGATGATGGTCCCACCCATCAGGGAGTTAATGACATTGTCTACCTCCGGCACCTGCCCAATATGATTGTTATGGCACCCAAGAATGAGAATGAATTACAGCATATGATAAAATCAGCCCTATCTTATCCCCACACAACTGCGGTCAGGTTTCCTAAGGGAAAAGGTCAGGGGGTGCCGCTCGATAAGTCTCTTGAAGAGATTCCCTTGAGCAAGAGTGAACTGCTTAAAGAAGGCGAGGATTTATTCCTAGCATTGGGAAGCATGGTTTATCCTGCCCTCGAGGCGGCCGAAAGGTTAGAGAAAGAAGGAATCAGCCTGGCTGTGGTGAATGCCAGGTTTGTGAAGCCTCTTGATGAGAAGATAATCCTTGATTATGCTCAACCTGGAAGGGTTGTTATTACTGCAGAAGAGGGAGTCGTAGCCGGAGGGTTTGGAACGGCTGTACGGGAGCTTTTAGACAGAGAGAAAAGATTTGATATAAAATTCAAGAGCATAGGGCTCCCCTTAGAGATATATCCTTGGGGAAAGGTTGAGCAGATAAAGAAGAAATACTTCTTGGATGAAGAGGGGCTCTTTAACCAGATAAAAGATTTCTACAAAAAACTTACCATCAGGCCTAAATGAAAGAAAGAGCGGATAAGGTCGTATTCAGCAAGGGTTTGGCTGAGAGTCGTCAGAGAGCTCAGGCTCTTATCATGGCAGGTTTAGTTTATTCTGAAGGGAAAAGGATTGACAAACCTGGTCAAAAGATAGCTATAGATAAAGAAATCTCTCTAAAAGAGAGGATGTCTTATGTCAGCCGCGGGGGGCTGAAACTTGAAGAAGCAATCGAAGCTTTTGAGATCAGTATTCCGGATAAGATAGCGGCTGATTTGGGCGCCTCCACAGGCGGTTTCACTGACTGTCTTCTCCAGAAAGGAGCCAAGAGAGTCTATGCTGTGGATGTGGATACCCGCCAGATAGATTACGGATTGAGGAATGATCCTCGAGTAGTACTCGTAGAGAAAAATGCCCGTTATTTGAAGAAAGATGACTTTGAAGACGAGCTAGACATTATCACGACCGACTTGGCCTTTATTTCTGTGCTCAAGGTCCTGCCTGCGATTAAGGAATTACTGGGAAAAGGGAGGCTCCTTTCCCTGCTCAAGCCTCAGTTTGAAGTGGGTAAAGGCCAGGTAGGAAAGAAGGGAATAGTCAAGGATCCCTCGATGCATGAAGATGTTTTAAACCATATCATCGCAAAAGCCCATGAAAAGGGTTTCAAGCTGAGAGGATTGATCCAAACTTCGGTCCGCGGCCAGAAAGGGATCCGTGAGTTTTTTGTTTGGTGGTCTTTGGCAGAGGGTTTATTGAATGCTGCTCAAGTGCAAAGTTTAATCAAGGAGGCTGTCTGGAATGAGAAAAATTGAACGAGTAGGATTTGTGATTAAACCTCATGCCCCTGATATTGGAAAGATAATGAGCGAACTCATCAACTATTTTACAAAGAGAAACATAGAATATCTTTTGGAAGATGTGGCAGCTCAAAAGCTAAAAGAAAAGACAGGTATATCAAGGGATAAACTTCCGGAAAAGGTCGATTTAGTCATTGTTCTTGGAGGAGATGGAACCCTTCTCAGCATCGCTCATTTGGCAGCCCAGAGAGACGTGCCGGTGCTAGGTGTAAATTTAGGGAGTCTCGGATTCTTAACAGAAGTTCCCCTTGATGAGATGTACTTAACTCTGGATTCGTTTTTAGGAGGAGAAGAGACGATCGTCAGCCCCAGGCGAATGCTTGAGGCATCATTCAAAGGGAAGATCTATTATTGCTTGAATGATGTCGTTATAAATAAAGGCGCGCTAGCCCGGATGATTCAATGTGCGATCTGGATCGATGATAAAGAGATTGCGACTCTAAGAGCAGACGGGCTCATTATTTCCACGCCTACTGGCTCAACGGCGTATTCTCTTGCAGCCGGAGGCCCTATCATCCAACCCTATATTCCAGCGATCATCATTGCTCCTATCTGTCCTCATACTCTTTCTTTCCGTCCCATGGTCATTTCTTCAGCCTCTCGCATAAAGATTCAACTTCTCACAGGAGAAGAAGTCTACCTCACTCTTGATGGACAACGAGGCGATTCTCTGGCAGAAAATGATGCGGTGGACTTAAAGCGCAGCAAGCTGAAGCTTCACTTGATATCTTCCCCTAAGAGAAACTATTTCGATTTAGTCCAGGAGAAACTCGGCTGGGGTTAATATGGGTATTTGGGAATGGCCTCGCTCCCTTTAAGATTTTTAACGCCATTCTATTTTCTTTTGTTCTAAGCAGACATACGAAGGGCAGTGGGTGAAAAAAACCGTTTGAAGGCTGAGCGGGCAAGGTTGCTCGAAGAGGAGAGCGAAGCCTGAAACCGAGCAGCTTTTGGCTCGCTGGGGCAAAAGTTGCGTGTTTTCTGAGCCCACTGGTCTGAGCTTCTCAGACATACTCGCCACCCGACCCTGTCGGGTTCCCTCGAAGAGCAAATTCCAAAGGCTAAATCTTCAAAGGTCGCTTTACCCATTCCCAAATACCCGTGATGGGAGCTACTTTATTTTCATCATGGAATAAGGGAAACCTGGGTGGGAGCAAGCATGATTTGACATTTTGAGACCCTCACATTATCATAATTTTCTGCTATGAACCAGAAACTCCATGTCGTTTTTGTGTCTCCTGAAGTCTCTCCGTTTGCCAAGTCAGGCGAGATGGCCGATGTTGCTTCCTCATTGCCTAAATACCTTTCCTGTTTAGGGATGGATGTTTCCGTTGTAATGCCCAAATACAGAAGATCTGAGATTGAGTCCTTACCCAAGGAACTGGTTCTTCGAGAGCTCCTGGTGCCTGTTGGAGAGAAAAAAATAAAGGCCCAAATCTATAAAAGCGAACTGGGAAAGTATGACATATATTTTGTGGATAATCCTCAATACTTCTGGAGAGAAAACATTTACGGTACCGGAAAAGGAGAATATTTAGATAACGATGAACGCTTCATTTTTTTCAATAGGGCTGTCTTGGAATTTCTTTTAAAAGCCAAAATGCCTGTAGATGTTCTTCACTGTAACAGTTGGCCTACTGCTCTCATTCCCGTTTTCTTGAAGACACATTATTCAAAGAGAAATCAGTTCAAAAAGACCGCTACGGTTTTTACCCTCCATAATATTACCTATCAGGGAGAGTTTCCCCCTGAAACATTGACTTTAACAGGCTTGAACTGGAATTATTTCAATCCCAGCCAATTATCCCTCAATGGCCGCTTCAACTTTCTTAAGGCGGGAGTGATTTTCTCAGATGTTCTCAACACTGTCAGCTCTAATTATAAAAAGGAGATTGAGGCGAAGAAACACGGGTTCGATCTAGGAGAGATATTAGACCATCGAAAAGATGTTTTTTTCAGTATCAGAAATGGTGTTGATTACGAAATATGGAATCCAGAAACAGATCCTTTTATTGTTGCCAATTACAATTCCACAAATCTTAAGGCGAAGAAAAAATGTAAGATCGACCTCATCAAAGAATTTGGACTTTCGATTCCAACCAAAACCCCGTTATTAGGGACTGTCTCTTACATGACTGCCCATAAGGGTTTCGATATATTATTCGAAGCGATGGATGAACTGATGGAAATGGATGTGGGCCTTGTTGTGCTTGGCCAAGGAGACGAGAACTATGAGAATAAGTTTTTAGATTTCCAAAAGAAATATCCTCGAAAAATAGCGGTGAAAATTGAGATGAGCCCAGCTTTAACCCACAAAATTGCGGCTGGGGTAGATATTATTCTTATCCCCTCTTTGTATGAACCCTGTGGATTGAACCAGTTGTATAGCTTTCACTATGGAACCGTACCTATTGTCAGGGCGACGGGAGGCCTTGGAGAGACTGTGAAGCCTTTTAGTCTTAAGACCTTGAGGGGAAATGGTTTTCTCTTCAGAGAGTTTTCACCGCAAGCACTACTAAAGGCAGTTAAGAAGGCTCTGCGCTGTTATAAAGAGCCCGCCCTCTGGAAGAAAATCATGGAAGCAGGCTTTCGAGAAGATTATTCTTGGAAAAATGCTGCTAAGAGATATAGAAAGCTCTATCAAAGAGCCTTGGAAATAAAGAAAGGAACCTAAATTGGCTGAAGATATTTTTAGCGTTACCGATGAGAATTTCGAGGAGGAAGTTCTGAAAAGCGACCTCCCCGTATTGGTTGATTTTTGGGCTGTCTGGTGTGCACCTTGCCGGGCGATTGAACCCACTGTGGAACACCTGTCTCAGAACTACAAGGACAAATTAAGAGTCGTCAAACTTAACGTTGATGAACAAATGAAGACACCCTCTACGTATGGTGTGAGGGGCATTCCTACTCTGCTCCTCTTTAAGGAGGGAGAGTTGAAAGAGACCATAGTAGGTACTCTTCCTCAAGATACGATTCTTGAGATACTATCTAAACACCTATGACTGAAGCAAATGATGTCATCATTGTAGGTGCTGGTCCTGCAGGAATGGCTGCGGCTATTTACACGGGCAGAGCTAGGCTGAAAACCATCATTCTTGAAAAGGGCATGCCAGGAGGCCAGATCCTTCTCACCGATTTTGTCGAGAATTACCCTGGCTTTCCCGAAGGAGTCGTCCCTTTTGAGTTGATGGACAATTTCAGAAAACACGCTGAAAAATTTGGGGCGAAAATAGAAACAGATGAAGTAAAAAAGATTCGCAAAGAGAAAACGCTATGGTATGTTCTTGGCAATAAAGGAGAATATCCTGGCCGCACGGTTATTGTTGCTTCGGGATCCTCTTACCGAAAGCTAGGGCTTCCAGGAGAAGCAAGGTTAATAGGAAGAGGAGTTTCCTACTGTGGTACCTGTGATGGGGCATTCTTCAAGGATATGGAAGTTGTAGTTGTTGGAGGAGGAGATCATGCGCTTACAGAGGCGCTCTTTCTTACTAAATTCTGCAGTTCAGTTAAAATCATCCACCGTAGGGATAAGTTTCGAGGAGAGAAAATAATCCAAGAGAGGATTTTTGCCAACGAGAAAATTGAAGTTCTATGGGATTCTGTCATCGAAGAAATAAAGGGTGAGGACAAATTAGAATCCATATCCATTAGGAACGTTAAAGATGAGACGACTCAGGAACTCAAGATTAATGGGCTTTTTGTTTCCGTCGGCATGGACCCCAACAGCAGCTTCGTGAAGGGGCTTTTAGATCTGGATGAAGATGGGCAGATCAGAGTTGATCTATCAATGGCTACTTCTCTGCCTGGAATCTTTGCTGCGGGTGATGTGACCAATGCCTGCCCCGAACAAATGGCAACAGCAGTAGGAACAGGTGTAGCTGCTGCCCTAGCTGTGGATAGTTATCTCAGTAGACAAGAAACTCCATAAGAATAAAGGTGTCTTTTGTCTATTTTTTTTCCTATAAAGGGGTCACATCTTGTTTTTTGGCATTTTCCCCCTTATGACATCTATAATAAGTACTTTTTTTTATAAAGATTAAAAAGTAATTTCCTACTCCAAGGCTACTTTTTCTTCTCTAAATCTTCGACTCTTTTCTTCAGCTTTTTTATATCCTTCACGAGATCATAGAGTTGAGGAAGTAAAGCTCTGGATTTCCGCCAGATTCTGATGTCCAGATGAGGGCTGCCTGCTACCATAGAATCTGCTGGGATATCCTTTGTCACTCCTGATTGAGCTGCAGCGATAACGTTATCTTCGATCCTCACATGATCAGAGACACCAACCTGACCGCCCAAGATAACATTCTTCCCTATCTTTGAGCTACCCGCGATTCCTACCTGTGCTGCCAGGATGCTGTTCGGTCCAATCTCCACATTATGGGCGACCTGAACAAGGTTATCTATCTTTGCGCCTTTCCTGATTATCGTCTCTCCCAAAGTTGCCCGATCTATAGTCGTATTTGCTCCCACTTCCACCTCATCCTCAATGATAACCGTTCCCACCTGAGGAATTTTGATATAAGATCGATCCTTACCTTGAATGAATCCAAAACCGTCAGAGCCGATAACAACACCGTTATGGATAATAGCGCGGTTTCCGATCTGTATCCCTTCCCTGATGGAGACATGAGAGTGGATCATGGTCTCTTTTCCGATCTTGACCCTGGGATAGATGGCAGTGAAGGGAAAAATGGCCGTTTTCTCTCCAATTTCCACATCATCTCCGATATAAACAAAAGCACTGATGGCGGCATCTTTTCCTATCTTTGCCGAAGGAGAAACCAAGGCTGTGGGATGAATTCCAGATTGGGGGTGATAAGGCTTGTAGAATAGATCGACAGCCTTAATAAAAGAAAGATGAGGATTTTCTGATTTCAGAACAGGGATTCTTTCGTATCGTTCTTCACTAGGGATGATTGCTGCTGAGGCCTTGCTTTTTTCCAGAAGGCTTTGGTATTTAGGGTGAGCGAGAAAGACCAGGTCTCCTTCCTTTGCCCTCTCGAGGCTCGAGACGCCCCTGATTTCTATCTGTCCATTCCCTTCAAAAGCGCAGTCCAGGTGGCGAGCAAGCTCTCCTACAGTAATAGCAAAGGAAGGAGAGAGGTTTTTATTCGGCCTTTTCATGGATTCGCTCATTTAACACAGAGGTTAACTCTGCTCCCCAGAAGAGAATGACCAGGGAAAAAGTTAACCACAGAAGGAAGAAAATAATGGAAGTTAACGTGCCCTCCACGAGTCTGGAAAGGACAATCCCAATGGCTGAGAAATGAGCTACGTAAAAGGCAAAGATCCTTTTGAAAACTTCCCAGAGAAGAGTACTGATTGCAGCAGCAATAACAGCGGCTCGAGTATGGACTTTTACCTCGGGGATAAGCTTATACAGCGAAAAGAAAACAAGAAAAGTCAGCGTGAAAGGAATGAGGTATTGAATAAAGAAATTATCAATCAGGGAGACAAATTTCGGGTTGATATGGTTGGCGACAAAGGGGCTTTCTTCTATCGTTCGGTGGAGGGCTGACCAGGTGGCTGTTATGAAGAGAGAGATCAGCATGAAGATTCCTATGGTGAACATGATAAGGTATTCCAAGAGACGGTTGTAAAAGAAGGATTTTTGGTAGTTTGCTTTGAAGATGAAATTTATGGAGTAGATCAGGTTTGAGAACAGGAAGCTTCCTGCGATAAAAGACCCGGCTAATCCAAACCATCCTAGATTGGTGATATTCTTGGAAAGGACCTCGACCCTTTTGATGAAATATGGATCGAGCTGGGCGAAGAATTCTTCAGAAAAGATGTTGAGGCTCTGGGAGGCAATTTCAGGATTACCCAGAATCTTGCTTGTTGCGAAAGCAAAGAGAGCAACGAGGGGTACAGAACAAAGGACAGCAAAATAGGAGATGGTAATAGCGAAGTTTCCGCATCTGTCCTCGTTGAACCTTTTTATGGTGGTTTTAACGATTTCAAAAGCAGGAAAATTCATGGATTTTTAATTATTGAGAAGATTTTTATCCTTATTAATAATTCCCCCATTGTATGCCCATAATAAAAATTGCAATAAAGAGAGCATAAATGACGAGTGTTTCGATAAGAACCAATGTCAAGAAGAGAGGGATACGAATTTGAGCTCCAGATGCAGGATTTCTGGAGATGCTTTCACAAGCACTGCTTATTGCCTTTGCCTGGCAAAAAGCTCCAGCAGCAGAAGCTAGAGTGATAACGGCTCCTCCGATAATGATCGACCACATGTAAAGCTTTGCTTTGTTAGCAGTTAAAGTCTCTTCTTGTGCGAGAAGAGGAGTGCTAACCAGTGCGAGAAAAAAGAGCGAAACTCCAATAACCTTGAGGTTCTTTCTCATTTCGTCCTCCTTTTTTAGTTAATGTTCTTCCTCATGGGCCACAGCTCCTCCTATGTAAACACATGACAGCAGGACGAAGACACCCGCTTGGATTGTTGCAGTGAGTATAGCGATCACCATGAAGGGAAGGGGAAGAAAAAAGGGAATAATGGAAGCCATGACAACGATCAGCAGCTCTTCGGCAAAGATATTTCCGAAAAGTCGTAGAGAGAGCGAAACTGGTCTTGAAAAGTGGCTGATGACCTCGATAGGGAAAAAAAGAGGTGCTAATAGAGGAATGGGGCCAGTGAAATGTTTGAGATATTTAAACAGGCCTTGAGATTTGATGCCCTGCCAGTGGTAATAGAAAAAAACAACGAGCGCACAGCCTACAGTCACATTGAGCTTGCTTGTCGGGGACATCATCCCAGGTGCTAGGCCGAGGATATTACAGGAGAAGATAAAAAGCCCGATAGTTGCAATCAGAGGAAGGTATCTCTTTCCCCCTTCACCGATGATATCAGTCAAGAGCCCTTCGAAAGCCTGGATGATTAGCTCTAGAACGCTCTGGAGTTTAGATGGGACAGGCGTGAGCTTTCTGGATGAAAGCCCTAAAAACAGAATGAGAATTACGGCTACAATCAAAGACATAACAACATAATCAGGGATGAGGTGTTCTGGATTGTGAACTTCAATACCCACAAGGGAGAAGAGAGAAGAAAGGGGCTTACTGAAAATTTTATTGAAGAGCTCGACTATGAATAGACTGTGTTCTAGTTCTTCCATTTTTTCATCTTTGTCAGAGCAAGCACTGTTTCAGCCAAAAAAACAAGAATAATGGCCGAAAAACAAACAACAAAAGCTATTATTTTCTCTGAAAAGAAAGAAATTATAATAAAAAAGATACCAAGAATCAATATAAGGCGGATACTGTATAAGGCTAAGGCGGATTTAAGAGCCTTCTTTTTGCCCTGGAGGAGGAGTTTGTAAAGAGACTGTTTAAGCCAAATAAAGCTTAAAGCAGAGAGTATGCCACCCGCAAATACAAAAAGTCCTGTCAGCGGATCGAAGAGAAGCAGAGCAACAAGTGCCATGGCCATAGAGAGGGAAACAATCGTGCGAGGAATCCGGCGGAGGATCTTTTCTTCTTCCAGGATAAAATTTGAGGGCTCAGGTTTAGTCATAAATCCTTCCTTACGGCTTATTCATCAAAAAAAGGGGACAGTCCCCTTTTTTCATTTTCTGTTTTTTTTGTTAGGTATCTTTAAACCGGTTCAATCCCCTAAAGAGACTGTAGAACCCTGATGCTGTACCGAGCAGAGCGAAAATGAGCAACAACCAGGGCTGAGTGCCAAAGAGTTTATCGAGGAGGTAGCCGAAGAGTAAGCCTATTGCAATGGAAGAGGGAAGTATGAGACCCAGAGAACTCAGCTCTGCAATCTTGCGATAGATGGATCTTGAAGGAGGCTTATACAACATCAGGTTCTCTTGGATAATTCATAAAGACTGCCGACACCTCTTATTATATTTAATCTTATACGCTTTTTAGCATGCCTTTTCTTATGAATAATCCAGGTCATTAATAATAGCACAATAAAAGGGGACAGTCCCCTTTTTTCCTATTTTTCCTTACCATCAGATTCTCGAAATTTTATCTTTCCTATAGCAACTCCCAGATTTCTTATGTCAGGAGTTCCTAAAACTTTCAAGGGATTCCAGGTCCTGCTCACTTTGACAAGCAAAATGACCTCCTGATTGACTTCTTCGGGAACATGATATTCATAGATTTTCCATGCACTCTGAGTCAAGATTATTTCGTCTAAGAGCTTCTGCTGTTTAAAGAAATCTTTTATCAGGAGGATTTTAACTTTGACTGGATTTTTTTCGATATCGGGGTGGGAGGCGAGCAGAGAAATCTCGATCACAGGCTTTTCAATTTTGATAGACATCCCCCCATAACCCCTTGTCCATCTGAATTCATTCCCGTCACTCGTTTTCTCTGTCTTATCCAGGCCGAAATCTTGTGTCAGATTGAAATTTGCTCTTCTGGCTTTGAGAGATAAGGAATGAGTGGAATTCCATAAATGTATCCCGGTGAATATAATTATCATAATTACGCTTAAGACTCTAAAGCTCTTGGCAACATGGAATCTTCCTTCATGTTCTTTTCCTGTTTTGCTCAAACAGAACAGCAGTGCCGTCAAAAGCCAGAACGTATATTTCATTTCATAACTTCCGATATAGGTATGAAGAAAGAAATTTAAAAAGAGAGATAGAATCGCACATGAGATTCCGATTTGGATGTATTTCCATCTTCCATAGGAGAGAGATTCGCCAAGGCTTTTTTTCATATGGCTTAGTATTTCCCAGAAAATCCATAAAATAAGAATCAGGGCCAATAATCCCAATTCAGATCCCACTTGAAGAAAATAATTCTCTGCGGAGTCGGTCTTTCTGTATTGAATTCCTTTAGCAGCGAGATAATTCGGGAGCTCAATTATATAAGCTCCTATTCCAACGCCTGATAATGGATAGTCGTTGATCATGTAAGCGCCCATTTTCCAGTTGTAATTCCATCTGACTTGCACTCCGGTTTCAGCTTCTCCTGGCTTATTCAGATCTATGAGTTCCTTGAATCGGTTTAAGGCTATTGATTCTTGGAATGAGCTTGTATAAACAATAATCAAGGCAACAATAATAATAAGAAAGACTAAGGAGACTGTGAGCCTCTTAGTTAAAATGAATCTTATTTTCTTCCAATTGACCTTGATTAATAAAACAAAAAATAGGAAGAGCGAGAGAATCATACAGACGAATCCACTTCTTGATCCGGTTTTGGGGAGGATAAAAAATGCAGGTAAAAGAATTAAAAGGGGGATAATTTTAGCTGATCTTTTAAAGAAGAAAATTAGGGATAATACAACAGGAATTAAAGTTGCCAGATAAGCTCCGAAGCTAAGAGCATCTTTGAATGTTCCATTTATAAGGCCTTGTTTGAAACTTAGTGGATTGTTTGCAATCTTAATATCTATTAAGTGTTGGAAAAAGCTGAAAATGAGAGAGATGGAAGTGCTGATCAATAGAACAATCAATATTGTTTTTATGAATTCTCTTGATTTCACTATATTTATGAGGATTAGGAAGAAAACAAAGGCAGAAAGATAATTCAGATAGTGAAAAATGGAGCTCATTATGGCTCCACCGGCCGTTACTTCGTTGACATTGGTTATATGTTCGTAAATATAATCACTCAAAAAAGGGAAAAAATTCGAGTATCTAAAAAAAGTGATGATAAGAGAGAAGGTAAGAAACACGAGAAACAGGGTCATTGGTTTGACGATTGGAAGTTTGGAGGAGAGCGTTGACCTGAAAAAAATATTATGAGTCAGCCACCCGAGGAAGAAGAATAAGAATAAAACCAAGGAAGTAGATGCATGCGGGATGTGTTCAAAAATGCCGAAGAAATAGGGAAGGTTGTTTATCAGAGGAAACGAGAAGATAAAAAATAAAGTTCCCCATTGAATGTTTATTGCTGTTAAAACGAAGACAATAAAAATTACCGGAAAGAGTGCTAGCTGAAAAGATTTTACAAGAGGAACATATCTCAGATAGAAGAAGTAAAGGCCAATGGCATAGCTAACTGTGAGAAATGAGAAAATGATTGCATTTCTCTTTTTATCCATCATATCCGTTATTTATTGTTGAGGATGATTAATTTATCAAAAAAAAGCTCAGTTTGCTATAGCCTCCGTGGAATCAGGCCTTGTTTTTGACCTGATTCCAACATACGTCATCACGAGCGATCGAAGAGAGCGTGATGATCCTCTGTACGAGTGAAGCGTGGTGATCTCACGATATCTCGCTATAAGCATGAGATTGCTTCGTTTCACTCGCAACGGAGGATTGCCACATCGCTTCGCTCCTCGCAACGACCAGGAAATCAAAGAGGGAGGGATAAATGATGATTGATGGAATGTGCGAAGGCCTATAGATGAGCCTCAACAGCTACTTCAACTTCCTATTCTTCCTTCTTTTTTGCTCTTAGAGAGTTTATCTTGATATAACCCAGATAGTTCAAGAGAAAAAAACAGATGAAAAAAATGAGGACAAAGAGAAATAATCTTAATTTCCTGTCAACAAATTCAAATAAAATCCCGCTTAATGAGAATAAAAACGATATGAAGATCAAAACCAACGTTGTTTTTGTTTCAGAAAAGCCCTTTCTTAAGAATCGATAGTGAAGGTGATCCTTGTCTGCTTTGAATACGTTCTGCTTTCTATAAATTCTTCTTATTATGGTGACCGTGGTTTCCAGTATCGGGAGAAATAAGATCATTAACGGAATCATCAGGGCTATAGCCAAAGAAATTTTTCGGTGGGTTGTTGTCATGGCTAAAGCAGCGAGAATGAATCCGATTACTAGACTTCCAGAATCCCCCAGATATATTTTTGCTCTCGGGAAGTTAAAAGGATAAAGTCCAATCATTGCACCCATCAAAACAGCAATAAAAACAACAACCAGATATTGCGATGATATTAAAGCCAAAATGCCTAAAGAAAGAGCTGCAAAAAATGATATCCCCACTGCCAGACCATCTAATCCATCTATAATATTAACTGCGTTGGTGATGCCGACGACCCACAGGATTGTTAGCAAAAAAGAGAGGAAATTGAAACCTAATGTTTTTCCTCCGATAATCGGAATACTGATTTCTGCAATTTTAAACCCGGCAAGAAAGATTACGACCGCTGCAATAATCTGAAAAAGAAATTTTTTAAAAGCATCAGCTCCTTTTATATCATCGTATATACCAAGGCCGAAAATTATTAATACTGCAACAATTAGCCAGTTATAGTTAATTTTTTCATCGACCGCTTCGAAGATCCCTGGAAATGCGACTCGGATTAATAGAAGAGAAATTAATAGTGAGATGACTATGACTATTCCCCCGATTCTAGGTATTTCTGGTTTTTCGGAGTTTCTATCCTTGAGAATGCCAAGAAATTTATCTCTGGATGATAATTTTGCTGAGGAAAGTGAGAATATAAACGATAGTAAACCTGAGATTATAATTGCTGTGATTATTCCTGGTATTTCCATTGTCCTCTTTCTTTTTTTGTCTTTAGATTATATTTATCTTTTTGTAATTCATCAAGTCAGGGATTAATCATGATTGAATCTTTTTAAATTTAAAATTCAGTACCAAGAGCTATTCCGAAATCAATGCCTCCAGCATCAAATTTTATTTCAGCAGGTTTCATTTTACAATAATGATAATTTATATAGGCATCAATTATAAATATTTTTATGATTTTCTTAAAACCTTTTATTCTTTTTAACGCTCCAATTTTTACAGCAAATCCCAGCTTAGATTCTTTAACTCTTCCGATAGGATTATTTTCCCTGAAGAAATTAAGGGTTAAACCCCCTCCTGCATAGAGATTGATTTTCCTTTTCAAAAAAGTATATCTGGTGCTGACTATTAAAGGAATAAGCTTAATCCTTGTTCTCTCACGGGTAAATGTGAGCTGACCTTTCTTGGAATAATACCGAACCTCAAGATGCAATTCCATATCCTTCCATATATGCCTGCTGACATCTAATCCAAATATTATGCCCGTACCATAGATATTTCTAAATGCTTTTTCAGAAGGGTGGAAATAACTTCCGCTTATTCCTATTCGATATTGTCCAGCGTTTACTGTAGCTGAAAATAAGATAAGTCCTATCGCACTGACAATTAATCTTCTCATCCACATTGATTTTTGCTTCTATCTAATCTCAACAGTGACAGCCTGACTTTCTCTTTCAAATGTATCACAAGCAGTCAACCCGTACTTATAGACTTTATTTCTTTCGACTTTTCGATGCCAATATTCAAACGTCTGCGTGTTAAACTCTTCCAAAAGAACTTTATTTTCTCCTTCTATCAGATAAATTTTATATTTATCAATGAATTTATTCTTGGGATTTTTTTCCCATTTTAAAATATTGATATATTCTAGTTGAGATAAAGATCGATTTTTTTGCTTTTCCCCGTGAAAGTTTAATGGCGGGAAAAGAGGAGGAAGGTGGATAGTGAGATTTACTGTCAGCTTTTGGGGGCTATTAGGGGAATTCTCTGCGCTTGCTGTCACAGTTCCTTCGTAGTCTCCCCAGTTTAGATTTGAGATATCGACGGAGACTTTGATTTCATCCCATTCCCCAGTTGAGTCACCGTTTTCTGGAGAAACGCTTATCCAATCTTTATCCGCAGTGATTTCGTAATTTAGAGTCCGCGCACCAGAATTTCTTATTCTGAATGTTTGAGAGGGAGGATTTGTCTCTCCCCATGTTCCTTCAAAGGAAAGCGAAGTTTTATCCAATTCGATGAGTGGGCTCAAAATTGTAAGCTGAATTGTTAATATTTGGGGGCTGTTGGAGGCGTTCTCTGTGCTTACCGTCACAGTTCCTTCGTAGTCCCCCCTGGTTAGATTTGAGATATCGACGGAGACTTTGATTTCATCCCATTCCCCAGTTGAGTCACCGTTTTCTGGAGAAACGCTTATCCAATCTTTATCCGCAGTGATTTCGTAGTTTAACGTCCACGCGCCAGAATTTCTTATTCTGAATGTTTGAGAGGGAGGATTTGTCTCTCCCCATGTTCCTTCAAAGGAAAGGGAGGTTGGATTAATCTCGATATATGGAAGTGCATTGACGAGAGCATCATACCAGGTCTCGGCCATGAGTTGGTAACCTTGCTCATTCGGATGAGTTGCATCGCTGAGCAATGACTCCCAATTATCCGGGTGACTCATGAAGGCATTAAATTGATCGACAAAATAAATATTAAGGTTTATTGCTAGTGATTGAATTTGATGATTGAGTTCAAGGACTCTTTCTTTTATTTGTCCTTCCCAACGACGCGTTGGAATGATAGAAGCTAAGAAGACATTCATTCCTAAATCTAGGCACGTTTCAGCCATTTCTTGCAGGTTAAAGGCCGCAGTATCTATTGAAATATCAAGGTTTTTAACATCATTTGTGCCCTCCATAAGAAATACTGTCCTTGCTTGGTCTTCATTTATTACACTATAAATTCGGCTTAAACCTTCCGCTGTTAGTTCTCCTCCGACACCGCGATTCACAACTTCGCTCTCTTTTATATTCTCATCGATGAGAGTTTCTAACTTGGGAACATATCCCTTCTCAGGAGCATCCTCATAGTGTAATACTCCATAAGTAATGCTATCGCCAAAACCGATATATTTATCTTTTTCTAATTCAAGGATTCTGTAAAAATCTAAGGCAGGGATTCTGGGGAAATTTGTATCCTTCTCTTTAAGAAAAGAGAGATAATGTAATTTATAGAAATGGATTAACTTTGTTTTAACTTCAGTTTTTTCTTGCCATAAGACTCCAATTCTTTCCTCTGAGCATATGATTTTAGGGGGGCTGGTTATATTTTCATCGCCGGAAATGTTAATCTCAGGACTCCATTCTTTACCATTATTATAGAATAAACAGACTTCATGTTTCTCGTTATTGTATTTTAACCAGGCAACCGCTGGAATTGTATCAAAAAGTAAAGAAATGGAAGGGAAGGTATCAGCTATATTTTGGTTATTGGTAATTTTCTTTTCTTTTATCCACTTATATCCATCCCAACAGGAATAATACAACTCATAGTCATCCCCGTCGTAGGCGCTCCACACAACATGAGGAAAGCCATTATAATCTAAGGAAATAGAGGGCGTAATGTGGGGAATATCAGAAGATTGATTCAGGCTTAAGGGTGCTCTCCATCTTTCACCGTCAAAATAACTGTATATTATTTCGTCATGGTTTCTAAGCTGCCCAACCCAAAAAAGCCAGATTCTTCCTGTTCTGTCAATTATAATATGAGGGCTGAGAGATGAGGGATAAAAACGTGGATTTATCTCCCAAATTTGGTTTGTAGTAAGATTTTTGATCAGCACTGTATATTTATTCTGGAAATAATTTACCCATGTCGCCCATAAGTCATTTCCGAAGGAAAAATCTATTTGAGGAGAAAAGTTAAATCCTTTCTGATTAGCTGTTAGGCTTATTCGGTTGACAATTCTTTTATTTTTTAACTGAGCTATGTATATATCACTTTCTTCAGATACTCTTTCTTCCCATACTAACCATATTTTTCCTGTTTTGTCTTTTTTTACGCGAATAGAATTAACATTATTTACATAACTGATTTCTTGAATAGAAAGCCCATTCATATTGGCTTCATCTTGGATGTCAGCTAAGCTTATCCCTCCATTAGGATTTATATAAACTATTTTAAGATTCCCTTGGAAATCAAAGTAGGGAAATCCTTCCTTACCGTGTATAGATAAAGTATTTCCTTCGGCAGATTGAGATTCAGTTGAAATAAGCAATAATAAAACAAGAACAGATAATACGTGTCTCATTATGAAACAGAGCTCTTTTTCTTTTTTCATTCTTTTCTCATGATTGATTTTAGTTGTTATCCTTTATACCGAACACCGATTAGAGTAGAGAAAATAGTAGATACAGATTTTAAAGAAAAGTATTATAGATAAGAAGATATTAAAATATCAAATATTTTATGTTAATAGCAAAAAATTAAAAGAATTAATAAAAGGACAACGATACTACAGATATAATGGAGCCAGTCACAAAATAAAAAAGCTTTTTTTCAATAAGTGCTCGAGGATTATTTACGGACACGGATTGCCGGTCAGATATTCAAGTGTTGATCTATATGCTGTGACTTTCCATGCACATTGGCCTGTGTTAAGTTTAACAAGAATTAAATTCATGCTAGAATTATGCCTTCGAGATACACTCGAATATGTTTCACAGACGTATTGTAGTGGATTTTTAGTAGAGCTAGCGATGCGGATATATCGGGAGAAATCTTGTGAAATATGGTTTTGATCTAAAACAATTGATGTTATTAGCAAAGAGGAGTCGTTTGTTAAACATCTTGAGATGGAGTAACAAGTCTCCTGTCCTGGCATCTCTGATAATTGTTTTAACGAACAGATGTAATTATAAGTGTCATATGTGTCCCCTGGGCAGAGATATTGATCAAAGAACAAAAGACGAAATTCTAGATATGGATATAGGTATTGCAAAAAAGTTGATTGATGAGATTTCCGAATTTAGAATTTTCAAACCTCGGGCTCATTTCTCGGGCGGAGGGGAGCCCCTTCTTTACAGGGAATTTGTGGAACTTGCCTCTTATTGCAGGGAGAAAAAGGTTAATTGGTCGATGACAACCAACGGCTATACATTAAATAAATTCTATAAACAGATCGTGGATGACAATTGTCGCAACTTAAATATTTCCATACATGGCTACTCGGATGTTCATGATAACGTTGTGAGAGTCAAAGGAAGTTTTGACAAGGTAGTATCCAACTTGAATCTTCTTGATGAGTACAAAAGGGCAAAGAACACAATTCTGCCGCGCATTGCATTGAATTGCGTCATCAACAAAAGAAATGTGGAATATTTGTATGATATTTTGAATACTTTTAAAGATTTGCCTTTGCATTCAATTACGTTTCAACATTTGATATTCACTCCAAATGACCTAGAAGATACTGAAGAAGGTATCCCGGAAAACAAAGAAGTCGAGGTTGTAAGGAGGTTCATTGAACATGCTGAAAACAATCAATTTGGAATGCCTATCCTGTTTTTTCCGTCGATAAAGACTAAAGATCTTTTTCATTACTACAATGATTTTGATTATCCTTTTAAGAGAACGTGCACTGTCCCTTGGCTGGCATTGAGGGTTCAGCCCGAGGGGGGTCTAACCACGTGCAATGGATTGGAACTCGGAAATATAAGAACCGAAAAGCTGAAAAGGATATGGAACGGTCACAAAAACAATGAATTTAGAAAAAAGCTAAGAAAGTCCGGGATTTCAAGAAACTGCAACAGATGTTGCCATAGGAATTATTACTGAAACAGGATTAAAGATAAACGAGTAAACCTTGAGTATTCAAAGGAAATTCGTGGAGACAGAGGAGGCCCGATGAAAAAAGGATGGCAAAAAGCTCTCTGGCTGGTCGGCTTGATAATTATTATTTATGTAGGAATATACTATTTTTACCCTGCAGTTAAAGACGTATTATCCCCCCCAAAAAAAGGAATTAACGTGATTCTTATCAGCGTGGATGCATTACGCGCGGATCGTGTTTCTTTCTATGGATATCCAGCGAAACTTACCCCAAATATCGATCGACTGGCCGAATCAGGAGTAGTTTTCCGTCGGACATATTGTTATGGAGGCAATACAGCAGCCTCGATGGGGGCAATTTTTACCTCAAGATTTCCCTATTGGCCCCTGGACGTTCCAGGCGGTGGTCCCCGCTGGCATGTGAAACACCATTATGGCTTCTCCCGCTTCCAAGACAACAGCGATCTAAGACCGGGAATACCAGACACTCTTGAAACCCTGCCGACAATCTTTAAAAAACACGATTATACAACGGTTGGAATCTCGACGAATCCCTACCTTACAAAGGATTTTAACTTTCATCGTGGGTTCGATTTCTTTGAGGAGTTCAGTTCACAGTGGAGACAGCTCTATCCAGGGGTGGAGACAGTTGTTGCTAAATTGGATACGTATCTCTCCGAACTACATGACACAAGGTTTTTTGCCTGGTTGCATCTAATGGACTTGCATCACCCTCTCCGTGACTTCGGCCCATTTCTTGAAGAGGCCCAATCCAGGAGGAACCAAGCAGCTCCAAAATACCCGCCTGTATCGGAATGGACTGAAGAGGCAGTCAAAATTTTAACCGAATTTGGCAGCCGGGCTATACCAGACTGGAAACCCGGAGAGGAAGGTCTGAGAAAAGCACTCGAGGAATATATTCTTGCCTATGAAGCCGAACTTGTTCGCATCGATAGACAGATTGGTGTGCTCATAGAAAAACTTCGCCTGCATGGCCTTTGGGATAATACCTTAGTGGTGCTTGTGACCGACCACGGAGAAGAATTTGCCGATCACAGAATTTGGGATCATCGAGGGCAGTTGTACGAAGCAATAGTTCGTGGAGTCTGGATCATGCATAATCCTAGGCTATTCCCCGGACCTAAAGTCGTTGAGGAGAGAGTCAACCTCATTGACTTACTGCCAACTCTAATCAATTTATTAGGGATCAAGGAAGGCGAACTTACCTTTGACGGGAAATCACGCATCTCATTATTGAAAAAGGAATCCAAGGGAGAGGATGGATTGGTGTTCGGCATGTTGGATCGGAGGGCATATATTATTGATGGAGATTTCAAATTGATGGTGAATGGTGATTATGGTAAGAAGAACCGCGGAGCTCATCCTGACCCCCCTTACGTCCCGATCGAGCTATACAACATAAAGAATGATCCGGAGGAACTCCGTAATCTGGTTGACGAGTCTCCTGAGATGGTAGACAGGCTTATGATAAGACTGAAGCGCGCTTTCCTAGAAAAGGGAATTCATCTTTGGGAAAGCAGCCCCTCCAAGGAGATCAGTAAAGAAGTTAAAGAACGGTTGAAATCTTTGGGTTATATTAAATAGACGGCTGGCTTTCTAATTCGGATCATAGGAAACGAAGGTTATTGGGGAAACCCGCTCCTATCTTTCAATTTCAATGTATCTTTCTGTGAAGCTGATAGCACTATCTTCAAGGTGTTCGACATAAAGCCCGATCTGATACCTGCCAGGCTGAAGCAAGCTTTTTTTAATGAGGACGCCAAAGCCTGAATGGCTAAGTTCTGCTGATTTAAAAATAGCGGCAACATCTGGGCGTTTTATACTGTGAGTAGGAACAGCAAATATATGATCAGAAGATTTGAAGATTATCAATATCTCCTGGTTGCGAATGCCTGCATTTATTAGATGTGCCCATCCATCGATATAAATATAGTCAGCATTCTCAGCAAACTTAGCAATTGAGAACCTCAATTTCTTATTGAAATCCTTCTCATCAAAAATATGCGGCTCTCCACTGAATTCTTGAAGCAATTTTTCAGGAATCCGGTATAATTCATTATTTGAAGCTTTATTAAGAATTAAATTAGCTTTTACCGGATAAGGATAGAAGAGACCAGTTCCGTCCACATACCAGCTAAGCAATCCACGCCTTAAAGTCTCAGAATTTCTAATTACATCAGGAGTATAATTGTAAGAAGAAGCGAAAAAGAAACCAGAAGCCACAAGCAGTCCTACAAGAGCCACATATTTTTCTTTCTTTTTCTTTTGCATAATCTCATACAGTGAGAGATACGTCAGTATTAAAAATGACACCCCTATGAATTTATAACGCGGCTGTGCCAGAACATATTCAACTCCGCGCCCCGAACGAAATACTGTGTTAAGGCCGACTGTAAGAAGAATGAACAGGAACAGAAAATATATTACAGGATTATTCTTAAAGTACTTTATGATGGTCAAAAATAAAAAATACAAAACAATAAGTATCCCAAAAGCAAAGGAGGGATAATAGGCAAAAAAACCTGCTGCGGATCCAATAAAGCAAAACCCATACAGGACAGTATTTCTTAAATTCATAAAAACATGAAATACATTCGTCTGTCCTGGTAGCTGCTTATATCCCGAAAAATAAGATACCAGTATTAGAACAGATAGAGATAACCATATTACAGATTTTTTGCGATCACCCTGCATTAAAACCACTATCAGACCTACTGCAAGAACAAGAAATCCGTTTCCCTGAGTATAAGTAGCAACGCCAGCAAGAATGCAAGCAATAAAAAAAGAAAATGGGTTCTTTCTGCACAGCAGAATCAGTACAAGAAGAGCAAACAAAAAAACATAAAAATTAGAAAGGAGTACCGTCGGCCACAGCAGCGTATCAAAATACTGAGGCTGAAACAGGAAAAACAATACAGGAGAAAATAACAGGAGTTTATATCTACCGACAATTTTGAATGCACGAAATAGAAAGAATGCAATAAATACAAGAGCTGCATTTCCAATGTAGCAAAGAAGGGTAAAATCCAGAGAGCCCTTGAGATAAAAAACAATCACAGATATCAATCGCGCAAATCCTAATCTATGCTCATTGTGTTGATGGAGTATCAATGAAACTTTATGAGCTATTGAATCCGAGGTCATAAACAGATTAAAAAAATTAACAATACTGTCATAATCATCCCAGCGGGGAGCATTTACTGTGTTCACAGTTATAAGATAGGCGTAATATAAGGGCGCAATCAGACAGAGCAGGCATGAGAAAAGAAGCACTATTTTTTTTGGAGGCAAGAAACCGTTGCTGGATGACATTATTAAATCAAACGAACCCTATCGAGTTCTGATAGACTGTTATTCCACGAAATGAAAGAGAATTTATCCTATTGTATAAATTCTTTTCCTGCTATTTATAAAAGTTTATATATTCTTATCTCTGGTCCGACAAGATAGAGCTTTTTATGTCTTAAATAGTCTATAAGAAAATGTATCACTCTGTATATAGCCAAAAGATCATTTCTTCCCAATTCGATATCAGTAGTTGAAAAACGCTTTACCAGTCTTTCTTTTTCGAATAAATCCCTATGAAATTTCGCTTGACGAGAATATCTATCCTCTTCTGCAAAAAATCGCTCATACATATATGAAGATACTACCACATAATCGATACCATCTCTCTTATACATCTCTATACTTTTTTCTCCAATCCAAAAAGGATGCCCGGGCTCTACGGGCGTATATCCCTCAGCTAATATCTTCGCATCTTTTGGAAGATTTTCAGTTATCCATTTTTTTGAAACATTCTGGGTGTTTGGCTTGATAAAATCAAGACTCTGATATAATCCTCGAAAAAATATCGATGAAACAATAATCCCTATGATAATAAATAAAACAGAACGGAATATATTGCTTCTGGTTTTTAAATACACTAACAGATAATTAATTCCAACCGAAGCAATGATTAATGGAACTATATACATAGGGATCGCCCACCTTTCCCAGTGTAAACCTACTTTAGACATTAATACCCAGTAAGCCAATCCAAACAGCGATATTACTAAGTAATGCTTTTTTATCCGTATGTATCTCTTGAATCCTATAAAAAAAAGCAAAACACCAAATAGAAAAAATATCAATAAAAATGTACCCATATAGTGATGGATCAGATCCAAGTAGAATAATAATTTACTACCCCACCCCAATTTTGGTACCCCAAAGTGGTAAGGACGGGCTTCATATACTATCGTCTTATATGTGTGTTTATAGTTTAAAAAAAGAAATGGCGCCACTATAAACACTGATGAAAGATAAACCAGTAGGGACGAGGCGCCTAACTTTAAGATTTTTATTTTTTTGTGCCAATACGTAAACACAACAGCAAAGACTATCACGAGGGTGGATATTAACCCTGGATATTTTTCTGCTGTGGCCAGGCCACAAAATATACACCCCAGGAACAAAAATTGTGCTTTCCTTTTCTTCATGTATTTGCATGTATAAAAGGCAGCCATGGAAATAAAAAATGCCAGAGGGATATCCGGAGTTACATAGTGAGAATGAAGAATAAGACTAGGAAAGAATGCGGTAAAACAGGATGAAAATAAACCCACTTTCGTTCCGCCCACTTCTTTTCCTAATAAAAACATGGATAATATCATTAAAGATCCAAAAACCGCAGTAGTGAGTCGGGCAAGATATACATAAGGTGATGGGTTATTATTATATAAATACTGAACATTTCCTCTCATAGCGGAATTATTGTATTTAACATATGAAAAAACCTTATAAACAAACGCATTTAAATAGATAATGACGTGGTCCGGTCGATTATATACTTTGGGATCCAAATCTCCTGTAGAAGCAATCCGAACTGATTGATTGATTCCGTGTCTTTCATCTGGATGAAGCAATAAAGGCAGCCCCCAGTCCAAACCGTTTATACGTAAGAATGTTCCAATAATGAAAAGAGCAATCAGTACTGACAATACTTTCTTCTTTTTCAGGTTTGGCTCCATGCTCTTTATTGATTTGTTTAGGCTTTTCTTAACCAACTCAAAATTCCTTTTTTCTTTGTTTTTCCTCTATGCTTTCTCTGTATTTTTTAATAGATCTCATGGTTTCTCTGGAGAGCATTTAAAATTGGTCAAATGGATGGTAAGATTCACTGCAGATCGAAATGATTTCTAATAGTAAGAAGTTGTCTTGATTATGTCAAACAAAGTCCAACGCTATGAGGAAAATTGTGGATAATTGAGTGCGCAGCCATTTCCTCTTTTTAATTGGACAAAGAATATGTTCTTATTTATAATGGTAATCATTTTGAAGAAAGTACTATGAAAGATGAAAGAAAAAGTTGCTGTTGTGGGAGGTGGAATCAGTGGACTTTCAGCTCAATATTTCATCCTCTCTAAAGGTTTTTCAGTTGAACTCTTCGAAAAAAATGATTATTTAGGAGGATTGGCTGGAAGCATTAATTTTAATAATTTTATTATTGAAAAATACTATCATTTTATTTGTGGTGGAGATAGCACGCTTATCGAATTTTCCCAGAAATTAGGGATTGATAACAAACTCAACTTCCTACCTACAAAAACTGCCTTTTATTATAACGGAAAAAATTATCCTTTTAGTGGACCCATTGATTTACTAAAATTTTCCCCTATTCCCTTGAGTTCAAGATTGAAATTTGGTTTTCATATTTTATCATCCAAGTATAAAAAGAAATGGGGAGATATGGATAATATTCCAGCGAAAGAGTGGCTGTTTGAGCGTATTGGAAATAAGTCCTATCAAGTTATCTGGGCTCCTCTTTTAAACATTAAATTTGGAAAGTACCATGAAAGAATATCAGCCGCATGGATTTGGCACCGAATCAATCGCGTGGCGTCTTCACGAAAAGGTCCTTTTTCAAAAGAAAAAATGGGTTTTTTTTCTGGCGGAACGCATACGTTGATTTCAGAATTGGAAAGTAGAATTAAAAAATCAGGAGGATTGATTCATGTCAATTCTGAAATAAAGAGAATTGAAAAAAGTAAGGAGCATTTCAACCTTCTACTTAATTCTGGAAGGCAAATCAAAGTTGACAAAGTTATCCTTGCTGTTCCTCTGCCGATTGCAGCAAAATTAGTAGAAAATCTGGATTCTCAATATGCGCAGCAACTTTCTTCGATAGATTTTCTAGGAGTTAGGTGTGGAATTTTCCGCCTAAAGGAAAAGGTTTCTGATGCCTTTTGGCTAAATATCAACGATCCTCGCATCGCTGCTAATGGACTAATTGAATATAGCAATTTAAATCCCTTGAAGGAAATTTCACCTCATAAAATTGTCTATATACCTTTTTATGTAACCCTTAAAAATGAATGGTATTCGATGGATCAAAATTCCTTTAAGAAAAAGCTATTTGCTATGCTTAGATTAATCAATCCTAGCTTAACAGAGAATTCTATAGTGGGATTTAGGTCTTTTAGATCTCCTTATGCCCAAGCAGTTTGTACTGCAGGTTTTAAAAGTCGTATTCCCGCTTTTAGGACGCCTGTAAAAAATTTATTTTTATTAGACTCGACTCAACTTTATCCTTCAGATCGAACATTAAGTGCTTCTATCGCAAACGCAGAAAAATTAGTAGCAGAAAAATTTTAAATACATGGAAGTAACATTTTCATCGATCGTGAACGGTGGATATGCGATGATAGACTTCCTAGGAAAGGAATTAACCGCACCGTCGCGTTTTTCTCTCGGTGCCACAGTGTGTTTAAAAGTCATTGTGAGGCTTGAAGAGCCGTGGCAATCTCTATATTATGTTTAATATATTAAGTGTTTGTTGGTGACAATTCTGTCATGAAGAATTTATTTGCCTTTTACAACACGAATTTTATGATGAAAGGTGTTAAAAACCCAGAAAAAATTTTTATTTACGCTATTGCTTTAACTCTATTTATTCTTCAATCATACTATTTTGCAGAAAAAAATGATTTCCGATATCCTCCAGATGAACCGACTCATATTTCCTATATCTGTCATTTGAAAACAACCAGCAGTATCTTACCTGATTTCGAAAAATTTGTTTTATATTCAGAATCTGGCGATAAAACGAATAGACCGATCACCCTGGCCCACCCTCCTTTTTATTACCATTTAATGAAATATTTTGCTCCTGAGAATCCGAAAGATATCATGAGGGAATTTAAAAGACTCCGCTATGTTAATATAGCCATTTCTTCTATTGGAGTTCTGATTTGCTTTTTTCTATGTTTCCGAATAAATCTGCCTTTATCCTTTCACATCCTTTACTCAATATCACTCATTTCCATACCAATGCTTAGTTATCTTGCAGGATCTGTAAATAATGACAATTTAGCTTTTGTCGGTGGTTCTATTGCATTATTGGGAGGCGTTTATCTTTTAGAAAATCGAAAAATCGCCTTTTACTTACTCGGAATGGGTGTTCTTATTAGCCTTTTAACTAAAGCTACTGCAGGGTTACAAGTTTTGATATTCTTTTTTATCATCTTTTGCTATTGGGTATGGTCTAACAAAAGATTGAATTTTTCGATACATATGATTTTTCTTATATTTTCTGTTATTTTGCCCTTGATTTACTATATATTGATGAAGTTTTTATACGGCACGGTTTTGCCAAGGGGACAGGGGGATATTGCTTTGCCTTCAAGGTATGTGAATACACTCGAGTATATAAATCATTTTTTTGTTAATTTATGGACTTCTTGGTCAAGTATCAAATCACATCATTCCATTGTTAGACATTCAATTTTTGATACTTATCCCTATCTTATTGTATTGATTCTCTCTATTTTCGGATTGTTATTCATATATCAAAATTCGATATCTCTAAAAATTAATAAAAATATCAAAAATATTTTTATAGTATCAAAAATAGGCTTTGTTTCTTTAGCCATATTTATGGTAGTTCACTTTATTAGAGCTTATATGGAATACCTAGATATAGGTTATTTGGGAGGGCTTCAAGCACGTTATTATTTTCCTTTAATTTCTTCTGTTTTCATCCTCGCTTACCTGCCTCTTTTAGGTAAATCAAAAAAGTTGCCCATCTTCTCTTTTTTACTTATTTTTCTTATTCTGTTCGGATTTCTGTATTCTAATTTTTATTATTTTTTCTTTATTTATTAAGCCAGATTCTTATTCTATTGTGATATACCTGTTTAACAGCTGATAAGCTTCCGATTCATCTTTTTTTATATAGATGCCTACTTGGTATTTCCCTCTATTTAAAATTCTTTTTTCGATTATGGATATAAATCCAGAATCATCTAAGTTTTCAACTTTAAAATGCCGGGACACGTCTGCTCTTATTTGCACATACGTATCAAATAAATAAGTTTTTTGAGGAGATACGAGAGCAATAAAAATCTGGCTGTTTATAGCATTTTGGCCCTTTATAAAAGCCCATCCACGAATTTTGATAAATGTATCCTCAACTTCAAGATTAGCTATAGAAAATTTTATGTTATTCGATGTCTCAGGTAATTTTAGTTTTACTAACTGATTAAAGGTCTCTTCGGTAACAATTTCTTTTTTCCTTTTCTTTGAGTCGCTAACGTATCCCAGAGATTTCAATTGCTCAATTTGTTTTTTTGAAAGCTTTTCTTTAGGTCTTTCTTTGGAAGCAGAAATTGATTCACTTAAATCAGGAACTCTTTTTTTCCAATTCTTGATACGGTTTTGAAATTGAGAAACAAGATCCGGATATTGAGCAGAGACATTATTATGCTCTTGAGGATCTTTCTCTAAATTGTAAAATTCTAGACTTAGGGGTTTTCTATTCTCTATAAGTTTCCATGTTAATGTACGAATAGAATATCGAAGATTTCCATATTGAGAAAAAATCGCTTCTTTTTTCTCTTTTGATAAAGATTCCTGAGATAATAAACTTATCCCCCCCATATGCTTAAGTCTCTTTATATTCAGTTGATTTAAAATCGTAGGAACGATATCCACGCTGCCCACTAATCGTTTATCGACTACACCTTTCGGAATATTTGATCCTGTTATTATGAGGGGGACATGCAGCAGCTCATCATAAAGTTTATTCAGGTGAAGCAATCCTCCGTGTTCACCAAATTCTTCCCCATGATCTGCTGTGATTATCAGTAAATAATTTTCTAAAAATCCTGATTCTTGTAATTCGTTGAATAAATTTTGCAATATGTCATCTGTATATCGTATTCCCGCATCATACATAGCTTTTATATATTCTAAATCTTCCTGTTTCAATTCATACACTTTTTTTGAGAATTCTACGAGGTTTCCACTGGATGGTTTAAAGCCGCTTTTATATTCGCCGAAAATGCTTTGATATTTTTTGGGGGGAAAGTAAGGAGAGTGTATCTCGTAAGTATGAAAAAAGGCAAAGATTGGATTCTTATCTTTTTTTCTATGTTTATTTATGAGTTTAATTAATTTTTTGCTTCCTTTAAGAACACCTCCTCCTCGGTCATCGTATTCAATAAATCCCCGATCAAAACCGAACTGATGAGCTAGTCTCCCCCCATCTGTCACAGCCAATGTCGTGTAACCGTGCGCTTTTAATATTTCCTGGATCATTAGCGCACTTCGAGGAACAAATTTAATATCATAATCAACTTTATGGGATTCCTGATAAAGAGAAGTCAGCAATGTGACATGAGAAGTTGTGGTCCCATGTGTATTAACAAAGGCGTTGGCAAACCGTATTCCTTTAGCTGCGATTGAATCTAGGAACGGAGATGTTTTACGATGATATCCATAACTGCTTAAATGATCAGCCCGGCAGGCATCTAATGATATCAGAAGTATGTTTAGTTGATCAGAGGTGTCTTCTTCCGGAACGGGTTTTTTACAGTTTGTTGTGCAAAATAAAATATAAACTAAAAAAATAAAACTAAGAAATTTAGAAAAAGAGGATAATGAAAGGGTTTTTTTAAAATTTATATTCATTATAAAATCTGCTGTACAGCTTCTCTCTTCAGTTTTGACCTGGGATCGCGTCTTACGAAATTTCGTGAAACGTAAAATAAAATTATAATTCCTACTATTATTGATAAATTATAAAAATCAAAAATCTGGAAACCTTGCCTCTGTGCTGAGCGAATCACATAATAACAAAAATGAGCTACAATCAAACTAAAGGATAATATTCTTATTGGTTTTAGTAAAGAAAAAGAAATTCCAGAAATTATAGATATTCCGATTATTAATTCTGCATAAGGTAAAGTATGGTTTGTGCTAATATCCCATTTAATAAATGCGTTGAACAAATAACTTAAAATAATAAAAGAAAAAAATAACGCTATTAGCTTAAAATTAAAATTTAGAAAGGCTTCTTTTCGTTTCAATAAAAAATAGCAAATTGTTAAGTATGAAAGCACAGGAATGCAAAATAAGATTTGGAATTCTCCGATTGCAACAATGGGAAACAAAAATTCTCTCATTTCTGTCCTTTTATAGTAGCCTATCACACGTCCCGTGAGTAATGATTTAAAAGCCCTGTTCATATTATTGCTGACAACTTTTTTTATGAGTTCACACCTATGCTCCAATTGCTCTTTTATTGGAACTTTTTTAAAAAAATTAGTAAGGGTTCTTATGGGATCATCTGGATATTTTTCTGTTGGAATATAGTGATATAGTAAATGGTTCGTATTAATAGACGGGTGAAGTTTTTTATAAGCGATCCAAGGAGATTGCAATAACAAAATGAATCCAATAAATGGAACAAGATGCTTTAAACTTTTCAACTTAAATAAGACAATCATACTCAGAGTTAATAATATCGGTAAGCTTAATATAGCCAGCCCGTGAGATAACAGACCCATTCCTGCTAAGATCCCTGCAATGGACATCGACAGATATCCGATTCTTTTATTCATAAATAAAGCGATTATTAATAAGATGAAAAAGGCCTCCATCAGCTTTGGCCAAGTATAATATATATTTAAAAATACGAATGTATTTAATAAAATTGCGATGGGCACAATATAGTAAACATGAGGATCTCTAAAAAACCGACTGGATATGATTGTACAGGGCAATATAAATAGAATGTTTAAAACTATACCCACAATTTCATAATTCCAGAAAGAATAATTCTCGCTATTTAAAGTGAAATGAGACCAGATGCAATTTATTACTCCCATAAGGGGCGGTCTATCCCCCATAGTCCAATTTTTCGTTACCCATGGTTTTGAGTTTTTTATAAAGACTGTTGCTGTCTGGTACGGAGCATAGTTGTCTCCTGGAAGAGTATGCAATCCCCTATCTGCAATATTCCGGGAATGTTCCCAACTGCTTATATCATTAGCACTCTCATTACCAATAGAAACAAAACAGACATTAATGATTGCACCGATTAAAATAAGAAGAATAGCGTAATGGTATATTCTACTTATTCTAAAAAGTTCATTTATCAATCCTTTTTTATATGCAATTAAAAGCAGAGATGTGATAAACCCTCCGATGAGGACTGAATAGATAATGGGGGGACTGCTCAATATTTGTAAGAGTAAAAAGAGCAGTCCAAAGATGAAAATCGAGGTGGGACAGGATAGCAGAATAGAAATATTATTATTAAAATATTTTCTATTTAATATTTTTAAAAAATAAAAACCTGGAATGAAAAGAAATAATAAAAAATATAATATTTTTAAGATTGATTTTATTAATTCAAAAGATACCACGGCTCATGCCCAAATAAAATTATAATCAGGATAAGAAAGGAAATTAATCAATCCATTTTATCCCCACTTTTCGGTATAGAGCCTCCATTTCTGGATTTTATATTTATCTTGTTTTCGATGAAAGCTTATACCCAAGAGAAAATTAAATGTTAGAAGCGCGAGGTTGAATATAAATACTGTGATATAGTTTTTGTATTATACTCTTTTTTTAACCACCAATTAATATACTCGTTTAACATATAGACTAATTATTCTCCTGTATTTTTTATAAAATATATAGGGAGATAGGGACTTATTTTGTTGATGTCTTCAAAATCGTAAGAATGGAAATATAGACATATATAATTATCTGCTAGAGACGTAATCAATGTACATAATCTAGCATAATTAATGCCAAAATTACGAAACCATAAATAAGAGAACGGTAATCTTATTAGTGGAGTTACTGAGGCAGGAACAACAGTAATGCCGTTCCTCTTATGAATTTTTCTTTCTTTAAAAAAGTTATTATATCTTTGCGGGACGTATGTAGGATGGTAAGAACTGTCGTATTTGAAACAAAGTTCATATAATTTTTTGTGGGGAATCGGATGCATTCGGGGCGCTCTAAAACCGATGACTTTCTTTTTAATTATACTTTCTAATATTTTTTTACCACCTTCTATGTAATCGCTAGCTTTATCTAACGGCATTTTCCAGTAATCATGGCCGTGACTGTAACCATGCAAACCGATTTCATATCTTTTCGAGGTTTCTTGAATGAGTTTAGGATATCTTTCTGCAAATGTTGCAGTCACGAAAAGCGTTGCAGTTATTTCCTTTTGATCTAAGAATTGAAAGATTTTTTCTGTTCCTCTTCGTCCAAATTCAAACATTTCATTTTTTGTTAATTTTAAATCATTATATTTGTATAGATCTCTAGGGGCGTCATATTCTTCTATATCGAATGTTAGTAATAAAGACTTCATTGGCGGCTTATCCAGGCAAAGGGGTTATAGAGAAAACTATGGTTTTTTTGATTTGGTTCTTTCCGGGGACACGGAATCAAGTGTGTATTTTTTCCTCCAGCCGTTCAGTTTTATTTGAATTAGACTTTTGAGCATTCTAAAAGTATCTTTAAAGAGTTGAACAGAACTTGGCTCGTCTATGTAGTTGTAGATAACAGGTATCTGAGTTATTTTTTTTCCATTTTTCTGGGCGATATAAAGGACCTCAACATCAAAAGCGAAATTGGAGACAGTCACTTTTTTAAAGATTGATTTTGCTGTTTCTGTCTGAAAACATTTAATCCCACATTGGCTGTCACTGATGTCTTTGAGGAGAATCGATCTGACCCCCATATTAAAAATGCGGCTCATGAGAAACCTTCTGTAGATGTAATTAAACCAACTAGGCTTGACTATATAAGTTGTATCTGGATGTATTCGATTCCCGATGACAATATCTGTTGCATCTTCTAAAATATTTAAAAACCTGTCAATTTGATTTATTGGGTATGCATAATCAGCATCTAAATAAGTGACATAGTTGCCTTTGGCAGACAACACTCCTTTTTTTACGGATGCTCCTTTTTTCTCGTTGTGTTTGTTCGACAGCAACTTAATTTTCTCATTTCCGCGGCTGAAATCTAGCACCTTTTGCTTTGTGTCATCTGTACTCGCATCATCGATAACGATTATCTCATAGGAGTATGCCTGCTTATTTAAATAATCGCTTATTTCTCTTAATGTATTAACGATAACCCTTGATTCGTTATAAGCAGGTATAACAACGGATAAAAATATATCTCTCATATTTCAGAACTAGTGATGATTTACGAAAATTTGTAAATTAATTTAATATCAGTGTCAAGCAAAAAAGGCAAATATCCATTTTTGTCCTTAATCAGAAGCTGGGGCCAGACCTTTTTATGTTGGTTTATCAAAGTATTCCCCATATAAAGGGTGCCTTCGAAATTCTTTTCTTATAGAACTTCCCTGTAAAAGATCAAAAAGATAGTAATATATTTTTGCGCCTACAAGCATCCCGAACAGTGCTGGTGTCTTGAAAACCAGGCTGCTCAATGAAGACTGTCGAAAAAGAAGCTCTACCTTGGAAACAAAGTTATGCCTGGCCGGCTTAAAAGGTTCAATCGCATCGATTTTATCTCCAGTGTAACTTGTTCCAATTTTCCCGAGGCCGCGCCTATCAGCTTCAACGAGGTGAGGGATTTCCCAGGGATTGAATCCCATCAAGCTAGCAAAAATAGAATCCACCTCAACGAGATCGCCTCCTGCCCCAACAATTCCAATTTCTCTGGGAATTCCCGTTTTGGGTGCATTGCCTTCCATTGCAATGGTCCCGTCGACGACCGAAAAATTTACTCCGAGTGCGGCATTGACATCTGATATTGCTTCCGTTAAGCACAAGTGATACATATGGCGCATCTTAGGAATGCATCCCCACTGATTTTTTAAGCTAATCGTAATCGTGGTTTTATTGTGTGTTTTCATAACCGGCAAAGTTAATATAACGCCCTTTGTAAGTATTTCAGGAACTGTGACGTTCTTGATAATGAGGTTTTCAGGTATGTTCTTTGTGATTTTTTTGCAGTAAGAAAGGTTTACCCAATGTACGCCGAGGCGTTTGGCTATCTCGCTGATTTTGCTCTTATAATAGGCTTTCTCAATATTCTCGAGAACCTGGTCTGACTCAACGACACAAATGTCGTTCGCGTGCCCCTGTAGCTTTCTGACAACTCCTTCGAAGACAGCTGGATTGGTCACTGAGCCTGGGATAAACAAATCCCATCCAAGGTTCACTTTGAGAAAAACGGTGGAATTCTTGGGGATAAATTCTTTGTAACTAGCGAAATCCATAACCGATGAAACGGCTTCTATGACATCCGTTCCTACTTTTTTGATGGAAACAGCCATACTAGCTCTTCCTAACCAAGGCGAAGATTACGATACTTAACCTACATTAGTATCTACTAAATAGATGCGGTCAATATAAGCATCAAGGAAGTGAAATTACTACAGACTTGATGGTGTTTTCTTGTTCGAGATTAAGCCTATCTTAGAAGGTTGTTGAGAACAGTGAAGTGGAGGCTGTCAACATTTAACCTGATATTGCTGTCACTGTGGAATGTATGGGCGTTCTTATGAATAATTCAGACCAATCACTTTACGCGCCTGAAATTAGAAGAAGATATGATTTCATGTTCATGCCCTCTAGGTACTTTCCACAAAAGTTTGATCACGGCACCTCCTTCTGCTTCGAAATAGTCCACTCTTATCCTATGGTAGCCTTTTTCCAAATTTATTTTTGCCCTAGTCTTATTATTCCAATGGATTTGCCAATCATCAATAATAAGATTGTCATCGATCCACACCCTAACTCCATCATCACTTATAGTCATGAAATCATATTCCCCACTTTTTGGCGCTTTTATCCTGCCAGCCCACCTAATGTAAATGTTATTGAAATAATCAGATATGATACTTCCTTCGCCCCAATCAAAATTAATTTCTTTGTCTTTATCTGTTTTAATCAAGTTTTCAAAGTTTTGATCAGAAAAGTAACTTACTGTCAATCCATTTCCAAGCGATACAAGCCATGATATTATACTTACCAAAACTGGAATTGCGAGTATGCAAGCAGATATTGTGATGGTTATCTTCCTGATAAAGCTTTTTTTCTTAAATTCTTTTGTTGTTAAAAGTGATTTTTTTATTAACTTGTTTGCTTGAGCCGAGAAATTTTCTATTTGTTTATAGCATACATCTAGATTCTTAATGCTTTCTTTACTAATGCTTAAAGGATTTTCAATACTATCTTGTTCAGCGTTCCTGAGCTTTGTTAAGACTTCATTTAATCCAACCTCTAATTTTATTTTCTTACTAATCTCTGTTTGATTGTAAGAATCTACTAAAAGTGAATCTTCTGGAAGCTCATCCGAAGAAAGCATTAATAAAGCTTTAATTCCGCCCAAGAGTGAATCTCTAAACAAAGGTATGCATATCCTGTACTTTTCTGAATCATAAAGGAGAACAGCTGATTCCAGGTTATCCTCAGCTACAGCAAATTCTGTATGAATTTTTTCTCTAACAGCAATTATTCTCTCATCTTTCATGATATCCTCCTAAAAATAATATTTAATACTATAAATAAATGCGCAACTTGTAAATAGTAAAGATTCGTTGGTAATACTATATCTTCTGTAAATGGATGTGGTTAACATATGATATTTTCTACGATTTTCTTAAATTTTTGCGTGCAGATTTTTTTTGAATAATAGTCTTCTAAGGCTTTCCTTCCATTTTCTCCCATCTTCTCTATTTGATCTCTATGATGAAATGCCCAAAGGACAGCCTTTTTTAATTCCTCGACATTTGAAGGCTTAACAACGATTCCACAGTGATATTTCTCGGCGATTTTTTGTATTTCGCTGCCATCATCGACAGCAGCAATGAAGGGTTTTCCTGCTGCCATAATACCGTAGACTTTGCTGGGTACTATATAACCTTTCATTCCCTTTTTTAGAGTGATTAGATGGATATGGGCGGAACTGAGAGAATATTTTAAATCGCTTTTTTCTTGATAAGTGAGGAATTCAATATTCTTGAGTCCAAACGAATCTGACAGATTGACTAACTTATCTTTTAGTGCGCCTTCACCTACTAGAACAAATTCAATCTCATGGGTTTGTTTTAGTGAATCCGCCAAATGAATGACATTCTCAAGATCCTGAGATAGACCGAGGTTGCCAGAATACATCACGACAAACTTATTTCCCGGTGAGTATTTCTTTAAGAAAATGTTATTCTCCTTTTTTACAGGGAAAATTTGACCTGGGTCAGCCCAGTTCTCGACGATTTCAACCTTATGAGGAGGAATAGAATCTTCTTCTAGTCTCTTCTTCATATCTTGCCCGGGAACAATTATTCGAGTTGCCCTATGGTAAAGGAATCTGTTGATCGCCTTCAGTATTTTTATGATGAAAGTACTGCTGAAAGCCCCGGTCACAATGCCCACTTGCGGCCAAATATCCTGAGAATAATAGATGAAAGGGCAACGACGTATTGCGCTATAAACATAAGCGATAGAAGCTAAAAGAGGAGGATCTGTTTCCACGATAACACAGTCCATCTTTTTCAAGAAAAATATCCAGAAAAAACAGGGAACAAAATAAGAGAAGAGATTAATGAATTTTGTGAAAAAGAACTTTTTTGGAAAGGTTGTGTTGTTTATCCTCCAGATCGTGATATTCCCATAATACGATTTATGGACGAATCCTTTCTTTTTGACCTTACGATAGAGGGGATTCCCACAAATCACATGAATTTCAAAGTCTTTCTCTAGTTCCTGACAAAGCTCTGTTAAGAATTGTCCCGTTGCTTCTACATCCGGGTAAAAGGATCTGTTCAAGAACAAAAGGCGTTTCGATGAAGCCATGTATCTGTTTAGAGTATGCTTATTTGTCTTATATTTCTGGTTAATTCAAGTTCATGTAAACCTTATAGGATCGCACGGCTTTTCTAATTTTATCAAGCAAACCTCTGACCTTAGATCGAAAGAAAAACTGCTCGACTTTATAGATTTCTTTGAACTTACCTGATTTGATTAAAGCAATCTTCAGTTTTTTTCTCTCTTGCAATAAATAGCCGAGATTTTTTAGGAATTGAATCTTTGCCCTCAGGAAAGGGATCCCTCTTCCAGCGAGTATGAAAAACAGGAAAAGAGAAGATTCATAGATATAATGACTCAAGAAATATTTTGCAAATAAACGACCCTGCATATTTTTAATAAAGAGAAATTCTATATTCCGTCTGCCGAACTCTATATAGAATCTGCTATTTTTATCTCTTTTTGAGCCGCCATAGTGATAGCAAACCGCTTCTGGCTCATAAATGCATCCATAGCCAAAAAGTCTAAGCCTGAACGCCAGTTCTGTGTCTTCAAAATAAATAAAATACCTGGGATCAAAAAGACCAATTTCATCAATGATTTTTTTCCTGTAAAGAGCAGCGGTGGCACAGGCGCCAAACACTTCCTTTTTTCGTTTAACCTCATTTGAATCAACAGGAAGATTCTTGTAATCCCATCCGGCTCCAAAGCCTAAATATTCCACTCCTGCAGTATCGATTAAGTTTCTTTGATGATAATTTATATTTTTGGTGGCTACGCTACCCACTTTCTTGTATTTATCTCGGAGAAAGACATCAATGGCTTTCTCCAGCCAGTTTTTTTCCAGGACCGCATCGTTGTTTATGAGGGCTACATATTCTCCATTAGCATGTTTGAATCCCATGTTATTAGCTTTTGCATAACCATAATTCCTCTTGAGTGTTATAAGTTTATCAATATCATATTTTTCTTTGACCAGCTCTAATGAGTGATCTGTAGAATGATTATCAACAAGAATGAGTTCATTGTTTTTGTAAGTTTGAGCTAAAATAGAATCCAAGCACTCGGTTAGAGTCTTCTCGCCATTCCAATTAACAACAATAAAGCTTACCTTCCTATTTTCCATTCTATCTTCCGCCAGGCAAAAGAATCATTATCGTAATAGCGCAGTAATCAGTTATCAAGGATTTGGAGATGCTTCCAACTTATACGGTGCATTTTTGATACATTGGTTCTGTGATTTTTTAACTGCAGCTGAAAAAATTCAATTTTTTATATACAGCAATTTCCGTAATTGTTTACTACCCAGAAACCATAGAATCGAGAAATAGACTATCAAGCCAATCATAACCAATACAAAAAAATTTAAGGAAGGACTGAGATATATTAAAACAAGCCCCATTATAGCTCCTGCAGCAAAAACTTTTAATGTAAGTATAGCTGAAGGAAAAGTTGGCGATACTTTCAGGGCAAAAGCTTTGAATTCACAAATGAGCATAATAACCTGAGCAATGAGAGTTGCCAGACAAGCTCCCAAAATGCCGTATTTGGGAATCAGCAGAAAGTTTAAGGCGATATTAGTAGCGGTCCCGATTCCTGCTGCAATTGCCAGGGCTTTCTGCTGCTGACAAGCTACCAGACAATAACCGTAATTAGCTCCTATAAATGCTAAAGAGGCACTCCAAATGAGAATCTGAAGGGCTAATGTACTTCCTGAATATTCTGTTCCATACAGGATTAATATAATAGATTTACCTAAAATGGTGCCAGCAAGGCCTATAGGAACGGCAAATATCATGCACAAAGAAAGAGTTTTATTTAAAAAATCACTAACCTCATTTGGTTTTTCCCTATGCAGTTTTGAAAAAGTCGGGTAAATAGCTTCCATAAACACTGTGTTTATGACTATTATCGCCATGATGACATGATAGGCTGAGTTGTAAAGCCCAACTTCTGTCTCACTCCGGAAGAAGCCGAGCATAATAGTGTCAAAGTTAAAGTAGATCTGGTGGAGAAAAAGCGTGATCACTATGGGAACAGCAATCCGAAGAAAACGCCAGTTTTCCTTCGCTGAAGTGGAGAATTGAGGGAGCCCACTTCTTCGGGTGTAAATCCCTGCGAGATATATTGCAGATATTACATGACCGCCGAAAAAAATGATGGGTACAATAAACAACTGCTTAGTACTTTTAACCAACGCTAAAAGGAAGGCAAGGTAGAACCCAACTTGAAGGAGCTCGCTGAGGGCAACGAGCATCATTTGTTCTTTGCCTCTAAAAAACCAGGCGAGATTTAAGCCCATGGGAATCAAAGCAACGCTAAAAATGAGTAATAGATTTTTTGTGGCACTAGAAGGAGTGATAAGAGGCGCAAAAGCTAACAGGATTCCCAATGAAGCGATGATAAGTACAGAGCGAATCGTTAGAATTTTACCCACAATCTGATCCTCGTCCTCAGTTCCAGCGGCAATCTCTCTTGTCCCTAATGTTTGTAGGCCGCAGTCAGTAATCAGGATGAAATAGGCCAACACTGCCAAAGCAAATGAAACCTGACCGAAGCCCTGGGGTTCAAGAACTCGTGCGAGATAGATAATCGCAATTAAACCGATAATTAGCCTTCCAGCAGCCCCTACAAAAAGCCAAGAGAAGTTTCTGAATAACTTAGCACCCAGTCCTTGAGACACACCATTCTGTTTAAAGATAGTAATTAAGAAATTTTTCATGTTTTATAGTTGTTTAAGAAATCTTAAGTTTAGTGGATGGACAGCTTTTGAATTTATAATCAGGAGATACCCTTTACAGTGTAAGGTTTCCGCGTTTCTACAAGGTCGATAAAGAATTTTTCCCTGAAGTATTCAAGCTTTGGATAAGCTACAGCTATTTCTTTTCTGGACACCAATTTTCCTAGCACTTTCTCGAGTAAATCTGCCCGATGGCGAGGGAAAATATTCAATGCTTCCAGTATTAACGGTCTGATTCTTTCAATTGGAGCAATTAAGACATTAGTTGATAACAATCCTGTCCCGTACCAGATAGCTTTGTCAGCCTTTTTATCAGGCCACATGTTTGGTTCTTTAGTCAATCCTCGATCTAGAGGACGGCTGATTGCAGTGACGAAAGGACGCTCATGGAAAAAGCGACAGAGGGGCTCTATGGACTCTGGCCGAATGGCAATTTTCCAGTCGCCATCAGTATGGCAGAAAAGATAAGCTGAACCTTCCTCCCCTTGATCGAGATTGCACACCCAGCCACGCAAGAAATTAAGGCTGATCCGGTTAAAATGACCCATCTTGCCAGCATAATATCCCCGGCGGCTCACAACTCTGGGCTGGGTCAGCCATAATAAATTATCGAAGCCGCCCTTATAATCTTTTTTCATAAAGGCTCTTAAATCATAGGCAGTCCCATCTATAGCCAGACTTGACCAAGCAAGAACAGGTCCCAGGCTCTTGAGATTCGAGTATGCAATTTCAAGTTCATCCTGACGTTTTGATGTAATGAGTGTCGACCAAATAATCTTGCTTCCGACTCCGGGAATATCTTCGCTGACATTTATTTCTTTCTTAAGAAGCTTGGGTTTTCGAAAGAAGGCAACGGTTCGATTCCATACACCTAGAAGTTCTTTGCGAAGGAGATACGATTTATGCCTGAATAAGGAAAAAAGACGCGTCATTCTCAACCTCAGAAAAAGGCCCGGCTTCGCCAGTTAAAAGACATATTAAAGAATAGGATAATAAAAAAACTAAATCTTTTTTGCGTCATCTAGAAATTGCTGGACAGTTTCTTTACTGTAGGGGTGGATTATCATGCCCTCTAAAAGATGAGGCGTGACCGTTACTATGTGAGCACCGGCTGCCAGCCACTCTACTACATTTAAGACTTCTCTTGTTGAGCCAATAATGATCTTGCTTTTAAGGTCAAAATTATCAATAAGGAGCCGTATCTTTTGGATTTCATCTATACAGTTATAGCCCATATTGTTGACACGTCCGCCAAAGAGTGAGACAAAAGTGGCTCCTGCCAGGGAGGCTAAAAAGCATTGTTGAGCGCTCATCATGGCTGTGACGTTAATCCGAATATTGTATTCGTTTTCCAGTTTGTGAACAGCCTCTAGATTGTCAAGCTCACCATCGGGGCCATGGATTGTAATCTTGATGTTAATGTTATTAGCCCATTGAGAAAATTCTCTCGCTTGATTTATCATTCCATCTGGATCATTATTCGTAACTTCCACGGATAGCGGATAGGGATCGATTAGTTTTGCGATTTCAATCGCCCTCTGTTTTACTCCATCCATCCCTCCTGTAACGCTAGATTTTACAAGAATAGTGGGATTGGTGGTCACACCGCGAATAATACCCATCTTCATGAATTTTTCTATTTCATCAATATTTCCAGTGTCCAGAAAAATTGGCATTAGAATTCCTCCTTTTTGTTTAAAATTGTGCTAACAGCCTCCTGGATATGCTTTGCTCTTTTGAAGCAATTGACGTCTTGATTATAGCGCGCGTCGATCAATATCCCTTTACAGCCAGCATTTTTTGCTGCCTCCATGTCTTTCCAGCCATCGCCCATAAAAAAAGACTGGTTTGCATCAATATTATATTTCTTCAACGCATGTGATATCATCCCAGGTCGAGGTTTACGACAAGAGCAATCGTCAACATCATCATGAGGACATATCAATATATCATCCACCGGCAAATTAGCCTGAATCATATCATTCATCTTGTCGAGTTCTGAAACATCCATTTTTCCTCTGGCAATATCTGGCTGATTTGAAACAATAATGACAATATAGCCTGCTTTCTTTAACCTCCTGAGTTCTTCTTCGATATTCTCGGTGAATTCAAATTCACTCAAAGACCTGGGTGAATGAGGTTCTCCGTCCTTGAGAATAATCTTGTTGACAACGCCATCGCGATCGAGGAACACGGCCTTGTTCATTTCATGGATTCCCATTTCATTTCATGAACTTTAACGGCGGGATGAGAAACTAAAAGATGCCAGATTACTGACTGAAAAGCTTCTGTATGAGGGGTAACGGTTTCATTGTTCACTGTTGGAATGATAATGCAGGCATCAGCCACTTGAGCTGTATAACCTCCGTCGCGACCAACCACTCCAAGTATTTTTGCACCTGATTCTTTGGAAAATTTGAGCGCATTTACGATATTGGGACTGATGTTTTTCTCAGCGTTTCCACCACCAACACTGAAAACAAAAACTCCATCATTTGAGTTAATCCTGTTTCCTTTAAGCCAATTGACAAATGTCGTCTCCCAGCCATCATCGTTTACTCGGGCAGTCAGCTCAGAGACGTTGTCTATTGGAGTGTAGCATTCGATTCCAGCGATTTTGCGGAAATCGTTAACAGCATGAGTGGCGTTTCCGGCGCCTCCACCGACGCCTAAAAAGAAAAGTCGACCCTCCTTTTCTCGAATATCCACAATTAAATTGACCATTTTTTCTATATCTGAGATATTGATTCCATCGACAATTTGTTTGGCCTCTTTTAGATAACTTTTTATATAATCTGAACTCATCATCTCACCTTCTAAAAAATAAATAGAATTAGATTATCTCGCCTTCATATTCACCAATATCTTCGCTCCTTCAAAATCAAACCTGAAATGCATGAAAGGAAGTCCCTGTTTCTTCATAGCTTCGATCAATTTACTCTGTTCCCGTGGACAATAAAACATGAAGAAGCCTCCCCCGCCTGCGCCCTTGATTTTTCCACCTGTTGCGCCATTCTTTCGGGCAATCTCGTAGCATTCATCTATAAAAGGATCCGAGATTTTTGAGGATAATTTCTTTTTTGTTCTCCAATGAAGATCAAGAAGCTCTCCAAATTTACCCAGGTCTCCCTTTTCGAATGCCGTCCGGGTTTCGATACCGATTTCTTTAATCTGATGCAGTGTAGATACAATAGATTCATCTCTTTTTTTAGTCTTTTCATTCTGGGAAGACAGGATATCTGATGCCTTTCTTTCAATCCCGGTATAAAAGAGCATGATATTGTTTTCTAATTCCATCATCTTTTCGTTCGTCATATGGATAGGTTCAACTAGTACATCCCCATCCCTTTCAAACGTTAAGCAGGTCACGCTGCCGAAAGCAGAGATATATTGATCCTGTTTTCCGATAGGTTCCTCTAAAATATCGATTTCGATTTCACAGGCCTCTTCAGCAAGATCCTTCAACGAGATAAAATCTCGCTTGTAAGCGTGTAAGGCGTTCAAAAGGGATACGGTGAATGCGCTGGATGATCCCAAACCGCAATTGGCCGGGACGTCGGCTATAGAAACTAGCTCAATTTGCTTATCTACATCTAATTTTTTCAAGGATTCCCTGAATATTTTATGCCTTATACTGTCTACTGAATCCACTATTTCAGTTTCAGAATAACTCAGTCTTATACTTTCATAAAATCGCCGGTTGACTGAGATGAAAACATACTTGTCTATGGCGGCTGCAATTAAAAAGCCTCCGAATTCTGAATAGTATGAAGATAGATCCGTGCCACCTCCACCCAGTGAGATTCTGACAGGTGCTCGAGAAATGATCATTCTTACCTCTCCCTCAAATCCTTATGCGAGAGGAATGCCTCAAATTCCTCTAATCCCGAGATTGAGCCGATCTCGTAAAAAGGTTGTTTGGTTTCATAAGCCGCTAGCCTCCCTTCTAGAGACCATTTTTTAAAAACCTTTTCTATAGCAAACACTCTATCGGCTGGGACCTCTTTTAGGATAACTTTATTAAACACCGAAATCCCGTTATCAATATATATCATATCGGGATATGATTTCCACTTATCGTATAAGACAATTTTATTGTTTCTAACAATAACATTGCTTTTTACCCTCTGGTTATGATTTTTGTAAACAACCATCATTCCCTCGTGGCCGGCTTTAAGATAGGCATTCCAGATATCAGGATAATCCAATAAGAGATAGGAATCTCCCCACATAAGAAAAAAATTTTCGTCCAAGAGGGGCTCTGCTTTTTTTAGAGCTCCACCAGTGCCCAACAGATTTTCACCTTCTTCGCTGTATTGAATGCTGACTCCGAATTTTTTCCCATTGCTGAAGTGGTCTTTGATTTGCTCCCCAAGATGTCCTATACAGAGCAATATCCTCCTGATTTGGCTTTCCCTTAATAATTCAATTTGATGTTGAAGGAATGGTTTACCCAAAATCCTAATCATGGATTTTGGAATTTTTTCAAAGCGGCTTTTCAGGCGAGTTCCTATTCCACCCGCAAGGATAACCATCTGCATTTTATTCTCTTTCCAACATTTCCCGGATTGATTTCCTTATAGCCTCTGTAGAATTATATTTTGCCCGCCAGCCAAGACGATGGATTTTATCCAGATCAAATCTCACCTTGGGCACGTCCCCTTTCCATCCTCGGTTGCCGCCCGTATAGTGGAGGCGGACGTCCTTGAGCTCCATTTCTTCAATGACGATTTTAGCAATGGTTGTTACATCGATGTAATCGTCGGTAGCCACATTGAAAACATTCACTTTATCAGAAGACCCTTTATATACGAATAACATAGCCTCGGCGACATCTGTGACATGAATATAGGATTTGCTCTGCGTTCCGTCGCCAAGAATGGTTAACTCTTTTGGATTTTCTTTTAACTTATGGATGAAATCATAGCCTACACCATGGGTTTGTCTCTTTCCTACGACATTAGCAAACCGAAAGATGTATCCTTGCATATCAAACATATGGCAGAAGGCACTGATCAAGCCTTCACAGGACAATTTGCTCGCCCCGTACATAGATATTGGGAGAAGCGGCCCAAAGTCTTCGGGAGTTGGAGTGGTGCCCACATCTCCATATATTCCACTTCCAGATGAATAGATGATTTTTTTGACTCCATTGTGTCGCATGGTCTCGAGGACATTATATGTAAGAAGGGTCCCCTCTCTTAAATCCAGGTCTGTTTCCAGCATGCTCCGAGCAATATCAGGATTAGCTGCAAAGTGAAAAATGGCATCATAGTTTTTCATCGCTTTTTTGAGATGGCTCAGGTCTCCCAGATCACCTTTTATAAATTTAAATTTATCATTCTCTTGATGATGAGCAACATAATCAGTCTTTCCAGAAGTCAAGTTGTCAAATACAGTAACCTCTCCTTCTTTTATTAGCTCATCCACCATATGACTGCCGATAAAACCTGCTCCGCCTGTTATAAAATATTTCAAAGGACTTCTCCTGATGTTTCTATGATATCTCTAATGATGGTTTCTTCTTTATTTTGCAAGCTAAGGCCTCAGATGTTATTATGTTCGCATCCCGTCCAAAACACCCTTAATCCTAAAAAAGATGCTCTTTAAATTCCCTCGTGTTCCCTTACGAAGTGCAATTCTTATGATGACAAATAAAGAATGAAAACAAAATACAATCCAATGATGAAGTCTTGCATGTTTTCTCATCAGCCAGATAACCTCTTTGCTTCTTATGTAATCTATATCCTTTGTTGCCCAGATATTGGAGTCCTTATGCCACATAACAGCTTTAGGAATGGCCACAATTTTATATCCAGAACGCCTTGCTCGGATGCTCAATTCTGTATCCTCTCCATAGTAAAAATGGGAATCCAATTTACCAATTTTTTTTATAACCTGACTTCGCACCATCAAACAGCATCCTATAGCATGATCCACTTCAATCGTCGCATGAGAATCATATTGCCCGTGATCGATCTCGCCATTTCCCAGCAAATTCGTGTTCCCTGTATAAAAACTTATGCCTCCTCCCAAGGACCATATTCTATTCCGATCAGAGTAAAAATAGATTTTGGGTGTAACAATAGCCACTCGCTTATCTTTTTCTGCTTCAGATACAAGTTCTGATAGAATGTTTTTATGTACAATAGCATCATTGTCCAAAAACATGATGTAATCTGCTGAACTTGATAAGGCATAATCTATTCCTATGTTCCGGCTGTCTGTTATGCCCAAATTTTTTTCGCTTCTGATCAGCTTTACAGAAGGAAATTGCTTGCTTATGACTTCACAGGAATCGTCACTCGAAACATTATCTATGACCACTGCTTCATAGTTCGGATAATCTGATTTCAATACAGAATTCAAGCACTCCACGGTGTAATCCCTTTGATTCCAATTAAGGATTATTACAGATACTTTTGGTATCGACTTTGCTTTCTTGTTCATGAATTATGCTTTTCTGTATTAGTTTTACAATTCTTTTCTATTGAGCAGCTGTTCGGCATATCCTTTTGCATATCCTGAGCTCCACATCACACATCCCAAGAAAAATAAAGGAAAAGTGCTCATGATATCATACATTAATTTATTTTTTAAGTGTATTGAGCGCCAGATAACTCTCATAGCCCGGATAAAAGGGAAAAGAGGGAGTAACAGGGATAGAACCAAAGGATTATTCATAAAAGAGCCGGATAGTTTTTCCATTTGTCTGATTTCATAGGAGTGTTTTCCGTGCATTATTTGTTTTTTGACATACTGCTTAAAATTAATTTCGTTTTTGTGAGATACTTTTATGTCTGGGTCAAAAATTATCTTTTCGCCTTTTTCAGCAATTTTGTGGCAAAGCACTAAATCTTCCCCAGCCCGGATATCTGGAAACAGCCCCTGGTTATCGAAGATCTCTCTTGAGAATGAACAGTTAGCGGCTGAGACAAATTTTACCTCTCTTTTTGCATTTCTTGGAGAGAACTCAAGAATCTCCAACGGGTATTCGGCTTTGCTAAAGATGTTTTCATGACTTCCATTAGCTATGGAGCCGCCAACAACTCTATAGCCTTTTCGATGCCATGAGATTATTTTAGAAAGCCAATCAGAAGAAGGAATGCAATCTGCATCGATAAAGGCCACTCTATCCCCCTGGCTCTTTTGAATTCCTATATTCCTTGCTGCGCCTGCGAATACTCTCTTTTTTAATTGGATAAATTGTACAGTTGGGAAATACTCTCTTACAATTTTATGTGTTTCATCACTCGAGCTATTGATTACTAAAATTTCAAACTTTTCTTCTGTTTTTTGGGCTGTTAATGACCGAAGACATTCACTGATGGTCAATTGAGAATAATATCTTGGAATAATTATCGAGATCATCAATTCACCGCGATGATCTTTTTAAGAGCACGCATTCCAGATATCACTTTCTCCTTCAACAGGGGAATCCACTCGTAGCCACCTTCAATTTTTGCTCTGATCGTATCCGGGCTATCAGTTTCTCTTAAATAAATGCGCCGAAGACAAAGAATATCCTTTATGGTGTTTCGTGTACCCCAGTGGGCAGTTAGTCCAATCTCATAGCCCGTTTCTGCCAAGACCTTGGTTGTTAAAGAGGAAAAATCAACCAGTCTTCCATATGGATATGCGAATGTGACAACAGAGGTTGAAAGCAAATCTTCAAGCGTTCTCTTGGATACAGCAGCTTGATGTCTCATCTCTTTAACAGGGAGTTTGTTCATCCGTAAATGGTCAACGCTGTGAGAGCCGAAATCTACTAGCTGTGTTTTGTTCAACTGTTGTAATTGATGGGCATTCATGAGAGGTCTTTTATGAAACTTATGATAGGGATAATCCCATTCGTTAAACCTGCCGATAAAGGCTGTGGGGATTGATACAGAGGAAGGTATCGTTAAATTTTCTAATACTGGAAAAGCAACTTCATAAAAATCGCTGAAAGCATCATCGAATGTGATGACGACCTTCCTTGACGACTCCTTATCTGTCATGGCTTCTTTGATTTCGTTGAGTCGAATTATTGGAAAGTTACTTCGAATAAACTCGATCTGGCGGTAAAATGTGTTTGGGCTGATCGTGTATGGATCTCGTTTAGTATTGATCGAATGATATGTTAGGATCGTTATTGGATTGGCGCGTCGAAAGGAAGGGGTCCATCCGAAGATATTTATCCACTTCTTATTCATCACTCAAGATTGGAGCATTCCGGTTGTATTAACCGAACACTCAGCCTTTTTCAGTGAATTTTAAAAGGGGAATGAAAAACAGATATTTTATTTTGCTTATGGCGAGTAAGATAAAGTATTCGTAAAGCTTCCCGTTTTTTCTGAAGTATTTCAATAAGCTCGTCTGGAATTCAATGGTTCTCTTCGCTTCTCCCCATTGTTCAGCGCTTTTGGATAAAAAATGGACCGCTGAGACATAGGGAATATGGACAATCTTCCAGCCCGCTTTTTTTATCCTTAAGCATAAATCAACTTCTTCGAAGTACATCCAGTATCTCTCGTCAAAGCTTCCGACTTGGTCGAGCACATCTTTTCTCATGAACATAAAACTTCCCATGATTTGATCGACCTCTTTTGCATCCGCATGGTCCCAATCCAGCATTAAATATTCTCTGAAGGTTTTCATCTCAGGAAAGAGATATCTCAAGCCCACTAACATAAGAAAAAATGTCTTAAAGCGTGGAAATCTTCTGCAGGAGTGTTGGAGGGTACCGTCTGGAAAGGTCAACTTGCAAGATGAAGCCGCCACCTCAGGATTTTGCTCCATGAAGCCAAACATTTCGTCCAGACAATTTTCTCCTACAACAATATCGCTGTTCAGGAATAAGATATATTTCCCCCTGGCTTTCGCTAATCCTTGATTATTAGCCTTGCCAAATCCTTTGTTTAGTTGGTTTTTTATGAGAGTAATATCTGGAAAGCTCTCCTCGACCATCTCAGGGCTTCCGTCTGTAGAGCAATTGTCCACGACAATGATTTTAAAGGAGGTTCTTTTAGTCTGAGCTTTTATGGATTCAATGCATTGAGACAAGAGGTCTTTTGTGTTCCAACTAACGATGATGATTGATAAATCGCATTCCATATCAGTTGATCTTGATCCTGAAATCTTCGCTGTCAAAAGTGAGATTGGGATTGTAATAGGGATCAGACATCAGAGTTTTTCCCCATTTGTTTTTCATGAATAAAATCTCATCTGGGTTTAAATCATATCCTCTGCTAGAGGATTCGTAGTGGCGGAGGACTGCATAAGGTGTATAGACAACGAGATAGCCCTTTTCTCTCATCTTCATGCAGAGATCCACATCGTTAAAAGCTACAGATAGATGGCTTTCATCGAATCTGCCGACCTCCTCGAATATCTTTTTTTTGGTCAACATACAAGCAGCTGTCACAGCACTGTAATTCCTTATCGTGTTCAGCGCTCCAAAATAGCCATCGCTCTCCACAGGAATGTGTTTGTGGGAATGCCCTGCCACCCCACCTAGTCCGAGCACTGTTCCTGCATGCTGAACAGTGTTATTCGGGAAAACTAATTTCGCACCCACTGCGCCAACTTCTTTTCTCACTGAGTGTTCAAGCATAGATGTGAGCCAGCCCTTGGTCGTCACCTCAATATCATTATTGAGGAACAGGACATGGTCGCCTTTTGCGTGAGAGACAGCAAAATTATTTATCTTGGAGAAATTAAACGCATCTTTATATTCAATAATTCTGATGTTTTTCTTTTTGCGGATACTTTCAAAATAGTCATGTGTCTCTTTTTCTTGGCTGTTGTTGTCGACGACGATTATCTCGTAATTTTCATATTCTGTTTTCGCTTCTATACTTTTGAGATTTCTTTGAAGGAAAGAGACCATATCCTTCATCGGTATGATGATAGAAACGAGAGGAGAATCTTTGATCGTTCTTCTGACTCTATAACTCTCGAATTGGTCAAAGTGAGTGCCCTTTTCCACGGTTCCGCTTATCTTTCGTCGGTCCATGGCTTCCTTGAGTGCTTTTATTGTGTTTTCAAAATGAGTGATCTTTTCCTTATGGACTACAGCCGTTGATCCTTCGACCTGCCTCCAGTGGTAAAGGACCTTGGGAACGTGGTGAATCTTGTCTGTTTTCTCAGTTATTCTCAGGAGAAGGTCATAATCTTGGCTCCCTTCGAATCCTTCCCTGAAGCCCTTTATTTTATCGATTATTTTTTTACGGCATACAGTAAAATGACATATATAATTAAAAGAGAGGAATAAGTCTGGCGACCAGTCAGGCTTAAAGAAGGGGTCTATTCTTCCTCCTTTCGGATTTATCTTGTCTTCGTCGCTGTAGATGAGATCTGCTTCTGGATGGAGATTCAAGAGCTTTACGTTTTCATAGAGAGCATCTGGAGAGAGCTCGTCGTCATTATCCAAAAAGCCCACAAACTCTCCGGTAGCAAGGGATAAGGCTTCATTCGAGGCTCCAGATATTCCCTTGTTTTTTTTCATAAATTTAATTTTGAACTTTTCATTTCTTTCATACTTCGTGAGAATTTCTTTTATGTGCTTTTTTGTCGAAGCGTCATCCACAATGCATAATTCCCAATTTTCGTATAGCTGCTTAGACACAGATGCGAGCGCCTTTTCAAGCCAGATTTTCTCAACATCATAAACAGGCATGATGATGCTGATTTTCGGCTTGTACGAAAATTGAGCGATCTCTTCCTTTATGGTCTGAATTTTTTTCTCATCCAATGAATTTTTTTCGATCCAGATATCATACAGGTCTTTTTTCCTCATCATCTCCCTCTTTTTGACTTTGTCCAAAAAAGAGGGAAAACCTTCTCGGGTTATGGTCAGCGCAGATTTTTGAAGGGGCGGGAAGATTTTCAGGATCTTCATATAAAACAGTCTTCTGAAAAAATCGGCGAACCTCCAGACCTTTGAATTTAATATGAGTTTCATGTTTTCTTCGATATTCCTGATATGGACCTCTTTGTCATATACTTCCTTTTCAAGGTTCTGGGTCAGCCTTTCTTTTTCATCGACTTCATGCTTATAATTCTGAAGATGAGTTTCCTGGTCATCTATTTTCTTTTCCAGATTCATTATGTGGATTTTTTTCTCGTACACTTCATCCTTATAATTGCGAAGGTGAATATCCTGGTCGCGAACGGTGTTATTTAGCTGCTCTATCTGATTTTTGTCTCGCAATGCCTCCAGACTGAGGAGAGCTTGTATGTTTGAGAAGTCCGATTTTTCTACAGTCAGATTCTTGAATTTGTCCCTGTAATCCTGAAATCGATCTGAAATCTCCTTGAGTATCTGTTCGTTTCCTTTTTGGGTGCTGATGACAAACATGTGGCGATAAGCTGGTGGACGCTGATCGCTTTCATAAAAATTCCTGTTATAAAACCTGTCAATCAAAGCAGCCAACTTCTGAGAATCTGGAAGGGTCAGGATATAGTGCTTGACAATCATCAAAGAGAGCCAGTTATTCAGATAACCGCCAGGAAAATCACAATAGCTCACTTTTTTCTTATTCAAAAAGGATTCAACATCATCGCGTTCAGGAAGTCCGCTTTTAAGATGTTCTTCCAATTCCTTGTGTTTTCCCTTCAATGTCTTCAGGATAAACTCATATAATATTTTCTCGGCCAGCACACTGTTCTCTGTCTTGAAGGGCGCACCTATAATCACAAAATTCTCTGCTGCTTTTAAAAGAGAAGCCAGGAATTTCTTTCTCTGTTTTGGCTTGATGTGCTCCAGTACGTCCTGGCAGTTGACAACATCAAATGTTTTTGGAGGAAAAGGTATATTCCCTCCATCTCCTTGAACGTAATGGGGAAGATGACATTCAACTACATCCAGGACGAAGAGCTCTTCTTCTGGCAAGAATTCTTTAAAAGGAAAAGTATCCTGGCCTTCACTATTTTTGAAATAGCCGCCCACATCAAGAATTTGCAGTTTCTTTTTACCGGTTCCTTTTTTAATTATCCGGATAGCTTCAGCTGCAGCCCTATACCGCTGGTATTGGTCAAAAGGCATTTCTAACAATTTATCATTGTCCATGATGCCTCCACTCTGAGGGAATGTAAAAAACTCCATATCGCTCCTTGATTCTTTCACTTTCCACCACAGAGAACTTGAAACATCTTTCCCAGTGGTCATAGGCATTGATACATGAATAATCATAGATTGAAGCGGTGAAGAGATATGTGTCTGGGAGGAAAGGAATGGAATTGATGATATGCTCGATATACCCTTTCCCTTCGATATGCTCAATATCGTAATTGCTTGTCTTTGTGTTGGGCCCGTTGATATGGATTCCATCCTCTCTGTAGAAAGCGATCCCAAAAACAGGCTTTTTGATTCTCTCCTTTGCCTCGTAATGAATCCTTACTTTCATGAAGTCGCCAGTCTTAAAGACATCGCATTTTTCATTTCGCTCGTCAAGGAACTCAATACCGGTTATTTCAGCTTCTTTGCTTCCCCACCGGTTTGCTTCGGGTGCCGGTGATTCATCTTCTTGTGGGGGAGCAGCGGCTGGCATTTTTTCTATCTGTTCTGCCCTTAAAGCTTTTTCTTCTTTTTCGAATAAAATCTTATGATAATCAGAGATGACATCAACAGGCGCTCCTTCAGAGGCAACCAATCCATTGTCCAGCAGAAAGACCCGGTCGCACATTTTTTCTACGGTCGTAAGGTCATGGGAGACTATAATGATTGTTTTCCCTTCACTCTTGAATCCATCGATTTTTTGCAGGCATTTCTTCTGAAAATTTTCATCACCAACAGCCAGTATTTCGTCAATAAGCAGGATATCTGGATCAACATTTATAGCGATTGAAAATCCCAATCTGACATACATGCCAGAAGAATATGTCTTTATCGGATTATCTATAAACCTTTCGAGACCTGAGAATTCGATGATTTCTTCCAGGCTCGCCTCAATCTCCTTTTTCTTAAAACCGAGGATGGAGCCATTGATATATATGTTTTCTCTTCCGGATAATTCTGAATGAAAACCAGCGCCGATCTCAATAAGAGCTGCGATTTTTCCTTCAGTGTATACATATCCTTCATCGGGAAACAGTATTCTTGACATAAGCTTCAGCAAGGTGCTTTTTCCAGAGCCGTTCTCTCCGATCAGGCCGATGGTTTCTCCTTTTTTTATATCCATGTTGATATTTCGAAGCGCCCAGAATTCATCATAGTAGGATGATTTCTTCCCCGTTAGAAAATTGATGAAAGCGTACTTGAGATTCAGGTCTTTCTCATGATAGATCCTAAATTTCTTGGAGAGATCTCGGACATCTATAACCGTATTTTTCATCATATCTCTTCCGCAAATTTTCTATTATACCTCGAAAAAATGAGTTGTCCGAGCAGGAGAAATATTGTTCCTATGAGAAAAAGGGAGAGCAGGTTAAGAAGAGAAAGTCCCTTGTTATACAAAAGGGCGTTTCTGTAACTTTCAACAAAGAGAACAGCCGGATTCAACCTGTAGAGGGATTGGAATCTTTCTGGGACAAAACTAACCGGATAGATTATCGGCGTCAACCAGAACCAGATCTGGAGGAAAATCTCTAGCAAATGCCGGACATCGCTGAAGAAGACGTTTAAGGCAGCTAAGATAAGAGATAATCCCAATGTGAAAGCAAGCTGAAAGAGTATTATAAGAGGCAAGAATAGAAGCGGAAAGCCCAGATTGATCTTGAAAAGGAGGAGGGCTGGAATGAGAATGACGAAAGTCAGCAGGAATTGAACCAAATTGGATAAGACTACCGAGAGCGGGAGAATTTCTCTTGGGAAATAAACCTTTTTTACAAGGTTGGCATTATCCTTGATAGAACTTACTGCCATAGAAAACGATAGATTCAGGAATGTCCAGGGCAGGAATCCACATAAGAAGAAAAGAGGGAAATTCTCGACGCGGATCCTGATGATATATTTGAAGGCGATTGTATAGACGATTAACATGATCAAGGGGTTTAAGAGCGACCAGAAAAAACCTAAGATTGATCCTTTATATTTTACTTTGAGATCTCTGGAGACCAGATTATAGACCAGGTTTTTAAACTTAAAGATCTCTTTTAATTTATCATACATTGAAATTGCCCAATATTACTTGATATCGCAAATTTCATTAATTTAATCCTATGAGATTGCCTCGGTGCTTTGCACCTTGCAATGACATTGAATGGAGAGCATCTCGCTTTTTTTATCAGTCACTTTTTTTATCAGTTGTCATTGCGAGCGAAGCGCGGCAATCTATCAACTTGTTTCATTTTCTCATCTTAACAACTTGTGCTGGAATGCCAGCAGCAATCCCGTATTCTGGAATGTCTGTGTTTACGAATGAATTTGTTCCTATCACACTGTCTTTCCCTATCTTACACCCGTCAAGAACTCTCACTCCTGACCCGAACCATACATTGTCGCCGATTTCTATGCCTTTACATTCTGCTCCCTGCAAGGAGATGGGGATATCTGTCCTATCCATGGAATGACTGCCTCCTCCCATAAGATAGCAGTAGGCTGACATTAAGACATCATTGCCCACTCGGACTTTGCAGTCTCTAGAAAATATTATACTCATCATTCCCAGGTTCGTTCTCTTCCCTATTTCAATAGAGCCTCCCTTGCTGTTGAGGATCGTATTTCTGCTGACGAGCGAACCTTCCCCAATCTTGATGCCGCTGGTTTCTCCTCCATAAGCATCCAGGACAGCAAAATCATTAACGGCAACGTTATCCTCAATCTCAATCTTATGGGGATGTCTTAGAGTGATATTCCTTCCCCAGATCACTCCCCTTCCCACTTTTTTCAGTAACAATCTATAGAATTTCTTCCTGAAAAAATAACCGGCTGCCCCAGGGAAATTTCCGAATAAGGCAGTAATCGTATCGTAAAGCAGAAGGAAGAAAAATCCCTTATCTCCAATGGTTAGGCTTTTATACTTTTGGAATGAGGATTTCTTCTCATCATAAAGCTCAAAATGAACGCTGGTTGCTTGCTTTTGTTCAGGATTATTCATATCAGTATATTAATCCTCCGCATTTTTCGTTTATTTTATCATGTTTCGAGAAGATTGGAATGCTCCTTCTTTCCCATTTTATATCCCGTCACTTTGGGACAAGCTCTAATTTTTAATCAGAGATCTTATCCAAAGCGTGTTCAAATTCAGTGGCTATTTGTTTTGAGGAAAAAAGGTCTTGATACAATCGAAAACCTGCTTCTGCAATATTTTCCCTCAATTTCTTATCATTTTTGAGTAAGAGTATGGATTCTGCAATAGCCTTGGGATTTCCCATCTCGCACAGGATGGAATTCACCTTGTGAGTGAAGACTTCCCTTGCTGCGGGAGAATCGCCTGTTATCACAGGTTTTTTCATAGCCAGTGATTCATAGACTTTTATCGGGATTCCTCTTTGAGCTTTATGAGTGGTTCCGAAAATTCCCAGGCAGACGTCTGCTTTCTGGATATGTTTGGGGAGTTTTCCGTAATTGACCCACTCAATAAAGGAGGCATTCTTGATATTCAATTTTCGAGCCATGTTTCTGATATTTTCGGACAGTTGCCCCGAGCCTATGATTTCAAACTGGATTTCTCTTTTATTTTCCAATAGCTTAGCTGCTTCCACTATATACGGAATCCCTTGAAGAGGGATAAATTTTCCATAAAAAAGCACTCTTAGCTGATTTGAATCCAGGTTTTGGGCCTCCTGAAGTCTAGGAGTGTAGTTTGATTCATCCGCACCTAGAGGTATTTTAAAATATTTTTCCCTGGGAATATTAAATTCCTGGCAATAGTAATTCAGATAATTTTCAGTTTCTATGATGATGAGATCAGCTAGCCGGCAACTGATTTCATCTACAAGATGAATGGCTTTAGATTTGATTGAGGTTTTATTGACATATTTTCTATCCTCGACCGATGTCTCATACAAGGGGAATACAGGGGTATAAATCAATGGCTTTTTCCTGATCTTTGTCAGTAATCTGGCGATAGGCATGTCAAAATAGCCATTGTAGCCGACAATGACCGCATCGTGATTTTCCGAGTCAATATAGCGAAGGGCTAAGCGAATATATATAAAGGTCAATTGAAAAAAAATTCTTATCATTGATTGGAGAGAGAAAAACTCTAATTTCTCTCTCTTTAATTCCCAGAACGGAACATTGCACTCAATAATCTTGATATTGAGTTGCCGGCATGCTTCCTTTAGAGTAATTGTGCGCGGAAAAGTACTTTCGTAAGTTCCAAAAAAGCAAATCGCATGTTTTTGTTTTTTTTCAGACATATCAGAGTACATGAAAAAGGGGACACGTAAAAAATGGGACAGTCTCCTTTTTCAGAATTAAAAAAGGGGACAGTCCCCTTTTTTTGAAGCCCCTTTTTTTGAAGTGGGCAACTTATTTCTTGTAAATATCATTTATTTCTTCAGCAATTCTCTTGCCGCTGGCGATGCTGTGGTCCATGTTAAAGTATTCCCATTCGCCGAATCGACCGCAGGGAAAAATGCGATGTTTACGCAGAAAACCGTGGATTTTTTTTACATTTTTTCTATGGTTTAAGTCATAAATCACATAGGCACATTTAATATCCACGACATCTGAAACAACTATATTGTCATCAGGAAATAAGATTTTTGCCTTTATTAAATCCTTAATGACTCCCTCAATTATATTTTCCCTGCTTATCTTCTTATACCTGGAATACGAAATTTCTGTAGTAACAGAGCTGTATCCTTTGGGGGTTGTGTGTGGGGAGAGACTCATCGGGAAGCTTATCCGATGAAACAGAAAATCAGGCTCATAGAAATAAATATAGTGATAGGGACTTATTTTTTCTCTCTTTATCCCCAGGTTCACACAGTAGACAGAATTGTTCTTAAGGCTCTGAGCGGCTTTCTTCACCTCAGTCGGAACATCATCTATGCACTTGATAATGTCGGGTAAAGGTAAAGTAGAGATGAGATTTTCATAATGAACTTTACTGTTGTCGCTGAATTCAATACATTTTTTTCTGAGGTAAACCTTTTTTACGTCCTTTTTCAAATGGACATTCTTGACTTTAGATGAAAAGGAAAGAGGAAGCCCCTCAATGGCGCCATGGAGGGGATACCAAAATTCTGTGTTGAACCCGAACAATCTCGGGTTATCTTGCAGCGCTCCGTCCAGCAATTCATCCATAGAGAGCCGAGGAACTCTGTTCCAGACCCATTCGAAGTTCATATTTCTGGGATGAATGGTCCAGATTTTCTTGGCATAAGGAATCATTAAGTGATCAGCAATGCCCTCTCCAAAATTCCAGATGATCCATTCTGCGTAGTTTTTTGGCTTTTTGTCTTCCTTCTTAAGTGTATTGAAGAATCCCAGAATGCAATCTTTGACTACTGGGATGGGCAGGCTAAAGAGGTGTGATTGGAAAGGAAAGCGAGTATAGACATCACAGGATTTATGGTAAATCCAGGCCTCTCTTGACTGGATATGCAGGTTTTTGCCTAAGAGTCTTCTGATCAGGCGTGAGACATATTTATCCTTTGGAAAGAGGATATGAGGGCCATAGTCAAAGAGAAAATTGTCAATGTTTATCGAGCGACATAGACCGCCGACTTTTTCTTCTTTTTCATATACCTCATAATTGTTTTTTAGATGATAAGCCGCACTGAGTCCTGATAAGCCAGCGCCTAGGATTACAACTTCTGCCATGATAAAATCCTTTTATTTTATTGAAGCTTCTCTTAAAGCACCAGTTGTCATTTCACTCCTCGCAATGACACCGCATCAAGCAACATTGGGATAAAAGCTTATTTTTTAAAAGGTGTTTTGGTTAAATTTATGAGATTGCTTCGCCTCTAAGGGGCTCGCAATGACATCTTATCCTTTTTCATGCTAATTAGTCAGAACTATCCTTTTCAGCTTTTTTGCTTTCCATTCGTCTAATACGCCACAGAGTTTCTTCGATGAGTTTTCTGTTAGAAGATATGAGGTCTGAGAGGATAGCGACGACCACCAACAAAAAGCTAATGATCAATAAAACAGCACTTAATATCAATGACTGAATGTGGCCTCCCGGATTCCCAGAGAAGAAAAATATTAAAAATCTTATGCCTGGAATCACCCCTCCGATAAAAAACAACGCTGCTAGAGCGAGAAAAATTTTAAGGGGTTCATGCATTGCGTAAGTTCGAAGAATCGTAGAGGCTGAGTTTTTTAAGAAAGTAAACATGTTGTTAAAAAGCCTGGATTTTCTTGTTTGCACATTGGTACTGATGGGAACACTCTTGACAGCAAAACGCATTTTCCCAGCTTGAATCAGTGTTTCCAGGGTGTAGGAGAAATCTGAGAGAACATTCATTTTTAAGGCAGCCTCTTTGCTTATTGCACGAAATCCACTTGTCGCGTCAGGAATTTTCGTTTTTGATAGGATTTTAACCAGACGGCTGCCCCATTTCTGAAATTTCTTTTTTGTCCAGGAAAAATGAGGAATGGTTTGAGTCTGACGGTCGCCAACCACGATATCCGCTTCTCCGCTCAAGATCGGCTCGATTAGTTTGGGGATGTCTTGGCCGCTGTATTGATTATCTGCATCTGTGTTGATAATGATATCTGCTCCAAGAAGTAAACAGGCCTCCAGACCCGCTGAAAAAGCAGCGGCTAATCCTCGATGTGTTTTGAATCGGACAATATGGTCTACCCCATTTTTTCTGGCAACCTCGGCAGTCCCATCTGAACTCCCATCATCCACAATGAGGACTTCAATTTTATCTATTCCTTTTATTTCTTTTGGAAGGTCCTTCAGGGTTAGAGGTAGATATTCTGCTTCGTTGTAACAGGGAATTTGAATGATCAGTTTCATTTTCTTAAAGTTCATCTATCTGGCCGGCTGATTCGTCAGCACATGAGAAAAAGGGGACAGTCCCCTTTTTTGCAAGAAAACTAATGGCGGCAAATAGAGGAGACAAAAAAAGGGACAGTCCCCTTTTTCCTCGCGGTCCTCGACTTCGCTCTCCTCTTCGAGGAACCATGCCCGCTCCGTCTGCGGAGGGCGTTCCTCATCAGCCAGCCAGATAGCCTTATATATTATCACGGAAAAAAT
>CP070825.1:3931314-3937164 GCA_020344415.1 Candidatus Aminicenantota bacterium
GCGATGAAATAAAAAAGAATCAGGATGAAAAACACGAAGAGGCTTTTTCTCCGTTGCTGACGCTGGACTTCGTAAAAATCTGGGGCAAGCTTTTTCGCCATGATTTATACTGCTATCCTCTGAGCTCTCTCAGCTTATAGTTCGCTCCTATGGTATAAAAAAAGAATTCTCACTGCAAATGCTGAAGATTAGTCGTAGTGGAACTAAAAAGAAATGAAGGCGTGTTGGATCCCAAATTGCTTAACGACTGCTTTATCATGCAAAAAAGAAGGTTAAAGCTAGATTACAAAGCAACGGAATCTGGACTGTTCTCTGCTACAAAGTTGATATGGGGAATATTGCTTTCTGTTCACATATGGACATAGATTGTTCGAGAATATACATAAGGAGTTGAATAAGCGTTGAACAACCTCAAGAGATCATATTGGTATATTTTTTTCTAATTAATGACTAAAATAGAGAATGTAGGGAAAAATAATAAAAAGAAAAAAACGGAAATTATAATAGGAGAAAGGACAATGAACAATCATTTTATTTACACATTATTAATAATCATGTTTTGTGTTTCATTAACCAACTGTACAAAGGAGAATAAAGACATGCAAATCGAAACTGGAGAAACCATTAAAAAAGTAATTGAAGAAGCATATATTAATGGCATTCATAGCACCCAAGATGAAAATCTTGTTAAAAATGGATTTCATAAAGATTTTAATATGTTAGTTTTGCAAGATAACAACATTGACAAAGTTGATGTTGATGAATGGTTAAAAAGAATTGAAAAAATGAAAATGGATAATCCCGAATTATGGAAAGCTAAAACAACGTATAAATTTATTTTAGTAGATGCTACTGGTAATTCAGCAGTTGCAAAATTGGATGTGTATAAGGGGCAAACTCATTTTTCAACGGACTATATGTTACTTTATAAATTTGAAGAAGGTTGGAAAATAGTCTCAAAGATATTTAATATCCCACAAGATTAATAATACTTGCTAAGATGAATTTTATATAGCTTCTAGTTCCTTTTAGATCTGATCATAAAAGAGCGGTTCTCTGAACCGCTTTTTTTATTTTAGGATAAAAATTGTGTTATTAAAGATTTGATCTTGATCCTATGACGGCCAACGATTCCACAATTTAAATTTTTAGTAATTTAAATTTCGCCTGATGCTTCGTTGATTTCAGGTTTTTCCTGTGTTATAAGCTTTTCGTCGTGACTAAATGTCAGAAATCAAGACACACACCCCGTTTCAATTGACAATAAACAAATACGGAAGGAGGAAAATATGAGAAGGGCCAAAATATTCTGCCTAGGGCTGTCAATTCTTTTTTTAAGTTATGCAGCTTTCGCCAAAATTCCAACACCTGAGGAAGTTCTTGGATTCAAAGTAGGAACGGACAGGAAAGTTGCTGATATGCATCAGATTCTTGACTATTTTGCAAAGCTTGATAAGGCGAGCGAGAGAATACTAGTAAAAGAGATGGGCAAAACCACCATGGGAAATCCATTCATAGTGGCCTTCATAACTTCAGAAGAAAACCATAAAAACCTGGAAAAATACCGCCAGTACCAGCAGCTTCTTGCCGACCCCCGAAAAATCACAGATGAAAAAGCGGAAGGAATAATTTCTCAGGGCAAGGCAGTGGTGATGATCAATTGCTCTATCCACGCCTCCGAGATCGGAGCGTGCCAGATGTCTATGGAGCTTGCCTACGACCTCGCCACCAAAAATGATAAACAAACCCGTGAAATTCTGGATAACGTGATTTTGCTTCTTGTTCCGATGCACAACCCAGACGGAACCCAATTGGTTGTTGATTGGTACAAAAGGAATCTTGGAACAAAATATGAAGGATCTCGAATGCCCTGGCTATATCATAAGTATGTGGGCCACGATAACAATAGAGACTGGTACATGTTCACTCAAGTAGAATCCCGCCTGACGATTAGGGCCCACAACGCCTGGCATCCCCAGGTCATCCTGGATATGCATCAGACCGGAAGAACTGGGGCAAGGATATTTGTGCCTCCTTTTGTTGATCCCTATGAGCCAAACGTGGACCCGATACTAAGGCAGCAGGTTGCAATGATGGGGACTTATATCGCCTCTGAAATGACGGCAGAAGGAAAGGCAGGTGTAATCCACAGCAACAGGTATGATGCCTGGACGCCGGCTAGAGCTTACCATCATTATCATGGAGGAATAAGGATATTAACCGAAGTTGCCAGTATTAAGCTGGCCACTCCTCTTACGATTAAATTTGAGAACCTTGCCCAATATGTAAAAGAGCCATCAGTCAAGATGCCCATGCCCTGGAAAGGGGGAAGATGGACACTGAGAGACATCGTGGATTATGATTATTCCGCTGCAAAGGCTACATTAACCAATGCGGCAAAACTTAGAGAAAACTGGCTCCGGAATTTCTACAGAATACATAAAAAAGCTGTCAGCCGGACCAAACCTCCGTTCGCCTACCTAATTCTTGATAAACAAAAAGACCTGTCGACAACAATTAAGATGATGAATGTTTTCCAACTGGGAGGAGTTGAAATTCACAGAGCCCGCGAATCCTTTATGGCTGACGGCCATGAATATCCTGAAGGAACGTACATTGTTTTTCTAGCCCAGCCCTACGGCGGATTCGCCAAAGCCCTGCTTGAAAATCAGGTGTATCCAGAAATAAGAGAATATCCAGGCGCCCCGCTAAAAACTCCCTATGATGTGGTTGCTCATACCCTGCCTCTTTTCATGGGAGTCGAGGCGGTTCAAATCAAAGATCCTTTTATGGCTGAATCAGTTAAGGTTGGAAAACTCTCCAGGCCAAAAGGCAAAATTTTAGCCGTGGATAATGCCTTTGGATATGCGTGGGGACATGAAACCAACGATGATATCGTAGCTCTAAACAGGTTGGTGAAAAAGGGATACAGTGTCTTCTGGGTTTCCGAGAATTTTCCCGCGAAAGGAAAGAAGTATCCTTTTGGAACCATGATTGTCCAGAATAAAAAAGGTTTGGATGAGGACCTGAAGTCAATTGTAAGTGATCTTGGTGTTCGCTTCGAAGGATTAACGGCAAAACCTGATGTAAAAGCATACGCCCTAAATCCTGTAAGATTGGGCCTTTACAAGAGCTGGAATGCATCTATGGATGAGGGCTGGACAAGATGGGTTCTTGAGCAGTATGAATTTCCCTACAAAAGCATCCACAACAAAGAAATAAAAAAAGGAGATCTCAACGAGAATTTTGATGTCATCATTTTTCCTGATTTAAGGACGAGCGCCATAATAGAGGGAATTTCTGAGGAATCCATCCCTCCTGAATATTCTGGCGGCATTGGCGAAACAGGGGTAAAAAACATAAAAGAGTTTATTCAAAAGGGAGGCACTCTAATAACGCTGAACTCAGCCGCCGATTTCGCATTGAAGCAATTTTCTCTCGCAATAGAAAACAGCGTGGAGAAAGCGGACAGGAAGACCTTCTTCGTGCCTGGCTCGCTGCTTAAGGTACTAATTGACAGGAATCATCCGGTTGCCTACGGCTATGAAAGCGAAGGGGCTGTTTTTTTCAGGAGAAGCCCTGTTCTTGCTGCGAAACAAGGAAAGAGTGTTGTCACCTATCCTTCTCATAATCCGTTGCGTAGCGGCTGGGTTAACGGAGAGGACTATTTTTACAACAAAAGTGCCCTGGTTGATGTGACTTTGGGTAAAGGGAAGATTATCATCATAGGCTTTCCTGTTCTTTATAGAGGACAGTCTCACAGCACCTTTAGGTTACTCTTCAATTCAATCTACTACGGGCCTGCTTCTCTAAGTGAAATATAATTGACATTAAGCGTAAGGAATCACCTTTTCCATATCAAGGATAAAGTTAAAGAATATGCGCCAGAAATTAATTGACAAATACATTTTCGAACCTGTAATTTAGACATAATACTAAAAATGGAATAGAAAAAGATGGCTAAGTGCGCGAGGATTGTGGGGACAGGCTCATACCTCCCTAAGCAGAAAGTCACCAACAAAGAGATTGAGAGCATGGTGCGCAACTTTGATCCCCAGAGAGCAGGAGTGCCTTTTGTTCAATGGGTAGAGAAGCTGACCGGTATAAAAACAAGATACTTTGTGAAAGATGAGGATGCAGAAACGATGGCTGCCAATGCTTCTCTTTTGGCGCTGGAAGCAGCCAAAATGGAAGCCAGCGATATAGATTTTATCATTGTTTCAACGCTCACTCCGGCAAGAGATGTTCCTAATATAGCCTGCACACTTGGGCATTTAATAGGAGCGAGAAAGGCAGGGGCTTTTCCTTTAAATACAGCCTGTGCGGGCTTTGTCTATGCACTTGCGGCAGCCTATTCGCTTATCAAGTCTGAAATATATAAGAACATACTGGTAGCGTCCACAGAAGCCCTTTCGAGAGTAACAGACTATGACGATCCTAGCACCGCAGTTCTTTTTTCTGATGGTGCTGGAGCAGCCATCTTGCAAGCTAGTGAAAAAGGCGGCATTTGTAGTCCCCCGCAAATGAGTTCTGACTTTACTGAACACTTTGACCTGAAAAATGTAGATTGCTTGAATCCTTCACTGAGAATAAAGAAGCAGGGCAGAGAGTTCATCCCCAGGCATTCACTTCACATGATGGGCGGCCCCCGGGTCCTCAGAAGAGCAGTAAACGGCATGGCCGATGCTTTGATGAAAGCTTTGGACCAAAGTCCTTATAAACTTAAAGATTTGGACGCGATCATTCCCCATCAGGCAAATCAAAGGATAACTCAAGGATTGATCGAAAAATTGAAAGTTCCATCGAAAAAAGTCTGTCATATCATCGATGCCATAGGCAATACTTCGGGAGCGACCGTTGCTATCGGGCTTGATATGGCAATCCGGGGAAAAGCAGGGGACACCAAGATAAATCCGGGCAGCAAAGTTGGTTTGACTGCAGTTGGCGGTGGCTACAGTGTGGGAGCCTTAGTTTTTGAATATTAGGATTAGCACTCAAAATAAATCTTTTAGAGCATCAAAGATTCAATTAACATTTTCATCTTAATAAGGTAGTTGTTGGCAACGCAATATGATATTGCAGGCAGTTGACTGGGGATTTGTAGTCGGATTCTTTATCTTATCTTTAGCCATAGGACTGGCTGTTACCAAAAAAGCTGGGAAGAGTTCCTCGGAATTCTTTCTTTCTGGCAGAAATATGCCCTGGTGGCTGTTGGGGATTTCGATGGTTGCCACTACATTTTCCAGCGACACGCCCAATTTGGTTACAGATATTGTCCGGCAGAATGGTGTTGCCGGAAATTGGGTCTGGTGGGCATTTCTTCTGACCGGGATGCTGACCGTCTTCGTCTATGCAAAGCTCTGGCGGCGATCAAAGGTTTTAACCGACCTCGAATTCTATGAACTCCGCTACAGCGGAAAGGCTGCTGCTTTCCTGCGGGGTTTCCGGGCTCTGTACCTCGGAGTGTTTTTTAACGTTCTCATCATGGCCACTGTTTCCCTGGCTATAATTAAAATCGGTGGTGTCATGCTTAAGTTGACGCCTATTCAAACTCTTCTGATCGCCTCGTTGGTTACAGTTATCTACAGCGCTCTTGGCGGTTTGCGAGGTGTTTTAATAACGGATTTCTTCCAGTTTGGAATCGCTATGATCGGCTCGATTGGTGCCGCTGTCATTGCGCTCAGGCTGCCCCAGGTTGGAGGATTTGGCGCATTATTAACAAACAAGAATGTAGTTTCAAAATTGAATCTTCTTCCTGACTTCTCTAACACAGAAGCATTTTTAGTAATACTCGTTCTTCCACTGGCAGTGCAGTGGTGGAGAGTCTGTTATCCAGGAGCAGATCCGGGA
>CP070825.1:3937264-3967384 GCA_020344415.1 Candidatus Aminicenantota bacterium
AGAGAGTGCGGCTCCGGCACCTGCCATCACACCGAAAACAAAACCAAGAATAAAGCTCCAAGGTCTTCCAAGCGCAGTGAAACTGAGCATCGGACCAAGAATTATCCCCGCGCTTCCGATAGCAGCAAGGACTGCTCCTACAGCTAATTTCTTATTTGTTGTCAATAAAAGCCTCCTTTCACGACGTTATTTCATCAATTAATCATTTTATCCATTTTAGTGATACGTTTTTAGGACTGATATAGTTTTTCACCCAATCCAGATCCCTCGTTGAAACTTGAGGAGGTCTCATGTAGGGACCTTCAGATTTTGGCGCAGAACGATTCCCATTCAAATTTACTCAGATTTCGCTCAAAGGAGCTTAAGGAGTGTTCTCCGACTGAAAAATCAATCACTCATGCCGCAGGGCGTCGGACGGACTGCCCAGGGCAACTCGCACAGCTTGAAAGCTTATTGTGAAAAGCGTAATAAGGACAGCGAGAATGGTGGAAATAATAAAGAAGCCTGCACCGAGCTCAATCCTGTATGGATAGCCCCGAAGCCACCCGCGCATGATGTACCAGCTCACGGGCCAGGCCAAAGCATTGGCTACAAGCAAGCATTTGAAAAATTCCATGTTTAGAAGAATGGTAATCCGGGAGGCCGAAGCCCCCAGGACTTTGCGGATGCCGATCTCCTTTGTCTTCTGCTCAGCCATAAACGATCCCAGCCCGAAAAGGCCCAGGCAAGAAATGAAGATGGATAGGGATGCAAAGAATCCGAAAATCCGGCTGACCTGCTCTTCCTGTCTATATTTTTTATCGATCTCCTGGTCGAAAAAGGAGAATTCAAAGGGCCTGTTTCCGTTGAATTCTTCCCAGATTCCTTTGACGACTTCCACGGTCTCCTTTATCCCACCAGGGCTGATCCGAAGTATCAAACTCCTGGGCCTATCCCAACCCGCCAGCCTGGCCAGATAGTACACCTCGGCGCGAAGGCTGTTTTTGTATCCCATATGGATGTTATTCACTACACCGATAATCCGTCCGGGCCGACCGCAGAGATCAAGATCCTTGCCTACAGGAGATTCCAGTTGCCAGAGCTTGACCGCCTCTTCGTTGATGACGTACGCACCGCTAAAATCGCTGCCGTGCACCTTTGAAAAATTCCTTCCGGCAACAATCTGGGCGCCCATGGTGTCAAAGAAATCATAGTCCACCATCCGGAACCTGACTTCGTTTTCCAGATAAGAAAGCTCCTGATTCATTCCCTCCCATCTCAATCGGCCGCCCTGGTTTGTCGAGCCGGGAGCCGTAACCTTAGCAACTTTCGATCTCTGTATCAGCGTGTCTTTTATACCTGCTGCGTATCTGGACATGTTTTCGGTAAGGGGAACGGACAAAAGGTTTTCCTTGTCGAATCCCAGATCGGCGTACTTCATGAAGTGTATCTGCCGCAGGACTACGAGTGTGCAGGTGATCAGCATGATGGAGATGGCAAACTGGACGACCACCAGGACCTCTCTGAACCTGGATTTGGTCCTCACAGCCGTTGCAGTCCTGAGAATCCTGACAGGCTGGAAGGATGAAAGATAGATAGACGGATAGCTGCCGGATACAAGTACGGTCAGAAGAAGGATGGCTATAAGGCTGAAGACGAAAGGGACATCCGTAAAACGGAAATGCAGGCTTTTCTGGACAAGTGTGTTGAAAGACGGAAGGGCAAGCTGAACAAGCAGCAGGGACAGAGAGAAGGCAGTAAGCACATACAGGAAGGATTCGCCAAAGAACTGCTTGATGATAAGATTCCGGTCCGCGCCTATGACCTTTCGGATACCGACTTCTCTGGCCCGTTTGGCAGAGCGGGCCGTGGATAGATTGATAAAATTGATGCAAGAGATCACCAGTATGAAAATCGCAGCCAGGGAGAAGATATAGACATATTTGATAAGCCCTCCGCCGCCCAGCTCGTACAGATGGATTTTTTTCAAAGGAAACAGGTAAAAATATCTGTCATAGGGATCCCAGGGCCGGTAGCGCTTCATGGCCTCGCTCAGTTTTTGATTGAGCGACAGGATTGCCACGTCCTTTTTTACCTGGACAAAGGTGTAAAAAGAAAAGTGATTCCAGCGGAGGCGTGGATCCTGGCTGAAAATCTGCAGGTCTCTGAATCGGGTGATAAGATCAAAATTCAGTTCCGAATTACCGGGCACATCTTTGACGACACCACAGATCTGTAGCGGTCGGCCGTCCACTTCCAAGACTTCACCGAGCGGATTATTGTCTTTAAAATATTTTTTTGCCGAGGATTCAGTCAACACTATGCTGTTGGGCTCGGTCAGGGCTGTTTCAGGATCCCCTTTGGTCATGGGATAGGTGAACATCTTAAAAATGGAGGAGTCAGCAGCCATCATGTTCTTCTCCCTAAAGACCTTTTCTCCGTATTTAACAATATGCTCCTGCTGGGGGGCAATCCTTGTTATGTTTATAAATTCCTGAAAGTCTTGTCTAAGTCTCTCTGCAAAGGGGGCGGGAGAGGATGAATAGTGCCTGTTGTTCGCCAGCCTTTCCCAGGCAATAAGATGAATGTTATCTGCTTTTTCATGAAAGTCCTCGTAGCTCAGCTCATGCTGCACCCAGAGCAAGATCAGGCTGGTGCAGGAAATCCCGATCGCCAGGCCAGCGATGTTTATGAATGTGTAGATTTTTTGCCGGCTCATATTTCTTAGGGCGATCTTGGTGTGGTTTTTCAGCATTGTCGTTTTCCAAGTTATGGCGTAGGCGGAATATTTCAGAAGGGTTCCGTAACATTGAAGCCAGTACCAGCAAGCGGCCTTAAAGCGGCCGCCTTCTTTATAGAGAGAGATGTAAACCTCATCCAGGTCTGTGAGGATGGAGTATTTCACGTTGTAATCCTTTAGTTGCCGGAGCAGAAATCTGGCGGCGCGAGGCGGTTTCGGGGATTTTTCTATCATGACTTTTTCGTCTCCCCCAGGGCATATTCGGGGATCCCCCTCCACAAAGTTTTCTGCAGCTTGTGGGCTTCCTCCAAGGCCTTGCGTCCATTCTTGGTGATGCTGTAATAGACTCTCTTCCTGTCATTTCCCAGGTTAGAGTCGCTTTTACGGGGCGTGACATACTCCTTTCTGATAAGGTATTCCAGCGTGTTGTAGATGGTGCCGAACAGCATAGATGTTCCCGTGAGTTCTTTAATCTTTTCCCTGATCTTCACGCCGTAAGCATCATCTCCAAGATGCCAGATGGCGATCAAGAATATCTGTTCGTTTATGGTCAGTTTTTTCATCTGTGCCTCCAGAAGGATATACGATTTTATCGTATATAGTACGATATTATCGTACATGTGCGGCAAAGTCAAGAGTTTTTTCGAGGTTGGTATTGGGATAACTTCAAAAAATGATTGCTACCGGTTACCAAACGGATAGCCCTGTAATGAGGCAGGTATGAGATAAAGACCTCTGACTAGAAGAGCAAACAGGAGTTGATAATCAGGAATGCAGTCATACAACCAGACTCGTCAAGGCAATCAATAATCAGCAAGGTATAAATAGAAGGGGAGGATTATTTTTTATTCATTATGCAGTGAATTTACAGGATTAGTCAAAGAAGCTCGAATTCCCTGAGTACAGACTGTGGCCAGGGCAATCGCCAGGGCTCCTCCAGCAGCTACAATAAATACAACTAGGTTCATGTTGATGCGGTAGGCAAAGTCCTGCAGCCATTTGTTCATGGAATACCAGGCAACCGGGGACGCGATTAGTACTGAAATAAGAATAAGCAGGACAAACTTCTTAGACAACAAAGTAACAATATCTGATGTTGAAGCACCAAGAACTTTCCGGATACCGATCTCTTTTTTTCGGTATTGAGCCACAAATGACGCTAAGCCAAAAAGACCGAGACATGCAATTATAAAGCCCAGGGTTGTGATGATCCCCAGAAACCTGCCCATCCGGTCTTCGTAGCTGTATTCGCGCTCAAAGTTTTCATCCAGAAAGGAATATTCAAAGGGAACTCCGGGAAAATGTTCATCCCATTTTTTTTCGATAAATCTCATAAGCTCGGTCATGTTTTCAACGCGAATGGATAGAGTGATTGTATTCATGAGCGAATCTTCTATATCCATAATAAGAGGTTCGACAATTTCCTGCATACCCCTGTAGTGAAAATCGTCAGTGATTCCGATTATTCTCTTTGTCATCCGGTTGTAGTGTGCCATAAAACTCTTGCCAAGGGCTTCTTCGGGTGAAGAGAAACCCAGTTCTTTCACTCCCGCCAGATTGATTACGTATGCTTCCCTTTCGTCATTCCCGATGTGACGCTGAAAGGTCCTTCCGGCGACTATCTTGATTTCGTATTCTGGTATAAAGTCATAATCCATTGTTATGACTTTAAGCCGTGGGGCATTCCTGAAATCTTCTGCTTTGGATGTCATATAGTATCCGGCATCCGTCCTGTCTCCAGGAACAGAGGAAGAGACCGTGGCTCCGGTAATAGAGGGATTCTGAAGAAACTCTTTTTTAATGGCCTCGTAATCTCTTCTCAAATGCCCCAAATTGCTTTTGACACGAAGAATAAGTTTTTGCTCTAAATTAAACCCCAGGGCGCGCCCTTTCATGAAATCGAGTTGTTTAAAAACAGTAAGGGTGCAGATGACGAGGAAAATAGAGATAGCAAACTGTCCAACCACAAGGAACTTTTGTACCATGGCTCCCCGGGAAGTTGGAGCCAATTTCCCTTGAAGAACAGATACGGGATTGAAGGCAGTGAGGACTAAAGCAGGATAGCATCCGGATCCAATGCTGACAAATAAAAGCAATCCCAGCAACGAAAGAAGCACTACAGACTGTTTAAGACCGGCAAAAGACAATTCCGTGCCGGCCATCTGGTTAAACGGGAAAAGTAATAGGGAAATCAGCCCAAAGGCAAGAATGAAGGCAAGAATTGTGATGAGAAATGATTCTCCCAGGAACTGCCAGATAAGCTGCCGGCGCTGGGCTCCAATGACTTTGCGCAGGCCGACCTCTTTAGTACGAATAGTAGAGAGAGCCGCGGACAGGTTGATAAAATTCATGCAGCCTATGAGTAGAATCAGGAAAGCTATTATGGAATATATATAGACATAATACCAATTGCCCGGGGGTTCAATTTCCCCCTGGTTATGGGAATACATATGGATTTTGGTGACCGGCTGGAGGAAGAACTCGTAAAGATCTAGTTTCCGGTTGAATCTTTCTGTATATTTCTGAGCGCATATTTTGGCGACCCGTTGGATCTGCTCTTCAAAATCCTTAACATCTGCAGTAGAAGCGAGTTTCACATAAGTGTATTTCGCATGAAAGTTGAGCCAATCTTCTTCAAAAGAGGGAAGGTTGCTTGTCATAGTCGGCATGGATATGAACATGTCGTATTTGAGATGAGTATTGGCAGGCGCATTTTTTACCATGCCCGTCACCTCAAAATCCTGGATTTCTACAGAACCGGTATCATAATCGATCTCGATTTGAAGTGTTTTTCCCAAAGGTGCTTCTTCCCCGAAATACTTCTTTGCAATTCCCTCTGTTATGACAACGGTGTTGGGATTAATGAGAGCTTTTTGAGGGTTTCCCTGAAGGAACGGAATATGGAAAAACTCGAAGATTTCTTTATCGGCAAACCAGACGCGGTTCTCAAAAAAGCGTTTTTCTTTTTGTACTACGAGGACATGGCCTGCATTTTCATAGGGAGGAACTGCCCTTACAGCTTGTTCGACTTGCGGATAACTTGCTTCGAGCTCTGGTCCTAAAGGTCCGGGTGTTGCTGAAAACCAGTATTCTCCGACTACGCTTATCCTGTGTGTAGCTACCCGGTAAATGCGCTCAGCATCTTTATGAAAAGAGTCGTAAGATAGTTCGTTGGTTACATAGAGGATGATCACTGCGCAGCAGGCAAGTCCTACTGCAAGGCCTGCGATATTGATGAGGGAATAGATTTTTTGCCGCTTAATTTTTCTAAAACCGATTTTAAAGTAATTAGTGAAAAGTGGCGGCACCCAACGGCTCTTTTTCCAGGGGGGGCGTCCGCTTATATGCCGGGAATTAGTCTTGTAATATTCTTCGCCTATGCTGTTTGCCTCTCCTATTTTTTTCACTGCTTCTTCAAAAGCCTCCTTTTCTGAAGAACCAAGGCTCACCAGATGGTCGATTTTATCTCTGAGGTGGCACTCCAGTTCTTCTTTGTATCCATCTTCCAAGGCTTCATTCTTATTTAAAGCTTTTCGCCAGTGCTTTATTGCTTTTTCTAGATCAAACATTCGATTCTCCAACTTTTCTCTTTTTCTTTCAATCAAACGCAGGAGAAGGTTCCCAAAATTTGGAAAGCACCTTGTGTACACTCATCCATTGTTCTTTTTCTTTCTCCAGTTCTTTTTTCCCCAATTCTGTTAGCCTGTAGTATTTTCGCCGTCGTCCCTTCTCGGATATTTTCCATTGAGACTGGATAAGGTTTTCCTTTTCCATTCGATGAAGGACAGGGTAGAGCATCCCTTCTGACCATTCCAGGGTCCCCCTGGAAATTTGAATCACATTTTGGATGATCTGGTACCCATAAATCTCTCCACTGGCAAGGATGGATAAAATCAAAGGTTTTGTTGATGCAGCCATTAAGTTTTTTGATACCATTTTTATCCTCACATACCTAATATATCTATGTATTATACCTAGAATATTTAGGTAAATCAACAAATGATATTTCTCAAGAGATGGTGGAAGAATACTTCTTATTCCCAGCTGGCTCTATAAACCACTAATTCCTGAAATCCACTCTCCTTCTCATGGAGACAGTAGAGACGATTGTTTCTCATGGCAACCCTGACATCTGTCGAGCCTCCTGGCTCCATTAATGCCAGAGTGATGAAAACTCTAAGACTCTTTCTACCGATGAAAATGCCTTCAGGATTGAAAATATCAAACATAAATTCCTCGGGATTTTCCCCTTTCTCATATGTCATAACAAAGAGCCGGCCCTCGTCGTCAAGGAAAAGATGTTGTATGGGAGGATAGTGCTCGGGGAAAACGAGTTTCTTCTTGATTTCCTGCTCCCCCGGAGTTCCCTCTTCTTCATCTAAAATGGCCTTTTTTTCTTCCTCTGGATAATCGACAGGCTCGTATTCTTTCCTAATTTTTCTCAGCAAATTCCCTTCTAAATCGTACACTCGAATCTCATATCCCTTTTTTTCATTTCCGACATAGATATTTCCATCTGAAACAGCCCAAAGTGAAATTTGAAACATCATATCAACCTTGTGCGCTTTCTCCCAATTAGGTATGTGATATTTATCGAGTTCTTTTATCTCCTCAAATTCTGAGTTGTACAGGCTTAAAACGAGATAATAATTTTCAAAAGAAGGATCTATCGACAGCTTTCTTATCAGGTAATTTCCGTTCTCAAGGGGAAGGCACTTGCTTCCACCCGCTATTCTTATATCCGACGCCAATCGAGTTTCCTCGAGAAGCTCTCCATCTTTATCGAAAATGCAAAGCTTCCTCTGTCTCACATCCAAGATCGGAAGGTTATCCTGGTGGGTAATCCTCTGATGTGAAGGGAACTGAACCTCCCCCGGACCTTGACCCCTTTGAAGGAAAGATTTTATAAAGTTTCCCTCTCGGTCAAATTTGTAAACCATGTCTCCTTTTCTCAGAGGAGAGTTAAAGAGATAAATATCCCCCTCTGAATTGACATCGAATCCACGCATATCTGTTATTCCGAGCTCAGCCATCTCGTCTTTCTCAGTATCAAGCACGAATTCTTCTTCAAGAATAAGATTGCTCAACTCTCCTTTTATCTTGTATGGCTCTATATGATTGAGAACGACTTCAACTCCATCTTCGATAATTTTTTCTACTGTTGCCTCTTTTGACCCGCAGTAGACAGATAGAGAGATAATGAATAGAAGGTAAATCATTTTTTTCATTTTCCCATCCTTTTGAGACAGTGATAGTTATAATATACCTCAAGATCCAAAAAAATCAAAGGCCTAGATAACCTTAGTAATCCAGGATAATTAATCTAAATAAGCCTCCTGCTCCGCTTTCCTTCTATGGCTGAGCCCAGCCTCTTTTTGCATCCTGAACTTTATTGGAGCGACATCACTAAATAGTTCATTTCACAACATTTTCACTGCTAATTTTTATAGGTATCGAGGCAAATAAACAGGATAGAATTTAGCTTGAAAATTGATATTATTTTTTATATGATAATGGAAATTTTTATGAGAAGGAGGAAGATATCATGAAATTATGTTTCTGTCGCTTTTTGCTTGCCGTTGCCATTATCGTTTTAGCCATATTCTTTTTGCCTGCAGCCTGGGCAAAATGGGTTATTGTCGTCGCCGCTGCGCTTCTGGCTATTATGAGTCTTTTTTATCAGACGTGCTGCTGTAGAAGTCTGAAAGGAGCAGAGAAGAAATAGGCTTTTAACCGATAATAGATTTTAGACGCAGATTCATAACAATTTACTTTGCCTACCGTTTGAGCCAAATTGTCTCGAAGTGGGCAATGAGTGTGGTTGCTGCGATAGGAGAAAAGCTGGCAGCGATATTAGCTCTATATAAACAACAAAGGAGTGTCAGCTTTTTTCAATTATTTCGTGGTTGCGCAGAATCTCAATAATATCGAGGATTTCTGGAATGCTCGATTCTTCAATTTCAGCTTTTTTGATAATATTAGCTACGCTTAAAAAGGGCTCTGTCGGAAAGGGAAGATAGTATAGGAATTTCCCCTGGTTTCTTGTCAGATTGACCTTTCTTTCGATTCGTGTCCTTCCTTCGCCCGTAAAAAAGTGAACCGTTGAAATAAAATCGCTTTTGCTGAATGTTTTAAATATGGCACCGGAGTTCTTTTTCTCTCTTATGCGCCATTTCAGTCTATCCTGATATTCCTGTTTGTCATAAAGGACAACTAGATCGATTGTTATTGTCACTGCCTTCTTTTTCAGGGTATATCTGAAATAGGGCCGCTTTTTTTCTATGACTTCTTTTTTTGAGACTATGCCCTGGGAATTGAGCCCCTCGAGAAAATCCTGGGCAGTTGATATATGAAGGTTAAGCCGGGAGGCCGCTTCTGAGGCTGAAATATCTTGATATATAACCAGAAGCTTAAAGAAATCCTCCGCATAATCTTTTGAGATGATGGATCCTAATCGAGATGCTGTTTTGAAATCCATAGAAATTTCTCCAATTTATTTCTCGCAATTTCACCTTAGATTGCGTTCAGTTTGTCAATGACTTCTCTGCTTTTGCCTTTTTGATAAAGCTCCAGGAATTCTATGAATAAATTCGCTAGGGATGAACATAACTGGTCAAAGGTGAATTCTTCCTTGTATTTTTGATAGTCTTTTTTGGCGATATGGACAGAGATATTTCCGTTGAAGTCAAAGGCAACATATGTGTCTTTTTTATAGCCGCGCTTTAAAAGGAGCATATAAGCAAACATATTTTCGGGAACCACCAAGATGACTCTACTTTCTTCAACAAAAGGGTAGGCTATAACGTGTTTGATCATGAATTTCGTGAATCCGATTATTTCCTCTTTCGTATACTGGGCTTTTCCGGCAGGAAAGGGGCGGGGAGTAAAACCGTCGGCAGACTCGTCAACGGGATTTGCTGCAAGTTCCAGTATCTCGCGGTAGCGCCAGTTAATCCTTTTGCTGGAAAGTACAAATATTTCCCCTATGAACAGGATTCCTGCGCACGATGCAAAGATAATTCTTGTGAGTTGGCTAGAGGTTAAGGAAGTTATAGGGGGGAAGAAAACAAGGATAATAAATACATAAAAAAGCATTGGAATCAAATATCCCCAATTCTTCGTTTTGAGTAAACTGACAAAGTGGGCAATAGCCGCTAATAGGGGCATAACACAAAGCACAGTGTAGAATACTGTTTTACCGAAGAATATCTGGGAGCATATAAGGATTACCACGATAAGTAGGGTAAAAACGAGGTATCCCCAATCGTTTGTTCTTAACTTGCTGGGTTTTGCCATTTTCTATCTCCGTATTAAATATAATTATAATTGAATTATACTTCAATTTAAATAAAGTATACAAATATTAGAGTGGCTTGTCAAGTAAAAATAAGGGCAGGTCCGATCTGCTGGGAATCGAATATTGCTTGGCTGAAATTAATAAAAACAGGCCCTGATATCCATTATAAAAAACTTGCGCAACTTAGCTCAACCGTTTAGCATAATATTAAAAGAGGTAAAAATGGGTATGAGGAGATACATATGTATATTAGGCTTGTCAATCCTGCTTTTTTGTCCACTCAATGACTCTTTATGTCAATCAGCTGAATTTCCTGATTGCTCCATAAAAAAGGAAGAGGAGTCATCCACATGAAGACTATTATGATTATTTCAGGAATTATCATTTTATTCATGTCTCTGTTCACAGGTTGCCCTGGTCAAGATGATTTTCCTGTTGTAAAAGGAGATTATTTGGGGCAAAAGCCGCCGGGTGATACACCTGAGGTTTTTGCACCGGGAATCATCTCTACAGAGGCCACCGAGGGAGCATCTTCTTTTTCGAACGATGGATGTTTTTACTTCTTCGCCCGCGCGCGGTCTGCACAGGAAGGCATTTTTATTATGGAGCAGAAAAATGGCATATGGAGCAAACCCCGGCTTGCGCCTTTTTCGGCTGGCCAATATGACTGGGATTTCATGCTCGCTCCGGATGGGAAAACTGTTCTTGTGGCATCCGGACGCCCAATAAGCGAGGGAGCCCCCCCCTTAAAGGATCACCAGATATGGGTATCAGAAAGAACGGATGGGATTTGGTCAAACCCTCAGCTGCTCCCTTTTCCTGTGAATTCGGGCCAGCACGACAGTTATCCTTCCCTCACAGAGGACGGGACGCTTTATTTCTTCAGCAGACGAGACGGTGGATCGGGACATGGAGATATTTACAGGTCCAGGAAGATGAATGATCGATATCCAGAGATTGAGAACCTCAGGGAGCCTGTAAACACCGTGCACCACGAGGTGGATCCATACATTGCTCCGGATGAGAGTTACCTCATTTTCTGTTCAGATAAACTGGGAGGATTCGGCAATGAAGATTTTTATATCTCTTACAGAAAGAATGATGGCTCTTGGACTATACCGGTGAACATGGGTGACAAGGTGAATTCTCCACATCAAGAATATATCCCGTACGTCACGCCAGATGGTAAATATTTCTTTTTCACCAGCGATAAATCTGGAAACCGGGATATCTATTGGATGGACGCAAAGATTATCGAAGAGCTGAAGCCTGGTGAATTGAAATAATCGGAAATTTTTGTCAAAAGCAAAGCATTTATGGAGGATAGAATGGTTAAAAAAATAACGAATGGCTTGTCAATTCTCTTGATTTTATCGGTGTTAAGCGTATCTCAGGAATATAATCCTTCAGAGGAAATGCTGAAAGTTATTAAACTCACCGATAAGATCTACAAACTTCAATGCATTTCAGGGACATACACAAATCTTCTTGCATCAGTCGGAGAGGATGGGATTCTTCTGGTAGATACAGGATATCAACAAACAGGAGATATCTTGAAGCAGGAAATAAAAAAACTGGGAAATGGGCAAGTTAAAATTGTGGTAAATACTCATGAACACAATGACCATGTTTTAGGAAACAAGAAGTTTGCTGATGAAGCTGTTATCATTTCACATGAGAGAGTTAGAAAGGCCTACAGCGGTGAGTATTTTGCACTTAACGCCATCTCCCGCCCCGGTATTCCGCAGGTAGTTTTCAAAGACGAATTGACGATTTTCTTCAATGGTGAAGAGGTCAAGCTCAGACACTATCCTGGTGGACACTCACTTGGAGATGTTGCTGTCTATTTTACAAAATCCAAGATCGTTTTCGTTGGAGACATGGTTTTTGCAGGTTGTTTTCCTACTGCGGATATATCAAGAGGTGGAGATTTGAAACTCTGTCTGAAGAATGTTCAGAAGATCATCGACGACTATCCGGAGGATAGCGCTTTTATAAACGGACACGGACCGGATTATTCAACAGAGGATTTAAAAAAGTACCTGGAAGTAGGGATTACAACACAAAAGATGATTGAAGATGAGATTGAAAAAGGGAAAACAATTAAAGAAATACTGAGGTCTGATTTGCTTGCTGATTGGAAAAAGTGGGGCGAAGGAGTTGTCTCGAATGAAGAATGGATCAACTGCGTTTATCAACAGTATTTAAAAGAGAACAACAAATCAAGGGTTTCTATTAGCAAGCCCCTCACAGAGGCGATCACAAGAAGCGACATAAAAGAAGTTGTTAAACTGTACAAACAGCTCCGTCAAAATGAGCCAGACAAATACAACTTCGCCGAGAATCAGCTGAATATCCTTGGCTACCAATTATTAGCTCGGAATATGGTCAAAGGGGCCATAGAAATCTTCAAGCTGAACGTGGAAGCTTATCCTGAATCAGGCAATGTTTACGACAGCCTCGCCGAGGCGTATATGAACGATGGAAACAGGGAGCTGGCGATAAAGTTCTACTTAAAGTCCTTGGAAAAGGATCCCAGCAATGATAATGCCAGAGGTATGCTTAAACGGTTGGGATACAAGAAAGAGTAATAATAAATTCTTTTACATCGCAACTTATTACAATACAGCGTTTTATAAGCGTTAAAGAATCCCCTGAGATAATATTTGCATATTTTTCATACATTTAGTAAAAGAATTTTCCGATCTTCTCCTATTATAATTGTTTAATTTCGTAGACACCTGACTCCAAAGGAGTACAAAGCGTTAATTTTTAGTCTGAGCTTTTCTCTATCATCTGGAACTGGCATGAAAATTGCACATGTTATTATCTGTGAAAAGAAAAATCTGAGGGAGGAATCATGTCAAAGAAATTAACGATTGTAGGCCCAGAGCCCACTATGACAGAAAAAACCGATGTTCAGAAAAAAACTAATATCGAGGCTTTGCTTCTCATGGCGAAATACGATGAGGATTTCCGGAAGAAATTGTTTGAAGAAAGGGAAAAAGCCCTGGCTGATTCAGGTTTGGATTTGACTCCAGGAGAAAAAATGCTTTTTAGCAATATCAGCAATGATCAATTAGAAGCGAATATCCAAGAATTTCAAGTGCCAGGTATTACAAAGAAATCTCTGCCCACTTGGACAAAAGCCGCAGCAGTACTCCTTATTTTGGCCACTACTTCACTCGCCTGCAAAACACTCGATAACCCCGGCCCTCTTAGAGGAACAGACCCGGATTCTTTCGGGAATAATCCGGACCAAACCGCTCAGGTAATAAGCGAAAAAAATAAAGTGTAATAATTTATGGCCGATATAACACTTGTCAATCTCAACATGCTCTATATCAAGTACCTGGATGGAAAGGTGCACCGCCAGTGCCACCTGCCTTTGGGACCGCTGTACATAATTTCCTCCTTAAGAAATCATGGATTCGAGGTGGACTTTCGAGACTATCAGCTTTTAGAAGAAAAGGAACTCTTTTGTCCGGAAGTTTTTTCCAATTTTATCAAGGATCCCGCCCCCATAATCGGACTTAGCTGTATGGCTAATTTATTGCCTTTTGTTCTTTATGCTCTGCCGCATTTAAGAAGCTTATACCCTGATAGAACAATCGTTCTGGGTGGTGTAGGACCGACCTCAATAGAACGAGAGATACTAGAATGCACGCCTGAGCTGGATATGATTTCAGAGGGAGAAGGAGAACTCAATTCTCCGATCCTGATTAAGACCTTACAAGAAAAAAAACCTCTAGAAGATATCCCTGGTATATTCTTCAGGAAGAATGGAAAAATTATGCATAATCCTAGGTTGCCGAGGATAAAAGATTTAGATTCTCTTCCTCGGCCATCTTACGATGGATTGGATTTTGTAAAATATGTTGGCCACAATATTTTGGGCCGCCGCGGCTGCCCTTACCCTTGCACTTTCTGCTCGATTGCTCCCATTTGGGGACTCAAAGCCTATTCACGTTCAAACCAGAATATTATTGATGAGATGCTTGAGATGCATCGAATGTATGGAGTGCAGCAATTTTTATTTCAGGATGAATTCTTCGTTTCAGGCCCTGAGAGGATGATAGAATTTTCGCGCCTGCTGGAAAAAAGCGGAATGGACATTACTTATAAAGCTTTTGCCAGGGTTGATTTGGTCAATGAAGAATCCCTCAAAGCCATGGCCGATTCCGGGTGCGTTGAGATTCGATTTGGAGTGGAGTCGGGCTCGGATAAGGTGCTGAAGCTGACAAAGAAAGGATTTGATTCGAAGACCGCTTTACGGGTAGTATCCCAGGCAAAGAAGCTGTTTCGTTCGGTAGATGCCTTTTACATTTGGGGTTTTCCTTTTGAGACCATGGAAGATTTCAGTGCTTCGCTCATGCAAATGATCACTCTTAGAGGAATGGGAGTCAGAATTCTTCCTTCCCTTTTAACCTACCTCCCTCAAACTCATATCTACAAGGAATTTGTGGATAAATCCAAGTTGGAATTCTGCCCTCACCTTCTGCCCGAATACATGATTTCAGGCATTGAAAGGCGAGGTTCTGTTCGCATCAATATTGATGCGAAGTATTCAGATCTTTTTGAATATGTACTCCGCCATAAAGAAATCTTTCCCGGGTTTTTCCACGTGGATGTGGAAAACAATATATATCCAAAACTGGAATTACTCGAAGAATTCGAGTTTTATGATCCCACTGAGCTATCGGATGATTCCTGTGGTGCTCATTCTCCTTCTGAGGAAGATTTGAGTCTGACGCTAAACATCTAAGATATTTTCTACTAATATCTTCTTAGAAACCCACCAGATAGTCCCTTTTGACAATACGCAGGTAGCAATATAAGGGTCAGGTCTTGCTTTTTGCCTCAATAAAACAATGTACGGCTTAATTCCTCCAATCTACAAAGAAAGATGTCATTGCGAGGAATGAAATGAGGAAGCAATCCGCCGTTGCGAGTGAAACGAAGCAATCTCATATAAAGGTTGAGATCGCCGCGCTGCGCTCGCGACAGAGGATCGCCACGCTTTGCTCGCGACAGAGGATTGCCGCGCTGCGCTCGCAATGACAGGGATGTAGGGGTTTGATTCATCAAATCCACCCGAAGAATATCATTTGGGTAATAGGATCAAGAATCGAAAGGCAAAAAACAAGACCTGATCCCATTTTCTCCTCGGATATAAATTGTTCAGAAATTTTATATATATTGTTTTGTAAACGGTAGAGAATCCCCCGGGATGATATTGGTATAGTTTTTGCATATTCAATAAGAGGATTTAGTAATATTTAAAGAGGATTGAGCGATTAATCTGAGATATAAATCAGGTCTCGATGAGAATTCCTGACGGAGGTATTTAATGAAAAGAACAATCCTTGTTTTTATAGTTTTTCTTTTTTGCGCTTTTATGACTCTTTCTTTCTGCGAAGTTCCCTGGCCAACAGAACAGTGGCCCCGGTCAACGCCTGTCGAGCAGAATCTTGATCCGGATTTGTTGAATGAACTGGTGGAATCGATTCGAGAGGGCAATGAATTCCCGAACCTGCACAGCTTGCTAATCGTGCGCAACGGCTATTTAGTAGTGGAAGAATATTTTTCCGGATATAAAGCAGAAGACATACATATGCTTCAGTCTGTCTCAAAAAGCTTCACCTCCGCTTTGGTAGGGATTGCTGTCGGGCAGGGTAAAATTAAAGGTGTCGATGAGGAAATCCTCGATTTTTTCCCGGATATAAAAGATATCCAGAATATGGACGACCGCAAGGCATCCATAACGCTCAAAGACCTTCTGACGATGAGAAGCGGGACCGATTATCATGAAAGAGGACCCGGTTCTCCCCACTATCAGCTGAACGCCCTGCATACAGGATGGGATATTTTTTACCTGAACAGACCGATGGTTAGCGAGCCTGGAACTCGTTTTCAATACGACAGCGGTGGTGTCATTCTCATGTCCAGCCTGCTTAAAAGACGAACAGGAATGCACGCTGATGAATTTGCCAGGAAACATCTTTTTCCTCCACTCGGTATTGAGAAGTTGAGGTGGTTTGAAAACAAGGAAGGCCATCCTCATACTGGCGGAGGAATGCACCTGCGTCCTCTGGATATGGCAAAGTTTGGGTTATTGTACCTGAGAGACGGAAAATGGGGAGGCAGACAGATCGTACCCGCATGGTGGGTAAGGGAATCATTTAAAAAACATGTGACACTTAACCAACGCGGCAGTTGGACGATCGGTTACGGTTATCTCTGGTGGATCCAATCGCCGGATCCGGAGGGCTCCAAGAAACACAATATTTATGCAGCTCGAGGAGCCTATGGACAATTCATCTTTGTCATCCCTGAGCATGATATGGTTGTTGTGGTAACTGGCCGCACCCGCTCTGGCTCTCAGTTTCGGAGCCCCATTGACTTTCTCTACAGCCACATTCTGCCTGCAGTGAACCATTAATAAAGACATGAGGTCGCCTATTATGGGCGTATAGGCGGTATGGGCGGGGTCAGGTCTTGCTTTTTGCCTCAATAAAAAACAACGTAGGGGCTTTATTTGTTAGACCCAGCAGCCTACCAATGTATTGGCTTGATTTATCAAGCCCAACTTCAGGATGTTATTAAAGGGAATATGGGAACCATCATAATTAGAGTCTAATTTTCAAAGGGATTCTCATCAAAAGGCCATTTTGGCCTTTTAATTCTTTTAAACTGCCTCTCAACTACAGGGATCCAAAGACCAGGACTCCACACATATAAAACACTCCCCATGATAGGTTCAAAACCTGCATAAAAATTGTTCATCGACTTCACAACGATGACTCTCTTGTTCCTTGGGTCTAAATTCAGTTGTTCGAGTAGCCTGTAATCATAGACTGGGAACCGTTTCTTTGTCAGAAGAATATCAATCCCTTTAACACGGACAACAGCAATAGCGCCATACGATCTCTCCTCGCCGCTATCTTGAGTCATTTTCCAATCTTCAGATTTAAAAAGCACCTCGACTTCTAGATCAAGGGGATCTCCGGACATAGGGCCAGTTTTACCACCGATGCGCATCATTAACTTATCTCCCACATCTAATTTAAGAGCAATCGCCACTGCTCCCGGATCCCACAGCCCGGCAATGACTGAATTATCAATCCCATGATCCAGCATACCTTTAAGAAAAAAAGTTGAATCACCCGGCGAACCTCCACCAGGCATATCTGCAATATCAGCGACTATTACAGGAACCTCTTTACTTTTTGCCATTATTGGAAAGCTTTCCTCTAGCTGTAGCGTCTGGCGCGCCCCTGTTTTTCCTCTCATGGCAAACAACCGTCTTCCAAATTGCTCTGCTAATTCTGCTCCTTTCTCTGGCAGATTATCAGTGATAACCAGAAATTTTGTTCCCATATCCGGTACATCACCGTAGGGAAATCCGTGTATCAATGATACTGATATAATCCCATCCTTCCCTTCTGCAGCTTTCATATCATCAATAAGTCCTTTAGTTGGCTCTTCGAGTGTATGATAGACAGCAATCATTCGGCAGTCCCAAATGGCAATATGTGGCTTAATCTTTCCTTCAGCACAATCTGCTGTTAGATTAAATGCTGTTTTATAGGTATTTGCAGCATCAATATGCGGCCATTCTTTATAGAAAACGAGAATGTCTGCTGCATTAACCATTGTTTCAGACAAGTGAGCATGAGGATCTAGCCCTGCTCCTATTGGTACATCCTTACCTACGATATTTCGAATTGATTGTAAAAAATCTCCTTCACAATCATCATAGCCCTGGGCCACCATAGCTCCGTGCAGTGCTAAGACAACCATATCCACAGGCAGGGCTGATTTTAGACCAGCCAGTATTTCTCCCTTTAAAGTTTCATAAGTTGAACGTGTAGTGACACCAGCAGGAGGAGCCCCAGCGATCAAGCCCGAGACAATATTCCAGCCGCGTTGCTCAGCAGCCTGATTAAAAAGCGATGTTATCCCTCCTCTTTTTCCCTCCTCCCTCTCAAAATCGCTTAAGTCAGTGGGAAAAGGGGCAAACATGTTGGTCTCAGTGCTCAGGCCAGCGACAAATGCTTTCTTTGGGCCTTTACTAGTATCCGGGCCGCTTTCTGTTGAAGAAGCATCTCCCTTATTACCTGTACACCCAGTCATCCATAGAAAAGAAGCCAAAATCAGAACCAGCGAAGTTACAATAGACTTTTTCATTTATTCCTCCTTCTTGGTTTTACTAACCTTGTTATTCACAATATAAAATAAAAAAAAAGATTTGGGAATATTATCTTTCAGTCTAATTGACATCGGATTTTCCCCATGATATAAGTGTCATCGCCTTAAAGACAACGAGATAATAAGAAAAGGGGATAGGTTTTATATTAAAACAAATTAATTCTTCATAAGAGGAGATGCTCCATGGCAAAAATAAAAATCTCTTCAGAAAGAATGAAAAATTTAAAGGCTTTAGCCATAGAGATGAACAAACAGAATAAAAGGCCTTTTCCTGTCACTAATGAGCTTATTTATTGTTTTGATGCAGTCATCACCCCAGAGGAAAATGATTATCTCCTGCGAATAGGGAGAGAACCACTGACATATGAGCAGGCAGCTTCATTTTCTGATTTACCGGAAGAGTCGTTCCATACTTTCTTTGAAACAATCATGAGGAAAGGCTTGGTATGGCCACGGTACGATAAAGAGGGCGAGAAACGCTATGTCCTGGCCGCTATCCTTGTGGGATGGTTTGAGGTCTATCTTTCCGATGGAAGCGAGACCCCAGAAAAGCAAGAGTTTGCTCGTCGGGTAGACGAATTATTCAAATCTTTTTCGAAGTTGAACGTTTTCCCGTTAAGAAATCTGCTTAACTATAAATTTAGACGAGAATCAGAACCCCACACTGAGATTGCCCTCACTAAGCAGCCAAACGAAATTTCAAAGACTGTCGAGGTTGATGTGCATCTTCCCTTGAAATCTGGAGAAACTAAGATTTACCCTTATCACAGTGTCTTTGAGCTTATCGAAAAATACGGGGATGAGAATAAAATCGCCCTTGTCCATTGTTTCTGCAGACAGTGGCATAAGATGCTCGATAAACCTTGCCGGTTTGATATTCCTGCTGAGTCCTGCATCACGCTCGGCGATATGACAAGACATGCCGTGGATTACGGAGTCGGACGTCTTATCTCTAAAGAGAAGGCTCTGAAAGTTATTCAGGAACTCCAGGAAAAAGGGGCTATCCATCAAGTTTTTTTTGAGAAAGATGACATGAATCTCGGTGAAATAGCAATCTGTAACTGTTGTTGGGATTGTTGTGGTGTGCTTACATCCTATAATCGCGGCTATCTTCCATTGCATCTCAAATCCTATTATTACGCTCAAATCAAAGATAGCACCTTGTGTACAGGGTGTGGAACATGTGTCAAATACTGTCCTACACGGGCATTTTCGGTGGTAAAAGAAAAATCTCAGATTAATGTAGAGAAATGTATCGGGTGTGGACAATGCGAAATGAAGTGTCCAGAGGGAGTTATCGGGCTAGAATATAGAGAGCGAAGAGTAATGCTTCCTCTGTTAAAAAAATCAGAAGTGCGGATATCTGTTTGAATATGGATATAAAGTGTAAAGAAAGTATACATATCGAGTTTTATAAACTCGAAAGAATCCCTGAAGTGATATTGGTATATTTTTTGCATATTTCAAAGTGAATTGCCAAAAAAGTCTCCTTATAGCGCATTAAGTAACATCGCCCCTGAGATATTAACAGCCCGGCCTCTCCTTTCGGCTTCTAACTCGCAAGGGCTTTCCAGGAATAACAAATATGACGTGCGAAACAAACCGCTTATCAAAATACTTCTTCTTCTCGTTATATTGCTTTTTTTGTTAATTCTGTCTGGATTTTCAGAGCAATCAGATAAAAGGAAATTCCAGCTTGAATTGTTTGGCGGTTTTTCGGCTCTGAATCCAGAGGATTTAAATTCAAACGCCAATCTCCGTGATCAAATCGCAAAATTCTGGTATGAGGATCGTTATGATTATTATATCCAAGTGGGGCATATCCAGTCCAGTGCGACAAATCAAGAAGGGAAATTTCGTACCATTAAATCTGCTCTTCCTTCGGGCTTGCGGCTCAAGTATTTTGTAATTCGCCCCCTGGCAATTTCCCTGGGATTTAAATATCTAACCCGAAGGGGGGCGTCCAATGTCAGGCACCACGTGACGATTTCGGAAAACGATGGTACACAACTTTCTCATATACGTGAGTTTTCCCCATTTAACATATCCGTTAAGGCATTTATTCCCACATTGGGTATTCATTTTGAAAAGAGGCTCTCCGGTAGCATTGGACTCGAGATTTTTGTGTGCGGCGGTCCTCTGTTTGGGCAGTGTGAATATAGCCTTGAATATAAATATGAGCAAAAGACTAACGGGAACCTCACCAGCACTTCTAGCTATAATTTTGAAGAAAAGGGAAGTGGAACCGGCATTGCTCTGGACGGATGTGTCCGAATAAATTATTCATTGAGTAAGCATCTTGGTTTGTTTCTTGAGACCGGCTATGCTTACCAAGTGGTGGAAGAGCTGGAGGGCCCGGGATACATGAAAGGTAACGGTGAAGTGGAAGAATGGAAGGACGAATGGGGAATGAAAGAGTATTACGAAGCCGAGTATTGGGGGATTATCGATTCGATGTATGCTTCTAATTCCTGGGAGTTTCCGGAGAATCATCTGTGGGTTCGCGAATTTAAGCTCGATCTGTCCGGATTCCAGGTCAGGATTGGTATCGCATACCGGTTTTAGGAGATGAAGAAGAAGTCAAAATGAAGAAACTTTTAGTTATTTTTTATATCATCTCAATTCTCTGCTTTATCTCCTGTGAGGAAGAGATTGGTCAGAAGCCCCCGGTTTATATCTACCAGGAGCCGATTCAAATAGACGATGGCTGGGAAATCTCTTCCTTGTCTGCGCAGAATATGGATGTCTCATTGATTACCGAGATGATTATCAATGTAAAAGAGAACGTGTTTAAGAATATCCATGGAATCCTCATCATAAGAAATGAAAAATTGGTGCTGGAGGAATATTTTCCCGGAGAATCTTTTTATTTTGGGGAGCATATTGAATATAACTGGAATGTCCTCCATCACCTGGCTTCCTGCACCAAAAGTTTTACTTCAGCACTAATAGGGATAGCATTCGATCAAGGATATATCATAGATTTAAACGCCCCATTGTACAGTTTTTTCCCTGAATATCCGGAGGTAGATTGGAGTGGTGATAAACAAAAAATAACATTAGAACACCTCCTCACCATGACAGCCGGCTTGGATTGGGATGAATGGGCCTATTCGTATTTTGATGAAAGGAACATACATTATCAGATGTACGTTAGAGCTGATCCCGTAAAGTTTCTGCTGGAAGTACCCATTGAAGAAGAGCCGGGGACCACATTTAACTATAACAGCGGCCTATCGGTTCTCCTGGGTGCAATCATAAAAAACTCAACAGCCCTTTATGCCAATCAATTTGCAGAGCTGTATTTGTTTGGCCCGCTCGGTATCGAAGAATATGAATGGGAAGTTCTTGGCAATGGAACCGTTCAAACAGGAGGAGGTTTAAGTTTACTTCCCCGGGACATGGGAAAGTTTGGACAGCTCTATTTGAATGGAGGTAAGTGGAAGGGAGAACCAGTTATTTCCCAGTATTGGGTGGAAGAATCTGTGAGAAAGCATATAACTTCTAATTGGAATAGATATGGATATGGATTCCAGTGGTGGTCGGATAAACACTACTGGAATGGAGAAATTATTGATTCTTTTTTTGCCAGCGGTTTGGGGGGACAGCACATTTTTGTATTCCCGGAATTGGAGATGGTGGTTGTGGTCACCGGTGGGAATCACCACACCGGAGCTGACCCTGCTTTGACCATGCTGCACCAATATATTTTGCCAGCAGTATATTTTTAAAGAGAAGGAGGATTTATCCATGAAACATATTCGGATGCAAACACCTCGAATTGCAATCATAGGAATACTTCTTGCCATTCAATTTCTCGGAGCGCAGGAAAAGTCGTTTCACATCGAAGATTGGGAGAAGAGACTGAATAAGCGCCAGCCGCCTGTTAAAATTATGGATGCTATCGGTGTGAAGCAGGGGATGATTATCGGAGAAGTCGGTGCGGGCACGGGTCGGATGACGATGTGGCTGGCGAGCCGGGTTGGAGATTCTGGCAAGGTGTACGCCAATGACATCAACAAAAAATCTCTGGGACAGCTTAGGGAGCGCAGTAAGCGGGATGAGTTTAAAAACATTGAGATTATTGTGGGGGAGATGGAAGACCCGAAGCTACCAGCTAAGACGCTGGACATTGCGTTCATGATTAATGTTTATCATCATTTAGACGAACCTGTTCCCCTCATCCGGAACATCCTTCCCAGCTTGAAGTCCAGTGGCGTTCTAGCAATTGTTGAGTGTGATCCAGACAAAGTGGATTGGGGAAAAGAAGAAGGTTGTACGGGGAAGAAAGACATGGTCAAAGAGCTAGACAAGGCTGGGTTTAAGATCATTCGTATTGAGACGTTCTTAAATGAGGATAATATTTATATAGCCAAACCGAAAAAAGAAATACGGGAGAAAGCCAAGGAATTCTATCAGAAAACCTTAGAACTCAACCCAGCCAGTAAAACCGCCAAGATGAAATTAGATGAGCTCAAGGAAAAAATGCCATGAAAATAATTTCAATTTCTGTATTATTAGTTTTTCTTATATTTCATGGGTTTGATATCAATGCGGAGGAATTATCCACAGAAAATGTGTGCAATAAGAGCAAGATAACGTTCGATACTTCCTCACTGAAGTATATCTTTCTGCATTCAGAAGAGATACTCCTTGATCCAGAAGAATTTTGGGAGAGTGACCCTGCTTACAAAATTATAAAAAAGATACTAACGTACCTAAAACGCCCAATACCGTATGAAAAGTGGAAAAAGAATATCGGCGCAATTGCTGAGCTCTCTCAGGAAGAAAGAAAGAAGAATCAATATTACCTCATTGCCGGAGAAATAGAAGAGAAGGTTGATTACGTCAATTCAACGGCTGTTTCATATGTTTGTTCGTATTTTCCAAAAGCAAGCAAGCTGGATATTAGTTTTACAGTTCATTTGACCGCTTACACTGGAGCTTACAGAACTATGTATCAAAATACTCTGGTGATAGACGCTGCCCATTCAAGATGGGGAGGCAGCAGTGAAAAAATATTGAATAATCTCGTTCGAGTGTTATTCGATATCGGTTATAGCAAAATCCGTGCTTTTAGGACAGAAGAACCATTGCATAAAAAGGTTTATAGGCTGCTGGAGCTTTTGCATATACGAGGTATGTGTACTTATGTGGCATATAAAGCTCTCCATTTATTGCCTGCTGTAGATATTCCGGAATTCACTATGTTGGAGAACCATTCGGAAGTGGCCAGGCTTCGAAATAATTTGAACAATGTTTTTTCAAATGCGAAAAAGATGTCTGAGGAAGATCTATGGAAATCTGCTAATAAAATTGGAATAAGAGATAAAGCTTACTATGTAGTCGGTGCCTACATGGCAAAAACCATTGAAGAAAAGCTGGGGCGTAAGGGCTTGATGGATACCCTTACTAAAGGTCCGCGTGGTTTTGTACAAACTTACAACAGTCTCGTTGGAAGCGGGGAGAAGATTTACGAATTTGAGAGTGATAATTAAAAATTGGGGGTGCTTCGATGAAGAGAAAACAATACAGAAAACTATTTGCGAAGATTTTTAGCATTTTTTTAATACTGTCTTTTATTCCGAACGGAATCGTTTACGCACAGGATGAAGAAGGCATTCTCATAGGCAGGAAGATAAAAATGATTTCCAAAATCCTTGAAAAAGAAATACAGTTTTCCGTTCATCTCCCTGATGGATATGAGAAGTCTGATGAGCGGTATCCGGTCTTGTATACATTTCAGACTCATTTTGAACAGGCAAGCGGGGCTGTTAAAAATCTTTATGATTATAATCTGGTGCCCAAAACGATCGTGGTTCGTATAGATAACTATGAATTCGGCTACCTCACCCCCACAAAAATTGAAAGCAACCCTAACTCAGGACAGGCTGACAAATTTCTACGATTTTTTAAAGAAGAATTATTTACTTATTTCGATTCACATTACCGAACACACCCCTATCGGATTGTCTTCTCTAATTCCTTGGGCGCCATGTTCGGAGCTTATGCGGTATTGGCGGCACCTGATATATTCAATGCCGCGATTGCCAGTATCCCCTGGGTAATGTACGACGGCAAAGAAAGGTTCATGATAAACAATGCAGAACGCTTTCTCAAAAAAGGAACATATAATAACTTTCTTTATATGACCATGGATGATGAGGATGAACTGCTTCCGGAATTGGAGACTTTCATTGATGTTATTAGAAACAATCCGAAGAAAGGTCTGGAATGGAAGTATCATCATTGGCCAGAGGAAGATCATTCTTCAACACCTTACAGGTCGATATACAGCGGGCTGAGAGCTCTTTATGGAGGATGGAACCGCATTCCACAAAAAATTTTAGCGAAAGGTTTGGACGGAATCAAAGAATACGAAATAACGCTGAACAAGAAATTTGGTTATAAACTTGGCGTTTCGTCCGTTGCATTAAGAATTGCTGCGCAAGGCCTTCAAAAAAACAATAAGATGAAGGAGGCGATTTCCATTTATAAATATGCTGTCAGCAAAAGCCCGAATAATCCATTTTCCTATGTGTCTTTGGGGCGGGCTTATGAAGCTGACAATCAGTTTGACCTTGCGAAAAAAACATTCGAGACAGCATACAGAATAGCTGTTTCAATCTCTGATCCTCAGGTCAAATGGGTCAAAAACCATTTGGATAGAATCAATAAGAAAATTAGAGCCCGTAAATAAATAGGCTGCCTTAGCAAATCAGATTAGTCTTCCTGTTTCAAAGGTTTCTTACCTAAATCAAAAGCCGTCTAGAATAGCACCTGAGATTTTTACACCGGGAATCATCATGGATTAAACTAATTGGGGGAACTTGTATACAGAAAATGTGTTTTTCTTTGGTTTGTTTTTACTAGCAGAGAGTAATTTGTTATGATTATCGGAAAAATGAATCAAGGAGGGCTTCGATGAGAAAAAGCAATAGATTTCTGCACATTTTATCTTTCTACTTTTTCCTGTTGCTTATTGTATTTGGGTTTATGGCCCAGGTCGCTCACGCACAAAAAAAGGTAACCTCCCCCCAGGAGTTTTTTGGTTTTGAGCTGGGCAGTGATAGAAAGATCGCGCGCTGGGATAAGATCGTCGAATACTATAAGCTTCTGGAAAACGAAAGTGACAAACTCAAGGTCATTGATATGGGACCGTCCACAATGGGCAATCCCTTTCTGCTGGTCATCATTTCCTCTCCTGAGAACCTGGCTAACCTAGACCGGTTAAGAGAAGTGAATGCTAAGATCAGCGACCCCAGAGGAATCCCGGAGAGTGAAATTAAGAAATTGGTGATAGAGGGCAAGGCTGTCGTCTGCCAGTCTATGAGCCTTCACGCCACAGAGATTGGGGGCACCCAGATGGCGCCCGAGCTGACCTATGACCTTGTGACACGAAGTGATGAAGAGACTCTGAGAATTTTAAGTAATGTGGTATTTTTCCTGATACCTTCCTTCAATCCGGATGGCCAGATCATGGTCACCGATTGGTATCGTAAGACCGTAGGCACTGAGTATGAAGGCGCTGGCCTTCCCTGGTTGTATCATAAGTACGTCGGTCACGACAATAACAGGGATGGTGATTTTCTCAACATGATTGAGTCGGTGTACGCGGCAAAAATCATGTACAGGGATTGGATCCCACAAGCCTATATCGATCACCATCACATGGGAAGTTACGGGGCCCGGTTCTATGTTCCGCCTTACTGCGATCCTATCCGTCCCTATGCCGATCCCCTAATCTGGAGGGAGATTAGCTGGTACGGCGCTCACATTGCCTACAAGCTGGAGGAAGCAGGTAAAGCAGGTATACTCAATGACGCTCAGTTTCCTGGTTGGGGGCATTTCGGATGGCACTGGATCACCCCGTTCCACAACATCGCCGGGATGCTCACGGAGTCAGCCAGTGCAAGACTGGCAACACCTCTATATATCCATCCGGAGCAGCTCCGTGGTGGTGCCAGGCAGTTTCCGGACTACGAGGCTCAATCCTCATTCCCCAATCCATGGCTTGGCGGTTGGTGGAGACTCCGGGATATCGTTGAGCAGAAGAAGATCTCAGCATGGGCTCTTCTGGACCTTGCGGCAAGGAACAAGGAGACCGTTCTATGGAATGCCTACCTCAAAGCTAAACGGCAGACAGAACGAGGCGCTAAGGGCAAGCCCACGGCTTACGTGATTCCGGCTGCTCAACACGACTCGCTGACCGCTGTGAGAATGGTGAACACGTTGTTGTTATCTGGTATTGAAATCAAAAAGGCTAGGAATGATTTCACCGTGGACGGCGTGATCTATCCGGAAGGCTCCTTCCTCATCTCTCTGGCACAGCCCAAGATGGGATTGATCCGGAATCTGCTCGGTCAGACTCATTACGCTGACAACGCGTGGACCAGAGGCAGAGACGGTTCCCCGCTCCGGCCTTACGACCTGGCGACTCACAACATGAACGAGTTCATGGGCGTCCGTGTCGATCCGATTAACGGGGCAGTCAATGGGGACTTCCAGGTACTCACTGGCAAAGTGCCAGTATCAGGGAAGGTCGAAACAGATGGCTCGGGATATGTGCTCGACGGCAGGCTAAATGACAGCTTCAAGGCAGTGAACCTCCTGCTCGATAGAGGGATTTCGATCCGGCGGATCGATAAAGCAAGAACAGGAGTCCACCCCGGTGACTTCATCGTATCGAGCGGACCAAAAGCTGTCCTCGAGGATGTGGCAAAGATAACTGGTGTTGACTTTAAAGCGCTGAAAAGTGAGCCAAAAGAAGGAACCCACAAGGTCAAGAGGATGCGATTCGGTATGTATCACCGTTACTGGGGCGGCAATATGGATGAAGGCTGGACCCGATTTCTACTCGAGCAGTTCTCGTTTCCATATACATCACTCATGGACGCAGAGATCAAGAAGGGAGACCTCATCAAAAAGTACGATGTGATTATCCTGCCGGATGATTTGACAGGCATGATCACCGGTGAAATACCACCCAGATATCGCCGTCGCTTATCAGCGGTTCCACCTGAGTACCGCAGTGGTATCGGCAAAGTTGGAGTCGAGGCAGTGAAGGCGTTTGTAGAGAATGGAGGAACTCTAGTGACGCTAGGTGGAGCGTGCAGCTTCGCAATCGATAAGTTTGGATTAAATGTGCGCAATTCTGTGGCGAACACAAGCTCGAAGGAATTCTTCTGTCCGGGTTCTACGCTCAAGGCCACATTCGACAACAAGCACCCTTTGGCTTATGGAATGCCTTCAGAGGGTTTGGTCCTCTTCAGGAGCAGCATGGTTTTCGAGATTACTCCAGGCCAGAACAATGAAGACTACAAGACCGTTGTGCGCTACATTGACAGGGATATCCTTCGAAGCGGCTGGCTTATCGGTGAAGAGCACTTATCGAATAAGGCAGCGATGGTCTGTGCTAAAGTTGGCAAAGGTCAGGTGATTCTCATTGGATTCCGGACCCAGCATCGATGCCAGACTCACGGCACATTCAAGCTGCTCTTCAATGCCCTAATTCGTTAAAAAAGGGGACAGTCCCCTTTTATTCATAGCGGAGGGCATCGACTGGATTGGCGAGGGCGGCTCTCAAAGCCTGGAAGATGACTGTTATTACTGCGATAACAAAAGCGATGGCTCCTGAGATAACAAATATCCATAATCCGATACTCATCCGGTAAGGAAAATTCTCGAGCCATTTTGCCATAATATAATAGGCAATAGGCCAAGCGATGATGTTGGCCAGAAGGACCCATTTGGTGAATTCTTTTGACAGCAGGAGCACGATTCCTCCCACCGGCGCACCGAGGGCTTTGCGTATGCCTATTTCTTTTGTCCGCTGTTCCGCCATAAAGGATGCCAGGCCAAAAAGCCCGAGGCAGGATATTGATATGGCAAGTAATGCGAAATTTATAAATATTTTCCCCAGTCTTCGTTCCTTCTTATATAGGGCATTATATGATTCATCAAGAAAGCGGTATTCAAAGGGAAAATAAGACTCAAATTGATTACAGGTACGTTCGATATATTTAAGAGTGTCTGGAATGTTTTCGGAACGGATTTTAAAGAGGATGTATTGATACTGCTCAGGTTTGAATGCCAGGATTAGAGGACCTATTTCATAATTCAAAGGTGAATAATGATAATCCTCTACGACTCCCATAATAGTATATTCATCTCCCCAAAATGTAAACTGTAGTCCTATTGGAGATTCGGTTCCTATGGCTTTAGATGCAGTTTCATTGATGACAACCTGGGAACTATCTGACGGGAACTCCGCTGAAAAATTTCTCCCCTGAATCATCTTCAAATTCAATATCTCGATATAATCATGGCTCACAGAAATAAGTTTCCAGGGAAGGCTTTTATCAGGGCTTTTGCCTTTCCATCTATCTGTTGGACCGCTTCTGGACGTTCCTCTCAGAGGTACGTTTGATGTTGCCGTTACATTTATAATTTCAGGATTCTTCATTAATTCATTCTTCATAGATTCATATTTTTCCCAGAGTTCTCCGCGTATGGGAATGTAAAGCAGATGTTCTTTGTCAAAGCCTAATTCATGATTCCTCATGTATCCAACTTGGCTGGAAACAACGATTGTACAGATAATAAGGAGGATTGAAAATGAGAACTGCATGACAACAAGAATCTTCCTGAATAGGGAACCTCCGCCTCTTAATTTATAAGATCCCCTGAATATTGTCACAGGTTGAAAGGAGGAAAGAAAAAGAGCGGGATAAATGCCAGAAAGAACCCCAGTAAAGAGAGCGATAGCAATCACGGCAAATATTATTTTTATATTACCGGCATAAAACATTGCCAGGTGTTTTTCCGTAAGATTTCTGAAAGCTGGAAGAAAGAGCTCAACCAGAGCAGCGGCTAATACAAGTGAAATAAAAGACAATAATATGGATTCTCCAAAGAACTGCTTTAAGAGCTCTGTGCGATTGGCTCCCACAACCTTTCGCAATCCTACTTCTTGGGCACGATTGGCGTGACGCGCCGTTGTCAGGTTCATGAAATTGATACAGGCGATGATTAAAATAAACAGGGCGATAATGGAGAAGATATACACATACTTTATATCCCCCTGGATAGACATTCTGGGCTGAATTTCTGAAGAATAGAGGTGGGTGCTCTTTAGCGGCTGGAGATGCAGGAATATTGTTAATGCTTCTACGGTGCGTCCCCTAAGATATTTATGAATCTTTTGATTGATTCCTTGAAACGGAACACGCTTCTGAAGCAAGACATATGTCTCAAAGAAATAGATATTCCAGCTTTCTAAAGTTTCTTTTCCCAATTCGTACTCTTTAATCGTCTCAACTGGAATAAGAAAGTCGAACTGGAAATGGGAATTAGGAGGAGGCTTCTTTATGACGCCAGTAACCGTAAAATTGAATTCCTTGCTCATGTTAAGCGTTTTGCCAATCGGATTGTTGCTTCCAAAATACTTTTCAGCAATTTCTTCTGTTATAACAATAGACATATGGTCAGAAAGAGCCTTCTTAGGGTCTCCCTTGACGAAGGAAAAAGTGAAGATCTCGAAGAGATCGGCATCTGCCAGGGAAACCCTAGGCTCCATGAATTTTGTATCTTTGTATCGAACTAAAATCTCATAAGGATTTTTATGATAGCGTGTTGATTTAATGATTTCCGGGAATCCTTCCTTCAATGCAGACGCAAGCGGACCAGGAGTTTGCCATTGATCATAAGGCTGATCTGTGGAATGATTCTCTGATATTACTCTGTAGACATTATCGCTCTTTTCGTGGAATCTATCATAAGTGATCTCATCATGAACCCACAATAGAATGAGGATACAGCAAGTCATCCCAATAGCCAATCCGGCAATGTTGATAAAAGAATAGAATTTGTATTTTTTTAAATTCCTCAATGC
>CP070825.1:3967484-3971530 GCA_020344415.1 Candidatus Aminicenantota bacterium
GCGAACATAGCTCCTGAACAACTTAGGATGACTTTAGAATACTGTCGATGGAATAAGACGAAAACCGCTGATATGATTGGAAAAAGCAGACGGCAGCTCTATCGTCTCTTAAACAAGTATAGAATGATAGATTGCATAAGAAAGAACTATCTTTAGTGATTACCCTTTCTTCTATCTCACCTTGTTTTTATTATAGTATATTTCAAGTTATGTGTGATTGAAATTGGATAAAATTACTTAATAGTTACTTGACTTCCATCCTTTTATTTAATAACATTCCTTCCTGATATGAGCGGCCTGGCCTCTTATATTAAGGTCTAAGAAGGAAGGTATCACCCTCAACTTAAATTAACTAAATGGCGCACTAGATGTGGGAAGAAGCGCTAGATGATATCGAATTAGAATCCCGACCGCAAACTTCTCTCTTCAATACTCCCTTTTTGAGTGAAAAAATAGATGCTATTTTTGTTTTTTTTATAGTAGTAAGTAGTTCCTTTATAATTATTTTAGCTATAAAATTCCGCATCATCCACTTATGGCTTGAATTTCTCCACGGTAACTCTTTTCTGCGAGGTTCGATATATCCGCTAGCATTTTCTGCTGTATTTATAGTTAGCGGGATAGTTTTTCGGACAATTCTCTGGTTGCGCTACAAACCTCAAACTATAGAGCAGGAAGAGAAGATAGACTGGCCTTTTGTTACTGTTATAATGCCTGCTTTAAACGAAGAAGAGTTAATCGAGAAATCCATCGCTTCTATTTTTACAAGCCGTTATCCTAATGATAAGTTTGAGGTCATTTGTATTAATGACGGCTCGACTGATCGGACTCCCTTTTATATGAGGAGAGCCAAACTCAAATATGGAGATAGGCTCAAGATTGTCAGTTTCAATAATAATTTAGGAAAGAGAAAAGCTCTTTATTCTGGCTTAAAGAAATCGAGAGGAGATATTATAGTTACGGTTGACACGGATAGTAAAATAGGGCGGAGTGCAATCAGAAACCTTGTTGTTCCTTTGATTAGAGATAAGAATACAGGTGCTGTAGGAGGAAGAGTTGCAGTTTTAAATGAAGAAGTAAATTTTCTTACAAGGATGCTTTCCATCCGATATTCAATCTCTTTTAATTTTGGGCGTGCTTATCAGAGTGGTTATGGGGCGGTTTTTTGCTGCCCGGGTGCGCTTACTGCTTACAGGAAAGGTGTTTTAGTAAAATTTATTCATGAATGGGTTAATCAGAAGTTTCTCGATGTGCCTTGTACTTACGGTGAAGATAGGGCGCTTACTACTCAAATTCTAAAGGCAGGCTACATGACACGATTTCAATCAAATGCGGTTGTCTATACAAAAGTTCCTTCTGGTCTTATGCAGATGACCCGGATGTACCTTCGATGGACGCGGAGCTATATCAGAGAATCTATTCTGTTTGCCAGATTCATGTTTTCAAAATACAGGACTAAACATCGTGCGCTTCCCATATTTGATTTTTTCTTTCTGAATTTTCTCCATCCATTCCATATTTTTTCTTTGGGTATCGTACTTTATTCTTTTTTTATCAATCCAACTTTTATTGTCCGTCATCTTGCTTTCTTGATCTTTGTCTCCTTTTTTCTTTCTCTTTACTATCTCCGTACGAATAGAAGCCTGGCTTTTTTATATGGAATACCGTACGCCATTATTACGGCCTTCTGTTTATGGTGGATTGTTCCCTTTGCAGCTTTAACAATGAAGAATCAATCGTGGCTTACCCGTTGAGAATAATACTTCCTCATAGAGAATAAAATTATCCCCCCTATTAATAATAAAGAAAATCCCAAGAAGAGCCATTTCTTCGTTTTATTAGGGAAAATGATTTTGTTGGCATTGCCAGTGACGATGAATCCTGCCCAGTAATAAGGATGGGACAAGATATTAGATTCTATCATTTCAAGCTTGGCCTTACGCAAAGCATTCATGATTGATTGTGAGGAGCGAAGGTGATCGTAAAATCTTTCTATTAACTGGTAGCTTGCCTGGTCGTTTACAGCCCACAAGGTCATAATTACAGAAGAAGCACCGGCATAAAAAAAGGCTCTGTTCAAGCCTTCAATTCCTTCCCCTTTAAGGAATCGCCCTAGACCTGTCTGGCAAGAGGAGAGAATGACCAGATCAGAGTTTAGCTTTAGTTTATAGATTTCTCTCATTTGGAGAAAACCGTCCTCTGTAGAATCCTTATCCAGGGAGAGCACAATAGAGGAACGAGCCGGAACTCTATCATCGATAAGGCTATGGGTGGCAAGGTGGATGATCTTGTAATCCGAGAGATTGTGTTTTTTAAGCTGTCTTTCGGTTGCCTTTTCCCTGCGGAAGATATTTCTTTTTATTTTGTTGAAAAGAGAGCTGATTTTATCAATTTCCAAGGCACTAAACTCTAATCTGAAAAATTGGAAGGTGTCATTACGATAGAAATCTTTGATGAAATCATTTCCGTTATTATTTGTTTCCCAAGGACCAAAGTAAGGATCGCCCAGAGCTAAAAGGTCCATTTGTGGGTCTGCTCCATTGGCTTCTCTATGCTGGAGAATTTCTCTTAGGGATGATATTGAAGGAATATATGCTACTTTGTAGCTTTTAATCAGCCACTCCCTCTTCTCCTTGTTAGTGAGTAGAGCCTCAAAAGGAAGAAAATGAAGGATGCCGTCTGTGATGAAGATTATGTTTTTTATATTATTGTCTAGTCCAGGAAGAACGAGTTTGCTGAACAATTCATACCCTAAACGGAAATTCTCATTTTCTTTATCGCTGATGACTTCAAGATATTCTTTAACTTTCTTTTGAATCTCGTTTTTTGGAGGGAGGGGGAATATCCTGACGCCTTTTTTTGTGATTGCTAGAGCATAAGAATTCTCCTCACCGATACAGTATTCAAAGAAAGCGGTTTTCGCATCAGGCAGCCTTTTTTGAGCTTCATATAATGTAATAATATCAGGGTATTTAACATCTGCGTATGCGGGATTTTTTATTCGTATTTCTCTTTTTAATTTTTCCAGTTCATTTTCTTTATTTTTGAGTTGATTCTCGACATCTTTTTTGTTTTCTCTGGGCAGCTCTTCAGCTAATAGCTTATTGTAGATATCTGTGATGTCTTTCATAAGCTCTTTTTCTCTGTTTAAAAGCTCAGGATTAACACTTTGGGAAATATCGATTTGGGAAAGTTCCAGACTGTCTAAAAAGGCGCGGGCCTTTGCCCTCTCTATGTAATCAAAAGCTTCGATGTCATAGCCTTTTCTAGGGTTCAAACGGTGAAGGTCTATGAGGAGACGGATAAGGTTATGATAAGCTTCTATTCTCTTGTTTGTCCCCAAATATCTTGCTCTGAGTTCTTCCAATTTGATTTGAGAGCGGATGTTTTCAGTGGTTTTAATGGATTCTTTATAATTTTCTAAGGCTTTGTTAAGCAATCCTTGTTTTTCATAAGTTTTACCAATTTCCAGGTAAGCTTCCCAGAGAACTTGCTTCCCTTCGATTTCAAGGGCTATATCGATTGCTCTTTGGAAATACCTTGTGGATTCTTCGTAATTTCCCAGATTATAATGCACTATTCCCATGTTGTTCAGAAGCATGCCTTGCATTTCAATGTGCTGAATTTCTTCTGCCTTCTCATTGCCTTTTTCGAAGTATTCTAGCCCTTCCCGGTATTTTTTTAAATCTGAGTGCACAGTCCCTATATTATTCAAGACATAGACTTCAGTTTCTTTATCCCCAGCCTTTCTTGTTAGTTCAAGAGAATCTTTAAGATATTCAAGCGCTTCGTAAAGAGATTCTTCATTGGCAGACACGAGACCTTTTTTGCGTAATGATTCTCCTATGTTGTTCAATTCTATATGGACATCATTTCCCAGTTCTTCATTGATTTTGAGAGCTCTCATTAAATAGTCCAGAGATTTATCGTAATCGCCAATTTTTTCATAAACAATTCCAATATTATTCAGACAGGCAGATTGATTCTCTTTAATCTTTATATATTGCGGGATTGTTAAAGCTTGTTCATAGCAGTTGAGAGCTTTG
>CP070825.1:3971630-4024022 GCA_020344415.1 Candidatus Aminicenantota bacterium
CTCCTTCTAATACCATTATATAAAAACTAATTCTTTAGTAAAGGAATACAGAAACGTCCCTATACTCCTAAATTTCCTTGATATATAAGAATGATTAAGGAGATTTACAATTAGATAAGAAAAAAAGGGCTGACATGATAGGCTGAGTAGAAAAAATCCACCGAAATTTAGGGTGGTGCTTCGCCTTCTACCACAATTTCTGTTACTAATCTCCTTGTATAGAGGAGATGTTTTCCTTCTTCTTCTTTCATTTCAACTTCAAAATTATCATCTTTGTATTTCTGCATAGTATCCTGGGCCTCTTTCTCTGTTTCATAAACAACACCATCCCACATGAATTTCTTTCCTTCTACTTTTATGGATGCATCAGGCATTTTGCTCTCCCTATGTTTTGTATGGATTGGGTCCCAACTTCTTGATCTGTTCTGTAAACTCCCTAGCCACCTGCGCAAATCTGGGACCCTCTGATGCGGAAACCCACTCCAATCGAAACCTTTCCTCTTCTAGGGCAAAATCCTCTAGCATTATTGTTATTGCCTCCGCTCTCTTCTCTGTTTTCAGATTTCCATCTTCATAATGACAGTCACCAGGATGACAACCGCAGATCAAAACACCATCTGCTCCTTTTGTTAATGCATCGATCACTAAATTGGGATGAACCATACTTGAACACATTACTCTTATTATTCTGATATTGGGAGGGTATTGCAATCTGGATACACCTGCCAGATCCGCTCCGGCGTAGGAGCACCAGTTACAACAAAAACTTACTATCAAGGGTTCAAATTCGTCTGACATTATAGCACCTCTAATGCGGCATTGACCTGTGCCCCAATCTGTTCCAGCTTAAAGCCTCTCACAAATATTCCTTTCTTTGGACAGGTTGCCATACAACACCCACAACCTTTGCAGGCCGTTTCGTCAACTTCAACTGTCTTTTTTACTGTACCTTCTCTCATATATTCGATCAATGAAATTGCTTGGTAAGGACAGGGTTCGATACAGTAGGCACAACCATCGCAACTTTCATCTATTACCTGAGATATATTTGCTTCCAATTCTATACTATCCTTGGAAAGGACAGTTGATGCCCTTGAGGCTGTAGCTTGAGCTTGAATTATGCTTTCTTCCGCTGCTTTTGCCGAATGAGCTAAACCACATAAATATACTCCATCTGTGGCAAAATCAACTGGACGTAATTTCATATGAGCTTCAAGAAAGAATTTTTCTTTGTTTAATGGAACTTTTAAAAATTTGGCGATTTCCTCGTTCCCCTCATCGGCAACTATTCCTGTTGACAATACTACTAAATCTGCAGCTATCTCTATCGGCATTCTCAAAGTCTGGTCAAAAACCTCAACTTTCAACCCATTTCCGTTTTTCGAGACTTCGGGTTTTCTGTCTTCTTCATATCTTATGAATATGACACCCTGTTGTCTTGCCTTGGTATAATAGCTTTCTCTAAATCCATATGTCCTAACATCTCGGAACAATATATATATATTTGTCTCAGGTGAAAGTTCTTTTACTTTCAAGGCGTTCTTAACTGCTTCTGAACAACAAATTCTAGAGCAATAAGGTCTCTCTTCATCCCGAGAACCAACGCATTGAATCATTACAATGTTCTTGGGCTGGCGATTTTTATCTGTTTCTAACCATTTTCCATTTGTACAAAGACGCTCTTCGAGTTCGAGCTGGGTCACAACTCCTTCATTCTGACTATACATATACTCCTTTGGTTTATATTGCTGTGCGCCAGTTGCAACAATAACTACACCATGGTCAAGCTCCTTTGTTTTTCCTTTTTGGGTAATCGTTGTTTTAAAACTTCCAATTGTGCCTTCAATATTTTCTATTTTGGCTTCGGTATATAAATGGATTTTCTTATTCTTTTTTACTTGTTCCATAAGGTTTTTTAATTCATCTTGCGGATTTTCTCCACTCAGCAAATAGTGAATATTTCTCAGATTTCCACCGAGCTCTTTTTCTTTCTCTACTAAATGAACATCATATTCTTGGCCTGCAAGTTCAACCGCAGAGGTCATGCCGGAAAGTCCACCGCCGATAACTAGGGCAGATTTAATAATGGGGACAGACCTTTTCTGAAGAGGGTCCAGCAACCGGGCCTTGGCAACGGCCATTCTCACTAAGTCTTTGGATTTCTCTGATGCTTTCTCCGGTTCTGCCATATGTACCCATGAGCACTGATCTCTGATATTTGCCATTTCAAAAAGATATGGATTAAGCCCTGCCTCTCTGACTGTATTCCTAAATAGAGGCTCGTGAGTCCGTGGTGTACAGGAAGCAACTATTACACGATTCAAGTTATGCTCTTTTATTATTTCTTTTATCCTTACTTGAGTATCGTTTGAACAGGTATACAAATTATTTTCCGTATAGACAACATTGGGAAGTGTTTTTGTGTATTCAACCACATTGGGCACATTTACTACTCCAGCAATATTTGTCCCACAATGGCACACGAATACTCCAATTCTCGGCTCCTGCCCTTCTACATCTATTTCTGGGGGATATTCTTTTGGAACAATCAAGCTGCCCTTAACGTCTTCCAAAAGTGATAAAACCTTTGACGACGCCCCCGATGCTTGCATTATAGTTTCAGGTATATCTTTAGGCTCTGTGAATGGGCCAGATACATAAACTCCCTCACGTGACGATTCAACCGGCTTAAAGGTAGATGTTTTGCAGAAATTAAATTCATTTAACTCAATGCCAAACTTTTCAGAAATTTCTTTCACAGCTTTAGGAGGCTGGATCCCGACAGATAAAACAACCAGGTCGTATTCACGAGAATCCTTCTCGTCGTTTTCAGAAAGATATTCAATTATAAGATTTTTTGTTTCAGGTATTTCTTTGACAGTAGGTGGACGACACCTGATATATTCTACTCCGTGTTCCTTTGCTCTCTGATAATACTCGTCAAATCCCTTACTGAATGCGCGCATGTCCATAATATATACGTCACACTGCAAATCTTCACCAGCATGCTCTTTAGCGATGATGGCCTCTTTTGTTGCATACATACAGCACACAGAGGAACAGTAATCCCGATCAACATCGCGCGAGCCGACACATTGTATAAATCCTATCCTCTTGGGCTCAGTTTCATCTGAGGGTCTTAAAACTTTACCAGCAAACGGTCCAGAGGCAGATAATATCCTTTCAAATTCAAGAGAAGTAACAACATTTGGGTAAATTCCATATCCTAAGTCTTTCTTTATTTTTGCATCAAATATCTCAAATCCAGGAGACAAAATTACTGATCCAACATTCAATTCTATCTTCTTTTCGGGTTGTTCGTAGTCAATGGCTTCTGCTTCACAAAACTCTTTGCAAACACCACATTGTTCCTTAAGCATATGGACGCAATATCTCTCATCAATTGCAGCTTTATTGGGAACGGCCTGTGGGTAAGGGATATAAGAAGCTGATCTTCTAATCAGTCCTTCATTGTATTCATCTAATATGGGAACTTCTTTGTTCTTGCTGATTTCCTCGAGCTGAATCCTTTCTGTAGGACAAATAGAAACACAAGCGCCACATGTCTGGCATACATCTGAAGTCGCATCAAAAGGTGGGCTTACCTTCTTATGGGGACCGCGATTAGCAAAATTGATTGCACTGATTCCCATTCTTTGATCGCACATTCTCACGCATAGCCCGCAGAGAAAACAATCATCATTTTTCTTCTCAAATCGTGTTTCCTTTATCCCATATTCTTCAGCTATTGTCTGTATCGCCTTTGACTCAGGGCATCTTGCTAACAATAGTTCAAGTATAATTTTGCGTGATTTTAGTACTCTTTCAGTATCAGTGTTCACTTCTAGACCACTGATAGCTGGATAAGTGCATGAAGTCTGGATTGTCGTTCTGCCGTTTTGAGAAATTTCCACCACACATAATCTGCAAGCTCCATATGGAGTTAGGGCTTTATGATAACAAAGAGTCGGAACCTTTATTCCTGTACTCTCAATACATTCTAATAGTGTTTTGCCTTCCTCAAATTCACTCTTTTTGCTATTTATTGTGAGCTCTATCACGCTGAGCCTCCGTTTATAATGCATGGGATAAATTTTCCTATACTCATCATTCCTTGAATGTTCATGTCGTCTGATATCATAGTATCAATTTCAAGAAACATTGATTTCTACTCCCGTCATTATTCATCTTTTTTTTATATCCGGTATCTCTATTACGGCTTTAATTTTTTTCTTCTTTGGCTCTTCTTTTGGCTCCGCGGCTTCCTCTATTTTTTCTCCTGCCTTCTTCTCTTCTATTTTTTTTTCTGGTTCCGCTGATTCGACTTTTTTCTCTTCTTTCTCTTTAGGTGACTCGACTTCCTCTTTTATTTTCATATCAGGTATTTCTATTACTGCTTTAGCTTTTTTCTCCTCTGGTTTTTCTTTTTCTTCTTCGACCTTCTCTACTTTTTCTTCCACTTTCTCTTCAACTGCTTTCACTTCCTCTTCTTTTTTCATGTCTGGTATCTCTATTACGGCTTTAACTTTTTTCTCTACTGGTTCTTCTTTTTCTTCAGCCTTTGCTTCAGTTGCTTTCACATCCTCTTCTTTTTTCATGTCTGGTATTTCCACTGCTTCTTTTACTTCTATCTCTTCGGGTTCTTCCTTTTGTTCCGCGACTTTCTCTACTTTTTCTTCCACTTTCTCTTCTTTTTCCTCTTTCTCCTCTTTTGCCTCTTCCCCTTCTCCTTCCTCAGCTACTTCTTCTTTTTCTGTTACGGCTACTTCCGGCTCTTCTTCTTTTTTCTCTTCCACTTTTTCCTCGACTGCTGATACTTCCTCTACTTTTTCTTTCTCCTTCACTTCTTCTTTTTCTGCCTGTTCTGCTTCTTCTCTCTCTAGATCGCACCGGAGACAACGCTTCGCTTCAGCAATAGCATCAGCGTCTGTGTATCCTAATTCAACCTCCTTGAAATTCTTAGCCCTCTCAGCAACGGGCATTGCCGGCATCTCAGGTTTTTTGAGTTCCTTGATTTCTTCATCTGTGAGTTCAAATGCCTCAACACGCACAGCAGGACGAGTTACCTCATATTTCCTTTCTAGCTTCTCTCCCCGTATATATTGATCTATCATTTGAGCTGCAACTTTTCCATGGGCCATGGCTTCTGTTACCGTATTCGGTCCGGTAACTACATCACCACCTGCAAATACTCCTTCGATATTTGTATGAAGGGTTTCAGAATCGACCTCAATTGTATTCCACTTCGAAATATTCAATCCGTTTCCATTCAATAAAGACACATCTGGTTCCTGGCTTATAGCCAGAATCAAAGTATCCACATCGACTCTAAATTCAGATCCCGGAATCGGAACAGGTCTTCTTCTGCCACTCGCATCCACATCCCCTAGTTCCATCCTGATAGCCTCTATAGCCTCCATTTTTCCATTACTCGACAAGACTTTAACTGGAGCTGCGAGTAATTGTATATCAATGCCTTCTATAATGGCCTCTTCGATTTCACTTTTTATAGCGGGCATCTCCGCTTTTGTCCTTCGGTATAAAATTCCTGTATCCTTACCCAATCGTTTTGCTACTCGAGCCGCATCTATGGCTGAATTTCCGCCGCCAATTACTACTACCTTATCTCCGATTTTTACTTCGCGTCCTAGATTAACATCCCGCAGGAATTCTACGGCATCTAATACTCCCTCAACATCTTCGCCCGGGACTTTCATCTTTAAACCTTTATGGGCACCGACAGCGATGAAGATTGCCTTATATTCTTCTTTCAGCTTATCAAATGGAATATCTTTGCCAATCGTAGTTTTTGTTTTAATTTCAACACCTAATTTTTGTATTCTATCTATTTCATAATTCAATACATCCTTGGGTAATCTGAATTCCGGAATACCTAATGCAAGCATACCACCCGCTACTTCCTGACTCTCAAAAACAGTAACTTGATACCCCTCCAGAGCCAGGTAATATGCACAAGTCAGACCTCCTGGACCAGAACCGACCACAGCTATTTTCTCCTCTCTCTTACTTTTTGGTTTTTCTTCAACGATAATCCCATGCTTCATCTCATAATCTGCAAGGAAGCGTTTCAGCGATCTGATTCCCAGGGAATCACCCCACTCCCCTGCTACGCATTTTTCTTCACAAGGGGTATGGCATACACGTCCACAGATGAGAGGAAGTGGATTCTCTTTTCTAACCACCTTAATTGCTTCTTCAAATTTTCCCTCAGCGATAAGTCCTATATAACTGGGCACATCCTGCGACAGGGGACATATATGCTGACAGGCGGATGAAATTATGCCTTTACACACTAAAGCAGAGCATCTTTTATATTTAATATGTTCGATATATTCACCCATAAAATATCTCAATGTACTCAATACCGGATTCGGCAGCGTTTGCCCTAATCCACACATTGATGTGTCTTTTATTGCATTCCCAAGATCTTCCAGAGCCTGGAGATCTTGCTCTTCACCTTTTCCCAGTGTTATTTTTTCAAGTATTTCAAGAAGCACTGATGATCCGTCCCGACAGGAGGAACATTTTCCACAGGATTCATCGTTTGTAAACTCAATAAAATATTTTGCAACGTCCACTACACAGGTATCTTCGTCCATCACAATCAATCCACCGGAACCCATTATTGAACCAGCTTCAGTCAGTTTTTCAAAATCCACTGGTAAATCAATCAAACTCCCCGGAATACATCCTCCTGATGGGCCTCCAGTCTGGACGGCCTTAAACTTTTTCCCCCCAGGAATTCCGCCTCCAATGTCATAAATAATCTCTTTCAGAGTAATTCCCATCGGGACTTCAACCAAGCCGGTATTATTAATTTTGCCGACAAGTGAAAAGACTTTCGTCCCTTTACTCCTTTCGGTACCTATGCTCGCGAACCAATCTGATCCTCGATCAATAATTACTGGAACAGTCGCCCAGGTTTCAACGTTATTTATATTGGTTGGTTTTCCCCATAGCCCCGACTGAACCGGATAAGGAGGTCTCTGTCTTGGTTCAGGCGGGCGCCCCTCTATAGAAGCTATGAGTGAAGTCTCTTCACCGCAGACGAATGCTCCGGCTCCCTGCATAATATGAATATCGAAATTAAAATCAGTATCGAATATTTTTTCGCCTATAAGTCCATATTCTCTCGCCTGATCAATAGCAATCTCTAACCTCTTCATTGCAAGCGGATATTCAGCCCTAATATAAACATATCCCTTTTGTGCACCTATAGCTCTGGCTCCTATCAACATCCCTTCTATTACAGAGTGAGGGTCAGCTTCAACAATGCTTCTATCCATATAAGCCCCTGGGTCCCCTTCATCTGAATTACATATTATATATTTTGTCTCATCCGCTTGCGCTCTGCATAATTCCCATTTCAAACCGGTTGTGAAACCTCCTCCTCCTCGGCCTCGGAGGCCAGATTTTTTTATCTCTGATATTATTTCTTCCGGAGTCATCTCTGTTAAAGCCTTTGCAAGCGCTTTATAACCATCTCTTGCAATATATTCGTCAATTACTTCTGGATCTATCAAGCCTCTGTTTCTGAGAGCGATTAATGTTTGACGAGAAAAAAAGCCAATATCCATCATCTTCGGAATAACAACTTCATCGGCAGGCGGAGTGAACATGAGTCTTTTCACTGGTCTTCCCTTAAGAAAGTGTTCTTCAACAAGATGGGGAATTATATCTTCAGAAAGAGTGTGGTAGAATATTCCGTCCGGCATAACTGTCATCACAGGCCCTACAGCACAAAATCCATTACAGCCTGTTAATACAACGAGAACTTCCTGATCTAAGCCTTGTTTCTTTAGTTCCTCTTCTAGTACTTCCTTTATTTTAAAAGACTTGTTGGAAACACAGGCTGTTCCTGCGCATAACATTAAATGTAACCTGTATTTGTCTGTATTTAGTTCATTCATAGTCTATTTTCCTCTATTAAAAAGTCCCTTAAAAGCCAATCAAGAAACTCTCTCGCTGCCCTTTGCCAGAGCGAATTCTTCAACCACTTTTCCACCATTGACATGTTCTTCTAATATTTTGCGAATCTTTTCAGGAGTCAAATCAACGTATTTAACAGGCGCATCGTCTTTCAACTCTACGGTAGCCATTGGTTCTTTGCTGCACAATCCAGCACATCCTGAACTCGTCAAAATGACATCCGTAACATTCTGCTTCTCAAACTCCTCCATTAGAGCGCTCATTATCTTCCTTGCCCCAGCGGCGATTCCACAGGTCCCCATATGAACTGTTATTTTAGCTCTGCCTGCACCTTCTCGTAAAAGAGTTGTCCTTCTTACTCTGTCGCTAATCTTATCTAAATCTTCAATCTTCAATTTAGGCATTATCTCTCTCCAAAAAAATTACTAAAATAATCATCTAGGCTAAATCCCGATTACTCATCAGCTATAATCTATCCATAAGCCTTTATTAAGCACCTTGATACATCTCTACCACTTCCGGCACCTTCCCTTTGGACATTAAACCGTGTATTTCCTCACCTACCTTCAATACAGGAGCTAACCCACAACATCCAATGCAGCGAACCGCTTCAAGAGTAAAGCGCATATCTTCAGTTGTCTCTCCTTTTTTTATCCCTAGCTTTTCTTCAAAGGCTTGAATCACTCTGCCTGCACCTTTCACATGACAGGCAGTTCCAAGGCATATAGTTATTATATGTTTCCCCCTAGGTTCCAAACTAAAAGCATTATAAAAAGTAGCTATTCTGCACACTACGCTTAAAGGAATATTTAATTTTTCTGCCGTATATTTCAGAATCGGTTCGGGCAAATAATTATAAGTATCATTAGCTTTTTGAAGTACAGGAACTAATCCTCCTTCCGAGTCTTTAAATTCTTCTATTATTTTGTTCATTATTTCCATGTCTTTAACTGAAATTTCTATTTTATCTCTTTCAGGAGTGACATAAATTATATTACTAACAGGGCAATTCTCGACGCAGATACCGCACCCTGTACATTTTTCTTCATCTACATACCGCGGTCTTTTTATTATGCTGATATTAAAATTTCCAGCTGTTCCTGTTATTCTCTCAATGTCAGCAAGAGAAATCACTTCTATGTCTTTATGTCTGCCAACTTCAACCAACCTTGGTGCCATCGTACACATGGCACAATCGTTGGTAGGAAAAGTCTTATCAAGTTGGGCCATCACTCCACCAATGGATGGTTTATTATCTACCAGGTAGACTTTTATACCCGATTCTGCTAAATCGAGCGCAGCCTGCATCCCTCCAATTCCTCCACCCACAACTAATGAAGCACCGATTTTTTTGTCCTGCGTTTTATTAGGCTGCATTGTCTAAAGCCTCCTCTTTTGTTAATTGCTTTTGTATCGCTTTATCTCTGACTGACTGATAGTAAATCGCCAATGAGCGATACAACAGGTGTGTCCACTTGCCGAAAGGTACTATGACTACCAACCACGTGAAAGCAACCATCAAATGAATGGCATATGAATAATATGTTGCCAAAGGAAATCCCATATATCTGAATATGTGAACTGCTATCCCGGTCACTGCCATAAACAATAACAGAATCGGAAACATCCAGTCGCTCAGATCAGAAAACTTGTGGATTTCTTCGCGCTTCCTGATGCGGCCTATGATGATTTCCGCCGTGAAATAAATCAAAGCAGCGGCACCGAGGTAACCCAGCCATCTCTGAGGATGGTGAATGGGATAGATATTATCTGTTTGAAACCATTCTAGAAAGATAACCACCAGAGCGAACATTAGTATATATCCTATGACGATCAAGAAATGTTTTATCCATCGGCTCTTATTATCACAAGATCGAAACTTTATCTGAGTGGCTGCGTGGAATATCAATGTCCTTGCCTCGGTGAGGAACAAACGGAGGGGAATCTTGATCTTCTTGCCCTCGTGCATGGTAAATCCAAAGCCATTTTGCTTTAGCCCCCTAATTACCTTCAGCGGATTAACGCTGTCAGTCTGGTGCATGGTGAACCAGTACATGCGAAACGCATTAGTGAATAAAATGAACATTACCAAGAGAGCTACAGTTAGGTCGAACAAGTGTACCGTATGGGCGGGGGCAAAAGTGTTGAGCTCAACCTGATCGGTTACGATAGGACCATGAAAAAGCAAAATCAGGAGCGCCATGAATGCACTCGAGCCGATAAGTGCTGCAATCTGCCACACTTTTGACTGGTATAGCTTTTTTGAGATGCCTGTCCAGTCATATTTGGCAGTGAGAAAGCGTCGGAGCGTCATCATTGCTTCTCCGGGCTCTGTTTCTCTCGGGCAAGTCGTAGAACACTCGCCACAATAGTAGCATAACCACGGCTCCAAGCTGGTTAGGGAGAGCTTTCTCAAGCCAAATAGAATATATCGCATTACTTTGCGGGGGAATGACGCCGATCCATTTGTCAAATTACATATAACCGTGCAACTTCCGCATTGATAACAGGCGTTGGGATCGAAATTACCAAATTTTTTTACTTCACTCAATAAAGTCGGATCACTTTTGATATTCATCATATTTGCACCATTTCACTAAAAAAAAGCCGTTTGTAGTATATAGAACATCCCCCAATGTCTGTATTACGTTGGAAATACGTATAAGGGGGAAGATTGCAAATCTTTTCTGTCTTTTTGTATAAGGACATTGGTAATTAAAGCTAGTATAAATATAGTTTTTATTGTAACTATAAATTTTACCGTAATTATAGGTAAACTATTGACCCGCTTATAATTACATTAAATTCTAATTACAAAAAAATTCTTTGTCAATAAAAAATTAAAAAAATTTCTAAGAATGATTTTCTATCAGATTTTCCATATTATTTCGCATATAAAAGACCTATTAATATGAATTACGGGGATAAAAATCATGGCTGTTGAGGTAAAAAGATTGTATAATCCGAGGGAAGGATTAGCCGAAGAAATGACTAAAAAAGAAATTCTCGTTTTGGAAGAACTTCTTGGATCAAACAAAAAGATTGCGATAGAGATTCGAAAAAAGTTGGAAGAGAAGGGTATTCTTACCATTAATCTTCTAAGCTCACCTGGGGCCGGAAAAACAACTCTCTTGGAGAGAATCGCAGAAAGGCTTAAAACAGATTACAAAATGGCTGTCATCGAAGGAGATATAGAGACAGAGAGGGATGCAGAGAGAATAAGAGCAAAGGGAATTCCTGCCTGGCAGATCATTACCGGAGGTGCCTGTCATCTCGAGGCAAAGATGGTGGGCAAGATCTTTTCTGAGATTCCGGCTGATTTGGATTTTCTCTTCATTGAGAATGTAGGAAACCTTGTCTGTCCTGCAAGCTATGATCTTGGAGAAAACATAAGATGTGTGCTTCTCTCAACTCCTGAAGGAGACGATAAACCCAAAAAATACCCCAAAGCTTTTACTACATCTGATTGCTTAATCATCACAAAGGCTGACCTTGTCCCTTCCGTCCCCTTTGACTTTGAAAGAGCGCAGAAAGAAGCCTTGGAGATAAATCCGAAGCTCGAAACTTATATCACTTCCCCCCTCAAAGGTTCAGGCGTAGATGAAGTCCTGACCTACTTCATTGGCTCACTCAATAAATTACGCCAAGAGAATGCATGAACTCTCCATCGTTGCCAACCTCTTTGAAATCTTAGAAGAGAAGGCTGAGGAAGCTAAAGCAAAAAAAATTGTTCTTGTAAAATTACAGGTGGGCGCACTTTCAGGCGTTATCCCTGAATTTCTAAACACTGCTTTTGATATATATAAGAAAGAAACAATAGCCTCTGAAGCAAAGCTCGTGATAGCAGAAGTCCCTCTTAAAGTCCAATGCCAGAAATGCCAGACAGAAATGATCAAGGATGATTATGTTTTTATCTGCAGCAAATGTGGCTCCACAGAATTGGAAACAATATCGGGAACAGAACTGCTCCTCGAGAAGTTAGAAATGGAAGTCTAAAAAGGGTAAAAAAAGTAGCCTATCCCCTTTTTTTAAAAGCCGGCTTGAAACTGAGCTAAGATTACGCTCTCGTTGCTCTTAGTTAATCCTTCTTTATGATATTCATAATTAATTTGAAATTTCGTTTTCTTGTAAAAAAACCAGTTTAAACCGAGCGTGATCACCTCAAGCCGGTCTCCTTGAATGTCCCTATTCCTATCAAGGACGTCATACTTGATTATGGCCTGAGTTTTCTCTTGAATAAGATAATAGTTTCCCTGGACATACCAACCATTTCTATCAATCCGCCCATCTCTGGCAAAGATATATTCTCCTTTTACGGTAAGGGGTCCCTCAGTGAAATATATATCTACTCCTGTCCTATCTCGCCTTTCAGGAGATGCTCCGGAATCAGAACTATATTTACCATCGTAATATGAGATACCAACGCCAACAGAGCTAACGGGATATAAAACCAGCCTTAGGGCTACGTCTTTTTCATCATTATCATCATATTTGTTTATTCCAGAACCGTTAAAAATCCCTACGGTATACTCAGCCCGTGAGTATTTCCCGCTAAAAGTAACTCCAATATCGCGACCTCCTGACCCTATATCCCGTCCAGGGCAAAGTTTCTCTACTGTCTGGGACCGGTTTATAGTATCCAAAAGAGATGTCGAGGTGAGATTTTCCAGGCTGAAGGGCACCTTAAACTGGCCAAAGGCTAATTCGGATTCCGGAGAAAAGCTTATTCCAACCCGGGAGTCCAACAGAATTGTGCTTTTGGTCGCATCGATCTGGAGGCTGAAATTGATATTCTTAACAATCTCTCCCTTCAATCCAACTCTGGTTCGCTTTATTCTGAACCCGTCATGGCCTCCTTCCCAGTGAGTGTACCTCACCTGAGTATATGCTCCCAATTTCAGAGCCTGGCTTGAAGAAACAAGTATCTGCTCATCACTTTCTTCTGCTAAGGAAGCTCCGACCATGAAAAAAAGAGAAAAAATAAACAGCAGAGCCTTCGTTTTCCTCAACACCCTTCCTCTTTTAATTAATCTCACATTGAATCCTTTGTGTCATTAGATTTTTTCTATAAAATGATTTTTAAAAATGTTTCATAAACAATATATATGAAAATTGAAATAGTTTTGCAAGCATGATCAAGTTCTATAAACCAATCGAACCGGCAGCAGTTGACATTCGCATATGTCAATGTTAAATACTCATATACTTTTAAAGGAGGAAAAGCTATGAAAAAAACCAAAAAACTATATCTCATCAGTGGGCTCATATTAATCGTTCTCTTTTTCAGCCTGAGCCCTATCTTTGGGGCACAGAAAACCTCGAAAAAACTGACCTACGAACAGGTCTATAAGAATGCCAAGCCGCGCATCTTCGAGCGAATGACTTTTATCAGAACCTGGTTCGACGATGAGCATTATCTTTTATCTGAGAGGGATCAAAAGACAAAGAGCACGAAGCTTTTTAAGGTAAAAGCAAAAGTAGGCCAAAAAACCCTCTTCATCGATTATGACCTGATCCAGAAAAACCTCCCCAAGGGCTTTATGGTCGCCGCACACATAGCTACCACCAAAGATTACACCGGATTCCTTTATTTCTCCAAGAATGACCTCTATTATTACTGCGCCAAGGGCGAAAAATTTAAACGCTTGACAGCAACTCCAGATGCGGAGAAAAATCCACGCCTTTCCCCCGACGGGAAATTTGTCGCCTATACACGCAATCATAACCTTTATGCGCTGGATATTGAAAAGGGGCTAGAATGTCAACTCACAACTGATGGTTCAGAGACAATCTACAACGGCTGGGCCTCCTGGGTCTACTTCGAAGAAATCCTGGGAAGAAGGTCCAGGTATGCAGCTTTCTGGTGGTCACCTGATAGCCGGAAAATCGCATTCCTGCGTTTTGACGACAGTCCTGTACCCACATTCCCTATTTTTAGAGCCAGAGGAGCTCACGGCGAGCTGGAAATCGAAAGATACCCAAAGTCAGGCGATCCCAATCCTAAGGTTAAACTCGGCATAGCTACGGTTATGGACAGAAAAATTGTGTGGGCTGATATAGATGAAGAAGCGGACCACTATGTGGCATGGCCTTTCTGGTTTTCCGACAGTTCTAAACTCACATTCCAATGGATGAATCGCGACCAGAACCACTTAAAAATCTATACCGTAGACCTCAAAAGCGGTAAAAAGGCCGAGCTCTATGATGAGAAGCAGGCGGCCTGGATTGATTTCTTTGAAGACCTTTATTTCTTCAAGGATGGAAGCGGCTTTCTTCTCCGGAGCGATGTGGATGGCTGGAGTCATCTCTATTACTATGACTTAGAAGGAAACTTAAAAAAAAGGTTAACAGAGGGAGAGTGGACAGTCACGGGAATATCGTTGGTGGATGAGAAAAAGGGAAGAGTCTTTTTTTCAGCAAGAAAAGATAAGATGACAGAATACCATCTTTTCGTGGTCAAACTAGATGGAACTGGCTTCAAAAAGCTGACCGACAAACCCGGTTCCCATCGGGTAAATCTATCCCCGGGAGGAAGCTACTTTATAGACAATTTTTCAAGCGTCGATACTCCTTCCAGACAAGACGTTTATCAGGGAGATGGAAAATTTCTGAGAAACATTGGAGACAGCCGTACGCCACTTATGAATGAGTATCCGTTGGGAAAAAAAGAGCTTTTCACCATCTCCACAGAAGATGGCTGGACACTCCCTGCTTTTTGGATCCTCCCTCCTGATTTCGATGAAAGCAAAAAATACCCCGTGCTCTTTACCATCTATAGCGGACCGGGTTCAAGCAGAGTATTCAACTCCTTTCCGTCTCTTTCTTCTCTTTATTTCGCTCAAGAAGGAATCATCATCTTTAGCGTCGATCACAGAGGCTCAGGCCATTTCGGGAAAAAAGGCATCGCCCTCATGCATCAAAATCTGGGCAAATGGGAAATGCATGACCTCATCGAAGCTGTGAAGTGGCTACGGAAGAAGCCTTTTGTAGACGAGAAAAAAATGGGAATCACAGGCGGAAGCTACGGCGGTTATACTACCTGTATGGCTTTAACCTATGGAGCCGATTATTTCACTCATGGTTATGCCCGATCCTCTGTTACTGATTGGAGACTCTACGATACGGTCTATACAGAACGATATATGGACAGACCCCGTGACAACAAAGACGGATACAAATTCGGCTCTGCGATGACCCACGCAAAGAAACTCAAGGGAGTTCTCTTCCTCGCCCATGGGACTATGGATGACAATGTCCACATGCAGAATACAACTCAGCTTATCGACAAACTCATGGACCTTGGTAAAAAATTTGAATTCATGCTCTATCCCAACCAGAGACACGGTTTCGGAGGCGCGAAAAGACAGCACTCCAACCGTCATTATGTGGATTTCTGGTTCAAGCACTTCCTCAACCGCTGATATAAATAAGAAGCAGGGGTTTGATGAATCAAATCTACCTTATTCAATAAACAGCTGTATTCGATAAATCAAATCTCTATATTGATGTCCAAATGTGGGTTTGATGAATGAAACCCCTATATGAAGAAAGCAGGAACAGTGCTTTTTTTTCTCCCTTAATTATGCTAAATTAGCAGCGTACTAAACTTTGGGGAAAGACAATGACTGTTTTAGAAGTTACATTAAAGCTTTTACTGGCTGTTGCCCTTGGCGGACTCATAGGCCTTGAAAGGGAAACAAGCAAAAAACCTGCAGGATTCCGAACAAACATCCTCATTTGCGTGGGCTCAACCATGGTCATGGCTCTCTCAGGGCTTATTCTCCAGGGAAACGGAAATGAGTCAACAAGAATCGCAGCAGGAGTTATCACTGGAATCGGTTTCATAGGAGCTGGTACGATTATCCAAGCACGAGGAAGCATACTCGGTTTGACAACGGCAGCAACTCTATGGGCAGTGGCAGGATTAGGCCTCGTCATCGGCACGGGCCATTATCTGATTGCAATCATATTCACCGCCATTATCGTACTGACATTGGTAATATTCAGACAATTCGAAGGCCAATTCTTAAAAAAATCGCTTTACCACTACCACCTGAAGTTAAAAGATTCCAGGGAAGCACTGACAACCCTCAGGAGCTTAGCTTTTCACGAGGGCATAAAATTTCAAGAATTCACTCTCAAAAAAGAGAAAACTTATGCGCTTGTCGATCTATCATTCCCTGCTCCAGAAGAAAAGGAAAATAAGTTCAACCAAGACCTTTTGGGACTAGAGGGGATTTTAGAGCTAAAGATTGAGTAAAGAAAGACTCCTTCTTGCTACTACAAACAAGGGCAAAGCAAAAGAGATAGAAAGCTTTCTATCAGAGTTTCCCTTTAAAATTTTTACACTTCAAGAAGTTTTCCCGAAACAGAGCTTTGTTGAAGAGGGCAATACGTTTGCCGAGAATGCTCGGGGGAAAAGCCTATTCTACAGCCACCAATGGGAAGATCTTATCCTTGCTGAGGATTCAGGCCTCGAAATAGAGCACCTGAAAGGAGCCCCAGGCGTTTTATCAGCCCGATTTTCATGGCCTCAGCCAACAGACGAAAAAAACATCCGTAAAGTTCTGGACTTAATGGAAGGAGTTCCATTAGATAAGAGGAAAGCCAGGTTTGTCTCTTGCATTGTCTTATCCCAAAAAGGAAAGATAATCAAAGAGATTAAAGAGAATGTCACCGGTCTAATAACCTATGAGAAAAAAGGGAGCTACGGATTTGGCTACGATCCAATCTTCTACTACCCCCCATTGAAAAAAACCTTAGCTGAACTCCTGCCAGAGGAAAAAAATAGCGTGAGCCATCGAGGCCGCGCTCTTAAGAAATTAAAAGAATATCTTGTCGAGGCCGGACTTCCTTGATCTTTTCATCTCATGAAAGCCTGAGCCCCCTTTTGAATCTTCCTCTTATTTCTTTGCTTTTATATTGCCCACAGTGATAAGGTCTTTTATCTGCTTGAACACTTTCTCCCCGACCCCTCTCACTTTCATGATCTCCTCTATCTTCTTAAATTTCCCGTTTTTCAGCCTGAAGTCGATAATCCTCTGAGCCACTTTAACTCCGATTCTAGGCAGCTCCTGTAACTCTTCCAAAGACGCTGTGTTGATATTAATCTTTTTCTCTTTGGCTTTCGAATTAGCCTGAGCCAGAACTGGAAGAGCAGTAGAAAACACAAAACAGAGAAGAACACTTAATACAAAACCCTTCATAACTAATTTTTTCATGATAAACCTCCTTTCATCTTTTTTCTATGCAACATCGAGGCCATCATTGACAATAATTATTTCCTTCATTATCAGCTATTTAAATATTAATCATTATAAGGAAAGTAAACACCTGTTTACAAAAGAGATATTTCTGCGACAACAACCGTTTCCATCAGGGTCAGGTCTACACTTTTAACTTATTCCTTCATCTCATCTAAATACTGCACCTGAATCCTAAGCCAATCTTAAAATAATAAAGGTTTAAATATCTATAGGGGGAATAAGTTAAAAGTGTAGACCTGACCCTAACTGTGGGGATGGCTTTTTCGATAGACTTCCAGCAACTGCTTTAAATCGATGTGGGTATATTTTTGAGTCGTAGCCAGACTCTCATGCCCCAAAAGCTCTTGGATGACTCTCAAATCTGCTCCTCGGCTCAGAAGATGAGATGCAAAAGAATGACGGAGTGAGTGAGGACTGATCTTTCGTCTTGAAGCTGTCAGGCGTATATATTTATCCACAGTCCTCTCTACAGAGCGAGAAGTGAGTCTTTCCCCCCGATAGTTCAAAAACAATGCCTGTTCATCAATTTTGCCTTTGTTGATTAAAGACCGTGCTTGAATATAACGTGTCAGGCTGTCTGCTGCCTTTCTTCCAAAAGGCAGAAGCCTTTCCTTTTTGCCTTTGCCTTTTACCCGAATCAGCCTATCTTCAAAATTTATGTCATCGAGATTCATACCAACAAGCTCACTGACCCGCACTCCTGAAGCATACAGAAGCTCTAAGGCAGCCTTATCCCTCAAATCAAGAGGCTGGTCTGACAGGGGCAGATCCAAAAAAACTGCCATCTCCTCCTCGGATAAAAAGGAAGGCACCGGCCTCTCTTGCTTTGGGGTAGCTACAACTTTGGCAGGATTGTCATCCAGCCACTTCTTCTTCACGCAAAACTGAAGGAAAGAGCGGATAGCTGCCAGTTTCCTAGCAGTCGTTGATTTTATATTACCTCTCTCGTGAAGCCTGGCTAAAAAACCACGCAGAACAATGTTGTCAATCATGGTCAACTTGATTTTACCTTCTTCGAGATAGTCGGCAAATTGATTGAGATCTCTGTTGTAGCTGATAATCGTATGGGGAGATGCATTCTTCTCATGCTTGAGATAGGTCATAAACTGGCTTATTTCTTTTTTCATCTGTTAAGGTGGGCTTGATAAATCAAGCCCTTACACGCTGAGATTGCCGTGCTCCTTTCAGTCGCTCGCAATGACAAAAAGGCGGGTTTGATGAAACAAACCTCTACATTTCTATCTTCGAGCGGTAGCCTTTATGAATCAAGCCTCTACAAATCATCCTCGGAAGACGAGGGTTCTTTCTCCCAGATCTTCTTCTCTTCCAAAATCTTTTTATAGTTGCATTCCTCATTATGGCAGTGGAGATACGACTTCCCTTTGATGGCGTTATGCTTGAGGAGAAATTTCTGATCGCATTCAGGACAAGCCTGATTAACAGGCTCATCCCAGGTAGCAAAATCACACTTCGGAAACTCGCTGCAGCCAAAAAAGATCCTACCCTTCCTTGTCTTTCTCCTCACAATCGTTCCACCACAACCTTTAGGACAGGGAATGCCCGTGTCCTTTCTCTCTTTCTTGATATATGTGCACTTGGGGTAATTCGAACAGGCAATAAAAGATCCGTATTTTCCCTGGCGTAAAACTAAACGAGAACTACATTGCGGGCATGTCTCATCCAGAGGTTTCGCCTCTTTCTTGACTATACTCTCCCTAAATTTACACTCGGGATAACCTGAACACGCTTTAAACCGCCCGAACCGACCCTCCTTGATGACAAGTTGGCGGCCACATTCAGGGCAGGGATCCTCCAAGGGAATGCCCTTCCCCTTCACTCCCTCCACTTTCATCGCTTGCTTTAAATCCTTATCCAGCAGTGAATAGTATCCTCCGAGATAATCTACCCACTCCTGTTCTCCCTCACTGATACTGTCTAGTTCTTCTTCCAATCGGGCTGTAAACTTATATTCCATCAAGTCCGGAAAATTCTTGACCATGAAGTCCGACACAAAAATCCCAAGGTCTGTAGGGATGAATTTCCCTTTCTCCTTAACAACATAAACACGGCCCTGCAAAGTCGAAATGATGGGAGCATAGGTGCTGGGCCGACCGATTCCCTTTGCCTCCAATTCTCTGACCAATGTTCCCTCTGTATAGCGGGGAGGTGGTTGTGTAAAATTCTGCTTGGATTCCAGTTCAAGAAGAGCAAGGGCTTCTCCGGGTTCTGCTTTGGGCAAAATATTCTCTTCTTTTTTCACGCTGGGAAAGAGGACCAGATAGCCATCAAACTTTATGACTTCTCCCTTAGCCTTGAATTGATACTTTGAGGCTCTGATATCGAACTCTGTTTCTTCAACCAGAGCGGAGCTCATCTGCGATCCTATGAACCTATTCCAGATTATGCGATAGAGGTTGTATTCTTCTTTTTTTAAGTAAGGCTTCACTTCTTCTGGGGGGAGAGAAAGTGTTGTCGGGCGAATGGCTTCATGGGCATCCTGAGCTTTTCTTTTGTTCTTGTAGATCCGCGGCTTGGGGGGGAGATATTCCTTGGAATAGCTTTTTTCAATGTATTTTCGGGCGCCAGAGACCGCCTCATTAGAAACACGGACAGAGTCTGTCCTCATATAGGTGATAAGACCTACCAATCCCCGGTCGCCTATTTCAAGCCCCTCATATAGCTTTTGAGCGACAGACATGGTTTTTTTCACCGGAAAGTGGAAAAGGCGAAAACTATCCTGCTGGAGAGTACTGGTAATATAGGGAGGACTGGGATTTCTCGTCTTTTCACGGACCTCGACTCCCTCTAGAACAAAAGGAAGCTTCTTGAGTTCGGCAACGATCTCTTCTGCGTTTTTGCCCTCTTGGATTTTCGCTTTCTTTCCCTCAATCTTCGCAAGATTTGCTTTAAACTGGGGAGGATTAGAGGCTTGGAGATGGGCTGCTATCGTCCAGTATTCCTCAGGGACAAAATCCTTTATTTCTCGCTCCCTCTCACAGATCAATCGCAGAGCTATCGACTGAACTCGCCCCGCACTCAGGCCTCTCCCAATCTTCTTCCAAAGGAGGGGACTGATGAGATAGCCAACCAGCCTATCTAAGATTCTTCTGGTCTGCTGGGCATTGATTTTATCCTGATCGATTTGCTCCAGATTCTCAAAAGCCTCCTCGATGGCGCCTTTCGTAATCTCATGAAGGAGAACCCGATAAATATTCTTATTAGAATCCTTGAGAAGTATGCTCAAATGCCCGCATATCGCTTCTCCTTCTCTATCAGGGTCAGCCGCAAGAAGAACAGCTTCACACTGTTTAGCAGAGTTCTGCAATTCGGTGACCGTTTTTTTCCTTTCAGGAATTATCTCATACTCAGGTTTGAAATTATGTTCGATGTCCACAGCCAATCTATCTCTAGGGAGATCCCTTATGTGTCCCATGGAGGCCTTGACCAAAAAACCAGGACCCAAATATCGATAGATTGTTTTTGCTTTAGCTGGAGATTCAACAATAACCAAGCGTTTCTGCATTACCATCTCCTCTGAAAATGCTTACCCGGGCTCTGCAAAACCAACTCCTTGATCTCCAATCCCAGCAAAAGCGAAAGAACTTCTGAGACAGAAAGGTCACTTTGCTCAACGATCTCGTCAATATGGGTTAGGGAATCTGGGCTGAGAAGCTCAAATATCTTTCTTTCAGAAGAATTCAGAGAAGGAGATACCTCTTTGTTTCCATTCTTTTGAGAAAGGAGCTGCTCTTTCAGAGGCGAAGGGAGTTCTTCAACCACATCTTCCCAACATTCCACTGGCTTTGCGCCTGTTTTAATCAGCCAATTCGTTCCTTGACTGAGTTCAGATGTCACATTTCCTGGAACAGCCATGACCTCCCTGTTCTGTTCTAGCGCTAAGCGAGCTGAAATTAGAGAACCGCTTCTCTGGGCTGCTTCGACAACGACAATAGCGAGCGAGAGTCCGGCAATGATCCTGTTTCTTATCGGAAAATGAAAACTCAGAGGCGGAGAATTTCGTGGGAATTCTGACACTACAGCACCTTTCTCTGTGATTTTTTCAAACAATTTGCGATTTTCCTTTGGGTAGATATATTCTAATCCAGAACCTAACACAGCCACGGTCTTTCCACCTCTTATTGCCCCCCAATGGGCAATGGAATCAACTCCTCGAGCCATGCCGCTTACAATGATAATACCGCGAGAAGCTAAGTCGTGGGCTATCCTCTCTGCGACAGCCCTCCCGTAAGGGGAAGGTTTCCTTGCTCCGACAATCGATACGGCTGGCCCCTTCAAAGCCTCTACTTTTCCCGCGCAGTAGAGGACGAAGGGAGGGTCGAATATTTCTCTCAAATACTCAGGATAATCTTTATGCTCCAGCGTCAGTATAGAGAATTCTTTTTGTTTGAGCTTCTCAATTTCTCTTTGGGCTTGATCGAGAATCTTGGAGGAGGTCAAAGCCCGAGCTTCTTCGTCCCCCAGGCCTAACGCGATTAATTCTTCCCTCGGAGCTTTAAAAGCATCCGAAATTTGAGGGAAGTTGTCAACAATTTTTTTTGCTGCCCGTATATTTTCGGCTAAACCCAGATTTAAGGCTATCCAATATTTCAGATGATCTTCCACCTCGATCAAGCACACCAAGAAGGAGGAAGGGCACAAATTGGAACATGGGAATAGGATATGACCTTCTCGGTCGTGCTTCCTAAAAAGAACCTCTCCAGCTTACCCTGGACACATGTGGATATGACGATTAAATCAAAATTATGGGTTTCAGCATAATCCACGATTCCTATCGAGGCATTGATTGCACGGTAGACTTCTTCTTTAACCTTAATATCTTCCTTTTCTCTCTTCTTTCTCTGTTTAAGTCTTTTCAGCACTAACTTGAACATCTCATCCAGAACTTTAGGCGTAAATTCGTAGTCGTGAAGTTCGAGCACATGGAGCAGGGTGATGTCAGAGCCAAAGCCTTTGGCCAGCTTCCAGGCAAAATCCCTCTCTACTTCCTCCTGATCTTCAAAATCAGTGGGAACCAGAATCTTCTTGAATTGAGGCTTTCCACTCTTCTTCTTAGTCACAAGAACAGGAACAGAGGAAGTTCGCAGCACTTGATTGGCAACACTCCCGATGAAAAGTTTCTCTATGGCTGACATCCCTCGTCTTCCGATCACGATCATATCTACCTTTTCCTCTTCAGCCGTCTCTATTATCTTTTTTGAAGCCGTCCCTTCTTTGACTATTATCTTTAAAGGCAATTTTTTTGCCTTCTTCAGAGTCTCAAGTTTAGCCTTTGCCTCTCTTTTTAAAAAGTCCACTCTCTTTGATAATTCTCCTCTGATAACATAAGTTGTGCTGTAAAGAGCGGACGAAAAATCGGGCACAACATGCAAAGCAATAAGCTGTGCTTTGAAGGTTTTTCGGAAAGCATCAGCATAAAGCAGGGCTTCCTGAGCTTCATCAGAAAAATCTGTTGTCCAAAGAATCTTTTTCAAAAAACCGGGCATGTCACTCTCCTCTTTCAAGCTTTCATTCTCAAATGCACGAATATTTTAACAATAAAAAAGAAAAAGACAAATAAAAAAAGGGGACAGTCCCCTTTTTTTAAAAAAGTTGCCTGTCCCCCTTCTTTTGTCTGTCCGCATCTGCCTCCTTTTTTGGTCTGCCTCGAGGCCTTATAGTATGCTGCAACCCTAATTGTACAATCATCTCTCTCTGCCATTCAGCATTTCCATAAGGAGATTGGCGGTTTACACTTTGATGGAGTTTCCCTAATTCTGTATATCTCAAAGGCTCATCTACGTATCTGGCCCAATCTGAAGGTAAATCAATAGGGGGGTTATCTACTATTCCATCTATCTCATCACAAATTCTCTCATTATGGCTTGACCACAACCAATCTCTTGCTGAAGAGACAAGGCCAGCTCTTATCGGATTCGCTTCAACATAGCGTAATACGGTTAATAAATGCTCGTCTCTTTGAATAATGAAGTTCTTATAACGCCCTTGCCATATGTGTCCATTTGTTTGGTAATGATTATGATAACGACGGACATGACTCGTCATGAGCAGCTGTATCCAATTACTAAGATGATTGGCTCTATTAGGTTTTAGAACAATATGAAAATGATTAGGCATCAAGCAATATGCAAAAATATTTAAAGGGTAACGTTTTTTTGCTTCTTTCATTATTCTAATAAAAACTACAAAATCTTGATCTTTATGGAAAACTTCTTGTTTTCCATTCCCTCTATTTAACACATGATAGATTGACCCTTCAGATAATCCTCTTGCGCCTCTAGGCATATAAACGAACCTATTTCTTTTTTACTAAGAAGGGACGAATCTTTGGGGCTAATTTTTTCACTTTGATGAAAAAATAAAGTAAAAAAGGGGACTGTCCCCTTTTTTATCCGCCGAGGAGAATCAACCCTTTGGTGCAAAAAACGCCTGCCACTGCTCCGGTCATAAGACATGCCAGCGTGGCAGCTAGAAGGGCTCTAAAACCCAATCGCGAAAGGTCTTTTAACCGCTCGGGCACTAACCCTCCTATTCCCCCAACAAAAATAGCAAGGGAAGCAATATGGGCAAACCCGCAGAGGGCATAGGAAGCTATGATCGCTGAACGAGGGTGCAAGAGCTCTCCTTCAGCCAAGAGTTGAGAAAGCCCCTGATAGGATACAAGCTCTGTAGCTACTGTCCTCTCTCCTAAAAGCTTGGAAATCTCAAAAACATCAGCAGAGGGAACTCCCAAAATTGCAGTAAAAGGATAAAAAATGTAGCCTAGAATAGTTTCGAATGTCCACTCTAGATTCAATCCAAACAAGCTGTTGAAATGTCCCCCGAACCAGCCGAAGATAGTATTGAAAAGAGCTAAAATCCCTAAGAAAGCAAGCAGCAGCGCAACGATCCCCCCAAGATATCGAAGGCCGCTATTGGCACCATTGATTATGGCCATGATGATATTGTCTTCACGCTCATAAAAAGGTTTGACATCCTTGCCCAGGGTTTTTGGCTTTTCTGTCTCAGGCATAATGAGTTTTGACATAACCACAGCAGCCGGAGCAGAGAGAAAAGACGCAGATATGAGGTGACCGGCAATAGTGGGCAGTTGACCCTGAAGATATAATACATACAAGGCCAGCACCGTTGATGCTATGGTCCCCATTCCTGCCGAAAGAATAGTCACAAGCTCAGATCTTGTCATTTCCCTCAAATGAGGTCTGACAACCAGGGCAGACTCAATACCGACAAAAATGTTGCTCGAAGCACAAAGCGATTCTGCTCCACTGATACGCATCAGTCGGGTGAAGATGTAGGAAAAACCTCTGATGAGCAAGGGCATCACCCTCAGGTAATAAAGAGCTCCGATGACAGCCGCAAAGAACATTATGGTGGGCAGGGCCTGAAAGGCGAGGAAAAAGCCGAGAGATGTTTCTCCTTGTTCATTGATTGCCCCTGGAGCCAAGGCCAGGCGGCCGAAAAGAAATTTGTTCCCCTCTACCGCGCTCTCGAGAACGGCTAGCGCAACCTTGTTGACAAAGAGGAAAAATTTCGCTCCCACAGGCACCCAAAAAATGAAGATCGCGAAGAAAAGCTGCAAACTTATTCCCCATAAGACAACGCGCCAATTCACAACTTTCCTATTAGACGAACAGAGCCAGGCAAACCCTGCCAGGATAAAAATCCCAAAAAAACTCACGAGATTATAGATATCCATGTTTACGATCCTTTAAGATTAATATTATTCATCTAAAAAACCAGGTCGTCCTAAACACTTTGATAGACTAAGAAAGGCACGATAAACTTTTTCTTCAATTATCATTTTGTGCTATTTTGTACTCTTTTTGTCAACTTCAATCTCTACCAATTTATGGCGAGACTTCATTCCTCTGACAATTTTAATCCTTGATAGAGGAAGATCAAAATGGGAGGCCAGTGTTTCGATGACTTCCTTGTTGGCTTCACCTCTTGCTGGAGGGGAAAGAACACGGACCTTGTACTCCCCTGGCTTGACCTCCTCTACAGAACGTTTTCGAGCACGAGGATGGACTTTTATGGTCAGAAAGATTTTTTCTCTTTCCAAGCCAACGCTCCAAGCACTGACCTGCAGAAGTAAAATTCAAAAAGATGATGTCTGTGACTTCAATAACTGTTGAGCATAGAGCAGGAGAGAATCTACCAAGACTTGATCCACAAACCAAATCAGAAGAATGACAATGAAGGGCGAAATATCAATCCCACCTGTCTTGTAAGGAGAGATAATCCTGCGAAAGGGTCTTAAGGCAGGTTCGGTTAAATGATAAAGAATGACTGAAACTGTATATAAAGATGGAAGTCTAACCCAAGTAAGAATTGCTCGGAAAATAATAATCCAGATATAGATCATCAAAACAACGTGGATGATTCGACCAAGGGCAATCAGGAAATTAGCTAAAAGAATCATATCACTTTGACAGCAACCGGTTTATCCTAAATACAAATTGTGGTCTCAATCTAAAATATTTTTATATTTGGCGAAAAGTTCCTTGAGTTGTTTCTTATTGACCACATAGCCGCTTAAATATACTGAAAGCGTTGGCCGCGAAGGATCATTGGACCGCATCAGCACATACTCCCGAATAACTCCAGTTTTTCCGCGAGGAGGCATCCTTATCTCAATTTCCTTTTCACCTTTTGCAGGGATCTTAATAGGAAAAGAAACTTCTTTTCCGTTTTGAAAAAAAGCAGCATTCCTGTGAGAACAATTAACTTTTAACTCCCTCTCACCTTTGTTTTTGATTGTTGTCTGGGCTCTCACTTCTTCAGAATCCAGAAACAGACCTAACTCTAGGTTATAATGGTCAAGGATTATCTTTGGCCGAGGGGGGACTTTTATCTCGGCTGAAACAACCAGCTGCTTTCGAGGCTGCGAGCGATCGTTCGATTCAACGTAGATGTACTTGGTTACTTTCCCTCCAAGTCCCCTTGTGTTGAAATTCACTTTAATTTCGCCCTTCTTTCCCGGAGCTACATTTTTATCCGAAACGAGTGCAGCTGCACATCCGCAAGTAGTTTCGACTTTCTTTATTGTCAGTTCCGAATCCCCAATATTTTGGAAGACAAACACATGGGTCAAAACCTTGCCTTGGTCAGCCTTGCCAAAATTCCGTTTCTCTTCCTTAAACTTAATCTTAGGTCCTTGGGCTGCAAATTGGAGGTTTCCTAAAAACAAAAGACACGTCAGAATAGCAAGGAGGCTAACTTTTTTTATATGAATGAATCGAAATTGGTATTGTTTACTCATGGCTTCCTCCATATACTTTTATAAATATTAACACTTTTTCTGAAAAAGAGGCAAGCTTTGGGTTTCTTGACAGCGTTGATTCCCTCCTCTATAATTCAAATAAATGGGTTTACTTGTTTCTTGCAGTGCTTTTAGAAAAGAATTCTTGAAGAAAAGATTCATCAAAACTTGTCCCCTCGTTCTAGGACTATTCTTACTTTGTGTGCTGAGCGTTCAAGCGCAGGAAAAAACCTTTAAGCTTAGAGTCGTTACTGAACTGGCAAACATAAGGTTAAAACCGGACATCGGCAGTGAAATCATCCACCAAATGCTCCAGGGTGAAACCCTTGAATCAACAGGAAAAGAGGGTGAATGGTACATAGTTAAGTTTAAACCGGATGAGGGCGATATTATGTATGGGTATGTTCACGAAAGCCTAGTTATGGCTCTCGAACAGCCGCCCCTAGTAAAGCCAATTAAGGAAATAAAAGAGCGAGAGATAACCGAAGAAGAACAAAGGCCGCCGACCCAACAACCAATTCCTGCCACACAACCTTCTTTGAGACCTCCCAAATCTCCTTTTGAGCTCTATTTCTCAGGGGGAGGAATTTTTATCGACGGAGGAGATCTGAATAGTGGGGCACAGGGATTGGCTGACTACTACGGCTATAATCTAGGGGTAGAGGGAAAAGGAGAAGTCAAACCAGCCCACCTAAGCTACATCCTGGGGGGAGAACTCGTTTTTCCTTTATCTTCTTATATTCAACTGGGTTTAGGGGTGGATTACTTTCTGGGTGAAAAAGAGAGCCGAGTAGAATTTGAGAAAGGCTCATCCAGCGAAATCTTTACAACTCGTCCTAAAATCCAGGCTCTCCCTTTAAGACTTGTCATCTCTTTCTATCCCCTTCCTTACTTTTATGCGAAAATTGGAGCCGAATACTATTTCGCCAAATGCACCTATTTCTATCGATTTCAGAAAGAAGACTTCGGGGAAGAATGGCAAGGGGAAGCCAAGGCCCAAGATATGGGTTTCCTGGGAGGATTTGGCTTTGACTGGACTCTCTCTCCCAATTTAAGTTTTATTGTGGAGTTAACTGGTCGTTACGCAAAGATTAAGAGCTTTGAAGGGACAGATACATATAGTGATTCAGAAGGGCTTAAAACGACAGAGGAGGGAATACTCTATTCCTACTATGCAAAAGGCGCAGGAGGAGAATCCTATCCGCTCCTCTTCATCCGCGATAAAGTTCCCTCTGAAGCCGGAGTATTCGATCCTCAGGAAGCAATAATAGATTTTTCTGGACTGAGCCTGAAGGCCGGCTTTAAGATTAAATTCTAACCTTTCCTTAAAAGAGCTATATGGTGAGAGTGGATTCCTCTGAATAAGGGATAAATCTTCACGATTTCGTAGCCAGCACGCTCCACCTCGTTTTCAAAATCTTTGCCTGATATCATCTTTATCCGCGTCTTACTCTTTTTTACCTTCCTCCTGAGCTTTCTCTGGAGGAAATGGAGAAAATTCATCCGGTAAAAAGAGAGGACTGTCCACTGGGATGTTATCCGTGAAAATTCTTCAAGAATGAGCTCCCTCTCTTGTTTTTCATGGACATGATGGAAAAAACGAATGGAGAAGAGAAGTCCGAATACACCTTGCTTAAAGGGCAGGCCTTTCTTCACATCTGCAATAACAGCGAGTGGCCGATCAGGATGGCTGCTCTTCTCTCTCGCTCGTTTCACCATAGAAAAAGAAATGTCGCTACTCACCAAAGAGAAATCCTTATCGAGGATCAAGTCAGAGAAGCGGCCATAACCACAGGGCACATCCAAAGCACGGAGTGAAGTACTCCCCACTTTTTGGAGAATTTTTTTGAGAATTTTCGTTTCTCTCCTGTGGACAAGTCTCTGGTCTAAACCCCTGTACCTTTTCCGTTCATACTCCTCAACTTCGTGCTCTTGGAACGGAGCACTTAAAGACCCTTGAAAAAGGGGACTGTCCCCCTTTTTTTTCTCCCTTATTTGTCCCAATTTCCCTTCTTATAAAAAAAGGGGACTGTCCCCTTTTTCCCATTTCTATTTGAGGAAAACATACTTGGGGCTTTCTTCAATCGTCACTCTTCCATTGCTCGAGGGAATCTCTTTTCCATCGCGATCTAATATTCGACGCACCCGACCTGCAAAAGAATAATCAAGTGCTGGGCCATTCGTCCAGCAGACAGCAAAATCGTGTTCTCCCTTGTGAAATGCAAATATTTCTGCCTGTTGATGCCGGACCCTCCCCGTAAAAGTACTCCTTTCCAGTTGAGAGATGATGGTCTTCATAGCATAAAAACTGGGACGCTTTCTCCACTCTTTCTCGCGACTATCAACAAGGCCATAGCCCGGAGCCACTAACTGCCACCAGTAAATCCTATCCACAAAGCCACTTGCCGCACAAAGAATATTATAGCGAACCAGGTAATTGGCCTGCTCTTCTTCTGAGACATTGGGCTTGCCAGAGGCTGGAGAGTATTTCCCTGTACCTTTCAAAGGCCAGTTCACTTCTGTTATCCATAGATCCCGTCTTCTTTGACTGCTGCCGTCCACGACAGCCTTCAATAGGGCGATCTTTCTTGATGTATCCCACCCAAACTGTGTGTTCTCGGGAGCTCCCATCCTATCTACATAAAGAAGAGAACTTATCTTATCAAAGGGAACAGCTCTAAGCACTGGAGGATAAAGATGGAACTCAAAATCAATGACCGCCGGGCCGACAAGCTCCACATTGTATTTCTCAGCTATAGACATAGCTGGATATGCCAGCTTTAAATATTCTTTGTAATCCCATACTCCCCACTTTGTTCGGTTCCATGCATGGCCTATTTCAAAAAAAGAAGAGAGCTTAGCGAATCGAGGAATAACATCCCCTAGGAAGTTTTCCCATCGGGATGGATCGAGAACATCATTCCTCTGTTGGAGCAGAGCAATGGTGAGTTCAATCTTGTTACCGACGAGGAGTTCTGAGAATTCTCGGTAAACCTCCAACTTTTCCATCTCCCATGAAGGAATCCTGATGAGGCTTCTGCGAACTCCCAACTCCTTCAATGCCTCAACGACTTCTTCGTTCCTTTCCCCAGAAGGAGAAACAGAGAGGGCGAAAGGGGTTTCAATATCGACGTGTTCTCTATATATCTTTTTTCTGTATTTCCTATAAAGAGCCAAAATTGGGCGAGCCTTACAAAGGTTTGCGAAGGCTAGGGAGACATAGCTTCCTGCATGTCTGAAATGATACCAGAATCGCTCTTTTCTTGGGGCAATATTGTGGGGTTGATCAGCATAGGGATTCCAGCGAAATTCAAAACTCATCTTACTGAACTTTTAGCTTCCGGGCTAATTGCCTTAGCCTGAGCTTCTTTTTGAGTTCAATATACCCTGAGTATATCATCTTATTTGTCTTATACCAGAACCATGAGTATTTCTTAAGTTGACTTGGGTCGAGGTACTGCTCAAGGAAAAAAGGCTGGAAATCAGGAGGAACGCCCAGACGAATGAGATTTTTTATTCCTCTTAAACGGCCTATTCGCCATTTAATCCTGATCCGATTTGTATCTATAAGATAAAATCTAAATGCCCCTTCTTTCTCTTCCCTGACCAGAATATTTCCATCGGATAAATCGCGATGGAGGATGCCTTTTCTATGGCAGAGAGAAACATACTTAGCCAAAGAGACCAAAAGCTCTCGAAGTTCTGATGGTGTAAGTTCTCGGAATAAGGAGCGGATTTCTTCAATTCCCCTCACCCTCTCTGAAAGAAAAAAGCTTTCTTCAAGGAAGAGATCTTTTCTCCTTTCAAGATAAGCTACCGGGAAGGGTGTCTCTATGTCCCTCTCGATGAGAGCATTCCCTCCCCGCCAAGCTTTAAAAGCCTTTCCAGGCAGAAAAGCACTCTTCAGTTTATTCACTCCTAATGTGCGAAACTCTTTGATGACTATCTCTGCCTCTTTTCCATCTGGTAGAGGAAGGCGGACCGCACCCACTCGGTTTCTACTGTCCAACAACATCTCACATCCAGGATCATTTAAAAGGCGAGGACAATCAGATATCGCCTGAATAAAAAGAGGGTGATTATATTTAGATTGGACTCGTCCTTTGAAAGGGAGACGAGAAATCAGCTGACCATACTCATCTTTCACTTAGTTTGCTCCATTAAAAAAGGGGACACAATACTTTTTTCTTAGATCAAATCCTTGCAACGATAGGGAGATCGCCACGCTTCGCTCGCAACGACATCCCGCAGGTGAGTTTGATGGATCAAACCCCTACAGAATTGAAAAAAGTAGCCTGTCCCCTTTTTCTTCTCTCTCTCCTTTTGATTGAGCATTTTCTTGCTTAAAAATATCACCCACCTTTGTCTCCTGTCAATCGCTTAGAAGAAAAGGTGGAAATTAATTCTATTTTTGTTTGTTGACGGAAAAAAGCCTTATAGTATATGATAGCCTGAAGGAGTGATAAAATGGCTATAGATCCTCAGTTACTCGAAATCCTTGCATGCCCTCAATGTAAAGAAGATGTAAAGCTCACTACGGACGAGAAAGGCCTGAAATGCGTGAAATGCCACAGAGTCTATCCCATAAAGGAAGATATCCCAGTCATGCTCATTGACGAGGCAACAATTGAACCCGAAAGGCCTACAAAGGATTGATCCCGCCTCGATAAAAAAGATTCTCCTCATTAGGCTGAGACGTATAGGGGACGTCACCATGACCACTCCCTCTATTACAGCCCTCAGAACAAGCTTCCCCAATGCCCACATATCCTACGTTGTAGAAAAACCTTATAGAGAACTCATGGAGGGAAATCCACACCTGGATAGAGTCATCGTTCTTCCGAAAGATCTGAGTGCAAAAGAATTCCTCAGATCTATCCGCAAGATTCGAAAAGAAAAATATGATGTAGTCCTAGATTTCCATGGAGGACCCACGGCTTCTCTGATGACCCTTTTATCCAAGGCAAAGATGAAAGTGGGCTACAAAATCAAATACAAGAACTTCATCTACCACGAAAAACTTCCACGCAGCTTCACAACAGGACCTATTCACAGTGTCGAAAGCCATCTCAACCTTGTTAAAGTTCTGGGAGTTAGTATCGACGCAACCCCTCAATTATATCTTCCTCATACTCAAAAAGCTGAGCAAGAAAAAGTGAAGAAATTCATAGAAGAAAACGAACTTGAAGGAAAGAAGTCGGTCATCCTACACATAAGTGCTGGGAATGAGTTTCGTAACTGGGGAGTGGAGAACTTAGTGGAATTTACAAATCTTCTCTCCGCACTCTCTGATGTAAAAATTATCTTGATTGGGACCGAAGAGGACCAAAAAGTAGAGAGAGAAATACTCGAAAAAAGCACTGCTTCTCTTCTTTCCCTGGTTGGCAGAATCAACTTGAGAGAACTAAGGGAGCTTATCTCGCATTCTTCCCTTTTCGTGGGCCCTGACAGCGGTCCTATGCACGTGGCGGCTTCCACATCTACTCCCATCGTTGCGTATTTTGGACCCAATCTTCCAGCCTATAATGCGCCATGGCAAGCTAATGCATCCATTATCGAAAAGGATTTAGATTGTCGGCCATGTAAACAAAGACAATGCATATACGATGATTTCAGGTGTCTGAGGAACATTCGGCCAGAGGAAGTCTACGAAGCCTGTCTTCGTTTTATTAAAAATTAGTCTTGTTAAGATGCCATGTGATGTATTAAATATATACATTGAAAAAGGGGACTGTCCCCTTTTTTAGGGAAGCATGCTAAAAAAAATTAAACACTTAATCGGCGAGCAAGGAAAGCCTCTCTGGAAATATCTCCTCCCGATTATTTTCTCTCTCTATCTCCTCTTTTCCATGGTATCCATCAGTGTGAGTCAGATATTCCTCTCTCTCTCTCTGCTTTGTTGGATCATCTTTCTTATTAAGGAAAAACAGAAGCCCCTCATCCCTTCTTTTTTCTGGCCTTTAATCGCATACAGCGGCCTTTCCCTTATCTCATCCTTCCGCTCTGTAAATCCAGAAATCAGTTTAAGGGACAGCAAAGAGCTTCTCCTCTTCCTGATTATCCCGATTGTCTATACAGGCTTTCGCCAAGGGAAGGCGCTTAAAAAAGCCAGTCTTGCTCTTCTAGCATCAGCCTATCTGTGCTCGCTCTATTCACTCCTTTATTTCTTCTTCAAAGCCCAACCAGGGGAAAGAATTACAGGTTTCATGGGGCACTATATGACACAGGCAGGAATCCTGCTTCTTTTTTGTTCGATGGCCCTTAGCATGTTTTTCTTCCTGCGTGAGAAAGCGAGGTTCTTGTGGGGCATCGGACTGCTCCTTGCGGTTTTTCCCTTAGTGTTAACCCAGACCAGAAGTGCATGGATAGGACTGGTCATCGCCGCCTCCTTGATAATACTCCTGTACAAACCCAAGGTCTTAATTATCATACCCATCGCAGCCGGTCTTTTTTTTATTGCCAGTCCTCAACACATGAAAAAAAGAGCTCTCAGCATCTTCAGCCTGGAAACATACTCCAATAGGCTAAGAATCGAATATACAAAGGCCGGAATAGAAATCATCAAGGATTTTCCCCTCCTCGGCTCTGGCCCGGATACAGTGGATATGGTATTCCAAAACCCGAAATACGGACTCTCTGAAGATGCCAAAATGAATGTTCATCTCCACAATAACATCATCCAGATTGGGGCTGAAAGAGGAATCCCTACACTTTTAGCGTGGATTACTTTCCTAGCCTGGGCTTTCATCTCTCTTATAAAACTTCTCAAGAACAAAGATCCAACAATCTACCCATTCACGGTGACGGCATTGGCTGCGCTGCTGGCTCTTGCGAGTTCAGGTCTTTTTGAATACAACTTTGGCGACTCAGAAATCACAACACTCTTTCTCTACATGATTACCGTCCCCTTCACGTTAGACCTGATTAAGAAGAGAGAACCCAAGGATTAATGGGTAAAAAAAAACAGGCAAGATCCAGAAGAAAAAAAATTCTCCGAATACTTCTTGTTCTATTTCTGATTTATGCTACCTGGCTATGCATCAACGTTTTCAGGTTCAAAACTTACACCTCTCCCGCTCTTAAGATATCTCCTATAGAAATTGAAGGTGTCTACCATATTCACACCAAATTCTCTGATGGAAGAAGCCATCCGGACAAAATTGCAAAGAGGGCTTCGCTTTCCTCCCTCGATTTTATCATTCTGACCGACCACGGCCATCCCAACTACGAATCCTTGGAAAGTCAGGGATGGAAAGAAGGAGTGCTGGTGCTTGCCGGCTCGGAGCTTTCGGTAAGCAGAGGCCACCTCGTTGCTTTAGATTTCGAGCCACCTTCCCGACCCTTCTCTCAAATAACCAAGGACGCTGTTTATGAAATACAAGCACAGGGAGGATTATCGATCATCGCTCATCCTTACTCGAAAGTCCAATGGTCCTGGGGAGAATTCATCGGTTACTCAGGCATTGAACTCATCAACGGTGATACTTCGGCAAAAAGAAATATAATTTTATCACTCCCCTACATTCCTGCTCTCCTTATGAGGCCTGACTATACTCTGCTAAAAATGCTCGATAGCCCTAAAAGAAATTTGAGGAAGTGGGATGCGCTCGGTGAGGCTCACCCGATTTACGGCTATTTTGCTTCAGATGCGCACCTCCTTTATCGCCCGCTCTTCCGACTCCTTAAGCTTCATCTTATGCTAGAGAAACCCCTTTCGGCTGATTTTGAAACGGCGAAAAGTCAAGTTTATGAGACATTAAGAAAGGGAAGATTCTATAATGCTATAGATGCTGCTGCACATGCCAGAGGATTCATGTTCTGGGGAGAAAAAAAGGAAGAGAAGATACAAATGGGCAGCACATTTTTCCTCGACTCTCCAGTCACCCTCCATATAAATGCGCCGTTTCCATATGCCAAAGAAGTCCATCTCATCCAAAACGGGAAACATATCCTTCAATCCTCTGATAAAGAGATTTCTTTCCAAGCAACTGAGCCTGGTGTATACCGCGTTGAAGTTTACCTCAGAGAGAGGACTCCTCTGTCAAAGGAGATTCCCTGGATCGTCTCCAACCCAATCTTTCTAAGAAAGGATAAGTAATGATGAAAACAAACCCTAAAAGAATGCAAAAGATTGTTCGAAATTTCAAGGATAAAAGAGTCCTGGTCTTAGGCGACATAATGCTCGACAAATACATCTGGGGTCATGTGATTCGAATCTCTCCAGAGGCTCCTGTTCCTGTCGTGGAGGTCAAGAAGGATACCTCCTGCTTTGGGGGCGCGGGTAATGCCAGCCACAATCTGGAAAGCCTCGGCGCTTTCCCTCTCCTCGTAGGCGTCGTCGGAGATGATCTAGAGGGAGAGTGGATCAAAAAAAATGCTCCGGACAGCCGAGGTATTTTTACAGACAAAAAAAGACCGACCTCAGTGAAAACGCGGATTATTGCCCACCAACAACATGTTGTCAGAGTCGATAAGGAAAAGGTAAGCCCCATTTCTGCCCTAACAGAAGAAAAGATATTCAATTTTATTAAGACAGAAAAATATGCCGGTATTCTTATTGCTGATTATAACAAAGGACTCCTCACCAAATCCCTCATGAAAAAGGTTCTTTCCTTTGTCAAACAGAAAAAAATACCCGTCTTCGTTGATCCCAAATTGAAAAATTTCCTTCTTTTCTCTCCAGTAACCCTCATTACTCCCAATCACTTTGAGGCAGAGAGAATTGTTCATCACGAATGCTACACTGATGTCCAGGTGGAAAAGGCCTGTAAGAAAATTCTGACGCGTATCTCTGCCCGCTATATTATCCTCAAAAGAGGAGAACAGGGGATGACAGTCTTTGAAAGAGGAAAAAAAGCCATCCATATCCCCACAATTGCCAAAGAGGTATTTGACGTTACAGGAGCTGGTGATACGGCAACCGCCACTGCGACTCTGGCTCTTCTTTCAGGAGCTTCGATTCTGGAAGCAGCTGTCTTGGCCAATACAGCTTCTGGAATCGTGGTCGGTAAAATTGGGACTGCGAGCGTCACTCCAGAGGAGCTCATCGACTCTTTTACAATTTGACTGTCATTGTGGATTTAAAATAAACTGGATACTAACCTTTATATTTCATAAAAAATGGCAACAGAAAGTTTAAGTGAATCCATCCGAGAAGGCTTGATAATAACTTTAGAAAGAATCAATGCAAAATGCTTACATCGTTGAAAATAAGTGGTGGCGGCGGCAGTTTTTATGAACAATTCAGGTTAATCTTGATGGCATAAAAAGAGAGGATTAAGCCTCATGAAAATCATTCTAGCCGCAGGAGCAAGACCAAACTTCATGAAAATCGCCCCTCTTATTTGGGAACTAGAAAAAAGGAAAAAAGAAGGGAATCTGAACCATGTTCAGTATAAAATCGTTCATACGGGACAACATTATGATGTTGAAATGTCAGAGGTGTTTTTTAAAGATTTAATCATACCTGTTCCCGATATTAATTTAGAGGTGGGTTCAGCATCTCATGCTGTTCAAACTGCCAATATAATGATCGAATTTGAAAAAGTATGTTTCCAGGAAAAGCCGGATATTGTGGTTGTTGTGGGAGATGTAAATTCCACAATAGCCTGTACTCTCGTGGCTTCGAAGTTGGGCATTAGAACAGCCCATGTTGAGGCAGGCTTGAGGAGTTTTGATAAAACTATGCCTGAGGAAACAAACAGGCTTCTGACCGATGCTCTTTGTGACTATTTATTTACTACTTGTGAGGATGCCAACATAAACCTGAGCAAAGAAGGAATCCCCGAAAGCAAAATTTATTTTGTTGGGAATATAATGATTGACTGCCTGGAAAACTTCCGTCTTCAAGCAAAGAAAAGGGGGACGTCTAATAATTATGGATTTAAGGAAAAGAATTTTGCTCTCCTTACGTTACACAGGCCTTCCAATGTAGACGAGGAAGAATCGCTTAAAAAAATATATGGAATAATAGAAAAAATTTCCCGCGAGATCCCTGTCATTTTTCCTGTTCATCCAAGGACGAGAGAATGCCTTAAAAGCCACGGCATCACAAATGATGCGGACTCGATCATCCTTGAGAAGCCCCTGGGATATGTGGAACATTTAAATCTAATGATGAATGCCAAACTCGTCCTGACAGATTCGGGAGGCGTCCAAGAAGAAACAACCGTATTGAAAGTACCCTGCCTTACTCTTCGAGAAAACACAGAGAGGCCCATTACCATTAATCTGGGAACAAATACATTGGTAGGAATTGATGAACAGAAAATTATAGAAAATTTCAAAAAAATAATAGACGGAACATATAAAAAACAGACAAAGATCCCGCCACTCTGGGATGGAAAAACTGCCCCCAGAATAATTGACACCATCATTGGGATCAGGCTTTCATAACTTTCTCAGATTGTACTTTTTTGAAAAAAACAACAAAGAATATGAAGCTTGAGAGAAAGAAGTAGCAAAAGGTAAGATTATTAAGGCTAAAGGGGCAGCCCGATTCAATTTCGAAGATAAAAATAAAACAAAAATACAGGATTTTAAAGAAGAATAAACAAAAATTGTCAAAATTATAAAACTTATGAAAGTCTGACCCCAGTGCTATTCAATAGAAGGGAAAAATCTATTATAATTATAGAGTAAAAATGTGCGGGATTGTAGGAATATATGCCACAGATAACGTCGTAAAAGACATCTATCAGGGACTTCTTGCCATACAACATAGAGGCCAGGATTCAGCTGGAATCGTCACCTACGACGGTCGCTTTCATACTAAGAAAGGAAACGGTCTGGTCAGGGATATATTCACAGCAGAAAATTTTCGGCGTTTAAAAGGCAATATCGGCATCGGTCACACCCGCTATCCAACGGTTGGCGGAGGGAGTGGAGAAGATGCCCAACCTTTCCTTGTCAACTCTCCTTTTGGGATAATTATGGCGCACAACGGAAACGTTATAAACTACGCTGAGCTAAAAGAAACCATCTTCAACAAATACCATCGCCTATTAAACTCGGACAATGATGTGGAAGCAATCCTGAATATCTTTGCCCAGGAATTGGCCGAACAAAAAGCAAAAAAACTGAAGCCCCAACATATTTTTAAAGCTGTGGAAGGAGTGTTTAGCCAGGTCAAAGGCGGTTATTCTGTTGTGGCCTATATTGCTGAACAAGGTCTGGTCGCTTTCAGAGATCCCTTTGGAATCAAACCGCTAGTCTACGGAAGACAGGATAACGGGGGACTTCCATCCTATGCCATCGCTTCAGAGAGTGTCTGCCTCGACATCATGAATTTCTCGCACATTAAAAATGTCGAAGCTGGTCAGGTTGTCTTCATCGACCAAAATCGAAAAATCCATACTCGAAAATTGACTCGCTGTGCTCATACACCCTGCCTTTTTGAATGGGTCTATTTCGCCCGTCCTGACTCCTTTATCGACAATGTCAACGTCTATGACTGCCGGGTTCACCTGGGCCGTTTTCTGGCTGATGAGATAAAAAAACATAAGCTCGATATAGACGTCGTTGTGCCTGTACCAGATTCAGCCCGGGATGCTGCCATTGAAATTGCCCGAGCCCTCGACCTGAAGTACAGAGAGGCGCTTGTAAAAAATCGCTATATCGGCCGGACATTTATCATGCCCGCAGACCAAACACGCAGAAGCTCTGTGCGGCAGAAATTAAATCCCATCGTCTCCGAGCTTAAAGGCAAGAATGTACTTCTTGTGGACGACAGCATTGTGAGGGGACACACATCCCGCGCCATCGTTGAGATGGTCCGCGAATGCGGTGCCAAGAAAGTCTATTTTGGTGCCTATTCTCCACCACTCAGATTTCCCTGCGTCTATGGAATCGACATGCAGACCAAAACAGAATTTGTTGCGCGAAACGCAAATCTTGATCAGATAGCCAAAAAAATAGGGGTGGATAAAGTCATCTACCAAAATCTGGAATTGCTAAAGAAAGCAGTCAACTTGGGGAATGACAAACTGACCAACTTCTGCGCAGCCTGTTTTGATGGGATTTATCCGACCGGGGACGTTACGTCCGAAATTCTCAAAGATATCGAAAAGAAGAGGAAGACTGATAAAGAAAATCAGCTAGAATTGAATTTTTGAGTCTCGATCATCGAACCAAGCTTTTTATACAGTTCTAACATTCATTTGTTCTTCTAGTGCTGTTCCTTTATTTCATCCTGGCCGGTGTATTAATCTTAACAAGTTTTATCTTAGCAAACATCGCCCACGCTTTCATCCAAGGCTGCAGATAATTCTCTAAATATCGCCATAACCCAAATGTCCATCCGGGCATGAAGCTTTTCAATGATACTCCCCCAGAAACCAGATAGCGAAAAGGCATACAAGTTTTAATCTCCTGGATTTGCCATTCGGGATATTTCTTTTCGAATTTTGTCCGGTCCCTTTCAAAAATAATCCAAGGCAACGCACTATTCGCTCCTGAAAGAGGTCCACTTTGCGGCAGTTCCCAATCAGTTGCTTTAGGTTGAAAGGGCTCATGATGCAATTTTGAATAAACCAGCCTTGACCAAGGCGTAACCCACGGTTCTATCATTATGATCGTTCCACCTTTCTTTACACATCTGGACGCTTCAGCAAAAAAGCGTTTGGAATGCTGCATGTGATGAAAAACGTCTGTCATTACGATAGCGCTTAAGCTTTCATCACCAAAGGGCAGTTGGCACCCATCCAGCACAACCATTATGTCTGGACAGTCAAACACATCCGAGGTAATCAAATTGGGAATAAAATCACCCAGAAAGCCCGCCCCCGATCCTAACTCCAAAATTGGCTTGTTGCCCTTTGGCAAAGCTTCGCAAATCGTTTTATACCATTCTTCATAAATCTTGCGTAGAAAATTCTTTTTTTGAATAATTTTCCGCCGGAGAGCTGTGGTATGGGGATCATCAATATCAAGCCCTCGCGTCAAAGGGTGAGCCAGCAACGATTTCAGCATCAATGTATCTCTACCTCACGCATACTTAATCTCTTTAAAAGCGGATAACGCCATTCAGAGAAGCAAATATCCGCGCTTCCAACGCCCAATATTAGTGATTCAATATGCACATGCCTTAAGAAAACATATCACACTCAAATTGAGGCGGTCAATTTTAAAAGCCTTTCTCATTTTGACATCAAATTTTTGCTGTGCTATAGCTACTCTAGCAGAAAAAATGGAGAGAAAAGAGCTTATCTATTACTTCAACGCAAATGCCGAAAAGCGTGACGTATGGATAAGAAGAAACAGGTATTATAATAAACTTCTTAACAAGCATATACATTTTTTAGTCCAGCCGGATTCAAAAATTCTGGAAATCGGGTGTGGGACAGGACAATTATTGAATTTCTTAGAGCCCAAAATAGGAGTGGGAATTGATTTTAGTAAAGAGATGATCAAAATCGCATCATCGAAATACAATAGACTGAAATTTGAAGTCGCAGATGCACATGATTTCACTATCAGTGATAAGTTTGACTATATAATCCTATCTAATGTTGTTGGATATTTTGAAGATGTTCAAAAAGTCTTCAGAAATATTAAAAAGAACTGTACAAAAAAGACCAGAATAATAATAGCATATTACAATTTTCTCTGGGAACCGATTCTGAAACTTGCAGAAAAGCTTGGGCTCAAGATGAAAGAACCTTTTTCAAACTGGCTTTCAAGAAAAGACATAGAAAATCTTCTTTATCTTGAGGGATATGATGTTGTCAAAAGCTATGAACTGATATTGTTCCCCAAATTCGTTCCGATTGTTTCAGCAGTATTGAATAAATACCTTGCGAGACTCCCCCTTATCAGGAAGCTTTGTGTTGAGAGTTACATTGTTGCTAGGCCATGCGATCCTGAAGAAAAAAGAGAATATTCTTGCTCGGTGATAATACCTGCCAGAAACGAAGCTGGCAATATTGAAGAAGCGATTAAAAGAATGCCAAAACTAGGAACACATACAGAGATAATATTTGTTGAGGGGCATTCCGAGGATAACACTCTGGACGAGATAAAAAGAGTTGCTCAAGACTATGCAAAAGAATGGGATATAAAATACTTCGTTCAACCTGGGGAGGGAAAGGCAGATGCGGTCCGAAAAGGGTTTGAGGAAGCGAAGTCTGATATTTTTATGATACTTGATGCCGATTTAACAGTTCCCCCAAAGGACCTGCTCAAGTTTTACGACGCCATAGCTTCAAACAAAGGTGAATTTATAAACGGTTCCAGACTTGTGTATCCGACGAAAAAGGAATCCATGAGAACATTGAATTTGCTCGGAAACAAATTTTTCGGCATTGCTTTCACATGGATTCTTGACCAGAGATTTAAAGATACGCTGTGTGGAACAAAAGTTCTCTTAAAAGAGGATTATGAAAAAATAAAAGAGAACAGAAAATATTTTGGGGAATTTGATCCTTTTGGCGATTTTGATCTTATATTTGGGGCTTCTAAGTTAAATCTGAAAATTGTTGAGGTCCCAATCAGATATCAAGAGCGGAAATACGGAAGAACAAATATAAGCAGATTTAAGCATGGCTGGTTGTTACTCAAGATGTGCTTTTTTGCTATGCGAAAAATCAAGTTTGTTTAGCACTTAAAGATGACCAAAACTGCTCTGAACAGAGAGTATTTCCTTGCCTTTTTCATCATGTGGATCTTTTTCTATCTTTTCTTTCCATCATGGCTTTTACCTGTCTCGACTGCAAATAGAGTACTTATCTATGTCGTACTGTGGGCTTTTTTCCTTGTGAATGGGGGACTCTTCTATAAGTGGAATATGTCTTATGTGGAAGAAGGATTATTCAAAATATCGAAGAGCAGGATATTTTCGTTTATTCGTGAAAACAGAATCCTGGCGATCGTGCTTTTATTGTTTTCAGCCCTGCAAGTATATCCAATGTTTATGCCAATAAGAACAGGGGGAGATGAGGCTTATCATGCGGATAACGGACTTGAAATTTTAAGAGTGATTAACATAAAAATTGGACAGTTTCTCCCAATTGACTTTCACTGGATTTTTAAATTATTGATTGTTTCCCTGATCGCTATATTCATTCCTATAAGAAGAAGCAAAACAAAGTTTGGGATCGCCAGTTTTATAAAGAAAAACAAATATCTGTTTATCGCATCTCTGGTTATTCTTCTCCTCATAATCTTTATCATTGTCTTAAAACTTCCTCATTTTCCTAGATTACATCGGTTTCCACCCGTAAGTAAGCTCATCCATTCCTTCACATATTTATTATTCTTTCCGACCGAGTTTGTTGTCAGGTTTCCTCAGCTTATTTTTACTGTTCTCGCTGCTGTATTTTTATTTAAAACAGTATCTCTATGTAGAGAAAGAAGAGAAGCCCTTTTTGCGGCCTTGACGTTTCTCTGTTTACCTAGTGTGATATATTTCGCAAGTGACGGCGAACTGGAAGCTGGCGTAGTATTTTTCATTATTCTTATAAGCTACTTTTTCTTGCGCCATCTAAAATCTGGAACTCACAAAGATTTCATACTCACAATTTTTTTCCTTGGTTTGGGTTTCCTTTACAAAAGACCTTTATTGATAATGATTCCGTTGATCTGTTTTTTTCTTTTTTCAAGAAGATTCATGAAGGTTGATAAAAGCTTCCAGGAGAGGTTTTTTTATTACCTCAAGTTTATATGGATCGGGCTTGTTCCCATAATTCCCTGGTTAGTAATTACAAGATTTATCCCGGGACGGCACTATACCTCTAGTATGAAAAATTGGTACGATCCCAACATTGCTCTGATCTATCTCAAAGACTTACCCAAAAGCATTGGTTTGTTTCTAGCCCTGGTTTTGATTATATCCCTTATTTATTGTCTAATATGGAAACGTGATTGGCTTTCTAAGTATTACCTCACTCTGTTTTTACTCATTTATGTTTTAGTAACTTCAGATTACTGGCTATATAGATTTCAACGCATAGAATTTAGATTCGCCTATTATTTCAGCCCTTCAATCGCAATTTTTGTATCGACCATTATTTTTGCCTGTCTTAAGAAGTTAAAAGAAGAACCTTAAGAATAATGGTTGCTGTGTTATTCTTTTTATTGCTCTTTCTCCACAGTTCAGTAATGCCTCCTCAATATACAGGAATTAATCCGAATTTAGTCACGTTTCACAAGGTGAAATCTAAATATGTTCCCTACGATAAAGCATTATTTTACATAAGTAAAAATTTCCCGCCAGAGACAAGGCTTCTTGTGGCATTCGATCCAAATCCGGTCAACTTTTACGCCTATAAATATGATGCTTTAAACCAGCGGCATAAGCTGAACCCAGAAGAGAATTTTGATACAACAATGTGGAAATATCCAAACGAGCAGACTTTTAGAAATCTTTATGCTTATTGTCGCAAGAACAAAATAGATTATTTTATGCATCCTTCTTCAGGATGGGCAGGATGGTATTTGAGTGAAGCCTTGATTGATGACTTGAGAAATGAAAGCAAGTCAGGTGATAAGTTCAAAATGATTAAACAGTTTGAATTCGGCGGAAACTATGTATATGTTTATAAAGTCTTGGTTAATTACTAAGGATAGACAGCCTTATAAGGGGACTGTCCCCTTTTTTATATGGGGACTATCCCTTTTTTGCTTTACACCTTGATTTTTGATTGAATTTCTTAAAAAATAGAAATGTCCACCAAGGATCCGAATTATTAATAAAACGAAAGTATAATTGAGGAAGAAAGTATCATCTCTAACAGGTGAGGTAAGAAATGCAAGATAGAAGAAAATTCCCAAGAATAGACGAAACATGGGAACTGGAGTACAGAACTATAAGCGCAGAAGAATTTAAGAAAAACCCTATAAGCAGCCTTACAGTGAACATCAGCAGCGGAGGAATCTGTTTTAACGCTGAAAAAGAGATTGCCAAGGGAACTATGCTGGCAATCGAAGTGAAATCACCAATCTTTCCCTCTTCTATCATTGCATTGGCAGAAACAATCTGGTGCAGGGAAACAGAAACGAAAGATAATTTTGAGGTCGGCGTTTCCCTCTGGTGGAGCGGCTGGAAAGACAACGGCGTGCAGCAGATAATGGAGGATTACATCAGCAGCAAGACGCACTAAAAAAGGGGACAGTCCCCATTAAAAAGGGGACAGTCCCCTTTTTACTGTCCCCTTTTAATTTTGACGCCAATAATCCAACAAATCTATCAAAGATTGCTTAAGTGGGATTTGAGGCTCCCAGGAAGTCTCTTGCTTAATCTTCTTGTTATCTCCTAAAAGAAGAGGAATATCCGCTTTCCTTAATTTCTGCGAATCAACTTGGGCCTCAATTTCCTGGGATGACAAAGAGAGAAAAAGGTCTAATATTTCACTAAGTGAAACAGCTCTTCCAGAACAGACATTATAGACTTCTCCGCTCTTCCCTTGTTGCATTAAAAGAGCATACGCTCTAACCACATCCCTTACATCTAAAAAATCTCTTTTTACCTCGATGTTTCCCACCTTTATAACGGGTTCTGTCTTTCCTTTTTCAATCTGTGCAATCTGGCAAGCCCAATCAGAACAGACGAAATCAGGGCTCTGCCCTGGTCCTGTGTGGGGAAAAGAGCGGGCAACGACAATATCCAACTCCTCAACCTGCGCATAAAATTTGCTCAAAATCTCCCCATTTACCTTGGTGAACGCATAGGGACTCACAACGGGAGTGGAATCATCCTCACTCAAAGCCTCTTCTATAGGGGATAGGACTCCACAAACATCCGATGAACTGACAAAAAGAATTCGTGCCTGAGGCGTAAACTTTCTTGCGGCTTCAAACAGGTAAAAGGTTCCCATGAGATTAGTCTCCAGGGTCTCCTTCCTCTTTTCCCAGGAATGTCTGACATTGGAGACAGCCGCAAGGTGGAAAATCCAGTCTGGCTGGATCCTTTTTACAGCCTTAAAGACTTCCTCTTCTGACCGGATATCCAGGTAAAAGATGTTTTCATCTTCACCACTCTCAGGTTTCTCAGGAAAGGATGTTCCAAAAACCGTATAGTCAAAAGAAGCTAAAAAGCTGATTAGATGCTTTCCCACGAAGCCAGTGGCACCGCTGATAAAAACTCTCAGGCCCAAGATTAAACCCTTTCTCTCCAGTAATTGAGTATATCCTCAAGAGATTTCTTGAAAGGTATTTTCGGCTCCCAGCCTGTTCTTTCTTTAAATTTAGTGCAATCAGGGAAAAGAATAGGCACATCTGATGGACGCAGCCGGTTCTTATCCACTTCAACCTTGACATTGACCTTGCTTAAAGAAAGCAGCATATCCAGGACTTCCTGCATGGAATAAGGTTTACCTGTACCGATGTTATAGACTTCGCCCTCTTCTCCCTTCTCAAGACTGAGCCAGTATGCCCGAACAGTATCACGAACGTCGGTAAAATCTCTCTTCGCCTCTAGATTTCCCACATAGATGACAGGCTCTCTTTGCCCCTTCTCAATCTCTACTATCTGTTTTGCGAAATTAGAGCAGATAAAGACTTCTCCCCTGCGCGGGCCTGTATGGTTGAATCCCCTTGTTCTCACAGTCTTTAACCCATAGCTTTTAAAATACTGCCAGGCCAATAGATCTTGAGCTACCTTACTTACAGCGTAAGGGCTTAAAGGACGCAAAGCGTTTGTCTCCTTCATCGGCAGCTCATCAGGATAGACAAGCCCGTACTCTTCACTCGAGCCTGCCACCTGAATCTTGGGGGAAAGTTTATGGCTGAGTACAGCCTCAAAAAGATTAATCTGGCCGATGGCATTTATGGCAAACGTCTCTTTTGGCAATTTCCAAGAAGCAGGCACAAAGCTCTGTGCAGCAAGATGAAAAATGAGGTCAGGTTCTATCTCTTCCAGGCATTTTTTCAAAGATACGATATCCTTCAAGTCTGCCTCAAAATGCTCTATCTTATCCTGGATATGAAGGATGTTCTCCATCCGGCTCCGCCAGCGGACAACGCCGTAGACTTTTGCATCAGGATGGTTCTCAAGAATGTAATCTGCCAGGTGGCTACCCGCAAACCCAGTGATTCCAGTGATTAATACTCTCATTTATCCTCCTCTTTCATGGGAGCATACTGCACGTTACCCAAGGCGCTATAAAAAGATTATTGTGAAATCGAAAATATAAGGGAAAATGATAAAACTCTTTCTCTGATATTGCAAGAGATACCATATGATTTTGAAGGGACGCGAGAAGGCTTGTCTATTCCTCAGAGGGTTCTTGTTCCAGCACATACTTGAGTTCTTGAGTGGCGTTAGAAGGGAGGCTGATGAACTCAAGCCCAACGTCAAAACGAGCATCCTCGTCGGGGGAAAGTTTCCTTATCCATACAACGCGGGCTGTGGCTATTATTGTTTGTCCGTTAGGAAGAAAGAGCTCGATCTCCAGCTGGTCATCTTCTCTAAGTTGTTCGTCGCTGTAGATCCGAACGCCTCCAGGGCTGATGTCATAAATTCGGCGTCTCGGACCTAAGATTTTGATAGGTCGATACAAGACTGGTGCCCTCACTCGTGGATAGCGACGCCTGCTGATATCCGGTTTGTCATATCCATTCATAGTTCGATCACTCTTAATAAAGGAACGTCCTCTTTTGTGTAGAGGTAGTATAAAATAAAGATATCTTTATGTCAAAGGCTCGTTACGCTACCTTTAACCCTTTTCATTTTGATTAGTCGCTCGAATAATTCAATTTATGAATTAACGCAGGCTATTCACGCTCCCATATTCGCAGCTCATTTGCGGTCGCGGTAATATTTATCATAAAAATCCTTAAAATCCTTGCTTTTCTCCTTTATCTTTTGCCACCAGTCTGTATTCTCTTTGTACCAGCGGACAGTCGTGGCCATGGCCTCGCTAAAATCCCTATCTGGTTTCCAGCCCAATGTGTGGATTTTCTGACAATCCAAAGCGTATCTCCTATCGTGACCCAAGCGGTCAGGAACGAATTTGATCAGAGTCTTTGGTTTGCCCAGTAGATCGACGATTTTATGGGCCATTGTGATATTCTGAACTTCGTTATCACCGCCAATATTATAAGCCTCGCCTGTCTTTCCCCTGCGAATCACAAAATCTATGGCTTGACAGTTGTCCTCAACATAAAGCCAATCGCGCACATTCGTTCCCTTCCCGTAGAGAGGAAGATTTTTATCTTCTAAGGCGTTGGTGACAAAAAGCGGGATGAATTTTTCAGGATACTGATAGGGCCCAAAATTATTGCTCGGTCTGACAATAATGATCGGCAGGCCATAAGTCACACAATAAGAATAAGCCAGACGGTCTGCACCCGCTTTACTCGCCGCATAAGGAGAAGAAGGACATAAAGGGTCATCTTCTTTGAAGTATCCTTTATCCGCGCTGCCATAGACCTCATCTGTGGAGACATGAATGAAGAATTCAGCATCTGAATTTTTCAGGGCCTCGAAAAGAACAAAGCTTCCGTACACATCCGTTAATACAAACTCTCCTGCATCCAGGATAGAGCGGTCTACATGCGTTTCAGCCGCGAAATGAACCACGCCTTGAACCCTTTCAAAGATCTTCCGGACAAGCTCTTGGTCCCGAATATCCCCGTGAATAAATTCGTAGCGCAAGTCATCTTCAATATCTTTCAAATTATCGAGGTTGCCCGCATAGGTAAGCTTATCTAAATTGATGATTTTGCATTTGGGATAATGCTTCAATATATAATGGATGAAGTTGCTGCCTATAAAACCCGCTCCTCCTGTGACGAGCAAAGTTTTATCTTCGATGCTTCGCTCCTCAGCCATCTTTTCTTCTCCAGTCATAAGGGATATCGTTTTTGTGAGGGTCCAGTCGCTGCTCATCAGGGTTATCATAATCATAGACTTCTGTGGGGATATTGAGCATAATTGCCTCTTCCTGGCTGACACACATCCAACCATGATAGACTCCTGCAGGAACCTGGATAAGCATTGGGTTGTGGATACCGATGTAGAATTGGTTTGTCTCCTTGAAAGTTTTAGAGCCCTCTCGCCCATCATACAACGCCAGCTTAATCGTGCCCTGGATACAGGCTATATTGTCTGTCTGTTTTTCATGCTTGTGCCAGGCTTTGACTACCCCTGGGAAGGTAGTGGTCATATAAACCTGACCAAACTGCTCGTAGAGGCTGTCGTCCTCCCGGAGGATCTCCATGAGTCTCCCCCGTTCGTCAGGAATAACACGCAAATTCTTCGTTTTCACACCTTCAATCATTCCTCTCTCCTTTCTCCCTACTTCATTTAGTCGGTTGTTATATTTATTTGATGCCTATTTCGCTCTTATCGCCCACCATAAATCTATAGACTGAGGGCTTTGGCGGGCATTTGTATATTTTCACCTCTCGTCCGACCAAGCTATCATCGATCCGGCTTCCTACATCCTGTATCTCACTTCCTTCAAGGACAATGCTGTGCTCGATCTCGGTACGGATAATCTTGCATCCTTTCTGGATCGAGGTAAAGGGTCCGATGTAAGAATCAATGATCTCAGTATCTGACCCGATTATGGCCGGACCACGGATAATACTGTTCTTGACCACAACGCCTTTCTCCAGTATCACCTGCCCGTTTATTTTCGATGATTCATCCACCTCGCCGTCAATTTGGCTCGAGATTGTCTCAAGAATCAGAAGATTGGCTTCGAGAATATCCTCTATCTTTCCTGTATCCTTCCACCAACCTGTAACAAGATGGGGATGGACATTATAGCCCTTATCAACTAAATACTGGATGGCGTCCGTGATTTCAAGCTCATCCCTCCATGAGGGTTTTATGGCATTTACCGCTTCAAAAACATGATAGTCAAACATGTAGACACCCACCAGCGCCAGATTACTCATGGGCTCTTTGGGTTTTTCAACGAGCTTCACAACCTTCCCATCTTTGAGTTCAGCTACACCGAACATTTGGGGATTGGGAACTTCTGTGAGCAGGATGAGGGAATTTGGTTCTTTCTCTTTAAACTCCTCCACGAGAGATTTTATACCGCTTTTCAGTATATTATCTCCCAAATACATAACAAAGGGCTCTTTACCTAAGAAATCCTCGGAAATCTTAACAGCATGCGCAAGGCCAAGGGGAGCCTCTTGTTCGATATAAGCTATGCGAATCCCCCAACGGCTGCCATCTCCTACTGCTTCCTTAATCTCATCTTTCGTATCTCCGACTATGATGCCTATATCTTCGATTCCTGCCTCATTGAGAGCCTCTATACCGTAGAAAAGAACTGGCTTGTTAGCTACGGGCACCAGTTGTTTTGCCTGGGTAAAAGTGAGAGGCCGAAGCCTCGTTCCCTTTCCTCCGCTTAATATTAATCCTTTCATCTCAAACTCCGCTCCTCTCTAATAAAAATGGGAAAATGGGGACTATCCCCTTTTTTTTAAAAAAAGGGGATAGTCCCCTAAAACTCTGCTCCTCCCAGAAAATCAGTGGTCTTACCTATGTTTCCCAGCCCGAATGTAACCCTGAACTGCATTTCCGGTTTATCACGGAAATAGAAAATCTTAAGGTACGCCAGGAAATCAAGACAATGATAATGATACGTAAGGGAAACAGCAGAGTAAAGCATCTTTCTCTGCTGTATATTAAAATCAAACTGGGCCCAGGCTTCCAGAGAATACTTGGGTATCCTGAACCCTCCAGCACAGCCAATTTGGTGGCGATTATACCAAGCTTTCTTCTGATAGGGATTGACACCTTTATACCAGTTCACTCGTAGGTTTACTAAATCTCCAGGATTTCCAAAGTTGGCTGTCATACGCAAACTTGAAAAAGTCTTAAAGTAAGGATTGAAACCCGCAGAAAAATCAAGACGGTATTTCCGCAGCGGATAAAACCTTATGTAACCGCGAATATCTTCAAATTGAGGTATTACTCCTTCAACGCGGAAGCGATTCAAAGGACTTTCCTCTTCAGCGATATAAAAAGTGTTACTAACACCTAAGGTAAAAATTGTCCTCGGTTTCTTATTCTCCCTTACTATAACATGATTGTTTATCCCATACCTGACATAGTGGAAGCGGAAAAAACCCGCAGGAGTGATAATCCGATCAGAAGCCCCCACCGGACTTTCATAGTGATAGGTACAATAAGGCTCAATCACATGCTTTACTTTTGCCTCACCCTGAGCTCCATAATATATTTTGTAAAAAACAGGACCAACAAGCTTTGTATGCAGCACAAAGTTGCTGGTTAAAATTGGTTCATCCACCACTCTCCACGAACTGGGATCATAGCTCTGGAAGTAATAATTGAATTTCCCTACAAAAGAACAACTGAGGGACACCCAAGGAATCAGTTTAAAAGGAAGAGTCAGCGCAGGAGTCAAGGCTAAACTCTGTGACTGACTCTGGCTGTTATTTTGGTATTGCCATTGCCAACCATATTCCCATCGCCTAAAGGAGGAGGAGAAGGAAAAATACAAGGGATTAAACAGCTTTAGCTGGTGGATGCTGAAATTAATCTGTGGAAAATTGTAACTAATAACTGAGTCATTTATCTCGGTGAAATGAGTCTCGAATCTTGAGACTTGCATGTAAAGTTTATAATAGGACCAATATCTAAAAAGATAGACCTGGGACCGGCGATTCGAAACGAGCGCCCTTTTGTAGTCATTATCAAATTCTCTTAAAAAATCAAAGGAGCTCTGGTAGTCGACATCCGCCACTATGGCGAATCCATGCGGAAGGGGCTGGTTGTGGTTAAAACGAAAAATATAAGCGTTGGGAGGTGTCTCGCGTTCGGGATCCTCTTTAAAGAAAAAGTAATATAAATTCAGCCTGCCTCCAGTCCCTTGAGAAAACAGGTATCGATACTCCAGGCCTCCTCCCATTCCCCTGGTAGAGTAATAATTATAATTAATGGTGGCGTCCATATTTCTTTTTAAAGCCCAATAGAAGCCTTGGGCAAAAACCATCCCTTTCCGTCCTGAAAAACCAAGCTGGGGTGTCAAGAAGCCTGTAGACTTCTCCTTGCCAAGGGGATAACGCATATAAGGGAGATAGAAGACAGGAATTTTTTTTATGGAAAGGACTGAATTCCACATCTCAATGTAATCATTTTTCTTGAAATTGGCCTTGGAGAAGGAAAATTTCCACCGGGGATTGGTTTGAGTGCAGGAAGTTATGCTGGCCTTGTGGAAACGGTAAAAATTTGCGTCCTTTCTTTCAATGGTTTCTGCTTCATACCGGACTGTTGGCTGAACCAGGCCAAAACCTTTTTGGAGGGTGCCTTCTGTGGAATCTAAATTGATAAGGATCTCCTCAACACTCAACTGTTCATCTGGCATTTGAATTACAACGTTACCGCGTGCAAAGACATCCTTTGTTTCAGTATTGAGTTCAATGCTGTCAGCAAATAACTTAATATTCTTGTAATGGATCTCAACATCGCCCGTAGCAAAAATGCGCTCTTCAAGTTGTTCCTTATAGTTGGCCTTAATTGTGATGGTATCATCGGATGCTTTCTGGGGGCTTTCTGCATAGGCGAATATGGAGGGGCCTGCGAGGAAGAGGCCCAGGATAAAAACGGCAATAATACTGAATTTGAGGAGCATAAGTGCCTTATTTTTAAACATTAATAAAAAATTTAACACAACCCCCCTATAGAATCAACTTAGGAAGGACCAAAAGAACTGGTGAAATGGACAGTCACCTCTTTATAAGAAAAACGGATTGGGTACTTTTTAGCAGATCTAATTGTCATTGTGAGCGAAGCGTGGCAATCTGATATGCAAGAGTTTATTTATCTTGCTCATGGGCTTTATTTATCAACCCCACCTTTTTTTGTTGTATGATTTAATTAAAGAAAAAAGTAGCCTGTCCCCTTTTCTTAAAATAATACAAATCAGCATAATCAAAAGTTATGAAAAGCTTCATATTATAGCCCTGAAGAAGTTCCCACACTTTAGGCAAAACTTTTGTGTCTCTAAAAATGACCAGGTAAAGGCTGCTTTCTGTTCCCTTTATAAAAGAAGCAGCTTTAACAGTTAGCTCTGTGAGCGCAAAAAAGGTTTGAGTATTATTAGAATAGATTTTCCCTCCCGCATAATTATCCTTCATAAAGTTTATCAATGAAGAATACTTTTCACTGTATCTGAGTTTATTAAAGTTTCCTACTCCTTCTTTCATTGCCTTTCTAACCTCAGAGTTTAGTACTTTTCCAGCATTTATTCCCCAAAAGATAACGAAAATTATTGACAAAGCCATAAATATTTTATGAGCAATCTTTTTCTGGGAGGATCCTTTTAAATAGAGCGCACCAAAATCAATGACAAATACAACAAACAGAAAGAAAAAGGGATAAATTGGAGATAAAAATTTATAACTGATGGGATCAATATCAACTAACGATGCGCTAGCCACCAGAAATATGGAGTAAAACACAACAAATACATATATCAAAATAAGACTCTTAAAATAATTTTTGCCTAATCTTTTGTTTCTTTTTACAAAAATCAAAAATATTATCGGAAGCAAAATAAACACTGCCGCTCGTATAATCGATTTATTCAGACTATACCCAAAAAAATCAGTCGATAAAAACAGCCAGCCTCCGATATTATCGAAAAAACGGTACAAATTTAAAGAAAGAGGGAAGGTTGATGAAACCCTTGTTCCTGTCAATGTCCCAGTCAAAAGATAATTCCTTAAGGTCCAGATTCCCAAAGGTAAAAAAGAGAGGGAAGCAAACAAAATCGAGTACAAAATTCTTTTTTTGTATTTAAGGAAGTCCGCAAGAATCAGTATTGCTATGACAGCAGGGACAATCAGAATAACTCCAATGTATCTTGTCAGTGTCGCCATTGAAAAGAAAAATCCTGCTAATATTAAGAAAGAGAGTTTGTAGTTTTTTACAAACTTAATAAGGGCTATAAAAAAAAGTAACACCAATAA
>CP070825.1:4024122-4074653 GCA_020344415.1 Candidatus Aminicenantota bacterium
CAATAATCATCTTTCCTAAATCTGGCAAAAATGAAAAGGGGAGATATTGAAAGGCACAATCCTGCAATAAATGCGGAAAGCATATGCATAAACCCAATAAAATTCCTATCGACCATAACATTAGCGCAATCTAAATCACAATGAAAAATTCCTGATAAAATCAAACCAAAGCCTCCAATTGCCAATAAAATAGGACCAATTTTAGAACCTTTTCCATTATTTATGTTCTTATGCAATCCGAAAGCAAATAAAATTATTAGAACTCCGATAAGACCTATTTCCAAATTAAAAATCAATCCTCTAATTCCTCCAACACCGCCTAAAACACTCATCATTCTTGTCGCGTGATTATAACCAGATTCTAATAAACCAAGAATAATTACAGTTCCAAAAAAAAGAATAGGAGCTAAAATTCCAGAAATTGTGAATAGTTTTTTGTTTTTCATTTTGTCATCCCCCGCACACGCGAGGCTCGATTCACCACGGCTTTGAATTGACTATCCCTCAAACTCATGGCTTGCCTCTTTTTAATTTTATTGCAGTAAACAGAAGCGTTTATCATAAGATGATTACCTCGTCAATGCATCTCTACCCATACACTATGATTAACAGGACCAAACCTTTAACATCACTCTTATTATCGCTTGAGAACCGGGCCGCTTCCTGGGATAAACTTCCCTAAATAATAACGTTGACGGATTAGTTTTGCTTCTTCCTCAGCCCATTTTTCCACGCCAACAGCTTTCATCCGGCACAAATTGAAAAGCTTGTAGTTATGAGGATATCTATCAGCTCCTTCTTTTGCGGGTTGAAGCTTTACACAAGGAAACTCCTCACATTCGAAACAGAATTCCAATCCCTTATCCTCAACGCATTTAAGCGTCTCACATGGTTGCCCGAGGTGTTTGCATCCTTTCTCTATCCGACATCCCTTACAGGGGACTTCTTCTGGATCTTTTTGGATTTTTGATGCAAATTGTTTTTTCATTTCCTCTGTGATGTTCTCTTCATAAATTTCGCAATTGAAACAATCCAGGCCACAGGGAGCGGACAATTTCCGTTTTGTTACAGAATTCATTTTTTTCTCCTTTTCTTTGAGGTTCTTTTTCTGATATTTCATTGGCTTTCACTTAATAAGTAGGGAAAAATGAAAAAATGTGACAAAAAAAAATATTTAGGCGAGATGATCCTTAATCGCCAGAATCTGTCGGCTTTCGCGAAAGAAATGGATATCCTTCACCGTTTTCTTTAATTTTTGATACTCGGAGGGAAGATCAATACCTACGACATGTTTTTTCATGCGACATGAGCAATTCCCGTCGGGTTTAAAAAGCACACATTCCTCGTTTAAGAAATTATGTAGTTTTTTTCGACTCCGAGAGACTTTTTTTCTCACAGTGCTTTCCTGCTCAGCCATTATTACGGAGAGCTCTCTGGAGGATAGTCCGGCGATATCATACAGGACGTAGAGAAGGCGGTCCTGGTTGGATAAGCAGTGAAGAATACCTGTTAAGCATTTATCACACATCTCTTTTACCCATCTCCTTTTGTCCGCTTCCTGCTCATACAACGATTCTCTCTCTCCATTTCTGAAATATTCACTTAGATATTGAGTTGAATAGACTTTTTCGTTCTTGGCTTGTCTTAAGATCACCCTCGAAGCTATGGTGTATATCCATGTAGATATTTTTGATTCCCCTTTAAATGTATTCAGACTTTTTAAGATCTGCATCCAAGCTTCCTGAGCTGCATCTTTTGCCATCTCAGGGTTTTGAATCATCCGATGACTTATAGCGGAAACCAGTCCTCTGTATTCTTTGGTGATTTCTTCTTTGGTTGGAAAAGCTGTTTGCATAATTGTTATCTCTTTATATAAGATAAAATCAGTAGCTGTCAATAAACCTATTTATATAGACACTGATACTAACGAGATCGGGCTCGAGAGGGATGCCCGCTTAAGCTTATGTTCCCGAATAAAAGTATGTCAAAAATTCAGGAGTATCCTATTAATAAGGAGGTCGAGCTACTCTCTGGTAAGCTTTTTCCTCAAGGTTGAATGTCTCCATTTGTATCCCATGTTATTTCTTAATCTTCCTCTCTTTTCGACCTCAAATCCCACGGATTTATAGAACTTTAAAGTTTCTGCATATGGCTCATACAGAGGGGAACATTCACCGACAGTCTCAACTCTTAAATCTATGTAGCCAAACTTTATCAACTCATTTTCTGCTTTCTCAAGTAGCAGCTTCCCTATCCCCTCTCCTCTCAGTTTATGGTCCACGCCAAGCCACCCAATCATGGGCTTCCCGTCATAACTATGGACCGAAACAAAGCCGACAATTTTTCTATTCCTTTCAACCACAAAGCACCTGGCGAATTGTATATCTCGCGGGATGTTCTCAAGCGCTTCCTCAGTAAACCACTCCGGATGGAGGTCTTTGATAATTCGTTTTATTGAGTCTAAATCAGAAACCTTGAACTTTCGCACAAAGAAATTGCTTTTTTTATTAATATGCACTTTTCCCTCCTTTTTATCATCTCTCCCTGATACTTTTATGTAGAAAATTAAGCGGGGAAAATTTGAAGTTAGATTTTCATAGTTCTAAATTTGGCTCGCTTGATAGTTTTTTTTAACTTACCATATTTGTTTTTCTTTGGCAATCTGTTCTTTGAAATGTAGTAGCCAAATTGCGTCTGAGAGATTGGCTGAGATACTGACTCAGAGAAATAGTTTTCCTAAGGTAAGCAAACCCAGTATCAGAGTTGCTACTCCCACGACCAACCTGAGTCGTTCGGCTTTAAATCTTTTAACTGTATAGGTTGCGATTGGAACTGATAGAATAGCTCCCACAGCTAAAGAAGGAGCAAGTCTCCAATCAATCGTATGATTTGTGTAAATCAAATAGGTGATAACTCCTGCAAAACAAGTTACTCCCTCGGAAAGAGAAGTAATGCCTATTGCATTTTTCGACTCAACTCCTGATAGAATCTGGCCGCTGGTGACGAGAGGTCCATAGCCTCCTCCGCTAATTCCTTTATTAAACGCCGCTAAAAGTCCAAGAGATGTGATTTTTCTCCAGGAAAATTTAAATATCCGATTTTGAGTAAAAAGAATTAATACGCCCATACTGAAGACCAAAAGACCGATATAAAGCTTTATAAGAAACGTTGTTAATTTCAGGGCAATAAAAACCGCTGCCAAAGCTCCGAAAACACTACATCCTGCCATAACAATAGCTATTTTGAAATCTGGTCCTCCAATCTTGAAATTAACATTTTTAAACTTATGGTGAAAGAAAGCCGCACTTAATCCAGAGAATAGCTCGGACAGCAAAATGGCAGGTACAATCTGAAGTGGATTGTACCCCATAATGAGCAAAAGAGGAGTTAGAGTGGTTCCGTATCCCATTCCAAGAGAAGAATCAATGTACTCACAGAAAAAAGCTAAAAACAAGATGAGGACAGAAAAATGAAGAATATCCATGACTGCTCCTTAGTCGATATAATCGACTGATTATATAATCTATTAAATGAAAATTTTTATTGCCTTTTAACGTCCCCTTTCTTTTTTTGCATTCTTTGTTCGTTCTGCTAAATCTTTAAACGTGGTATTTTCTAATATCTCAGCAATATTGTCTCTAACTTCCTTCCAGAGCGATTTCAAACCGCAAAAACTCTCTCTAGGACAAAACTCATGGGCAGTTACGCTCACACAGTCAATAGGGGCAAGTGGACCATCCATCACTCTAATAACCTCAGCCACATTTATCTCAGCCGGAGGCTTCGCCAAATAGTAACCTCCATTCGGACCTTTTTTGCTCCGTAAGTATCCGTTTCTTTTCAACGACAGAAGAATTTGTTCAAGGAATCGAGAAGGGATATCCTGGGCTTTGGAAATATCACGAATGTGGAGTAGGCTATTTTTATAATGGAGAGACAGCTCGAGGATTGCCCGCGTTGCATATTCTCCCCTGGTTGAAAGTTTCATTTTATAATAGTCGATAAAATCAATTGAATATATAATAAAATCATATTTGCAATTGGTTTGTCAACAGTTTTTATTGGATTTTAGAAATGTTTTTAACAAAAAATTTAAAATGTGAAGGGACCTTTTTATCCCTTAGGCAACAGGACTGAAAATATGCTCCCTTTCCCACGCTCACTAGAGACCAAGATGGAGCCTCCATGTGCATCCACAATTTTTTTAGCTATAGAAAGCCCTAGTCCAGTACCTTTCATCTTTCTGTCTCCTTTCCTGCTTACCCTGTAAAACTGATCGAAAATGAGGGGGAGGTGTTTCTTAGCTATGCCTATTCCAGTATCTTGAACCTCTGAAACAACGAAATCCTTGTTTTCTTTAATCCTTACTAAAACTCGCCCTTTTGGCTTATTGTATCTAATTGCATTGGTGATAAGGTTGGAAAAGACTTGTTCAAGGGTTTCCTCATCACCTTGAACAATGTCATTTTCAGATGATGGCCTGAGTTCCAAAGAAACATCATGCTGTTTGGCTAAGGAGTGCATATCCTCTATAAGCTTTTTTAAAATCTTTTTTAATGATAAAGGTTTGAATTTGTCGACAATTTGCCCGCTGTCCAACCTGGCAACATCCAACCAGTCGCTGATCAAGTTCAGAAGTTCTTCCAATCTCTCACTGGCTCTTGTAAGCATCTCTTTCTGTTTTTCCGAAACCTCACCAGCCATCTCTGCAAGCATGACCTCAAAATATTGCAAGATAGCGACGATAGGGCTTCGCAACTGATGGGAAACCATAGTGATGAAATTTTCTTCAATAAGCTTCTTTTCCCTGCGGAGTGATTCCGCTTCTTGGATGAGCCTTTTTTTCTCCAATCCGCGATTTATGATGATTCGTAATTCTTCAGGTGTGAAAGGCTTAGGAAGGAAATCATAAGCTCCTCTCTTCATAGCTTCCACAGCTGAATCGACTGTGGCATACCCCGTTATAACAACGGCAATCATACTAGGATCAATCTCCTTTGCTTTTTTTAAAACTTCCATGCCATTGATACCAGGCATTTTTAAGTCTATAAGAGTTAAATCCGGCTTAATCTCTTTGATCTTTTCTATACCAACAGAACCATCCTCTGCTGTTTCCGAGCGCAAACCCTTTTTCATCAAGATCTGACAGCAGGAGTCCCTCATGGACTCTTCATCATCAATCACGAGTATAACTGGCCTTTTTTTCAACAATTCCCTTCTCTTTTACAGATAAGACTCCTTGAGTTTATGACATATACTTCCCTTCATTCATTTCTTCAGAAGTCTCTCGATGCGAGCAATGAGATCATCTGGCTTCACTGGTTTATCAATATAATCGTCAGGCCCAGCTAATCCTTGCTCCTCACCCTTAAATTGGAACCTTGAACCTGTCTTCTCTTTTACTGCGGAAATAAAGATAACAGGAATATCCCTGAACTCTTTGTACTCTTTTGAAGTCTTGATAGCATGGCACAGGGAAAAGCCGTCGAAGAGACTCTCCATCATGATGTCGAGAAGAATGAGATCTGGGCTCTCAGCGAAGATTTTTTTCTTTCCTTCTTTAGCATCCGCAGCAGTTATAACATTGTACAGGGCAGATTCTAAAATCGGAGTTACAGCGTCTATGAAGTCCTGATCATCATCAATGACTAAAATTTTTTCCTTCTGATTTTCCATTTTTTCCTCCTTTATTTGCTATTTAAAGGCATTATTGATCGCCAATTTTAGTTCTTCTTTGCCAAAAGATTTAATGAAGTAAAAAAGAATATCCTGTTCCCTGACCTTAGCTTCTAGCTTTCTGTTATTTTTTTTCGTGGTCATGATGATTTTAATTTTAGGATCTATCCGCTTTAGAATGGAAACTGCTTCATATCCTTTCATCTCGGGCAGCTTCACATCCATGATTAAACAGCCGAAACATCCTTTAGACATTTTCTCTATAGCTTCTTTCAATCCTCCCCCTGTTTCAACATAGAAGTTTTCACTTCTTAAATAAGCAGCCATAATTGTTCTTTCAGTGGTATTTGGGTCGATTATAAGAATTTTGTTTTCCATGTCATCCATTTATAACGTCCACACATTTGTTGGATGCAATAACTGTGCCAATTATTCTAGAGTGGCAAAGAAAGGAATAATATTATATCTTGTTGATATTAAATAGGTTATTTGCATAAAGGACAATGCCCCTCTGATGTTTTGATGTAGAAAAATTCTGTTATGGGGAATTATTCCTCATCTGTGTTACTGAAAAGACTAGAATCGATAGAGGACAAAAAAATGAAAAGAATAGTCGTCCAGAGATGAGTCTACAACACAGGGAAACGGATGAGGTAGACACAGTGATTATTTAATTATCATCACTTCTTTTTCACCCCTGGACGATTTTATAAAAATTTAAGGAGGGTAAAAAAGATTCAGTTCTTTTGAAAAGCCGAAAATAAAACTTCACTCATTTGCTATTTCTGGTCATTCCACTATTTGCTTAAAGACTTCAACTAAAGCCTGGCGAGCAAATATTGAAACCTTTCTCCCTTCTTTAACTGTCTCAGGCTGAATCCCAAGAACAAAGGAATTTTTCAATTGCTTATAATTCAATCTCTGCGAGATGAAAGGAGACATCCTATGGCTTAAAGTACAATTGGAAAGAACATATTGAAGAGGAAGAAGTGTCACTTTGCCTGGCTTCTCTCTGAAGTCCAGTGCATCAAAGAAGATAAAAGGACGATCCATGTTCTTTTTCCAAAGCGCTTTTTTTCTTTCTAGTTCGGACTCGAGGAAGACATCTTTCACTCCATGCTTCATCAGCTCAAGGGCGAGTTTCATACCCACTTGATCATCGGAGCGATTGCGTTTGCCAAGGCCTATAAAGATTGGTGAGCCTTCCTTCTTGAGAGAAGCTAATTTTGTTTTCCAGTCTTCTGATGGAGCTTTTTTGACCTCTGCCATATGGGAGGAACAACTGAAGCATGGGTCGTAAGCCCGAACAACCAGAGCCATCCTATCCCTGATATTATTTTCTTCGCCTCTGTAAAGAAGTTTCTGAGCGGCAATATGGCAATACTTCTCGATATCTTCAGCATTTTGAGCTGTGGGGGTAATAATGTCGGTGTTGGAAACAAGGCCGTTGTTGATTTCGTAATGGTGGATAAGAAGGCCACGAGGGGCTTCAACAATTCCTGTTCCCTTGCCTTCTTTTGCAGTATAGTCCACGATAGGAGAGTCTTCTGGGCACTTGATGAGCTTATCTACTATTTTCGGTATGCTCTCGAAACAGAAAAGAATTTCCAGCGCCTGGGCAGCATTGTTAAGAAGAGGATTTCTCTTCCAGTGGGAATTAAAGTATTTTTGGTACATCTTCCCCGCTTTACCCTCCAGCCTTTCACCGAGGTTATTAATTCTGGCTAAAGCTCCGACCGAATAAGACTTCCCTTTATAGCGACTGCTTTTCGCGAACGAATGAGAGACAACGAATTCGTTTGTCAGGCTTTTGTAATCTTCTTTATTAATAATTTCTCTTGTGGACAAGATAATTTTATCTCCAGCAAGGCCGTATTTATTCTGCGCAGGATTACAACAGACATAGACAGTATCATCTTCAGGACAGCGAGGGTAATCGAGCTCGCAGAAAAGGGTCGCAGTTTTCAAGACAAAAGGCATAAATTGAATGGCTCTGCTTTTTATCCAAATGAGCTCCTCCAGCGATGGGAATTTCCCAAATCCACCGATAACCGGATTCTCCCCGTGGATGAAACGGCCACTGGCTGTTTTCATGATGTGGTTTCCGAATTCTTTCATTTCGAGTGCTATCTTGACTTCTAAATCGAATTTGGAAGCCATAGCAATCGCATTCGGAAAACCTACATAATCTGGCAGGGCAAGGTAATATAAATGAAGAGAATGGCTTTCTATCATCTCGCCCATATGCATGAGTTCCCTAAGAAGAGAAATTTTGGCAGGAACTTTGACGGACAAAGCATTTTCCATGGCGCGAATGGCTGCGTATTTGTGAGAGATTGAACAGATGGCACAGATTCGAGGTGCAATATTGACGCCTTCCTCTGGCGTCTTACCGATCGTCAATCTCTCAACAAGGCGAGGACCCTCAAATATTGAGAATTTTACATCGGTAACGATATTTCCATCGATAGCGGCAGAAATTCCTCCTTTTCCTTCCACACGAGCTAAGAGATCGACAGATATTCTCTTCATTTTTCCTCTCCTTTAAGCTTGCTCAAGAAATCGGCTATTCTTGTGCCGCTGAAATTGGCCAGTTTTTTCTTGATAAAACCATAATCAAATCCTTTATCCTTCAAGAGTTGAAATTCAGAATCGAGGTTTGCTTCTTCTACAAGCCCCCAGCAACCAACACAAGGAAGGTCATGGTTAGGACAGATTGAACCACACCCCGCGCGGGTTACCGGCCCAATACATGGAATACCTCTATTGAGAAGGCAGTCGTTCTCGTTCCATTTGCATTCTACGCAGACGGGAAATCGATAAAGTTCGGGTGGATTCCCTCTTGTGATACGGTTGAAAGTGGACAGAAATTGTTCTTTGCTGATTGGACATCCTGGAAGATAATAATTCACCTTGATGTAGGCATCTATTGGCTTGGATTGAATAGGTTTTGCGTGTGTCATTTTACAGTCTCCATAGACCTTTTCAAGGTGCTTTTTCCACTCTTTTTGATCGAGGAAAGCTGCCTGAATTCCTCCAAAGCAGGCACAAGTCCCGATAGCGACCACGGTCTTTGCTCTTTTTCTTATATCTCTGAGTTCCTTTATTTCCTTTTCCGTCGAAACAGAACCCTCAACAAAAGCAACATCCAGTTTTCCATCTATATTGCCGCTTGTGGCCATCAGGAAGGATAGGATGTCGGCAGCATTGAATATATCGATGAGTTCTTTTTCACAATCAAGAATAAGGAGAGCATCGCCTGCACAGCCCGTTAATTCGAATATACCGATTTTCAATTTATCTTTTTTCATTTATTTCCCCTTAAATGAGTTCTCTCATGTGGATGACATCCCAGTATGTGAAAACCGGGCCCTCCAGGCAGGTATAGATATAATCAATTGCACAATGTCCGCATTTCCCAACTCCACATTTCATTCTTCTTTCGAGTGTCATCAGGATTTGATCTTTGGGAATATTGAGTTTAACCAGCTCTTTGATAACAAATTTATACATGATAGGAGGTCCACACACGAGCGCATATATATTGGCTGGTTCGATCTTCTTAAGTTTAGGGAAAAGAGTGGTAACTACACCTACGTTTTCTGTCCAGGTTCCTGTGTCATCCTCATCAACAGCTAAATGACATTCAAGATCTTCGCGCTCCTTTAAGGCAAGAAATTCTTCACGGAAAATCATTTCAGCAGGCCTTTTTGCTCCATGAAGAAGGGAAACTCTTCGGAATTGGTCACGGTTATCCAAGCAGTACAGCAAGACAGAGCGAAGAGGTGCAGCCCCCAGGCCTCCAACAACAACCAGGATATCTCTATTCGTCATTTTTTCTACAGGGAAACCATTGCCGTAGGGTCCTCTAAGTCCAATGAGGTCATTTTCTCTCATCCGAAAGAGGGCGTTAGTTACAGCCCCGACTTTACGAATACAAAACTCCAACAAACCTGGCCGCGAGGGTGTGGATGATATAGAGAAGGGTGATTCCCCCACACCCAGGACTGAAATCATGGCAAATTGGCCAGGATTATATTTAAAAGAAAGAGCCTTTTCCATATCCACAATCCTAACCTGAAAGAACTTTACATCTTCTGTGAGATAGTAGGTGCGGACGATTCTTGCAGGTTCAGGGGTAAAAGGATTACTATAATTTAATTGTTTACTTTCTACACTCATTTTGTCACCTCTTTGTTGAATCTAGCCCAGTATGCATCCACTTCTTCTCCAAGGAGAGATTTTCCTACGGTCCGAACATTGATATCTGCTGGACAAGCGGCAATGCAGCGGCCGCATCCCACACAGCTCGGTTTTCCATATTTGGAGATGTAAGCCTGTAATTTGTGCGTGTACCAGAGCTTCAGTCTGTCAGACCTCCTTTCCCTGAAGTTTTCCCCACCAGCAACTTCTGAATACTCTTCAAGTGTACAGGCATCCCAATGGCGAATGATTTTTCCTTCTCTTCTCCCTAAAGATTGTTTGTCCATGATGTTATAACAGTTGCAGGTCGGACAGACATTAGTGCAGGAACCGCAGGCTAAACAAGCATCAGCCAGTTTTTCCCAGAGCGGATCTCTGTATTTGAGCTCCATCAGGTCAGGCAGAGCAGTGAAGTTTATATTCCACTGGTAAGCCTTTTCTCTCTCAGCCTGCCAATTAATATAAGTCTGAATGTCTTTATTAGTTAGGTTTTCATCGAAAAGCTCTGGCTTGAGGCGTATGAGGTCGTCCCCTTGGCTTGAGCCGATCCAGACGAGAAAAAAATCTTCTAAATTAGTGAAGAAAAGATCAAAACCCTCTTCGATGATATGAGTGTTGGTTGATTTGGCAAAACAGTATTCATCTGGCCAACAGGAGAGCCCCAGAATCAGAGAGGTTTTTCTGGCTTCAAGGAAATACGGATCAAGAAAGGCTTGCTTGAAGAAATTATCAAGGGTAAGCAGGCCATGGATATCACACGGGTGGAGACCGAAAAGTATTCTTCTTGTGATAAGTGAGAGGTCTTCTTTGTAGCCTTTTTCAGATGTATTAAACATATTAAAGGTAGGAGGGAGGAAAATTTTTCGAGGCGGAAGGATTGTTCTTGTCGTATTCAACTCAATCTTTGAGAAATCTTCAATAACCTTAAAAACATGCTTATCCCCCTTTTTTGCAGGTGCCCAAAGCTCCGCATCATTAGAAATGATTTCCAAAAAAGGGAATAATTTATCCTTTTTTAGTTTGATTATTCTCATTTTTATCTCTTCCTTACAAGTTTTCGGCAAGCATCATGTTTTGTTTTTAGAATACAACCAAAGTTAGAAATATATATCTCATCTTTTCAAGTATTTTATTTTTTTTATGAATCCTGGCACGAACCAAATAACAGTTATTACGGCTGTGATAAAGACGATCCAGAGGAATATTTGCTGAATATAATAGGAAGCCCCAGATTTTTTTTGGTTGATATCAATATGGATTCTTGAGTTAGATATCTTGTCGGGCATTCCTGGATGACAATTTTCTTGTCTGCACGTCTTGGCCAAATTAGCAGGATTCACTCTTGAAGAAGGGTCGCTGGCAGGTCTGATATCGTGAAATCCGTGGCAGCTAGTGCAATTGGCTGCAGCTTCATAGCCATATCCGATAGCAATGCCGTGTAAGCTTTGGATATATGATTCTCTCCTGTCGTCAGGAACGCCATATTTTTGCATTATTTCTATCCGCGCATGGCAGGCGGAACATGTATCATTGACATTTTTCCAAGATGTGGGCGCCTCTTCATCCGAAGGAAAGATAATTTTGTGTTCGTTATGACAGTCTACGCATAAAGGAACATCAGGGTTTCCATTCAACGCTTCTCCACCGTGAATGCTTTCCTTGTATGCATTAAAAATCAGAATGTGACATTTTCCGCAGGTTTTAGGATTTTTAGCGATAAGCGAAGGTTCGCCAACTCCTTTAATGTCATGTATTCCATGACAATCTGTACAAACAGCAGCTAAGGAAAGAAGTCCGGCTTTGTAAAGAGCCTTCCCGTGTACGCTTTGCAGATAATCCTGATAGGGTTTTTCACAATGAATGTTGTATTTTAAAATCACACTCATATCTTCATGGCAATTAGAACAGGTCAAAGGAATGTTTCGTTTGTTTACAGTAGAATCAAGGTCTGATTGCCTTTTAATATTATGCTTGGTGTGACAATCCCAGCATTTGGCCGCATCCTGAGCCCCTCTTTCGAGATAAGCTCTTCCGTGAACACTGTCAGGATAGTAGAGGGGGCTTAATCCAGGTTTGATTTGTTTATTTTGTTGATGGCATTTTGCAGTACAATCTATTTCTGGCATAATTTTTTTGTGAGACATTTTTTCATCGGAACCTCGCAGGGAAACCAGATGACAGTCAGTACATTTAATAGAGCTGTGCGCTGAGGAATAGAACTCTTCTTCATTAATCTTGAATTTCCCATCACAAATAGACTCAGTGCTGTGGCAAGAGAGACATTTCTGATTAATAGAAACGGATTTTTCTTTGGCAGATATTGAACCAATACAAATAATGAATGAAAGAAAAAGATATATGCATTTTCTTTTTTCTAATAACGATGAGAGTGCCAACAAAATTTTCATCTGCATAAAACATTTTGCAAGAAGCATGCCTATTTTGTCTGAAGAGCGAAAAAATTTTGGTTAATATAACTACTTGAATCAGAATGAGATAGAAAATCTTATCTTTAATGAGGTGAGCTTAATGCAAAAGGATAAATGTAGAAATGGGGCACTTTTCCCCAATTTATGTCCAATTATGACATACTCAAGATCTGGAAAGGAAGCGGTTATTTTTACTGAAGGTTATACTTTTTGATCTTAGCCCAGAGCGTTTTGCGATCTATTCCTAAGATACCTGCTGTTTTGCTCTTGTTCCCGCTTTGAGCTTGAAGCGCAGCTTTAATATACTCCTTTTCTATTTCATCTAATGTTCTGAACTTTCCTGTCCCCGGATTCCAGAATTCAGAGCCAGTATTTATTCCATGATATACAAGATTTTCTATTTCTATTTCCTGACTCTTCGAAAGCACTACTGCTCTCTCTATTGTATTCTCCAATTCCCTTATGTTTCCAGGCCATTCGTAGCCCATCAATGCTTTTTTGACTCGAGGAGATATGGAGATAATACTTCTTTTTGCCCTCTTGTTATATTTTTGTAAAAAATGCTCAACAAGAAGAGGAATATCCTCTTTCCTCTCTCTCAAGGGAGGAAGAGGAACGGGGACTACACTGAGCCGGTAAAAGAGGTCTTCTCTAAATTTTCCTTCCCTTACAGCATTTGCAAGATCTTCGTTCGTGGCTGCGAGAATACGCACATCTACTTTAATAGGCTTTGAGCTTCCGATCCGAGTCACTTCTCGTTCCTGGATGACTCTTAAGAGATTAGCCTGGATGTTGAGACTGATATTGCTGGTTTCATCAAAGAAGATAGTTCCTCCATTAGCCACTTCAAATCGTCCATGTTTTGTCTCGTAAGCTCCTGTGAATGACCCTCTGACATGACCAAAGAGTTCGCTTTCAAAGAGAGTTTCTACGAGTGCTCCACAATCGACTGCGACAAAGGGACCGTTGTGCCTTGGACTATGGTTGTGTATTTCGCGAGCGATAAGTTCTTTGCCTGTACCGCTTTCCCCGGTTATAAGCACTGTGCTTTCGGTGGGACTGACGCGCCTCACTATATCTAAAACTTCTTTCATAGCCTTACTTTTTCCAACAACCATATCAAATTCAGTTTTTGCCTCTAATTCTTTACGGAGATAAAGATTCTCAAGGATAATTTTTCGGTTTCCTAAAGCTTTTCTTACAATAACACGCAGTCCTTCTGGACTAAATGGCTTGGCCAAATAGTCAAAGGCCCCTCGCTTCATAGCTTCAACAGCAGATTCTATAGATGCGTAGCCAGTTATGATTATGACGGGCGTTTCAGGTGTTTCTTCTTTAATTTTGCTTAAAATTTCCATTCCACCAGGGCCGGGCAACTTTAAATCGAGGAGGACAACATGGAAGAATTCTTCCCTGAAGAACTTTAGACCTTCCCTTCCATCTTTAGCACCTTTGGCTGTGTATCCTTCCTTTTTAAGCACTTGACTGCAGGAATCTCTTATCGCTTCATCATCATCAATGATAAGAATATTGGCTTTTTCACTCATGCTTTCGTTCCTCAGTAACGGGAAGTTTGACAGTAAATGTGGAACCCTTCCCAACTTCGCTCTTAACTTTTATTGTTCCCTGATGTTTTTGTATGATGCTGTAGCTTATGGCAAGACCCAAGCCAGTGCCCTTGCCAACTTCTTTTGTAGAAAAGAAAGGCTCAAAGAGTCTTTTTTTATCTTCTTCTTCTATGCCTGGACCTGTGTCTGCAAATTTCACTTCTATATGTGTGCCTTCCTCACTCAAAGAGGTACTGAGTGTGAGGACTCCATTTCCGTTCATGGCTTCTGCGGCGTTGAGAATAATATTCATGAAGACCTGTTGGAGTTGGGCGCTATCTGCTACCATTTTAGGTAATTGAGAGGCAAATATTTTTTTTACACGCAAGTTTTGAAACAGCGCCTGGCTCTCCATGATGGAAAGAGATTTTTCTACAATTTCATTTATATCTACCAGCAATTTTTCAGATTCTTTGGGCCGGGCAAATTCAAGAAGCCTCTTGACGATATCTTTACAGCGTGTTGTCTCTTTAACTATCTTCTGCAAATTTTCGTAATGAGGACTATTTTTGTCTGTATCTTCAAGCAACAAATGGCTGTAGATAAGGATGCCTCCAAGGGGATTGTTTATCTCATGAGCTATACTTGCTGATAACTTTCCCAGAGAGGCTAATTTTTCGGATTGAATTAGCTGAGCGTGCATTTTTGTTAATTCTCTTGTTCGTTCCTCGACTTTTTTTTCAAGAGTCTTCCCCCATTCTATAAGCTTATCATTAGCAACCTTTAGATTCGCTGTCATTTTGTTAAAGGAACCAGCCAACAAACCAATCTCATCTTTGGAATTCACATTAACCTCGTGGGATAAATCTCCTTTAGCTATATTTTGAGTAGCAACGACCATCCTCTGGAGAGGGTTGATGATCCTCGTTGTGGAAAAATTCAGGATGACTAATAACAACACAACACAAAGAGAGGCCATTAAGATAAAAGTCAGCATTACGCGGACTGTTGTGTCTATGTAGGGTTTTTCAAGCATTCCTACATAGAGAATGCCAATAATTTTATCATCTACATTTCTTATGGGTTCATAGGCTGTAATGTACCAATCATTGACTACAAAAGCTCTGTCAATCCAGGCGTTGCCTTCCTTGAGGACAGCATTATTAACTTCTTTGGAAACTCTTGTGCCGATGGCCCTTTCATTTTTTTCATTTTTAACGTTTGTTGAAATCCGCAAATCATGCTGGAATATAGTCGCAGTCCCCTTATCCCGGCCTTTATATTTCTCTCCTTTGTAAACAATTTCTTTTACCCGATCCACAATCTCATAGTTTCTGTCAAGCAATATCCCTCCGTAGAGAGCCCCCAGGAAAGTGTTGTTTACATCTATAATAGAGGAAGCCGCTTTAAGCATCATGCCGCTTGTTTCTCTGGTTTCAGACCGGATTGCAGCCTTGGGTGTTGGAATGAATTCCATATAGGCTTGATCAGCCAAATCGTTTCCTTCTTTTAAGAGTTCTTCACGAGTGATAATTTGTGGACTAGCTACAATTTCATTTTCCAGCGCTCGTTTTACAATTTCATCTTGGGATTGATCATCATCAATTATCTCTGGATTGCGTGTTCTAATCACCACTCTCCCTCTATGGTCAGTTAAGTTTAATATGTCCAGTCCATGTTCCTCTCTTACCCTGTTAAGCTTTTTAAAAAGAATATCCCACCTGTTATATTTTATATCCTCCTGAATCCCTTCTCTTGCTGCTGTTAAGTTTATAATCTCTTTTATATCATTTAGCTTCTCGTTGAAAACCATCCTAGCCGACGCTAAATCATGTTTAACTTTAGTTTGGGCTTCAGATATGATTGTATCTCTTACTAACCTTGATCCAAGAATTAAAGACAATAAGCCTCCAATAATAATGATAATAAGAAAACTAAGGATGAGTTTGGTTCTTAGTGATAAAGTACGGAATTTCATGCTTAATGTTAAGGAGGATTTTTGTTTAAAATTAAGTATACGATAAATAAAATATCTCTACAAGTATTCTTCCCAAGACTTTTAAAGATTCGGCTTCTTATATAATTAGTACTTCGTCCACTTTTAGATTTTTTCTCTGAGATGATTGCTTTTTCTAAAGCATTAACTGCTTCTCACGTGTTGCATTATGGGAATATGCCTCTCTCTTTATAGACCATTTCTAGCCTTGATATAGCAGCAATATAGGCAGCTGTGCGCCAATTAACTCTGAACTTATCCGCAGTATCATGGACTCGCTCATAAGCATCAATAATCTTCTTGTACAGTTTATGATCTACCTCCTCAAGGTCCCAGAATTCACTCCGTTTATTCTGAAGCCACTCAAAGTAGCTGACGATTACACCGCCAGAATTACAGAGTATGTCAGGAATCACATCAATCTTTTTACGTTGCAGGACAACATCACCCCTTGGATCAGTGGGGCTATTGGCGCCTTCGGCAACGAGCTTCACATCCAATATTTCTGCAGTCTCAGCTGTGATTTGGTTTTCCAAGGCACAAGGGATAAATATATCAGCTTTTGTGCTGAAAAAGGTCTCATGGTCAATCGGCTGTGCCTTCGGATAATCGAGGACACCGCCCTTGTCTTTGACATAATTAGCAAGATCATCTGAGTCAATGCCCTCACTGTTCGAAATCGCTCCAGTTACATCCTCAACAGCAATAAGCTTTGAGCCGTTCTTTTTCATCAATCGGGCTGCCCATGAACCGACATTTCCAAATCCCTGTACTATATACGTTGCACCCTTCAGGTTAAACCCATGATCCTCTGCCCATTTTTCGATAAGGAAAATAATACCCTGTCCTGTTGCCTTGTGACGCCCCTGGCTTCCACCTGATTCGATTGGCTTTCCAGTGACCACATGGATACATCGATTCCTCTCATTTGGAGTCATTGTTGACATATAGGTGTCTAGAATCCAGGCCATAATCTGGGGATTGGTGTTCACATCTGGAGCAGGAATATCATACTCTGGTCCGATATTGTTTCCCAAAGCAAAGGTAAATCGGCGCGTAATTTTTTCCAGCTCTCTGGTACTAAATTCGGCTGGATCTAGCTGGATTCCTCCTTTTGCACCACCGAATGGAATATTTGTAATCGCTGATTTCCAGGTCATCAAGGTCGCGAGTGCGCGGACTTCATCGATATCAACTGAGTGATGGAATCGCAGCCCCCCTTTATAGGGTCCCAGTGCATTGTTATGCTGTACGCGGTAACCTGTCAACATTTTTATTCCGCCATCGTCCATTTTCACTGGAAAATGAACTATAAGCTCATTCATTGTTGCTGCCAGGATCTTACAAATATCCCGGTCAAAATGCACAACGTCTACTGCTTCTTCGAGCTGTTTAACAACCTTTTCGTAAAGACTGACTTCCCTCACCATGGCTATGTAATTTTCACAACGCCAGACGCCCCCCTCAGGTCTTGGAAGAGCACAAGTTTCACGAAGCTCACAATACCTGCACAATCCTCTGTACTCACTCCCATCTTCAAGACCAGGCCTGCCATGTTCGTAATATAACAGTTTCCATTCTCTGGATTTTGAAACTGGAGTTATCTCTTGCCTATTTCTTCTCTTTCGATTCATTTCATTCATTTTTATCTCCTTTCTCAAAATTGATAATTGCAATTTTGATGCCATTTATAAAATTTCTAGTGGGATGGCAATACACATAAAAGAGGGATGATTAAAAGCGTTCTAAGTTATTGAAAAAAAAGGGATTCCTGAGGTGAAATATTCCTGGCCGGCTGCGGTTGTTTTACAATCTGAAAAAAAGAAATACAAAAGATATTGAGGAAATTTGTACCGCCGGGTAGAATCTCTCCGCCAACGAAATCATTCAGATGGGGATGGATGCTGGATTTTCTTTAACCTCTCACGTAGGGTTTTCCGGTCGATTCCAAGGATTTCTGCTGCCTTTGTCTTGTTATTATTGACACTTGCCAAAACGCTGAGGATGTACTCGGCTTCAACTGCAACCAGCGTTCGATTAGGCCCGACTCCCCTTAGGGCCGAGAAGCGCATAAGCGAGGGAAGGTCTGGGACATCTATGATATCACCCTCTGACATGATTACAAGTCGCTGGATTATATTCTCCAACTCTCTTGCGTTCCCGGGCCAATAATAGCTGTTCAAAACTTGTAAAGCATTTTCAGAAAACCGAGGCGCAGGCTTTCCAAACTCTTTGGCAAATTTGTTTGCAAAATGCCGGACCAACAGCAAGATGTCCTCCTCTCTTTCTCGTAGAGGAGGAATATCTATAGTGATAACATTAAGGCGGTAGTATAAGTCTTCCCGGAAGACGTCCTTTTTCACAAGACTGAGCAGATCCTTATTGGTTGCAGCAATAATCCTCACATCCACTTTTTGAGGATGCCTGACTCCAACCATAAAAACCTCTTTATCTTGGAGGATGCGGAGAAGTTTAACCTGCATCGACAGGCTTGTATCACTGATTTCATCTAGAAAGATCGTGCCTCCCTCTGCAGTTTGAAAGAAGCCAGCCCGGGTTTCAGTGGCTCCAGTAAAAGCTCCTTTGACATATCCAAAAAGCTCACTTTCAAGCAGTGATTCTGGAATCCCCCCGCAGTTTATAGGCACAAATGGGGCTGAAGCCCGTGGGCTATTGTAATGGACAGCTCTGGCTACAAGCTCTTTTCCTGTACCGCTCTCTCCAGTAATGAGTACGGTAGCCGAACTTGATGCCGCTTTCTCAACAGCATTTAAGACCTTGCACATAGCTTTCGAGTCACCGATAAGACCATGACGAATCGAAGGAGGCTTCTGAGTCTGCGCCTTTGAAGCACGGTGAGTGTGTAGTTTATCCAGAACTCGTTCGACAGCAGAAAAAAGTTCCTCGTCAGTAAAAGGTTTGGCCAGGTATTCCTCAGCCCCGGTTTTAACCGCTTCGACTGCGCCTTCAATCGAGGGGTAACCTGTTATCATCATCACTTCGGTATTTTTAAAGTTTTCTTGAATATGCCTTATCAGACTAAGTCCATTAATCTCAGGCATCTTTAGGTCTGTTATAACTAGATCCATAGGAGTTGATTCAAGAATCTTGATTGCTTCAATTGCTCCAGGCGCGGAATGGACCCGATACCCTCTTGATTCCAAATTTCTTTGAAGCACCTCCAGCGTATCCGGAGAATCATCCACAACAAGGATATGTTTTTTCTTCACTGAAGCCATCATTTTATCCTTTCTCCTTCATATCTTGTGATTCTTTTATTGGCAGTTGAATCTCAAATCTTGTCCCTTGGCCTGCCTGGCTATTAACATCGATTAATCCTCCATGAGAAGTAACGATCCCATGGACAACAGCAAGCCCCAGACCTGTTCCTTGCCCAACATCCTTTGTTGTAAAGAATGGAAGGAATATTTGCCTCATAACTTTCTCACTCATACCGACACCTGTGTCTTCTATTGTTATAAAGACAAATTTATCAGAACCCTTCGTTTGAATTATCAGCTTGCCCCCGTTCGGCATCGCCTGTATGGCATTGACAACAACATTGACTAAAACTTGAGTCATCTGTGCTGGATCAGCTGTAATCTCCGGCAAATCCGGAGAAAGTGAACGAGCCACTTTGATACCTTCCTTAGCGCATCTAGATTCAAGAAAATACAGGCCTTCTTCTATAACCTGGTTCATATTTACGTGAGTTTTTTGCGGAGGCATCTGCCGAGCAAATAACATCAACTTCTTGACCACTTCTCGTGCATGCAGAGATGCATTCATTATTTTTTCGATATCTTGTCTTATTTGCTTCGATATTTTCGGATATTTCTGAATAAGCTGAGCAAATCCAAGGATGCTCCCTATAGGCTCATTCAATTCATGAGCAACCCCTGCAGATAGCTGACCTATAGTGGCTAATCGGTCAGCATGTCTCAATTGTTCCTGCAGCCTTGCCTTGTCTTCCTCGGTCTGCTTTCGTTCAACGATCAGCGCCACTTCTCTGGCGATAGCATCAATCAAACTTCGTTCATCTTTCAAAAAGGGCCCTTCGTCAAGTTCCGGCATACTCTCTGAATAAGCAACCTCGACGGTTCCTCTTTGCTCCCCATCCACAACAATATTAGCGACAAGCCTCTGGCCGCCTTCCTGAAAACGGCGAGTAGCGTAAGTTTGTCCATTTAAAACAATCCTGGCAGAAGCAATCTCTGGATACAGCCAAGCAGGAGGAAGAAGTTCCACTATTCCTTCCAATATTTCTTCAAGAGATATTCCATGACGCTCAACAAGTTTTGCTAAACTGTATAAGCAGGTTAATTCCTTGACCCTCTCACGCAAAGCGTGTTCGCTCTCTCTGAGTGCTTCATCTGCTTTTTTGTGCGCGGTGATATTTCGGGCAACCGTTGAGGCACCTATAATCTTACCGGCAGCATTTCTGATAGGAGATATGGTCAGAGAAACATCGATTTGCTTGCCGTTTTTTCTCAGGCGCACAGTTTCATATTGATCGATGCGCTCTCCATCCTTGATTTTCTTAAGAATTTGCGGCACCTCATCAGGACGGCCAGGTGGGGATAGGATAGATATAGAGCGCCCAACAATCTCTTTTGAGGTATAACCATAGATTCTCTCCGCTCCGATGTTCCAGCTGGTAATAATGCCATCCAAAGTCTTTCCTATGATTGCATCATTTGAGGATTCTACAATAGCTGCTAGTTGGGAGCGTGTTTCTTCAAGAGTGCGGAAGTTTTCGAGGGCTTTGTGACCTGGGGCTTTGGTGTCAATCTGTTTTGAACTCTTCTTTTTCATCCTTGATATTAACTTTAATACATTTTTTATAGATAATCCAGGTTGTTTTCCCTATTAGGTCAAGAAGGCTCTATAGATAATTTGCTGACTGCCAGTTTTACATAAGACCCTGTGCCCCAAAATCGAATAGTATGCTCAGCTCTACTATCAATCCCACAGGTGATGATTCTCGGTCCCATTATTAAGCAATCTTCTGTGTTTATTTCGTGTCCGGTTAATATTGTGTATCCCCAAAGATTCTTATCAGGAGAAATAATTACTAAGCTCCCTGATTTTTGTCTAGCTTTTGTCTTTGCCGTCAGAAGACCTACAATAATCCTTCCATCAACATTGACATTAATACTGGAAATTGTGTTTTCAAATGGAAGGGCGATCACTTGAGAGGTTTTTTTCCCAAAATCCATGACTCTTATTTCAGCCGCAGATTTTCCCCTCGCGGTTTTAAAAGAATTATTATTTCCAGTCAAAACAAGCAACTTTCCAGAATTATATAGCTTAATAAAAGAAATATGACTGTCAAGACTTCCAAGAACTTTTGCCTTCTGTTTTTTTGTATGCCATAATTTGGTGATGTGAAGAATCCAATAAGGAGGGAACAATATCCGCTTTAATCAAAAGAGAAAAACAAAGATCCTAAAATGAACTTTTTATATAGAGCAGAATAAAATGAATGTGAGGGATAACTGGATTTTTCTTACAGCGTGATTATTTCTCGGATTTTGACCTCTCTGGCGATTTTGATTAGATTATTGGGGCATCCAAATTAAATTTAAAAACCGTTGAGCTGTCCACCCGGTACAGGGATACGGAATACCATGAAACCAAAATTTCTTGTTTCCGGGACGGATGGTTGTTACTCAAAATGATCTCATTTGCACTGATAAAAATCGAGTTTGTTTAGGCACGAAGAATACGAAGTGCAGAAAGTAGATGAGAACGAAAGAAGAGCCAAAAAAATGAAAAAAGTATATTACATATTCCTGTTTGTATTGCCTATAGTTTTGGTTTTATCGGCCGCATTTCTTAACGAAGCGCGCGGGCCGTTTTGGCTGGGAAGCAACCTGGACCCAGAGTATGTTTACTTGCTTAATTCACTGAACCTGGCAAGTCTAAAAGGCGTGGGGCACATCGATCATCCAGGGACTCCGCTGCAGATTTTGGGAGCTATTACCCTAAAGGTAGTTCACTTTTTTCAAGCTTCCGAAAATGTTGATTTGCATACCAAGGTATTAAACCAACCGGAATATTACCTGGGAGCCATTAATATCGTACTGGTAACTCTCAATGCCATCATGCTCCTGTCCCTGGGTATGTTTACTTTTTTTCTGACACAAAATTTTTGGTTCAGCCTGTGGCTTCAGTTATCACCTTTCTTCTCAATTACCTCACTTCAATTTAGTTTAACACGAGTAACCCCGGAACCGCTTCTATTTTTTAGCAGTTTAATGATGACTGTATTTTTGGTTTTAAAAGCCTATTCAAAGGATTTTAATGTAAAAAATTCCACTCAATCGGAAAACATTATGCTGGTTTCGATTTTTGCACTTATTACAGGTTTCGGCATTGCCTGCAAAGTGACTTTTATTCCCTTGATGGTTATTCCTCTAATTATATTCCCGAAATTAAAAAGCAAGGTTTTTTATTTGCTTGCTGTTGGAATCAGTTTTATCATATTTACCCTGCCTATTATCCGGATGTACCCGCGGTTTTTTGATTGGGTGTACAAGCTCCTGAGCCATTCGGGCCGCTATGGCAGCGGTGCGTGGAGGGTAATCGATTCAAAACTCTTTATGAAAAATATCAAACAATTACTGACCGGCAGCCCTTTCTTTTCCATTATCCTGGTCCTGGGCCTGACAATTGTAATCATCTCTCTTGTTACCCCGAAATTACGGAAAATATCCTCTTCCAATATTCATTTTAAATTACTGGCAGCCACGACAGCCGCTCAGGTGCTGGGGCTTTTTATGGTATCAAAACATTCCGCTGATCACTACTTACTGCCAGTGCTCAATTTATCAGGAATTACCCTGCTTCTTATTTTCTTATATCTCAAGTATATTCTGGGTCCCCACAAAATAAACTCTAATATTCTTACTATATTAATAGTAATTTTTTTGGTTTTTTTGATTGTCTTTATAAATCCGGCGGGGCAAATTAAAAAAAGCGTCAACCAGTTAACAAAACAAAAAGAGGCGTCCTTGGCTATCCGCCAAGAGGTCGAAAATAATTATAAAGACTATGTTAAAATCTATTATTATCGCAGTTCATCGCTGGAATACGCTTTAAAATTCGGCAATGACTTGTCCCGCAGCTATTCCAGTGAGATTTTACAGCGGTTGTACAAAAATGTGTATTTTTACGATATCTGGAGAAAAGAATTTTGCGGTTTTGATTACAACCATGTGATTCCTTTTTCACAGATTCGGGCTCAACATGGGAATAGGATCGTATTCCAGGGAAGCAGAGAGGTGAAAATTCCAGGTATTCAATTAAGAAGACTCACGGATTTTCATTTTTCCGAGGACATCTTTGCGGCTGAGTAGGGAAATGGCCTAATGGAACCTATGAAGGAAAAATCTGTGACTTGAAGGGAAAAAGGAGAAGTTTAGGGACAGAGTTGGCCTGATAAAGTTTTTTTGGAGGGGGGATAAAACAAGAAGGGGATTATAAGAATTTACAATCCGGGAAAAGGAGGGGTTTGCATATGTAAAACCATAATCCGGTTTATTCTGCCTGCTCTACTACACATTTTTTTTAATACTTTTCATCAATAGGCCCCTTTGCCGAATAATATCGAAGAAAGAGTTGAAAAAAATATTTCAAGGTCTAAAAAAATGGATTGATGCTCAATATAATAAAGATCTAAGAAAAGCATTTCTTCAAATGACATCTTTGATCTTCCCAAAATCTGCCACAATCCTGTAATCCCTGGTTTGACAATCCCTCTTTGTTTTTGCCATTCAAGATAAATATCAAGTTCCTCAATCTTCTCAAAATCTTCGACAGGAAGAGGTCTAGGGCCAACGACAGACATTTCACCTTTCAAAACGTTTATAAATTGAGGAAGTTCATCCAGGCTTAGTTTCCTGATTATTCTGCCACAAGGAGTAATTCTGGGATCTCCCTTAATTTTGAACAGGGCACCGTTCGACTCATTCTTGATCATTAAATCTTTCTTTAAGTCTTCAGCATTGCCATACATTGATCTGAATTTAAAACAAGTAAACTCACATCCTCCTTTATAGAGTGTTCGCTTCTGCTTAAAAAAAACCGGACCTTTAGAAGAAAGTTTTACGAAAAAACCAATGATAGTGCCCAACGATAATATAATTGGGATCATGAATAAAACAAATAATATATCCAGAACCCTCTTGATACGGGAATTGAATTTCCAGTAGTATATTCTCCAACTATCGAACACCAATGAAATCCCAAGAACATCCCTGATTTTCGGATGGTTCAATATTCTATTAAATTGGGGTGACACAATCTTTAATTTGACGAAATTTTTATAGCAAATCTTATGCGCTTCTGTGAATTTATCTATATCTGCTGTTTCAGAGAGGGCATAAATGACATCTGGCTGATAGATTGGGATGAATTCATCAAGTCGGCTGATAGGCCCTATGATAAAATTCTTCAAATTTTTGTTTGGTTGATTCTTTATGTTTCTTTCGTCTTGGACATATCCCAGGATTTGAAAATAAGATCCGAATGCCTCTTTAAGCATAAGGTAAAATTTCCATGCCAGGTCGTCTGTCCCGATTATGATTGTCCTAAAACCAATCCACCGCATCTTGGCCATTTTATTTTGTATTGTTCTTATTAAGAGATGAACGAGTTCAAATTGCAGCAACATTATTAGAAATGTCAATAGGATTAATTGGCTGGAATATCCCTGGCCTTTGATAATGAACAAGAAGGCCATAGTCAATATGGCTACAGACAGAACCAATTGCAGATAGTATAAACACAGACTTCGTGAAGACAGGTTATGCCTGGAACGATAAATGCCTAATCCAAAGCTGACTAGGAGAAATAAAAGATTAATAACAACCAGCGGTACGCTGTAGTCTTGGATATTCCTGAAATTTCCAAAGAGAAGCCAAAAACTGAAAAGAAAGGAAAAATTCAAAAAAAACAAGTCGAGAAAGAATGAGACAAATGAATAGATCAATTCCCAGTTTCTTTTCAGAAATCCTTTTCTTCTTTGTTCTTGCATACCTTTATTTCTTCTCCCCCTCGTGACAGATGGAAGAAAGCTTTTTGTGGATTAAGCTATATTTGTCCTTTTCAAGGAAGAGTTGAATCGGATCTTTTGAGTTCAGGTTTTATTAAGACTGATGCCTCGAATCCAAACATTTCTATCTCCATCCTTGACTACGACGTCATTAATGAAGGAAATTTGAAGTCTGACGGTCTCCTCTTCACTAATGTGTACCATCATCTGGTATTTTTTATATTCACTGCTGAGTTCGACATATCGAATCCATTGGAGATCAAGATAATTTTGAATATTAATCATCTCGCACTTAATCTTTATTTTAGAAAATTCCATTCTGTTTAGGCTAAGGTTTTCAACCGCTGTTCCTTTGGCCTGAAACTTAAAAAGGTATTTTCCTTTTTTCATTCTCAGATATGGAAGAGTTACATTCCCATTCTGATAGAGTGCAAGAGTCTGTGTTTTTGACCCAATTCCTTTTTGGATTCTTTTATTCCCGCCATCAATATCAACCATATCCCGAGTAAAATTCATCGATTCATGAAAGTCTAAGGGCTGAACATTTTCAGACATTATCACTTTGGTTACAATGAATCTATTCAAAGGGATTTTGAAGGCATGGAACAGGAAACCAATAAAGATTAAAACAAAGCTGGCTACAAACCACATTTGATCTGCTTTGATATTGAATATCTTCCCTCGGTGTCCTCTGCAATGTTTTAGGAATACAGCTCGACTTATATACACAACGATAACACCTGCTCCTAAAAACCAGAAAAAATAGCAGAGAAGAAGCAGCCAATTAACTTGAATTATTTCGTTCATCGTATCTATCTCGTGCCCAATTCAGCTTCACGTTCCAGAGTATTATTATATATTGCCGTGATTAATCCGGCAGAAATCCAGAAAAAAACACCTACCTTAGACCCGAGACGAACCATATCAGTTAATTCGAAAATCAGATAGGCGATCTGTCCAGCGGCCAGTCCCAGTGAAATTTGACCATACCATCTGGAAGCAGACGTTTTCCAAACTACCACTGCCATGTATCCAATGCCTATTAAAATAGCCATATAGGCAATAACTGCCGGCATCCCAATTTCGACAGCGAGATGAATAAATTTATTATGCGCATGAGATAATTCATATCTCATTTCTGGATGATATCGGAATTCATCGATTCCGATTCCCGAAAATGGGTGGGAAGCAATAAGAGGTGTTGCGATGTCCCATATCTGAACCCGGAAATCAAATGTTTCCTCAGCACTCCTCACCATGAATCTCGTAGAGTCGAGCTTGCCAATGGAATAAACAATAACCAAAGAAAAGAGGACGCTCACAACTGCAGAAGAGATGATAAAGATATTCTTTTTTCTTGATAGGGCTGCTAACATAACGGCACTGCCAATGATTAAACCCAACCACGCTCCACGGCTTTGTGTTAAGACTAAAGTCAAGAAGCAGACGATCAGGCCAGCCCATAAAAACCACTTAAAAACATGACTATTGAGAATTTCATGCAATTCCTTTCGGTTTTTTAACACGCTGTATATCAAAACGAAAAATAAAGGAATGAACAGGATTAAAATCCCGCCGACTGCATTCGGATGAATTCCCTCCCTTGCTCCGGGCAAGTTAAAATGGATAAAGGGGATTTTTTCTTTTAATTTAAAAAGGATATCAAAATGTTTGACGTTTAAGACGGACATCCCGGTTATGCTTAACAGGGATAAGAGAAATCCGGCAATGAGATACGAAACTACCCCAGCTTTTATTAACCTATCCGTTTTTAAAAGGGCTATTAGGCCATAGAAAAAGACAATAGAATATAATATCATCACAATTCTGGGAAGACTGTGGGAAAGGTCCGAAATCCAGATCGTGGAAACAAAAATGGAAATGAGAAGCAAGATTATAGGAAAATTCAAGATCGTATTTTCCAAGAATGTCTTTTTTAACAAACCTCTGAAGATAAGGATTAAGAAAATGACAATAAGGACAAAAATGTAACTTTTTTGCATGAATAAAAGGAAGGGGGCGATAAAAACCAGGATGGCAATTTGAATCCAATCGATCAAATGATGCCTGGAATCTCTAAACGGACTCTTGATTAACATCATCAATTGGCTAAACAGAGACACTTTCCTAAGTATTTTCAAGTCTTTTCTTCCAAGATTGATAGATTTCCTCGAAAATGGATGGCAGGTTCTTAGTGATTGCCCAATTGGGAAAATCCTTTTGTATTTTACTCAGATCAGATATATAGCATATGTGATCCCCTTTCCTGTTTTGATCGAGATATTCGAAAAACAATTTTTTGCTAGAAATGGATTCAATCAGGCTTATGGCTTCGAGAATAGAGACAGAATTTCCTCGGCCCCCTCCAAGATTATAGACAGCGGCGATCCCGGGCTTCTGGATGAATTCATAGATAAATTGGGCTACATCGTAGGAATGAATATTATCTCTGACCTGTTTTCCTTTATACCCGAAAACTTTGTATGCTGAATTCTCAACATTGCATTTGATGAGATAACTTAAGAAACCATGCAGTTCAACAGCACTCTGATTCGGCCCGGTAACGCACCCACACCTGAGGCAGCAGGTAGGCATTCCAAAATAACGGCCGTATTCCTGGACCATAATATCAGCGGCCAGCTTCGACGCACCAAACACAGAGTGCAGGGAATGATCGACTGGAAAATTCTCACAGATGCCCTGAAAATCCTTTTTATCGCGATAATCCCAGCGCGTATCCAGTTCTACAAGGGGAATGTGGTTCGGTCCGTCACCATAAACCTTGTTGGTCGATAAAAATACGAACGGAATATCCAGATTTGTCTGTCTGTTTGCCTCGAGAAGATTCAGGGTTCCTCCGGCATTGACGTCAAAATCATCAAAGGGCCTCTGGGCTGCTAGATCGTGGCTCGGCTGAGCAGATGCATGAATGACGGCTGTTGGTTTGACGTTTTTTACCAATTCCAGAATTCTCTTCCGGTCACGGACGTCACAGTCGTGATGAAAGTAGGTCGGATACTGCTGTATGAGTCTTTCGTGAGCCCATCTTGTGTCACCCTGGAACCCGAAAAAATCGGCCCGCATGTTGTTATCGATCCCGCAGACTTCCCACCCTCTTTGTGCAAAGAAAGAAACGAGTTCGCTTCCGATTAAACCGCTTGAACCTGTCAATAATATCCGTCGCATCTTATGTTTTTCTCTATGATAATTTGTATTTGAGAAACAAATAGATGAAGTAGCTGTTTGTAAGCAGATATCGTTTCCATAAGCGGCGGGGTTCTTTTATTAAGCGATAGAACCACTGCAAACCGCAGTCTTGCATCCATTTGGGTGCTTGTTTTAATTTTCCGGCATGAAAATCAAAGGCTGCGCCCACTGCCATCATGACAGCATTGATTTTTCCAAGGTGGTCTGCCACCCATACCTCTTGGCGCGGACTCCCCCTTCCCACCAGCACAATATGCGTTTTAGCAGCATTTATCCTTTTAATATCTACTCTGTCTTCTTCAGCAGTTGCATCCCGGAACCGGTCTGCATGAATACCGCAAAGATTCACACAAGGGTAGTTTTTCCCGATAAAAGCAGATAGCGCATCTAGGGTCTTTTCCGTACTTCCGTAAAGATAAACATTAAGATTGCGCTTATCTGCCTTTTCCAGCACTCGCAGTGTCAAAGTAGGTCCATAGATACGGTCTTTCATTCTTACTTTATAAAAACTGTTTAGTGCCCAGCGCACGGGCTGGCCATCCGCCACTACCAGATCTATTTTCTTTACCCGCTCACCAATAGCTTTGTCTCTAACGGCTGTTACCAAGCCATGTGCTGCCAGGGCCGATACACCGAAACTCCTGTGCCGGGCTCCTTGTTCAACAATAATATCCGACGCCGAATCATAATCCACAATGGCATAATAAACGCCGAATAAGTTCCGTTTTTCAAATTCCATTGGCAGCTTTAAATGAAAAAATCCTAAATCCGAAGCACGGCACTCGAGACAAATTCAAATTATCAAAACAAAAAAAGTACCGAAGTCTTTTTAAAGGCTTCCAATCAATCTTTCATATACTGTTTCCACTCGATTCGCTATGCGCTGCCAGGTGTATCTCTCCTCAACTTTCTTTTTCCCAGCAGCACCCATCTGGTTTGAAGTCTCTTCATTTTCCAATAGAAAAATAATTTTTTCTGCAATTTCTTTTGGCTCTTGAGCAACCAGGCAACCATCCACTTCGTCTGTGATGACCTCTGCAACGGGAGGAATACGACATCCGATTACGGGTTTATTAAAACACCAGGCCTCTACATAGACACCTCCAAAACTTTCCTGTTCAGAAGGCACACATAATAGGGAGCACGCAGCCAATGCATCGGTTTTTTCCTGGAGACTGAGTGTTCCCAATCGATGAATGCGCTTATCCGAAATGGCTTTAAACACTGCTTCTGATCGCCCCACCGCCGGGCCAATAAACACGAAATGAGTATCGGGTATTTTTTCCCACACAATTTTTCCTGCTTCCAGCAACTCTTTATACCCTTTGTGGGAATAGTGCTGTCCTAGGAAAAGTACCATAGGCTGATCAATGCTGTATTTTTGTAAAAATTGGTTTGGTTTTGCGCTGCTTTCCAACACCGGTCCATGCCCAATAACATGAATCCGCTCCTCTGTCACTCCCAGGTGAATCAGAACTTCTTTTTCCGCATGGGTCAAGGCCATAACTGCATCTGCCATCGTATAGAGCTTATTATAAGCCTTATACCTCCATCCCACCCAACGGGGATGATGCAGCGGGGTTAGCACAAAGGGGATATTGTATCGCCTCGCAACTTTGCAGGAAGCATAACTTAATCCTTCCCTGCCGATTCGCGCATTATGAACCAAATCGGCCTTCTGCGCATACGTTAGCAGATGCCTCTCAACACATGAGGCAATCGCAGGCAGCGCCACCTGCATCATGGGATAATAAGCAAACACAAACGGAGCCATCACCAATTTTTCTAACCACGAAAACCCTGTACAGTGTACGTCAATACCATCAACGGTATAGTTTATATTCGTTGACGGCGCCAGCACTGTTGTACCCAACAACCAATCCGTACGATTACTTTCCCAAAGCGACAAAACCTGGATGCTGTGCCGACCCTTCAATTGCCGAGCCAAATGATGCTGGTGGATCTGGGCTCCGCCAATGGAAGGCGGATAGGTGGTAAGAGTATACAATAAGTTCTTGGTCATTATTCGCATCCCTTTACATTCTTCGCTGCTGAATTTTCTGAATTGCGATCAACATAAATCACTCCCAATACTGCCCCCAGCAATATCCATAAAAAAATCCCAGTTGTCGGTGATTCCAATAGATCAAAAAAGAAGGCCATACCGTGCCAATATACCAAACTAGCCAGACAGGCTATTAAAAATCTGCGGTTAAATGCTGATTTGCACTTTTTTAGATAACTTAATCCACAAAAAAAAATCCTGAAATTAAAAAAAAGGAACAAGGCTAAACCCACCAGGCCCATTTTATAAATGACCGCCAATACATGGTTGTGGGCGGGAAGGATTCCCGTACTAGCCCCAATAGCTTTGAGCACGGATAACCGTTTATTCCAAATCATATAATCAATCTGAGTCCCATACCCCCATCCAAGAATCGGACTTTTTCGAATTTCATCTATGGTTTGCTTCCAGATACTCAGCCGCCATTTGATATTGGCGGCCCGCATACTTTCGAGATTCGATTGGGCTATGGACATTATTTCTTCTTTCAAATCAGCAAGCTTCTCTTTATTGATGGCCAATTGGAAGTAATCGATAATAAACAAGGAGCCCGCCATCAACAAGAGAATAAGAAGGAGAATTTTAATCTCTTTCTTCAAAAGGATAGTCAAAAATATCCATGCCACGATCATTCCCACCCAGCTAGCTCGAATTTCTGTCATTATAACAAACAACAAAGACAAGTGTATGAGTACTCCGATAACCGGTTTTATTTTCCGCTTAACAAAAGCGAAAAAACTCAACCCAAAAATAACAATCAACCCAAAATAGAGACTCAAATTAAACATTTTGGCTGTTCTCAAAAATCCTTTATAAGGATATTTATAAGGATAAGAGCTGTGGTATATAAAGAAGAGTGTTAGCCCTGTATATAAAACAATAATAATACCGGGAATCAAAAAAGGTATAACCGATTTAATCTTTGCCTGTTTTATGAGAAGGCTCAGGGTAATAAATAAAAAAGGCAAGTAATGACAAAATACGATATCCCTCAAAGCCAGGATACCGTTGCCAATAACGCCGATAAATAAATACAGTGTACCCATCAAGAAATAGGCTACCAATACTATTGTCAATCCTCGAGGAAGGGGCAATCGCCATTCATCCCATAACTTCTTCAAGGATTTCCTCTCCAGCAGCAACAATCCCAGGGAACCGCCCAACATCATTTCCGTCACGTAAAGGGGAACATTTCCCAATGGTATCCCAATCAAAGAAAAAGCCCTTCCATAAGCAAAAGTGCCCAAAACTAGAAATAAAATAGGAATATCCGCCAGTTCGTAGATTCCTTCAACATAAAATGTAATCACCCATCCCAGCAGCAGCAAAATGGTAGCGACTATAAAGCCAACCTTCGGGAGCGAAACCAATGAGAAAAGCAAAAGGACGGCCGCCAACAACACTAATAGAGAGCCTTTTAAAACCGGGAAAGGTAACGCTATTTTATTCATCCTTCATCACTCATTTTTACTCTTTTAAAAATATCCCAAGCTTTTTAGCATTTCTTTCTCCTTTTCTGTTAAGGCTCTTTCAGGTTTGCTTCTGCCCATAATTTCTTTTATCTTTCTCAGGTAATGGTCTAAAAGCTCGTATATCTGTCTGTTCCCTTCCGCGGCAACGGCTTCTGCAATCTGCTTTTTACTTTTAAATAAATCTTTTATCATTTCGATATCCGAATCCAGGTCGTACAATTCATCAGAGGATTTAAATTTTCTCAGGGTTTGTAATTCACCATAGATTTCTTTACTTTCAATTTCTTTGGTGGACTGGGTATAGCCTAAAAACTCCTTTCTTGGCAAAAAAGCATATTCCAAATTCGCAAATTTTGCTCCTTTTTTAAATCCGATAAAGGCGGTTAGCTGATCCGCTGCTGTTACAGGAAAAAATACTGTTACTGATTTTGTTTCATCATTAATATAGAAAGGCTCTAGCCATTTGCTTACATTGAGTTTGAAACCCACATAAACGCCATTGTTCTTTTCTATTTCAAATCTCAGGACTGCAAAATTCATCCCTTTTCCGTAGGTATAGGCATAAGGAAAAGTCATCCTAAGTTCATAGCAATCCTTTTCATCAAAATACTTTACCGTCACCCAGTTATTCGGAATACGTTTGAATCTACCTTCCCGCAGAATGCTTTTGCCGGTGAAGAACCAGGATTTATAAAAGAAATCAAAATTTAATATATAACTGTAAGGAAAAGAAATGAGTTGTAGAGACCTAACTCGACGAAGATCTTCAACGATTAATTGCTCCCTGTTTCGAATTGCTGCCAATTTCCCACCGAGCTTTAAAATGGGAATCCCATCGACTGGCTTTTTATAATTCAAATTTGCCAATTTCAGCAATGTTACTCCAATATCCATGGTTGAGACCAATTCCTCAACAATTTTATTTTGGGGTATTTTAAAGCCATGAAAAATCAGGGGTACAAACGTGGTTTCCGAATAAAAATCCACGTGTTGGGCACCGAAACCATGTTCCCCCAACTGCTCACCATGATCCGCTGTAATACAGGTGATTAGTTTATCGGTCAATCCTTTTTTTTCCAGGAACCGGTACAACTTCTTAATATAATTATCAGTATAACGAACCTCTTTATCATACTGTATCCACTGCTTCTTTTTTCGGCTTAAAACAATGTCCTCTCTGTCGATGTAAGGATAATGAGGATCGAAATAGTGAACCCAGATAAAGAGGGGTTTGTTAAAGTGTTTATCAAGATAATTTTCAACCTGCTCTATCAAGCTAATATTGACTGATTTTGCCACTCGCTGCCATTTTCCTACAAAATGTTTAGCTACTCCTTTCCAATCTTTAATGCCAGGGTCCCAATGATCTGAGAAAGAATCGAATCCCTGGGAAAAGTTGTATTTTCCTGACAGGTGTTTGACTGCAACTGCCCCGATAGTATAGTAGCTTTTATCTTTTAGGGCCTCTGCCAGGGTCTCAATCTCAGGGTTCAATACGGCGCTGTTATGCATAACCTGGTGTGTCAGGGGATGAAGGGAAGTCAAGATGGACGCATGACTGGGGCTTGTCAACGGCAATGGAGTAACCGCATGTTTAAAGAGCACTCCCTCACTGGCCAACTGGTCAATAAAGGGTGAAGTATTTAATGAATAACCGTAACATCCCAAGCGGTCCCTTCGCAGCGTATCAATAGTTATGAGAAGAATGTGCGGTTTCTTTGATCTGCGACACCCTGGTAGAACAAAAGAAATTACACAAATACAAATCAACAGCAGTATTTTTCTTTTGGTCATTATGTTCTCCCTATTTACCTGGACGGAAGTTATCTGATCAATCTTTCTCTTTGTGATATACGGAACATCCAGAGGTGGAGTAAATAAGAAATCGGTTGTGAGTATTTTTCCTTGGCTCTCTTTCGGGCATAAAGAAAATGATATCCTTTTCTTCCTTATGCTGCTTAAACTGGTAACCGAACCAGAATAACCAATTATTTTCCAGGCTGAAGGATACTGAAGATTTAAACAGTTGATTGACTACCCCGGCTTCGGTGACCCATAGGGAATGATGGGCGCCCAAAAGGAAAGAGGGTATATTATTTTTTTCTACATAATTTCTTATTGCATCGGAAATCTCACCGACGTGTTTATATCTTGTCTCGCTTTGCTTAATTTGTGAAGCAGAATAAACTGACTCTTGCTGCCGGATGAACAATACCACCGCAATCAGGACAACAATTGAATACAGCAGTATTCTTTTATGTCTCGTCTTTACTTTAGAGAAAAAAGCCTCTACTTTGCCATAAACAGTAATTTTTCTTGATAACTCTGTTAATAAGCAAAAAAACGTAAAAAACACCGCACACCAATTAATAAAACCGATGACAGACATCCATTGAATGAGATAGCTGTGGATTTCTCCGGTTATTTTGGTGACTGAAATCACCGAGATGATTAAACCTGATGCACCAAAAAGAAGTAAGTTGAATTGATATTTCCTTCTGGATAGGAAATGATATACTCCCGCAGCAATAACCAGCAATAATTGTATTAAAAAAAGCATTAAAAAAGAACTTCTGGCGGAAGGTTCCAAGTTGGGAAACAATATACTGAAGAATTTTATGAAAGGTGCATTTGTCATGTTGGAAACCGCAGCCGCTGCTTCAGGGATACCATGACTGACTTTGGAGCGGGTAAAATAATAAATCAATTTTAATAGATTTCCCGGGGGATTCCTGAAGGTTTCTATAATCGGTAAAATCCATAATACTAGGAATAAACCAACTGAGACTCCTACTATTTTTAATGCATCTGTTGAAAACAGCAATTTGATTTTCCTCTGAAAGCGTAATTTCTCCAGGATATAAAGCAATACAGAAATCAGAAACATAACCACAACTACCGGAGCATAGGCAACATGGGTCTGGATCACAAACGAGAAGAAAAGAATCGATAACGGAAGAGCTATTAAATTGCCTCGAGACAAATGGACTGAAATAAAAATGAATGCAGTAAACGGTAAAATGGTAACATGGGGATTCCAGATATTCCGGAAAATATGTAATCCTAAAAAGCCGTAGATATACAACGAGAAAAAGAATGCTGTAAAAAGGAAAAAATAGTTATTTTCATTTTTATACAAAAAAAATAAAAGGATTAAGACCGATAAGATGCCGATGAAAGTCGCTTCAACATACAGGCTTTGGGTTCCCATTGAGAACAGAGCATAGAAAGGAAGTAATAGATAAAAATAGACCGGACCGGGATGGTTCCAACCAAACCGCGAATAGGGTCCAAGAAATTGAATATTCCTGGATGCGTTCACAACTCTCGTTTCTAGGGTGGCTTCATCGCCGACCAGAATAAAATTCCGGGACCCATTTTTCAAAATACAAAAAAACAACATAAATAACGAAATAAAAAAAAGCAGTATCAAAAAGTAGTATTTGTACTTTATAAAAAAAGAAGAAAATTTGGGAGATTTCATAAATCGCTCTGTAACTCGAGAATACTGCTCTTTGCCCTTAGGGGAAAGAACCTAAAAGAAATTCACAAAAATTTCATTCGCTGTAATTAACAATTAAAATCAGCCGTTCTCTAGCGCCACCTAACAGCCACAAACCAAGAGCCGAGAGATAAATCATTCGAAACGCCACAGGAAAGAGGCTTTATTCACAACAAAGGTTTTGCGCTGATTTTCCATTTTTTCTTGGTTAGTAAGATATACTGAATATTCCAGGGACTTCTTCTGAAAATAGGCACCACTGAAGAATTTCTCTGTTAGCCGAACCGCATTCAGCAGCCATTTACTCTTTTTTATTAAGAATGGCGCACTATTTAATAATTGTTTTCGTTCGTGGGTTGCATTAGTAACGCTCAGGTTTTTCCCGGTCACAGTAAAGGCAGCAGTGTATCGTTTGATGTGTCTGGTATTATATCCGGTGCGTAGCACCCGAATCACAAAATCTGCATCCCCCACTACCCGAAGACCGGGATCAAAGAAAAGACCTCCCTCAATGATTCGTCTCCGGAAAAACATGGTGCAGGAGAGCACGTAGAGATGAGAGGTCATAATATAAAGCCAGCGGGGTTGATAACCTTTCCTGAAGGCTACCAGCGAACCATCTGGACGGATTAGTAGTAAGTCACCAAAAATCATATCTACCTGAGGATTTCTATCAAAATAGTCCTTTATAAAGCCCAATGTACCAGGCAGGTATTGCTCATCACAGTTGAGGTATGCCAGTATTTCCCCCTTTGCCATCCTGAGGCCTTTATTGATGGCATCATACATCCCATTGTCTTTTTCACTGATATATCTAATGTGGTCTTGCTCTGCCAGCCATTCCACACTGCCATCAGTGGACACGCCATCTACCACAATATGTTCAGCCTCCACGCCTTCCTGGTCTGCTACTGATGCGGCACACGCTTCCAGATAGGTTTGCATATTATAGCTGGGCGTAATGATAGAAATATCAAAATTTTCTTTCATGTTTAAAAAACAATTCTTTCATTAAATGCTTTGCTTGTATGGAGGTTCTGGGCCAATGCCTTTGCCGCCTCAACTGTTCTGTTTTTGTGGGGGGGAACCAGAATTTCCTCCAATTCAAGCAACGCCTCTTTCGTATCTCTAGTGGATATGATATGGGCAGCCCTGTGTTTGGCCAGGTGCCACACTGTGCCGGAATAAGGAGGGGCATAAACCAGGATTGGAATGCCGGACACCAAGTATTCACAAATTTTTGAGGATAAGGAACACCGCACCTGTTTTTCCAATTCTGGCAGAAAAGAATTGACTAACAAGAGAAAATCCGACCGCTTCTGCTCAAGAACCAATTCGATTGGAGAAGAAACTTCTCCACAAATTCTTATTTTAAAATTGTTCTTTCGATTTTCCTCGCGAAGATTGATTCCAAGAGCTTTCTCTACATTCCTGGTGGTGTTATTTCCCCAGAGTTCCAGATGGATTTCCATCTTATTCGTATTTGCGATTTTTTTAAGAAGGGTAATAAGATTAACCAATGCATCGGCGTAGAGATGGTGAATTTGTCCCGAATGATGAAGGGTAATGACACGATTCAATGTTAATGCATTACGGCTTTCCTTCCGGCGTAGAGGCTCTGATTCAATGGTTTTGAGTAAAGAGTCTGCAATAGGGATCGGCAGAAACTCACAGGAGCGGCCGTACTGCTGCTCTAGATCAGAAGCATAAACCGGGCTAATAGTATACACTCGTTCACTTTCCATCACCAACCGATCCAATGCATGTTTAGCTGCTTTCTGATTAACTCGATAGATAGCGCTATCTGCCACAAAATCATCAACAATATAGATATCCCGTGGGATAGGGAGGTGAAGGTTGGCAGCAAAAATAGCAAGGCGAGCATTATTTGCAATTATAACAAATTGACGCTTCACTCCCGTGTTTTTTAAGAAGCTGACTACACGTTGTGTCTGCAGCCCAAATGCAAAATTGTCCAGCAGTCCCAATCCAAACTTAAGGTGAGTGAAAAGAGAACGTGGCCGGAAAAGCGAAAGCGTTGGGATACTATCCCAGGGGCCAGGAACAGGATTTGGGCAAACATGGTCTGTCACCACAATTGCACAAAAAGGATGAGAAGGAGAAGAAAAAAACGTTTTAATTAAATTGGGGGTTCCTCCCCAAAAACCATAAGCTGGAGGAAATTCAGCAATTAAGGCAAAACAGTTTATATCTCTGTTTTTTTTATACATCAAAAATTCAATCGAATTCTCTATTCCTCTGTCCTTGAATTATTGAATTAAACAATTCGTGATACCTTTTCACCATATCTGCTAATCCAAAATGTTGTTCTGCAAACCCTCGAGCCTCAACTGATAATTTCTCTCGTTTTTCTTCCTTATCCAACAGTCCAGCTATCTTGTCTGTAAATGCTTCAATATCAAAAGGTTTGATCAAATACCCATTAACATCATTCTTAATAATATCCCCGCAGCCTCCAATTTCAAAACTCACAGCAGGAACACCACAGGCAATAGATTCCATCAAAACAAGAGAAAAACTATCCGCCTTAGTAGGATAAATAAATAGATCAGAGGTGGATAATAAAACCGGCAAGAGTTTTTCACTATTCACATAACCTGTTTTATGGATATTAAGGTTTTCTAAATCCTGAGGCTCCTTCAATTCGCCCTTCCCTAAAACCAGCATTTCAATGGTACGGCTTGTTTTCGAATCGAGGGTCTTTAGTATATCCAATAGAATAGGACCGCCTTTCCAGGGGCTCTTTTCCAGGTCGTCGGCACTTGAAAATATAATCACCTTTGCATCTTCTGCAATACCAAAGGCTTTTCTGCAGCAAGTCTTATCCCTGGGCCTAAACACCTCCAGGTCTACACCGTGAAAAATATGATAAATATTTTTATTTTCAAATACTGGACTCTGCTTCGCCAGATGATAAAGCCACCTCGAGGGAGTTACAATATGAAGATCAGATTTTTTATATATCCTTCTCTTCTGCTTTAATAACCACCTTCCTGTATCAATCCCGATATGAGGGTATATTCTTTTTTCATTTTTCCCGCTTTTCAACTGCTTCCAAGATTCATCTCCAAAAGTATGAGCGGCATTGCCAGTGAAAGCCCACATGTCGTGCAGAGTCCAGACAACAGGGGCCATTTTCGACAGCTTCTTAATGAGGGAGGTTTTAAAATATCCACCATGCGTATTGTGTAAACTGATAATATCAGGTCTCAACTGCCGAATCTTCTTTAGAATAAACCTGGTAGAGAAGGGAAAATACCAGTATTGCAATCCCAGCCAATTAAATAATCTATTCACAAAAAATTCGATAAACACCTGGATTTCCTTCAGTGTCTCACTTTTCTTATCAATTGTAGCAAACACATTTGTATCGCAAGACAGCTTCTTTCCGACAATAAAATAATTCTCAGTATTGAAACGTTCCTCCAGTCCTTTGCTCAATCGGTAGGCGGCAATGCCCGCACCGCCTTCGACGTCCTTGAAATTAATGAAAACTATCTTCACTGCTCAAAATTCCAAATTAATTTTTGTGTTATTCCTTTTTTTTCTGTATCTCATTTTTCTTCATGCTTTATCTGTTTTACCGCTAACATTAAAAACGGGAAAAGAATTTTTATTGTGAATTTAAACGTCCAGGTTAATTTAACGAATTTGTAAAGTTTTTGGCCGAAAAAAACCTTCAGCACTTTCAGCCGGTGCTGAATATTGTTAGTAAGTACAATAAACAAGCGTTCTTTAAGAAACCGGATTAAAGCGTCTTCGGAATAGATTCGGTGGGAACGGTTAGCTTGCGTCAACTGTTCGAACCACTCCATCGAATCATCAATAAATTTTGATTCTCTATTTTTTGCGTTAAAAGTTTCAAATGCAACATCACGGTGAATATGGCGTAGAGAGTGACTTCCCAATTTGAGCTGGGACAGGAGCACATCATCCAATCTTTCGGCAGAGTTTTGCTGACGATCCAAGGTCCTTACGCTTTCACTTTGTTCATGCAGTCTGTATTCAACGAGGAATTCGGGGATATTGGCCAGGTCAAAATGACGCGCGGCTCTCTGCCATAACTCCCAGTCATAAGAGTGATTCATCCGCTCGTCGTATCTTAGATCGAATTTATCAAGCAGCTCCTTGCGCATCATAACTGAAGAATGAACAAAAGAGCACTCGAAAAGAAGCTTCACTTTTATAAGAGGAGAATGACATGGATAAGACCAGCGGATTCGCTTTTTCCCTGCAAAGGCCGTAGCAAAAGTCCCGCAAATTCCAACATGAGGATGGCTTTCCAGAAATGCTATTTGTCGTTCGAAGCGTCGAGGCAGGCTGATATCATCCGCATCCATTCGCGCAATCAGCGGAGTGTTAATCATCAAGAGTCCCTTGTTCAACGCCCGAATCTGTCCAATATTATCTGACATTTCCACCAATTTGATGCGACTGTCTTGGAAGGAAAGAACCATTTCCACGCTATTATCTGTGGAAGCATCATCTAAAATCAGAAATTTAAAATCAGAATAAGTTTGATTCAGAATGCTTTCCATGCATTCATTCAGATAACTCGCTCCGTTGTGAACTGTCATCAAAACAGTTAAATCGGTCATAGGTCTGGATTATAAAAAAAGAGAATAATCTACACAGAAAACAGGCTATTCATTTTCTTGACAAATATCCTTAATCCTTCATCGATGTTGTGAAATTTGAGTTGGGATATCCTTCTAAATTTTTCAGCTTTTAAAACGGATAAATGCGTACGGGGAGCCATCCCCGGTAATGAACGGCGCTACGATCTAGCTCCCTAATCTGTTTTTTATGTATTTGCGCGAATACGCTGTATTCAAATTCTTCAACAACCACAGCATTTTACGAAGCATGAAGGACTTCTGTTGACGATAATACACAAAACGAAGCATATCAAAGGCTTGTCTGAAATAATCGAAAACCGCATAATTATCATAGAATTTTTCAATCAAGTCTTCTGCCCTTTTATCATTTCCGGCCCGGTATTCCAACTCTATTCGGAGGAGAATATCCTCCATGAAATAATGGGGATTTGTATCCCCGTCAAAACCACTCAGAAGATCTATAGATTGCGATAATTCATTTCTTCCTCTGTGTTGAGCAAGCCTCCTTGCGTACAGTGCTTGCAGATGCCATCGAAAGATTTTTCCAGGGAAGTAATCCAATAAAGTTTTAAATTCATCTCGGCTGATATGTCGACCAAACAAACGTTTTAAAAGTAGCAAAGTTTCATTTTTCGGAAGTCCGGCCAGCACATTCCTTGCCTGCTTCATATCACCAAGGAAAGCATACAGGATGGAAATATGGATTTTTTTTGACAGCCCGCTTGCGCGTTTATTTCCTATTGCTGCGTCGAAGAGCTCTTTTACTTTTTGTATTGCCTGCTCTGGAGCCAAGGGAAAATGAACAGCAAGTATTTTCTGGCAATCCCCAATCTCTCCCTGGGCATAGCGTTCTAGTATCTGACGGAACTGAAGTGCGGAATCAGCGATTATGGATTCGAGGCATCCATGAAAAATGGTATTTAATCCTGCGGGCACAACTATAGGGGATTTATTTTCTAGAAGAGCGAGCAGGCTTATCTGGGAATTTCCCCTGGTGGCCACAGCATCCGCCTGTGCCAGCAGCGGCTCGACAGGGCACAGGGGATCCAGCAGAAGGGCATCCGGCACCTGTTTTTTGATTTCCTCCATTGCGGTTCTTGTTTCAATGGGATGAGGTTTGATCATGAGTTGAAAATTCTCCGATAGCCCCTTAGATACGATTTCAAGGATTTCTCGGCGAACTTTTCGGGTTTCTAAACTTACCATGTCATACTCTTTCAAGGATCCCAAAAACAGCAAACAGCATTTTCTGTCGGAGGGAATGCTGTATTCCTTTTTTATATCATGGACTCTGGTATGTCCCCACGCAGCTTCTTCGACAAAAAAAGGCCACCCGGTCACTGTTAGCGTATCTTCAGGAATCCCTAGCTTCAAGAATTCTTCTTTCTCCACAAATGAGGCCACTCCCAGGTTATCGATGGGCAAAAAATAATGATTGATTATTCCGTCATTCAAGGCCAACTGATTTACTTCTTCAATAGCCAGCACCGGGATATTCCGTTTCACTGCCTCATGTACCAAAAGCAACCGAAAAAAATTGGGATATGCCATAGAGAGATAAAGGATATCGATTTTTTTTTCCCATGTTTTAGCCTGGAGCCGACCGTTCTCGACTGCAATCTGCTCTTCCGGGTCGATTCCAGACAACACATGTCGAGCTTTTTCTCTGACCCATGATTCCACTATGACCAGGAATTTAAATCCGCGCAGATTTTTCTTTAAAAGTTCTAGGTTCCTGAAGTGAACGACACTTGTCGGGTAGAATAAAACAACAAAATTTCTATCTTCTCTCATTTTCCGTCATCTACGATTAATATTTTCCCGGAATTTTTTTACTTTGTATTTAATCCTGTCCCACAGCGTTAATTGGCTTTTTGGCCAATCAGTTTGTGTTACAACTCTGCGGAAGGGATGGAGTTCTTGGTTATAATCGTGTTTCTTCAGAAATTCTTCCAGGTTGTCCAATGCCTCCTTTATTCCCAGAGAAAACTCACGGAAAGTCTCTATGTTCATCACTAGGCGGTAATCACGAAAATGGACGTGGATCGGATCGATCACTCCTTCCTTCTGTAATTCTATATGTAAACGGTTGGAAAAATATTTGCTCTGGTGCGGCTGGGGACTTCTCTGCAAAGGAGTCGTTTGGCGCTTCCATCCTCCTGCTACCAATAATCCCTCAAATACTTCTTGTTCTTTGTACTCTGGATGCCTTTTCAGATATCTCCTAATCTCAGTAACGCTGTCTTTTACGATGCTGGTAAACTCGAAAAATTCATCCACCCCAAACATCAAGCGCAGATCTCTGAAATGAATATGAACATTTTCAGACAGATCCACAAAGAGCCTGGAATTGTGCCTTTCTCTGTCTGGGAGTTGCCGGTTGGATAAAACATCTTCAATGGCTCCCATTGTTCATTCCTCCCGTTTCCGAATTGAATTATGCTCCGAATTCTCTGCTCGTTTATCCAGATGGCCCACTGAGCCAAATGCGTTCTTAATTTTTCTCATCCACGAATAAAGTTTGAACATAAACGTAGGCCTGTATTTGTTGATGAAGGCTTGATTTTCTGCGGCAGCAGCCCAACGGTCCAGATAACTACTGAATTGATAGCGGTATTCGGTTCTTTGATCAAGCTCCTTCAGTAAAACCTCGGCTTTTCTAAGAGGTTCGCATGATTTAAAGGTTCCTTCGATCAGGATGCATTTGATCGTCTTTTCTCCAAGTTCAGCATGCGCATAATAACGGTGGTGACCGTTGATGATATAAAAAACATCCTCCTCCTCCACTACTACAATAGGCGGGAGATATTTCTTCCGTTTAATACAAGATTTAAGATATTCATTATAATCTTTATTCGGCTGCCACTCGGTGAATAAATCACCATACCATTTCGATTTTATCCTTCTCAGTTCAATGTGTCTGATAGGAAAATTTGCCATAGGATTTGATCAGAAGATCTTATCGATCATGCTGTGGAGTATTTCCCCAACTCGTTTTCTAATGTATCTCTTTTCCAGTTGAGATTCTGATTTCCGCAATCGTACAATCTGAGATCTATTTAATTTTGAATTGTAGGTTTCTTTAACATCCAGATCGCTTAAAATATTGTCAATTATATGCTGGCCCATAGAAGACTTCAGGCCGTAGAAAAATCCAAAATCGCTGTTCACGTAACGTTCATAAAACGGGAAGGGGTATTCTCTCAATATGATATCGAATCCAGCAAAATCCAGCATTTCGATAAGTGCTCCTTCAGAAGGCCGTGTCACTAGTGCGTGGAGGCCAGTCGAATCTTTTGAAGGATCTTCCCGCTTCAATACGAGAAGGGGCGTTGGATCTCGCAAAGCATAAGTGTGAATGAGGATTAGAGAATTCGTCATTTCTCCTATCCTTTTTAAGGTTTCAATAGGAGAAGACAGGTGGTAGAGCAATCCGAACATGAGGGTGATATCGAATGTTTCACGACTCGGGTCTATATCTTCAATGTTGCCCTGTTCGAAGTCACAACAGGTATACCCAAAATAGGATTTGATCAGGTTGGCTCTGCGGATGGCTTCCCTTCGCAAGTCGATGCCTTTAAGGTATTTTGCACCTCTTTTCAAGAATTCAAATCCGTAAAATCCATCCCAACACCCTGTATCCAACACTTTGGCATTCTTCATTCCATGAGAGAAAATATGAGAAACTATAGTTGTGGTAGTGGGCATTAGATTGTTAACCCGCCAGAGGTGCCACTCCTTGAACCAATCCTTAAAGAGTGGAACCCAAATCCCTGATTCTAACTCAAAGGGATGGCGCCAATCCTTGATCTTCAAAATCTCTTCTCGGATCTGGGCTTTATCCATTTCTTATCTTGGTATCCGGCTGGAAAGGATACGCCTTCTCCCTCTTTAAACGGGCCGTGTTCCTCTTTTTCTTTTGTTTAAGACATCTCCCAACATAGTTGAAGAAATTTTCATTCTTTCCCTCCCCAAAAGCAAATCCTCGGAACACGTCTCGCGGAATCTTATCCTTGGTTAGTTTATCTAAAATCCATTCGATACTCACTCTTAGACTTTTCTTGTCATTCACATAATAGACAGAGGATAAAGATCGAGGTTTTCCTCCCTTGACTTTGTAAGCATCCAGATGATTGTATCTCTTCCATTTATCATACAAAATAACCGGAATATAATTCATGAGCGACTCCTGGATTGAAGTCGAGGAAAAACTCAACAATAAATCGGCCAAGCTGAGGATATCATCAAAAGAGCCTTCATCGTTAATGGTCACATTCTCTGGGATAGAGAAGAGAGAATGAATTTCTTGCTTGGTAACTGCCTCGCTAGGGTGAATCCTGAAAATAAGGTGGACATCTTCCATCTGCGCAACAATATCAAAGACATCCTCCATAGCGCTCAACAGTTCATCCCATGTTTCAAGCACATAGAATCTTCGGCTTCTTCTTGTTTTCATGGAAGGAGCCCAGACAATAATCCTTTTCGCTACTCCAATCTCCTCAAAGAAAGCATACCGGCTTTCCTGTCTCTTTTCGGAAGTTATCCGGGATAAGATCAAGTTTCCTGTTTCAAGAATACTCCCTTCGTAGCCAGCCCATTTTAAATATTCGGTTACAAGAGGTGACTGCGAGGACACATTTTTGTAACTCTCAGTGACCTGCGCCCGGCCAATATAATACTCTTCAACCTGGGCATAAGTATCCGTGGGAGCGACAAGCATTTTCTGCGGCACGACAAGCGCAGGAATCTCTAAAGAATGCGCTTTTTGGGCCCAGCTTTGATATTCACCCAGGCTCACACAGGAAATAAGCAAGTTTGGGTTTAGATGTCCCAGAAAGACCTTTTGTGCCGCAGCAACTTCAAAAAGCTCGGCAAGGGAGGCCAACAAATCTGTCTCAACCTTTTGGTTGAATTCATCCCATAAGGAACAGTTTTCATAGATAAATTCGCTGTGGAATTTCCGAGCGAATTTTCCGAAACACTCTTTCAAATCGATCAACACCCTATGCGATGTTTCTTTATCATCATTATGGAATAATCCCACCGGAATCTGCATCAAATCCCTATGGTCCACCTGCTTCCATAAAAGTCCTACCAGCTCTTTCAAGCACAATTTTATGTACCCACTCGTGGATATCGCTCCTGGCCGGTTCGTAACCGCAATAATGTTGCCGAATCGTGTTTGTATATCCTTGCATAGACGATCCAAATTATAAAAAGGTGTGGTAATAAAAACAGTTTTAAAATGCGAAAGCCTTAAGAGTTTCCTTTTATAGAGCCTCTGTGAGAACTTTCTCAGGATGTCTACAGTCCTTTGGCGTTCTTTCTTATCGCTCTCGTAGACACTCGATTGATTCTCTTCAACAATCTTTACCTTCAGAAGATTTTGTCGGCAAAATTTCTCAACTAATGAAGAGATGAATTGATCTCGCTCTGATAAGAAGGGATCGATTTTTGAAGCACAATTCTCTAACGAAATGTCTCTTTTGAATACATAGATTCCAGCTTCTCCATATTTGCTTTTAATTCCTTTCATAACTTCAAGAATCCACAGAAAATTATTTAAGTAGAATCTCGAGTAATAAAGAAAAGTGTCCATGAATAATTGATTGACCGAGGACTCGAAACGGAAGGAGAGATTGTTAAAGATGAGAGTACTCAACTCATGAGATCTGATCAAAGCACCTCTATGTGAATCATTATCGAAAAACGGCATTGTATCGGTATGCTTCAAGCCTCTTTTTTTACAAAATACTTTCACTTCGGGCTGAAGCGAAACGATTAAAAACTCCGACACGTCCATGTTTTCTCTCTTGCAGTAAGCCAAAAAGCATTCCAGTTCGGCTGCAAATTCCGCAAGGAATAAAAACTTTAATGGCTTTTCCATCATGAAAGAGGTCAATTCTAGAGAGCTGAATTATTTAGTGACAGGAAGATGAAAATATTTGGAATGTCAAACTGGATAACCGTATTCATCCAACGGCAGCTTGTATTCAGAGATCAGATTTCTGTTTCCTGCCTGATAAAAATTGCTTAGCCATTCAACCCATTGTCGAGGAAAATCCACATCCGCTTCCCCATCTTTTATGATTCGAGTCTTCAAATAACAAAAGGATTTTAAAATCTTTGAAATAATAGAAAGCCTGGATACAGGGAAAAATTGAGTCCTTAATCTTTCATAATCTAGAGTAGACTGCTTAATTCTGATGTTTTCGTGTTTGGCCTCGAGCAATCGAACCGATTCATCATAATCAATACCTAGGAATTGAGTCAACTCATTGAGGTATATTTTCTGATTTTTACGAAAGTCTTCAAAAAGAAGGACACAAATATTTCCTTTTCCGAAAAGATCTGAGTAATATTTTATGGTTGGATAATAATCAACATTCCCTATAAAACTTTTTGACAAATTTCTCGTGGAAATCTCGAGCCAGTCATTGAAGCTGATTGCATATTCATTAAATGGAGAGAGCGCATGCTTTAACAAACGCCCTCCATTTATATAGGCCGATTTTAAAATGTCAAATTGATTTCGGATTGTGATCAAAATCTTGCAGGGAAAAAATATATCTTTAATTCTCTGGGCCACTATTCCTTTATCACGAGCCTTTGACGCAGACACAAAAAGCTCTTCTGATATTAGAAAAATTTTCTTTAATCTCTCGAGTGGGGTAACGTGATCCAAGATAACTTTTTTGCTGTGTTGAAAATCAAAGTGCAAGCTCTCCTGCATGACTAGATTAAGAATCACTGATTGAAAATGGGGATTGCTATAGGGCTTACCAAGATACTCTATCTGGAAATGTTTTGAAAACAGGTGTTCCTGCTGAGTCGTCGTCCCAGTTTTGGGAAACCCAATATGGATAACTGTATTCATCGGAAACCCAAAGCTCCATCGCAAATCTCAGTATTCTTTCCCAAGAGACGGCTCAAAGTTTCGTCGAGGCGTTTAATAAAAGGGGAAGTCGAACGGGAAAAATCCGTTGCTTGCTGGTTCTTTAATACTTATTATTTTCACAAAAAGTCCCATTCTGTATCAATAACTGTATACCCGTGGGATGATCTCGATCTTTCGAAAGTTTCCATATCAGCCAAGATATTAAAAGATTTAGCTCGATTTGATTTGAACAATGCCTCATTACTCAAAGTGGTTACATAAAAGCCAATTTTGTAGCAACCTTCATTGAATCTATTCTTCAAAATACAGCATTCAATATTTGCCATTCCTGCCTCAAAGTTTTTCTTCTCAGGAATTCTATTAAAAGCAATGACAACATCATCTAACTGGCTCCTAACACTAATCGCAATAAATACATCTTTAAAACTTTTCAAGAACTCAACTTCAAAGCTCACTTTTATATCTTGGTATGTGATAAAATCGTTTGTTTCTACCCCATCCAAATTCATCAACTTGACATCCTTCAAGACAAAATCTGGAGTAGTCAAAAACGCAGAAGCCATCAGGAAATCTTCTGAAGATTCATCTTCATCACCAGATTTTTTTATCGAATCATTCAAATAGCGAGAAGTCACTCTTTCTGTAGGCCCGATGTCAACGATTTCTCCTTGGTCAATATACAGACATCGGGACGTTAAAGCAGAAACAAGAGATATATTATGCGAGACAAAAATAACCGATATTCCAGAATGCAGGAGTCCCATCATTTTGTTCCTAGCTTTTCTCCTGAATGCCGCATCTCCAACCGCTAGAACTTCATCAACGATGAGAATATCCGGATGTATGTTTACCGCAATAGAGAATCCCAGCCTGACCAACATTCCCGAGCTGTAATTTTGGACAGGCATATCCAAAAATTTCTCCAACTCAGAAAATTCAACAATTTCCCCCAGCAAAGAATCCATCTCTTTCTTTGAAGCACCTAATATCGCACCGTTAATATATATGTTTTCCCTAGCAGTTAAAACAGGATTGAAGCCTGCTCCCAAGGCAATCAGCGCCCGGATTTTCCCTCTGATGGTGATTTCTCCTTCATCAGGCCTGATCAATCCTGTGAGTAACTTAAGAAAAGTCGTCTTACCCGCACCGTTGGGGCCTATTAATCCTATCAACTCCCCTTGTTTCAATTCCAAGTTTATATTTTTGAGCGCCCAAAATTCATCGTTTCGCAGTTTAGCCCTATATCTCTCTCGACCAATCAACTCAGAACTTATATCTTGAAGACCATACCAGAGAGATCTTTTAAAATTGCGGCAGAATTTCTTGCTCAATCCACTGACGACAACAATATTTTCACCCATCATGCACCTATTCTCTCAATAACAATAGGAAGAGCTAGCCGGTATAAAACCCAACCTAAGAACAAGAAAAATATGGTAAGAAGGAATATTAAGAAAATGGAAGATAAATCGGCTGGAACACCGCGAAGGATAAGATGTTTAATCCCTTCCAACAACGGCGTAACGGGGTTTACCTGCATAATTTTTCCGATCGTCCCACCCATAGTGGAGGGATAGGCCACAGGAGTTACAAAAACAAGACCAGATGTTGCAATCAAGAGAGCAGATTGGACATCTTTGTAAAGAAGCCCCAGTGGCAGCAAAAAAATTCCAAGCATTGTTCCGAGCAACAGTAGACCTATTAAAGGAAGAGGGATAAATACAATTGTCCACTTTACAGGGATTCTAAATAGGAGAAGAACTCCGATCAACAGGATGCACTTTATCCCGAAACTGAAAAGCACCTGACCGATCCCTGAAAGGATCAATGATTCTCTGGGAAAATTTACCTTAGTCAAAATCGCCTTGGATTCTTTCACTACTTTCAAGGGAACATTCAGGGCATCCACAAAAACTTGCCAGAACACAGTGCCAATGAATACATATGCCGCATAGGGAATATCTATGTCTTCTATTTGAATAACTCTAGAAGCATTGAGAAGGATGAAAACCATACAGATCACCAAGGGAGGAAATATCGCCCAAAAATAGCCCAAAAATGTCTGTCTGTACTGGGCTGAAATATCTCTTACGATGAGTCTCCACGCCAGTTCCCTCGAATCTAACAGATCTCGCCACATTTCTCGAAACAGCTTGAGAGGATGGCGAATTCTCGATTCTGGGCTGTAACAGAGAACCGAACTCGACTGTTTATTCTTTGTCAACATCAGCCTGTTTTTTCTCCGTTTTGTATCAGAATAGTCAGGAATTTAGGCAAAAAAGAAAAACGATTCAGATTAAGCACAAGAGAAATCTTGAAAAAAATATTTAGGCTAACGCTCTTTAATTTTAGATGAAAAAAGACGAATAATTTTAATTTACCGCAAAAAATATCTTTAAAGTGTATAAAAAGTGATTTGTATTTTCAAGCTTATACAGTTTTTTCATCCTTCGGCAAATCACATTAAATTCCTATTTCTTTATAATTGACAGCGTCATCTATGTTTTGATATTTTTTGCTGCAGATGCCCGGAATCGAAAAGCGCACAAAATCGCAAAATCAAGAGAGATCTGTCTTCCTCCCCCCAAAAAAACCTACAGATTAAAAGCGGAAGAGATTAATTATGGTGAAATTATTCGCAAAAAAAATTATCCTGTTTATTTTTTTTCTATCAGGAGTGACGGCGATCTTAAATATCGTTGGGAATAAGGCCGGCAGCATTTATAAAGATGGGGCCTCTATCATTTGCGAAAGCAAGAGGAATTTTGTCCGGTCAGGCAATTTAATTTATACGGAAAATAATAAAAATATTTTGTTTATGGGAAACAGCCGAGTTCTGTCAGGCATACAACCTCTTCTTTTTGATAGTCTAAGCGGAGGTGAAACTTTATCTTATAATCTGGCGCTTCCGGCTCTTTCCATCGGTCCTTATTATTTTCAATTAAGAGATTATCTCGAGAATTATCCTCCGCCCGATTGCATTCTCCTGGAACTAAAAATTAACACAGGCCGAAATCTAGCCCTGTTCGATCATTATGCTAATCAAGGCACTTCTGGTTGGAAAGAAATGTACTCATATTTATTAAATGTAGAAAACAAAGGTGCCGTGTTGAATTATTTTTTCCCAATCCGAATGTATAAAAACTATATACCTAAGTATTTACTTTATTCCATTTTTGATCACGATGCTCTCTCAAAAACTCACAAGCACAATATGTCTATTGTTAACCAAATGATGGCAGATAGGGGCTATTATTTAATCAAAGAACAGGCTCTTTTCCCCGATCTTCGCCTGCCTGAGGGATACGGCATTAAAAAAAGAGAGCGTGCTAAAAAGGGGTTTCAATTCGATCCGTTTAAAGATCCATATGTGAAGAAATTTTTCAATCTAACGCAGGAGAGAAAAATAAGGGTTCAATTGATCCAGCCGGTATACCGTATCAATCAATTCCTTCAATATGAGACAGTGCCCTATCAATTCCAAATTATCCTGGAAAAATTCAAGAATGTTATAGTTGCCCCTAATGGATGGAAAGCAAAGTTTTATGATAACAGCTATTTTGCAGATCTGGTTCATTTAAATCCAGAAGGTGCGCAACGATATACTAGGGAAATCTTCAGCGAGTTTAAACAATCTTGGATTATCGGAGATAATAAATAAAGGATAAGGCAAAGAAATATATTATTCATCCGTTGGTTATATCCTCGTCTCGTCTGCCACTACTGGGAGGCATGATAAAACGCTAGAAAATCAACGATGCCATTGAGCAAAGGAATATTTTTTAACACAGTCCGGATTGGATGTTAAGGTTGATATAGGAAATAGAATTTTTTTTAG
>CP070825.1:4074753-4108288 GCA_020344415.1 Candidatus Aminicenantota bacterium
CTCCTTCGTTCGGGGAGAACATGTAGGCAAACCACTGACCGTCGTTTGATAAGACAGAGTAACGGATGCTTTTCCAGGCAAGGATGTCTTTGAGTTCGATCGCCCGGAGATTTTCAGGGGCGGCTTTTTCTTCTTGAGCTGCGTAGCAGGGGATAAGAAAGAGTATAAACAAAAGCACAATGAGAATATTTTTGCTGTTTTTCATGTTTTTTCTCCTTTGTTTGAGAGTTTTTTTGCCGTAAATTTCAATTCTAATAGAAAAGGAGTTGCATCTCAATAAAAAAGAAAAGGAAAAAGAAAAGGGGACAGTCCCCATTAAAAAAGGGGACAGTCCCCAATAAAAAAGGGGACAGTCCCCTTTTTCCCCTTTTTCAAGTAGCCTGGCCCTTTTTTTCACTTTTTTTATTTAGCGCAGTACTCTAGGGAACGTCCCTTATGCATAAACACTTTTGTTATAATGGACGTAATAGAGATGAAGAAATCGGATCACATGACTGACAGTGAGCTGGTGAAAGCCTGTCTTCAGGGAGAGGTGGATGAGTATAAGAAAATTATGGATAGATACAGGGGAAAAGCAATGGCCTTTGCTCTAAATATCCTGGGAAACCGCGAAGATGCTGAAGATGTCTGTCAGGAGTCTTTTATTCAGGTCTATCGCAATTTAGACAGGTTCGACACCCAAAAAAGCTTTTCCAACTGGCTCTTTTCTATTCTCTACAACCGGTGCCTTGATCTGCTGAGGAAAAGGCGTCGTTTTTACAATTTTTTTAAAAGAGCAAAGCGTGATCCCTCGCTTCTCACCCTCAATCGAGAATCTAACAGATCGAACATTCAGCCACTCGCACAAAATATTTTAAGAGAGTTGAGCCCGAAAGAAAGGACCGCGCTTTTTCTCTGGGCCGAGGAAGGTTATACCAGTAAGGAGATTGCGGGCGTATTGAGATGTTCTTCGAGTACAGCAAGGGTTCACCTTTTCAAAGCCCGAAAGAAAATAAAAGATAGATTGGAGAAATAGAATGCTTAGATGCAGGATCATAGGTTTTTTCTTTAATGTTTTTCCATTGAAAGTGTGGCAGAGCTTTTTGATTCGCCGCCATTTACAAAAGTGTCCAGAGTGTCAGAGAGAATTGGCGAGTATTGCAGAAGTCAGGTCTTTGTTGACTCAGGAAAGCGAGGGGGAGAGCCTTGAAGGAGAATGGCTAGCGATAAGGGGGAAGTTGAGCGGAGGAAAAAGAAAAGAAAGAGACTTATTCAGTCCCAGATTGCGCTGGGCAGCAGGAGTTGCCAGCCTTTTTGTAGTCGCAGTCGCGGTCATAGGGAGTTGGCTCTATTTTTCCTATACCCCTGGCAAAAGTCCGCAGGAGAAGGATTTAGGCGAGCGGTTCAGGATTAATTATATAAGGGTTGATGATAAACCCGCCAAAACATTTCTATTCCGTCCACACGATTCCAAAATGATCATTATCTGGGCGGAGAAAAACTCGTAGAGGAGGGCTATTTATCATGAATAAGAAGAATCTTTCAATTTTTGTGATTTTATTAATGGTTTTTTCTACACTTCCGCTTCAGGCGTCTGTTACGCTGTATTTAAAGTTGAGGTTTTTTGAAGGTTTAAGAGAAGGGGCGGCTGAGCCTCCGAGGTCTATCAGCTCATCTCATCTTCAATCCACAGTAGCAGCGAGCATCAGATCCAAGTTTATATTGGCTGAAGAGATAGAGCAGATAAAAAAAGTGTTTAATCTGAAAGAGGTAAGATTGATTACTGAGGGAGACTTGTCCTGGAACTCAAAGGATTCAAAAGGTATTTCCCATTTATTCCGCCTGGACGGCAAGATTTATCGCATTCTGATAACACCTACAGAGCAAGATCGTTCACATCAATTCAAGATAGAAATTTTTGAACAGGACAAAAAAGGGGAGATCAGTTTGCTGGACACGGAAATCATCCTTCCTGAGGAGAATATTGCTGTCTTTGGTTTCGAAGATAAACAAGGAAAGCCCTATTTTCTTTCTTTCCATATACCGGAAAGAGCAGCTGGTGGAGAGGTTGGAGGTGTTGTAGGCGGAGTGGTTCAAGTCGGAAAAGACAAGGATTTCGCCAAAGGAGCAGTCAGGGCAGTTGGACAGATAAAACCCCCTAAGCTTTTAAAGCTGGTGGAACCTGCTTATCCGGAGGAAGCCAGGAAGGAGGGAGTTGAAGGCGTGGTTATTCTCGAAGCCCGCACCAATAAAGAAGGAAACGTGGAAGCTGTACAAGTGCTTCGGGGAATAGATCCTTATCTGAACAAGGCGGCCATGGATGCACTTCTGCAGTGGAAATATGAACCTATGTATATTAAGGGAGAACCGCATGGGGTTGTCTTCACAGTTACAGTTAGGTTCGGACTTAAAGATAAAGATGAAGAGAAAGCTAGAGAAATGGAAGATTTCGCTAAAGGTGCAATCGAATTAGGCGAAGATGAAAAACCCAAAATAATAAAAAAAGCAGATCCTGTTTATCCGGAAGAATTGAGAAAGGAAGGAATTCAGGGCAGGGTTATTCTCAAGATTAGGCTCGATGAGCAGGGCCGGGTAGCAAAGGTCCGCGTGATAAGTAGTGATAGTTCTCTGCTTAATAAACCTGCCGTTGATGCGGTGAGACAGTGGAAATTTGAAGTCTATCATAGCAAAGGAAAGCCCCAATCAGTTGTCTTCCCAGTTAAGGTCATATTTAAACTCAGATGAGTTATTCATTAAAAAAATCTCGGGAATAATGGCTATTTCGTGAGCTAGAATTTTTGCCCACTATTTAATGTGCAGGGTGTGGTTTTAAAGATGAAACACTTTTCTAGAAAGGGGAATGATGGAGGTTATCCGAATTATAAAATTGAAGGAGCGGAATTCGTTTTTGAATAATCCAGCTCAGAGCCCAATACGCTGTGAGGGATTAGATAGATAACAAGAAGTAAAATCGAAGCGCCTAACACCCATCCGCGGGCAGGCTTGCCTTTGCGTCCGGCGATTAAGGCTGCGATCCAGCCCAACATGGCGATGAGTGTTTTATTATCCGTAAGATCATATCCAAAGGGAAATCCTGTCCATAATTCGCCGAATGCGTACTCTTGAACTATGGGACCAAGAATCATCCCGCCGATAAACAGGAGCCCTGCTGCCCAAAGGGCATATTTTCGAGGATTGCTCTTCCGATCCAATGCTGCTATGCCGGCTCGTGTTGAGACCAACATAGCCAAAAACATCACAATAATATGGGGGATAAGCACGGCTGCAGGCACAACTCCTTTAAATCGGATAACCACAGGTTGGTCACCTGATAGAGAAGTTTCTTTACCTTGGTAAGCCAATATAACTTTATATTCCAATTTCCCCGCAGGGGGTTGATGGGGAAGTTTTGCTGTCAATGACATCTCTTTTCGAACCATGGGCACCATATTCCAAGGATCTTTAGTTTTATGTCTTTTGTAGATCACAAAACCTGTGATTTCTTCTGCCTGAGCTTTAATTTCCAGTTCACAGTCTTTATTAGTCTCATGGCTGCGAGCGAGCCCGTATTTTATTTCTGTATCTCCTAGCAAGACTTTGCCTTTTAAGGGATAGGTCGGTCCAGTGAGCCGCTGGTAAACAGCAGCTGAGGCTGTGATTAGAAAGGCAATTATCCAGAATAAAACTTTTTTCATCTTTTTTTCTCTCCATAATTTATAACATATTTGCCTGTTGAGTTAAATTAACTTTTAAGTATGAATTAAAAAAGGGGACTGTCCCCTTTTTCCTTTTTGTAGGGGTTTGATTCATCAGGCCCACCTTGTCATTGCGAGGAGTGCAGAAGATTGCCACGCTGCGCTCGCAACAGGCTGCGCAATCTCATCACGTCTAATTGTAGGTTTGATAAATCAAATCCCTGCAATACGACAGGATGGTACTCTGGGTAACGTTCCCTATTATTGGTTGATGTTTTCTATATCCTGAGGAGAGGACCCTGCTTTTTTTGATTCCGTTTCATCCTCTAACTTAGTTTTGATACCCAATATTTTTGCTGCGCCGTCGTAAACCTGCTTAAAATTCTTTTTGGCAGCTTGGAGCTCGGCCAGCTTTTCTCTTATCTTTTGAATCTCTTGTTGCATCTGACTATCCAGTTCTGCAAGCTGGTTTTTTGCATCTTCCATCATTTTTTTGTAAAGTTCTTCTTTTTCTTTACTTACTTCCATCTGCGGCTCCACTAGAGGAGGGTTACTTTTTTCCGGCCTCAGTTTAATTTCTTTTTTAGCGTTCCTATCGAAATTATTCCATCGCTTAAGAAGCGCGTCAATCACCTTTTGGGGTGATTTTAGGGATAGTTTTCCGCGCCAAGCTGTTATTTTAATGTATTATCGAGGTTAATGGAATAATTTATTTGGATTTAAACTTGGGTATTTTTCTCTTCAGAGAAAATATATTATCAAATCCTAGTTTATGCCTATTTTTGAGATTCGTTTATTACGATTTCTTCTATAATGAGTTCTACAAGGTTTTCTAATTTGGTTCTTTCTTTTCCTTCATACTGGCTGATCAGTGAAACGAGCATATTTTTTAGTTCCATTAGGAAGTCTTTGCTCGCTTCACAGCCGAAATCTTCCTGATAAGGATAAAAAGATAAACCAGGCCTGCCTTCAACCTTGATGAGCTCAAACGGAAATCTTTTTATAATCATCTTTTTCCGGACTCCTATATGAAAGTTAAGGCTTATTTCGGCTCCTGTCAATCACCTTTTGGGGTGATATTAGACGAAAAAGAGGATGACCTCTCATCTGTTAATTATTTGAATTTCTCGAGAAGTTTCGCAGTCAACGTAAGGCCCTCTATAGCGTTGCTTATTGCATCGGATAGCCAGTTTCTCTCCCATCTAATCTAGGTAAAACGACATTAAGAGAGTTGGAAATCTTTTTTATTGAGGAAGGGAAATTCTAGGCAGGAATCGAATTTACTATATCAGTTCAATTAAGAAATTCTGGTAGTCTTCTTTCTCCCATCTCTCTTTCCAGCCATTTGGGAAATATCCAATTGAGGATTATGCTTCTTGCGTCTTTATCCATATGTACTATCCTTAATCCCATTTCAACCCTGTTTAAAGATACGTATTTGCTCCAACAGACTTCTGCCACTATTGAAGTTGACAGGCTCATTTCTGGAATATCAAGCTTTATTTCAAGAGAAGGACAAGAATTAAGATGTATATAATCGATGATTAACTTTAATCCTGCAGAAGAGAAATCGAGTATTGTTGCTCTTTCGGCTAGATTGAAATGACTCCCGAATTTTATAAGTTCTGCGGGGAGCGTACATTCAAACCGCAAAAATTTTCTTCTCTCTTCTCTCATTTCTCTCTTATCCTTTGAACATTTCCCTAGATGAATGCATGACCAACTTGTTCATATTTTTAGTCGGAAATCTCCCCTAATAATTGAAAAGTGTCCAGGGGAGATTATTTTGCAGTTAATGCCCTTTTGCCGCTATTTCGGTAATTTAGGATGGTCTATTTGCTACTACTTCAAAATGTAAAACAGTCTGTGTAATTTCCCGTCTCTTTCTATATGTACTTCAAATTGATTCTCGTCTCTAAATCTATCAAATATTGAGAAGAGAGTCCTCATATCATTTAGCTCAACGCCATTTATCTCTTTTATTATGTCATCCTTCAGAATTCCTGTTTCAGATAGAATACTCTTATATGGGAGTCTTGTTATTTTAAATCCGATGATTTTCCCATCAATAATATTGGGTATAAACCTCGTTTCTTTCATAATCAATGACCACTCTTCCCGAATTCTTCTTTCAACCTCAGAGCGGATAAATTCTCTCTCTGGCAGGTCTGTTTTTGGCTGGTCGTCCTTCTGGAGGTTGGCTTGTGGCTCTGTTGAAGTTGTCACTCTTGGCTTCTTATTCGATTTTTCATCAATGTTAACGATATTGCTCTTTCCGAGGAATAGCAGGAAAGCTTTTTCGCCTTTCTCAAGGATTATCCTGTTTTCAAAAACCTGAACCAGTTTCATACCCAGGATGCTTTCTTCTACCTTTAACATTATCATCCTTTTGGTTTTTTCATTTCTTAGAATAGCAATAGAGGCTGTAGGGTCTTTGGATAATATGACACCGATAAGAGAATGAGAGGGAAAATAATTTTCATCTTTACTCAAGCTACGCTTTTCCTGAAGGCTAAAAGAGATTGAAGCTAAAATTAAAAGCTCAAATAGGAACAGAGAAATGAGAAATTGGCCTTTTTTCGTTGTGAAGTTCTTCTTCATTGCCGGCTGATTTTAGAAAAGAGTATCTATTTAGCTTATATCACAGGATAAAATTGCCGTCAAAAAAGAAAAAAGGTTAGATTTTATGTTTTTTCTTTTTCAATTTCGCTCACAGCATAGTACATTGAGGCGAAAGCACAACGGATCCACATTATTGCAGGGATAAGGCCCACGCCAAAACAGAGTATGCCAGCTAAGCCTATTGGTATTGCCAGCAGGCCCATCAGGAATATTTCTGTAGCATATCCTGTGGTCATCCTCCAGCTTTCTTTGACCGCTTCCACTGGATCCATATTCTTGTCGGTTACCAAGTATTTAACAAAGGCCAGCTTACAGGCAAATATGATTCCGGGAACGAGAAGCAATGTGACTCCAATGGCAATTATTGCACCCACCAATAAGTGTGCTAATACAACATTTAGATAATTCTGAAAGGTTAAAAACATATCCTTTACTTCAAACTGTTCATTTCTTACAGCCCTGAGAAAAATGAATGCCGAGCCATAATCGATCGGGGCATAGAGAAGAAGCCAGTAAGCGAACGCAAATATCCTTAAAAGGACACCTCCGGCTGTTTCCTGTCCATCCAGCGATTGGGTCATCCCGACCGGGATCAGAACAACGCCGACGATTATGCTTATGAGAAAAAGATCCAGGAAGAATTTTTTCATCTTTTCCCAGCCAAAGCCATAAACAGAACCAGCTCTGGGCATTAGAACACGGCTCGTGGCCGTCGCATTTGCATTTTCTTGACTCATATTAACCTCCTATTTCTTTCATTCTCTATCTTCCGTCAGTGATAATCAGAAAAGAAATAACAGGAAGACGGAAATTATCACAACAATCAAAATCGAGACTTTGAAATCCATAAATCCTTTTTGTTTTTTCATGCTGATCTCCTTTATTGTCTTGGAAGAAGTTGATCTTTTCATTTTTGAATCCTTTCAAGGATAAAATACGGGAATAAAAACATTTTTTCATCCAACAAAAGTAGGATTTGGAAAAAACACGACTTTAGTAGTATTCAAATGCCAAGAAAGTTTATCTATCTTTTTGAGGAAAGGTTTTTTTATTGTATACTTTTATGGTGAAATGAATGAGCTAGATCAGGGCCATGCATAACATCCTATTTATCATAATCATTATTCTCTCTATTTGTGCAGGATTGTATACAATCCTTGTCACTTATCAAATGAACAAAAAATACAGACTAAGCTACCTATCCACTTATCTGTATTTTCAAATATTTATTAATGTTTTTGGCATGTATGGAATCTTGGGTCAGTCTATAGTAAAAAGGATACTCCAGCAACAGGAATCTTCTTACCAGACAATTGAAACAATAGGGCATTTTTTCTCTATTCTCGGTATCCCCTTTTTGATATTTGCCTGGTACATGTTCATCAGATTATGCCGGGAAATCATCGAGAAAAAATTGTCACGTGCCTTTAACCTAGGCTATTTTTTTTCCTTGATTTTTATTTTCTTTGTTTACGGCATCGTTATAGTCATAATAAATCTATTCGATTTTGGAGATGAGCCATACGCTTTTTTTTCATCTGCGATCTTATGGCTCTTTGCTATTTTGGAAGTCCTGGTTCTTGTAGTCGCACTATCACAGCTTCTCATATATGCAAAAGAAATTAAGGATGAAAAAAGGAGAGAAGCCGCACAGATTTTTGCTTATTTAAATCTGTTTGTTTTTTGTGTAAGGATTATCTTCTATTTTCTTGCCAGCGAAAATAATACACTTGCCGCCGTATATCTCCTCGTATTTTTTTCAGGTCATATTCCACCTGTCCTCTATTGGAGAGCTTATTTGAAAAAACATTTCATCGCACCAGCTCTCCAGGATATCGCGGTCCTGACAATGAAACAGTTCTTGCGAGAATATAAGATATCTAAGCGTGAGGAAGAGGTCATTCGACAATTATGTGAGGGGAAGACAAATAAAGAAATTAGTGAAGCTTTGTTTATCTCACTCCAAACAGTGAAAGATCACATCTATCGTATCTATCAGAAGACTGATGTGAAGAACCGTGTCCAGTTAATCAACCTCATTCAGGGCTTCAAAGGCGAAGAGAAAGAATAGACGGAAAAAGAGGGGACAGGTCTTGTTTTTTGCTTTTCTAGTCATATAGCTGTCGATTCTTATTATTTGACTTTTTCAGGTGTAAAAAAGGAAGAGCTAAAGGGAATTTCCGGCAAAAAAAAGCAAAAAGCAAGACCTGACCCCATATATTGGCTTAGCGCTCTAGCAGTTCAATCAATATACCGTCAGGATCAGCAAATACTGCTATCCTCCAAAACGGTTTTCCAATGGGACTCGCGGCCCTTTTTAATTTATCATCAGTTACATTTGCGACCGATTCTAATTTAGGCTCATATTTTTCAGGCGGCACAATCAATTTGCCTCCATATTTTTCGATCCTTTCAACAGCGTCATCAAGATCGTCAACCCTGAAGCCAATATGGTACAAACCTGCACGTTTGGTCATCAAATCCTTCAAGCCCATTGGGGTTTTGAGATTTTCTTTATCGCTCGGGTTTTCGGCTTTTACGATTTCGATCATATCGGTGCCTTTGTAGATATAAGCATTGATAGGCGTCTTCTTCAGAATGCTGAAACCCAATGCATTCGCATAAAAATCGATGGATCTCTCTAAATCACTGACGGTAATTCCAACATGTTCATATATCATATGCTTCCTCCCTGATTAAGGCCCTTGTTCTTTGCTAGTATATATCAAACAGAGGACTTGTTGTATCCTCATTTTTTATGAATAATTAGGGAAGTTATAGAGGAGGTAATTATTATGTTTAAAAAATATCGCATTGAAAAGCCGTCGCTTATAGTGACCATTATCTTGTCTTTTTGTATGATTCTCAGCTCATGCACCCAGGCTGAGAAACAGGAGATGCCCACAGAAGAAATTCAGAGAGCGACTTCTCCTAGTAATATCAAGCTGATTAACGCGCTTAAAACCATCATTCCTCATGCTATGCGCTATAAAGGAACTCCTGGGTTGAACATTGCTCTTGCGCGGGATGGGAAGGTCATCTGGGAGGCTGGATTTGGCTATGCCGATTTAGAAAAGGGAATACCCATGACTCCCGAGACTGTCATGCATTCTGGTTCAATGGGAAAGACATATACTGCAACAGCGATAATGCAGCTAGCAGAAAAGGGAGTGATCGGAATTGATGATTCGATCAATAAGTACCTAAAAGAGTTTCAGGTGACCAATCCATTTGGTGAGAGAGATATTACTTTCAGGGATCTGCTTACGCACCGATCAGGGCTAACAAGCAATGCGGCTGGCAGCGAATTTAAAGCCCCCAAGCCATTGGGCGAACACCTTAAGGAGGGCTACACACAGAAAACGTTCAAAACCTATAAAGGAACTCTCTTGCCCCGCTGGAGTGCTAAGGTCGGGAAAAGATTCCTATACTCCAACTTTGGCATGGCTACCCTGGGTTATTTAGTAGAAGTGACGAATCCAGAGGGGCTCTCTTTCTCTGAATATGTGCAGAAGAACATCATGGACCCACTGGGGATGTCCTCCAGCATGTATCCTCCAGTGCAGGATGCTGCCCACGTCCGATCAGACATTTTTGAACGTTTTTCTTCGGGATATGCTCAATTTGGTGCTATCGACATTCCTACTCCGAATATCTATTTTGCGGACTACCCGGCTGGTACTGTGGTTACTACACCAGGGGACCACATCAGGCTATTGTTGGCGTATCTTAACAAAGGCACTTACAATGACTATGAGCTCCTCAAACCTGAAACAGTAGAACTTATGCTTACACCTCAACTTGACGAGGCTTTAGGAGGAACTGTTTCGTTGGGGTTGACCTGGATGCTCGAGAACATCGGTAAATACGATTTCAACTTCGGTCACAGTGGGGCGCACATGTACGGTTGGATGAATACCTTCCGTGCTTTTCCTAAACAAGATTTCGCGGTGGCAATTGCAACGAACCACTGGGCAATGCAACAGAATCGCTATAAAGAGCACCGGATCATTTATAGCTTCATATCATCGTGGCTGAGGTCAGAAGAACTGTTTGTGGAACAGAAAACGCCTGCTTCTAACTGGGCATGGAAGACATCTTACGTGGTCGGCCTGATAATGGCAGAGCAGCTGAAAGGTTACCTTGGCATCGAGGGTCCAGTAACCTCAGAAATGATAGAATCAATGGCGGTTGGAGCAAAACTGCGAGCCGACGCTCCTAACAGCAGTTCGGGATGGGACCCTGATGGGTTCCGTGCAGGGATGAGAGATATGCTGGACGTAGAGATGACTCTAAAAGCAATTCAATCCTTCATCGCATCTGACCAGATTAAAGTAACTCCAGAAGAGCTGAGAAAGATTTACAAGGAACTCGGTGGTGAGCTGCCATCCGTGCTTTTTAACTGGAAGTAATTTTTTATTTTATTTGACTCTTTTTTCTTTAGTTGATATCCTTTTGCCAATTTAGTGGGAATGGATAATCGTGGCTATTCAGTTTGGTTTCAATTGATTCTCATAAAAAGACTTATATAAAAAAGGAGGAGTCAACATGAAACTTAATGCCTTATTCGTTATCACGGGTATCCTTGGCCTTTTTTTTGGTCTCCTTACTTTACTGATTCCTGGCGGATTTTATGCTTTCTACGGTGGAGAACTCGCTGATACAGGAAAAAATGCAGCACAACTTCAAGGGGCAGCTTATCTCGGATATGCCTTTCTTCTTTTTCTTGCGTGCAAAGCAGCCGATGCCAAAGCGCGAAAAGCCGTTGTCGTTGGTATGCTCATACACTCCATAGTCGCTGTTATTGTCTCTTTAAAATGGCAACTTGCGGGAACCATAAATGCTTGGGGCTGGTCAACTGTAGCAATATTTGGCTTGTTTGTATTGGGTTATGGGTATTTTTTAATAAAGGGGACTGATTAATCTAAGAATTCAGTATTAAAATCTAGAAGATTTAGGGCGGTTCATTAAAAACTACTTTTCTGGCTTTTGGCAAATATAAGCCAGTAAGTAACAGTGTTCTATCTCCGCAAAAACGCCGATATTCTTTGAGACTTCCTCACGGGAAAACACCTTATTTCGGAAGCTTTCGCCCATGTAATTGAGACCCCAGGCATCGCATATTTCAAATCCAGCTTGCCTAATTTTCTCAGAGAGCTGTTCATGTGAATATTCGATTTTATGGTCCTCGCTGATAAAACCTTTCACATGCAAGCGGCATGCGGGTCCATTTGGAGTATCCAGACAAAAATAGCCCCCAGGCTTCAAGACACGAAAGGCTTCTCCAATCAAATGGCCGCCTTCCTCTTCAGTAATATGCTCAATGGATTGACCGCTTACTACCATGTCAAAACTAGCATCGGGATAGCGCGATAGATCGGTCATCGAATGGTAGTTATAGCGAATAGCACCAAGGGCAGATTGAACAACATCTAAATCCTTTTTGGAGCTATAAATAGGATGACTATCATCTGAGGGAAGATCGACAATGATCAATTCTTCAAACTTATAGGGATAGCCCATACAAACCAAAGCCCCACGATCATCATGTTGACTGGATCCCCCAAGGTCTAGAATCCTCGAAGCTTTTGGCAACATGTGAATAAACTGGCACCGGCTGTAATGGAGGGAGAAGAGATGATTCTCAAAATATAACTTCCCCCGAAATTCGTCAGACGACATCAAGTCTTCAAAAAAGGCTTGGGGCGATATCTCTCCAGAGCCAAGTAATTTTTTATAATGCAGGAGGCCTTCCTCGTCCGGTTCACGCCTGAGAAGTATCCTATAACCAGTATGAATCAACTTGTTAATGTTTTTTAACAGCGGATCGGGAAGTTGTAGGTTACAAAAGAGGTTTGTTACTTTAGTGACAACCTGTCTGCCCTTTTGTTTTAAGAAACTGAATTTCATTCTTTAAGGGTCCTCCGTTTTTCATGTAAAAGGCTATTTCATAGCCAGTCGTTTCCTCAACATGATGGTCTAAAGATTAATGATAAATAGGTAATTAGTCAAATAAGTTCCCTCTTTTCATTTATTCAACTGTATCCGCAATTAACCTGAATTATTCATAAAAAATGCCGATAGTGAATAATCCAAGTTAAGCAGGTTTAGGCAATTTTTGTGATGTGTCGTGACATGGGGAGAGGTTCCTTCTTTCTCATTTGAATCACATTTTTCTTTGTGGTATAAATCAAAAAACCAAAGGTTAGGGACAAGATGAATACAGCAAGGAGGGAATGATATGACAAATCAAAAATTTATACACTTTAGCAGGATAGCTCTATTGGTGGCAGGAATATCCACTCTCTTTTGGTGGCTAGCGTTAGCAGTGTTTGTTCCATTCGAGGGTATTGAAACAGGTTACCTGAATCTTGTTAAAGACGCTAGTTGGTTAAAGATTTAGAAAGAGAAATAAGCTCGAAAGGAGAGCGCAATGAAGTTCAAATCCAAAATAATTTTTTTTATCATCCTGGCATTGGCCGTCATATTACCTCTTCTTGCTCAGGAGAAAAAGGGAGAAAACGTTGATATTGAATTCATTTTTGACCAGAAGATCCCGATGCGAGATGGTGTTAAATTGGCCTCTTACGTTTGGAAACCGGCAAATCTTGAAAAACCGCTTCCTGCAATTTTTTCGTTCTCACCGTACACAATCGAAACGCATTACAAAGAAGGACCATTCATGGTCCAAAATGGATATATTTATTTACTCGTAGATGTTCGGGGAAGAGGGAATTCTGAGGGAGAGTTTTGGCCGTGGGAAAATGATGGCCGTGATGGCTACGACATCGTGGAGTGGATCGCGAAACAACCATGGTGCGATGGTCAGGTCGGAATGATCGGAGGCTCCTACAGAGGAACCGTACAATGGTTGACGCTGAAAAATATGCCCCCTTCGCTTAAAGCGATTATTCCTACAGCATCGGCCTATCCGGGAATCGATTTTCCCGGCATGGGAAATATCCCTTACAGCTATTTGACTCAATGGCTTGGATTTGTCAGCGGAAACACCCATAACATGCAATATTTCGCAGACACTCAGTACTGGATTGACAAATTCTACAAGCGGTATTCAGAACATATTCCTTTCTCGAAGCTTGCAGAAAGCGTAGCCAGTAATCCGAGGGTGTTCAAGCGCTGGATCAGCCATCCTCATTTTGACGAATACTGGAAGTCATTTACGCCAACCCCTGAGGAATTCAGTCAATTCAACATTCCAATCCTCTCTATAACAGGATATTTCGATGGCGACCAGCCAGGCGCTCTACAGTATTACAAGGAACACATGAGATATGGAAACGAAGAGGGAAAGCAGAAGCATTATCTCGTTATCGGCCCATGGAATCATGGAGGAACCCGGATGAACAAAGAGGAGTTAGGGGGAATAAAATTTGGACCCAAGGCCGTCGTCTATCCGGACATGATTCAGATTTATGTGCAGTGGTTTGACTGGCTGTTCAAGGGAAAAGAAAAACCAGAATTTCTGAAAAAGAGAGTTGCTTATTACGTGATGAACAGAGATAAGTGGAAATATACAGATGATTGGGAGGATGTATCGGATGCCACAGAAACTCTCTATTTATCCTCGAGAGATGGTAAAGCCAATGATGTTTTTCATTCAGGCTCATTCGTCAAATCTCCTCCAAACAAACAACAGAAACCTGATGTGTTTGAGTATGATCCGCTGAAGCTGGTGCCAAAAAGAGAAGCAAGTGACCTCTTTGCTTCTGAGTCCTTTCTAGACCAAAAACCCGCGTTTGAAAAAAACATCTTGATTTATCACAGTGCGCCTTTAAAAAAGGATTTGGAGATTGCCGGATATGTCAAACTCAAAGCATACATCGAGCTCAACGTCCCAGATACGGATTTCCTCGTATCACTTTATGAGATTACGGAAGAAGGTAAGAGCATAAACCTTGGCTCCGGAGTAATGCGAGCTCGATATCGGAACTCTCTTTCAAAACCGGAGCTTATTAAGCCAGGCGAAATCAATTTGTATGATATCGGGCTTTCTCTCTACTTTGTCCGAAAGCTCGATAAAGGCAGTCGGTTGCGACTCATCGTCACCTGTCTAAACTCTCCAGATTTCCAGAAGAACTACAATTCCGGAGGCATCGTCGCTGAGGAAACGGATAAAGATGCCCGAAAAGCGGTCATAACACTTTATCACGATAAGATATACCCCAGTGTTCTGGAATTGCCTGTGAGTAAAATTTCTGATTCTCCGAAGAAGAGATTTAAAAACTAAGATATTTTTGTGTAATACTAGGGCAAATGATGAGGAGGAAATAACATGAGCGATTTTAAAAAACAATTTTTTGAATGGCTAGGGGAAATTAGTTCTTTAGATAGAATTGAAAAAGTTGAAGTGGTGATTTATACAAACAAAAATAAATATGAGATATCGGCTGAACAGGATTATTTGGGGGCATTTGCCGTTTCTCTTATACCTAAAGAAGGCGAAGAGTGGGTAAACCTTAGAGACCTACCTGATGGAGATTTCAGTAGAGAAACTTGGGACGGGATTAAACAGGCAATCAATCATTATGAGGCCGGGGAAGCATAGCTGCTATCGCTGATATTCTAAAGCATTAATAAGATATTAGGGAGGTTCAAAAATGGGAATTAATATTTATCCAATTCCTCTGGGATTTGATTGCAGCTATATAATCAAAGACAGAAGCGTCGTCTTGGTCGATGGGGGAGCCCCAAAGAAAGCAAAAGGCTTTATGAAAGGCCTTGAGAAGGTTTCAATAAAACCCGAAGAAGTAAAGCTAATTATTTTAACACATGGACATTTTTCTAATTGTGCGGGTTTTGACCTAATCTAATATCTTGATTGACAAACGCAATTATTTATGTATAATCATTACATAAAATTTATATGTATGATGGAGATGGGTGATTATGCAGAAAACAACTGTAGAAATAGATGAAAAGCTTCTGGAGAAAGCAATGCAGCTTTCTGGAGCAAAAACTAAGAAGAGTGCCATAGAATATGGACTCAGGGAGCTTATTAAATCCATCAACCGTAATTTATTCAAAAAGGAGCTTGGTACTTTTAACCTTGATTTGACATCAGAAGATTTAGATGAAATGAGAAAAGATGGATAGCCTGTTCTTAGTTGATACATCAGTCTGGATATGTGCTTTAAGAAAAGACTACATTCCAGAGATTAAATCATATATCGAGAAATTGTTAGATGAAGATAGAATTGTTATTAATTCAATAATTAAACTTGAGCTCTTAGCTGGCACAAGAACAAAAAAGGAATTCGCGCGTCTTAAGTTGAGATTGGATGCTCTTCCAGAGGTTGAAATAAATCAAGCTGTATGGGAATCAGCTCAGCTCATGGCCTTTGATTTGAGGAGAAAAGGCATTGGAATCCCTCTCATAGATATCATCATACTTTCCTCTGGAACATCATCTAATTCCACTATTGTTCACAGAGATAAGCATTTTGAATTAGCAAGAAAATATTTAAACATTCATTTAAAAAGCTTCCTATCACTTTAAATTCTCCAGATGTTCCGTATTTCCTTTAGGTAACTACATTTTGAAAGTTTAGTTAATTTTTATTTTTCACACATCGAAATAACTAGATATGTCATTGTATTATTGTTCTTTGATTTTCAGACGATCGACAATTCTGGCATCCACCCAGTAGATATCTGCTTCTCCATTTCCCGGGCTGTTAAGCATTTTAATAATTTCATTATAAGTGAGCGGCGATTCTGCATAAGGTTTATGGATCCTTCTATTACTGCGGAAAAAAATATATTTGCCATCCGGCGAGATGACTGGGTCCACCTCCCGGTAAAGAGAATTTATTTGACTCCCCATATTTTTTGATTTGGTCCAGGTTCCGTCTTCTTTTCTGAAGCTGATGTATAAGTCACTCTCACCAAATCCATCGGGACGTCCATTCGAGCCAAATATAATATAGCTTTCGTCCGGTGCAAGAAATGCATCCCAGTCACCAAATTCTGAATTGATCGCATCGCTTAGTTTTTCCGGTTTGACATATTGTCCGTTTATATATTTTGAGACATATATATCCCATCCACCATCACGGTTAGATGCAAAGTACAAATCACCGGACTTTGAAATCGTTGGGTACAAATCGTATTTTTCTGAATTGATAAAGGGGCCGGGATTTCTAGGTTCGTTCCAGCCATTTTCATCCCTATCTACAATCCAAATATCCGGAGACGCCATCGGTTCCCCTTTTCCTTCTAAAGGCCTGGTTGAACGAAAGAGAACTTTGTTTCCATCGTACGAGAAATGCGGCTCTCCATCTCTGTATTTTCCTGAGAAAGAAGCTACTTGTGGAGCTGTCCACCGGTTGTTCTCTCGTTTCATGTGTAGAATGACCATTCGGCCAAGGCCTCCAAAATGATAAAATAACTCTTTTCCATCAGGGGAGAAAGTAATACAGCCATCGTGATAGCCAGTGGATATAATCCCGGGCGCAAAAATCTCAGGGGTCATACCAGGTGGCTTCTGGCCGAGATAGGGACCTTTTAATACAGGAAAATTGTCTTCCTTCTGGCAAAAAGTGAACAGCAACATGAATAAAAAAATAAGCCCATAAAGCGTACGGTTATATTTCACTGTCTGTCTCCTTTATTTCCATTTTGCTCCTTATTAAGTTCATTCCATATCCACAATTGATAAGCAAAAAACATGCCAAAATTATCCCAAGGGATATTCAGAGTACCTTCATAATCTTCTCCATTTTTTTGGATGCTTCCTTAGGATTGATTTAGCATATTTGTTATTTTTTTTATAGTTAGTCATAATTGGCCGTTTTATAATAAAGGTCTGCTTAATGTCCGCTTTTGTACACCAAGTGTTATGCCAGTGGACATTTTTTTATATTAATCCCTCAGGAGCTCATGAATTATCCCCTGTCTAATTAAATTGGCACATTCCTTGCTTATAAATTGGAACAAGTGGGCAGACTATGGTTAAAAATTTATTCAAAGAATACGCGTGCAATAGAAAATCTGAAAAAGTTGGGGGAGAGATAATAAATAATGTGATGATTTTGAAGGAGCAAGATTATGTATCCTAAGAAACATGTTATACTATTTATTTTTTTGACTTTCTTGATAGCTTCAACTGCCGCACACTCTGTCCAGGAACAGAAGAGCGTTCTTACTCCAGATAATGCGAATGAGGCCAGACTTAATCGTCTGCAGCCGCCAGAACAGGTTATGGATGCTATTGGTGTCGTATCAGGGATGGTAGTGGCAGAGATAGGGGCTGGACGTGGACGCTATGTGGTGCAGCTGGCAGTTAGAGTGGGAGAAAGCGGAAAGGTCTATGCCGAAGACATAGACGCCAAAGCCCTGAGATATCTGGAAAAGCGCTGTGATCGCTGGGGACTGGAAAACGTTGAAACCATTCTCGGAGAAGTAACAAACCCAAAACTGCCTGAGGGGAAACTGGACCTGATTTTCATTATCTCTGCTTATCATCATTTCGCAGACCCGGTAGCGCTGCTGCGGAATGCTAGGTCTGCGCTCAAACCTGACGGGAAGTTAGCGATCGGAGAGTGGCTTGGTCGTGGGGGCACACCCCCCAAAAAGCTGGAGTCTCAAATGAATGCTGCTGGCTACAAGCTTGAACGAATCGAGACTTTTCTTAAAGCAAATAATATGTATATATATGTTTTCTGCATTAACGATACTCAATGACAGCAAATAGGGAAAACTATTTAAATTCTTTTTCAATTAGAGCTTTCAGTTTTTTATAGATTTCTCTTCTGTGGCCAACAGTAATGATAATGATAATAAGCTCTTTTTCTTTTACTCTGTAGATAATTCTATAATCAGAGGTTCTTAGAGAGTATAATCCGGCGAGTTCATAAGCTAGCGGTTTTCCTCTGTAAGGATTTAAAGATAGAGAATCTATAGCTTTTTTTATTATTTGCTTAACTGAAGGGTCAAGCTTTTCAATTCTTTTTTTTGCCTCTCTTGTATATTTAATTATGTAATTTTTCAATGATTCAATTCCTGTTATTCTTTAAAGACTTCATCATGAGAGTATAGCTTCCCGGTTCTTTCATCGATAAGACCTTTCTCAATGCTTTTCATGAGTTCTCTATCACTTAGTATTTCTAAGGTTTCTATAAGGCTTTCGTATTCTTCAATACTCATCAATACCCCTTCAATTTTCCCTCTTTGAGTTATAGCGAAGGATTCATGTTGTTCTCTAATTCTTTTAAGCAACTTAGAAAAATGAGTTTTTGCTTTGCTTGCAGGTATCGTATCAGAAAAATTAATCACTTTTGCCTCCAAATTGGTCTATTTTTAGACTAACTAATAGACCTATTTAACCTTAGTATAGAATTATTAAGATGTCAAGTTCTACTCTTAATAATATGTGGGACTGATAATTGAATCAGATTCTTAATGTCTCTCGAACTTCTTTTTGCACCTGTCAGACCTCCTTTTGTAACTCATAAAATAACACAAAGTGTCCAAGAGGGTCTGACATGTCTACAGTTCCGCACAACCGTGTGTCCCCATCTTAATTTATTTTCTTGCCCCAAAATCAAACCTGAGTTATAACTACGCTATGCTTTTTAATTCCTTTATTTTCTTGTTCTTTCTGGGGCTGGTCGTGCCCCTCTATTATGCCCTTCCTTATCATTATAGGAATACTTTTCTCCTCTTTTGCAGCTACATTTTTTATGCCTACTGGGATTGGCGCTTTTTGGCTTTGATCTTTATATCGACCGGTGTCGATTTCTGGATGGGGAAAAAAATATTTTCTGCAGAGAATCCCCGGCGCAAAAAAGGGGTTTCTGCTGATCAGTATTATCTGCAACCTTGGTATTTTGGGTTTTTTTAAATACTTTAATTTTTTTACTGCCTCCTTTAACCGCATGCTGATATTTTGGGGCCTTGGGTCCCTGGATTTTGTGCACCTTAATATGCTCCTCCCTGTGGGGATCTCTTTTTATACCTTTCAAAGCCTTTCTTATACCATTGACATTTACAGGGGCAAATTTCAGCCGGAAAATTCAATTACAGACTTTGCCCTGTTTGTTGCTTTTTTCCCCCAGCTGGTAGCCGGACCCATCGAACGAGCTGCCCATTTGCTGCCTCAAATAAAAAGAAGGGTAAAATGGAACTGGAAAAGATTTCAAGAAGGGATTGCCCTGATAACCCTAGGTATGTTCAAAAAAGTAATCATCGGAGATACCAGCGGCAGAATAGTGGATCACATATTTGCTCAGCCCCACTATTATTTCTCCCTGGAGATGCTGATGGCAGTCATTCTCTTCGGAGTGCAGATCTACAATGATTTTTCCGGCTACAGTCATATTGCCCGCGGTGTGGCCAGGCTGCTGGGGATTGATCTGGTGATTAATTTCCGCCAGCCTTATCTTTCCAGTAATATAGGGGATTTTTGGCGACGGTGGCATATATCTCTGACCTCATGGGTGAGAGATTACGTCTACATCCCTCTAGGAGGGAGCAGAAAGGGGGAGGGGCGTACCTATCTGAATACTGTAATTGCCATGATGTTGTTTGGCCTCTGGCATGGAGCCCAATGGACTTTTGTTATTTACGGTGGATTGCATGGGCTTTAACTCTGTGTTTACCGCATATTCTCAAAATCCAGATCAGGCAATGTAAAAAAAACTTGGCTATCAAACTATCCTGTGACAAAATGGATAATCCTGGTCTTGAAAATTATGGTGGTGAATTTGTTCATTTTTATACCGCGAATATTTTTCCGCTCCGAAAATTTTCAAACCGCCTTTTACTTTTTTAGGAGCTTTGTTAAATGGGTCCCCGGAGGTGATGCAGTTTTTTGGGTCTCCGTTACCTTCTCTTTTGCGGCCTTGAGCGTATTTCTTGATGTGTTGGAAAAAACAGAAAAAAATCAGGCCTTTTTAATACTACTAAAACCTTCTTTTCGCTACGGAATTCTCTGTGGCAGCTGGCTTGTAATTCTGACTTTCCTCTTAAGTTTGCCTCCGACGCCTTTTTATTATTTTCAGTTTTAGCTATGAAAAAAAAGAGATTGATAAAATATTTTCAGTTCGGCCTTGCCTTTTTGCTTACCATGATGGGTTTGGAGATCTATATGAGGGTAGCCGCTATCGGAATATCTCCCTGGACCCGATTTGATTCCCGCTTGGGCGGAATGTTTAAACCAGGCGCCAGAGTGATCGCGTTTAAGGAGGGATTTGGCAAGTACCGGATAAATAAATATGGCTATATTGGGCCCGCCTATGCGCCGGAAAGAGATAAAAATTCCCTGCGCATTGCCCTGGTAGGAGATTCGAACATAGAGGGACATATGCTCTTTGAACGCCATACCCTGGCCAGGATCCTTGAGGAGCAACTGTCCGGAATTCAGGACAAAAAAGTGGAGGTTTTAAATTTTAGCTGGTCAGGCCCCACCTTTCAACGGTTGTACATCAACTACAGGGAGTGGGCGTTAAGATTTAATGCCGATTATTATCTGGTATTTTTAGGCAGAAAAAAACTTTTAAAGAGAGTGAAGGAATCTCATCCGCATTGTTATCTGGAGGATAATCGCGTAAAAATTAGCTATTCGAGGGAGAAAAGGCCCTGGATGCCTTACAGAATGAGTTTTTCCATTTATCAGCAGATCGACAGAGCATACACAATGTTTCTTCAAAAAGTAGCAGAACCTATTTCATCAAACAAGAATCCGCCGGTATTTCAGGATGAAGACTCCCACTATGAAATCAATCGTTTGATACTTTTGGCATTTCAACAAATTAATTCCCGAGAGGAACACAAAATTATTCTTGTGATTGAAAACAATATACCGGAAAAATATAAATCTCTTATCTCCGGTTTCGGAGGGTATACTATTGACCTGAGCTCACAGTTTGACTTGATGAAAAAAGGGGGATTTGATCCCTACTATTGGAAAGCCACCGACATACATGAACACTGGAATCATGAGGCCCACCAGATGGCGGGTAATTATTTAGCCCGGCAGTTCGTGAAGCGGTTTGTGCCTACTGGGAAATAAGAAATAAGCCAAAGCCATCTGTGGGCAGAATCAGCCGATATGGATGAAATCGAAATGGCAGAAGGAGAAGTCCCATTTTAAGTTTTTGTAATCTAGAATTGTTATTCAATATCTTGCTCTTTAAGTAGATTGATACCAGGTTGAAACTTATATAAAAATGCTAGCAAGAATTGAGATATATAAAGTTGTTAATGAGTATATTGGTGTATCAGTTGAATTTTTCCCACAAGAGCAAAGGAAGAAAAAGAAAGAACTTTATGAAGAGATTACTAAGATTATAAGGAGATTGGAGGGGGCAGCTCCAATATCACCTCCCATCCTTACTATAACAAGTGAAGTTGTTGAAAGAGCTATAATGGCCAGTGAAGGGGAAGAGAGAGAAAGACTTAGAGATTTGTTTGAAAGATTGACAGAAGATTAAAAAAAATTTTTGGGGGTAAAATGAAGGCCAAGATTTCGCTTTTTGGATTATTATTTCTATCTCTATCTCTACTATGTTTACAACTTGAGGAAAAGGAACAATTATCTAAAATTGAGCAGAAAATCAAAGCTATTTCGCACGATGAAATTGTTGCTAAATATATTTCAGTTTCAAAAGTCGAGGATGATGGTTCAATGTATCGCATTACGATATATCTCTTATTTGAGCCGAAAAACTTTGACCAAGTGCAAATTTGGACTGACGCTGTATGCGGAGCGTCAAAACGCATTCTTGATAATAAAGGTATAGTCAGGAATATTTCCGTCTGGGCAATTCGACCAATTCGGACTTCTTTGGAAGGAGAATGGGGGGCAATAGTTTATGGAAGGACACTTTATGACCGTGATACAAACAAATTCGAATTTGAACGCAAAAGAACTGAAGTCAAATAATTGGAAAGGAGAAAAGGTGAAGTAATTTGGAATGGAGTATAAAGCAAATCGGCGGAGCGCTCCTGGGCATTTACGGTATGCTTTCGTTGATTGTATCGAAAAAGGAATAGAAGAAAGTCTGGATCAAATTTATGAAAATTAAAAAGTGCTGTTTTGTGTCTTGTGCTTTCTGTTTTAAATGAGCCTCTTTCAACCTCTACTGTAGCCCCATAATTAATTTCTAATAAACAAACACTTTCGTCGAGGAATTGAGATCGTGCCACCAGATCCAAACATCGTCATTATGATCTTCTCGCCAGCCAGGGTAGCAGTAGACCCAAGTCCAATCAGTATTAGTGGACCATTGTGCTAATCCAGTACCCACCCAGAAATGGGAGTTCGCTCCAATATGGGCAGGACGAGAGTTATTGCCGATGCAGTCTACCAAGATGTCAGCAAGGTCTACGTCGCAGCCCGCCGAGTTGCACCACTGATACCAATAAGAATATCCATAATTTTGATTGACAGTCCATTTGTATCCTTTCCAGGCATTCTTCCATTTAGTCCAACCTCCGCCGCCACTGCAGTAGGTACTGCAAGTGCCTCGAAACCACATTTGCACGGGATCCACGACAGCGCGGCGCACTCCGGTGTTCCTATATGTTGGGCAGCCTTCTCCTGTGCTAGTTGTGGGAATTAAGTTGGCCTTTCCCATATTTTTATCCCACCATCCATAGAGACTTGCCCAAGCATTATTGTTGCACCCAGACCAGCAATTAGTCCAGTTGTAGCTGGAGTTAGCAGATATTTGTGTATATAGACACTGGTTCCAATAATCGGTAATCCACCTATATATATAGTGAGGATTATGCTTTTTGCGATAAGCTTCACCGTGGCCTTTCTCTGGAAATATTCGCATCAACATTTCTTTCGCTAACCTTGCTCGCCTGGGCGTGAAGTAACTCTTAGGGAAGTGCTTTTTCAGTTTATCGTAACTATCTATCAGTTTGAAATGAATATCTTCAATTAGCTCCACTTCTTTCTCTTCGAGTTCAAAGAGACCACTTTTAGAATCTCCTTTCCCGCTCCCACCGATCTCAATATCTAGTGGCAGCCAGGCAGGCATCTCGCCATAATCGACAAGCATTTTTCCCTTGCCGTCCTCAAGCACGAAATAGCTGACACCAAACCTATAAATCCGATAAGATGGCTTGAGGTCAATCCTTAGTTTACAAGCCGTGTTCAAAACCTTCTGTGAGTATGGCGTGCCATCATGAGAAAAGTTTACCAGAGGATAATCCTTATCAGTAACACTCAAAAGCAACCAGCCTTCGGTTCTCTTGCCCTCTTTAGTCAACCACACCTCATAATAAGCAACATCTTCGATACCATATGCGTAGATTGGATAAATTTTATATGGCCTTTTGCCTGAAAATTCCTTAGTTTCCCAGTTGATGCCAAAAAACTCTTTTGTACGCCGATCAATCAATTCAGCAATCTCTTTTTTAACATCCTGTAAAAAATCATTTTTTGAAGAGATTGAATAATCATTAACAAAAACTGCTTCTTCTTTGTCTTCAGTGAGCGAAATCTGGAAACTTACCAAAACTAAAAATACAAAGATAAACGAAAACAAAAATAATTTAACTTTCATAATACAACCTCCCTCCTTTGATTAAGATGGATTATATTTAATTGGAACTATTTTCACTTCGATTATCATTTTTTTATAAAAGAAGAACATCTCTCTCTTCTTTCAGGAAGCGATCCACCCCTTCTTGAGATTTTCCTATGATGACACTAGTAGATTTAGTGCTTTTAATGGAATATGTCAAGCTTCTTAAAAGCAATGTCCTTTTTTGTCGCTTTTTTTCTCATTATGTCACTTTGTTTTCCCATCATGAGTGTTAGGGGTTAGGATTGAAATGCAAAAACAAGGGAAGACAAGTGTTAATCGGGAGAAGTCAATGGCGGGTTATAATGTTGCTCTTTGCCTGGTTATTTTCTTATTGAGATCCTGCCGGCAGTAGTGTAACAGGAAAAGTCACCGAGCCAAATCCGTTAGATATGGTAATGTTTCCTTGCCCGCCTTCTGGCAAAAAATGACATAAACTTATGTGCATTTCTGTACCTTCGCTATTATAGTAATATGGCTGCCAGCAACCTCCATAAGGGCCAGTCATGGTAAAATCAGCAGAGTATGTTGCCCCTATCAGGTTCGTTCCTCTTATCCTTAGTCTAGTTCCAAAATTGTATTTAATCCCTGTAGGATTGACATCAACAACTGTGAGCGGGCCTCCATACAAAGGTGCCCATGCCGCAGCGGAACCCTGGGGAGTACGAACTGTCAAGGTAACAATCCCTCCAGATTGCATCTCTCCGGTGCTATCCCAAATAGGCACTATTACATTGTCAATCCAGACCAAATCTGGCGATTGTTCATTAACTCCCGAATAAGCAAACTCACGGTCAAGACTCGCCTCATATGCACCTTGCAGATTCTCGCCGGTTATTTGTAAAGAAAGCGTCCTGCCAATCCACCAATAAAGGGGATCACCAGGCATCCAATAAAAAGGTACAACTCTGCTGATTGTCGGTGCTCCAGGGTTAGTTAATGTAATCCTCCCTGATGCATCGCCTTGATCAGTGTGTACACTTACTCTAGCTGGTCCCGTTGCTTCTTCTATTGGAACTGTTATGAAAGCGGTAATTAATACATCTTCTTCACCTTGTCTTCGAGTTACCCTCAAATTCTGTACAGATGCGACTCGGTCAAGCGTCACCGAGTTCACATTTATCATGTTTCTTCCTTCAATGCGCACCCACGTACGCCGCCCAAGTGTTAATTCGGAAGGTGTGATAGATTTTATCGTAGGGCCGCAACAGTCTTCTAGCAAATTATCACGTTCATTCGTATCGCCCAAATAAAGTGGAGAATAAGCATAATAACACAGAATATCAAGGTCTGTTAGATCAGTCTCATCGAAAGAAAGAGGCTCACCTCTTATGATTTGACTCGTGGATTCTACATACCTCGGTGGTGAATCAATATCTAAATCAAACTTGGCAGTTGTTGGACCTCCCGTCTTGCCGTCTCCATTTAGGTCATACCGGCTGTAATCTAAGGCTCCATCGGCGTTATCGAACGCCCAAAGGAAAAGCTCAATGTCTCTCTCATCGAATATTTGATTGGGGATAGGATCCGAACTTGTACCCGTAACATCCAGAATTGCCTTACGTACAGGAGCCTGAAATAATTGGGCAATCAATCTGTTTGTGGTTGGAATGAATGATTTCCTCGATGTGTCCATAGCCTGAGCAGCGGCATAAGCATCGACCACTGGCGCACCATCAGACATCTGGCTGGCTGTTACCCTCAAAATCGCAATGAGTCGTTGAGGCGTCAGGGTAGATTTAATGCTACAAAGATATGCAATCAATCCTGTTACTTGAGGAGCAGATAAAGATGTACCGCTCCTATTTTCTGCATTCGTTGAGGAGCTGTCAGGCGATGGAGCAGGTCCCGTTAATACCCATACGTCTGTACCGATTGCAGATAACTGACCGCCGATCCTGGATTCTGAATTTAGCTCAATAGGGACATATGGAGGTGTCGGGGAGTTTTTTCGATTTTCGATTACTAAGGTATTGGTAAGATTTTCGACTGGGATTCCGTCTTCGTCAACTAACTCTAATAGAGCCGCAGCTGTAAAAGCGCTGGTGTATGCTGCTTCCCATATAGGCCAGTCAGGCACATGATTTCCTGCTGCTACAACATGAATGAATTTGCTTTCCAAGCTTCCAGGTGAAAATGAATGCCAATCTTGATAGCCCCTAACCTTTCGTATCCATTCTATTGCGTCTTGACGGGCTATCTGTTCAGAAGTAGTATAGAACAAATCTCCCATACTATGGTTAACCACAATAGTGTCATTCGGATCTGCTTGAATTATATTTACTAACAGACTATTTTGCAGCAAGAAAATAGTTCTATATGAAATATCCATTATTCTCACTTTACATGTACCCGGGAATATCCCTGTGGCCAAATCTCTTTCTCTAACCAGGTTTTGGACTCCATTGAAAGTCGCTGCAATAACGCTCAATACTCCATACCCGTGCTCGCTGGGTCTTCCGGGTGAATAGCAGCAATATGGCTCAAATATATCAAACGCTGCATCCGGATGTCCTCCACCGAAATGATCGACTACTATAATTTTTGCTCTTTCATTTTCGTTTGGTGGAATCGCTGATTTTGCGTTCCAGGCAGCATGGGCACGAATAGCAAGGTGGTGATCAATATAAGAATAATCCGGTATTTCTCCTGGTGGTTGCCATATATCCGGCAAAACTTGAGGTTGAGGGATATACCCTTTTCTGATTCGCCTTACAATTGGATTTTTTCCAATCCTGCTTATAATTTGTTCCAATGCATCAAGTTTTCCAGGATCAGGAATTTGAATTGCTAGAGCTAGCCTGCCTTCAAGCATGCTAATAATTTGTCCATCTATAGAACGAAGCAGCTCATTTACCTGGCTAACAGTTGCATGCTCTCTAAGAATAACCTCGATACAGTTTCTTACTATTTCCCTTCCATCGGGATCTATACTAATGTCCGTTTCAGTAAACTCTTTTCCAGTATCCAAGTTATAGATCATATCGCGAGCAAGGTTGTCTGGATCGCCTGGTAACAAAATTCCTCTTTTGCATCCAGCGGTTAAAAGTATAAAGATAATTAAGCCCCAAGACAGGATAGTGCTGAGGAAATTGAATTTATTTTTTTTATTTACACACATTTTTTCCCCCTTTTCGCAGCTTTTCCTATTTTGCCTAAAAAAAATAGTTGTTTTGTTTCAATAATTTTATGGTGATAGTATAAGAATCGATTAATATAAGTCAAATTTTTTCTGAGGTTATAACCTTTTAATATATTAAGTGCCTAATTTTGCCTCTAATAGTAAATATGTGGGGAAAATTAGCGGGGTAGGCGAGGGGTCTCGAATCCTCAACCAAGGGATTCGATTCCTGCCTGAAAAGCTGGTTTTTCCCAGGAAAATCTTTATTTTCATTTAGGAAAACGTATCCATAATTAAGCAGGTTTAGGCGTTTTTTGTATCGGTGACGTGGGGAGATGTCTGCTTCCTCATTGAATCATGCTAACCCTTTGTGATATAAGTCATAGAGCCACAGTTTGAGGGCAATATGAATTAAGGGGGAAAAAATGAACTATCATCTCAAAACCATACTTCTGAGTTTTTCTATCGTGCTTCTACTTTTCGGATGTGTAAAAAAAGAAGAAGAGCCTGCCATTATTGTAGATAGTGCTATTTCAGCGGATGGAGTTTCCATTGCATATGAGGTGAGAGGAAAGGGAGAGCCAGCTATTGTTTTTATTCATGGTTGGTGTTGTGACCGAACCTATTGGGAGGCACAGTTACCTTACTTTGCTCAAAAGTACAAAGTGGTGACAATTGACCTCGCTGGTCATGGGGAGTCTGGCCTTGACCGCAAAGAATGGACTATGGGGGCTTTCGGTGAAGACGTTATTGCAGTCATAAATAAGCTTAACCTTGACCAAGTTGTGCTTGTCGGGCATTCTATGGGAGGACCGGTAATATTAGAAGCTGCAAGGCGTATGCCCAAACGCGTTATAGGATTGGTTGGAGTCGATACTCTTCAAAACTTCGAATTTAAGTTTACTCAAGAGCAAATCGATGAATTTTTCACTCCACTCCGTTCCAATTTTGTTGAATCTTCCAGAAACTTTGTGCGCAGCATGTTCACGCCCACTTCAGATTCTGCTCTGGTCGAAAAGATTGCCAATGATATGTCTTCTGCTCCTCCAGATGTTGGGATAGGGGCCTTGGAGGGATATGTTGATTTCCAAAATAATGAAATAATACAAGTCCTTAAGGAAGTGAAAGTTCCGATAACCTGCATCAACTCTGATAAGGATCCTACAAACGTTGAAATTAACCAGCATTATGCACCTTCTTTTAAAGCTATGATTATGTCTGGTGTGGGGCATTTCAATATGATGGAAGACCCAGAAACATTCAACCGCCTGCTTGAGGAGAGTGTGCAGGAATTCGTTCAAAAGGCAAAGTCAAAGTAAATACATTTTTTTCATGTTTTGCAATCGACGTTCCTCTTTAATGAGCCGATAATTCGCTCAGCTGTCTTTTTCAGTCCAGGGAGGCCAGGGCTTCAAGGGAGTTGGCTTCTACTTGTCTTAGTTATTACTATTTGAAATTTTACTTATTTCCATTGAGCAAAAGTCTAAACACATGAACATTCATAGAACCAAATTCAATAAGATACAAATTATATCCAGGGATATGAGAAGTTTATCTCATAAAAAATTCCTGCAATATCTTAGAGACTCGTGCGTTAAAGTTAGTGATGGCCGAGTCAGTGCTTAAATAAAACATGTGGCGATCAGACGAGGAACTTATGCTGAGGTATCAGAATGGAGATATAGACTCATTCGAGATGCTTTATCGCAGATATGAGAAGCCCTTATTGGATTTTATTTATCGCATGGTAATGAATCCCTCTGAAGCTGAGAACTTACACCAAGAGACTTTCTACAGAGTTATACGGTCAAAGAAGAAATATAAGGCAACAGCACTGTTTAAGACCTGGCTCTTTCAGATAGCCATTAATTTATGTCGCGACAGGCTGCGGAGATTAAAACACAGGTCCCATCTTTCTTTGAATTCTCCCGCAGCTTCACATAATGATAAAGGTGTTGAACTCCATCAGCTTATCTCCGATCCTTCATCTGATGTTGTGAAGCAGATGGAATCAGAGGAGCTTGTATCCTTGGTAAAAGGAGCGATTGCTTCCTTGCCGGAAAAAGAGAATCTTGTTTTTATCATGAAAGAATACCAGGGGATGAAATTTTCAGAAATAGCAGATATCTTGAACTGTCCTCTGGGTACTTTAATGTCACTTAATTATAGAGCAATTGAGAAACTCAAGAAAACTCTATCAAAATACGTTGGAGATTAGGCCATGAAATGTAAAGACATACAAAAGAGATTAAAAGCTTTTATTAGTGATGATATGGATGAGAAGAGAAGAAATGAGATCCAGAAACACCTTGATAGCTGCCTTAATTGCTCGCGTTATTTACAGCAACTGACAAAACTATCTGAAGTAGTACAAACCTGGAAAGGGATGGAACCATACCCCCACCTGTGGGAGAAAGTAAAATCACGGATTAAAGAAGATGAATCGCTGTGGGGAAGGATTTTCACCTATGCTTTTTTAAAAAAGGCAGCGCTTAGCTTTGCAGGACTGACAACAATCGTTGTCTTAACTTTATTTGTCAGCAATTTAATACAGAAGCCTGCTCAAAAAGTAAGCGATGACTTAACCACTATAAACTTCTATCTTACAGAGCATCAGGAAGTTGTAGCCCAGGAGGTTTCCGCAGAGCTCGCGCCGCAGCCACCAACGCGGATATATGTAGATCGAGAAAACATATTGTATTATGAATTTATTGAGGATTTCCCCAGGTTTGCCAGGCCCGGGATAATTGTCAGAGGGCTTACCTCACAGCGGGAAATCAGCCCGCAAAAAACTCCGGTAATATCCAAGGGAAAAATCCTCTCTTTTCCCCAGGCTCAGCAAGCCGTTGATTTTAATCCGGTTGCACCGCCAAGTCTCCATCCAGGCTATATTCTAGATAGCATCAAAAAGATCAATGACTACAACAGCCTGCATCTGATCTACACAAACGGAATTGATACTCTATCCTTGTTCGAGCAGTCATTGAATGGCGAAAGGGGGCTTGTTGCCAAGGATTTTAGAGAATATGCCATATACCGCAGCATAGAGCCTACTGCTGGTTTAGAGAGAGAAAGCAGGGCGACTATTCTTGCCTGGAGCAACGGTTCTCTATCTTTTGTGCTGGTGGCGAAAATGAGTATGTCGCAATTAACAGATATGGCGCAATTCATAAGCGCTGCTAAAAGGAAAGATAGTGTATCGAACGAATAATATATGACATCAGTATTATTCTCCGAATTCGTGATTGATTTGCCGTTAAATAGGAGGAGAAAACAATGAAGAAAATAAGGTTCATACAATTAGCGATGCTTATATCAATGGCTCTTGTCTCGGTTATAGGATCAGAAGCTAGCTGGTTTACAGCTATACCTTTGGAGAATTCTGCGTCGGATTCCGATAAATTAGCAGAAAAACATTTTGGAAAGGCGATTGGACTGCTAAAGCAAGAGAATTACCAAGAGGCTATCGAAGAGTACAATAAAGTTATCAAATTGCTTCCAGATAGCTTGATAGCTCAAAACGCTCAATATTGGATAGGGCAAACTTATTTCAGGATGGGGGAGCTTAATAAGGCATTATCAGTATTTGGAAAACTCATAAAAGACTATCCGGGGAGTGCGATCATTCCAGTGACGCAACTGATGATAGCCCGAGTCCAGCAAGCAAAGGAGAGCAAGAAGCTACAGGCGAAAAAGAATGCATCCTTGGATAAGAAGGTAATCGTCGATCCGAAGACGGGTGCCAAGTATACTAAAATCGGGGCGATTTCAGGCAAAAGGGATGTAGCCACATATAGTAGATTCAGCCTCTCGCCCAATGGCAAGTTCTTGCTTCATGAATCCATTGTGATTCCTTTAAAAGGCGAAGAGCCTTTCGATCTGGTGGACACAGAGGCTTGGCGTGGCGTATGGTCTCCTGATGGGAAAAAGGTCGCCTTCTACTCAGGAAAAGCTATATGCGTTATTCCTGTTTCACCAGAGACAGGAAGGCCTGCCGGCCCGGCGAAAGAGATCCTCGAAGGCAAATACGAGTTTCAAGCCCCTGTGAGTTGGGCCCCCGATTCTGAAAGGGTTGTCTTTATGAAAAGAGACGAAAAAACCCAGGGCGACATCTGGACCCTCTCTATCAAAGATGGGACACTTAGGCAGATAACAAACGATCCTGAAGTGGAATTTAATCCTTCTTGGTCTTCCGATGGCAAAACAATTGCTTACAACTGGGGAGATTCTGAGATTCGGGTAATCTCTGCCGAGGGTGGCAAATCAAGGAAGATTGCTGACATCAAGTATAGTCGTTATATTTCCTGGTCGCCTGACGGCAAATGGCTTTTATACAGGAGTAGCACTAGGCGAGGAAAGCTCCACCTCGTCCGTCTCTCTGATGAATACGAGTTTGACATAGATCTACCCAAAGAAGTCGGGGATTTTTTCTCCTGGTCGCCTGACGGAAAAAAGATGTTTTTCTATAACAAATCCTATGATTACACTAACGTCCTCAAAGTCGTGTCAGCCTCCGGCGGCCCCTCCTTCCAGCTCGGAAGAGAGCTCAAGCTTATGCCTTATACTCAATTCTGGTCTCCCGACAGCAAAATGATTATCACAGAGGGGTTAACCCAAGAGCCAATCAATTCCGGGGTATGGATAATCCCTCTCGCAGGCGCGGAGGCCATCCCCTTGAAGTTAGACGTATCGTTCAAAGGCAAACTTCATTCCCTCTCTTTATCACCAGACAGAAAAAGGGGCCTTTTTTCTGTGGAGCGGGCTGACGGAAAGGAAGATCTCTATGTTATTCCCATTTCTTTGAAGGAGGCGCGGTCAACCGGGCCTCCCGTTTTAGTTTTCAGCGAGTGGGACTGTTGGCACGGCCTTGAAAATTGGTCATGGTCATCCGATGGCAAAAAGCTTGCTGTGATCCATAAGGGGGATCTCTGGGTCGCGTCTGCCGAGAAAGACAGGCCAGTCCAGATCACAAAAACCTCAGAAAACGAAATCCTGCCTGAGTGGTCACCCGTTGGTGAGATGATCGTTTATGTAGTTGAAGTAGAACAAGGAAAAATGAACCTTCAAGTAATATCTGCATCCGGCGGCAAGCCGACGAAAATATTGGACAATTGCGCCCATTGGTCTCATGCTTGGTCTCCTGACGGCAAAGAGCTTTTCGCCGAATCCAATGGGATTATCTTAGCTATCCCTATTGACGGCAGGAAAGCCCGGAAGATTCTTGATCTCAAGGAACAGGGAGTAGCAGATGGCGCCGGGGGACTCTGCTGGCTTCCAGATGGGAAGCATATCGCTTTTAGGAGTAGAAAAATGGGAAGAAGCCAGCCAAGCCGGATTTTCATAGTTCCCGCTAAGGGGGGCAAAGTCATTGAGCTTGCCTCGGATGACGACGGCTGGAAGGACTGGATCTATCCTTCTCCTGATGGAAAATGGATCTCCTATAATACGGAAGACTATGTCAAGACACGTCCCGAAGGAACTATCTGGGAGGTGGATGTGGAGGAGCTTCTGAAAGGAGTAAAAAAACAAAAAGAAAAATAATATAGTAAGTCCAGAGGTACTTCTCAACTACTTCCTTAATAACCTGAAAAAATTAGTAAAAGATATCACAGAGACAAGAAAACCTGACTTAGGAAGAAAACCAGCTTCCTTATTATATGCGACCTAAATCCCCTCATTATCGAATATATCTGCTGAAGATTTATTCGTAGCGCAGGGAATCGGCAGGATTTTTTAAGGCTGCTTTTATTGTTTGATAACTGATAGTCATTAGCGCAATGAGAAGAGCTAATGCGGCAGCCAAAACAAATACCCACCAGGCCAAATCAATACGATAGGCAAAATTTTCGAGCCACTTGTTCATGAAATACCATGAAGCCGGCCATGCTATCAGGTTTGCTATCAATACCCATTTTAAGAAACTCTTATTCAGGTTATTGACGATTCTGGGAACAGAAGCCCCTAAAATTTTTCTGATGCCAATTTCTTTGGTTTTCCGGTCAGCCACAAACGAGGCCAGTCCAAACAATCCTAAACAGGCAATGAATATGGCCAGAAAAGAGAAGATAGAAAAAAGCGACCTGGTCTGTTTTTCATTTATATATAAATTGTCATAATCTTTATCCAGGAAGGAATATTCAAAAGGTTTGCCTGGCGCGAAATCATTCCATGTATTTCCTACAAATTTGACTGTTTCAGAAACATTCTCCGTGTTTAGGCGTACAGAAATGTAACTTTCCACATTCCGATAATAACCTCCAGAAAGGAACAAGGCCTGAGGCCTAATTTCCTGATGGAGTGATTCATAGTGATAATCTTTAATGACTCCAATAACTGTGAAATTTCCTCTATTCCGGGCCCAATTATTGATTTTTTTGCCAATCGGATCTTCCCATCCCAGTAATTTAGCCGCTTTTTCATTGAGGATAGCCGCATGGGAATCTGTAGTGAACTCTCTCGAGAAGAATCTCCCCATGGTCATTTCCAACTTCAGTGTCTCCAGAAAATCATAATCACAAACGCAGAGGTTCAGAGTAAAACTTTTTTCAACACCTTCAGCG
>CP070825.1:4108388-4112187 GCA_020344415.1 Candidatus Aminicenantota bacterium
TAATGAGCGTGGTCAAGGAATTACTGACACTATAAATTGCGCTGCCACCATATGCAAACTTTGTACCAGAAGGATATACATAAGGCCACGCCCTATTTCCGTTCAAAACACAATTGATAAGCACCGGGTTTGAATTATAATTGTGAATAGCCCCCCCGCAAGAATTATCCGGTTTTACGTGAGCTGCATCATTATACAAGAACATGGAGTTGATTATTACCGGCGAGGAGTCGCCGTTTTTCATAGCCCCACCTCGGGATCGAATTTGTTCATGCGCTGGACAGCAAAATATGAACACGGTGCTGGATACTATTGGAGAGGAATTTTCGTTATGCATCCCTGCACCCCCCCAGCGAATTTTACCCCTATGAGAAATAATGCAGTCGCTGATTGTCGGGCTTGAATTCTTAACCATTAATGCGCCATCACGATAACGGTTATCCCCGGTAATGCAGGACCCGACAGGGTTCGTGACATTCCAGTTAAACAAGCCAAAACCCTGCACTTTAACCGGGTAATCGGCACTAATAATACAGATGGAAGCTTTCAGGACGGAACCGCTCACAGGCGTGCCCTCAATCCAGGCGACAAGGTCCTCCAGAGATGATCCGCTCCCTATGAGCTCCAATTTCTCAACACTATGCTCAGGTGGAAGGCCGTAGTCCTCGGGCGGGCCTATATGGAGGCAGTATTCTTCGTAAACCCCCGGGGCAAAATAGATAGTCCCCCCACCAGCGGCAATAGCATCGTTTATTGCTGACTGGATTGAATCGCCGGGTTCAACGTACCAATCGCCTGCCGCATCTGCCGGCTGGGTCGGAGACACCGAGATGCCAAAACCCAGCATCAGCAAAAATGAAAGAGAGATTAAGATTGATTTTTTCATTTGGATACCTCCTTATCCCTATGATGATTATTATATAACAATATTCTTATATTGTATGTCAAGTGGAAGTGAAACTGTTATGCCAAATTTTAGCTGCTTGGAGATAAAGGAGGGATTAAAAGTATTAGTTTATCTCATTTTTATTCGTTCTTAGGGGATTTTGTAAGATAAAACGGCGTGAAATAATTAATTCGGCAGCATTTTTTAAAATTAAATAAAAATTTCTAAGTTTCCACCGTAAATTCCCCTGTTGTTAGCTAGTGTCCAACTATTTATAGTACCAAGCCAACTTTTTGTTTAGTCATTTTTCCTCCTTTTCTTGATCGATCTATTGACAAGAATCCCCTTCAAACCGAAGAGAATCCCTGCCTGTTGCTTAATTTCTTTATTCACTTGGAGATGTGCTTGAATAAACCTATCACATTGAAAAAGGCATGGTCAATGGAAAGAAAAGAAGAATTTGCAAACAAATCTCATTGTCAATAAGAACGGCACATAAAATTAATTATGTGAAATCAAATGGCATAATTATTGCTCAAAAAAATGCATCCAGATGAATAAATATGGGATTTCTGGGGAAATTATGTTAAATGTGATTCTCAGTGTAAAACAAATTTACGAATCATTATGGAGGGATGAAAAATGAGACAAAAGCTCAGCTTGAGTTTTTTAGCCTTTTTATTTCTAATCGGTTCATTCACTCTTGCATCAGCCAAAAAAAAGGACTTGAAACTCACGGAAAAATCCCAAAAAATACATGATGAAGCGATAGTTATAGATGCTCACGCGCATGACTTTATTTACGGGCAATGGACATTAGACGAGTTTGACTTAGGAAGAAAAACAGGGAAAAGCCAGGTCGATTTTGTAACCATGAAGGAGGGGGGCTTAGATGCTATGTTTTTATCCCTTCCTCATCCCGGTTATCCTGATAGAGAAAACTCATCGAAAAACATCTTCGATAGTGTTAATCGAATTCGCAATCAGATTAAGAAGTACCCAGAGCTCAGTGAGTTGGCCCTAACCGCAGCCGATATCAAAAGAATTCATCGTTCAGGCAAAAGAGCGGTTCTTCTAAGCATAGAATCTGCTCATCCGCTAGAAGGGCAGATCACCCTGCTAGAGACCTATTATGAACTGGGAATTAGAGCGATTAATGTTCAGCATTCCAAAAGAGATCCTATAGCAAAGCCCAAACGCGGCAATGCCGGGGATAGCGGCTTGAGTGAATTTGGAAAAAAAGTCGTGAGAGAGATGAACCGACTGGGAATGTTGATCGATATTACTCATACGGCAGATTACGTGCAGTTGGATATAATCAAAGAATCGAAAGCCCCGGTCGTGGCTTCTCATTCATGTTTGCGTGCCCTGCAGAATATACCCAGGAATATTCCAGATCATATACTGAAGGCTATTGCTAAGAAAGGCGGAGCAGTGATGATAACCTTTGATTGTGGTTACCTTTCAAGCGATTTTATGGCCAGAGCGATAGAGGCCAACGAAAAGCAAGAAATCGAAAAGAAGAAGCTTGAGAAAGAATTAAAAGATGATAAGGTTGCCTTGGATTCACGGTTAAAAGCTCTAGAAAAAAAGCTTGCACCAGAGCGGGTGGGAATTGAATTTTTAATCGATCATATAGACCATGCCGTAAAGACTGCAGGTGTTGATCATGTCGGTATAGGCTCTGATTTTGTGGGACATCCAAATCCTGTTGGGCTTGAAACAGCACAAGGCCTTCCCCTTATCACCTATCATCTGCTAAAAAGAGGATATGAAGAGGAAGAGATAAAAAAAATACTGGGCGGAAACCTGTTACGCATCATAGAAGAAGTCCAGAAACAATCAGAGAAATTTTAGCCTGATATTAATTTAAACCTGCTATAGTGTTCATATATAGCTGACCTGCCCCCCGACATTGTTACATATGTAAAGTTGTAGGTATGTCAGACCTCTTGGACACTTTGTTTTATTTTGTAAGCTACAAAAAGGAGGCTCTTTTCAGAACCTCCTCATCCTCACACAAGGTTTCTTATAAAGCTTGCGCCAACTCAAAAGATTCTAACTAAGTATCCAAAGAGATACTCGTTGCTCCAGGGGTTTTTAACTCGTATTAACCCCGCTGGAGACTAAAATCGCCTTGATTGCGGTAAATAAACAGGCTGTTTTCTCGGGTAAATCATGATTTCAAGAGTAAAGACGTAAAATAATTAATTATGCGACGTGTGATGTCTGATAATAAATTAGTGAAATATTTCTCGGCAAATGGGCAGTTTAACTTTTTTCTTTTTTTAAAATCTTACTAGCGACCATATAGCCGCTGACGAGTACGGCTCCGAATCCACCACCGGGTTGTGTCCAAGCAGATGCAAAATAGAGGTTTTCTATCGAAGACTCATGAGACAACCTGTTTTTGCCAGCTTGACTGGGTATCTGTGAAAATCCGTACACACTTCCTCCTGGATTCAATGTATACCGTTCAATTGTCTTGGCCGTCCCCGCTTCATAATAATCCACAGCATCCTTAATTCCCGGGTACACATCATTTAATCTTTTTATAAAAGTTTCTGCTATATCCTTCTTTTTTAATTTGTAGTCCTCCTTACTTAAATGTTCCCAGTCTGATAAATAATCAGATGTACAAATCGAACCAACAGATTTCCCTTCTGGAGCTAACTTTGAATCGATTTGCCCGTAATCGACGAAAATAAAGTTTCTTTTAGCAAAATCACCTGTGTAATTCTTATAGATATCACCAGGGGTTTTGCAGCTCTCGTCACACACAACCGTTGAATAATGATTAACGCCATATCCCTCTAATGGAGTTTTAAATCCAATATAGACATTAAAAAGAGAAGGAGCATAACGAAAGTTCTCAATTTTTTTCTGTATTTTATTGCCTTCTTCCTGTGGTAA
>CP070825.1:4112287-4154023 GCA_020344415.1 Candidatus Aminicenantota bacterium
GGAATATCATCAAAATCTTTTTAAAATAAGGAAACAACCGTTTATAAGAAGGAGGGTAAATGTCCATAAATCCTTTATCATTCTCAAAAGCATTGCTTATTTCGGGGATGATCGTATTCATTAGCTTCGGGTGCTCGAAAACAGATGAAACAGAAATGCTAGTCTTAGGAGGAACAATCCTGACTTTAGATCCAAGCCAGCCAGAGGTTGAGGCAATGGTTGTTCGGGATGGCAAAGTTGAAGCTGTTGGCATCAAAGCCGAACTCGAAACCCGTTTTCCAAAAGCCCAACGCCATGACCTTGAGGGGAGGACTGTTCTTCCTGGTTTTATCGATTCCCATACTCATGTATACGCACTCGCCCATGATATGAAAAAAGTTGATTTAGCTGGGACTCTAACCATAAAGGAAATGACAGAAAAACTGCGAGCTCATCATCCTGATCCTCCAGAAGGTCAATGGCTTATCGGTGCCAACTGGGATGAGGGAGAATGGGGCTCAAGAGGTTATCCAGACCGAGCAGAGCTTGATGAAGCCTTCCCAAATAATCCTGTTTATCTGGAATCTCTGCATGGATTTGCTGGATTTTATAATGGTCGAGCGCTGGAGATTGCAGGAATCGGACCTGAAACACCTGATCCAGAAGTGGGCGAGATTCTGAGGCGACCAAATGGCGAACCGACCGGAACACTGTTGACGCGTGCCCAGGATTTAGTAAATAAACACATTCCTCCAGAGTCACTGGAAGAGACGAAAGAAACGCTCCTTCTGGGAATGAATCTTATGGCAAAGGAAGGGGTTACATCGATACATGAGGCTGGCATGGGAAAGGAAATGGTTCAAGCATTCAGTGAACTTCGAGAAGAAGGACGACTCCCTATTCGCGTGTACGGGATGCTGAGCAGGAGGAATAAAGACTTGATGGAGGAATGGTTCAAGCGAGGCCCTTGGATCGATCCCGAGGCATTCTTTACTGTTCGTTCGATCAAGGTCTTTTACGACGGGTCTCTTGGCTCCCGCACAGCCATTCTCAAAGAACCCTATTCCGACGAACCTGAAGGCGCAAACATGACTGAATATATAAGCTCTCAGGAATTGACTTCGCTTTCTTCACAAGCATTGGAAAAAGGATTCCAGATGGTGATCCATGCCATCGGTGATGGGGCAAATGACCGTGTACTGAGCATCTTTGAGAAAGTCTTAAAGTCTGATCCGTCTGTTGATCACAGGTGGCGCATTGAACATGCACAGGTCGTCTTGCCTGATTTTTATATGCGATGTGCTGCTCAGCATATTATTTCGAGCATGCAATCCAGTCATGCCGTAGAGGACCGTTATTGGGCCGAAGATCGGGTTGGACCTGAGCGCATTCGTCATGCCTATGCCTGGCGCCGGATGCTAGATGCCGGGGTTTTTCTCTTGATGAACTCTGACCTTCCTGCTGTGCCGTGGAAGCCCTTGTATACCCTCTATTTTGCAGTCACACGTAAAGACCTCAATGGAAATCCCCCAGAAGGGTGGTATCCTGACCAGATATTAACCGTCGAGGAAACACTCTATGCAATGACTCTGGCAGGCGCATACGCTGCTTTTCAGGAGGACCAACTCGGCTCGCTTTCACCAGGCAAGTTTGCCGATTTCGTCGAATTAGATAAAGACCCGCGTCATGCAAAACCTGAAGAGCTTAAAAACATAAAAGTTCTGCGGACTTGGGTGGCAGGGAAGGTCGTTTCAGAAATTAACTGATTCCCTATTACTCAAGAGCATACTCGACTGCAGCTCGGGCATGAATAGTCGTCGTATCAAATAAAGGAATTTCATAATCTTCCTGTTTCACCAATAATGGAATCTCTGTACACCCTAATATGACTCCCTCTGCTCCTTTTGCTACGAGGTTTTCTATAATTTTTTGGAAAATCTCTTTTGAAATTTCTTTGATCTCTCCCATACACAGCTCGCTATAAAGTATACTATGAATTGTCTGTCTCTCCCCCTCATCAGGTATGATAACTTCAAGCCCATGTTTTTCTTGTAGCCTAATTCTGTAGAAATCTTCTTCCATGGTGAATCTTGTTCCAAGCAAACCGACCTTCTTTAGCCCTCTTTCTTTAATCTTCTTGGCAGTAACATCCCCTATATGCAGCAATGGGATATTGATAGAATTTTGGACATGCTCTGCCAATTTATGCATAGTGTTCGTGCAGAAAACGACAAAATCCGCACCTCCTTTTTCCACCCTTTGAGCGGCATCGATCATTAAATCGGTAGCTTCATCCCACTTTCCTTGACGCTGCAATTTCTCGATTTCTTCAAAATCAACAGAATACATAAGACATTTAGCAGAATGGAATCCCCCCAGTTCTTCCTTAACTTTCTCATTGATGATGCGGTAATACTCAAGAGATGATTCCCAGCTCATGCCTCCGACGAATCCGATTGTCTTCATCCTTCTCCTCCAGTCATGTGACTGAGTTTGTGATTCTATAAAATAACAGAACTATTCCATTATATCCATATAAAATGGGGCCAGTCCCCTTTTTACTTGCTTTTTACTTGATATGAGCAGCAAATCCTGTAATAATTTTGTGGGTTAAAATGATCTTAGATTTATCTGTCACAGCAATTAATTGAATGAACAAATGAAAACTGAACATAAAATAAACAATATCGATATCCCAAAAGAAGCTTGGGAAGCAGAAAAAAGGGTAAGAAAGCACGTCAGGGAAACGCCAGTCGAATACTCACCATGCCTCAGTCAATCCGGAGATTGTAAGGCCTATCTCAAGCTTGAGAACCTGCAGTTATCAGGTTCATTCAAGTTGAGAGGGTGTATGAATAAGCTTCTTTCTCTGGATACAAAAGAGAAAGAAAAAGGAGTAATAACCGCTTCAACTGGAAATCACGCTGCTGCGTTTGCCTACGCCACTCAAAAATTGGGCTTAAAAGGTACTATCTATCTGCCCGAAAATGCATCTCAGACAAAAATTGAAGCTCTTCGCTTTTATGATGTGGACTTAAAATTTTATGAGACTGACTGCGTCAAAACAGAAGGCTACGCAAGAGAAGTAGCAGAAAAAAGTAACCTCACATATATCTCTCCTTATAATGATATTAAGACCGTCGGCGGGCAGGCTACAATTGGAATCGAACTTGAACAGCAAATACATCAGACAGACAGTGTGTTAGTGCCTGTGGGGGGAGGAAGCCTAGTCGCAGGAATCGCTGGCTTTTTAAAATCAATAAATAAAAACGTGGATATCATCGGCTGCCAACCTGTAAATTCTGCTGTCATGTATGAATCCGTCAAAGCAGGAAAAATTCTAGACATGGAGTCCCTGCCCACGATCTCGGACGGATCAGCCGGCGGGATCGAAAAAGGCGCCATCACTTTTGATATCTGCAAGAAATTCATCGATGACTTTGTTCTCGTTACAGAGGAAGAGATCAAAGAAGCGATCAAGCTGATTCTAGAAAAACACTACTTACTGATCGAAGGGGCAGCTGCTCTTTCAGTCGCCTCTTTCATTAAAGACAAAAAAAGATATAAAAATAAAAATGTTGTTTTAATCATAAGCGGTTCAAAGATAAGCCTGGAAATACTGAAAGAAGTCTTATGCTAGGAGATATGAAAAATGGCGGATATTTTTAATTTAGATCAAATCAAGGAAGCTTTAAAAAATATCGATTCAATTAAAGCCATAGAAGATGGATTTGTGGCGTATTCACAAGGAAAAGCCATTGTTCCGCCTGTTGGAGAGATGCTTTTTAAATACCCCCCTGGCGATGTCCATATAAAGTATGGGTATATCATAGGCGACGATTATTATGTCATCAAGATCGCCTCGGGTTTTTATGAAAACATAAAACTCGGTCTCCCGACAGGCAGCGGCCTCATGTTGGTATTCAAACAGAAGACTGGAGAGCTTGCCTGTATCCTTCTCGATGAAGCCCATCTCACAAATGTGAGAACTGCAGCGGCTGGAGCAGTTGCCGCCTTATATCTGGCGCCCAGAGATGTTCACTGCATCGGCATCTTTGGAGCAGGCACTCAAGGCAGAATGCAGCTTGAGTATTTAAAATCGATCGTTGATTGTAAAGAGGTCATGATTTGGGGGATCAATCAGCAGGAAGTAGATGCCTATAAGAAAGACATGGAACCTCTCGGTTATAATATTCAAATCGCGCAAGAGAGCAATGACATTGCCAAAAGCTGCAACCTTATTGTGACCGCAACTCCTTCAACTTCTCCTCTGCTTCAAGCCGATCAGATCCAAAAAGGAACTCACATCACAGCCCTGGGTTCTGACACTCCTGAAAAAAATGAATTGGATCCCAAAATCCTGGGGATTGCAGATATTTTAGTTGCTGACAGTATCAGCCAGTGTGAATTGAGAGGAGAAATTTTTCACGCCTTAAAAGCTGGCTCAATTGAAAAAGAAAAAATTGTGGAGTTGGGGAACGTTATAGAAGAAAAAGAATTACAAAGGTCTTCTGAGGAACAGATTACTGTTGCAGATTTGACCGGTGTCGCTGTTCAAGATATTCAAATATCAAAGGCAGTGTATGAAGCATTGGCCCCCAACGAGAAATGAAAAAAATTTGAGGAGATGTAATCATGAAAATTGAAATATTTGAACTCGAGAGGACTCTATCTCTTTGGGAAAACAGAGTGAAATACAACCTGACTGAAAGCGGGATTCACCCCTTCACTCTCAACGAAGTGCTCAGTCAGGACGAGATAAAAGAGCTGTTTTCCATAAGGCTTGGTTACGGACAATCAAATGGTTCCGAAGAACTAAGAGACGCAATCTCCCAACTCTATCCCGGCACTGACATGGACAACGTCCTGGTAACCAATGGCTCTGCGGAGGCCAACTTCTTAGCTATCTGGACCTATCTAGAGCCAGAGGATGAGCTTATCTACATGCTTCCAAACTATATGCAGATCTGGGGGATTGCCCGCTCTTTTGGCATAAATGTCAAATCCTTTCATCTAAGAGAAGAGCTCAACTGGGGCCCAGACCTCGAGCAGCTTAAAAGCTTGATATCACCCAGGACAAAAATGATAGCCGTCTGTAATCCGAATAATCCGACGGGCGCAGTCCTGAGCGAAGAAGAGATGAATGAGATTATTCGCTTAGCCGAACAAACAGATGCGTGGATCTATGCTGATGAGGTTTATAGAGGGGCAGAATATGAGGGCAAAGAAACGCCTTCTTTCTTAGGAAAGTATGAAAAAGCAATTGTCTGCTGTGGGCTTTCTAAAGCTTATGCTTTACCCGGTCTAAGGATTGGCTGGTTAGTCGGACCCAAAAAATCCATGGAAAAGGCCTGGGCCTACCATGATTATACGTCCATCGGATCAGGAATAATCAGCAACAGGATAGCAACCTTAGTTTTGAGGCCAGAGCCGAGAAATAAGATCTTGAACCGCAACCGAAGAATTCTGATTGAAAATTTAGCCGCATTCCAGGAGTGGATCGGAAAACACAATAGTCTTTTTGAACTCATTCCTCCGCGGGGAGGAGGAATTGTCTTTCCACGATACAACGTGGAAATCAATTCCACAGAGCTTGCCACTAAGCTCAGAGAGGAAAAAAGCGTGTATATTGCCGCTGGTGACCTCTTCGGAATGGACCATTATTTGCGTATAGGGATTGGAACGGAAAAGGATTACTTTTTGACTGGATTAAGCCTTATCGACGAAACTCTAGAAGAAATCAAGAGAGGTTAAAAAATGGAAAAGAATATTTCACGCCGGGATGTTATTAAAACAACTGCTAAGGCAGGAATATTTATTGGTGCAGCAAGCAGTCTCAGCGGAGCAGCCATTTTCACCAGGGAAAAGCATTTCGATCTAGTCATCAGGAATGGAACAATTGTAGATGGAATCAGTGACAAGAGTCTCAAAGCCGACCTTGGAATAATCGGAGAGAGAATCGGAGCAGTGGGAAATCTGAAAGATGGCCAGGCTAAATCCATCATCGATGCCAGGGGAAAAGTCGTGTCTCCGGGATTCATCGATATCCATTCCCATACTGACCTTGCACTTTTAATCAATCCCAAGGCAGAAAGCAAAATAAGACAGGGAGTAACCACAGAATTGAGCGGCAACTGTGGGGGTTCTGCTTTCCCCCGAAAAAAAAGAGCCTCTCAATTGGAGAAAACGCTCAAAGAAGAAGCGAATCTGAGTATCAACTGGACAGATCTGGAAGGTTATCATTCTGCGATGGAAAAAAAAGGAATTGCAGTGAACCATGCCACATTGGTCGGATATGGGACAATCCGCGAATATGTCTTGGGTAATGAGCAGAGAGAGCCTGACACCAAAGAGATGTCTACCATGAAAAAGCTGCTTTCCGAAGCGATGCAGCAGGGTGCATTTGGTTTATCAACCGGTCTAGAGTATACACCAGACTTCTTTTCAAGCAGTTTTGAACTGGCTGAGATGTGCCGTTCTATCTCAAAATATGGAGGATTTTATGCCACTCACATGCGGAGTGAAGACAATCAACTCATGGAAGCAGTTGCAGAAGCTATCTTTATTGCAGAAAGCGGAGAGCTTCCCTTGCAAATCTCTCACCTTAAAGTTGCTGGCAGGGATAACTATTACAAAATGCCTCTAGTTATGGACCTTATAGAAAGAGCAAAAGAGCGAGGTCTTGAAGTAACAGCAGATCGCTATCCTTACGCGGCTTACAGCACAACTTTAAACATCATGTTCCCTCAATGGGCGCTCGATGGTGGAAGGAAAAAATTTGTTGAAAGACTCAAAGATAAAAATCTTCGGCAGAAAATGAAAGAAGAGACCCTAGTAAAAGTCAGAGGAAACAACTCATGGGAAAGCATGCTCATCAATTCTGTCCGCAGCGAACAGAATCGTCACCTTGTAGGCAAGTATATCCAGGAGGCAGCAGACGAGAAAAAACAGGACCCTTATGAATTCAGTTGCGACCTACTTATCTTAGAAGAGGGAGATTTAGGTATCACCGGCTTCGGGATGAGCGAAGAGAATACAGAATCAGTCTTAAAACATCCTCTGGTAATGCTTTGTTCTGACGGCCGTGCTCTTGCTCCTTACGGTTTCTTAAGCCAAGACATCCCCCATCCTCGGAACTACGGTTCTTTTCCTCGGTTTTTGGGGCGGTATGTTCGCGAGAGGAAACTCCTCTCTCTTCCTGATGCTATAAAGAAGATGACCTCTATGCCTGCAGCCAAGATGAAATTGAAGGACCGTGGCTCAATAAAGAAAGGGAACTTTGCTGACCTTGTGATATTTGACCCATCAGTCATCGCTGACCTTGCTACTTACACAGAACCTGAACAGTATCCTCAGGGGATCGACTATGTCATCGTCAACGGAAAAGCTGTGATTGACCGTGGCAAACATACAGGAGAACTGCCTGGGAAAACCCTTCATGGTCCAGGGAAGAGATAGGCGACACGTAAATCAAGCCCGATAGTAAGGTTGCTGATTAATTTCTATTAGTTCTTATCTTTTTCTTTCTCTTTTTCTTCTTCCTTTTTTTCTTTAGGCCGTTCACACGTCCATTCAATCCCTTGAATATGCTTTTGCATCCAGGCTATCTCCTCGACCGTCCTTATGCGCTGATGATGAGGCTCTCTGAATCCATGAGGCTCTCTAGGAAATCTAAGGAAACGCACTGTCTTTCCCATCTCATGGAGAGCAGTAAAATAGTTCATGCTTTGACCGATAGTACAAGTTGTATCTCTCTCTCCATGGAAAAGGATAACAGGAGTTTTTACATTTTTTATATGAGTGAGCGAGGACATCTCTCTGTATTTTTCAGGATTATCCCAGGGTGTCCCTCCAATGTACCAAAGTCGCACATCATAGCTGAAACCCATTCCGTATTCAGAAGCCCAGTCTGAGACCATTGCACCCAGCGCTGCTGCTTTAAACCGATCTGTTTGGGTGAGTGTCCATCCGCCAAGGATTCCTCCATAGCTCCATCCTCGAACCCCCAATTTTCCACGGTCTGCAATGCCCTTTTTAATAACTTCGTCCACTCCAGTTATCAAATCCCAGTAATCTCCACCGCCGATATCCTCCATATTGCCTCTGAGCAATTTATCCGTATATCCTGAACTCCCCCGGACATTTGGCGCAAGTGAAGCATAACCCAATCCAGCAAATATATGCATCCCCGAGCTAAACCTGTTCGTATAAACGCCAGCAGGCCCGCCGTGAATGTTCAGGATAAGAGGTAGTTTCTGGCCTTGTTTGTAGTCGGCTGGAAGATAGAGGAGCCCTTCAATCGGAAGACCATCATTGCTCTTCCATTGAATGACTTTCATTGTCGCAAAAATCCTATCCTTTACCCAGGGATTGGCATCGGTTAGCTTTTTCTCCTTAAGGAGATCTAGATCTACGAGCCAAATATCTGAAGGCGTCTGATTGTCGGAATACATGCAGGCTGCCTTTTTTAGGTTCCGAGAGAAGGAAGAAAATCTCATCGAACCTTCCTTCTCGGTCAACTGTTTGACATCACCGGAATTTACATCCAGGCTGAAAATATTTCCTTTTGTTCGTACACTTCCATTGAAAATGATAAATTTTCCATCCGGGCTCCACCTGTACCCACGAATATTCCCTTCAAACTTTCCTGAAATAATCCGATACTCCCTAGTCCCCACATCCATTAACCAAATCTTAGAATTAGCAAGCTTCCAGTTTTTATCATCAGGGGCTATATAGATAATTCTTTTCCCATCAGGTGCCCACAGAGGACTTCTTTCTGGAGCGTGATTATTGGTGAGCCTCGAGATCGTCCCCTCCGGAATTGTGACTAAGGCAATTTCGCTGAGATTCCCGGTGTTTCTCTGGTTTTCTGTTCTATAAATGTAGACAATACGTTTTCCATCAGGCGAGACGTCATAGCTCTGCACTCTCATTTTTTCTTTGGTAATCTGTTTCTCTTCCTTGCATTCCAAGCAGAAATGCCAGAGATTCGACCAGCTTCCTCGGCTATACTGTCCATTAGGGCCCTCATACACATAGACAACATCATCGCCTTTTTTCTCTTTTTCCTTCTCCTCTTTGCTTTTAATATCACTGGCTTGAAATATAAAGCCCTTGCTCTCAGGACACCACTTGAAAGAAGAGATAGCACCCTTATGCTTTGTGAGCTGAGTTGCCTCACCGCCGGTGGTCCTCATCAGCCATATTTGGCGTTTCTTCCCTCTTCCCCTGAGGAATGCCAGGTATTTCCCGTCTGGTGACCACTGAGGTGAAGAATCGCCAGCTGTGTTGGTGTACTTGAAGGCTTCTCCCCCATCTGCAGAGACGACCCATAAAAATCTTTCCCTTTTATTATCATCCCACTTGAGCTCGGATTTCGTATAGAGGATCCACTTCCCATCAGGCGATATCTGAGGATTAGACACGCTGACCATATTGATCGCATCATCCACAGAAAAAGGTTTCTTTTCTGTGTCCCCAAAAACAAGACAAGACAAGACCATAATCAAGGCAATTTGAATAATAAATCTAGCTCTCATTTTTGGCTCCTTTCTTAATAATTAAAATAATAGAAGAAAACAAAATGATATGAGATTCGTTTCTCCTTCATTATTCCTTCAATTAGTAAACTTATAGCATACTCGTTCATTCTAAAGAGATATTGGATTGCAGATGGAGACACCACAATCTCAATCGCCTTATGATCAATCTACGGTTAGAGTCTTACTTATATTGCGGGGCTGGTCAGGATTAATTCCTTTTTCCTGACTGACATAATAAGCGATTTGTTGACTAACGACTACAGCAAGGAGAGGGATAAGGAAGTAATTTTGCGAAGGAAGAGGAATAAGTTCATCTGAATTTAGCGAGAGAGAATCATTGGGAGGAGCGATGGTACAGATTTTCCCCCATCGGCAGCTTACCTCATTGATGTGGGAGAGAGTCATATATGAATCTTCAAGGGTAGTAAGGAAAAGAATCCAATCACCTTTTTTTATTATAGCCAGAGGGCCGTGTTTGAACTCAGAGGAGTACATCCCCTCGCACGGTATATACGTAATTTCTTTCATTTTCAATGCTGCCTCCAGGCATGCCCCAAAGCTAATTCCGTAACCAAGATAATTGAGATGCTCCTTTTCTGCCAGCTTTTTTGCCAATTCCTGGCATTTTTTTGAGGTGAGCGATAAGGTTTCTCTAATAAAAGAAGGAAGTTTCTGGAATTCTTTTTCTAAAATAACATTCTGATTAGCTCTTTCTCTGCCTAGCTTCATCGCCAAATAAAGAAAAATAATCACTTGATTAGTAAATGTCTTGGTCGCCGGAACACTAATTTCTATGTTTGAAAGGAGAGGCAAAAATTTTTTTACCCTGAGCTGAAGGGAGGAACCCAGGACGTTTACGACGGCTAAAATTTTCTCTACATTTTTCTTTTCCAAAAAATTTAGAACACTTACAACGTCTTTTGTCTCCCCGCTTTGAGAAACAAGAATATAAACGCCTTGGGACAGGTCTCCGTGACCCAAAAATTCTTTGAAGGAACCTGCGACTATAGGAATAGCTTCGATCCCGGCAATCTTATTTAAATAGAAAGCCCCGAGCACACAAGCATTGTAAGATGATCCCGAGCCTATAAGATAAACTCTATTTTCGTCTTTACGCTCCTCACAGAATTCATCTGCCTGTCCAGATTTTATCAAAAAATCGATTAAAGCTTGTGCTCTCTCTGGCTGTTCATGAATCTCTTTAAGCATAAAATGTGGAAATTCCCCCTTTTGTGCCTGTTCAATATCTAAAGGATAACGTTTAGGATTTCTTTTGACTTCTTCGCCTGTCACAAGGTTTCTGATTTTATAGCTATCCCAAGTGTACTCAATGTATTCACCATCATAAATGGGAACGATTGAGTCTGTTAACTGAATGATTGAAGGCAAATCAGAAGAACAACAGATAAAATCCTTCCCAACTCCCAGAAAGAGGGAAGAATACTTTTTGACACAGTACATTCTATCGGAGTTATCCTCGGTAATCACATAAGCATAATCACCTTTTAGGGTAGTATCGGTCTCTTGAATAGCTCTATTCATGTCTTTTCTCTTTTTGTAGCTTTCCTCCACCACATGAACAACTACTTCACCATCGTTTTCTCCTTGGAAAATATGATCCCGTGCCTCATACTCCCTGATAAGTTCTCTTGTATTTACTATATTCCCATTATGGGCACCTACTATTTTTTTTGTACAGTCAAAGTGCGGCTGAGAATTTTGCTTGGATGGAGGGCCAAAAGTTGCCCACCGAAGCTGAACAATCCCCTTGTTCCCTTTCAGGGTTTCAAAGTTGTACTTTTTATTAACCTCTTCAATCTCACCGACATCCTTTCTTAATTCGACACTACCATGATCGAACGCCGCCATCCCGACTGAGTCGTACCCCCTGTATGATAACCTTCTCCCCGCCTGAAGAAGAATCTTTCCCAAATCATCCCGAAAATCTTTAAAGATGATTCCGAATATTCCACACATTTTTAACTATAATTGTTAGGATTTATAAAAATCGCTGATGGATGAGACAACGAAATCTTGCTGCGCTGATGTCAATTCAGGATAGACAGGAAGAGCCAATACTTCTTTAGATGCTTTCTCAGATACAGGGAAATCTCCCTCTCTGTAGCCCAAATACGAAAAACATTTCTGGAGATGCAGCGACAATGGATAATAGATAGAAGTGCCTACTCCTTTCTCTTTTAAAAATTCCTGCAATCTGTCTCTCTCTTTAGCCCGGATGACATATTGATGGTATATATGAAAATTCTGAATACCGCTATTTTTGTACAAAGCCCTTGGAACCTTGACCAAGCCTTCTTTAACCAGGCCTGATTCCTCAAATAACCTATCATAAGAGGAGGCCCTTTCTTTTCTCTTTTGCAGCCATCCATCTAAGTGCCTAAGCTTTACTCTGAGGACAGCAGCCTGGAGTGTGTCAAGGCGGAAATTCCCTCCAAGAATGTCATAAAAGTATTTATCTCTTCCTCCATGTACCCTCAACAATTTTATCTTGGATGCCAATTTCTCATCATTCGTCAAAACCATTCCCCCATCACCAAAGCCACTTAAATTCTTCGAGGGGAAAAAGGATAAAATGCCCACATCTCCCATAGAACATGCTCTCTTTGAGCCACCTTCAATGGGGTACTCTGCCCCCACAGCCTGAGCCGCATCTTCGATCACTAATAAATCATATTTTGCAGCCAGAGATAAGATTGGAGTCATATCCGCGCACTGCCCGTAGAGATGAACAGGTATCAAAGCTCTTGCTTTTGAATTCCCTGGTTTGCTGTATTGGTTTTCAAGCAATTCTTCAAGTTTCTCTACGCTTATGTTACAGCTAACCTCCTCAATGTCACAGAAAACCGGTTTTGCCTTTAGCCTCGCTATAGCACCGGCTGTGGCAAAGAAGGTAAATGGAGTCGTTATTACTTCATCCCCATCCCCTACTTCTAATGCCATTAGAGAAACGATCAGCGCATCGGAGCCAGAAGAAACTCCCACAGCAAAGTCTGTCTGACAAAAAGCTGCAAGTTCTCTCTCTAAGCTTTCAACTTCAGCTCCGAGGATAAACTTTTGGGAAGAGACGACTTCTGAAATTTTCTTATCGATGTCCTCTTTTATACTCTGGTATTGAGCCTTCAAATCTAAAAGTGGGATACCCATAGTTTACCTCTTTATTTGAGAACCTTTTTCAGCTTTTTCTTTTCGATTAACAGTTTGCCCTGGTAGGTCACATAGTTGAGGAGAATCAGAACTCTCTCTTTATCATCCAGCTCTTTTTCAAATACTCCCCTTAAACCTTTTAAAGGACCTTCCATGACCTCGATTTCATCCCCGGCTTCAGGTTCATCGCCATATTTCAAGAACTCGATAAGGCCATCGATTTCTCTAGATTTAATCCCGCTGATAACTTCTTCTGGGATGGGAATTGGGCCCTCCTGGTTCCCGATTACCCTTTTTACTCCTCTAGTGTACTTTACGAGCTGGTACTGGGCGGGATAATTAAAGAATATGAATTCGTAGCCAGGGAAAAAAGACTTTATCCGATTCTCATGCATGTATTTGGGATTATAAATCTTAATCCCTCCCTCAGTGAATAATTTTTCAACCTGAAATTCTTTTTTCGGCTTTGTGTTGAGAACATACCAGTTTGCCATCTCTGTCCTTTCATTTATTCGGTGGACACATTACCAAACTCGATAAAAATGTGAACCTCACTCGTTCACAATATGAATATAAACACTTCATAAGCGTCCCTTCGATTACAATAACCAGGATTCATAATATTATCTGAGAATAAATTTGTCGAGCAATATTAAAAATAGACTTTGTCCCAAAGTGACGGGATTAAGTTCAGGTCACAATAAGCAACAGGATAATGTCTCCGCTCTAGTTCAGATTTAAATAATTAATCCAACAATCCGAAAACATGATAAAAATCAGGGCGTCTATCTGGAAGAAAGTATTGTTTTGCCGGGCATTGGGGTATCACTTGAAAATCGCAGTCAGCATAGAGGATAGAGTCTTTGTCCTGGGGTGCTCGAGCTATAACCTGACCAAAAGGATCCGCAACAAAAGATTCCCCGGCGAAGTGGTCAACCTCCTCTTCTCCAACACGGTTGACAAGTGCAACAAAATATCCGTTCTGGAATGATGCCACTTGGAGTTCAGCCTCAAAAATTCCCTCGGGCCATTCTCCTATAGTGCCTGCTTGAGGAACGATAACAATCTCAGCGCCTTTCAGACCTAAGCTTCTCATGTATTCAGGATAATGTCGGTCGTAACAAATGGCCACTCCCACTTTGCCGACTTTAGTTTCGTAGACAAAGTTCTGTTTATCTCCAGGAGTGTAGTATCCCTTCTCATGAAATCCGGGCTCTTCTGCGATATGCACCATACGAATAACACCGAGAATCTGGCCATCTGCATCAATCACAGGAGATGCATCATAGGTTCTCTCGCCATCTCTTTCAAACAGATTAAGGACAACGACAATCCCGTGCTCCTTGGCAAGAGCAGAGAATTTATCTGTTGTGGGGCCTGGTATTGGCTCCGCCTTCTCCAAAGAATCAGGGGTTGATGGGATCTGAGGCAAAAACGGCAAAAAAGCCAACTCTGCAAAAGCGACCAGCTCAGCCCCGTCTTTTACAGCCTGATGAAAAGCCTCTGCTCCTCTCTCTAAATTTTCCTTGAAATCTTTCGTGGCATGCTGTTGGATCAGGGCGATTTTCATATCTGCTCTCCCTTTCTTCCTTATTTCTTGATTTCCTGAATAATCCAGGTTTATTTATTTTGATTAAAAACCTCAAGAGCCTCTTCTGGAGGCTTGCTTTCATGAACAACTGCCCGTATTGCTTTTATCATAGCGATGGGATGCGGAGACTGCCAGATATTCCTCCCCATATCAACTCCAGTCGCTCCTTTTTGAACCGCATCATGAGCAAGCTTCATAGCATCCAGCTCGGTTTCTAATTTTGGCCCTCCGGCTATGACAACGGGAACAGGACAGCTTTCCACAACTTTTTCAAAATCATCACAATAATAGGTCTTTACAAAGCTTGCACCCAATTCAGCTGCAATACGGCAGGAGAGAGAGATGAAACGAAAATCCCTCTTTCCTAATTCTTTACCCACTGCTGTAACAGCAAGAATCGGTATGCCATACTCCTGTCCTTTATCCACCAATGATGCCAGATTGGTCAGGGTTTGATGCTCGTAATCAGTGCCGACAAAGATGGAAAGGGCAACAGCTGCAGCATTTAAACGAACAGCTTCTTCCATAGAAGTAGTGATCTCTTCATTGGCCAGATCTCTTCCAATAATGCTCGTCCCTCCTGAAACTCTGAGAACTACTGGGACAGAAGCCTCAGGGTCGACCGAAGTTCGCAGGATTCCTCTGGTCAACATCAAGGCATCTGCATACGGTAACAAGGGGTCGATCGTTTGCCGGGCATTTTCCAATTTTGTTGTCGGACCTAAGAAATATCCGTGGTCCACAGCCAACATCACTGTATGGCCTGTCTCAGGCTTTATTATTTGAGATAAACGATTTTTTATTCCCCAATCCATTCTCTTCCTCCTATGTTTTAATGTTTTTTATTTCTGGGGTTCTATTATTACCTTAATAGAGTCTTGGGCTTTGGCCACCATCTGAAAACCACGCACAGTCTCCTCAAGAGGCAATCGGTGTGTAATCATCTCTTTTATCCTGACTAAGGGATTCTGGATGAGCTCAAGGGCCAGCCAGGAATCATGCGGACTTGCACCGTATGATGTGGTCAGCGTGATATCGTTCCGAAAGAAGAGGTCATTGATCGAAACCGGGACTTTCTCATCTGGGGCGGTTGGAGCAAAAAACAGAACGGTTCCTCCTCTCTCCACAGATTCGAGAGCCAGGAGATTGCCCTGCATCGCTCCTGTGCATACAAGGACAAGGTCTGCTAGATGGCCTCCTGTCATTCGGCGGAGACAGGCTATGGCATCCTCAGAAGGCAGCACGGCCTCATCTGCTCCAAGTTTTTTTGCCGCTTCCAGGCGGTATGGAACTGGATCGACAGCTAAAATTTTTCCTGCTCCAGATATTCTAGCGAGATGAATCTGTAAAAGTCCCGAAATGCCGCTTCCAATCACGACGACGCTCTGACCAGGGCTTAATCTCGAAATTCTCTGAGCTCTTATGGTACAGCCAAGAGGCTCGTGGAAAGTAGCCTCTTCATAGGATACGTTATCCGGGATGTGGAAAACTCCCCTATCCACATTGATAGAAGGAAGCCTGATATACTCAGCAAACCCGCCAGGATCAAAGTTTGTCTGCCGCAACGTGTCACAGGCTGTGTGATGTCCAGTGAGACAATAATGACAGGTGTTGCATGGGACATGATGCGAGGCGACGATTCTATCCTCAACCTTAAACTTCTCAACTCCTTCCCCCACTTCAACCACGGGGCCTGCAACTTCATGCCCCAAAACTAGAGGAGCCTTTTTTATCCGATACCATTCCATGACATCGCTGCCGCAAATTCCACTGGCTTCCACTCGCATCAGCAACTCCCCTGGTCCAATCTTAGGGGTGGGAGCTTCTTCTATTCGGATATCACTATTGTTATAGTACATAGCAACGCGCATAGTATCTTCTCACTTAGATATCTCTGTATTTTGTATATAGTCCCCAAGAAAATGTCAAGAGGGTCAGGTCTACACTTTTAACTTATTTTAATTGCAGATGCTTAAATTTTTATCATTGAAATATTTGTTAAAGGCTCGGAATGATTCTTTAATTGAGATTAAGGAACAAGTTAAAAGTGTAGACCTGACCCTATGCTTTTAGGGGACGACATCGGTGTATTTGGTCAAGAAAGCGGACCTGTCATAAAGTGCCTGGAGCGTGATTCCATTCTCTCTAAGCCCATCCAGGATATCTGCTATTTTCCTCTGGATTATTCCCACATGTAACCTCATGAGCTGGCAGTATTGGTAAGTCCTTTCCTTAGAGCCAGCAAGGACTTGAACAGGACATCGTCCTCCACAATAAAAATGAACGCCACATTGAAAACAACCCAGCCACTTTTTGTATTCCACCAAGGAGTCCAAATCGTTATCTCTAAGCGAGAGTTTCTTCTCTTTGTTCAATTCTCCAATTGAATGACAGGAAGGGAGATCAGCACAAGAGTAGACTTCACCTGAGACAATGTCATAGTTTTTGGCAAGCTCAACCCCACAAGCCGTATGTCCGCGTTCTCTGGCTGTAATGATAAAAAGGATGAGCTCATTCACATGAGCGATCGGGAGTAGTTCCCTATTGAGAATTTTCTGGACATAAATATCCATCACGTTTTCAAGTTCCCGACCATATTCCATTACAAAAGATTCAAAGTCTTTAAAAGGCTCTCGGGCTTCAGCCCAATGCCAGAAAAAATGGTTGACCAATCCCTCCTCGTATAACCTCAGAAATTCTTCAAAGCAGCTGAATAAAGATTGCTCCTCTCGAAGAGTAGACCAGTGCAAAATATTGCCTTTATAAGATGCCGACAATTCTATCAGGTTGCTTTTTATTTTGCTCAACTGGGTGCCTACCCTTACCCGGTTATGCTGTTCTTCATCTCCATCTATTGAAATTGAATATAGCCACATGTCCTTCATGAATTCGGGATAAAGATTGAGGGCATCGATCAAGAATTCACCGTTTGTATAAACCATAAATCTGTATCTATCTTCGGAATCAGATTCCCGCAAGATTCTCCACACTTTCTCCATCTTATCCATGGCAAGAAAAGGCTCTCCTCCATATAGGCACACCGTGATTTTTTGCTTTGGGTGGCGATCGGCTAGTTCTTTGATTATAGCTGAGTCCCGTTCGGGCTCTGTCTCTTGTGAGGTAATAACAGTATCTCGAGGATCATCACTCCCCAGCGTAACAGCACTGTTCACACAGCCTTCACACCGAGCATAGCAACGCCCTGTGATGGTTAGGTGAATCATAATGCTGTCTTCTATCTCGTACGTTTCTTCTGATGATAAATTGCGGTTTCGAATTTCAACAGCATCGAGTCGGGATAAATCACCAATGCCTGGATAATTTATTCCGCGTATTGACTGGACCGGAATAGTTTTCTTTTTCATCGTTTCAAAACTCAAAGCCAATGCCGATCCCCGCTTTGATCCCTCCCAGGTCTGCTTTAATTCTTTGAGGTCTCACCATACAGTAACTATAATCTATGCTGATATCAACGAGCAGTCCTCCCATGACTTTGAAATAGCATCCTGCTTGACTTATAATTCCTACCTTATTCCCTTTAACCAGTCCTATTGGATTTTTTTCTCTGTAAAAATATATTACCGGACCCAAAGCTACATAAGGGTTGATTTTCCCACTTTTAAGGATTATTTTTGCTCCTCCTCCTAGAGGGATCAGTGTCAATCTTGTCGCTTGTTTTGTGAAAGGAAGGTTTCCTCTCCTATTATAATAACTTGCAGTTAACCAAAGGTCTAAAAACCTCCAAATCTTTATATCAATTTCCCCCCAAATTACAGCTCTTCCACCATAAATATCTTTAGTCGATTGTTCAGAAGGATAAAAATAATGAATTCCTGATTTGATCGTAAAAACCTTCTCTTTACATAGTAATACAGGCATAGAAAAAGAGAATAAAGCTATAAAAAAAATAATTTTTATTAAGCTTTTCTTCGTACGTCTGATCTTCATTTTTTCATAGACATTATTGAATTTCTACATCAGCAAATTCTCCTTCTCTATTATCGCTGTCAACCGCCTTCAGAATATAGGTATACTTTTTATCTTTCTCTACATTCATATGCCAGTATTCAAAAATGTCCGCTTCCAATTCCACCAATAAAACTATCTCTTCTCCATCCTTCTGATAAATCCTGTACTTCTCAATATCTCTGTTCATCTCATTGGCCTGCCAGGTCAATACATTGATAAACTGCTCCAGAAGAGTTGAGCTATTATTATGCTTTGTTCCAGAAAAATTCGACGGAGCATGGGGGATCCGGATGACATCAATCCTATCCTTATCGGCCTGATTTATCGTGTCGTAGACTACAGCTTCTACAGAGTAAGCACCATTGAAAACAGAATTTGTATTCCAGTTATAGCTGTAGGGTGATTCAGTATCTGTATTTTCTAATACTCCATTTATGTAAAACTCTACTTTGCTTATTCCCACATCATCAGATGCAGATGCCTGCACTGTCACTTCTCCTGAAACATAAGACCCAGATGGGGGCTCTGTGATAGAAACCTCTGGGGGCTGATCCACTGTCACCTCTATCGAATCCTCTGCAGTCTGCTCTATCGTATCATATGCTTTCACTTTTACCGCATGAGCTCCACTGGAATAAACAGTCGTATCCCAGCTCCACTCATAAGGCGAACTCGTATCGGTTGCTGTCAGTTCATTTCCCACGTAAAACTCCACCTTCTTTATTCCCACATCATCAGATGCAGATGCCTGCACTGTCACTTCTCCTGAAACATAAGACCCAGATGAGGGCGTTGAGATAGAAACCTCTGGTGGCTGATCTACTGTCACCTCTATCGAATCCTCTGCAGTCTGCTCTATCGTGTCATATGCTTTCGCTTTTACTGTATGAGTTCCACTAGGATAAGCAGTCGTATCCCAGCTCCACTCATAGGGTGATGTCGTGTTGGTTGCTACCAGCTCGTTTCCCACATAAAACTCCACCTTCTTCACTCCATTATCATCAGATGCATCAGCCCGAATGGCAATAGTTCCTGAGACAAAAGCTCCATTTTGAGGAGATGTTATGGAAACTGATGGTGGTGCATCCACTATTGTGAGATAAACAGCTAAATTTTGAGGGCTGTTATCTGCGCTACCAGAAGTTACGCTGACAGTTCCAGAATAACTGCCCGCACCTAAGCCAGACGTATCCACCGAAACGGTAATCTCATCCCATTCACCGGTCGAGCTGCCATTCCCTGGTGAGACACTAATCCAAGCTCTGTTATCACTGATTTGATAGTCTAATGTCCCCTCGCCAGAATTTCTCACGTTAAATATTCTCTGCTGATCACCCGTGAATGAAAGAGATGTCCTGTCCAGCGCTATAGAAGGATTCTCTTCCCCTCCATACAGAGCATTAAATCCGGCCTCAGCGTCGCTGTCGATGTTCCTTTCAACTCCACTATAGGCTGGACGCATGATTCCAGTCGAAGTATGGTCAAGCCCAATCCAATGGCCAAATTCATGAAGGGCAACTGTTTCTATGTCGTAATTGCTTCCCGACGTAGTCCAGTTATAATGATCATTGAACACCATGTCTGTCTCCAGAATAGTGCTGCCACTATACCAGATCCAGGCTGTTGCCAGGATACCATTATTATACCCCTGATCCTCCCAACATACAGTGTTCATACTATTATTGCTTTCTGTAATAACTCCGGTTGAGCCACCATAGGATAGCCGTAAACCAGCAGGATAGATTTGATTCCAGGAATCCGCAGCATTTTTTACCGCATTCTCCTCACCGGTAACCTGGGCTGTATTCGCATTGATGTAATAAACCACATCGGTTCCAACAGGCCATTTGTAATCGAGAAGCACATAAGCCATAGACAGAGCGGTAAATCCGGCAAAGACTGCTATATGCAGCCAGAATTTAGTGCTTCTTTTTTTCATGAGCTCTTTCTCTCTTTTCCGATTTCTGCTTCAGGAGGCTCTTAATCTTTAATTTTAAATCTGCCAAAGGAAGAGACATATCTCGCTCGTCCTCTTTGGAAATTAAAGCATAGCCACTCTTTTGAGCAATCCCATCTTTATCTATTGAATACTTACCCTGGGCTGCGCCGAAAGTGCTAAAAGATGGGAAGATATTTAGGCAAACTACAGGAGAATGTTCTGTACTTGATAGATTCGTTATGGATTTCAGAAAAACTAAAACCTTCTCTTCCAGCCCAAAAGAGGGCGTGTCTGAAACTTTGAGACCGATATCCCCTACTTCCCCTCCTGGGTACTGTATTATGATTTGACTGCTGCTAATTTCCCCCTTCAACATCTCATGAACCTGCAAGGTCGCTATTGTCAAAATAATGCTTCCATCTACACTCCATTGAGATTGAACCTTTTTGACTTCTCCTAAAATTATTGCATCTGCTCCTACTGTTAATTCCTTCAGAGACAATTCGACCATTAACGCCTGATTGAATTTGGAGACACAAAAGATCAGAACAAAAAAAATCAGAACCGATTTTAGAGACAAGGAGTTTCTATTCAATTATCCCCCTTTAATTTTTTGTCTTTATTAAAGAATCGATATTGATTACTTATTCTCAATAGCAAGCTTATATGATTTCCGAAAGTACTTTTTCTCTTTCCAGTCTTAGTTTCAAAATATTCTATACTTTATTTTTAAATTATGGTAAGTGCTTTTATGATAACTGTCAAATCATTTCGATCTTTGCTTCACCTTTGAAGAAATTGCTAAAAAAGAAAGAAAAGCCAACGAAATAGCTTAAAATCATTCTGGAGGTGTTATGTATAAGAAAAACTGTATAAAACGCAGGAATTTCTTGAAGCGGTCTGCATTCGGGATTATTGGGGCTGGAATGGCTGCCACAGCCGGATGTGTCAAGGAACCAGAACCGCCAGAGAAACAGGAAGAAGAACCTCTCCTCAGGGTAAAAGAGCATCGGGTTCTTGGCCGGACAGGATTCAAAGTATCAGATATCGGAGCCGGCTCCATTCAAGATGAAGGAGTGCTCGGCGCCGCCTTTGATGCAGGTGTGAATTATGTAGACACAGCAGAACAATATCCGGGCCACCATAAGACTGTCGGTCAGGCGATTAAGGGACGGGACCGCAAGTCGATCTTCATCGCCACAAAGCTGCAGGTTCTTGAGGATAAATCAAAAGAGGGCTTTCTAAAGCGAGCGCGCAAGTGCCTGGAAGAAATCAATACAGAATACGTTGACTGCATGATGATGCACATGCCGGAGAAGGTTGAAACACTCAAAACAGAGGGATTCCATTCCGCCATGCAGGAGCTTAAAGCCGAAGGTCGGATTCGATTTATAGGAGTGTCTAACCACGGCTCTTTCTGGTTTAAGGACCCGGAAGAAACGATGGAAAAAGTGTTGTTGGCTGCAGCTGAGGACGGCCGTTTCGATGTCTTCCTCATGGCCTATAACTTTCTCCAAATGGACCAGGCAGAGAAGGTCCTGGAGGTTTGCAAAGATAGAAAGATTGGTGCAGCCCTGATGAAAAGTACTCCGATTGCCATTTATTATTCTCTGAAATCGCGGCTGGAGCAACTGGAGAAAGAAGAAAAGGAGATTCACCCCCTTTACTCATCAGGACTGGAACGTTATAGGGAAAAGTATGACAGAGCGCAGGATTTCATCAAAAAATACAATCTCCAGAATCAGACAGAAATCAGAGATGCAGCCGTCCGCTTTGTTCTGGATAATCCCAACGTCAATACTGTCTGCTGCCTGCCGAAAACCCATGATGAATTGGAGCAGTTTCTCCTCCTCTCTGGTACGAAGCTGAAGGATTGGGACAAAGCTAAGCTGAGCGCTTACAGAGAGGGGTGCGGCGAATTGTACTGCCGCCATGCCTGCGGCATCTGTGAGCCCCAATGTCCGCACACAGTCCCGGTCAACACGATCATGCGTTACAATCACTATTTTATGGCTCAGGGAAGAGAAAAGGAAGGCATGGAAAAATACGCCGCCATCCCAGGAGCCAAAGCTGACAAGTGCGGAAGTTGTTCGGGATACTGCGAGACTGCGTGTCCCTATAATGTTCCTATCCAGGGCATGCTGCTCCTTGCCCACAACCAGCTCTCTCTCGCAAAAAAATTAGGCTTTTAAAAAATGGAAATGCCTATAATTGAACGGGATTTTTGCAACCTAGTTTGGCCTCATGCGTTTAAGATAGTATGAGGCAAAATAATAGTCTACACGTAAGATGTGGCGATCGGACGAGGAATTGATGCTAAGCTATCGAGATGGAGATGACTATGCATTTGAAATTCTTTATCGCAGATATGAAAAGCCCCTGTTAAATTTCCTGTATCGAGCGGTTATGAACGCTGACGATGCTGAAAGCCTATGCCAAGAGACTTTTTTCAGGGTAGTGCGTGCAAGGAAAAACTATAAAGCTACGGCGCAGTTCAAGACCTGGCTTTTTCATATAGCTCTTAATTTATGCCGTGACAGGCTGAGGAGGATGAAACATCAGTCCCATCTATCTCTGAATTCTCATGTGTTATCTCAAGATGATGAAAACATCATGCTTCAGGAGCTTATATCCGATCCCTCTTCAGACCTAGAAAAACATGTGGAAACAGATGAGCTTGGATCGTTGATACAAAAAGCGATTGCATATTTGCCCGAAGAAGAGCATATCGTTGTTATCCTGAAGGAATATCAAGGGCTAAAACTCTCAGAGATAGCCAATATCATGAACCGTCCCATAGGTACGGTTAAATCGCTCAACCACAGAGCACACCAGAAGCTTAAAAAAGCTTTAGTAAAGTACATAGGAGATTAAAGGATGAGATGTGAAGATATCCAAAAAGAATTAGAAGCTTTTCTTAGTGATGATATAGATGATCCGAAAAGAAGCGAGATACAAAGTCACGTGGACAAGTGCCAGAATTGCTCTGAGGTTTTACGAGAGCTTAAAAGACTTTCTGAGGTGCTTCACACGTGGGAAGAAATAGAACCCTCCCCTAAGATGTTTGAGAATCTGAAAACCCGGGTGAAAGCTGCCGAATCACCATGGAGACGAATTTTCACATACTCTTTTGCAAGGAAGGCAGCATTTCGGTTTGCGGAAGTAGCAGCAATTGTGTTTTTGACACTGGTGATTAGCCATTTGGTTCAGAAACCAGCCCCAAAGGCACGTGATGATTTGGCCGCTATCAACTTCTATTTGAAGGAACATCAAGGAGCTGTCACACAGACAATCTCCGTGGAGCAGTCTATGCAGCCAGCGGCACAGATGTATGCGGACCGAGATGACATCTTATATTATGAATTTATCGACAATTTTCCTAAATATACGAAGCCCGGCATAATCATCCGGGGACCCCTATCTTACAAGGGAATTCGTTTGCAAAAAACTCCCGCAATTTCCAAGGGACGCGTCTTATCGCCCCCTCAAGTTCAGGATGTTGTTGATTTCGTGCCGGTAACGCCATCGCAACTTCCGCACGGCTATATTCTCGAAACCGTCAGGAAGATCGACGATTACCACAGTCTACATATGGTTTATAGCAATGGCATTGATTCTATCTCACTATTTGAACAGCCCTCTCATGGTAAAGGGGGGCTTGCTGCACAAGATTTCAGAGAATATGCCGTATACTACAGCCTTGAGTCAGAGGTTGATCCGAAAGGACACGGTAGAATGACTATCCTTGCCTGGAAAAACAGAACTCTATCCTTCGTGTTGATCGGTAAGAAAGACATGTCCCAATTGATGGATATAGTACAGTCTATCAAGAGCATTATAAATATAGATAAGAAGAAACGCGAATAATTTGTGCAGGATATATCACAATTATTGAAGTTAAAAAGCAATAAAAAGGGAAAGTGAAATCTAAGAAAAGGAGGATGATATTCAGAAGGGATCAAAAAGAAGGTAAGGGTAGGAGTGTGAATTTTCACTCCAGGGAAATCAATAACTCGTCCTCATAAAAGAGGGGGAAATAAAAAGGAGGTTTTCATGAAAAAATTATACGTTTTTGCTTTGTTTTGCATTCCGCTGTGTTTGATTCTGCTCTTTATGGCTCCGCAGTTGACTGAGGGTGTTCAAGAAGCACAACAACAAGCCCCGAGACCGGAGTATCACCGTGAAACTGACCATATCTCGATGATGGAGGTAGGAAAAATTCTCGAACAGTTTGGCAAGCAGATTCAGCAAAATAAAAGCGTCACTATCGACGGGAACTCCTTTCCAGTCACCGGTAATGGCCGCGTCGAGTTTCACGTTATGCCAGCGCGACGAGGACAAGGTACATCCATTTCTTTTGAGATCAGTTCTGGTCAGACAGGACCTCCGACTCGAGGAAATACTTATGTCGCCTATCTGCGGGGGGCCATGCGTGGCGCGCCATCAGAATTTGCTGGCCTTGTAGCTAAATTGGGGAAGAGCCTCGCCAACACTGGAGCCTTTGTCATGGAAGATCACAGTGTGGCCTTAAAGGGCACTGTTTCAGTCGTGCAGCGGGTAATGGAACGCACCCACGCCTCAAGGGGACAGCGACCACCATACAGTTTCTACATCGATGTCGTGTTCGGTGTGCCGATGTTCCCCGTTCCAGCAGACGAACAAGATTTTGTTGAGGAAGAGCAGCGCGGCTGGATTAAAGAGCTCGTTATAAAGGAAACCACCGGCGTCGATCAAAAAGCGGTCGCCAAGCTGCTCGATTCATTGAGCAGTGATTTGAAAGTTGGCAAAGTAAAGGTAGGTGACAAAACGTTTGAAATCGGGAAAAATATCTTCTTCCAAATTTCACATTTGGTAACTAAAGACGGCAAAGGTAATCGAATCCGTGTCGGATTTATGTTCGGAGATGTCCCTCCACGGGCACGACCAACCGGGCCTAGATACTCAAAAGAGTTCTTTGATGAACCGATGAAAAAAGTCGGAGCATTGCTGAAGCGCTGGGGAACAGAGATCCTGGAAAGCGGGGGCTTCAAGCTTGGGGAGAATGAGTTCAAGGTCAAAGAGATGGCCAACTACGAAATTCATGCAAGTTCTAGAGGTTTCTCTATAGAGCTACAATACACTGAGCCTCCAAAAAAGAAATAGTAACCGACTATATTCACAAGTCCTAGAGAGCACAGGCTATTGTGCCTTGGCTCTCTAGGACCCTTATGACAATCTCTGTGCATCAGTAATCACGAAAGTTTCCATTTGCTGATGTATCGGAACTTTTGCATTAATTGTATGGAGCAGCATGGATTACGCTAGCTGATTAAAGGTACACGCAATGAATGATGGTATTAGTAGCAAGTTTTTAGCAAGCCCTAAGTTTTTCCCAGCGATACCTCGACCCGCTCGCATGTGGCGATCTCTATCTTTTTGGATCAGCATAGCGTACACTCTAATCATTCTGCAGGCTATCCCAAAGATAATAGTTAACTATTGGTTTCTGCTCCATCTCGGAAGGCAGAATGTTTTTTGGATAAATTTCACCATACATTTAATCCTATTTTCAATATGCATCATCCTGTTCTCTCTCGTCGTCTACATTCCCATCCGGATCTACGCCGTCAGTCCCTTCCTGCGTAAGGCTGGAATACATGTCGGCCTTTGGATCGGCATCTTTGCAGGGTGGTTTCTTTCTCTATCATATACGAAGTATCTGCTCGCTTTTAATGCAGTCTCCTTTGGTGAGAGAGACCCTGTTTTTGGAAAAGATATCGGTTTCTACGTGTTCACTCTGCCTGCCATACGGGCCTCATTGGCTTTCCTGACAGTCCTTGTCCTCACTGGAGCAGTATCCGCACTGATCGCCCGATACAACCAGCTCCGTTCCCAAGGCGTCTTCAAAGGGACAAAAATCAGGCCTTTATACAAAGCGGGCCTGATGATCACAAATCCCCTGAATGCCTATTTGCTGGTACTCGGGCTCTCTCTAACCGCAAGAACCTTTTTTAGCCGATACGGACTGCTGTTCAAAGACAACAATGATTCAGGAGTACGCCTGGGTGCAGAGTATTTAGACGTTGAAGGCTTCTTCTCAACCCTGAACGTGATTAATGTTTCAGTACTCATAGAACTGGGAATTTTAGCAACCGTCGGCATTACCTTATATAGATTAATGAAAGCCTCCAGACGCATCTCACTCTTTAAGAAGTCTGAGAATGATGACTCTCTCAAGAATAGGTTTTCGCTTCAGATGCCGATCCGATTCTTGCTCGGATTACTCGCTGTCGACTTGGCATTTTTCCTATGTGTGGTTTTTAAAAATCATCTCATCGTCGCTCCCAACGAGCCAACTATTCAGATTCCTTATATCAATCGCCATATCGCAGCGACCTTAAAAGGCTACAAGCTCGATAAAATCAAGACCATCGAATGGAAGCCTCCGCAAGAACCTCTTCCGGTGGAAAAGCTGCTGGAGAGCAAAACAGTGCAGAACGCCCCTATCCTACCAACTTGGGTCAGTGATCTTGAAGAGCCGCCTGACATTCAGCATTTCGAAAGGGTTCAGGCTGCAGGAAGCACCTTGGTCTATGGACCTGTGTTGCAGTTATATGAACAGGAGCAGCAGCTACGGCCCTACTACAAGTTTATTTCTGTTGACGGCGTTCGTTATACCATCGACGGAGAAAAGAAGATGTATACGAGTGCAGCACGTGAACTGCCCTCACGCGGCTTAAGAGGTCCTAAGGCTTGGCTAAGGCACTGGGGAAGCGCTGCTCTCATGTACACTCACGGCTTTGGACTTGTTATGAGTCCTGTCAATCAGCTGAATGAGGAAGGGGGGCCTCTATATGCTCTACACAGCGTCCCTCCAGAACCATCACACCCTATGTTTGAGGTCGAACCGCGTATCTATTTCGGAGAAGGGGCTAAGGACGATTACATACTGACTAACATCCGTTATCTGAAGGAGTTCGACCACGCAACCGATCAATTTCGAAAGGAAAATGTTTATCCTCCAGAGGTAAAAAGCGGAATTCCTGTCAATTCATTCTTTAAGAGGCTTATTTTCGCCCTGGACACGAAGGATATCGCTGAATTCCTCTTTTCTCGCTTTATCGATTATAGTCGGACCCGAGTTCACATTAACCGTACACCCATGCAGAGGATAAAACGTATTGCTCCTTTCCTGTTCCTTGATAGTAATCCTTATGCCTTTATTGCCGATAATAAAATCTTATGGATGGTAAACGCTCTTACAACTACAAAAGAGTATCCCTACTCTTTCCGCGAAGTGTTTGGCGACAAGGCTGACGAGCGTGCTGTAGAGAGGTATCCGGAAAGGATTATCAATTACGCTGAGGACTCAGTGAAGATATGCATAGATGCCTATACAGGCGATGTACGCTTTTACAAGATCGCCGAAGATCCGATAATTGACGCCTGGGATAAGGTTTACCCTGGCCTCTTTGAGCCAACCCCTGCTATGCCGGAGGCGGTCAAAGCTCAACTAACTTATCCATTACAATTTTTCCACATCCAGTTTGATGATATCTACAAACGATATCACCAACAACATCCAATAGAGTTTTACAACGTCGAAGACCTATGGGATGATGCTGACGAAGTCCTGGGATCTCTCGGTGCCGGCCTGACCGAATTCGGCACCGGAGATCAGATGACATTCTCTTATGAAGGCTACAATATCCTGGTGGACCCTGCCGATCTTCCCCCGGGTGCTGATATTGGCGCTCCTGGTGAGCTTCAATTCGTTATGATAATGCCCTACACTCCTGAGGGGGCCCGAAACCTCCGCTCACTCGTTATTGCCTTACAAGATCCAGGACATTATGGCCAGCTACTCAACCTCCGGGTGCCACAAGGGATTTTCATCGCTGGCCCTGAACAGGCTGATACGAGCATTGACAATGATGCCCAGGTCAATCAGCAGATTACCCTCTGGGTCAGGCATGGTTCAGAGGTAGTCCGAGGGCATACCATATTATTGCCCGTGGGAGGTGACTTAATCTATATAGAACCTCTCTGGATCGCTTCGCTGCAGAATCGGTTGCCTCAAATCAAGCTCTTCTCAGTCGTCTATCGAGGGCGGACCACAATGGCTATAACCCTAGATGAAGCACTGCGGCTCCTCGGGACTACAGAAGACGAGGAGCAAAAAGCCAACGAACTCCCTTGGTTCCGTGAGCTACCCCGGAAGGCCAAAAAGAAGGCAGAAAGAGAGCTAAAGTCGCGGCAGCAACTACCAAAGAGGAGGTAAAATGACCGAATCCAACTCCGCCAAAGATAAGAAAACACCTTACAAGCTGGCATCCGACGGTCGCGGTTCTTTAACGGCATCAGTGGGTTGGGGATATACCCTCGCCTTCCTTCTGATGCTTTTCATTTTCCTGATACTGCTGCCCGAGGCTGAAGGTCCTTCACCGTGGGACGCTGTGGCCTTCCAGAAAGGGTTGCTCGAGATTTTCGCTAATTTCCGTATTCTTGACGAATTGGCAGATCTGAGCATTGTCAAGGTTGCAGATGTTGGTGAGGGATTGCTTAAAGTCGACTTAGACCTGGTCTCAGTATCCAATCGAAAGTTTGGCTGGGCGCCTTTTTCTATTGCGATTCTATTTGTTGCCATCGCCATTTTTCTGCGCGGAATCAGGCAACGCTTTCTTTCAAGCCACTTCGGCATCCCTCCCTCTATGAAAGGTCAGATCTCCACCTATTTCTTCGGCCGAGGAATCAACCTCTTTTTCCCCTTTGGACCTGGCGACCTGGGTACGGCACAAGCAATGAAAGAAAATGGGGCATCCGATAAGGCTGCGACAAGCGTCGTCTATTACACACGTGTCTTCGAAGTCGTTGGAATTTCAACTGTTCTCCTGATGGGCTTCATCTATCTCGGCTGGGAGGGTGCGGTCGAGCCATTCCTCTGGACCGTCCTTATTTTTGCCGCAGTCGTTACTTTAACGCGGCCTCTTGGACCTTCCAGCTACAAAATCAAAAGATACAATATTCTCGCCCGAATCTGGGACGCATTTAATGGAAGAGCCCTGTTTCAGGCCATCAGGGAAATGCGCAGGAAACCTCGGTTGCTGATCGGGCTTTCTCTCCTGTCTGCTATAACGCTCATAATCGAGATTGCAGGCTATTGGTCGATCAAGCAGGCTTTCTCATCTCCCATGGATGACTATGTTCTGATGAAGGATATGATTTTTATCCATTTTGGGATAGTGATCGCAGTAGCCAACATTGCAAGAATCATTCCCTATACATTTGCCAGCTTCGGTATCTACGAGATTATCTCGGTATTCATGTTCCGAATCTTTGGCGAGGGCTACCTTAGCGCGACTACAGTCACCCTGCTCGACTCCTTTCTTATAAACGGCTTAACGCTGGTATTTTTTCTGTTTCCATTGTTCCTTGCCAAATGCCCGAGTATTCTCGAGACATGGCGGAATTTCTTCAGTCAGTCTGCCATCCGATATAATGGAGAGATACCCCAGACAGCTAACCCTGGAGATGAAAGAATATCCAATGAAAAAAATGAGTGAACAATCAAATCCCGGTCTTCTCCCTTCCATCCCACAGCCACGCGTATTGTGGCGATCCTTTTCCTTCTGGATTTGGGTAGTGTATGCCCTCATTATTATCAAAGCTATACCTCATTACTTTGTACAATACTGGTTTAACCAGTCTCTCGGTTATCAGTCTATTTTTTGGACCAACGTAAGGATGCAGTTTTTCCTCTTCGTGATTTACAGCATCGCTGTTGCTGTTGCCATCTACGTCCCCATACGTTTGCATGCTGTGAGCCGATTGCTGAGGAAGTCTGCGATTCATTTCAGCATTTGGATCGGCATGTTTGCAGGATGGCTTCTTGCTAAGTATTACCTACAGTTTCTCCTTGCGTTCAACGGCGTCCCTTTTGGCAAGATGGACCCAGTATTTGGCAAGGATATAGGTTTTTATGTCTATACCCTACCGACTTTGAAGATTTCTCTCGCCGCACTTGAAATCATGATTCTGCTCAGTGCCATCTCCTTTCTGATAGCGCGATGGAATGAATTAAGCTCGAAGGGCATAATGCAAAAGCGTCAAATAAGAATCGGAACAAAAATTTGCCATTTTCTCTCACCTTTATACCTTCGAGTTTTTCTTTACTGTTTCGGTGCGGTTGTGGTATCGCAGACTTATCTAAGCCGTTACAGTCTGTTGTTCAGGAATAACAAGGATTCAGGGGTCCGAACAGGCGCAGATTACCTGGACGTGACTGGAATTTTCTCCAGCCTCAACAGAATATACTTGACTACGATTGTCGCGGCCGGGTTTATTCTGATGGCAGGGATTTTTCTTCACCGCATCAAAAAGCATTACGGGCGGATTACGAGCCACTCAGACCCTGAGGATCTGCCTCTTTCCGGACACACGGTTCGATTGCTTCGTGTACCGCTTGCGACTGGCGCAGGACTCCTGATCTTTCTGATCTGCTTCTCACTCTGTGTAATCATAAGAGATAGCCTCTTCGTGAAACCTAACGAGCCTTATATACAACTTGAGTACATCAAGCGTCATATAGACTCCACAAATAAAGCGTATCGCCTAGATAATATTGAGGTCTATGAATGGGATCTACCCGACGAGCCCCTGCCTCCTGAAACTCTGCTTGCCAGCAAAACCTTACGGAATGTTCCTTACTTGCCCACCTGGACAACTTACCTCGAAGAACCACCCGATCTTCATCATTATGAACGTATCGAGGTCTCCGACTCGACCATGGTATTCGGTCCAATGCTTCAAATCTATCAACAACAACAACAGCTGCGTCCTTACTATGATTTTCTATCAGTAGATGGAGTTCGTTATACGGTTGATGGACAGAAGCAAATGTTTGTCAGCTCCGTACGCGAGCTTCCCTCGCTGGCGTTTGTGGGAAAACAGGAGTGGCTCAAATATTGGGGTTCTGCCGCTCTGCTTCTGACACACGGAATGGGACTCGTCATGAGCCCGGCTAACCAAATAGACGAGATGGGGTCCCCAGAATACGTGGTTAAAGATGTGCCTCCGATGGCGGCTCATCCCGCTTTTGATCATGAGCCTCGTATCTATTTCGGGGAGGGAACAAAAGACGACTACGTACTAACAAATATCAAATACCTTAAGGAATTCGATTATGCCACGGCACAGAACCGCCAGGAGTTTACCTTTCCCGATAATCTCATTGATGGACTTCCAGTTAGCTCAGTCTTTCATCGCCTGATTTTCGCGTTGTATTCAAAGGATGTCACTGCTTTCCTTTTCTCACGCTACATCGACCACGAGAAAACGCGTGTCCATATCCGGCGCACCCCGATTACAAGAGTAGACAGTATTGCTCCCTTTCTCTTTCTCGACAGCAACATCTATGCGTTCATAGCCGATAAAAAGGTCCTGTGGATGATTAATGGCCTCACAACCAGTAAGCAGTATCCTTACTCATTTCGTGAGATTCTTGGTGACAAGGCTGATGAACGTGCCCTGGAAAAATTCCCGGAGAGGATCATCAACTATGCTGAGGATTCTGTAAAGGTTACTATCGATGCCTACAGCGGAGAGGTGCATTTCTACAAGATCGCTGATGATCCAATAATCAACACGTGGGCGAAGATATATGAGGACCTCTTTGAACCGATTTCTGCTATGCCGAAGGAAGTCAAAGCTCAGCTGACTTACCCGCTGCAGTGGTTTCACATCCAATTCGATGACATCTACAAAAGGTATCATCAGAAACACGCAATCGAGTTTTACAATGTAGAAGACCTGTGGGATGATGCCGATGAGGTGCTCGGCTCCATAGGTCGCGGCCTGAGCGGATTCGGGACAGAAGACCAACTGACTTTTTCTTATGAAGGATACAATATACTCCTCGACCCGGCCGATCTCCCCAGCGGCGTTGAGGCTGGCAACCCTGGTGAACTGAAATACGTGATGCTTATGCCCTTCACTCCCGAAGGGGCAAGGAACCTGCGTTCACTTATCATTGCTTTTCAGGACCCAGACGATTATGGGAGACTCATTAGTCTTAGGATCCCTCAGGGTGTTTTCGTACCTGGGCCCGAACAAAACGATGCCTATATATGCAACGACCGACCTGTCCACCAGCAGGTAACAATGTGGATCAGGCACTCCTCTGAAGTAATCCGTGGAGGCACTTATCTTTTGCCAATTGGTGGCGACCTGTTGTATCTGGAGACTATCTGGGCGAACTCATTGCAGAATGAATTACCTCAATTAAAGCTTTTTGCGGTAAGGTATCATGATCTCATCACATCGGGAACATCGCTTAAGGAAGCCATTCTGAACCGAAATTTGGTGCTAGGGCCCACTACTGGACGCTGAGGCGTGAACCTAATCAAATCAACAAAACCATAACCGCGGTTGCGGTAATCGAAGACCTGCATAGTCCTGCCACGGTCCCCCCAAGCCTCAGCAATCTCTGCTGTCCGTAGGATTCTATCTTAACGCAATGTAAATTACATACTCCAGGTTCAATGCAAGCACTGAAAGAAGTATTGCCGATAAGGTCACGGGCACTCCAAGCTTGATGTACTGCCAGTATGAGATTTCGACTCCCTTGCTGCGTAGAATTCGGAACCACATGAGCGCTGCAAGCGAACCGATCGGGAGCATCTTCGGACCGAGGTCTCCGCCGATAAGAGCGGAAAAAGCTAGCATACGTGTACTAATATCAGTCAGAGGTAGGTCACGAATTGCCATCGCCATCATGCCTGCAACTGGATGATTGTTCATGAAAGCCGAACAGCTCCCCGCGACGAAGCTCGCTGCAAAGGTTCCCATTTGCTCACCAGATGCTAATGCCTTCATGATAAGGCCACCGATAATATTGGTAAAACCTGCGTTTCGGAGCCCGCTGATGACGATGAAGATTCCGATGACAAAAATGATTGCGTCCCAGCCAACTCCTTTTGCGACCTCTTCCAGCGAACCTCGCCTGTAAATCTGATAAACAATGGCGAGGGCTACAGCGCCTGCTGCTGCGATATACCCCGCGGGAATCCCGGTCAGCTTCTCTGAAAAGAATCCTAACAGTATGAGCAGCATTACTACTCCGCTTGCGATCATGAAGCCAGAGCCATTAATCTTAACCTCGGTTTGTGGCCGTGCTCGGCAGCTCTTCGGTATCAATCGTCTGAAGAAAACGCGCATGCCATAGTATGTAACAACCATACTTACTATTGCAGGAATGACCATCCATAGGGCATACTCGACAAATCCAATCCCGAACCAGCCTGAGACAATAATATTGATTGGATTGCTGATTATGAATGCCCCAACGAGGTTAGCAACGTAGAGGACTGCGAAGTAATAGGGAACCTTGTTAACTGGCTTCCAGGATTCATCTGCGATTTCCTCAATCAAATAGTAGACCATTGGTGTAAAAATCAGGACCGCTGCATCATTAGTAAATAGCGTACCTGTTATTGTCCCTGTGAAGAAGAGATAGGTGAAGAGTCTGACACCATTACCCTTTGCCGCCCTCGCTATCCGCCAAGCTAATAGCCGGAAGAATCCAGCCTTCTCGGCAATCACAGTAATGACCATGAGACTTACGATGGTAAGTACTGGCAGTGAAAGAAATCCGAGCGTGCTGAACAGGGCTGATCGCGGAATTAATCCCCCGACAGCAGTCAGAGCCGCACCGATGATAGCCGCTTTTGCTGGCTCTATCCGGATGCGACCGATATTGGGCCGTGAAAGCGATAAGCTAACCGTCATCCCGAGAACTAAAATCGCAGGGACAAGCATCAGGTATAAGATGCCTCCCAACAAGAATGTCTCAAACCTTCATCCCATATACATAAAATTGCTTTTCAGAGAGATAATGCACTGGTCCATTTATTACCTTAAACGCATGAGGGACCAATAGGTTGCAAGAATCCTTCTCATGTGTGGATGAATTCTATCCCTTTTCAAATTTAATTTGACCTTTGCGCTTTTAATTGATATCATTTTGCCCGCACGGGAAAAGGGCTCGAAGTGATGGCTAAATGTCCCAAATGTGAGTACAATAACGTTTCCGATTCTAAGTTTTGCAAGGAGTGCGGTACACAACTAGTATACACCGAAGGTTTGCCAACAGCACCCACCGAAACCCTCGACACCCCTATTAGAAAGATAAAGAGAGGAAGTATCTTTGCCCATAGGTATGAGATCATCGAAGAACTTGGCCAAGGGGGCATGGGGAAGGTCTATAGAGTGTACGACAAGAAGATTGAAGGAGAGGTGGCCTTAAAACTTATTAAACCCGAGATCGTATCTGATAAGACAGCCATCGATCGCTTCCGGAATGAGCTAAAAATTTCCCGTGAGATTACTCATAGAAACGTCTGTCGTATGTATGACCTTAATGAAGAGAAAGGCACTTACTACATAACTATGGAATATATCACAGGTGAAAATTTAAAGAGCTTGATCAGGCGTGTAAGGCAATTGACGATTGGAACAGCCGTTTCGATAGCCAAGCAGATTTGTGTGGGATTAGCAGAGGCTCATAGGTTAGGAATTGTGCATCGAGATATGAAGCCAAGCAACATAATGATTGACAAAGACGGCAATGCACGAATCATGGATTTTGGCATAGCGCGTTCGCTTGAATCGAAAGGGATAACTGGAGCTAGGGTATCAGTTGGAACGCCAGAATATATGTCTCCGGAACAGGCTGAGGGGAAAAAAACTGATGAACGGTCAGATATTTACTCCTCGGGGATTATTCTCTTTGAGATGTTGACCGGAAGGCTGCCTTTCGAAAGCGAGACTCCCCTAAGTATGGCAATAAAACATAAGACAGAACAACCTCCAAATCCTAAGGAATTTAATTCTCAGATTCCAGATGATTTGAGCAGATTAATACTGGGCTGTCTAGAGAAAAACAAAGAGATAAGGTATCAGTCTGCAGAGGAAGTCCTTTCTGATCTGGAGAAAATTGAAGAAGAGATCCCTATAACTAAAGGAGAAATCCCGAGAAGAAAAACGACAACACCAAAAGAAATAACCGTAACTTTAAGTTTAAAGAAATTTATCTACCCTGCTTTAGCGATCATTGCTCTAATTGTTATTGCTGTTTTAGTATGGCAGCTTTTTATTAAAGAGAAGCCAATATCTCCTCTTTTAGATAAGCCTTCAGTAGCTGTGCTCCCATTCACAGATTTAAGCCCAGAAAAAGATCAGGGATATTTGTGTGAAGGACTAGCAGAATCAATAATTAATGCACTAGCCAAAAGCAAAGATCTGCTAATTCCAGCAAGGACTGCTTCGTTCGCAATCAAAGATAAAACGCTAGAAATCCAAGAAATCGGCAAAAGGCTTAATGTCCAAGCCATTCTTGAGGGGAGCATTCAAAAATCAAAGGATAAAGTTATGATTTCAGCTCAACTCATCAATGTCCCTGATGGGATGCTCCTATGGGCAGAGCAATATCATCAGGATTTAGAAGATATATTCACTATTCAATCTGAGGTTTCTTTAAAAATTGCAGAACAGCTTGAAATAAATCTTCTAGCATTAGAGAAGGGGTCTCCTAATAAGCGCGCTTTGGAAAATAGATACAAGGTCCGTTGATCCGAATTTAAAAAAAAGGGACAAGCTACTTTCTTCTATTTTTTTAGTTTTGTGCCACTGACCTTACGTCTAATGAATTCCACCTCTATTTTATAAACTCTATTATTCTCATCCCTGATGAATGTGACTTTCCAAGGCTCTTGTTCACAGAAGAAGGTGTCTTTGGCTATCGGGTATATCATATCAGGAGCAAAATCCAGAAAGTATAGCCTGTCATTCTCTGTCCAAACCTTAAAAGCAAAGCCTTTCTCGACAGCATATTCTCCGACGTATTCTTTATAATTTTTAGGGTCGATAGAAATGGGTGAGGGTCGTTCATAATACATTTCCTTGGGAGTTTTTCCAGCATTATCCCTTATATTTTGAGATGCCCCTCGAGAAATAAGCAGATTAATGACGTCTTTGTGGCCACTTCGATAAGCCACATGAAGTGGCGTCCAGCCTTCTTTGGTCCTAGCGTCAAGATTTGCACCGCGCTGTAGTAATAGGGTGACCACCTTTTTACAGCCGCGGCGAACAGCGGTATGCATCGGCGTTCTCCCCCATTGGTTCTGAATATCTAACTTGCCTTCTCTGTCCAAAAGAAGCTTGATGATATCCGGCCTGTCATGATGGCATGCCCAATGGACCGGTGTTCCCCCATCAGCTCCAACAGCATTCACGTCTGGCCTATAATCCATCAAAAGCTCCAAAATATCCCAATGAGCACGCATACCAGCCCAGTGCAACGCTGTATAGCCAGATTCATCAACAAAATGGACCTTATCAGGCATTTTGGACAAGATTGATTTAACTATCTCTATATCTCCTTTTTTGGCAGCTTCAACAATAACAGAATCTGAAGCTCCCGAGGAAAACGCCAAAAAAAGGATTGCGATAATGATTAAAATAGCACGTGTACGCACGGTGTTCACCTCCTTAGCGTTCAGTCTGATGACCATTCTTGTCGAGGACCTTTAACAAATGGAAGTTTCCTTTCAAACCATTCTCTGGAACCCTTGTCATGACACGACATTGACCTTCCAATCCCACCGCTGCAGGAATTAGGAATGTTTGCTGCAACTTTGAAGTTATGAAAACGCTCAACATGCTGATCTGTTACAGCATAGGCAGCCATATGACAATCGATACAGCGTAACGCTCCTGACTCCACCGTGTTTTGCATTGCTTCTATGAGTAAATCATGAGATTCATGATGACAAAAGCGGCATAGTGCATTCATCTCTTTGCCATTAGACCTGTTTCTGAAAATATAATTTTCTGTTTGAGTTGGATCAGTTCCGGAAGCGTAGTTTATGACAAGCGACTTTCTTTTACTTCTTTCCAATGATGCTGGGTGGCAGGCGCCGCAGGTTACTCCTTGCCAAGTCCCTTTTGGGATGGGCTTTGCCTCCTCTTTATTCCGAGTGGCTCCCTTTGCTTTTGGCGCGTGACACCGTGCACAGGCGGTATTGATTCGATCGCCATGGCTCTGCGAACGAGAATGAACACTTGAAAGCCAACCTCGCTTATCTAATACTGGGACTCCAGAGGTCCGGTCGACACCAACAGCGCGATGCATAAATTGATTTTCTTCCCCTTTGCAACTTGAACAACCTTCAGCTTCTACATAGCTGTAGTTTTCAGGCGCTAAATTTTTTAAGGAGTATTCACTCTCTTGGAAAATTGTAAATCCCGGAAAAAAAGCCCAAGCAATAAGCAATAAAAAGAGCACTAAAACGAATTTTCGCATCTTCCGCTCCTTTTATTATTGAAATCTCTTTCTACAGCTATCGGCAGCTACTGATTTGTCATAGGTATCATTGTACAAAATTGAAAGGAATTCACCAAACTTTCTTTACATCCTCTATCTATTTTTTTTAATATTTACAGGATAATCCTTAATAGAGGAAAAAATGTCTGTACAAGATTAGGGAAAAGGGATATCTATTAGGTACATTCGAAATCATCGAAGGATTAAAACTATAAGAATTAAAGCTTAAATAAAACAGGAGGGAACAAACATGAAAAGAGGAACTACTTTAATTGTTTTATGTATCTTAGTCATTTTAAACTTGACCAATTGTAATCGTCAGAACGATTTTCCAGTGCTTAGAGGTGAATACCTTGGGCAAGAACCTCCAGGGATGGAAGGCAAACTTTTTGCACCTGGTATTATGTCAACAGGGTTGCCTGAACTTAACGCAGTCTTTTTTCCTGGAGGAAGGGAGGTCATCTATTCAGTAACCGTGAGGCAAATGAAATGGGCGCTCGTGATGATGAAAGAGGAAAATGGCCGCTGGACCAAACCAGAGATAGCTCCTTTTTCTGGCGAACATGGCGGCGTAGACCCATTTGTCTCTTTCGACGGAAATACGATCTATTACTGCTCCAACAGACCAAAGTCAGGTCAAGGAAAACCCGAAGATGACTACGATATCTGGTACGTCACAAGAACGGATACAGGTTGGTCAGAGCCGGTTAACATGGGTCCTCCCATAAACAGCGAAACACACGAGTTCTACCCTTCGCTAACCCGGGAAGGCACAATGTACTTTCAATCACGTCGAGAAGGCGGCATCGGTGCCAGCGACATCTACCGAGCAAGACTCGTTGACGGCAAATATGTTGAGGCCGAACTTTTACCAAAGCCAATCAACAGCACGGGATTCGAAGGCGACACATTCATAGCTCCTGACGAAAATTATATAATTGTATCCACATTCAGGAAAGAGGATAACATTGGCCAATCCGATCTATACATCAGCTTCCCTGTGGAAGACGGCTCTTGGTCACCATTGAAAAATATGGGGGACAAAATAAATTCCGAGGGTGGGGAGAACTGCCAAATTCTCTCTCCCTGCGGTAAATACCTCTTTTACACTAGTAGACGATATAGAGATCTTTCAAGCGTAACTCCATTGACTTATGATGCTATCATGAAGCGCTGGACTGAACCACAGAACGGATTTGGGGATATCTATTGGGTGGATGTAAAAATCATCGAGGAATTAAAACCTGACAAATTAAAATGAAGAACTTTTGCAATGATTATCCTGAATTATCCATTAAAAATGCAGATACTTTCTGCAATTTCAGCAATATCAGGAAGTTATCAAATAAAAGGATTTCATCTAAAGCGATATGAGTAGACATGCTTTTTTAAAAATAAGGAGGCAACAATGAAATATAAAAAATTTATTTCATCTTTCCTGGCACTGATATGTCTAACCCTTTTGCTTCCGGCTCAGAGTGCTGATGATATCCCAATCCAGGTCAAGAGGCTAGGCGAGAGAGTCATTGTCCTGAAGGAAACATTCATGGAGAACAATGTCGTGGCTATCGCTTCCAAAAAAGGTCTGGTTGTCGTGGACACCACAGGACTCCCCAGCACCGCTGCAAAAATGCGTAAGATTATCGAAAAGGAATTCGATCGCAAAGATTTTGTCTATGTCATCAACACACATCACCATTGGGATCATTCATTCGGAAACCAGGTCTTTGCCGACGCTGTCGTTGTTGGCCATGAGCGTTGTCTTGAGCCGATGCGCAGGGATGCAGGATTCATGCCCCGGCGGGTTGAGGGGCTTAAACAAAATCTGGAAAGACAGAAACAGAGACTTGAAGGGCTCACACCTGATTCTGAAGAAGCCAAAAGCACGCGCACAGATATTGCCACTCTGAAGCGGGCACTAGCCGATTATTCGGAGGGGTTTGTATCCACACCTCCCGCGATAATTTTCAATGATAGGATGAATCTGAACCTTGGTGACATGACATTCAAACTATACTATTTCGGACGGGCCCATTCTGGAAGCGATATCCTCATTCATGTTCCAGAAGAAGGGCTTCTTCTTACGGGCGACCTTTTTCTGGATGAGGGGTGGCTTCCGCTCTTTGCAGGACAGCCTGTATTGGACATACCCAGATGGATCGAGGTCTTAAAAGCTGTCTTGGATGGTGAGGATGAAATCAAGCAGGTTATTCCCGCCCATCAACATTTCTGGAACCGGGAGAGATTGGCCATGTGGCGCGATTACATCGTTAAACTCTGGAACGGTGTTAATGCAGCCAAAGCAGAGGGGCTCGATTTTGCTGCGGTTCAAAATCGTTTTCCCCTTGAAGAGAAATATTCTTACCTTAAAGAATTGGGACATACCGGCTCCGAGCTCCAGCGCTTCCAATCAAGAAATGTTGAGGCATTCTGGCGGCAGCTCTTTGAATCCGCCGCAGCGGTTGTGGAGAAAACAATCACAGAGTCAGGAATTCAAGCTGCCATTGAAAAATATCATGAGTTGAAGGCTAAACAGGAGAAAAAATATTATTTTGGCGAAAATGATTTTAATGCTCTCGGCTATAGATTACTCATGAATAGAAAGGTCAAAGAGGCCATCGAAGTGTTCAAGCTGAATGTACAGGCATTTCCGGATTCCTGGAATGTTTATGACAGCCTGGGAGAGGCCTATTTGGTCAATGGTGACACCGAGCTAGCCGTTAAATACTATAAAAAATCTCTCGAACTGAACCCTGAAAACAACAATGCAAAAGAAACACTAAAAAGACTGGAGAAAAAATAAGGAATTTCACAGAGAAACTAATATTGTATCTCGTACGTACAGAATAATAGAAGTAAGATGAATTAAAATAAGAATTTATGGGAAACCTCTCTATGTTTAATAATTATCTTAAGACCGCTTTCAGAAATTTAAAAAGAAATAAAACTTATTCAATTTTAAACATCTTGGGTCTTACCGTCGGCATAGTCGTCTGTATTCTGATCTTTTTATATGTTCAAGATGAATTGAGCTATGATGAATTTTACAAAAAGGCAGACCGGATCTACCGGATCATAAACAGGGGAACTATTCAAGGCAATCATCTAGAGCGACCAACAGTTTCAGGACCATGGGGGCCTGCAATGGTTGAGGAATTCCCAGAGGTATTAAAAGCGGTCCGGATAAAAACACCTGACTCAAGATGGACAGTAAAATATGGGGATAAAAAGTTTTTTGAAAAAGGGCTCTACTTCGCTGATCCGAGTTTCTTAGATGTTTTTGATGTTGAACTAATTGTCGGTAACCCTGAGACCGCTTTGGATGCGCCATATTCTATGGTTATAACCGAAGAGATGGCCAAAAAATATTTTAAAGATGAAAACCCTGTGGGCAAGATTATAATAGCTGACTTATGGCTGAACCTTAATGTCACTGGCATTATGAAAAAACATCCTTCCTCTTCTCATATGAATTTTGATTTCCTTGTAAATTTTGAAACTCTTCTAAAGGCAAAAGAGCCCCCCGCTGGAGCGCCTCCTTATGGTGATCTTTCCAGGTGGCAAAATTTCCAAGTTTATACATATCTTCTGCTCGAGGAAAATGCCAGTTCTGAAATCATTGACGAGAAAATGCCTGCTTTTCTTGAAAAACATTTGGGTCGGCTGATTAAGATCCCAGGAGTTGAGCTAAATCCTTATCTCCAGCCAATAACTGACATACACCTCAAATCTCATCTTGAGGGAGAAATCAGTCCGAACAGTAATGAAAGCTATATATATATCTTCTCCGCTGTAGCGATTTTCATACTTCTCATTGCATCCATTAATTTCATGAACCTATCAACGGCGCGTTCGGCAAACCGTGCTAAAGAGGTGGGAATGCGAAAGGTCGTCGGCGCAGCCAGATCCCAATTAATACAACAGTTCCTCAGTGAATCGATTTTATTGACTTTTTTGGCTGCGGCTATAGCCGTTGTTTCAGTTCTGTTGCTTATGCCAGAATTTAATGGGCTCACTGGGAAAAATATTTCTGTATCAGATATACTCCATATTAAAACAATTTTTGCGTTAGTGGGTTTAAGTATATTAGTGGGTCTCGTTTCGGGCAGTTATCCAGCATTTTTATTAACAGCCTTCAGACCAGCTGAAGTGTTAGCCGGAAAATTCAGATCAAAAAGTTCAGGTGGTT
>CP070825.1:4154123-4161735 GCA_020344415.1 Candidatus Aminicenantota bacterium
GCCTCCGTGCAGAGATTATTGATAACATTTACTTGCTGGGAGAAGTAGCTATTTATGATGGGTTCATCATAAGAGGAGGTATCGCCTACCGGTTTTAATTAAAACTAAATGTGATCTATTATTAAAAGCTCAATGCGATCGTTAAATAAAAATATTAAAAGAATTCTTTAATGCTAAATGTTAGGAAGTAATACCTATTATTTAAGTTTCACCAAGTAGTTTCTTTGTGAGATCCACTGCAGAGGCAGCATCTGGAGCATACCCATCCGCATCTATTTGGGCGGCATAAGATTCAGTAACAGGAGCGCCGCCGATTATTACTTTTACATTTTCCCTTAATCCAGCATTTTTAAGTAACTCTATTGTTTCTTTCATGTATATCATAGTGGTGGTCAAAAGGGCTGACATCCCCAGAATATCTGCACGCTCCTTTTTCACGAATTCTAAAAATTTTTCTTTAGGGACGTCTGCCCCTAAGTCTACAACATCGAAGCCAGCTCCTTGGAGGAGCATCGCTACTATATTTTTCCCTATATCATGCAAATCGCCTTTCACAGTTCCGATAACGACCTTTCCTTTTGATTTCACATTTGACTCTGCTAAAAGAGGCTTAATAATACCCAGTCCTGAGTACATTGATTTTGCAGAAATTAAGACTTCCGGAATAAAAATTTCGTTGTTCTTAAATTTCTCACTAACAATATTCATTCCTGAAACTAGACCCTTGTTTAAAAGATCCTCTGCGGAAATGTCTTGTGCAAGAGCTCTCTTGGTCAGCTCCTCAACAGAATCTGAATTACCTTTTTGGACTTCATCTGCAATCTGCTCAAAAATGCCCATCCTTTCCTCCTATGAAAAAGAAGATTTTAAGGGAGGTTTCCAAACCCACTTCACCTACGTAATCTTCCTTAAACTACGTAATCCTCATCTTCCATAAATCGCAGCTCTTCTGCTATCGCTTTCCTTACTTTTTCCGGCATATCCTTTTCCCTTTCCAGCATCGGCCTCAGCCCCTTCCCCACTCCGTCGTTAATGAAGTGGGGTTTTATGAAATCTGAATTCCAGGTTCTCTCCTCGAAAGAACGGCTTTCTAATGTTTCAAAGAAACTCTTAATCCCTTTCTTTCGATCCCCCTCTATCTCCCGGAAATAGGAACCGTAGATATGAAGAGAGTCGCTTATATCCACATACCTACCTAGTTTCACCTTTTTTTTCGTCTTCTTGGAGATCTCCTCTGCAATTTTTCTCATGAGCGTTGTCAGGGCGATGACATTCTCAAACCACGCCTTGAATAGATCCCGGCTCCGCCAATGAGTATTCATGTTATAGATGTACCCACCTTCTCCATCATCACAAAGTCGTCCCCAGACTCGCTGCAGACAGGGCGGGTCTTCTGTAGGCGGATCAAGCTTTGGATTCCAGGTTATAGCCTGGGCTCGCCTGGTGAAGCCGGTTTTGGAAAGTTTATCAATCATGGCTCCTATCTGATTTACTACCTTATCCTCTATCCTGTATTCAAAGAGTCGACCATGATAAGTATAGGTCCAGCGGGTGTCTTTGCTTTTAGTGCCCTTCAAAATTTCTTCCAGCGGCTTGACCCAGTAATCGTGGGCACCATGGACAACTTCCATAACATACTCTGCCAACCCACCCAGACCATCGGCAAAGGAGCGGTGAAACCGAGGTTGACCAAAGGGTTTACGAACCATGATTATCACTGTCGCATCCCGGCTTGGAGGATCTCCAGGATGATCATATTCGGTCCGGATACTGGCACCTTTCTCCCAGACTTCCCTTATGGCCTTCTCATAGGCGCGGGGAATCGTATCCTCATTAACGGTTAAAACAGGGATATTTCCTGAGTCCATTAATCCTCCTCTGGTCCCAGCTATCACTTTTTCAAACCCATCTTCTTCAACAAAGCAAGGTATCTAGGATCTGAACTAATGCTTTCAAATACTGGGTCTAATTGTAAAAAAGCCAATCGTTTGTCGCGTTTTTCATAACCTCTTTCCAGCCAAATAAAGCCCTGTTCTTTTTCACCAAGTGCAAAATATATGATTGCCAAACAGTATGGCGGTACATAGGTCTGCTTCGATCGTTCCAAAAAATCACTCAGTATCTGATGCGCTTCTTCTCTCTTGTCCATCAGCGCATAGGCAACTCCGATCCAGGCTTCTATATACGGGTCCCAAATTGCCGAAAGCCGCCTTTCTTTTAGCAGTACTCTCAAAGCTTCATCATACATTGCCTTTTTCAAGTACACCCATCCAAGTCCAAGATGCGCATAAATAAAGTCCGAATCCAACTCAAGTGTCCTCTGTAGGGCTTCTATCGCCTTATCGTACTGGCGGCCATAATAAAGCATCTGCCCCATATTCCTGTTTATCACCAAAGAGAGAGGATCTAATTCGTGGGCTCTTTTTATCTCCTCGATGGCTTCGTCTATTCTTGCCATAAATATTAAGTGAAACGCATACCAGTGGTGAGCTGTTGCGTAGTTTGGATTAAGTTCAATAGTACGATTGAATTCCCTCTCTGCTTCCTCCCAGTTCCAAAAATTAGATAAAATAACTGCTAATGAATTATGGGCTTCTGCGAGTTCGCTATCAAGCTCCAGAGCCCTCGTTGTTAATTCCCTTGCTTTAGAATAGGCCTCCTATGGCTGGAAAGAACTGTAATCTGGAATAGTCAGATAGGAGTCAGCCAGCCCGACATATGCCAGAGCATAGTCTGGATCTATCTCTATCGCTTCCTCGAAATACTCTATAGCCTTTTTCAGATCCTCTCCTGTACGCCTATTCCAGAAAAAGCGCCCTCTCAAAAAGAGATGATAAGCCTCAGGATTAACCCGGGGAGATTTCATAAGGCGCGTCTCCTCCTCAGGAGTGAGCGCTATCTTTATTTCCTGGGCGATGGTTCGGGCCAGCTCCCTCTGTAATTCCAAGATATTGCTCAAATCTCGCTCATAACTATCAGCCCATATATGCCTGTCTGTTTCGGCCTCGATCAACTGGGCTGTGATCCTCACCCTATCTCCAACAAGAAGCACCGAGCCTTCTACCATTATTCCTACGTTCAACTCACGTGCTATCTCTGGCATCGACTTGCGGACACCTTTATACCGCATCACTGACGTCCGAGAGATTACCCGCTGTAAACCACTTATCTTGGTCAGCTCGGATATCAACGCTTCTGTCATTCCGTCGGCAAAGTATTCCTTTTCAGGATTGCCAGAAAGGTTCTCCAGCGGCAAAACCGCTATCGAATCTACTGCCTCCTCACGCTTCTCAGTAAGCAAAGAAAGTCCGCCAACAATCAGCAGAATTATTAGAGCAACAGCGCCTCCGAACACGATAATGTTTTTCCATTTAAATTTAACAGCCTTCTCCATCTCAGGCTTTCTCTTAGAAACTTCCCGTTCTGTGGTAGTAATGCTCCTTTCTATTCTCGATAGTTCAGTACTTACTTCGCTTGCACTCTGATACCTATTTTCTTTATCTTTTTCCAAGCATTTTAATATCAATTGACTAAGAACTTCAGGAATTTGAGCATTTAATTGCCTGGGATCTGGAGGTATCTCTGTCTTATGCTTCAAGGCGACACTTAAAGAGGTATCTCCTCTAAAAGGCGCTCTTCCAGTCATCATTTCAAACAGAATGATCCCCAAAGAATAAATATCAGAACGCTGGTCTGCTTCTTTCCCCTCTACCTGCTCTGGTGACATGTATTCGGGTGTCCCGATCATCACTCCCGCGCCCGTTATACCTTTCGATTCAAGCGAGCGAGCTATCCCAAAATCCAAAATCCGAGCATTTCCACCTTTATCTATCATGATGTTCTGAGGCTTTAAATCACGGTGGACAACCCCCAGCCGATGAGCTTCAGCCAGACCATCACACACTTGTTTAGCTATGTTGATAGCTGTCCCTACACTCAACTGCCTGGTCATTCTGATCATGTTTCTTAAATTTTCCCCGGGCACATATTCCATGGTGATAAAGTGAGCTCCTTCTTTTTCACTGAGATCATACATACGGCAGACATTCCTGTGGGAGATCTTACGGGCATATTTCAGCTCGTTCTTAAAGCGAGCTATGGTCTTCTTGTCCGCCGCGATCTCAGGCTTAATTAGCTTTAAGGCCACTTCTTCATTTATCTTCTTATCTTCTACTCTGTAGATATTCCCCATGCCACCCTTGCCCATCTTTTCAATCACTTCATACCTATCTGCAAATATCGTCCCTCTGGCTAATTCTTTTACAGGGGTTTGGTAAGTCTCTGTGGGAACATAAGAGACCTCTTCTGAAGAAGGAAGAGGTGCTGCACACTTGCCGCAATACAGGGAGTCTTCGGGATTCTCAAAATTACATTTTGGGCATTCCATAGTCAATATTATCTCATTTAACAGGCGAAAGAATAACAATTAATGAGGATAGAGTCAAATGTGGTGCGAGATGGCACTGACATAATACTGAAGAAGTTTGATCTCTTCTGGCGCTGCTCTGAACTGGTCGTTCTCTTCAAGAACAAGGTGCCTCAGAGTCAACATACGCAACCCGACTTCAACCGTATAATCTTGATCGCTACGGGGAATATAAACGAGAGCTCCCTTCTCTTCAAACTCGCTGATCAGGCTTTGGACACGAGCCTTTATTTCCTGCTCTGAAAAAGTCTTATCTGGGTTTTCCACGAAAACCGAGGAAACCAACGACACAGGTGTCACGGGGATAGTCCTTCCTACAGCCTGCATCAAATCTTGAGCCAGAAGTTGTACGTTTTCTATGCGCGCTTTCTTATCCGGATTTCTAAAATCAATATTGTGTCTCTTCGCATATAATCGCATGGAAACGGGAGTGCCGAAACTTACAACAGTATAACCATAACGATACCAGCCACCACGCAACATAAGCCAGAGGTTATGAATGATAAAAAGTAAAGTTGTCTTGATTATACTGACACGCGATTTTCTTGGAGCATCTTTATCTAGGCTCAACAGTGATGAGCGATCTTCAAGCACTCGGTCATAATTCACTCCGACAGGGATGAAAACAAGATCGCGTCCTTTTTTCGAATCGAAACTGCGCAGCATGTAATCCAGCAATCCAATCCTGGGATCGCCCAATCTGCCATCTTTGGTAAGCCTGCCCTCTGGGAATATCGCCTGGACAACTCCACCTTCGGTTGCCATCTGCACATAGCGGGCTAAAACAGAACGGTATAGGGTGTCTCCTGAGCCGCGCCTTACAAAATACCCTCCTAAGACACGGATTAGCTGTTGCAGGGGCCAGACTCGTGCCCACTCGCCCACTGCAAAGCTCATCGCCACTCTGTTTATCGCCAGGCATGCCAGCAAGATGTAATCCAAGTTGCTACGATGATTCATAACGAAAACAACGCTTGATTGGGGATCAACTTTTGCCAGCCCTTCTTCATCAATAGAGCCCACGCGAACTCGGTAGAGTAATCTCAACAGAGACCTGCTCAGCCAGTTGCCAAGCCGGAAATAGACATAAGCATTGAAGGAAGGCACAATTTCATTGGCATAGCGCTTCACCTTTTCCATAGCAACTTCGTTGGGAACACCTTGTTCCTGGGAATACTCTTTTGCCGCCTCAACAACTTCATTATCATAAATCAAGCGATCAATGATTACGCGGCGTTTTGTTAGTTCAAAAGCTGGAAGCCGAACGTCCAGCCTTTTGTTTATCTGATTTATGACTATATTCACCCGACGCCGGAAATACCAACGGACGCTGGGGAGGAGCAGGTGATCCAGCAGAGCCCAAACGGCTAACGCACCGCCGACGATAACCAACCATAACGGAAGGCTAACGATTTCCTTCACTGCTCTCCCTTTTTAAATACGCCATGCTCCAGGAAGTAAATCACCTGTTGTATGACATCTTCACTTTTCATGATGAATGCATGGGTTTGTGGCAAGAGCAGGAAATCTTTCATGCCGGCTACCTTTGTCCGCTCGACTGAGACTACACCGTCATCTGGGCCTGGGACTATCAGAGAATACAGGGGATTGAAGCTTCTGTTGCCCGCTATCACGCCCAGTTCAAAATCAACAGATCCCAGGCTGAGGGGAACACTTTGTTTATCTGTGCCCAGTTGTCTGCCAGCAGGACCATTGAGTTTATTGAAGAAATAGCTGTCGCCCAGGCTATCCACTAGTTCACTTCCCTGATTAGGCGGGCTGATCATAACAATCCGTCCAAGATTGCGCAATTTATGTTTTTTTAGATAATAGCGAACAACGATACCTCCCATCGAATGGGTTACAAAGTGTATTTTTGATTGAGGATTCTCGCTGTATCGCTCAACAATATTATTCAATATATCATCTGCCAGGTATTCTATCGGATACTTTGTGGAAGGGTAACCAACATTTACTACCTTGTAGCCATGACTTGACAGGCTTTTTCCTATTTTCTCCATTGAGCGCTTCGACTGCCCAAGACCATGGAGCAAGATTACATAAGCATCTTTTTCCTGGGTTACAGATTGTGCAAGCACCTCATATCTGAAGGAAGAGACCAGGAAAAATAGAACGAGAATGATATGTACTGTTTTTATTGAGTTTCTCTGCATATGATAAGCGCCTTTCCAATAGCTTATATCATGGAAAAAATGAAGGTCAAGAGCGAAAAAACGTAGATAAAAGGTAGGAAAAAGTAGCCTGTCCCCTTTTTTCCCTTTTTTTTCGTTTTTCACGCCTTTTTTTATATGAGATAGCGAAAAAATGATGTGTTGACATATGAAAAGATTGAAATTATAATACTGGGAAAAGCATGGGAAAAATTGAGAAGCGAAATGTCAATACTTAAACCAGATGGGAAAAACAAAAAGAACTCTGCCGAAGAAGGTATTCCCCGAGGCATAGCGCGCTTAGGTCCGTCTCTTTTCCTGAAAGGCGAATTATCTGGCGAGGAAGACGTAGTTATTGAGGGGCAATATAAGGGAAAAATAGACCTCACAAATCATAATATCTTAGTGGGACGTGGAGCAAAAGTCAAAGGTGATATTCAAGTTAAGAATATTACCATTTACGGGACTGTGGAAGGAAATATTGACGCTTCAGGAAAGATCTTTATTTCAAAAGAAGGTCAGATGAAAGGAGATCTCAGGGCTCCCAAAATTTCGATCATGGAGGGAGCGAAGTTCAAGGGTAGCGTGAGAATAGATAAAGACCTCGAAGAGACTTCAGATACTGAAGAAGAAATCGATATTATTGCCATCAAAGATGAAGAAAAGACAAAGGAAAAAACGACATTCGAGCTTGTCTGATTTTAAATCTATTAATTAATAAGTTCTTCTATTTTTCTGTTAATTAACACCTAAACCCTCCTTAAATGCCCTACCCTAATTAATCGATAAACGTTATCTAAGAACAAAGCCTAATCAATAGCTAGAAGGGAATTAGGAACTAAACTCCAATTAATAGCTAAACGAGAATCTGTATCCTCTCAACAATGACCACAACAGCCTGAAAAATTATCATCAATTCACCTCTTTCCTGCATCTCGCAACAACCATTCTAAGTCTTCGGCATAAAAAAAATAAAGGATCGAACTCTAATCTTTTAATTTTTGCTATAATGAGA
>CP070825.1:4161835-4186529 GCA_020344415.1 Candidatus Aminicenantota bacterium
ATTGCCAGAAATGGATCTAAAATTCTTAGGATATCTCAGTCAAGTTACTGATCCTGATGCCTTTGATTTTAAAATAAAGCTTAAAGAGGATGCTTCTAGGTTCAGGCTTGGCTCCATCAGTGATATCGGTATAGCTGCCATGGATAAATCTTTGGAGTTGATTCTAAAAATTGGAATTGAAAATATTCAAGATCACGTTTTAAATCTCTGTAATTATGCTGCTGAGAGACTCATCAAAAAAGGATATAAAATAAAAAGTGATTTTAATCCGGATAATAGATCAGGCATTCTTACTTTTGATGGGGATAAGATCAAACATAAGTATGAAAATCTGATAAGGGAAAATATTATCGTTTCTTTAAGAAAAGGATGGATAAGGGTTTCTCCTCATTTATACAATAACCAGGATGATATTGAAAAAATGTTAGCCAAACTGTGATTTGTGATAGAAGTGTTAGAATCCTATCCTAAGTTATCTATTATCCCTATTCTGTGTGCGCTTGTTTTGGCCATAAAGTTCAGACAGGCTTATCTCGCTCTCTTTCTTGGATTGTTGTCCGGAACGACAATTCTGGCTCGCGGCAATATTCTCAAAGGAATTATCGGTGCAGTTGACCGTAACTATCTTGGGCCTGGCATAGAAATACAGCATATATCATTTGTAATTTTTTATCTTTGATATAAAATATATTTTCTTATTAAAAAAGTAGAAAAAGAAAAAATGGGATTTATTAGAAAGTATTCTTTTTTCCTCCTTGCTACTTTATTCTTATTCCAACCTGGCTCGATTCTTACTGCTCAGGAATACACCCTCCTCAGGAATTCCAGAATCTATACTATGGGGAACAAGGGCCTTTTACAGAAAGGGATGATTTTGATAAGAGGTAAAAAAATCGAGAAGATCGGTGAAAGCATCGACTATCCATCAGGAGCACGAATTATCGACCTTTCTGGAAAAACAATCATTCCTGGGATTGTCTGTGCCTCTTCTTCGTTATTCCTGGAGAGAAAAGACAGGACTTTTTCGGGTGAAGAAAAACTCGATGCCGATATTCTTGAGGGTCTTAATTATTTTGATATGTCGATTGCAGAAATGCTCAAACACGGTGTAACCACTGTCTATATATCACCGGTTTCTTTTCAGTCTATCGGGGGTCTGGGAGCAGTTTTGAAATTGAAGGCAAATAAAGAAGGCTCGCTCGAAATTCTTAAAGCAAGGGCTGGTCTGAAGTTGAGACTGGAAAGAATGGAGAATAAAAAAACATCCAGTGTACTCAGGTTGACGCAGTACAACAGAATCCGTGATCTTTTCAAACAGGCACAAGAATACAGAAAAGAATGGGACGAGTACGAGAAAAAACTCAAGGAGTATGAAGAAGCGCAGAAAGATAAGTCAAAAGAGAGAGATATATCAGTCGATAAGAAGCTCAAAGAGCCGAAAAAACCCAGGAAAAATGAACCAAAAGAGATCCTTGTTCATGCGATGGAAAAGAAAATTCCTGTATTTTTCGAAGTTCATAGGCCGGATACAATCTTGAATGCATTGAGACTGGCTAAGGAATTTGGATTAAAAATCATACTGGAAAGCTGTGAAGAATGGAATAGGGTTTTACCTCAGTTGAAGGATGCATCGGTTCCCATCCTTTCTAACCCTTTACTGAACTATAAAAAGTTTATGCTTCCTGGCGGGGAGAGAGGGTATGCAGCAGGGCTTCTCGATGTCCCAAAGGACAGCTTCTTTTATTCTGAAACGGCAAGTTCTCTTCAGAATGAAAAGGCAGAGAAGAACTGGGCAAAGCTTGTCTCATTAAAGATACCTTTCGCACTTATACCTCCCGATCATTTCCCGCTTTCCACACGATACATGAGGCTTTTTGCATCGCTTCTTGTCTCCCGGGGTATTTCAACTCTGGAAGCATTGAAGGCTATTACTTCCATGCCTGCAGGGATCCTGGGAGTTTCTGAACGAATTGGAAGTCTTGAGAGGGGCAAAGATGCAGATTTGGTTGTTCTCGACGGCGAGCCTTTGAGTTCTCTTTCAACAGTTAAAATGGTTTTTGTGGATGGCTTGTTGGCATGGGAAGGGAAAAAATGAGTCGATATATGAGGGGATTTTTATGGAGTTTTATTTTTTTGTTTTTTTTCACTTGTTCAGTTTTTTCAAGAGATAAAGATGCTTTTTTAATAAAAGGTGCGAAGATTTATACTTTAGGCAAACAGGGCCTTCTCACAAATGCCGCCCTGTTTATCGAGGGAGGCAGGATTAAAAAAATTATCCAGGATGGAGTACTGCCTTCCGTTCCTGTGGAGGATTATTCAAGTAAATATATCATCCCTGGGCTCGTTGATGCCCATACCTATATTTCAGGCTACGAACGCCTCCTGGAAAACACAGAAATAATAACTTCTGATTTAATCACTTATCCGGCGTTCGATCCCTTGCATCTTGAAGTCAAGGAGGCCTTGTGCTCAGGAATAACCACGGTGAATTTTGTGCCAAGAAGCGAAAATCTAGTAGGCGGCATTAGCTCTATTTTTAAGACGACCAGAGGAATTGGTGACTTGTTGTTTCTGAAAAAAGAGGCTTTCCTGAAGATATCCTTTAACGCCGAAGTGGCTCGCGATGACCGGGCTCCTACTTCGCTCATGGGTGCAGCGAAAATACTCAGCCAGAAAATGCACACCATAGCAGGGGAAAACGAAAGAAAAAGAGAAGGTATATTTCAAGATCAGGGCATCCGGAAACTATTGAAAGGGCGCATTCAGCCACTCATTGCTGCTTCGACATTCGAAGAAATAAACACGGCTCTCCAGTGGTTTTACAAATGGAACATGAAAGGAGTTATAGTTGGAGGCGAAGAAGCCCATCGCTTAAGCAATGATTTGAGAGAAAAAGAAATTCATGTTCTCCTCTCTCCTCTTCTTTTTTCTCTCCCTGAAAGGATGCCAAAAAATGCGGCTTCTCTTCTGAAAAACAACGTTAAAGTGGCCTTTATCAGTAACACACCAGAAGGAGAGCCTTTGGGATTAAGGATTTCTGCTCTGCTCCTATACCATCAGGGGATTTCTCAAGAGGAGGCATTGAAGACAATAACGCTCTTCCCGGCGCAGATACTTGGAGTAGTAGATTCTGTTGGCTCAATTGAAGAAGGCAAGGACGCTGACTTTGTTGTTTTTTCTGGAGAGCCTTTGGACTTGAGTTCCCGTATTGAAGCGGTTTATTCAAATGGCCGTGCAGTGTTTATAGACAAAAAATAAGGAAAATGATAAGTCGTACAGACAAGGAAAGGAGAATATCAATTCGAATGCTCCTTGGAAATTTTATCGTCATAGCTCTTATCGTCTGTAATGCCAGCGCTTCCGATTCTTTAATCTTAAAAGCAGGAACTGTGCTTGTAGGGGACGGCACAGCTCTTAAGAATGTCGTTGTAGTGATAAAGGAGGAAAAGATTGATTTTATAGGGAGAGAGTACCCGATTCGAAAAGGGACTCAAATCCTGGATTACAGTAAGAGCATCATCACACCCGGTTTCATCGCAGCAAATGCCACACTCAAAGTTGTGAAGCATACAAATGAAGAGCAGTTTGAGTCAACTCCTGAGATGAATCTTTTATATTCGATAAATCCCCAAGCAAAGGATTTCGAAAAAGCTTGGCGAAGTGGTGTGACATGTGTGTATCTTGCTCCCGGGAATTTGAATGTTATAAATGGCACTGGAACGATTTTAAAAACAGTAGGAAAGACCCCTCAACAAATGCTGTTAAGGAATCAGGTTCATATGAAGGTGACACTGGGCAAAGAACCAGCTTTAGGAAACAGCCCTCCCCGCCGTGATCCAATTTTCTTACGTACTAGGAGGCCGCAAAACCGGATGGGAATTATTTTCGTTTTCCGCAGTGAGTTTATCAATCTTCAAAATAAAAGAGATGTTTCGGAATCTCTCCTTTCTGCGCAGGAAATTCTCTTGCGCAATGTCCTGGAAGGAGAAATCCCTTTACGGATTAGAGCTAGGTCGTACATAGATATCAAGTCGGCCTTCCGGATGATGCAAGAGTTTGGCTACCATTGGATTCTTGAAGATGGGGTGGATGCTTACAGATATCTGGATGATTTGAAAAGGCATAAAATACCCGTGATTTATGGACCGGTTTACAAGCTGAAGGGAGGGAGCCATCTTAACAGGGAAAATGACCTGTATTTGGCCGTAACCCCCATTCTCCTCGACAGGGAAGGAATACTGTTTGCTTTCCAGAATAATGACTGGAGCCCGATAAGCAGCCTGAGAGATGAAGCGATGTATGCAGTCGAGCTAGGTATGACAAAAGATAGTGCCTTAAAAGCTCTGACCATGAATGCAGCGAAAATTTTAGGTGTAGAGCATAGAGTTGGCTCGCTCGAGAAAGGAAAGGATGCGGATATTCTGATTTTTAATGGGGATCCTCTTGAGCCTTGTTCTCGGCTCGAGCAGGTTATTATAAACGGCAAATTATTTGATCCGAATAAATAATAATAAGAGAAAGGGCAAGAAAATTGGAACAACGCAAAAGCCTCGATGGAGAATGCAAGTGAGAAAAAAATTGAGTATGCATAAATCCCTAATGATTATTTTCTTTATCGTTTTTATTTGCTTTTCTTCTGCTATAAACGCCCAAGTTATAGCTGTAAAAGCAAAGAAGATATACACCGTGAGTCATGGCATAATTGAAAATGGTGTAATCCTGATCCGCGACAAAAAGATAGAAGCGGTTGGAACAGAAATGGAGGTTTCGTGGAACGCGGATATCGTCGATTTTAGCCAAAAAATAATAGTCCCTGGTCTTGTCGAAGCCCATGCAGTACGAGGGTATGATATCGCCAATGAAACAAATCCTCTGACTCCGTTTGTTACGGTTTTTGATAGTATCGACACATCGCATGATGCCTTTAAGACTGCCCTGAGAGATGGAGTGACAACTCTATGTGTAATGCCAGGAAATAGGACTATTTTAGGAGGAATTGGAATCATCGTAAAACCGGTGGGTTTGGTAGTGGAAGATATGGTTCTTGTGCCTGACGCGGGAATGAAGGTTTCCGTGGCTGGAACTGGCTCTCAGACACGCATGGGAGTTATGGCTCAGCTCCGCCGTTATTTCAACGAAGCCATAGAATATATGGAGAATAAGGAATTGGAAGCCTCCAAAAAAAATGAGGAAAAAATGGTCTCTACTCCTGGTTCCTTCCGTTCTCCTGAATATGTGAAGTATGAATCTGTGGCCGATTTACTCAGGGGTCGGTACAGAGCTTTCGTATACTGTGAATCGCCTTCAGATGTGATTCGAGCCCAGAAATTGGCTGAAAGATTCGACTTTCAGTCTGTCTATGTTTTGGGCCCAGAGTGCTACAGGGCAGCTGATTTTATCCAGGAAAATAAGCTCAGAGTCGTTCTCGACCCTGAAATTGTCTATTTTGAAAAAGATCCTATGACTGAAAAGATAAAAAAAGTGGAGACTGCAAAGGTATTCCATGAGAAAGGAGTTGCGTTTGCCCTCCAATCTGATCCTGCAAAAGTCCACACACGCAGCCTCTTTTATCAAGCCATGAGAGCCATGAGCAGCGGGTTGAATGATACTGAGGTTCTGGAGAGTGTCACGTTAATACCAGCACAGATTCTTGGTATGGAAAGCCTTGTCGGTTCCATAGATAAAGGTAAATTGGCTAATTTTGTTGTTCTTGATGATGAACCGTTTAGACTCTCTACAAAAGTCGAGTTTGTCTATATCGAAGGAAAGCTGGTCTATGAGAGAGAGAAAGACGAACAGTTGAAAAAATTGTTTAGAGAGAAAATCATTCGATGAAAAAAAACATTTTAGTTTTTTTCAGCGTTCTTCTCTTCTGTGTTTCCGTTATTCCTAAGTCTGCAACAACGGTGGTTATTCGAGGCGGTGAGATACACATAATGAATGGGAAGATCATAAAAGAAGGAATTATCCTTATCGAAGATGGCAGAATTACTGAGATTGGAGAGACTGTCTCTAGTCCTGCTAATGCTGAAGTCATACAGGCTGATGGCTTTATTCTCTATCCAGGATTTGTGGCACCCTCCTGCTTTTTAGCATCTAAGGACATCAAGAACTTTGAATCTTTCACGCCTGATGCCTCTGCTTTGGATAGATTTGATGTCTATGGAGACTATATGCAGTATATCGCTGGAGGGGTGACCTCGGCCTTTATAAGAAATTCGAAGGACCGTCTCATTTCAGGAAGAGGGGCTATTGTGAAATTTGCTGGTAAGGGACAGAAATCTAAAGTCATCAAAAAAGAAGCGGCTTTGAATATTAATTTGGGGAAAAATGCGGTCCTTCCTCCAATGACTGACATTTTTCCTGCTCCTGTTTCTCCCGAAAATCCTCTGCTGCCATCTTTGAAGCAGTATCCCTCATCAGTGTTGGGGGCCTACTGGGTTTTATCTGAACTCTTTCGTAATGAGCCTTATTCTGGAGACCTGGCCAAGTATATGGATAACGTCTCTATTTCTTTGAGAAAAGCCCTGGAGGAGAAATTGCAAGTGGTTATTTTCAGCCAGAAGGCTGCGGATATCTATCAGAGCATTGAATTGGCCAAAAATTTTGGTGTGCCATTGATAATCCAAGGTGGGGCAGAAGCGTTTCGGCTCGTGGAAATACTCAATAAAAACAGCGTTTCAGTCATCGTTGAAACATTTGTAAACCCGAACAGGCTTTCCCATCCTCAAATTCCTTTGAATACATATGGGATTCAAAACTGTGATAATAACATCCCCACCTTGATTAAAGAGGGAATTCCAGTGGCCATTGCTCCTGAAAGCGAAACCTCAATGTCTGAATTATTATGGATTGCCTGTTATTACCAGAAATATGGGATCTCAATAGAAGAATTGATCAAGACAATAACAATAAATCCAGCCCGGATGTTTGGTGTCGAGGATAAAATCGGAAGCCTCGAGATAGGAAAAGATGCGGATATATTGTTTTTTAAGAGAGAACCAGGAAGGCCGCTACTGCAATTGAAAAAGGTCATGATAGAAGGAAGGGTGGTTTATGAACAGTAAAAGATCTAAGCATTGGTGCGCCTTAATCACAGGCTTCTTTGCTCTTTTTGTAGTTGTGGTTTTGTCTGACGGGATGGATAAGACTTTCTACGTAAAAGCTAAGAGAATATACACGTGTGATAGCAATCGAATCATAGAAGATGGGGGATTCCTTATTGACGGTAAAAAAATCATAAGGGTAGACAAAAAGGTAAAACCACCGAAGAATGCTAGGCTTATCGACTTAAAAGATAAAATTGTCATTCCAGGCTTCATCGATTCCCATTCCTATTTTGGCTTCCATGAGGAAGACTATAGTGTTAGGACTGAGCCGGCTCCTCCCTGGAGATTTGCTTACTCAGCCTACCTCCGCGCATTATCCCTTAGGGAAAAGAAAGTGCTGCCCCCTAGAATATATGCGCACTACAATGCTTCAGACGCTGTTTTCTACAGAGATGCTTCTTTCACAAAGCCGCTTTCTGAAGGAATAACTACAGCCAGTATATCGATCCCCACAGAGTATCTTGTTGGCGGAGTTTCATTCTGTGCAAAATTATCAGCGAATTCTCCTTCTGAATTTATCGTACTTGATCCGGCTGGAGCGGATTTTTCACTCAGAGTCAAGGAAAATGTCATGATGCGGTACGGTGACTTGAAGAAGGTCTTTTTAGAGGCAATAGAATACAGGAGAAAGTTCGAAAAATATAAGAAAGATTTAAAAAAATACAAGGAGAGTCATCGAAAGGAAAAAAATAAAGATAAAAAAGATATAACTCCTCAGAAGGAAACAAAAGAACCCAAAGAACCATTGAAAAATGAAGACCATGAGGTGGTCCTGCAGATCTTAGAAAGGAAAATACCGGCTTTAATTAGGGCATCCAGGATACATGAAGTTCAGGCAGCGATAAAAATCCGGGATGAGTTTAAAATCAATGTGATTCTAGTCGGTGCTCATGAGGCATATAAAGTAGCCGATGAAATAGCCCTCAAGAAAATTTCTGTCATTGCCGGCCCTGAAGCAGTTCAGGTGATAAAGGGGAGGAAGGTGAATTACATCAAAGAACTTCTTGAAGAAAATGTCCTTGTGGCATTTTGTTCAGACTCTTCTGCTAGTTCGGCTTTCCTTCCTTTTCAATTGTCATATGCCATCCAGCACGGGCTTTCAGAGGTCGAAGCTTTGAATGTACTAACGATTAATGCAGCAAGAATACTGGGGATCGCGAATCGGACAGGATCTATCGCCCCAGGAAAAGATGCTGATTTTGTTGTTTTGAATGGAAAGCCTTTCGATCTGAGTACCAGAGTTGATAAAGTTTATATAAATGGGCGCATGGTTTACTCCAATGAATAGTTCTATGGAGAAGGAAGAAATGAGGAAGGCAAAAAAATTCTGTTTTGCAGCATTCTTTGGGATCTTTATTTCCTTTGTCGTATCTGTTCATGCTTTGCCTGAGAAAACGCTGAAATATGCTATTAAGGCGGGAAAGATATTGACCATAACGAAAGGAACAATTCAAGACGGAATCGTTTTGGTCAGGAACGGAAAGATAGAAAAAATAGGGAAAGACATACCCGTTCCCAAGGATTATTTGCTGATAGATGCTTCCCAGGACTGGCTTTTGCCTGGATTCGTGGATATTCATACTCACATTGGCGGTGAAGGCTACGGAGATATCAACGATATGATCTGGCAGCTCAATCCAGGCCTTCGAATCTTGGATACGATTGCTCTAAACACACCTGAACTCAAGCGAGCGGTAGCTGCAGGGGTTACTACCATCAATCATATTCCGGGCAGCGGGTCCAATAACGGTGGAACTGGTATTATCATGAAAACAGCAGGTGAAACACTAGATGATGTTGTCCTGCGCTTTCCAGGCGTTTTGAAAATCTCGCAGGCTGGAAACCCGGAAAGGCGTTGGACAGGGGAAATTGGGGCGGGTAGAATGGGGATGAACTGGCATTTGAGAGAATTCCTGAAAGATATAAAAGCCTTTCATGAGGAATGCCAAGCCCATGAATCTGGAGCTTCAAAGAAAGAGCCAGAGAAAAATATTAAGTTCGAATACATCAAAGATATTTTTGATGGGACACTTCCTGTGTTTGTTCACTGCGCCTGGTTTCAGCCGGTTCAAGAGGTTTTCCGAATGTATCATGATGAACTCGGCATGGAGAATGCTGTCATCACTCATGGTGAATTTGGAGCCTTCCTGAATGGTTCTGCCATTGCGACGCGTAAGGTCCACTATGATTGCGGACCGCGTCTCTTCGATTTTATCGAGCAATCTTTTCATGGCATTGTGACAGAATATGCCCGAAGAGGGGTAAAGAATATTTCCATAAATACCGATGCTGTCAGCAGGGGTGGGGAAAAACTCTTTCTCCAGGCAGCAATGGCTGTCCGGCTCGGGATTGATGAGAAACTAGCGCTGGAAGCCATTACTATTAACGGCGCACGGGCCCTTGGTTTCGATCATAGGGTTGGAAGTATCGAGAAGGGAAAAGATGCCGATCTTGTGGTGTGGACAGGGAATCCGCTGGATGTCCGCAATTATGTCCTTGTGGTTTTTGTTCACGGAAAAATTGTCTACGATGTTTTAAAGGATGGCCAAAGGTATTGATGAGATGATCCGCAACCCGGTTTTTAAATTAATCTGTGCTTTTGGAATCGCAGTACTATTTTTGTCTCCTTATCTGTCTTCAGTCTTTGCCCAGGAAAAGGTCATCGTTATAAAGGCGGGCAAGGTCCAAACTATAACCAATGGCGTGATTGAAAATGGAGTGATTCTTATTAAAGGCACTCGAATTATAGATATTGGCTCTCAGATCGATATCCCTCCAAACACTGAGGTTTTTGATTTTCACGACAAATTCATAATGCCCGGAGTTGTCTCCCCAGACTCAAACATCGGGATAAAACTATCCGAAGAAGACAGCCTGGCTGAAGCGCAGGGTTCAGGAGCCAAAAACCTTGCCAATTACCCTGTTATCTATTCCATCTATCCTGAAAACCCTGATTATCGCCTGGCTTTAATAAATGGTTTTACAACCCTGGGAATTTCGCCTCCGTCAAAGGGAATTTCTGGATTGAGTGCGGTGATAAAGCCAACTGGACAAAAACTGGAAGATATGCTCATTAGGCCTAGAGCCTTTTTAAAGATTAAGGTCTCTGTAAACACTCCTTTTCTTGACTTGTTGAAAAAAGAATTAGAAGAGGCACAAAAAAACCTGGATTTCCAAAAGAAGAAAAAGCAAGAAGAAAAGGAAAAAGCTAAGAAAATGGAGGCTAAAGAGAAAGTGATAATTAAGAAAGAGAAGGAGGAAAAAACTATAAGCGAGGCAACGAAAATCTTCATGGATGTTCTAGAGGGAAAGCTTCCTGTTCTCGCTGAATGCGGAGCGCCTTCTGCAATATCTCATATTATAGAGCTTATCTCCGGGTATCCGGAGATAAAGTTAATCATAAGGGGAAGTCCAGACACGTACAAGGCGGGCGTCCTTCTCAAAGAAAAAAACATCCCAATTATTATTGAGCCTAAAATAGACAGCAAGATATCTTATTTATCGCCATATCCAGAAAGAACAAACTATGTTCTGAAATGCCAGGAAATGGGATTAACAATCGCTTTCCAAGTGTCGGGGAGCCTTGAAGACCAGATCCATCTTTACGATTTTCTGAATAAGCTTTATCAGCTTGGAATCAAGAAAGACCTGCTCCTGAAAGGAGTGACAATTATCCCTGCGGAGCTTTTGGGAGTGGAAAAGCTTGTAGGGAGCCTAGAAAAAGGAAAAAGGGCGAATCTGGTTGTTTTTAAAGAAGACCCGATAGAGAATGTCCCTGTGATTGAAAAAGTCATTCTGGAAGGAAAGTTCGTCCAATGGTGAAGCTCACTAGGTCATTCCTCAGATTTTTCGCCATATTAGGAATCCTGCTTTTATCTTTTGGCTTAGCGAACAGCAGCTCTCGAGAAGAAATGCATAAGAAGACAGCTATTCTCATCAAGGGCGGGACAATCTACACGATCACCCGAGGAGTGATTCATCAGGGAAGCATTCTGATAAGAGACGGCAAGATTCAAAAGTTTGGCAAAAATCTAGTTGTGCCGAAAGATGCTTTCGTTCTCGAAGCCAGAGATAAATGGATCATGCCTGGATTAATTGTCGCTCAATCATCTCCTATAGCTTTGTTTTCTATAGCCAGAGGAGACAGTCATCCCAGAATTTACAATTATTTAGATCCGTTTAGTCTCCAGCTTCGTCTTTGTCTCGCTTCGGGCATCACGACATTCAGTCCGAATATTTCAATGAGGCGGGCCACTGCAAAAAAAGGCTATTCTTACATAAATGCGGTCGTGAAACCTATCTATGGTCGGCTGAAAGAAATGCTGATCAGAGAACCAGCCTATCTTTATATCGACATGGCTTTGTTGAAACCTTCTGAGAAAGATGAATTAAGAGGATTCTTACAGAGAGCCCGGGAGTTTATCATTAAAGAGAGGGAATACAAAATGAACGAAGCCAAAAAAGAGGCGAAAGCTCCAGTACTTCCACTTGATTTAAAAAACTATGTGGCTATCCTCAAGAAAGAATTGCCTGTGCGTTTTTATGCAGATAGAATAAAAGATATCCTGAAAGTGCTTGCCTTTGTTGATGAGTTTGACATCCATGCCCAGATATTGGGTGCAGGGGAGGGATGGCTTCTGGCAGAAGAGATAGGACGGCGCAATATATCCACTATCATCCAACCAGAAGGTTTCCTGAAACTTGATCCCTATGTGTATCCTCCTAATGGTTCGAGCATTAAAAATGCATTGATTCAGAAAAGCAAGGGAATAAAGTTTGCGATTACAAGCACATCTTCATATATAAGTATTGGCGGAAGAATGGGCAATGACCTCCTCACTTTTCCCCTTGCGGCAGCCTTTGCTATCCGGGGAGGACTTGAGGAGGCAGATGCTCTCAAAGCCATCACTCTCTGGCCTGCAGAATTAATGGGTATCAGTCATCGAGTGGGAAGCCTCGAGGAAGGAAAAGATGCGGACATCATTATTCTTGATGGGAATCCTTTTGATTATAGGACTTATGTCGAATACACGATCATAAATGGTGAGATCCTTTACGATAAGAGCAAATCCTCGCTTTATAAGAAAATTCCCAAACCAAAGAGAATGTTTTAGCCTTCTCGCATTTGCCGTGCAGCACGTTTTAAATTTTTGGAGGTTTTTGATGAACAGAATTAGGGGTGCATTTTTTCTTTTTTTCTTGTTTATTCAATTCTTTTCTGTTTTCGCTTTGGCTGAAGAAAATTCGACCCCGCCAGTACTTGATGAAAAGATCATAGAAAGAATCGTAGATGAAGTTTCAGGCAGCATCTGCTTTGAACACGTCAGATACCTGAGCACTCTCCATCGAATCTGGGGTTCTAGAGATTATCATCAGGCGGCACAATACACAATTGACAAATCTGTGGAATACGGTCTCAAAGAGGCTAAAATTGAGAAATACCCTCTTAAACGCGCTAATGATGCCTACTGGAAACACATCAGTGGCTTCTTTCATCTCTGGGATTTGGAGAAAGGAGAGTTACGGCTGGTTGAGCCTTATCCCATGCTGATTTCTCACTATGAAAATGCACCGACCTCTGTTGCAGGAGGCAGTCGTTCCACAAATAAAACGGCTGAGCTCATCTATATCGGAAGGGGAGATTCTGAAAAGAATTACAAAGGTAAGGAAGTGAAAGGCAAGATAGTCCTTTTCGATAAGGGGTCTGGGAGGGTTGGCCATGAACTAGCAGTTCATAAATTTGGTGCTTTGGGTACCATCTATTTCACAAATTGGCCACAGTATCCAGAGGAAGAGGATGCCATTCGTGGCCTTTCTATCTGGCCTTATCGAGACCGCACAAAAACTCCAACCTTTGGATTCAATATCTCTCAAAAACAAGGATTATTCTTAAAAATGCTTCTGGATAAAGGAGAGAAAGTCGTTATTTCCGTAAGCATAAAGGCAGACGAGAAAGAGGAGGGTGCCTTCGAATTGGCGACTGCCGTAATCCCAGGCTTTGTTTATCCAGAGGAGGAATTCATAGTATATGCCCATCTCGATCATCCCAAACCAGGCGCGCATGATAATGCCAGCGGGTGTGCTGTGCTCCTTGAAATTGCCCGCACTCTAAATTCACTCATCGAGAGAAAGATCATTTCCCCACCGAAAAGAACTATCCGCTTTATGTGGCTGCCTCATATGAGCGGTTTGTATATGTATTTTTTTCATCACCCGGAGAAAATTGGAAAGATCAAAGGAGGATGTAATTTTGACTGTGTCGGTGCCAATCCTGCAAAATACCCGCTCAAGTTTTATGTGGCTCTTCCGCCTCTTTCTCTGCCAACATTTTTGACGGACATCACAAATAACCTGGTGAGTCATTTCATGCATATGTTAACTGGAAGTTCCGCAAAGTACCGCCTCTTTTCACCTGAAGGCAGCCGGAACATGTTTTCGGTGGCTTTCAGACCAGACAGAGGAGGAGTCTCTGATCAGGATTTGGCTCATACTTGGCCTCTGAACATACCATCCATCTATTTTTATGACTCGCCCTTGCCGCCGAGACACAGTCAGATTAATTTTCTCGAGTACATAGACCGTACCAACCTACGAAGAACATCTTTCCTGGGCGCGATTATTTCTTATGCCTTTGCTGCTGCAGACGAAGAGATGGTGCCGAGCCTTTTGAATGAAATACATTTCAGAGGAGGAATTCGCCTGAGAAGAGAGCTACTTCTGGCTAAAAATTTAATAGAAAGAAGCAACCTAGAAGACATTCATCAAAATTTAAATAAAGGAAAGAGACTCCTTAAATGGGGAAAAAATAGGGAAAAAGAAATCGCCAGCTCTCTTGAGAGGATTGTTTTAAAAAATACATCATTAATCGCACTAATCTCTGAATACAAACGCTTGCTCGAAAAAAACCATGATGACTTTCTGAACCAATTGATTGTCTATTATGAACTGAAATGCCGGAGATTAAATGTTCATCCTCTTAAAGAATTCTCCGTTGAAGATAAGTCCCATTGGGCTAACATCATTCCTGTCATTAACTTAGAAATGAAAATCTTCCCCGGATGTTCAAATAACTCTGGCTATTTTAGAGACACCCTTGGCGAAGATTTCGCTGATAGATACAAAGGAGTAGGATCTGTACTTTGGATGAAGACTCTGAAAGACTGTTTTAATTATATCGACGGACAGAGGACAGTGGTTGATATCTACGAGGCAGTTCAGGCAGAATTATGGTGCGGGGGTTATTCTCAGCGATATCAAGTATCGTTTGAGGTCGCAACCAATTATTTTCAAATGCTTAAAGACGCTAACATCATATTTTTAAATAAGAAAGAATAAGTTAAGTAAATAATTTACACCAACAATATATTTATTTCTATTCTCTTTTTTTAGTGAGATGGGACCCGGGGATGTCTTTTAGTCTCCTCACCATAATTTCAGTGTTATTAAGAAACCTTTATTGAATATTTAGTGCATGAAAAAACTTTTATACCCCAAAAAAGCCCTGGCTTCCCGGAATGAAGAGAGACCAGAGGTGAGAAGGGCACCTGAATATAGAGGAGATGTAAGGAAAAAAATATTGTGTGCTCGTTCAGACTGATTAGTGACACCTAGAGGGAGCTTTTATTTTTCTTCGCTTCTGTTGATTTAAGAGGCCAAGCAGTATAGAATATTCTTGTCAGTAAAATTTGTCAGAAAAAGGAGGTAACACAATGCCAATTATTAAAGAAAATGTCGAAATGTATATGGGGCCACAGGAAGTGGGCGGTCCAGATGACCTAAGAAAAACGATCGTCGATTTTATCGATGGCGCTACTAAAAGACTTTATGTTGCCGTTCAGGAACTCGATTCTGTAGATATTGCCAAAGCAATAATCAGGGCTCGCCAAAAAAAAGTGCTCGTAAAATTAGTACTTGAAGGCAATTATCTTACTGTAAAAAAAGGCGTCGAGACTCCATTTGAATCAATGGGAGAACATGAGGTAAATAGACAGATACATGATGCTATCCTTAGATCTGCTGTTAATGTAAAGTCAGATTACAATCCCAGCATCTTCCATCAAAAGTTCATTATTAGAGATGGAGATGCTTTGCTAACCGGGTCAACCAACTTTACGGATACAGGCACTAGTACAAATCTGAATCACATTGTTATTATACATGATAAAAAAGTTGCCAAAATCTATGAGAAAGAATTTAAGGAAATTCAACAGGGCCATTTTGGCAAACTGAATGAAGGACATGATCCCGCTCCAGACGATACAGTAGTTTCTGAAATTCCGGTAAGAATCCTTTTTGCACCTGATCATAGCCCTGAAATGGAAATCATGAAGCAGATGCTTAAGGCCAAGAAACGAATCGATTTTGCCATATTTACTTTTGCCAAATCCTCTGGCATAGATGACACAATGATTGCACTTAATAATGCTGGATTAAAGATTCGTGGAGCTATAGACGGGAAACAAGCTAATCAGAAATGGGCTGCAACACATCCGATACACCAAGTAGGGGTAGAGCTTTACCGTGTGCCTAAGCAAGGGGGATTGCGAAAGCTACATCATAAACTTATGGTCATAGATGAGCAGGTCGTGATTGTCGGAAGTTTTAATTATACTGGCCCAGCCAATCGTTTAAATGATGAGAATATCATCATATTGGGTGATTTAGAGTCGACCAATGAGTCTTCAATTTCAAAGCAAAAGGAGCTTGCTGTCTACGCATTAAATGAAATCGACCGTATTATTGATAATTTTGGCCGTCCCATAAATTGATAATTTATATACCTCTTGATAGCAGCCGAGGAAAATAAGAAGTATTTCTAGAATCTTGGGGAACACTCAATAAACAGATCTTAGAATAAAATTTTCTTCCTTTTTTGAGATGTTTACTTTCTTCATCTTTAAAACTGATTTGTCATGGGGTGTCATTTTTCATACTACGTGAAATGATTTTTGTCTAGTAATAAGTTTTTCTTTTTTTTGTTTTGTCTTTGATTGACCAAAAATTTCCATTATAATTTAAGGACTTATGATAGGTGTAAAATCGATCTTTCAAAAATTCATGAGGTATGAAATGAAAAAACTTTGTGTTTTATTTTATGTTTTATTATTGAGTTTAGGTAATTTATTTGCGCAGGAGTTGAGCGAACCAGAGAGAAACTTTGAACGGTTATGGCAGATTTTTGATAAGAATTACGGGATTTTCCTGCCAAAGAGGGTTGATTGGGATTTGCTTTACAAGGTCTATAGACCAAAAGTTAATCCGAAGACAACAGACGATGAATTGTTTGACATCATGGCGAGAATGCTCGGTCATTTGAATGACAATCATGTCCGCCTGCGCAGTTCAACGCGTTCCTTTGGGGCAGGAATCCTGAATGATATAAAGAGAGAAGGTTTTTCTCTTAAGCTAGTTAAAGAGAAATATTTAAAAAATAAGTTTATTAAAAAGTTAAATGGAAGGTTTCACTATGGCTGGTTAACCGATTCAATCGGCTATTTTCATTTTAGCGGTTTCAGAGATTTGGCAAAAAGCACAGAGGTAATTGATGAGATAGTCCAGGAATTTAAAGACTGCAAAGGGATAGTAGTTGATGTTCGTTTCAACGGCGGCGGAAGCGACCTGGTCGGGAAGGCTATAGCAGACCGTTTTGCCGATAAAAAAAGGTTATATATGACCACACAAATCCGCAGAGGACCGAACCATGATGATTTTAGACCGCCAAAATATTTTTATGTAGAACCAGATGGGCCTATTCAATTTACCGGACCGGTTATTCTTCTGATTCACCGGTGGTCAGTAAGTGCAGCAGATAATTTTGCTTTAGCGATGCGGACTCTGCCTCATGTAACCCTGGTTGGAGAAACAACTTCCGGGTGTCAGGCAGACCAATACGGAGGAAAGCTTCCGAACGGATGGCGGTTCTCTTGTGCTAATACGCTATTTGTAGATCAAAACGGCTTCAGCTGGGAAGGGATCGGTATTCCTCCCGACATTCGCCAGATAAGTAGGCAGGAAGATATAAATAAAGGCTTTGATAAACCGCTTGAATTAGCAATTGATCTTATGAATTCTGGTGCACTTAAGAAAAGGAAAGACCTCCCAAAGTTTCCGATTATCAAGTGACATTGATTTCAAAATCCAGAGAGAATATTCTTTCTTATCACTTATAAAGTTACACCTTCAATTCTCTCATATCAATCTTTGCATAATCATCAGTGCCGAGACCTTTTTTTGCACAGGCTGCTACATGGGTCGCTTCTTCTCTTATTGATGGTAAGTTATGTTCCTTTCTTTTCTCTTCCAGGATATCCAGTCCAATTCTATCCATAGCCACAGGGTCCGCGCTAAAAAAGATGCGGTTATCATAGGCTATCTTTGCTCCTGCAACACTTATTGTTGATATTTTTGCTGCCTCACCAACATGCAAAACCGTTTTATCTTTGATACAAGGGAAATTGAGTATTTCAGGGATTGATTTAGTGCAGAAGTCTATATGAAAGCGGATCTTGTTTGTGGTGACTCCCAAAGCGATGTTCTTCGTTGCCCACGTAACCCCGCTGTCTTCATTGTGTTTGAGTACGGCGATATTTACAAGCTTAGTTATTTGATTAGTGGCAATTTCTGAAAAAAAAGACTTTTCTTCATCTTCAATTTCAATATCATTGAATTCATCAGCTACCTCTTCGGCAATCTTTCTAATCCCTTCTCTGTCGCTGTAATCTGTATACAATCTTCTTATCTCTTTGCTGTATTTCTGCGCTTTTTCGTTTCCCAGTTGTATTAACATCCATAACCAGGCACAGGAATTAAATATTTCTCGGTGCGATGCGGTTTCGGTGAAGTTTTGTTTTACAAGCGCCCTGTATTTTTTTAGGGTTCCGTCTTCCAATGATAGAAATACATTTCTATCGTATCCCTCGACCCAGGGAAGCACTCCTTCCCATTTATTTGAAGAGCCGTGTACTCTAACTCCGGCAGAGCTATTGTTAATTTTTAAGCCAACTCTTCTGAATTCCCGGTCAAAACGATCACAGATGATTATATTATTCTCTTTTACCCCTGCGCTCTTGAGTCCTTCGATAGTCTCATTTATGGATTGAAGGGATGATGATATTTTCGGAGCCCCAATACAATTGATTTTCACTCCCACCACATCGTCGGGCGAAACTAAGGAAGACCAGGCTTTCTCCAGAGTTCTCTCGCCCGTCAACTCCTTTAATCCTTCTGAGAATGCTCTATGTACAGCCTCAGGATTGTACTTTTGGCCGTTCAGCATATCCTCTGCTGCGGCTGAAACTACCCTGCTTTTTTCAGCAAGTTTGTTTTTATCCCCACACATGAAATGAGTTCCCAGCAGTGCAGTTCCTCCGGCTGCAAGAGCAGATTTTTTTATAAAATCTCGTCTTGTTAGCATAATCTTATCTCCTCATTATTGGATTAATCTTTTTATAACACAGATGATGCTATCAAAAAAGAGAGATTCATGTTTTTTCAGCAGAAGCTTTACAGGAGGAAAGTATTTTTCTTACTGTTATCAGATGTTTTTGTTAATATGGAATAGAATAAATCATTGCATAAATTAAGCAGCGTGATATATTGCGGATAGGATGAAACTTCATAAACTTATGCATATGGCCAATCTTAAGGCCTACCTAAATACTTAAATAAGAGGGAGAGAAAATGCACTGTAAAATCATACACCACTTGGCAATCATTAACCTGGTAGTATTGCCTGTTATTTTGTTTTCGTTCGGGTGTCGCAAAGGGATTATTATCAGGTCCGAATTTGAGGAGCCCTTTTCCCCTGGAAATATCGTATACGCTGGTGTCAGGTCGTCAAGCTATGGGATAAAACCTTTCCCCGTGCCTCAAGGATGGCAGAATGCCATGGCAGCCATGAGTAACTATTTTGGTGGTTCAACTCCCTGTGGCATTTGGATTGTCGGTGAATTTAAGAAGCCAGATACCTGCCGTCTCTTTTTCCCTTCTGACGGAAAGAAGTATACAAATATACAATTTGAAAACAAGGATAAGCATGAGAGATATTTGCGATATTTTGATAGAGTGGGGATAAAGCTTTTCCTACAGGTCGAGCCGGCAAATGCGGATATGAATACGCTCATTGACCTTGTCCTGAATAGATATAAACATCATGAGTGTGTAATTGGTTTTGGTGTGGATGTGGAATGGTTCCGTGAATCTGAAAATCCAGGATGGGGGATCAGAGTTGATGAAGAAGAATGGGAAGCAAGGGTAAAATCACACAACAGCCAATACAGATTATTCTTGAAACATTGGGATAGGGATTGGATGCCCAAAAAATACCGCGGTGATATCATATTCGTCGATGATAGCCAGATGCTAAAAGACTTCGACGTTATGATTGAGGAGTTTGTAGATTACTGGGCCGATTATTTTAAGCCAAATACTGTATTCTTCCAGATTGGTTATAGATCAGACAGATCCTGGTGGAAAAGACTTCCCAATCCGCCGCGAAATATCGGTCGAGCAATTGCTAGAAGGATTGACCAGGAATGCGGGATTTTCTGGGTCGATTTCACTCTGAGGGAAGCGCTGCTTTCATCCGGGGGTAAAGTTGATAAAAAATAAAAAGCCAATTGCCCACGCAGCTAAAGATTATTGCAGGTCAATGTCTGGTGGGGATTGCGTCACATACAGACTTTGTTTCCCCGGTGGGCTATTCCCATATGTTGAAAACAAAGCCCGCCTGGATGCATAGCGTTGTCGAAGATTTGTTCAGTCATACAAAAAGCGAAGTTATTCCCAGCATTCAGGTCAAGGAGGCTTATCTTAGTGAAACGCTTTTGGTAGGAGAGTTTAGAGATTCACTCGCTGAGGCATTAAAACCTCCTTCATAACTACTTATATCGAGAGGTGCTAAAATGAAAAAAGCTTTCTTGGCAATATTTTTGCTTCTGTTAGTTTTGCCGGCTGCGACATTATTTTCTTGTACAATGTTTACGAGCACAAAAAACGGTATAACGCTGGTAGGAAATAATGAAGATTGGAAGAACCCTAATACTAAAATGTGGTTTATCCTGCCGGAAGATGGAAAGTATGGAATTGTATATTTTGGCTTTGATAATCTCAGTCCTCAGGGAGGGATGAACGAGCAAGGATTGGTCTTTGATTACATGGCAACTCAGCCCTTAGAGGTAAAAAATTCACTACAAAAAGAGACCTACCGTGGAAATCTGATGCATAAAGTGATGAGAGAATGCACCACTGTAGAAGAAGCCTTAAAACTGATTGATAACTATAATCTCAGATATTTCAGAAGATTTCAGGTGATGATTGTGGACAAATCAGGAGATTCTGCAATTATCGAGGGGGATGTAATACATAGGAAAAAAGGGAGTTTTCAGGTGTGCACAAATTTTTACCTCTCACAACTCAAGAAGGGAGATGACATCCCTTGTGACAGATATAAGATTGCCACTAAGTTGTTAAGCAAAAATGAGGTAACAGTGGATGCATTCCGTAATATTCTAGCAGCCGTACATCAAGAAGGAGATCGCGGAGGTACGCTATATTCTAATATTTATGATGTCAACCGCGGTTTGGTTTATTTGTATCATTTTCACAATTACGAAAATGTTGTAGTGATAAATCTGGAAGAGGAACTGAAAAAGGGGAAACACACGGTTGATTTGCCCTCGCTTTTCCCCGATACCTATGCTGCCAATCGGTTTATGAAAAGATATAAGGCCAAATAAAGGTGTTCCATATTCGATTCTCATAGATTTGCTTCGCTCCCCTATGATGAGCTTTTACGAAAAGGCATTTCAAAACGACAAAATTGGTGTCTATAATTGGAGAAAATAACCTTATCTTTTTAAAAGGGGAGGAATCAGTATTTATCAAAAAAACATGGTCTGTTTTGTATCATGTGTTCTAACTGCGGCTCTGGAATACTCATGCCAATTTTTTTTTCTACTATAAAGTTTCCCAGCCCTTTCGTCATAAGAATTCTCCACAAACTCGGATAATTCATTCTTAAAAATTTTGTTTTTCCATATTTGATTGGAATTGTGCAGCACCAACATCCAGTACGAAGGATGAAACCGTCCGGCGACTTTTTATCATAGACTCCATTGTGAGGGATATGATACAAATTGTGATAATTCCAGACATCTTCCTCAGTCCAATCTTGAATGGGATGACATTTCCAATGTTTTTGTGTTTTAGAATAGAAGTAATTACCGTATCGTTTAGCAGAAAATTCCCTCAATCGTGACTCATGCCTTGATAATCCAGTAAAATATAAATCGAATTTATATTTTCTTAGGATTTTCGCAATAGGATATTCTTTGAGATACCGGCAACAATTTTTTGAGGCATCTTTATGTCCCTTTCGTGTGAATAATGGAAATCCATAATTTTCCACTATCCACCAGAAAGTCTTGGAAGGTTTTGTCTCAATTATATTTAAATTCCATTCTTTACTCATTAGATTCTTGAATCTGTATGTATCCGGATATTCAACCAGTGTATTATTAAACATGACAGGAATATCAGACTCAAATTGTCTTACCATATGCAAAACTACCATTGAGTCTTTGCCGAAAGAACAGGCAACTACAGGATTTTCGTGTTTTTTCAGGGAATTTTTGATTAACGCCGCGGCTTTTTTAATTTTTTTATCGAGCGAATTATTATTCATCTAATTTGACAAAAAACATATAACCTTCTTCAGTTGGATACAATAATTATTTTCTTTTTTGTAGTTAGAATGTAACTATTGAATTAACTGCATTTTGACTCGTTCATCGAGCTCAAAAATTTCCTTATTGTATTTGTATAGAGTTTCTTTTCCTCAGTAAAAAAACCACCATAATTTACCTCATGGCATTTAATATCGATAGTCATTTTCTTAACATCTGTAAAATTATATATTTCAATCATATTGAAACTATTCAGGGCACTTCCACCGTAACCTGATACAGTACCGCTTGAAAAATAAGAACTAATCCCATGGCTCCAGGTTTCTGGCAAGTGGTATTCCTCCAGAACTTTATGCACATGGCCATGAAGTATTGAAATTACCCCATGTTTATAAAGTAACTCTAGAGTTTCTCTTGCATTTTCTGTGTTTACCTGAGGAAATGGCAGATCCCTGAGATGATGATGTGTAACGGCAAATTTTATTAATTTACAATATTCGTCGTCTTTAAAATTCTTTTTTGCTTTGAAATTATTAAAAGCCCTGTTTATTACTCTCATGTAATTTAGAGGAAACGAGCCAAAGTCAAGATAAATTAATTTCTTAATATTACTTTCTAATGCATTGATTATTCCTTTAGTTATGTTTGTTTTCCCAATTCTTTTCTGTAATTCCAGAACGTCTTTTTGTAGTTTTTTAATTTTCTTTTCGAAATCCTTAATTTCTGGATTGATTTTATGAGCAAAATAGCACGAAACTATAGCAGCAAATACGATATTATATTCAGGGTAATAATAAAGGGAGCATGGTATGGGACATGCATATCTCTTTTTTTCTCTTTGTTTTTCTTTTTCAGTGTAGCAATAATTTTTCCTTCTCCCCAAAGGAGTATTGTATCCTTTCTCAGCAATGTTTTTTTTGAAACTTTGGAGCCTATCGCTTCCGAATTCTTTTCCTGATTTATATTCTCTTACTACGTCATGATTTCCTGGGATTATGATAGTCCTGTCCTTTTTCGTATATTTTTTGAAACAGCATTCAGCAAAGCACCCTGCTTCGATGAAAGCATCCATGAATTCTAAAAATTCTCTGTATTCACCTTTTTCTGAAATTGAAGTTAGATCGCCTGAAATTATCAAGAAATGTGGTTTTTCATCTGCGTTGAGTTGAGAGATAAAGTTTATAAATGAACTGGGCAGACTGAATGGTGCGCCATCCTGACTGAATGATTTATTCTCAAAAATTCCGAAATGTAGATCTGAAATATGGCAAATATTTATTTTTTCCATTTTTCCTCCACAAAGGAATAGGGAATTATTTCAATTGATATGTATGATTTATCAACCACTCCAATCAATATGCATTACCATTAAAAAAAATAAATGTCAACTAATATGAAGATAATGTGAGAACTCCGCCCCTGTTAAGGCAGGATTGAAAGCAATTTAAGGTCGTTTACTAAAAGCCTGAATTTTCACTAGAAGAGACTAAATAAAGACTCCCATTCCCGAAATAATTCATTTATAATGATATATGAAAAAAAATATGTTGAGTTTTTTTTAAAAGTAGAAGGTCTTAGAGAGAGAGCAGATCCTAGAGTTTGGATATAAGACCTTAGGACGCTTAGGATTATGGATAACATGAAGCGGTATTACCAAATCCTAGAGTTGGAGCCTGGGGCTTCGCCTGAAGAGGTAAAACAGGCTTACCGGGACCTGGCCAAGGTATGGCATCCAGACCGCTTTTCTCATGACCCCTCTTTGCAGAAAAAAGCCCAAGAAAAATTAAAAGAGATAAATGAAGCCTATGAGAAATTGAGTTCTCATCGTCCTGATTCCCACTACAGAACCTCACAACAAGAGTCGTGGTCTCAGAAATCACAATCCTGGTCACAATCAGGCAGTTATCAATATGACAAATCTTGGACATATCAAAAACCTAGTGCTACTGACGATTATGAGCGCTCGCGAATTCCAAGGGTCATTACTCTGATAATAGTAGGAATAGCAATAGTGATGCTATCGAAGATTATTAACGTTCCGGGCAGTAAAGAAAAAACCCGTCCGCGAGCAAAGATTCCGCCTGTTGAAAGATTTTTAAGAGAAAGGCATACACAACCGTCAAAGGTAAAAGATAAGTCCAGCCCCCCTATTCCAGAATATATGCTCCCCAAAAAGAAGGAAACACCAAAAGTTGAGTCTCCTCCTTCAGAAGCAAAACCGGTTGAACAAAAGCGGGTGACTCCCCTAATATCCAAACTCTCTGAAAAGAAAAAGGCTGCGTCTCCTGCGATTCCTGCCGGCTACTTTTCCCTTGGTTCCACAAAAAAGGAAGTTCTTGCTGCGCAGGGAAATCCTGATCAAGCCTTAACGAAACAGTTTCGCTATGGCACTTCATATATCTATTTCTCGAAGGGAAAAGTGACAGGCTGGAATATTGAATCTCATCCGCTTAAAGTCATGCTTAAGCCTGCTAAGCCGACGTCCAAGACCGTCTATGACATTGGCTCTACGATGGATGAGGTTCTTACAATACAGGGCACTCCGGATTATTACTCGGAGGGATTGTTTCGTTATGGGACTTCATATGTTTATTTTTCAGATGGAAGAGTGACAGGCTGGAAAAAGGGAATTCCTGAACTGAAGCTTAAGAAATCAGAATAGTGGATGAAAGATAGAAAAATATTCCTATTAACAAATAAATCATCCATCTCATTAAAAACATTCCTCTTAATCATCCATTTTTTTATTCTCACAACATTTCTTCCCTTTTCCTCTCTCTTGGCTCACCCTGTTTTTGGAGAAAAGATCATATTGACTCAGCCCAACGGAATGAAGATCGTGGGGTATATATACGGCGATGAATATTATCACAGGATTGAGACTGAAGAGGGATATACCAT
>CP070825.1:4186629-4298465 GCA_020344415.1 Candidatus Aminicenantota bacterium
GATCCTTAAATTTCCATATAATTTCTGATGCAAGCCTTCTTTCATCTTTATGGCTTTTTACTAAACGTTCTACCATATGATCATTTCGTTCTCCAGGTATCAATACTTTTTCCATTTTATCAGGAATTGTGGACATGTATATCAGATCCTTGATTATCATTTTAAGACGGGGATCACTCAATTTCATGCCATGCCTATTTAACATTACTGCAATCCGTCCTTTAATTACCCAACTAATATTCAATTTCAAACTAATAATTAGGAATGGCCTAATCATTCTAAAATCAAGCTTTTCCAGAGTATTCATATCACCCATTTTAATTAATGAGATGACTCTTTCCATTTTCTCCTTATTTTCCCACCCAATAGCATTAATTGCATTAAACGCTGCCAGCCCCACATCACCATCCCTGTTACTGAGTAGTTTAGTGAGCGGATCAATAGCACTTTTATGTCCAATTTTTCCTAATACTTGAGCTGCTGTAATGCGAACATTGCTGTCCTTATGTTTTAGAGCAGAGATCAGTTGTTCAACCGCGGGGTCACCTATCTTTACTAATACGTCAGCCACAGCCTTACGCATCGTGTCATCACATACCTTAACAATCTTGAGGAGAGGCTTTACTGCATTTGAACTTATCTTGACACAATAATCCAATTCTCCTTTGAAAACCCAATATATCGTAGTTGCTTCAGTATCATCAGGCTGCCAGCCAATTTTTTCTAAAGCCTCGGTCAGCACTTCTCGCTCATCCCAGTTACATTGCTTGAGAGCAGATACAAGCGGTTTAAGGGCACAACTGTCTCCTATCTCACCTAAAGAAAAAATAATACGTTTTCGCATCATCTTTGCATTGCGATAATCCCCTTTCAGAGCATCAGACAGTGGTTTAATAGCGGGTATGCCAATCATTATCAATGTATCGAAAACCGCATCGCAAATATCACCAGAATTTTTTTTAAGTAAATCAATAAGCGGCACTACTGCCTGAATATCTCCAATTTGTCCTAAAGACCGAACAGATGCTATGCGAACAGATTCGTTTTCATGATTAAGAGCGTCTACGAGAGGTTTTGTTGCATTGGAATTACCAATTTTCCCTAAAGCGCGAGCAGCTTGAATGCATACACTAATATCATTTTTATAGGACAAAGCTTTAATTAAGCCGGTGACATTACGCTTTTTTTCCAACTTCGCAACATCGGGTGGTCCAAAGAGTGACATAATAAGTCTCCTATAAATATATTTCAAACCATTCCAAAGGGGATAAGAATTTCCTTTTCGGCTGCGCTGACGGAATGAGCATCTTTGTCCTCATTTACCCTTCCAACCGTCGTTGGGGATTGTAGATCACGACTGAAAAGGTGTCAAGGAGCTCAATTAATTTACAATGTTGGCGTCGGTTCTTCCTCAGTTGGCACACTGTGGCCACCAAATGTGAATGAGAAGGAGGATTCAATATCAATTTCAAAAGGATATAAAGGTTCCGGATATATCTATATATTTGTTATTGATTCGTCCAATTTTAGGGATGTTTACAGTGTTACGGTAGATGGAGTGAGCAAAGCAGTCATTTTGAGCAATATAATTCAGCAACCAATTAATTTTGTAAGCAAATAGATGAGCAAAAAGCAACTAACATGAGTAAATTCTGTGACATAGGATATTGCGTGTGTTATTTTTTATTATGCCTGATACGATTTCATGGGGAGATTACTGAACTGGTTTTGAAGGAGTATTTATAAAGAACAGACTTTTAGTGAGCTGCCTCCACAATGTGCCACCTGTAAAGTAAGATTTTAATGGGCCTACTTTGAACCTTGATATTCAAATACCTTTCTCATTAGTTCAACTCTGTTACGTACACCAAGTTTCTTATATAAATTGTAATTGTGGTTTTTCACAGTATGCGGGGAGAGAAAAAGTCGATTTTGGATCTCCCTGTTGCTGAAACCGCGAAGAATGCACTCAAGAATCTCTCGTTCCCTGCCTGTAATGCTGTATTCGGATATGAGGTGCTCTAAATTTTCAGGATAGATGTTTAAAGAAATCCCGTTGGAATTTTCCATCCGTAATTTATAATTGCTCCAATAGATCGGAAATAAATTCATGAACCAGATAAAAATCATCATGAAAAAACCCTTGTACGGATATTTGAAAAGGTTCTGCACGAAAAAGACCGAGAGAATAGTGAGATAAAAGAATTGAAACAAGCGGAGAGCATGGTTTTGATCATAGATCGCAGCACGTTTTTCAAATATATTAAGGGCAAAAACAGCGATTACAACCAAATACACACTCCCCCATATAATGTTACAGAAAAAATAAAGCCAGGCTTCATCTTGGTTGATCAAGAAGGCTGTCACGCCAATTCCGAAGGCGAAAGCGGATAGAATCATTAGTAATAAATAAATTTTTTTTATCGGATTTTTCATGGGTTTACTCTGAATCTGATAAAGAGTTTTAACCAGCATATAAGAAACGGCAATGATCCCAAAATACTCGATTCCCTTTCGAAAAAGGAATAATCCGTCGCCGATGTGACCCAACCTAATTGATTCGACACCTCCGGAGTCACTCATAATGTTAACTTTAAAATATCTTGTTACTGTCAGGGATATGACTATAAGATTCAGCATCAAGATATGGAGGCCGTATGTTCTTAAAAATAAATGTTTATGGATCTTGTACCTTGTGCTTGTGTGATGTACAGAGATAAATCCTAAAATAACGGATACGATATATCCCCCAATAAGCAGGTGCTGCATTTTCAATTCTTCCTATACATTTAAAGTATATGCCATTTGTCAATAAACTTTAAGTCCCAATTAGCGGTGGGAAAATTTACTTAGTGAAAATTGAGAGCCTTTTCCCATTGTTTCGAACGGATATTGACTTTATATTTTATGTTGCAGTTGCTTTTGAAAGCACCCGTTGATTTCCGGTCCATCAATTGATGATCCGGAAGAAGGAATCCCTGGTTTGAGTTTGAAGGTGAGGCCAAAGTTATTAGTGATTAACTAAATATCAAAATTGGAGGTTTTTATGAAAAAACATCTTGTCGTACTGATTATTATTATTGTTTCTTTCTTTTTTGCCGGTCAATTTTCCGCTCAAAACGCTGCTGTGAATCCGGAAAAAGAGGCCATTAAAAGAGTTGTTGTCGATGCTTATATTAACGGCTTCTTCAATAAGGGCGATGCATCTCTGATCAAAAAAGGCATTCATCCTGACTGTGATGTGCTGGTCCTTAACAAAGGAAGCTTGATGAAAATTCATGCATATTCTTATGTTGACAGGTTTGAGAAAAATCCCGGTCCTCTCCATCCAGGGACAACTTATAAATTTACCGATGTTCATGTGACAGGATATGCGGGTTTGGCAATTGTCGAAATATTTCGAGAAGAGAAGCACGTCTACACGGATTATATCAGTTTATACAAGTTTGAGGATGGCTGGAAATTAGTGACAAAAATATTTTATAGGCATCTTCAGAACTGACAAAAAGGAAATGTGCCAGTATACGAAGTAAGGTCTTGTGCATATTCATTTTGAAAAACTTGCTGAGATAGGTTTTTTCCGGCTGCAACAGGCTTTATCTTGTCATGGGATAAGTGGTCGCGACGCTGTTTGTTCTTCTCTGTCTTCAGAACAGAAAGAAATTCATTTAACCCCAGAGTAGTCATACTGATCTTATAGCAATTCTTCCCTATGTTTGCAGGGGCTTGATTCATCAAGCCCACGGGTTGTTAAAGAATTTTTGTACATTTTGTTATATTTTTGGGCACACTATGGGCACAGTTGCAAGATCAAGAGTTTGAGATATAAAGTTTCAGAAAAGGCAGTTAACATGAGTAAAATACGCAGGACTCAATTTTCAGTTTACATCTTCTTTATATGAAGAGGTCTATTCAAATAGAGATAAGTAGTCTTTGTAAACAAATAGTCGGCCATATTTAACATTCTGATCTTTCTGCAATAAAATGCCTTCTTTGCAAAATCGTCTTACCAATATATTTGCAGCTTCTCGGGAAAGACCCGTTGCTTCTTCAACCTTTTTTACATTAACAATGGGTAATTTATAGAGATGCTTCAATAGCACCATTGCGTTTTTACTTGCTCTACCTAGGCTCGACATCTTCTGCAGAATCTTTTCTCTAAGATCAATGATTTTATTTGAAGTCTCAATCGCTTGTTCACAGATCTGAATAACACCCTCCAAGAAAAACACCAGCCATTCAGATACATTCCCTTTTCTATATTCATCTAAGAGCGAAAAATACTTGTTTCTATGCTTTTTCAAGTATTCTGAAAGATAAAGAACTGGTCGGTCCAAAACATTTTGATGGCAAAGATAAAATGTTATAAGTAATCTTCCAGTTCTTCCATTTCCATCTATAAATGGGTGAATTGTCTCAAATTGACTATGAATTAAAGCAGCCTTTATTAATGTTGGTATGTTTTTGTGGGAATAAAAGAATTTCTCAAGGTTTCCCATTGCCGGCAGCACGTGCTGTGGTGGCGGGGGGACAAAACGCGCGTCATTTAGATTTGTTCCCATCACCCAATTCTGGTTATTGCGAAATCCTCCAGGCTGAGGAGATGTTGAACTTCGCGCACCAGTTAAAAGTGTCGCATGAACTTCTTTGATAAGTCTTAAAGATAACGGTAAATTGTTTAGTCTCTCTAACCCCTTATTCATCGCTTGGATGTAATGCAATATATCATCCACATCATCAGGAAGCTCAGGAGTCCTTTCGACTTCAGCTTGCAGGGCATCGGTAAGATTGGCTTTTGTTCCCTCCACCTGACTGGAATAAACAGCTTCTTTATTAATGTACATAAAAATAAAAAAACCGATGTCTGGAATAAGCTTAGTTAGACCATCAAGTTTGCCAAGCAAAAGATTGGCATCAGCTAAAGGTTTAATAATCTTAGATTCATTATAGGCGAAGTTTTTTGGAGGAAATTTGTCAGGTATAAAGGCATTATAATTCCCCTTTTGTTTTACATATTTTCCTATTTGTGTCATTTGTCTTCTCTAAAAATTTTAAAAGATGTCAACAATATAGCATTAAACTTGACATCTGTCAAGTGGATGTCAACTTTTCTTATTTACAACTCATCTGCTGGATCGATATGAGAGGGACAGGTCACCTTATTGATTGAATCAAATCGTTTTATAGAGGGAATAATAAAAATGCCGTTTAATGTATATATTTAGCGACATTTCACTTTTAATTAGAAGAAATGATGTTAATCTGAAGTCTTAATGATTTTGATCTGGAGATTTGCTACGGAAAGCGAAGGAAGGATAGGCGAATTATTGAAGATAAATGACGGGCGATACAGGATTTGAACCTGTGACTTCTACCGTGTGTAGTTATCACTCAAAAAAGAGAAAACGCAGAAAATAGGACATTTACCCTGTTGGAAGGGGTTTTTCCAGGCATTTTCCTTTACGATAATTTTCGATATTTTAACGGATTTTTATACATTTTGTGATATTTTTGGGCACACTTTGGGCACAGTTTTAATTTCTGGTCAATCAAAATAATGCTTTTGCCTGTTTAATAATTCCTTTTGCAAGGTCTGAAAAAATTAATATATAGAAAGGCTTTATGAGATACCAATACAGCCTTCCCCATAATCCTTTAGGAAGAAAATAAACAGTTTGAACGAGAACAGTGTCATCTACAGAAAATTCCAGCCAGGCTTTCCCAGGTGCCTTCATTTGGCTAAAAAGCAAAAGTCTTTTATCTTTTTTTAAATCAACAATCTTCCAAAAATCCAGACTGTCCCCTACTCTCAATGTCAATGGGTCTCTCCGTCCTCGATTCAAACCGGGTCCGCCAACGAGTTTATCTGTTGATCCTCGCAGCCTCCACAGCCAATCATATCTAAACCATCCATTCTCCCCGCCAATGGATTGAACGGAAGCAAATATTATTTCCGAAGGAATCTCACCAAAATCATAAAATTTTTTATCCACAAAAACAGCTGCTTCAATTCGGTCTTGATCTTTTGTATCACATGCTTCTTCCGCGCTGCTATCACACCACCGGCTGATAACCTCATTTTTTTCCATATCTGCAAGTGCAGCTTTAATGGCATCTTTGTATGAAAGAAGAAAAATACGGGGGAAATATCTCTTAGCATTGTCATTCTGGATGACTGTCTCTGACTTCAATCCCTCGACTAGCGCTCTCGCTATCCGATAAGAAACAGGAGTCATGAGTATCAGCCAATAAGAAGATAGTCTTGGTGATAATAGAGGAACAGGAATCAAGATCCTCCTCAGGCCCATAATTTTGGAGGCTCTGAGAAGCATCTCTTTAAAACTCATCTGCTCAGAGCCAATATCTACGACAAGATTTTTCTCGGTGTCGAGATCTTTTGCTTGAAACAGGTATTCCAATACATTGATAACACTGATAGGTTGGGTTTTTGTATGGACCCGTCTGGGCGTTATCATTAAAGGAAGATTTTGAACAAGATTTCGTATGATCTCGAAGCTTGCGCTACCTGATCCGATGATGATTCCAGCTCTAAACCATATGGTCTGGATAGAGTCTGGTCTGCTGCTGAGGATTTCTCCTGTTTCGATCCGGCTTAAAAGATGTTTGCTTGCGGTTTCCTTTCTGCCCAATCCTCCTAGATATATGATTCTTTGAACATTTTCAGCAATGCAGGCACCAAGAAAATTTTCAGCGCTTAAACGGTCAAGCTTTTCAAAATCTCCCCTTGCGCCCATAGAATGAATCAAGTAATAAGCAACATCTACGGCTTCCAGAGCTTTCCGGAGTGATTCTCGATCAAAGGTGCTGCCCTCGTAAATTTCCAATTGGTCTCTGTACTTATCCCGCACCTTTCTTTCGTTTCTGACAAATAAGCGGAGTTGGATATTTTCATCCTCAATGAGTCTTTCCTTGAGCCTTCTTCCGATATAGCCTGTAGCACCAGTCAGCAGGACCTTCATGGTATCAACTCACCTATTTTGAAGATTTCATTCTTTTCTTATTTTTATGAGCTAATGGAATAGAATTAAAATCGGAAAGTCGCGCCCGCAACGACGAAATGGATCAGGGCAAAATTATATACTTCTTCCACATCGGCACCTCCTTCGAGGATTCTGTAACCCGCTTTCAGCGTAAGGTCTTCTCTCAGATGGTACTGCAAAGCCAGCAAGACATCTTCAGCACGCCCCTGTTTCGCAGCTAAAGCATCCCCGGCCAACAGCAAGCTTATATTTTTGGCAAAATCCCACTCAATAAGGAAATTAATCAAAGGTACAAACCCCACGTTTGTTTTTTCGGATTTTTTATTTTTTCCTTACACACTCACGAGTGCATCCCTGATCTTTGCGGAGAATCCGATCCCAATCTTCCAATTTTCTTTTCTTAAAATGCTATACCGATAGGTCAGGCGATAAGAGTTGAAGCGGTATACAGCCTTTAGAGGAATATCTGCTGGAAAATCTTCCTCGAAAAACCTAATTGATTTGTTGACGCTTCCTGAAGCATTCAAGCTCAAGGGAGCCACAAAAACAGAAAGGGTGTGTTTTTGACCTATTTGATAACCTAGAAGCAGCCTAAAAAAAAGGGCGGGGTCCGTTTTGAGATCTTTGGAAAGAGAAAATTGAGTACCCGTATCTCGAGGGATCCTGACATTATTATAGCCGCTGAATACTCCTCCGGTTTCGACGTCAACGAACCACTTTGAATAACCATTCGAACATACTGATAACAGGAGAATTGCCAAGAAAATGTAAATGTTTTTTCTTCTTGTCTTCATGGATATGTCTCCCTAAATTTTAGCATTTTCAGCAATTTAATTAAAATAAAATTTCTAAAAGGACCTTGGGGGAACAGATATCCCCGTTCAATCCTATGGATCTCTTCCTATTCCCCACAAAAAATCACGAAATCTTTTATCTTTAAACCGAAAAAAAAGGGCGGTGTTTGATGAACAACCGCCCTTATTTTCTGGTAATGTGATTAGGTCGATTACTTAGGCAGAATCACCGAGTCGATTACATGAATAACGCCGTTAGCGCACTCGATATCTGTCATGACTACTTTGGCATTATCCACCATCACTGTTCCGCCATTAACCTTGATGGCAATCTTCTGTCCGTTGACTGTGGGAGCGGACTGCAAGTTAACCACATCTGAGGCCATAACCTTACCTGCAACAACATGGTAGGTGAGAATGGCTTTGAGCTTGGGAATATTCTGCAACAAGCTTTCAACAGTTCCTTCGGGAAGTTTAGCAAAGGCATCATCGGTGGGAGCAAAAACGGTGAACGGACCTGGACCAGAGAGTGTTTCCACTAAATCAGCTGCTTTGACAGCGGTGACTAGAGTGTTGAATTTGCCTGCGGCAACAGCTGTTTCGACGATGTTCTTCTTTCCCATTCTACTCATGTAATCTGTAGCGGAGAAGGCAAGAACAGAAATCACCAGAACAGCTACGACTGAAAAAGTGAATCTTAATTTATACATTTAAAACCTCCTATTCCTATATAATTTATATAAATAATATGATAATATTATAATAATAAAATGTCAAATTATTTTTTTAATTTTTTCAATCCAAAACTTCTATCGACTATTTTTTTATTAATTATGAATAGGCATAATTAAAAAATTGCTACACTTTTAAAAAATCAATTAGTATATAATTACTGATAAAAAAACATGAAAAAAGAACGCGTAAGGATACTAAAAAAAACAAAAGAGAAAACCGGATCAATAGTCTATTGGATGAGCCGGGACCAGCGGGCTCATGATAATTGGGCGCTCTTCTTTGCTCAAGAACTTGCCCTCAAACAAAAAGCACCTATTGCAGTGGTTTTCTGTTTAGTCCCTCAATTTCTCGGCGCGACTATCAGACACTACGGCTTCATGCTTCAGGGCCTTCGAGAAACAGAGAAAAATCTGAGCGAAAAAAATATTCCTTTTTGTCTTTTTTCAGGCTCACCAGAACAGGAGATACCAAAATTTGTGGCACAAAACAAGATCAGTGCTCTTATTACTGACTTTGACCCGCTGCACCTAAAAAAAGCATGGAAAAAAAGCGTGCTGGATAGGATCGACATTCCTGTGTATGAAGTGGATGCCCATAATATCATTCCCTGCTGGATAGCCTCACCCAAGCAGGAATTCGCAGCCTATACGTTCCGCCCAAAAGTGAACCGTCAGTTGAGTGAGTTTCTGGACGACTTTCCAAATTTCAAGAAACATCCTTTTTCCTGGAAAGAAAAAGCTGAGGAGACAGATTGGAGCAGAGTGAGAAAGAGCTTGAAAGTCGATAGAAAGGTCTTAGAGGTTGACTGGATTGATCCTGGGGAGAAAGCCGCAAAGCATATGTTGAATCACCTTATTCAGCATAAGCTTTCAGACTATGACTTACAAAGGAACGATCCTAACCAAGATGGTCAATCAAACCTATCCCCTTATCTTCATTTTGGTCAGATATCAGCACAGCGAGTAGCCCTTGAAATCAAAAAAAGCGGCACGCCCAACAGCAAGCAAGAAGCGTTTTTGGAAGAACTCATCGTGAGACGGGAACTCGCAGATAATTTCTTTTTTTATAATGACCACTACGATAACTTTAAAGGCTTTCCCGATTGGGCAAAAAAGACGCTCAATGAGCATCGAGGTGACAAGAGAGAATATCTCTATACCCTTGAGCAGTTTGAAACATGTCAGACACACGATGACTTATGGAATGCTGCTCAGGAAGAAATGATGAAAACCGGAAAAATGCACGGTTATGTGAGAATGTACTGGGCAAAAAAAATCCTGGAATGGACAAAGACACCAGAAGAAGCTCTAAGAATTGCGGTCTTTCTTAATGATAAGTATGAACTGGACGGAAGAGACCCAAACGGCTACGTAGGCATCGCATGGTCTATAGGCGGAGTGCACGACCGAGGCTGGTTTCCAAGGCCCATTTTCGGAAAAATTCGTTATATGAGCTACAAGGGGGCTCAATCGAAGTTTGATGTGAAAGCCTATATCCAGAAAGTTAACAGTATGTAATTGCCAAACCTGTTTATCTAACCAGGTTCTAAGATGTTGCTTTACCCAATCTAAACAATCTAAAAAAGCTGTTTTTTATATCCTCTAAAATTTGGTAGCTGACTGGGACCAGAACAAGTGTTATAAAGGTCGCGAAGACAACACCAAAGGCCAGGGAAACTGCCATGGGAATCAGAAAACGAGCCTGCAAGCTTCGCTCGAGCAACAACGGGGTTAGCCCAGCAAAGGTGGTGATAGAGGTCAGTATGATCGGACGGAATCGAATCACACCCGCTTCTCTTATGGCTTTTTTTATCGGCTCGCCAGAAGCCCGGAAGCGATTGATAAAATCCACAAGAACAAGGCTGTCATTAACAACAACTCCGGTTAAGGCAACAATACCGAAAAATGACAGAATGGTTAGATCAATTCCCATGATGATGTGACCCCATATGGCACCCACAACTCCAAATGGAATAACCGCCATAACCAGAACGGGCTGCAGATATGACCTAAACGGTATTGCCAGCAAAGCATAGAAAAAAAATAGAGCAAGCATGAAGCCAGTCCTTAAACTTCCAAGAGCTTCACTTTGATCCCGCTGTTCACCTTCTAAGGAATAGGAAACCCCTGGATATTCAGCGAACAAAGAAGGCAAAACATTTCTCGTAATGTCTGTGAGTAATTCATTGGCATTGGCCTTGTTCTCGTCCACATCTGCTGTGATATTAATCGTGCGTCGTCTGTCTGTTCTCTGTATGGTGGAATATCCTCTTCCCAAGGTGGCCTTTGCAGCTGCTGAAAATGGTACAGCAATTCCTCCAGATATCCGGATTCGCTTATTTTCCAAGTTTGCCAAGGAACGCCGTTCTTCGGATGGATACCGAACCATTACCTTTATTTCATCCCGGCCTCGTTGAATTCGCTGAACTTCTTCCCCGTAAAAAGCCTGTCGGACCTGTCGCCCTAAATCAGAGAGTGTCAATCCCAATGATTCGGCAACAGGGGTTATCTCTAGCTTGACTTCTTGCTTTCCCGCTCGAAAGGAGTCAGCCACATCGAAAACACCAGGATAATCCTTGAGCTTGTCTTTCAAACGCTCTGCCGCTTTCCGCAAGGTGGGATAATTCGAGCTCGCCAGTTGGATATTGATCGGCGCTCCTGCAGAAAAAAGAGAACTGGCAAAAGTCAGCTCGACTGCATCCGGAATTGGCCCGGTCAATTCCCGCCAGCGATTTGCAACCTGGACACTGCTGATATTCCGTATTTCTGAGGGAACTAGCTCAATATTCACCTCACCCAGATGAGAACCAGCAAATGCGCCCGTGGCTACATTCGGCCCGCTCGCTTGATTTCGACTGGGCTGTTCGCCGATTGAAGAAAGCACATGCTGGATGATAGGCCGATCTAGATCAAGTTCATCCTGTAATCTCAACGCGGTTTCCTCCAAGCGGCGCACAGCATCAGCAGTCGCTTCGACAGGGGTTCCAAGCGGCATGGTCAAATCAGCAATAACATTATCCGCGTCTATCCGCGGTAAAAATACAAATTTGATCCAGCCTCCTCCCACTAATCCCATTGTCAAGAGCAAAACCGCGATGAAGCCGGCCAGAGTGACATACCTTAGCTTAATTCCCAATTCCAGGCTTGGCCGGTATATGCGTTCGATGAATTTCTGGAATAATTCATTAAATTTTTTCTGGAATCGGCCCCAGATGCCTTTCCAGCCTCGAGGCGGCGTCTGCTTTATCTTTCTAAGATGGGAGAGGTGGGAAGGCAGAATAAAAAGCGATTCAATCAGTGAAAATAATAGAGTTGAAATAACGATGACAGGAATGAATCTCATGATTTTCCCGATAGCTCCTTCAACCCTTAAAAGAGGCCAAAAGGCTGCGATCGTGGTCAGCACCGCGAATACGACGGGAACAGCAACTCCCTTAACACCATCTATTGCAGCTTGAACGCTAGTTTTGCCTTTTTCATATTCTGAGAAGATGTTTTCACCCACTATAATTGCGTCATCAACAACAATGCCAATGACAACGATAAAAGCAAAAAGAGAGATCATGTTAACTGAAACATCAAGAGTAGGCATTAGCCATATGGCACCGAGAAACGATATGGGAATTCCCAGCGCTACCCAGAATGCCAACCGCAATCGTAAAAAAAGAGCGAGCATGATAAAAACCAACAAAAATCCAGTTCGCCCATTACGGAACAACAAGTCAAGACGACTCTTAAGAACTTCCGAATCATCACTCCATATCGTCAACTTGATACCTTCTGGCATTCTCTGCTGAGCTTCGCTGATATATTGTCTGACTGCTTTAGCAACTTGAATAGCATCTTCATTGCCAACCCGAAACACCTGGATGAGAGCGCTTGGTTTGCCATCAAAGCGGGCTGCTTGGTCTGTCTCGGCAAAACCGTCCATGACCGTAGCTACATCGCCGACCTTCAACCGGGTTCCATCCGGTTGAGTCCGTAATATTATGTTTTCAAAATCTAAACCTGCATAGGCCTGGCCTTTGGTTCGTAATAAAACTTCCCCGCCTTCTGTTTTAATGGACCCCCCCGGTAAATCCAACGAAGAACGTCGCACTGCTACCGCTACTTCGTCAAAAGTTAAATCAAAACGATGTAAAGCTTGTTCAGAAACTTCAATAGAGATTTCATAAGGCCTGATATTGGCGATTTCGGCCTGAGTAATCCCAGGTAACATCAAAATATCGTCGCGAATTTGCTCACTGAGGACCTTGAGGGTCTTCTCATCCGTATCACCGGAAATGGCGAGGTTTATAACCTGACGCCTATTCAACAACTCTTGGATTATCGGCTTTTCTGTCTCTTCTGGGAAAGTATCGATGGCATCTATTCTGGCCTTAATATCATCGAGAAGAGTTTGGACGTCTGTTCCCGGAATAAGTTCGACGGTCACAGAGCCAATTCCTTCTGATGCGCGCGAGGTGATTCTTTTGATTCCCTCCAAGCTCTGAATTTCTTCCTCAATACGGACGCATACGGCTTCCTCAATATCTTCTGGAGCCGCCCCGAGATAAGGGACAGAAACCGTTATTAAATCAGATGCAATTTCTGGGAAAACCTCCTGCTTGATCCCGGACATGGTTAGGAGCCCCCCGGCAATTATCAACAGCATGACCAGGTTGGCAGCAACAGGGTTTTTTGCAAACCACTCTATGTTTCTAGTCATTCCTTACATCCATATATCCATCTGCGCTACTTACATTGCTGGACTCTGCTTCACTCATGACTCGCACCTTCATCCCCTCAACAACAGCCTCAAGCGGAGAAAGACAGATGCGTTCTCCTTGTTCGAGCCCTGAGCTGATAATAACCGTATCAGAATCTTTGCTTAAAACCTCGACAGCGCGAAAATGAAGTTTGTTTTCTTCATCAATCACCAGCACATTATCATTTACCCTTAGCGCTGATCGAGGAATAACGACTACATCTCTGGCTCGCTTTCCTTCAATCTCTGCTTCAACAAACAAACCTACGGCCAGAGGGGGCCTATCGCTTCTTTGATCTCGTCCATACGGATCTTCGACTCTAGCTACTAAGGTAATCATATGGCTCAGGGGGTCGATTTCCCCCTCTACCCGGACGATCTTACCTGCCCATCTGTAGTCCCCTCCGGCGTAATTTGCTTTTAAAGTCACATCTATATTTAAAGTGGCTGGATTTTTACTGCGATAATCCAAGCAACACTCTAGATAACCCATTTCATTATCCGGCACTGGTAGGCGAACCTCTGCATAATCGACTGCGTATATTGTGGCAAGCGCTGCCCCGGGACTCACGTACTGCCCTAAATCTACTTTTTTTGTTCTGACTCTTCCGTTATAGGGGGCCCGAATTCGTGTTCGTTGCAAATTCAGTTCAGCCTGCTTCAAATTCGCTTGAGCTCCTTCCAAGGATGCTCTGGCTTCGGCCAATTGGGGCTCCCGCAAAACTAATGGATTGGGCTGTTCCTTCTTGCCTAATCTCTTCCATTCTGACTGCGCGATACTGGCTTCCTCCTGCTCCTGGGTCAATCTCAACTTGGCCTGAGCGACTTGAGCTTTCCATCTAGATAGAGCTAATTCATAATCACGGGGATCGACTTTTACCAGAACTTCACCTCTTTCAAAAAAACCGCCAGGAGCAAATTGAACGGAGACTTCGGTCACCTGACCGGATACCTGGGAGAAAAGCTCGCTTTCTGTGCGAGGACTGACTGTCCCTTGTGATTTAATGGTTAACTGAAAATCCTGCAGTTCAATCACTTTCGCACGAACCAATGGAGCAGGAAAAGTGACCGGTTTCGCCTGGATTTTCGGTCGCGACTTAATCATTACCATAGCGCTAATGAGCCCGATGGCAATGATAATAACCGGTAGGAAAAATTTAAGTTTTTTATTCATCGGATTATGGCCTCCTTTTCGATGGGAGACTGCGTACTCTTATTTATATGAAAGTCACCGCCCAGCGCTAGAAAAAGATCAATCCGGTTTTCTAATTTCTGTCGACGAAGGCTTAAAAGCTGACTCTGAGAATCAAAAGCCCGCCGCTGCGCCTCAAGAACCTCAATCAGGTTTGTAAGCCCCCTGGAATAGCGATCTTCTGCTAACCTTCTTGCAGCCACGGCCTGTTCGACGGCAATCTGTAAAACCTTTTCTGTCTCTTCTAATAATTTCTCTGCGGCCAGCGCTGTTTCGACTTCAGAGTAAGCATTCAGCACAGCCTGTCCATATATGGCAAGAGTTTCTCTCTCGCGAGCTTTCGCCAGATTAATGCCAGCCCGGAGCCGTCCCCCTTGGAAAATAGGCTGGAACAAGTTTCCAATAAGATTCCAAACAGAATAATCTCCGTTAAGCAGATTACTAAGCTCATCGCTGGAGGTACCGGCAGAACCAGTGAGGCTAATTCGAGGGTAGAGAGCCCGGCGGGATTCTGCTACACGCAGGTTAGCTGCGGCCAATCGTTTTTCAGCTGCAATTAAATCTGGCCTTCGGCTGATTAAATCAGCGGGCAAACCCGCAGGTATCGGATCGAGGATTTCTGGCAATTTATCGCTCAATGATATTCTGCCTGCAGGATAGCGTCCCACCAAGATTTCGAGCTGCCTTTTAATACGCTGAAGTTGGTTCTGCCTTTGAAGGAGTACAGCTTCAGCAGCGGCCAGGTTTGCTTCAGAAAAGCGTACATCCAGGGACGGACGCAAGCCGCGTCTATACCGAGTAAAAACCTGTTCGTTCGTTGTTCTATAATTTTCAACAGTTGCCTCTGCCAGCCGAACCTGTTGCTCTGCTTCAATCGCGGCAAACCAAGCTTTCGCAGTTTGACCTGCAAGCGAAAGTTGAAAACCTGCTAAATCGGCTCGCGATGCCTGAAAGTCTGCAGTGGCCGCTGATTTTAAAGCACGGATTCTTCCCCAAAGATCAACCTCCCAGCTCACATCGAGTGAAACACCAAACAGGTTTGTTATCACACTCGGGACGCCGACATCGGATCCGGGAAAAGGGAAACCCAAGAAATTCCTCTTCTGACGGATTGCATTAAGGTTTAGATTTGACTGGGGGTATAAATTTGCCCCTGCAATGCGGGCTAAGGCAGCAGCGGCCTCAAGTCGGGCACCAGAGGCTTTTAAATTGTAATTTTCCTTGAGAACGACGGATATGATAGAGTTCAATTCAGGATCATCGAAACGAATCCACCATCGAGAAATATTTCCTTCAGTCTTTAGTTCCCCAGAAACCCACTTATCCGGAACATCTAAATCAATCTCTGGAGGCTCCCGCAGCTTAGAAACGCACGATAAACTGATAAAAGTAAGAGCCAACAGGAAAACGATTTTTTTCATGGTCTTAAAGAATCGATCAATTCAGATTATTTTTATTCCCTCCGAAAAAAAGAGAAGATTATTTATAGTCCCCAATTCAAGACTTGAACTTTTTCTATCTCAATAAGAACCGGAATAATATCAGCTAATACCCATATATCTTCTCAAAGAATGCAAGCTTTTATGAATAAAATAATAATACGTGATTCATTCTTTCATTTCAAGAGTTAATCTATATATTTTCTAGGATTCAATTAATTAAGATAGATTTTATCCATATAACAAAAACTCCGCTAAATCCCCCCAGCATCGGTCCCCAAATAACTTCAAGAACAGTCAGCTTCAAACTCCAATCTTTGAAAAGGGCATAATTTGTGACTCCATAAACCGTAATAGCTAGAACTCCAGCAATTGCGCCAATCAAAGCTCCTTCTAAGTAGTTCACCTTTTGGGTTTTAAATAGAACCAAAAAAACAATACACGTAACGACCAGAACTTGAGACAAAATCCCAGCAAAGGGATTAAACGCCATTTTGTCCCCGCTCATGCGGGCAAGCGGTTTTATTCCCTCTGAATAGGCCTTCTTGAATATTCGTAAATGCCAGATAGCGTCTATCAAGCTTGTAAAAGCAAAAGACAAAAGCCAAACCAAAAAATAGCGCAAAGCGTTCATTTAAATCCTCCTTCTTGGCTGAATAAGTGCAGCAGCGCTCTAAGTTCAGTTTTTTTCTGGAAATTCAGTAGCCACCCTGATTAAAACCTGAAATTCCCTCAGCTCACCGTTTCGCACGGCTCCTCGCTGTTCCAGTACCTGGAAAAAATGGACTTTCTCACCAGATGCCAAGACCTTATCAATACCATCTTTCACTGCTTCTGAGAAGCCTTGCGGAGATACTCCAACAACGTCAATCATTTTAAACATGACTCCACTCCTTTTCTTTATTAGAACTCACAAAGAATTTACCTTTTTTATAGAAAACCAAGGAAAAAAAGCGCTTGTCCTTTTTGCATATTCCTCAAACTCTTTATTACCCACATATTTTTTTTCTAACATCGTAATGCCTGAAACTCTTAAAAGAAGAAATGTGATCAGCAGAGGGCTTACAATAGCGGTCCAGCCGTTTCTCAAGGACAGAGCAATCAGGAAGATCCCCCACCACATAGCAACCTCTCCAAAATAATTAGGATGACGCGTGTACCTCCACAAGCCTTGTGTCATGATTTTTCCCTTATTTTCTGCTTTTCTCTTGAATTTCGATAGTTGATAATCTCCCCCTGCCTCGAAAAATAACCCTATCAGCCAGATAATAAGCCCAAGTATATCAAGAATCAAGATTCCAGTTTCTTTAGAATGATTAATAAGCATCACCGGATAGGCAATGATTAAAAGTAAAAATCCTTGAAGCATATAAATCTGGAAAAAGCTTCTGATAAAAAACCACTTACCCCAATCCTTTCTCCATTGCGCATACCGGAAATCTTCGCCTCTTCCTTTGTTTCTGATGGCTATATGTGTTGCCAGTCTTGTTCCCCATATAAAAATCAACGCTGTGACAAGGATGTGGCGAGCAACGTATCCGGGCTCCAAAAGAAGAGTTAAAAGCGCGACCAAAATGAAGCCGATTCCCCAAGCAATGTCGACGATGGAGTTATCCTTTTTTATCCATGTGAGCACAAAAATAAACAACATATAGAGAAAAACACAGATGGTTGAATAAAGCATAAAATTTAGCATTTTAAGAACTCATTCATCAGTTGATAAAATTTCAATTTTTACCGAGTAATATATTAGATACTCAAAGTGAAAATTATTCAAACATGAGCGCAATTCCGACAGCACCGATTCCGTTGTGAACGCCTATAACAGGTGATATATCCACGATATAACCCGGATCCAGGTGGATAGATTCCTTGATTTTTTCTGCATACACCTCAGCGCGCTCGTTGTTTTGGGCATGAACAATCGCGTAATTCCAGAGCTTCTCTTTATCGGCCATATCTTTTACCATCCGCAAAATTTTTTTCATATTGCCTCTTCGACTGTATGACTTGCCATATGCGGCTCCTTTACCTTCTGAATCAAGAGACACAAGCGGCTTGAGGTTCAATATTTTCGCGAGAAATCCCTTCATTGGACTGATTCTGCCGCCGCGAACCATGTATTTGAGTGTTTGGATATCTACGAGAATCTTTGTCTTTGAAATCCATTCTTCGGCTAGTTTCACTATTTCATCATGCGGTTTTCCTTTGCCAATCTCTTCTGCAACTCGCAAGACGACGAGGCCTAAAGATACAGAGAGATGCCGCGAATTGATAACATTGATTTTTTTATTTTGGACTATAGAGGAAGCTTCCTGACTTAACTTGTAGGCTCCGCTCAATTTATCTGAAAGATTCACCACAATAATCGATTCATAATGAGTTGCGAGAAAAGAAAATAAATTCTGGACGGTCTTGATTGGAGGCTGTGAGCTTTTTGGATGCTCTCTGTAGGTTTTCAGCAGAGTGTAAAACTGCTCAGGCGTGATAGTAACCTTATCCAAGAACAAACTATTCCCGAATGACAGATTGAAAGGAATGACATGAATTTGATATTCATCAATTATTTCTTGGGGCAGATCGCATGCAGAATCTGTTATCAGTGCGATTTTCTCTCATAACTCGCTTCATACTGTTTTTGCATATCATCGGCTTTTAGCTGTGTAATGGTGCCATAATCTTTAAGCCTATAAAACAAATCAGCGGGATGGTCTGTGTGAATATGGATACGTACCTTCTCTTCAGAACCGGCAACAATTGCAGAACTGCCAAATGGGATAATTTTCTCTCTAAGCTTATCTAAATCCATGCATTTACCGATAAACAGTGCTTCGGTACAGTATCTTTGTTCAATTGCATCTTTATCTTTATATACATGAAATCCTTTGTCTTCCCATATAATTGTGGGCTTGGGTATTTTTTTCAATTTTCCTGTTTTTATAAAGTTAGTAATTCCTTCAAGAAAATTGACAAATCCTTTGGCGCCGGCATCAACGACTCCGGCCTTTGTAAGAACGGGAAGCTTATTGCGAGTCTCTAGCAAAGACTTTTTGGTGACTTGAAGTGAATATGTGAGAAGGTCAACAAAATCCCGCTTTTTTGTCCTCTGCTGATAGACCGCTTCAGCCCAATCTTTCATTACGGTGAGCATCGTTCCTTCTACTGGAGAAACGACTGATTTATAAGCGTACTGAACTGCCTTTTTGACTATTACGCCGAAAGAACTCGTTGCTATTCTGTTCACATTCTTAATTTCTTCACTTATCCCGTGGAGAAACTGAGCGAAAATCAAGCCAGAGTTTCCACGAGCACCGGAAAGCGCCATATCAGCAATTGAATGTAAAGTTTTATAAACAGACGGATTGGGAACAGCTCCTTCAGAAATTGCGCGCATTGTTGAAGCAAGATTAATTCCTGTGTCAGAATCTGGAACTGGAAAGACATTTATCTTGTTTAAATATTTTTGGTCTTTTATGACTTCATTTCCCCCGACCATGAATGCATAATAAAGCCTGGGTCTATCAAGATAGCTTATCTTCATGGCTGATTCATTCATTTATACAATATTTCAATAAAACCTATAAATAATATCAGATTTTAGTATTAAAGTTCTACTGTTAATTTTGAACCTTTTATAATCTTATTAAAAATTCAATAGCAGTAATTTTTTTAGACTAACTTATTTCGAATTTCACGGGAGGTCAGCAATTAAATAGGCGCAGTTTTGAGCCCACCTTTCATTTTGCCGGGCAAGGGAATCGCGCAAGTTGTTGAAAAGAAAGTGGTGGGCGATACAGGATTTGAACCTGTGACTTCTACCGTGTGAAGGTAGTACTCTTCCACTGAGTTAATCGCCCAGCCATCTTATTTTTATTCGATTTGGCTTCCCTTGTCAATTCTTCATATCAATGGGGTTAGGCTTGAATAACTTGAATAAATTACATGCATTCTCGTAATTATAGTTACGCAAGTTATTCAAGCTTGCACCCTTTTTACTCTTTTATCGGATTGACAAATAGATTTTTTCCATTTATATATTAGGGTAATGGCAATCAAAAGATGTCCCTATTGCCGGGCTATTCTAGCCGAAGATGCTGAATATTGTTCCAACTGCGGTACACAACTTCTTTTTCCAGAGGACGAAAATGTTGAGGAAAAGATCCCTGGCGATAAGATTGTAGATGAAGGAGAAGAAGAGAGAGAAGAAGGCGAAGCGGTTGAAGAAGAAGAGGGAACAAAAGAGGAAGAGAAGGTAGAAGAAGTAGCAGAGCCGGCAGAATCTCCTGATGAGAAAGAGGGAACAGCAGAAGAGGTGGAATTTTTGCCTCTTGATAAAAGGCTAACGCCCGAGCAAGCAGCAGCCCCGCCCCCTCCTGGATCAACAGGAGAAGAAACCACACCTGAGGCAGAAGAAACAGAGGCTTCTAAAGAAGAGGAACTAGCTGAGGAGAAAGAGGAAGAGGAGATAGCAGAAATAGAGGCAGAGGACGTGCTTCCAGAGGAAGAGCCTGTTGCCGAGAAGGAAGGGGAAGAAGAGGAGCCAACTCCTGAAGAGGAATTGGCAGTAGCAGAGGAAGAAAAAGAGGAAATTGAAGAAGCAGAAGAGAAAAAGACACCGGCTCTTGAAGGAGATGAGGAAGCACTGGCTGAATTAGAGAAATTGGCGCTTGAAAAGGATGAAGAGGAGGAGAAACCGGAAACAGCTGAAGAGGTAGAAGCCGAAGCGGAGGAGGTTGAAGAAGAGCTCAAAGCGGCTGAAGAGGAAGAGACAGAGAGAGAGGAGCTGGAGCTTGCTGAGGAGGAGAAAGAAGAAGAGGAAGAAATAGAAGCACGAGAAGAGACAGCAGAAGAAGCAGAGGAATTACCTCCAGAAGAAGAGACTATTGCCGAAAAACTGTTGGAAGAAGAGCCAGTTCCTGGAGAAGAGGAAGAGGAATTGTTGTTAGAAGAGGAGGAAAAAGCAGAAATTGAAGAGGAAGAGAAAGAAGAAGAAAAGGAGGTAACAGAAGAAGCAGCAGAGGAATTACCTCAGGAAGAAGAGCCGATTGCCGAAAAGCTGTTGGAAGAAGAGCCAGTTCCTGAAGAAGAGGAAGAAGAATTGTTGTTAGAAGAGGAGGAAAAGGAGGAAGTAACTGAAGAGGAAGAAGAAAAAGAAGCAACTTTCGAGAGTGAAGAACTAGAGAAAATTCCTGATGCCGAGACAAAGGAAAGAGAAGAGATTGAGAAGTTCCTGGAAGTAGTAAAAAAAGAAAGAGAGCAGGAAGACATTTTTTTAGTGAAAGAGACTCCTTCTTCTCCACCAGAAAAGCACGAAAAAATTCCGGAGACCGAAGAGGAACTTCCTGCTTGGGCTGAAAAGATTCAAGAGGAACAGCCTAAAGAAGCAACTCCGGCAGAAACTCCGGTCCCAGAAACTCCGTCTATAGAAACGCCTCCTTCAGAAATCACGCCTTCAGAACCGACCCCTTCAGATGAAGAGTTAGGAGAAGAACATCTCAGGAAGAAATTGGATCTTCAAGAAAAAGAAGAGATAGCTGAAACAGAAGAAGAGAAACTTCAGACGAAGGAAGTGGATATTCTTGAGGCAGAGCAAGAGAAAGCTCTCCGCTTCGAAGCTATTGAGGAAGAAAAATTGAGAGAGGAGAGAAGGCGTCCTCGCAGTTTTTCTGGCAAGTTGAAATCAAAAGCCTTTGATATTCTTTTCATCACAGCGTGTTGGCTTATTTCTCTGTGGCTTGCCGCCCGGCTACTCGAAGTTTCTTTTATTAAATTGATTTCTGGCTCAACTCTATCAATTGTCATATATTATGTGATTTTATTGATTGTCTATTTTTTCCTTTTTCTCTTATTCCTGGGAAAGACCTTTGGCGATCACATCTTCTCTCAGGAAAGGTGACGCGGTACTTCATCTCCCAGTTTGAAATCTTCCCCTAAGAATCTTTCTTTTGCCTTTTTTTGCGAGGCTACTTCTTGAGGCGTCCCTTCTGTTAGTATTTCTCCCTCATCTATAATGTAAGCCCGGTCAGCGATTGCCAGGGTATCGCGGACATTATGATCGGAGAGGACGATACCGATACCCCTTTTTTTCAGATTCAGCATTATTTTTTGAAGCTCGATGATCGTTAAAGGGTCTATTCCTGTGAAAGGCTCATCCAGGAGCAGAAATTTGGGCTTGAGAATAAGGGAGCGGCAGATTTCCAGCCTCCTTCTTTCACCACCTGATAGGCTGTAGGCAGGCTGTTTTGCCAGATGATGCAGCCCAAGCTCCTCCAGGAGCTGGCTGGCCATTCTCTTCCTCTCTTTTTTTTTGTAAGGGTGGAGTTCAAGAATTAACCTGAGGTTATCCTGGACAGATGCCTTGAGAAAGACAGAATTTTCCTGGGGGAGATAGGTAATGCCCTCGGCGGCTCTAAGGTGGGTGGAATATCGAGAGATATTCTTTTTATCCAGGAAGATTTTTCCCCTATCTGGTTTGACCAAACCAGTGATTATAAGGAAAGTTGTCGTTTTTCCTGCTCCGTTTCTTCCTAGAAGACCGATGATCTCGCCAGATTGTATTTCAACGTTCACTCCCTTAACAACTAGACGAAAGCTGTAACTTTTGATCAGATCTTCTGCTCTAAGTACCGACATTGAAAGAAGCCAATTAGTCAGCTAAAATACTAAAGTCATTTTTCCTGGCTGTCAAGATACCGTGAAGAAAATCATAAGTGCATCGCGAAGAACTGATTTGGTCGCCCACTTTCCTGAATGGCTTTCGTTTGCCCTCAGAAAGGAGAAAGCCCGTGTTTATGGCCCGTCAGGACATTCTTATATAGTCGATTTAAGTCCTCAGGAAGTCCATACTTTTGTTCTCTGGTCAAAAAATTTTGATAATCTCAATAAAAATAAAAACAGTCTGCGAGACTTACTTCAAAAATATGATCAACTCTATCTCCATTTTACAATTACAGGATTAGGAGGAAGTTTTATAGAGAAAGGTGTTCCCAAGCCTTCTGTGGCTCTTTCTCAACTGGATCGTTTAATAAAAATAGTTGGCCTTCCGGAAAGAATATCTATCCGCTTCGATCCCATTCTCTACTGGAAAGAGGATAGCGATATGAGAACAAACATTCATTTTTTTGAAAAAATTGCACCTGAGCTTAATGCTCGAGGTATAAAAGACATAAGGATAAGCTTTGCCCAGTGGTACTCCAAAGCTAAAACTCGTGCGGCAAAATACAGGTTTTTTTATGTTGATCCTCCTCAAGAAGAAAAAAGAGAGGCAACGGACATACTTGCTCAAATTGCTCAAAAATGGAGTTTACAGCTTCACTCCTGCAGTCAGCATTTTCTCACAGAAGTTCCGGGCATTCGTCCTTCCTCCTGCATCGAAGGTCCCCATCTTCAAAATCTTCATCCAGATGGCGAGTCTGTTTCTGGTAGAAAAGACAAAAGTCAACGTGTGGAATGCGGCTGTACAGAATCAGTGGATGTGGGAAGTTACACACAGTTTTGCCCTCACAGCTGCCTATACTGCTATGCAAACCCTAAGATTTAGGCTGAAACCTCTCCTCTTTCCAGGCGGAGAAGATATTCTTTGATTTCCAGCCCAGGCCCGAAGCCGACCAGGGTTCCATCAGATCCGATAACTCTGTGGCAGGGGATGATAATGAGGATGGGATTCTGAGAGAGGGCCTGCCCGATGCTTCGGTACCCTCTTTGATTCAACTTTTGAGCGATGGATTTATAAGTTTCTGTTTTTCCATGGGGAATCTTTCCAGTCTCAAGCCAAACCTTTCTTTGGAATGGCGTTCCAGAGATAAAATCTATGGGAAGCGAAGCGAAGCTTACTTTTTTTCCCTTAAAATAATTATTAAAGAGTTTGTACTCCAATCGGAATTTGCTTTCGTCATAGTCGAGCAGTATATTCCTCTTTTTAAAAAAATCAGTAATCTCATCAAGCCTGCTGTGATCCTTCACAAAACTTGCGAAGCTCAATCCCTTGCTGGTTTTAGCAAAAAAGATTTTGCCTATCGGAAAATCAAAGAGTGTATAAAACATTTTCAGATTCCCATGGAGAGTCTCTCAGCTAAGGCGGGCGGGAGCTTCTCTCTCAGGATTTTTCTCATCGCTTCTTTTATATTATACTCGAGTCGGAAGAATTTGATTTTCCCTGCTTTTGTATCATAGATGGCGCACGCAGCGAGAGGATTCCTATCACGAGGCTGACCTATAGAACCCGGATTAATAAGGTACCGGACATCCTTTTCAATCTTAATCTCGTTAGTTTTGCCCATTAAAAATGTTCCCTCAACGACGCCATCTTTTTCCGTGTACACGAAGGGAAAGTGAGTATGACCGAAGAAGCATATAGGGGTTTGTATATGCGAGAAGGCTTCTGATGCATCGAATTCTCCAAAAATGTAATGGTCTTCATCAAACGGGGCTCCATGGCAGATTGCAATTTGCTCGTTGATGATCTGGGGTCCCTTTTTCAGGCGTAAGAGATAATCCAAGTTTTTTTTCAGTATGTTACTCTTTGTCCAGTAGATGGCTGATGCAGCGATAGGATTAAAAGTCTGGACAGAGTCAAGACCGCAGACAGCCTTATCGTGATTTCCCCGGATGGTTGAGATGGGCTTAAGGGCGCGAGTTTTTTGGATGATTTCGTTTGGATTTGCGCCATATCCAACCATATCTCCAAGGAAAACGTAGTGGTCAATCTTTCTTTTTTGGGTGAATTTAAGGAGGGAGAGGAAAGCTTCCAAATTTCCGTGTATATCAGCAAAAATCAAATAGCGCATTTTTAAGCTGCCTTTTTTTGTGATGATTTAAACATTGTATGGGCTTTAAAAGAGCTTCTTACCAGTGGCCCTGATTCAACATCTGTGAATCCGAAGTCCAGTGCCACTTTCTTAAGTTGAGCGAATTCGCCAGGAGTATAGTATTTCCTAACCGGAATATTCTCTTTTGTAGGCTGGAGATACTGACCTATGGTCAAAAGGCCGCAGGAGACTTCTATCAAGTCAGAAAAGGTCTGAATGATTTCTTCTGTCTTTTCTCCTAGGCCCACCATGAGTCCTGATTTGGTGAGTGCGCCCATCTCCTTTGCCTTTTTCATGAGTCTTAAAGACCGGTGGTAGTTATTTTTAGGCCTGTTGATCAGAGGGTAGACGGCTTCTGTTGTCTCCAGATTATGATTCACAATATCAGGCTTGGCTTCTATGACTTTCTTCAGAGCTTGATCATCACCATTAAAATCTGGTATCAAAACCTCAACTTTAACACCAGGCGTTCTCTTTTTAATTGCCGATATTGTTTCGGCAAAAAGAGACGCTCCGCCGTCATGCAGGTCATCTCTGGTTACCGAAGTGACTACGGCATAGCGGAGGCTCAGGGAAGAGACAGCCTCTGCAATACGCTTTGGCTCGTCTCGGGAAGGAATTGAAGGGGAGCCTTTCTCAACGGCACAAAAAGAACAGCTGCGGGTGCATTGGTTACCAAGAATAAGAAACGTTGCAGTTTTTTGCGACCAGCATTCTGAGATATTTGGGCATTTTGCACTCTGACAGATGGTGTGAAGATTTTCTTCCTTGAGGGTATTTGAGACAAAAAAGAAATTTCGGTGGGAGGGAAATTTAACTTTTAACCAGTAGGGCTTTTTTATACTTGTTTGCGGAGATGACACTGTTTTTCCTACTTGGGAAAAATAACTAAAGAGAATTAAAAAAATATTAAAATAGTTTTCAAATCAGGGAAGAAATGAAATCTTAATATTCGAAGTCTCTGTCTCTCTTGATACGTCTTCTCATCCGCTTGCGCGCTTGAGCTGCCTTCATCCTTTTTTTCTCGCCAGGTTTATAATAGACAGAGTGCTTTTTAATTTCTTTGATTATTGCTTCTTGCTGAACCCTTCTTTTAAATCTTTTTAAAGCGCTTTCTAGAGATTCACCTTCTTCTACGACGACAAACGCCAATAAAATTCACCTCCTTTTTTCAGGTACAAGATTTATATCCGATTCAGCCCTCCTTGTCAAGCACATAAAAGAACATAAAGAAAAATCTAATTGCTTTGTCATTGCGGGCGAAGCGTGACTATCTCAGGGAGAAAGATGAATTTTTTCATTCAGGAGCCTGATCGGGAAAAAGGTTGTCCTTTATGCTGGGCTTGATTTATCAAGCCTACATTTTTTATGAATAATTCAGGTTAAGCGAGAATGTAGATTCCTATGCTAAAAAGTACTAAACTACAACATAATCCTGAAAAATAAGAATCATAAGATAGGAAAAGTCATGGTTTACGGTAAGCACTTTGCCAGAATATATGATGCTAAGTGGACACCCTGGGGGAAGAAACTTTGGCCTTTTCTTTTTAAAGTTGTCAGAGAGAAACGCCCAGAGGCTGAAACTTGGCTCGATGTGTGTTGTGGAACCGGCTCACTTTTAGAGTACGTATGTAAAAGAGGCTTCTCTGGAGTGGGGGTTGATAATTCTCGTCATCAAATCAAAATTGCCAAGAGCAATGTTTCGGAAGCCAAATTCTATACCCAAGATATTCGGAGTTTATCTTTATCACAAAAATTCGATGTGATTACCTGTACGTATGACAGTTTAAATTATCTGACCGTAAAAAGAGACTTGGAAAGAGCTTTTTGTAAAATCAGTTCCCATTTGAACCCAGATGGAATCTTTATATTCGATATGAATACATACGAGGGTTTACAAGACCAGTGGTCGAAGACATTCACAGTACGAGATCCATCCATGACTATCATTGTTGAATCCTCATTCGATTCTAAACGAGAGATCGGACAATGCATCATAACAGGATTTCTAAAGGAAGGTCGGCTTTTTAGAAAATTCGAAGAGATTCATATCGAACGAGGATATAGGAGTGCAGAAATTGAGCAACTGCTCACTAAGACAGGCTTTTCTTTCAGGAAGTACGATGGCAATACTTTAAAAAGGCCTAAGAAGCGGTCTGGGAGACTCCTTTATATCTGTCACAGAAGATTGAGCTAATTTGATCGCGGACCGAATAAAAGGAGGGACTCCAAAATCAGTATAACCCCTTTATCAGTATTCCCCCCTTTAAATTGCTCGCGAGCTGCTAGGATTTTGTCTCTCATTATTTCTGCGATTGGAGCTATACGAGCGGGCTCGTCCTTTTTCTGCTCTTGTTCTACATCTTTTGATTCCTCTTTCACTTTTTCTTTTGATGCTTCTGCGGCAGGTATCATCAACTTGAGGGCATCAGAAATCAATTCAACTCCTTGCTGAATGTTGCCACCTTGAAATTGTTCCTTGGCTTCCAGGATAGAATTTTCAAAGTTGCCCGGCCAAGAACCACCAGGCCTTGTCAACAAGATAACATCAAGCAAAAGATTAGCTCCCTCATCCACTTTTCCTTCAGCTAGACTGCTGATGGCTGATTGGATTTTGTTATTGACTTCTTTTGCTATGGAAGATATTTTCTCTTTTTCCTGAGGCTTTTCTAGAGTCGCAGGTTCTTCCTCTTTTTGTTGTTGACAGAATATTAAAAAGATCAAGATGACGAAAATTGAAACCCACATCCATTTTTTCATTCTGTGACCTCCATCATTACTATCATCTATCTCTATTTAAATATACAGGCTCCAATCAGATTTTATTCATCTACTTTCTTTAATAATGGGCAGGCTTTACATATGATTAAAAAGGCTTTACTTTTAAAGTCAAGCGGTCGATATCCTGGATAACCACTTTATCGCCGGGAGAAAGAGGGGTTTCGCTCTCAGCGTTCCACAGTTCTCCGCGGACAAAGATCTTTCCCTCTGTACCCTTCCATTGTTTGACTTCACCGACTAGCCCCACCATTCCAGAAGCGCCGCTCAGAGATTTTTTTCTTCTTTTGGTGATAAGCCAGATTAAGGGAAAAATTGCGTGTTCGATGATCTCGAATACTACATATAGGATAATTAGAATTATCAAGATTTTGAGCATTGGTTCTCATGTCTATTGAAGAATAACTAGCCTCCCTAAGGAAAAATCTTAAACAAAAAAAACACAGGGCACAAGAAACTTCTCAAAAAATAGCAGAAGGATGGAGTCTTAACAATCTTGTGACAAAATTTCAATAGCAATATTTTTGATACAGCGAGAGGCGAAAACAAGAAATAGGATAGATTGTTGACAGAGGGAGGGGATGTCTATATAAGATGTGAAAGTGGAGACAATCAAATCCATAACATTAAAGCTGATTTATCCTCCTGTAAAAAAATCGGTTATTCGAAGATAAATGAGCAGAGATCTAGACGTTTTGGTAGTGGGCGGAGGCGCCATAGGCATCTGCTCGGCATATTTTTTAGCTGAACAGGGTTTGCAAGTTACCATAGTGGAGCAAAAAGAAGTCGCTTCTGGATGCTCTGGTGCTAATGCCGGTCTCATTGTTCCCAGCCACAGCATCCCATTGGCCTCACCCGGTGTTTTATGTCAGGGACTCAAATGGATGTTGAAACCTGAGAGTCCTTTTTATATAAAACTGCGGTTTAGCCCTATTCTTTTTAATTGGTTGAGGAGATTTCGAAAAGCCAGCAAATATCAGCAAATGCTTCTGGGGCTCCACACATTAAGAGATTTGAATTACAGCAGCCTGGAACTGTTTGATCATATAATCTCGAGTGAATCTCTTTCGTGCGATTACAGGAAAGACGGCTGGCTGTTGGCATACAGAACTGATAAAGGTCTGAACAAAGCGCTCGATGAAGCACGTCTCCTAGAGGATCATGATATCGATGTGAAAATTCTGAGCGCTGATGATACATTGAAGATGGAGCCAATGCTTCGTGATGAAATCACCGGCGGAATCTTTTTTCCAGACGATGCCCATCTGGATCCAGAGAGATTTGTCCTTGCCTTAACAGAGCTGCTTCAAGAACGGGGAGTTAATATCCATAGACAAACAAAGGTTCTCGCTCTTGAAATATCCAATGGCCATATTAAAATCGCAAGAACAACGAAGGAAGATTTTAAACCGAAGCAGGTAGTCCTGGCTGCCGGTGCGTGGTCTCCTGAACTTGTCCAGAACCTGAGTCATGAATTGCTTGTACAGCCTGCTAAGGGTTACAGCATTTCAGTTAAAAAACCAGACTCCTATCCTAGCCTGCCGCTCTATCTTGGTGAAGCCAAAGTGGCGGTCACTCCCCTGGAGGATATACTTCGTTTTGCAGGCACAATGGAGTTATCCGGGATGGATTTCAGCATAAACCGTCGCCGGGTGGATGCCATTATGCATGCCGCCAGGGATTATTTAAGGGAATTGGAAGTTCTGGAGATTATAGATACCAGGTATGGCTTTCGGCCTTGTACTCCTGACGGATTACCCCTTATCGAACGCTTTCCTGGCTATGATAATTTAATTGTCGCAACAGGGCACTGCATGCTGGGGATATCACTTGCTCCAATTACTGGAAAACTGGTCTCGCAGCTGGTCCGCGGACAGACACCGGATATGGACCTGAGTTCTTTTCGTGTCGACAGGTTCAGATAAAAAAAATGCTGGCTGTTGGAGGATAAGTCAGGCTAGGAAATGCGATGAGTGGGAGACCCTGTCCAGCCAGCTCAGCAGGGTCATCTATTTAGTCGGCAGAGAAATACATTTGTGGGAAAATGGATACAATAAAAGCTGACGCTCTACTTTTCTATTTTCTTAAATTTAAGATTCTTGACTCGGCCTGCATCTAGTGAAAACCCGATGACCTCGCCATCCTCAGCTCTTTCAATAGTCGCTCTGAACATGGCTCCACTGAACTTATCCTTTTCGGTAATCTCTATCTCGATTCGAGGTTGCTTTCTCACATAGGCAAATAATTTGTCTTCTTCCATCACAAGCTTATACGTAACCAACAATTCGTCGCTGTAATAATTCCCTGCATATTCTGCCAGCTGCTCCTGAGTAAGAGGGGGTGCTTCAATCTTCTTCCCTGGCATGTCTTGACCGCCCTGATGGAGAACAATCTTAGTGACTTTTCCCTTATCGTCCTTGTGAAAGGATACCTGAGCATCGACAACTTTTATGTCAAACGTTGCTTCTGAAATCGGAAACAGCTCTATTTTTTGCTGTCCTGCTACCTTTGCCCATAGACGATTGTCTTCCTTGGTTATGGTAATCAACAATCCCATCTCAAGCTGGTATTTTCCTACATAAGCGTCATAAACAGCAGGATCGATAGTGGCGGGTTTTTCCTGGGATTTTTCCGCTTCTTTTTTCTCTTTGTCCGGCTGGATATGGTCTGCGAGAAGAAGGTCGATTACCTTATGGGCGAGTTTGGTTGGACTGATGGAGCCCAGGTTACTCAATACGACCACTGAAAATTTATGATCCGAGATACGGATCATTTGTGCCCGAAATCCTCCCCATGCTCCTCCGTGGTGAACAGTCTTCAAGCCTTTGTACTTGCCGTGCATTAATCCAAGTGCATAATCGAGAGTTTTTCCGCTGTTGAGAGAGCCTTGAGTCAGCATGAGTGAAATAAAATTTTTCCCTCCGACCTTGAGATCATAAAAATTCCGATCCCAGAGCAGCAGGTCCTCTACTGTTGTATATATCTGTCCGTCACCAGCCAGGTCAAAGTTGAAAAAGTGATCCACATGAAATACGCCTTTGTCGTCCTTAGAATATCCGATCGCCCGGTTCTTAATGATCCTGGTCCGGTCCTCATACACAAAAGTGTTTGTCATCCCGAGCGGTTCAAATATATGTTTGTTCGCATATTCTCCCATGGACATTCCGCTAACGCGTTTAACGATGACTGCTAAAAGGATATAGCCAGAGTTGCTGTACAAATACTCTTTTCCGGGGGCGAAATTGAGGTTCTTTTGGTGTGCGAGCAAGTCCACAATATCCTGGTCTGAATACACATTATGCGCTTCCATGCCTGAGAGCCCCATCAGGGTCAGATAGTCGCGAACGCCACTCGTGTGATGAAGTAGATGGCGGACCGTGATAGAACTTTCATATTCAGGAAGTTCGGGAATATAAGTGCGTATATCATCGTCGAGCGATAGCTTGCCTTCAGCAATTAAAAGAGCAATACAGGCTGCTGTGAACTGTTTGGATGTCGAGCCGATATCAAATTCCGTTTTGGATGTTATGGGAATATTATAATCCAGGTTCGCAATCCCATATCCCCGCTTGTATACAATTTCCCCGTCCTGAATTACTGCTAAGGCACATCCAGGAGTTTCTGGGTTGTCCCACTCGGCGAATATTTTGTCTATCTTTGCTTTGAGAGATTCATCGATCTCTTTATGGACCAGAGTGTTTGCATAAGCTGCAACTGTGCAAATAATAATCAGTAGAATAGAAAACGCATAAGTAGCTTTTTTCATTTATTCCTCCTTACCGAAATGGATTTTGCATTTCGTTTTTTCATTTTTGAATCCTTTACAAGGATAACATATAGAAATTAAAACAGTTTTTCATCCAACGAAAGTAGGATTTCGTAGAAACACGACTTTGGTCGTGTTCAAGTAAAAAGGGGGCGTGTCTCACCATTTGACATAAGCGTACTTTTATGGAGACACTCATATTTTTGAGTCTTATCTGTAAAAATCCACTCTTTTATAGAAGAAAGCGTATAATATGTCAAATGTTGAGATGCAGCCATTGTGTTTGTGCAGATGGCAACTGAAGGGGGAGTTGTGCAGGCTGTTTTCCTTCTTTATTTCAAGGGCAAAATTGATTATACTCTTTCCCTACGGATGCCCTGAATTTAGATGAATTCAAGTAGAGATTATGAAATTATGTTTCGAGGTTTAAGACAAAAGATTGCAGAAGTATTGTCTTTGTTTGTTAATCCTTTGGGTGCACTGGTAAAATGTAAGACATTACTAAGTGAATATTGGATGCAAATAAAAAATATGGTTAAGCTGCTTTTGAAGGTCTCTTTTCTTGCTGCTCTATTAATTTCCCTCTCTTTTCAAAATTCAACAACCCAGATCCAAAATCACCGCGTTGAGACTCGGCAGTCTTTTGAGGCTCATGAACAGCAAATTAGATCTCATGACTCATCAAAAGGCGCGAAGCTCGACCTGGATTATGGAAAGATACCTTTGTATTTCATTCCGAATAGAGGCCAGGTTCACGAGACAGCGTGCTTTTATGCAAAGGCATCCTGGTACACACTCTGGTTAACAAAGGAAGGATTAGTTTTTGATAGCAACACTATATTAAAACGGAGAAATCCAGACTCTGCAGATCTAGAAACGAAGAATAGAGAGAACCCGGATGATTTCTCCTGCGAAAGAGATATCTCGAGATTAGCCTTCCTGGATTCAAGCAAAAATCCTGATGTCGTTCCCATATTTCAAACAGGACACCGGGTGAATTACTTCATAGGAAGTGAAAAATCCAAATGGCGAACGAATATTCCGACCTCTCGAGGCGTTTTATACCGGGAGCTTTATAAAAATATAGATCTGAAGGTCTACGGTTCTGAAAGGAAGATTGAATATGATTATATAATAAGACCGGGCGGAAAGGTCTCAGATATAAAATTTGAATACAGGAATGTTAAGAACACAAAAATTGATGAAAAAGGCAATCTTTTAATAGAGACAGAGTTTGGGGAATTCGTGCATCGAAAACCTCAGGGATATCAGGAAATAGAAGAGAAAAAGGTTGGAATTGAAGCTCACTTCCATCGAATTACTAAAAATACATATGAATTTAAGATAGAGGGATATAACAAGAAGTATGAATTGATCATTGATCCGGTCGTTTCAATTGACTCCACCTATCTGGGTGGTTTAAGCCATGATTATGGCCATGGTATAGCAGTGGATTCTGAAGGAGCCATTTATGTTTCAGGTTCTACAAGGTCCACTGATTTTCCTGTTCAGAATCCTGCTGAGGCGGGAAAAGAAGGGATGTCTGATGTTTTTATCACCAAGCTAAACTCATCGGGAGACGCTCTTGTCTATTCCACTTATCTGGGGGGCTCTGATGACGAACTTCTGTTCTTCGGTGATTATGGTTGTGGCATTGCTGTGGATTCCGAAGGAGCCGTATATGTAACAGGAGATACAGAATCTACAGATTTTCCCACGCAGACTCCTTTCCAAGAAAGCAAGGCAGAGGAATCTGATGTTTTCATTACCAAGTTGAGCTCTTCAGGAGACTCTATTGCTTATTCCACTTATCTGGGTGGCTCGAGCCTCGATTATAGCAAAGGCATAGCAGTGGATTCCTCCGGTAACGCTTATGTAACAGGAAATACCTTCTCTCCAGATTTCCCCACATATTCCCCTATTCAGGAAAATAAATCAGATGGATGGGATGCCTTCGTCACAAAGATTAATTCTTCTGGAAGCGGCCTCGTTTACTCCACCTATCTGGGCGGATCAAATCATGATTATAGCCACGGAATTGTGTTGGACTCTGAAGGAGCGGCCTATGTGACTGGCGATACTTTCTCTTCGGATTTTCCTACCCAGAATCCTATTCAGGCGAGCAACGCTGGATTATCTGATGTTTTCATAACCAAGGTAAACTCTTCAGGAATCACTCTTGAGTACTCCACCTATCTGGGAGGGTTCAGTCATGATTACGGCAATTGCATAGATGTAGATTCAACAGGAGCAGCTTATGTGACAGGGTCTACGAGGTCCACGGATTTTCCCTTGCAGAACCCCATACAAGAATCTAACGCAGAAGGATGGGATGCCTTTGTTGCCAAGATAAGTTCTTTAGGAGATGCGTTTCTCTACTCCACTTATCTGGGAGGGTCCGGTCATGATCATGGCCATGGTATTGCTGTGGATTCTGCGGGTGCTGCATATGTGACAGGATCTACAATGTCTATCGATTTTCCTACTCAGAGTGCTATTTATGATACCTATGCGGGCGGAGAATTATATGATTCCTTCATTTCTAAGGTAAATTCTTCTGGAGATGTTCTTTCCTTTTCCACTTATCTCGGTGGATCAGCTGATGACTATGGCAAGGGATTAGTCATAGATTCTTCAGGCGCAGCTTGTGTGACAGGTTATACCCATTCTACGGATTTTCCTACAAAGAACCCACTTTATGGAACTCAGGCTGGAGAATGTGATGTCTTCATAGCCAAGGTTAGCTCTGCTTATTCTTTAAGCATTAATGCAGGCGCTAATGGCACCACTAACCCTGTCCCAGGAATATACACTCATGATGCCGGGGCTGAAGTTACTATAGAGGCTACCGCTAATCAGGGATACAGTTTCAATAGCTGGACAGGCGATGTTCCGTCGGGTCACGAGAGTGACAATCCTCTCACAGTTACTATGGATTCGGATAAGTCAATTACTGCTAATTTCACGGGACAATACACATTGGTTATTGCAACTACCACAGGAGGAACTACGACTCCAGCCCCTGGAACTCACTCATATGGGGAAGGGGCAGTCACGATAACCGCAACTCCATCCCAGGGATATAGATTCAACGGCTGGACAGGGGATGTTCCGTCGGGTTATGAGAACGACAATCCTCTCACAGTTACTATGGATTCAGATAAATCGATAACCGCCAATTTCATCCGGCAATACACACTGACCCTAGCGTCTACAGAAGGAGGAAGCATCGATCCATCCGCTGGCACTCATTTGTATGATGAGGGAGCAGAAGCGACAATAACAGCCGCACCATCCCAGGGATATAGATTCAGTGGCTGGACAGGCGATGTTCCGTCGGGTTACGAGAGTGACAATCCTCTTACAGTCACCATGGATTCAGATAGATCTATTACAGCCAATTTCATCCGGCAGTACACGTTAACCCTGGCATCGACAGAAGGAGGAAGCATCGATCCATCCGCTGGCGCTTATTTGTATGATGAGGGAACAGAAGTGACAATAACAGCCGCACCCTCCCAGGGATATAGATTCAGCGGCTGGACAGGTGATGTGCCTTCAGGGCAGCAAAGTGACAATCCTCTTACAGTCACCATGGATTCAGATAGATCGATTACAGCCAATTTCATCCGGCAGTACACGTTAACCCTGGCATCGACAGAAGGAGGGACGACAGATCCCTCGCCGGGAACCCATCTATGTGATGAGGGAACAGAGATTACAGTAAAGGCAATCCCGGACATAGATTACAAGTTCAGTGGATGGAGCGGGGATGCCTCAGGAGAGGATAATCCGATCATTATTTCCATGGATTCTGATAAAACAGTAACCGCCAATTTCACTCGCATTATCTATCCTCCTTTAAATTTTGCAGGGCAGAAGATTTCAAATCGGGCTCTTTTTTATATTGAATTCATCAACGAACTTTCCTGGAATGCAAACCCGAAGAATGCAGACGCTGATATAGCAAAATACCGGATTTACCAGGTAGATGGAGGAAGCAGGAGTCAGTTGGTTGAGTTAGATGCCGATACTTTTAAATATTATCATCGGAATATAGAGCAAAGTAAGACATATGTATACATTTTAGTTGCCGTAGCTAGTGACGGTAATGAAGGTGAATCGACTTCTGTAACCGTTCTATAGGCACAATGAAACCACATCTTGCTTCTCGCTTCTATCCGATTTTTCGTATCAAATCAGTTTGACTTCTGATTTTCCATATGGTAGAAGCTACAGAGTGAATTAATAGGCGAAAGTGAAACAAAAAAGAGTGAGAATCGCATCGTTAGCAATATAAAATTGCCAATGCATATAAAGGAGAGATGAGCATGGTTATATGGACTGTCATTGTTTTGGTGTTAGCTTTCATAGGAATTCTTACAAACCTTATATGGGGAAATGTTATTAAAATGCCTTTCCAGGACATTCTCCTGTTCTTGATTGCCCTGGGTATATTGGTGAGGATTAGGTATAAATCCAAAGAAGCTGAAAAGGAGAAGCTGAAAGAAAAAGTTGATGAGCTGAGTTCGGAGAACGAATAGCAGGAACAAGAATTTTTTAGTTACCTTACCGTCTCAATTCCGCTGTCATATTTGTGCTTGATTTTCTATATGAAAACTGTAGCTGTGTATCCCCCAGTCAAATACGCGCTGTTTGTTTCCCTGCTAATTATACAACTAAGTCCGTCTAAACTGGGGTAAATGACAATTAATTAAGGAGGAATGAGGATGAAACTTAAAACTCTTCTTTGTTTAATTATAGCTATGGCTTGCCTCATATGCATTGTGATGGAGGCAGATGGCCTGACCAAAGAAAAGAGGGCGATTCTTATTTATGCTTCCCGGTATGGAAGCACTGCCCAGACATCCGAATGGATTGCTGAAGGCATGAAGGGGTTGCCAAGAGTCGTCTCTACTAAGGAAGCCGGCGATCTGACCTCTTTCGATGTAGTGATCCTGGGATCGCCCATCTACATGGAAAAGCTTCACGTGGATATGCAGACTTTCCTGGATGCGAGAAAAGAAGAGCTCAAAGGCAAAGAAGTCATTATTTTTGTAGTGTGTAGTACTCCTCCTCCTGAGGCCCAGAAATATCTTGATATGTTTGCTTCCGAAGGCGGGGTAACTCCCGTCTTGATGAAAGCGTTTGGGGGTTGGATAAAAAAAGACCTGCTCTCCCCCCAGGACTATAAGCTCTTGGAGAATTATTTTAAGAACATAAACCAGCCTTTTGAAGATTCTGACCAGACGGATAAAATCTTATGCCTTCAGTTCGGCAGAGAGATACTTGAAAGGATTTCAACTAAAGAGAAACAGGAACAGATTCTTGCAATCAAGAACGCTCATATCTATCCAGTGACAAGCAGTGAGATTCCATCAGGAGTATTGTTGGTAAAGGGAAATAGGATTATGGCCGTGGGAGCTGATGTTTCAATTCCTGCTGAAGCACGTGTGATTGATGCTCAAGGGAAGCATGTCATTCCAGGGATAATAGAAAGCCATTCCCACATGGGGCAGAAGCTACTCTGGAAAGGTCCTGTAACAGGCTCTGACAACAATGAGCTGTCCGAGCCGGTCAATGCCCATTGCCGTGCCATAGACGGATTGGATACGAGCGATGTTGCATTCGGGACAGCCCTTGAAGGTGGAATCACATCCATGAACATAATAACTGGGAGCCGAAGTCCGAACAGCGGTCAGGCTGTAGTAGTAAAGCTCCGCGGCGGAACAGCAGAAGAGATGTTCCTGGCCCATGGAGGGATGAAGTTCGCCATTCGTGCCACAGAGCGCCGCAGAAATTTCCCCAAAAATATTGAAGAAGTGGGTACATTGTTGCGCTATCAGCTCAAAGCTGCCCAAGACTATATGAAAGCATGGGAACAGTATAGATCCGGCGAGATCACCGAAGCACCGAAGAGAGACCTTAAACTCGAAGCGCTCAGCAAAGTTCTCACAAGGGAATGGATCGTTGGTGTACACTCGAGCACAGAGAAACTAATGCGTATTCCCGTGGAGTTAAAAAAGGAATTTAATCTTGACCTTTATATTATCCACGGATTTGGCGTGGAAGATTTAGCAGAGGAGCTTGCAGAGCTTGGAATTCCTGTAAGTTTTGGTCCTGTCTTTTCTGGATCTAACAGAGAACACCCGTGGTTGGAAGGTCCGGTGAAGTTTGTAAGGTTAGGGGGAAAATTGAGTTTCCAGGAGGACCACCCTGATGGTCCTCAGTACTATCTCCGGCACAGCGCTGCCCTTTTCGTCCGAAAGGGATTGTCAAAGGAAGATGCTCTTCGTGCCCTTACGATCAATCCAGCAGAGTTGTTGAGGCTCAAAGAGCGTATCGGGAGTCTTGAGCCTGGAAAAGATGCAGATTTCTTGATTTTGAGCGGACCGCCACTCGAATGGGAAAGCCTTGTGGAAAAGGTGTTCGTCGAAGGAAAAGAGGTCTACAACCGCAATACTAGATATAATGTCTTTAAATAATATTGAGATATGAGTTAGGTCATGAAAGGATTCTGCGATGGTTAAAAACTATTTAAGAATTATCATAATAACCTTTCTCCTTTTGTGGGTTCCCATCAGTGCTTTAACAGAGAAGAGCCTTCTTGTCATAAAAGGAGGAGAGATTCACACTATTTCAGCAGGCGTGATTCAAGACGGCATGATCTTCCTAGAGAATGGAAAGATTCGCTCAGTCGGAAAGAACATTTCGATTCCCAAAGGGGCAAGGATCATCGACGCCGATGGTTTGATTGTCACACCAGGAATTATCGATGCGCGGTCCAGATTTAGCTTGAGGGTACCACGGAGAAGCAAAAACTTTTTTAATTCCGCCCGGAAGGCTATAGACTTCTTCAAGCCTGTAGAAGAATCAACATGGCTCAAGTGCGGGGTCACTGCGACTTATATTACGCCTCCAGCGCAAGATCTTCTCGGAGGTTTCGGAGCCGTTGTGAAACTCGTTGGGGGCAAAGAAGAAGCGGTAGTAAGTGATGCAGCAGGTATGAGCGTATCTTTTGGAGAATCCGCACTTAAAGGCCTCAACACTCCAACCACTCGGCAGGGTAGAGTTGGAAGGTTACGGCAGGAATTTGTTCGTGCCAACGAGTATAAGGAGCTAGGAAAAAAAGGGGCAGAGACAGAAACAGCTGATCCCCAGTATGAAGCCATCCTTAGAGTATTGAGCCGCGAGGTTCCTCTTCGGGTTTTCGCGAACAATCCAGACGATATCATGACATCTCTTCGCTTTGCAAAGGAGTTTAACCTGAGGATTGTCATCGATTCAGGCGCAGCAGCCCATAGGGTTGCTCGTTTTCTTGCAAAGGCACAAGTCCCTGTCGTGGTCGGTCCGAGCATCATGGGGCTTGGAAGTGGCGGACCATTGGAAATGATTGCCCACACACCAGAAAATGCAGGCCGGCTGTACAGGGCTGGAGTCAAAGTTGCCCTCAGTACTGACAGCCGTGGCGGCCGCTCTGTTCTCTCAGAAGGAGTTATCGCCAAGAGCCATGGGCTTCCAGAAGACATTGCATTGCGAGCAGTAACTCTGAGCGCTGCTGAAATACTCGGCGTTGCTGACCGTTTAGGAAGTATAGAGCCGGGAAAAGACGCAGACATCATCATATGGAAGGGACATCCGTTGAACACATGGGGAGAAACAAGAATAGTCATCGTTAGCGGTAAAGTCGTATATGAAAGATAAGGAAAAAGGAATCAGGTCTTGCTTTTTGCCTAAACCCACTTTCCAATCTTCTACCACACCATTTTTAAAATAGCTGTTACCTTTTTACTATTGTTGACCACGTTATTTTCTGTGTGCTATGTTTATTAATGGATGACCACAGCAAAGAACGGTAGGATTTGGCAAGGGATTGGCCGAGCCGATAAAAAAGTAGTCTCAATATTTATATTAGCAGTTTTCATCCTCCTTTCTCTTTTGCTCAACTGGCCCTACCTAAAAGGTGGATTCTATGGGGACGACCTTCTCTTCCTGAATATGCTGCATCAGGACCCTCTGCCTTTTTCATGGTGGAAGGGATTATGGTCAGTAACAGACGTATCGGATTTCGCCAACCTCTGGTGGATGGAAGCAAGCAGCACAGGAGAGGGATTCTGGAGACCAGTGGCAAGCTTTGTCTATATCGGCTTTATAGAAGTATTCGGCGAAACTGCCTTTCCTCTTCACTTGCTGTCCGTGCTCCTCCATGGATGCGTTGCTTTCACGCTCTTCCTCATTGTCAGGAGACTCACGCAGAAAACGCTTATAGCCTTTCTTTCCGGGCTTTTTTTTCTATCCTGTGAAGATCACAGCATGGTCATAGGATGGATCGCAACCATGACTGATATTCTGTGTGTCTTTTTTATCAATCTTTCCATCCTCTGCCATATAGCCTGGCTTAAGAAACGGCGCCTTTGGATCATGGCTTGTTCTCTGATAGCTCTGGTCCTTGCACTAGGATGCAAGGAAAGCGCAGCTGTTGCCCCTCTTGTTTTGATTCTTATGGCGTTTCTGATGCCTGAAGGAAGGGATAAGGAAGGGACAACCATAAGTATGAAAACAACCCGAAGACGCATTCCTCCATTCCTTCGTGATTGGTCGTCATGGCTCCCTGCCCTACTGATTCTTGTCATATATATGGTCCTTTACAACATTCTTAAACTCGGGGGCATAAACAGTTTGATGTATGTTGATCCTTTTACGCAACCAGTTAACTATCTTTCCCATCTTGTATCCAATCTGCCCGTCATGTGGCTTGCTGCCCTCTCGCCTGTTCCTCCCAGTATATTCTGGTTTTTTCCTGCAACTCTTATCTTTCTTGCCCTAGCTGGATTTGTTCTTTTTGCTCTGTGGATATGGGCTCTATTTCCATTTATCCGCAGACCTCTTGTCTTATGGGCCTTGATTGTTTTCCTTCTTGCTCTTCTTCCTCAAATGGGAACTGACGCCAGCGAAAGGGGGCTTTATTTTCCGATTGCAGCTGCAGGGATTCTCCTTGCCATATCTCTCGCTCAGATCGGTCCCTTGGCCAAACGATTGATGCCGCAGGGGCCGCGAATGCCAGCCTTAACGAGAATCTTTGGGTGGTTTGTTCTCGTGGGAGTCCTTGTACCAGGATTAGTCCTGTCCTCCTTCTATCCCTTCAGCTTCCTCCCAAGTTTTAATAAGATGGAGAAAGATGCTTTGACAGCCAAGCCTTTCATAGAGGAGAGAAGACCCGATCATATTATTGTTCTTAATACGAACGGTCCTTTTATCACTTTTTACTTTGGAGGGACTCTTAAATATTATTTAGGATATCCCGTTGACCTAAGAGTGCTTTCCGCATGTAATGCCGTTATCTCAGTGGAGCCCACTGGAGATAATTCATTTGTCATTCGCGCCGACAGGAAAGGATGGCTTTCCAATGCGTTTGCCAAAATTTTAAGAACAGACCCTACGCTGCAGAAAGGAAAAGTTTACAAGAATAATCTGTTTTCAGCTACACTTCTTGAATTAACTCCAGACAAAACAGATGTTCTCTCTGTCCGTTTTGACATAGCTAAATCCTTAGTGCATCAGTCTCTGCTGTTCCTTTATTGGGACGGCAAGAGCTTTCGCGCCATGGATTTTGGAGCATTGGGCGAGGGAGAGGAAGTCGTGCTGGCTGACACCTCTAACATTTGGGACAGCATGTATTAGTATTAGAAAATTAGTTATCTGATATAACGGGACAGAGGTAGCGAAGCTAAATTTTTCTTTTCCGTAATAAGGAGTGATAAGCTTCAGGTTTAAGGATTTCGACTGATAATAATTTGTTTCTTTGTGTCGTTTTCTGAGAAAGGAGGCAAATCATGCAAGTAATCCGCTCAAAAACAATTTTTGCTTTTGGGGCAGCATTAGCAATCATTTTTATATCTTTCTGCTGCACTCAACCAGATGAGCCATCAGGAGAGGATATCATTAAAGGTAATCTTGGCCCTGAGATCGAAACAAAATTGGAATCAATGATTAAAAATGTCATTGAGGCGTATGACCTACCGGGTCTGGCTATAGGCATTGTCATGGATAACGAGATCGCTTACGCGCGGGGTTTTGGATTTAAAAACATAGATAAGAGCTGGCCCATAACAAGCAAGACATTATTCCATATGGCATCGATTTCGAAGCCTTTTGTAGCTACAGCGATCATGCAGCTGGTCGAGCAGGACAAAATCAACCTGGAAGCTCCAGTCACCACTTACCTTCCATACTTCAAACTTAATGATGAGCGCTACAAAGAAATCACGATACAACAGATGCTTAGTCATGTTTCCGGCATGCCTGATGTCATGGATTATGAGTGGGATAAGCCCCAATACGACCCAGGGGCGCTGGAAAGGTACGTGCGCAGCCTGACCGATCGAAAAATGCGATTTCGCCCCGGTCAAAGATACGCATACAGCAATATGGCTTTTGAATGCCTGGGAGATGTTATCGCAAAAGTCTCTGGTATGTCCTTTGCTGATTACGAAAAGAAACACATCCTTGATCCGGCTGGAATGAAGGATAGTACTTTCCTTAAGCCTCATCATCTTCCCGAAAACTGGGCGGCCGGTCACCTCCGGAGCATCAAGACCATTGCCTGGGATGGGTATCCTTACAACCGGAGGCATGGACCAAGCTCTACGCTCCACTCGAATGCTCTGGAGATGTGTAACTGGGCGATAACCAACATAAACCGGGGGACTTTCCAGAAGAATCAAATCCTAAAGTCCTCAAGTTATGATGTACTCTGGAAGCCTTGGACCCAAACCGGAAGGAAAGGAATTGGGCAATCAGTTGGGTTGAGCTGGTTCCTGGGGGAATATAAGGGCGAAAAAACCGTTGGACACGGAGGAGGAGATGTGGGTTTTAACACGAACTTTATCATGCTTCCTGAAAAATCCATGGCTGTTGTCGTGCTTTGCAACTTCATCCCAGCTCCGGTCAGCTATATATCAGACGCGGCTCTGGACATCCTGCATGGTTATGAGCCCAGGGGTTTCACGCCTCCCGCGAGTATTCGGGTCGGCAAAACATTGGCGGAGAAGGGTCCTGAGGCAGCCGTTAAACAATGGAATTCCATGAAAGAAGAGCACGCTGCTGAATATGATTTCAATCCGAGGCAGTATTATCGCCTTGTAGGTCCGACCCTGGAATTGAATAGGGCAGAAGATGTAAAAAAGCTTATTCAGCTATGCCTGAAGATATTACCGGAACATGATATGAAAAATATCACAAGAGTTATTACATCTTATGTGAAGCGCCATCCGGATAACAAGGCTGGCCCGGCTGCGCTGGAAATCCTCAGGAAAAGACAATGAGTTAGAGCGAACGAGATAATCCTAGCGTCCTTGTCCCCCCTGCGGTGATATAAATAGTAACGCTTGTTGCTGGCATAATTCTTCACCTTCTAAGTCTTGTTCGCCTCCTGCCTTGTCTCTGGATACAACCGGCGACAAGCCCCCCCCTCTTTGGGATGGGGTTCGTTCTATTTCGAACCATTATCCAATTTCGGAAGAGGAAATTAAGGCTTTTACTCGTATCTCAACGAATCAACAGGGTCGGCAGTCGCGGCCCTGACAGCCTTCGTGCTGATGGTTAAAAGGGCGATTATCAAGGCAATCAGCCCAGACAGAATGAATATCCAGAGCTCAACCTCTATGCGATAGGCAAAATTCTGGAGCCATTTGTTCATAGCGAAGTAGGCGAAAGGCCAGGCGATCACATTGGCGAGCATCACCCATTTTGTGAATTCTCTGGACAGGAGTAGAACAACATTGGACACAGAGGCACCCAGCACCTTACGGATGCCGATCTCCTTTGTCCTCTGTTCGGCTGTGAATGAGGCCAGTCCGAAAAGACCCAAACACGCAATGAAAATTGCAATCAGGGTAAAGGATATGAAGACCTGCCCCATGCGCTGCTCTGAGCGGTAAAGGCGGTCGAACGATTCATCCACAAAAACATAGTGAAACGGATACGCCGGTTCTATCTGCTGCCACTGCTTTTCGATCGCACGGAGAGTTTCGGATAGATTTTCCGGATTCAGTTTGGCCGAGATTCTACTATAGAGCTCTCCAGGCAGCTTCATCAGATAACCCCGGATTTTTTGATGCAGGGATTCGAAGTGAAAATCTCGGACAACGCCAATGACTGTGTAAGAAACTTCAACGAATTTTCGGTCGATGACATCAGTCATGATAACGGTTTTTCCTAGAGGATTATCCCAGCCGAGCTGTTTGACTAGCGTCTCATTGAGTATGATAGCTCGTTTATCGGAAGGGCGGTCCTTGGACAGATTCCTTCCGGCTGCCAGTTCTATACCAAAAGTATCAAGATAGTCATCATCCGCTTCTACATAGGGCATGATCTGCTTTTCCTGCGTGACTCCTTCGAACGAGAACGTGGTCTCATTCATGCCGATCCCGGGTACATGGGATGAACAAGTGGCATTGACTACTCCCGGGATGCGTAGGATTTCGTTTTTGAAAACGTCGGATTTTTGATGAGCTTGGCCCTTCAAGGATATAACAGCGATCTGTTCCTTGTTGAATCCTAAATCGTGATTCTTGACATGATGCAATTGATAAAAAATTACTAATGTACAGAAAATCAGTGTTATGGAGATGACATACTGCAGACTGACCAGCCCATGCCGGAAGAAGCGGTGCCCTTTTCCGGCCTTAAACCGGGATTTCAAGATTTCAAGGGGGGCAAATGAAGAAAGAAAGAAAGCTGGATAGACTCCTGCGATAAGTCCGACCAGAAGAGTTATCCCTACAAGGCCAAGAATAATGATTCCATTTTGCATGGGGTTGAATGCAAGATCTTTGCTGACGAGTCGGTTAAAGATGGGCAGCATGATTTGGATGAGGATGACAGCGATGACTAGACTGATAAAACTGAGTAGCATGGATTCTCCGAGGAATTGAGCGATCAGTTTTCCTCTGGGAGCTCCGAGGACTTTTCTCATCCCTACTTCCTTGGCCCGCTGAGCGGATTGTGCCGTAGAAAGGTTCATAAAATTGATACATGCGATAAGGAGAATGAAAAGGGCAATACTCGTCAGGATTCGGATATAAGCTGGGTTCCCTGGAGGTTCCATTTCTCCTTCCATATGAGAATGAAGGTGGATACTTTGAAGCGGCTGTAGAAAGAGGCTGATCTTCACTCCGAGTTTTTTGACCTGATCCGGAAGGTTGGCCATGAGGAGCTCGTGATATTTCTTTGTGATTTCCTCAGTGTTTGGTTTTCCCGTTAGGAGGATATAGGTGAAGAAATTGAAGTTCATCCACATGTTCATGTCTCCACGCAGCCGGTTCAAGGTGGAGAGCGATGCCAGCATATTGTATTTAAAGTGAGAGTTCTCAGGCATTTTCTTGACAACGCCTGTTATGGTGTACATATGCTCGTTGTCCAGCTTGAGCATCTTGCCTATTGGATCTTCGCTTCCGAAGTATTTTTCTGTCATTTCTTCAGTGAGCACTAAGCTGAACGGTGCTTCCAGCATGGTTTCCGGATCGCCGTTAACGAGCGAGATGGCGAAAACATCAAAAAGGCCCGGGTCTGCATAATAGATCCTGGATTCTTCAAACAGTTTGTCCTCAAAGGAAACGATTTTTCTTCCCTCTCGTCGCAGTCTGGCCACACCGGCTATCTCAGGAAACTGTTCGACCAGGGCCGGGCCGAAGGGCGGCGGCACAGTCGGGATTTCCATGTGACGGTCCTGAATGTCTAGGTTGAGCGCCACGCGGTAGATGCTTTCACTGTTTTCGTGAAAACGATCATAAGTCACCTCATTCAGGACCAGCAAAAGAATGAGAAAACAAACGGCCATGCCAATAGCCAGGCCAGCAACGTTGATGAGAGAGAAGCTCTTTCTCTTTAAAAGATTTCTGACAGCGGTTTTGAGATAATTTCCTAACATGTTAGAAAAAATCGCTTTAGTTGTTTTGAAATTCATTTATATAGACGAAATTTCAGCTAGAAAGGTTCTATTTTTTCAGAGTTACCTTTAATTTATTCAATTGCTCCCAGGCTTCCCATATGATATATACATTGATAAGACTTGTTCACAAGAATTAAACTAAAGCGGTGGGAAAAATGTTTCCTAATTCTCCATCGCTAAATAGATAAGAAAAGATTGTTAAAACTGTCTTTAAGCACAAAATCCTTAGAATACTCTGGCAAGTAGAAAAGAAGCAAGGATTTTTTGCAGCTAATACTTGTTTTTGAACTTAAGTATTTTAAATTCCGTATATGAAGATGGAGGGAAGTCTAGAAGTATTGGTGGCAATAGAGTGATAATGAGATGTAATATCAATTGATAGATTATTCGTTAACTTTATATAGAATGAAATAAAATTAAGGAGAAATTTGAATGAAAATCAATCGTAGGGCATTCTTTCAGAAGGGCGCTGTTTTAGGTGCTGGGCTGGCACTTGGGAGTTCTGGGCTCTTGGCTGAGAGGAAGGATAGTTCTTTGCAGAGTGATGAGCATGACATTTTTGAGGTGATTAAAAACCGACGTTCTGTTCGAAAATTCAAATCGACACCAATTCCGAAGGAACATCTCACTAAAATATTAGAAGCTGCCAATTCCGCACCGACTCCAAGTAATAGACAGGCATGGAAATTTTTTGTCATACAGGAAAGAAAAACGCTAGATCAGATCAAGGAAGCATGCATTAAAAGGTCTGGAGAGAGAAGCAGGCAATACTTTACAGATTATCTTTCAGCTCCGGTATACGTAGTTGTGCTTGCGAATACAAAGACGAGAAATCCCGTGAATGACATCACAGCTGGCGCTTTGGCTGCTGAGAACTTAATGCTGGCCGCGAGGGCACTGGGTTATGGCACTGTTTTCTGTGCGAATTCTATAAGGGAAGAGGTTACCAAGGAGGTTTTGAACATTCCCGACGACTATAAACGCATATGCATTACCCCCATCGGTGTTCCTGTAGAGTGGCCAAAGACCCCGGAAAAGAAAAGCCTGGAAGACGTTGTATTGTACGAGAGATTTTGATTCAGCTGCTTCCCGTCACGCCTAATTCTGTTGCTCCTGTTTCAGTATTCGAAATAATCGATTACAAGCGGGCATACGAAGGGAACAATGGAATAATGAGTGCTTAATGTATGGCTTCGTAATATAATTAGAATAGTAGAATAGGAGCAGGTCTTGTTTTTTGCTTAATTGGGATGGTTGATTATGTCTAGAGAGAGGCAAAAAGCAAAACCTGAACCCTTTAATAGGCTATACTTTAATCGAGGAGGTTCTTATGCCAAAAATATTTAAAAATTCTTTAATCGGCTTTACGTTCTGTCTTGCATTCATGCTCTTTGCTTTTAATTCTGCATCTTTTTCTCAAGAAAAAAAACAGGAAAAGAAAGCAGATGCCAAGCTCTTAGACGAGATTGCCGGAAGTTACGAGTTTGATTATCAAGGACAAATTATCGTATTCGTATTTTCTGTCGAAGACGGTAAGCTGATGGGCGCACCCGAAGGAGAAGGCCAGGAAGTGATAGAACCTGTAGAGGGAGAAGAGATGACATTTGTCGGTTATTCACCTGACGGGACAGAATATCAATTCAAATTTGAGAGGGATGAAGAAGGCAAAATAACAAAATGCACTGCCAGTCTTCCGGCAATGGGAATAAAGGTAGAAGGCATTAAGATAAAAGATGGGAACGTGAAATAGCAAAAACCGTTCATTTTTCAAAGAGGAAGATCCTTAAATATTAGCCTTTTTTGAAAAAAGGGAGGCGTCTCTCACATCTTGGAAACCATTTTTTGATTGGGTGCGTATTTATGATAAGAGGAGTTTATTCTGTAAAAGACTTCCTCTGCAGATAAATGCTGATAAAAGGAGGATCGAGGTGAAGAAAGTCATCACGAAAAATACATTCATAATCGTCATGATTTGTCTTTTAATTCCCGTTGGACAAAATCTTGCACAGGAATCTGTACCTTTAAAAACTGGTGTGGATAAGAAGGCTTTAATATCTGAACTAGAGGAGATTATTCCGCAGTTGATGAAAAAGGCAGAGATTCCAGGGCTTTCCATAGCTGTGATAATCGATGGGAAGATCATATGGTCCCGCGGCTTTGGTATAAAAAACACCAAAACAGGTGAATCTGTTACCGATGACACCATTTTTGAAGCAGCTTCTCTCACAAAGCCCTTTTTCGCTTATGCAGCCATGAAATTGGTGGAAAAAGGTGAGTTGGATTTGGACACTCCTTTGATCAAATATGCTCCTCAAAGTTATCTGGAAAAAAAGTACATAAGGCATCCTGTGGATTTAACAGGATTCCGAAAGGACTGGTTCGAGAAGATAACGGCTCGAATGGTCTTGAGCCATTCCTCCGGCTTGCCCCATGGAGGTCCCCGTAAGCCCCTTCCCATCCTTTTTGAACCAGGTCAAAAATACCGCTACTCCGCTGATGGTTATATGTATCTTCAGAGAATCATTGAACACCTTAAAGGTGACTCCCTTCGTGAAATAATGAGAAAGCTGGTCATAGAACCGCTTAAAATGAAAAACAGCAGCATGGTCTGGCAGGAAAAATACGAGACTCAATCGGCGGTGGGGCATGATATATTCAGCGAGACAACCGGGAGATTCAGGAAGAGAAAAAGGGCGCATGCAGCGGCAAGTCTCTATACAACAGCATACGATTATGCTCGATTTGTTATTGCCATGTTGAATGATATAGGGCTTAAAAAAGAGACTGTAAAGCAAATGCTCACGCCTCAGATCGACGTTGAGAAAGACGTTTTTTGGGGGCTTGGCTTTGGGTTGGAGCATACAGATTCTGGTGATGCTTTCTGGCAGTGGGGAGATTATGTGATATTCAGAAATTATATCGTTGCCTATAAAAAACAGAAGATCGGAGTTGTCTATTTAACAAATAGTAATAACGGATTGAGCATTGGTCCTGAAATTGTCAAACGCGCAATCGGCGGGGGTAAAGAGCTTGCCTTGGCCTATTTGGATTATGCCCTTTATGATTCGCCGTCCATGGTTTTTGTCCGGACAATCAAAAATAAGGGGATTGAAGAAGCGGTTAAGCTCTTCCATGAATTGAGGAAGGAAAATCCGGATGATCTCAGTGAAGGTTCAATAAACAGCGTTGGATACACTCTGTTGAACTCAAGAAGGATTCCAGAAGCAATTGAAATTTTTAAATTGAACGTTGAAACTTTTCCGAATTCTGCCAATGTCTATGACAGTTTAGCTGAAGCTTATGTGAGAAAGGGCGACAGCGAGCTTGCTATTAAATACTATAAAAAGACCTTAGAGATGATTCCAAAAGATACCAAGGCTGATAAAGCATTTTTAGAAAGACTCAAAAAAGGGGCATTGGAGAATTTAAAGAAGCTTGAAAAAAAGGAAAAACAATATCAGCGTGGAGCATAAAGAATTCCCGAAGATGGAAAGAAATGGATGAAGAGAGTGTTGTTTAGCTTATAATTAGAGGAATAGAGACTAAGGCTTTCTAGATTATTTCTGTTTGATTGCGTTGAAAATGGTTTCCCTATAATAATCTCCTATGGGGAGATACTCTTCGTTTATTTTTAGCTGGTCGCTCTCGATCAAATCCACATGAGAAAAATTAACAATATACGATTTATGGATCCGGAAAAACATTTTTGAAGACAGCATCTCGGATACTGCTTTCATAGTCAGAAGCGACAGAATCTCTTTTTTCTTCGTGACAAATGTCACATAATTACCGGTGCCTCTTATATAAAGGATGTCGTTCAGCTTAATTTTATAATACTCTGTGCCGCTTTTAATCAGGATGAAATCGCCTTCTTGAATGAAGGGCGTCATACGGCTTGTTTTAATTTGATATTGTTTGAAGGCTTTATTGATGGCCTTAAGGAACCTGTCAAACTCAATTGGCTTTAAAAGATAATCCACCGCATCATAATCGTAGCTTTCCAGAGCATATTTGGAATAGGCAGTCGTGAATATGACAAGAGGTTGAGATTCTAGAGATTTTAGGAATTGGATCCCGGTCAAGTCAGGCATATTTATGTCCAGTAAAATCAGGTCGACAGGGTTTTTCTGGATAAAATTCAGAGCCTTTAGAGGATCTCGGAAAGTTCCAGCGCACTCCAGAAAGGGGACCTTTTCCACATAGTCCCTGAGTATTTCAATGGCAGTGGGCTCGTCGTCGATGATAAGGCATTTCATGGGCGTTTTTTTCCCTTATTTTTTAAAGTCAGATTGACTTCAAATGTATTGGCGGATTTGTGGGTTGTCAGCTCGTGAGAGTCGGGGTATAAAAGCTCCAGCCTGCGTTTGACATTCTGCAATCCCAACCCCGAGTTGTTCATGTCTCTTTCGCCTCTTCCGGCATGAATGCTGTTCCTGACCGAGAATTGAAGACCGTTCTCTTGGGCTTTTAAATGGATATGGATAAAGGATGGAGATTTAATGCTGATTCCGTGTTTGAACGCATTCTCTACAAAAGGAATCAGAAGCATTGGAGGGATTTGAACCTTCTTTGTATCGCCCTCAACTTTAAAACCAATGTCAATTTCATCATCTTTGGAAAAGCGGAGTTTTTGCAGTTCGATGAGCCGCTTGATCTGATGGGTTTCTTTATCCAGGTTTATTCTGTCCACATTGCTTTCATAAATCATATATCTCATGAGATGAGATAATCCGGCGATACCGTCTGCTGTGGCCTTGTCCTGCTTTCGGGCCATTCCGAATAGATTATTCAGGGTATTGAACAGGAAATGCGGATTTATCTGAGCTTTGAGCAGGTTCAGCTCGGTCTGGACTTGTTTGGCCTTGATTTCCTGCAAAAGGAATCTCTCGTTAATGCTGCGCTTCAAGACTTTGAGAGAAGTGGAAATGAAGATAATAAACGCCAAGAACAATATTTGACTGATGTATTCGATTCTTACATTAAAAACAAATAAAACAAATGCCTTAACAAGATAGACATATAAAATTAAGGCTGGGATAAGGATAATTACATAGATCGAGTACCGTCTTCTGAAGAAGTATTTTTCAAAGAGGAAAAAGTGAAAATAAACAGGAAATAGAGCCGGACCGAGCATTCTCAATCCATATGTGGCCCTCGTAGAAAGATTCATTTCTTCTTTGCCTGGTAGTATGAAAAAAAGGAGCAGGAAGAAAGCCCAGAAGTAGAGGTGGTAAGCAATACGGGAGGTCAGTGTTTTTCGTATTTTATTATTCTCAGATAAAAATTTCATGCATCTCTATTAAAATCCAATTTCGACATCTTTTCAAGGACCAGTCATCCAGAATTTAAAAGGATTTATCAATTTTTCCCACAAGTTTGTCAATCTCCTGACACAAACGTTTCTGGGAAGCCTATATTTGCTTATGTGAGGAGGGAACATTTCACAAATATTAATTAAAAGGAGGTTGTATCATGTGCCACAAAAAGATAATCGTCGCAGTAATATTGCTTGTCTTGTTCTTGTTTGTCACACAAGCCTTTTCGAATGAAATTCATCAGGCAGCAATGAAAGGAGACCTCGCCGGAGTAAAGAAGATACTGGCAAAAAAACCGGATTCAGTGAACTCTAAGGACGAAGATGGAAAAACGCCTTTGCACTTTGCGGTTCAAAGCGGCAACAAAGAAGTCGCCGAATTCCTCTTCGCTCAAGGTGCAGATATCAATGCCAAGGACGCCAAAGGGAATACTCCATTACATAGTGCATTGGCCCACAAACGTGCTGATATCGCCCGGTTTTTGCTGTCAAAAGGTGCTGACGTGAAGATTAAGGCTGCGGACGGCACGCCTGTAATTGTTATTGCATTAATGAGAGGTTTAAAGGAATTGGTCGTGCCGATATTGGATTATGGGCAAGATGTAAATGAAAAATTTGAGGGTGGTTTAAGAATTATCCACATGGCTTCTCTTCTGGGTGATAAAGAAATTGTTGAGATTTTGCTTGATAGGGGAGCGGATATCAATGTCAAATCAGACGAAAATATTACACCATTGTATGCTGCGATTTTCTTGGGTAATACAGGCATGGCTGACTTGCTCCTTTCCAGAGGAGCCGCAAAAGACTATGTAGAGACTCAAACAGGGCGGACTTACCTCCATCTTGCAGTAATCAAAGGATATGGAGACATGATGGAACTTTTTAGAGCAAAGGGATTGGATGTCAATGCTCGAGATAACAGCGGAAAAACTCCACTCCAGTATGCGGCTAAATACGGACACAAGAAGATAGCGGATTTACTTATCAAACATGGTGCTCGAGCAAAGGATTTGGAAGAAAACTACGGCATGTCTCCCTTTTTAAAAAAGAAGCTTAATTCTGGAGATGCTGTTGTCTGGTACCTAGGAACCAGCGGTTGGGCCGTAAAAACAAAGAATAAATTGCTGATATTCGATTACCATATATTCGGCAGAAAACCGGATGAACCCTTTCTTTCAAACGGACATATCATTCCGGAAGAGATGCTAGGGCAGAAAATTTATGTCTTTGTTACTCATGGACATAACGACCATTTTAATCCAGTAATTTTTGAATGGAAAAAATCTGTCGGTGATATTGTCTACATCCTTGGCTTTAAGCCCAAAAAAGCACCTGAGTATATTTATATGAACCCCAGGGAAAAGAAAATGATCGATGGCATGGTGATTTCAACCATAGAATCAAACGATGCCGGTGTGGGATTTCTTGTGAATGTGGATGGCCTTGTCCTTTTCCATGCAGGTGATCATGCATGTAAGCAGCAAGATATGAAGGGACCATATTCTGGAGAGATAGATTTTCTAGCAGAAAATGGAAATAAACCTGATATTGCTTTTCTTCCGATAACTGGGTGCGGTTTCAGAGATCCGGCTGCTGTCAGAAAAGGTGTTTATTATACACTAGAGAAGCTACAGCCCAAAGTCATGTTTCCGATGCATGCCGCTGGGTTTGAGTACCTTTACAAAGACTTTGTCAAGGAAGCTTCCAAGGATAAATTCAAAGCCAAAACAAAATTTATCTGCTCCGGAAACAAGGGAGACCGGTTCATTTACTCAAAAGGCAAGATCAAGTAATAGCAGGAAAAAGAGGACAGGCTACTTTTTTACCCTATCTTTTATTAATTTCAAATATTCGTTGATTTTATCTTTGAGCGATTGGTCTTTGACATGGGGAAGTACATTTTCGAATAATATGCGAGCCTTTTCAAACTCTCTGTTATTGATGTAGGCGATACCCAGATTGATCCTTATGATGATCTCATTCGGGGAAATCTTCAAGGCGCTTTGAAAACTCATGATGGCTTCTAGAAGACGTCCCATCTTGTTCAGAATAACTCCTTGCAGATTATAGACTGCTGATGCGCGGGCGTTTTTCTGGATCGATTTCTGGACATAATCCAAGGCAAGTTCCAGCTTGTCTTGTCCGAGGTAAAGCTTGGCCAGGTTGAAGCTGGCATTATGGTTGCTGTCCATGGCGTAAGCTTTCTTGTATTCTTCTTCTGCTTTATCGAGGAAATCCAATTCTTGATAGATGAATCCAAGGTCGTTGTGTACCTCTGACAAATCGGGATTCAATTCTAGACATTTCTTATAGGCTGAAGCAGCCTCAAGCAAGTTCTTCTTCTTGAAATGAGCAATTCCGAGAAGCTTATAGGACTCGTAATGGGTAGGGTCCAGGGCAAGGGCTTCATTCAGGTATTTTATGGCTTCATCCACCAGCCCATAATTCATGGCAACAATAGCTTTTTCATACTGGTACTGAGGGTCGTTTTCGCGTTCGACCTTTTTGCTCTCAACTTTGCTTTGAGATGTGGCACAGAAGGTCAAGAAAAGGCTAGTAGCTAAAAGAATCAGAATTTTTTCAAATTTCATGGTCATCCTTTCTGGCAATTTTTTTCATCTTTCTTCATCATCTTAAGATTAATCCAACACACAATAATACCTCAATTTGTCTCTTTCAGTAAATGAAATCACTAGAAGATAATATTTTTAGCTCCAAATCGGATTCGTTCTGGCATTTCCAGAGGACTTTATCAGGAAGCTGGAGAGGGCGAGAGACATGGAGCCAGGCTTCAAGTATATCCATGTGCATGCCCCTTGCTCTCCAGGGAGGAAATCCCTAAAGATAAGACTATCGAAGTAGCACGCCTGGCTGTGAAGACAGGCTTCTGGATTCTGTATGAAATGGATCATGGCACATTGAGAGTCACATATCGTCCAAAGGAGAGAAAATCGATTAAGGATTATCTTCAGATTCAGGGTCGATTTACCGGATTACGCAAAAAGCATATCGAAACCCCTCAGGATTGGGTGGATGAGAAATGCAAAGAGCTCGGCTTGTGAGCAAAGAATTCCTTTCTCGTTGACACCCCTCTTTTTAAGTATTATTCTAAGGCAAAAAATTAAAAGGACTGTTTAGGATGAAGTGTCCCAAATGCAATTCAGACAATCCAGATGGTTCCATTTTTTGCGGTAAGTGTGGTGCCAGGCTGGGCGAAGTGGGATTAAAGAAGACTGAACTGGATACTCCTGCTCTCTGGGTGGATCTAGTCCAGTTAGAAGAGAATATCGCTTTATTATCCGCGTGCTTTAGGAAGGCAGTTATCAACTGGCGACCTCATATGAAAGGCATAAGATCACCTGCAATCGCGCACAAACTCATTGCAGCAGGCGCAATAGGGATCACTTGTGCCAAATTAGGCGAAGCAGAAGTCATGGTCGCAGCAGGAATCGAAGATATACTCATAGCAAACCAGGTTGTGGGAACTCGAAAGTATGCCCGCGTTGCTGAACTCAAGCGACATGCGGATGTGAAAATTGCCGTGGATAGTGAGGCAACTCTATCTGACCTTGGCAAAGCAGCTCTGTCGAAAGGAGTTGAGATCGGTATTGTGGTCGAATTGGATACAGGGATGGGCCGGGCAGGCATCCAGCCAGGAAAGCCAGCGCAAGAGCTTTCTCTCCTTGTCCATGATACCCCTGGCCTTCACTATCTAGGGCTTATGACATGGGAAGGTCATGCAGTGTGGATCGATAATCCAGACTCGAAACGCAAGGAAATCGAGAAGTCTATCAAAGAACTGAGAGATAGCGCTGAGCTCTGTCGTCAAGCTGGCCTGCCTGTGAGCATAGTCAGTTGTGGCGGGAGTGGAACATACACCATCACTTCTCAGCTTGCTGGTATTACTGAGATACAGGCAGGCGGTGCGATTTTTTGTGATGTCACTTATCAGAAATGGGGTGTAAAAACAAAACCCGCTTTGTTTGTGCGGAGCACAGTAACAAGCCGGCCAACATCCGATCGCATCATCTTTGATGCGGGTTTTAAGACAATGCCGGCATGGTTCAATCCTCCAAGACCTATCGGTATATCCAACATCAAGAGCATCGTGATGTCTGCAGAGCATGGAGTTTTAACTCTTGAAAAACCTAACGATAGTGTTAAAGTAGACGATATCTTCGATTTTATCCCTGGCTATGGAGACATGACAGTCTTCCTCCACGATTATCTCTACGGAATTCGTGAGAATATTGTGGAGGAGATTTGGGGAATAGGATGAATGTCAGATATTTGAATCCCTATTCTTCATGTATCAAAAATATCAAATAACAGTGTGCAGCTCCTAATGCAGTATTTATTTTGATGGAGTCGATCTATCCGAGTATCTCCTTGTAAACCCGCATGAAGTTTTCTCCCATGATTTTCTTGATATCTGGCGTCGAGTAGCCGCGTTGGGTAAGCCTTTCTGCTATGATATACATCTTCTCCGGGACATCGATTTCTTCAATAAATGGCGGCCAGCGAAGGTCGACTCCCGGCTTGAAGTGAAATTGATCGTGAAAATCGAAGAAAGCTTTCTCTGTAGGGAAGGAAATCCGCCAACCACCAATACTTGAGTCAGAGCCGATTCCAACGTGGTCAATTCCGACGAGTTTGATGACATGTTCAATATGATTGATATAGTCATCGAGTGTAGACCGCGGCTTCTTGCTGATGAAGAAGTTTACCGTCGCAACGCCCATGACTCCGCCTTTTGCAGCCAGCTTCTTGATTTGATCATCCCACTTGCCTCTGGGATTGTCACACAGAGCGCGGCAAACAGTATGAGAAAAGATAGGGGTTTTTTTTGAGACTTCGATCGCATCAAGGGTTGTCTTCACCCCGCAGTGAGAAAGATCCACGAGTATGCCCAGCTCGTTCATCCTGTGGACGACCTTTACACCGAAGTCGCTCAAGCCGGAATCCTTCCGCTCAGTGCATCCTGCTCCGAGGGCATTCAAAGAGTTGTAGGTCAGTTGAATTTGCCGGATTCCAAGGTTATAGAAGAAATCGACATTCTTTATGTCGCGCGCAAGATGGGTAGCATTTTGAAAACCGAGCATGAGAGCTATTTTCCCTGTTTTCTTTGCTTCAAGGATGTCGCGAGTCGTCCTTACCCTGATGAGTACCTCTTCAAAACGATCGAAGATTCCGTGATACATGGCCAGGTCTTTGACAGCCTGTTCGTAACCAAAGGTAGGGTCCCCTTGGGCGCCAAGGGTTGTCTCGATCATGGTGAGACCTGAGCGTTTGATCTCGTCCTCTCCTTCTTTTCCTAGCCTCAGGCCGCCCAGTGCATCGATAAAGATCCAATCCTTATACTTAGCATAAGCTTCTCTTGGAGTTTGGCCGTTGTTTCCATTTTTTATAGAGGCCATTGCAGATCGGACGTTGCCGCCTGGGAGCCCGAAAGTCAAGATGCTCGCGAAAGCACTCTTCACGAAATTACGCCGTGAAATACTCATCTCTTATCTCCTTTCTTTTCGCCCGCACGCATGTTAGCGCGCGATCAGCCAAAATATATCCAAATCTGTCAAAAGTACAAATTTTAAATGGAGATATCCTGGTCTTTAATAAAGATCATTTTACTTCAGGATTAAAGAGAAAATAGTCATAAAGAGCTCTCGAGATTTGAGCAATCACCTGCTCACGCTTTTCATTTTCCACTTTCGATTCCTTAATATAAATGGCGGCGATAATATTACCGGCATTGTCAGGAAGAGAAATGATTCCAGCATCGTTTAAAGTCCCCCCGATAGTACCTGTCTTATGGTATACAACGGTCCCTTCAGGCAAGATGCCTCTGATTCTACCCAATCCGGTTTCACAGCGTTTCATGATATCGAGCATCAGAGCAGAGCTTTCCTCAGTCAGGATTTCTCTGTTCCAGATCTTCTTGAGCAATAGGGCCATACCTTCAGGAGTGGTCGTGTCTTTGGGATCCGCGTTAAAGGCTTCACCAGCCTTTTTCTGCTCCTCAGGTGGAATCTTTTTGAGCAATTCCATGAGTTCTTCGATGGTTATTCTTGCATCGTTAGGTATCTCTTTAATGCCCAAATATTCATTGATGATACCGAGGACGGTCCGGTCTACTCTTATGCCTTCAATGCCGATATCCCTCATATACTGTGTGACCGCCGCGGTTCCTCCGGCCGTCCGTATGCATAGATCAGTCGCGCTGTTATCGCTGATGATGAGCATGAGTTTCATGAGATTCAAAACCGAGAGTTCAACACCTGGATCGTCGAAAAGATTTGTGAGTGTTCCACTTCCAAGACGACGGTCTCCGGCTTCAACGGGAATCATATCGTCAAGCTTGAGTTTTCCTTGATCAACCAGGCTGAGCAGCTTTACGGCTATAGGAACCTTAAAGGTGCTCGCCATTGGAAATCCGACAGATTTGTTCAAGTAAACCTCTCGTCCTGTTTCTAAATGAATTGCGCCAACACCCACAACGCCTTGGGCGCCTTTTGCTAGGCGGGCGATTTCCTTTTCCAGCCGTACCAATCCAGGATCGTCTCCGACGTGAGAGGCATCCTGAGCAAAGAGTGTCAAGCCCCCAAAAGCAAGAAGAATAAAAACACAACAGCCTAGAAACGAACTCAACAGTACTCTTCCCGGTTGCCAGAGTTGAAAGATACCCTTTGCCGCTTTCCTGCTTTTCCAAGAGAAAGAATAATCCATTATATACCTCCTTCACAGATTTTAAGCATCAGAAAAATTATTTCTTAAGAATCTTATATAATCCAAGCGTCATTAGAGGCACAAAATAGATAAAGAAAACTCCCCAGCTCATCAATCCATATCCTTTGGCAACCAGATTGATTATTCCAAAAGACGATAGACATAAGCTTATAAGAAGCATGAGTACACCTATGACTGGCCTCATCCAGCGTGGAAAGACTTTCCCTCTAGCCTGAAAAGCAGATTGTATTCTCTCATTGACAGAATGGATAAAGCCTGTTCCTGTCTCAATCAGTGTTCCAACCAACATGACAAGAAAAATAACCAGTAGGAACGGAACCCCTGCTTCTTGAATAACGAAAACTGCTGGTATTTCTTCAGTTACTACTGCAGGATAGTAACCAAGGATAGCAATGTAGAAAAAAAAGCCGGGCAGAAGACCTATGAGTGCAGCGATAGCGCCTGCAGAGATAGCCTCCTTTCTTGTTTCAATATTTCTAATACAAAAAAGAACGGCTGGGAAGACACTCATATTATAGAGACCGTATTTTAAGCCTCCGATCGCCCATTTAGGGAGTATGATGCCACTGGTCAGGTTTTTCTGGATCAGGGGACCAAACTTAATGATGGCAATAATGAGAAAAAGAGCATAGACAACATAAATAAAAATGGACCAGCCAGAAAGGAATTTTTCTATGAGGCCGCTACCTTTGAAAGTCAAAAACCCAACTGAGGCCAGCATGATTCCTACACCAAATAGATAAGGGAATCCAAAAAAATCACGCAGTAAAACACCTGCTGCAGAGCCAATGACAGCCAATACTACGATCAGAAGAACAATAAAAAATACCTCAAAGATAAGCCAAAAACGACCAAGAAGATTCAATAGAAGAGATCGGTAATCATAGAGCTTGAATTTACGAGAAAACTCGAATGTCGCAGCCAGTATGAGTGACCATAAAACCAAGGTGATGAGAAACATCCCCAATATTCCACCTAAAGGTCCGTATTTCATGAAATACTCGACAAGCTCACGACCGGTTCCATAGCCGCCACCTATAAGAACCCCCTGGAATATAAGACCAGGTACAAAGTACCTCCTGAAGAATGAAGCTTTTCCGTTAGTCATTTTTATCTACACCTAATCCTTAGAGTCCTAATTTACAATCATGGTGAATGTTAATTCGTGATTGTTTATTTTTTCTTTTCTTCAAGTTCTCTTTTTACCCTGCGAAGCCGAAGTTCGTCAGCAATCAGGGAAGGCATGGCGCACAGATAACAATCGTTTGGAAGCGCAGCGGGTTCGAAAGCATCCACGCCGTGTTTGAGGCGAATGTCAGCGATCTTTTTAACCATTTCCACAAACCATTCTGCCTGTGGAGCGCGAAATCCATCGTATTTTGTGCCTTTCACCGGACTCCAAACAAGAGGGATGGATCCGATGCCGCGTTCCGAGCACCACTCGATTCCCTCAAGTAGACTCTCCTCAGGCTCGATGAATCCTGTGACAAAGTGAGTGCTCACCCTTCCAGGCCCGTAGACCTCAGCTGCCACCTCCAAAGCCCTCAGCCAGTGGTCTCTGCCCTGAACCTTATCTTTCCCCGGGCAGTACTTCTTAAACAGAGTAGGATCCCACACCTCAAGGTTATAGGCGACAGAATAGGCTCCTTTTTTCTTGTGTTCTTCGATGCTTTTGAGATCCTTATCCTCTGGAGCGGTACGGATCACGTTAACCGGTATATCATCCCTTTTGAGAGCCTCTTGCTGAGCATGGATGATGTCCAGGATCATTTTGTCTTCCCTGTCTATTTCCTCTCCAGTTTTCTTTTTGTGCTTGCTCAAGTACCCGCCTGTCAGCAGAATGTGTTTTAAACATCCTTCATCGAACGCTGCCTTGGTCGTCTTGAGAATCTGGTCGAAGCTCCGTTTGGTAACCTGAAGATCGTCTTTTGTCCAGCGCATATTCGGGACAATATTGCAGAATTGACAGCCATCATCGGTTGTCCAATACATGCAGAAGGGAGCGTAATTCAAGACGAGACAGTCCTGCCCCCGTTTGGGAGCGATGCGCCTCATGATGATCCCTGGAGATGCTTCCATGCTGTAGTATTTTGGCCGGGGAATATGCCGGCATTCTATAACGAATTTCCCGTCCCGCTTGAGAACCATAGCCCCGTCTTCGACCGTACACATCCATCGGGAATCACTATTCTCCCTGACCTGAACCACACTATCCATCGGAAGCAGCAATTCTTCGGGAAGATAGTAACGGTGCTCACTGATGTTCCAGTCGAAAAGCCAACGAGACTGTTCCCTGTAGACATCGCAGATACCTTCCAGTGCAGAATCATCAAACCGCAGGCCATCGGCCAGGAGGCTGGCTTTCACCCATATCTCCTTCTCCAATCCTTCTGGAGTAGGATCGAGTGGAGGCTTTATCTGGGGAGCCTTTAGGTTTTTAACATAGTAGGTAGCCTTGTGCCATTCCTCATATTTTTTATTGATATCAGTAAAGAGCCTGTTCGTTTCCACATTCATAGGAGACATGGTTCTTTACCTCCTTGAGTTTAATATTAAATCCATTAAATAACTACATATGTCTTTATCATTAGGACAAGCATCTTTACAATACTTGCATTGATAGACCATATTTGTTGGCTTCATTTCCAAACACTTTTGAATACACGGAGGAAATTCTTGGCCGAAATGAGCTCAATCTCCTCATTGCCGTAGCCCCTCTTCTTGAGCCCTTCGATTACTGCCGGGATATCCTCGTCCTTTGTGAGATTGTTCGATGGAGAAGTCACAAAGGCATCCTTCGGTAATCGCATATGTTCCTCTTCGGATAAATATTTCATGAGATATTCATAAAAATCAAAGCCGAATCCCACATTCTCCACTCCGGCCACTTTTACCACATAATCTAAATGGTCTAATATATGGTCAACAGTTCGGCTTCCTCCGGATTTCGGCGCAAAACAAAAATGCAACACTCCGATAACCCCTCCTCTTTCCGCTACTGCTTTAATCTGGTCATCGGTGAGATTCCTGGGATGATCACATAGGGAGCGGCAGTTTGAATGGGTGGCTATCACTGGAGATTTCACATGTTCCATAACATCCCAGAAGCCTTCATCATTCAAATGCGTCACATCTACCAATATCCCCAATTCCTCTGCTTCTTGTAGAAGTTCAATCCCAAATTCAGAAAGGCCTCCAGGCTTTCCCATTTTTCCTGGAGAGAAAAGAGATCCGTCCCCGGCAAAGTTTCTTCGGCTGTGGGTCAAAGCCATGATTCTCAAGCCCAATTTGTAAAATACAAAGAGAAGATTTTTATCATTCAGGAGAGGCTCTACGCCTTCAAATGCAAGAATGAGCCCAATCTTGCCGCTCGCCAGAGATTTTTCAATATCTTCGAAATTGCGACACACGGATATGCTCGGAGATTCATTTTCCTCTGCGAGCAAGGCACTGACCATATCCAGTGCTCTTCTCAGAGCCATATCAGGAACGAAGGCTTCGTCGATATATATCGATGCGACTCGCAGATTTAGCCCTGCTTTTCTCATCGCAGGAACCCAGTCTTCTTCAAAGACTTTTATCCTGCCCAATGCCCGTTTCCTAATGATATCCATCAATACATCAGAATGGACATCAATAAGCGAAAGGTTTTCTTTTTTCACTTACGTTCACTCCCAATTTTTTTGTCCAATGTTATCAAATTAGATTCTTGTATGGCAATATCATTCTGTTCCTACAGTATAGAGCTCAGGTGAATTTGAACTGATCAATATGGGACGGTTTAGTTTTGAAAAAAGAGAACCGTCTCCAGTCTCGAATTACTTCTCAAAGATGTACTTCATGGCATCGAAATCGAGTGTCCAGGAGGAATACTGGCGCAGAAATCGATGCGAAATCAGTCCATCCTGAATATATCCTGAACCCCAATAGGATTCTGGCGGTCTGGCTCCATACGTTCCCTTGACGTTGGATTGGATCAGGCTGCCCATACTGATTGTCTTGATCGGGAAAATCCCGGAAGCCCACTTTCCTCCTCCGCCTCCGACACTTTCCTTATCAATCTTTGTCTCAGGCACCGGAATACCGACATAGTTCAGGGTTTGAATAGGCGCTGTGAAACAGGCCTCGCCTTCAAGACCAGAGTCCACAAAGAAGGTCAGACCGTCTTTGTCGTTCAAACCTCCTCTGGTCATCATCATATGGGTGGCGTCCAGCACAAAAGGCACTTCAGCGGCAATCCTGCCTTTGAGCTCTTCCTGAAGTTTACGAGCGTTTTCCTTTATCCTTTCTTGCAGGATCATCCGGCCGTTCTTATAATCAATGGTCGAAAGAAACTGACGCATGGCAGCTGTGCCGATGGCACCTCCTATCGTGTATTTCCCTTCTTCAAAGGCTTTGGAGAATCGCTTGGTCGGAAGAATAATGATTGGCACCTGCTTCAGCGTAACATCACCCAACTTGACGCTGTCTACTTTTCCGAATCCGATCTCGCTTGTCTTTCCTCCTCCAAATGAGCCCGTGGCTTTTGCGCTCCATTCGATACCCAGTGCGGATGCGATCTCGTTATCCAAAATGAACGTATCTGCACCGGTGTCGAAGAATACAATTACCGGTAGTCCATTGAATTCGATCTCTAGTACTGGCAGGGAATCAGTCATCAGAAACTGTATTATCGAGACCTTTTCCTCGCTGTGCCATTCCTTTTGATAGGGATTTTCTTCAAATCTCTTTATGGCTTCCACGTTGGGAAGCTTGACCCCTGGCGGAAACTCCAATTCTTTAATTTTGTTAAATCGGTCCATCTGGTAGTACGTAAACATCAACCCAACATTGGCCATGACCTGGCCGGACATGTCCCCGGCCTTCGCTTCGACAAGCCGTTTGTAAAGCTTTTCGGCTTCGCTGTAGTTTCCAATAAGATACTCAAGCTTCGCCGCTACAGATAATGCCTCATCTGAGGGTTTTGAATCCTGGACTAGAAGCGCAATCACATCTCTTGCTTTCCAGAATTCACCGGACTGGTAGAGTAGGTTTCCGTACTTGAACCGGATTTCTTTATCGCCAGGATTTTTCTTGAACTCGGGCTCGGTCTTTTTAATTTCAGCCAGAATATCTGCGCGAGTCTTTTCCCCTTTAGGCGGCTTGGCTTCCTGGTTTTCAGACATAATATTGCCTTTTGTCATTGTGAAAGAAAAGCTCATTGAGAATAAAAGGATAAAGCATGCCCTTAAAGTTGAGCCCAAATTGAGTTTTGATAACGTTTGTTCTTACCTCCCTTATTTATATCCATGTTTGCCCCGTGCATATGCGAGGCTGAAGTCTATCTTTTCACCAGTAGGAGAAAAATCTCGATCCTTCCAATCAGGCAATTTCGCCTGAGCCTTCTTAAGAATATCGCGACCTCCTTCTTCATTACTAACGGCCTCCACCATCTTCCTATATGTTATATGCGCGGTATAGTTGGAGAGCAGTCTAAAGGTGAGGTAAGCTTCCAAGAAACTCTCAGTAGTGATACTCACTGTCTTGTTGTCAACTTCTTTTGCCCCTGGAAAGTCCATTGCCATCGTAGCATGAACTGGCAGCGTATATTTGAACAGGTTCTTGAAAGGTTCATTTAGTTCCTGAGGTTTCCAGACCGGAATATCCTTCAGATTGCGAAGCGCCCGTTCCGCAGCAGCTTCTATTTCTGCAGAAACCTGCTCTTGTGGTCTTGGTACAGCTTTAAAAAAGTCCACTGCCTTTTTCACCACTACATATTCAGTTCTTGGAGAAAACTCCTTAATTTCCTGCTCCAGAACATCATCTCCTGCGACTAGAATAAGCGGAATGTCGAACCGCGCCGCTGAAGCTGCAACAAGCATACTCTCGTTCATATCAAAACCAGCCATGATCCATTTGGTATGGATATAATAGGTATGAGCAATTTGACCTTTTGCACCTGCGCGGCTGTGCATGCCCATGCACACCACTGCATCGAAGGTCTCATCCAGTGTGTCGATATAGGCATCATACACCTCATCACGGATGTCAAAGCGGGCTCCCTCGGGCAATCGGTCAACTATGTAATCGGGTTCAGGATTTCCACTCCCATGAGCATCGGTCAAGACAACCTCACGGGCTCCAGACTTGAGCAATCCTCTAATGGCTGCGTTCACATCCTCAGTGAGTGATTCTCGCGCAGCTTGATAGGTGGGGGAATAGGAGAGAACATCATTAAAATTGGTCACGCCTGAGGCACCGTCCATGTCGATAACTATAAGGACCTTGGGTCCTGCTTGCTTACACCCGGGCACAACATAGAATATCAGCAGAATAGCTGTCCCTATTCCAATCGCTGTAAGCCAGTAAAATTTTTTTGGACGCATTGTCTTCCTCCTTACATAAAATATTCCCCAACTCTCAGCCCTAGCATTGTAATTCGCTATGACTATTTTTCGAAGCCTTTATAATCAAAAATTGATAGCCTGTATAATCAAATTGAAAAAACTTTACGCTTTTTTGAGCTTTCCCCAAAATGTCGAAACAACTTTATCCGACGGTTTGGGTGTAAACGCACTGACCAGGATATAAACAACAACGGAGCTCAACACAGAGAGGAATGAAGGATGTGTACCCCATACTTTAATTTCTGGGACTATAGTGTTCGCCAGCGCATATATAATCATTCCCCAGATTATCGAGGCGATGGCTCCCCATTTATTTCCTCTTTTCCAAAACATCCCCAACAGTATTGGTCCGAATGTTGCAGTTACCAACCCGCCGATCGCAAAAAAGATTATCCATTGTATCAATGTGGGCTGAAACAATGCGAGGGCAATCGCTATTGTAAGGCAAGCTCCCATTGTTAACCTTGATGCCAGCTTCACCTCTTTCCCTGATACATCCGGTTTGAGCTCTTTGAGAAGGTTTCTTGCAATGCTGGAGGTTATGATTATAGCCATTGCTGCCACAGTGGTCTGGATTCCGGCTACAATGCCGGCAAGCACAATTCCTCCCAGAGCTTTTGGCATCACATTCATTGCTAACCAGGGGCTGATTTCATCTGGCACAGAAAGCTCTGGAATTATTGCGCGGCCTAGGACTCCTGACATGCAGAGAAGGATTGTCCATAGAAAAACTAAAATAGCTCCCATCCATATTCCTCTTTTGAGTGCTCTTGTATTTTTGTATGTCAAAGCGCCGAGCATGGCGTGGGGCATCCCAATGATAAAAAATCCTGTCATGCACGCGAGCGAGAAGGCAAACATTGGCGGAAATTCGCCCAGTTTGGTAGGCGAGAGAAAGCTCATATCCAGGGCTGTGATGGCCTCGGTCGATTTTTGAAATCCACCTGCATACACTACAGTTCCTATGAAAAGTATTATGCAACCTATGGTTATGACAACGCCCTGCAGGAGAATCGCTATAGATGTCCCTCGCATGCCGCCTAATACACAGTAGACCAGTACGACCGAAGACCCGAGGGCGAGAGAGGCAAAATATCCCATCCCCGTCATCTGGGCAATAACCCTTGCAGCTCCCACAAACTGGGTTGCCATATAAGGCAGTAAGAATATTGTCACCAAAACGGCTAGAATCACGACGATGGCCTTACTCTCATACCTAGCTTTAAAAACGTCCAGGTATGTTATGGCGTTTACTCTCCGGGCGACAATTCCCACCATTATGCCTATCGGGGCCAGCAGCAAAAGATTCATGAATATCTGAAAATTATTGATAAGCACCCAGGAATAACCGTAGGCATAAGTCATTCCCGGACCTGCGATAAATGTTCCCGCGCTTGCTAGCCCCCCTGCAATTATCAGGGCGACAACTATTCCTCCCAATCCCCTCCCTGCAGCATAAAATTCTTTCTCGTATTTTGCGATGGGGACTCTTTCTACAATCCGGTATGACCATATCCCTATTGCTAATAATATGGCTGTATATATGAAAAAAGATAATATTGCTGGGTTCATTTTTCCTCACTTTCTTCTTCATCATTATCTGTCAGGGGAATGTCGGGTATAAGTTTTTCAGCCACGAATATTAACGCGATCACGAATACGATGGGGATTAGAAGGTTTCCGATGGCCACCCAGCGGGGTAATCCGAAGATGTATGGTTTTATCCCTAAGACATAAGACAATACCAATATGACTATAAGATAGACAGCAAAAAAGATCCAAGCTATGGCAAGCCCCCTCTTTGCTACTTTTATTCTCGGGTCTTGAATGAATTTCATTTTCACACCTCCTTCAAAGTCTTTGAGATTTATTGATGTATACGAGGATTCAAGCAACTAAAAAATATAATATTTAAAGATATTATTCTAATTTTCAGATTGAATTGAAACAAAAAAAATATGATTATCCATAAAGCAGGCTGGGTGAACTGAGATAATTATCGATTTCTGCAGCGTCTGCATCTATGGATAATCCGAAAGCTGGGTTGTTCATTGTGGCCTGAATTTTCTCAACTAGACTTTTGGTGATCGGCCCGGGACGGCCATCTCCTATCACTTTACCTATTACCGAAATAACAGGCAGAACTCCTGCACCCGTGCCAGTCATAAAGCACTCTCTGTTCTCGCCCATGAGGTCGATCGGCATCATGTCTGCATCATCATCGACAGTATAACCTTCCTCCTTAAGTAATTTTATAGTGAGCGCTCTTGTGATGCCAATTAGACAGTACTGAGCCCGCGGTGTTCGGGCAACTACCTTTGATGTATCGCTCTCCCAATCTTTGTTGCGCTCTATTGAAAATATATTATCTACTGTGGCTTCAGCGATAAATCCTCTTTCAGTCAGCATAATTGATTCCATATCCGTTTCAGCCGCACCTTCCAATAGTCCGAGTACATTATTAATATAGTTATTGGATTTTATATTGGGGTTGAGAATTTGGGCGTTTGGACGACGGATATTTCTCGATACCCCCAGGGAAATTCCTTGTTCATAATAGGATCGGGGATATAGATTAATGCTCGAAGCTAAAGCGAAAAGAGTAGCACCGATGCATTTTGCTGGATTTATTCCCAAATCACCCATACCACGACTGACCACAAGGCGGATATAGCCCTGTTCTCTCAATGAAGGATCAACGGCCTGACATGTACGCAGTAGCAATTCAGTCAATTGTTTGGGGCTGTATGGAATACTGATGTGGAGCATCTCGGCTGATTTGAAAAATCGCTCTATGTGTTCTTGCCATAAAAAGATTTGATTGTTTTTAATAAGGATTCCTTCAAAACACCCATCCCCATATAATGCAAGATGATCGAGAACAGATAAAGAAGCCTCTTTAAGCGAGAAAATTCCATGCCTTCGTTCTAGACCTTCATCCGTATTTGCTCGTTCAGCTTGTTTTTGATCATCGAGACATGCGGGCGTAGCATTTTCAACGACAGGCATGCTGAGGAAGACTCGCGCATGAATGCCTACTTCTTTGAGCGCTTCATACGCCTTTCTTAATCTTTCATCACTTATGTTCATAAATGCACTCCTTATATTTACCTGAATTATTCACAAAAACGGCCGACACCTTCACTGATTTTCAATGACGCAAACATTTTGTATTAATTTTTGCCCAAGCTAAAGATCAAGCCTTCTCCGGTGGATTAATTTAAACTTTCTGTCGCCATTTTTATGAATTATCCGGGTTACCAAGATTGGTATGAAAAATGGCATTCCAATCAATATCATTAACACCAAAACATGTCAACTAGTACAGAGCCTAAGAAATCCCTGATAGAACATGAGGATGGGCTCTGTCGCGGTGTGTCCCTATCTGTCCTCGCTCCACCTATCCTAATGTGGCCAATCGGTGATCTTTTCTTCTCAAATTTCGTTTGGATTGACTATGTGAATGTTCTAGTGGTATGTTCATCTGTTCTACTATCAATCCTCCGGATATTATAAAGACAGAAGTTCTGTACACAATCCTGGGAGGAAAGATCATATACGAGAAGCCTTCTGAAAAATAGGTTAAGAGAAAATTTTAATTCTTCTAGGCGGAATAGAATTTTTCATTGAATAAATAAGTATATATTAATGAGAGAAGAAAAAATGTCTTTTCCAAAAAGCGTGCGCAAGATCGGGCGCTGGATTTGGGTATATCTAGTTATAACCGCTATCTTATCCGTTATTTTTGGAGTGATTTTTTTCTCTGCCATTCTTGATAAATATGGTTTTTGGGCGTCACTTTTTTGGACTCTGCTGGGGATTATTTTTATATGGATATTCTCCCTTCTGAAAGCGTATATCATAGAAAGCATTATATTGAAAAAAAAGAAAGAGAAGCAGATATAACAACTTATTATAATATCTTCTTGTATCCGTAGAAAAAATTTCTTTTTGTATTCGCATCAAATCCTTTATAGTTTCGTCCAATATCGAGCCGATGAGTTGGCGAGATAAACATATCATAGGCAAAATGACGTGGTCGACAGGAGGGAAAAGGACATGTGAATCTTGACAATAAATGACATTTTCAAAATAATATCAAAAACAGGAGGATGTCTTGAGCTTCTTTAAAATGACAAGGAAAAATATTTTCAGGCCCAGAAATCTTTGTATTGTAAGGAAAGTTACTTTATGTATAAGTTTGCTGCTAGTAGCGATACCGCTTTTTGGGCAAAACGAATCTATTTTGAAGAAATTTTTCGAAGGTAAAACAATAGTTGTGAAGATCGATATGCCAGCAACGAAAGAGGGAGTAGATTTATACCCCTTAAGAGAGCAACCAATCAACTTCAATAAATATGGCGATAGAATAAAAAAATACGGTACTGCTGTATTTGCAGATGAGAAAATTATGATTACGAAGATAAAAATTAAATCGAAACATATCGAGTTTCAACTTGGCGGCGGAGGATACGGTACTGCAGGGGATGATATGGGATATGTTGCTGTACCTTATGTGAGAAAATCCAAACGTGAGAAAGATCTTGAAAAAGCAGTTAAGAGAGAACCCAACACGGAGAGAAAGAAAGAACTTCAGAGAGAACTCGATTATTTAAGAAGGGAACGCCAACGGGAGGAAAAAAGGCTTCGCATCGAAGCGGAGCAACAAAGAGCAATAAATGAGTCGATTGTACGCGAGAAAGCACAACAAGCGGGTTCACGTTTCAATATTCGTTATGATTATGACTTACGATTAGAAGAAAAAACACCTGAATCTGTTATGGCTGCACTCCAGGAATATGTTGAATTTCTCCCAGAGTCCTTTGGAGGCGTGGGCGGGTCAGAGAAATCCGGGATGAAAAGCGATTCATCAAAGTGGCTTGGTTCAGATAGCTTGCGAAAGGGATTGTTGTGGGAAGAGGTGGCCTCAATGTTAGGCGCTCCTACCAGCATCAACGAACGCATGGAAGGGAAGTTGAAAGTCATAACTTGCACGTTTATCAAGGGAGAACAAAAAATCGAAGCCGAATTTGTAGAGGGTGTTCTGATAAAATATACTATTTCTTCAAAGTGAATATAACAGATTGCGGGTTAGGTCTTGTTTTTTGCCCAAAAAACAATACCTGACCCTTTTTTACGTTTTTGGAAATCTTTATAAGAGGTAATTAATCATGAAAGTTAAAACACGGTTTATTTTCGCAATTATATTTCTTATTACAGGAACTTGTGCCTTTATTCGGGCGCATGAAACGAAGAGTCCTCTCCTTGAATCATGGGAGCAATACTTGAAACTGAAAAAGAATTCAGAGTTCGGCCTCGAATGGATTTCTCTCGGTCCGGTCATGAATGCGGCAAGGGTTGAAGCTATTCAGTTGGATTCGGCTAAGCCTGGAACAATGTATGTTGCTTTCGGCTCGGGGAACCTATGGAAAACAACCAACAGCGGCCTGACCTGGAAGCCAATCTTCGAGAACCAATCAGCCCTTGGTATCGGCGACATAGCACTGGCGCCTTCAAATCCCGATATCATCTGGCTTGGCTCAGGGGAAAGCCTTAAAAAGGCACGCAATTTCACTATGCCGGGCACGGGCGTGTTTCGCTCAAATGATGGAGGTCAGACTTGGAGAAACGTGGGGCTTCACGATTCTTATCATATTGGCGAGATTACAGTTCATCCGGAAAACCCGGATATTGTATTTGTAGCCGTGCTGGGACATTTCTGGTCGACCAATAAAAATCGAGGGCTTTACAGGTCAATAGATGGAGGAGAGACATGGGAACATGTTCTTTATGTTAATGAGCACACTGGAGCTAATGACGTTGTTATCGCACCGTCCAATCCAGACATCATCTATGCTTCCATGTGGGAAAACAATCCCGGCATTTACGGAAAAGAAAGCGGCATATATAAAAGTACTGATGGCGGTAAAACGTGGGTCAGGTTGATAAAAGGTCTGCCAGAAGGCTCAAAAACAGGCCGAATCGGATTGGCTGTTTCCTGGTCCAATCCTGACAAAGTTTATGCCCTGGTTGACAACCTGAACAAAGATAGAAATACCGCTTCAGAGGTATACCGTACCCTTGATGGCGGAGAAAGCTGGGAAAGAACCCACAAGTCCGAACTCTATATTTTCCCTGGAATTGGATGGTATTTTGCCGACTGTTATGTAAATCCCCAGAACGATGAAGAGGTCTTTGCACTGGGAGTCAGGATGGCGCATAGTACAGATGGGGGTAAAACATTCAGGTTGATCGGTGGAGATATATTTCACTTCTTTCCCAACCCGGCCGATTTCCTGCATCTCGACCATTGTGAGCTCTGGATCAATCCCCTTAACCCCAGCCATCTGGCCCTTGGGAATGATGGGGGCTTCTATGTGAGTTATGACAAGGGGGAATCCTGGATGCATTACAATAACATTCCGGCCGGGGAATTCTATGACATTTCTGTTGATAATCAGGATCCCTATTATGTATATGGAGGGGTTCAGGATGATTCATCCGTGTTTGGCTTGGCAAGAGAATGGAATCCCAAATACCCTGATGGATGGAAGTATGTCTGGCTCGATGCGTGGGCAGGAGGCGACGGATGTTTTACGCTGCCCGACCCAGAGGACTCGAATACGGTCTATTTCTCAATGCAGTACGGAGCAGTAAGACGCAAGGATATGCGGAAGGACCGTTCTGTGAGGATTCGCCCCCAGTTACCCAAAGAGCATCCAGGAAGATTGGCTTATACCTTTGTAACTCCTTATTTTATTTCTCCTCACAATCGTCTGACACTCTATCATGCTGCGAACTACGTTTTTAAAAGCCTGAACAGGGGAGACTCTTGGAATCTGGTCAGTCCTGACCTGTCAAAGTCTTCACACAAAGAGAAAACATCCAGGGCAATCGGCGCCATAGCCGAATCTCCCATGAAGCCAGGTCTTCTATATGCAGGGACCGATAGAGGCGCCTTCTGGGTCACCCAGAATGACGGAATTGAATGGACAGAGCATTCCGAAGGACTTCCGAACAGATATATCAGGTTCATCTGCCCTTCCCGTTTCAGTCAATCGAGGGTTTATACTGCTGTCACGGGCATCAATGATGATGATCTGAATAATTATATTTTTATGTCAGAGGATTATGGGAAAACCTGGAAGTCGATCACCTCCAACCTCCCCAATGAAGTCGCATATGTCATTCTGGAAGACCCCTTGAAGGAAAACATTCTTTATGCGGGCATGTACAGAGGGGTCTATGTATCTGTGGACTGTGGGCAAAGCTGGTCTTTGCTGGGACCCAGCTTGGCAGCTACTTGTATTTCTGACCTGGTTATCCAGGAGAGGGAAATGGACCTTGTAGTTGGGACTCATGGCAGAGGAATCTACAAAATGAATATCAGCCCCATACAGGAGGCATTTAAAAATGGCAATCCCCAGAGCCATATCCTCTTTAAGACGCCTGTCGCGCGCCTCCCCTGGATCAACGATACCCACCGTGACCCGAGATACAGCACAGTGGAGAAAGTTCCGATCACTTTTTATCTTATGAATGAGGCCGTGGTTACCCTCAATGTGAAAGACAAGAAGGGCAGGATTGTTTGGTCCCGTAACCTCGAAGCCCAGAGAGGATTCAATCAAGTCAGATGGGACCTGATAACAAAGAAAGTGGATAGTCCGCGACCATATTTTGTCAATTATTATAGATTTGCCAGTCCAGGGATTTATGAGATTCAGGTTAGCGGGGAGGGAATCGACCTGAAAGGCGGACTGAGTATTATCCACCGCGAGTCGCCGGATCTTTAAATCGTAAAACCGCTGGTCAGACAGCAGCTCTGTGCTATAATAACTATTTTAGGTTCTCGGAACAAAAAAGGATGTGAAAGCGGTTCCATTCATGATTAATGATTGGCAAGATTGGTTAAAGGAGGAATAGAATGAAATCTTTAAGTGTCTTCTGCTTTTTCTGTTTGTTTCTCTTATTAGTGGTTTCTGCGTCCACTGTGGCCAGTGATAAGAATGCCGCTGATGATGATGTCTTTGTGAATCCTGAGAGCTTAGTGCGAGGTCTGTATGCGGCTGTAACCTTTGATCCTGGAACAACGCCTGACTGGGATTATGTGAGGAAATTCTTCATCCCTGAGGCAGTTTTTGCGATGAGGAAGACTCGAACTTCCATGGCAGTTATGAACGTCGAGGAGTTTGTGGGGTGGTTCGAAGCCGACGTGGAAAAGTACAACATGAAAGAGAGAGGATTCGAGGAAATCATTCAGAAAATGAAGACAACAGTGTTTGGTCATACGGCTCATTGCTTTGTGGTTTATAAAGTGAGATTTAAGACGCCCGCAGACCTTCCAGGCCAGCTCGGAATGGATAGTTTTGGTTTGATGAAGAAAGACGGGCGCTGGTGGATCGTATCAGTAACGAACGATATTGTGACGCCACAGAATCCGCTTCCAGAAGAATTGAGGTAGTCTGCACGTTTTAATCTTGAACCCGAGAGATGATAATCAATCATCCAAGGAGGAAAGGAAGTAAAAATTGATAGAAAAGAAAGAATCAAGAATTTTGAATCTCCTGTTCGGAATGCAAAATCCTGTAATGATCCTGCCCGGAGTGGCTCTTGCTGTCTTAATCACATTAGTAGGATTCCAGTCGACAAAGTGGATAGCTTTAGTTCTAGACCTAGAAAAAAGCCCCATCAGCGCTATAATGATGGCAATCTTATTGGGAGTACTGGTCAAGAACACAATCGGTGTTCATCGAGATTTACAACCCGGCGTGAGCTTTGGCCTCAAGAAGCTGCTCAGATTAGGGATTATACTAATGGGAATCCGGCTCAGCATATTTGAAGTACTAAAAATAGGGGCGCTCAGCACAGTAATCATCATTGTCTGCATAGCATCAGGAATCTTTTTGGTCCTTTTTGTCACGAAGAAACTTGCCCTTCCAGAGAGGTTGGGGATACTGATAGGAGTGGGTACAGGGATCTGTGGTGCAAGCGCCATAGTAGCCACAGGTCCTGCCATCAAAGCCAAAGAGGAAGAGATAGCTTATGCAGTGGGGATAATTACGATATTCGGAATAGCGGCCATGTTTTTCTATCCCTATTTGAGTCATCTGGTGTTGTCACTATCCCATGTAGAGTCAGGGATATTCATGGGGACATCCATCCATGAAACGGCTCAGGTGGCGGGTGCCGGGATCATGTACGATCACCTATGGATTGGTGCTGACTCAACGATAAATCCGACGGGCGCGGATGTTGCTATCGTGACAAAACTTGTGCGCAATGCGTTCCTGGCTGTTGTTATTCCTTTGATGGCTTATATCTATATTAGAAGGAAAAAGGAGGAGTCTAAAAAAACCATCAGCGTTTTCTCTCTGTTTCCAGCTTTTATCCTTGGTTTTATTGCTCTGGCCGTTTTTCGTTCCGTCGGTGACTTTGCAATAGTCAACAAGAATCTCCTGTGGAATTCAGAAGGCTGGAGTTTCTTTTGTTCTTTAATCAAACAATGGGCGGGATATTTTCTTGCGGTTGCTATGGCTGGTGTTGGCCTCGGAACAGATATCAAGAAATTGAAGCAATTGGGAGTCAAACCCTTTTTGGCAGGGCTGTGCGCCGCTCTTTCAGTAGGAATAATGAGTTTTGTATTGATAAAGATTTTTGCGTCTTTTCTGGCTGCAATATAGTCAGCAAAGAGAGAGAGGATAGATGCGAAATAGACTGAGATTCGGAGCTGGAATTATCATCGTGTTCTTATGGACGGCATTTGCTTTTTCTCAGGAAGCGCCCCCAGATCAAATTATCCAGGTCCAAAGCCTGGTATCTCTTGATAAGGTATATCCTGGCAGCAGATTTGAACTGGCTATTGTTGTAGATGTTGCGCCTGGCTGGCACATTAACAGCAAAGAACCTTTGGACGAATTCTTAGTGCCTTCAGAGATTGTTTTTGATGAGAAAGAGGCTATAGCATATGGCGAAGTCATCTATCCGGATCACATCCTTCAAAAATTTGCTTTTTCAGAGAGTGAAGTATCTGTTTATGAGGGGAAGGTAGTATTTGGAATAAGAGTGACTCTGCCAGCGGATTTCCCCTTGGGAGCTACCGTTGTATCGGGGAGGCTCATATATCAAGCGTGCGATGACCAGAGCTGTTTGCCTCCCGCTGAGATTTCAATCGAGATCCCGGTTAAAGTAGTGGGGCTCTCTGAGCCAGTCAACGCAATAAACCAGGAGATTTTTTCCAAGATTGACTTTAGCACAGCAGAGATTGAAGTTCCTGAAGAAAGCGAACTCGCTCGATTCATTCAAGAGAAAGGCATGTTTGTGGCATTTTTCTTTATATTCCTCGGGGGATTGGCGCTGAATCTGACTCCGTGTATCTATCCCCTCATTCCCATTACGATCAGCTATTTTGGTGGTCAGAGTCAGGGAAAATCAGGAAAGACTTTTATATTGGCCTTGTTTTATGTGCTGGGTATTGCCACTACATACTCAATTCTCGGTGTTATTGCTGCATCAACAGGCAGCATGTTAGGAGCTGCCCTGCAGAATCCTTTGGTTTTGATTTTTATAGCTGGAGTTTTAGGTGCTCTGGCGCTGGGCATGTTCGGAGTCTACGAGATTCGCCTTCCTTCCTTTCTTGCCAACTTTGGCGGTGCGAGCAAGAAAGGCTATGGGGGAGCGCTTTTCATGGGACTCACAGTGGGCATAGTGGCTGCTCCTTGCATAGGGCCTTTCGTTTTAGGCTTGTTAACATATGTGGCAGCCACAGGTAATCCTTTCCTGGGATTTTGGATGTTTTTCACACTGGCGTTGGGATTGGGTGTGCCTTTTCTGATTCTCGGGACATTTTCCGGATCTATCAACCGTCTCCCGCGCTCAGGCGTATGGATGGTTTGGGTGAGGAAGATATTCGGCTTTGTTTTGATCGGCATGGCAATTTACTTCCTGAGGACTTTGATTCCTCAAGCAGTGTATCCCTTTCTTTTGCCTATCCTTGCCCTTATTGCAGGTGTCTATCTGGGTTGGGTAGAAAAATCAGAAGCTGTGACCATGGCTTTTCGATGGGTTAGGAATGTCGTAGGGATTCTGTTTATTGCGCTCAGCATCTGGCTTTTTATCCCTAAAGCCGAAGCCGAGACCATTCAGTGGCAGCCGTATAGTGAAGAGTTCTTAACAGAAGCCCATCAAACAGAAAAGCCTGTTGTAATCGATTTCTCTGCTGAGTGGTGCTTGCCTTGTAAAGAACTGGACAAGCACACCTTTTCCGACTCAGAGGTTATCAAACTTTCTCGAGGCTTTATTCGCCTTAAAGCGGATTTAACCAAATCAGGAGATGACTCTGTGAAAGAGTTGAGAGAGAAGTTTGGTATTATCGGCGTTCCCACTATTGTTTTTATCGATTCCCAAGGAGCAGAAGCAAAGGAATTGAGAGTGACAGGGTTTATGGAGGCAAAGGAATTTTTGGAAAGAATGAAGAAAGTGATTGATGAATGAAATGGGGAGCGTTATAGCCCGGGTGACCTGGTTGAAGATTTTCCTGCTTACTTCTATCTAATCCTGTAATCTTAAAGAATTTTGTAGCAGGGGAAATATTATTCCGTAATCCTGAAGGGGGGCATCTTCATCGATTCAGTACATGAGACATCCAGGTTTCTGACAGAGCCCGTTTCCAGAAACTGTTGCTGGATGGTTCTGATACATTCTCCTCCAAGGCCGTGCACTCCTGGAACAACGAGGTGAAGGCTGTTGGGTAAGTGGCTTGCGGCCTCTTTTCCCCAGCGGGGTGGAGTCACAGGATCTAGAGTTCCAGAAAATAGCAAAACATGCACATCCACACTTACGGGGTCACCGTAGTTTCTCGGAATGTCGGATTTGGGCCAGAACTCGCACGTAGCTTTCTGCCGGCGCACACGGCCATCTCCGAGAAATGTCCCTCCTGTGATTTCCACAATTTCTTCCTCGCTGATCCGGGCAAGGTCTTCGGCACAGGTTACACAGAGCAGCATACCCACTGCCAGGTGCCTGAGGATGCCCCGATTGCTCTGCATTCCGAGCTGGGCAAACGGTTCGTAATCTCCTTCGAATGCCCGATGAATCAGATAGGGAATTCGGCGGTTGTATGACATAGAGTACATCATCGTCCGGACCGCTTCGGCAAATGCTGCCCGGCTCAACTTGACAGGAACTCGTTCTTTGGTGACGGGGTGGGTAATTGTCACTTCGGCAGGTTCATTTTCCAGCCGTTCTATGATGATCTGAAATTCATCTTCGAGGTTTGGAAAAGCGGCATGGCAGTCAGGGTCATTAGCACATTCGGCAAACAGAAGTCGGATGGCCTCTTGGGCAGCCGGCGCATGAAAAAGAGGGTTTTTAAATGCGATAGGGGCGATCCCAGTCAAAATTGCAGTTCGGACAGTTTCTGGATGACGCCTCATATAAACGAGAGCTGCTCTTGTTCCGTAAGACCCTCCAATCACGTTGATTTTGTCATAGCCGAGTGCCAAGCGGACTTCGTTCAAATCATCCGCAGCCATAGATGTGGAATATTTTGTCAGGTCGAAATTCTTTTTCAACTCTTCAAGACAGGCGCGGAAGGCCTCCGCATCGAATAACGGGTCCAGATATCCCTGGATGTTGGAGTCATTTGCGGGTAATTCACAGTCAAGCTTGTTGTCGCCACCTGTACCTCGCTGGCTGACAAGGACGATATCGCGCTCTCCGCGCATCCGGGATTCTTTATACATCATTGTTCCTTTGGTTGCATCTTCTCCTGGTCCCCCTGAGAGAGGAAAAATCGGATCTGGTTTCGGATCTGATCCAGTGGCGTGCAGGACGACCACATCGAGTTTGATCATCCTTCCTTCCTGAGCCTTGCGGTCTTCAAAGACCGAAAAGGTTCCTCTTGAAACTTTGGTATTAGACTCGGAATCTACCTCAGTTTGAATAACAAGTCGAGACTTGAGCGTTTCTATATCAACAGGAGGGGATTTCTCAACCTTTTGTTCTGGTTTCGAGCACAGGTTAAAAAGACATACCGCACAAATTATCAGCGCGGCACCAATGATTGAGAGGCGTTTGCTTCTATTTTCCACAGTGCTTCCCTTATACCAAAGAAGCACGTAAGGAACAATACCCCTCTTTCTATTAATTGGGCAGCAAGGAAAATCTGAACAGATAATAGAAAAACCGAAGCATCTCCAAATCCGTGATGACAGCATGATTTTGGAAATTCCTTTACTCCGTTCAGATTTTTCACGCCATTCCCTTACTGTCCTTCTCCTAAGATATGCGAAGGGTAGTGGGTGAAAAAAACCGTTTAAAGCCTGAAACCGAGCAGCTTTTTACTCGCTGGGGCAAAAGCTACGTGTTTTCAGAGTCTACTGGCCTGAGCTTTTTCCAGCGCAATCAAAGAGGAAATTCCCATCGAAAATAATATCTATATTGTGCTGCAGACTAAACGGTTTTTAGAGCGTGAGAGTTTGATGAGCCATCACCAGAAGCCCTTGGATGGGAATCCCATGCGGACAGCTCTGCTCGCAGAAGCCGGCACAATCCGTGCATAATCCGGCGTTTTTTCCGGTGAGAGAGGCGTATTTACTTAGAGCGTGTTTTTCTCTTCCCTGCGCGCTGAAGTAGTGGTCATAACGCATGATTGTGTTGACCGGGATTCCATGTGGACAGGCTGATTCGCACTCACCGCAGGCATGCCGGCAGTACAATTGTCCGAAAGTGCTATTGTATTCAGCCAGCATTTCGCTTTCGGTTGGTTTGAGTCTCTGTCCAGAGAGGGCCACATAGTTTTCAAGCTCTTCGTGCGTATTAATCGTAGGGCATACTGCATGGACGTCAGGATTGCTCAGGCAGAATTTGATAGCGGCGTCGCGGACCATAGCGTTACTCGTAAGGTCGTATTTTTTTTTGAATACTTCAGCTTTTGCGGCATGGGCTTCATACTCCTCTATCATTTTTACGTACACTTCGGGAATTTTCCTTCCCTTCTCCTTGGCCTGGTCAAACATTGCCTTGATATCGTTGTAAAATCTCACCGGGTTTGTCTTCATCAGAGTAGTTCCCATTTTCTTATCTTTACATGCTTTCAGGATCTTCTCGCCCTGTTCTTTCTGGATAAAGTTATAGACAAAGAGCACGACATCTAACCGCCCATCTTCAGCAGCGGCCAGGACAACCTTTTCCATTGGATCTTTGGCTGGCCCGGCGAGCCTGTGTTCCAATCCATGGCTGGAAAGGCCGGTATAGCGGACTTTTCCCTCAGCCTTGAGTTCCCTGATGGCTTCATGGTAGGGCTCGTGCTTAACCTGATCAGCAGTGGGGGTCATGTGGATCATCAGGCAATCGACATAATCCAGTTGAAGTCTTTCCAGGCATCTGAGAGCTCTTGCTTTTAGACCTTCTTTATCCCGTTTCCCCATAAATAGGTTCAACTTCGTTGTAATGAACACAGACTTTCGATCTCTAGTCTTCATGACCTGTCCGATGGTGCGTTCTGAATTGCCTCTGCCGTAATGTTCGGCTGTGTCGATGTAGTTGATCCCCATATCCAGAGCCGCTTCCAGCAGTGCGGTGTCGTTCAGATTTCCTGCTCCAAGACTGATGTCAGAGACTTTAAAACCGGTGCGTCCCAGAGTCCGGTATTCCCTGATCTTAGGTTTATCAGCCGATTCCGTTTGGGCATCACCATACAGTTTATTCTTACCCAAGATTCCAAAACCGGTCATAGCCGCAAGTGAACTTCCGATAAACCCACGTCTGCTGATTCCTCGTTTATTCATTAATTCTCCTTTCATGATTCCTTCGTCCCAATCTTTTAAAATATCTTATTTCTATATACGAATTCAATAGAGAAAATGTTTTGAGAAATCGCTAAATACTTTTCTCGCCTATTGAGGGGAGATAGAGGCGCAAATAAATCATTGAAAAATAACCCCCCGATTCATCTCAAAAGGCGATTGACCCTGCTCTGGCAAATATACAGAATTTATATGAATTTTTTTCCGATAAACTATTGCTTGTGTCTTTGCACAGGCAAGAAATGACTGACATTAATCGTCATTTCAAAACCTGTAAATAGCAGGTCGAAGGAAGCTTAGCTTCTATGCGGGTATCTGAGTGAAACTCAGCAGGCTAAGATTTAAGGTTACTTAAGCGTTTTAGAGGCAGGAGACCCATATGTTTTTTTTGCTTCCTATAGGTCACGAAAGCGACAAAGTTCGAAGACTCCCCTGGGTTACATTCTTCATAATGGCAACGTGTTTAATCGTACACATATACGTAACCATTGAAATCAACAAAACAGTTAAAGAGTTGGAGAGCATGGGGAGAGAGCTCGTGAATTACTATTTTCAACATCCCTACCTCGAACTAGATGAAGAAACCAAAAAGCTTCTTTTCGGAGCACAGAACACTGAACAAGTCGATGAAATGATCGAAACCTATCGCGAAGCAGCCTCTCGCCGCGTCCATATCATGCAGGAAGAGGAACAGGAGGAATTAGATCAACTGGCGGCGGGTCTGAAAAGTCAACTAGACGAATTTCCTTACAGAAAATGGGGATTCATTCCAGCCAAAAAAACCTTCATGGGACTTCTTACTCATATGTTCATTCATGGCGGCTGGCTGCATTTGCTTGGGAATTTGCTTTTCCTTTATTTGACAGGCCCTTTTATCGAAGATGTCTGGGGAAGACCGCTTTTTGCAGGCTTTTATGTGATATCGGGAGTGTTTGCGGCTGCCATGTATGCTACTCACTATCCCAATTTTTCTGGCCCATTGATAGGGGCGTCCGGTGCAATTGCTGGAGTCATGGGGGCTTTTCTGATCAGATACTTTACAACGAGAATTAAATTTTTCTATATTTTTCTCCTTGTAGTTAGGGGAACATTCAAGGCTCCCGCCTGGCTGATGATGCCGCTATGGCTGGGTTTGGAAGTTATGAATGGCAAGGCCCTGGATGCGATCAATCCTGGAGGCGGTGGTGTTGCCCATTGGGCCCACGTATGGGGATTTGTTCTTGGAGTTGTGATAGCATGGGGGATGAAGTCTTTCAAGGTAGAGGAAAAATATATTCATCCAAAGATTGAATCTCAAATCTCATTTGTGGATGAAGGATTCGTGGCTCATGATGAAGCACTCAAGTTGAGACTCGAAGGAAGGTTAGATGAAGCCTATGCCCTCCTCCTTGAGACAGCGAGAAAACATCCTACGAATCAAGATGTAGTGGAAAACTTATGGAATCTTGGTGTTGAAATAGGGAATGAAAATGAAGCGGCAGAATACTTGATCAGGCTGATTGAGAACGAAGTCAGGCGTGACCAGGTAGAATTAGCATTGGATCATTTTTTAAGTTTGAAATCGCGAATTCCTCAAGCTTCCATCAGCCTGACATATAAGTTTACGCTTATGAAGCATTTAGCCGAGCGCCAGAATATTGAAGAAGCAGAAAATTTGGCCAATGAGATTCTTGGCGAAGTCAGTTTGAATACTCCTGCTGGATTACTGCAGAATTTTGCCAGCACCACTTTGCAAGTTAATCCTTCAATAGCACAAAAGGTGATAGAAATATGTCTTCAGCATCAGGAGATTCCCGAAGACCAAAAGGATAAGCTCAAAGCTGATTTGGATGCAGCGCAGAAAGACCAGAAAACCGCTGCAGCCGTCAGAGATATGCAAAACGTAACGACAACACCAGGTATCCCGCCACCATCAGGAAGCCCGGTGATGCCTGGAACTCCAGGAGCGCCAAGAAGCCCAACAGTACCTGAAACCTCAGCCACACCTGGCAGTCCGATGGAGCCAGGAAGACCGGTGTCACCTGAGAGTTCGCTGGCAACAGAAAGCCCGACCGCGCCAGGGGGGCCAGCAGCGCCAGATACTTCAATGACACCAGGTGCTCCACCGGCTCCAGGAACTCCAATGGCATCTGAATCCCCAGAGGCAATTCAAAGCCCGATGCCGCCTGAAAGTCGAGCGGTACCAGGAGGTCCGGCAGCACCAGAAACCCCAGGCGAACCTGAACCCGGTATATCTAGCCAGCCTCGAAGAAGCACTTCAGCGCAGAAATCTATAAGAGTCTACAAAGCAATCCCTCTTGATATTAAAGAAGATAAGCTGGATTTGAACACGGAAGAGTTCGGCCAGAAATCGCTTGCGTTCAGTAAAGTAAAGGCCATCGCTGTTGCTGAAATTTCATCCCCCCAGGATCTGCCTTACGAATTAATTGACCTTTTTCTTGAAGATCCGAAGACAAATGTCCAAAATATTAAAGCTGTCAGGCTTTTCACCACAGGCTTCAACCCGAGAAAGTTTTTTCCAGATATGCAAGATCAAAATGAGGCATTGAAAGCGCTTATTACGACTGTTCTAGAGAAGAGTAGCGCTACTCCTTACCCTGACAAGAACTCAGTTCTGCTCGATCCTCCCAATATTTTCGGTTCTATACTGGAATACGAAAGGTCGATTTTATCTTAAAATACAGGTTATAGTATTGACTTCCCCTGCCTTTTATTTCTTCAGTTCTTCACTTTTTTAATTTTTTCAAAGCATCAAAAATAAGTTTTCCGTGATTTTTTCTCTATCCCTCGTCCAGAGGAAGAATGAAGATTGTATAGAGTGTTCTGAATATGGCACAATGCTTATTTGACTTTAGAAGCAAGTAATATTATTTTTCAAAGAAAGTTTAAAGGGATGAAAAATGGCTAAACTCATAAGATTCGGCGTTTCTCTTGGAGCAGAATTATTAGGAAAGTTTGATTCACTGATAAGAGCTAGAGGTTACAAAAGCCGCTCAGAAGCCATTCGCGATCTGATAAGAGAGCAATTGGTATCTGAGGAATGGAGAGAGGAAAAAAAAGAAACTGTGGGCATACTTGGTCTTGTTTATAACCATGAAGAAAGGGAACTGACAAAGAAACTCACCAGACTTCAACATAAGTACCTTGATTTGGTTATCTCTTCAACGCACATTCACCTGGATAAACACAACTGCCTGGAAGTTATAGTCTTAAAAGGAAAAAGCTATTTGATCAAAAATATTTCTGATGAACTCTTGAGCACAGGAAGCGTGAAACACGGAAAATTACTTATGACCACTACGGGTAAGGATATTGGCTGAACTTATTTTTCAGAGGTTCTGCATCTCAGTAGATCACCTATAAAGAATTTCTAGGCATCCTGATTACTAAAATAGGCTTGACATTTGGGGAAATGGTGTTACTATTTTCAATATAGTAACACTAATATTGTAAAGGAGCATAAATGTCTGGGAAAAAAAGCTTTTTTCTTATTCTTCTACTGGTGTTTGTCGCACTAACCGGCGATTTTGTTCTTGCCCAGAAAACCAAGGAAAAAAAGAGGAGGAAAGAAAAAGAGTCAACCTTTCATCCTCATGAAGAAATTGTTGTTACAGCCACCATGACTCCAAGGTCTGTTAAGGACTGTTCAGCCTCGGTGAGCGTTGTCAGCGAAGTTGACATAAAGGCAACAGCAGCAAGCAATGTCCTCAATCTTTTGAACAACCAGCCTGGAGTTTTTATTCGCAAAACAGGTGATTTTGGCAGGGCTGATGTGGATATCAGAGGCATTGGCCAGAGAGGACGGAGAATAGCTATTCTTGTAGATGGACGTCCAGAGAAGATGGGTCTTTTTGGTTGCGCTGTAACACATGCTTTCCCTCTTGATAATGTTGAGAGGATCGAGGTCGTCAGAGGACCCTCTTCTGTTCTTTACGGTTCAGAAGCTCTGGGTGGTGTGGTCAATATTATCACTCGCATGCCAAGAGAGAAATTCGAGAGCGATTTCAGTGCATCTTATGGGAGTTTTAACACTCAGCAATTTAACCTCCGATTTGGAGGAAATTTAAACAGATTCCGCTACTATTTCACTTTGGACCGAAGAAGTAGCGATGGACATCGGGAAAATTCAAGCTACTCTGGAAACGCTTTTACCGGAAAAATGGCCTATGATCTTTCAGAGCGCTTTCAAGTGAGTTTTCAAGGAAAATATTTTGATGGGAAAAAGCATGAAGCTGGCCCCATAGATTTTGCGCTCGAAGATTTTTGGAATAGCTATAAGAGAGGAGTCTTGGATTTTAGCTTAACTGGAAAAGGAGAAAAAGACGAGATTTTCTTAAAAATCTATGGTAATTTCGGACATCATCGATTCTCTGATGGCTGGCACTCAAGAGATTTTATTAACGGAGGGGTAATCCGATACACCACGAGAAAGATTTCGAACAACGAATTAACCGTTGGCGCGGATTTTCGTATTCTGGGTGGAAAGAGCTATTACTGGCCCAAGGGAAACTGGGATAAAAGTGAGGCAGCCATATTCTTTCAGGATGAACATGTATTTTGGAAAAAGTTCATCCTTTCTGTTGGTATGCGTTTTCATAGGGATTCTCTTTTCGGGATCGAGATCTGCCCTCATGGAGGGCTTGTTTACCAGCTCAGTGAAAAGACTTCTCTAAGGGGGACTATTAACAAAGGGTTTCGCTCGCCTCAACTGAATGAGCTATACATGTACCCGGCTGCAAACTCGGAATTAAAACCAGAGAGAGTATGGAACTATGAAATGGGCTTCAAACAGAAAATTGCTCACTGGCTCACTTTGGATGGCGCCTTTTATCTGATCAAAGGATTTGATTTGATAGAGACGCAGCCATATGTTTCTCCGCCGCCGGCATTCAAATTTGTAAATATCGGGAAATTCGATTTCAAAGGTGCAGAACTTTCCCTTAAAGCAGCTCTCAATAAGAGTCTCTCTGGAATCCTGTTTTATACATATCTAGATCCTGGAGATAAGACAAAAGGAAGGCCTGGACAGAAATTGGACTTTTCCCTCCGGCTCAGGAAAAAATCCTTTTATGTCTCTCTTCATGCTCAATATGTAACGGATTATTTTGCCAGTGATTTTTCAGAAGAAGCTTTGCCTTCCTATTTCCTTCTTAACTCAAGGTTGATTGTGGATATTTCCAGAAATATAGAGCTTTTCCTCGACCTCAACAATATCTTTAATAAAGAATACAGTATTTTTGTAGATTTGCCTGGCATAGCAACTGGAATCTACCCTATGCCCGGACTGAATCTGAATATCGGTTTTAGGTTAAAGCACTGAAATATTCTGGTCGGAACCGACCACTCTTTTTGATTCTATCCTACAAATAAAGCGGCGTGGCCAAGAAAAGGGTAGAAAGCACGTTTTGCGGCCCTTAGCTTCATCTTAACTCACCTGTACACTAAACCGCTAAAACGTCGCCAGGATTGTCTCCTCTATTCTGTGGCTGCATAGAATGTGCCTTTATTCATACAGACTATGTATCTTTCCTTCCCCACCCAACGGGTTTCGAATAAACAATACAAGCGAGAGAGACTTAGTCCGGCTTGTCCTTAATTTCTTCAGAAGAATGAAATATTTGCAGACTTATTGAAGTCCAGGTTACGATTAGTATATATTGCTGTTGTTGTGTCACATAGCTGGGATGAGGTGCCAGTATCATTTAATATCTACAAGACAAAAAAGGAAAACTCTATTTACTTAAATAAATAAAAGGAGGTATATATCATGCGCTACAAGAGAATTTTATTTTCTATTGTGGCTGTCTTGCTTTTCTGCTCTTATTTACCAGCCTTTGCTCAGTCTTCAACGGGTGATGAAAGCGCTGAATTGAAGTTTCTTCGCCGGCAGTTCGAGTCGCTGCACCATCGCTTGGACGAATTGGAGAAGGCCGTAGACGATGTTCTCTGGTACCACAAGGTTGGAGATGTTGCCTATGTGGATAAAGTCCGCATCGTGGGACCGCCGCGCTGGAAAGAGCCCAATCCGACCGCCCAAGGAGCAGGAAACCCGATCAAGTTTTACTCCTATGTAATTATTCCGAGAGATATAGACCGGAGCAAGAAATATCCTCTTCTTGTGTTTCCCCACGGCGGTGTACACAGCAACTTCAGTACGTACAATACACACATCATCCGAGAATTAGCGGCACAAGGCTATGTGATTATTGCAGCCGATTATCGAGGGAGTACAGGATATGGAAGAGGAATGTACGAGCTCATCGATTACGGAGGCCGGGAGGTTGAAGATGTTTATGCCAGCCGTAACTTCATGCTGGAAAACTATGACTTTATCGATAAAGAGAGAGTTGGCATTCTTGGATGGAGCCATGGAGGATTGATTACCCTCATGAATATTTTCGATCATCCTGAGAGTTACAAGGTTGCTTTTGCCGGCGTGCCTGTGAGTGATCTTATCGCTCGGATGGGGTACAAGACCGACGGCTATAGAAAGCTTTATTCGGCCGATTACCATATCGGAAAGACGGCTTATGAAAATGTCAATGAATACCGCCGCCGTTCCCCAGCCTGGAATGCGGAAAAGTTAAAGACCCCGCTTTTGATCCATACCAACACCAATGATGCTGATGTAAACGTGCTTGAAGTCGAACATCTGATTAAATCACTCAAAGCCGCAGGTAAAAAGTTTGAATACGAGATTTTCCAGGATATTCCAGGAGGCCATTCGTTCGACAGGTTAGACACAAAAATAGGCAAGGAGATCAGGCTGAAGATCCATCGCTTTATAGCTCGTTATTTGAATCCACCCCATCCGTTCAAGTCAGTGGATGACCTCTTCAGAGCTGGATACAGATAACAACGAGTAATATATACGACACACATTAAAGGTAAGACAAGCAATACAAGCAAAAGAAACCTGCTTGGATATTTTGCAGAAGCTCCAGTAGAAATGCGAGATTTATGATATAGCAAGATAAACTCAAAAAGGAGAAGAGAGGCAATGCTATATTTATTGGTTCGGCACAGAGTAGCAGACTTTGACAAGTGGTACTCGGTTTTCAAATCACACGCTGAGGCTCAGCGGGAAGCTGGCCTTAAGGATCTTCAACTTCTGAGGGATGCTGCAGATCCCAATATCATTGTCTGTTTATTTAAAGTGGATGATGTGCAGAAAGCGAGAGCTTTTACAGGATCCCGGGAAGCAGGCGATGCACAAAGGGAGTCTGGCATCATTGGTGAGCCAGAGATTTTGTTACTGGATGAAATATAGAAAGTAGATTCGTCAAAAGCGTATTCATCCCTGTGAAATTTTGTTTCCGGCTCGAAGAGAATCTCTTGTAGATTTTCGATTTATATATGAGAATTTAATCAGACAGGAAAAATTTTACTCGATCCTTCTCAACAAAATGACTTCAACTGAGGTAGAATTGAATGAGAATGAACAAGCTATCCATGCTCAAGTAAAATGTTATAGGAGATGTCTCTGATGAAAAAAACATCTGGCTTTTTCATTTGTTTTTGTTTGATGTTTTTTCCGCTTGTCTTCTATTCTCTCGAAAAAGAGCACTTTTTCATCGGCCAAGAAGACGGGGACGGCTTTCTGGCTATTCCTAGACATGTCCAGGAAGGTCCGGATGGAAATATCTATGTTTTCGATTGGGGCGATTTCTTCATAAAAGTCTACTCTCCTGGAGGCAAGTATCTGAGACGGATGGGCGGAAGAGGTCAGGGTCCTGGTGAGGTCCAGAGAGCGGATGGAGCAGGTTTTGGTTTCACACAGGATGCAAAGCTGTATTTTACTGAGTTCTTCAGGGGACACAGGTGGATTACATTTATAGAATTGTCAGGAGAATTCATTAAGGTCTTGACTCCTGAGATAAATGAGTCTTTCGGGATCAACGATGCAATTCCTTTAGAGGATGGAGGGTTTCTCGTTCATTTTTCGTTCAGCTCCAAACCAGAGATGAAAAAGGATTATTATCTGTATAAAAGCCCGCAGTCTCTGGTTAGAATAGACCAGGAAGGAAAGGTTATTTCAGAGATAATTAATAAAGAGCATTTTACTTTGATCTCAAGCCACGGGGATGGCGCCACTTCCAACCTTCCTTTTATTCCCGTCTTCGAATGGATTCCCTTCAAGGATGATTCAATTCTCTTTACCGATGGGATGAGCAAAAATTTTAAAGTATACAATTACAAGGGAAGTCTTATCCGCGAGATCGAGACTGCACTTCCAGCACCTGTGAAAGTAAAATCCAGGGAGCTCAATGCGTGGAGGCAAAGAAGAGAGGAATTAATGATGCAGAGAAATCCGGGTTGGTATAACCGGTTTGGAAAAGTCATTGAAAAATATAAGAAATCCCTGTATGACAAGCCTAATGTGAGCGGAATTTCTTCGACACCTGAAGGGAACTTGATTATCGCTGGCCCAGTTCAGTTTGAAGAAATGGAGAGAGATTACTGGCTTCTGGATGAGAGCGGAAAAATACTGACTCAAATGAGGTCAGCTGTTTGGGGGATTCGGATGTGCGAGCATTTTATCTTCTTCTACACAACCGATGAAGATCAAAATGAGCTGGTTCACTGTGTAAAGAGGAGAGGGCCTGAAAAAGAAGATTTTTTAAGAATAAAAGATTACGTTATTTCTTCTTCTTTCCCATAGGAGCTCTGACCCCATTTACCAGTAAAAGTAAAAGGGGACAGTCCCCCTTTTTCAAAAGGTAAAAGGGGACAGTCCCCCCATTTTTCATGATTAATTGTCATTGCGAGTGAAGCGTGGCAATCTTACAACATTTATGCAGGGGCTTGATGAATCAAGCCCCTGCAGTATTGGAAAAAAGTAGCATGCCCCCTTTTTTTTACCCTTTTTTCGTTTTTTCCCAAGAGACCAAATCCTTCTTGTTGTATTGCATAATACCGTATAAATTGGTAAAACTACAAAAAATTATAGAAAGGATTAAAGATGAGCGATACAACCAATAAGAACTCAGAAAAATCAGGACTCAAGAAAAAAGGGACAGTCCCCTTTTCCGCCCCCTCTTCCCCAGTTAAGCCAGGATTCAATCGAAGGAGATTTCTTGAATGTTTTGCTGCGTTGGGTGTTTCTTCGGCTCTATTGCCCGGGCTTCCCCCTGTCTCTTTAGAAGAGAAGGAAGAAATTACGCTTAAAACGATTGAGGAGGCGGAAAAGATAATCGGCATAAAATTGACTAATGAAGAGAGGAAAAGGATTCGCGGGAGATTAAACAGGAATCTTGGAATTTACAAAGGTATTAGAGAAAAGGATTTGGATAACAGCGTCAACTGTGCATTGGTATTCAATCCGGTTCCACCCGGGATGACTTTCCCAGACAAGAAAAAACGCATCAAGTATGGCGATGTCAAGGTGAAGAAACCTGCGAAATTGGAAGATGTCGCATTCTACTCTGTTCTTCAACTGGCAAAGCTGATTAAAAAGAAGCAGATTACTTCAACCGAATTAACGAAAATGTATCTTTCAAGGTTGAAGAGGTACGATCCCACATTAAAATTTGTCGTTAATTTGACAGAAGAGCTGGCCCTGGAACAGGCTAAAAGAGCTGATGAAGAGATAAAAAAAGGAAAGTACCGTGGCCCTTTGCACGGTATCCCTTATGGAGCAAAAGACCTCCTGTCAGTTAAAGGGTATAAAACCACCTGGGGTGCGGAACCGTTTAAGAATCAGATAATAGACAGGAACGCGACTGTAGTAGAAAGGCTCGAGGAAGAAGGGGCTGTTTTGGTTGCAAAACTTACGCTGGGAGCACTGGCACAAGGGGATATCTGGTATGGCGGCAGAACGAGAAATCCATGGAATCCGAAAAGAGGTTCAAGCGGGTCATCAGCAGGTCCCGCATCAGCAACAGCAGCCGGCTGTGTTGGTTTCTCTATAGGTTCGGAAACCAATGGATCGATTATTTCACCTTGTAACAGGTGCGGAGTGACAGGTTTGAGGCCAACCTTCGGAAGGATAAGCAGATATGGAGCAATGGCCCTAAGCTGGAGCATGGATAAGATAGGACCAATCTGCCGGACTGTTGAAGACTGTGCTGTTGTATTTAATGCAATCTACGGACCCGATGGAAAAGATAATACCCTCATTGATTTACCATTTAACTGGAACCCTAAAATAGACGTAAAGAAATTAAGAGTTGGTTATTTTGAGAAGTACTTTAAAAGAGAACTGAGGGGAAAACCGAAAGACAAGAAGCGGAAAGCATCGAGGCAAAAAGAGCAAAGATTGAGTAATCGTGTTCTGGATGTTTTGAAAGGGCTCGGTCTAGAGATTAAACCGATAGATGTTGACATTCAGGTATTGGGAACAGGTTTTATACTCTCAACCGAATCTGCAGCAGCATTTGATGATTTTACAAGAAGCACACGGGACGATTTAATGAAAAAAAGCTCATGGCCCGATACATTCAGGCAGAGAAGATTTGTACCGGCTGTAGAATTCATTCAGGCTAACCGGTACAGAACCTTACTCATCGAACAGATGAATGAAGTCATGAAAGATTTTGATGTTATTATTGAAGTGACTCATTCAAATACAACCTTAACGAACTTAACAGGGCACCCGGCTGTGATAGTGCCGTGCGGATTCATAGATGATCAGCCAGTGACTATTGTATTTAACGGCAAGCTGTTTGGAGAGGCAGAGACTCTTGCTGTTGCCAAGGCTTATCAAGATGCCACAAATTTCCACCTGAAGCACCCGAAATTATAAACGTAGGGGTTTTAATCATCAAATCCACCTGCAGGATGTCTTTAAGGGAGATAGAATCAAGAATTGAAAAGCAAAAAGCACGAACTACCTGCGTTAAACTATTTATTTGTTTCCAAGCTCGAGAATATATTCATAGACCAAGAGTGTTGCCTTATATAAGTGATCGAAATCGATCAGATCTATCGTGTCTCCAGGTGTGTGGTGTTCAGGGAACCCTCCTGAACCCAGAATGATAGCTGGAACCTTCTGGAGGTAGAAACTCCATGTGTCACTTCCTTGAATCACCCTAAGCTGAGAATCGATATTATCGAAATTCAAGTCAATGCTTTTGACTTTTTGATGGGCGGAATACAGGAGATCTCTCTGGGAGGGCGGTCCAATGGCCCAAATTCCCTTGACATTCCGGTGCTTGCTTCCTATCTGTTCGATATTGATGTTCAGGGCGATTTGCTCGAGCGGAACAGGCGGATACTCCAGGAAATGTAAAGACCCGTAATGACCGGCTTCCTCTGCTGTAAAGAGGATAAACATCACAGGCCGCTTGGCAGGATTCTGGGCTAGAGCTTGAGCGACCTCAAGGATCAATGAGCAGCCGCTTGCATCATCATTCGCTCCGCGGTAGATGATAAACCCATTTTTTCCGAGATGGTCGAGGTGCGCGGCAACAGCGATATATTCATTGTCCAGTTTAGGATCTGTGCCAGGCAGCAAGGCAATTATGTTGTAACAAGTAAAATACTCCTTGCTTGCATTGACTGTCAATCCAAGTTCGATTCCGTCCATTACAAAAGTAGCATAGTCGCCGCGTTCCTCAATTGGATTAAAATCCTTCTTATCGAAAACCCTGCCTACTAGATCCCTATTTGCAACAACGACTGGGATAGGAGGTTCTCCTGGACTTGATGGCCCATAGCTTTGAGATGCAACAAAATTAAAGCGTTTACGCTGGGACATGATGCGGTCCCAGTTGTTGGCAAAGCTTTCATCAGGAATAACAATGATAGCCGCAGCATTCTTTTCGATGGCTGCACTGAACCGTAGTAAATCCCCTTTGATACGGTCAGAATATTTTCGGCGGACTTTCATGGGCATCTGTATATCGCTGTTCCTGGGTGAAAATCCCATCATCAGAATCGCGATCTTACCGCCCACATCCAGTCCGGCATAATCATCCCAGCCAAGCTCCGGTTCATGGATACCGTATCCGATAAAAACCGGAGAGCTCAATGGAATATTCTCATTTCCTTCTCCGGGATAAAGCAGCTCATAGCTTTTCCGCCCGGGTGTATATTCTTTGGTTTTTCCATTCCTCTGAATGGTGAGCGCGTTGTTAGATCCAAAACGATAGTGGATGAAGGGTACGGGCTGGAGAAAAGATTTTTTGTTCCCATCTGGCCACCCGGGCTCTAATGTGAATGATGCAAACTGTTCGGCGGCATAATCGGCAGCTATTTTATACCCGGAAGAACCGGTCAAACGTCCTTCCATTTCGTCAGAGGTAAGAACGTTCATATGCTTCTGAAGTCCAGAGATAGTTATCGCTTCTGTATCGGGCGGGATTTCACCTTTTTGTCTTTGACAACCGGGAAATGAAATGAAAAATGCTGTGGCTGCAATGATCAGGATTTTCTTAGAAAAAACCTTAATTTCTTCTCTCATCGTTAAATCCTCACTCGAATAATATCATAGAAACAGAAAAGGAGACAGGCTGTTTTTTTCTGTAGGGGCTTGATTTATCAAGCCCACCTTTTAGGATATAGGTATCAGGCTTATAGATAGGGATCAGGTCTTGTTTTTTACTTTTTTTCTAAAAAATTACTATGTGTCACCATCAGAGGACGTTTTTTTGTAAACATCTTTATTTCTTTCTCAGTTTCCCCTGGAGGAAATATTGGCACATTTTTTGCTGAATAATACATCAACGAGGATAATTAAAATATCTAGAACAAGGAGAAATAAAATGAAAAAAGCAGCTTTAGTACTAATCGCGATGTTTGTTCTTGTTTTTTCTGTTTTGGGGGAAGAAGAAAAAGGGGTAACCAAGGCAAAAAAGTTCTCAAAAGGCTCGATGTATGTGACCGGTCAGATTGGCTTTAATTCCTATGTCGCAACTGATGAACCTTTCGACGCTATGCCTTTTCCCATAGGTGCAAGTTATGAGTTTTTTATAGCGGATAATATAGGAATAGGCAGCAAGATAATGTTTGATAAATGGTGTGATTACCTGGGAGTTTTTGGCGGAAAGTGGACTTTTCGGGTATTCAAACCATCGTTATACATCAAATATCATTTTGATTTAAAGGGAGTAGAAGGTATCGGCCTCTTCGCTGGAGCAGATCTCGGTTATAGCGTTTTTTCCGCCAGTAACGAATTGGGCAGTGATTATTGGGGCGATCTGAAAAGCGGCCTTCACCTTGCTCCTTTTCTAGGGACAAATCTTTATTTTTGGGAGAACCTGTCAGGTTTTTTTGATAGATTTTTAGTTACCCTAAAAGCAAATTGGTCTGTAGCCGGCGATTTTTCCGGTTTAGGCGGGACAGTAGGCATCACCTTCAGGATTAAATAATGAGAAAAGGACAGGCTACTTTTTTCCTTTGTCATTGCGGGAGACTGAAGGGAACGTGGCAATCTCATAAAATCGGGAAAAAAGTAGCCTGTATCCTTTTCTCTGCAGGGGATTGATTCATCAAGCTCACCTTTTGATAATGGATCCTGTTTCCCTTAAAGACATCCTACGGGGGAGCCTGATGAATCAAATCCCTATCTTGTCTTTTTGTCTAAGCAAAAAAACAAAATCTAATCTTTGTTTCTGGAAATGAAGATTCCACCTGAGATGCTGCAACTGCAACAATTTCTTTCCATGATGAAACCGGAGATATGAAATAACCAAATTGAGACCTTTTAGGACATTTAAGTAGCTCCTGTCACCTTGATTTAACAGGGGAAAACGGTTATAATAGGCTAAAATAGATGAGAAAAAAAAATTTTGTCATTATTCTTATTCTTACTTTTTTCCTCTGTTTAACCGTAGAGACTCTGGCTTCCAGAAAAAATATCAAAGACCTTCCTGAAAAATATAGAAAATGGGTGGAAGAAGAAGTCATCTACATCATTAGACCCACGGAAAAAGATGTCTTTCTTCAAATGGGAACAGATAGAGAAAGAGAGATATTTATCGAAGCTTTCTGGAAACAGAGAGACCCGACTCCTGGTACTCCTGAGAACGAGTTTAAAGAGGAGCATTACCGCCGAATTGCCTATGCCAATAAATTCTTTAGCCGGGATACGCCCAGACCTGGCTGGAAAACAGATCGAGGCAGAATATATATCGTCTTAGGGGACCCTATTGATATCGATCGCTATGAAGAGTCCGATAACATTTACCCGGTTGAAGTCTGGTTCTATCAGGGTGATGTAAAATACGGCCTTCCCCCTCACTTCAACATAGCTTTCTTTAAAAGGAGAGGAATCGGGGAATATATCCTTTATAGCCCAGTTAATGATGGACCTACAAAGCTACTTAGAAAATACTATGGCAATCCAGCGGATTATGAGGCTGCTTATGAAGAACTAAAAGGATATGACATGGAATTGGCCCATCTCTCTCTCACGTTAATTCCTGGTGAGAGGCCTTTGATCGGTCATCCTTCCTTGGCTTCAGAGGTAATGATAAGCAATGTCATCGATCTCCCCAAGAAAAAAATTGAGGATGTCTACGCGGAGAAGCTCCTTAAATATAAAGATATTGTGGAGGTTGAATACACGGCAAATTATGTAGGAAGTGATTACTTAGTATCCATCATCAAGGATTCCTCGGATATCTTTTTTGTTCATTTTTCCATAGATCCTAAAACCCTCTCAATCGGTTCATTTGAGGATAGATACTATTCTTATTTTGAATTGAATACTCAGGTTTCTGATATAGAAGGAAAAACTGTCTTTCAGTACCAAAAAAACTACCCTCTCCGTTTCAATAAAGAGCAGCTCAATGACATACAGAAAAAATCCTATTCCATCCAAGACATGTTTCCTCTTGTTCCTGGCAGTTATAAGCTAAACGTGCTTCTCAAAAACACTGTTTCTAAGGAATTTACTTCTTTCGAAGCAGATATTTTTATCCCAGAACTTGCTTCTCTCCAGATGACTTCCTTGCTCTTTAGCTATAAAGTTGAAGAAAATCCTCTCTCAAAAGAGTTCCACAAGCCTTTTAGAATCGGACGCAATCAATTGTTCTGTCAGCCAAAAAAAGTATTTATCACAAAGGATGAACTCGTTGTTTTCTTCCAGATCTACGGACTCAACCAGGAATTAGAAGAAGAGGGATCTCTAATCTACACTTTTTTAAAGGAAGATAAAGAATTTACAACCAGAACAGTCAAAATAAAGGAAATCAGAGATAAAACAGGCTTTATCCAGAATTTTTCTCTTCAGAGTTTCCCTCCTGGTTATTACTCATTAAAAGTCGCCTTGGTCGATAAAGAGGGAAAGGAAATTCTTTCTGACAAGAATAACTTCAGCATCTCTTATCTGGAGGGAATAACCAGACCTTGGGTGATTTCCAAGGCTACCCCTGTTACTCGCTCCGTTGAATATTCCTTCATATTGGGCAACCAGCTACTCAATAAAGGCCAAAGCGAGAAAGCTAAAGCTGTACTGGAATCTGTATACCGAAAAAATCCTCTCTCTTTAAAATTTTCCTATGGTTTCAGTCGAGCGCTCTTTCTCCTCAAAGAATACAAGAAGGTAAAAGAGGTGCTAAAACCTTTACTGGAAAATCCTCAAGACGATTACAAATTCCTCTCTTTACTGGGGAGATCTTGTCAAGCTCTTCAAGAATACGAAGAAGCTATTCAATATTACAAACAGTACTTAACTCATCTGGGAACAAACCTTCTTATTTTGAACTCCATAGGAGAGTGCTATTACCTAGAGGGAAAGAATGAGGAAGCTCTGGCAGCTTGGGAGAAATCCTTGGAGATTGACCCCAATCAACAGGAGATCAAAGAAAAAGTTAAATCCATAAAGGAGAATAAATTATAAAAAAAATATCGGCTCTCCTCACCCTGATTGTTGTTTCTTGCTTTATGCTTCTTGTCTGTTGTGGATCATACCAATTAGAAAAAAAACTAAATCCTAAGGAACAGGAATTTCTTTCCATAGTGAGATTCATAATCACTAAAAATGAACGTAAAATCTTTCTCCGCTTAGATCCTTCAGAGAGGAAATCTTTCATTGAAGAATTTTGGGCGAAAAGAGATCCTGATCCCTTTACGGAAGAAAACGAATACAAGGAAGAATATTTTTCCAGAATAGAAAGAGCCAACCGGCTCTTCCGCGGAGAAGGAACTCCTGGCTGGTTAACCGATAGAGGTCGAGTCTACATCCTCTTTGGGGCACCGTTTAGCCGAAAAAGCTATCCTGCTGATTATAATGGAGGCATTACTAGACCACGCGAAGTCTGGTATTACGGCAATTTCCCGATTGTCTTTGTCGATAGATACAGTTCTGGAGTCTTTAGGCTGGTGACTACAAACTTAGCAATCTTGAATGAAATCAACGTTGCTTTAAGAAGAGTCAGAGAAGAGCAGGAAAAACAAATTAACAAAATCACAGACCTACTCATAGACTTCAATCTAGAACTGGCAAAATCTTCAAACGTTCCTGTTATTCTGGTCAAGATTCCTTATAAAAATATATGGTTTGAAGAAAAAGATAATGTTCTGGAAACAACCCTATATTTAGCTATAAGGATTCTAAACACCGCTGAAAAAATAGTCCTCCAACATGATGACGATTACTTCATCTCATTAAATGAAAAATCTCTACTTAGCAAAGAGGGTGAGGAATATGTCATCGAGATTCCTCTTATTCTCGCAAAGGGAGAGTACTCAATCCAAGTCGCTCTGGAAAATGAAACCAGAGGAAAAAAAGTCTTCAAAGAACTGAAGATTAAGATTTAATTTAAGAGTAATTTATACCGATTTAGATAATAATTCTCTTTCTTTTATGGAGGATTTCAAGATGAGTTACAAAATCGTTAAAATATCTACGCCAATCCTTTTTTCTCTAATTGTATTTCTGACTTTCAATAACAACATTTCCTCATCTCCTCAAACTCAAGAAAAACCTTTGGAACATAAAGTAGAAGTGGTTTTAATCGAAATTCCTGTCTATGTTGTTGATAAAGATGGAAATTCTATTCTCGACCTCAAACCAGAAGATTTTATTCTCTACGAAGACGGGAAAAGACGGAATATTTCGCATTTTGCTCTAGTCAAGAACGACTCGCCTGAAATTGCAAGTCTTGCCCGTCGCTATCCTGCGGCAAGGAGGCAATTTTTTCTCCTCTTTGATCTTTCTTTCTCATCTCCAAAAGGAATATTGAGGGCTCGAGAAGCTGGCCTCAAATTTATCAGGGAGAATATCCTTCCTCATGATTTGGCCGCTGTGGCCACCTCTTCTGTCTTTCAAGGGATTCAAATATTGACCAACTTCATTAACGATAAATCACAACTTGAGAGTTCTATAGAATCTTTGGGTTTAGTACCGACAACTCAAATTTCTAAGGGTCCTGTTGGCTTTCTCTTCAGCCCTGTGATTGCTTCCCAAGTCCATACAGTTGAAGCAGAGAGAGCCAGGGAAAAATCAGCGGCCCTGGAAGACCAACTGAGTAGCGCAGCTAAGCAGCTTCAGAACGCACAATGGCAAGACTACAAAGGATATGTCCAAGACTATGTGGCTGCTTTCAAAACGCTAGGTCAGGCCCTTAATATCATTAAAGGAAGAAAACATCTTGTTCTTTTTTCCGAAGGTTTTGATATAAAGGTTCTAACAGGAAAAACCCTAAAGGAGCTAAACGAAGAGACGGAGGCTATTGCATTTGATAGGGTAGCTATCTCAAGAGCAGATAAAGACCGCTTTGGCGACCCTTCCCTCAGATTAGCTTTAAACCAAGCTTTGCAACATATCTCTTCCTCTGATTGCCTTATTCACACTATCGATGTCGGCGGGCTTAGAGCCCCAGGCGAGATAGAGGATACTAAGCAAAGAGATATTTATTTGTCTGGCCGGCGAGGTCAGGACACTCTCCACCTCATGGCTGCAGATACAGGAGGAAAGGCCTATCGCAATGTGAATGAATTGGATAAGCCTTTAGATGACCTTATGCGATTAACCAATTCTTATTACTTATTGGGATATTATCCTGAGGATAAGAAGAAAGAGGGAAAATTCCGAAAACTCAAGATAGAAGTTATAAGACCAGATTTACAGGTATCCCACCGCAAGGGATATTATGAGGAAAAGTCATATGAAAAATACACTGATTTTGAGAAGAGACTGCATCTGGCCGAGCTTATAACAAAAGATATTCATCGAGATGACATAGTGGTGGATAGTTTTGTTTCAGGTTTTGAGGGTTCAAAAGATATTGCCAGAGTTGGAGTTTTTCTTAAATTCCCGGGGGGTCAATTTCTTGATGAAAAAAAGAAGGAAGTTAAGCTTGAAATATACGGCTATGCTATCGACAGCAGCGGCAAGTTTAGAGATTTCTTTTGTAACCCTTTAAATATCGATGTCAAAAAGGCTCGAGATAAACTGCGAACACATGGTATAAAATATTTTGATTTACTTCTGGTTCCGCCAGGAGATTACAAGATAAGATGCCTTATAAGAAATAGTCAGACAGGAGAAATTGGAGCTGTCACCAAAGAACTTTCAATACCAAATTATAATGACCCGAAACTCAAAGTCAGCCCTCCAATTTTTATCGATAAAGATCCCCAGTGGTTATCCGTCCCGGGCTATGATCCTTTGAAACCCACAGGCCGTAAAGTAGGCGAAGGTCTACCCATTGACTACCCTTACTCTATTGGTGGAGAAGAATTTCTGCCGGGCATCGTCCCTACATATTTTGAACACACGCAGGCACAATTTCTGTTGAGGGTCCACAATCTAAAGCTTCATCCTGTGGCTAAAATCCCTCAGACAGATATGAAATTTGAAGTCATGGATGATACAGGCGTCTCTTATAAAGCTGTACAGATTCTCTCCATCAAGCCCTTCAGGGTCAAACAGAATTTATTCGAGCTCCTCTTCCAATTCGAACTCAAATCTCTTCCCCCGGGCTCTTACCGATTCAAAGTCATTTTAACCGATACTTTGGCCCAACAAACTGTACAGACTTCTTCCCCTTTTATATATAAATAATCTCACAATTAGCCCCGCTTGACTTTCTGTTTTAGCTTTTCCCGAAGATTTCGTTTTACTTTATCTTAGACTTAAAAAACGCAAGAGCCTGTTCAGCCTTCTTCCTGAGAGATATATCTTTCGCAGGCGCGGAAGTTAAATACTTCTCCAAATACTTCACCGCTTCAACATATCTTTGTAATTCCCCAGATGCAAGCCCTAGGAGAAAATAAGAACTGGGATTAGAATGCAATTCTAGCTCTTTAGAAAGGTATCTTATTGCCTTTTCAAAATCTTTTTTATAATAATATATTATCCCTAAGTTATTGTATGGCATTGGGTTGTCAGGCATTTTATTCAGAATATATTCGTATTCTTTGATTGCTTTTTCATGTTTTTTAGCAAAGGTCAATTTCTGGGCGTATTCTAATCTCATCTCCAGTTTAGATGGAACAACGTTAACTGCTTTTTCTAAATAATTTAATGACTGATCTATCTCATTTAGAGATTTATATAAAGAAGCTAAGAAAAGCAGTGATTTAAGATGCTTCGGATTCATATTTAGAGCAGCCTCACTCGTTTTTATCGCCTCTTCAATCATTCCCTTTCCATAATAGCTCTTGGCCAGCATATAATAAGTATCTATATCAGCAGGATTGATTTTTATGATTTCTTGGAATTCCTTTATGGCTTTATCCCATTCCCCTTTCTTTTGATAGATCTCTCCTAAGGAATGATGAATCATCGCATTTTCAGGATCTTGCTTCATTATTTCTATCAAAATCTTCTCCCCTTCATCTAGTCTTCCCCCTTTTAAAGCCTGCTTGCCTTTGCTTATGTGTTCTAATAGCAAGATTTTATCTTTTGGGTCTGGACGCTCTTTCTCTTTGATATCAGAAGGCAGCCTCCCACTCACATATCCTAAAGCCCTTAATTTTTCTTGATCTTCCGGAGTCAATTCTCTTATTGATGGTTTCAATCCAGAAGATATTCTTTTCTCTAATTTTTTTAATCTATCCCTAAGCCCAACTGCAATTTTTTTATTCTCTTTAAATAGATTATTTTTCTCTTCAGGATCATTTTCTAGATTATACAGCTCTGACTTTGGGGCTTGAATATATTTCCATTTGTTAGTTCTGATTGATTTCAACGCTGACCATCCATATGAAATAGAGGGGTAATAAGTCTCAGCATAAGATTCTTCTATTGCTTTAATTTTCTTATCTCTCATGAGAGGAATTAAGCTCGCCCCCTGACAATATTCAGGAATATCTATCTTCAGGATGTCTAAAATTGTAGGAAAAATGTCTATTGTTCTTACCTGGTTATCTATTTTTTTCCCTCCTGGGATAGCTCCTGGAGAATGGAATATTAAAGGGACTTTTAATGCTGTGTCATAGAGAAAAATGCCATGGGTAGGTTCCATATGGTCAAACAAATCCTCTCCATGATCGCCAACAATTATGACCAGCGTTTTATTATATATCTCTCTTTCCTTGAGCAGATTAATCAGCTTTCCGACATAAATATCTGTATAGGCAATCTCGCCTTCATACGGCCTGGATTTATAATTTATATCAAAAGGAGGAGGGGGAGTATAAGGGTCATGAGGGTCAAAATAATGGACCCAAACAAAAAATTTTTTTTCATGGTTTTTCTCAAGCCATTCAGCTGCAGAGTTGTAGACATCCTCAGCTAATCTTTCCTTTACTGAATAGTCAGGCGTCACAAAATCGTCATCATAAAAATCAAATCCCTGATTTAAGCCATATTCAGAATCTAAAATATAAGATCCAACAAAGGCTGAAGTAGAGAAGCCTTTTGCTTTCATTATTTCAGCTAAAGTAGTGAAATTTTCTCCCAAATAATAGGGTCCGTTTCCTTTTAATTGATGATAGTTGGGATTAGTACCGGTAAAAATTGAAGCATGTGAGGGAAGGGTCAAGGGAACCTGACAAACAGCATTCATAAATCGTGCTCCTTCATAAGCTAATAAATCTAAGTTTGGAGTTTCAATGTCATATCCACTATAACCAACTCTATCTGCTCTTATGGTATCAATTGTAATCAACAGCACGTTTAAATCAGGATTCTTTTTCACTTTGTCGTCAGGGGTGAAAAAAGATGAGAATAGTAGAGTGTTTCCTAATATAATCAAAAAAGGGATGAGGAATAATATTGATTTCTTTTGAGAGATAATTTCTTTCTTCATTACATTCAAGATTTTTTTCTTTTTAGCCTGATTGATTTTCCTTCAGAGAATTCAGATTTAATATCTTCTCCCATTGAGCTATTTTTTTTTGAGCATTTATTTTTCTTTGAGTATTCCCTTCTGGAGTTGTCCGTAAATACGCTCTCATATAATGGATAGCTTCTTTTAAATTCCCTACTTCTTCCATGGCTACAGCTAAATTGAAATAAGCAAGAGCAGTAGGCCGTAATTCAATGGCTTTCTTTAAATTTTCAATGGATTTTTTCAGATCTCCTGTATTTCCATATGTAATTCCTAGGCTTTGATATATGCTGTAATCGTCTGGATAATCTATTTTCAATCTATTATAGACCTTGATCGCTTCTTCCGCTCTTCCAGCAGTAGCTAAAATGCGGGCATAATCTAATAATAAGAATTTATTTTCAGGCTCTATACTGACGGCTTTTTGCAAATAATCAATAGCCTTTTCGTTTTCTCCGAGTCTATTATAGATAAATCCAGTCATAGTTAAGGCATTAAAATAATTATTATTTAGCGCTAACATTGCATCGCATTCTCTCAATGCTTCTTGATATTTATTCAATAGGAATGAAACTTTGGCCAAGCCATCATGGAGAGGAATATTTTCTGGCGAAACTTTCACTCCTTTCTTACATACTTCATATGCTTCTTCAAGTCTATTGGTCTTCATATATAACCCACTCAAAAATAAATAATTGAGGGAGCAATTTGGTTCCATACTTATGCCCTTCTGATAAAGCTCTTCAGCTTTCTTGTGCTCGCCTCTTCGTTGGAAACCTCTGGCTACCTGTAATGTATACCATATTTCTATCTTATCTTTTGGGTCGGCCAGGTTTGAGGATTTTTCTTCCCGTTTAACGCTATCAGCTATATATCCCAAAGCCCTTAATTTCTCTATATCTTCAGCAGACAACTCTCTTCTTGAACTTATATTTGAAGAAAATTCTTCAATTAAATCGTCTAATTCTTTTTTCATTCTCGAAGCAATCTGTTCTTCTTTCTGGTATAAATTGTTCTCCTCTTTGGGATCTTTTTTTAAATCATATAATTCGGGCTTTGGAGCGTCTATAAATTTCATCTTTCCATTCACAATTCCCTTCAAATCTGCCCAATGAAACATCTCTCTGGGATGAACTGTTTCAATATAAGAAACCAAGTCTCTCTTTTTTTTATTTTCAATATAGGGGATTAAAGTTTCACCATGGACCTCTTCTGCGAGTGGGATTTTAGTTAGATCTAAAACGGTCGGAAAAATATCAATCAATCTAACCTGAGAGGTCACTACATGATTTGAAGGCAGATTCTGGGAAGCACAGAATATTAAAGGTACTTTCAGAGTCGTATCATATAAAAAAATGCCATGGTCTATTTCTCTATGTTCTCCCAATCCTTCTCCGTGGTCACCAGCAATGACAATTAATGTTCTATCGAAAGCATTTTTTTCTTTGAGCAGGCTAATAATTTTGCCCACATAAAAATCAGAATAAGCTACTTCTCCATCATAGGGATCAGAAAATTGTTCTTTATAAGGAGAAGGAGGGTCATAAGGAAGATGAGGATCATAATAATGAATCCAAATGAAGAATTTATGATTAAAATTTTCAGAAAACCATTCTTTAAAGGAGAGAAAGACTTCCTCGGCCCTTCTCTCCGAATTGAATGTCTTGAATCTCTCTTCCTCTCTGAATGTATCGTCATAGGCATCGAAGCCTTGGTCTAATCCAAAACGTGAATCCACTGGGAAAGCACCGATAAAGGCTGCCGTCTTATATTCTCTCTCTTTAAAAATTTCAGCTAAGGTTTTAAATCTTTTATCCAAGTAATAAGAACCATTATCTCTTACCTGGTGAAAGTGGGGATAAAGGCCGGTAAAGAGGGACGCATGAGAGGGAAGGGTTAAAGGAGCCTGACAGACTGTATTATCGAATCTCACGCCATTTTTGGCCAATTCATCCAGATTGGGTGTCTTAGCTTTTGAATAACCATAACAACTAACTCTATCTGCTCTTAATGTGTCAAGGGTGACAATTATTACATTTAGGTTGTTTTCTCTCTTGACATCATTTTTTGGGGACAGAAAATAAAAAGATAGAGCGATAACTAAGAGAATCAAAAAGGGGATAAAATACAATATAAGCTTTTTTTGTCTTTTGGGGAGAATTTTCTTTTCTTCTTTTTGAATTTCTTGAAAATTTTCTTTCTTGGCTGATATAGTCAAATCAACTTTCTTTTTACGTTTTCTTCTTTTATTCTTACCCATGATAAAAATCTCTCATATAAATTTTAAGTAAATCTTTTTAGACTGGATTCGAGCGGATAGCTTCTTTTAATCGTGCGATCAATTTCCTCATCTTCTCAATATCAGCTGCATATTTATATTCAGGAGCAGTGTCAACAAATTGCTCCAAATACTTAACGGCTTCCTCAAATCTATCCATTTTAGTTAATAGAATGCCGAGATTATACAGGGCATCAAATTGCTTGCTGTCTAATTCAACTGCTTTTTTCCAGTTCTCTAAGGCCAGCGCTCTCTTCCCTTCACCGGCATATATGATCCCTAATCCATTGTAGGGACCTGCTAATGCAGCGTCATGTTGAATCGCCGCTTTAAATTTCTGCCTTGCCAGATCATACTTCTTCATACTTAAATAAACGGACCCAAGATTGTTATACGCACTGGCATAGCTGTTATCCAAAGATATTACTTTATCAAAAATTTCGATGGCTTTCTTGTATTGACCAGAATGCCAATAGTTTATGCCATAATAATTCAAAGCTTCTGGGTCATTAGGGTTTTTATCAATTGCCATTCTTAATATCTCTCCTGAGCGTTCATATTGATTTGCCTTCTGTAAATAATGACCCAATTTGTTTAAAATTTTTGAACTTGCAATTTCCAATGCTACTGCTTTTTGTAGGGTTTCAATTGCTTTATCTAATTGCCCGGTTTTTTCATAGAGAGATGAAAGGGATAAATAGGAAAAGCTAAAAGTGGGCTCCAATTTTATCATATCATCTAAAATCTCAATTGCTTTCTTATATTCTTCATTGTTGGCTAACGTCTCAGCATATTCCAACTGGATTGCTAAGTTCCCTGGATCGACTTGAAGAGCTTTTTCTAAATAAACCAGAGACTCTCTGGTTTGCTTTAATGATTTGTAAACAGAAGACAAGAAAAGCAATGATTTGAGATAATGAGGATGTAGATTAAGAACCGCTTTGGCTGTATCGATTGCCTCATCAATCCTTTTGTTTTCAAAATAGCTGACTGCTAAATGATGATAGGCTTCCAGATCGGTGCTGTTTTCTTTTATCGATTCCTTCAATATCTCAATCGCTTTATTCCATTCTTTTCTTTTCTGATAAATATTTGCCAATGAGCGTAAGACCATGGGATTTTGCGGATCTTGCCTGCTGGCATCTAAAAATATTTTTTCTGCTTCTTCTAAATTGCCTTGCCTAAGAAGATCTACCCCTTGTGAAATCTTATTGATAACCAGAATTTTCTCTTTTGGGTCAGGTCTTTCTTTTTTGCCAATATCATCAGGTACTTTGCCTGATATATATCCTAGAGCCTTTAATTTTTCTTGGGCTTCCTGAGTTAATCTCCTGACCGATGGCTTCTGAGGGAGAGATGTTTTTTCTTCCATTTCTAGTAGTCTTTTCTTTAAATTCAGAGCCAGTTTGTCATCAGCAGCAAATAAATTATTCAATTCTTTTGGATCATTTTTTAAATCATACAGTTCAGGTATGGGTGCCTGAATATACTTCCAGTCATCGGTCCTGATCGCTTTTAGCTCAGACCAGCCATTGGAAATAAGAGGAAAATATGTCTCAGCGTAAGATTCCTCGGTTTCTGTTAATTCTTTTCCTTGCATGAGAGGAATTAGACTCTTTCCTTGATTGAATTTCGGGATATCAATTCTTATTACCTCTAAAATTGTAGGCAAGATGTCTATTGTTCTCACCTGCCTATTTATTTCAATTCCTTCGGGAATTGAAACGGGACAGTGAAAAATTAAGGGGACTTTCAGAGTAGTATCATACAGAAAGATACCGTGTCCTGGCTCATTATGTTCGAATAAATCTTCTCCATGATCACCAACAGCTATAATCAATGTTTTCTGGAAAATATTTTTTTCTTCGAGAAGAGATATGAGTTTGCCCACATAGACATCTGTGTAAGCGATTTCTCCTTCATAAGGTTGATTTCTATACGTTTTATCAAAAGGAGAGGGTGGTAAATAAGGATCATGAGGATCATAATAATGAACCCAGATAAAAAATTTTTCATTATGATTTTTATTCAGCCAGTGAGCAGCGGATTTGAAGACATCCTCAGCTAATCTTTGAGGCCCGTGAGGCTTGAGATATTCTGGAGTATTATATTGGTCATCATAAATATCAAATCCCTGGTCTAAGCCAAACTGAGAATCTACAGGAAAAGCTCCTACAAAAGCAGCGGTCAAATAGCCCTTTTTTTTGAGTATTTCGGCTAATGTTGTTATCTTCTTATCCAAATAATAGGGCCCGTTATTCTTTATCCCATGAAAAGGAGGATTTGTCCCGGTAAAAATAGAAGCATGAGAAGGAAGGGTTAAAGGCGCTTGACAAACTGCATTCATAAATCGGGCTCCTCCAAAAGCCAGAGAGTTTAAGTTTGGGGTATCTATATTGAAACCACTGTATCCAACCCTATCCGCTCTTAGAGTATCTATAGTCAACAGCAATACATTTAAATTTTTATTTTTCTTTACTTTTTTAGCCGAAAGTGAAAAAGAAAAAAGAGGGGTCGTGGTAATCAATATAATAAAAAGCGGAATCAGGTATAACAATCTGTCTGATTTCTTATTTTTTTTTAATTGATATTTAAACACTTCTTTATTTGATACGACTTCTTTGTTTTATCCAAGCAATCAGTTGCTTCATCTTCTCAATATCTGCTGCATAACGATACGAAGGAGCGGTGTTAACAAATTGTTCCAAATATTCAACGGCTTCCTTGAATCTATCCATTTTGGTCAATAAAATACCCAAATTATACAGAGCATCATATTGCTTGCTGTCTAATTCAACTGCTTTTTTCCAGTTTTTAATCGCCGAGAAATCGTCTCCTTTATTAGCGTATATCACTCCCAATCCGTTATAAGGCCCGGCTAATCCTTGATCATACTTTATTGCTTTCTTAAATTGCTCAGCAGCCAGATCGTATTGTTTCTTACTCAGATAAACCGAACCCAGATTATTATAGGCGCTGGCGTAGCCACTATCTAAAACGATCAACTTCTCAAATGACTCAATGGCTTTATCATGCTGACCGGAGCGCCAATGACAGATACCAAGATAATTAAGTGCTTCTGCGTGTTCAGGATCCATAGTGAGAACAGCTTGTAAAATTTCCATTGAACGGTCAAATTGTCCAGTTTCTTGTAGATAGATTCCTAACTTTGCCAGCAAGTCCTGGTTATTACTAAGATTTAAGGCTACTCCTTTCTCTAAAGTTTCTATGGCTTTATCAATTTGTCCGACATCACGATAAACAAAAGAAAGCTGGGAATAGGTTAAACTCATGTCGGGGCGACGATTTATGATATCAGTAAATATCTCTATTGCTTGTTGAGGGCTTCCTTGAAGATAGACATTTATGGCTTCATGGCTCATGTTATCTAATTCAATCAATTGTTTAGGGTCATCTTCCTTTGAGTAGGTCTTCTTCGAGGATTTTTGCCTCGAATTTCCTACATAACCTAAAGCCCGCAATTTCTTTAGAGTTTCAGCATCCTCCTTGATTCTTTTGATTTCCCTGGATTCTTTAGAGGAATATTTTGTGATCAGTGTTTTTAGTTTCTTATTTAATTTTTCAACAACAGATCTCTTGCCCCCAGCTAGATTGTTCTCTTCTGGATAATCGGATTCTACATCATAAAGCTCTTCGACAGGGAGCTCGATGTACTTAAATCTCTCTGATAATATACCCTGGAGAGGAGCCCAATTCCTGTTTAGGTTTGCCGTCAAAGCTTCAAAATAAGAATCATCCACTCTTTCTTTTCTCGGATTCTCGATCAATGGAATGAGAGAGAGCCCTTGAACCTCTTTTGGGATTTTAATCTTGAGTATATCCAAAATAGTAGGCATTATATCAATGTGCCGGACTCTCTGACTGACAGCTTTGGGCTCTCGAAATATTTTTGGTTGGTAAAAGATTAGGGGAATATGCAGAGTGCTATTATAGGCAAAAACTCCATGGGTTTTCTCTTTATGATCCCCTAAACCTTCACCATGATCAGAAGTGACAACAATAAGAGTGTTTTTCTTCACCTCTGATTTTCTAAGAAATTTTAACAAATTCCCAAGCGCAAAATCCGTGTAAGCAACCTCTCCGCCATAGAAGTTGTCAGGATATTTATCCATGAATGATTGGGGAGGATTATAAGGAGCATGGGGATCGAAAAGATGTACCCAGCAAAACCAATGGCTCTCTTTATTCTGGTTTATCCATTCAATTGCAGGCTCTATTACTTTTTCTGCTCGACGTTCTGTAAAAGAAAAATCATTTTGAGCGCTTGTATCCCCGTAGAAATCGTCGTAAAGATCAAATCCTTGAGCAAGACCAAATCGATCATCAAGGGGGAATGCTCCTATGAAAGCGCTTGTTTTATATCCGTTTTGTTTGAGGACTTCCGCTAAAGTAAGGAATGCTTCATCCAGCCGAAATCCAGCATTATCTCGCACACCATGATAGAGAGGATAAGTTCCAGTCAATATATTTATATGGGAAGGCAGAGTCACCACATTGTGAGCAAAAGCATGATTGAAAAGAATTCCTTCTTTGGCTAATTGGTCAATATTTGGAGTTTTGACTAGCTTGTTTCCATAACAACTCAGATAATCGGCCCGGAGAGTATCAATGGTAACAAGAAGGATATTTAAGGAATTGCTTCTTGAGGCAGGCAGCGTTTGTTTTGGAGTAAGCAAGATCAGATTCATAAAAATACAGAGAAAACACAGCATAATTACCATAGGATTTAGGACTCGAGAACCCGGAATTCCGTGAGGATAACATCCCTTTACGAGATTCAAGGATTCAAATGTTTTTTTCATTTCAACTCGTTGATTTTCCTATTTTTTTCTAATATTAATTCTTTCCGATTATCTTTAATATGACCCGAATAGATTGAAATCATGGCACGAGTTTCTAAATACCCATCTAGAGCTTTGAAAAAACAGATTCCTCAAGATATACTACTTCTAAGATGTTTCAACATTTCTCTCACTGCCGCTGCCTTATCTGAATCTGGAGCGAGCTCAAGGAATTTATTGAAATTTTCCTTGGCTTTTTCCTTCTCATTTGTATTCAAATAACATAATCCTAACTGATAGTATGCATCTGTAAGATTCGGATCCAAGGTAATGGCTTTGTTGTAATATTCAATGGCTTTGTTTATTTCTCCTTTATTAAAGAATGAGGTGCCAAAATTATAGAAAGTGAGAGGATTTGTTATGGCCTCTTCATCAATCTGTTTGAAATAGCTTAATCCTTTCTCAAGGTCTCCCTTTTCTAAATAAGTATTTCCTAAAGCGATCAGAATTTCTTTTGAGCCGGGTTCTTTTTCCAACACCTTTTTGTAGTATTTTATCGCTGAATCGTAATCACCCATTTCATAATAGCTGTTTCCTACGTTTTTATTGATAATATATATTTCAGGATTTTCCTTTAATATATTCTGGTATTCCTCTATCGCTTCCTGATAATTTTTTTGATTGAACAGCTCATTTCCTTTTACTAATAACTCTGATACTTTTTCAGAAACAATGCTTTTTTCCGTCCTTTTTAGTCTTATTTCTATGGGTTTGGATCGTAACACCTCGCTTACAGACGTAGAAATTTGTTTTGGTTCATAGCCTTCTGCATAAAAATCAATATTCCATTGACCGCCTCGAACGTTGGCTGCTACCCATTTACCTTTCTTATCAGTGAAACGTTCAAATTTTGCCCCGTATCTGGCAAACTCAAAAACAACCTTAACATTTGGAATAGGTTTGCCATCCTCGGTGAGAACAAATCCGCTAATCCGTCCTCTTCCCCTCCAGTCCTGAGAGAATACTAGGCTTGAGAATAATATCAAGAGCAAAGCTGAGAGGAGAATCAATTTTTTGGGGGAAAAGTCTTTATATCTTATCATTCTATTCCTCCACTGTAAGTAATAATTTTATGACAGACAGGGGGCTTTTTCAACTTGAATAAAAAACCCCGTCCCGCCTGCCCCCTTTGTGGGGGACGCACGGGACGGGGTGAACTTCAGCTATTGTTCAGGATAGTCCCTAATGGGACGCTACATCAGCATCAGAATCTGAAACGTAATCCGAGCCGGAAAACCCTCGGGTTGACGCACTCCAACGGTTGATAGCCAGCTGATATGTTGATGTTGGGTTCTCGGCCAAGCATCATATTGTTGTTGAACAGGTTGAAAACATCTGCCATTATACTCACACTGCCATAGTCACCGATTGGAACAACTTTTTCTACTCTAAAGTCCATCATCCAGAACGTGGGGAGTCTCTCAGAGCCAAAAGGTCTAACCAGTGGATAAGCTTTTGCTGTGCCATCACCATGAAAGCCTTCATCAAGCCTTGCTGGCACAACAAATCCCTCGCGGACAGTCATAAATCCACTTACATTAAATCCCCAAGGCAACTGGTACATTGCATTCAATTTGGCCTGCCATCTGCAATTGGTCCATATGCTTACCTTCCCACTTCCTCTCATCTCGTAAGCCATGATTTCACCGTTGAAATAATCAATATTGGTTGGGTCTTGATAAGCATCTGGACTGTCATAATACCGACGGTGGTCATTGTAATTGAAAGCTGCATTCATCATCCACTTGTTACTTAACCTCTTAGTGGCAGTGACCTCAATTCCCATAAATCTCTGGTAGTAGTCAGGCCTATTGGTCAGATTAGTTCCCACAGGCCGCATAAATGGCAGCTCATAGTAAGTTCCTGTATAGGAATTTCCGTCATACCTGTCTTCATAGCCTTCGTTATCGGCGGTTAATTCAACTGTCCAGTCAGCGCTGGTTACACCGGGCATGGGATTCCACAGATAATTAGTCAGATGACGATAAATGAAATTTACCGACAAAGAAAAATCAGCGAATATCTCTCTCTCCAGACCAATAATAGCTTCATAAGTTTTTGGGGCTGATACATTAGGATCTATAGTCTTAACACTTTGAGATGGATTAGCGGGATCATAAGAGTCGGAAAAATAAGTCATCGCACTCGGGTCTGGGTAATCGACAATTTCATCGGTTTGAACCTGAAGATCTCCATTAGCGTCATGCCAGTAAAAATCCACTTCTCTCCAATAGGAGCCATGTCCCAGATAGCCAATCCACCAGGTGCCTAGCTGGTCATAAAAAACTCCGGCACTTCCACGAACAATGGTCTTGCCGTCCCCGGTCAAGTCATAAGTGAAACCAATCCGAGGTGCAATTTCAGTCCATTTAACAACTTTATCTACTGGTTCTTGTTTCATCTCCGGAAACAAAATAGGAGCTACACTTGATGCTGGAAGGATGCTTTCATTCCAGTTGAGAAAGCGGTAATCATATCGCGCGCCTAGATTTAAGGTCAATCTTCCTACAGTGAAAGTATCACCTATCCAGGCACTGTATCTGTTGTAGTGGATATCCATGTTTGTTCCCTGGATAAGCCAGACAGCAGCAGAATCTGTGGTTGTGGGGGGTAATCCCCAATAGTGCCAGTAATTGTTCATGCCAGTCCAGGTGGCTCTTACCATATTACCGCCAAAGCTTGATTGTGAAGTGGTATTCTGGTCTCTCCATTCAACTCCAAATTTGAATTCATGATTACCACCTAAGACATTCTCCAAAAATAGGTTTCCTGAAAGATTCACATGATACGTGGGTCGATCCGTTATGTACCAGTAATAGGAATCGCCCCATGCTCCGGTATCATAACTCAGGAGACACGGTGTATCAATACCACCTTTGGGCATGAGTTGGAACCACATATCTACCATGCCTGCTTTCAAGGTCGCAAAGAAATTGTCGCTGAAAATATACTCGAACTCAGCTTTGTAAGTTTGACTTGGTCCATCCTGATCCCAGGTAGTATCTACTGGGCGGGTCACTGCTGCACCGCGGCCCCATTTGTTCTTGTTGGCATAGAAATAGAGAGCTTCAGCTCGGGCTTTGTTAGAAAGCTGAGCGTTGACTTTAATGTGGATATTATCTAAGAGAGTATCGTCTGCAGTCCCCGCAGCCGTGAACATCTTGATATCCTGGACACCCCAGGCTCCCCAGACCCAGAGACGATCTTTGAGAATCGGACCGCCAGCTTCAAAGCCATAGTCTTTAATTCTATTGATCTTGTCACCAGCATAACCATATTCTTTCATTTCATCAGGAACATTTTCAGCTTGGAACTCAACCCACGGAATCTGGTCAGTTCTGTAGAAATAAGCCTGCCCTCTGAATTTGTTGCCGCCTCTTTTGGTTACAAAATTCAATCCGATTCCACCTGTCTGCATGGATGGGTCGCCTCCGCCAGTTGTAATCTGAATCTCCTCAAAAGCATCAAAGTCCCAATAACTTGGTGTGGCACCTACAGCAGCCTGGTCAGTAATAGTCAATCCGTCGAGGTTCCACATAACATTGTAACCACTGTCGCCTCTGGCAGTGAACTGGGATTGTTGACCAGATTGAGCACCGCCCACATTTACTCTGTCAACCATAACCCCTGCTGTCTGCTCGAGAATAACCCAGGGATCTCGAGCAGAGGGTATATTAGCTAACCATTCGGTTGTGATATTTACCGCTGTTCCTGACTTTTTTGTGTCTACAATCGGTGATTCAGCCGTGACCGTAATTTTCTCTTCAATAGTAGCTTGGGTCAGTGTGATATTGAAGGAGAGCGTTTTACCAACGCGCACTAATAACCTTTCCCTCACTTCTTTATTAAAGCCGGGCAATTCAAAGGATAGTCTATACATTCCTAGATCTAGAGAACGGAAGGCAAACTCTCCTTTATCATTGGTTATAGCAGTTCTAGTTGGAAACAGCTCCGATTCTAGAGTAACCGTGACTCCAGGAAGAAGTACTCCTTCGTTATCGACAACTTTTCCATCAACTCGTCCGTATTTGAGCTGGGCATAGCTTGTTCCAAGAGCAATGAGTGCGATTACCATTAAAAAAGTTAATGTCTTTTTCATTTAAATCTCCTTGTTGATTTCCTTATCCTGAGAGTGAATATTTTTCACTCCTAACCTTAAGCCAGATTTTTTCTTTCTCCTGTTGCACCTCCTTATTACAGTTTTTTTCGATCATCATGCGTACTACAAAAAATAATATTACGTCACTTTCCAGCAAATATTGTGCCAATTTGGCCTGCATCTTATCTTTTTTTTTACTATTTGATAATAAATAAGTTATAGTTCTCTCAGGAATTTAAATCTGTTTTTTTTTGTTCAAAATATTGAATCGGTCCAAATAATTGGATTCTTTAGCCCGCCCTGGCTTTTAATAATAGATTATTCTGATGGATAGGTTTTGCCTTTTCTAGCAGGGCACGGATCTATCTGTTTTTCTTGTTCAAAATATTGAATCGGTCCAAATAATTGGATATTTTGCCTGCCCTGGCTTTTACTGGCTTTTAATAATAGATTATTTCTGGTGGATAGATTTTGGCTTTTCTAGCAGGACCCGGATCTATCGGCTGCGTTATTCTGTATTACATGGAATCAGAATTGTCTCTTTTCAAATTTGTTAAATCAGCAGGAATGAAGATTGACAGATGCATAGCCTCCTGATAAGATTTGGCATTCAGGGGTAATCTCATAAAAAGAGGGCAAGATAAAGAAATGCTGATATGGATTGCTCTTGCGAACTTCTTAATAACGCCAGCAGTGGGGATAGTAGGGGCAGCTCCAAGCCACTCAGGCACCCCTGCGCTGCAAAGTTATTCACCTTTCGGGGGAGAGAGTCGTATCTACTATACGAGCCACTATGTTATCGAATACGACACTTTAAGTGTGGCTGCACATGCAATGGCTGATCGGCTAGAGAACCTCTTGAAGTTGTTTCTGAAGGTGTTTGGTAAAGATTTTAATCTTCAAGTGCCCGAAGAGAGAATGAAGGTCTGCCTATTCAAGACAGAAGAGAAATTTCGTAAGTATGTTATAGCAAGAG
>CP070825.1:4298565-4421230 GCA_020344415.1 Candidatus Aminicenantota bacterium
TTTTTCCCCTTTTTTATCTCCTTTTTATTGCGTCCGCCTTTATAAAGGGTAGTACCTTGGGGAACGGAAAAAGGGGACAATCCCCTTTACATATATGCAAAAATAGAATAAATAAAAACACGGAACGGAAAAAGGGGACAGTCCCCTTTACATATATGCAAAAATAGAATAATAAAAACACGGAACTTTTTGAACCGGATTTTCGTCTATGAAGGTGTGATAAGTGCAAATAGAAAGGATATTAGAAGAATGCTTAGAAGGCAAAGAAGGAGCTTGGAAAATGCTCGTTGACTTTTATTCCAAGAGGATATTCAACCTGGCTTATCAGTTCGCTGGAAGCTACGAAGAAGCTGAAGACCTGACACAAGAAGTCTTCCTCAAGCTTTACAATTCTCTATCCAAATATGATCTTGAAAAAAACTTCAGTGCCTGGCTCCTTACTCTTGCCAGAAATTATATGATCGACCAGTATCGAAAGACGAAATGGGAAAAGAAAACACGCGATGAATTTGATGAGCACTATCTTGCCTCGGATGCCTTTGACAGCCCTGAGAATGGAATGGTTAGAGAAGAAAGCAAAAAAATAATCTGGGAAAGCCTCAACCATCTCTCTACTGAAATCCGAATGGCAGTCATCCTCAGGGATATTCAAGGAAAAAAATACGAGGAGATAGCAGAAATCATCAATCTTCCTCTTGGTACAGTCAAATCGCGTGTTAACAGAGGCAGATTGCAGTTGGCGAAAATCCTCAAAGAAAAAAAGGAGAGTAAAAATGAAGTGTGAAAAAGTAGAAGAACTTTTATCTCCTTATTGTGAAGATGAGCTCAGCACAGAAGAAAGAAAAGCCGTAGATCGCCACCTGGAAACATGCGAAAACTGTTCTCTTCTCTTCTCCTCGATGGGAGAAACCATGGAATCTCTGACTGAGTTTCCGGAATTGAATGTGAGTGAAAGCTTGCTAGACAGAATCTACGCTATACCAAGTAAAAAGCGAAGGTTTAAACTCAGCTTTGATTTTATGCTTCGTCCATCCCTGCAGCCAATTCTAGCCGCAGCAACAATCCTGCTTATCGTTGTTTCTATTTATATGTTTCATCCCGAAAGGAACCGTATAAACAAATTCGTAGATCGCCAGATTCATCTTGGCTACAGCAAGGTCGAAAGGTTATATGCCAAGGCAGAATCTTTCGCGACTTCTCTGGGCGAACATAAAGAAAATATTCTCGTTTCTCTCAAGAACATAAATCCTTTAGGGAAAGATTAAGATTAAAATTAACATAAATATGGAGGTATAAAATGGAAGAAAAGGTCGTCGTAAAAAGCCCCCCCAAATCACCTGCTCTTGCAGGAATCCTTGCGTTCTTTTTCCCAGGGACTGGCGCCCTCTATAACCGCCAGGTTCTCAAAGGGATAATCTTCATCGTTATCCTTGCGGGCTTGATCACCATGCAGCCGAGGGGAGAAGCGCAGCCCTTTATTGCGATAATCCTGGGTGGGTTCTACTTCTTCCAGATCATTGATGCGATCCAGACTGCAAGCAGAATTAACCGCAAATTTCTCTTAGGAGAAGAAGTGGAAGAAGAGACAGTAGAAGAATTTCCCGAGATCATGAAAACAGGATCAATTTTCTGGGGAATCGTCTTGATTGCAATTGGAGGCATCTTACTTCTGGCCAATTTTGATGTCATAGATTATGACACTGTGTTCGACTTCTGGCCCATAGTGATTGTTGTCATTGGAGGAAAACTTATTTTCGATTATTTCATGAAGGGCAAAGAATAGAGTCAGAGGAGGATAAAATGGCAAAGCGAAGATCAAAAGACCCCCTTGCCTGGGGAATCATCCTCATCGTAGTAGGTATTATCCTACTGTTGGTCAACATCGATGTCGATGTTTGGGATACCGTTGCACGCCTCTGGCCCTTGATACTCATAGTCTGGGGACTCTGGAAGCTCTACTTTGGAATAAAAGAAAAGATGGAAGAAGAAACACCTGAGCAGGGTTAAAAATGAGAGCAAAAGAAATCGTCGTTCTGATTCTTATCATCGGTGCCGGCATAATCTTCTATCATGCGCAGACAGGAAAACTTCATATCGATTGGGATATTGAAGACCATATCTATTTTTCCCTTGAAGAATACATCTCTGAAGAATCACAAGAGATACAGCCACCATTTCCTGCCCTTATAGAAATCGACAATTCCCACGGAGACATTGAAATCCATGGAACCGAAGAAGAAAAAATAACCGTCCGTTTCCAGAAAGTCATCTGGCGCAAAAATGAAGAAAAAGCCAAAGAAGTCTCGGATAAGCTCCGGATGATTGTCAATAGGGATGCCGACAAAATAACTCTCTCAACAAACCGCGATGAATTCAAAAGAAAAAACTTTGAAACGAATTTCAGAATCTCTTTACCCCAGGGCACGGATATTAGGCTGAGAAATTCTTACGGATTAGTTCAAATCTCGAAGACTGGAAACACAAACATCTATAATCGATATGGAAAAGTTATCACATCAAGGATAAATGGAGAACTTTCTATTCAGAACAGCTACAGAGATGTTGAAGTTAGAGATGTTCAATTGGATTGTAAAATTGACAGCAAATACTCAAAGGTGACCGTTGAAGATGTAAGAGGGGAGACAAGAATTGACCACAGAAACGGCAAAGTTCGCCTAGAAAACATCTCCCAGAAAGTTGAAGTATATGGTGATTATACTGAGATCTTTGGCCAGAATTTGACAGGAACCTCGGAATTTGAGACTTCTTATAGAAAAATCACTTTATACGAAATAGGACCCACAAAAATCAAAGGAAGCCATTCCTACGTGGAAGTTGATGGCGCGAAAGGAAATCTTGAGATATTGAACAAATACAACAAAGTGAATCTGAATAACATCCAAGGCAACCTCAAAGTCGAAGGAAAATCATTGGCAGTATACGGAAAAACAATAATCGGGGAAAGCATCGCTGTTTCTTCATCTTATCGGGATGTAGAGCTTATTGAATTCTCAGGAAAAACTACACTCATTCTATCTCACGGGAAAGCTGTTCTTGAACCTTCTCAGCTGACTCACCCGATAGAAGTACAAGGCAGCTATTCAGATATAAATCTCTCTTGGCCGCTGGGAGGAAAATACCCTTTTGAAGCGCAGGCTAAAGGCGGCAAAATAAAGTGGGACCTCCCTGATGAACTGTCTTCTCAACAAGAAAATGGAGTGACTATAATAAAAGCCTTTCTCCAAGAGACAGGAAATCCTTCCATCTTTCTTTCCACGAGTTACGGGACCATCCGAGTCGAGCAATAATTAAAAAAGGGGATTGTCCCCATTTTTTGAAAAAGGGGACTGTCCCCTTTTTTGCCCTTTTTAGTGCTTCTCTTTGAAATTATAGATTCTTTGGGCTATGCAACCATTGATCTTTATATTGAAGTAAGAAATGATGTTTGCCAGGTCTTTTTTGTATTTTGTCACATAACGGACAAAATCCTGTTCCTTCTTGAACCGCAGGAGATTCTCAAACTCTGCAACCTCATCTCTCAGTTCGATCAAATAATGATTGATTGTCCGGTATTGCGCGTTTATATCGATTAAATCCTGACCTGTCAATTTTTTTAAATCCAAATAATGAGGAAGAGATTGAAGTATTTGAAGGCTCTCAGAGTGCAGCTCGTTTACATATTCCTTAATCTCCTGGAAGAAGGATTTATGTTCTAGAGGATTGTTCAGTTTTTCCTCTGCCTTATCGAGCACGACATCATATTGGTCTTTCACGGAGATTATTAAATCCTTAACACCCATATATTTTCTTTTGAAGTGAAAGAGGTCAATAAAATCTCTTCCGATATAAATTTTATCCGCATAGCGGGTCGTCAGTTCTAAAGCAGAATGTGTATAAAATTTAATCTCATACCGCCTTCCCCCTGAATCCCTTTCTCTCAATCTGGCCAGGACGAGATAATTATTTGCCTCCACAAAATAGCTGTTCACTTCCAAGAGCACGGAATAAACAGCCAGATTCTGCACAATATATTCTTTGACATAGTCGAGGAGGCTTTCATTATTATTGATAAAATCACTCATCGTCTCATTAGGCGTTGGATTCACGACTGAATAAGAAGGCGAAAGAAGATAGAGGACAGGACCTGTGCCCATTTCAAGATAGAGATTATTCAAGACTTTATAGTGAAGGTCATCAAAGAGAATGGACTTTAACGCAGGCAGCTTCTTTGAATCAAGCCTTGAAAGCTCTTCAACTTCATTCATCCTGGTTAACCCTTCCTAGTGAACTGAATACTATCATAAAAAAAATAAAAAAATCAATATCACTGGATTTTAGGATTATGGTCTATTAATTCATAATTACATTGGGAAAATACAGAATGGGGCTCCAAAGTTATGAAAGTTATGAAGGCCTGACCTCTTGAGGTTTTCTGAGATAGGTCCAGCCTTTTGCAGCGTACCGCTCTTTTTGAACTCTGAAGATCTCTACTTTTTCTGTGCTATCAAAAGTCTTTGACTTCATCTCTACATTGAAATATTCAGATATACCTTCGATTAAATGATTTACTACCCATTCAAAACTGACTTTCTTTCCTAATTCCCTGGAAATCGAGGTCATCCGCACATCGCTATCTTTTCCTTCTGATAGAGAGACCGACCTCAATAGATTCTCATCCTTCTCAAGAGGAATGGATCCATGTTGAATAAATCTTGAGCCCATCCTTTTCTGAGCGCTGCCGACGATCTTTTTTCCGTTGACCCCAATCTCATTCCTGGCAGGATAGGAAAAACAAGGAAGATTTCCTTTCAAATAAGAATCTGGAGGCGCATCTGCAAGGAATGGCTCGAGTCCCATTTTCTCCAAGCCTTTCATCAGCGCCTCAGATATCAATCGGTATGATCCGGAAAGTGTTGAAGTGAATACTTCTTCATCTAAAGAACACAAAGAATAGGTCACCTCCTTGTGGTGCAGGACCAGTTTCCCTCCAGTCATTCTTCTAACAATATCAATTCCATGCTTCTGGCAATATTCCACATCAACGACTCTCTCAACACTCTGAGAATATCCAAGAGAAACCGTCGGACTCTCCCACTGATAAAACCTGAGATAAGTTTGAGAATTCTCTCCTAGAGACTGAAAAAGAAAGTCATCAGTGGCCATGTTCAATGACCCACTCAGAGGTATCTTCTCTAGGATTAGCTTCCACTCTTTCATTTTCTTTGATGCGCCTATCATTCATAATATAGGCATAGTGGAATAACAAAATCAAGAGATGGGATCAGGTCTTGCTTTTTGATTCTTGATTCTATCTTCCATAACAACATCCTGCAGGTGGGCTTGATGAATCAAGCCCCTACATTGTTTTTTTATTGAGGCAAAAAACAAGACCTGACCCCACCCCCAAACAAAGAGAGAGCGGACAACGGGATTCGAACCCGCGACCCCGAGCTTGGGAAGCTCGTACTCTACCACTGAGTTATGTCCGCTCTCTCTTTGTGGGATCTAAATCTAAAAATAAATTTATAATTAACCTCTATCCTTGTCAATGCATACCCAAGGCTCCTCACCCCCTCTTAACAGTAATTTGAACAAGAAGGAGTTTCAGAATCGCACTCAGGGCTTTGCCAGACTTTTCAGCTTTTCCAATAAATACTCTAGCCCCATTTTCTTGAGCAATTTTTTATACCTTGGATCGGACCTGAGAGGATCAAATGGAGGTGGTACTGTAACATAGATCAGATTGCTGTCTCTTTCTTCATAGGCTTTATCGAACCATTCAAAAGTTTTATCCTTCTCATCAAGGCCAAGGTAGATAACAGCCACCCAAAAGGAAGACACATAGCCTTTCTTGGACCGCTCTTCGAGTTCAGCGAGGAACTCGTATGCCTTGTTTTTATTGCCTTGCTTGGCGGAAATATATCCCATATTGCCTATGTAAGCGACAGTAGGCGGGCCTAATTCCAACATTTTTTCTCCAGGAGCAAGCGCTTCATCATACATTCCCTTCCACCCATAAACAGTCAGGAGCCCAAGGTGGCCCAATACGTAATTTGGCTCAAAGTCAATGATTTCTTTGAACTGATCCGCAGCGCGGTCCCAATCACGCAAAAAAAGAGACATAAATCCCAGGCGTACTTTAATCATAAGATTGAGCGGGTCCAGCTCCTGTGCGCGTTCGAGATGGGCAGTGGCCTCTTCGATATTTGCCTCTATGTATGTCCAGTAAATCTCGACCCACTGGTGCACGATTGCCGAATTTGGGTTGAGCTTGAGGGCTTTTTGGAAGTACTTTTTAGCAGAGCTGTGGTCCCAATCATAGGATAAAGCTACCAGGCCCAATGATCCATACGCTTCAGCCAGTGTCGGATCAAGCTCCAGAGCTTTTTGGGCCGCTTCCCTTGCTTTGGGCATGGCATCCTTACTTGGCAGAATATCAAAACCGATTGAGAGCATAGTATAGGCCTCTGCGATTGCCGCGTAAGCAAGCGCATAATCGGGATCCTTGTCTATGGCTTGTTTATAATAAGTTATCGCCTTGTCTATCGAGAGCTTATACCAATAATATCTTCCTTTGAGATACAAATCATAGGCCTCCAGATTGGCAGGACGGTGTTCCTCTGGGGGTTTCTTACGCACCTCAAGGGCAGCCATCAATTTATCCATAATTTTTTCTGTGATTTCATCCTGGATGGCAAACACATCCTCCATATTCCGGTCATAGCGTTCTGACCAGAGATGATAGCCGTCCTCAACTTTGACCAGCTGGGCTGTGATTCGCACCCGGTTGCCCGCTTTTCTTACACTTCCCTCCAGCAGTGTTTTCACATTCAATCCCTGGCCGATCTCACGAATATCAGCTTTTTCACCCTTGAAGGCAAAGGAGGAAGTCCGGGCAACAACGTGCAAATCTTGGATTTTTGTGAGTGCATTGATGAGTTCCTCGGCCAACCCATCGCTGAAATATTCATTCTCAGGATCAGCGCTCATATTAACAAAAGGCAGTACTGCTATTGAGGGTTTATCCGCAAACGATATAGATTTGGGTTTCAAGTTAATTGACTTCAACTCGGCCAGCAAAGCACCCATATCTCTATATCGGTTTTGCTGATCTTTCTCCAAAGACCTTTGTACGATCCGCTCCAGTTTTTTTGGGATATCCTTCCTTATATTTGTTATCGGCTCAGGGTCTTCATTTATGATGGAATATATGACTGCCTGGTCACGGCGGCTTTTGAAGGGAAGCTTTCCGGTTAATATTTCGTAAAGCATAGCACCTAAAGACCAGATGTCTGTCCGGTGATCCACTTTCTCGCCTTTTGCCTGTTCTGGAGACATATAGGATGCTGTGCCCATGATTGTGGCGGTTTTGGTCAAATCGACTCCCCAGGTTAGCTTCGCCAAGCCAAAGTCGGTTATCTTAGCTTGAGCTTTCTCAGTCAGCAGAACATTGGCAGGTTTGATATCGCGATGAATTATGCCTTTTTCATGCGCTTCACCAAGACCTTCAGCAATTTGGATGGCAATATCCAGAGCTTTGTCTATTTTCATTGTCCCTGATGCGATCTTCTCCTTCAGGCTTTCACCTTTTATATAGGCCATGGCTATAAAAGTTTTCCCTTCAGCTTCGTCAATTTCATGAACTGTGCAGATATTAGGGTGATCCAGAGCTGCGGCGGCTTGAGCTTCCTGGAAAAAACGCTCTTTAGCCTCTTTATCTCGCGTCAATTCTTGCGGCAAAAACTTAAGAGCTACTGTGCGTTTAAGTTTCGTATCCTCTGCTTTATAAACCACGCCCATCCCTCCCTCTCCAAGCTTATCGAGGATTTTGTAATGGGAGATCGTTTTGCCAATCACTTCATTAATCCCAAAATTGAGTACTTTGACTTATAGCAGAGGAAAAATATTAAGTCAATTGCACTGTAATAGGAATACAGATCCGTTCCCAAATTGTGCTCACCGCTATATACAAAATAATACTAAATTAAAAGTAATCTAGAACAAAAACCCAAAAGAAGTTTTTCATTCTTTTTGTTTATGTGTATAATATTCATAGATCATACACATAGGAGTTAGCAATGAGAACAAATGTTGTAATAGACGATCAATTAATGGATACCGCCCTCAAGCTATCTGGGCTTCGTACAAAAAAAGAAGCTATTGAAGCTGGATTGAGGCTTCTGGTGAAGTTCAACCGACAAGAAAAAATAAAGGAATATCGTGGTAGATTGAAATGGGTCGGCAATTTGGACAAGATGCGGACTGACAAATGATCTTGGTCGATTCTTCTGTTTGGATTGATTATTTCAATGGGAAACTCACTCCAAAAACAGATTGGCTAGAGACCGCTTTTGGGAGAGAAGTCATTGTGATGGGGGACATTATTCTAACAGAGGTTCTGCAAGGCTTTCAAAGAGACAGAGATTTCAGAAAAGCAAAAGAATTGCTGTTAAATTTCCCTTTCATGGAGATGCTAGGCCAAGAGTTGGCAATAGAAAGCGCTGTTAACTATCGCTATCTCAGAAAGAAGGGTGTGACAATCCGAAAAACCATTGATGTAATCATAGGGACATTCTGCCTTCATCACGATTTTTCTCTGTTACATGACGATCAAGACTTCGATCCTCTTGAAAAACACCTAAAACTCAGAACTGTACAGACTTAATCAATCACTTCACCTGGCTGCTAATTCGCTTCGCGGCACAGAAATTTAGAAAATTACAAATGTAAGGGGGTCAAGTCTTGTTATTTGTCTTTCCTCCCATTTTTGCTGTACATGCTTTTTGCATAATTCACGCTATGGTGATAAATAAATATAAGGTTAAGGAATAACAGTGGCAGGAATTGTTGAAATTGTATTGATTATCTTGACGATAGGTATCGCTTTAATTGCATTGTTCACCTCCATCGGCAACATGACGTTCAAGCAAAAGGTAAAAAAAGAAGTAAAAGAAATTTTAATGAAAAGCCGCGGAGCAAGCAGAGATCTGGTAATTGAGGAAGATATTAAAGAATTGCCTGAGCCTGTTCAAAGATACTTGAGATATATACAGATCATAGGCAAAGAGAAAATAAGAACTGTCAGGTTAAAACAAAAAGGATTTTTCAGACAAAAAGAGAATCAAAAATGGATGCCGTTCAAAGCAGAACAATACTATACAACAAATCCCCCCGCCTCTATCTGGTTTGGCAAAATCAATCCTTTGCCCTTCTTTTCCATAAAAGCAAGAGATATGTACTTTGAGGGAAAGGGGAACATGCTTATTAAATTACAGTCCCTATTCACAATTGCAGATGCTAAGGGCAAAGAAATGGATGAGGCAACACTCGTAAGGTTTCTTAATGAAAGCTTCTGGTTTCCGACTGTATATTTAAACAATTATATTCGGTGGGAAACTATAGATGCCAACTCTGCAAAAGCTATTATAACAGATCAAGGAGTAAGCGCTTCAGCTATTCTTTATTTTAATGAAAAGGGCGAAATGATAAATTTTGTCGCTGAAAGATTTATCACTACTGAAAAACAATACGCAAAGTGGTCAACACCTATTAAGAGATATAAGGAGTTGAACGGTATCAGGATTCCTACAGAAGGTGAAGGAATATGGCATCTAAGCTCGGGTGATTTCAGTTACATAAGATTAGAGATCACTGAAGTTGAATACAACCATCCTCTATAGAAGGCGTCATTATATACACGTTTGGGAGCTTCTTTGTGAAAAGCTTGGAACGCTCTATCAATAGTAGGTTTTTTTTCATTCATAGTTCTGCTCCTTATTTTATTTCATCGCGATGAATGTCAAATGTCAAACGGAATCAGGTCTTGTTTTTTGCCTCGACAAAAATGCATAATAAAATCGAGAATCAAAAGGCAAAAAGCAAGACCTGATCCCTAAGGCAAATGACTGTATTTAGCCATTCTCGAATACTCTCCTATGAGTTATGTCCTCTTCGATACAAATACGCCTATATCGATAAGATTGAACCTGAGGCTGAAGAAAATGTAGAAACTTATCTTGGAAACAGAGTGCATGAAGCGATGGAGAAGCTTTACAGGAATCTGGACCTTGGATATTTAATGTCAGAGAAAGAAATTTTAACTTTCTTCAACAGAGAATGGGAAAAAAACTGGACAGATTCAATACTTATCTTAAAAGAAAACAAGACAGCAGAAGATTTCCGAAAGATGGGAGAAAAGTATATTTCTGATTATTACAGAAGATATAAGCCCTTCCAAATAGGTAAGGTTGCCCAACTGGAAATGACAGATTATCTACTGTTGGATGAGGAAGGAATCTATAAGTACTTCATCCGGATCGAAAGGCTAATGGACATGGGGTATGGCCTGTATGAAGTGCATGATTACAAGACTTACCTAAAACTTCCCACTCAAGAGCAGCTGGATGAAGATCGCCAACTGGCCATGTACTCTCTATGGGTCAGGCGGGAGTACGAAGATTGTCGCGATGTAAGGATCGTTTGGCATTTATTGGCATTTGATAAAGAGATGGAATCCTACCGAACAGAGCAGCAGCTAGAGGAACTGAGGCGTGAACTCCTTGAAAAAGTCAAGGCTATTGATGCTGCAAAGAAGTTTCCCGCGAAAGTTTCAAAGCTCTGTGTCTGGTGTTTATACAAAAGAAGCTGTCCACATTGGATAGAAGCTAAAATGGAAGAATTATGAAATTGGGTCAGGCTTTGTCCTCATGATGAAAAGAGGATTGTGTCTCCTTTTTTGTTGTTTCTTTTTTTGCTTTTATAGAAGGCCAGATAACCAATGCATCACATTTAATAACAACTGTGCGTTATCTTTGGCGAGGGGATGATTCATGCCGAACCGAACTTTGCCTTGATTAAAAACCTGTGCCGTGAACATGGCTGCTTCGGAAAAAAAGCTGATCCTACCTTTTCCGAACTCGGAAACAGCTCCTTGATACCAGCCAGCGACACTAATGCTTGGGGTATCTGGCGGAAACTTCTGTAATTCCTTTGGAATCCAAGATCTTCTTTCTGGACCAAAAACCATTATTGGCTGAAAATCCGGGCCAGCCTTAAAAGCGGAGCCAGTAAAAGTGGCAATCGATTGAACTTTTTCGGATGGGCTGCGTCCTTTAATTACAGGATGGTCAGAGAGGCTCCCATCTGACGTTTTGAAAACAAGCGGTCTTTCTCCTCCGGAAAAATATCCGTTTAACACATAACCATTATTCACTTGAATCCCAAAGGAAAGTGCCAATCTTTTAATAGCTACTGGGTCGGGCATGTGATCGGTGATCAAAAAAAGTGAACCACCGCCTCGAACCCAATTATTTAGGATATCGATCTCGAGCTGAGAAAAGGTGGGGGGATCTCCTTTTTCAAATGGGGGCTGCGCATCAGCTATCACATAAATGCGACAGGATTGAAGAAGATCAAGAGTGATCTTTGTTTTCGCTCGTTTTACGACATATCCATCCCTTTTAAGTAATGTAGCAAAGGGTTTATAAGTACCTGTTGCTGTATGAAAATTATTGTGCGCCTCATCTATCAGTACAACCGGCCCTTTTCCCAGAGGAAAAGCCGGATTTTCTATCTCAGGATGAAAAGATTCATCCGCTGTGCGCGGAGGTTCCACCTTGCTTGCAGTTTGTTGACCCGAACCGAAAGAAACCATAGAAAAGACAAGCACAAAGATTGCAAATCTTATCTTAAGGCTTTTATTGAAAATTCCTTTTTGGGTGCGCATAAATTATCTCCTCTCATCCCATGATTATATAACGGGATTGTGTCGAAGATGAAAGAATATATTATGCAAAAAAAGAATGTCAATAGGAAAAAATTGGGAATTAGTTCACACAGAATTAGGTCATGTTTTTTATGCAGCTTACTCTGAAAAGAAATATCCAGTCCAGATATAAATGTGCCATGCTATCCATTTAAGATGCGACATTCAAGATTATGAAAATTCTTTGTGATAAATCGTTCATTTATGTAACACCTACTGGACGCTAGCAAACATCGAGTTAGTTTTCTAAAATAATAACCTCACTTGGCATAAGAGCCAATCCATGATAAAAATATACTTTCGCTACTTTCGCTAGACCCATGCACATATTAAAGTAATGTTGCATTCTTCAGTTATCAGGATATAAGGTCGCAGATTATAAAAAAGATAAAAACATAAATTAAAAACATGGAGAATTCAGCATGATAAACACAAAGCTTAAGGATAAAGTGGCATTGGTAACTGGAGCGAATCACGGCATCGGCGCTGCATCTGCCCTTGCCCTTGCCAAGGAAGGAGCCAAGGTTTTCATCGGTTACTTCAGGCTATCTCCATCTGAATATGGCGAAATCAGCGAGGAAGAAGCTGAAAAAGCCACTATTCCAGGCAGAGCTTACTACTACAAGATTCTGACAAAAACCGCGGATGAAGTTATCGATACTATTAAAGCCATTGGCGGCACATGTTATGCCCATGAGACAGATTTATCCGATTACAAGAACATACCTAAACTATTTGATCAAGCGGAAGAAAAAATCGGAGATGTGGACATACTCATTAACAATGCCGCCCATTGCAAATTGGACACCTTTATCCCTCAAAGCGAATTAAAAAAGAAATCACTCTTTTTAGATGAATATCCCATGAAAACCATAACTGCCAATACTCACGATGAACACTTTGCTGTGAACACGCGCGGTGTTGCTCTTATGATGGAAGAGTACACCCATCGGTTTATCTCACGAAAAGCAAAATGGGGGCGAATAATCAATATCAGCACTGATGGTGCTTATGCCCATCCAAGCGCGATATCATACGGTGCAAGCAAGTTTGCCATTGAAAGCTACAGCAGAGCTGCTGCTGTGGAATTAGGGCCTTATGGAGTAACAGTAAATGTTATCTCTCCAGGAGCCGTTCAAACCGGTTACCTAACACCAGAAAACGAGAAAGAGCTTGCTAAAAGCTATCCTCTGAGAAGATTAGGCAGGCCTGAAGATATCGCAAACGCAGTCATTTTCTTTGCATCCGAACAGGCCGATTGGATAACAGGACAAGTTTTTCAAGTGGGAGGAGGAAATAGGATGTGATAAAGGGGACAGGCTACTTTTTTCTATTGTCATTGCGAGGAATGAAATGACGAAGCAATCCGTCGTTGCGAGTAAAACGAAGCAATCTCATGTTAATAGCTAGGTATCATGAGATCACCACGCTGCGCTCGCAACAGAGGATTGCCGTGCTTCGCTCGCAATGACAATAAAAAGTAGTCTGTCCCATTTTTCTACTGTCCCTTTTTCTTATGTCCCCTTTTCAAAGGAGCATAAATTGACAAAAAGCAGACCTTCAAGAGGTAAGAAGCAACACCATTCTCTCCCTTTGACAACTAAGCTCTATGTCCCGACACCGCTGTCCACTCTTGTCTCCCGACCGCGTTTAATAGAACGATTGAACGAAGGGATAGCTTGTAAGCTAATATTAATCTCTGCTCCTGCCGGTTTTGGTAAGACCACGCTTGTGAGTGATTGGATTAGCCAGAGGAAAATGCCCGTTGCCTGGTTTTCGATTGACAAAAATGACAGCGACCCTGTGCTTTTTCTTACCTACATCATAGCTTCTCTTCAAACCATAGAGCCCAGCATTGGCAAAGCGGCTTTAAACATGCTGCAATCCCCTCAGCCACCACCTATCGAATCCATCTTGATAAGCTCAATTAACGATATTACAAAAACGTCAAAAGACTTTGCGCTTGTTTTAGACGACTATCATCTTGTCGACGCTAAGCAGATTCAAAACCTGATGACAATCCTACTTAACCATCTACCTAAGGAGATGCACCTCATCATCACTACTCGTTCTGATCCTCCTCTTCCGTTGGCCCGCCTGCGCAGCCAGAATCAACTGATAGAACTGCGGGCTGCGGACCTCTGTTTCACAACTGATGAAACTTCTGTATTCTTCAATAAGAAATTGAATTTGGGAATCTCTGATGATGACATTGAACTTCTCGAATCCCGTACTGAGGGGTGGATTGCCGGACTGCAATTAGTAGCCTTATCCTTACAAGGCCAGAAAGACGCTTCCGACTTCATCAAAGCTTTCAAAGTAGACAATCGATACATTGTGGACTATCTAGCGGAAGAAGTGTTGAATCGTCAGAATGAGCCTGTCCGGAATTTCTTGCTGCAAACGTCCATTCTCGACCGCCTGTCTGGCCCTCTATGTGATTCCGTCACGCAACAGAAGGATAGTCAAAAGATGCTGGATAAACTGGAAAAGTCCAATCTGTTCATCTTTCCTCTAGACAATGAGCGACACTGGTTTCGCTATCATCATCTCTTTTCGGATTTGCTCCAGCAACACCTTCGGGAAACACAAATTACGCTTGCCTCTAAGCTCCACAGACGGGCATGCGAGTGGTTTTCTCGGAATGGGCTGAAAGATGAGGCTATAAATCATGCTGTTGCCGCGCGAGATTTCAACCGTGCCGGAAAACTCCTTGAGGAGGTTTCTGAAGCCATTTGGGACAGAGGTCAGCAAATCAAATTGCTACAATGGTTTGGGGCATTGCCTGATGAACAGATTAGTTCCAGTGTTCAACTCTGCATCTTCCACGCCAGGGCACTCAATACCAGTGGCCATCAAAAGGAAGCAGAAACAAGGCTCCAAGCAGCTGAACGCCTGCTTGAATCCGCAGCCGATATACAAGTTAAAGCCGCTTCAACTGATTCAGCCCCTCCGTATAAGCTCGGAAAAGTGGAGCTCCAGGGAAGGATTGCTGTAATCCGGGCATTTATAGCCGCCTACCAAGGAAACATGCTTCGCGTTATGCAATACGCCCGCCAAGCTATTGAGTCTCTCCATGAAAAGGACCTAACATGGCGTGCTGTCGCGGCCACTACATTGGGATTTGTTCATGGATGGAGTGGAGACGGTGATCTGATGTCAGCTCGCTTCGCCTTTGCTGAAGCAAAAGATGTCAGCCAAGCTGCAGGAAACACGTATTTTTACCTTTTTGCCACCTCTTGCCTTGCCGGCATTGATGGTCTTCAAGGCCGGCTGAATCAGGCTGTAGAACTATACAATAGTTTATTGAAATTTGCTGACGAAAATGGCATGGAACAGACAAGTATAGCAGGTTCGATACACACGGCTTTGGGAAGCATCCTCTATGAGAGAGATGATCTTGAAGCAGGAATCCGGCAAATGGAAAAAGGAATCAAGCTAGCTGAACAGGGACAAGATATTGCAACAATAGCAAGCTCTCGCCTCCATTTGGCCAGAGCATTACTATTGAAAAGCGATTTTGAAGGCGCCCAGAAACATATCCTACAAATCGAGAAAACCGCAAGTAAGTATGGAATACCGCCATGGATAAGCCATGTGGCCTCTGCCTTGAAAGCAGAAATCTGGCTTGCCGGCGGCAACTTGGAGGCAGTCTCCCGATGGGCTGAAGAATGCGAGCTCACTGTAGAGGATGAACTCACGAATCGACGGGAAGCCGAACATTTAGTGTTGGCCCGTTTCCTCATGACGCAGGGTCAACTGGAAGAGGCTGAACAACTTCTCACACGTATGATCAATTGTGCACAAGCGGGGACTCGAGTTTATTCTCTTATCCAAATGCGGCTGCTGAAAGCATCGACTTTTTATGCGAAGAATAACACTACTGCAGCTTTGGAAGAGTTAAGACGGGCCCTGTATCTCGGAGAGCCTGGCGGTTTTATTCGCAGCTTTATTAAAGAAGGTCCTCGTGTAGCCGAATTGTTGGAAAAAATCCTCGATGAAGAGAAAAAGGGTCAAAGAGATGAAGGGATCGACATATCACGGAAATATATAAAAAAGCTTATATTGAAATTTAAGACTAGTATTCCTAAAAAAAGAAAAATCGGCCTTGAAGAGCCTCTGAGCGAGCGTGAAATCGAAGTTCTGCACCTCATTGCAGCCGGGCTATCAAATCAGGAGATCGCTCAAAAGCTATTCATTTCATTGAACACGGTCAGAACCCACACAAAGAATATTAACAGCAAACTCAACGTCCACAGCCGCACGCAGGCTACGGCTCGAGCAAAAGAGCTCAAACTAATCTAAGGAACGTCCCCTTTATTTTCTTTATTGAAAATCACACCTTAAAATCGCATTTTTGTGTGATGACAAATTTTTTGCAGGTACGTATACTCTAAGTGAAACAAAACTTGAAATGTTAGACCGAGAGCGAAGAAAATGACACAATCACGATGCCACCAAAATCCAGCGGAATACAGAATCAGAGTAAAAGGACTCCTTGATAAGAAATGGAATAATTGGTTTAAAGAGATGACGATAACTCATGAAGCCGAGGATACAATCCTTATAGGCCCTGTGGTTGATCAGGCCGCTTTGCATGGACTGCTTGTCCGGATACGCGACCTGAATCTGATACTGATTTCATTGGAGCGCATTGAGCCAAAAGGAGGCAAAAAATGAGTGCCAATAGAAGTTTAATACTAAACATAAACAAAGGATATATCCTGAAAGAAATAATGATCGCAGGCATAATCTTTTTGCTTGCGACTGCGGGTGCATTCAGCCAAGAACTCACTGGCGAAGAAATTGTCCAGAAAGTCAATGAGATATTCAGCCCCAATTCGAGTTATGGCAAGTCCAAAATGACCATAATGACTACCTCCGGTCAAAAACGGACATTTATCTCTGAATCATGGAGTAAGAATAAAGGCGAGAAAAATCTTGTGCGATACCTGGAACCTAGACGAGTCAAAGGACAAGCTGTATTGATGCTGAATAACGCGGATGACATTTGGATGTATTTCCCGCGAACCCAGCGCGTGCGAAAACTAGCCACTCACGCGAAAAAACAGAAAATGCAGGGAAGCGATTTTTCATACGAAGATATGGGGAGCGGGGACGCTTTTATCGAGGATTATACTCCAAAAAGACTCAAAGATGAAAAAATGGAGGGCCACGACTGTTTTACACTGGAATTAACCCGCACTCCGGAAAGTGATATTTCCTATTCACGGTTGATTATGTGGGTGATCAAAGAAAATTTCCATCCCATAGTTGTTGATTATTACGATGAAGATGATTCTTCTCTTTTGCAAAAAAGATTAGTTTTGAGTGATATTCAAATTATCGATAACATCCCGACTGCGATGAAGATGGTCATGCACAACAAAAACGACAACACTCAAACAGAAATGGAACTTCTGGAAGTAAAATACAATGTCAATTTGGATGATAGCATGTTTACAGAAAGGGCATTGAAAAAATGAAAAAATGGATTTCTGGTCTTTTACTTATCTCTTTTTGCCTGGCGCCCGTTAGCGCTCAGGACGAGGATAAGGTTGAACTCTTCGGATACTTCGAGTCCCAGATAATGGGCACAGATGTCAAAAGCGAATTTTATCAGCTTTTTTCCAATAAGCTGCGGGTGGATTTAAAATCTAGTCTATCGGATAACATTACTTTTGCTGCGAACTTCGATTACATTACCTATCACGGCAAAACTACATGGAATATCCTGGATTATCTTGCACCCAATGTTGTTTCAGAAGTACCCGATGGAATGGAACCATTTTATGTGCTTCCATTTTCTGACCGACATTTCTTGGATAATGCCTATGTAAAAATATCCTTTAAACGCTTTGATATAACAGTCGGCAAGCAACAGATTTCCCTGGGAACAGGGTATGCCTGGAATCCAACAGATGTGTTTAATATAAAAGACCTTCTTGATCCAACCTATGAGCAACCCGGGCATAATGCAATGCGGCTGGATGTAGATTTGGGAACTTCATATATACTTACAGCCCTCTTTTCACCCGAAGATACTTTGGGAAATTCAGCTAAACTGATTCAGTTCAAAGGGCGAATTTCTCATTTCGATTACCATCTGATCGCAATAGAAAAACTCTGGCGATTTCACGACTATACCCAGTTAGATTATGAAAACATGAGTTTCCTAGAATTACCAGAGAAGCGTCGGCTCTTGGGAGCAAGCACTGCAGGTGAGCTCTTGGGACTCGGAGTATGGACAGAGTATGCCTATAACTGGATGGAGTTTTCCAAAGATTTTTATGAACTCGTCGTTGGCACAGATTACACCTTCGATTTTCAAACCTACATCATGATCGAATATTACAGGAATACATTGGGGAAGACCCATCATGAACAATACGATCTCAACGACTGGATGCGGCTGATGGCAATGGAACAAAAAGCCATCTCCCGCGATCAAGTCTATGTCTTCATCCAGCATCCTGCTACTGATTTGCTGAATGCCGGGCTTTCGGCTATTTACAACATTTCAGACGGCAGCATTGCTTTTGTCCCCACTCTGAATTACTCTCTTTCAGACAATATGGAGATATTTGCCTATCTCAATCTTAATTTTGGCAAAGAAGGAAAATTATTTTCCAAGAATATGGGTAATGGGGGATTGATCAGAGCGCGCGTCTATTTCTAAAGGACAATAGTAGAGGAGAAAGAAAATGAGGGAACAGATACTTAAAAAACTGGCTCAATGGCATGCTTCTCACCCCTGGAGAATGCTGTTGATAGTTTTAATTATAACTGTGATTCTTGGCGCTTTTGCAGGTCAATTGAGTATTTCTACGAGGACATCAGACCTATTGCCAGAGCGTGATCCAAAAGTTGTTCAATTCAATAAAATCATTGATGAATTTGCCACGGCAACAAGCCTCATCGTGCTCGTACAGGGAGAAGAACAACGCATCAAAGAGTTTGCTGATCAACTCGCCCCCCAAATTTTAGAAGCAAAAGACACAAGCAGAAACGAATCACTCCAGAAAGATATCGACAAGCTTCAAAAAAAGATAGAGAAATTGAAGTCAAAAACGAATAAAGAATCCAAAATTGAAGAACTCGAGTCCGAAATCAAAACCCTCCAAGGCAAGATAAATTACAAACTGTTTCAGCGCGTGGATTATGAAGCAAATATCGACTTTTTGAGAGAACACATGTTGATGCTTGTAAAAGAGGATGATTTAAAAAACATCAAAGATACGTTTATGAACCCCAACTTGATCGGGCTGCTGACAAATCTCAACAATTCAATGGAGAAAGAATACATCGGGCAGGAAGAGTCCATTTCCACTCGGGAGAAAGAAGATGGAGCATGGGGATTTTTAGAAGGCATTCAAAATACAGTACTCAAATTGCAGAAAGCGGCCCGAGGAGACAATCTTTCAGATGAAGAAATGAAAGTGGCAGTGGATAAACTTCTTTTCGGTGAACCCTATTTTCTATCTTATGACAAAAAGGCCCTTATCCTGAATGCTATTCCTAGCTTTACCATAATGGATAGAGATTATCTTATGATATCTACCGAAGTTGTTCAGTCTATTGTGGATGATCTGTTAAAGGATTTTCCGGATGTAGAAGCAGGCCTGTGTGGTGCAATACCCAAGGAACATGATGAACAGATCTACGCTCAGAAAAGTCTAGGTTATACTACTGCGATTGCTTTTGTAGCGATCTTGCTCCTTCTCATGATCTCCTTCAGGATGTGGGTCGCTCCGATTTTTGCCATTATCAATCTTCTTGTGGGTGTCTTATGGGCCCTTGGAAGCGCGGAAATGGTAGTAGGTCAGCTGAATTTATTCACTTCAACGATGTCTGTGATCATTCTCGGGCTGGGCATAGATTTTTCTATCCATCTGATTTCTGGATTCACAGAAAGACGAGCAGCTGGAGACAGTATAGCAGCGTCCATGGAGACCACGTTTTTAAAGAGCGGAAAAGGTATTGTGACTGGAGCAGTGACGACTGCTTGTGCTTTTTATGCTCTTGTCATTAGCTCTTCACGAGGCATGAAGGAAATGGGATTGGTCATGGGAACTGGCTTGCTGGCCATTCTATTGGCCACCATGATCTGTTTGCCAGTCATGCTGGTGTGGAGGGAACGACTCAAGGATAGAAAACGTGAGGAAAGAAAAGGGGCAGAAAAGTTCGTTCAACGGGATATCTCCTTTCGTTTCCTCGGCCGGATGGGTGAATGGCTCAGCAAAAAATATGCCTTCACTATTTTCGCCTCGGCTGCCCTAAGTGCCTTCTTGATTTGGACAGCATTCAAGATCAAATGGGACTATGACTTCAGGAAAATGGAGCCGCAAGTTCCTTCGATCACCCTTTTGGATACGATCATGGAAAAGTTTGATCTGAGCATGGATTATGCTCTGGTGTTAGCCGATAACGTCAATGAATCCTATGAATTAGCAAAAAAATATCGTGACCTGGGTTCAGTAGCCATCACGGATGATATTTCAGTCTATGTCCCCTCTCGGGAGCAGCAACAAAAGAGAATTCCGCATATCAACGAAGTTCGAGAAAATATCAGCTCCGCTTCCTTAAAACAAGGTGTGCTCCCGGATGACTTGTCCACTCTGATCATGGAGATTGAGCGGCTGGAGATGAATATCATGGAAATGCAGGATATGGCTTTCATTGGCGGACAGGATAAAGTGGATAATAAATGCAAAGAGATCGTAGGAGATCCTGATGATCCAAATTCCAAAAATCTCATTCAGGAATTACTGCAAATAGTAGAAGCGGATAATCCTTCATCAACTAAAGGATTGTCCAAATTTCAGCAGGATTTTGCTCCTTATTTCAAAAATTCTGTCATCAAAATGAGCTCGACTGAATCAATCCAATTGGATGATCTGCCCGTGACCATTCTGGACCGTTATAGCAATATCGCAAGGAATCAATTTCTGATCACTGTATATCCCGCCGGAACAATTTATGATGGCGAGTTTCTCAATCGGTTTGTGGATGATGTTGAGAGAATAAGCCCGAAGGCAACAGGAACACCTCCTTTATTTGTTGCTCTACTCAGAATATGGGGGCGTGATGGCCGTAATGCTGTGTTGTTAACTTTGACGGTTGTATTTTTGCTTTTGTGGGTGGATTTTAAAAAGCCATACTACTCCCTAATGGCTATGGTTCCCTTAGCTCTTGGTGCGTTCTGGATGGTCGGTCTCATGAACCTGACAGGTGTACCGCTTTCCATGATGAGTGTTATGGGAATCCCTTTGATCATCGGCATCGGAATTGATGATGGAGTCCATATCATGCATCGTTGGAGACACGAAGGAAAAGGCAAAATCAGGATAATCTATTCCAGCACGGGAAAGGCCATCCTTCTTACTTCCTTGACAACAATGTTTGCCTTTGGTTCTCTGCTTTTTTCTGCCTTCCCTGCTTTTGGCCAATTTGGAGGAGCACTCTTTTTGGGTGTAGCAGCCTGTTTCTTGACCTCTGTCATTATTCTACCTGGGATTCTCGGGATAATCGAAAGAAAAAAAGATAAGAAAAAAGGGGGACACAATACTTAATTGTAATAAAGGCGATAAGGATTTTGAGTATCTCTTATAAACAAATAAGTATTGTGCCCCCTTTTTATTGTTTCCCCTTTTTTAGAAACTCAAATTAAGCTTTTTTCGTATATATAATTGAATGCAAGCGGATGACGTGCATATACGGATACAATAGAATAACGAACCTGGATTATTCGCGAGTCAAGATTGCTGCAGCGGCGAGGAAGTAGCCCATGAAGCTGTAGTGAACTACCGCGAATGGGCTACAACGAAGCCGATGTTGTGAGATTGGCTCGCCCAGAGGGTAAAAAAGGCCGATGAATATTAAGAATTTATTAGGATTTAAAGCAATATCAGGAAAACTTCCTGATATTGCAGAAATAATAAAAAGTATCGGCGTTTTTTACGAATAATTCAGGTAAAACATAATTTTTAAGGAAGGATGCTATGTTTAAAAATTATCTCATAATAACACTCAGGAACATAAAGCGACACAAAGCGTATTCTCTTATCAATATCTTAGGACTGGCCATTGGCATGGCTCTTTGCATTCTGATACTGGTCTATGTTCAGGACGAGCTGAGTTATGATAATTTCCATGAAAAGGGAGATCGTATCTACCGGATTGCCGAGCTCGAAGACCACGATGGCGAACTTCTCCACTACATGAGAATAGGTCCCGGAGTCACAGAAAAATTGAAAATCGATTTCCCTAACGCTGTTGAAAATACTGTCCGGCTACTTCCAGCCGGTGATGTATGGACAAAATTCGAGGATAAGCTCTTTCAGGAAGATCACGTCTATGTAGTGGATGAGACATTCTTTAACATCTTCAGTTTTGAGTTCATCAGCGGTGATAAAGAGGCTGCTTTAAAGGAGCCAAATTCATTAGTTCTTAATAAGACAACCGCAGAAAAATATTTTGGCATCACAGAAGTAGCCGGAAAAATGGTTCAAGTCGATATTCCTGGCGTTCCCCTTTTAAAAGTAACTGCCGTTGTCAAAGATATCCCGTCGAATTCCCATTTCCATCCTGACTTGTTGATTTCTCTCTCCACCATTAGAAATGAACAAAATCAAGCTTTTTTTGATGAGAGAATGTATGGGAATACGGTATGGAGTTACATTCTGTTTAAAGAAGGTTATGCTGCTGGCGAGCTAGAAAGCCAACTTCCGGCGTTCTTGGAAAAACACCTGAACGAAGCAGAGAAAAAACGCGTCAAGGAGTTTTATCTTCAGCCTTTAAAAAATATCCATCTCCGCTCTTCCACAGATCCCTTTACTGAAATCGAACCGGAAAACACCGGGAATATAACATACATCTATATTTTTTCTATCATCGCTTTTCTAATCTTACTCGTAGCTTGTATCAACTTCATGAATCTTGCTACAGCCAGGTCAGCCAACCGGGCTCAAGAGGTTGGAATAAGAAAGGTCGTAGGGGCACCCAAGAAGCAGCTAATCAGACAGTTTATGGGAGAATCACTGTTCCTCACATTCATAGCTTTACCGTTAGCTCTTGGAATAGCTCACCTATTTTTGCCGCTCTTCAATTCCCTTGCTGGTAAAGAGATGACCATTTCCTATTTCAACAATCTAATCTTGTTGCCCGCGCTGGTATTAATAGTATTATTTGTGGGTTTTGTTTCTGGAAGTTATCCAGCCTTTTTCCTTTCCTCTTTCCAGCCTGTGAATGTTTTAAAAGGAAAGCAGATTGCTAGCGGAGGCAGCAGTCCTTTGAGGAAGATACTTGTAGTTGGGCAGTTTGCTGTATCTATAGGTTTTGTAATAGGGGTACTGATCGTTCTGCAACAGTTGAATTTTATGCGGAACTCAGACCTCGGGTTTAATAAAGAGAATGTCGTTGTAGTGCCTGCCGTTCTGCCTGAGCCAGCGCTGCAAAGAGCAAGAAAAGTGGAAGTTCTGAAAAATGAATATCTCCGGCATCCTGGTGTTATTGAAGTAACTGCTGCTCAACGGGTGCCCAGTGATATCCGCGGCATTGTGAATTGCCGGGTGGAAGGTGCTTCTATGGATGAAGCCAAGATAGTAGCTCAGGTGGCAACGGATTATGAGTTCCTCAAAACATTGGAAATCGAACTCATAGAAGGAAGGAATTTCTCCAGAGAACACAGCACAGATATGAGGGAAGGATTCATCATTAACGAGGCTGCAGTAAAGAATTTGGGCTTAGAATCGCCGATTGGAAAGCGGATTGTGCTCGCTAATCGAAAGGGTACAGTAATAGGAGTCTTTAAATCTCCACATTGGGAGCCGAAACGACGGTTCATCGCCCCAATGGTATTCTTTATGCGTCCAATGAATTACATTAAATTGGCTGTCAAAATAAGTCCTAAAGATATTCCTGGAACCTTGGCTTTTCTAGAAAAGAAATGGGACGAAAATATTACCACGCGTCCTTTTCAATACGAATTTCTGGAAGACATGTACGACAGCCTTTATAAATCCGAACGGCAAATGACTAGCGTGGTATTCTATTTCACTCTGTTGACAATATTTATTGCTTGCCTCGGACTGTTCGGCCTCGCGTCCTTTGCCACCGAGCAAAGAACAAAGGAAATAGGAATCCGCAAAATACTCGGAGCATCGGTTCCCGGGGTAGTGATGCTTTTGTGGCAGCAGTTCGGCAAATTAGTCTTAATCGGCAACATTATCGCCATACCTCTGGCTTATTACGTTCTTCATAGATGGCTCCAGAATTTTCATTACAGGATCTCAATCGGAGTGGAGGTATTTCTCCTCTCAACGGTTATGATTGTGGCTATTGCTGTTCTGTCTATCAGCTACCAATCTATCAAAGCAGCGGTGGCCAATCCTGTCGACTCGCTGAGATATGAATAGGAATCTGTAATAGTAAAAAGCATCCTGTCCTCATTTACAATTTACGGGAAAAATGCCGGTAAAGATAAAACGTCAAGATAAAAGAAACGATTAGAATTGCCAGAGGAACTAAAACACCTAACATAGTTAATCCTCTCTTTCCGATTTTTCCTGGTTCTTCTTATGTTTTTTCCGATATGAAAAATAGGCGAGTAAAAGACCCAGGAAAGAGAATAAATAGGCTATGGACATCCCTATGACAACAGAAAGGCTTTGACTCATCTACTCCTCCCACCTGGCAATCTTTTCTAAATCCTCAAGATATTTCTTCTGTTTCATTTCGTAATCTTCTGATAGCGCTTTGAGTTTTGGATCGATAACCTTGATCATAATCACCAATAAAATTAAACTCACTCCCAGAATGACCCATCCATACCAGAGCAAGAGAAGACTGAAGGCCACTCCCAGAGCCAATAAGAAGTAGATCAGCGGAGAAATGATGAAGGTCAAATAATCCTCTTTTGTCCATCGATCAGCATCCTGAACTGTCCATCTCTTTTTTATCCAACCCATCTAATCTCCTCCTCCATTTTGATCACCATCCACCTTCAGCAATCCCCTCCTCTCTGCTTCTTCACGCACCGGCTTCCACCAGCCTAAAGGCTTGGACATCATATAATATTTAACCAGACGGTCCATATCTTCTGGCTTGGTCAAAAAAGTAAGAGGAAGGTAAACCAAGGCTCCTAAAATCATCATTATCCAGAACTGAAAATGTCGAGGTAAAGGCGGAAAAACATTCAGTTCGGGTAAAACCCAGACAATGAGCCAGCTCAGCCCTAGATTGGCAATCCATGAGGAAAGATATCCCCAGGAGTTAAAGCGCCACCAGATAACCTGAAGAATTGAAGGAAGCCAAATGCCTGCAGTCATAATCCAAATGGCAAAAATGAGCCATTCGGTTATTTCCTGCATCATTAAACCATAAAAGAAAGACCCAAGAAGCAGGATAAGAGTCGAGATCCTCCCAACCCAGACGAGCTCCTTTTCACTCGCTTTTGGCTTGAAATAGTGGTGGTAGAGGTCCCTAGTTGCATATGCAGCACCGAGATTGAGATGAGAGGAGATTGTCGAAAGGTGGATGGCGACGATTGCTGCAAAGAAAAATCCTACCAAACCCACTGGTAAAAATTCAAATCCTAGACGATACCAGCCCATCTCGTATTCAGCAGTAGACTGAATGTTGGGATAAAGTGAAAAAAAGGCTAGGATAGCTATAGCCCAGAGAGAATTTCGAACAACGATTAAAGCAGAGCCTGCCCAGATACTATAGCTGGCATCACGGACTGTACGGGCAGACTGAATGCGCTGAGCCTCAGGATACCAATCAATGGAAGTCCCCATGCCAAATCCGCCAATAACAGCTATGACCAGTATGGTCAGAAACCAAATCAATGGAAACTCGCCAGATGCCACTCCGGTGAAGGCAAAGGGATTCAGCCGCCAACTCTGTCCTAATGATTCTAATTTATTCATGATTCCCTGAGGTCCTCCAGCAGCCACAATCCCCCATATAGAAACAAGTATAATGACGGAAAAAGCTATTACACCCTGCTGGAAGTCAGCCATGACCACTCCCCAGTAGCCCGCTGTCAAAACGTATACTGCACAGAGTGAAGAAAAAAGCACTAAACCCAGCCATTCAGGCCAGCTAAAAAGATAATTACAGATCTTCCCCATGGCTATTCCTACCCAGCCCAAGACAAACATATTCATGAATACTTGCCAGCCTGCAATCCATCCTCTTAGAAGCTCGGCTCCTAAGCCAGAGAAACGAAGAGTTTGCCATTCAGCCTGTGTATAAGCTAGAGAGCGGCGAAAAATCCTTGTCGATGCAAAAGCAGATATAGCACACCAGGCGGAGAAAAAAGTGTACCAGATGCCTCGGAGTCCATCTTGATAGATGACTCCACTGACCCACATCGGCGTATCTGTTGCTGAATGTGTGGCATAGACTGATGAAGCAGGCAGCCACCAGGGCAAACCCCGGCCAGCCAGAAAAAAATCCGACATTGACCTCTTCCCTAGCCTGTAGAATAGAGTGCCACAGAAGACCATGAGAGCAATAAATATCACAAGCCAAAACCAGTCTAAGAAGCCAAAATTGATCATGAGTTATCTCTTTCAGTGTTCAAATAATCCATGTTCCCTTCAGTTGCCTGGAATGTTTTTCTCACAGGAAAACTCTTTCGCATTATCGTAATATATAATATCGATGTCAATGGGTTGATTTATGGTCCGAACAAACTTAATATAGGTTAATAAAAAATGAACCTTCCTTTTATTGATTGGAGCATAATAGTCGCCTATTTCATCTTCGCCCTTGGAGTGGGCATCTATTTCTCAAGAAAAGCAGGAAAAAATATAGAAAGTTACTTCATTTCAGGACGCACCTTGCCCTGGTGGATCGCTGGAACTTCGATGGTGGCAACAACATTTGCCGCTGATACTCCTCTTGCAGTGACAGAAATTGTGGCAAAAAATGGAATCGCTGGCAACTGGCTCTGGTGGAACTTTGTCCTTGGCGGGATGCTTACAGTATTTCTTTTCGCCAAACTCTGGAGAAGGTCTGAAGTCATAACTGATGTAGAGTTTACCGAAGCGAGATACTCGGGAAAACCTGCAGCCATTCTCAGAGGATTCCGAGCGTTGTATCTTGGGCTTCCTATCAATTGCATCATCATGGGCTGGATCATAATAGCCATGGCATCTATAATGGAAGTCACTTTTGCTTTCCCAAAATGGCAGGCCATCGTTGTCTCTCTCATCGTTGCAGTCTTTTACTCGGTTCTATCCGGGTTGTGGGGGGTTGTCTTCACCGACATGCTACAGTTTATCATAGCCATGGTTGGATCGATATCCCTGGCAGTGATATCTGTCCAGCATGTGGGTGGGATAGAAGCACTTAAATCGAAAGTTACCTCTATCCACCCCGATGCTCTAAACTTTTTCCCCGAAATTGGCTCTGCCACCATGCCAATCTTAACTTTCTTTGTCTATGTGGCTGTTCAATGGTGGTCAACCTGGTATCCAGGAGCAGAACCCGGCGGTGGAGGGTATATCGCACAGAGGATGTTTGCCACTAAAAATGAGAAACATGCTATGTTCTCTACATTATGGTTTAATATTGCTCACTATGCACTGAGGCCCTGGCCATGGATCCTTGTGGCGCTTGTCTCACTTGTTGTTTACCCAGAGCTAGCAGACCCGAAGATCGGCTATCCAAAGATGATGATGGATTTCCTGCCCATTGGACTAAAAGGCCTGATGATCGCTTCCTTTTTTGCTGCCTTTATGTCGACCATTGATACGCAGCTCAACTGGGGGGCATCATACATCGTCAATGACTTTTACAGACGGTTTATTAAACGAAATGCAAAATCATCTCATTATGTACTGGTCTCCAGGATTACAGTGGTTCTCATCATGGTCTTAGCGGGATTTACTGCCTACTGGATGGAGAGCATCAAGGGAGCATGGGAACTCCTCTTGGCAATCGGTGCAGGAACGGGTCTGGTGTATATCCTGAGATGGTACTGGTGGAGAATCAATGCCTGGAGTGAAATTGCGGCAATGACATCTTCCCTTCTTGTGGCTGTTTTTTTATTGAAATTCACACGGCTCGGCGAAGAGGGAGACCTTAACTGGGCTTACAGGATGCTCATAACCGTAGGTATAACCACGCTTATCTGGCTGGTCATAACATTTTTAACTCGCCCAGTACAAAGGGAACATCTTATTCAGTTTTATAAAAAGATTGTACCTGGGGGCCTATGGAAACCAGTTAGAGCGGAAATCAAAGAAGAATTGAAAGAAAAAGTCACGATTTCCGCAGACATATTGAACTGGTTAGTAGGAACGATTCTTGTCTACAGTGCTCTATTTGGTGTGGGAAAAATTATTCTGCGAGAGTTGGAAACAGGCATCCTTTTCCTGGCAATCTCTTTCGTCTCAGGTTTTGCCCTTTATAAAAATATCGTAAGGAAACGAGTAGACTAAATTCTCCACAAGAAAGAAGCTTTAAAAAAGAACCCCCTTTTTGTCTCGAGGAAACTATCCGAAGTCCTATATTCGCCATCCACCCATTTAATCTTTTCATAAAGCGATCCATAGCCGATATGGATCACAGTTCCTGGGATGTAGGTGAAGGAAGCTAGCAAATCGGTTATCAGTCGTTTGTAAAAAGAATTGTACTCGACAATTCCCCGGAAAAATAAGTATTTGTTCACCTGGTAAGTATTTCTGCTGCGGATAATCGTGTAGTCATATTCTTTTTTCGAATCAAAATCCCGGTAAAAATCAGAATAGACAAGACTCAGGTCTGCATGAAGATTCTCAGATGGCTGATACACAATCCTTGCCGAAGCATCGTTCCCTTTTCCCTGGTATGGATTACTTATATAACGAATTTTTTTTCCATAATTGTAATTCAAGGAGAAATATATCTTCTTTGTAAACTGACTGCTCCCGCTAACTCTAACATAACTTCTACTAAACTTCTCGTCCAAAAAAACCTCGGTCGCATAGGTATAACCAAAGCTCATATTCGAGCTCCTCCCTAAAATAAACCTCAAATCAAAAGCATTCGATGTTTCATACAGGCCGCTGAATTTATCCCTGATTTGGTTGCTGTGGATCACCGGATCAATTCTCTGGATAATCTTTGATTTCGTATGAAACATCTTTAATATCCCTGACCTGAATCGGGTGATACCTGTTCGAGTTATATAACCAGTCTCGGTCTGAAAATTCTTTCCGATATCCTGTAATCCGAACATCAGGATCATGTCTCTATTGCCGAATAAATAGTGAAGATTCAATGCATGTCCGTCTTCTCTCGCAGATCCCTCCTCCATCTTTGTCTGAGACATAAAAGCGTGATATCCAAATATGCTCGGTTGATTTATCCTAATCTGCCCATCAAACCCAAAAACTCTGTTGAAACCACTCTCCCGCTCCCTTCCAGTATAAAATCCGCCGATAAAACTATCTTTAGTGAGCGCCCGTTTATAACGAAAAATTGTGAAATGTGCATAATCATCTTTTGCCTCTTCAGGCAATTCATCCATAGCATAGATGGAAGCAATTGTATTCTTGTCACCGACTTTACCGTTCAATTTCACTCCCACTATGGGATCAACTATCATTCTTGTATGGACTATGGCACTGAGAGGATCGTATGCGTGATAGCCACCAAAATTGAATTTTTCTCTCCCCTCCAGAAAAAAAGGCCTTTTTTCAGGGAAAAAGAGTGCATACCTAAGGTTGAAATCAACCTGTCCGGCGTCTGCCTCAACTTGGCTGAAATCGGGATTGAATGTCCCATCAAGGATCAAACGGGAGGTGACCCCATACTTGGCAGTTAAACTAATATCTCCCTCTCCGCCGCCAGAAGCTAATTTATCTCCATCTATTGAACTTCTCTTGCTGTAGGTAACACCGGGAAGCACCTCAAAAAGCGTGTAATGTTTGACATCAGGAAAAATAAGAGTTCTTGTCTGGGTTAAAAAATTGGCTCCCTGGGCAGGATCTAATGGAGGATATGTATTCATTTCTGACAGATGTGTTATCTTGCGTTCAGATACAACTCCCATTTTGACTATGTCCTTATGAGAAAAACGAAGGCTTTTAAAGGGAAGTTTAACTTCGACAGTGTATCCCTTATCATCTATTCTCCCTGCACTGTACCATACAATGTCGACGCTAAAATCCTCGTTTCCTCCCTCAAACGTTGCATCTGTTTGAATACCCAACGGATTAATATAAAAGCAAGACATGGATTGTTGGTCATTAAAAGGATCTAGATTGATAGCTACCCAGTCATCAGGTCGTATGCTATCCCGCCTGGATATAGAAGCTTTTATTTTTTCAGGCTGGCTGTCAAAACATCGGAAGGCGAAATAGATGTTCTCCCTGTCATAAGCGTAATAAACCACAGTCTGCTCGCCCGCGTCCTTTCCGAAATCCGGATACCAAGTTTTGAATCCGGTTTCACTCGGTGCTTTTTGCCAGACGGGGTCATCCAAAACTCCATCAATAACAGGTGGAATTTCTGTTTTCAATGGTTTGAGCGGTTCAAGCTTCTCCTGAGCCGCAGCATTATCAGCGGATAAAGCCACATAAAAAAATACAGAAATTATAATGATACAGTGTGCTTTCTTCCTAATTACTTTTCTCTCCTGCTTGCTTTTCATTTAATTAACCCTCAATAAAATAAATGTTGATACCATAATGGAAATTTCTAAATCAAAGCAAAAAGATTCGCCTCATTCAGCGTATTTTTAATGGTTGTATTGCTATGACTACATAACAATATCGACTCGTTTCTTAATCCAATCGGTTATGTAATCCAGAAATCCGGGTACAAACTCCTTTGGCAACTTGGCGTATTTTGAGGGGCTTCCTGTTTTAGCACTTTGAAAAAGGTGATTGGCTTTTGGGAATATTTTTGCAGTGAAGTCTTTGTTTCCACCCTTTCTTAAAGCCTTCACCATCGCTTTATTATTCATCTCGGCCGGGACCTGCAGATCGAGTTCTCCGAATAACAACAAGACTGAACAAGCAACTTTCTCAAGAGTGGGCGCGGGGTCATATTCGAGAAAAAACTCAAACCATGGACTGGAAAATTGTTTATACATCCCTTCAACTTGATTTTTTAAGTAAGCATCAACATCCTCGATGTCCTTTTTTTGCTCTTCTGTCATAGTCTCGAGTTGTTTGCTGACAATATCCATAAACACAGATTTCACCTTGTCCTCATCTGGCTCTTTTTTAATCATTTCCAGTGCGGTTCTTACATCTTCAATATATTTCTTTGTCTCTTGCTCTGGTGTGCCATCAGCACGTGCGATCAATTCCATCTGGGTTAACAATACTTCTTTACCTATTATCCCTGTCCCTGAAAGGCAGATGATAAATGCCACATCTTTTGATTGTGACGCACTAAGGGGCGCAACAATTCCTCCTTCACTGTGTCCACAGAGACCGACCCGGCTTGGATTAATATCGCTGCGAGCGCGCAAAAATTTAACAGCGGACAGAACATCAGCGGCAAAATCTTCTGAAGTTGCATCGAAAACGTTTCCGGTGGAACCGCCTACTCCACGGTCATCATAGCGCAAAACCGCAATATCATTGCGAGTAAGATGGTCGGCGATATCACGAAAAATTTTCCAGCCGAACAGCTCCTCATCACGATTCTGCGGACCACTGCCAGTTATCATTATGACTGCAGGATGCCTGCCGCTCTTTTTCGGAAGTGTCAATGTGCCAGTAAGTTTTATATCACCATTCTCAAAAGTGACCTCCTCCTCATTGTAAGGTAGCGGTTCTGAAGGCTCAGGCTCTTCTTCTTCTTTTCCAGGCGCTAAATGAAATTTCCCTTTAATACCGGATTGCTTGAATTCTCCTGTTATATTTTCCCCTTCGATAATACCTTCAAAATACGCAACTGCGGCTGGAGTCTTCAACACAAAAGATATCTTCGGGTGCTCATACAAAATTTCCTGGAGAGCCATCCTTTTGATACCCTGCTGCGGGAAATCAATATAGGCTTTGAGCTCTCCCTCTTCTTTTTCAAAGTGAACCCTCATATCCAGTTTCTGCCCCATCACTTCAACGACACCTTCCCAAGTCCCTTCGATCTTCGTTTGAGTTACTGCAGGCTTAACACATAAAGACAAAAGAACGAAAAAGCATAAGAAAAAAAAGATTTGTTTTTTCATAATCTTCATCTCCTTTAAGTATTTATACGTATGGTGATAATATTACGTTTTCAAAAACCTGTTTAATATTTAATACTAATATTTAACCTGGTTTATTCACAAGTCATTTTTTGAATAATTTAGATTCACCTGAATTATTCATAATTCAAGATTACTTCATAGGTTAATATCTTTCTAGATATCTTGTTGTAAAATATTCGTCTTTGATATTAGGGTTGAACTGTATTTCATTGACTATGAGAATGGACTTCCGCTCGTTCTGTATATTGACCATAATCATGTGCATGGGTCGGTATTTATGATTTTTAGAGTCCACTTCTCTTACCTCTTTAACTGCAAGCTCTTTATGAAGCTCACCGTCTAAATCATAATAAATAGCTTTCCTTATCACAAAATCTTTCTTGGCGATAAAGCCTATTCTTTTCGAAAATCCATTCCCATCGGCAATATCATCGTCCTTCGGTACCATCTCTATCTTCCAGCAAAGCACGCCTCCTACTTCTTCTTCTCCCAAAATTTTATATGCGAAATCCTCTAATGTGGGCGGTGTCATATCTGCATAGGAAAATTCTGATCCCATGAAGTTTTTTGACTTTTCACTGCTGACGATACGTCTTGTCTTCCTGAGGGCAGGCATGAACAACCACATATCATCATCCTCTTTCTCGTAATCAAAAGTGAGAAGTCCCGTACCTTTGACATCTGCCGGGGAAAGGAAACGAATAAGCCTTTTTTCCGTAGCACCGTTATCAAAAAGCTTGGTAACCAAGGCAATCTTTCTTACTCTTTCCCTGCCTTTTTTGTCCATGATGGTCATGGTTGAAGTGGCTTCAGAGCCGTCCAATTTTGTGGCTTTGAATGACCTATCAACTATCTGCTCAGCAGTAAGATCTCCTTGAGCATCTATCACAGAAAAAACTATAAGTATTCCTATAATCATCATTAATGATTTGATTTTTATCATTCTTTTCCTCCTTTTAACTTTTTGACTATTGACGTTGATTATTCACGAGCTGTAATTATAGAACACATCGGCATTTTTTATGAATAATTCAGGCTTTTTTTGGCTCTAGAAATTCAGGTTTCAGCACTAAACAAAGAGCTGGGATGAGGATCAAAGCTCCTATAAGGCATGAAAAAATGGATACAATCACAAGAAAACCGAAAAACCTGACTGGCATAAAGCTGGAAATCAGCAAAGCAACAAATCCAATAATCACAGAAAAAGCGTTGAAGACAATGCCTCTGCCTGTTGTGGTAAGAGAGGTTTTTACTGCCTTTTGAGCGACAAGTCCGTTTCTTCTTTCCTGTCTATATCTCCAGAGAAAATGAATCGTATAATCCACTCCGACACCGATCATAATCGATGAAAGCATAGCTGTAGCCACATTAAGCTCTATGTGAAAAATTCCCATAAGGCCAAAAAGAATTGTTATTGAAAGAGCAAGCGGAATAGCTGAGATGAGTCCTGCAGTCACAGAACGGAAGAGAATCATAATGAGAATCCCTACGACTAAAATGGCCAAAGCTAAAGAAAGAAATTGTCCGTTTACGATACGGTGAGCTATCTCTGAAAGGATCAGTCCAAAACCGCCCACAAGCCTTACATCTTCATCATTTTTAACCATTGCTCCTATCTGGCCTATGAGTTTGTTGAGTTTTTTTGTGCTTATGGTCTTCAAACGGGCAGTTATCATCGCATTTTCATAAGGGAAATCAACGAGTTTCTCAAAATCGTCAGGATCTCCGCTCATAGAGTAAAGTTCGAAATACTGTGCAATCGCATTTCGAGCGTTGGGAATGACATCATAAAATTCATCTCCTTCGTCATTCAGTGCCCGGCTCATCTGCCGGACCACTCGGGCAATCGATGTAGTATTGCCGACTTCGGGCATTTTTTGAAGCTCACTCTCCATGCTATCCATTTTCTTCATGATCCTTGGATCTTTGATATCTCCTTGGTAGACAACAGAGATGTTTTGTGCACCTCCCAGTTCATTATTAACCAGGTCTGCTGCGTAGACTACTGGATGATCTTTTGGAAAGTATTCATTTGGATCGGTATCTACAACTATGAAAAATATGCCCACAGAAGTAAGGACGGCAAAAATCAGTGCTCCGACAATAATAACTTTTGGTCTATTCGATACAACAGCTCCAAAAAAGCCAAGCAGGCTCTCAAGGAGAGGTTTTTTCTTGCCTTCGCTATTTACCCGAATAACAGGTTTTGCCTTGGGGAGTAAAGAAATAACAGCAGGAATAAAAAGAAGGCTTGCAGCCAGCGCAAACAGAATACCGGAAGATGCGAGGATGCTGAGCTGGCGCGCTGCGACAATGAAATGTCCAAAAAGACAGAGCATCCCAGCCGTTGTCGTCAGCCCGGTGAGTAATACTGGTTTGCTGAGGCTGCTGAATATTTTCTTAGCCAATTCTTTTTTTGAATATGTATTTCCTTCGACATTATACTCCTGATACCTGGCAATCAGATGTATGCCGTAGTCATTAGCAATGGCAATGAGCATGACCGGAAGAACGATGGTAAGAACCTGTATCTTCCATCCAAGGAGCGGAATCAAGCCCATTGAAAAAAGGATGGACATAATGACCACTAAAAATGGTAAGATCACTCCACGCAGCTGTTTGAAGCAGAGAAAAAGGAAAACGAGCATGACGAATATGCCCAAAGGCAATAGGCGCCGCAAATCTCCTTGTATATTCTTAGTCACATGAAACCTCGTGTACGGCAATCCACCGACGACAATCTCTTCTTCGCCCGGATTATCCTCCACCAGCTCGTTTATTTCTCCAATTATATAATTATCCGAAACATCGGTCTTAAGGAGAGCAATCACAGCCGTCAGGGAGAAATCCTCAGAAACGACACTCCCATAAATAATATCATTCTCTATGATTTCTCTTCTCAAACTTTCTTTCTGTTCATCAGTTCTGGGTATGCGCCTCACTGCAGGGTTAACAATCATAGTGCCTTCTTCGCCTTTGATATTTTTCAATTCGAAGAGGGACAACACTTTATCTACTCCCTTAATTCTTTTCATCTTTTTGGAAATATTTTTAACACGATTCAATGTTTCTGGATTGAGCACATCATCTGTCTTAATTATAACCATAAGCATATCTGTCCCGCCGAAGAGTTCATCAATCTTATCTGTATTGACTCTTGACTCCATATCACGAGGGAGCATGGCTTTCATATCAGATTCTATCTCAGCCCTGCGGATCTGGCTGCCAAAGAGCAGGGTTACAGCAATAAAAGCAAATATAATTATCCAACGAAACCGGACGATTTTATCGGCTATTTCTTTCATTGTTATCTCTACTTTCTGCGCTTTCGTTTCTGGGCTGCTATACCATGCACTCCGAACAAAAACAGCGCAGAGATAGTCTCTATGAGTCTTTCATGATAGGCGTCGTTAAATTCAACTTTGATGATACGTTTCAAGACGGGCCGAAACCTAAAATTAGTGAGTATCGATGCTATAAGACTTGGACCGATAACTGCAATATGGAATGTATCACTTGGATCTAGTCCAAAGCGTCGAATAAGCCCGCTTATCCTTTGTATCAATTCCTTTATTTTCTCGGCCTTCATCTCAGCAATCTCTGGCGAATCAAGCGGAAGCTCGTTATAGGTCACCATGGCGAGTTCTGTGTTTTTCTTAACGAAATTCACGAGTCTTTGGACCATTAACCTCACACACTCTTCCGGAGACTTGCTTTGGTCATCAATATCACTCAGAATTTCAGAATAGTGGCAAAAAAACTCTTCTATAATGGCCTTCAATATCCCTAATTTTCCTTCAAAATAATAGGATATCATTGCGATATTAACATCTGCTTCACTGGCAATCTCTCTTACTCCAACTCCTGCATATCCTTTTTGCGCAAAAAGCGAGATAGCCACATCCATTATTCTTTGTTTGGGCTCTTTGCTCTTTCTGGCTGCCATCGTATCCTCCTTTATGATCAAAATGAAACTTTTAGTTCTGTAAAAAAGGCACTCAAATGGGAATCTATGGCCCCAAACAGAGTGTCATCAGGACCCGAGTAGAGTTCTCCCCCAAGAATAAATGTTATTCCATCAGCAATGTCGTAAGTGAGCTTCGGCCTCAGGAGAAACTCCTCTGATGTCAAATTGAGCATGCCCAAGACCTCAATTTTTAGCGTTTCATGAAGAAGCTTCTTCTCAGCCCGGCATGAAACAGAATGACCTAATTTGTACTGCTGGGAAGTTATCATCCTGTTTTTAAGCTCAAGTTCATAAAGAGGGAATTCAAAGGGGCTATCTGGTTCTTCTAAACCAGTGAAGTCAAAAACATATCTTCCTATGTATTGTAGAATCACATTAAAGTTGCCAGGAAATTCCTTATCAATTCCTACAACGTATTGGAGATCTGGATTTGGAATAGATATATTACTTTCATAATCTCCATGAGGTCTTCTGTAACCGACCTCCCCCCTAAGCCCGAAAGAGCCTGCTACAGTTGTCGAAAAATCGGCGCCAAAAACATGCATTCTGTAGGACTTCAGGAAAATATCTAATGAGATGACATCAAGAATAGAGCTCGGGAGGTTGGCTGTAATACCTGGAAAAGGATTATGCCCATTAAAATAGGACAGAGAACCATCGAAGGATGGTTGTTCCAGATTCAATCTGAGGGCAAAAGTGCTGTTTTTCAGGTTCGCCCCAGGATAATCAGAGTCGATGAGAGTAATTCCAGAGGGAAACGGAAGAAGGTTTGTGGGAACTACAGACGATCTGAAGAATGGTATCCATATAGCTTCAAACCTGACTGGATTAAGATTGTAATAGGATCGAATAAGGAAATTCCCTTCCCTTCTGTCGTCTTCATCTTGTGAGCGAGACAGCATATTTTTGGGAGTGATATTGTCAGTGGGATTAAAGCCGTCTGCTCTTCCCCAGGCTACAATCTGATGTCCAATCCTGAAGTCAAAAGGACCGACATAGGCATTGACATAGGCTTCGCGGAGATTCAATTCGGATATGGATTCATTGAATTCATAGCCTCGGCGGAATCGCATCTCGGCAAAAGCATCACCAAACATCCCCTTGCGAACTCTAAGTTTTAAGGATGCCTCTCCATATCCGCTCTTTATTTCTCCCTCGCTTTTGTACGGAACCTTTCCTATAAAAAGAGTGCTCCGCAGATAACCGTTCAATTCGTAGGATATATCTTTATCCTTGCTTCCTGCTTCAGCCTTATCAAAGAGACTCTGCGCAGAAAGAGAATTGCATAAGAAAAAGAACATAAAAAACACAAATACAAAAAGCGTTGTTTCGCTCTTCATTAGAGACTCCAAAAAACATATAATTTAATCAAACGTTTGTTCATTATGTATAGCATAATAATTAAACAAACGTTTGTCAATATTTTTGTTTTTTTCCTACTTCTCACCTGGATGATAGGAACGCTCAAGGTTGGCTTTGATCTCATCCAGAGTGAACCAGGCCGGTTTGAACTGGCCTTTGACATAGAGCGGTGCCTGGTCATTGTAATGGGGTGATTCAGGATCAGAACTCTGCCCGAAGGGTATGACCGATTTCACCTTAATCTCCTTCCCAAACTCGATAACGCTCACATAGGAGTGTCCAGCGACGCCATAACGCCGTTTTGTCCCTTCAATCGGACGGGAACCGAAGCTAAATACCATTCCAACCGTACCTGAAGCTCCGGGACAAGGCAGACTCTCTCGCTCATCATTGAACAACTCATTTGTACGCATATCCCTCCGCTGATGCCGGTTGATATCTCCCCAGGGGACTTGCCATGTGCCGAAATCCTTTTCAAGTTTTTTCATCACTTCTTCCAGCTTTCGAATCTTTCGCCATGCTTTTGTATCGGGTTTGCTCTCTCGAGCAAGATACGTTCTTTCGTACCAGTGAATGAACAGCGTAGCAGGAACGGATTCAACCGTGCTTCTCCGATTCCAAGAGGAAAGCTCGGAGATCGCTTCGTTCAAAGCTTCAGCTCGGGAGGCATCAGCTTTTTTCAGTCTTTCCCATTCCTTCACAAGCTCAGAAATTCTCTTTTCGGCTTCAAAAACATAGGTATCAAACGCTGCCTGAGTCCAATCCTCATAGGTAAAAGTTTCCCTAGAGGAGAGTAATTGCCGCGATGCCTTAGCCCGCGCATTATCTCCCTCTCGCACCATGTAAGTTGGATAATCAGATCTAGTCGGATTTCCGTCTGATGTCGTCTTAAAGGGAGTTGTATTACAATTTTGAATCCATCCGCTTTTCGGATTCAAGACTTGAGGAAGTTCATCCAGCGTATGATACCCTTCCCATTCTGTCTCTGGGCTGGAACCGTCAACTGAGTTTGACCAGTTTAAGCTGGGATTGCGCCTTGGGATTGCCCCATTATAGATATAGTAGATATTGCCTTCTCGGTCTGCATACATGATATTGTGGTAGACGATTCCGAATATTGAGACCGCCTTCTTGAACTCTTCGAGGTTCCGCGCCTTAGCCATGGCCATCGTCTGTTGAAACAGGCGGCTCTTCTCCAATTTTGCCAGCTTAACAGCAAGGTATTTGCCATCCTGTTTAGCAACAATAGGACCGTGATGGGTTCTGCGCAGCGTAACGATTCGCTCCTCTATTTCGTCTTTAGCTTTGACCTTAATGATATCCTTCCATTCAGTTGCTGTGCGATAGCCATCTCCATATCGGTAGGCTAGTGGATTATTTGGATCATCAAAGCTCTCTTCATATATATCTCCTATATCTGGACGATTAACAGTCAGGGCCCATCCAAGATGTTCATTATGGCCCATCACTAGAAAAATACCCATTCCATACCCTATCATGCCCGAAAAATTCAAACCTTCTTTACTGTGGAGATGGGCTTCATATGGCTCATGCAGCGGGATGTGCGGGTTTAAAAACAACATGGCGTTGCCAGTCGCGCTTTTACTGGGCGCCACTGCCCACATGTTGGACCCTTTTTCTGATTCAGTCTCTTTGTGTAATGCCATTTTAAGTAATTCCTTTGTGTCAATGCTGGCTCCGCTCAAGCTAAAAATGCGCCCGGTCATGAATGCATACCAGGGTTCGAAGTGTGCTAGGAGTTTCGGCTTTACTTCAGGGTTTTTCAATAGAAAGTAATTGAGGCCGTCAGCGAATGCATCGCATATAGCCTTAACTTCAGGGGGCGCATCCTCATATTCTTCCTTGGAGCGCCTTTCAAGCTCCATTGCCCGCATCAATACGTCGGCCTCCAAAGCCTCTTCTCCATTTACCTCAGCATTTCTCCCCAGCAGATTAATATAATTATCTTCGATTCGAAAGAAACGATCCTCTGCTCGGGCATACATGAATCCAAAAATCACACTGGTATCTGTCGGACCATAAATATGCGGAACCCCGTATGTATCACGGTAGATCGTGATAGAGCGAGCCAGCCGCTCTATCCGCTCATGATCAGAGATCTCTCCCTGACCGCAGAAAACAAGAGAAAACAGTAAAAAGCTAATCAGGAAAAAACGAAATATTGATTGACTGCGCATCATATACCTCCTACCATAGAAGACTTTATTCCCTTCACTCTGGTTTTAAAGTTCGCCTTTAATCTATATGAATATGATATGAATTTCTTTTGTGTGTTATCTCTTTTGCATAATAAAAAACACTGAACCATACCACTTAGAATACTTTTTGAACATCTCTATCTCCAGTTGTTCCTCATCAAGTACCGCCAGAGCTTTAGGATTATCTGTATACTTTATACGCAGCTTCTGGATTCGTTTTTCCAGAGGGCCGTAATACTCCAACCACCAAGCGTCCTCGGGCAACGTGAAATGTCCGATGAGGCTATAGCCACAGCCAGAGACCACCTCCAGATTTTCTGGAACAGTCATTATCCCCGCATAAAGCTTCTTCCAGTAATCATCGATCTCCTGCGGGGGATCTGGCTGTAGCCAGGCCATCTCATGAACCACCAGGAACTTATTAGGTTTAATGAAACGCCGCCACTCTTTGAGGCCTCTCTCAAAGCCAATTATAAATATAGATCCCTCTGCCCAAATGATATCGAAGCTTTCATCCAGGAAATTCATCTTGAACATGGAAGAGTTCATAGCTTTGACCCGATCAGAAAGCCCTGCCTGTTCGATCTTTCTTGAAAATTTGTCTAAGTAAGGCTGATGTATGTCGACTCCGACGACCTCCCCCTGACTCAACCTAGCAAGTTCCAGAGTTGGTCCCCCCGTGCCGCAGCCCACATCCAAGATGCGGGGCTTGTCCAATTTGGGAAGTATATGAAATGCCTTTCTCGTGTATTTATTCCTTCCAGGTCCTTCTCTTGGAAGGTCCTGATGAATCTCGAAGAATATATCAGCAGTCATTAATCCCTAGCCTAAAAGTCGGTTTTCATAATTAATCTTTAATAGCTGATTTGAAAATTACGGGGACATCATACTTAACTAAGGCTGGCAATACAATAAGGGCTTCTTGGAATACAATTCCATTTATTTGAGTGGCCGCCAAATTTCTTAGGACCCATTCAAATAATAGCGGATAACTTAATCCACGATAAAGACCTTTGCTCCCTTTTCAGTAACGGCTAAATGTGGATTGGATTCATCGTCTCCGACTTGAAAGCTGACACCAGAACTCAATCTGAATTCCTTGCCATCTCTGAGTTGAATCACAAGTTCTCCTTCTAAAACCAGCAGAATATGCCCACGGCTGCACCAGTGATCAGATTTGAATCCTGGGGAATATTCAACCATACGAACGCGGATATGTCCTTCTTCAAAAGTTCGCCAGAAAGAAGTCCCTCTCTCTCCCTTATATTCAACAGGCTCCAGCTTACCCCACTCTGTAATTCTAAAGGGCACATCCTGAATTTTCATATTCTCCTCCATTCAGAGTATGATCCTGATGAATTACCTGATTTATGAGAATAGAACGCCTCACCCCTCACTTCTTCATGTTGTTTTGGTAGAAAAATCTATCTCCCTTTCTTTCTACGCAAAAGAATCTAGTCTTGGCTCCCTTATCTGCAGCTTCTTGGGCAAATTTCTTGTAAACGCGTTCCCCCCCTCCTCTATGCATAGGAAAGGTAACTTTTGGCTTAAGCTGTTCTATGGTATAGAGATCACCTTTATTCACTTCACCTCCGCCCTTACTGCCGAATTGCGAAATAAAAGCCATGTCAATTCCATTGGAATTTTTTGACAGAAAATCTATATTGTCTTTAAATAAGGGGTTGAGGATTTCCCCTGTGCTTCCATGGTCTCCTGCATGGAAAATCACCAGACCATCCACTTTGACAAGATATGCCACCTCTGGAATTCCATCGAATTCATGATATATGGTCAAGATTTCCATGCCGTCCATATATTTCTTTGTTCTAGGCTCTGTTATATGTAAATTATGGCTCTTGTTCTTCTCTGGCTGCCACCCAAATATAAAGGTGACACTGTCTATGGATTTTTCCAATTTCCATATCTCTGGGTCATAATGGTCGCCGTGCGCATGGGAAACAAAGATAAATACATTCTGGTATTTCATCTCAAAGGGTTCTATATGCCCGTTTGAAATAGAGAGTTCAGCAGGTATGGAACCCATCGGCGAGTAGTCAAATATAAGAAAGTGATTTTTTGTTTTCACTGCCCAACCGCTATGGCCTAGGTACCAAACATATGCCTCACCTTCTCTAATATTTCCATTTAAGAGAGAATTATTGATATATTTGTTTCCTGCTGGATAAGCTTCCCCCGAGAAAAGAGGACTAAAAAGAAGAAAAAGGACCACCAATACTATGACCAGGACAATCACAGTTTTTTTACAGAAAATCATGATGATTCTCCCTTTTCCAGTCTGGCGCCAGGCCCGACAGTTCTATCCCGTCACAATGGAATAAAAAATTTAAACAAAATCAGGAGTAAGAGGATCAGTATGATTGTAATCAGTTTACCGGTTATCATTGCATTTCTCCCTCGATTAGAATTCTCTGCAATAATTGTGCCATTTATACTTTCTGAACAGGCAATACAAAGGCCCCGAAAATAGTGTCCGATAATAAGACAAATAGTGCACGGAAACGAACAATTTCATGGCTCCCGGTAAGCATTGAAATTCCGGAGGTTTGGCAGAAATCCTAATCACTATCACACAAATTGCTTCCGACCAAGAGAACAACCGGAAACTCAACGAGAATGAACCCCCAATTAAGCAGAACAATAACAAAAAATGAAAAATCTTGTTGAATTAAGACGGGGAATCAAACATAAGAGATTGTATCTTCTAAATTAGAACTAAGAGTCTTCTGAAATCACTGTTTCTTATACAACATAATCATCTTTTTCCATCATGCGAAGCTCCTCTTCGATGGCCTCTCTGATTCTTTCGGGCATTTCACCTTCCCTTTTCAACATCGGCCTCAAACCTTTTCCCACACCGTCATCTATAAAATAAGGTTTAACAAAATTCGAATTCCAGGTTCTCTCTTCAAATGGACGGCTTTCTATCTTCTCAAAGAAACTTTTAATCCCCTTCTCCGGGTCTCCTTCTATTTCACGGAAGTAAGACCCATAAATATGAAGAGAGTCACTGATATCCACATAGCGGCCCATGCGCACGGGTTTTGAAATCCTTTGTGATATTTCTTCTGCAATCTTTCTCATAAGCGTTGTCAAGGCGACGACATTTTCAAACCAAGCCTTGAATAGGTCTCGACTCCTCCAGTGAGTGTTCATATTAAAAATATATCCTCCTTCCCTATCTTCACAGAGCCGGCCCCAAATCCGTTGAAGACATGGTGGGTCATCTGTGGGTGGATCAAGCTTTGGATTCCAGGTAATGGCCTGGGCTCTTCGAGTATATCCGGTCTTGGACAGCCTCTCTATCATGAGGACAATCTGATCTATTACTTCATCCTCAACCCTGTATTCAAAGAGGCGCCCATGGTATGTATAGGTCCAACGCGTGTCCTTACTTTCTGTGCCTTTCAAAATCTCTTCTAGCGGCTTTACCCAGTAATCATGTGCACCGTGGACAACCTCCATAACATACTCAGCCAACCCACCGAGACCGTCGGCAAAGGAGCGGTGAAACCTGGGCTGACCAAATGGCTGACGAACAGTAATCACAACTGTTGCATCCCGACTTGCGGGATCGTCTGCCCGATCATACTCTGTCCGGATGCTCGCACCCTTCTCCCAGACTTCCTTGATGGCCTTCTCATAAGCCTTGGGAATTGTATCCTCATTGACACTCAAAACAGGAATATTTCCTGAATCCATTAGTCCTCCTAGGATTATAAATCATTCAAAATCAGACTCGAAATTGTTTTATTAGATAGCCGCTCGTGCTGAGGAAAAAATCCGAATCTCTATAATCCTGAATAGTCTAGTCAATTTAAAACTCATTAAAAGGTCTTCAATTTTATTTAACCATTAAACAATAATCAATAGCAATATGGTTCTATGGAAGAAATGGGATTCGGCCTTGCTTTTTACCCTTAATTGAAGAAATGGCCTCGATTCGTGTTCTTTAATTTTCTTTCGAAAAAAAACGGGTATCCTGTGAGGCCACAAGAATATAAAAAGGCAAAAAGCAAGATCTGACCCCAGTGAACTGAATTGTTGACTTCATTCAGGGTGCAATTTATAATCTAACCATAATTCCTAGGGAAAAATTGAGATACACAATGCTGGAATTTAATCCAGAAACAAAAGATAAAAACGAAAAGAAAATTCTGAGAGAACACCCACCGCAGAATACAGCACGCCTTGGACCGTCTCTGCTCCTGAAAGGCGAGTTATCTGGTAATGAGGACTTGATTATTGACGGCCAATTTCAGGGAAAAATAGAATTAAAAAATCACACTCTTATAATTGGACGCGAGGGAAAAGTTGAAGCTGATATCCAAGCCAAAAATATAACAATCAACGGAAACATGAAAGGAAATATCTTTGCCTCAGGAAAAGTATATATTTCTGAGGAAGCTCAGATGGATGGCAACATCAGTGCCTCTGTAATCTCAATCATGGACGGAGCACAATTCAAAGGAAGTGTAAAAATGGAAAAAGGAGGCCAAATAATCGCACGTCCTGAAGAAAAAAGCCAAGGAATCCTCGCACTAGAAGAAAAAGAAACTAAAGATAATACAACCTCCGAATAGAGTCATCTCTATCAGTCTTAAATTCTAAGATTCTTATAATTTACGCGAACGCCTGTTTTGCTTAATAAACCAAGTCTTCAAAACCTGACTTCCTTGAATTCACTTTATCCACATTTTTCGTTACAGAGCCTCATCTGAAGGGGGATTTTAGAGGTGAATTTGCTATAATAGGTCCGATGAGAAAATTCAAGCTCTACTCTGAATTCAGTCCAAAAGGAGACCAGACAAAAGCAATCGAGGAGCTTTATGAGGGGATGAGGAAAAAGGCCAAGCATCAGGTCTTAATGGGAGTCACTGGTTCTGGAAAAACGTTTACTATAGCTAACATCATAGAAAAAGCCAACAGACCTGTTCTTGTGATTTCTCATAACAAAACCCTGGCCGCACAGCTTTATCAAGAATTCCGGCGTTTCTTCCCCAGGAGCGCCATCGAATATTTTGTCAGCTATTATGACTATTACCAGCCTGAGGCCTTCATCCCCGCTACAAACATGTACATTGCTAAAGAGGCAACGATAAACGATGAAATCGACCGCCTAAGGCTTTGCGCTTCAAACGCTCTGTTCCAGAGAAAAGATGTTATCATTGTTGCTTCTGTATCATGTATTTATGGTATAGGTTCTCCCCAGACTTATTATTCTATGAGCTTTCTTCTCGAAAAAGGCCAGGCTATCCCGAGAAAAAAAATCCTTGAAAGCCTTGTTGATATCCAATATGAAAGGGAGGAAGCTGATTTTAAGAGAGGGACATTTCGGGTAAGAGGGGATGTGGTCGAAATTTTTCCCTCCTATGAAGATTTTGCCTACCGGATTGAACTCGACGAAAAAAAAATAACAAAAATTTCCTCTATAGACCCGCTTCTAGGAAAAACCTTAGATTCATTTGATAAAATCATTATCTATCCCAGAACATTTTTTTCTACCCCCCGGGATGTCCTCGATTACACTATCCAGAGCGTTGAAAAGGAGCTGGAAGAGAGAATTGCATTCTTCAACAATCAGGGAAAATTCATCGAAGCAGAAAGGATTGAAGAAAGGACTCTATTTGACATTGAAATGCTAAGGGAGTTCGGTTACTGCCCAGGAATAGAAAATTACTCTCTCTATCTCAGCCTTCGAAAGCCTGGAGAGCCACCTTATACTCTTCTCGATTACTTCCCTCCTGACTTTCTGACTATCATTGATGAATCCCATGTGACAGTGCCACAGATCGGGGGGATGTATAACGGAGATCGCTCTCGGAAAACAACTCTCGTCGAACACGGCTTCCGTCTTCCTTCTGCATTGGACAATCGACCTTTGAATTTCAAAGAATTTGAGAGCCGCCTCAATCAAGTCCTTTATGTCTCAGCAACCCCGAGTTCCTATGAGAAAAGAAAAGCAGGAAAAAGAGTGGTGGAGCAGATCATAAGGCCAACAGGCCTAACAGACCCTGAGATTGAGGTTCGCCCGATAAAAGGTCAGATCGATGATCTGATGGCTGAGATTGAAAAAAGAGCTAATAAAAAAGAGAGAACCTTGGTCACAACTCTTACAAAAAAAATGGCGGAAGACCTCTCCCGTTATTACCATGAACTTGGACTCCGGGTTCGATACCTCCACTCAGAAATAGAAACTCTGGACAGGGTAAAAATATTGAGAGACTTGAGAAAAGGAAAGTTTGACGCTCTCATCGGCATAAATCTCCTGAGAGAGGGCCTTGATCTGCCAGAGGTTTCTCTTGTGGCCATACTGGATGCTGACAAAGAGGGGTTTCTTCGCTCTACAACTTCTCTCATCCAGACATTCGGACGGGCTGCTCGAAATATCTCCAGTAAGGCTATCCTATATGCGGATACAAATACAGACTCCATGAACAATGCTATCGCTGAGACAAACAGGAGGCGGAGAATCCAAGAAGAGTACAATCAAAAAAATAATATCACTCCTCAATCCATCAAAAAAAGAATAGACGAAGTGTTAACCAGCATTTACGAGAGAGATTATTTTGACTACACTCGAATCTCTGAAGATAAAGACATTTATTTTTCTCCTCAAAAGAGGATACAGAAAATGGAAAAATTGGAGAAGCTGATGAAAGAAGCTGCACGAAATTTGGAGTTCGAAAAGGCCGCAAAGCTGCGCGATGAATTGACAAAGTTGAAAAAAAGGGAATTGGAGCTGGGTCTTTGAAATGAAAAGCCACCTAAAAACAAAAACCAACTATCTCCCTCAAAAGCCTGGCATTTATTTTTTAAAAAACAAGAAAAACGAGATTATATATATCGGCAAGGCTCGGTCCTTAAGGCACAGGGTGAAATCCTATTTTCAGCCGACATCTGATCGGAAAATAAAAAACATCCTCTCTGAAGCCTCAGATGTGGATTATATCCTGACCGAATCTGAGAAAGAAGCCAGTTTCCTTGAAAATAATTTTATCCAACAACACCAACCAAAATTCAATCTAAAGCTCAAGGATGATAAGACTTTCCCTTATCTAAAACTGACGACCCAGGAAAAATTCCCTGGAATTTACTTCACACGAAGTGTCGAATCTGACGGCGCCAGATATTTTGGTCCATTCAGCAAAGCCCATCAGGCTCGTAAGACTATCCATATCATCACTAAATACTTCGGCATCAGAACCTGTCAGGAAGCTGTCCCTGGAAAAAGAAAAAGGCCTTGTCTCGAATACGATATGAAGTTGTGTTCGGCTCCTTGTGTGGCTCACATTTCAGAAGCTGCTTACAGGGAAAGCACTGAAAATGCACTCCTGTTCTTGGAGGGAAAAACAGAAAAACTCTTAAAGATAATAAATCAAAAAATGAAGGATGCTGCAGTCTGTCAAGGATACGAACAGGCTGCCCACTGGAGAGACCTTATATTTGCTATCGAGCAGATTAAAGAGAAACCGAAGTTTATATCGATTAAAAAAGAAAACCAGGATATCTATGGATTCTCAAGACAAAAAGAAAAAGTGGCCATTTATACCTTCCTCATGAGAGAAGGGAAAGTTCGGGAATCTAAAGGCATTTACATTCAAGAAAGAGCAGGGCTATCAAACGAAGCGATCCTCCATACTCACTTGAAGAGATTTTACGAAAAACGGAAAGATGTGCCGGATAGGATTCTTCTGCCCTTTATGACAGACCAGAAAGAGCTATTTTTAAAAAAATTCTCTCCTCAAAAAGGAGAAAAGGTCAAAATCATTGTTCCTCTCAAAGGAAAAAATAAAAAACTGGTTGAGTTGGCAAACACAAATGCAGAGATTCTGCTTCGGGCAAAATCTGAGACGTTATCGCCGCTGGCAGAGATTAAAGAGATTCTCGGTCTGAGGTCAACGCCTAATCGGATAGAGGGATTTGACATCTCTAACATTGGCGGGGAAGATTCCGTAGGTTCTCTGGTTATCTTCGAGGATGGTCGACCTTTAAAAAGAGACTACAGGAAATTCAAAATCAAAACAGTTCGAGGCCCAGATGATGTTGCCAGCCTGAAGGAAATCATCCGACGAAGATATTCCAGCGTTCTTGAGAAAAAGGAAAAATTGCCGGATTTGATTCTGGTGGATGGAGGAAAGGGTCAGCTCAACGCTTCAAGGGGAGTCCTCAAGAATTTAGGGTTGAGTCGTGTTCCATTAGTATCTCTTGCAAAAAAAGAAGAAATTCTCTTTACCGCCACACAAAAAGATGGAATAAGTCTGGAAAGAACCTCTCCAGCCTTAAAACTCTTTCAAAGGATAAGAGATGAAGCCCACCGTTTTGCCATCTCCTTTCATCGCCAGAGGAGAGAAAAGAGAAGCTTCGTGTCCCTTCTTGACGGAATTCGCGGCATCGGGCAAAAGAGAAAGACTGCTCTCTTGGCCAACTACAAGGGCATAAAAGAAATAAAGAATGCTCCACTTAAGGAGCTTACAAAGATTGTTGGCGCAAGAGCCGCAAAAGCCCTCCATGATAAATTGAAATAACGGACCAAATTGATAAAGTCTAGAATTGAAGGTAAAATGGTTAAAATTTTTTCTAGATCGATACAGAAATATGAGTAAAAAATGGAGATTGAAAAAAGAGGAAAACCTCCATGGTAAAAGGCATTGGCATCGATATCATTGAAGTCGAGAGAGTTAAAAAACTAGCGGAGAAAAACTCACGATTTCTAGAAAGAGTTTTTACTGACCGCGAGATCAGCTATTGTTCGGAAAAAATAAATAAATACCAGCACTATGCGGCTCGTTTCGCAGCTAAAGAAGCATTTATTAAAGCAATAGGAAGAAGAATAGGCTGGAGAGAAGTCGAATTGATTAACCTTGCTTCAGGAAAACCTCAGCTGGAGATAAAGTCAAAAGAACAATTCTCTTTTAAAGAGGCTCATGTTTCTATCTCACACCTAGCAGAATACGCTGTGGCAACAGTTATCCTAGTAAAATAAGGAGTCAGGCTTGAATAACTTAATTAACTTTTGAAGCCAGGCTTCACATAAATAGGGGGTCAGGCTTTCATAAGTTTTATAATTGTAAAACTTATTAAAGCCTGACCCCAATTAGCCTCCTATTATAGCTCTTATTATAAGGCTCATAACAACAGCCACTCCTGTGTTTAAGGCCATCGAAAGAAGGGCCACTTTCCTTCCAATCTCTTTCCAGAGTATGGCAACAGTGGAAACACAAGGGATAAAAAAACTTATGAAAACAGTAAAAACAATGAGCTGCTGCCTGGTAATAATAGTCATCAAATCGGCGTAACCGACACCAAGAGCCTGGAGCATCATGATCAAGGACAGTTCTTTCCTTAGAAAGCCGAACACCAGAGTCACTCCAAGCTCCTGGGGTAAACCCAGCGCTTTTTCAACTAAAGGAGAAAGGATTATGTTTACGTATCTATCAAAATGAAAAAATTGGATCAAACCTAATACAATGCTTCCGACGATAAGGATAGGCCATGCAAACTTTAAAAATGATTTGAGCTCGAAAAATGTCTTTCTCCACATATTTTTCAAGGAAGGAACCTTCAAAGAAGGAATTTCAAGGATTAACCCTGGCGAGGGGGCCTTGAAAAAGAGGGAAATCACCCGCCCGAGCACACCCAATAAAAGGATATTGAACAAATAGAATCCCAGGGCCCACAGCGGCCCCAAATAAAAGGCAACCAGAGCCAGGATGATTGTTGTCCGGGCTGAGCAGGGAATAAAAGGAATCATAAGAGCCGTAATAATTCGATCTCTGCGGGATTCCAATATTCGGGTGGAAACAACTGCGGGAACATTGCAACCGAAACCCAGTATAAATGGCGATATAGATCTCCCGTGGAGTCCGATCCGGTGCATGAATGTATCCATTAAGAAACTCGCCCGGGCCAGATATCCTATGTCTTCCAGGAATGACATGAGAAAAAGGAGGGGCATAAAATATGGTAAAACGATGGCCACTCCTCCGCCAACGCCCTGCAAGAAACCATCCACCAAGTAAAAAAACACTCCTTCCCCTAACTTAAGCGAGAGAGCGGCCCTCATACTATCCAAGGGCCCCAGAAGTAATTCCTCTAAGGGATTTCCGATTTTGAAAATAACGAAGAAAAAGCCGAGAAAAACGAGCATCAAAATGACATAGCCAAGAAGAGGATGCATGACGATATCATCTATTTTTTCCAGGGGGCTAAGCCTCTTTCCTCTCTCTACTTTGCAGCTTTCTTCAAAAATCTTCAGTGCCAAGTGATGCCTTTCGGCAGCAATGACCTCATAAGCAGGAGCATCATGCATGAGCTCAAGTTCTCGCCTCACTTTATCCAGGGATTTTTTGAGTGGACGATCTATATCCTTCAGCATATCATCAAAAAGCAATTTTCCTGCCTCGATCATCTTAACTGCTGTGAATCTCTTGTTTCCGACTAAAGGAAAATCTTCAGGGATACGCCTTATCAATTCTTCAACTTTCTCTTCCACATCCCTTGACCACGCTATTTGAAAACCGATCCATCCTTTCTCCAAAGCGTTCAGGGCTGCATGGAGTAGTTCTTTAATCCCCCGGCCATGGCTAGCAACCGTTGGAATTACAGGAACGCCAAGAAGTGTTTCTAGTTTTTTGCAGTCAATCTCCATACCCTTCTTTTCTGCTAAATCAACCATATTTAAGGCGACGACCATAGGGAATTCCAGCTCGATGAGCTCGAGGGTTAGCTCGAGGCTCCTTCCAAGCGTCGAAGCATCCAAAACATTGATTACTAAATCTGGCTTTTCCTTGAATAGATGGGTAAGCGGAACGCGCTCAGATGGATCTGAAGGGTTGAGGGAATAGGTTCCGGGTAAGTCGATTATGTTTAAGACCTGTCCCTCAACATTGACCTCGCTGTGGGTGTGGGCAACCGTAGTCCCTGGGAAATTCGACGTTTGAGCTTTCAGGCCAGCGATTGCGTTGAACAGTGTGCTCTTGCCGGAATTTGGCTGCCCGATGAATATAAGATCAGGGTAATTATTTTTTTTCGCCAACTATCTCTACCATAATTTTTTGAGCAATTCCCCGCCCCAGGGCAACAGAGGTATCTGATGTCACATCTTTTATAAGCACTGGACCTTTGAAGATACTCCGGGAATCCAGCTCAACTATATGGTTTTTATGAAGGCCCAACGCCAGAAGCCTTCTGCGTACTCCATGGCCCCCCTTGAAATCTATAATCCTCAGAGGCGTATCATGCGGTGCCTGTATTAAACTTATCATTCTTTATTTAAAATATCCCTTTATTATTTTAAGAGGTAATATTGTTTAGGAATAAGAATATTACAGGTGATAATAAAAGAAGCCAGGAAAAAAATCAATAGTCAATATGCGCACGAAATTGACAATGGTAGGGGTTTCTGTTACAAAATATTAAAATGTATAAGTGGCTGATTCAAAAAATATTTGGAACTAAAAACGAGAGAGATCTCAGAAAGCTCCAGCCCTATGTTTCTGCAATCAATGAACTTGAGCCAAAAATCCAAAAATTCACTGACGAGCAGCTCCGCGCCAAAACCGCAGAATATAAAGAAAAGGTGAGCCAGGGAGCCCCTCTTGACGGCCTCCTGATTGAATCCTTTGCAGTAGTTAGAGAAGTTGCAAAGCGAACGCTTAACATGCGTCACTTCGATGTTCAGCTTATAGGAGGGGTCGTTCTTCATCAAGGAAAAATCGCTGAAATGAAAACAGGAGAAGGGAAGACATTGGTTGCAACCCTCCCTGCTTACCTTAATGCCTTGGAAGGAAAAGGCGTGCATATTGTAACGGTTAACGATTATCTCGCCAAAAGGGACACCGAGTGGATGGGGCCAATCTTTAATTTTCTCGGATTGGAGGTCGGTACGATTCAACACGAGATGGACGACAGGGAAAGATATGAGGCCTATCGAAAAGATATTACTTACGGTACCAACAACGAGTTTGGCTTCGATTACCTGCGAGACAATATGAAATTCCGCCTCGCCGACCTTGTTCAACCAGAACATCATTATGCCATAGTGGATGAAGTCGACAGCATTCTTGTCGATGAAGCCCGAACGCCTCTTATCATATCAGGCCCCACGGAAGAATCGACCTCTCTTTATTATAAAGTGGACAATCTTGTCCGCCGTTTGGACAAAAATAAAGATTTTCAGGTCGATGAAAAGACAAGAACAGTGGCCATTTTAGAAGATGGTGTAGCTGCCGCTGAAAAATCCTTGAATATCAAGAACCTGTACGACCTTAACCACATGGATATAGTCCATCATATCAATCAATCGTTAAAAGCCCATCACATGTTTAAAAGAGATGTTGATTACATGGTCAAAGAAGGCAAAGTGATCATTGTGGATGAATTCACGGGCCGCCTCATGCCTGGTCGGCGCTATAGCGATGGCCTGCACCAGGCACTGGAAGCAAAGGAAAGAGTACGGATTGAAGAAGAATATCAAACATTAGCCTCTATTACTTTTCAAAATTACTTCAGGATGTATGACAAGCTGGCAGGCATGACAGGAACAGCTGTAACTGAAGCCACAGAATTTCACTCCATCTATAAGCTGGATGTCGTGGAAATTCCCACCAACAAACCTCTCATTCGCTACGAATACCCGGACGTAATTTACCGAACCTCCAAAGAAAAATGGGGTGCTGTCGTCGAAGAAATTGTGGAACTCTATAATAATGGACATCCTGTTCTAGTGGGAACGATTTCGATAGAAAATTCAGAACACCTGAGCTCCCTTCTGAGGAAAAAAGGTATCAAGCATGTGGTATTAAATGCTAAATACCACGAGATGGAAGCCAACATAATTGCCCAAGCCGGAAGAATTGGATCTGTCACTATTGCCACTAACATGGCTGGCAGAGGAGTAGACATCCTGCTAGGCGGAAATCCAGAGTTCCTGGCAACAGAGCAGTTAAGAAAAAAGGGAATCGATCCTTCAAAAGCTTCTCAGGAAGAGTGGGAGAAAGCCCTTGCTGAAGTAAACGCCATCACTCTAACAGAACATGATAAAGTCATCGCGATGAACGGCCTGCATATACTAGGGACCGAACGTCATGAAGCCCGCCGAATCGATAACCAGCTCAGAGGAAGGGCAGGAAGGCAGGGTGACCCAGGCTCTTCCCGCTTCTATCTCTCGTTAGAAGATGACTTGATGCGCATATTTGGAAGCGAAAGAATATCAGGTTTGATGGCTAGGATTGGCATGGCCGAAGGGACTCCTATTGAACACAGAATGGTTACGCGGGCCATAGAGAAAGCTCAAAAACAGGTAGAGGGCCAAAACTTCTCTATACGCAAACATTTGCTGGAATACGATGATGTGATGAATAAACAAAGAGAATCCATCTATAAGTTGAGGAGAGATACCCTCAGTGGAAAAAACATGAAGGAGTATGTCCTGGAATTACTGGAAACGCTTGTAGATTGGATAATGGATAGCCACACAAATAAAAGCCAGTCTCCTGAAGATTGGGACGTGGATAGTTTCGGGAAAGCTATCGCCTCTCAATTCGGCTTTGATGTAGAGAAGTTATCCATAGACTGGGAAACAATAATCTATGATGAACTCCGAGAAAAGACCCTAAACACGCTAAAGAATCTCTACGAAGAGAAAGAAAAAATCATCGGCACATCTCACATGAGAGAATTCGAAAGGATCATCATGCTCCAAATCATCGATTCCCAGTGGAAAGATCATCTTTTAGGGATGGACTATCTCAAGGAAGGAATAGGTCTTAGGGGTTATGGACAGAGAGATCCCCTAGTTGAATATAAGAAAGAAAGCTATGACATGTTTCAGAGTATGATGGATAGAATCGAAGAAGAGACGATTCGATATCTCTATCTCTTTCAACCGATTATGGAAGAAGAAATACCCGAAAGGAAAGAGCAGCCCATGTACTATCAACGTCCTCAGGGGTCATCCATACCAAGAGCCAAACAGGCAAGGTCAACAATCCCTAAAAAGAGAAAAAAGAAAAAGAAGAAGAGATGAAGGAGGAAACATGCTAGAACAAAAAATAAAGGAAGGACTGACATTTGATGATGTGCTCGTACTGCCTGCCAAATCCAAAGTAATCCCCACTCAAACAAATGTCTCCACAAAGCTAAGCCAGAATATAGACCTCAACATTCCGATCGTGAGCTCAGCCATGGATACAGTGACCGAATCAAAGATGGCCATTGCCTTGGCTCAACAGGGAGGGATTGGATTCATCCATCGGAACATGTCCATCGCTGAGCAGGTTGAAGAAGTGGATAAAGTCAAACGGCATGAGAGCGGAATGATAGTCGATCCTATCACGATGAGGCCCAAAAACAAGATCTATGAAGCTAAAGAGGCCATGAATAAATATGGGATATCTGGTCTCCCTATCACTGATGAGAGTAATAAATTGCTGGGAATTTTGACCAATCGAGACATCAGATTTGAAACCCGCCTCAGTCTATCCATAGATAAAGTCATGACCAAGGATTTAATTACTGTCCCATTAGGAACATCACTTGAAGAGGCGGAGAAACTCTTTCATAAACACAAGATAGAAAAAATAATGATGGTGGATGAGGATTACCACCTGAAGGGCTTGATCACCTATAAGGATATCCTCAAAAGAATCCAGTATCCCCATGCATCCAAAGACGAGTTCGGCCGCCTGAGAGTCGGAGCTGCGGTGGGTGTTGGCAAGGAAACACTGGAAAGAGCAAAAGCCTTAATCGAGGCAAAAGCTGACGTTTTAGTGGTCGATACAGCTCACGGACATTCCCAGAAAGTATTAGACACAGTAAAAAAAATGAAAAAAGAATTCCCTGAACAGGAACTGATCGCCGGCAATATTGGAACATCAGAAGCGGCCAAAGAGCTTATAGAGTTGGGAGTGAATGCAGTTAAGGTAGGAGTCGGACCAGGCTCTATCTGCACGACCAGGGTTGTCACGGGCGCTGGCATCCCTCAGATAACTGCAATTGCTGATGTTTTCAAGGTAACCGGAGAAAAGAATATTCCACTCATTGCTGATGGCGGAATAAAATACTCAGGAGACATCACCAAAGCCGTCGTCGCCGGGGCAAGTTCTGTCATGCTCGGAAATGTACTCGCAGGAACGGACGAATCTCCTGGAGAGGTAGTCATCTATCAAGGGCGTTCATATAAAACCTATCGAGGCATGGGCTCTATGCAAGTCATGAGACAGGGAAGCCGAGATAGATATTTTCAGGATTCCCTCACAAGCGAAGACAAGCTCGTTCCCGAAGGGATAGAAGGAAGGGTGCCCTACAAAGGAAGTGCGTCCAATATCGTTCTTATGATGGTTGGAGGATTGAAGTCCGGAATGGGCTATGCAGGATGCAAGAACATAGAAGAACTTCAGAACAAAGCAAAATTCATAAAAATTACAGCGCCCGGAATCAGGGAGAGCCATGTCCATGATGTCATCATAACAAAAGAGGCTCCCAACTACCGATTGGAGTAACTATTTCTAAACATGATCAATCCAGGTTAATTAATCAGGCAGAAGAAGAATCAAATGTCACTTTTTCTATTTAAATCTATTCTTGCCACATTTTTTCTTTTGGCGGGATTGATTGCAGTCATCAGCATGTTGACCCTGATGGGAAGGCAGGGGAGGAAAATCAGCGCAAATTTCCTGAGAAAAGCACATAAAATATCTGGATTTATTTTTTGTGTACTTCTCATCGTAATAAGCTATTTCTGCATCAAGTATTGGGTCACAGCCGGGGATCAAATCTCTGCAAGAGCCATTGCCCATAGTGTCCTAGCTCTGGCTCTTTTTATTATATTTATTCTGAAGATCTTAATAGTCCAATTTTACAAACAATTCCTCAAATATGTGCCGGTACTGGGGATGATTGTATTCGCTTTGAGTTTCATAGTATTTAGCACTTCAGCGGGCTTTTTCTTCTTAAGAACCTTTTGCGAAAAAGGCGAAACAGTAGAAGCAGCCGTCACTCCAAGGACAGACCTTCAAGGAAACGTCGAAAAGGGCGCTCTGCTCTACAATAACAAATGCGGTGCCTGTCATTATGCTAACAAGGAAGATAAGAAGCTCGGGCCAGGGCTTAAAAACATATTGAGGAAAGAAAGGCTTCCTCACAGCGGCAGACCCGCAAATATTGAAAACATTAAAAGTCAGCTTATAAAACCGGTCCTGACCATGCCATCGTTTTCCAATCTCACAGAACAAGAACTTGCAGATTTGTTGGCATATCTAGAAACCCTGTAATTTTCTCATTCTTATTCAATCCTCTCTCTCTTCTAGTTCATTAATTATCACATTGGTCTTTTCATTTAAAAGCATCTCTTTCTCTATTAAAAGGGCTCTCCATCAGGATGGCTGATGAGGAAAGCCCTCCGCAGGCGGAGCGGGCATGGTTCCTCGAAGAGGAGAGCGAAGCCGAGGACCGCGAAGAAAAAGGGGACAGTCCCCTTTTTTTTATCTCCTTTATTTGCACCTCTTTTCCCGCAAAAAAGGGGACTGTCCCCTTTTTCTTGAATGCTGACGATTCAGCCAGCCTGATGGACTAATAGATACATCAAGTAAAAAGAGATGCTTTCTTCCCAAATGGAGGAGTTGACATCACTTTCATTTTTCTTTTAGAATAAGTCCACAACCACAAAAAATGGGAGGAGGGACCCATGAAAAGAAGAGATTTCTTTGAAAAAAGCGGCTGCGGTCTTTTTACAACAATGCTGGCGTATTTTAGTCTAACTTCCTGCAAAAAAGAAGAAGAAGCTCCAGCAGTTGAGGAGCAAGCTCCTGCTCCAAAGGAAGAGATAAGCCAAAAAGAGATGGTTAAAAAGATGTTAATGGAAAAACAAGGAATGACCGAAGAAGAAGCTAATGCCAAAATTGCTGAGTTTGAAGAGAAACTCCCAATGGTCAAGAACGCATGCATCTGCAAGGCCTGCCCCACTTTTGTCGCAGAAGAGACAGAGCTCGCCTTTTGTCATCCCCTTATTGGAAAAAGCAAAATAATTACTGAAGAAAAGGGCTGTGATTGCCCCAAGTGCCCCGTATACCAGCAAATGGGAATGAAGAATGGCTATTACTGCACCAGAAAGTCAGAGATGGAACAGGAAATGGCCAAGATTACCTAGTGTCATTAATTTTCTACCAGATTCAAAAATTTCTCAAGCTTTTAAAGTTAAATACGTTTAAACAAACAGGAAAGGAAGAAGTGGATTTACAAACAAAAATCGATATAATGAGAGCATAAAAAAATGAAAAAATTTTGGCGGTGTTTTGTCTGCAACGATATCCATTACGGAGTGAACCCACCGGAAATATGTCCAACCTGTATGGCAAAGAATGCCTATGTAGAAATTTCCTCGGCAGAAGCCCAAAAGATAAGCGGAATGACAAAGGGCGACTTTAATAAACAAAAATTTCATGAGGCCATTGAAAAATTCACAGAGAATAATGAATTCCAGGTGAATCCAGATAAGGAAAGAGTCACGATGCTCCTGGATGGAATATTCAACAACGAAAAGAATCATGGCTTAAAATACTGCCCGTGCAGACTGATCATGAAGGACTTTGAGGAAGATTTAAAGCTTGTCTGCCCATGTAACTTTCTTATTCATGAAACTTATAAAGATAAGGGAGAGTGTTGGTGCGGCCTTTTCGTAAGGAGGGAAAAGATATGAGCAAACTGATAATGTTCCATGCGAGGGAATGCCCCCACTGCCAGAGGATGATGCCTTATGTCGACAAACTGGAAAAAGAGACTGGTATTAAATTTGAAAGACTAGAGATCTGGCACAATGAAGAAAACGCAGATCTGATGAGATCTTACAGGGATATCATTGCCCCCAAGTGCGGAGGCCAGCTTAAGACACCCGCCTTTTTGAACACAGAGACCAAGGATGCTTTCTGTGGGGAGGTGGAATACGAAACGCTCAAAGAATGGGCATTAAAATAATGGCCATCTGATTTATTACTATCAGATTTGACTTGTTCCGGGTTTGCTACTTCTTTTTTGAATCATCCAAATTCTTTTCGAGCCTTTCCAAGAAAGAGGCTATGCTGCGAAGCATTTCATTTTCTTTTCTGAGAGAATCAATCAATTTATCAAAATCCACATCAACCGCAGGTTTTTCCTTCCTTATTCTTTCTTGTTTCTTCTTGGATATTAGCCGGGATTTTTTCGGCATATCATATAAATCTACGTTGCCTCTTTTATCGCGTTTCTCTCATCCACAATTAATATTTTTGGCATAAAATAGTCACTCTCTCCTTTTTCCAATATTACATATGAAGCAACAATTAATTTATCTCCGACCTTGGCCCTGTGGACGGCTGCTCCATTAACTCCGACAACTCCTGAGTCTTTCTCGCCTTTAATCAAATAAGTAATAAACCTTTCACCGTTTGAAATATTATACACATGGATCTGTTCAAAGGGCATCATATCAGCAGCTTTCATCAAACTTTCATCCAGAGTGAGACTGCCTTCATAATCCATATTGGTTTCTGAAACTGTCAACTTCTGAACTTTTGCTTTTAGCATTATCCTCTTCATCTTGTCTTTACTCCTTTATATGGATAATAACATTATCAATGAGCCTGACTTTCTTTATAAAAACAGCAAGGGCAATCAAAGTTTTATTCTCTATCTTTGTAAGAGGATTTAGATTATCTATATCCACAATCTCGATATAATCTATTTTTGCCAGAGGCTCTCCGTTTAGAATCTCTTTCATTCTCCTGATTAATGACTCCGAGTCCCTTTCACCTTTTTCTATCATTCCCTGAGCTGCGTTCAAGCTTTTCGACAAAACAAGTGCGGCTTTTCTCTCTTCTGGGCTTAAATAAGTATTTCGGGAGCTGAGGGCAAGGCCATCCTCTTCTCTTATTATGGGCAGGACTTCAATCTTTACCTCTAGATCAAGGTCTTGAACCATTTTCTCCAGGACGATAGCCTGCTGGGCATCTTTCTGTCCAAAGAAAGAAATATCCGGGTCGACGATATTAAAAAGCTTCAGGACCACGGTACAAACTCCTCTGAAGTGCCCGGGGCGGGAGCGACCACACAGCCTATCCTGGAAGTCAGAGACCTCCACATAAGTCTTATAGCCTTCCGGATACATTTCTTCAGCTTCAGGAGCAAATAAATAATCGACTCCTTCTTTTTCTAGGATTCCAATATCTTGTCTCATCTCCCGAGGGTATTCTTTAAAATCCTCGGCCGGCCCAAATTGAGTCGGGTTGATGAATATGCTGACTACCGTAGAATCAGCTTTCTTGACGGATTCCCTGATGAGGCTCAGGTGGCCCTCATGAAGACATCCCATAGTCGGAACTAATCCAATAGTCTTTCCCTGGGATCTTAAATCTCTGACGACACTTCGCATATCTTTGATCGCTGCAATAATCTTCATAGCTGTTATTAATTCTAATCTTCCATCTCTAATGCAGATACGAATTTATCATTTCCCTCTCTTCTTTTTCTTGCCAAGCGTTTCAGCCTCTTTCTTGGCCAGCTCTGCTGCTTCTTTTTCGTTTAGATGGTAGGAATATTTATCCTCTGGAAATTTTCCTCCCTTGACATCATCGATATAATCTTTCACAGCTCCGCTTATAAGCTCATGGAGGTCAGCGTATCTTTTAACAAATTTAGGAAGATATCCATTTGAAAACCCAACAAGATCATGAAAAACAAGAATCTGCCCATCACAGTAAGGGCCTGCTCCAATCCCGATTGTCGGAATTTTAAGTTTTTCAGTAATGATCCGGGCCACCTCCATGGGAATACACTCTAAAACCACGGAAAAAACTCCGGCCTCCTCCAGATTTATAGCATCTGTGATGATTCTTTCGGCCTCATCCACTTCCTTTCCTTTTACTTTGAATTGACCGAAATGATGTATAGACTGTGGGGTAAGACCCACATGCCCCATAACTGGAATCTCAGCATCGATCAATGCTTCAATCAATTTCAATCTTTTTTTAGACGCTCCTTCAATCTTAACGGCTTTCGTACCTGCTTCCTTAAGAAAACGGGAAGCGTTCACAACCGATTCCTCGATTGATAGATGGAAGGAAAAATAAGGCATGTCTCCTACCACTAATGCTCTTTTTGAAGCCCTGCCTACAGGTTTCGCATGATGGATCATCTCTTCCATGGTCACTGGAATAGTGTTTTCATAACCCAGGACCACCATTCCCAGCGAATCTCCAACTAGGATTAAATCGATCCCGCATTCATCCACGATCTTTGCTACAGGAAAATCATAGGCCGTCACAGCCACGATTTTTTCTTTTTGCTTTTTTTTGTCTTGAAGTAAGGGAATTGTTACTTTTTGGTTTTTTTCTTCAGGCATGATAGATCCTTTCTCCCCACCTCGCCCTTAAGCGTCGAGATTGAGGTAAAGTCACAAATATCTGTCAGAGACGATTATTGCTAAAAATAACTTAACGCTATTTTTCTCTTTTAGAATCCTTGTCTTCTTTACTAAGAGGCACGTAATACAAAGGACTTTTTTTCATTTCCTTAATCTTATCTACAATATCCAGTATATCTTCTTCCCTACTAAAATTCAAATCGTCTGCCTTAACCACCAGGAGTGGCGCTGCCTGATAATTAAAGAAGAAATAATCAAGGGCTTCAAGAATATCCTCTAGATATTTTTCGGAAATATTCTTTTCCAGAGCACTCCCCTCTTTGGCTATCCTTTTTAGGAGACTTGGTAATGAAATCTGAAGATAAATGACTAAATCAGGTCTGGCAACTCTGTCAGCAAGAATGCTGTAGATCCTTTCATAGACAATAAGTTCATCATCAGTAAGAGTTTGATAGGCATATATCTTGTCTTTTTCAATTATATAATCGCAGATAACTCTCTCTTCGAATAGATCCCGCTGCATAAGCCTGGACTGCTGGTAATATCTATTAACCAAAAATACAAGCTGAGCAAGAAAAGCAGCTCCCTCCTTTTCATCATAAAAATCCTTGAGATAAGGATTCTCAGGTCTATCAAAAATAACCCTCCCTCCTATTTTTTGAGCTAGACTATTGGCTAATTTAGCTTTTCCAGATTTCAGAACTCCTTCTATAGCGATATGCTTGAAAATTATCTCACCCTTTTCCAACATCTCTGAGTCCAAAAAAAATTATAGCTTAAAAAATAACGTATAAAATGAGATAAGTCAATCAAAACGTAGGAGCATGATTTATTAGGCCATTATTGTCATTGTGAGGCATTAAACACCGCGGCAATCCTCTGTTGCGAGCGCAGCGTGGCAATCCTCTGTCACGAGCGTAGCGTGGTGATCCCTACCTTTCCATGAGATTGTGCAGCCCGTTCCGAGCAACGCGAGGAATCTCTTCCAATCCTCGCAATGACATGCTTTTTTTGTAGGCGCTCGATTCATCTGATGTAGGAGCTTGATTCATCAAGCCCACCTTTTCATTGCGAGGAGCGAAGCGATGCGGCAATCTCATCATTTCATGTTGTGGATTTGATGAATCAAGCCCCTATGTTATGAATAACGTGTGGGCTTAATAAATTACACCCCTGCCCTAATACACATGAACCCTCTACAATAACATACAGAGGAACATACAGGTAGGGTAAAAGGACTGTGGATTCTACTTAGATTCTACTCCCTCAGGCAGAATAATCCAGGCGATGATGTAGAAGATTGCCATCGGTAGTAAAGCTGTCATCAACCAAAGAGCCACAAAAAGAAGACGCACAAGGTTCACATCGATATCAAAATACTCTCCCAAACCTCCACAGATGCCCCCAATCATTTTCTGGGTCTGAGAACGATGCAGTTTCTTTGCCATCTCACTTTTCTCCAATAAATTCTTTTTTTACTCTAATGATGACTCTATATAAAAATACGAAAAGCTAGTCTAAAAAGTTTCACCTTTGATTCACCGCAAAGGAAGTTCCTTTAAATATTCTTCAAGGAGCACAATAGGTGCAGCTGGGATTCTTTTCTATCTCTACAATATCGAATGTGAGATGTTGGCTATCATATATCAATAGACTACCTGCGAGAGTCTTCTCAACGCCCATTATGAATTTGAGCGCCTCTGTTGCCTGAATTATGCCGATTACACCAGGGAGAACACCCGGAATCGGTATCGTATCCGGAGTTTGAGCCTCTTTCGGCAAGATACAGGCGAGGCAGGCAGTATGAGGTGGATGAAAAAGACTAACATACCCCTGCCATCCCTGAACAGCTCCATACACATAGGGAATTTGCATTTTAACAGACTGTTCATTCAGCAAAAAACGGGATTCAATACTATCCAGGCCGTCAACAATTATATCGCAGCCTTTCGTCAACTCGTCAGCATTCTGACTACCAATAGACTCTGACACAGCTTCTATCTCGACATTGGGATTGAGTGCCGCAAGCCTCTTCTTCGCTTCTTCAACCTTGATCTTGCCTATCGATTCTTCGAAGTAGAGGACCTGCCTGTTTAAGTTAGAACGTTCTACCTTATCTTCATCACATAGGCGAAGCTTGCCCACTCCAGCAGCTGTAAAGTAGAGAGCGGAAGCAGAGCCAAGTCCGCCTATTCCTACGATTAAAACCTTTGCCGACTTAAGCCTTTCTTGGTTCCAATCTCGCACAGAAAGCTGTTTGAAGTAGCGTTCCTTTTCAAGATCTGAAAGGCTCATCGTTCCTCCTCAGAAGACCGGTTACCGACAAGTCTTAATAACCAAGCTAAAAAATAAAAATGACATCTTGAATCTCAACAGCAACTATCCGCCTGATACAGGAGGCTGCAGTGTTATACTTTGACCGTCAGATGGAATATAGTCCAAGTCTTTTACCTTCCCCTCTATGTATACAAAAGCCACGAATGCAGGATTCACACCAATATCTGCTAATATTTCCTTTATGCTTTTCCCCTCCTCTGATTCTACACGGCGAGTGTAATAATCGACATCCGGTTTCAGCCTGAGGCGCAATTCACTTCCTGCTTTAAGATAAATAACCATAACTACATTTCTCTTTTATTATTACCAAATAATTGGATTTTCTTCCATACTGTGTGTGCAATACATTTTTCAAGGAAGTAAAAGAGAATATTCGTGGATGGATGAAGCGACCATTGAAGATTTAGCCTTCACGAATCGCTCTTCGAGGGCACCTGATTTTATTAGGCGGCGAAGATGTTTGAGCGCAGCGAGTTCCGCAGCCGCTGAGAAGAGCGATGAGGGAATGGCGTTAAAAATCTGAATGAGAGCGAAGCCATTCACGAATATTCTCACATCATAATTCATACAGGATGGAAGAGAACCAACAAACATTAGAATGCTTTGGGTTTATATTTCTCTCCTCGTACAGGAGGAATTCCTCCCGGAATAGGCTCCCCTAGAAAACCGAGCTTTTTCAAATTCTCAGCAGCGAAATCGAGCCCCAGGTCCTTTAGAACTTCACTAGTGGGATTGCCATCTTTATCCCATCCGCGCGCCGCGTAATACTCATCCAGCATTTGCTCAACCTGCTCCTTGGTAACCCCCTTTCCCTTTCCAGGACCACTGGGTATTTTATCCTCCCAGGAACGAGCAGGAGGATAGTCAAAAGCACGGCCACGATCCTTATTGCGCTCTATATAATGACAGCGAGTCAGGTTCCAAATCATCTCAGATGCATGTAGGGCTTCAGATACGGTAATTCCCCATCCAGTTATGTGGTTGAGCGATTCGACAATCTCCTCTGGTGTGATATCCAGTTCCCCCCAAAACAGGCGGCAAATACACCAAGTATCGAAAAGAGGCCGTATATGTTGAAGGTAGACGATTATTTTCGCGCGGCCTTCGACCGAGTCGCGTCCTTCCGCCATATCCACAGTTATTGTCCAAGAACGATTATGGTGAGCTCCGATGTCCGCCGTCATGTAAGAAAGGAGCATTCCAGGTGCCCAGCGGCCATCATATCCGGACATCTCTTGGCCCTTTACCTGCATTGCAAACTTCTCACTGCCTTGTCCTATTTTCCCGGCTGCTCGTTTGCTACCTCCAGCAAACCACTCGCCTACTCCTCGTTTGTAGGCCACCATATCTAGGAAATGTTCAACATCATCCACCGATCCCCAATCAAGTGTGTGCCCTTCGAGGTCTTCTTTGGTGATAAATCCTCGTTCAAAGCACTCCATGGCAAAAGCAACAACTCCACCGCCAGACATCGAGTCCATTCCTAAATTATCCAGCATCCAATTGACATAGGCGACATGGTTGATGTCCTTCATCCCGAGATTTGAGCCGCAGGTCGCGCCCGTTTCATATTCCGGACCCTCAACATGAACAACTGGCTTTCCAGGGATAACCGCCTTTGAGAACTTCCCACAGTTCATCCAGCAGCCAAAGCATGCCTTATGGGTGATAAGGCATTGTTCAATTAGCTGGTCACCGTCGATCTTGCCGACATCTTCGTAATAAGTTGTTTGAAAGTTGTAAGCTGGGAGTACGGCATTGTCGTTTGACCATTTAATAAAGAACGAAGTGCCGTATTTCTGCCATGGCTCCATATTCGGATGAACTTTTGTTCGATGGATTATCTCCATAACCTGTTTCTTCAATGATCCAATATCATGCACATGAATAGAGCCGTTTCCTCGTACTGCTATAGCTTTTAGCTTTTTTGAGCCCATAACTGCCCCCTGGCCTGTCCTGCCAGCCTGGCGGCCAAAATCATGCGTTATACAAGAAAAGAGGACTCCATTCTCTCCGGCTGGACCGATCGTAGCAATCTCGAAATCTTCGCCAAGGTCTTCCTTGAGCTGTTTCTCACAATCCAGCGAGCCCACCCCCCAGTACTCGGATGCGTCCCGCAGTTCCACGGTGTCGTTATCTATATATAAATAAACGGGTTTCTGTGAAATGCCTGTGAAAATGACCATATCGTAACCTGCAAATTTGAGAGCTGGACCGAGATGACCACCCATATTGGAATCGCCGTGCCCATTTGTAAGCGGTGAAACTGACCCGAATTCAACCTTTGAGCCCGCAGGAATGAAGCAGCCGCTCATTATGCCGGCATTTAATATAAATATATTATCAGGTCCCAGAGGGTCGGCATTCCGTGGAACCTCATCATATAAAATTTTTGCTATTACTCCACGGCCGCCGTGCCAGCGGCGGAAAAGTTCTTCATCTGTTGGAATAGGATTTATCTCACCCGTGGTGAGGTTAATTCTCAGGGTCGTTCCAGCCAGTCCGTTACTCATTTCTAGCCTCCTCTGCTTCAGTAACGGGCGTCTTTTCCCATTTCACGATAGCATCTGTGTTGCACACTTCTGTACACATCATACAGAAGTTACAAATTATGACGAAGTCAAGGTCCGGGTGCTGGAAGACAACGCCAACCGGACAAACCTCTATACACTCGCCGCAGTTCGTACATTTCTCTCTATCAACAATGAAAGCGCCAATCTCACTCTGGTGAATTGCGTCCTCTGGACATATCTCGGCACATTTGCCGCATTGAGTGCAGACATATGGCCTGTATTTTCCTGGATCCGGAAATTTCGCTTCTATTCGAAGTGCCGCCTTCTTAGGATTTATCTCCTTGAAATGCTCGACAGCACATATCTGGAGGCAAAGACGACAGCCCGTACATCTGTCTCTGTTTACCTTTATTCTCATTTCACATCCCCACAATCTCAAACTATATTTCCTAGAGCCCACAGGATAATTAAGGCAACGAGCGTTCCTGCGTAGGCCCACCGGGGGCGACGCTCTGCTGCTACACCTCCACTTTGCCCAATCCAGTATCCCACAGGCACAGCCACCACGGCTATCAGCGCTGCGAAGCTTCCACTCACGAATATATGATGGAGAACTTTCGCTAATCCAACTTCAGTCCAATATTCATAGCGCACTAAATAAGTTATGGTTAGGGCGAACATCGCAAATCCGGCATAAGCACTCGCTAGCCCAGATAAACCATGGCGAAAGGAAACCCTGCGTTCCTGCTTCATTAAAAGTGTGGAAGCGATATCAAAGGCAAAGCCCAGCATGAAAATTGCCAGAATATGACAAAAAAACGGAGCTGCACACACAGCTTTGTAAACGCTGGCAAATGCTCCGATAATAGTAGAAGTCCCCGGCTTGTTTATTATTCCTCTCCCTACAGCCAATACAAATAATGCCCACGCCGCAAGCCACACTTCAGCGTAAGGCAATCCATCTCTGAACAGGGCCTCTCCAGCGAAGACTTCGACGACTCCCCAGAGAGAGCCAAACAGCAATAACAATAATCCGTTCTTAAAATATCTCATCTTCTATGTCCCTCCTTATTACGGGAAATGTTATGTGTTGAGGACTCTCTTTAACTCCTCTATTCTTCACTCATGAAGGGATAGCGGTAATCTTTAGGCGGGTTCAGATTCTCCTTTATTGCCCGCGCACTTGCCCAGCGAAGAAGATTTAAGTAAGAGCCCGCTTTATCATTTGTTCCAGAGCCTCTGGCTCCGCCAAAGGGCTGCTGGCTGACAACAGCTCCTGTTGGCTTGTCGTTGATATAAAAGTTGCCTGCTGCATGGCGGAGGACTTTGTAAGCTTCAGTAATTGCTTTCCGGTCGTTGGCAAAGATGGAACCTGTTAAACCATAGGGGGAGGTATTATCACAAAGTTCCAATGTTTCTCTATATTCATTTTCGGGATAAACGAAAATGGTTAGAACAGGCCCGAATATCTCTTCTTCCATCAACTTGTGTTTGGGGTCTGTAGTAACTACGAGAGTGGGCTCTATAAAATAACCCTTTGAATCATCGTATTTACCTCCTTGGATGATATCCGCTTCCTTTGATTTCTTTGCATATTCAATGAATTCAACGATGCTGTCAAAGGCAGGCTTATCGATCACTGCGCCTATAAAATTGGAAAAATCGGTTATATCTCCCATCTTGATAGTCTTTATCTCTTCTATCATCTTTTCCTTGATGGCAGGCCAGAGATTCGAAGGGATGTAAGTCCGGCTGGCTGCTGAGCACTTCTGCCCTTGGTACTCGAATGCACCCCGAATCAAGGCAGTAGCCACAGCTTCAGGATCGGCCGAAGCGTGGACAAAGACAAAATCCTTTCCGCCTGTCTCTCCTACAATCCTTGGATAGCTCCGGTAATTCATGATATTAGCTCCGATTGTCTTCCACATCCCCTGAAATACTGGGGTGCTTCCAGTAAAATGAACGCCTGCCAATTCCGGCTTCTCTAACACGGGGTCACCCACATAACGTCCTGGGCCTGGGATAAAGTTAATCACTCCATCGGGCACTCCTGCTTCTTTCCACAACTGAGCCAAGAAATAGGCCGAATAAACAGCCGAAGAAGCTGGTTTCCAAAGAACAGTATTCCCCATCATTGCAGGTGAAGTTGGCAAATTCCCAGCAATGGAAGTGAAATTAAAAGGAGTTACAGCAAAAACAAATCCTTCCAGAGCCCGGTACTCCATATAATTCCAGGTGGAAGCAGAGGAATCCGGCTGCTGAGTGTAAATCATTCTCATGTAATAGGGGTTGAAACGGTAAAAATCGATTAACTCGCAGGCTGAGTCTATCTCAGCCTGGTGTGCTGTTTTTGATTGTCCGAGCATGGTCGCTGCGTTTAGGATGTATCGATATTTTGTTGCCAACAATTCTGCAGCCCGTAGGAAAACGGAAGCACGTGATACCCAGTCCATCTCCGACCAATCTTTCCAGGCTTTCCCGGCTTCTTCAACCGCTTTGGCCAGCTCTGGAGGGCCAGCTTTATGATAGCGTGCTAATAGATGGTTGTGGTCATGCGGACAAGGGCAATCTGCGAAATTTCCTGTTTGAACTTCTTCTCCTCCTATAATCAGGGGAATCTCGATCTCTTCGCTCAACATCTTCTTCAGTTGTGCTTTTAAGGCTTCCCGCTCTGGAGTTCCTGGCGCATAACTATAAATTGGCTCATTAGATGGTACAGGAACTTTAATGATGCCATTCATTTCAATTCCTCCTTTCTGAATCAATAATGAATTTTCGAAATGTTAAGCCCCAATATATTATTTTCTTCCTTCCAGTTCAAGAATATTTAACCTGGATTATTCATCATATGCTGCTGTGATTGCAGAAGGTATCGGCATTTTTTATGAATAATTTAGGTTAATCAGCAGAGACCAAGAACCTCATCAATTCCCTGCATGGCCTCCAAGCAGATGGATATGAATTCATCCAGCTCCAGCGGGATATTCTTGCACTGTTCGATATCCTCGCGTCTCGCTCCCCTCGCAAAGCTTTTCTCTTTATATCTCCTCTTCACAAATCCAAGGTCCACTTCCTTGAGCTTTTTGCTGGGATGCATCAGGGTGGCAGCAATTATCAAGCCAGTAAGAGGATCTATCGAAAAAATGGCCCAGTCCATTTCATTCTCACAAGGGACCTGCGCTGCATGAGCTTTTACAGCGTGAATGATATCTGGAGCGATGCCGTGTTCTTCTAATATTTTAACAGTTTCTGTAGTATGGAGTTCTGGACTTTTTTCTGTGACTTCATAATCGAGGTCGTGCAGGATTCCAGCCAACCCCCATTTTTCCACATCCTGATCGAGCCGCGAAGCAATCGCCTTCATACAGGCCTCTACAGCTAGACAGTGTTTAACTAGGTTTTTATTTTTTAGATGTTCTTTTACTAACTCTAAAGCTTCTTCTCTCTCCATTTTATGCCTCCTTTCTCAATTAAAACTAGCTATGTTTAAAATAATATTGTTTCGCCTATTTAAAAGGACTTTTTATCAAGAGCTTTCCTCTTAACTTGAGCTTTCCTACTGTTAATTCGACCTTATATTCTCCAGGATCGACTATCTGAGATTGAGAGCCTTCTGCTATCAAATTCCACCTGAAAAGATTGAATCCGGCTATACCGTTAATACCAGTGTCCCTGACCACTTTTCCTTTATTATCGGTTATAGATAAAAATACTCTCTCCTTTTTCTTTAGGTAAAAATAAATTCTGACTCGAAGCACATCCTGAACAGTATGCGAAAGAAAAACGGGCATGATATCAAAAAGATAGGCCGCTTCTTCCTGGATTTTTTTATCAAAACCCTGTATAGGCTCTGCATCTAAAATATATACACTGCGGCCATGTGTGCCGATAATGATGTCATTATCCCTGGGATGAATAACAAGGTCATGAACATAAATCGTGGGCAGTCCAGATCCCAGAGTTGACCAGGATTTCCCGCTGTCTATAGAAACATATACACCTAAGTCTGTTCCAACATACAGAATATTCTTCTTCTTGGGATCCTCTCTGACTACATTAATTGGACCGCAAGGAATGTTCGAAGCTATCGAAACCCACGTCTTCCCATAATCTAGGGATTTATAAAGATACTTGTCAAAGTCGTCATCACGATACCCGTTTAAAGAAACATACACTGTTCCTTCCTCAAAGCGGGATGCTTCGAGCCGGGAAACCCATTTATTAGAAGGAAGGTCTTGATTGATCTTCTCCCAGGTCACTCCTCCGTTTTTCGTCAGCCAGACATTTCCATCGTCTGTGCCCACGTAAATCAGACCGGGTTCAATTGGAGACTCGGAAATGGTGATGATACAGCCGTAAGGAACATCTCCCTGTTTAGGATTGGTAGTCAAATCATGGCTGATGGGATACCAAAGGTCTCCACCGTCTAAAGATTTAAAAAGCTTATTTGCTCCCAGATAAATAATGAAGCGGTTATGAGGAGAGATGAGAATCGGCGTTTGCCAGTTGAACCTCAAGGGAGGCTCACCAAATCTGGTTTTGGGTTTGATGCTCTTTTGGAGGTTCTTTCTTTTGTTTATGCGATAGACATTTCCGAACTGAAATTCCGTATAAACGGTATCCGTCTCTAAGGGGTCAACCTGGACATAGGCTCCATCTCCTCCCAGAATCATCTTCCACGGTTCTGATTCATCGGCACGCCAAGTGTGTGGGCCATAATAAACACCGTTGTCCTGTAATCCACCGTAAATATTGTAGGGCACTTCCATATCATATGTCACAGTGTAGAACTGACCAAGCGGTATGTTGTTCACTTTCTGCCAGGTTTTCCCTCCGTCATAAGAAAAATTCAAGCCTCCATCATTACCATCTATAAGGCGAACTGGATTGTCCGGGTCGATCCATAGGGCATGATGGTCAGCATGGACTCCACTGCCGTCAATTGATTCGAAGGTCTTTGCCCCGTCTTCAGAAACCATCAAAGGAACCCCGAGGATATAAACCTTGCTTTCATCTGTGGGGTCAACCCGGATTTGTCCGAAATAGTATCCATAAGTGTTATAGAAACGCTCGATGTATCTCTCATTGACTTTCTGCCATGTCTCTCCTTTATCGGCAGACCTGTAAACTTCAGGTCCGATGATATTTGTCTCAAAGAGACTGCGATTGGCATCCATGAGCGTATGGGCGATCATCTGAGGAGTTAGCTCCCTATTCCTAACCATTTCGATAACCATTGCCGCTTTTATCTCAGGAGGTGCGTTGTTCTCCTTTAAAAATGTCTGGATTCTTTTAGCCTCAAGCTTCAGGAATTCTTCCCTGCTCATTTTCTCTAGATCTTTGAGCGAGATTCCTGAATCGGCTTCTGTCTTTTGCGCTGGTTTTTCCTCTGGACGAGGGGCTTGGTTGTCCAGAAGGGCGTAGATGACGTTCGGTTTGGATTGAGCTATAGAGAGCCCAATCCGGCCCACAAATTCTCCAGCAGGAAAACCACTGGTTAGTTGTTTCCAAGTAAGACCGCCGTCTGCTGTCTTGTAAATTCCGCTTCCGGGTCCGCTTTCTGTGAAGTTCCATGCTTTCCGGCTCCTCTGCCAGGCTGCCGCATAAAGTGTTTCAGGATCTGAGGGGTCCATCACGACATCGATAACTCCTGTGTCATCGTTGATATACAGGACCTTATCCCAGCTTTTCCCCCCATCATCTGTTCTGAACAGGCCTCTCTCCTTATTCTGCGTATAGAGGTGACCAATGGCAGCCACATAAACGATATCAGGGTCTTCAGGATGGATGACGATCCGACCTATGTGGTGGGTATCGCCTAGTCCCATATTCTGCCATTTCGTCCCCCCATTAATGGATTTAAAAACTCCTGTTCCAGAGTAAGAACTCCTGCTGCTGTTGTTTTCTCCCCCTCCAACCCAGATTATATCTGGATCAGAGTCAGATATGGCAATATCGCCTACTGTCAGGCAAGATTCGTTGTCGAAAATCGGCTTCCAGGTAGTTCCGTTGTTGACTGTTTTCCAGACTCCGCCAGACGCCGCAGCTGCATAGATCACATAGGGATTATCCTTTGGAACAGCAATATCTGTAATACGGCCACCCATAATCTGAGGTCCCACAGATCGCCATGTCAATGTATTAAACGGAGATTTCTTTTTTAAATCCAGATGTTTATTCCATAAATTCAAACGCGGATACTCTTTCTCTACTAGAAAAGGGATTTCTACTTCTTCATTTTCTTTCTCATCTGTGACTTCGACCCCTATAAAATATTTGCCCATGTTCTCTGGAAACCACCCCCAGGAATTCACCTCAGATTTTTCCTGAACGACTGTCTTCTTTCCCCTTCTTACAAGGTAGAATTCATATTCCGGGTGAAAAAAACCAACCGTGGAAGCGGTAAAAACGATTTCTCCATCCAATTTATACGGGGATTTCTTTGAAGGTTTCAAATCTACCTTGACTTCCTTTTTTAAAAATAAAAGTTTCCCCTCTTCTTCGCTCCTATCATAAAGATTGATCAAGATATAAGGATCAAACCAGATTGGATTGGACCTGATCTCCTGGCCCGCATCATAGGATCCAATCCTCTCTCCGGTTTCTGTATCAAAGGCAATTAAGAGTGAAGAAAGGGAAGCCGCTAGGATCTTATCGCCGGAAATCTCAAGATGATAATAGCTCCTGGATGGAATTGACTTCCACCAGATTATCGTTCCAGCATTTTTATCCAAACAATACAGCACATTATTCCAGCAGAGGAAAAAAATTCTATTCTTATCAGTAATGGGGGCGGTGAAAATCTTACCGCCTGTCTTGACTCTCCATTTCCTCTTGCGGCTTTTTAAATCAAAACAATAAAAGTAGTGATCATCAGCACCAAAATAAAGGCGTTTCCTCTCAACCAAAGGAATCGATTGAATCTTTTCTCCGACTTCGATTTTATCCTGCAGTTCTCCATTCAGGCTCAGAAAATAGAGGTTGTGGTCATCACAACCAAAGATGATATTATCTCCGGCAAGCACGGGTGTCGACCGGATTGCTCCTCCTGTTCTGAAATCCCAGCGCTCTTCTCCATTATCTGCACTGAGAGCAAAAAAGCTTCCTTTCTCTGTTCCAAAAAACACCCTATCCTGGAATTCCAGGACTCCTGATGTGATTCTCTCTTTCACATCTTTTTTCCAGATTAATATTGGCTTGCTGTGGAGCCATACCAATTTCCCTTTTCTATCAAGGCAGTAGAGAGTCTGATTTTCATCATAAACATAAATATTTGCCGAACCTAGGTAGGGAGGACTGGCAAGGAGCTCAGGAGCCTCGAATTCCCACAAAATATCCCGCTCCATTCCATCCATACAGTAGACGAAGTTCCTGTTGGTGGAGAAATAAAAATTTGCGTTATCTCCCTCAATAGAGTTAATAATCTCTCCCTTGTAGGGAATCTCTTCGTCTTTTACGAGAGGAAAGATAATACCCTCTGGATATGGAGAAGTTTTAGAGGAGAAAAAAGAGCAGAAAGCGGCGGAAAGACAGAAGAGAAGCACGACCCCGATTTTCTTCATTTTTTTGACAGAGGCTATGATATCATTTTTCTCTCTCTAATATAAGGGGTCAGGTCTACACTTTTAACTTTTTCCTTCATCTCAATTGATAAACTAGCTTGAACCTTAAACGCATCTTTCAACAATAATTTAAACATCTGTAAAGTGAATAAGTTAAAAGTGTAGACCTGACCCTATTTACATAATAGAGGGAAGTTGTTATCATTCGATAGGGAAATGATTAACTATATCCAGCTCTATAGGATAAGAAAAAGAGTCAAAAAAATCCTCAAAGATAAGATCCTAGAGGAGGAGCTTGCCACTACAGAGACTTCCTGTCTTGGTTGTGTCGCTGACGATATTAGCTGGGAAGTCTACTATCTAATGAAGGAAAGCAAAAGCGAAAAAGAAGAGAAACTCTAATCTGATTTTTTCTCACTTTTTTCCTTTTTCACTCTTTCTTTAATGGACTTCCACCATTCGATTCTTTTTTTGATCTCTCTTTCCAGCCCTAGCTTTCCAGGCTCGTAATATCGTCTGTCCTTAAACCTCTCAGGAAAAGTTTCCATATCTGTGGTGGAATGAGCAAAGTCATGTGCATAAGCATACTCTTTTCCGTATTCCAGGTCCTTCATCAAACGCGTAACAGGATTTCTCAAATGAAGTGGAACAGGCTCAAACGGGCTTTTCTCCACATCCTTCATGGCTTTGGAAAAAGCCACATAGGCGCGGTTGCTCTTAGGACCTGATGCCATATAGATGACAGCCTCTGCAAGTGCCAGTTCCCCCTCTGGAGAGCCGATAAAATCATAGGCTTCTTTAGCGCTCAGGGCGATGGAAAGTGCCTGAGGGTCAGCAAGCCCGATGTCTTCAGAAGCGAACCTCACCAGCCTGCGGGCAATATAAAGCGGATCTTCACCTGCAGCAATCATTCTGGCGAGCCAGTAAAGGGAGGCATCGACATCGCTGTTTCTGAGGCTTTTATGAAGAGCAGAGATAAGGTTAAAATGCTCCTCTCCCTTCTTATCATAGAGAAGGATTCTCTTCTGTAAAGCCTCCTTAACGTGTTCAGGGGCAATGCTCGCTTTCTTTGTAAGATTAGCTGAAATTTCAAGGGTATTGAGGGCTCTTCGGGCATCGCCGTTGGCGTAATCGATAATCATCTTCTGGGCTTGCTCTTCAAGTATAAGATGGAGGCTCCCGAGCCCCTCTTCCTCATCAGCCAATGCTTCTCTTATGATACACGCTAACACATCTTCAGATAAGGGATTGAGAACCAGAACCTTCATCCGTGAAAGCAGTGGAGCGATGACTTCAAAAGAGGGGTTTTCTGTCGTAGAGCCGAATAGGATGATATCTCCCTTTTCCACATAAGGTAAGAAAGCACCTTGCTGAGCTTTATTGAATCTATGAATCTCATCGATAAATATGACTGTGGGTTGCTTGTACAATTTCTTATGGCTTTCTGCTTTGGCCATGACCTCCTTCACCTCTTTGATACTTGAAAGGACTGCGCTAAAAAATAGACAGGGGAAATCGAAATGCTCGGCTAAAATATAGCCCAATGTTGTCTTACCTGAACCAGGAGGACCCCAAAAGATGATGGAGACAAGATGATCTGCCTCGATGAGCTGGGTGAGGATTTTTCCTTTCCCGATCAGATGCTCCTGACCATAGAAATGGTCTAGATTCTTTGGCCGCATCCTCTCTGCCAAGGGAACGTGTTTTTCCGGCGATTTGGCACTCATATCTCTAACCGATTGCCTAAATTATATCAAATTATCGTAATGGGGTCAGGCAAAAAAACAAGACCTGACCCCATTACGAACACCGAGCAGTAGCTCCTTGACGAACGCAGGATTCCGTGCTAATGTTATGAGCGATTTCAAAAGAGTATATGATACTAGTTGAATGGAAAATCCATCAACAAGCCAGTTTTTCAAACAGATTTATTCATTTAAAATAGTAAGCAGAAGATGAAAAGCGACAAGACATCCGATAAGCTGTTTTATCGACTAGAGGAAATAAGCCGTATTGCCAAACTCGACGCCGAGGTCATTGATGCCTGGGAAAAGGAGTTCTATTTCATCAAGCCAGGACAGACTGCTTCTGGAGATAAAATATTCAGAAAAAAAGACCTGGACATTATCCTCAGGATAAAGGAACTGTTAGAACTCAGGGGGCTTACATTAGCCGGAGCCAAGAGAAAAATCGAAGAGGAGTTTGGCCTAAAAACAACTGTGGTTGTACATCCAGACCGCTTGAAAAAAATCCTTTTTCAGGTTCGGGAACAGCTACAAGAAATTGCTACTGCCTTGAGGAAAAAATAAAGCCTCTTCCTATTTTATAACAAACGCCTTCTTTGCTATAATAGATGCCACTCTGGTCGGGACGTGGCGCAGCCTGGTAGCGCACACGCTTGGGGTGCGTGGGGTCGGCGGTTCAAATCCGCTCGTCCCGACCACTCATTTCTGTAATTTAAACCCCTGTTACCCCATATAAATCAATAACTTTCCCCTCCATTTATTATGACAAAGAAGCACATGAAAAGACAAAAAATGCCATAAAGCGTTGCAAAAATGGTGACAATTTTTAAGCTTATCGGCGCTTTACCTTCATCGCTTAGATATATTTTTACTTCCTCCCTATAAGCATTAATCTCTGAAACTTTAAATGAATCGGCATGGGTACTTGATTCTCCTCCAAATATTCCAGGAGCTTTTTTTTGCTAAATAATAATTTGCCTCTCTTTCTAGCCTGACTATATGGTAAACCTTCTTTCATCCAACGTCTAAGAGTGCGCTCTGAAACCATCAGAATTTTGCAGGTTTCTTTTGTAGTTAAAAGCTCCATTCAATCCTCATAAATTAAAAGCTCATTAGAAGAAAGGAGTTTCTTGCTCATTATTTGATTCAAAAATTAAAAATAGATATTCATTTTGAAAGCAATCTTATAAAAACCTCCTGGCTCGATATTATTTCCTTTTTCCCGCTCTATTCTTCTTAAAAACTGCATCTATTTTCACATATTCTAAAAAATCAGGCACCTTTTCGTTTCATCTCAGACAACAGCTTCATTATCTCTTTGTATTCTTCCGAGTAATTTCTCTTGGAAGCTCCCATTCTCTTCTCTCGATGAAATACACAAAGAGAACAAAGAACACAAAAAGAGATTAGAAGAGTTGGAGCAGAGATTAGATGGGCTTTACTTCATTGAGAAAAATTAAGTGTTAAGTATGGTGGAATAATCAACACTTGACGGCTCTGTGATGAAAAGTGGGGTAACTGAAGCTTGACAAAGTCGGAATTATACGCATAAATTATTATTAGTACTTTAAAGGGAGGGTTGTTATGGCGGTTCAAAAAGACATGGATTATACTTATACCCTTATCGACAAGGTTTTTCGTTTTTGTTTTGGCGAAACAGGGGAGTTTAGTGGAGCAATGTATAACGGGGATTTTTCAATGTCCCTTGAAGAGGCACAGAGGCGAAAGCATGAATTTATTGCTGAAAGTTTATACATTAAAGAAGGTTCTAGAGTCCTTGACATGGGCTGCGGGTGGGGGCCGTTTTTAAAATTTATTAAAGAGAAAGGCGCAAAAGGTATTGGTGTGACCTTATCCGCTGGACAGGAAAAGGCCTGCAAAAAAAATGGATTAAATGTGCACCTTATGGACTGTAAAACAATTAAACCAGAAAATTTCGGAACATTCGATGCAATTGTTTCATTAGGTGCATTTGAACACTTTTGCTCCAAAGAAGAATGGAAAGCCGGGAAACAAGACGAAATTTATAATAATTTTTTCAAGGTCGTTTCTGACCTTTTACAAGGAGGGAAGAGGTTTTTCCTGCAAACCATGACGTTTGGTAAAAACATGATTGATTCTGATGAGATAGATATTAATGCAGATAAAGATACAGATGCGTACCTATGCGCACATATGGAAAGGTCATTCCCTGGTTCTTGGTTACCTTCTGGCAAAGAACAGATTATTAAAAACGCAAAACCTTTCTTTAAATTAATATCCGATAGTAATGGCAGATTGGATTATATAGAAACACAAAAACAATGGGAAAAGAAATTCTGGGGATTTAGCTTTAGGAAATACTTGTTTTATTTTTCTTTAATCCCTAATTACCTCACAAATAAGGACTTACGGAAGCGAGCAGTCGGGTTTGGGATTAATGCAACCAGATTATGTTTTGAACGTGAAATTATTGACCACTATAGGTTTGTTTTTGAGAAAGTTTCCTAGGCACTCAGGTCACTCGAGGGATGACCGTTGCCAGGCAGACCTACAGCGAGGAACCCTTTTGCTGACATCAGCCGGCAGTTTAATATGCCCATAAATTGTGCAATATGCTAGAGCTGTAATTAGATTAATTCGTTAAAAAAGAAATTGCTCTTTTTTCAACAAACTTATCCGCATAAGTAGTGGAAAAAGAGAGGTAATTTTTTAGACAGTTCAGTAATATCTGAAAGGTAGGATAATTAAGCAAAACAAAAATTTACTGTCCCTTCAGCCCAACCAGCCTCTTCCTCGCATCCTCAACTTCAGCAATACCAGGGTCAGCGTTTTTCCAGAGATCGAGAAATTTTTCGTAATGCTCTATGGCTTTGCCTTTCCAGCCTTTCTCTTCAAAAATCTTTCCCAGTATGTAGATGCTCTTGGCGTATATATCTCCGTAATAGAATCTTCCTGTTGTAAGTGAAGTTATCTTTTCGTATTCCTTTTGAGCTAGGTCTTTATCTCCTCTCTTATAGTACACTAAAGCAAGAGGCTCAATAAATACTGCATGTTCATCAATTAGTTCACTTTGATAAGGGATTAGAGATATAGCCTTCTTAAGATATTCTATGGATTTGGAAAAGTTCTCTCTTTCAAACTCTGTCATGCCCATCAAATGGGAATAATATCTTATTTCTTTCCTGTTCATTCCTTCCTCAATCAACTCCCTAAGCTTATTTGTTAATCTTTGAGCTTCATCCAGTGATTTCATCTTGACATAAGCGAATCCTTCCCAGAATATGATCCATTTTTGTAAATCCAGAAGCTCCTCTTCGTCTGCAATTCTCTTTGCTTTATAAAGCTCTCTCAAAGCATCCTCAAGATTTCCTGATTTTATATGCAAATATGCTAAATATATATGGCACCTCGATGTCCACTCCGCTTGGTTAAGCTCTCTTGACAGGTCAATTCCTTTTTTATATTGGTTCTTTGATTCTTCGAATCTTCCTTGCAATAAATATAAAGATCCCAACCTCCACATCAAATATAAATGATCTATTGATTCTTTTTCCCCAAGCAATATCTGATACTCTTGATACTCTTTTTCTGCTTTGATCAAATCCCCTCTGCAATTGTAAATACCTCCCCTTAATCTGAAATTATTTTGATTATTTGGATCTAGTGAAAAAGCTTTTTCAACTTCAACAAGTGCACGATCATATTTCCCTTGTACAAGATAATTAAATCCTAAAGAACGATGGACTCGAGCATTATCTGAGATATTATTTTGATAATACTCAAGAACTTCTCTGGCCTTATCATACAATCCTTTAGCTCTGTATACCCCTGCTAGATTGCTATAGGAGTAGTAGAATTCAACTCTATTCTGAAAGTTTACTTCAAATTTTTCTATGGCTTTATCAAATTCTTCTAGTTGCTCATACAACAGTCCCAGTACGTTATTTCCATCAATATCATCTGGATAAATCTCTAATAATTTCTTAAAGGCCTCAATGGATTTATTCCAATCTTTTTCTGAAATAATCCAGTAGTATTCTCCCTGGATAAGATATCGTTCTCTAACCGATACTCGATCTGCATACTCTAAAGCCTTTTGGAGGTACTTTTTATCCTCAGCATAATAACGCAGATTTGAATAAGTTGCTGACAGAGATCGATAAGCTATAGCAAATTCAGGATCAATTTCTACCGCTTTCTTGTAAAATTCGATAGCTTTGCGATTATCACCCTTATTGTGATACTTCCTCCCCTCGCTGTAATATTTATAAGCGTCTGGAGAATTGGTAGTGATCTTCCCGACCTCTCTATCAAGGTCACCAGCGATCTCCTGCACAGAAAGCTTAAAAATCTCCTTAATTCTTCTTGTCAAACCATCAACCATCGCGAAAATGCTCTTTTCTCCTTCGCCTTCCACCCTTTCTGAACCTATGAGTTCCCCAGTGCTTACATCCTGAATCATAATTTCGATTCGAAAAGTAACACCTGCCTTGCTGTAATTTCCCAATAATATGTGATTCACTCCTCCTCTAGATGCGACTCTCTTTAAATCCTCTGAAGAATAATTTTTCGCTTCTAGTAGATTCAGTTGTCCGAGAATACTGTATAGCCTATCCCCACTTATTACCTTGATGTACTTCGATTGTGATAGATCTGTAATTACCGAATCAGAAAGAGCAGTTCTCCAAACATCTAAGCTCTGATCTCCGGTATTATTCTTAAAGTACATGACAACAAGCGAGGGTTTATCTGATGGGACAGGGACTGTTTCTTTTTGCGACCAAGGCTGCCAAATTACCACCGCTATGAGTACGAAAGATAGAACAACCAAAGCTGGGATAAAGACCTTCTTCAGGCCAAATGTTACGGTTATCTCTCTCGAAGTTATTGGTTTTCTCTTTGGTACTACTTTCTCGGTAGTAGGGATTCCTTTCTCAATATTCTCTAATTCAGATCGCACTTCTCCTGCACTCTGGAATCTATTTTCTTTATCTTTCTCCAAACATCTGAGTATCACGTTGCAAAGATCCTCAGGAATCTGTGTATTTAACTCCCTTGGATTTTTAGGATGCTCGCTCTGATGCTTTACTCCTATAGTGAAAGGAGTAGCTCCTTCAAAAGGTACTCGCCCCGTCACCATCTCATAAAGAATCACTCCAAACGAATAGATGTCAGAACGCTGGTCTACGTCCTTCCCTTCTACTTGCTCTGGGGACATGTATTCTGGAGTTCCAATCATAACTCCTGCACCTGTTATTCCTTTTGCTTTCAGTGAACGAGCTATCCCGAAGTCCATAATTCGAGCATTTCCCTCTTTATCAACCATGATGTTGCTAGGCTTCAAATCACGATGCACAACTCCCAGCCTATGGGCTTCAGATAATCCTTCACACACCTGTTTAGCAAATCTAATGGAAGTTCCTATACCCAGCTGGCCACTCATGCGAATCATACTTCTTAAATCTTCCCCAGGTACATACTCCATAGTGATGAAGTGGGTTCCCTTATCTTCCATCAGTTCGTACATTTTACCGATGTTCTTATGGGCTATTTTACGGGCTAGCTTCAGCTCATTGCTGAATCGTTCTAAGGTCTTTTTATCTGAAGATATTTCTGGTTTTATAAGCTTCAGTGCCACTTCTTCATTCAGCTTCTTATCAAGTGCCCGGTAGACCTTTCCCATACCACCTTTCCCCAGCTCTTCGATAACCTGGTATCGTCCAGCAAAGGTAGATCCAGTAGTTAGTTCTTCTTTGGGTATTTCATGAGTTTTGGTTGGAGAGGCAGGGATTTCCTCTGAGGATTTCAGTGGTGTAGCACACTTGCCACAATAAAGGGTATCTTCAGGATTGTCGAATTGACATTTGGGGCATTTCATATGCCATTAGCTCCCATTGCTAGTGTGGCAAAAAGAATATCAATAAATGAGGCAAGAGTCAAATTGAAAATCCACACAACTTATTTCATAATGATACTCAATTTATGAGAATATCTAAGAGAAGAAGTTTGGGCTTTTAAGGAAATTTTCCATATTTTCAGAGCAGGGATTATATATACAGAAGAGCAAGGATGGTTATGTTTTCTCTCTTAAATGGAGAGACCCCAATGTTATAAGAAAAACGGTCAATAGAATAAGAGAGCTTTCAGCCATAAAAGACTTTAGTTTCCACCAGTTAAGGCAAACTGTTCCAACTTTAGTCTCATCCCAAGATTCCTTCGCTACAGCCAAGAGTAAATTATGGCATACGGACTTAAAGACCACGTTACGCTATGGCCATGTTGAAATATCTGAACAGCGTAAAGGCGTTGCAAAAATAGTGCAACTCAGGGTCAGGTCTACACTTTTAACTTTTTTCTTTATCTAAATTGAGCAAGCATCCTGAATGTTGAATCGATTCACCGCTTAAAAAAAATCAAACACCTATGAAGGAAAAAGTTAAAAGTGTAGACCTGACCCTGATTTTTGTTAGACTTTTTTTTATTATATGATTAAAATTCACTGCAAATTGGTAGAATGAACAAAGGAATTAATTGCAGTATCCGAGACTGACCACACTAGAAAAGGAGGTATGGTATGAATGAAAACCCGAAAGGTAAAAATACAAATGATCTTGCTGCAAAACCCAACAAATTAATTGATTTGATCTCCTACCAGGAAGGATCTATAGTCAGCCGCGAAATCATCTCTGAAAAAACAGGAACAGTTACAATTTTTGCTTTTGATGAAGGCCAGGGATTAAGTGAGCACAAAGCTCCTTTCGATGCTCTCGTCTTCTGTCTAGATGGTGAAGTGGAAGTCACGATTTCTGGTACTCCCATCCGGCTGGAGGAAGGAGAAATGGTGATCATGCCTGCTCATGAGCCTCATTCTCTCAAAGCCTTGAAAAAATTCAAAATGATTTTAATCATGATTCGCACTTGATGAAACATGAAGAATGAATTCTTACTTATTAATGAAAACGGAACGCTCACTAATAGAATAAAAAAGTTTTAATTGCCCCTGCCAAATGTTAAAATGCATTTTTCAAATAGCGAGATAGGGTTAAAATAAGAGGACGATGAAACCGTTGATTCTCTTAACCAATGATGACGGCTTCTATTCTGAAGGGATAGAAACCCTTTCTCGCCATCTGAAAAAACTGGGACAAATCTTTGTTGTCGCACCTGACCGCGAACAAAGCGCTACTTCCCTATCCCTGACTCTACACCGCCCCTTGAAAGTTAAAAAAATCAAACGGCATATCTACGCGGTAGATGGAACGCCTGCTGATTGTATTTATCTGGCAGCGAGAAAATTGCTCCCCAGAAAACCATCTTTACTTATCTCTGGAATCAACAGAGGACCAAACCTCGGTCAGCAAGACATTTCTTATTCGGGCACAGTGGCAGGCGCTATCCAAGGAACATTTCTACAGATTCCTTCTGCAGCCATTTCCCTTATGCATGATGAAACGGGAAAATTTTCTTTTGATGCTGCTGCAAAGATTGCCTACCGAATTGCCAAAGAGCTCCTCAAAAAGAAACTTCCCGCGGGAGTGACATTAAACATCAATATCCCACCTCTCCCCATCAAAGGCATTAAGATAGTCAAGCTCGGGCAGAAAAGATACAATCCTGAGATCATAGAGAGAACAGATCCTAGAAAAAGAACTTACTACTGGATAGGAACAGGAAACCCCAAGGCCAAAGGTGATATAGAAAGCGATGTCATGATTGCAAAAAAGGGATACATCACTATCACGCCTCTCCATACTGACTTAACAGATTACCAGCTCATTCAACATCCGTTATTCAATGACATCCTGGAAAACTTAAAAGATGAAACTTTTTAAAAAACTGTATGATTGGGTGCTTCATTGGGCCGACACCCCCTACGGTCCCTTGGCTCTTTTCCTGCTGGCTCTGGCAGAGAGCTCATTCTTCCCCATACCTCCTGATCCACTCTTGATAGCTCTTTGCCTGGGAGCCATCAAGAAATCCTGGCGCTTTGCATTCTATACTTCTGTGGCGTCGGTAATAGGGGGCATGCTCGGATATCTTATTGGCTATGCCGTATGGGACCTTGTGGATTCTTTCTTCTTCAAGTATGTCCCTGGTTTTACAGAATCTCTCTTCCATAGAGTGATGGATAATTTCCATGCCCACGGATTCTGGTATGTGTTTTCAGCTGGATTCACTCCTATCCCCTATAAAGTCTTTACCATTGCTTCTGGAGTATTCAAGCTCAATTTTTTTCTCTTCCTCGTTGCTTCCACAACCAGCCGTTCCCTAAGGTTTTTCTTAGAGGCTGGATTGCTGCGAAAATTCGGGCCTGGGATCAAGAACTTCATAGATAAATATTTTAATTGGCTTGCTTTGCTTTTCTTCATCCTCCTCCTTGGAGGATTCCTCGTTGTCAAATATTTAATAATATAAAACATAGAAAAAGCGCACTGCAAAATACAATATAAAGCTTTTGCTCAATACGCAGACTTCGTTCCCGATTTTAGCGTTGAAGGACCTTTTAAATGAATCCAAAATCCGATATTAAAAATAAAGAGAGGAATCTCATGAAAAAATCACTAATAATAATCTTGGCTTTTATTATTGTCCATCCTGGACTGACTAATAAAAAGATATCCTCTATCAACCTTGAAGATCTCACATGGATTGAGGCAGAAAAAGCATTGAAGCAGTTTGAGGTTGTCTTGATTGCCCTTGGCGCAAGAACAAAAGAGCATGGTCCTCACCTTCTCCTCAAAAATGATTTTATTATGGCAGAATATCTCAAGGATCGAGTTGTGCAGGAGGTCCCAGTGGCTATTTTGCCCACTCTCCAGTACGGCTATTATCCTGCTTTTCTAGAATACCCCGGTTCTGTGTCTCTCCGTGCTGAAACTTTTAAGGATATAATTATTGATATCTGCAAATCAATGAACGGTTATGGTATCAAAAAATTCTACGTTCTTAATACTGGCGTCTCCACTCTTCATCCTTTAAAGTCAGCCCAAGAGGAATTAGGTAAACAAGGCATAGTGCTTCGTTACTTGAATATTCTGGAAGTGGATAAGAAGCTCCCTCCTGGAATTCTCAAACAGGAAGGTGGCACCCATGCGGATGAGGGAGAAACCTCCATGATGCTTCACATTGCCCCAGAAACAGTTGACATGAGCAAGGCGGTTAAGGATTTTGACTCAAGACCTAATAGAAGGGGACTGACTCGTGACCCGAAAGGAAAAGGCCATTATAGCCCCACCGGGATTTGGGGAGATCCAACCCTTGCAAGCAGAGAAAAAGGTAAGCTAATCGTTGAAGCCACAGTCAAAGAAATAATCAAACAAGTCAAAGAGCTGATCGCATTTGAAATTGAGGACGCCCCCTTTTTATTTGACAAATAATTTTTTCAAATGATATTAATTTGAAAGCCTAGACAATTCAAAGGAGGCAAAAGTCATTAGTTCTTCTGAAAACAAATTTCAAAAAATTTCGGCATGAAGATACTTTTTACCTGCAAAGAATTTCCTCATTCCAAAATCATCGGAGGACCGATAATCATCTACAATCGCATCAAATATCTCTCAAAAAAACATCTCGTCTCTCTAGCTGCTTTTATTCGCGAGGACGAGAAAAAATTCATCTCTTCTTTAGAGCCCTTTTGTTACGACTTGAGGACTGTTCCCTTTCCCTCTCAACGTTCACCTTTGAAAGCCTTAAAGGACTTCTTCACATCACCTATCCCCCACTACTTCCTCAAATGGCACAGCTCACAAAGGATGGCTGATACCATTGCCGACATGGTGAAAAAAGACCGGTATGACATCGTTATTGCAGAGTATTCCACAATGGGCCAATTTCTCCACAATAACCCAAAACTTCCGCCTATCCGCCGGGTCATCTCTGTGCACGAATGTTATTACCTGGCTCGGCGCAAAGCTTACCGCCTTAATCGACTAGGAATCAGCAAACTGAAGGAATCCATAAATCTTAAGGGACTGAAGAAATACGAGTTCGAAATGTACCGAAAAGCCGACAAGGTGCTGACTCTTACTCCTCAAGGGAAAGAGGAGCTCCTGGAAGTTTGTCCTGAACTAGATATATCCGTTGTTCCCCACGGCGTAGATGTGGAATATTTCTCCTTTTCTGAGTCTGAAAAACCCGAAAAAAGCATTGTCTTTGTCGGCAATTATCTCCATTATCCCAACGCGGATGCCGTCATCTATTTTCACAAGGAGATCTGGCCTCGCATAAAAGAGCAGGTTCCCGATATTAAATTCTATGTGGTCGGACAAGGTCCTCCACCAGAGATCCAGAATTTTTCTCGCGACCAAGCTATAATCATTACAGGAAGGGTTGACGATGTACGAGATTACTTGAAGAAAGGGCGGGTCTTCATCTGTCCGGTTAGGCTTGGGGGTGGATTCCGCGGTAAAATACTCGAGGCTATGGCTATAGGCCGACCGGTTGTCTCAACTTCTTTGGGTGCTGAAGGCATTCCTGCTTCGGATAGGGAAAACATCATGATCGCTGATAATTCTGATGAGTTTGCTCAGGCGATCTTTGACCTTATGAGAGATGATTCTCTTTTCGATAGGATCAGAAATAATGCCCGAAAACTCATGGAAGAAAAATACGCCTGGGAAAAAGGCGTCGATGTGATGGAAGAAGTCCTGGAACGAATAATAGAAAAAAAGCCTTCTACTTAACTAGATCAGCTAGGAGCAAAGAATGAAAGCCACTATGGTCGTTCCCAGTTACTGGGGAAGGAAAAACGATGAAGGGTGGAGAAAGACAGATACTGTCTATGATCATCCGACACCTCTAGATGAAACCGGAACATTAGGCCGGCTCTTGAAGAGTCTCTCCCTTCTTGAAAATAAAGATTTTACTCTTGTCGTACTTGGCATTTCGACTGCCAAAGACATCCAGGAAGATGTCGAGTCAAAAATCTCATCTATCATCAAAGAGGCCGATACAGAGGTAAAAACACTCCTTTTCTCATATTGCCACCTTGCCAAGATCCATCAGTATTTAGCCAACAACGACAAAGAGAAGCTTGGTTCCCTTTTACAGCTCAACGGGTATTCCAATGTAAGAAACCTCTGCGTCTTTCTCCCTCATCTTTTAGGTTCCGAAGTCGCTGTACTCATCGACGATGATGAAATCTTCGAAGACCCTCGATTCATGGATAAAGCTCTTGAGTTCATCGGGAAGGAAAAGGATGGAGATAAAATATTAGCGGTTGCTGGTTATTATATTAATCCCGACAATGATTTCCTTATAAACAAAAAAATCGATCCCTGGATGACCTGCTGGAACAAGATTGATTGCATGAACCAGGCCTTCAAGGAGATTATCGGAGAAGAACCCAGGCTCAAGGAGACACCTTTTGTTTTTGGCGGCAACATGGTCGCCCACCGGGACCTTTTCACTCAGGTTCCCTTCGACCCTTCCATAACACGTGGAGAAGATATTGATTTCCTCATTAATGCTAGAATGTTCGGATTCAAATTCTTCCTGGACAACCAGCTTTTCATTAAACACGATGCTCCCCCAAAAACTCATCCCACATGGCAGAGGATTAGAGAGGACATCCTTCGCTTCATGTTTGAAAAGAGCAAACTGGAAACTCAAGAGTCACTTCCTGACATGGTGAGAATAACGGCAGAAGATCTCGATCCTTATCCAGGAGAATTCCTTAAGGACGATTTAGTAGAGCGCATCCTTCAATCCAATATCATGTTGTCCATAGAATATCTTCGCGAAGGAGACAAAGATGGCGCCCTGGAATGCCTGGTCAATATCCATCTCGCTAAGAGTAAATCCCTCCCCCCAACAAATCCATTTCAACGTCTTCTCCAGGTCCAGAAAAACTGGAAAGCTTTAATGGAGTATTTTGCTTCTGAAAAAATATCCAGTGAGGTCTGTAACCGGCTCCAGCTTCCCCGAGATTAAAGGAACCAGGATTATTCATAAAAAATGGCCTGTGAATAATCCAAGGGAATCAATCAACTGCACTTCCTGCTCCTCAAGGTTCATAAGAACAGTTTTTTATACAAGGAATTGAAAGGGCTTCTGAAGAGTTATATTCTGAGAAAAAAGCCAAAGCATTTAGGATGGTTCAAGGAAAAAATATTATCTATGGTGCCGAGGCTTCAGCTGATTAAACTTATGGCTATTGAAGTTGTTCCTCTGGGATCCCCAGGGTTGAGGCCATCTCGCGCAGCTTTTCCTGAATTATGCGAATGTTTTCTGGTCCCATGCGGAAGAGGTGTTTTTGAGCCCCACTCAATCTTTCCAGTTTGGGATCCGATATCTTATAGGTAATCACCTTCTTCTCTATCAAGATGTCTCCTTCAACCACAGGGACTCCAAGCAGCTCAACGATGGCTCTTGTTAACGTCTTCCGAAAATCACCTTCTGGATATCCTAAATCCTTATAAGCCTCTTGAATAAGAGGTTCCACGCGCCTATAAAGCGTAGCGCAGCCTTCCGAGTTCAAGGAGAGAAAAATATCTGCAACCGTATCATATCGACTATAACTCGCAGGATTCACGTACAGGAGCCCTTTTTTCTCGATGAACTTGAAACCTCCTTTAGGAGAGAAAAAATCAACCTGAGGACGAGGGCTCAGTCCATTAGCGATGTTGTCTACTGCAGCGACAAATTTGCGAATTAAATCCTTACTCACAAGCCAGGCTGCAAGCTCTGGGTGTGAAGAAAGCTCTTGAATTAATTTCCGGATAACATCATCGCTCTGGTCAAGTTCAATATCGATGAATTCAGGGGCCTCTTCCTCTTTTAACGGCTCCTCTAACGGAGCTTCAGCCAGTTTTTTCTCTCCAATCTCCTCAGCAGGAGCTTGTTCGGACTTATCGTGGATGAAAAGAAAATAGACTCCAAATCCTATCGCGATCAGTGCGATAAATACTGCACCCGTTATGAAGACTTTTTTAGTCTCTTCCATGGCTCACCTCACTCTCTTTTTATTTTTCGAAGGAAATTCCATAATCAAACCACTAATCCCATTTAATCTCTTTTTATATATATCATACAAGCTTTAAGAAAAGAAGTTCTATAAAAAACTTTCCCCGAGGCAAAGCTCCATTCTCATCCTTTTATACGAAAAATACAAAAAAAACGTTCTTTTTTCTTGAATCTAGACCTGAAATTTGTCATATATTTAGAGGAGGTAAAATTATGGGCGGATTATTCGGCGTCGTTTCAAAAAAAGACTGTGTGGCTGATCTTTTTTATGGCACAGACTATCATTCTCATCTAGGAACAAGTCGAGGTGGTCTAGTTCTATTGAACGACGACGGCTTCATGAGGGCTATTCATAACATCGAGAATGCCCAATTCAGGTCTAAGTTTGAATCAGACGTAGCCCTGATGTACGGCAATTGGGGTATCGGTGTAATTAGCGACTATGAAGACCAACCATTGCTCATACGCTCTCACCTGGGAAAATACGCAATTATAACGGTCGGAGTAATAAGAAACGCGGATGACATCATAAAAAACGCATTCGGAAAAAAGCCGATCCACTTTTCGGAAATGAGCGTTGGAGAAATAAATCCCACCGAACTTGCGACTACTCTGATTAACCAGGAATCAACATTTGAAGAGGGAATACAAAACGCACAGACAGCTATTGAAGGCTCATGCTCTCTGCTTATCTTAACGGATAAAGGAGTGTATGCGGCTCGAGATAGGCTTGGCAGAACACCTGTTATCGTTGGAGAAAAGGAGGGAAGCTTTGCTGTCACATTAGAGACCTGCGCATTCCCAAACCTCGGCTTTGAGATCAAGAAGTACCTAGGACCAGGTGAAATAGTTTTCATCACAGAAGAAGGAGTCGAACAAAAAAAACCTCCAGAGCCGAAAATGCAGATTTGTGGATTTCTGTGGGTTTATTATGGTTATCCTGCCTCCAGCTACGAAGGTATTAACGTGGAGAGTGTAAGAAACAAGTGTGGAGCTTTTCTTGCGAAGAACGATACAGTCGAAATCGATATGGTGACTGGAATTCCCGATTCAGGAACAGGGCATGGTTTAGGATATGCCAGCACAGCAGGCATTCCTTTTAAAAGACCTTTTGTTAAATATACTCCCACGTGGCCGAGAAGCTTCATGCCTCAGGACCAATCAGTCAGAGACCTTGTGGCAAAGATGAAACTCATCCCTATCAGGGAGCTGATTGAAGGTAAAAGATTACTTTTCTGCGAGGATTCAATCGTAAGAGGCACACAACTCCAAGATACAATCCAGAGACTATACGATTGCGGAGCTTTAGAAGTGCATATGCGTCCTGCATGTCCTCCCTTAACCCGGGGATGTAAATTTCTGAACTTCTCAAGGTCGAGGTCTGATCTAGACCTAGCTGCGAGAAAAGCTATAAAAGAATTGGAGGCAGATAACCTCAAGGATTTGGATGCCTATTCCAAAACAGATACAGAAGAATACAAGGCAATGGTTAACCAGATAAGGAAAAGATTGAAACTAACAACCCTGAGATACCAGAGACTGGAAGACCTTGTTGCTGCAATCGGATTGCCTAAAGAAAAAATATGCACATACTGCTGGGACGGAGCAGAATATAAATAAAAAATACCTAACTTGTCTATTTAGGGATTTGATTCATCAAATCCCTACAAGAAATCTTCAGCCATTTTCAGCCGTTCGCCGATCGGGGGGTGTGAATAATAAAGGAGTTTAACCCACCATTCCGGATAGGCATTTGAAAGGTTCCTATCCGCAAGCCCGGCCATTGAGGTCATAAAGGCTTTCTTATCTCGGATAGCCTTCAAGGCATATCTGTCTGCCTGCTTTTCAAAATGCCTTGAAAGGGTATTATTAAGGGGTCCGAAAAGAAAGCTGGAAATACCTCCCATCAGGATGACAAACATCGGGAACAGGGCGAGGTTCCATCTTGTTGTTGACAAAAATTGAGAGAACAATACTTTCATAACCCAATTCAGGATGAAGAAGACTGCCAGTCCCTGCACAGTTCCCACCACCAGGTTTTTCCAGATATGCCTGTGTTTATAATGCCCGACCTCGTGCGCGATAACTGACTCAATCTCAGGGATGGACATGCTTTCCATCAAATTGTCTCCTAACACAACCCTTCTGGTCTTGCCCAAGCCGGCCAGAAAGGCATTCTCCTTTTTTGTTTGCCGACTCATATCCTCCTTGAAAAATCCGCTGCTCTTTAAACCTCCCTCAGAAAGGATCTTTTCCAGAGGGTCGGTCAGCTCTTTTTTCTGGATAGGAGTATATTTGTTGAATACGGGAAGAATCACCACTGGAAAAATCGTGGCTAAGACAACACTCACAAAGGCAAAGGCCAGTCCTCCAATCAGCCACCAGTAACGAGGTGATATGGCCATGATCCAAAACAGCAGGCCTACTAAGAGGATCATCAGAATGAGTCCTACTAAGAAGGCTTTAACTTGTTCCCAGAGCCAGCTCTTGATGGTGTGGTTGGAAAAATTCCATTTATGTTCATGAATGTAGCCGCTGTAAAAACTAAGCGGCAGCCCGAGGAATCCCAGTATTATCAGGAATGACCCAACATAAATGAGGAATGTCCAGATTATAGAACTTCCGATGTTCACATTGGCAAGCCAGGAACTAAAGCCGCTGTAGTATAAACCGAGCAGGATAATTAGCGAGAGAACCATGCTGGCCAGTCCCAGCAATCTTTTTTCTTTCTCATAGTGTCTGGCTTGCTGCTGTTTTTCTGTGTCCAGGAGAGGATGAATCTTCATTTAATTTAAATTTTGATGAATATTTTATTCCTATAAAAGGGAAGCATAACTCCTATCCAAATCAGTATGAGTAACAAAGGAAAAGCCAATGAACCATTGAGAGGGCCTGCCCAAGGGACCAGAAAATGATCATATATATAAGTCTTTAGAGAAATTGGGCTTCCGCTTGCTGATACCTCAATGGTGTAAATCAGTTTGGCCATCAAGGCGGAGCCTACATATATAGTGATGGCGTTTGTACCCGAAACCATAAATAAGATTGCCCATTTTTTCAATCCTCTTCCTTCCATAATTCCATAACAGCCTCCGAGAAGAATCAAGGCGGCACCAGCTGTGAAGAGAACAAAAGTGGGTGTCCAAAGCTGCTTGTTGATAGGAAAAAAGGGATGCAGCAAGAGCCCGGAAAGGATCAAAAATATCCCCCCGAGAAAAACCCAGGCTGTCTTCTGAATGATACTTCTTGAAGAACGCAGCCAGTCTCCGGCGAGAGTTCCGAGTAACGTGGTAGAAAGCGCTGGCAAGGTACTCAAAATCCCTTCAGGATCGAATTCTGGCATATAAAGATGCCCTGCAAGGAGTTTGAGGTCGATATATGCACAAAGATTCCCCTCATAATCCAGAACCCCTGCCCCGTAACCTGGAACCGGCATCAATTTCATGATTAACCAATAGAACGCCAGAAAAGAAAAAGCAAGTATGGCCCTTTTCTTAGTTCCTGTTTTAAAGAAGAGTATCGAGGAAAAAAGATAACAAAGCGCTATGCGCTGGAGAACCCCTGGAATCCTTAGGGTTTCAAAGTTGAAACGGGGAATGAGAGCAAGAAAAATTCCCAGAGCAAAGAGGATAAGGCTTCTTTTAAAGATCTTAATATAAAGGCTGCGATTCACAGCGCCCTCGTCAATTCTCTTAGAAAGCGCAAAAGAGATAGAGACGCCGACAATAAACAAAAAAAAAGGAAAAACAAGGTCTGTAGGTGTCCAACCATGCCACTCGGCGTGCCTTAGAGGAGCATAGACGTGTTCCGAACTTCCAGGATTGTTCACTAGAATCATCCCTGTAATAGTAATACCTCGAAAGGCGTCCAGAGATGAGAGCCGTTTTTTCATGATTTTAAATAAATCGGGGTCAGTCTTTCATAAGTTTTATAGATGTTACAATAGTATTCAAAATAAGAATCAAGCTTCTGTGAAAGAGGTGGAAAGATACATAAGTTATCAAACTTATGAAAGCCTGACCCCATTGAAATCTGCTATCTTCCGTATTTCCCCATCAACTGCCCTTCAGACAGAATGTGCCCTTCGATAGCACTCAACAACTCCTGCTTTGAAGCCCCGGCTTCAAGGTTTAGCTCGATATCCAGAGCGTAGATTTTAAAATAGTATCTATGTGTTCCACCCGGAGGACACGGTCCGCCATAGCCAATTTTATGAAAATCATTCATTCCTTGTTTCGCGCCGCTTTCAAGACTTCTCTCAGGCAAAATACTCTCCGGCAGCTCATTGATGTCTGCTGAAAGATTAAAGAGCACCCAATGAACCCATGTCCCTACTGGTGCATCCGGATCATCACAGATAAGAGCTAGAGTTTTTGTACCCTCTGGGATCGAAGTCCAGGCAAGAGGCGGAGAAATATCAATTCCATCGCATGTATACTTCTCCGGTATTAACCCGCCCTCCTCAAAGGCTGGGCTTGTAATTTTGATTTCCATCTTTCCCTCCTGTTTCCCTGAAATTAATGATAATTTTTTCGAATCTTCTCTCACTTATAACAGGGGGGAAATTCAAAGTCAACTGAAACCATCAGGAAACCATCAGGATCAGGCTTTCATAACTTTAATGGTTTATCAGTTTTGCAAGCATAACCCCATATGGTATTATAAAAGCCATAAAAGTATGGCCCCATTGTATTCTGATGTAATGGAAGAATGTATTGGAACTAAAATCAGGAGAAGCAGCCATGTTCAAAAAAACAAGCTTTATCATCGCTTTCCTTTTTATTTTATTGGCGAATTTCACCGTAGTTGCCCAGGAGAACTACATAAAATGGGTGACATTTCAAGACATTGTTAAAAGCTTAGAAAACCAGCCTCCGATGAATGTTGGATTTGATATCGATGACACTGTTTTATTCTCAAGCCCAGGCTATTATTATGGAAAACAGAACTATTCTCCAGAAGACACTTCATATCTATTAAAGGAAGAATTCTGGGATGAAATGAACAACGGTCTTGACCGGTTCAGTATTCCCAAAGAATGCGCAAGAAAGCTTATTGTATTGCATAAAAAAAGAGGAGATACTATTTATTTTATTACGGGAAGGACAAAAACAAAAACCGAAACATTGACAGGACTCCTCGCCAAAACTTTTGACCTGGAAAATCCCAACAAAGTGATCTTTACAAGCTCTAAGGCGAAGATCGCGCCCATCAAAGAAAACAATATTAAAATCTTCTACGGAGATTCAGATGGCGATATAAAAGCGGCTCAAGCAAATGGCATCCGCGCTATCAGAATCATTCGTGCCAAAAATTCAACTCACAAGCCCTTGCCGAAACACGGAAGTCTTGGGGAAGAAGTATTGGTGAACTCAGATTATTAAAAATAAATCCAGATATTCCAATGACCATCTTCTCCTTTTTTCCCGGTATATAAAATGAAGAAATTAAAAACTCCAGCTCTATCTGACATGATCAGGGTATACAGCAAGATTAAAGAAACTGGATTGAATAATGTAAAGCTGGAAAACTGAGGAGCGTTTGCTAAAACTGATCAGGAATTGGAAATTCTTTTAAAAGAGGTGGGAAAAGAGGGAATCGTGTAAATGGGAGAGCTAATCTTTAGGGGTGAGGATGTATTCCCTCAGAACGTCTAGGAGGGAGGAGAAAAATCACCTGAAAAATCATCTTTAGGGGTAATTGACGTTGACCATAAAGTATATATATTAATTAGGTATTATAATATAGGAGATTTATAAGAAGAGAGGGAAAAGAACTACGTTTATGATGTGCTCATAGAATAATATGAAAAAAACTTTTTGGATAAGCTATAATAAATAAGGGGCGAATAAAAAAATAGAGGAAAGAGTGGTCATTAAATTAAAAAACATACTTCCCAAAAGAGCAAGAAGCAGTGAAAAAATAAACCCCGCCCAGAAGGGATATACCTTATTTGAACTCATGCTAGCTTTAGGAGTAATTGGGATCCTTGCACTTATCGCTTATCCAAGCATCATGAACTCCCTAAAGACAAGAAGCTTAGAAAATGAAGCAAGAGAGATCCAGGGAATCCTTCATACAGCAAAGTTTCAAGCCGTAAAATCAAAATTGTATCACAGGGTGAAATTTGAGTTTGAGACGCAGGGAGATATAAATAACTGGGTTTACTATATAGAAAGAGAAGATACTCCGAATATCTGGAATATGGTCCCCGGATTTGCAAAGAAAGTAATAAGCGCTGAGCTTAATGTGACAGTGAACTTACCCAGCGATATCATCGTTTTCTCCCCTCTTGGTTTTATATCAAACTTTGCATCCGGTCAGAATAGTGTCACTCTCCAGAGCAATAGATTACAGCAACAAGGCCAACCCGATGAGAGAATTTTAAGCGTCTTTGCTGGGGGCTCGATTAAATACATTAAAATGTAAATTCAATAGAAATAGCCATGAAAAATAAAATTAATGAATCTAATAAGCCATCAAAGGAGAAGGGTTTCTCTTTGATAGAAATCCTGATAGCGATAGCACTCATGGGATTCACGTTGCTGGGATTGGCTCAGCTATTTACCTACAGTGTGATGAACAATGCACGCTCTGATAAAATGACCAATGCTACTTTTTTGGCCCAACAACAGATTGACTTTCTCAGGAATCTCCCCGCCGAGGAATTCACAACTTTAAGCGCCGCACCTTTAGATGAGAGTATTGACGTCAATAATGACGGAAGATTCGACTTCAGAAGAATAACCAATGTTCAGGCGGCAGGAAATTCCTGGAATGTTAGAGTCTATGTCTTTCAAGGGGTACAGGGGGGAACGGCAGCATCTCAGCTCATCCAAAACCCTGCCACCTATAGAGTAAGAGCTGACATAAGCACAATCATCAGCAGGTGACCGAATAATGATGGACAAACCAACAAAAAGAATAAAAGCAAAGCGAGGATACACTCTCATAGAAGCTGTAATCGGGAGTGCAATCATGATGATCGTCCTAGTCGCTACATTGTCTCTTTATGTCAAAAGTAATAAAACCTCTGTTGACCAACAGCAATTTTCAGAGCTCCAACATGATGTGCGATTTATCATGTTTCTCATGTCGAGAGATATAAAGTCCGTAGGAGCCGGCTTGCCCCAGGAATTCGCTGGATATTTCCTCGAGGGAGTGAACAATGACCCATACCAGAGTGGTGCAGTTCAATCCGATAGGTTGGCAATCCTTGGAAACTCTGACCCCTTAACACTTGCCATCGATACTTATAACCCTGGGACAGGAACGATCACTCTGGAAGCAGATGAATTTGATCGTTATCATTATGAAAATGCGGATTGCCTTACAAATCCTGCAGGCTATATAAACAGAACAATCCTTATTCTACCCCGTCCTGAGTTGAATAATACAAACGGAGAATTAGGACAGATCACAGGCGTAGATATCAACAACGACCAGCTCACATTCACTCAGATCAATGTCCCCCTGCCAAATGGATTGTTGCCTGGAGGAGTTCAAGCTGACTATAGCGGAGGCACTGTCCATTTTATTGAGTATAAAATTTACTGGCTGGATGTCGACGGAAGCTATCCGGGCTTGTCTGAAGGACAGGACGGTTATTTAGGACAGGAAGGGGTCTTGTATATCTCTCAATGGAATCCGCTCAGTGCTGCTTTGGAGCATCTGCCTCTTGCTCAAAACATAGAAGACCTGCAATTTCAATACCACGGTGACATTGATGGTGACCAGGTGCTCGATGACAATAACTCAAATGGGGGAATCGACCAGAGTGATTTCTTAAACTGGGACAATACCACCTGGACTAATGATCCTACCCTTGTAGCAGGGCTGCGACGCTTGAGATTCTGGATCTGCGGGAGAACTGAGAATCCTTTTATCAGTTTCTCAGGAGCACCTCCAGATGAAGTGAAATATATATATGGAAAACCCCCGATTGCGGATTCTCCTCAATCGGCATCGGCAGATAAACATAAAAGATTTCTGCTTGAATCAATCGCTAATTTGAGAAACATGTCTTTGAATATATATAACGCCAGCACAATATAATTCGAGTGAGGATTGGGTGAAAGAGACAAGAAGACTATTGATGACTGAGAACTCATCAGCAAAGACGTCGCACGAAAGAGGAGTTGCCTTAATAGTTGTTATCTGGGTGATGGGATTCTTACTATCCATCGGGCTTGTTCTTCTTACTGTGACAGGTACTGGACCTAAAGTTGCCGGCAATGTTCGTACCCAGCAGCAGGCATTCAACTCGGCCGAAGCAGGATTTGATGTCGCCTGGGATCAGATAGAAGAGTTTTTTGAAACGAGCGTCTGGAGCACCTTTGACAACCATTATCTCACCGCGCCCAGTGGGGTCGACATCCCCACAGATGATGTTTACTTTAGAAAGCTTACCAATCTAGAAATACTGAATTATATCGACCCCAATGAGGACGGAACCCCTGATGTGGATAATGTCCTCTTCTGTCGGCAACCCTATGTTCAAAAGCAAGACGGCAGCTGGGACCTGCGCTACACGTTTACTGCGTTCTTGATCGATGATGAAGCAGGGGGCGGAACCGCTGCTCCTAATGATGCTATTCTTGTCTGTATCGGGTGTGCAGGGATAGGAAACAATTTGACAACCGTAAGATTAGAAATAGAACTGGCCGTCGAACTCACCGAATAACGAATCAGCTATAAATATAAAAAGAGGAAAAAATGAGCAAAAAAAAGAAATTTGCGGTGATAATTTTTCCGTTAATATGTATTATCGCCTTCTTCTCGATAAAATTCTGGGCGCAGGAATCATGCGATGAATTCATTGGGATCTTTACTGAAACTTTCGATACCGAGGAATACAAGGACTTAACTTATACTTCAGCAGCCAATTGGCCAACAGGACCTGTTCGATTGAGCCAGCTAGGCGGAAATCTTCAGGTTGGAATACCCACAGGGATAGGAGCCATGATTTACGTCTGTGATGACGGGGATTTTGATGGTGACGGCAAACCGGATATGATCGGGCTCGATATTACTAACAGGGACACAGACCCAGTAAACTATCCCCGATTGATCCTCATAAGGAATTATTGGGAAGACCTCGATGAAGATGAAGTCGATGACGATGGGATTATTTTTCAGATAGATCCTACTGAGGTGTATGACAACGGACTGGCAGTAGGCCCGGCTACAATAACTGTGGCCGATTACAATAATGATGGATTGCTCGACTTTTTCTTCATGAAGAACGTCCAAGACGCTGCTGTGTACGACCAATTTGTAGCTGCCATGTATATCAATAATGGAACAGAAAATGACCCAAATTTTCTCCCTTACACCAATTTTCCCAATCTTGATTTTGCCACCAAATTCATGAATGCCGGCATCTATGTACAATGGGCCGCAGACCACGTGCACTCTATAGATATAGACCAGGATGGGGATATGGACATCCTGGTAATCAGCAAGGATCAGATCTTTATAGTAAGAAATCCTGGTCCCGACAATTTCAGCCTCGATAATTTCGTAATATCTGAACTCAGCTATGACCAGAACACTGGTTTCATCGCAGGCATGGGAGGTTCTTCAATCGATGCCGCCGATTTCGACTACGACGGAGATATCGACATCATAGCAGGCTCAGTCGAAGACTATGCCTTTTTGGTCTTTTATGAGAACGACTCGACGGGAAACTTCACTCGAAAAGAAATTCCAATCCCTAATCCCGATAATACAGGAACAGTTGTGACTTTGGTTGAGGATTATAACCAAGATGGTCTGATTGATATATTCGGCGCAAATGACAGATGGCGCACCGGAAATCTTGCCAGGATGTGGGTGATGCTCAATAGAGGACCGGTAGAAGGCGGAGAAGGCCTTCCGATGGAACTCGAATGGAGATGCTTGCTTAACTGCGATACCATTTTAGACCCTGAAAACGACGTGGATATCGGTGCATCACTAGATATAGACATGGACGGAGATATGGATATCGTCCTAGCAGATGCAAACCACAGCGGAGATTATTATATGATTGTAAACCAGCTAGCTCCGGTTTATACCACCTTTGGCGAAGCGCGTTCGCTCAACCTCACACCTTTACTTGATCCCACTGCAGATGCCATTACCAAGATACAAATCACTTCTCTCAGTCAGAATCATATTGGAGGAGTCGCTGACGGTCTTAAAATCGAATATTATGTAACGAACAACGGAAGAGATTGGGAGTTTTACGCAAGCTTTGAAGGGAGCGGTATTGCTAACCAATCTGACCTTCCTGTACATACATTCACGCATTTTGGTTCTCAGCTCAAGTGGAAAGCCCTACTCTCGGCTCAAGAGGATGCCATGGCCGAATATACTGGAGCATCATTCGAAACCCCTCAAATTTCTGATATTTCTTTCGAGTATACGACTGTTGAGAGAAAAGAATATTCTCGTACATCCGTTGCCACAACTATAACTATCGAAGGAGAGCAGGAAAAGAAATTGGTCATCGGAGACACCTTTTATTTTCCTGGCTTCGAAGGACATTTAAGGGCGTATGATGTAACATCAATGACTCTTTCAGATTCGTCCTATTCAGTACTCAGAACAGTGACGCGCCCTGATATAGCTGCTCCCTCTGGAAGACAGATTATTCCTGAAGGAGTTAGCCTACTTTGGGATGCCGGAGAGCTCTTGAATTCCCGTGCAGCAAGCGATCGGACCATTTACACAGCCACTCCTGTGGATTCTGATATGACAAGAATCGAATTCACAGTAGCCAATGTCGGCACTTTGGGTCCGCTTTTACAGGATGTCAATAACGATAATGAAGGGCTGATAGGTTTTGTCAGAGGAGAGGGTCGAGATTGGAAACTCGGGGACAGCAACCATTCCAATCCGATTGTTGTCGGTCCGCCAGATGATGATCCCAATTTGAAGGGAGCCGGATACGACACTTTCGTGACCACCTGGGAAGACAGACCTAAAGTCATCTTTGTAGGAGCGAATGACGGAATGATTCACTGCTTTGACGTGGTTACTGGCGAAGAAAAGTGGAGTTTTATTCCTTACAACCTTCTTCCTAGATTAAGAGACATGTGGGCAGTCGATGAAGTTACAGGAGAAAGGTATTTCATACGAGAAGAATACGTAGATGGAAGCCCTTTGGCTGAAGATGTCTACATAGATGCTGATGGAGATGGAGGTAAAGAATGGATTACAATCCTCATCTGCGGTCAAGGTCCTGGCATAGGAAGTGTGGTCGGAGGAGGAATAAATTACTATGTGGCCTTGGATATCTCTGACCCGGATAATCCACAGCCTCTTTGGGAGTTTACAGATGATAGGTTAGGGGAAACCTGGTCTGTGCCCGAAATTGGTAAAATCACGATGTCAGGGCTGGATGCATGGGTTGCCTTCACAGGATCAGGTTATGACAACAGCACTGATTTTGAAGCAGGCAATGTCTTTTATGCGGTAGACCTGGAGACTGGGGATGATTTCTGGAGCTTTGAGGCCCCTGACATAGACACTGAGGCCAGTTTTTCTAATATTCCAAATGCCTTTCCCGGTTCCCCTTCGATTATCGATATCGATCAAGACGGCTACACGGATCGCGTCTATATAGGGGATTTGGATGGAAGGGTATGGAAGGTAGACGTGAGTTATGATTTCCAAGACCCCACTTCCTGGACCCAAGAACTTCTCTATACTGACTCGAACAATTACCCGATCATCAGCAACACGGCTGTGTGGTTGAGTCCCAGTATGACAACACCGGTTCCCCGTCTTTATTTCGGAACAGGAGGAGATGACAGTGCTCCCGTCGATGCCACATATTCGTTTGTTGCAATTCTAGACGGAGATGTTCCTGAAGTTGAATGGTATATCGGCGATTCCGCAATTCTCGGCCTGGATGCAGCCAAGGATGTGGGAGACCTGGATGTTGGAGATAAGGTATGGGCTGACCCGAAAGTATCCGACCATATTGTCTATTTCAGCACCTTTGCTGGAAGCATAGAGAGTGTCGACCCTTGTGAGAATATAGCAGGTGCAGGAAAACTTTATGGAAGATACATCCAGCCGGTAGCTGGAACAGTCATCGGCGGAAGTGCCTTCAGGAGTGCAGGCGGGCCTCAGGAAAGCTTAGGTCTCACCATTAAGACAAGAGCAGCGGTCACGATGGGAGAAAGAGAGAGAACAGAAGGCGGCGTCAGGAAGAGAGAAGTCTATATTCAGGAATACGACTCGACTATTCAGAAATTGGAACAGGCAGTAGGTGCACTGCTTAAGATTAGGTCTTGGAGAGAAATCTATAAAATAATTAAGTAGGGATTTGATTCATCAAACCCATCCTGTCATTGCGAGGAGCAAGGCGACGCGGCAATCTCAAGTATAGGGGCTTGATTCATAAAACCTACAGTTTTTATGAATAATTAAGGTTAATAACCCTTAGCTTGCCCCCTGCCCCGTGGATCTGAAGCCCCTGTAAATTTAATCGGTTTTCCATCCTTGCCGTATACTATCGCAAGTCCATGAGCATTGCCAAGGCCGCCGCGTCCCTCTACGGTGCGCAGCTCGTGCCCCATTGAAGCAAGTTTGTTCCGAACATCTAAAGCGATAGCCTCTTCGATTGCAATTTTATCTGGTTCTATGAAACTTACTCTTGGCGCGCTGATAGCTTCCTGAATATTCATATTGAAATCAATGAGATTCATCACCATCTGGGGTACTGTCTGCCCGATGGTATGTCCTCCAGGGGTACCGATAGCCACCCAGGGTTTACCGTTCCGCATAATTATCGTTGGACAATCTCCTGAGAGTTTTCTCCTTCCTGCGTGGGCATCCATCGGATTTCCTTTAGGTTCAAAAGTACAGTAAGCAAGAGAATTATTGAGCCATATCCCTGTTCCCTCAGGCATTATCCTGCTTCCGAAGGAATTACCAAGGGTTTGAGTGGCACTCACGATATTCCCCCATGAGTCGGCAACAACAAAATGAGTGGTATGTTGTGATTCTGTCTCTTTCAGGCCAGGATATGTGAAGGGCTTCGCCCTCTTCAAATCAATTTTTGAAGCCTGCTCTTTCCAGTAGTTCTTGGAAAGAAGATGTTCAAGAGGCGGAGGATTGACTTCAGGATCACCAGCATAGCGCAGTCTGCACCAAAAGGCATGTTTGGTAGCCTCTATAAATCTGTGTAGAGTCTCAAGAGTATTATGGCCCATTTTCGCAAGATCGAACTCGCCCATCAAACCGAGTCTTATGAGAGAAGGAAAGGCAGTGCTGGGAGGCGAAGCGGTATACACTTCACAATTGCGATAAGCAATATGAACAGGTTTCCACCACTCTGCTTTGTCATTGATTAAATCCTTCAGCGAGAGAAATCCGCCTTTCTTGCGCATCACATCGTCAATCGCCTTTCCTATTTTCCCTCCGTAGACCGCGTCTGCACCTTCCCGCGCAATCATCCGAAAAGACCCTGCAAGGTCTTTCAGGACAAGTCTTTCTCCCTTCTCTAATGGTCTTCCTTCTTTTCCATAAAAGCGTTTCGCATGTGAAGGAAAGTCATCAAATGCCCTTTGAATCGACCGTGCGGTTCGTTCATCCAGGATAAAGCCTTCTTCTGCAACCTTCACTGCTTCCGTGAAGAGATCGGACCATTCCAGCAATCCATATTTTTTGGACATGGCTTCCCAGGCGTTTGCATTCCCGGGTGTAGAGATGGCTTTTGGCCCTCTTCTGTTTTCCCAGTAATCCGGAGTTGGCTCACGAAACACATCAGAATCCACGGCCGCAGGAATCTTTCCGCTGGAATCAAGAAACCATATCTCTCGCTTTTTTGCATCATAAACGAGAATTGTGCCGTATCCACCTATACCCGACATCATCGGCTCCACTGCATTGAGGGTTGCGGCAATAGCTACCGCTGCATCAAAGGCATTGCCCCCCTTCTTCAGAATTGCAAGTCCTGCTTCTGTTGCAATAGGATTAGCAGAACTCACCATCCCCCGGGTTCCTTCTGCAGGCCCCTTAGCAGCCTGGCTTTCAGCAGAAAAAAAGAGGGAAATCCCGAGCGATAACATTGCAATAAGGGCCAAATAAATTTTAAGACTCATTATTCCCTCCACTAAAGGGTCGGTTCTTGAATAATGAATATCACATGAGTTTGTAAGTTGTCTATAGAAATTCTCCCTTGGCAACCATAACTGCCTTGCCACCGACGGATACACTAATCTCATCCTCTTTATCTTCTGCTCTCAAATAAAGCAGTGAAGGTCTTCCTATCTCATAGCCCTGTTCAACCCGGATATCTATCCGGTCTTTTCCAAAGTAGCGGTGTTTCACTAAATATCCAGCCAGGCAGCCATTCGCGCTTCCTGTGGCTGGATCCTCTGGTACACCATAATAATCTGCAAACATCCGCACATTCAAATTATTTTCTCCACTGTATGTCTCGGCACAAAAAATGAGTACAGCCTTGGCTTCGGTATCTTCAATTAAATCCAGATATATATCTTGTGCAATCCTGGATCGTTTCACAGCATCCAAGGTTTTCAAAGGGACTATGATAGATGGAATCCCAGTGGAGACCTCTTGAACTGAAAATCTATCATCAATGTCATTTTCTTCGACGTTCAACATTTTCGAGACCTTAGACTTGTCCAAAGTTCTCATAAAAACCGGGGGCTTTTGTTTCATCCATAAGATGTCAACTTTCCCTTCGCTGTAATTGAAACTCACAGGAATCTGTCCGACTTTCAGGTTCAAAACAACCGTCTCTACTGGATCTCCGATTATTTCCTGCTGTATTACATAAGCTGTACCTAAAGTTGGATGACCGGCAAAAGGAAGCTCTGCCTCCGGAGTAAAAATGCGCACATCGTATCCGCCGTCTCGCTCTTCTTCTGCCAGAATAAATGTCGTTTCTGAATAATTCACTTCCTTGGCTATTCGCTGCATTTCTGCATCTGAAAGATTGTTCCCATGCCTTAAAACCCCCAGCTGGTTGCCAGCATACTTTTCTTCAGCTAACACATCTACTATGTAAAAGACGAGTTTTTCCATTTGGAATACCTCCTTTGTTTTTTATTATATTACAGATGCTTTAGATTCTGGATCAGCTCAAGAGTAAGCCTGAAAAACAATAATATAAAAATGACACTAAGAAAGCCACATCCTTAAGGAAAATTTTTTATGAATAATCCAGGTCAGAAAATTTGAGTTTGGACTGGCATACGGCCTGGAGTAAAAGCCTTAACTCTGATTCTTTTCTTTATGGATAAACAAATCTCTATCCTGCTTATGGACATTTAAGCCTTCGACTACACCCTTATCATCAAGACTGAAACTGAGGCTTACATTCCTGGCTATCCCCAAATGGTATCCTGCAAATTCAGTGTCTGACATCGGCATAAAAGAAATAGAGAACTCTGGACTAGACATCATAGGTCCAATACCGATATTCATCCTGTCTCGCCAGTATAATCCAAAAAAGATGCTTCCTCTCTCTCCCTTAAGCCGGACAATAGTCATCGCCACTTCCTCACCATTAAAATCAGACGGCAATGTACCCAAGGCCAAGACTTTCCTAATCTCTCCTGTTCTTTTTTGGTGCATCTGTATTCTCGTTTCAATGAATTCGCGCACCCTTTCCTGCCTTCTCTCTTTATTGAAAAGGACATCTGCAAAAGGCTTGTAATTTCCTTTTAATGCAGCCTCGAAAATAGTTCTCGATAACTTACCCAGCTCATTGTAATTTGAGAAATCCGTCTTTTCGGGCACAAACAACATATTAACAGCATCCTGGCCTATTGCCTTAATGGATAGTCCCCCGCCTTTCCTCTTAACTTCCAGACAATCTCCGCTTGAAAGGATGTATGCACCTTCAAATGTTTGAAGTCTTTTGGCATCCATCGTAATAACAGAGGGAGGTATCTCCACATCTCCTCCAAAAGCCAGTGTTTCTATTTTGTCTCTGATAGGTCCAAATAGAGCCCTGCCTTCAAAACTCTGATTACAAAACAAAATCGTCACCACACCGGCATTTATGTATCTTCTTATTTCCGCACTGTTGCCAAGCATGCTTCCACCATCATGCTGGATAAGGGTTCCACGCTTGGTTTTCAGCACATCCCAGCCATAACCGTAGTCGTTCAAAAACGGAGTAACTATTTTTTTCATTGCTTCTGCGGATAGGATAGTGTCTCCCATAAGGGCTAGATGCCATTTATACATATCTTGTGTCGTGGATAAAATCCCTCCGTTTCCTAAGAGATTCCAGTACGGATAGGGCTTATCAGGCGGGATGCCATTGTCCTTCTCTCCTACGTACCAGTGAGCCACAACTTTCTTATCCCATTCAGGCATTCTGTACCCTGTAAATTGCATTCCTGCTGGTTTGAATAAATTCTCATTGAGGAATGTTTCATATGCCTTGCCCGAGACTTTCTCAATAATCGCTGCTAACAAGCTGTACACGGCATTAGAGTATTCAAAACGTTCTCCAGGCTTGAAAAGCAACGGGGCCTCAAGCACTTTCTTCGCTGTTTCATCCCGGTGTGCTTCTTCGTAATCCATCCCAGTATAATTAATAACCCCGGACGTGTGGGTCAGCAGATGATGAAGAGTTATCTGTTTTTTATCTTCCGGGACATCTTTAAAAAACTTAGCTATCAAGTCACTTGTATTTAACTTTCCCTGCATCTCCAATTTCATGATTCCTGCGGCAGTAAATTGTTTTGTAATCGAACCAGTACTGAATACTGTTTCAGAGGTATTGAAAGAACGAGTAGACCTGATTGCCATTCCATATCCTTTATTGAGAATAATCTCTCCTTTTTTTGCGACCAATAGGGCACCGGAAAATCCGAAGGGAGTAATCCGGGTCAAGTATTGATCAATTTTTTTCCCTAGTTCTCCCTTAACAATCTCTTTCTTCTTTGAAGATTGGCAAGCTGTCTCGCTTTTTGCAAAAGGGATTGTTGAAAAAATAAGAAACATTAAGAATGTGCAAGACCATAAAATAAACCTTATCATCTTTCGCTCAGATACATTTTCTCTCATCGTTACCTCTCTCCTTGTATTTCAGGGTGCTCTATTTTTTATAATCGCCATAAGACGAGAAAGTTGCGGATAATTAAAATGTGGATTTGATAAATCAAGCCCCTGCGTTAAAGTGAAAAGTAGCCTGTCCCCTTTTTTCCCTTTACTTTCTGACCTGTATGATTCTCTCCTCAAGTCTATAATCAAGCACTTTAAACCTTTCCAGCCAATCGATCAACGCCTGATTTAGGGGCATTCCGGTATTTCGTGGCTCAGTTGCCTGGAAGCCAAAATACTTATCTTCTGCATGTCCAACCAGATAATCATTGCTGACAATAGTATAAACTTTTTTCGGACGGAGAACTTTGCCTTCTCTAACTAACACTTCTCCATTTACCTCTATGTAAAGCACTCTTTTTCCATATGGTTTATCATCCCTGAGATAATGTTTGTACTTGAGCCCAGAGACCTGCAATCTATCTTCGCCTCTTTCCACATCGCTCTCAAACACTTCTTTAAGCTGTTGTCCAGTAAGCTTAAATACAACCAAAGTTCCTTGAAAAGGGTAGACATCAAATACATCAGACTTTCTTATCGGTCCAGCTCTAATATCTGCTCTGATCCCACCACTATTATGAAGCCCAATCTGAGCACCTGTCTTCCACCGCATCACATCCGTTATCCAATCCCCGAGCGAACATTCTATTGGAGCATTTCTTACTGGGTAATGACTGCGACTCTGGTCAAGCTTTGCTTCTCCAATGACCTTAGCATATTCTTTTCCGATTGATTTCTCGACTTCCTTGACAAAAGCAGCCACCTGAGGTGAAGGCTTCAAGTCAACATCCGCCCATAGCCAAATTAATTTTTCCTCATAACTTGCAACTTTATCATCCTTGACGTCTGCCTTCAAATAGCCCAAAGTTTTTTGATGACCTAGAGTTGACTTGACCAATACCCCATCAACTTCTTCAAACCGCCCATCTTCAGAGGCGACTAACACTATGTCAATTCCTGAAATATGCTTGGCTATTTTTTTCCCTTGATTAAACCGGCTATGTGAAAGCACAATAATCAGGTCAGTTTGTTTATCTAAGTAAGGAACATAGGAATTGAGAGAGGGAACTATCGGCAAAACATCCAAACCGTCAACCATTTCTCTTTGAACTTCCTGTAAGAAATCTTCCTCCATGACGGCTATTACACCTATTTCTAATCCTCCTATTTCAAAGATATGATATGGTTTTGCATGGAAAAGTTTGCCTTTCTTTTTATAGACTACATTAGCCATAACGGTTGGAAACTTAGCTAACGCAACAAGTTTTTCGGCATTCTTCTGTCCTCTGTCAAAAGAATGGTTTCCATAGCACCAAAGATCATATCCTAGCCTGTTTAAGAACTCGATCATCGCCCCGCCGATTGCACCTTTATATTCGACTTCGGCGGCAAGCGTTCCTGTCATAATATCCCCTGTATCAATCAGAAGGACGTTTTTCTCTCTAGCTCTTATTTCGTTTATATAATGACTCGCCGCTTCCATACCCCCAACTAATCTTTCTCCATTCTTGGCCTTTATCTTGAAGGGCTTAAAGATGCCATGCGTGTCATTGGAGTGAACCAGAATGACCTCTTCCGCATATAAGCGATGAAACGTTCCAAAGAGTAATGTCAGGCCGAAAACCAAAAAAGCCAAGAAAGCCTTTTTCACCAGAAAAACCTCCTACCAGGGATCTTTTTTTCTCTTAGCTAACCGCAGATTATAATCTCAATCGGAGAGAATCTCAAATAAATGAATCCTCTAAATTTTTTCAACATCCCATTGAAGTAAAAAAATTACCAAGGGGGTGCGATGGATTTCCTCAATAATTTATCAAGGGAAAAGCGGGATGTCAAAACAATATACAGAAATTATTTAGGACTTGGAATTCTGCTTTAATGAATTAAAAGACTCTAAAATCTGCTATTATGAAGTCTGATTAGACAACCTATGGGACAAAACCTGAATCTTAAAATAAAAGCTTTTATTTAGAATCTATTTACTTCGCTCTAACTCTACTTCTCCTGAACCTCCGTCTTCTGATTCCCAGTATCCACTCATTTTATCTCCTTTAACGGTCATGGTCACGTAATCTCTCATATACTCTTCTCCAGTAAAAACATTGAAATTGAGTGTTAAAGTATTATCCTTGAGCTCGATATCCTCGCATTTCTCTTCTTGAAGCATGCCCATTGAATCAGTAATAGTTCCGGTGTATCCCCCTTCTATTTTCTCAATTACCAGGGTTAACTTATCCGGCTCTGGAGCGTCGGGCACCTCAGTTTCTCCTTTCCAAGTTCCGCTTATATCCACTTCTTGAGAAAAAGAAATCCCGCTGGAAAAAACCAAAAGAAAAACAAACAAGGTCATGAATGAAGTTGTTTTTCTCATACCTCCTCCTTTTAATTTATTGGTTTTTAAAATTCATACTTTTCGTTACGGAACCATGTTTGATATGAATTCTTATAAGAATTCATATTGATATACGCATTTCTCAACGTGAAAGTTTCGATTCTCTAATTCTTTTATCTCTCTTTTTCCAATCTCTCACATTAATAAAAACCGATGCAGCAAAAGTCAAAATAAGCAAGGAAACAGCAAGGGTATCTACAAATCTCGCGCTTACATCTAAACCTGTCAGAGAATCAATCAAGAATTTCGTGTAGGTGGAAGGCATATCATAGTAGCCCAGTTTCTCTCTCACCTGCCAATGCCAATCGGTGCAGGGACAGAATCCAAAGCCATACCATATTCCAAGAATAGTCCAAGAAAAAGCTGTCATTAAAATAACAATTAGATTTGCCCGTCTTGTCCTTCTCCAAATCCACCCGAAAAGGATAAAGACAATCAAGCTAGAGTGAAACATGAAAAAGAATTTATCCAAGAATACATACATTTCCTCTTCCCCAACTGGCGCTAAACCATATTCTTGTTATATCTCTTTTAAGGCTTCTGCTCTCTCAATTCTTGGCTGCTTCCCTACTTCTAGCTTATAACAAAGGAAAAAATAAGAGTCAAATGAAGGAAGCATCTCCAGACCCGTTACCGCTGAAATTGTTTTGGAAATTCCTAAAGCGACATTGAAGATTTAGCCTTCCCGAACTGTCCTTCGAGGGAACCCGACAGAGTCGGGCGCCGAGGATGTATTGAGAAAGCTCAGGCCAGGAGGTTCCAAAAACACGCAACTTTTGCCCCAGCGAGTCAAAAGCTGCTCGGTTTCAGGCTTCGCTCTCCTCTGCGAGGAGCCATGCCCGCTCAGCCTTCAAACGGTTTTTTTCACCCACTGCCCTTCGCTTATCTTGTGAAAACGTTAGTGAGGGAATGGCGTTAAAAATCTAAAGGAGCAAATGAATTTCCAAAATCATGTTATCCTCATGAATTTGGAGATGCTTACTCAAATGAGATGGAATTTGACTTTAAAATTTTCCTATGCTAATTGAGAAACACAAATGAAAGCAAAAGAGGATAACAGAAGAAAACCCCTAAAAATTATCCACTCCTCCACTCCCTCAAGGATAAATGACATCGGCGGTTGGACCGATACTTGGTTTTCTAAAGAAGGAAAAGTCCTAAACATGGCTGTCTCCCCTTTAGTGGAAGTCAGAATCAAGGTTTTTGAGAGTGAGAAAAAGAAAGAAGAGCGAGTCTTTGTCCGCGCTCAAAATTATGATGAGAGCTTTCTTGTGAATCCCGAAAAACCAAAATATGACAAGCATCCACTTCTTCAAGGAGCGATTAATTCTCTGCCTATTCCCAAGGAGTTTGAACTCTACATAAGCCTGCGCTCTCATGTTCCGGCTGGAAGCGCTACAGGAACATCTGCCTCTGTCTGCGTAGCTCTTCTGGGAGCACTTGATTCTCTCACACCTCAGAAGAATTCTCTGGATGAAATTGTATCTTTAGCCCATCGAGTAGAGACAGAAAAATTAGGGCTGCAGAGCGGAATTCAAGATCAGATAAGTGCAGCTTATGGCGGCATCTGCTTTATCCATATGTACAGCTATCCCCAGGCTTATATCAATAAACTAGCCCTTGATGAACGAAATAAAAAAGAATTGAATCAACGACTCTGTTTGGTTTATTTGGGGAAGAGCCATAGCTCCTCAGCCCTCCATGAAGAAGTCATAACTTTTCTTGAGAAAAGGGGTTCTCAGTTCAGGATGATTCAGAGACTCAAAAATTTAGCAGAACAGGCAAGAGACTATCTGCTCGTAGGGGACCTGAATTCCTTCGGTGATGTTATGATCCAAAACAATGAAACTCAGAGGTCTCTTCATAAAGGACTCATATCAGAGGAGGCTGATTCCGTCATCCTGATAGCAAAAAAATATAAAGCCGCGGGTTGGAAGGTAAACGGAGCTGGAGGAAAAGGCGGCTCTTTGACTATTTTAGGAAATCAAGAACAACACCTGAGAATCGAGATGCTTCAAGATATAGACGCTTTGAGCCAAGGGATAAGGACTATTCCAGTCTCTTTGGCCCCCTCAGGCCTTCAGATTTGGGAAGAAACTTAGATTTTTACAGATCAAGGAAGGATGGCAAAGACCCGCGCAGGAGCGCCTGTCCCTTCTTTAATCAGCATCGGGATGGCATAGAGCGTCGCCCCTGAAGGAGGGAGCTTATCCAAGTGAGCAATATTCTCTAGGGCAAGTTTATCTGCTGCAAAGAGAATTTGATGAACTTTGAAATCCTTTGATTTTCCACGGTCGATACTCGGGGTATCAATGGCAACTCCCGTGATATTTCTCCTTTTTATCAAAAACTCTGCTGACTCAGGTGAGAATCCTGGAAAACTCAATTCAGGAATAGCCTCTTCACCTGTTTTGTCTGTTCCCAGGACTTTCTTCTTATCTGGATAATATTTTGTGTCTATACCTGTGTACATGATTACCCATGCTCCATCAGGAATCTTTCCGTATTTCTTCTCCCAGTCCTTGATATCATCGACTCGAAGGAGATAATCCCTATCCTTCTCGCATTCCCCGGTAACATCTATCTTCACTGCCGGTCCTATCCATTCTTTCAGAGGAACCTGGTCGATAGTCCGTCCATTCTGGGCAAAATGAATGGGGGCATCCACATGAGTTCCTCCGTGTTCAGATGCGCTGTATTCATTGGATGCGTACCACCAACCGCCTTCAGAAATTCCCCATGAAACTTTTGTCAATTGAAAAGGTTTTGCCGTTGGCCAAAAAATTGTATCCTCATCATAGGGGTAAGTCATATCCAGCAATTTTCCTTTAAAATCCTTGCCGCAGAGAAGGACACTTATGGCTAAGCCTAAGAAAATGAACACACTCCATCTTATTAAAAAATTCTTCTTCATTTTTATCATGTTAACCTCCTTTAACACTTTTCTATAAAGAGTGAGGGTCAGGTCTTGCTTTTTGCTTTTTTTGCTGGCAAAGCTCCTTGACATCTATGACTTTTTGTCAAAAGAAGTCCAAAAACAAGAATCTCAGGCAATTTGCTTAAAAAAAGCAAAAAACAAAAGACCTGACCCCGCAAAATTATCTTTTGCCCCACTTAAAAGGTGTCTTAAGTCTTTCTTCAATCCACTGGCGGTTTATCCGCATCCCATACTGGTCGTGCTGCATTGTCCGTCCCGTATCATGCTTTAAAGCCTCTCGATAATATTTTAAGGCTTCTTCCCTGTTACCCAATAAATCCTGCAGATGTCCCATCCAAACCAGCGTCGAAAAATGGCGAATCCCGAAAATATTTAATTCGGTTGCTTTCTTAAACGCATTAAAGGATTCTCCAATATAACCTCCATCAAATAGAGTCAATCCAAGCTTGTACCAGGAATAGGTATTATCGAGTTTCAAACTTTCTGCTCGCTTGAATGCGTTAAGAGCAGATTCTCCTGCTCCCTGCCATGGCAATTGAGAAATAAGATCCGAAAGCTCTTTAGCTGTCATTGAAAGAGGAGTCTCTATCATGGCAAACTTTTTATCAGGATCCAATATTGCTTCTTTCAGCTTTGATGGACTTTCAAATATCAAATCATCGACTTTAGAGAGTCTGCTCGTGTATTTAATCTCACTCGATCCATCTTCAAAGACAGCCTTTACTGGAACGGGCATTTGCATAGACCCTTGACATTCCACTCTTATCGCAGAAATATATTTATCTTTCTCCTGAATACTTTCTTGAGATGTTATCTGATAAGATAGATATTTATTAGAACGTACCCATTGATCAAAAAACCACTTCAAGCTTTGTCCACTCTCTGCTTCAGATACCCTCCAGAATTCTTTGTATCTAAGGCACTTTCCACCATAATTCTTCAAGCATTTCTTGTAGATTCTCTCAAACGTCTCCTTTCCCAGCACACATTCTAGGGCACTGATAACGCTGAATCCCTTTCCATGTTTCACGATATTATTGTGGTCAAATTTTATTCTGATAAATTGCTCTGGAGGAATATCTATGGTTGTATCGAGGCGCTTGCGAACTCCGGAGAGATATCTATTCATGAGTCCGATGTGCTTATCCATGCCAAGGTTTCGGAAGATGGTATATTCTCTATCTGCATAGATCCCCAGTCCTATCCATAGCCAGGAAGGGATATCATCATCCATCACGTATTCTCCCCAGTATTGATGGCCGATTTCATGAGCCGTTATCCATTTCCAATGAAGGAGTGGCTTATCAGCAAATTTTTCCTGTCCATGAATCACAACAATTCCCGAAGCAAAGGGATAACCTCCCATGGGCCGAGTTGCCCCTGGTATGATGTAAAGAAACTTAAACGGGTAGAAACCTAACCAATCTCGATAAAATTTCACGACATCGGCTGCAGTATCCAGGCACAATCGAGCGCACTCTGAACCCGCTTCGGTAAACAAAGACGTTATCAAGACACCTTTAACTTCCCTGGTTTCAGTCTTCAAATCTTTTCCTAAGTAGATCCCAAACGTAGCAACTCCTTTGTTTTCATAGTAGTCTGTTTTCTTGTTAAATCTTCCGCTCGCAGCTAAAGCATATCCTGCGGGAGTATTCAGTTTCACTTCGAAGTCGTCATGATTGGGAAGACCACCCCACCAAAGACGAGGATGCCAGCTTACTAATTTTATTTCTTGAGCATCTGCTCTTGATATGCCTCCTCTACTGAATGCAATGTCCATCCTGATCTTTGATCCTGGTTTGAGAGGTCTTGGAAGCTCGTACAGGAGTGGAGAGGAAACTGGGGGAGATTTTTTAGTATTCAATAAGTTCAAGGATTTCCCCTTAACACTCACCTGCATAGAGCGAACGCTACTAATGGACCAATCAAACGCTACTACGGAAATCGGGCTTGAAGTTTTGTTGCGGAATGTGACAGTCCCCTCGCCTTCTACTATCCTATTCGGCAGATCTATTCTGGCATCGATTTTATACTGAGCTTGTGGAGGGTCAGAAGGTACCCAGAATTTTTTCTGTGCATCTGCCTGCAAAACCAGAAATGGGCCTAAGATTAAAATTATGAACAGACTCACTCGGTTGAGAAAACAAAAAGACAATATTTTTTTCATTTATATCCTCCAAGAAATGATTTTCGCTCAGTAGCGAAAGCTTCTCCCTTTGCTCAAATAAAACAACTTTTTCAATTTTTGTAACTTCTCTTTTAGAATACTCGATTTCCTCTTTTTTTAAAATAGTTAGCATTGGGGTCAGGCTTTCATAACTTTCATAACTTGATTCTTATCTATTTCCGGGATTAGACCTTATCCCGTGGGTAACTTTTAAAATCATAGCGAAAGAAACATCTCTTTAAAAAAAAGGGACAGGCTACTTTTTCTTTAGAGGCAGGATGATTCCTGTTTGGAGGCATTCCCAGAAGAAAAAGAAGCCTGTCCCCTTTTTCTTCCATTCTCATTTCTAAAAAAAATTAATAGAATTTTAAAAAGTTATGAAAGTTATGAAAGCCTGACCCTAATGATAGGTTAAAAAAATGTTGCTAAAATAGATTAATAAAATTATAATCCATAAAAATATCTAGATAGATAAATTCAGATAGAAAAGGAGGAAAGCATGGACAAAAACATTCCCAAATCTTATCTGGGCATCGTTATAATGCTCGGAGCTGTATGGGGTTTTTCAGAAGCTGCTTTGGGCATGTGGCTTCGAAGCTGTGCTTCTTTTTATTCTGGTGCGCTAATGACAGGAGTGGCCCTCTTTTTTATTGCCTCTAGCTGGGTTTTAACTCGAAGAATCCTAGGAGTTGCTCTACTTATCGTTATAGCCTGTCTTTTCAAGATGTTTGACGCCCTTCTGCTTTCATACCCTATCCAGCACGGAGCTATAGGAAATCCCATTTTTGCTTTCTTAATGGAGGGTGCAGCCTTTCTGATACTGATAGCGATATTCAATGAAAAGCTAAAACAGAAGACCGGAGGTCAAGCTCTCCTGGGGGGAATGTCTGCCCTCTTGGCCGTAAATCTGTTTCCCCTCGTGAAATATGCTACTGGGATTCCTGCCTGTGTTTATCCAGGAACTGGCTATCCTCTCTCCCTCTATTATGCTCCTCTGGCCGTCCTCCTCTCTTTCGTGACTGTTCCTTTAGGAATTCTGGTTGGAGAGAAGCTCCTATCTGTAGAGACCAGATTTGGATTAGCGAATCGAAAACTGCGATATCTTGCTTCACCCGCAACGCTTATTCTGTGTCTCGTTATTATCACCATCATCAGGTTAGCTTAACACTAATATCTTTTCCTAATTAGGAGAGATACGATGCAAAAGGGCAAAAATAAGAAAAGAAAGACTTTTACAAGGAGAGATTTTTTAAAAGGATTCAGCGGAGGAGCCATAGGTGCAGCTGTTGCCCCTAGGCTGCTTGCTCAGGATGCTGCTTCTCTCCAGACAGAGAAAGGAAAAATACCCCTTTATTCCAAAAAACAAATTACTCTCGCTGTGAATGAAAAGAAATTCCCTCTTGTCGTCGAACCCAGAGAGACTCTTCTGTACGTACTGAGAGAGAGGCTGAACTTGACCGGGTCTAAGATGACATGCGCCAGGGGAGAATGTGGAGGGTGTACGGTTCTCTTGGACGGGAATCCCGTTTATTCCTGTATGTATCTTGCGATTAGAGCTGATGGCAAGAAGGTCACCACAGTCGAAGGATTAGCAGCCAACGGAAATCTTCACCCTGTTCAAGAGGCGTTCATCCAGAAAGATGCCTACCAATGTGGATTCTGCACTCCAGGATTTATCATGTCTTCTGTGGCTCTCCTCAATAATAATCAAAATCCTAAGATGGAAGAGATTAAAAATGGACTTTCAGGTAATATCTGCCGCTGCGGAAACTACTTTAAGATATACGAAGCTGTCTCTGCTGCATCCAAAGGTGTGAGAGGGTCCTAAAATGGCGAAAAACAAATATTTGAAAGATATTGAAGATTTGACTCTCCTCTATAATGAAGGATTCAGGGATAAAGAGACAGAGGAACAAGAAGATGCTCCCTTGCCTGAGAAAGGTGAATTCAAAATCATCGGGAAATCCACTCCAAGAATAGATGGGAAAAAAATTGTTACCGGCCGAGCCCGATACACGCATGATATCAAATTCAGAGGAATGCTCCATGGAAAAATCTTGCGAAGTCCCCACGCCTGCGCCGAACTCGTATCTATAGACCTAAGCAAAGCCCAAAGTTTGCCTGGAGTAAAGGCAGTCCTTCAGCTTAAAAAAGGAAAAGTAACTTATGCAGGTGAACAAGTTGCTGCTGTAGCTGCGGTGGATGAAAAGATTGCAGAAGAAGCTCTTAAATTAATCAATGTCGAATACAAACTCCTTCCTTTTGTTGTAACAGAAGAGAAGGCTATGGAAGAAGGAAGCCCAGGGGTTCACGGCAAGTCAAACGTCCTGAAATTTCAAGACTACAAAAGAGGGAATATTGAAAAAGGATTCGAGGAGGCCGATACCGTCCTGGAACGCACTTATAAAACGGCTGTGGAAATCCATCATCCTGCAGAGACCCACGGTAGTGTCGCCAAATGGGAAGGAAACAGACTGACAGCATGGGATTCCACCCAGGCTATTCACAGCGTTAGGGATGGTCTTGCCCGCGCCATGAACATACCTGCGAGTCGAGTAAGAGTCATAAAACAATACATGGGAGGAGGATTTGGAAGCAAACTGGAAATAAACGACTACACAGTGGCAGCTGCGATGTTAGCTAAAGAAGCTAAAAAGCCTGTAAAAATAATTCTCTCCAGGAAAGAGAATTCCCTCTGTGTAGGGAACCGTCCTTCTTCTTTACAGACAATAAAAGGGGGAGTAAAAAAAGACGGCACACTCACCGCGCTCTCTCTGAAAAATTATACATCAGGAGGAATCCGCGGTGGTGACCGCTGTGAAGAACCATTGATAGATGTCTATAAATGCCCCAACGTCAAGGTGGAAGAATACAGCGTTTTCACTAATACCGGAGCATCACGGCCCACAAGAGCTCCTGGCCATGTCCAAGGAACCATGGCACTTGAAGGATTCATGGAAGAGCTAGCCAATGAAATCGGCATTGATCCATTAAAATTGAGGCAGAAAAACTACAGCACAAAAAACCGTGGGGATACCGGAATTCCCTACTCCTCTAAAGGATTGGATAAATGCTACCAAATAGGAGCAGAAAAGATTGGCTGGGCGAGAAGAAACAAGAAGCCTGGAGGGGGAAAAGGGAAGATACGCAGAGGACTTGGGATGGCAAGCCAGATATGGTGGGGAGCAGGGGTACCAGGAACCTTAGCTGATGTCAAAATCCACCCTGATGGAAGCGTAGAGGCAATCAGTGGTACTCAAGACATAGGAGGCGGCACGAGAACCTTTATGGCTGTTATCACGGCAGAAACATTAGGCCGAAAACCCGAAGAAATTGCAGTGAAAATCGGAAACACGGATTATCCCTGGGCTATCCTTTCAGGAGGAAGTCTGACAGCTCCTTCGGTAGGCCCAGCAATAAGGGACGCAGCCCTTAAGGCAGCCGATTATCTCAAAAATTTAGGAGCCTCTAAGCTGAAGATTGATCCTGCCGATGTCATCCTGGAAGGTAAAAAACTCTATAACAAGAACGATCCATCCAAATCAATCACTTTTAGAAATTTGAGCAGAGAATTGAGCCGAGAACGAGTCTTTCATGGGGAACGCAAGGGAATGCCTCAGGATTATGCCTACAATACATTTGCAGCTCACTTCGCAGAGGTAGAAGTTGATACAGAAACTGGCCAGATAAAAGTCCTCAAAGTCGTTGCGGTTCATGAAAGTGGAAGAATCCTCAATAAGATAACCGCAGAGAGCCAGGTCATAGGAGGTATCACACAGGGAATCAGCACCGCTCTTTTCGAAGAACGGATTATGGATGATACCACAGGAAACCTGGTTAATCCGAATATGAGGGATTATAAAATTGCAACCTCTTTAGATATTCCCAAAATCGAGGTCTTCTTTGTTGACATGATTGATCCAAGAATTAATATCCTAGGAAATAAAGGAATCGGAGAGCCACCCAGAATTCCTCCAGCAGGAGCTATCGCCAATGCAGTCTACAACGCTATCGGAGTTCATGTTAGAGAAATCCCGATGACTCCTAACAAAGTACTTCAAGCTTTGAAGAAAAAGGAGGTAGGCTGATGATAAACTTTAAAATAGCTGAACCTCAAACAATTGACCAGGTTACCTCTTTGTTATCTGAAAAGAAGGAAAAATATTACCTCATGGCCGGAGGTACGGACCTTTTGGGTGAGATAAAAGATGAAATAATAGAGCCTGAAGTGGTCATGGATCTGAAATCTATTCCTAATCTTTCTTATATTAAAAAAGAGAGAGAAGGAGTTCGAATCGGAGTTTTAACTACTGTGGCCGAACTGGCGGATAACCCCCTTATAAAACAAGATTACCCTGGACTTCACGAAGCTGCCTTATCTGTAGCCACTCCTCAACTCAGGAATGTGGGGACAATCGGGGGAAATCTCTGCCAGAGACCTCGTTGTTGGTACTATCGCGATGCTCAAGTCGTATGCCGGAAAAAGGGAGGAAGCAGGTGTTATGCAACCAGAGGAAAGAACAAATACCATGCTATCTTTGGCGGAGGGGTCTGTCACATAGTCCATCCTTCTGATTTGGCTCCGGCTCTTATCTCTTTGGATTCAGAAATATCTATCAGCACACCAAAGGGAGATAAGACTGTATCTCTGGCAGATTTTTATACCCTGCCCAGAGAAAATGTCCGAAAAGAGAATATCCTAAACCCAGGCGAAGTTGTCAGGGAAATAAAAATCCCCCTGGCGAAAAGCGGTGAAAAAAGCACCTACTATAAAATCAAGGAAAGAGGAGGATGGGATTTTGCTATCGCGTCGGCTGCGGTGAAAGGAACTGTCTCTGGAGGTGGATTTAAGGATATTAAGATTGTTCTGGGAGGAGTAGCCCCAGTTCCCTGGAGACTCGAGAAAGCTGAGAAACAAGTAAAAGGTAAAAAAGCTTCCGAAAAATTGCTTAAGCAAGCAGCCAGAGAAGCCCTGAAAGATGCCAGAGCCATGACAGAGAATGGATATAAAAAAGAACTTGTTGAGGCAGTGATATATAGAGCTGCGATGTCTCTAGGGTAGAGATTCTTTTCAATCTACTGCCTCGTCATTGCGTTCGACCTACAGGGATCTGATTCATCAAATCCCTATGTAAGGTGAATATGCAGCGGCTTGATTTATCAAGCCTGCCTCATAGTAGTGTGAGGGCTTGATTCATCAGATCTACCTTATGAAAGAGGGCGTAATGATTCAACTCTGCGAGGTTCGGAAATGAGGGGATCAGACTTGAATAACTTGAATTCCCAGAGACAAAAGGCAAGCCTTGCCAAAATATACAGGTTATTCAACCCTGATCCTGATGAATAAGGTATGGAGAGACAAAATAAGGGGACTGAAATGAAGGAAACCATTCGTTTCAAGCTTAATGACAAGCCTGTAAGTTTGACCATAGACAATGAGCGAATGCTTTTATGGGTCCTGCGCACTGAACTCGGTCTTACAGGAACTAAATTCGGTTGCGGCGAGGGCTACTGTGGAGCCTGCACCGTTCTTGTGAACAGGGAGGCTATCCGGTCCTGCCAATTTCCTCTCAAAGATGTCAAAGGGAAAGCAGTCATTACCATTGAAGGATTAGCTAAAAACGGAGACCTCCACCCTTTACAGAAAGCATTCATAAAACACGATGCCCTTCAATGCGGATTCTGTACCTCAGGAATGCTTCTTAATGCTTACAGCTTACTGCTAAAAAATCCAAAACCCAGCCGCAAAGAAATCATTCAGGGTATGGAAGAGAACCTGTGCCGTTGTGGAACATATCAACGAATCATCCAAGCTGTCCAGACTGCAGCCCACGAAATGAATGGAGGGAAAAGATGAAAAAAGACGAATATATGGATCTTGATTTCAGTGACATAAAAGTAAATTTTCCTCTTAAACGCCGAGAGTTTCTCAAGCTCTTGGGCGGAGGAATCGTAATCCTTTTCTCTCCTTATGATATTGTCGCAATACAGGAAGGACAGCGCAGAGGATTCCGACAGAGAACCCCTGAAGATTTTAATGCCTTTCTTAGGATTGGAGAAAATGGCAGAGTCACCTGCTTCACAGGAAAAACCGAATTGGGCCAGGGTGTCGTAACATCCCTAGCACAAATGCTAGCTGATGAACTCAATGTCCCGTTAGATTCTGTGGATATGGTTATGGGAGACACGGATCTCTGTCCGTGGGATATGGGGACTTTCGGATCCCTTACTACCCGCATGTTTGGTCCCATAATGAGAGCGGCTGCTGCTGAAGCGAGGGCTGTATTAATGGAGTTAGCAGCTGAATATCTTCAGACCCCCGCAGACAGGTTGAAAGCAAAAGATGGTGTGATTTTCGACAAAACTCAGAACAAAAATAAGGTTACTTATGCACAACTGACCAAAGGGAAAAAAATCCAAAGGCACCTGAAGGAAAAAGCCATCGTAGAAAAAAACTCGGAATTTACGATCGTCGGGAAACCCCTGCTGCGGCGAGACGCCATGGAGAAGGTCACGGGAGAGGCAAAATTTGCAGGGGATATTCGCCTTCCTGGTATGCTGTATGCAAGGATTTTAAGACCCCCAGCACATCGAGCAAAATTAAAGAGTGTGGATACCACGGCTTCCAAAAAGATGAAAGATGTTCGGGTAGTTCAAGAGGGAGATTTGGTTGCAGTCCTTCACGAGCACCCCGACGAGGCTGAAAAAGCGCTGGCAAAGGTCAAAGCTCAGTATGAGAAACCAGAAGAAAAACTCGATGATAAGACCATTTTTGACCATCTCGTCAACGTCGCTCCCGAAGGAGAAGCAGTTGCTCATGGAGGAAACCTCTCTGACGGCGAAAAACTAGCTTCTGAAATTTTTGAGGAAACATATTTGAACAGCTACGTTGCACATTCCCCTATAGAGACCCATACAGCCGTGGCTCAAATTGAAGGAGACAAAGCAACAGTCTGGGCATCCACCCAGAGGCCGTTTGGCGCTCAAGAAGAAGTTGCCCAGGCCATAGGTTTTCCTTCAAAAAATGTCCGCGTCATCACCCCATTCGTAGGAGGAGGATTTGGAGGAAAGAATCAAAACCAGCAAGCTGTAGAAGCAGCCCGTTTAGCGAAATTAGCAGGGAAACCAGTTCAAGTTGCCTGGACCCGTGCAGAAGAGTTCTTCTATGATACATTCCGCCCAGCCGCAGTAGTTAAAATAAAATCTGGAATCAACCGTCAGGGTAAAATTGTTCTCTGGGATTATATAGTTTACTTCGCAGGAGAAAGAGGTTCCACAAAATTATATGAGATTCCCCATCATCGAACGATCTTCTCAGGAGGAAGCTGGCGGGGTACTCCTGGCTCCCATCCCTTCAGCACAGGAGCCTGGCGTGCTCCTGCCAATAACACCAATACCTTTGCCAGGGAATCGCAGATTGATATCATGGCTTCAAAAGCTGGCATGGATCCTCTGGAGTTCCGCCTGAAGAATTTGAGCGACAAAAGAATGAGAAGAGTTCTTGAAGCTGCTGCAAAGGAATTCGGATGGACCCCATCAAAAGCACCCAGTGGTCGAGGCTGCGGCATATCCTGCGGTATCGATGCAGGCACATATGTAGCTCACATAGCAGAAGTTGAGGTCGACAGGAAAAAAGGAAGTGCTCAGGTTAAACGTGTCGTATGTGCTCAAGAAATGGGATTATGCGTCAATCCTGCCGGAGCAAAACTGCAGATAGAAGGTTGTATCACAATGGGATTGGGCTATGCTCTGACAGAAGAAATCCATTTCAAAGGTGGAGAAATCTTTGACACGAATTTTGACACCTATGAAATAACCCGTTTCTCCTGGCAGCCAAAGATCGAGACTGTGATTATAGATGCAAAAGACTCTCCTCCCCAGGGAGGCGGGGAGCCAGCAATCATTTGTATGGGCGCTGTTGTAGCCAATGCGATTTATGATGCCACGGGCGCCAGGGTATTCCAGCTGCCTATGACCCCAGAGAGAATCAAAAAAGCTATCGGGGTCAGGCCTTTATAAGTTTTATAAATGGGCGCGTCTTAATAATCTCATTTGCATTTAGAAGCGAATTATGAAAGTTATGAAAGCCTGATCCCACTGCTATTTTTTATTCTTCAATTCCAATTCTCGATCATAATCATCTGCGTCATCGATGTCTTGGAGTATGTTCGGTGTCTCCACTTCAACCTCCTGTACGTCCTCTGGATGGCTATAGACAACACCCCTCAGTCCAACATCTGCGCTTAACTTCTCCACTTCACCTCTGTATTTCACATCAATCAGAACAGGATGACCTCGATTCCCCTCATAGACAGGCAGGATAATCCCTTTCTTTGTCTTTTTATAGGCATCAATGACTTCATTGATAACAGCGTGAGAAATGGCAGGTTGATCTCCGAGAAAGACCAGCACGGCTTGTGCATCCTCGGGAAGCGTTTGAAATCCTATCTGGGCAGATGAAAGCATCCCCTCGTGAAAATTCGGATTAAAGACAATCTCTACTGGCAAACCCTTGATCTTCTCCTCAATCTTCTCACTATCTGCACCTAGAACGACCAGAATACTTCCTGCCTTTGATTTAACCACATTATCAATGACAGTCTCGATCATCGTTTTTTCACCAAAAGGAAGAAGAAGCTTTGGCTTGCCCATCCTTTTAGATTCGCCAGCGGCTAGGATCATGGCACATATCATTTTCTATCCTTCCTTTTATCCTGGATTTGGCTGCGCACGAAAGCAAGCTGGGCAGCGATGCTGATGGCAATCTCTTCCACAGTCTTTGATTGGATATCGATCCCAATCGGAGCATGAACACGATCAAATTGACTGGCTGTAGCCCAGCCTTTTTCTAGGAATTGTTCTCTCATCAAATTTATTTTTCGTCTACTCCCTATCATTCCAATATATGCCGCTTCAGAAGTTATGCATTCACGGAGAGCATCTGCATCGCAGCGATGGCCTCGTGTGACTATGACCATATATGTTTCAGGAGAAACAGGAAAATTCTGGATAGCTTTTCCAATTTCATCGACAATTATATGGTCCGTATCAGGCAGTCTTTCTTCATTCGCAAACTCAGGCCTGTCATCTATGACAGTGACTTCGAAATTCAAGAGACTCCCTAGATGAGCGACGACCTGACCAATGTGGCCTGCTCCGGCGATAACAAGTCGAGGTAAAGGAAAAATCGGTTCTAAGAAAAGCAGCCTCTCTTCTGCTTTTTCCGGGAATTGTTCTTCCTTGATTTTTAATAACTTTGGATCACCTTCTGAAAGAGCATTTTTGATCTCCTCCTGTAACAGAGGATGCTGCAACTCTATGTCAGGCTGAATTTCCTCTCCTCTCTCTACCCAATACCGCAATAGAGAGACACTCTTATCAGATAATTTATTTATAAATGTGGCTAGAACTCCTGGCTGACGCCCTTCGAGGGATTGACTGAGGTTATGGAAAGCATCTCTGTGTTCTTCGGGGCTGGCATCGATCAAAATCCTAACTTCGCCCCCGCAGATGGCTCCCTCCTCAGCAGAGACATCTTCTCTAAGGCTGAATTCGGAGATGAGGGAACTTTTCTTATCAAGAGCTTCTAATGCTTTTTTCTTTGCATCAAATTCTAGCAACCCGCCTCCCAGGGTTCCTTCAATCAGCCCTTCAGATGAAAATAGTGCAGAAGCTCCTGGCACCTGAGGTGCTGATCCTACTGTATCGACGATAACACCAAAAACCAGAGGCCTCTTCTCTTCCAGCAGATTGAAAAGTTGGACATAGATGTTTTTCATTTCAATTGAGTCTCAGGTTGAAGTGGTTATTCCTAGGAACTTGTGATTTAATACACATGAGCTTCTCTTATCGTAAATCAGATTCCAAGAATACTAAATCAGCCAAATCATAGCAAGGATTTACGTCTAGATGAATCCTACTATTTTTTTGGGCGAACGAAAAAGGAAAAAATAATGAGATGACAGTTTTCCTAGGAAGCAGAGATACTAGTGATTTCTTCAATCAACCGAGAAAAATCCTTTTTATCTTCAATATTAAATACTTTCACATCACCCATGCCGAGCAGAGGAAGGAATTCTTCAAGGATATTTGCCCGTACGACAAGGACAGATCTTTTTGAGGACTGAAATATAATTTTCTCCAGCGCTGGCCACAAACCTCCTCCTGCAAGCTCCAGAGGACCCACTTCATCAACGAAAAGAAGCCCATCCTTTTTGTTTCGAATAATTATCTCTTCCGCCCTGGCTAAGCCTTGCGGGATAAAAAAGAATGAACCAACTCTCTGCCAACCCCTCTCTCCTACTTTACGGATAAATGGAATTGACTCCTCCTTTTTTATATCAAATAAATCGTACCCAATGACCTCCTGGTCATCCAGAACTGCTTCACTCAAAAAACCTTCTATCTCAAGTTGTTGTTTTTTCAATTCATGGACTACTCTTTTCAGGAAAGTCGTTTTCCCAGAACGGACAGGGCCAGTCAAAATAAGGATCATAGATAAAAAATAATGTAATAAGAAATAGAAGTCAAAAGCTAAAAGAATGAATAAAAATAAGTATCAACGATTCGGAAGTGTCTCAGAATTTATGTTTAAATCAAATTATCATAAAAGATGAAATAGGCTATTTTTCCCAACGCACGCTATAACATCTCATGATATGGTATCCGTCTTCTGTTTCCTCTCTTCCATATAACTTGTCTCCCTTCCAGACCATCGGCTCCACATTTAGTAGTACTTTTGCGATGTACCGTCCCTCTTTATCAAAAACATCATGAAAAAACGCTCCCTTTCCTTTTCCCCTCTCATAAGTTCTCACAAACAACCTTCCTTGACCGTCCAGCGAAAAGCTCTGACAGGCTGGATAATCTTTTGGAAATTCTATCCTGTCTTTGATCATAGCGGCCTCAGGTGGGATTCGAGTCAACATCTCTTCCTTATCCTCTTTTTCAATCTTAACTGGATTATACTCTTTCAAAATTCTCTTGATTATCTTCCCTTCTGAATTGAAAATCTCGATTTTATATTCTTTAAGGTTTCCGTAATAAATTGTGTCATCTT
>CP070825.1:4421330-4430924 GCA_020344415.1 Candidatus Aminicenantota bacterium
ACTGTTGACTTCCCCATATACCTCATAACTATCCTTTGGAGGCAGCAGTTTTTGGAAGCGTCTCTCCAAATAGTTATCAATGATTTTATTAAAATTGCCCATGTATCTATAACCAAAGTAGATTTTATCATCGGGCATGGGTTCGTGATAGATTAATGCATTGGGTGATTTTGCCAAAAGTGTAGACAGGAACAGAGTCCCAGAACGGCCCAACGCCAAGACAAAAAAGATTTTCATATCACGCTTATAGGATTTTATTCATATTCTGTAAAACGCCTAAAAAAAAACCGAAATTTCCCTCTCTCCTCAATGCCGGTTGATTTTTGTATTGGAGTTGAAGGTCTTCCTCCTCAAGCATAATTTTTCTGTGATTGAAAATTAGATTTTGTTTTTGTAATTGACTTGCTGAACGGTTCATGTAGAAAAACCTCCGAAATGATCCGCCTTTTTTTTGGAGGTTGGAAGAACAACTGTTTTCTCAAACACCAGGCATCCCGCACCATTGACTCCACTAGAGGCTTTTTTCCTATCAGAGGGAAGATTGGATATCTCCAGTATTTTTCCCCGTGGACAAGGAAGCCATTGTTGAAAATTTTGCCGCAAGTAATAGCGACTTTTAATAAGAGAAAATCCTGCAGATTCCACCCGCTTCTCGATTTCATCCGGTGTGAAGGACCTCATGAATCTATCTGTGGATGATATCCCTGCTGGTATTGTAAGGAGAAATCTCCCCCCGTCCACCAACAATTCATTGATTTTTTCCAAAACCTCCGTCAAGGAGCTGGAACTATTTTCTTCTCCGTAATAACCCAATCCCACATGCTCGAGTGTGGATAATGCGATAGCAATATTAAAACCTTTTTCATTGAAATCCAGAATATTCTGTTTCCTGAACACAAGATTTTTGTGCTGGAAAGGATAATGGCGCAAATCAATCCCATAAACAGTATGCCCCATAGATGCTAAGGATAATGAAATCCAGCTCCTGGCACAACCAAAATCGAATATTTTAAGTGCTTTGTTACCGGCGCTAATTTCCGAAAAAACAAAGGGCACCTCGATTATCCGTTCATTTACGAAGTACACCTGCGGATCGTAGAATTTAAAGGGGATGTTAAAATATGTTTCGACGAGAGTTTCCTTCGAAACTATCCTTGCAAGTTTTCGCTTAATTTTTTTTGCCAACATTTTTCGGTATTTCACTTTTTTTTATCCTCCTGGTCAAAGTCGTTTGTCTTATCGTGTAGAGCATTTCCATTTCCTCATTGGTCAGTTTTTGCAGGTAGAGCAATACAGAATAGAGTGCTGTGAAAGCAGTTGCCAGGAAGACTGTCACCAAGATAGTTTTTGGCAGTAATGTTTTGAACAGGTAGATCACTGCACCGCTGAGCAGGACGGCAAAAACAGGCTTGAGAAAATCCTTTCTAAAGGGATGAATATGGAGAAGACGGTGGATAAAGAACAGTTCCAATAAGGAGGAGACCGTCATGCCAGTAACGTGGGCTACAGCCGCACCAGTTATTCCTAATCTGGGGATCAGCAAAAGGTTTAGCATGGCCATTAGAATCAAGGTAATTACTGTTATCAACAGGTTCAGCGACGGTTTCCCGATCATAGCCAGCATGGGACCGGCATGCCCTACCCATGTTTTCACCATTTGACCGAAACATATAAGAATAACCACTGCGGTCCCTTTGATAAATTCACTGCCAAAAATTGAGAGCAACTCACTAGAAAAGATGAGCAAAAATCCCAAGAAGTACATACTGAAGAGAACCATCAATTTGGTGATATTCTTATAGTTGTATTCTATTTTTTTTATCTCGTTCCGGGCATAATAGCCGGATACCATCGGGGCAAAAATCATATTGAAGGCTTGCCAGGGAATTGACGTCAGATTGGCCAGACGAAAGGCTATAAAAAAAATACCAACGTTCGAAGCAGTACTCAATAAACCCAGGAATAAAACTTCGATCCTATTTTTTAATACCCCGATAATATCTACGAAGGCGAGGGGAAAAGAGAACTTAAAGAACTCGAGTACCACCTTTTTTTTCAAGAAAGGAGGTGGCCCTGTGATCCTTATCTTTTTACGATTTATAATAATCAAAATCATCAATGATATAATATTTGACAGAATAAATGAGACGATCGCTCCTTCTAGCCGATAACCCAAAAGAAAGAATATGAATATCATCAGAAGATTCGATAGAGGAAGAAAATAAAATTCCACCACAATCCTCTTATTTATCTTTTTGAATCCCCTTAACACATCCATCAAAATATGCAAGATGGTTATGATGGGAATGGTGAATACCAAAATTTTCAAGGGGAGTACTGGCATAGGTTTTTTAAATAAAACAGTGGAAAAATAATCCCCCAGCCAGAGAAGTAGAATTGTGGCAGTAAGACTGATAAAACAGGAAACCAGGATGGCGAGGCGGATGGTTTGTTGGATTTTATTATCATCGTTTTTGGCAGTATAAAACGCAATTTGTCTTACGACCCCATATCCCATCCCTAATTTACTCAACAAACCAGTAACCATAACTATGGTTCTTCCTAAGACAAATATCCCGAAAAGTTCTACGCCCAAAATTCGTGTTAATACAATTGAAGTGGCATAGCGAGTGAGAATATCGGATATTTTACTGACACCGGCAAAACCACCAATCTTTAACATGATATTCAAATCCTGCTGCTCTTGCTTCGACATCACTTTTTAGCTTTATTGGTAATCTATCTTTTTTGAAGATAAACTGTCGACAAATCCTCTCTTAAGCAGATTTTTCTAAAGCGGAGGCAAAAAATATAAAAAAAAGATCATGGGTAGAGTATATCATAGCCTAATCCCGATGTCGCAATATCCATTTTCGTACTGCACACTTCATAGATGAATTTTCAATCTTTTACTACTGAAATCCGGATTATGCAGCCCATCAGGAGCTTTTTATGACCGGAGATCAGGAGGGGGAATATTTCTGAGAGCCTGTGTGGCTACTGTGGCCATTCGGTTACAGCAGAAACTCATAAAGGATATGTTTACTGTAGATGTGCTAATTCCAAAAAATGTCAGCAAGGGTATCATAGAGAGGAAAAATTGGACAGCATGTTTGCAGATACTCTTGGGAAATTTTATCTAGATGACACAATCAAAGAGTGGATCATAGAAGCTCTCAATGAGTCTCATAATGAAGAAGAACGGTTTGTCAAAAGTGAACTAGCCAAATTACAAAGAGAATATGCAAGGAATGAGAACAGATTGCATCAGGTATATCGGGATAAGCTAGATGGATTAATACAAGAGGATTTTTTCAAATCCATATTTAATAAGATTCAACAAAGACAACAAGAAATTCGCATGGATTTAGACAAGCTTAAACAGAAGAATTTCAATTATATGAAAGAAGCTTTATTAATTTTAGAACTTTTGCAAGATGTTAAAAATCAATATATTAGAGCTAGTAAAGAACAAAAATCCAAAATCCTAAAAATATTGGTTTCGAACGTAGAATTAAAGGGCGTAAACACCTCATTCTATTGGAATAAGCCCTTCGATATTCTATTCGAATTAGGCCAAACTGATAAGAGGGGTCCCTCTAGGTACCGAACTTAGAACCTTCCTGAGACATATCAGCATAGCTCCTTTAATACGCGAACTTGCAGAGTTTGCATAAACTCTGAGTAAATAATCCTCTGCAAATTTGACTCTTGCCTCAATCCTTGCTATTCTTTTGCCACATTAGCAATGGGAGCTAATGGCATATGAAGTGTCCTAAATGCAATAAAGATAATCCAGAGACTGCCACTTTCTGTGCTGATTGTGGCACTAACCTTACCTTATCCAAGGATATTAAGGTTACAGAAACCCTTGAAACACCCACTGAAGAATTAAATACAGGCTCTACCTTTGCTGGACGCTACCAGGTTATTGAAGAACTGGGCAAGGGTGGCATGGGGAAAGTCTATAGAGTGCTCGATAAAGAGCTGAAAGAAGAAGTAGCACTTAAGCTCATAAGGCCAGAAATAGCTTCAGATAAGAAAACCTTAGAGCGATTCAGCAATGAACTGAAACTTGCCCGAAAGATTAGCCATAAAAATGTCGGTCGTATGTATGAGCTTATGGAGGAAAAAGGGACCAAATACATCACAATGGAGTATGTTCCTGGTGAGGATTTAAAAAGATTAATTAGAAAAGTAGGGCAATTTAGTTCAGGAAAAATGGTTTCTATAGCCAAGCAAGTATGCGAGGGATTGGCTGAGGCTCACCGATTAGGAGTGGTTCATAGGGATTTAAAACCTCAGAATATCATGGTTGATGAGGAGGGGAATGCAAGGATATTGGATTTTGGAATAGCCCGTTCTCTAACAGCAAAAGGAATAACTGGAGCGGGTGTGATGATCGGAACACCTGAATACATGTCACCAGAGCAAGCTGAAGTGAAGGAAGTAGACCAGCGTTCAGATATCTATTCATTGGGAGTCATCCTTTATGAGATGTTGACAGGGAGGGTCCCTTTTGAGGGGGAAACGCCGCTAGGAATAGCTATGAAACACAAGAGCGAGATGCCTAAAGATCCAAGGGAGATTAATGCTCAAATTCCTGAAGATCTTAGTCGAGTGGTACTGAGATGCATGGAAAAGGATAAGGGAAAGAGGTATCAGAGTGCAGGAGAAGTGCGTTCCGAATTTGAGAATATTGAGAAAGGAATTCCCACAACAGAGAGAGTTGTTCCCAAGAGAAAGCCCATCACTTCAAAGGAAATAACAGTAACATTTAATGTGAAAAAACTGTTTATCCCGGCAGTAGTCGTTGCTGCTCTTGCCATCATAGCGATTCTTATCTGGCAGCTTATTCCCCAAAAGGAGCCAGTTAAAACATCAATAGCAGTTATCAGCTTTGAAAACCAGACCGGAGAAAGAGCCTATGACTACCTGCAAAAGGCCATTCCTAATCTTTTGATCACCAATCTCGAGCAGTCGAAATATCTCCGTGTAACTACCTGGGAACGAATGCATGATCTCCTCAAGCAGATGGGGAAGGATGATGTGGACATCATAGATCGGGATCTAGGCTTTGAGCTCTGCCGTATAGATGGCGTCAATGCCATTGTCCTGGGTAGTTTTATCAAGGCCGGTGAGGTCTTCGCCACGGATGTGAAGGTTCTTGATGTGGAGACAAAGAAAATCCTTAAGAGTACCAATTCCAAGGGTAAAGGAGTGGGAAGTATCCTGGAAACACAAATTGGCCAGTTGAGCAAGGAGATATCGCGTGGAGTAGGCCTTTCCGAACGAAAAATTGAGAAAGCTCAAATGGAGATTACGGATATTTCTACTTCTTCCATGGAAGCTTACAAATATTTCCTGAAAGGGAGAGAGGATTTCGAGAAATTCTATTATGATGATGCCCGGAAATCTCTTGAAAAAGCTGTCGAGCTAGATCCGGACTTCGCAGTAGCTCACCTCTACCTCGCCCGTGCATATGACAATTTAGGAATGGAAAACCAGAGAAACGAAACCTATGAAAAGGTAATGACATTATCCCCTAAAGCATCTGATAAAGAAACGCTTTACATAGAAGCGCAATATGCTCGCAGTGTAGAGAATGATCGAGAAAAGGAGTTTCGTACATACCAGGAGATGGCGAATAAATACCCCGGTGAAAAGAGAGCTCATAAGGAACTTGCAGATTATTTCAGTCTTAAAGATATGTTCGACCAAGCTATCGAAGAATACACAAAAGCACTGGAGCTTGATCCGAATTATGGAGATGCCCTTAATTCATTCGCTTACATGTACTCAGATATGGGTAATTTTGAGAAAGCAATCGAGTTTTTTAAAAGATATGCAACTGTTTCACCTGGTGATGCTAATCCTCTCGATTCCATGGCTGAGCTCTATTTTAGGATGGGAAGACTTGATGAGGCTGTAGCCAAATATAAAGAAGCGCTGGAAGTTAAGCCTGATTTTTTCGAGACGCACTGGAGAATAGGATATATCTATGCTTTAAAGGAAGATTACGCAGAAGCCATGAAGTGGGTCGAAAAAGATATTGCTACAGCCCCAACTCCAGGAGCAAAAACAACTGGATATTCTTGGAAAAGCTTCTTTCATTACTGGCTGGGCAACTTGAATCAATCATTGGAAGAACTACGAATAATGGAAGAATTGGCAGAAGATGTTGGAAGCAAGGGTGATAAAGCCAGGGTCGACATGCTCAGAGGATGGATCTCTTATGACAGGGAAGAATTCGAGAGCAGCCGGGAGCACTTTAAAGGCTGGTTTGATTATCACTTTAAAGACAAACCAGACTTTGAAAAAGATTTCACTGCCTTTTATAAAATTTATCTTGGGCTGGTGGATTTAAAAGAGAATCGCCTCGATTCAGCCAAATCAAACCTGGCTGAGCTTGAATCTCTGTTACCAGGAATACATCCATTTTTCAAGGATTGGGTACAAATTGGACATGACATACTCAAGGGAGAGTCTCTAGTTGCAGAAGGAACAACGGAGAAAGCCATCGCTTTCTTGGAAGAATCGCCTCCTCTTGGAAGACCTCCTCTTATTCAGTTTATCATGCCTTACAATGCGCCTTTTATCAAGGATGTATTGGCTAGGGCTTACCAGAAAAATGGAGAATTGGACAAAGCCATCGCCGAATACGAGCGGTTAATCACCTTTGACCCAGAAAGCGAGGGACGGTGCCTCATTCATCCCAAGTATCATTACAGCTTAGCCAGGCTGTATGAGGAGAAAGGTTGGAAAGGAAAAGCCATCGATCAGTATCAGAGGTTCCTCACCCTTTGGAAAGACGCTGACCCTGGCCTCCCTGAGGTGGAAGATGCAAAGAAGAGGCTGGCTGGGCTGAAGAGCCAGTAAATTATTCTCTCCCCATTGTTTCTCTTTACGGACTACTTCCAAATAAGATTCCTAGTTACTAATATGTTGTATTAACCTGTATGAAAAAGGGTATGGGTGAGCGAGGGGTCTCGAACCCAAAGATGGGGGCATGTCCAGAGGTTAAAAATTTAACTTTGCAGGTGGCACATTGATGGGGGGCAGGTCATAGCGTTTCCTGCCCATATCCAACTCCTTCCTTTAAGTAAAATTTTAACACAAAACCAGGACCGATATCAGGGGGGCAGGTCATCCCAGCGAACAAAAATCTTCCCTTTTGTTTTATTCCATTTTTGACTTGACCAATCTGCCTTATCATTCCATCCTCCCCGCTCCCAGACTTAAATATAGGAAATTCGTTTTTGGCCTTGGTACGAATCCCTCAACATTTTCCGGAATTCCCACCCCCTGACATCCAGAAAAAAGAGCATCACATCCAAAACGAGAGGATCAACGACTCAAGATGAGTGAGATAGCTTCATATGCGTTTTCCGGGTCGCGGGAAAGATTATGGAGTGTGATCAAGCTTGTAATGACTAAATAGAAAACCAACGCACCGAAAATAAGAAAAGTTCTCTTTTTACCCTTACCAAAATATCTGTTCTTCAAGAGAAACTCAGCAAGGAGAAAAGAGAAAAACAGGATTCCAAACATCATTACATAGCTTGCTGAATAGGCAACCCGATTTAAGAGAGCATAAACAGGGTATAGAGATGGAATTATAAAGAACAACAAGTTCGTATTGCTTTTCTCATGGAATAGTGTCCAAAGGGAAAACACAACGGCAAAGACAATTCCAGTGCTAAAAAATTTAAAAAGAATAGCTCCCCAAGAAGAATACCCATGCTGGGCCTGAAAGGCATAGAAAAAGTTATTCAGGCTGTAAAAGCCATCGATGAGATTTAGAGTTAAAAAAGGAATGACCATTCCTGCCGTGGATAATACAACCTGCCTCCATTTTTTCTTGATCAGTAAATACAAAACAAAACCCACAAAAAAGATTCCTGCAGAGAATTTAAACAGGAATCCCAATCCCATTAAAAATGCAGATAAAAAGGCATTTCCTCTGTAAAGATAAATCAGCACTCCCAAACAAAAGAAAAGAGGGGAGAAAAAATCATCCTGTTCCCCGGCCACCAAGTTGAGGTTCGTCCCGACATAAAAGCTGAATAAAAAGAGTGCGATAAGGAGGCTGTCACGCTTGTATGACTTTTTTCCCATCATGTATTGGATAATAAAGAGAAAGACAAAGGCCACGAGATTCACAATTTTTAAGCCCCAGATCCCAAAGAAACGAACGACAGAATACCACACTACAGGGCCCACATAAGTTTTGCTAGTGATAGACATCATGTTTTTATCTACGATATATTCCTGTCCAACCATAACAGTTCTGATTACATCCGGATACAATTTGTATTCAAAGAGAATGATAAGAATTATTTTAAAAAGCAGCGCAAGCGTCAGGAGGAGAACTATATCAAATCTTTCGAGAAACCGTCTCATTTCTTTCCTGAACATAAAGAGTTCATCAATTTTTCAGTCCCATAAGACAACTCAATCCCATTTTATGTTTTCTTCCTGTCATTTTTCTACCATGAATCCCATAGCTAAGCCAAGACAATTTTTCTTATCCTAAGATAACAACGAATTCCCCTGCTTCTCGGCTGCTATCAAGAACTCGTGTTGGGCAAAATGAGGCAGATGTAGGCACTCAGTTTCAAAGTCGAGCTTAAGACGTTTGATTATCTTGTCGATAACCTTGGACTATTCGATGAGGGCGATCACTCCCATTTAGCCGCCGCATCAAGGGCACAAAATAGGATAGACTTCATAAACTTTTCTTATTAAATTAGAAGAGAAGAGCTAATCACCCCCCTAGGATCGGAATATTACGATTGACCTAACTCTAAAGATCTAATCGATCTGCATAAAGGATTAAAAGAGCATTAAAATCTTAGGTTGAATCGGTTGTTGAAGAGGCTGCAGCCGGGAAGATTGTCCCGACTGCAGCGATAACTTCAGATATGTTCTTCAAATCAGGATGAGTTGTTCCTAGCCAGGTTCACTTTTTTCTTCTTCCTCTTGAAAGCATCAATGATGCTTTACTCTGCCAGTTTTTCACCAGGGAGGTCTTTGCCTTTCTTCTCCATCACGAGCTCATAAGCTTCTCTCTTGTGCAAAAGATACTCCGCTGGCGCCAGACTGGTTTCAACACCCACTGCAAGGTCAGAGCTACGAGTAAAGAAGAGGCCGAGCGAGTAGGCAAGTATATGATACGGCCTATCCTCTCCCTCAAGAGGCTTTCCTTTGATGAGACCGAGGGCAAGGTCTCATACCAGTACGGGAAAGGCAGAGCAGAAGAGGAGCAGACGGATTATCTGGAGTTCATAGCGAGAGTGACCTCTCACATTCCTGACAAGGGTCAGGTCATGATCCGCTACTACGGCCTCTACTCCAATGCCCACAGAGGAAAGATGCGCAAGAGAGGAGCCGACCCCTCACATCCCTTGACAATTGTGCAAGAGCACCCTCATGTCCCTTCCAAAGGCTGGGGGGAGATGATCCGCAGGGTCTATGAAGTTGATCCTCTCATATGTCCTACATGCGGTGGCCAGATGAGAGTGATCGCTTTCATCACTGATTATTCCGCAGTGGACAGGATCATCACCCACCTCAAACTTACGTTTCATGCCG